>CAWFTJ010000014.1:0-103066 GCA_963818685.1 Candidatus Melainabacteria bacterium | reverse complement strand
GCAACAACACGTCGAACACGTTCGGGTGCGCCTTTTCGACCTTTCGAGCAGCACCACCGAGTACGCTTGTCGCCGCACCGACGCGGTGAGCTGGCCGCCCTGGTCGTAGCCGACGTAACCGGGCGGCACCCCGAGCCTGGCGACCGAGTGCTTCTCGGCGGTACTCGCTCACGTCCATCCGGATCTCGCGCGCTCGTCCTCGAACAGGAACGTGGCGAGTGCCTCGGCCAGCTCGGTTTTGCCAACGCCGGTTGGGCCGAGGAACAAAGGAACCGATCGCGATCCGGATCCGCCACGCCGGCACGAAGCCCTACGCACCGCGTCGGAGACCGCGCGGACCGCCGCAGTCCTGGCCGACGACGCTGTCCGCCAGCTCGTCCTCCATCCGCAGCAGCTTGGCGGTTTCCCCTCCAGCAGGCGCCCGCCGGAATGCCGGTCCAGGCGGACACGACGTCGGCGACGTCGTCGGGGCCGACCTCCTCCTTGAGCATCACTTGGCGACCGCCTGCCAGGCCGGAGGACTCGGTCTTGGCCAGCGAGTTCCTTTTCCAGCGCGGGAATCCGGCCATAGCGCAGCTCGGCGGTGCGGCCGAGATCGCCGTCGCGCTCGGCCCGCTCCGACTCGCCGCGCAGCGCCTCCAGCTGCTCCTTGAGCTCGCGCACGCCCTCGATCGCGCACTTCTCGTTCTGCCAGCGCACGGTCAGCGCGGAGAGTTCTTCCTTCTTCTCGGCGAGTTCGGCGCGCAGCGCGGCCAGCCTGGTCCGAAGCCGGGTCGGTTTCCTTGGCCAGCGCCATCTCCTCGATCTCAAGGCGCCGCACGGCTCGTTCGACCTCGTCGATCTCCACCGGCCGGGAGTCGATCTCCATCCGCAGCCGGGACGCGGCCTCGTCGACCAGGTCGATCGCCTTGTCCGGCAGGAAGCGCGCGGTGATGTAGCGGTCGGAGAGGGCTGGCCGCGGCGACCAGGGCGGCGTCGGTGATCCGGACACCGTGGTGCACCTCGTAGCGGTCCTTGAGGCCACGCAGGATGCCGATGGTGTCCTCGACGCTTGGCTCGCCCACCATGCACCTGCTGGAATCGCCGCTCCAGCGCGGCGTCCTTCTCGATGTGCTCGCGGTACTCGTCCAGTGTGGTCGCGCCGACCATGCGCAGCTCGCCACGGGCCAGCATCGGCTTGATCATGTTGCCGGCGTCCATGGCGCCCTCGCCGGTCGCGCCCGCGCCGACGATGGTGTGCAGCTCGTCGATGAAGGTGATCACCTGGCCCGCGGAGGAGGTGATCTCCTTGAGCACGGCCTTCACCGCTCCTCGAACTCGCCCCGGTACTTGGCCCCGGCGACCATCGAACCGAGGTCCAGCGAGACGACCCGCTTGCCGCGCAACGACTCCGGCACGTCACCGGCGACGATCCGCTGGGCCAGGCCCTCGACGATCGCGGTCTTGCCGACGCCGGGCTCGCCGATCAGCACCGGGTTGTTCTTGGTGCGCCGGGACAGCACCTGGACCACGCGGCGGATCTCCGCGTCGCGGCCGATCACCGGGTCCAGTTCGCCCTTGCGGGCGCGGTCGGTCAGGTCGACGCCGTACTTCTCCAGCGCCTGGTAGGTGCTCTCCGGATCCGGGTGGTCACCCGCGCGGAGCCGCGCACCTTGGTGAACGCCTCGCGCAGCGCCTCCTCGGTCGCGCCGTAGCGGCGCAGCAGGTCCGCCACCGGCCCGCCCTCGGCGGCCAGACCGGCGAGCAGGTGTTCGGTCGAGACGTACTCGTCGCCCATCTCGGTGGCCAGCCGCTGCGCGTGGGTCAGCGAGCGGACCGCGGGCGGGGAGAACTGCGGAGCGGACACGGTCGCGCCCGTTGCCGATGGCAGGGCGTGGGACAACCGCTCCAGGTCGGCGCGGATCGCAGCCGGGTCGGCCCCGACCGCCGTGCAGCAGCGGCACGGTCAGCCCGTCCGCCTGAGCCAGCAGCGCACCGAACAGATGCACCGGCCCGACATCCGGGTTGCCGGCAACCGTTGCGGCCTGCACCGCCGACGAGATCACCTGCTGTGTCTTGGTCGTCGGATTGAAAGCGCCCATCCCTCACCCTCAGTGTTGAAACCCGTCATCTACCTTTGACAACGTCACCAAAGTTGAGTCTGTTCCGCTCAACCCTGGATATTTTGGTTTCGCCTCCGCCGAAGTATGTCGCGACGGCTGGCCCCGCCCCCCTGTGGATGGATTGCCGGTGTTGTGGACAAGTGGGGTGTTGGTAAGTGCGGGGCTTCGGCCAGGCACGCGGTGACCGTGAGCTCCTGGTTGTCCACAGGAGAGTGGAGTTGTGCACAGAATCCGGGTGGGTTGTCCACAGGATTGCGCACATCCGGGCCTGGTGCGAGTCAGTGGCGCCCGCCCCCGATGGGGATGGGCTCGGGCCGGTCGGGTCTTTGGGGAGGTGCCAGGGGCGGTCGGTGCCCTTGGACCGGAAGTAGTCGCTGCCCTTGGCGATGGGCTCGTCGGTGCCCCACGCGCGGGTCCGATCCTCGACCGGAACCAGGCGCGGGATGTGCTTGCGGCAGTGGATGTAGGCCTCGACCACGCTGATCTTCACCCAGCGTTGCGGCGTGCGGCCGCGCTCGTCGTCGGCGGTGATGCTCCGGATGGTCGGCGCGCAGCCGCTCGTCCTCGACGATCGCGGCGTGGCCGTTGACGTGCAGGCCGATCAGATCGCGTGACGAAGTCGACCATCAGCACGCCGATCCTCGGGTTCTCGCTGATGTTGCCGAGGCTGGCCAGCACGCCGTTCCCCCGGTACTCGGGGTAGGCGATGGTGCGCTCGTCGATGACCTGGAGGAACCCCGACGGCCCGGCGCGCAGCGAGCAGTCGCACTCGCCGTGGGCGTCTGAGGTGGCGACGAAGGCCATCTCCATCCGGCCGACGAACTCGATCATCGCCTCGTTGAGGTGGTCGAGCACCTGGTCGTCGTAGAACTTCTCGGCACGCTGGGCAGTGCCGTAGGCCGCACTGGAGCAGGTGTTCCGCCGCGCGAACCGGGCAGCTCGCGGTCGCGGCGCGCGGCCAGCGGGTCCTCCGGACCACCTCGAGATGATCTGTGTTTGACATCACACTCGGCGTGGGCGGGGGGGTTACGGGGGGATTGCCGGAATGGTCAGCGGCCCGACCGCCGGACACTCTCCGTGTCCGCGTCGGCCGATGCTCAGACCCCCGGACAGCGGTGCCTGCTCACCGAACTCAGCGAGTTCGAGCATCAGCAAGTCGTCGCCGGCGGTCCCGGTTGGCGCAGGTAACGGAAAAGTCACGGCGACGTGCTTACACGGTCACTCTCATGATCATTTCGACCACCGGAGCGAAGGTTCCTCCATTGGGGTCAAGACCGTTCGAGCCGAACGTGACCCGCGAACCACCCGAATGGCAGCCTTGACTGCACCTTCGGGTGGTTTGCGGTCACGCTCGGTCCAACCGCTTGCCCCCAATGGACGAACATTGGCCCCGGTAGTCGAAATGATCATGAGAGTGCGGGTAAGCACGTCGCCGTGACTTTTCCGTTACCTGCCCCAACCGGGACGGCCGGAGACGACCTGCTGTCGCTCGAACTCGCCGAGTGTCGGCGAGCCGGCACCGCCGTCCGGTTACCTGGCGCCGGCCGATGCGACCACGGAGAGTATCCGGCGGCCGATCCTCGGGCATTCCGGCATACCAGTCGAAACTACTCCGCCCGCACCGAGTGTGATTTCTAACACATCTCCTGTCGATGGTGGGCCGGACGATCCACTTGCCGTGCGAGGCGATCGCGACCTGCCCGGCTCGCGCGGGGAACACCTGCTCCAGTGCGCGTACGGCACCGCGCGACGCGCCGAGAAGTTCTACGACGACCAGGTGCTCGACCACCTCAACGACCGCATGATCGAGTTCGTCGGCCGGATGGAGCTGGCCTTCATCGCCACCTCCGACGCGAGCGGCGAATGCGACTCGTCGCTGCGCGCCGGCCCGCCCGGCTTCCTCAAGGTGATCGACGAGCGCACCCTCGCCTACCCGGAGTACCGCGGCAACGGCGTGCTGGCCAGCCTCGGCAACATCAGTGAGAACCCGAGGATCGGCGTGCTGCTCGTCGACTTCGTCACCGACCTGATCGGCCTGCACATCAACGGCCACGCCGCCATCGTGGAGGACGCGCACCTGCGTGCCGACCATCCGGAGATCACGGTCGACGACGAGCGCGGCCGCATCCCGCAGCGCTGGGTGAAGATCAGCGTCGTCGAGGCGTACATCCACTGCCGCAAACACATCCCCCGGCTGATCCCGGCCGAGGATCGGACCAGGGCATGGGGCAGCGACGAGCCGATCGCCAAGGGCGGCGACTACTTCCGGGCCAAGGGCACCGAGCGGCCGTGGCACCTGCCCAAGGACCCGACCGGCCCCATCCCCCTCCCCATCGGCGGCGGCCGGCACTGATCCAGCCCCAGCCGGTGTGGGCAAGCCTGTGGACAACCCTCCTGGGATTTGTGCACAACTCGGCCCGCCTGTGGACAACCAGGAGCCTTCTGCGGACTCGCCCAGGCCCAGCGTTCGAGTTGCCAACACCCGCAGTTGTCCACAAGGGGCGGCCACCTGCTTCGGCGGAGGTCGGACGAAAATAATCGGGTTGAGCGGAACAGACTCAACTTTGGTGACGTTGTCGAAGGTAGATGACGTGGTTTCACGACTGAGGTGAGGGATGGACGCTTTCAATCCGACGACAAAAACACAGCAGGTGATCTCGTCGGCGGTGCAGGCCGCAACGGTTGCCGGCAACCCGGATGTCGGGCCGGTGCATCTGTTCGGTGCGCTGCTGGCTCAGGCTGACGGGCTGACCGTGCCACTGCTGACGGCGGTCGGGGCCGACCCGGCCGCGATTCGCGCTGAGCTGGAGCGGCTGTCCCAGTCCCTGCCATCGGCAACCGGGGCGACCGTGTCCGCGCCGCAGTTCTCGCCGCCCGCCGTCCGCTCGCTGACGCACGCGCAGCGGCTGGCCACCGAGATGGGCGACGAGTACGTCTCGACCGAGCACCTGCTCGCCGGCCTCGCCGCCGAAGGTGGCCCGGTCGCGGATCTGCTGCGTCGCCACGGCGCGAGCGAGGACGCGCTGCGCGAGGCGTTCACCAAGGTGCGCGGCTCGGCTCGGGTGACAACGCCCGGACCCGGAAAGCACCTACCAGGCGCTGGAGAAGTACGGCGTCGACCTGACCGATCGTGCCCGCAAGGGCGAACTGGACCCGGTGATCGGCCGCGACGCGGAGATCCGCCGCGTGGTCCAGGTGCTGTCCCGGCGCACCAAGAACAACCCGGTGCTGATCGGCGAGCCCGGTGTCGGCAAGACCGCGATCGTCGAGGGCCTCGCCCAGCGGATCGTCGCCGGTGACGTGCCGGAATCGTTGCGCGGCAAGCGGGTCGTCGCGCTCGACCTCGGCTCGATGGTCGCGGGCGCCAAGTACCGGGGCGAGTTCGAGGAGCGGTTGAAGGCCGTGCTCAAGGAGATCACCTCCTCCGCGGGCGAGGTGATCACCTTCATCGACGAGCTGCACACCATCGTCGGCGCGGGCGCGACCGGCGAGGGCGCGATGGACGCCGGCAACATGATCAAGCCGATGTTGGCCCGTGGCGAGCTGCGCATGGTCGGCGCGACCACGCTGGACGAGTACCGCGAGCACATCGAGAAGGATGCCGCGCTGGAACGGCGGTTCCAGCAGGTCATGGTGGGCGAGCCGAGCGTCGAGGACACCATCGGCATCCTGCGTGGCCTCAAGGACCGCTACGAGGTGCACCACGGTGTCCGGATCACCGACGCCGCCCTTGTCGCCGCGGCCACCCTCTCCGACCGCTACATCACCGCCCGCTTCCTGCCGGACAAGGCGATCGACCTCGTCGACGAGGCCGCGTCCCGGCTGCGGATGGAGATCGACTCGCGGCCGGTGGAGATCGACGAGGTCGAGCGCGCCGTGCGCCGCCTTGAGATCGAGGAGATGGCGCTGGCCAAGGAAACCGACCCGGCTTCCGAGACCAGGCTGGCCGCGCTGCGCGCGGAACTCGCCGAGAAGAAGGAAGAACTCTCCGCGCTGACCGTGCGCTGGCAGAACGAGAAGTCCGCGATCGAGGGCGTGCGCGAACTCAAGGAGCAGCTGGAGGCGCTGCGCGGCGAGTCGGAGCGTGCAGAGCGCGACGGCGATCTCGGCCGCACCGCCGAGCTGCGCTACGGCCGGATTCCCGCGCTGGAAAAGGAACTCGCTGCCAAGACCGAGTCCTCCGGCCTCGCAGGCGGTGGCCAGGTCATGCTCAAGGAGGAGGTCGGCCCCGACGACGTCGCCGACGTCGTGTCCGCGTGGACCGGCATTCCGGCGGGCCGGCTGCTGGAGGGCGAGACCGCCAAGCTGCTGCGCATGGAGGACGAGCTGACCAACAGCGTCGTCGGCCAGGACGAGGCGGTCCGCGCGGTGTCCGACGCGGTGCGCCGCTCGCGTGCCGGCGTCGCCGATCCCGACCGGCCGACCGGATCGTTCCTGTTCCTCGGCCCGACCGGCGTCGGCAAGACCGAGCTGGCCAAGGCGCTCGCCACGTTCCTGTTCGAGGACGAGCGCGCGATGATCCGGATCGACATGAGCGAGTACGGGGAGAAGCACTCGGTCGCCAGGCTGGTCGGCGCCCCGCCCGGGTACGTCGGCTACGACCAGGGCGGTCAGCTGACCGAGTCGGTGCGGCGCAGGCCGTACTCGGTGGTGCTGCTCGACGAGGTCGAGAAGGCCCACCCGGACGTGTTCGACGTGTTGTTGCAGGTGCTCGACGACGGCAGGCTGACCGACGGCCAGGGCCGCACCGTCGACTTCCGCAACACCATCCTGATCCTCACGTCCAACATCGGTTCGCAGGTCATCGCCGATCCGAAGTTCGACGACCGGCAGCGCAAGGACGCCGTGCTTGATCTGGTGCAGAGGCACTTCAAGCCGGAGTTCCTCAACCGGCTCGACGACATCGTGGTCTTCCACGCGCTGACCACCGCCGAGCTCACGTCGATCGTGGACATCCAGGTTGGCAGGCTGGCCAAGCGGCTCACCCAGCGCAGGCTGACCCTGGAGGTCACCGCGGCCGCGCGGGACTGGCTGGCGATCAACGGTTTCGACCCGGTCTACGGGGCGCGGCCGTTGCGCAGGCTGGTGTCCTCGGCCATCGGCGACCAGTTGGCCAAGAGCCTGCTTGCCGGCGACATCCAGGACGGCGACCTGGTGAAGGTCGACGTGCTGGACGACAACAGCGGCCTGATCGTGCTCAGGGGCTGAGCACCGGCGGACATATCAGCTGGCCAACGGCATTGATCAACTCAGCGTCACCGCGAAGGATCGTCGGCATCGCCCGATCGGACCTGTCGCGGTGGCGCTGCCCCGCATATTGTTACGGCCATTCTGCTCATAGGGTAAACATAAAGATCTTTCGCGTTAATTGACGTGATCTCGGCTACGTCCATTCGGCGGGAAACACCCCGCCGAATGGTCCGTGCCCACATCACGAGTTGGTTCCCGTACTCGAACTGACCCGGAATTGATCTTCGCCCCGAACCCATTCACCGCTACCCTCGACCCGTGAGCAGCATCTCTCCCTGGATCTTCTTCGCCATCGCGGCCGTCGCGCTGGCGGGAGGCATCACGCTGCTCGCCGGTGACCGAGCCAAACGCACCGCTCGTAACCGCGAACGTCGCAGGTGGGCGGCGTTGCGCGGCTGGCAGTTCACCGAGACCGACACCGTGCTCACCACCCGCTGGCACGGCGGCACCATCGCCTACTACGGCACCGGCACCGCCCGCGACGTGGTCACCGGGTCGACGTTCACCGCGGACGGCAGGCGCAAGGTGCACGTCGCCGACCACGAAACCGGCGGAAAGATCAACTCCGTGCTGGTCGGCGTGCAGTGCCGGCGACCCGTCGGCGTGTTGATCGAACTCTGGCTGCCCAGCGTCCCGTTCCAGCGCGAACAAATGCCGGACCTGCTCGGCCCGGTCGGCCCGCGCTACGCGTTCGTGTCCGACCTCGCCGCCGCCCGCGCGCTGATCACCCCCGACATGGTCGACGCGGCCGAGGAGATCGGCGGCGACGTGACCGTGCTCTGGCTGGAGGAGGACTGGGTGCTCGCCGCGGCTCCGCCGCACGCCAGCCCGGCCCGCCTCGAACGCCTCCTGCGTGACCTCGGTGAACTCGCCGACGTGGTCGATCCGCTCGACGTCGGCCCCGGCGCGCACCCCCACCTCGGCAAAGCCTCCGGCAACTGAAGCACCCGATGCGGACCCTGGTGTTTTCGGCCACTTCCGGCCTGCCGCGCTGACCGGCGCCGGGCGACGTGCCAGGCTATGGGCCTGTGCCCACAGATACGCCGAGCGGCGTCCGCATCGACAAGGCCGCGAAATCCGAACTTGCCCGTCTGGTGGGTGAGCTTGCCGTGGTGCACGGCAAAGTCACCCTGTCATCGGGCAAGGAAGCCGACTACTACGTCGACCTCCGCCGCGCGACCCTGCATCATGCCGCCGCTCCGCTGATCGGCACGCTACTGCGCCAACTCACCGCCGACTGGAACTACGTCGCCGCCGGCGGCCTCACCCTCGGCGCCGACCCGGTCGCCTGCGCGATGATGCACGCCGCCTCGGCAGCGGGCGAGGTCCTCGACGCGTTCGTGGTGCGCAAGGCGCAGAAGGAGCACGGCATGCAGCGCCGGATCGAAGGCATCGAGGTCAGCGGCCAGCCCGTGCTCGCGGTCGAGGACACCTCCACGACCGGCGGCAGCGTCCTCACCGCCGTCGAAGCCCTCCGCGAGGCAGGCGCGGACGTCGTTGGCGTGGCCACCGTCGTCGACCGGGACACCGGCGCCCGCCAAGCCATCGAAGCCGCCGGCCTCCAGTACCGCTACCTGCTCGACCTCGACGACCTCGGCCTCTGACCCCGCACGATCAGGGTAAGGAGAGGACGAGATGACCGACGCCAAGCCCATGACCAAGAATGAGGTGCTGGCCAGGCTACGCGAGGAAATCGCCGAGCTACGCCGAGCGGCAGCGGCTGAGCTGGACGCGGGCAGGCGGGCGCAGATGCTGCGCGACGCCGACACTCGCGAGGATCTGGCTGAGGACGAGGCCGAGGCCATCGCCGAGGAGGTCTCCGAGTCCGCACAGTAGGCCGCCGCCGAAAGGCGACGTCGAGCGGAACGGTGCGCGCAGGTTGGCGCAACCACGTAGGCGTGAATAGTTCCCGGGTTCCTGGTGAGGATCATCGCCACAAATGATGGTCGCTGAATCGGGGCCGGGGTTCTAGCCTGGTGTGGGGAGGTAGCCATGGTCTTCCGAGTGCTCGATGACATCACGGTGGCAGTGCACTACGTGGTGATGGCCTACATCGTCTTCGGTGGCTTCCTCGCCTGGCGCTGGCGGTGGACGATCGTCACCCACGGCCTGTTCATCTGCTGGGCCGTGATCACGCTGGTGTTCCCGTGGGCGAACTGCCCGCTGACCTTCGCCGAGAACTACTTCCGCCACCTCGGCGGCCTGCCGCAGCTCAACGGCGGGTTCATCGACACCTACATCACCGGCGTGCTGTACCCGACCAGCGACGTGCACCTGGTGCAGATCATCTGCGCCGCACTGGTGCTCGGCTCGTGGATCGGGTTCTTCCTGCTCCGCAACCGCGACGACCGCGATCGGCAGTCCAAGCGCCTCACCAAGATGGCGAGCTGAGCGCGCGGTTACCGTTGGCCCGTGACGCACACGCAGGAACCGGGCCCGACCGAGTGGGTGTTCGGCGAACCGGTTGGCGTTGGTCCGTGGCCGGGTGAGCGGCCGACGGACCCGCGCTACGACCCAGAACTGCTCGCCGACGGTGATCGCCGCAATGTGGTGGACGCGTTCCGCTACTGGCGGCGGGAGGCGATCGTGGCCGAGTTGGACACCCGGCGGCACGCTTTTCACGTCGCCATCGAGAACTTCCAGCACGACGCCAACATCGGCACCGTGGTGCGCACCGCGAACGCGTTCGGCGCGCGGGCGGTGCACATCGTCGGGCGCAAGCAGTGGAACCGGCGTGGAGCCATGGTGACGGACCGTTACCAGCATGTGTTTCACCAACCCGATTTCGCCGCGCTGGCCGAGTTCGCGAACGCGGAGGGTCTTGCCGTGGTCGCGGTGGACAACACGCCCGGGTCGGTGCGGATCGAGACGACCACACTGCCGAGGCACTGCGTGCTGCTGTTCGGCCAGGAGGGACCCGGCCTCTCGTCTGCCGCGAAACAGGGCGCCGAGCTGGTGGTGTCGATCGCGCAGTTCGGGTCGACGCGGTCGATCAACGCGGGTGTCGCGGCCGGCATCGTCATGCACACCTGGGTACGTCAGCACGCCGATCTGAACACGGCCTGGTGACCCACCCGCTTTCAGCGGTACCTCGGGAACGATTCAGCAGCCACTATGGACTGGTGACCGGGCAGGACACGCGGCGCGGCAGCCCAGCGCTGTGGGCGGCGCGGGCGGCAGTGGCCGAACGGGCCGTGTACGCCCGCCACCTGCGTCGGCTCTGGGCGCTGCCGGGCACGATGCTCGGCGTGGTCGGCTGGCCCGCCACTGCCGAGCAGCGCTGCTTCGGACACTGGGACTACTGGTGGCAGGCGCATCTGCTGGACTGTCTGATCGACGCGGTGCGGCGCGACCCCAAGGCCGGTCGGGCGCAGAGCGTGCGGCGCGTCGTGCACGGCATCTATCGGCGCAACCTGGGCTCCTGGCTCAACTCCTACTATGACGACGTCGCCTGGCTCGGCCTCGCCCTGGCTCGCGCGCATCGCGCCGGCCTTGTGTCGAGCGGTCCCGCGTTGGCGGAGATCGCGGCGCGGCTGCGCTCGGGTTGGACTGACCATTCCGGTGGCGGGATCTGGTGGCGCGTCGGCGTCGACTTCAAGAACGTGCCGGCCAACGGGCCAGCCGCGATCCTGCTCGCCCAACTGTCCGATATGGACATCGAAGGTGCCGGCGAGCGGGCGGACCGTCAGCGTGCTCGGTCCACTGTGGACTGGATCGAGGACAACCTGCTCGACGCGGAAACGGGATTGGTCCTTGACGGCCTGCACGCCAACCCGGACGGCACGATTCGCGATGTCGACAAGGCCGTCTACAGCTACTGCCAGGGCGTGTTCCTCGGTGCCTGCGTGGAACTGGCCGAACGCGACGGGCCGGGCAGCGACTGGGCCGCGCGCGCCGTGCGCACCATCGACGCGGTGACGCAACGGGTCACCGTGCCGGACGGGCCGGCGGGCGGATTCGTGATCCGCGGCCAGGGCGGCGGGGACGGCGGGTTGTTCGCCGGCATTCTCGCCCGTTATCTCGCGCTCGCCGCCGACAGGCTGCCGGCTCTCGACCCGGGTCTCGCCGAGCCGGCCAAGCTCGCGGCCGATCTGGTGCTCACCTCAGCGGCGGCGGCCTGGCGCAACCGGACCATCGCGCCGGGCGGGCCGTTGTTCGGCCCGGACTGGACGAAACCGGCGGTGCTGCCCCGTCGGCGCACGAAAGCGGAAGGGCATCTGCCCGAGCAGGATCTGTCCGTGCAAGTGGGCGCCTGGATGTTGTTGGAGGCCGCCGCGATCCTGGAACGCAACCGGACACCGGGAGCGGTCCGGCCGGGAACGGACGGTTAGGGTACGGGCGGATTCGGCATGCTCGTCGGACCCACGCGGGTCGCATCGCAGCGCCCGTGGCCTTTTTCTCGCACCTGAAACGAATGACACATGCGCTTACCGCTGCCCATGGCCGCCGTGCTCGCGGCCCTGCTCCCGCTCGCCGTTGCCGGCTGCTCAACCGGCTCCTCCGGCGCGCCCGCGACCGGCACACCGCCGACGGCGGCCGCGACGACCAGTGCCGACCCCGATGCCGGACTGCCAACCGGCACCCAGCTCAAGGCGGCGCTCGCGCAGCAGGCGTACTTCCCTGCCGGTTTCGCGCAGGACGCGAGCTCGACAAGGGACACAGGCGAGACCTACCAGCAGCAGACGACCGCCGCTCCTGCCAAGCCGGACTGCACGCTGCTCGGTGGCACCGGCTGGTTCACCATCTCCGGCATCAGCGGAGTCTCCTTCGCGCAAGCCTCGTACGTGGACAAGGACACCAGCGCCGAGCAGGACGAGGAGATCTTCGCCTACTCCGGCAACGCGGCAGCCACCGAACTGGCGGCCGTCGGCTCGATCGCCACGACCTGCCCGACCTACACCGACGCCCAGACGCACAGCCCGGTCAAGGTGACCGAGCACGCCTCGACCGGTCTCGGCGACGGCGGTTACACGATCACGCTGACCGACGCGGCCTGGCAGAGCGGCAGCACCCTGCAAGCCAGCAAGGTGGGCAACGACATCGTGTTCGTCTACTCGACCAGCGGCCAGAAGGACGGCGCGACGGACGCGACCAAGCTCAGCACCTACATCGTGAACAAGCTCAAGGCCATGCACTGAGCCGTTCAGGTGGGCGGTCTCAGGGGCAGCCGCAGGACTGGCGGTGCATCAGGATCGGCGGAATCCGCACGGTGTTGGCTTCCTTGGTCGGGTCGGCGATCCGCGCTAACAGCATCCGCACCGCCGTGGCACCCATTTCCGCGACCGGCTGGGCGGTTGTGGTGATGGCCGGTTCGACGAGCGCGGTCCAGTCCGCGTCGTCGTGCGCGACGATGGCGAGGTCCGTGCCGATGGTCAGGCCGCGTTCGCGCGCGACCCGCAGCACCTCGACGAGCGCGGTGTTGTCGCCGGCGACGACGGCGGTGGGCGCTTGCGGGCCGTCGAGCAGTTCGGCGAGCGCGGCGCCTGCCTCGCCAGGGGCGACGCCGCGCACCAGGGCCTGGTCCCAGACGAGCTTGGCCCGGCCGAGGCCGAGCCGGTAGCCGAGCACGCGCTCGGCCGACGTGCTCACCGACTGTGGACCGCTGATCATCGCGATCCGCCGGTGGCCGAGTTCGCCGAGGTGTCGCACCAGGTCCGAGGTGGCCTGCACGTTCTCTGGGCCGACCTGGTCGACGCCGGTGTGCTCGGGCACCCGGTCGACCAGGACGACCGGCACGCCGAGCCTGCGCAGTTCGGGCAGCACCGAGGTGGGCGCGTCCGCGGACGGGGTGAGCAGCACGCCGTCCACCCGTCGGGAGCGCAACACCCGGATCGCGGCCTGTTCGGCGTCGCCGTCATCGTGCGTGTCGGACAGGATCAACGCGTAGCCTGCCGCGGTCGCCGCCGCCTCGACGGCGCTGGTCAACTCGGCGAAGTGCGGGTTGTTGGCCAGCGGCAGCGCGAGGCCGAGCGAGCGGGTGCCACCGGTGACCAGGGAGCGGGCGATGGCGTCACCGGTGTAGCCGGTCTCCGCGACCGCGGCGAGCACCCGGTCCTTGGTGCTCGGCGCCACCGCGCGGGTGCCATTGACCACGTGCGACACCGTGGTGATGGAGACGCCAGCCAGATCAGCGACATCACGCATCGTTATCATGTCACTCCAATGGTGGCGGCAAGCGCTTGCGCAAACGCTTGCCGAGACTATCGACCACGCCTGGACCCCGCCAACCAGATCGTCCCCTCGATGTCGAGACTAGGCTCTTGATCACCCGAAAGATGCTCGGCACGCGGGGACGAGAACCGAAGGTAATGCACCGCACCGACATAATCGTGGCGCGGGGTGTCAGGTGACGAGCGACGAGGAGCGGGCGACGGGCGGCAAGGCGGGAACGGGGCCGACCGTGCTTCTGGTCGGCCTGTGCACGGTTGACCTCGTGCAACGAGTGCGGGAACTGCCCGAGGCAGGGCAGAAGATCCAGTCCGACACGGTCGAGCTGGTGGCGGGCGGCCCTGCGACCAACGCGGCCGTCACCGTCGCCGCGCTCGGCGGCACGGCAAGGCTGCTGACCGCGCTCGGCGCGCATCCACTGGCCGACGTCGTCCGCGACGACCTGCGCGAGTGCCAGGTGCGCGTGTTCGACGCGCTGTCCAGCTTCCCCGGCCCGCCACCGCTCTCCTCGGTCGCGGTGCGCGCCGGTGACGGCGAACGGGTCGTTGTCGCACACAACGCGGCCGGCATGCCCGACCTGCTCACCCAGCCCTCCTGGCCGAGCCTGCTCGCCGGCGCCGGTGCCCTGCTCGTGGACGGGCACCATCCGGCCCTCGCGGTGCCGGCGGCGCGGGCCGCCCGAGGCAGGGACATCCCGGTGGTGCTGGACGCCGGCAGCGACAAACCCGTGCTGTCCCAACTGCTCCCGCTGGTCGACGTGTGCGCGTGCTCGGCGGGCTTCCGGCTCGGCCGGTCCGGGCAGCGCGCGACCGAGCGGGCCATTCACGAACTCGGCGTGCCCGTGGTGATCAGGACCAACGGCGCCGGGCCGGTGCGCTGGTCGGCGCGCACGCCCCAGGGGCGCACGGTCGGCGGCTCGGTCAGCCCGCCGCAGGTGCCGGCCAGGGACACGCTCGCCGCCGGCGACGTCTGGCACGGCGCGCTGGCCCTGCTGATCGCCGACCTCGGCCAGGTGCCGACCGAGGACGACCTGCCGGAGCTGATCGACGCGGCCAACCGGATCGCCGCCCTGCGGGTGGCCACCCCCGGCGCCCGCGCCTGGCTCGCGGAGCTGCGCGGATGAGCACCTTCGACGAGTTGGTCGCGGCCGCGGCCGAGCTGGCCGCCGGTCCTGGCCGGCGCATCCTGGGCATCACCGGTGCGCCAGGAGCCGGCAAGTCGACGCTGGCCGCGAAGCTGGTCGACGCGCTGGACGGGCGCGCGGTCCTGGTCGGCATGGACGGGTTCCACTTCGCCAACACCGAACTGGCCCGGCTCGGCCGCGCCGAGCGCAAGGGCGCCCCAGACACCTTCGACGCCGCCGGCTACGTCGCGCTGCTGCGCAGGCTGCGCGCGGCCGGGCCGGACGTGGTCTACGCACCGGAGTTCCGCAGGGAGATCGAGGAGCCGATCGGCAGCGCAGTGCCGGTGCCGCGCGAGGTGCCGCTGGTCGTCACCGAGGGCAACTACCTGCTGCTGGACATCCCGCCCTGGCAGGAGGTGCGCCCGCTGCTGGACGAGGTGTGGTTCCTGCGACCGCCCGAGGACGAGCGGCTGCGCAGGCTGGTGGCCAGGCACCAGGCGTACGGACGCAGCCCGGCCGACGCGAAACAGCGGGCGCTCGGTTCGGACCAGCGCAACGCGGAGGAGATCGCGGCCACGGCGAAGCGGGCCGACCGGATCATCCCTGGGTTTTGACCGCCGGCTTGAGGCTCGTCGTGCTCGGCCGGCCGATGGTGACCTGCGCGACCTCCGAGGTCTGGGCGGTCGAGGTCTGCGTGTCGGAGTCTGGGCGGTCTCCTCGGCCTCCTTGGACCTGAGCCTGACCATCTCCTTGCGGTAGCGCCACGCGCCGTAGACCGTGCCGACCACGAAGAACGCGATGGCGATCGCGGTGACCGTGGTCTTGAGCCACGGCATCGTGTCCAGGATGCCCGCGCCGTAGTAACCGCCGATGACCAGCACAGGCACCCAGATCACCGCACCGATCGCGGTGCCGAGCAGGTACCTGCGCGGGTTCATCCGGGTCGCGCCGGCCACGATCGGGGCGAGCGTGCGTACCCACGGGATCCAGCGGGCCAGCACCACCGACCACCAGCCGTGCCGGTCGAGGAACTCGCCTGCGCGGTCGAGTCGCTCCTGGGTGATGATCCGCGCGCCTCGCCTGCCGAACAGCTTGGTCGAGGCTTTCCGCGAGATGTAGTAGCCGAGCTGGTTGCCTGCGGTCGCCACCACAACGGCCGCGATGGCAAGGCCGATCGCGCTCCCCAGGTTGTCCCGGTCGGCCAGCACCAGACCCGCCGTGAACAGCAGCGAGTCGCCGGGCAGGAACAGGCCGAGGATGAAAGCGCATTCGACGAACACGAAGCTCAGCACGATCACCCACACCAGGATGGGGCCCGCGGTCCCGAGACCGAAGGCGGCATGGTGGTGTACGTGGGCCGATGGCACGAAACCCAGCCTACGTGGTCACATACCGGACACGTCGCGGGTCTGGGCAATTCCATCCGATTTGGTCCCAATACGCCGATGGCCGGCTCCCCCTTCGGGGAACCGGCCATCGGCTGGTGATCGACTCAGATGTCGGAGTGGCTGAGCACCACGTCGTGCTGACCGTCCTCACCGGCGCGGATCTGGCGGTGGCTGGTCACCGGCGGGTATCCGCTGGCGATCACCGTGTACTGGCCCTCCGGGATCTCCGTGAAGGTGTACCCGCCGTTGGCATCGGTGTTGGTCATCGCGACCACGTGCCCGTCCGCGTCGACCAGGGTCACCCGCGCGTCCGGCACCGGGTTGTCGTGCGTCCCGCCCCGTGCGACCCCGCTCAGGCTGGCCGCGCCGGCCAGTTCCACGTCGGTGACGACGTCCCCGGACTCCGGCACGCTCATCGCGACCGCGGTCGGCCGCGCACCCGGCGCGCTGGCCACCAGCGTGTAGGTGCCACCGAGCAGTTCGTTGAACGCGTAGTGCCCGTCCGGCCCTGTGGTGGTCGAGCCGACCACCTCGCCGCTGAGGTCGGTCAGGGTGACGGTGGCGTTCGCGATGCCGACGCCGCCCCTGGCCCGCACCACACCGGTGGCCCTTGCCGTGCCGTTGAGCGTGACGTCGACCGTGACCGGCTCGCCGGCCGCCCGCAGCGTCGACGCCTGCGGCTGGTGCCCGTTGGAGGAGGCGATCAGCACGTACACCCCGTCCAGCGCGGCGGAGAGCTGGTAGCTGCCGTCCGTCTCGCTGACCGTCCTGGCGACCTGCTGGCCGCTGTGGTTGATCAGCGTGAGCACCGCGCCCGCCACCGGCGAGCCGTCCGCCCTGCGCACGTCGCCACCGATCATCGTGCCGCTCCGGTCCTCCAGCGCCACCGGCAACCGCATGGTGCTGAAGTCGTCGTCCAGCGCGTGCCGGCCGTTGGCGCCGACCAGCGCCTCCTCGGCGATCGGGGCGATCTCCTGCGGTGCGAAGTGCTCGGTCTCGCCGATCGCCTCGGCACCCTCCATCATCGACTGCACGCCAGACTGGGTACGCAGCGGAATCTCCTTGATGAACAGGGCGACGAGGAAGGCGAGCACGCCGACCCCGGCCGCGACCCAGAACACCAGGTCGATGGAGTTGGTGAAGCCTGCCTTGAACGGCTCGCCGAGCACCGGGTTGATCTGCGAGATGAACGACGCGTCGGTGAGCGGGCCGCCCGCACCCTGGCCGGTGGTCAGCTCGTGGATGATCGGGCCGTTCACCGGGTCGTGCGCCAGCGTCGGGTTGTGCAGCGCGGCGACGAACGTCGGGTTGTGGAAGCTGTTCGTGATCGCGGTGACGATCTTGTTGCCGACCGTGCTGAACAGGATCGACAGGAAAACCGCGACACCGAGCGTGCCACCGATCTGCCGGAAGAACGTGGCAGACGAGGTCGACACGCCCATGTCCTTGGCGGGCGCCGCGTTCTGCGCGGCCAGGTTCAGCGTCTGCATGCACAGACCGACACCGGCGCCGAGCACGAACATGTACAGCATCGGCTGCCACAGCGGCGAATCCCAGTGCAGCTGGGTGAACAGCAGCGAACCGCCGATGATGAACAGCGCACCGAGGATCGGGAAGATCTTGTACCTGCCCGTGCGGGAGGTGATCTGGCCGGAACCGAGCGAGGCGCCCATCAGGCCGACCATCAGCGGCAGGGTCTGTAGACCGGAGACCGTCGGCGAGGAGCCCTTGACGATCTGCAGGTACTGCGGGATCAGCGTGATGCCGCCGAACATGGCCACACCGACGATGACACCGGCCACGATGACCAGGGTGAACGTCCGGTTCTTGAACAGCCGCAGCGGGATCAGCGCCGCGTCCTTCATCAGCGTTTCCACCAGGAGGAAGGCGGCGATGCCGAGGCCACCGACGATGTAGCAGACGATGGTCTTGATGTCGCCCCAACCCCAGGTCTGGCCCTGTTCGGCCGCGACGAGGATCGGCACGATGCCGATGATCAGCGTTGCAGCGCCCCACCAGTCGATCCGCTGCCGGATGCTGCTGTGCGGCACGTTCAGCACGCGGGCCACGACGATGAGCGCGACGACGCCGATCGGCACGTTCACGAAGAACACCCAGCGCCAGCCGGCAAGGCCGATGATGGAGTTCGCGCCGGCGAGCGCGCCGCCGACCACCGGGCCGAGCACGCTGGAGGTGCCGAACACGGCCATGAAGTAGCCCATGTACCTGGCCCGCTCACGCGGCGAGATGATGTCGCCCATGATCGTGAAGGCCAGCGACATCAGGCCACCGGCGCCGATGCCCTGGAAGGCACGGAACGCGGCGAGCATGTACATGGAGCCGGCGAACGCGGACGCCGCCGAGCCGACCACGAAGATGGAGATCGCCACCAGGTAGAACGGCTTGCGCCCGTAGATGTCGGACAGCTTGCCGTACAGCGGTGTGGAAATCGTCGAGGTGATCAGGTAGGCGGTGGTGACCCACGCCTGGATGTTCAGGCCGTGCAGGTCGTTGGCGATTTTCGGCATCGCCGTGCCGACGATGGTCTGGTCGAGTGCGGCCAGGAACATGCCGAGCATCAGGCCGACCAGGATGGTCATGATCTGGCGGTGGGACATGCCCCCGCCGGAAGCTTGTGCGGTCGGCGCCGACGAGGCGTTCTTGGCTGGCGCGCGCATCGTGCTGGTCATCGGTTTCCCCCCTTCAACGGAGCGGTGATCGTGTTCGTGTGTTGGTCGTTCTCATAGCGCTCGAACTCGGCGTTGAGCCGATCGAGCAGTTCGGCGCCTTTCCGCAGGTCCTGGACGGACCAGTTGGCGAGCACCTGGATCATCTCCGCGGTGCGCGCCCTGCGGTGCGCCTCGAAGCACTCGACCCCGCGCGGTGTCGCGGCGAGCAGACAGGCCCGGCCGTCGGCCGGATCGGCCTGTCGTTCGACGAGTCCGTGCCGGACAAGGGACCCCACCTGTCGGCTGACCGTCGAGGTATCGGAGTGGACCGCTTCGGCAAGCGCCGTCGTGCGCCTCGGCCCCTCGCTGACCAGCACGTACAGGATCAGGTAGGCAGCCTGCTCGATCCCGTCGCTGTGCAGTGAGGTGAAGCGGCTCGCGGCGCGCTTGCTCAGCCGCATGAACCGGACGAGCTGGTTGAGCAGGGCTTCCGCCTTGTCGTAGTGCTCGTCCTCGATCGGCTCCTGCGGCTGGACGCGATCCTCGGTGATCGTGAGCGCCGGTGTCGAGCGAGTTTCTGTCACCATCGCCCCGGCTCCTCTGCTTGTGTTACCCACGCAATTAGTTGTCGAGTACAAGCATGCATCTAGATAGGTGTCTCATGCAACTAAATTACCTGTGACCCTCGTCCCAGCCTGTCAGTGCAGGCTAGCCAGGCCCTCTGACAAAACCGCCGCCCGACTTTCGTAGCTGGTTCGGTGGCCGAACGTCTTCCTATGGTCAGCGTCATGCGATACCACACCAATCGGTTATGGGGCGCGCTCGGCACCGCCGCGCTCGCGGTCGCGTTGTGCGCGGCCGTCGTCCCGGCGGCGAGCGCGACCACCGCCGCCCCGTCGACCACGACGCTGTCGACCACGATGATTCGGCCGCACCTCGGCGTGGCGGCCACCAGGATCGGCGCCAACCCGACCGTCGCGGGCCGGGTCGCGGCCATCGACGCGGTCGCCACCACCCTGCCCGACGTGACCACCGCCTACGGCGTGCCCGACCTGTGGAACGCGGGCATCACCGGCGCCGGCACCACCGTCGCCGTCGTCGACTCCTTCGGCGACCCGAACGCGGCACAGGTGCTGGCGGACTACTCGCAGGAGCACGGCCTGCCAGCAGCCGACCTCTCCGTGATCGCGCCCGCCGGCCCGATCCCGGTCTGCACCCCGCAACTCGAACAGCAGATCGGCTGTGACGACTGGATCGGCGAGACCGACCTGGACATCACCATGGTCCACGCGATCGCGCCAGCGGCCCACATCGTGATCGCGGCGACCCCGGTGAACGAGACCGAGGGCTTCACCGGCCTGCCCGAGATGATGACCGCCATCGACTACCTGGCCAAGCACCACGTCGCCGACGTGGTCTCGTTGAGCTTCGGCACCCCCGAGGACGACTTCCCCACCCTGGAGAGCCCCAAGCAGCTCGACTACGCCTTCCGCGACGCCAAGGCCGCCGGCATCCCGGTCGTCGCGGCCACCGGTGACTGCGGCGCGACCGACAACACCACCACGTCGACCACCCAGTGCGGCGACGTCTTCCCGTACCGGGTGACCAGCTGGCCCGGCTCCGACCCGCTGGTCACGGCGGTCGGCGGCAGCGTGCTGCACCTGAACTCCAACGGTCAGCAGACCGCACCCGCCACCCTCTGGCCGGACTCGGGCGCCGGCCTTTCCAAGACCTACGCCCGCCCGACCTGGCAGAACGGCGTCGCGCCGATCACCAAAAGCACTCAGCGCTCACTGCCGGACATCGCCATGCAGGGGATCGAGGGCACCTCGATGGCGACGCCGCTGTTCGGCGCGGTGCTCGCGCTGGCCACCCAGCTGCACGGCGGGCCGCTCGGCTTCGTCAACCCGGCGCTCTACCAACTCGGCCCGAAGGGCGCCAAGGCCGGCATCGTGGACATCACCGAGGGCAACAACACCCAGTACGGCGTGCCCGGCTTCAGTGCGGGCAAGGGCTTCGACATCGCCTCCGGCTGGGGCACCGTCGACCCGAAGGCGTTCGTGCCCGCGCTGGTCAAGCAGCTCGACAAGTAGTGGCGGACCAGCGGTAGCACCCGAGGGTCAGGCCCAGGAAACCACCGGTTTCCTGGGCCTATCCTCTGCCAATGGACCCCTCCGCGCTGTTGTCCGAACTCCGCGCCGCTGGTCTGTCCGAAGTAGACATATCGACCCGGCGGCGTGCCGAGTACTCCAGTGATGCCTCGCTCTACCGGCTCGCGCCGGCCGCGGTCGCCTTCCCCCGCTCGACGGACGAGGTGCTGGCCGCACTGTCCGTGTGCCGCGCCATGGGCGTGCCGCTGACCGCGCGCGGCGCCGGCACGTCCATCGCCGGCAACGCCGTCGGCACCGGCCTGATCCTCGACTTCTCCCGGCACCTCAACCGAATCACCGCCCTTGACCCGCAAGCCGAAACCGCGACCGTCCAACCCGGCGTCGTCCTGGACGACCTGCAACGCGCCGCCGCCCCACACGGCCTGCGCTTCGGCCCCGACCCGTCAACGCACAGCCGCTGCACGCTCGGCGGCATGATCGGCAACAACGCGTGCGGCTCCCGCGCCCTCGGCTACGGCCGCACCGCGGACAACGTGCGCACCCTCGATCTCGTCGCGGGCAACGGCGAACGCGTCAACGCCGTCCCCGGCGCAACCAACTCGCCAACCCTGCGCGCCCTGCACGACCTCGTCCAGCGCGAACTCGCCCTGATCCGTACCGAACTCGGCCGCTTCTCCCGTCAGGTTTCCGGCTACAGCCTGGAACACCTGCTGCCCGAACGCGGCTTCGACGTGCCAGCCGCCCTGGTCGGCACCGAAGGCAGCTGCGGCATCCTGCTCGGTGCGACCGTCCGACTGCGCCGCGCCCCGGCCAGCACCACCCTCGTCGTCCTCGGCTATCCCGACATGGCCTCGGCCGCCGACGCCGTCCCCGCCCTCCTGCCACACCGTCCGATCGCCATGGAGGGCCTGGACTCCCGCATGCTCGCCGTCCTGCCCGACCTCACCGCCATCCCGGAACTTCCGTTCGGCGCGGGCTGGCTGTTCGTCGAACTGGACACCACCACCTCCCGTGACGCCGTCGAAGCCGTGCTCGCCGACGCGGGCACGCCGTCGGCCCGAGTCGTCGACAACGCGGCCGAAGCCGCCGCGCTCTGGCGGATCAGGGAGGACGGCGCGGGTCTCGCCGCGCGCGCCAACAACGGCCACGCCGGCTGGGAGGACGCGGCAGTGCCACCCGCCCGGCTCGGCGACTACCTGCGCGACTTCGAATCGCTGCTGGCCGAGTACGCGTTGACCGGCACGCCCTACGGCCACTTCGGCGACGGCTGCGTGCACATCAGGATCGACTTCCCGCTCGGCACCCCTGCCTTCCGCGACTTCCTCACCGACGCCGCGAAACTCGTCGCCACCTACGGCGGTTCCTGCTCAGGCGAACACGGCGACGGCCGCGCAAGAGGCGAACTGCTGCCGTTGATGTACTCGCCAGCGGCCATCGACCTGTTCGCAAGGGTCAAGTCGATCTTCGACCCGGACGACCTGCTCAACCCAGGCATCGTCGTGCGCCCCGATCCGCTCGACGCGCACCTGCGCATTCCCGCGGCCCGTCGGCCTGCCGGCCCGCTCAGCCTGCGTTTCGCGCCAGACAACGGCGACTTCGCCTCGGCAGTGCACCGCTGCACCGGGGTCGGCAAGTGCCGCGCGGACAACACCGCGCCAGGCGGCGTGATGTGCCCGTCCTATCTGGCCACCCGCGACGAGAAGGACAGCACGCGGGGCCGGGCCAGGGTGCTGCAGGAGATGCTCAACGGTTCGCTTGTGCGCAAGGGCTGGCGCTCGCCCGAGGTGCGCGAGGCACTGGACCTGTGCCTGTCCTGCAAGGGATGCGCGCGCGACTGTCCAACCGGGATCGACATGGCCGCCTACAAGGCCGAGGTGCTGCACCAGGCATACCGGCACCGCATCCGCCCTGCCGCGCACTACACGCTCGGCGCGCTGCCGCGTTGGGCACGGCTCGCTTCCGGCGCACCCAACCTGGTCAACGCCGCCCTGCGCATCCCAGGACTCGCCGCCGTCGGCAAACGCCTTGCCGGCGTCGACCCGCGCCGCGAATTGCCCCGCTTCGCGCGTCGAACGTTCCGAGACCTGTTCCTCGCCGAGCACACCCCGGCCGAGCGCGCCCTGAAAGGCGGTGACCCGGTGCTGCTCTGGGTGGACACGTTCACCAACCACTTCACCCCCGAAGTCGGCATCGCCGCGGTGCGCGTGCTCGAATCCGCCGGATTCGACGTGCACATCCCCGAATCCGGCCTGTGCTGCGGCCTCACCTGGATCTCCACCGGCCAACTCGACACCGCCCGCCGAGTCCTGCGCCGCGGTGTGGACGCGATCGCGGACGCCGGCATGCCGGTCGTCGGCCTGGAACCCTCCTGCACGGCCGTTTTCCGCTCCGACGCGCCAGAACTCCTTGACGCGGCAGTGCCGCACGTGTCGACCCTCGCCGAGATCCTCGGCAATCGTCCACACTGGACTCCACCGGACCTCACCGGAGTCGACGTGCTCGCCCAACCGCACTGCCACCAGCACGCCGTGCTCGGCTTCATCCCGGACCAGACGCTGTTGGCCGGCGCGGGCGCGACCCTGACCGCGCTGGGCGGATGTTGCGGCCTCGCCGGCAACTTCGGCGTCGAACGCGGCCACTACGACGTGTCCGTCGCGGTCGCCGAACACACCCTGCTGCCTGCGGTCCGCGCCGCCGGCCCGGCCACCGAAGTACTGGCAGACGGCTTCTCCTGCCGCACCCAGCTCGCCGAACTGTCCGGCCGCCGCGGCCGCCACCTGGCCGAACTGCTCGCTTCCCGGCTGGCCTGAGGTCTAACGTCGAGAACATGGACGCCCTGCTCGCCGAACTGCGCACCAGACTCGGCCCGGACGCGGTGCTCACCGACACCGACGTGACCGCGAGCTACCGCCGCGACATGATGCCGCTCGCCCCACACGGCAACCCACTCGCCGTGGTCCTCCCGGTCGACGTTGCCGGTGTGCAGGCAACCGTGCGCGCCTGCGCGGCGGCGGGCGTGCCGATCGTCCCGCGCGGCGCCGGCAGCGGACTGTCCGGCGCCGCCAACGCGGTCGAGGGCTGCGTCGTGCTCGCCATGACCAAGATGAACGAGATCCTGGAGATCGACACGGACAACCGGCTCGCCGTCGTCCAGCCCGGCGTGGTCAACCTCGACTTCCGCAACGCGGTGGAAAAGCACGGCCTGTTCTATCCGCCCGATCCCTCCAGCTACGACTGGTGCACCATCGGCGGCAACCTGTCCACCAACGCGGGCGGCCTTTGCTGCGTCAAGTACGGCGTCACCACCGATTCCGTGCTCGGCCTCGACGTCGTCCTCGCCGACGGCGAACTCCTGCACACCGGCCGCAGGACGGTCAAGGGCGTGGCAGGCTACGACCTGACCAAGCTGTTCATCGGCAGCGAGGGCACCCTCGGCGTGATCACCAGGGCCACCCTCGCGCTGCGCCCCCTCCCGCAGGCGCCCGCCACCCTGGTCGCCACCTTCGACCACGCCGACGCGGCCGGCACGGCGGTCACCAGGGTCATCCGCGAAGGTCTCGTCCCTTCGCTGATGGAGATCATGGACTCGTCGTCGATCAAGGCAGCGGAGGCGTACCTGAAAACCCAGGTCGGGCCGGGCGATGACTGCGCTGCGTTGCTGCTGTGCCAGTCCGACGCAGGCGGCGAGGTGGCCGCCCGCGAACTCGCCGCCATCGAGACCATCTGTGTCGACGCGGGCGCCACCATGGCCTACGCGACCACCGACCTCGCCGAGGGCCGGATGCTGTTGCAGGCGCGGCGGGTCGTGCTGATGGCGCTGGAGATGTACGGCGCGTGGCTCACCGACGACGTGTGCGTGCCGCGCACCCGGATCGCCGAACTGATCGCCGGCTGCGAGCGGATCAGCGAGGAATGCGGGTTGCGCATCGCCGTCGTCGGCCATGCCGGAGACG
Source organism: Candidatus Melainabacteria bacterium (assembly GCA_963818685.1). Lineage (GTDB taxonomy): Bacteria > Actinomycetota > Actinomycetes > Mycobacteriales > Pseudonocardiaceae > CAJCJE01. Next base: position 78,302 of record CAWFTJ010000014.1, on the reverse strand, counting down.
GCAACATGCATCCGACGATCGTCTACGACGCCGACTCGCAGGACGAGTTCGCAAGGGCACGCGTCGCGTTCGACGCGATCCTCGCGCTGGGCCTGCGCCTCGGCGGCACGGTGACCGGCGAGCACGGCATCGGCAAGATCAAGCGCGAGTGGCTGGAAACCGAGATCGGCCCGGTCGGCATGCGCGTACACCGGACGCTGAAGGCCGCACTCGACCCGAACAACCTGTTCAACCCCGGCTCCATGTTCTCCATGGCCTGACCGGTCCTCCATCTGGTCTGACCGGTCCGACTCGCGTCAAACGGCTCCCAATCCCGGCCGTTTCCGTGGCATCCTCGGCGGCATGAGCTGGTCCCTCATCGGCGGCTTCGCGCTCGCCGTCGCGCTCGCCGCGATGGTGCCCGGCCCGAGCACCGCCCTGGTCATCCGACGCAGCGCGCTCGGCGGCGCACGCAGGACACTGCCGGTCCTCGCCGGCATGGAAATCGGCCTCTACGCCTGGGCGGTCGCCACCGCTTTCGGCCTGTCCGCGCTGGTAGCGGCCAGTCAGGTGGCCTACACCGCGCTGCGCATCGCGGGCGCGATCGTGCTGGTCACCTTGGGCGTGCCGGCCTGGCTGGCATCGCGCGGGATCACCGAGGACACCTCGTTCGGCGCCGTGCCGAAGCTGTCCGGCCGCTGGTGGCAGCAGAGCATCTCGGGCCTGCTCACCAACCTGGCCAATCCGAAGATCGCGGTGTTCGCCTTCGCGTTCTACCCGCCGTTCATCCCGGCCGGCGCGAACGTGCTCGCCACCACGCTGCTGCTCGGCGCGGTTCAGGTGATCATCGATGCCGGTTGGTACCTGCTGGTCGCCCTGTTCGTAGGGCGGGCGCGGACGTTGTTCAGCAGGGCCAAGATCCGCCGCAGGCTGGAGCGCGTCACCGGCACCGTGTTGATCGCCCTCGGCATCGGCCTCGCCGTCGAGAACGTCTAGTCCGGCGGGATGCGCACGCCGACCGTTGTCATGATCGCGCGGATGTGTGCGCGCAACTCGGCCTCGGTCGGCGGGTCCGGATGCACCAGCATCCGGTAGAGCACGGCGCCGGCCATCACGTCCAACAGCACGTCGTCATCACCGTCGGCCGGCAACACGCCGGCCGCGCGCAACGCCCGCATCGCGGGCTTGGCCGATTCGCGGCGCGGCAGCAGATGGTGGTCCCAGTAGATCCGCATCAGCTCCGGCTGATCCGGCACCGACCCGATCAGTCGCGCCAACAACGCACGGAACTCCTCCCGCCCGGTCAGCTCGACCCAGATGTCCACCAGCCGCTCGATCACCGGCCTCGGCGACCCGCTGTCGTCCTCGGCAAGCCGCCGGACCTCGGCCGCGTCCAGATCGCCGCGCACCTGCCCAAGGGCTTTGGCCAGCAACTCCTCCTTGCTCGCGAACCGCCGGTACACGGTCACCCTGGTGACGCCCGCACGCTTGGCCACCGCATCGATGCTGGTGTCCGCGAACCCGTTGGCCATGAACAACTCCATGGCGGCGCGCAAGATCGCGTCGTCGACGGCTGGATCGCGCGGTCGCCCCCTCGGCCTGCCGGCCGCCGTCGCCTCGCCTATCGCGCCACCGCCGTCACTCGTGCTGCCCCGGCCGGTCCCAGCGCCCTGCTCAACCACCGGCCCAGCTTCGTCCCCGCCGCCGAACCCCGCCAAGCCAGGTGCGCGTCCGGGCGCACCAACCGCACCTCCGGCTCGTCCCCGACCAGCACCACCACCTCGTCGCCGAGCCGCTCACGCGCGATCGCGACGCAGTCCGGCGCGCCCGTCGCCGGCACAACCAGCGTCCACCGGCCGGTGTGCGGCCGCGCCGGCACCCGGTCACCGACACCGCCCCGCCCGCCCAACGGCCCGCGCCGATAGCTGACCCCCAGCTGCGAACCCTTCGCCACCAACCGCCGCTGAGCCCGATCCGTCGCCAGTGCGGGCAGCACGATCCGGTCCCGGATCACCCGCACCAGCGGTTGGCCGGAGAGCAGCAGCCTGGTCGAGAGGGTCGTGTTGTCGAGCACGTCGCTCGCGACCGGCCGCCGCTCGGCCGCGTAGGTGTCCAACAGCGACTCGTCGGCAAGGCCGCGAACCACCATGGCGAGCTTCCAGGCGACGTTCTCGGCATCGCCGATCCCGGTGTTCATGCCCTGCCCGCCGAACGGGCTGTGCACGTGCGCCGCGTCGCCCGCGATGAGCAGCCGGCCGCGCCGGTAGTCGCGTGCCAGCCGTCGATTGATCCGAAACGTCGAGGTCCAGCGCACCTGCTTGATCGCGGGGTCGGTCAGTCCCGCCCTGGTCGCGGCGGCCTGTCGCAAGTGCGCCATGATCGTGTACTCGGTCTGTTCGTCCGCGTCGGTTTGCGGCACGTCGGCCATGAATCGCCAGACCGGCGCGGGCCCGGCCCCGGGCACCGGAATGATCACGAACATGCCGTCGCGGTGCAGCCAGGTCGCGCTGCCGGTGTGCGGCCTTGACAGGTCGGCAGCCACGTCCGCGAGCAGAAACCGCTCCGCCACCCGCACACCGGGGAAGTCGATCTCGGCCGCCTCCCGCACCACGCTGCGCGACCCGTCGCACCCCAGTACCCAGTCCGCCTGGATCGTCGACCCCTCCGCGACCGTTGCCGTCACGCCGGTCCTGTCCTCGGTGAGCGCGCGGATCTCGGTGCCCCATTCGATCGTGCCGCCCAGTTCGGCCAGCCGTGCCCGCAGCGACGCCTCGATCTCGGTCTGCCCGATCACCAGCGGCCTGCTCGCGTCCAGAGGATCGACGACGCGGACCCTGCTGATCACCCGGCCGTCCGCGTAGAAGGTGAGGTCCCGCAGGTCGAGCGCGCGTTCCGGCAGATCACCGAGCGCGCCGACACGACTGAGCACCTCGACCCCTCTCGGTTGCAGGCCCAGCGCGCGCGAGGTCGTCGCAGGCCCGCTCGCCCGATCCACGACGCGCACGTCGACCCCGTGCAGTCGCAGGCAGCACGCGGCCACCAGCCCGGTCGGTCCGGCTCCCACCACCAACACCGTCATGCCAACCTCCCTCGATCTTATATATACAGTACAGTACTGTATATAAAAGATGATCGGAAAAAGCCCCGGCCTTCGCCGAGGCCGGGGCTTTCGCGTTCGATCAGTGTCAGTTTGGCCAGGAGGACTCGCGCTTGATGACCTGCGTCGACTCGACGTCGATGACCTGCGTGCGATCGGCAGCGGCCGCCTGCTCCGCCTTGTTCGCCCGACGACTGCGCAGCCACTCGAAGACCATCGGGATCACCGAGATCAGCACGATCAGCACCAGTACCAGGTCGAGATTGTTGGCGATGAAGGTGATCTGCCCGAGGAAGTAGCCGGCGACGGTGACGCCGGAAGCCCAGATCACGCCGCCGATCAGCGAAATGCTCAGGTACCGCCGGGGGTCCATCCTGCCCACGCCGGCGACGGCGGTAATGAAGGTGCGAATGATCGGCACGAACCGGGCGAGGAAGATCGCCCTGCCTCCGTACCGTTCAAAGAATGCATGCGTCCGGTCGACGTATTCGCGCTTGAACAACCGCGAATCCGGTTTGTTGAACAACTTCGGCCCGACCGCACGCCCGATCCAGTAGCCGACGACGTTGCCGGCCACCGCGCAGGCGCTCATGATCAAGCACGCCAGCCACAACGGCGTGTGCACAGTGCCCTTGGCGATGTAGAGGCCGAGCGGGAACAGCAGGCTGTCACCCGGGAGGAAGAATCCGATCAACAGGCCGCACTCGGCGAAAATGATGACCGCGATGACCAACAGCAAATAACCGCCCAGCGCGCTGAGCAGGTAATTCGGGTCGATCCATTTCGGGCCGAGAGCAACGGTGGTTGTCGCGATGGCGTGCAGCACGTGTTCAACGGTACAGGGGAAAGTTTTGTCTCCGCTTTGCGCCGTGGACGTTCGCGCGCCCGGTTGAGCCGGTCAGACCAGCGTCAGCACTCCGGCCACCGCGCCCGCTGCCAGGCCCAACACGATGGCCAGCAGCAACATCCACCACCAGGCCAACTGCGGCCGGCCCGAGTCCAGCTTGGTGGTGCCGACCGGCCCGGTCCGGTTGGTCGGCACGCCGACGTAGGGCAGGTTGACCGTGCCAGGATCGCGCCCGGAAAGCAGGCCGTGACCGGAGCCGGCGAGCAACTCGACCAGCCGCGCATCACCGCCCGCCGGTTCTTCATCCGCCGCCGGGCCGGCTGCGCGCACCTCGCTGGCCGCCGGTTCGTCCGGCTTGTCGGCTTGCGACTCGTCCTTGGCGGGCTTGTCTGCCGCGGCCTTGTCGCCCGTGTTCGAGGGCTCGTCGACGGGCAGCGGGCCGGCCAGTGGACTGGGCGGCGGCAGCGGTGTGCTGGCCGCCTGCGCGCGCAAAGCCTCCGCGAGCAGCCGTTCCGGGTCCGGGCCATCGGTCACTCGACTACGCTATCCGACCTGCTTCGCCCGTTTGCGCGGCCGGCCGCACTCGGCATCCCCAGCTGCGCAATCACCGACTTGTCCACACCCTCCGACTTATCCACAGCCCCGCCCCGCTCGGTTTGGCCCCCGGCGACCACCCCCAATAGGCTCGACGCGGGGCGCCGCCCCCGGGCTGGGAGGGGGCTGTTGTCGGGCGAAAATTTTGAATGCGGCTTTATTGGCTTGTATTGGGACATTGCTAGAGTTGGCTAGCTTTGGTTACACCCAGGTGCCGTGGTGTAGGACGCGGGTGGTGCGGAGTTGGTCGTCGATGACCACGAGGTCGGCCATGGCGCCGGGTTCGATCACGCCGATCTGTGCCTTCACGCCGGGGCCGGCCAGGCCGAGCAGTTGCGCGGGGCGGGTGGAGACCGCGGCGACGGCCTCCTCCATGGTCATGTTGCAGGCTCGCACGAAGTTGCGCACGGCCTTGTCCAACGTGAGCGTGCTCGCGGCGAGCGAGCCCGCACCGTCCAATGTGGGCACTCCGTCGCGGACGGTGACCCGCAGGCCGCCGACTTCGTAGACGCCGTCGCCGACGCCTGCGGCGGCCATCGCGTCGGTCACCAGTACGGTTCGGCCGGTGCCGGCGTGGCGGGCGGCGAGGCGGACCGCGGTGGGGTGCAGGTGCACGAGGTCGCAGATCAGCTCGACGGTGACGCGTTCGTCGTCGAGCAGCGCGCCGATCGGACCTGGTTCCCGATGGTGCAGCGGGCGCATGCCGTTGAAAAGGTGCGTCGCCACGGTCGCGCCCGCGTCGACGGCCGGGCGGACCTGGGCCTCGGTGGCGTCGGTGTGGCCGATCGCGACGGTCACGCCTGCCTCGGTGAACTCGCGGACCGCGTCGATGGCACCGTCGAGTTCGGGCGCGAGGGTGACCATCCTGATCTGGCCGTCGCCCGCGTCGAGCAGTTTGCGCACCGACTCGCGATCCGGATGGGTCAACACGGCCGGATCGTGCGCGCCGCAGCGGGCGGCCGAGATGAACGGGCCCTCCAGGTGGATGCCGGCGACGACCCCGTCCTTGGCTACCTCGGCGAGTGCGCTGACCTGTTCGAGCAGCACCGGGATCGGCCTGGACACCAGGCTGGCCATGGTGGTCGTGGTGCCGTGCCTGCGGTGCGCGAGCGCGGCCGCCGCGACCCGGTCGGGCGTGACCTCGGTGTAGCTGGCGCCGCCGCCACCGTGACAGTGGATGTCCACGAAGCCCGGGACCAGCCAGTCGCCGGCCAGGTCGACATCGTCCGAGCCGGCCGGGACGTCCGGTGCACCGGTGCCGACCGAGTTGATGGTGCCGTCGTCGGCGACCTCGACCCAGCCGTCGGCGAGGACCCCGTCACCGGTCACGACCCGGCCACCGCGCAGCACAAGAATCATCCCGCTACCTCCGCCGTCCACCGTTGCAGCGCAAGGAATCCCGCGCCGAGACAACCAGCTTCATCACCCAGTTGGGCGATCCGCAGTTCGGGCCTGCGTTGGAAGGTCAGCAGACCGTCGATGCGCGCGGCGAGCGGTTCGGTGAGCTCGCGACCGGCCATGGCGAGGCCACCGCCGAGCACGACGCGTTCCGGGCCGAGCACGCTGGCCAGCACCGCGATGCCCTTGGCGAGACCGTCGAGCGCGTCCGTCCACACCGCACTCGCGTCCGCGTCGCCCTCGCGCGCCGCGGCGAGTACCTCGGCGGCGCCCGCGACCTGGCGGCCGACCCGCTGGCCGTAGCGGCGGGCGATCGCGCCGGTGGAGGCGATCGCTTCGAGGCAGCCGCGCGCGCCGCAGCCGCACGGTTCACCGTGTCCGATGTCCACATGCCCGACCTCGCCCGCGTAGCCGCCGCCGGTGCGCAGCTTGCCGTCGACGATCAGCGCGGCCGCTATGCCGGTGCCGATCGGCATGACCACCGCGTTGCGGCAGCCGGCCGCGGCACCCATCCGGTGTTCGGCGAGCCCGCCGGACGCGACGTCGTGGCCGAACACGACGGGCAGGTCGATGGCTTCGCCGAGGGCTGCGGCGAACGGAAAACCGCGCCAGCCCAGGTTGGCGGAGAACACGCCGACGCCCGCGTCGACGACCCCGGGCACGACGACGCCGACCGCGTCGATGATGCCGGTCGGGCTCTGCTCGCCGAGTTCGCCGACCAGGTCGGCGACGGTGCGCACGATGTCTCGGGCGGTCGCGTCGCCGTCCGCGCCGCGCGGGGTCGGCCTGCGCAGCCGGGTGAGTACGCTCAGTTCCCTCGGCCGCGCCACGTCCGCGCTCAGCAGGGCGCTCTTGATGTCCGTGCCGCCGACGTCGACCGCCAGCAGGGTCCCCTTGCTCGCCACGACTACAGATCTTGCGCCATCAAACCCAGCCTGGTCTATACCAATGGCGCAATCTGCCCTGGTGTCGAATCAGGACTGGTTGGACATGATCTTCTGCAACGCTTCGAGCGCGCGGCTGGCGGTGGACTTCACCGTGCCCTTGGAGATGCCGGTCGCCTCCGCGATCTCGGTCTCGGTCAGGTTTCCGTAGTAGCGCAGCACGAGCACCTCGCGCTGCCGTGGCGGCAATTGGGACAGCGCTTTCACCACGGCCTGGTGCTCGGCGGTGAGCATTGCCATGCTCTCCGCCGACCTGGCATTGGCCACGTGCGGAGGGGTGTACTCGCGCGCGGTCTTGCGCCTGCGCAGCACGCTGCGCGACCCGTTGACCACGGAGGTACGCAGGTAACCGACGGCGGCGGCCGCGTCGCGCAGGTTGCGCCAGTTGCGGTGCAGCGCGGTGAACGCCTCCTGCACCACGTCCTCGGCGGTAGCCGGCTCGTCGACGAGCAGCAGCGCGAGCCGGATCAGCCGCATGCGCTGTGTGCGATACAGGTCTTCCAGGCTCAGCGGCGCGGTCGGCTCCCGGACGGCGCCGCCATCGAGGACGCGCAGGTGATCGAGCGTCTGTTCGACGCTACGCATGGCGCGCCCGGTGATCCCGGTGTCGGCTGGGGTTTCATCGATGTTCGACAAGGAGCCTCCCTCCAGGGAAACCGTACCGGGTGGCTCCCGCGTCAGCAGCGGCGGTAGTTGAAAATGTGTCGGATATATCCGCTATGTCATGGCCGCCGCGCCGCCCGGTCCGACCGGTGCCGATGCCGCCGCGCCGCGCTCCTCGACATCGGCGAGCGCGGCCGCGTCCGCCTTGGGCAACAGGCGCCGCGAGGACGCCTCGACCAGCGGCGGCAGGAACGCGCGGATCAGCTTGACGGCGAGCAGGCCGGCCGGGATGTGGATGGTCCTGGCCCGCCGGGCGATGCCGGCCGCGAACGCGTCCACCGCGACGGTCAGCGGATACGTCCGGCCGAGCGAGCCGGGCATGGCCTTGCGCAGCGGACCGAACACCGGGTGCTCGTCCGCGCTGGTGACCATGTCGGTGGAGATCCAGGTCGGATGCGCGACACCGACCTGCACGCCGAAGTGCCTGACCTCGGCGCGCAGCGTGTTCCCGAACGCCTCGACCCCAGCCTTGGCCGCGTTGTACGGCGCGTTGCCCGGGATGTGCACGACCGCGGCCATGGACGAGACGATCAGGCAGTAGCCGCGCGTCGCGATCAAGTGCGGCAGGCAGACCCGGACGGTGCGCCACACGCCGAGCAGGTCGACCTCGATGACCTTCTCGAACGCGGCCGGATCGATGGACCGGACGAAACCGGCCGCCGCGATGCCCGCGTTGGCCATGACGACGTCGATCCGGCCGTAGCGCTGCACGATGCCGGCGACCGCGGCCTCCAGTTGGGCCCAGTCGGTGACGTCGGCGTCCCAGGCGGACGCGTCAGGGCCGCACTGCTCGGCGACCGCGCGCAGCGCGTCGGCTTCCAGGCCGACCAGGGCGAGTCTGGCGCCGGACGCGGCCAGCCTGCGGGCAACGCCGGCGCCGATGCCTCGGGCGGCGCCAGTGATCAGTACGACCTTGCCGCTGAGCTTGCTATCGAGCTTGCTGGTACCTGTCCGATCGCTGAACGCGCCCATACCGGCCTCCTAGCCTCGACCCCACCGTAACGCAACTTACCGCCAGTAAGCTACTCGCGAGTTGGTAATGCGTTGATGGCGGACAAGTGTTCGATGGTGGTAAAACACTTGGCAGGATCATCGACGCTGGGAGGCAGTTGTGGGGATCGACATCGGGCGCATCGGGGTATGGATCGGCGGGGCCACGCTGGACCACGACACGGTCGCGCCGCTCGCGGTCGAGGCGGACAAGCTTGGCTATGGCGCCCTGTGGATCGGGAGTAGCCAGCAGTTGCCGCTGCGTGCGCCGCGAGCGGCGCTTGAGGCGACCGACCGGATCGTCGTCGGCACGGGGATCTTCCGGGTATGGGACGCGAGCGCTGCCGAGCTCGCGCAGGTCTGGCGCGGGTTGGAGGCCGACTTCCCGGGCCGTTTCCTGCTCGGTCTCGGCGTCGGCCACGCCCCGCACATCGCCGACTACCAGCGGCCCTACCAGAAGATGGCCGGCTACTTCGACGAACTGGATGCGGCCGGTGTGCCGAGGGACGTGCGGCTGCTGGCCGCGCTCGGACCCAAGATGATCAAGTTGGCCGGCGAGCACGCGGCCGGCATCCATCCGTACCTGACCACGCCCGCGCACACCCGGGGGGCGCGGGAGATCCTCGGCGCTGGTCCGCTTGTGGTGCCGGAGCAGAAGGTGGTCGTCGAGCCGGACCTGGACAAGGCAAGGGTGATCGCACGGGCACGGCTGGCGGTCTACCTCGGCCTGCCCAACTACCTGGACAACTTCCGCAGGGAGGGCTTGACCGACGCCGACTTCGCGGACGGCGGCAGCGACCGGCTGGTCGACACGCTCGTCGCGCTCGGTCCGGTGGAGCGGGTTGCCGCGCGGGTGCGCGAGCACCTTGACGCGGGCGCCGACCAGGTCGCGGTGCAGGTGCTGGTGGCCGACGGGGAGCAGATCGTCGATCGCCTCGCGCAGCTCGCGGACGTGCTCATCGCGAAGGAGAAGAAGTAGGAGCCCGAAATACAGCGCCGGCCAAGGACATGCTCGTCCTTGGCCGGCGCTGGTCGCTACCTGTGGATGAACCTGCGTGGCCGATCGGCCGTTGCTCAGTCCTCGATTTCGACGGGGCCGTCGAACGCCACGTACTCGGCGAGTCGGGGATCGGGAATCGTGGTGCCGGCCACACTCCACGCGTGATCCTGAACCGGGCCCTTGTGCACGATGATCGAGTAGTACTGCCGATCATCGCGCGCGACCGTCGGCCGCAGTAGCTCCGCCCGGACCGAATGTGCTGGGAAGTAGTGGTTTCCCTCGATGAGCACGGTGTCCGTGCTTTCCGCGATGACCTCGCCGTTGAGTCGCGCAATTGCCATAATCACGAGTGTGGTCCATCACAAGGAGTTTGTGCCAGAGGCCGGTTTTGCTTGATCGGTTGAGTAGTCTCTGACCTCGCGTGCGAGGCTGGTCGGCGGCGCACCTACGATGCTGTGCGAGCTCAGCAGTTCGAACGAGGAGGAAGCAATGCCCATCGCGAGCCCCGAGGTCTACCGGGAGATGCTGGACCGGGCGAAGGCGAACAAGTTCGCCTACCCGGCCATCAACGTGACCTCCTCGGAGACGCTGAACGCGGCGCTGCGTGGATTCGCCGAGGCCGGCAGCGACGGCATCGTGCAGGTGTCCACCGGCGGCGCCGAGTTCGCCTCCGGCACCCGGGTGAAGGACATGGTCACCGGCGCGGTCGCGCTCGCCGAGTACGCGCACGTCGTTGCCGACAAGTACCCGATCAACATCGCGCTGCACACCGACCACTGCCCCAAGGACAAGCTCGACGGCTACGTCCGCCCGCTGCTCGCGCTCAGCACCGAGCGGGTCGGCCGCGGCCTCGCGCCGCTGTTCCAGTCGCACATGTGGGACGGCTCGGCCATCGACCTGACCGAGAACCTCAAGATCGCCGCCGAGCTGCTCGAACTGGCGAACAAGGCGCAGATCGTGCTTGAGGTCGAGATCGGCGTCGTCGGCGGCGAGGAGGACGGCGTCGCCAACGAGATCAACGACAAGCTCTACACCACCGACGCCGACTTCGAGCAGACCATCGACGCGCTCGGCAGCGGCGAGAAGGGCCGCTATCTGCTGGCCGCGACCTTCGGCAACGTGCACGGCGTGTACAAGCCGGGCAACGTGAAGCTGCGCCCCGAGGTGTTGCGCAAGGGCCAGGAGACCGCAGCGGCCAAGTTGGGCCTTTCGGCCGACAGCAAGCCGTTCGACCTGGTCTTCCACGGTGGCTCCGGCTCCGAACTTGAGGAGATTCGCGAGGCCCTGTCCTACGGCGTTGTGAAGATGAACATCGACACCGACACGCAGTACGCGTTCACCCGTCCGGTCGTCGGGCACATGTTCACCAACTACGACGGCGTGCTCAAGATCGACGGCGAGGTCGGCAACAAGAAGACCTACGACCCGCGCAGCTACCTCAAGGCCGCCGAGCTCGGCATGGCCGCGCGCGTCACCCACGCCTGCGAGGACCTGCTGTCCGCGGGCACCGCGATCGGCAAGTAGCCCGGCCGGATCAGGCTCGACCGCTGCCGGCGTCCCGTCCGAGGGACGCCGGCAGTGTTGTGTTCGTCGGGAAAATTACCCACACAATACCGGGAAGAAAAATGCCCGGAAATAAAAGGGCACTTGGCGCCAGGGGGGCGGCGCCAAGTGCGGGACCGACAATACACGTGTTGGCTGCCAAGGCGTAGAGGCTGTCGGCGAAATACCGGCGCGTCGCCGAAAAAATGGCGGAAAACGATATCCACTACACGTTTGGGTGACGATCGTTGCGATCGGGTGGCCATTCCGGGCATGGTTGCTCGCCGTGATGCCCAAGCGTGTTATCGCGTCCGTGATCGTCGCCGCCATCGTGCTCGCCATGACCGGCGTTGTGCTCAGCGTGCTCGGCTAGAGCCACCGGTCGGCGCCGGTACGCGTCGGGGCAGGATGAGGCCATGAGCCTGAACGAGAACCTGCTCGGCGGACCGGCCCCGACCCTGCTCCCGGAGCGCCCGCAACCGCAGGCCGCGCTCGCCGACGGTGCCGACCCGACCGAGATCGCCAGGACCTACCCGGACTTCAGCGCGGCCTGGGCCGCTCTTGCCGAGCGTTCCCTCGCGGCGGGCGAGGCCGTGGCCGCCTACGCCTACGCGCGCACCGGCTACCACCGCGGCCTGGACCAGCTGCGCCGCGCCGGCTGGAAGGGGTTCGGCCCGATTCCCTGGTCGCACGTGCCCAACCAGGGATTCCTCCGCGCGCTCGGCGCGTTGGCCAGGGCCGCGCAGATCATCGGCGAGGACGAGGAATACCAGCGCTGCAAGGAGTTTCTCGCCGACGCCGACCCTGCGGCCGCTGGCGTGCTCGGCGTCGAGTAGGCGTCGCCGATGCGGGGTGGGCCCACCTTGCTACCAGCGGATCAGGCGCAGGTCCTCGGTGTGCCGGTACCAGGTCCAGCGGGGCATCGGGCGGCCGTGCGGGACGCCGTCGCTGACCACGTCGGGGAGTTCGCCGCCGATCTGGCAGGCCCGGCCGGTGACGGCCGGGCCGGTGCGGCGCAGGATTCCCTTGTGCGTCACGCTGACCCGCAGCCCAGCCGGGTCGGGTGTGACCAGGAGCTGTCTGGCCGGGCCGGACAGGACCCTGGTGTCGTCGCAGTAGACGACGCCGTCGATGGCGGTGATGGTGCCCGCGCCGAGCAGCACGCCGCCGTTGTCGTCGCGCACCAGCGGCACCGGACGCACCGGCGCGTGCAGGGCGAGGTCGATGGCCTTGGCCGCGTTCGTCGGCAACTGCCACAGCCGCGCCGTCACCGACTCGGCTGACCTGGGCAGATAGCCGATGTCGACGGATTCGAGGCGTTCGGTGCGGAGCAGGCGCAGCACAACGGCGGCCAGGTCGGCGTCCGAGCCGGACACGAGGAGCCTGCGGCCGGCCAGGTCGGCGAGGATCGGGTCGACGTCGTCCTTGCCGGGTCGCGGTGGCACCGGACACACGACGAAATCATCACTCTGCGTGTGCAGGTTGAGCAGATCGTCACCAGAGCCCGAACAGGCCAGTACCACAGCCGCCACCATCACTCCTGGACTAGTCTGACCTCTCGGCAATCGCCGTCGATCCTTCGGGGAGTCTTACATGCCTGCCATCGTGGTCATCGGCGCCCAATGGGGCGACGAAGGCAAGGGCAAAGCCGCTGACCTGCTTGGCGAGCGCCTCAAGTGGGTGGTCCGCTACCAGGGTGGCAACAACGCGGGTCACACCGTCGTGCTCCCGGACGGCCAGAAGTTCGCCACGAAGCTGATCCCGTCCGGCATCCTCACCCCCGGCGTGACCAACGTGATCGGCAACGGCGTCGTGGTGAACCCTGGCGCGCTGCTCGAAGAGCTGAACGGTCTACAGGAGCGCGGGGTGGACACGGCCGGCCTGCTGGTTTCCGCGGACGCGCACCTGATCATGCCGTACCACGTTGCCATCGACAAAGTGACCGAGCGTTACCTCGGCAAGGCGAAGATCGGCACCACCGGCCGCGGCATCGGCCCCTGCTACCAGGACAAGGTGGCGCGGGTCGGCGTGCGGTTCCAGGACGTGCTCGACGAGAAGATCTTCCGGCAGAAGGTCGAGGCCGCGCTGGACATCAAGAACCAGATCCTGGTGAAGGTCTACAACCGCAAGGCGCTGGACGCCGACGAGGTGGCGGACACCACGCTCGCGCAGGTCGAGCAGTTCGCGGACCGCATCGCGGACACCCGCCTGCTGCTCAACCAGGCGCTGGAGCGCGGCGAGACCGTGCTGCTGGAGGGGTCGCAGGGCACCATGCTCGACGTCGACCACGGCACCTATCCGTTCGTCACCTCCTCCAACCCGACCTCCGGTGGTGCGTGCGCCGGCAGTGGCATCGGGCCTGGGCGGATCTCGGTGGTGCTCGGCATCCTCAAGGCGTACACGACCAGGGTCGGCTCCGGTCCGTTCCCGACCGAGTTGCACGACGAGATGGGCGAGCACCTGCGCAAGGTCGGCGGCGAGGTCGGCGTGAACACCGGCCGCGACCGGCGCACCGGCTGGTTCGACGCGGTGATCGCCCGCTACGCGACCAGGGTCAACGGCTTCACCGACTTCTTCCTCACCAAGCTGGACGTGCTCTCCGGCCTTGCGAAGGTGCCGATCTGCGTCGCGTACGAGATCGACGGCTTCCGCGCCGAGGACATGCCGATGACCCAGACCGACGTGCACCACGCCGTGCCGGTCTATGAGGAGATGCCCGGCTGGTTCGAGGACATCAGCGGCTGCCGCACGTTCGAGGAGCTGCCCGCGAACGCGCGGGCGTACGTGCTCCGGCTTGAGGAGCTGTCCGGCGCGCGGATCTCCGTGATCGGTGTAGGGCCGGGCCGCGACCAGACCATCGTGCGGCACGAGCTGCTGGCATGAGGATCAGTCCACAATGGACTGAATCGGGCGCTTCTGTCTGCGACAGAACGATTTCCGAGATCTGGGAGCGCGATTCCGCTCGTTGACGGCCTCATCGGCCACAACGAGACTCCTCGCGTGTCCACCTCCGGTTCGGAACTGCTTGCCCGAGCGCGTGACCCCGCCGTGCCGCAGGCCGCTCGCGCGGCACGAAGGCGCGGGCGTTGGCGGGTTTCCGCGCTGCTGCGGCTGACCAGCCCGGTCGCGCTGGTACTGCTGTGGCAGTTGCTCAGCAGCGTCGGCGTGATCTCCGAGGACAAGCTGTCCTCGCCGGTCACGATCGGCCGCACCGCGGCACAGCTGATCTCCAGCGGTGAACTCGGCGACGCCATGGCCGTTTCGCTGCGCAGGGTCGCGTTCGGTTTCGCGATCGGCCTCGTCGTCGGCGCGGTGATCGGCATCGCGGCCGGCTTGTCCCGGTGGAGCGACCTGCTGATCGACCCGCCCATGCAGATGCTGCGCACGCTGCCCTTCCTCGGCCTGATCCCGCTGTTCATCATCTGGTTCGGTATCGGTGAGGCGCCCAAGATCGCACTGGTCGCGCTCGGCACCGCCTTTCCGCTGTACGTGAATGTGCACGCGGGAATCAGGGATGCGGACACCCGGCTGGTCGAGGCGACCACCGTGCTCGGTTTCTCCCGCTGGGAACGGATCAGGCACGTTGTGCTGCCATCCGCCGTGCCGAACAGCCTGGTTGGGTTGCGGCTCGGGTTGGCGGCGGCCTGGCTGTCGCTGGTGGTCGGCGAGCAGATCAACGCGAGCGCCGGCCTTGGTTACATGATCAACAATGCCAGCGAGTTCGGCCGCAACGACATCGTACTGGTCGCGCTGCTGGTCTACGCGATCCTCGGGCTGCTCACCGACGGCACCGTCCGACTGCTGGAACGGAGGCTGCTGCGGTGGCGAACGAGCTGACCATCACCGTCCACGTCCGGGGCCTCGTCAAGGAGTTCGGCCAGCGCCGCGTGCTGGACGGGCTGGATCTCGTGGTGCGCAAGGGCGAGTTCGTCGCGCTGCTCGGCCGCAGCGGCTCCGGCAAGTCGACGCTGCTGCGCATCCTGTCCGGTTTGGACTCGGACATCGCCGGAGAGTCCACAGTAGATGGAACGGTGTCGATCGCGTTCCAGCAGCCGCGACTGCTGGACTGGCGCAGGGTCTGGCGCAACGTGGTGCTGGGGCTCAAGGTCGCCGATCCACGCGGCACCGCGCAGCGCGCGCTGGCCGAGGTCCAGCTCGACGATCGGGCCGACGCGTGGCCGCGCACGCTTTCCGGCGGCGAGGCGCAGCGCGTCTCACTGGCAAGGGCGCTGGTCCGCGAACCGGATCTGCTGCTGCTCGACGAGCCGTTCGCCGCGCTGGACGCGTTGACCCGGCTGGCCATGCATCGCCTTGTCCGCCAACTGTGGGTCAGGCACCGGCCGGCCGTGCTGCTCGTCACGCACGACGTGGACGAGGCGCTCGCGCTGGCCGACCGGATTCTCGTCCTCGATTCCGGCCGCATCGTGGCCGAACACGTGGTCGCCGCCGAGCCGCACCAGCGGCTGCGCACCGACGTACTCGCCGACCTTGGAGTGAACGACAGTGAAGTACACATCGCTTAGCCTGTTCGCCGTCGCGCTGCTCGGCCTGGCCGCGTGCGGGGGCGGCGGGTCCACGTCGTCGTCGGCTCCGGTGCCAACCACGGTCAGCGCGGCCCAGCTCAAGAACGTGACCCTGCGCGTCGGCGACCAGGCCGGCAACAGTGCGCAGGCGCTGCTGCGTGCGTCCGGCCAACTCGACAACCTGCCCTACACGATCCAGTGGGCGACGTTCACCTCCGGGCCGCCGATGTTGCAGGCGGACGCGGCAGGTGCCATCGACATCGGGCAGGTCGGCAACACGCCGCCGATCTTCGCGGCCGCGGCGCACGACAAGATCGACGTTGTCGCGGCCGAGCAGTCCCCGGTCGGCGACGCGATCCTGGTGCCGGCCGGCTCGCCCATCCACACCTTCGCCGACCTCAAGGGAAAGACGATCGCGGTCGCGCAGGGCTCGTCGGCCAACGGCACACTGCTCAACACGCTGAACAAGGCCGGCCTCACGCCCTCCGACGTGAAGCTCGCCTTCCTGCAACCGGGCAACGCGCTGACCGCGTTCGCGCAGCACCAGGTGGACGCCTGGGTGGTGTGGCAGCCCTACGTGGCCGAGGCGATCCAGCAGGACGGCGCGCGCCTGCTGATCACCGGCCGGGACTCGCAGTCCGGTCACGGCCTCGCGGGCGGCACCGAGCTGTCCAACGGCTACAGCGTCCAGGTGGCCAGCCGCGCAGCGCTGGCCGACGCCGGCAAGAACGCGGCCATCGGCGACTACGTGGTGCGCGTGTCCAAGGCGTACGCGTGGGCCAGGACGCACCAGTCGCAGTTCGCGCAGCTGTGGTCGCAGGAGACCAAGCTGCCGCTTGCCGTCACCCAGGCCGCCGCGGCGGACATCGTGCTGCACCCGGTGCCGCTGGACGACACGGTGATCAACTCCGAACAGCACCTTGCCGACGAGTTCGCAACGGCCAACCAGATTCCCGGCAAGATCACCTTCAGTGACTTCGTCGACCGCCGCTACGACACCGAGATCAAGACCTACCTCGCCGGATTGGGCGTCCAATGAGCGTCACCCTGCACTGGTTCCTGCCAACCCACGGTGACGGTCGGTCCATTGTGGACCAGCCTGGCAAGTCTCCTGTGGACACCGGAATTCCGCGTGAGCCGGACATCGACTACCTCGCCCAGGTCGCGGCGGCGGCCGAGCGGGTCGGGTTCACCGGCATGCTCACCCCGACCGGCACCTGGTGCCAGGACGCCTGGCTCACCACGGCCGCACTGCTGGCCAGGACCAGGACCATCAAGTTCCTGGTCGCGTTTCGGCCCGGTTCGCTCTCGCCGACGCTGGCCGCCCAGATGGCCATCACCTACCAGCGCGTTTCCGGCGGCAGGCTGATGCTCAACATCGTCACCGGCGGCGACCCGGTCGAGCAGGCACGCTTCGGCGACCACCTCGGCCACGACGAGCGCTACGCGCGCACGGACGAGTTCATGGCCATCATGCGGCGCATCTTCGACGGTGGCGGCGTCGACTTCGACGGGACCTACTACCAGCTCCGCGACGCCAAGGCGTTCGCCGTGCCGGACCCGGCGCCGCCGCTGTACTTCGGCGGCAGCTCGGACGCGGCGCTTCCGGTCGCCGCTCGCCGCGCCGACGTGCACCTGACCTGGGGCGAACCACCAGCGCTTGTCGCGGAGAAAGTGGCGCGACTGCGCAAGCTGGCCGCCGACGAGGGCCGCGAGCTGCGCTTCGGCCTGCGGGCGCACACGATCAGCAGGGACACCTCGGCCGACGCGTGGGCGGTGGCGCAGAAACTACAAGATCAGTTCGACCCGGACGCGGTCGCGGCCGCGCAGGCCCGGTTCGCCTCGGGCGACTCGGTCGGTCAGCGCCGCATGGCAGCGCTGCACGGCGGCCGGTTCGATGCCGACGCCCGCTCGCTTGAGGTGTATCCGGGTCTGTGGGCCGGCATCGGGCTGGTCCGGGGCGGCGCGGGCACCGCGTTCGTCGGCAGCCATGCCGAGGTCGCCGACCTGATCGCCGAGTACCACGAGATCGGCATCGAGGAGTTCGTGCTGTCCGGCTACCCGCACCTTGAGGAGGCGTACTGGTTCGGCGAGGGAGTCCGGCCCGAGCTGGCAAGGCGCGGTCTGCTCGCGGCGAATCAAGTCACCTGACGGCTGCTGGCTTGCGTGCGACCCCGGCCATGATGAACGCGCGTGCCGGGTCGTCGGTGAACGGCGAAACGAAGTTCTCGTCGTGCCACTCCGGTGTCCACACCAGCCCCGGCGGCAGCAGCGGCCAGCCGCCGAAGAACTCCTCGATCGCCGCGCGCCTGCGGAACACGCCCGGATTCGCCGCCTGGCTCTCGTAGTCCGACCGGACCCGCTCGGCCGCGGTCTGCTGACCCGCCGAGAGCCCCTCGCCGCTGGCGTGCGAGATCACCAGATAGGAGCCGGGCGCCACCGAGGACCGGAGGAGCTCCACGGCCTGCTGCGGCTGCCGCTCGTCCTTGATGAAGTGCAGCACCGCGACGATCAGCAGGCCGACCGGTTGCTCGAAGTCGATCAGCCTGGTCCGGGTCACCTGCCGCAACAGGTCGCGCGTTTCCAGCAGGTCGGCGCGCAGCGCGCGGTGCCGCCTCGGGTCGCCGTCCTCACGCAGCAGGATCTGGGCGTGCGCGTGCGCGATCGGGTCCCTGTCGATGTACACGACGCGGCACTGGCCGGGCAGCACCTCCTCGGCGATCTGGTGCACGTTGCCTTCGGTCGGCACGCCCGAGCCGACGTCGATGAACTGCCGGATGCCGTGTTCGGCCAGGTAGCGAACGGCCCGATGCAGGAAACGCCGGTTCTCCGATGCGATCATCGGCATGTCCGGGTACTTCGCGATCTGCGCCTCGGCGAACTCCCGGTCCACCTCGAAGTTCGCGGCGCCACCGAGGAAGTAGTCGTAGACCCTGGCCTCCGATGGCCGGCTCTCGCTCTCCCGCAGCACCGCCTTGGCGCGATCCAGCTCATCCGGGCTCATGCTGCCGCCTCGCTCGTTGCGGTCCCGTGTTCGGCTGCCGGTTGGTGGTGTCGCGAGGCGGGCGCATTCGCGGGCACTGTGTTGGATGATTCGCTCGCAAGCTCGCTCATGCTGCCGCCTCGCTCGTTGCGGTCCCGTGTTCGGCTGCCGGTTGGTGGTGTCGCGAGGCGGGCGCATTCGCGGGCACTGTGTTGGATGATTCGCTCGCAAGCTCGCTCATGCTGCCGCCTCGCCCGCTGCGGTCCCGTGTTCGGCCTCGCTCATGCGCTGATCCTCGCCGATCGGCTCCGCGCGCTCAATCCCTGGCGTCCAGCCGCGCCTGCTCAAGGTCGAGTTCGCGGAGCACCTTGCGCAGCACCTCGTCGTCGATCTCGCCCGAGTTGCGGGCGTCGAGGTAGACGCCGCGCTGTGCGTCCAGCATCTCCAGCCGCAGCCTGCGGAACGCGGCGGCCGGGCTCTCGATGTCCTGCCGCCCCAGCCGCTCCCACGCCGCGTTGCCGCTGTTCTCGCCCATCGCCCGCAACTTCTGCACCACGTGCGCGGGCGTGGCGTCCTCCTCGTCGTTGACCAGTTCGTCCAGCCTGCTCACCGCGGCGAGCGACGCATTGTGCGCGGCCTGCGCCTCGGCCAGCGTGTCCGCGAAGTCCTCGTTGCCGTGCACGCCGAGCCGCCGGATCAGCCACGGCAGGCTCAACCCCTGGATCAGCAGCGTGCCGACGGTGACCGCGAAGGCCAACAGCAGGATCAGGTCCCGGCCCGGCACTGTGGCCGGCACCGAGGCGGCCGCCGCCAGGGACACCACGCCACGCATCCCGCTCCACGACAACACCGCGACGCTCTGCCAGGACGGCGGCGGATCGGTGCCGCGTCCGAGCAGCCGCGCCAGCCATCTCGGCAGGTAGGTCGCCGGATACATCCAGGCGATGCGCACGAGAATCGCCGCGGCCAGCACACCGGCCGCCGATCCGAACAGCGCGAGCGTGCTGTGCCCCGCGTTGTTCACCTGGTGCAGCACGAACCGCAGGTTCAGCCCGATCAGCCCGAACACCAACGACTCCAGCAGCACGTCGATCGCGCGCCACACCGCGTCCTCCTGCAACCGCGTCGCATAGCCCGCGCTCGGCGCGTTGTGCCCGAGGTAGAGCCCGGCCGTGACGACGGCGAGCACACCGGACGCGCCGATCGCCGGGATCTCCGCGATCAGGTACGCGGCGAAGGGCACCACCATGCCCAGCGCGCTCTCCACCACGCTGTCGTGCAGCCGCATCCGGATCGCGTGCACCAGCATGCCCAGGGCCAAGCCGATCGCAACGCCGCCGACCGAGGCCACCGCGAACGTGCGCAACCCGGCGCCCCAGCTCGCGCCCATGCCCAACGCGGCGGCCACCGCGACCTTGAACGCCGTCAACGCGGTCGCGTCGTTGACGAGGCTCTCCCCGGTCATCAGGATCATCAGCTTGCGCGGCAGCGCCAGCCTGCGTCCGATCGCGACCGCGGCCACCGCGTCCGGCGGCGCCACCACCGCGCCGAGCACCAGCGCGGACGTCAACGGCAGCGCAGGGACCAGCAGGTGCGCCACGAAACCGACACACACGGTCGTGGCAAGCACCAGCCCAACAGACAGCAGCGCGATCGGCCGGACGTTCGCCCGGATACCCAGGTACGAGCTGCCAAGCGACGCAGAGTAGAGCAACGGTGGCATGAACAGCACCAACACCAGCTGCGGATTGATCTGGATGTCCGGCACGCCCGGCAGGTAGGACACCACGAGGCCGACCGCGACCAGCACCAACGGCGCGGACAACCGTGACCGGCGGGCCACCGCCGAGACCGCCAGCGAGCCGACCACCAGCACCAACTGCTCGATTTCCGACACCATGCGCCCCTTGTCCGACGAGCTCACCAGCCCGTCAACCAGCCCATTGTGCGGTTCGCGCCGGATCTCGCCCTGCGCGGCACGAAGTCCGGGACTCAGTTGGTCAAGTCGGGCCGGGTAGGGAAGTAAGTCGGTCGCGAAATGGCGCGGCCGCGCGTCGCGCCCTTCCCGACTGGGTCATGATGGAGCGCGACCGGGTCATGATGGAGGCGGGAATCCGCGAATGGCACAGGAGATGACAATCGGTACCTGGACAACCCCGGTCCGCGACGACCGTCGGCGCCTGGAGGTGACCGCGTGAGCTGTGAACACGTCGCTCTGCTTGAGAACGTCACGGTCACCCCCTCCACCACCGATGGTTGCGAGGACTGCAACGCGATCAACGAGCGGACCTTCGTGCACCTGCGGCTGTGCCTGAGCTGCGGTCACGTCGGCTGTTGCGACTCAAGCCCGCACAGGCACGCCACCGCGCACGCGCTCGGCTCCGACCATCCGGTCATCCAGTCCTTCGAGCCGGGCGAGGACTGGCGCTGGTGCTACCTGGACCACCGGCTCGTCTGAGTGTGGCTGGACGTAAACTCGCGCCCTGTGCGCGTGCTGGTAATCGGGTCGGGCGCCCGGGAACATGCCCTTCTGCTGGCGCTGTCCCACGACGTCGCGGTGACCGCGCTTGCCGCGGCACCGGGTAACGCGGGGACGGCGGGCATCGCCGAGACGCACGGCGTCGACGTGACCGACCCGGCCGCGGTGACCGCGCTGGCCAAGGAATTCGGTGCCGACCTCGTGGTGATCGGGCCGGAGGCACCGCTGGTCGCCGGGGTCGCCGACGCGGTCCGCGCCGAGGGCATCCCCTGCTTCGGCCCGTCCGCCAAGGCCGCCCGCATCGAGGGGTCCAAGGCGTTCGCCAAGGACGTCATGCGGGCTGCCGGCGTGCCGACCGCGCGCTCCGAGATCGTGGACAACCCCGGCCACCTGGACGCGGCGCTCGGCCGGTTCGGCCCCACCTACGTTGTCAAGGACGACGGCCTGGCCGCCGGCAAGGGCGTCGTGGTCACCGACGACTTCGACCTCGCCCGCGCGCACGCCATGACCCTGCTCGACGGGGGCCACCCGGTCCTGCTCGAATCCTTCCTTGACGGGCCGGAGGTGTCGCTGTTCTGCCTGGTCGACGGCACCACCGTGGTGCCGCTGCTGCCCGCGCAGGACTTCAAGCGGGTCGGCGACGGCGACCACGGTCCGAACACCGGCGGCATGGGCGCCTACGCCCCGTTGCCCTGGGCACCAGCCGACCTCGCCGACGACGTGGTCGAGCGGATCGTCGCCCCGGTCGTCGCCGAGATGGCGCGGCGCGACTGCCCGTTCACCGGGGTGCTCTACGCCGGTCTCGCGCTCACCTCGACCGGCCCGCAGGTCATCGAGTTCAACGCCCGCTTCGGCGACCCCGAGACTCAGGTCGTCCTCGCGCTGCTGAACACACCGCTCGCCGGCCTGCTCAACGCGGCCGCCACCGGCACGCTCGACCGACAGCCGCCACTGGACTGGCAGCAGGGCGCCGCGGTCACCGTGGTCGTGGCCGCCGAGGGCTACCCGGGCCTGCCGCGCACCGGCGACGTGATCACCGGCGCCGAGGCCGACGGCGTGCTGCACGCCGGCACCCGGCGCCGCGACGACGGCGCGATCGTGTCAGCGGGCGGCCGCGTGCTGTCCATCGTCGGCACCGGCCCGGACCTCGCCACCGCCCGCGCCGACGCCTACCGGCGTCTGGAGGGCGTGCACCTGGCCGGCTCGCACCATCGCACCGACATCGCGCTGCGTGCCCAGGAAGGCCACGTCCAAGTTCCGGCCTGACCGAGGAACCGTCCGTCGATCGGGATCGTCCGATGGCAGTGGAGGGCAGGGCCGGATTGGTAACCTGCGAGGGACGGACGGTCACGCGGACAACGGGGGTCGGAGATGGCAACGGACGACGTTGCGCTGCACACCACGGCGAGCCCGAGCGGCCCGACCGGCGAACTGTCCAGCATTCCGCAGACCGCGGCCAGCATCACCGTCAACCACGACAACGTGCTGCAGGCCGCGAAGATCATCAACGACGTGCTGAACAACGAGGGCCGCAACATCGCGCAGAACCTCGCCCGGCTCTCCATCGCGCCCCCTGCGCAGGACGTGGTCAGCGTGCAGGCGGCCCAGCAGTGGAACGCCCGACTGGTCACCGACCCCGACTCCTACGCCAACCGGGTCAACCAGTATCTCCAGAGTCTGCAACAGGTCGCGGACAACCTGGCCACCACCGCGCTGAACTACGGCTACACGGAAGAGCAGGTCGCGGACGCCTTCCGGCAGACGTCCACGCCCGGTGGCCCTGGTGCCTGAGCGGGCAACGCCGCTCCGGTGGGGGTGGGCCCCCACCGGCGTGCTCGTCGTCGCGCTGCTCGCCGCGTGCACCAGCACGCGGG
Organism: Candidatus Melainabacteria bacterium; assembly: GCA_963818685.1. Lineage (GTDB taxonomy): Bacteria > Actinomycetota > Actinomycetes > Mycobacteriales > Pseudonocardiaceae > CAJCJE01. The sequence goes on along the minus strand of CAWFTJ010000014.1, from coordinate 55,389 downwards.
CCGGGCAGCCCGTCGCCGTACCCACCACCGGCAGCACGGCCCCGCCTACCGTGCGCGAGACCATCACGCTGCCGCCCCGCCCCCGGAACCTCCCGCTCACCGGCATCGACCCGTGCTCGCTGCTGACCAGCGCGCAGCGGGCCAAGCTCGGCGTCGACCCTGGCGTTGAGGGGCACCCGGACGTCAACTGGCACGACCCGCAGTGCGGGTTCCAACTCGTCAACCCGGGCACCCTGCCCAGCTACAACGTGCAGACCGTGACCTCGGCGGGAATCCAGTTCTGGCTCAACCCGCTGCTCGCCAACAACACGAAACCCGTGAGCATCGGCGGGTTCCCTGCCGTCGACGTGACCAGCAAGGCCGAGGCGGCCAACGGCTGCCAGACCGTGGTCAGCGTCGCCGACGGGCAGATGCTCATCGTGCAACTGGACTTCCCGCCGACCGGGCTGACCGCGACCCAGTCCTGCACCGAGACCGAACAGGTCGCCGTGGCCGCCGTCGCCACACTCCAGACCGCGAACTGAGGGGCAGAAAATGGACAACACCGGCGGTATCGACGGGATCGTGCAGCAGGCCCAGGAAACCAGAGGCAAGGCCGGCATCGCGGCAGCCGAACAGTTCGTCCACCAGACCAGCGCGCCGAGCACCGACACCCCGCTCACCGACCTGCGCTGGGAAGGCATGTCCAACGACCAGTTGGCCGCCGCCGTCCAGCAACTCGACAGCGGTTCCGGCGCGGCGGCGATGACCGCGGCCGCGGACGCGCTGGCCAACGTGGCCGCCGACCTCACCCAGATCAACCAGACGCTACAGACCCAGTTGCAGGCGATCGGCGTGAACTGGCAGAGCCAGTCCGCGTCTGACCTGGCCGACGAGATGATCAGCGCGTCCGCCGCGTACGGCGGCACCGTCACCGACCAGGGCGGAGGAAGCTCCACCGCGATCAACCAGCAGGCCGAGGCGTACGCGACCGCACGCAACGCCGCGCCGCAGCCGCACGCCCTCACCCGTGACACCCAGTCCAACAACGCCGCGATCGCCGCCGGCAACTCGCCGTTCACCGGCCACGGCAACGACCGCGCCCAGCAGGTCGCACAGGCCAACGCGGCCCGCAACCAGGCAGTGGACGCGCTGAACAACTACACCAACTCCAGCCAGGCCAACCTCGGCGGCTACACGCCACCGGCCCCGCCACCCGCGATCGGCCTCAAACCCGCGCCCTCCGGCCCCAGCACCGGCACGTCCACCGCCGGCTACCCCGGCCCCGGCATGCCGGTGGTCAGCGGCGGAGGGGGTGGCACCGGCACCATCCCGCCCGGCCTCCCCGGCACGCCCATGGGCGGCGGTGGCGGCGTGCCGGTCCCCGCCCCGGTCACCGGCGTCGGTGGCACCCCCACCCTCAGCATGCCCGGTGGTGGCCCGCTTCCGGGTGGCCCGCTCCCAGGCGGCGTGCCCGGTGGCCTCGGCCTGCCCGGTGGCCCCAACGTGCCTGGCGCCGGCTCTATCCCACCCGGCTCTGTCCCACCCGGCTCCATCTCGCCCGGCACCATCCCACCCGGCACCACCCCGCTCGCGCCAACCCCGCTCGCGCCAACCCCGCTCGCACCAGGCCCGCTCAGCGGCATCGGCCCGACCGGCGTGCCCACCCCGCACGCCGCAGGCGGCCCCGTCCCGAGCGGTGCGGGCTTCGGCGACGACATCGGCGAGATCGCGGCAGGCGCGGCGGTCGCGGGCGGCACCGCCGCCGTCGGCATCGTCGGCGCCAACAGCAAGGGCGACGAGGTGGTCAAGGGCCGCCAGGACGACGAGCCGGGCGGCTTCGCCGACGACGATGACGACTTCGCCCCGGCCCCCACGTCGCTCGCGGAAGCCGACGAGGAGCAGGACGCCGAACATCGCAACACCTACGCGGCAATCGACGACGAGTTCTTCGGCGACGGCCGAATGGTCATCCCCGACGTGCTCGGCGGCAACGACCGCCGCGGCCAGGCCGACGACGATCACGACGACGACGAACAGGACGCGTAACCAGGGTGAGCCTGCCGAGCAGCGTGGTGCTGTCCGCGCTGGAGTTCGACGTACTGTGGGCCGGTCAGCGTTTTCCCCGCCGGCACGTCGTCCTCGACGTGCCGAGTCCGGGCGGCACACACTCCGAGCGCGCCAAACTGGAGGCCCAGGCGTGGGCGAGCCTTGGCGAGCGCGGCCTCGCCAAGGGCACGCGCGCGGACAGCGAACTCGCCGACCAACTCGCCCTGCTGGCCAATCCGAAGCAGTCCGTCGACGTCTGGATCTGGACCGATCGCGAGATCAGGGCACTGGCCGCGGCCAGCGGTGGCAGCGCGGCACTCGCCGTCGTTGACGCGGACCAGGTCTGGCTGATCCCGGCCCGGCCCACCTCGTTCGTGCGGTCCGCGGTGTCGGTCGCGGGCGAGTGCCCGCCAGGCGGAGGCCGGTCGGTGAGCGTGCCGCTGGAGACGTTGCGCGCGGCCGAGCAGGACGTCGGCGGCGACCCGGCCGCGATCATCACCGCGCTGGAACGGCGCGGCGTCACCCTGGACGACGCCCAAGAACTGGCCGCGATGTTCACCAACATCCAGGCCCGCGGCCAGTTCGGCGCCGAACTGACCCTGCGCGACGGCCGCATCCGGCGCGCCGACCGGGTGGTCGCCTTCCACGACACCGACTGGGGCCGCTACCTCTACCTGACCCGCTCGCAGGGCGGCCGGGCCCCCTGGGTGACGGTCACACCCGCCAACAACGCCCGCATCGCGGAGAACGTCGAGGAACTGCTCGACGAGTTGTAGCCGACGACAAACCGTGCACAATGACCCCCGGGCGGCGTCCGGTTTCCCGTGGAACCAGGTCCGGATCGAACACGTCCAAGGACCAACTGACGTGGCCGAAGGGGGCAGGGGACACATGGCGGTGAACTACAACGCGGCCGACATCGAGCAGGCCCGCTCCACCATCGGCGCGGAGGCCGGCAAGTTCGGTGCCGTCGCCGACGGCGTACCGCCCAGCGTCGACGGCGGCATGTTCGGCACGCTCGGCAACTCCGGTGCCGCCGCCAACGCCGCGAGCGCCTTGTGCGCCGCGTTGCACGGCGAGTACGCCGCCGCCGAGAACCTCATCGGCGCGATCGAGCGCACCCTCGACGCGACCATGAGCAACACGCACGACACCGAGACCGACAACCAGCAGTCCATCAACAAGATCAACGCGTGAGGGGGAGCCCGGTGGCGAGGGGGACGAGGACGTGACCGCGCGCGACGAGGTGGCCGCCCTGCCCGGCGGTGCAGGCTCGGCCATCGCGAACTCCGCGGAGGGCGTCTACAAGGCCGACCCCGGCTCGATCACCGCGCTCGCCGGCAAGCTGTCCGCCGCGGCCGGCAACGCGGACGGCTGCAACAAGGCGATCACCGGCGCGGTGAACAACCTGGGCAGCTGGACCGGGGACGTCGCGAACGCGTTCCGCGGCTACATGAGCAACTTCTCCTCCGCAGGCACCTCCTGCCAGAGCGCGCTCACCAACGGCGCCACCGCGATCACCTCGGCCGCGACCGCGCTCTCCAGCGGCAAGTCCACCCTGGAGAGCAAGTTCGAGCAGGTGCTCACCGACTACCACAACAACCTCAAGACCTACGGCACCGTCGCCCCGCACCCCACCCCGGACGAGCAGTCCGCCGCCGCGCACAAGGCGGTCTCCGACAACAGCGCCGCCATCGCATCGGCCATCACCGAGATCAACAACCAGCTCGGCACGGCGGCCAGTGACATCGCCAAGGTGACCAGCGGAATCAACCCGAAGTTCTCCACCATGGCCCCGCCCGGCGGCAACGCCCCGTCCAGCGGCACCTCGACCTCCAGCGCCTCCGGCCCGTCCGCACCCCCCTCCGTCAACGGCGGCGATACCGCAGGCGCGAGCGGAGGCGGCGCCAGCCACCATCACGGAGGCGCCGGCTACGGCGGCGGTAGCAACGTCGGCGGTGGTGGCGGCGGTGGTGCCGGCGGCATGGGCTCCAGCGGCGGCCCGCCCTCCAGCCCCCCGCCCGGCAACGTGCAGGAATGGATCCAGGAAGCCATCCAGATCCTTGAACAGAACGGGGTTCCCGCGAGCGCCCTGAACGCCCAGGACATCTGGACGATCATCCAGCACGAGTCCGGCGGCAACCCCAACTCGATAAACCTGTGGGATTCGAATGCGCAGGCCGGTCACCCGTCCAAGGGCCTGATGCAGTGTATCGACTCCACCTTCAACGCGCACTCGCTGCCCGGCCACACCAACATCTACAACCCGGTCGACAACATCATTGCCGGCGTGCGCTACGCGATCTCCCGGTACGGCTCGATCCAGAACGTGCCCGGCATCGTCGCGGTCAGCCACGGCGGCCACTACGTCGGCTACTGACGTGAGTGCCGCCTAGGCTGGCGAGATGCTCGACACTCCACCCAGCCTGCTGCCGGCGCGCCGTTCCGCCGTGCAGCGCTTCATCACCATGGACGTGCTGACCGCGGCCAACCAGCGGCAACGCACGCACGGCGACATGGTGTCGCTGGTCGCAGGCCAGCCCTCCAGCCCGGCCCCGGCCCCGGTGCTCGCCGCGGCGGACGCCGGTCTGCGCGCGAACATCCTCGGCTACACCGAGTCCTTCGGCGTGCCTGCGTTGCGCGCGGCCATCGCCGGTCACTACCGCAGGACCTACCCGGGGCTCGCCGACGTGGGTGCCGAGGACGTGGTCATCACCACCGGCTCCTCCGGCGCGTTCCTGCTCGCCTTCCTCAGCGCGTTCGACGCGGGCGACCGGGTCGCGGTGACCATCCCCGGCTATCCCGCGTACCGCAACATCCTGCACGCGCTCGGCTGCGAGGTGGTCGAGCTGGCGTGCGGCCCGGACACCCGCTTCCAGCCCACCGTCGAGATGCTGGCGGAACTCGACGAGCCGGTGCGCGGGCTGATCGTGGCCAGTCCGGCCAATCCCACCGGCACCGTGCTCGACCCTGCCGAACTCGCCGCGCTCGCCACCTGGTGCGACGCGCACGGCGTGCAGTTGATCAGTGACGAGATCTACCACGGCATCGGCTACGACACGGAGTTCGCCAGTGCCTGGCAGACCTCCCGGCAGGCGATCATCGTCAACAGCTTCTCCAAGTACTGGTGCATGACCGGCTGGCGGCTCGGCTGGATGCTGGTGCCCGAGCGCCTGCGCGGCGCGGTCGGTGCGCTGACCGGCAATCTCACCATCTGCCCGCCCGCCCTGGCCCAGCTGGCCGCGGTCGCCGCGTTCGAACCGGAGTCCTACGCGGAGATCGACGGCCATGTCGGGCGCTACCGGGTCAACCGCGACCTGCTGCTCACCGGCCTGCCGAAGCTGGGCATCGACCGGCTCGCCCCAGCCGACGGCGCGTTCTACGCCTATGCGGACATCAGCGAGCTGACCGACGACTCGATGGCCTGGTGCCAGCGGCTGCTCGCGGACACCGGCGTTGCCATCACCCCAGGTCACGACTTTGATCCGCACCGGGGGAGCGAGTTCGTCCGGCTTTCCTTCGCCGGCTCGACCGAGGACATCGACACCGCGCTGGCCCGGCTCGGCGAGTGGCTGCGGCGCGACGCGGCGTGAATGGTGTGATTCAGGACCGACCCGGCTAGGCTGGGAACCCAATGCCCGGCCGGATCGTTTCCATACTAAGAGTTTTATCGGGTGCTCGGCGGGGAGGCTTTGTCCATGTCCACGTTTCTCAAGGTCATAGGCGCGTTGTTCGTCATCTGGATCGGGTTCATGGTCCTTGGTTTCGTGTTCAAGGCCCTGTTCGTCCTGGCCATCATCGGCGTTGTCGCTGCGCTCGGTACCGCCGCCTACGGCGCGATCCGCTCGCGCAACCGCAAGCAGATCTACTAGATCTCCGGATCTGGTAGATCGAGCGCACCGAACTCGACGAGTAGCGGGCGAAACGCGTCGGCACCCTGCCAACGCGCCGCCCGCAACCCGGCGGCGAGCGCACCGTCCACATTGTCCTGCCGGTCGTCGGTGAACAGGCAGTCCACCGCGTCCGCATCGATCCGGTCCAACAGAGCCTGGTAGATCGCGCGGTCCGGTTTGATCACCCCGAGATCGGCCGAGAACAGCAGCGTGCGGAAGTACATGGCCCACGGCTGCGCTTCGACGGCCCGCCCGAACGAACTCGGCGCGTTCGACAACAGCGCCATCGGCACCCCGCGCTCGAACAACTCCACGATCAACGCGATCGCGGCCGGGTCAACGGTCAGCCAGCCTGCCTCGTCCAGCTCGGTCAGCTTCGCGGCCAACGCGGCGTCGACCCGCTCGCCCGCCACCGCCCGCCAGAACCCCAGATCGTCCCCGACCAGGTCGTAGGCTGCCCGATTCGCCCAGTACGCCGCCTCGAACTCGGGCAGCGGCAGGCCCACCCTCGCGGCCAGGTCCGGCACGGCCTCCGTGCGCAGCCCGATCACCTGACCGAAGTCGAACACCACCCAGCGCATGACGCCCCTCCGTAGATCTCATCGACGATCCGTGCAACCGTAGAGCCCGGACGGTACGTCCAGCAGGCGTAAGGACGACGAGCGGAGAGCGTCCGCGTGGACCAACGCGACGAGCAGGAGTTCCGAGAGTACTTCGCGGCTCGGCGAGAAGCCGTGCGCAGAAGTGCCTACCTGCTCTGTGGCGACTGGCACCGGGCGGACGACTTCGCGCAGACCGCGTTCGTCGCGCTGCACCGGCGTTGGCACAAGATCCGCGACCGGGCCGCGCTGGACGCGTACGTGCGACGGTCCGTGGTCCGCGCGGTGATCGACGAGTCACGGCGGCCCTGGCGAAGGGAGCGGTTCACCGATGACGTTCCGGACGTCGCCGACTCCTCGACCGGCGCACCGGAACTCGACGATACGGTCGCGACCCGCGCGACCCTGCTCGCCGCGTTGCGCAAGGTCCCGCCGAGGCAGCGAGCAGTGCTGATGCTGCGCTTCCTGGAAGGACTGGACGTGACCGCGGTCGCGCGGACCCTCGGGTGCAGTGAGGGCACGGTCAAGAGCCAGACCGCGCGCGGTCTTGTCGCACTGCGCGCCGAACTCGGCGACGCCATCGACGACCTGCGGCCCGCGTCATGACCGAGACGACGATCGACCCAACGACCGGCAACGAGCAGCACGAGGAGGTGGACAAGGGTGGACGATGACCGACTCGCGCAACTCCTGCACGACGTCGTGCAGGAGGGCCCACCTGCCACCTTCGACGCCGACGACGTGCTGGCCGAGTCCCGCAGGCTCACCGCGCGCCGCCGCACCCTGATCCGCAACACCACCATGGGTGCGGTCATCCTGGTAGCCGCGGGGTTACTCACCGGACTCGGCGTGGTGGGGCTGGGCTCGTTCGGGCACACTGTCAGTAGCTCGGCCGGAGGTGCGGGTTCTGCGGCCGGTACGTCGGACAAACCCGGCGGGCTGAATAACGAGTTTCACCCGAACTCTCATCCAAAAAGCGGTCCTGAGGCACAACTCAACGTCCCGGCATCTCCGTCCATGCAGGGGGACGGCGATACCGGGAGTGCCGGTCAATCGACCGGCAGCACCCCTGGTGGGTGTGGGTCGACGGACGGTGAGCTTGCTGTCGCCCTCGCCGGCGAGCTCCCGTCCGTCGGCGACCCACAACGCGCCGCGGTGCCCACCGCCGACTGCCCGAGCGGCACCACGTTCGCCGCCGCCATGTCCATCGTCGACCACGGCGCGACCGGCATGATCATCGCCCTGGTCCGCCCGGCGACCGCGAAGGCGGTAGCGCCGGCAGCGGGTGTCGGCCACGCCAGCAGCACGTCGACCCAGCACGACACCGTGATCACCGTGCTCAGCCAACCCCAGCAGGCGGGCGGCCCGATCCCCTTCCAAGCCCAGCTCGCCACCATCGCCCAACACCTGGCCACCCGCTTCTGACCAGGTCGCGGTCAGTACCCTTGGCGAACGTGAACAAGCCCAACATCCCGAACGTGCTGGCCGGCCGCTACGCATCGGCTGCCCTGGTCCGACTGTGGTCGCCCGAGCACAAGGTGGTGTTGGAACGCGAGCTGTGGCTCGCGGTACTGCGCGCCCAGGCCGAACTCGGCATCGACGTGCCGGAAACCGCAGTCGCCGACTACCAGGCCGTCATCGACCAGGTCGACCTCGGCTCCATCGCGCGGCGCGAACGCGTCACCCGGCACGACGTGAAGGCCCGCATCGAGGAGTTCAACGCGCTCGCCGGGCACGAACAGGTGCACAAGGGCATGACCTCCCGCGACCTCACGGAGAACGTCGAGCAACTCCAGGTCCGCGCCTCACTGGAACACATCCGCAGCCGCGTCGCCGCCGTGCTCGCCCGCCTCGCGCGGCTCGCGACCGAACACAGCGACCTGGTCATCACCGGCCGCACGCACAATGTCGCCGCCCAGGCCACCACCCTCGGCAAACGCTTCGCGGGTGCGGCCGAGGAGCTGCTGGTCGCGTTCGACCGGCTCGAACACCTCATCGAGACCTACCCGCTGCGCGGTATCAAGGGCCCGGTCGGCACCGCCCAGGACATGCTCGACCTGCTCGATGGCGATCCAGCAGCGGTCGCCACCCTCGAACGGCGCATCGCCGAGCACCTCGGGTTCGGCCAGGTATTCACCAGCGTCGGCCAGGTCTACCCGCGCTCGCTGGACTTCGACGTGCTCGCCACCCTCGTCCAACTGGCCGCAGCGCCGTCCAGCCTTGCCAAGACCATCCGCCTGATGGCAGGCCACGAACTCGCAACAGAAGGCTTCAAACCAGGCCAGGTCGGCAGCTCCGCGATGCCGCACAAGATGAACACGCGCTCGTGCGAACGCATCAACGGCCTGATGGTCGTGCTGCGCGGCTACCTCTCGATGGTTGGTGAACTCGCCGGTGACCAGTGGAACGAAGGCGACGTCTCCTGCTCGGTCGTGCGCCGCGTCGCCCTCCCCGACGCCTTCTTCGCCCTCGATGGCCTGCTGGAAACCCTGCTCACCGTCCTGGACGACTTCGGCTGCTATCCCGCCGTCATCTCCCGCGAACTCGACCGCTACCTGCCCTTCCTGGCCACCACCAAGATCCTCATCGCCGCGGTCCGGGCTGGCGTCGGTCGCGAGGCCGCGCACGAGGTCATCAAGGAACACGCGGTCGCGACGGCCCTGGCCATGCGTGAACAAGGCATCGAACGCAACGACCTGTTCGACCGCCTCGCCGCCGACCCGCGCCTCCCCCTGGACGCCGAGGCGCTGGCCGCCCTGCTCGCCGACCGTCTCTCCTTCACCGGCCTCGCCGCGGCCCAGGTGGGGTCCGTCGTCGGCCGGGTCGAAAAGCTCCTGGAAAACTTCGGCGCCCTCACCGACTACGTCCCCGAACCCATCCTGTAGCCCGCCATCCGCCGCGGCCATGGTGAAGCCCTCAGTAGTGAAGCCTCAGTGGTGAAACAGCCGAACCCCCGTCCGCACCAACGTGATCCCGTGCTCGGCGCAGGCTTGTGCCACCTCACCCGACCGAACCGACCCACCCGGCTCCGCGATGAACCGGACCCCGTGCCGACGCGCGTGATCCACGTTGTCCCGAAACGGCAACGCCCCATCCGAGGCGAACGCGACGCCGTCCAACTTCGCGACCCACGCCGCCCGCTCCCGCGCCCCCAACACCTCAACCCCCGATACCAACGCCTCCCGGAACAACCCCCACTCCGCCTCGGTCATATCCCCCTCCGCGAACCGAATCCCCCAGTTGATCCGATCCTGGCGCCGCACCTCCGGTCGAAACCGCAGCGCCCGCACCGCGGGATGCCGTCGCAGCCACCACACATCGGCCTTGGCCCCAGCAAGTCGCGTACAGTCCACACGCGACTGCTGCCCCGCCCCGATGCCGATCGTCACGCCATCGCGGACGTAGCAGACCGAGTTCGACTGCGTGAACCGCGCGACGACCAGCCCCAACAACAGATCTCGCGCCGCGCCTTCCGTCAGATCACCCGGTAGCAGCTCGGCTGTCAACTCCGGCTCAGCCACCTCCCGCGAAATCCGAACTCCGAAAACCTCCCGCGTCTCCTCAACAGGCGGCACAAAACCCGGATCCACCTCGACAATCAAAAACCGCCCGTTCTTCTTGCGCCGCAACACTTCGACGGTTCCCGCCGCGAATCCGGGCGCGACGATCCCGTCACTGACCACCCCACCCAACAACTCGGCCAGTTCAGCGTCGACCGGCTCAGAAACCGCGACGAAGTCGCCATAAGAAGACTTCGGATCCGCATCCCGCGCCCGCGTATAAGCATCCGCCAGGCCGTCCGCGACCGCGGCTCCCGCAGGTGACACATGCTTGAACGAAGCCGCCGCAGGCAATCCCAACGCCCGCCCGGCCGCGCGAACCAACTGCCACCCGTTCAACGCGTCGAGCAGATTGATGTACGACGGGCTCCCATTGACGACCCGAATCGGCCACCGATCAACCGCCTCCGCCCGCGCGGACTGATGCGGATTGATGCCATACCGCAGTTGCACGACCGCCTCCTCATCCCGAAGGTGTTCTCTCTCGGAGACGCCCAGGCGGTCGACGCTCGCGTGTGCCGGCGGCCGCTCCCCGGTGGTGAACTCCACCCTCGCCAGTCGCGACCGCCGTCATGATAACCGCGTCATCCCCGCCGAATGACCACCATCGCCACCACACCCCCGGCCGCCTCGTCTCCGGCGCCGAGTGCCTCGGCCGCCGAACCACCGTTCACCGCGATCGCCACCGCTCCCGCCGAGTTGACGTGCACCAACAGCTCACCCTCCCGCGCGTCCGCGAACGTCCGCCCGACGACAGCCGCATGCTCCAACTGTCCACATTCGACGATCACCCGATCCCCCTGGCGTTCCTACGGCGGCCAGCGCGTCCGCCCCGCCGGCCAACTGCACGTTGCCGAAATGGTCGACGCCCACGATCTCGGCCTCGATCACCCCGTCGGCGACCCGCAACACCGGCGCCGGCAGCCGAACCAGTTCCCCCCGGATCGACCTCCGCCCCGAACGCGCTCGGCCGCTCCCCGTTGGCCAGATGCGCGGCCGCGGGCGCGAAGATGTCCCGCCCGTGAAAGGTCGCCGACACGTCAGGCAACTGAAACCGAGGTTCGGACAGCTCAAAGCAGCCGGTCACGCCGCCCAAGGCGATCGCGGCCGGCACCAACAGCCCGTTGTCCGGCCCGACCAACAGGCTTGCGCCAGCCACCACGACCACCCCGCGCCGTCCCCACCCCCGGATCGACGACCGCAAGATGCACGGCGGGCGGCAGGTACGCGAGGGCCGAGGCCAACACCAACGCCCCGCGGCGCACCTCCTGCGGCCCGATCGCATGCGTCACGTCCAGCACACGAGCGTGCGGCGCGATCCCCGCGATCACGCCCTTGCGGATGCCGACAAACGCGTCACTGGTGCCGTAGTCGGTGGTGAACGAAGCCCAGTCAAATCTCACCCATCCATCTTGCCGCGTTCAACAGAGTTATCCACAGCACCCCGAGTTGTCCACAACCTATGCACAGCCACTCGCACCACCCCGAATTTCCGCATAACGTAAAAGTAGGGGGACCCCCTCGCCGGGGACCCCTGCGAAGCGCGCCGACAAGCGCGGTGGCGCGTGGCAGTGGCGGGCGCTGGCGAGTGGCGGGGCGAGTGGTGGTGCGACCGGGCGCCACAGTGCGCAGTCGGCCGGTGGGCGGCGCGTGAGCGGGATCGTGGTGCGCCGGGCTTTCCGTCGGGTGGGCTGACCTTGGCAGATCGGGGGTGTGCGCGGCCACGTAGGCTCTCCTGCCGTGCCGAATCTTGCCGACTACCCACTTGTCGCCACCGGGAAGGTACGCAGCCTCCACGACGTGGATGCCGAGCATCTGCTGCTGGTGGCCTCGGACCGGATTTCCGCCTACGACCACGTGCTCAGCTCCGAGATCCCGGACAAGGGCCGCGTGCTCACCGCGATGAGCGTGTTCTACTTCGAACTCCTCGCCGACATGATGCCGAATCACCTGGCCGCGCCTGCCGACGATCCTCGGATTCCGGCGGAGGTGCGCGGGAGGGCGTTGTTGGTGCGCAAGTTGGACATGGTGCCGTTCGAGTGCGTGGCGCGCGGCTATCTGACCGGGTCCGGTCTTGCCGACTACCAGCGGACCGGCGCGGTGTGCGGTGTGCGGTTGCCCTCGGGGCTGGTTGAGGCGAGCCGGCTGCCGGAGCCGATCTTCACGCCTGCCACCAAGGCGGCGCTTGGTGAGCATGACGAGAACGTCGACTTCTCGACCGTCGTGGACAGTCTCGGCGCGGATACCGCGACGGCGCTGCGGGACGCGACGTTGCGGGTTTACCAGCGCGCTGCCGAGCACGCGCGGCAGCGCGGGGTCATTCTGGCGGACACGAAGTTCGAGTTCGGGTTCGACAGGGACGGCACGCTCGTCATCGGCGACGAGGTGCTGACCCCGGATTCGTCGCGGTACTGGCCGCTGGACGGTTACGAACCGGGTCGCGTACAGCCCTCGTTCGACAAGCAGTTCGTTCGCGACTGGCTGACCTCACCGGCTTCCGGTTGGGACCGCGGTTCGGGCACACCGCCGCCCGCGCTGCCTGCCGACGTCGTCGATGCGACCAGGGCGCGCTACATTGAGGCGTACGAGTGGATCAGCGGTCGGTCTTTTGCCGACTGGCTCGGCTGACGCGCGGCTAACGGCAGAGTTCCCCGGATCGGTGGCGCCACGTCACCTCGGTGACTCCTTTCCGTCACTCCGGTACGGCTTCCTTGGTGCTATGAGCGCGAGCCTGGTCGTCTCGATCGCCGGTATCAACGCCAACACGCTGGACGCCTGCCACGACCTCGCCGCCGAGCTGGATCGTCGCTCGGTGCCGTTGTCGTTGCTCGTCACGCCCGGTCGCCAGTACGCGAACCGGCTCGCCACGGACCGCGCCACGCTGGACTGGGTCACCGACCGCGCGGCCGGGCGCGACGCGCTGGTGCTGCACGGCTTCGATCATGGGGACAAGGTGAGCACGACTCGCAGGCTGCTCACCGGCGCCGCGCTGGTACCGGCGCACGAGGCCGGGCTCAAGCTGATCAGCCTGCGTACCCGGTTGGACGCGCTCGGGTTGCACCCGGAGTGCTTCGCACCGGCACACTGGGTGATCGCGCCGGGCGCGCTCGGCGCGCTGCGTCGCGCCGGCTTCCTGGTGTGCGCGGAGCTGCACGGCGTGCGTGACCTGCGGCGGGACACCATGCAACTGGGTAGGGTCATCGGCTTCGGTCAGGGTGAACACGGTTTGTCGTGGCGATGCCTCGCCGTGGTGATGAGTGCGGCGCGCGCGGCACGCAAGGCAGCGATGGTGCGGCTCGCGGTGGACGGGGCGATGCTCTGCCGGCCGGGCGTGCACGGGGCGATCGTCGATGCGGTGGACATCGCACTGCATCACGACGCGATGCCCACCACCTACCGCGAGCTGGTCGGCGCGGAGAAGAAGAACGCGGAACCGGTGTTTGTCGAAGCGCGTTCGGCCTGATCGGACGGGCCAGGTCGGACGGGCCAGGTCGGACGGGCCAGGTCGTCGTCGTGGTCAGAGTTCGGTTGGTTCGGCCTTGGTCAGGGTGCGCAGGGGGGCCGCGTCGGCGGTGAAGCGTTCGAGCAGGGCGGCGACGAACGGCGGGTTGGCGAGCAGGCCCTCGTGGATCGGGACCGATACCCTCGGCTGCACCGCGTGCACGAAGTCGGCTGCCTCGGCGATCTTCATCCAGGGCGCGTATAGCGGTACACCGAGCACGTCGATGGCCTGTTCTGGCACGTGGAACGAGTCGCCGGGGTGGTAGAACGCGCCGTGGTCGATGACGTAGCCGGTGTTGGTGATGCCGGGGAAGTCGCGGTAGATGGTGGCGTGCGGGCCGCCGACCGCGTTGATCGCGGTGCCACCGAGTTCCAGCGCGTCACCGGGGCCGGCGACGGTCGCGGCGAGGCCGAGCTTGCTGGCCACGGCCTGCGAGTCGGGATCGACGACCAGGGTGGCTTGCGGGTTCGCCGCGACCAGCGCGGGGAGGCGGGATTCGTCGAGGTGGTCGGCGTGCTGGTGGGTGATCAGGATCGCGGTGAGGTCGCGCAGGTCCTCGAAACCCGATGAGAACCCGCCGGGGTCGAGCAGCAGCCGAGCCGTCGCGGTCTCCAGCAGCACGCACGAGTGTCCGAAGTGGACTATATGCATGGGTTCGTCCCTACCATCGATGATCGAAGTGGCCGCGTCCCAATCTATGCCCGGTCGCGCATGTCACGCCAACGACGCGAGCACGTCGGCCTCCTCGGCGGCGCTGAGTCCTGCGCGGCGTTCGCGATTGAGGCCGAGTTCGCGCTCTCGGGCGAGCGCACCGGCCACCGCGTCCTCGATCGGGCGGATGGTGAGGCCGGCGGCGAGGGACGGGCTCGGGTCGTGGGCGCCGAGGCCGGCGAGTTCTTCCGGGACCCAGAGCGGGAGCGACTTGGGGCCTGCCCAGTGTTGGACGCCAGCGGCGAGGAGCTGTTCGTCGGTGGCGGTCACCAGTTCGACATCGGGAGCGACGATGGCGGCGATCTGGTGCAGGAGGTCGTCGAGGGGACGCGCCGGGTCGATGGCATCGAAGGTGCCGGTCAGGCGTTGTTCCGCGGCGGTCACGATCCAGTCGGCCAGGTCGCGGACGTCGATGAACTGGGTGAGCCGGCCGGTGTCTGCCGGAATGAGCGCGCGACCACCTCGACTGAACCGGGCGGGCCAGTAGCCGAAGCGGTCGGATTTGTCACCCGGTCCGGTGATCAGGCCGGGGCGAACGATGAACGCCCGATCGCCGATCGTGTCGCGAACGGCGTTCTCGCCGGCGACCTTGACCGCGCCGTACAGCTCGGGGTCGGACACGTCGCCCTGGACCTGTTCGGGTGCCACCAGGGGCGCGGAGGTGTCCTGGCCGATGGTGACACCGTCCGCGTAGACGCTGACCGACGAGACGAACGTCCAGTGCGCGGCGCGGTCGGCAAGGGCGGCCAGCGCGTCGGCTACCCACGGGTAGGAGAACAGGGCCACGTCGATGACGGCGTCGAAGGTCTCGTCGGCCAGGGCGCGGAGGGTGTCTCGATCGTCTCGGTCGATGGTGACCGATCTCGCACCGGCCGGTGTCGACGCGGTTCGGCCTCGGTTCGCGCACACCACCTCGTGTCCTCGGCGCAGTGCTGTCTCGGCCACTGTTCTGGACAGGAACACCGTGCCACCCAGGATCAACATTCGCATGGGCTCGATCATGGCCCGCCGACTCCGCGCAGGCCATGCGTCTCGCGAGCGGTGAACGGCTGAACGCTGACAGCGAACGCGGCCGTCCGGTCGGGACGAACCCGCAGCTCAGGTACGATTCGCATGTCGTGAGAAGACGCCCTGGCGGGGCAGCAGAGCCCCTGCCGGACCGCCGACCAGCCCCCGTACTGGAGTGCATCAGTGGCCCGAGTTGTTGTCGATGTCATGCCCAAGCCCGAGATCCTCGACCCGCAGGGGCAGGCGGTGGCCAAGGCGCTGCCCCGGCTCGGTTTCTCCGGGGTCACCGAGGTCCGTCAGGGCAAGCGGTTCGAACTGGAGGTCGACGACTCGGTCGACGACGCCACGCTGGCCAAGATCGCCGAGGGCCTGCTGGCCAACCCGGTGATCGAACAGTGGACCGTGCGGCGGGTCGCCGAGGTCGCCGAATGAGCGCGAAGATCGGCGTCATCACCTTTCCCGGCTCGCTGGACGACGAGGACGCCGCGCGGGCGGTGCGCGCCGTCGACGTCGAGGCCGTGTCGCTGTGGCACGCGGACGCGGATCTGCACGGCGTGGACGCGGTGGTCATCCCCGGCGGGTTCTCCTACGGCGACTACCTGCGCGCCGGCGCGATCGCGAGTAACGCGCCGGTGATGCGCAGCGTCGTGGACGCGGCCAGGGGCGGCATGCCGGTGCTGGGCATCTGCAACGGCTTCCAGGTGCTGTGTGAGTCGGGGCTGCTGCCCGGGGCGTTGATCCGCAACGCGGGCCTGCACTTCGTCTGCCGCGACGAGTGGCTGCGCGTCGAGAACACCGAGACCGCGTGGACCTCGCGTTTCGCGCCGGGCGCCGAGGTCCTGATTCCGGTCAAGCACATGGACGGGTGCTACGTGGCCGACGCCGAGACCGTTGCGCGGCTGGAGGGCGAGGGGCGGGTCGCGTTCCGGTACTCGGACAATCCGAACGGGTCGGCCGCCGACATCGCCGGGATCACCGACGCGAGTGGTCGGATCGTCGGGCTGATGCCGCATCCCGAGCACGCCATCGACGCACTCACCGGGCCCAGTGACGACGGGCTCGGGCTGTTCCTGTCCGTTCTCGACCAGTTGGTGAGGGCATGACGTCCACCGAGGTGAGCCAGATCGTCGACACGGTCGACAACGCGATCGCCACGCCCGACCACGAGCAGCCCTACCGCGAGCTCGGCCTGAAGGACGACGAGTACGCGCGGGTCCGCGAGCTGCTCGGGCGCAGGCCGACAGCGGCCGAGTTGGCCATGTACGCGGTCATGTGGAGCGAACACTGTTCCTACAAGTCCTCCAAGGTGCACCTGCGCTACTTCGGTGAGACGACCACCGACGAGATGCGCGCGACCATGTTGGCCGGCATCGGCGAGAACGCGGGCGTGCTGGACATCGGCGACGGCTGGGCGGTGACGTTCAAGGCGGAGAGCCACAACCATCCGTCCTATGTGGAGCCTTTCCAGGGTGCGGCGACCGGTGTCGGCGGCATCGTGCGGGACATCCTGGCGATGGGCGCGCGGCCGCTCGCGGTGATGGACTCGCTGCGGGTCGGCGCGCCGGACGCGCCCGATACCAAGCGGGTGCTGCCCGGTGTGGTCGCGGGTGTTGGCGGATACGGGAACTGCCTCGGACTGCCGAACATCGGCGGCGAGGTGATCTTCGATTCGAGTTATGCGGGGAATCCGCTGGTCAATGCCTTGTGCGTGGGGGCGATGCGGATCGAGGATCTGCATCTCGCGCATGCGTCCGGGACCGGGAACAAGATCATTCTGTTCGGGGCGCGGACCGGGCTGGACGGCATCGGTGGTGCCTCGGTGCTCGCCTCGGACACGTTCTCGGGCGGGACCGGACGCAAGAAGCTGCCGAGCGTGCAGGTGGGCGACCCGTTCGCGGAGAAGGTGCTCATCGAGTGCTGCCTCGAACTGTTCGCGGCCAAGGTCGTTGTCGGCATCTCCGATCTCGGCGCTGCCGGGCTCGCGTGTGCCACCAGCGAGCTGGCCAGCGCAGGCGACGGCGGCATGTACGTCGACCTGGACCGGGTCCCGCTGCGGGCCAAGGACATGACAGCGGCCGAGATCCTGTCCAGCGAGTCGCAGGAGCGCATGTGCGCGGTGGTCGCGCCCGAGCATGTCGAGGCGTTCCTGGCGATCTGCGCCAAGTGGGACGTGACCGCGACCGAGATCGGCGAGGTCACCGAGGGCGACACGCTGGTCATCACCTGGCACGGGCACAAGGTCGTCGACGTGCCGCCGCGCACCGTCGCGCACGACGGGCCGGTCTACCAGCGGCCGATCGCGCGGCCGGAGTCGCAGGACACGTTGCGGGCCAACGTGCCAGACGCACTGGCCCGTCCGTCCACAAGGGACGAGCTGCGGGAGACCCTGCTGCGGATGACCGGGAGCGCGAATCTTTCCTCGCGTCGTTGGGTCACCCAGCAGTACGACCGGTACGTGCGCGGGGGCACGGTGCTCGCGCAGCCGTCCGACTCGGGCATGATCCGGATCGACGAGCAGACGCATCGGGGCGTCGCACTGTCGGTCGACTGCAACTCGCGCTACGTCGCGCTCGATCCGTACCAGGGGGCGCAGCTCGCGCTGGCCGAGGCGTATCGCAACGTGGCGGCGAGCGGGGCGCGGCCGGTCGCGGTCACCGACTGCCTGAACTTCGGCTCGCCGGAGGATCCTGGCGTGATGTGGCAGTTCGAGCAGGCGCTGCACGGCCTTGCCGACGCCTGCAAGGAGCTGGGCATTCCGGTCGTCGGTGGGAACGTCAGCTTCTACAACCAGACCGGCGGCACTGCGATTCTGCCGACGCCGCTGGTCGGTGTGCTCGGCGTGATCGACGACGTGCGCAGGCGCATCCCGACCGGGTTCGGCACCGAGCCCGGCGAGACGCTGCTGCTCCTCGGCGAGACGCGCGACGAGTTCGGCGGCTCGGAGTGGGCGCACGTTGCGCACGGGCATCTCGGCGGCCTGCCCCCGAAGGTTGACCTGGCCGCCGAGGCGCTGCTCGCGGACGTGCTGATCGCCGGCTCGCGCGACGGCATGCTCTCCGCCGCGCACGACCTGTCCGAGGGCGGGCTCGCGCAGGCCGTGGTGGAGTCCGCCCTGATCGGCGAGACCGGCGCGCGCATCGTGTTGCCGGAGAGTGTCGACCCGTTCGTCGCACTGTTCAGCGAGTCTGCTGGCCGGGCGCTGGTTGCCGTGCCGCGCAGCGAGGAGCCCCGGTTCACCGAGATGTGCACCATGCGCGGGCTGCCCTGGGTGCGCATCGGCGTTGTCGACAAGGAGTCGGACGGCGTGGAGATCCAGGGCGTCGCCGAGTTCACGCTCGCCGAGCTGCGCGAGACGTGGGAGGGGACGCTGCCGGCCCTGTTCGGCTAGTCGTTGGCGAACGTGGTGAGTTCGGCCAGGGTGCCGTTGTAGTAGGCGTGCAGGGCGTCGGTGGGGACGGAGCGGAAGGTCGGCGTTGTCCAGTCGTAGGGCAACGCGGCCGACCCCGACGCGGACTGAGTCGTCCACAGTGGATCGTTGGCGGCGAAGGCGCCCTTGTTGCCGGTGCACTCGGTCCACCACGCGGTGTCGGTGTAGATGACCGGCCAGCGGACGGTCTTCGCGTGCATCTCGGTGACGAACTGGCTGATCCAGTTCACCATCGCGGCCTGGGAAAGGCCATAGCAGACGGCCGAACCGTACGGGTCCCACTCAAGGTCGACCACGGGCGGCAGGGTGCCGCTGTTCGGCGTCCAGGTGCCGCCGTTGGCCGCGAAGTAGTCGGCCTGGGCGGTGCCGGAGGACTCGTCCGGCAGGGCGAAGTGGACCGCGCCGGCCAGCATGCCGACCCCGCGTGCGCCCTGCGTCTCCGTCTTGAACAGCGGGTTTTCACTCGTGATGCCCGAGGTGTCCATGACGTAGGCGAACTCGACGCCCTCGGCCTTCAACCGGGCCCAGTCGAGGTTGGGGTCACCGGCGCCGACACCGACTCCGGTCACCGTGTTCTGCGATGCCGTGTTCTGCGATGCAGCGGCAGCGGCGGCCGTTGCCGGTCCGCTCAGGCCGAGCACCGCGATACCGGCCAGCGCGACGCAGGCCAGCCAGGCGGAAACGCGCATGACTTTCTCCCCGGGAAGTCAGGAGAGGGTGTGGGGGCGCCGGCCGGAGTCCGGCAGTCGTCCGACCGGCGGCCCACAACTCAACTCGGTTCGCGAATCAGCCGTTGGCCAGGGCCTGGACTCGGGTGATGTCGCCGTTGAACCGGTCCTGGTCACCGGGGAAGGTGCCGGAGTCGGCCCACTGCCAGATGGTCTGGTAGCCCCAGTTGTACGGCATCGGGCCGGGGCTGCTGCTGTAGTTGGCCAGCATCAGCGGGTTGGTGCTGGAGAAGTCGCCCCGGTTGCCGGTGCACTCGCTCCACCAGCTGGTCGCCGTGTAGATGACCGGCCAGCGGCTGGTCTTGGCGTGGTACTCGTTGGAGAAGGACAGAATCCAGTTGACCATTCCGGACGCGGACAGGCCGTAGCAGGCCGAACCGTAGGGGTCCCATTCCATGTCCAGCATGCCAGGCAGGGTCTTGCCGTCCCTGGACCAGCCGCCGCCGTGCGCGACGAAGTAGTCCGCCTGGGTCGCGCCACTGGTGGTGTCGGGGGTGGCGAAGTGGTACGCGCCGCGGATGAGGCCGGCGTAGTAGGAGCCCTCGTACTGCTGGCTGAAGTACGCGCTCTGGTAGTAGGTGCCCTCGGTCGCCTTGACGTAGGCGAACTTCGCGCCGTTGGCCGCGACCGACGACCAGTTCACGTTGCCCTGGTAGGAGCTGACGTCCAGGCCCGGGGTCTGGGTGACCTGCGGGCTGATGATCACGTACTGGCCGGAGGCCGGGTTGCCGTGCGGCTCGTGCTTGGCGACCTGGGAGCCGAGCCAGTCCAGCTGCGGGGTGCGGCCGGCAGCCGCGGCGTCCGCAGGGGTGAGGATCTGGTTCGGGGCCAGGTGCGCCGCTGGCGCTGCCGAGGCCGGGGTTAACGACCCGAGCAGCAGCGTGGCGGCGAATGCTCCCGCCACGACCGCCCCCAGCGTTCCCCGTTTGCGGGTGAACGTGCTCTTCATGGTGTTGACCTTTCGTGTGCCCTCGCGATGATGTCGGCGGTCGGTGACCGACGACACCGAAGAAGTGTGCAGGAAGCAATCAGCAAAAGTCACGCTTTCGGGTAAACGAATCACTACATCTGGCTAACCATGAATTCGCTGAAAAAACAGTGATTTTCATTCATGATTATCGGAGAAAGGCGCGCGGAACCAAAGCGATGTCGGTTCCTACGTAACATCGCTTCCGTTGCGGCTCAGGGAGGATCAGCCGGCCACGGTCGACAGCGGAGCGTCAACCGCTGTGATAGCAGCTCTTAGCCGTTCGCGATCGCCTGCACCCCGCTGTAGGGACCGTTGAAGTAGTCCTGGTCGCCGGGGAAGGTGCCGGAATCCGCGAATTGCCAGAATGTCTGGAATCCCCACGCGTAGGGCATGGTGCCCGGACTGCCGTTGTAGTTGGCCAGCCACAACGGATTCGTGCTTGAGAAGTCGCCCTCGTTGCCGGTGCACTCGCTCCACCAGCTGGTGGCCGTGTAGATCACCGGCCACACGCCCTCACGCGCGTGGTACTCGTTGCTGAAGGAGAGGACCCAGCCGACCATGGCGCTCGCCGAGAGGTTGTAGCAGGCGTTTCCGCTGGGGTTCCACTCGATGTCCAGCGCGCCCGGCAGGGTTTTCCCGTCCTTGGACCAGCCGCCGCCGTGCGCGATGAAGTAGTCGGCCTGGGTGGCGCCGCTTGAGGAGTCGGGATGGGCGAAGTGGTACGAGCCGCGGATCAGACCGGCCTGATAGGAGCCGTTGTACTGCTGGGCGAAGTACGGGTTGGTGTAGTTCGTGCCCTCGGTCGCCTTGACGTAGGCGAACTTCGCACCGTCCGCGGCCACTGTCGACCAGTTGACGTTGCCCTGGTAACCGCTCACGTCGAGGCCGGGGGTCTGGGTGACGTCCGGCGCCATCACCACGGGGGACCCGGTGACCTTCTCGTGTAAGCGGATCTCGGAACCCATCTGGTGGTCCATCTTGTGAATCCAGGCGGTTTCCTCGGGGCTCACCGTGATGTTGGGCACGGTGGGTGCGGTTGCGGGTGAGGTTGGCGTACTGGCGTTCGCAGGGGCCAAGCCGAGCAGGAGTGTGCCAGCGACCGTGCTGACCACAACGGCTGCGATGGCCCCACGCCCGCGTACAGACGTGGTCATCTTCAGTTGACCTTTCAATTGCCCTCGCGGTGATCTACATCACGCAGATCTCCTGATCGAGAGTGTGCAGCATTGGCCAACCAGATGTCACGCTTCTTCGTGGAGAAATCACAGACGGTTCGTTAACAGGAAATCATGCGGTCAACCCGGTCTTCGCGAACCCGCGCAGCTGCGCGATGGAACCGTTGTAGACGTCCTGATCACCGGGAAAGGTGCCGGAATCCGCGTACTGCCAGATGGTCTGCGTGCTCCAGCCGGCCGGCAGGCCGCCAACACCGGAGCCGTAGCGCGGAATCCACAACGGATCGGCGCCGAAACTGTTGTCGTTGCCGGTGCACTTCCCCCACCAACTCGTGGACGTGTAGATCGTCGGGTAGATCCCGACGTGTGCCTTGATCTCGCTGACGAACGCGTGCACCCACGCGACCAAGGCGGCGGGTGCCAGGCCGTAGCAGGTGTCGCCGTAAGGGTTGTACTCCAGATCGATGGCCGGTGGGAGCGTTTTGCCGTCGTTGCTCCAGCCGCCGCCGTGCGCGAGGAAGTAGTCGGCCTGGCTGACGCCGTCGGAGGTGTTCGGGGTGGCGAAGTGATAAGCGCCGCGGATCAGACCGGCCTGATAGGAGCCGTTGTACTGCTGGGCGAAGCTCGGATTGACGTAGTACGTGCCCTCGGTCGCCTTCACGTAGCCGAAAACCGCGCCGCTGCCGGCGACCGAGGCCCAGTCGACCGTCCCCTGGTGACCGCTCACGTCAAGGCCGAGCGGCCCGCTCACGTCCTGTGTGGTCAGGTCGCCCCTGGTGCCCTCGTGCACCGCGATCTGCGAACCGGCGAAGTCGTCCTGCGGGTGCCACACGCCGAACGAGGCGGCCGAGCCGGGAGTCGGGGTGGCGAGCGCGGGCGCGGCCGTTGCCGCCAGGGTCACCGAGGCGAGCACCGCGACCGCGACCAGCCGGCCGGCCGAGGAGTTCATCGATCGCGTCATCCTTCTCCCCGTTCCGGTCGGTCCTGGCGCTCGTTCCGGTGATCGTGCGCTGTTCGGACTACAGGTTGCCGCCATCCGGACGTTGCCGCATCTTGAGTGCGCGTGCGCCCTGCGCGCGGCCGACCGGCTCGATACTGTCCGGGTATGCCTTTGCAGCATCCGGCGGGAAGCGACCGGCACCCCACGCGAAGCGGCGACGTGGCGGTGAATCCGATCTTCACCAGGGAACCGTTGCACGTGCCGAAAACCGTTTTTCCGGCACGAGGCATTGATCCGGATATCGCGTATCAAATCGTGCATGACGAGTTGATGCTCGACGGCAATGCCCGGTTGAATCTGGCCACCTTCGTCAGCACCTGGATGGAGTCACAGGCATCGCGCCTGATGACCGAGTGCTTCGACAAGAACATGATCGACAAGGACGAGTACCCGCGCACGGCCGAACTGGAGGCCCGGTGCGTGCGGATGCTCGCCGGCCTGTGGCACGCGGCCGACCCGGAGACCGCGATCGGCTGCTCGACCACGGGTTCCAGCGAGGCGTGCATGCTCGGCGGCCTCGCCCTCAAGCGACGCTGGCAGAACAAGCGGCGTGCCGAGGGCCTGTCCACCGATCGGCCCAACATCGTCATGGGCATCAACGTGCAGGTGTGCTGGGACAAGTTCGCCAACTACTGGGAGGTCGAGCCGCGGCTGGTGCCCATGGAGGGCAACCGGTTCACGCTCTCCGCGCGAGGAGGCGATCAAGCTCTGCGACGAGAACACCATCGGCGTCGTCGTCATTCTCGGGTCCACTTTCGACGGTTCGTACGAGCCGGTCGCGGAGGTCTGCGCGGCACTGGACGAGTTGCAGGAGAAAACCGGCCTCGACATCCCGGTGCACGTCGACGGTGCGTCCGGCGCGATGATCGCGCCGTTCTGCGACCCCGATCTGGAGTGGGACTTCCGGCTGCCAAGGGTCGCCTCGATCAACACATCGGGGCACAAGTTCGGCCTGGTCTATCCCGGTGTCGGCTGGGTGGTCTGGCGCGACGCTGAAGCGCTGCCCCAGGAGTTGGTGTTCAACGTCAACTACCTCGGCGGCAACATGCCGACCTTCGCGTTGAACTTCTCCCGGCCGGGCGCGCAAGTCGCGGCGCAGTACTACAACTTCGTGCGGCTCGGCTTCGACGGCTACCGGCGCGTCCAGCAGAACTGCCGGGACGTGGCCACCTGGCTGTCCGGCGAGATCGCGGAACTCGGACCGTTCCGCCTACTGACGCACGGTGACAACCTGCCGGTTTTCGCGTTCACCCTCAACGATGACGTCACCGGTTTCTCGGTGTTCGACGTATCAGTCATCCTGAGAGAGGGTGGCTGGCTGGTCCCTGCCTACTCCTTCCCCGCCAACCGGACCGACCTGGCCGCACTGCGGATCGTTGTCCGCAATGGATTCAGCCACGATCTCGGGCAGCTGCTTCTTGACGATTTGCGCAGGTGCCTGCCTAGACTAGGCAGCCAGACGGCGCCTGCGCGGGGAGTCGAAGCCGCTTCGTTCGCGCACGGAGCCGGATCACGACCGAGTCAATGAGCAGCCATGTTCGTCTTGTCACGAATAAGACATGACTTATTCACCCATAAGTGTTCAGTAGGTAGTTCTCTCGGTCGGCCGTATGCTCGCTGCGTCACGAGCGAGTGTGCGCACGTGTGAAGCGAGAGGGGTTGCTGGAGTGAAACACCCGAATCGGCGGTCGGGTGTCGCGCAGCTGACCGCGAACCGCGCGCCCGTCGGCATGCATCCCGGTCAGGGCGGCCGCGGCGTCGGCCGTCCGTTCCTTCGCGCTCGGCTGGGCAGCGGCCCTCGCCGGCACCAGCTACGTGCCCATGAGCGGCGCCGAAGTCGCCGACCTGCTCGACAAGCTCGTCGGCGACCTCGTCGAGGCGCTCGCCGCCGAGACGTTCGACCCGCAGGTCGCGCACAACGCCGGGCGTTGAACTGGTCAACGCGCACTTCACCACCCCGGCCAGCCTGCACCGCTCCGTGCACATCCTCGGGGAACGCCTGCTGCCCGAACTCGGCGTCGAACCCGCGCCGTGGTGCCTCGACCGCATCGCCGAACTCCAGGGCGCGCTGGCCGCCGGGTACGCGCACGCCCTGCGCCTGCGCACCCTGCGCGAACAGGAGGCCATCCGAGGCGCGGTGCTCGACGCCCGCGACGAAGCCGAGGCCGCGCTGCGGGCCAGCGAGAACAAGTTCCGCGCCATGTTCGCCGACGCCGCGATCGGCATCGGCATCTCCGACCTGACCGGCCGGATCATCGACGTCAACGACGCTTTACTCGGGATGATGGGCGCCAGCCGCGAGGAGTTGCTTGCCAGCAACGTCCGCGACTACATGCATCCCGTCGACGTATGCGACGGTCTCTGGTTCTCCTACGAACAGGTCCTGCGCGGCGACCTCGACCACTACCAGGTGGAGAAGCGGCTGCAGCGGCCGGACGGCACCTGGGCCTGGGCCAACCTCACCGTGTCCCTGGTCCGCGACGACATCGGCGCACCGCTCTACCTGGTGTCCATGATCGAGGACGTCACCGACCGGCACGACCTCCAGGAGACCCTGCGCTACCAGGCCACCCACGACCCGCTCACCGGCCTGCCCAACCGGGCCCTGTTCACCGAGCGGCTCGCGGACATCTTCGACGCGCCCGGCGCAGCGCCGGAACGCATCGGCCTGTGCTACCTCGACCTCGACGGCTTCAAGGTCATCAACGACAGCCTCGGCCACGACGTCGGCGACCGCCTGCTGGTCGCGGTGGCCACCCGGCTCGCCGAATCCGTCGCAGGCGAACGCCGCATGATCGCCAGGATGGGCGGGGACGAGTTCGTCGTCCTCGTCGAGGGCACCAACGGCCCCGCCGACGTGATCGCCATCGCCGAGACCGTGCTGAGCACGCTGGAACCGCCGGTTCGCATCGACGGCCACGAACTCGCCGTGTCCGCCAGCATCGGCGTGGTGGAACGCGCGGTCGCCGCGACCAACGCGGCCGACTTCATGCGCGACGCGGACATCACCCAGTACTGGGCCAAGGCCGACGGCCGGGGCCGCTGGGCCGTGTACGACTCCGAGCGCAACGCCTACGAGGTGGCCCGCTTCGCGCTGGCGGCTGCCATGCCGGCCGCCATGGAGCGCGAGGAGTTCTACGTCGACTACCAGCCGCTGGTGCGGCTCGGCGACGAGCGCACCGTCGGCGTTGAGGCGCTGGTTCGCTGGCAGCACCCCGAGTTCGGCCGGCTCGGTCCGGACCGGTTCATCGAACTCGCCGAGGAGACCGGCCTGATCGTCTCGCTCGGTCGCTGGGTGCTGCGCACCGCGTGCGCGCAGGCCAAGCGCTGGCTGGACGAGTTCGGCGACGACGCGCCCTACATCAGCGTCAACCTCGCCGTCCGCCAGTCCCGCGAGCCCGACCTGGTCGCCCAGGTGTGCGAGGCGCTGGAGGACACCGGCCTGCCGGCGCGGTTGCTCCAGCTGGAGGTCACCGAGAGTGCGATCATGAGTACCTCGGACGCGCCGCTGGAGGCCCTGCGCACGCTGGACGCGATGGGTGTGCGGATCGCCATCGACGACTTCGGCACCGGCTACTCGAACCTCGCCTACCTGCGGCACCTGCCGGTCAAGGAACTCAAGATCGCCGGCTCGTTCGTGGAGGGCCTGCAAGCGTCCGATCGCGCCGATCCGGTGGACGCGCAGATCGTCGCCACCCTGGTCACGCTCGCGCACGCGCTCGGCCTGACCGTGACCGCCGAGGGCGTGGAAACCCCGGCCCAGGCCGAACGGCTGCGCCGGATCGGCTGCGACTCCGGCCAGGGCTGGCTGTTCGCCAAGCCAGGCAAGCCGGACAACATCGCCAGGCTGCTGGCCGACGGATAAACCGCCGGCCCGCCGCCAATGCGGTTCAGCGGCTTGGCTGGCCGACCGAGTTCAGCATGGCGATCACCTGCTGCGCGATCCTCGGCGTGTCCGCAGGCGAGTAGGTGGTCCACTGCTGGCCGTCCGTGCCCGGCCTGCGATAGCCCATGTAGCGGCCGTCCTCGGTGTCGAACCAGGTCACCTCGGGCGCGCGCTGGTGGCGCCCCAGTTGGTCCCGGCCGTAGACGCTGAACCAGCCGATCTGGGTGCGCGGCTTCTCCGTGATGGTCACGGCCGAACGCCGCTGCAACTCGTAGTTCGCCGCAGGACCCTGGTTGGCCTTGCGCAACCCGCCGAAGCCCTCCTCCGGCTCCGGCCTGCGGTGCGCGGCCCGAGCCGGCTCCCGCACCGGCTCCGGGTAGGTCACCGACTGGCCAGGACCGGGCTTGAGGTTGCCGATCGGGTTCATCGCCGCATTGACCAGGCTTTCCGGTCGCAACAGTTCGAACCGGACCTCGGTGTCCTGCTTGCTCGCGAGCACCGCGACCCGGCCGTCGGTCGCGGCCCGGTAGCACAGCTGCCGCTCGTCAACCAGCAAGCCGGCGCCGTCGATGGCGTGCCGGTACTTGCTCAGCAGGGTCACCGCGTCCTCGACCTCCGGCTCCAGCCTGCCGCGCTGCGCGAGGTTGCGTGCGGTCAGGTCGCGCAGCACGGCGTCCCGGATCATCCTGCGATCGCTCATGGTCGCCCCGACACTCGGCACCTCGAAGATCGTCACCGAGCTACCGAGTCGCAGCAGTTCGGTGAGGATGTCCAGTGCGGTCAACGAGAGTGAGAACGAGAACTCGCCCGGCATCAGTTCCTCGGCCCCCCAAGAAGTTGATGAACGTGTGGTCAGCACCAGAAAGTTACCCCACCACCAGCGCCGGGGCAGTCCAGACCACGATCAGCGGGCGGCCGGCGCGCGGGTACCCGCGATCGCGCGCAACAGTTCGGCCGGGATGATCGCGCTGATCGGGCCGTCTGCGTTGATTGCCAGCGGACAGTCGCCGAGCGCGTCGACCAGGTCCCGCCCGCGCACCGCGCGCCAGCCCGGCCAGTCCGCCGGCACGTGGTCGACCGACGTGCACGCCGGCACCACGAGCCTGCCGGTGTACCGGTCCGGAAAGGCGAGCAGGCCCTCAGCGGTGTGGCGACCGTCCCGCGCCTGGTAGACGAACAAGGACGCGTCCAGCACCGCGGCCGGCAGTTCCCGCGCAGGCCGGTGGCCAGCCTTGGCGAGCTGGATCATCCGCTCCAGTTGCGTCGTCGGTTCCGGCCAGCCCAACGCGCGAGGTGAGGGCCGATACGTGTCGTTGGCCGCGAACCGCGACTCGATCCGGCCATCCGCGTTGACCGGATAGGCACCGACAATGCCCCACGCGGGCACCTCGGAGTTCGGGTCGAACGCGGGGTCGATCACATAAAGCCAAGAATTTGGATTGCTCAGCGCGCTTTCCCGCATGCTGTCGGTGATCGGCGGAATCCCGCCCGCAGCGCCGGGTGTCATCGCGCACCACCTCAATCCGGTCGAAGGAAAACCTGGTGAGTTCCCCGGATCGTCACCTGGTGGTGGGATCGTCGCATTCCCGTCCGTTGTTAACCGACTGCCGCGAAGATGAGCGAAAATCGAAATCGGGAGCGGTCCGCTCCCGGCGAACCACCCCCGATTTCGGTGCAGGGCGACAGTTGGCATCTGCCGAACGGCAATTCGGTTACTCCGTTTTGCCGCTCGGTCGAATTCTTCAGTTGTTCGGTTTCTTGTCCTGTCGGCCCTGATGCGCCGAATGGCGTAGTCAGTGGGAGGCAGATCACCTGGTGCTGTGTCATATGTAGCGCGCGTGTGAAGCTTGTGGTGTCGCGTCTGTGCCATTGACACTGATGTGCCGCCTCGTCGCAGGTCAGGAGCTATCACGTGACCGCCATTCGCATCAACGACCTCACCCTGCTGGGCCTAACCGACGGTTCGGCCGTGGTGTACCAGCGATTACTCGCCGGAGGACCGTCCGACGTCGAGGTGCTGGCCAAACACACCGCCCAGACCCCGACCGAGGTCCGCGACGCGCTGGCGACCCTGCGCGAAGCCGGCCTGGTCAGCTTCGTCGACGACACCGGATCGGCCGTGCCGATGCGCCCCGGCCCCGCGCTCGACCTGCTCATCCGGCGCAGGGAAGCCGACCTGCGCCAGGCGAGGGTCGCCGCGATCGGCGCGTACGAGGGGTTCGTGCGCACGGCCGGCGGCGAACCCGCGAACAACCTGATCGAGGTCATTCCGGGCAACACGGTCTCCGAGCGGATCACCCAACTGGAACGGTCCGCGCACGAGGAGATCCTCGGCTTCGACTCGCCGCCCTACTACGCGGACGCGGACGCCAACCAGGTCGAACTGGACAACCTCAACCGAGGAGTCCGCTACCGGGTCGTGTACGCGACCACCGCGCTCGGCCGAGGCGACTACCTCGCGGACAACGTCATCCCCGGCGTGCTCGCCGGCGAGGAGGCCCGCACCCTCCCCGAGGTCCCGGTCAAGCTGATGATCTTCGACGACGACTGCGCCGTCGTCTCCCAGTCGCTGCCACAGGCCGACTGCGACGTGTCCGCCCTGCTGATCCGGCCGTGCGCGCTGCTGTCCGCGTTGATCGGCCTTTTCGAGATGTGCTGGCAGGCCGCGCTCCCTTTCGACGTGCGCGACCGCCCGGCCAGCCGCTACCTGCAACCCAACGAACGCAGGCTGCTCGGCCTGCTCGCCGCCGGTATGGGCGACGACCAGGCGGCGCGCGCGCTCGGCGTCAGTCGACGAACACTGTTCCGCTACCTGGAAGGCATGATGGCGCGCACCGGCGCGGCCAACCGCTTCCAACTCGCCCTGCACGCGGTCCGCAACGGCTGGATCTGAACCCTCACTACCCTGGATCGGTGACCGCTCGGGGCCAGGCCGATCCGCACGAGGTGCGGGCCGCCGTCGCCGCCGTCCAACCGTGGCTCGCCGGCGAAGCAGATCAACCCGAGCGGGCCACCCTCGCCGCGGCCGTCCGGCTCAGCCTGCGCGTCCTGCCGCAGGTCGCGCCCGGCCGCAGCGTCGAGGTCCGGGTGCCGCCGTTCGCGGCGGTGCAGTGCATCGCGGGCCCGCGACACACCAGGGGCACCCCGCCCAACGTGATCGAAACCGACCCGCGCACCTGGCTCGAACTCGCCACCGGCCTGCTGAGCTGGCCGGCGGCCGTCGAGGCCGCGCGGGTCACCGCCTCCGGCTCCCGCGCCGACCTCTCCGAACTGCTCCCCGTCGTCCGGATCTGACCCAGCGAACTCGGTTCGGTCGCCGCCAGCACCTAGACTGAAGGTGCCTCGATCGGCGTCTGGAAAGGGAGTTCTCGGTGGTCACTGACCAGGCAACCGCTGGACCAGGAGATCTCGACCCCGATACCGCGATCCCGATAACCGCAGCCACCCACGCCGCGCAGTCCGACGAGGGGCCGCGCGAGGAGTGCGGTGTGTTCGGCGTGTGGGCTCCCGGCGAGGAAGTGGCCAAGCTCACCTTCTACGGTCTGTATGCGTTGCAACACAGAGGACAGGAATCGGCCGGCATCTCCGTGTCCGACGGCCGCCAGATCGTGGTCTTCAAGGACCTCGGCCTGGTCAGCCAGGTCTTCGACGAGCAGGTGCTCTCCTCGCTGCACGGCCACCTCGCGGTCGGCCACTGCCGCTACTCCACCACCGGCTCGTCCACCTGGGAGAACGCCCAGCCCACCTTCCGCAACACCGCGACCGGCAGCGGCCTCGTCCTCGGCCACAACGGCAACCTGGTGAACACCGCCGAACTGCTCGCGCGGGCCAGGGAAGCAGGCGCGGACACCGGCCAGGGCGCCACCACCGACTCCGACCTGGTCTGCGGCCTGCTCGCCTCGGCAGCCGCGGACACCGGCATCGAACAGGCCGCCCTCAACCTGCTGCCCACCCTGCGTGGCGCGTTCTGCCTGGTCTTCGCCGACGAGTCGACCCTCTACGCCGCGCGTGACCCGCAGGGCGTGCACCCGCTCGTGCTCGGGCGTCTGGAACGCGGCTGGATCGTCGCAAGCGAGACCGCCGCCCTGGACATCGTCGGCGCGTCGTTCGTGCGCGAGGTCGAGCCGGGCGAACTGCTCGCCATCGACGCGGACGGCCTACGCTCCACCCGCTTCGCCATCCCCGAACCCAAGGGCTGCGTGTTCGAGTACGTCTACCTCGCCCGCCCGGACACCACCATCGCGGGCCGTTCCGTGCACGCCACCCGCGTCGAGATCGGCCGCAGGCTCGCCCTGGAGAACCCAGTCGAAGCCGACCTGGTCATCCCGGTGCCCGAGTCCGGCACCCCCGCCGCCATCGGCTACGCGCAGGGCTCCGGCATCCCGTACGGGTCCGGTCTCGTCAAGAACGCCTACGTCGGCCGCACGTTCATCCAGCCGTCGCAGACCATCCGCCAACTCGGCATCCGGCTCAAGCTCAACCCGTTGCGCGACGTCATCCGGGGCAGGCGACTCGTCGTCGTCGACGACTCCATCGTGCGCGGCAACACCCAACGCGCCCTGGTCCGGATGCTCCGCGAGGCGGGCGCCGTCGAGGTGCACGTGCGCATCGCCTCTCCGCCGGTCCGCTGGCCCTGCTTCTACGGCATCGACTTCGCCTCCCGCGCGGAACTGATCGCGAACGGCCTGGACATCGACGGCGTACGCCGTTCGATCGGCGCCGACTCGCTCGGCTACGTGTCGCTGGAGAATCTGGTCGCCGCAAGCGAACAGCCGCGCACCCGCCTGTGCACCGCCTGCTTCACCGGCGAGTACCCGATCCCGCTGCCCGACGACGCGCTGATCGGCAAACACCTGATCGAGGACATGAACGCGGCAGGCCGGTCCATGGACCCCGGCTCGGTCGGCGTGTCCTCGGCCTCGGTGCCGAGCGGGTACGGCGCCGAGGAAGCGCTCCGCAGGCCGTGACCCGGGTTTGTGCGCCGGCCCGGCCAGGTACGGTGTCCGGGCCACCCGGACACGTCGCGGCAACCACGTCCAGATCCGCTCCACGATGGAGACTTGAGCAGTGACCACGCAGTCGCCCGAGGATTCGCCAGCAGGCACCACCTACGCAGCGGCCGGGGTGGACATCGCCGCCGGTGAAGAAGCCGTGGACAAGCTCAAGCCGTTCGCGGCGCGAGCCAACCGGCCGGAGGTCCTCGGCGGCATCGGCGGCTTCGCCGGCCTGTTCGAACTGCGCCTGGACCGCTGGTCCGAACCGGTGCTCGCGTCGTCGACCGACGGTGTCGGCACCAAGATCGCGGTCGCCCAGGCACTGGACCTCCACGACACCATCGGCATCGACCTGGTCGCCATGGTCGTCGACGACCTGGTCGTGTGCGGCGCGGAACCGCTGTTCCTCCAGGACTACATCGCGGTCGGCAAGGTCGTGCCCGACCGGATCGCCATGCTCGTCAAGGGCATCGCCGAAGGTTGCGTGCAAGCGGGCTGCGCCCTGCTCGGCGGCGAAACCGCGGAACACCCCGGCCTGATGAGCGGCGGCGACTACGACCTCTCCGCGACCGGCGTCGGCGTGGTCGAGGCCCAGAGCATCCTCGGTCCGGAACGGGTCAGCCCTGGAGACGTGGTCATCGCCATGGGCTCGTCCGGCCTGCACTCCAACGGCTACTCGCTCGCGCGCCAGGTCCTGCTTGAGATCGCCAGGATGCCGCTGTCCGGCCACGTCGAGGAGTTCGGCAGGACCCTCGGCGAGGAACTCCTCGAACCAACGCGCATCTACGCCAAGGACTGCCTCGCCCTCGTCGCCGAGACCGAGGTGCGGACCTTCGCCCACATCACCGGCGGCGGCCTGGCCGCGAACCTGGCCCGCGTCCTCCCGCCCGGCCTCACCGCGCGGATCGACCGAGGCACCTGGACCCCCGCCCCCGTCTTCGCCCTCCTCGCCCAGCGCGGCCGCATCGACCGCGCCGAGATGGAGAAGACGTTCAACATGGGCGTCGGCATGGTTGCCGTCATCGCGGAAGAAGACTCGGACCGCGCGCTCGCCATGCTCACCGCGCGGCACATCCCCGCCTGGGTCCTCGGCGAGATCAAGCCGACCAAGGACGTCACGGACGAAGACGTCCGCGTCGTCATGTGCGGCAACCACCCCCGCTTCTGAGCGGCATGGCTCCACCCCGACCGGGCGACGACGGCGAGTCCACCCAGCGTCGCAGCGCCCGGCTGGTCGTCATCCTCGGTGCGCTGTCCGCGTTCGGGCCGCTGTCCAACGACATGTACCTGCCGGCCTTCCCGTCGATCTCGGCGGAACTGCACGCCGACGCGTCATCGGTGCAGCTCACCCTGGCCGCGTGCATGGTCGGCCTCGCGCTGGGGCAGCTGATCGCCGGGCCGTTCTCGGACAGCTTCGGCAGGCGCAGGCCGCTGCTTGTCGGCCTCGCCGTGTTCACCGTGTTCTCGGCCGTGTGCGCGCTCGCGCCGTCGATCTACGTGTTGACGGTGGTCCGGTTCGTGCAGGCGCTCGGCGGCGCCGCCGGCCTGGTGATCGCGAACGCAGCTGTTCGGGACCGCTACTCGGGCAGCATGATGTCGCGGTTCCTGTCACTGTTGATGCTGATCAACGGCACCGCACCGATCCTGGCGCCGATCATCGGCGGACAGATCCTCCGGTTCACCTCGTGGCGCGGGGTGTTCTGGACGCTCACCGCGATCGGGTTCGTGCTGGCCGTGGTCAGCGCGCTGTGGCTGGCGGAGTCGCTGCCGGTCGAGCGGCGCGGGCCTGCGCGCCTCTCGGCCACCTTGCTGGCCTACCGGGGCCTGCTCACCGACCGGGTGTTCGTCGGCTACGCGCTCTCCGGCGGAATGGCGTTCGCCGCGATGTTCGCCTACATCTCCGGATCGTCGTTCGTCCTGCAGAACGTGTTCGGCCTCAGCCCGCAGGGGTTCAGCCTGGTGTTCGCGGTCAACGGGCTGGGGATCGTGCTGGTCGGGCAGGTGAACGGGCGGCTGGTGCGCCGGTTCACGTCTCGACGGCTGCTCGCCGTCGGCCTTGCCATCTCCGCGACCGGCGGCCTGTTGCTGCTGCTCGGCGTGCTGGTGGGGGCCGGCCTGCCGGTGGTGTTGCCCGCGTTGTTCCTTGTCGTGTCGAGCATCGGGCTGGTCGCGCCGAACTCGCTGACCATGGCCCTTGCCGACTATGCCAGCCGCGCCGGCACGGCGTCCTCGCTGGTCGGCGTGCTGCAGTACATCTTCGGTGGCCTGATGGCGCCGGTCGTCGGCCTCGGCGGCGTTGGCACCGCGCTGCCGATGGCGGTGGTCGTCGCGGTGCTGCCGCTCGGTGGGCTGGTCATCTTCGCAACGATGACGGGCGTCAGCCGACGAACCGGGTCAGGTACGCCGACACGTGCGGCTGCATAGGCTGGCCCATCATCGCGATCTCCTCCACGTAGGCGAGGTCGCCCGAGTTGACGATGCCGTAGAGCCGCTTGGCCGCGTTGACCTCCTTGGCCGTCGCCGTGCGGGTCACGATGTCGGTGGCCAGCTCCCAGGAGGTCTGGGTGCGCGGCGTGCCGTAGTAGATCTCCACGATGCCGCTGGCCGTGCTGATCAACACCTCGATCGTGTCGTCCTGCTGCGGCCGCCACCAGCCGACCTCGCGGTGCGCCGGCCGGATGACCTTGCCCTCGGCGTCGAGCAGCCAGGAACGGGCCTCGTAGTAGAGGAACGGCCTGCCGTCGTGCGCGAACGTGATCTGTTGGCCGAACCGCTGCGGACCGTCGATCGTCGGATAGTCGATCTCGCCCTCGCCGCGCCACACACCGACCAGCGGCAACAGGGCGAGGCAGGCGTCGTTGAGGTTCGGGCCCTCGCGCAGGTTCGCGGTGTCGCCGGGCACCGGCAGGTCCTCGAACTGCGGCAGGTTCCGCGCGCGGGTGGTCTGCGCGCGCTGCTCGGCCAGCCGGATCGCAGCGTCGCCGCTGCCCGGAACCGGTGCGCCTGCCGCGTTGCCGGAACCGTCGGCGGCGTCCTGGGCCGGGGTGTCGTCGTCGGTGCTCATCAACGGTGCTCGCGCATCATCCGGTACACGACGTACACGGAGAACCAGGCGACCGCCACGACGACAAGGACCAGCAGAGCCGTATAGAACTGTTCCACCCGCCGAGGATATCCGCCGGTAGTCCAGCGGCCACCGCGGACCGGACGAGACCCTGAACACGCGCGAGGGTCGGTGGGCGGGTGCCCACCGACCCTCGAACGGGTGGCTCTGGATCAGGCTACGGCGATGGTCGCCTCGTGCAGGCCGGGGCCGTCCGCGCTGATCTCCGCCTGGCCGTTGCCGGTCCGGTGCAGCGCGCGCACCGTCCAGTTGCCGGGGGCGGCGAAGAACCGGAAGTCACCGTCGTTGGAGGCGACCACCTCGCCCGCGAAGTCGCCGTCCGCGTTGAGCAGGCGGACGAACGCGCCAGGGACCGGGCGCTCCCCGGCGACGACCTTGCCGGCGAGCACCACCTGGGTGGTCAGGTCGATGTTGGCGGGGAGTTGGGCCGACTGGGTCGGCGCGCCGCATCCGTCGCTCATGGTCAGGACTCCGTTCCGACCGCGACCGGCACGCCCACCAGGGAGCCGTACTCGGTCCACGATCCGTCGTAGTTCTTCACGTCAGTAAGGCCGAGCAGTTCGTGCAGGGCGAACCAGGTGTGCGAGGAACGCTCGCCGATGCGGCAGTACGCGATGGTGGGCTTCGACTCGTCGAGGCCGGCCTCCTTGTACAGCTCGCGTAGTTCGTCGTCGGAGCGGAAGGTGCCGTCCTCGTTCGCGGCCTTGGCCCACGGGACGTTCAGCGCACTCGGCACGTGGCCGGGGCGCTGCGCGGACTCCTGCGGCAGGTGCGCGGGGGCCAGCAGCTTGCCGGAGAACTCGTCCGGCGAGCGCACGTCGATGAGGTTCTTGGCGTTGATCGCGGCGACGACCTCGTCACGGAAGGCGCGGATCGTGGTGTCCGGTTCCTTGGCCGTGTAGTTGGTGGCCTCGCGCTTGACCTCGTCGGCGGAGAGCGTCCGACCGTCGAGTTCCCACTTCTTGCGGCCGCCGTCGAGCAGCTTCACGTTGTCGTGGCCGTAGAGCTTGAAGTACCAGTACGCGTACGCGGCGAACCAGTTGTTGTTGCCGCCGTAGAGGATCACCTGGTCGTCGTTGCCGATGCCCTTGTTGGAGAGCAGCTTCTCGAAGCCGGCCTTGTCCACGAAGTCGCGGCGCACCGGGTCCTGCAACTCCTGCTTCCAGTCGATTTTCACGGCGCCCGGAATGTGGCCACCGTCGTATGCGCTGGTGTCCTCGTCGACCTCGACGAACACCACTCCCGGCGTGTTGAGGTTGTTCTCCGCCCATTCCGCCGAAACCAGGACATTCTCACGGCTCATCGAGCTGATTCCCACTTTCCCTTATTGGTGTTGAAAATCCACATCGCGTAGTTCGGACAGTGCTGCCGTGGTCAGCCGCCGAATGCCGGCACGCCGGCGCGCCGCAGCAGCAGGTACACCTCGCAACCGAGGCAGAACGCGAACGCCGCGTTGAGGAACGCGGCGATCAGCGCGAGCGCGGTCGCGATCAGGCCGAGCGGGGTGAGGCCGGTGGCGAACCCGATCACGCCGATGACCGCGAAGCCGAACCCGACACCCTGGGCGAACCGGGGCGGCGCGGCCTCCTCGCGCTCGTCGGTCGGGCCCAGCCGGGGCGCGACCAGGTAGCGGTAGATCAATCCGTACGGCGCGTAGCCGAGCCCGAAGAACGCGCCGATGCCGAAGATCACGGCCTGGACGGCGAGCACGATCAACGCGGCGAGCGGGGAGAACGAGGACAGCACCAGGGTCACCGCAAGGACGACCGTGGTGATCCAGGCGCCGAACCGCGGGCCACGCGGATCGACGGCAGGCGGGTTGCGCATGATCGAACTCCCGATTTCGGAGGATGTGACAAGCTTGGTTTTCATCCGATTGGTGCTGGCACGTCACGCGCGAGACACGCACAGTGTGCCGCGTGACCCGGAAAAGGGGAGATTCCGCCTGGGGTCAGTCGCCGAGCCGACACAGGCTGCTCTGTACGCGGCGGTAGTCCACCGCGCGGCGCCTGGTCAGCATCGTTCGCACGCGGCTGAGCGTACCCCGCACCCCCTGCTCCTGGGAGTTGCGTCCATCAGGTGGAACGCGGTTGACCCCGATCCTGTCGGAGTCCGAGCAAGCCGCTGATCAGGCGGAAGTTGGCAGGTGCGGACGCAGCGCGGCGAGCAGGGCGTCCCGCTTGGGCACGCCGCCGACCCTGAGCAGTTCGGTCCCGTCGGCGGCAAGGGCGAGGGTGGTCGGGGTGCGCAACACGCCGACCCTGGTGGCCACCGAGGGCTCGTCGGTCACGTCCAGTTCCACGTGGGCGACGCCCTCGGTGTCGGCCACGAAGCCGGTGAGCAGCGTGCCGGCCTGCCGGCAGGACGCGCAGAACGTGGTGGAGAGCTGGACCAGGGTGACCGCCGCGGAGGGGTCGAGCGCGGCACGGATCGGACCAGGAAGCAAGTCGGCCGCGCTCGCTGCCTCCTGGGACGGGGTGGTCGAGGAGGAGACGCGGATCCGGCCGTTGGCCGTGCGCAGCCACCATCCGGCGACCCCGGCGACGACCAGGGCGCCGAGCAGTACCCACACACCGGTCATTGGCTGTTCGCGCTCCCGCTGAAGCTGATGTTCTTGGCGATGCCCTGCACGATCAGCGCGCCGCCGTTACCACCCTGCACCGCGACCCCGACCGGTGTCACCGAGAACGGCAGCGGCAGCGAGTTGCGGTGGAAGGTGTACGTGAGCTGCTTGAGGATCGGCTGCTCGATCGCGTCCGGGATCGGTCCGGTGATCACGGAGTTGGACAGTTCCAGCTTGTTCGGCTTGAGCACGATGTCGGTACCGACGATCGAGATCAGCCCGTAGGCGTTGACCGTGGTCTGCACGCCCGCGATGTTGATCGTGCCGGAGAGGTTGATGCCGGCCTTGGTGTACATCGGCGTCGGGCTGCTGTTGCCCTTGGCCTGCTGTTGCTGCTGGACCTGCTGGTTGTGCTCGTCGACCCCGAAACCCTCGATGAAGTCCAGCGACTCCGGGTTGATGGTGAGGTCCGGGACGCCGATGAGCCTGCCGAGGTCGCTGGCGTTGATCTGCACCTGACCGTCCACCTCGTCGACGGTCAGCGCGGAGAACTTGCCGGAGAGCACGTCCGAGAGAGGGATGCGAACGTTCTTCAGGTCCGCGTCGACCTCAAGGTCACGCAGGGTGTTGCCGACCGGGACGCCGTTGGCCGACACGGCGATGTCCTTGTAGTCACCGCCCAACGCCTGGGTGATGAACGGGAAGCCCTTGATGTCGACCGACGGATCGCTGGTCAGGTTCAGCTCGCTGCGCATCTGCTTGGAGATCTGGTACTCGGCGGCTGCGGCCGTGCCGAAGTCGGCGGCCACCAGTACCGCGACCACCACGATGACGATGATCAGAAGCCTACGTACGCCCTTGCTCACGCCGAGTGTCCACCTCTCCGCTCCACTGCAACGACAAGGGTGTCATGGCTGTTCCCGACCATCACACTCCGGTGACGTCCACCGGCCCGGTCGTCCGGCCGCTGCGACTCCAGACAGCGCCATTGGTGTGACGCTCTCGTCACGACCTGGGCATATCCCGATCTGCTAGGTATTGTCCCCGACATCTGACGGCAACGGAGCCGCTCCAGTCATACTCCTCGGCGGTCCGGCACGCTCGCGTGCGGGGCCGTCGCTGACCGGGAGGTGCGCCGCCATGGGTGTCGACCTGCTCTTGCTGACCAGCGATCCAGAACCGGCATCGGTGCTGCCCGCGCTGGGTCTGCTGTCCCACCGGGTGCGCCCTGTCGCCCCCGACGTGGCCGCCCTGCTGGAAGCCGGCCCGTACGACGCCGTGCTCGTGGACGCCCGCGTCGACCTCGCCGGCGCGCGCAGCCTGTGCCGCCTGCTGGCCAGCAGCGGGGTCGAGGTCCCGGTCGTCGCCGTGATCAACGAGGGCGGCCTTGTCGCCGTCGCCGCGGAATGGGGCATCGACGAGATCATGCTGCCCGACCGCGGGTCCGGCCGAGGTGGACGCCCGGCTGCGCCTGGTCCGCTCACGCCGCGTTGACGCCTCCCGGGCCGGTGAGGGCGCCCTGCAACTCGGCGAGCTGGTCATCGACGAGTCCACCTACACCGCGCGGCTGCGCGGTCGCCTGCTCGACCTCACCTACAAGGAGTTCGAGCTGCTCAAGTACCTCGCCGCGCACGCGGGCCGGGTGTTCACCCGCGCCCAGCTGCTCCAGGAGGTGTGGGGCTACGACTTCTTCGGTGGCACCAGGACCGTCGACGTGCACGTGCGGCGGCTGCGCGCCAAGCTCGGCCACGAGCACGAGCAGATGATCGGCACCGTGCGCAACGTCGGCTACAAGTTCGTCCGGCCCGGCCGCAACAGCAGCGCGGCCGAGAACATCACGATCGATCCGGTGGACGTGCTCGCCTGAGCCGGCCTAACGTCCTCGGGGTGCCCGAGATCAGCTGGCGTAGCCGCCTGACCGACGTCGAAACCGAGCAGCTCATCGCGCTGTTGACGGCCGCGAAGGCAGCAGACGGACGACCGAACTTCGATCCGGCGGACGGCCTGCCGGCAGAATTCCGGTCGAACGAGTACGGGCTGGCCACGGACGGCGCCGAGTTGGTCGGCGTGGTCAGCAGGAACACGCACGGTGACTCGTTCTGTCGCCAGATCGCCGAGCTGATCGTGCATCCCGACCATCGGCGTCGCGGGGTGGGTGCCGCGCTGGTCGCCGGCCTGCTCGACCGGGTCGGTCCGGCGGCGCGGGACGACACCGAGACGTTGCGGGTGTGGGCGCACGGCGACCATCCGGCCGCCGCCGCGCTCGCCGCCCGCTTCGGCCTGAGCAGGGTGCGCGAGCTGCGCCGCATGCTGCTCACGTTCGCCGATCTTCCGAACGGCCTCCCCGAACCGCGTCCGTTGCCCGACGGCGTTGCGCTGCGGACGTTCCAGGTTGGCGCGGATGAGCCGGCGTTGGTCGAGGTGAACCGCCGCGCGTTCGCCTGGCATCCGGAACAGAGTTTGCTCTCGGTCGCGGACGTCCTGGCGGACGAGGCCGAGCCGTGGTTCGACCCGGACGGTTTCTTCCTTGCCGTGCGCGAGGCCGACGACACCCTCCTCGGCTTCCACTGGACCAAGATCCACAAGGAGCTCGACGGCGGCGGGGCGCCCATGGGCGAGGTGTACGTGGTCGGGGTCGACCCGAGCGCGTCCGGTCAGGGCCTCGGCTCCATCCTGACCCTCGCGGGCCTGCGCTACCTCGCTGCCCGGGGCTGCCGGCAGGTGATGTTGTACGTGGAATCGGACAACGCTCCGGCCATCGCCGTGTACTCCCGGTTGGGGTTCGGTCACTGGGACGCTGACGTGCAGTACGCGTACTGACGCACTCCGTGCCGTAGCCGTGCGAGGGAGGTCACGCGCGGCAAACAGCCAGGTCACGGACAGAGGCACAGCTCACTCCAATGGAGGTGCGGCTGGTCACCTGGCGTGTCAAGTTCACCTTCAGTTCACCTGTAGACGGCCAGCCGTCCACCAGCACTGCCTACCGTCCGTGTCAAGCGCGACCACGTCGCGATCGGTCCATGGCTCCTAGTTGGAGGATCTCAGGTGAAGATCAAGTACCGCGCTGCCGCGGTCGGCATCGCGGCTGCGGGGGCTGCCGCTCTTGTGCTCGCCGGTTGTGGGTCGGACAACAACTCGACCGGCGGTTCCGGCGGCTCATCGACGACAAGTGGTGCGGCCAGCGGCATCTCCTGCCAGTCCGGCGCCCTGACGTCCGGCGGGTCGACCGCCCAGCAGAACGCGATCAGCGCCTGGAACAAGGCGTACGAAACCCAGTGCGGCGGCGCCAACATCAACTACCAGGGCGTCGGCTCCGGTGCTGGTGTCACCCAGTTCGCCTCCGGCACCCTCGACTTCGCCGGCTCGGACTTCCCGCTGGACTCCTCGAACCATCCTGCCGCAGACGCGCGCTGCAAGAGCGGCCCCGCGATCGACATCCCGCTGGCCCCGGGCCCGATCGCCATCGGCTACAACGTCCCCGGCGTGACCAAGCTGAACCTCTCCGCCAGCAACCTGGCGAAGATCTTCACCGGCAAGATCACCAACTGGAACGACCCGGCGATCGCCAAGGACAACTCCGGCACCACGCTGCCGAACCTGTCGATCCAGACCTTCCACCGGTCGGACTCGTCGGGCACCAGCTACAACTTCACCAACTACCTGGCCAACGAGGCCAAGTCGGACTGGACCTACGGCGCCAACAAGAACTGGCCGGCATCGGGCGGCCAGGGTGAGAAGGGCAGTTCGCTGGTTGCCAGCAGCGTCAAGTCCACCAGCGGCGGCATCGGCTACTTCGAGCAGTCCTTCGCGACGCAGAACGACCTGCCGATGGCCTCGGTCAGCAACGCCGCGGGCGCTTTCGTCCCGCTGACCACCCAGAACGTGGTGAACTTCCTGGCAAAGGCCCAGGTCGTCGGCTCAGGCAACGACCTGAAGCTGCAATTCGACTACACCAACACGGACTCGGACGCCTACCCGAACCTGCTGGTCACCTACGAAATCGTCTGCTCGAAGGGCAACGCATCGGCCAAGCTGCCGCTGCTCAAGAGCTTCCTCGGCTACGCGGCCAGCGCCGCCGGCCAGAGCACGCTGACCAGCCAGGGCTACGTGCCGCTGCCCTCCGACCTCCAGACCAAGGTCGCGGCCGCGGTCAACTCGCTCGGCTGACGTTCGGCCCTCCCGGTCGGGGCTGGCGGGCCCCGACCGGGCCTTGCCCGTCGGTGCCAGCAGGCCCGGCGGGCAGATCGCCGACCAGCCGCGACAACGACCTACGACATCGATCACCTCTCCGGACAGGAGCTCGACATCGCCACCACACAAAGGCCGTCGGACTCGGCGGGCCAGCCGGGCGGGCAACCCGGGTCGAGTCGCCCTGATCGTGCGTCGGCCCTGACCGCCAACGTCTCGCGCGGTGGGGACATCGTCTTCCGGATGCTGTCCAAGGGCTCGGGCATCCTGATCCTGGTGGTGATGGCTCTCATCGCCGCCTTCCTGATCTTCGAGGCCATCCCGGCGGTATCCAAGGACAAGAGCAACTTCTTCGGCACCCTCGGCTGGGACCCGGACGGCTCCCAGTCCTTCGGCATCGCCGCGTTGGCGTTCGGCAGCGTGCTCAGCTCGGTGATCGCGCTGATCATCGGCGGCAGCATCGCCATCGGTGTCGCGCTGTTCATCAGCCAGTACGCGCCGAGGTCCCTCGCCCGCCCGCTCGGTTACCTGGTCGACCTGCTCGCCGCGGTGCCCAGCGTGGTCTTCGGCCTGTGGGGCCTGAAGTTCCTGGTCCCCGCGCTGATCCCGTTCTCCAAGCTGCTGAACAGGTATCTGGGTTGGTTCCCGCTGTTCTCCTCGACGAACCAGGAGTACGGCCAGTCGGTGTTCGCCGCTTCGATCGTGCTCGCCGTGATGGTGCTGCCGATCGTCGCCGCGATCTGCCGCGAGGTGTTCGTACAGACGCCGAAGGAACACATCGAGGGCTCGCTCGCGCTCGGCGCGACCAGGTGGGAAATGATCAAAATGGCGGTGCTGCCCTATGGCCGTTCCGGCATGGTCAGCGCGCTTGTGCTCGGCTTCGGTCGGGCCATCGGTGAGACCATCGCGGTCGCCCTCGTGCTGTCCGCCAACTACGGCATCAGCTTCCACATCCTCGACCCGGGGGGCAACACCATCGCCGCGAACATCGCCACCAAATGGGCGGACGCCGGCGACATCGGCCGGGGCGGCCTGATCGCCTCCGGCCTGATCCTGTTCGCCATCACCCTGCTGGTCAACTTCGGGGCACGGGCCATCGCCCGGCGCGGTGCACGGAGGGCGGCGGCATGACCCTGACAGCACCAGACGAGCTGGACGCGCCGCTGCGCGGTCCCAACCTGGTTCGGCCCAAGCTGCCGATCTGGTCGT
This sequence comes from Candidatus Melainabacteria bacterium, assembly GCA_963818685.1. Classification (GTDB taxonomy): domain Bacteria; phylum Actinomycetota; class Actinomycetes; order Mycobacteriales; family Pseudonocardiaceae; genus CAJCJE01. Next base: position 12,824 of record CAWFTJ010000014.1, on the reverse strand, counting down.
TCATCGTCATCGCGGTCGTCGCGATCGGCATCTCCGCCGCGCTGCTCGCCATCGGCGCCATCCACGGCTACGCCGCGTTCGCGGTCATCGCCGCGCTGCTCTACATCGTCGCGCAAACCATCGCGTCGAGCGCGGTCGAAGGCTGGCGGCACGGCAAGGACCGGCTGATGACCAGCGTGCTCGTGGTCTCGGTGGCGCTCGCGCTGCTGCCGCTGCTCGCGATCCTCATCTACACGATCGCCGCCGGCCTCAAGCGCTTCGACGGCGAGTTCTTCGGCCACTCCATGCGCGCGGTCGCCGAGACCGACCCCAACGGCGGTGCGTACAACGCGATCATCGGCACCCTGGAGCAGGTCGGCATCGCGACCATCATCGCAGTGCCCTTCGGCATCATGGTCGCCATCTACCTCGTCGAGTACTCATCAGGTCGACTCGGCCGCGTTGTCAGCTTCTTCGTCGACGTCATGACCGGCCTTCCGTCCATTGTGGCCGGTCTGTTCATCCTCGCGCTGTGGATTCTCGCGCTGCACCAGAGCTTCTCCGGTTTCGCAGGTTCGCTCGCGTTGTTGATCCTGATGTTGCCCACGGTCGTGCGGTCCAGCGAGGAAATGCTCAAACTCGTGCCGACCGCACTGCGCGAGGCGTCGTTCGCGCTCGGCGTGGCGAAGTGGAAAACGGTCGTCCGGATCGTGCTGCCCACCGCGCTGCCCGGCATCGTCACCGGCGTGATGCTGGCGATCTCCCGTGTGATGGGTGAGACCGCGCCCGTGCTGCTCACCGTGTTCGGCAACCCGTCGATCAACAACAACCCGTTCAGCGGCCCGCAGGGTTCGCTGCCGCTGTTCGTGTTCACCGAGGTCGGGGCGTCCAGCAACAACGCGGTCAACCGGGCATGGGCCGGCGCGCTCACCCTGATCCTGATCGTGCTCGTGCTCAATCTCGTCGCCAGAACGATCGCCCGATTCGCGCGAGTTCGCGACTAGAGCGTCGTTGGCCACAAGGAAGGTGATCGTAAAATGGCGAAGCGAATCGATGTCAAGGACCTGAACCTCTACTACGGCAAGTTCCACGCCGTCGCCGACGTCGGTCTGTCCGTGCCGCCGCGCAGCGTGACCGCGTTCATCGGCCCGTCCGGTTGCGGCAAGTCCACCGTGCTCCGGTCGCTCAACCGCATGCACGAGGTCATCCCCGGCGCGCGCGTCGAGGGCAAGGTGCAGCTCGACGGCGAGGACATCTACGCGTCGTCGGTCGACCCGGTGATCGTCCGACGCACCATCGGCATGGTTTTCCAGCGGCCCAACCCGTTCCCGACGATGTCCATCCGCGACAACGTCGTTGCCGGCCTGCGCCTGTCCGGCGTGCGCGACAAGAAGAAGCTCGACGACATCGCGGAACGGGCGCTGCGCAGCGCCAACCTGTGGGACGAGGTGTCCGGCCGGCTCAACAAGCCCGGCGGTGGCCTCTCCGGCGGACAGCAGCAGCGGCTGTGCATCGCCCGTGCGATCGCCGTGCAGCCCGAGGTGCTGCTGATGGACGAACCGTGTTCGGCACTCGACCCGATTTCGACCCTCGCCATCGAGGACCTGATCGGCGAGCTGAAGAAGGACTACACGATCGTCATCGTCACGCACAACATGCAGCAGGCCGCGCGGGTCAGCGACCAGACCGCGTTCTTCAACCTGAAGGCCACCGGCCAGCCCGGCCGCCTTGTCGAGATCGACGACACGGAGAAGATCTTCTCCAACCCCGGCCAGAAGGCCACAGAGGACTACATCTCCGGCCGTTTCGGCTGATCGCGCGTTTCCACGGTGCCCCAGTGCTTTCGGCTCCAGTGCTGTCGGCTCCAGTGCTGTCGGTGCCGGGGCACCGTTGCGTCACGGTCTTACTTGGACTCCAGTTGTCCACAGCCCGCTGAATTGTCCACAACCCGCCCCTCAACCCTCGTCCCACCGCCCATTTCGCCGTACTCTGTGCTTAGGGTGGCCCACCCCCCAGGGTGGGAGGGGTTTATGTTGCGGCGGCTTTGCTTTGGGGCGCTTGGATTCGAGGGTTGGCGGGTGCGGGCGAGCCAGGCTTTGGTTTCGCGGTGGGCCTGTTCGGCCCGGCAGGACCTCAGATGTCGTACTGGTCGGATCCGGGCATGCGGCCGGTGACGACGAAAACCGTTCGTTTGGCGACGGACACCGCGTGGTCGGCGAAGCGTTCGTAGAAGCGGCCGAGCAGGGTCACGTCGACGGCGGATGCGACGCCGTGCGGCCAGGACTTGTCCATGATCACCGTGAACAGGTGCCGGTGCAGGTTGTCCATTTCGTCGTCGTCCTCGGCGACCGCCTTGGCCAGGGCGACATCCTGGGTCCGGATGACCTGCTCGGTCTTGTGCGCCAGGTCGACGGCGACCTTACCCATCTGGGTGAAGTAGGGCCGGACTTCCTCGGGCAGCACCGGGCTCGGGTGGCGGCGGCGGGCGGTCTTGGCGACGTGCAGGGCCAGGTCGCCCATGCGCTCAAGGCTTTCCGCCGCGTGGATGACCGCGAGCACGGTGCGCAGGTCGGTCGCGACGGGCGCCTGGAGGGCCAGCAGCGAGTACGCCTCTTCCTCATACGCCGAGCGAGCCGCGTCGACCTTGATGTCGTCACCGATCACCTGCTCGGCCAGCGCGAGGTCGACGTCGAGCAGTGCCTTTGTCGCACGGTCCATGGCCTCGGCGACCATCGCGCACATGTCAGCAAGATGGTCGGCGAGTTCGCCGAGCCGGTCATGGTAAGCCTCACGCATGGACCAAGCCTACGGGTAGCTCGTCGCAATCACCGCATTGCTTGATGAACCACTGATGAACCCGAGATGACCAGGTCAGCGACTGGCCTGGGTATCGACCTCATCGCCGTCGGCCGCCGTGAAAGTTGTCTGCGCAGTGAATCGGGCCACTAGGCGCACGAGGTGTCCGCCGCGGTCAGCGTGGTGAGCGTCGGCGCGTTGCCGGTCGAGCCGGTGTTGCCGGAGGTCCCGGAGTTGCCGCCGCTCTGCGCCTGGACGACCTTGCCGTCGAAGTTCGGACCGAGGACCAGTTCGATCGCGCCGTTGGCCGAGTCGTCCTCCTCCAGGGTGGCCTTGGGCACCGCGGAGGCGAGCAGTTGGGCCCTGGCCTTGTCGGCGGCCGCGTACTTGACCACGGTCCCGGGCACGTTGTGCGAGTTGCCGCCGTTGACGACGCTGAAGCCCTGCTGCTTGAGCGCGTTCGCCGTCTGGCCGGCGATCCCCTGCTGCGTGTCGCCACCGTTGAGCACCTGGATCTTGATGCCCTGCGGGGTCAGCGGCGAGTTGGACGTCGTGGTGGTGGACGAGGTGCCCGGCAGCGGGGCGTTGCCGATGATCGCGTTGAACAGCTGCGTGGACAGGTCGGTGAGCGGGGTGGCCTCGCCCTGCGCGTTGTCAGTGCCGGTGGTGGGCAACGTGATGAACGTGATCTGGTTGAGGGCGACGCCCTGCAGCGACTGCGCGAGCGTGATCAACGCGGACACGTCCATGTTGGCGCCGAAGGTCGACTTGCTGAACACGTTCAGCAGCGAGTTCAGCTTGCTCGGGCTGGTCAGCATGCTCTGCCCGATGACCTGGCGCAGCACAGCGGCCAGGAATCGCTGCTGGCGCGCGATCTTCGCGTACTGACCTGGCGCGTCGCCCTGCACGTTGTCCGCGCGCACCAGGTTCAGCGCCTGCTGCGGGCTGAGCGTGGTTTCGCCGCCCTGCGGGATGATCGTGCCGAGCTTGCTGTCCACCACTGCACCCTTGGTGCACAGGCTGACCTGGGGCAGCGCGCCGACCAGATCGGTGAAGCCCTGGAAGTCCATGCCGACGAAGTGGTTGATGCGCAGCCCGGACAGCTCCTGGACGGTGTCGGTGACACAGAGCGGGCCGCCGACCGCGTAGATCGCGTCGAGCCGCACGCCGTCCTGGGCGGGCTCGTTCGTGCCTGAGTACTTGCTTGACGCGTTGTCCCAGCCCTGACAGGCAGGCCGGGTCACCTGTAGGTTGCCAGGGAAGGACACGATCTCCACGCGGCTGCGGTCGGCCGGCACGTGCACGACCATGATCGTGTCGGTGACGATCGCGTTGCTGCTCACGCCGACGCGCGCGTTCGTGCCGACGAACAGGAAGTTCTCGTCGCCGGACTGCTTGGCGCCGTTGGCGATCGCGGGCGAGTTCTCGTCAAGCGCGGCAACGGTCTGGATCTGGTTGTTGTCGCTGGTCTGGGTGCCCCACTCGATGCCGGTCAACGCCAGCACGGCGACCGCGACAGCGACGGCAAGGCCCTTCAGGCCCCACGAGATGCGCTTGTCGCGTGGGCTCTTCGGAGCCTTTCCCCCCTTTTCGCCGCTCCTGTCGCCGTCATCGTCGGTTGGCGGAAGGTCGGCACCGTGGCCGCGCTCGTCGAACTCGTCTGCGTCGCCTTCTGGCGCGCCCTGTTCGGACTTCGGCGGGCTGACCGCCTTGGCCAGCATGGTCGGTCCGCCGCTCTTGCTGGACAGGGCCTCTTCGAGGTCGTCGTCCTTGGCCAGCCACGGCATCAGCCGCTTACGTCGGGTCCGCCGCACCTCCTCCTCGGCGACCATCTCGTCGTGTACCGCGGAGAAGCGCGCCAGCGTGGCGTCGACCTTGCGCTTCTGCACGACCATCTCGCTGATCGGTTCCATCTCGGCGGTCAGCGAGGCCGGGTCGATGTCCTCCCGGCGTTCCGGTTCGCCCGGTTTGCGCGACGGACGAGCGGGTCGGCGGATCTGGGTCGGCGGCACCTCGGAGGGCGAGCCTTCGGGCGAGGCGACCGCGTCCTCGGCGATCGGACCGGAGTCCTGGTTCGGATTCGGGACGTCGGCCTGATCGGGCGGAGTGTCCGGATTGAGCCGGTTCGTGATCGGCGGGCCCTGCTTCGGTGGGCCCTGCTGACGACCGCCGGGCACCGACAGACGCCTGCTGTCGCCACCTGCGGCGCCGGCCGACGGCGGCACCGGCCTTGGCAGGTTGTTCTGGCTCGGCAGGTTGTTCTGGCTCGGCGCGTTGGTCGGGCCGGGCAGCGGGTTGCGTCCGGTGCCGGCCGGGCGACGTCCGGTAGCGGTGCCGGGCGGCCCTGCCGGGGGCCGGGGGCGGCGGTTCTGCTTGGTGCCGGGACCAGCGGCACCGGGACCAGCGGTAGCGGGACCAGCGGCACCGGGACCAGCGGTAGCGGCACCACCGCCGACGGGACTGGCGGTACCGGGACCGGCCGTAGCGGACGCGACGGGACCGCCGGAGGACGCCGACGCGCCGGGATCGGCAGCGGTGGCGGACTGGTCGGGTTGGCGGGGCGGTCGGACCCGACCATTGGTGGGTGGGGAGCCGGCGACCCTCGGCTTCTCGCGCGGGCTGGTCTGGCGGGGCAGGGCCGCGCTGCTCTGACTGCCGGCCCCGTTGTTGAGCCCGTTGTTGGTGCCGTTGGTGCCGGCGCTCTGGCCGCTGTCGGCCGCCGCGGCGGCGAGGGCGGCCGCCGAGACCGGCTCGGTGAGGCCGGCGACCGCGCGCGGTGAACCATTGGTGCGGGTCTGGGCATTCGCGCGCTGCGTGCCGGCGACGCCACGGGGCGTGTCGGACGTTCGGGTCGCGGTAGCGCGTGCCGGCGCGCTCGTCCTGGTGTCCGTGGCCGGGCGGTCCGCCGCGGCTCGCCTGCCGGTGCCGGCGACCCGATGCTCGTTGCTCGTGCTGAGGTCGGCCGCTGCGCGATGGTTGTTCCGGCGTGACTCGGTAGGCGCAGGAGACTGCGCCGGTGCCATGTCGTTACCCGTTCGCGTCCGACCGGTGTTCTGCGGCTGAATACGGTATTGGGGTGACGATCCCGGGGCCGCAGCCGCAGGTATGGCAGCCTGTGCCGCCTGCTGGGCTGCGCGCAATGCAGCCCTGGTCTGTGACCGGGTGCGCGACGGCTCCTGCGGTTCGGCCGGTTCCGGCGCACGGCGTTTGCCGCCTGACGACGCGGGCGGGGTCGACGACGGTGGGTCGACCTTGGCTCGACGTCCCGTCGGCTGGGGGTCGGGCGCGGCACGGCGGCCGGTCGGCGGTGGATCGGGGGCGGCGCGTCGGCCGGTGGGTGGGGGGACCGGCGTGATGTCGTTGCGCGAGTTGCCGTGCATGGCGACCAGGTCGGAGACGCTCAGGCCGCCCGAATCCTCCATGGAGCGGCGGCGTCGACCCGTTGGTCTGTCGTAGGGATTTTCGCTGACCGGGGGTGGGGGTGACTCATGCCGACCCGCGTCGCGGGGCTCGTCGGGCACTCGTTCTCCCTCCAGTGTCGGTCAAACCCAGGTCGGTTACAGCGTGATGCGGCCGGCCCCGTCCGGTACCGCATGTCGTCCTGCGCAGGCGATAGTACGGACGGATGACCGTTCTGACGACTGCCGCGTGAGATCCTGTCACTATTAGTACGCGGTTGCGCCTACCAGGCTAGGCCGAACGGAGGAAGATCCGTCGGCGGCTAGTAGAAGCCAGCGACCCTGGGTTGGGCCACGGCTCTGCGGTTCGCCGCTTCTCCTGCCAACAGCACCCGTCCCCCGTGACGATAGGCCACCGCGTTGCGGCCCGATTGCTTGGCGGCGTAGAGGAGGCTGTCCGCGCGGAGCAACTGCTGCTCAGCGCTGGTCGGGGGCCGGCAGGACTGCGCGGTGGCGGCCGGCTCGTACGCGATGCCGGCACTGACCGTCACCCGGAGTCCGGGAGCCAACTGAGACCAGGGGAACCGTTCGATCCTGGCCCGCGCGGCCTCCGTGACCGCGATCGCGGTGCCCGGATCGGTGCCCGGGAACACGAGTACGAACTCCTCACCGCCGTACCGGGCGCAGAACGCACCCTCGGGCAAACCACTCTGCAGAAGATCAACGACGCGTTGCAGCACCCGATCGCCGAGCAGGTGACCGAAGGTGTCGTTGACCTGCTTGAACCAATCCAGGTCGACAAGGGCGATGGCCAGTCCGCCGGCCGGGCCGTTCGAGCCGCCTGCGCCCGCGGCAGTGCCATTCGAAGCACTGCCGGGCGACGCGATCTCGGCGAGCAGCGAAGTGAGTCGCTGGTCCAGGTAGCGGCGGTTGTAACTGGCCGTGAGGCTGTCCCTGATGCTCTGTTCGAGAGCCTCGGCGTGTTCCTTGCGCAGCCGGGCGACCTCGTGCCGCAGCTGCTCGGGGATGGGCGGCTGCTCGTTGGTGTCCGCGTAGACGAGATCCAACGCGGAGCGCAGGTGCTGGTACGCCTGGCGCCACTCGCCACGGGAGGACAGCAACGTCGCGATGGACTCGTGCAGCCGAATCAGCTTCGACGAGTCCGTCTGGCCACTCGGCCTACCCGATACGCCATCCGTCGACGTGTTCCTGTCCACGTGGCGGGGCGGGCCGTAGGTTGTCAGGGCGGTGCCGTCGTCGACGGGTTCCCGTCCTGCGAAGTTCGGCTGCAGTATGGTCATCGCCCTCACCTCCCTACGTTCGTGGTGTCGACCTAAAAGAGGCCGGTCTTGAGCAGGCGGGACGAGCCAGTGTCGGATTTCGCTCGACTGGCTGAAGGGGGCCTACTCCAATACGGTGACGTTGGGTGATTTGGCTCGCATTCCTACTCAAACACAGGGTGGAACCACGCCTCGGTCACTTGGTGACCGCGCGGTTCGCCGTCACGATCGTCGGCACTTCTCCGCCTGCTCAACGGGGCACGTCCTGACCACCGAGGGCGCTGGTTCAGGCACGGACGGACACTGGGCCGCCAACGGTCTCCGTCCTTGTCTCAGGTAGCCGAAGACCACTCAGAGTAGAAAACGGAGGCGATCACTCCGCCGATCGAAGCGCGGGAGAGGGTGCCGCTCAGCCACCCGAGTGCATCAGCTCTGCGCCCGCCGGCACGGTCGCGTCCTCCGGGTCGTCCAGCCAGTTCTCCGGCAGCACGACCTTCGCGGGCGACCCCTGCCGACCGCGGGGACCGTCCGCGCCGATCGCGTGCACGTCCACGTTGCCCTGCTCGCGGACGGCGCCGAGCAGGTCGTCCAGCTCGGCGAGGGTGTGCACAAGGCCGAAGCGCTGGCGCAACTGCGAACCGACCGGGAAGCCGTGCAGGTACCAGGCCATGTGTTTGCGCAGGTCGCGGATGCCCTTGTCCGCGCCGAAGTGCTCGATGAGCAGCTCGGCGTGCCTGCGCAGGACCACAAGCACCTCGCCGAGCGTCGGTCCCGGCCCGATCGGCTCCCCGGCGAACGCCGCGCGCAGTTCGCCGAACAGCCACGGCCTGCCAAGGCAGCCGCGCCCGACAACGACACCGTCGCACCCGGTCTGCTCGACCATCTTCAGCGCGTCCGTCGCGCTGAAGATGTCGCCGTTGCCCAGTACCGGGACGGTGGTCACGGCCTCCTTGAGCCGGGCGATCGCCGACCAGTCGGCCTGGCCCGAGTAGCGCTGCGCCGCGGTGCGGGCATGCAGGGCAACGGCTACCGCGCCCTCCGCCTCGGCGATCCGGCCGGCGTCCAGGTAGGTCAGGTGCTCGTCGTCGATGCCGATGCGGAACTTCACCGTCACCGGGATGCCGGCAGGCTGGGCCGCGCGCACGGCCGCCGAGACGATGTCGCCGAAGAGCCTGCGCTTGAACGGCACCGCCGCGCCGCCGCCGCGCCGGGTCACCTTGGGCATCGGGCAGCCGAAGTTCATGTCGATGTGGTCGGCGAGGTTCTCCTCGACGATCATTCGCACTGCCGCGCCCATGGTCTCCGGGTCGACGCCGTAGAGCTGCATCGACCTCGGCGTCTCGCTCGGATCGAAGGTGATCATGTGCATGGTGCCGGGGTCCCGCTCGACCAGCGCGCGGGTCGTGATCATCTCGCAGACGTAGAGGCCGGCACCGTATTCGCGGCACAACCGGCGGAACGCCACGTTGGTGATGCCGGCCATCGGCGCGAGCACGACCGGCGGGTCTGCCGCGTACGGGCCGATCCGAAGTCCGTTACTCACGCTCGCCACACCACCATTGTGCGGTCTCGGCTCCGCGATGATTCGACCACCTGCCAGCTCAACCCAGGCCGTTGGTGAAACTGGCTAGCGCGCTGGCCAGGGTGGTGTCCAGTACTTCGTCCACCCTGGTCCACTGCGTGTCGGGTGAATCTTCCCACATCCACGTCACGGTCTCCGTCGGAGACGAGACAACCACCTGTTCAGCGACAGACGGCGACTCATCGTTGTGGTCGGTTCCCATGATCTCGGCGTATACGGTCAGGGTCAGTACGCCTGTCTCGCCTACACCAGTCTTTTGCAGGAAAACCAGGTAACGGAGCTTTTGATCGAATGCGGTGATCTGAAGTCGCGACCACCACAGTCCGTCCTTGACGTTTGCGTAGAAATCGACGCTCCTGGCTGCTTGAATTGCCTGCCGTCTCCAATAGTGAGCTTTCTCGCTTGGCGGTGCCTCGCTAGCCAGAATGACTTGGGCCTGGTTGTCGACTCCCGTCTGCAAAAGATCGGCGATCTTGTCCCTCATGTCGTTCAGCCAGGAATGGACTCTCGACTGTATCTCTCCGGCAAGTTTCGCGGTCCTGTCCGCACGATCGACCGTACTCTGCGTAGATCTGAGCTCGCGCAGCCTGCCGATTCCGGCTTCTAGTACCGCTAGTGCGCCTCCACCTGCAGCCAGTGCCTGTCCCCCTGCGACGGGGCGCTCCAGTTCGCTACGCAGCGCGCCAATCTCTAGTCCGGCGAAGAGTCGCACCAGGGGGCGAAGATCACCATCGTTAGCCTTATCCAGGCATTCCAGATAACGTGAACGTTCCCGTCGGTCAACGACTAGTGGTGCGAGATCGTGTTTCAATAGAACCAGTAGGGCAAGACATCGGGCGACCCGACCGTTACCGTCTTCGAATGGGTGAATGCGTACAAATCTATGATGTAGCCACGCCGCCTGAATAACAGGATCGCGGTCTGCGTAGCCCTGGTACAAGGCAACGAGTTGATCCATTTGTGCTGCGACATGTTCGGGCGGCGTGTAGTCCAGGACTGACCCATCAGACCGTGTCACGCGATTTGGGTGATTCTTCCACTCACCATGGTGCAGAGTCGCGTTGAATTCGACACCAGTGCCACTCAGCGCGCTATAGGTCGACTGTCGCCTGGTGAGCGCGACGTGCAGTTCCTTGATTAGGTAGACTGTGACATCGCGGCCGTCGCGCGCTGCCCGGGCCAGGAACTCCAACGCCTCGTATTGCGACCGTACGACCGTGAGGATGTCGTCGTCAACGGAACCCTCACCTGCCCTGGCTGCGGCGTCTGCCGTGAGTCCTTCGGCCACTAGCGCTTCAGTGACCCCCCAGTCGATATCGTATAGGCGCTCGATAATGCCTGTCTCGATCGCGTGTCGGCGCAATGAGCGCCGACGAGCTTCCTGGAACGCTTCGTCGTTCGCCGACACCACCGACTTCCATGCCCGCTGTAGCGATCTGACTGAATCAAGGATGGACTCCAGATCGCCGTTGAGCGCTGGAAGCGGCTCAACGTCAGGCCAGTGGTCTGCGGTCGTCATGTGCAGAGAGTAGCTGTATTAGTCGGAGTGATGTTCGGAGCCAATTGCCCATCTGCCAGCTTAGGACAGCCGAAGCTGATGTCGATGTGGTCGGCGAGGTTCTCCTCGACGATCATCCGCACGGCCGCGCTCATGGCCTCCGGGTCGGCAGCGTACGGGCCGATCCGAAGTGGCGAACGCTGGAGTTGGGGCACGCGCTCCATTGTGCGTGCACGAGGCACCCGGTCCGAAATCGCCCTGCTCGGGGCTTGTAGTTGGAGGCAAGCGAGTAGTGATACGCGCCGGTGCACGGGACGGCGCCGCTGCTCGGCACGATTGTCGACAGCGGCCATGACACCGGGCCGGGTGCCCGCCGCCACCTCAGCCGCGGCGTTGCAGCGGCCGGGCCGTGGGGGTCATGTGCCGGTTGGTGGTTCCCTTGTGCGGGGAGGTTTTCGAGCCACCTGTCGATCCGCCGTGCGCTGGCGCGTGCGGAACCGTCTGGAACAGCGGCAACGCCGAAGTGCCCTGGCCGGCCGAGGACGGCGGGGTCGCGCCGCCTCCCGCCGGCGGGGCGCCGAACACCTGGTTGGCGAAGGCGAGCATGTACGGCAGGGCGGCCCGCGCCGCGCGCCAGGTGTGCGTCAGGCCCGGCTGCAGCACGAGCGCGACATTCTGGTTGCGGGCGGCCAGCGCGTTGGCCAGCCGGTGTCCGGTTGCCACGTCGGTCGGTGCGCTCTCACCGACCGCGATGATCACCGAAACCGGGTAGGTGAACTTCATGGTCGGGATGTAGGACCTCGGCGTGTTCGGCGCCAGCAGCTCGGGGTGGCCGGCCAGGATGCCGGCGGAGTCACCCAGGTCGTCGTAGGGCAGGCTGATCAGCAGCGAGCCGAACGTCTCAAGGTGGTGCAGGCCGATGTTCAGGGTGCAGTAGCCGCCACCGGACATGCCGCCGAGGGAGCGGTGCGCGCGGTCGGCGATGGTGCGGAACTTGGTGTCGATCGCGGGCACGACCGTGTGGACCAGATAGTCCTCCAGTTGCGGACCGCCGGGGATGTTCAGACACTCCCAGTCCACCGAGGGCTGCTCGGCGGTCATGTCCGGCGCGACGATGATCATCGGCTGTACCACATGGTCGTTGAGCATCGCCTCCATGGTGTTCAGCGCGTCGCCCGAGGTGAACCAGTCGTCCGCGGTGCCGTCCGGATAACCGTGCAGCAGGTAGACGACCGGGTAGTGCATGTTCGCGTTGGCCGGGTTGTCGTAGCCGGGCGGCAGCATCACGTTGGCCCTGCCGACCGGGACGCCACGCGTCGGGTCGGCGATGCTCACCTGCACGATGCTCGGGTTCTTGTCGTTGACAGGGCCCGGCTTCTTGCCAGCGGTCTTGGCGCTGGCCAGTGCGGCGGCCGCGTTGGCAACGTAGTCGTCGGTTGGCTGGGTCGCAGCGGCGAACGCGTCGCCCGCGGCCTCGGTGAAGCCGCTGCTGCGCTGGAGCACCACGGCCAGGTCGTGCGGGGTGCGTACATAGCCGACGTAGTTGTTCAGCCAGAACACACCGGCCAGGCTGGCCAGCACACCGATGATGACCAGCTTGCTGGACAACTGCATCGGGGGCCGGATCTTCGCCAATCGGCGCGGTGACATCGGCCGGAACATCAGATAGGCGGCGATGGCGGCGGCGAGCAGCAGGCCCTGCCAGATGATCGGCGCTTCCAGGACCCCCGCTGTCAGCGTGCGCGCGGTCACGTCCGGCGGCAGCGTCGGACCTGGACCGACCGACATCGCACTCCCCCTCGAAGAGTCAAGAAATCGCAGTCGCAACAGCGGGTTCGCCCCAGTAGACGCCGAAACCACGCCCGACGTTGCGTTGGGACGCAATGCCGGTCGTGCCGCTGCTGCGCTTGGCATCACCGTAAGCGGCACGCGTTCGCGTTGGCACGCAGGGTTGTCCGAGCGGGCGTCGGGCCGTCGGGCGCCAGGCGGATGGCTGCTCGCCCTGTCGCGGCGACGTGGTCGTCCACCTGCCTTTTCGGTGTCGGCCGGGTCGAACCGGCGACGGGCCGCCGAGTGGTCGTGCGATGTCACAACCAGGCCATGATCAGGTCCTCAGCGTGCGGCGTCGCGTGTCTTAGGTCACTCCTGATGTCAGGGCTAGCCCGTTGAGCTGTGAAAACGCCGAGTGGTCGCGTGCCGTGCATGTTGGGGTGGTCGACCGGACTCGCACCGGCTTCGCCCAGGATCACAACCCGGGGCCTCGTCTGCTTCGGCCTCGGCCACAGTGCCCC
>CAWFTJ010000013.1:0-334192 GCA_963818685.1 Candidatus Melainabacteria bacterium | reverse complement strand
AGCCTCGATCTTGCATGGGGCTGCGGGGTTCGGTGGAAGTTCCTGTTGTGGCCGGGTTTTGGTCGGAAACCGTGGTGTGGGCAGGGGTGTGGGCCGGCTGTCGCGTCGGCGGGCGGGTTCCGAGGGTCCTTGGTCGAAGGGACAGGAGTGGGGGTTCAGCCGGGCCAGGGTGCTGCGCGGAGCCGGGTTGCGCGGAGCCGGGTGAAGGCGGTGACCAGCTGTTGTGCCCAGGGCCAGTCGCGGTCGAGGTGCAGGGTGGTGACCCGGGCGGTGCGGGTGATTTTTCCGGCGATGGCGCAGATGCGGTAGCGGAAGGTCGCGGGTTCGGCTCGGGTGAGGTCACCGGTGAAGCAGAGGGCTTGGGTCCAGGTGAGCAGGTCAGCGGCGGTCAGTGCCAGTTCCAGCCAGGCTTTGTTCTCGGCATAGCCGTGGCAGGGGAAGTTGCGCAGCCCGGTGGTTTTGCCGCAGCGGATCCGGTCTTCGACCCGGGCGTGGGAACGGTGGTGGACTTCGAGGTCGGCGAGCTGCCCGCCCTCGGTGTCGGTGATGAACGCGGTGAAGCGGTGCCCGTCGGCGTCGGTGAACCGCAGCTGCGCGCCGGGATGGGGACGTTCCCGGCGGACGAACACCCGCGAACCTTCCGGCCATTTCGTCAGATCGAGCATGCCGGTGATCTCCGCGACCCATGCTCCCTTGCGGGGTTGTCCGTCGATGTCGTAAGCCGGGACCCACGCATCGTCGGGAATAGCCAGGACCGTGGCCTGCACCTCGGTGCTGATCGGGAACCCCATGGAGAACCCGCAGCCCGCCGCGCGGACCGCGGCGGCGAAGGCGTGGGTCGCGCCGGCGGCGTCGGTCCGGACCTGCACCCGCGCCGCCGCCGGGTCATCGGGGTCGGGCCGGGCGCAGGCGGGGAGCGCGGCCAGCGCCATCGTGAGGACCTCGGCGTGGTCGGCGGCGGTGTTGGACCCGGCCTTGCCCGGCCGCAGGATCCCGGCCAAGGCTTCCCCGCCGGCGACATCGGGCCGGTCGAGATAGGCCAGCAGCGGATGGAACCCGAACGTCTTCTTCCACGTTTTCGCCGCGTTCTCCTTCTCGCTGTGCGCGATGCTGATCGTCGCGTCGATGTCGATCGTCAACCCGGCAGTGACATCGGGCCCCGCTCCGGCGGCCCAGGCCCGTTCCCGGGCTGCCGCGCGGACCGCCCGCAGGCGGGTGAGGTGCTCGTCATCGACCCGGTCCAGCACCCGCCACGCGGTGGCGTCACTGGCCACCGGACCGAAGAGCTTGTCCTGATCTCGCAGCGTCGCCAGATGCGCCAGCGCGTCACCACCGTCGGCGATCATCACCGCCAGATCGGCCAGCACCCGCCCCGGCAGGTGCACCGGCATCCCGGCATAGGTGTCCAGAAGTGCCTCCGACCAGCCGGTTCCCAGGCCGGTGCTGACCGTCAGCTCCCGCAGCAACGCCACCCCCGCCCGCGACACGAGTCCCTCACCGTCCGCGGCGATACGTACCGATGACGCCTTGCTACTCTGCACCAAGGGAGTGCCTTCCTGCTCGTGGAACTTGATGTCTTCGCAAACACCATTTTTCCTTACAGGACAGGCACTTCCTCCATTTTCAGGCTCTGATCTACATCACACCGCGTGAAAGACGCAGGCTAGATCCTCGTCGGCCATTCCCGAGCCCGACAGATTGGCCGCCATGGATCGCGGTGTCTTCGGCGGACGTGGAACTCCAGGTCCCTCAGTCACCCCGTCTTGATGGTTGGTCTTCCCATCCGCCAGCACACCGAGAGCATTGGTCCCCTTCTTGCACCCAAGAGAAGTGGTGCCATGGACATCGACTGCCTTGGTAACCGAGATGCCGACGGCGGCGATGGCTTGCAGCAAGCCCGGTCCGACTTCTGCCCAGCCGATCAGCAAGTGTGAGCCGACGGCGTCGAAGGCGGCCTTACCGTACGCGCCGGTGATGATGGGGTCTGCGCTGTTCAGGGCGAGCGTGGCGAGGCTGGCGAAGATCAGCAGTCGCCTCGCCGGCCGCAACTCGGCGGTAGTCGCGCCTTGCAAGGCGAGGTGCCGGGTACCCAACAGCAGGCCCAGGATGGACAGGTCGACTGCGGGAGCGACCAGGGGCGCGACCCAGACCGGGACGCCGAGCCGCAGGGCCAGGGTGAGCACATCGCCGAAGCCGAACGTGAAGCTCAACCCGACGACCGTGCCGATGACGACCGTGACGGCCCGGACGATGACGGCCTCGTCAGTAGCAGGCTGGACCGGGGCCGTGAGCGCAACGGTGGCCATCAGGCGTCACCGCCCTTGACCTGGGCAACCTCCGTCGGAAGCCGCCGGATACCGACTGGTTCGATCTCGATTTCTGGGCCTTCGACCATGATCAAAGGGTTCGGATTGTGCCACGTTAGGCCCACTGATCAACACGATCGGTAGCCCCCGCACCGACACTGACATGCAGTTATGGCGTCGCTGAGGGGCTACCGATCGGACCTGAGGTTTTGTGACCCACCCGAACTCTTCACAGTTCCACCGGTCACCATCGAGCTGGGCCGATCCATCAGCGGGCGGCGGCTTGCGCGTCACGTCCTGCCGCAGGCAACCGCTTTAGTGATCCAGATCGCTCATTGCGTCAAACTAGCTACGTGGTACCTGACGTAGAACGATGGCGACAGCTGATCAATGAGTACGGGCAGTTGCAGCAGTTGCACGGACATACACCCCAGTCCCGTGGACAACGGTTCAACAGCATGATCGCCGAGCTGCTTCAGTGCTGGGGCATCAGCGCTACCCCGAATGTGCGGGCTGCTGGCGAGGTCGATGTTGCCTTCGCAATCGACGGCATCCGGTTTGTTGTCGAGGCTAAGTGGGAGAAGGCCAAGGCGGACACGGGTCGTATCGCCAAGCTGCAGAAACGGGTTCGACAGCGGCTGTCGGGCACCTATGGTGTGTTCCTATCCATGTCCGGATACAGCCCGGAGGCCCTGGCGGATGTCGCCGACGGTGATCGACTCGAAGTGCTGCTGCTGGATTCTGAACACTGGGAGGCGATGCTCGGCGGCTTGGTGCCACCTCAAGAGCTGTTGAACCTGGTGCATGATCGTGCTTCGTTCTATGGCGAGCCGTACGCGCCACTGGCTGGGCTTTTTCCGGCTGTCAAGCTGCCTGACGCTAGCTTCGACTCGCCGGACAGGATGACAGAGGGTCCGCTTCTCTCGGCGGTCGACGGTGTGCAAGCACAGGTTGTGTTGTCCGGCATCGATTCAGGCCAATTGGGAATCGTATGTCATGGACAGAACGGACTGTTGATCACCACCGAGAATGGCATCGTCGATGTCGATCCTGTTGCGCGCACGATGGCCATGGCAGTGCCGGTACCCGACTGTCGGCGGAACCCGCTGGTGCTCGATGATGGGTCGATCGTGTTCTTGCGAGGGCACGGTGTTGGGCTGTTCCGCGCTGGCCAGATTACGACGATAGGCGGCGGTTTCCCTGGTAATTTTTGTCTCTGCCGCCATCCTGACGGCGGTGTGTGGGTCTTTGACAACGGCCTTCCCGGCACCGCTGGTGCACGAGCCTCGGTCACCAAACTAGGTAATGATCTCGGGGATCAGCAGCGGTACGAGATCGACTATCCGCCGGCTGGCGCCTTCACTTCGGCATGGCTATCTGAGGACGAGCTGCTCACTATCGGCAATGGCGAGTTCTTGGTAAGTACGGTTCCTGATGGCTCGACATCACGCCATCCTGCACCGCAATCGAACTCGATGGGTCTGCTCGTTGTCGACAGCGGTGTTGTGCTGACCGGTGGTGATAACGTGTCGATCTCTCGGACCGACACCACCACGTGGACTAGCCATGAGTTGGCGCGGGTTGCGGTGCGGCCATCCGTCACCGAGCTCGCGCAGGCAGCCGACGGAGATGTCTACTTGGCGGCGTATCACGAGAGCACTGGTCGGAACCTGTCGTTTGCTGTCGTTCGGTTGCGGGTGCCGTCTGAGCTGGATCTGTCGAAGGTGATGCGGGGCTTGCTGTCGGACGCGCTGGGCGGCCCTGCGGATGACGCGAATGGCATCGGAGATCTGGATCAATTGGCTTCCGGGCCGCATCCGGGCAACGGTTTTGCGAGAGGTGGCCGCGCCGACGTGTCGGGCCGCGAAGCTGCATCCGACCAGCTGGACGACGCGGTCCGGGTCCTGTCTGTCGCGCAGCAGGATCAGTACGACCGCGGTTACCGCGATGCGCTGCGCTGGGTGCCTTCGTTGGGCTGGAACGCGTTTGAGAGTCTTGCCGCGATGGATTTTGACGTCAAACAGTGGCTGACGGGTTGGCGGAACGGATGGCGAGACATCGAGTTGGGCGAAGCGCCGGAAGGCGCCAGGGTCGCCAGTTGGCTTCCCGCCCTCGCCGACTACCTGGGCAGTCTCGCTGATCCAATTGGTTACGATCGATGGTCGTTCGTGCCCAGCGAGCGGTACGTCGGAGGTTTTGGGGCCGCGCTGCGAGATGCATGGACCAAAACGCACCAGCCGAGCCCCGCTGCTCCCGTTCGGAGGCCGGATCCAGACGTCCAGTCAACGGTTCCCGGTGCGGATCATCAGGCCAGCGTCCAGGGCGTAGCTCCCGATCCATCAACGCCCGCGGCCGGGAACTTGAGCGCAAAGCGCCAAAATCGGCGCGACGCCTTGGGTGTCGCCCAGATCGCGACGGCCGGCGTAGTGGCCCTGTTTTTTGCTACCGGACTTGCCGTTTGGCTGGTGACGATTTTCCAAGGCGATTATGCAGCTGGGACCCTTGCTGTGGCGATAACGCTGGTGATCGTCTCGGTAGGGGTGATCTATGGCTGTATTCGCCTGATTCGCAAGGAGGTTCGACGGCGGCGAGGTGTTCGAGGTAAGCGAGGCTGACGGATCCGATGGCTCGCTACCGCGCTCGCGGCCGTTGAAGATCACGGTATCGCCAGGTTCGTCGCGCTATTGGCTCCGGCGTTCGACGCCCGATCACGGTGCGCACCACCGGCTACCGAATCAGCGAACCGCCCTCGGCGGTCGGCGGCATTCTCTATCATGGTCAACATGAACACCCACCACGGCGTCCCGGTTTACGCTTGGGGCCGAGCCCCCAAGGGCCTTTTCACCCCTCGCCAGCTCGGTGACGAGTCCAACATTGAAGCCCACGGACCCATCCAGGGCTACTTGGAGACCGAAAGCGAACTGGTCCCCTTGTACCGAGGGAGGGAGGCAGACCCGTGGAGCCGCGAGAGCTGATCACCCGCACGACCGAGCACAAGCGTCGCCGAATGGAATACGTCGAGGTAGCAAAGGTCATTAGCGGGGGATGGAAACAACGGCAGACGGACTGCGCTCATAGTGCGCTGGGCACGTGACCGAGTGCGATCTGATCGCTCGACCGATCGTCAGACCGATTCTGGTTGACGCATTGCGCAGGTCTTCTAGCTCTGGCCTTCAGACTGCTCGGCCCTGATGATCGACACCAGGAGCCTGGCGCGGCCCGTGCTGATCCGCAGGTTCTTGCGGAGGTTGTCAGCGGAGATCGGGTGTCGGTAGTTGGTCCAGTGTTCGGCGTCCGCATGACGGGCGTGGGTGAGCAGGTCGTTCTCGGCGAGCATCGCGGCCGTGGATGCCCCTGCGTTGCTGCTGCTGTTCCTCGGCAAACCTGGCGTGGATGTCGGTCGTTGGCGCGGTTCGACACTTCGAACTGCTGCGGTTATCGCCCTTATCCGGTGTTTCAGTGTCAGGTGCGATGGTCGCAGGACTGCTGACTGTGGTGATGGCTTGCAGGAGGCCGGGGCCGACTTCGATCCATCCGATCAGCAGGTATGGGCCGACGGCGTCGAACGTGGCCTTGCCGTAGGCGCCGCTGACCAGCGGGTCGGCGATGTTCAAAGCGAGCGTGGCGGTGCTGGCGAAGCTGAGCAGTCGGCGGCCTGACCGCAGCTGTACTGGCGTGGCGCCGTGGAGGGCGAGGTGCCGGTTGCCGAGCAGGAGGCCGAGGATGGATAGGTCGACTGCGGGTGCGACGAGTGGCGCCACCCAGACTGGTACGCCGAGCCGGAGTGCGAGGCCGACGACGGTGCCCATGATGATGGTGACGGCCTGCACGACAGGTGCCCGATCCAAGCTCGATCGAGTCGTGGTCATGGGAGTGGAGGTGGTCATCAGACACCGTCCCCCGTCTGCCCGGCTCGTGTGACGATGCCGCGTTCGGCGAGCCGGCGCTGAACGGTCCGCTGGGTGGCGTCGAGTTGTTCGGCGATCTGGGTTGTGGACCAGCCGTTCTCATGAAGCCGGACGGCTTGGTCGACTTGCTCGGCCGTGAGGCCGGTGCGTCGCATGGCGATGTTGTGGCGGCGGAGTATCCGGCTGACGGTTTTGCGGTCGATCCCGAACTGGTCGCTCAGTTCGTAGACGGTGGCGCCGGCCTGGTAGCCCGCGATGACCTGTTTGGCCTGGTCGTGGCCGGGTTGGTGGTCATTGTCGGCTGTTCCGAGGTAGCGGAGGCTGGGTGGCTTGATGGTGAGTTCTGGTCCGTCAACGAGGACCAAAGAGTTCGGGTTGTGCCACGTTAGGCCCACAACGTTTCACAACCCGAACTCTTGGCGTTTTGGACACGGACCAGTGATCCGTGTCCTTTTCGTTATACAGTGACGTGGTTGGCATCGTCCTGCGATGGCAGTTCGGCAGAAGTCCGGCGACTTGCCGGTTAGTGGTTAGTGGCTAGTGAGCGGTTGCGAGGGACCCGCCGGCCGTGCGGACCTCGACGCCACCGCCGACGGCAGTGCCGTCCCGCACAAGTGGCCTTAGAGGCCGCGCAAATAGGTGATTTATCAGGGGCGGCGTGCTGGTCGGGTGTCCCACCGGTACAGGGTCCAGGCTTTGCGGATCAGGCTACGCACGGTGATGATCGTGTCGGCGAGGTCGAAGAAGGCGTCGATGACCTCCTCGCGGCGTTCGTAGCAGCGTTGCAGCCGGTTGAACGCGTTGTGCCAGGCGTTGGTGCGCTCCACCTGCCAGCGGCCGCTGGCTTGGATGGGCGCCTTGTCGCCCTTGTGCGCGATCTGCCCGCGCAGACCGCGCCCGGCCAACTCCTCCCGAGTCTTGCCGGAGTCGTAGCCGGAGTCCAGGTGCACGGTGATCTCGTCGGGTAACGGACCGAGATCGTCAAGCTTGTCCAGCGTGGGGGCCAGCAGTGGCGAGTCGTGTCGGTTTGCTCCGGCCAGCACCCGACCCAGCGGGATGCCGTAGCCCTCGACCATCAGCGAGCGTTTCATGCCCTGCTTGCGTCGGTCGACCGGGGACGGGCCGGCGCACTCGCCGCCGCCGGGGGCTTTGGTGATGCAGCCGTCGATGGCGATCTGCTCCAGCAGCAGGCCCACGATGCGGTCGTAGGCGTCTAGCGCGATCTGCTTGAGCTGGGCGAACACACCGAGTTTGATCCATTCGTCGCGGCGGTTGCGGATTGTGCCCGCCGAGCAGGTTGAGTCGGCGATCGCCTCGTAGGAGCAGCCGAATCGCAGCACCTGAAGGAGCTTGTCGAACACGATCCGATCGGGGATGCGTCGCCGGTGGCAGCCCAGCGGATGCGTGGGGTCGATCACTGGGCGGGGTGGGATCAGCGCGGCGAACTGGTCCCACAGGGGGTTGGTCAGCCATGATGGCAGCGCAGGCACAGGCACTCCTGATGATCACGAAGCGTAGACAACTTCATGATCACCAATGCCTGTGCCTGCCCCCGCAGGGGTCATAGCTCACGCCCTATTTGCGTGGCCTCTTACTGTCTGTCTCTCTTGGCTGATCCAAACGGAACTGACCGGACCGGCTGTACGTTCGCGATCTTCGTCGCGCCGCGACGACGGTGGGGTTGATTGCCGCGCTGGCCCGGCCGACGGTATGCGGCATGATCACGGCCGCCCCGGAGGGTGCGATGTGGCACATCATTGCCCACCGGTTCGACCGCAGCCAACCTCGATGCGAGAGACTACGACTGTTCGCAGGCAGTCCTCGGTGGCGACGGGATATCGGACTCGAACTTCAATGTCCGCGCCTCAGATACCCATTTTCCTCTCGCTCGACGACTGGGCGTTCATTGTGGGTCGGGTGTGTGGGTCCCTGGTGTGACCAGGCCGGTCTCATAGGCGGTGATGATGGCCTGGGCACGGTCTCGCAGGTTGAGTTTGGCCAGGATACGAGCCACGTGGGTCTTCACCGTTGTCTCGCCGAGATGCAGTGTGGCAGCGAGTTCGGCGTTGCTCAGCCCTCTGGCCAGCAGCCGGAACACCTCCAGTTCCCGCGGGGTGAGGCTGGACAGCTCCCTGCGTGGGCCTGCGAGATGTCCATCGTGTGGGGCGAAGCGTTCGATGAGCCTGCGGGTGATCGCCGGGGCGAGCAGCGCGTCGCCCGAGCGCACCAACTTCACCGCCGCGACCAGATGCTCGGGGGACACGTCCTTGAGCAGGAATCCGCTGGCCCCCGCGTTGAGCGCCGCGTAAACGTAGCGGTCGAGGTCGTAGGTGGTCAGGATGATGATCCGGGGCGGATTCGGGGCGTTGGCCAGGATGCGGCGGGTCGCCTCCAACCCGTCGATGTTCGGCATCCTGATGTCCATCAGCACCACATCCGGCTCGACCCGGCGAACCGCGTCCACCGCCTGCGCGCCGTCGGCGACTTCGCCGACCACCTCGACGCCATGCGCCGCCAGGATCATCGCGAATCCGGTCCGGACCAGGTCCTGGTCATCGGCGATCAACACGCGCAGCGAGTCGGTCACGGCAACTCCAGCGGAATCACCGCGCACACTCGGTACCCGGCGGTGGGGAGGTTCCCGGCCTGCAGGCTACCGCCGTAGACCGCGAGCCGTTCCCGCATCCCGATCAATCCCCGGCCGCTGCCGGAGTGCTCAGCGGAGGTGGCGACCCCGCCGGTGTCGACGATCTCTACCCGCAGCTCACCGGGAGTGTGGTCGATGTTGATCGTGACGGTCGCGCCGGCGGCGTGCTTGCCGACGTTGGTCAGCGCCTCCTGCACCACTCGATACGCGGCCAGGTCGACGCCGGCCGGCAGAGGATGCGACGGGAGCGGGACCGACAGCGTCAC
The DNA here is from genome assembly GCA_963818685.1 of Candidatus Melainabacteria bacterium. Classification (GTDB taxonomy): domain Bacteria; phylum Actinomycetota; class Actinomycetes; order Mycobacteriales; family Pseudonocardiaceae; genus CAJCJE01. The sequence goes on along the minus strand of CAWFTJ010000013.1, from coordinate 325,065 downwards.
CGTGGTTCCGGTGTCGCGGACCCGGTCGACGAGGGGGTCGATCTGGGCGAGGCCCGGCGGCGGCAGCAGTTCGTCGGCGGCCACCTGGTCGGGGTTATCGGTGTTCATGGTGAGCAGGCCCATGATGTGCCGTAGTTCGGTCATGGCGGCCCGGCCGACCGACTCGACGTTGCGCAGGGCCACGCTGGCCTTGTCCGGGGCCGCCGCCATGGCGCTGCGGGCCGCGCCCGCCTGCACGATCATCATGCTGACGTTGTGGGTGACCACATCGTGCAGTTCCCGGGCGATCCGGGACCGTTCCTGTTCCAGCGCCTCCACGGTGGCGGCGCGATGTTCGGCCGCGATGGCGTGGACGCGCCGGCGCCAGGTGGGCAGGACGAACCCGGCCGAGACCACGAGCAGCAGGATGACGATGCCGGGCCCGATGGTCTGGCCGGTGTCGGTGTGCTCACCGATGATCAGGCCGGTGCCGACCAGCGCGCTCGCGGTGGCCAGCACCTGGTAAGGGCTGTACAGGACGGCCGAGCAGGCGGCGATCACGCACGCGGCCAGCGTGAACGTGGGTGACAGGTCGGGGGTGAGCTGGTTCAGCGCGCCCGCGCCGACGACGATCCAGAACGCCGCCATCGGGAAACGCCGCCGGGCGAGCAGCGGTAGCACGCTCAGCGCGACCAGCAGAACCTGCCACCACTGGGCTGGCGCGATGTGCTGCAAGACCGGGGCCAGCGGTGCCGCCGGCACGCCGGGCACGGACGTCGGGGAGAGTTCGCGTTGGCTCACGGTCAGCGCGTCGTAGACCGCACCCGCGGTCAATGCAGCGGCCAGCAGTGAGTCGGCCGTCCAAGCCCATCCGGACAGCCGTGGTCGCCGACCGGGCAGCGGCCGCAGCGCGGCCAGGGCATCCTGCCAGCGGTCCATGATCACGATCTGGTTCACCGACCCAGTCTGACAACTGGGCGATCAGGGCACATCCGCCCGGTGGACTGATCTGGTCCTCCTGGCGGGTCCTCCGTGCGGATGACGTATCGGAGCTCCCTCGCGCGGCGGAGGAAAGATCGTCACCGCGCCGGACGCGCCGACTCCTGCCGGACACCTAGCGTCTCGCCCACCACGATTCCAAGGAGGGCGCATGACGGTTCCGATCATCCAGATCCACGAGGTGAGCAAGCGCTACGAGGCCACCCGGCCCGCGCTGGCCGGGGTGAGCCTGAGCGTCGCAGCGGGCGAGTCGGTGGCGGTGCTGGGTCGGTCCGGCAGCGGGAAGTCAACGCTGCTGAACCTGATCGCCGGACTGGACAAGCCGACCGAGGGCCGGGTCGCGGTCGACGGGACGCGCATCGACACGCTGACCGAGACTGGCCTGGCCAAGTACCGGCGGCACACGGTGGGCATGGTGTTCCAGTTCTTCAACCTGCTCGACGACCTTACGGTGCTGGACAATGTGTTGCTGCCCGCCCAACTTGCCGGGCTGGCACCCGCCCCGGCCCAGAACCGCGCCAGGGACCTGTTGGCCCAGTTGGGCATGAGCCAGCTCGCCGGCGCCTTTCCGGGTCGCTTGTCCGGCGGTGAACGCCAGCGGGTTGCCGTGGCCAGGGCACTGATGAACCGGCCCGCCCTGTTACTGGCCGACGAACCTACCGGAGCGCTGGACAGCGCCTCGGCCGCCGACGTGCGCAACCTGCTCACTGAGCTGAACCGGGCCGGGCAGACGATCATGCTGGTCACCCATGACACGGCGTTTGCCGCCGCCTGCGCGACGCGGACGATCGAATTGGTCGATGGCCGGATCGCCCACGACACCGCGATGGTGTCCCGGTGAGCGTGTTGGGCCGGGTGATCCGCGCCGGAGTGTCGCGCCGCAGACTGCAAACGCTCGTGCTGGCGCTGACCACGACCATGGCGGTGACCGCGGCCGTTCTCGCCGTTGGCCTGCTGGTCGCCGCCACGGCACCGTTCGCCACGGCGTTCGCCGATCAGCGCGGGGCGCAGCTCACTGCCGAGTTCGACGCGACGACGGTGTCCAGCGTTCAGGTCGGCGCCACCGCACACCTACCGGGGGTGACCGACGTCGCCGGACCGTTTCCGGTACTGACCCTGCAGCCGACAACCGGCTCCGCCAGTTCCGGTCTGCCGACTGGGGATCGCCTGGCGCCTATGACGTTCGTCGGCCGCGCGGACAGCCAGGGACCCGTGGACAATCTGCGGCTGACGGCCGGCCGATGGGCGAGCGGCCGCGATGAGGTCGTGCTGCCGGCCCAGAACGCGCCGCTGAACGTGGGCGACACCATGACCCTTCCCGACCTGCCAGGCACTCCGACGCTCACCGTGGTCGGTCTGGCCGCGTCGATCACCGGCAGCGCCGACGCCTGGGTCTCGCCGGCCACGCTCGTCGCGCTGACTCGACCGGGTGTCCGGCCGGGGTTCCAGATGCTCTACCGGTTCCGCGCCGCCGCAACTGCGGCCGAGGTGAGCACCGACCGCGCGGCGATCAACGCGGCCGTGCCGCCGGGCGCGTTGACCGCCGCGGCGTCGTATCTGACAGTCGAACTCGCCGCCGATCGGAGCTCCGCCACCTTCGTGCCGTTCGTGACCGCGTTCGGTGTGCTGGGGCTGGTCATGTCGGTGCTGACCATCGGGATCGTGGTTGGTGGCGCGGTGAGTTCGGCGACCCGCCGGATCGGCATTCTGAAGTCAGTGGGCTTCACCCCGGGCCAGGTGGTGCGCGCCTACCTCGGCCAGGCCCTGCTGCCCGGCATCGCCGGCACGCTGCTGGGCACCGCGCTGGGCAATCTGCTGGCCATTCCGGTCATGGGCGATGTGGGCACCGCGTTCGGCACCGGCACGACGGTGATCGAGCCATGGATCGACGTGGTGGTGCCGATGCTGGCTTTGGTAGTAGTCGCCGGTGCGGCGCTCGCACCCGCACTGCGGGCCGGGCGGCTACGCACGGTCGAGGCGATCGCGGTCGGCCGGACACCCCACGCTGGCCGAGGCCGACGGGTGCGGCGGCTGCTCGGTGCGCTGCCGCTTCCCCGATCGGTCAGCCTCGGCCTGGTCGGCCCGTTCGCCCGGCCAGGCCGGTCGGTGATCATGCTGGCCGCCGTACTGCTGGGCACCATCGGCGTCACCTTCGGGCTCGGCCTGGTGCTCTCGTTCAACAACATCCAGGACGGCCTGAACCGGCGCTCGCCCGGCGCAGTGATGGTGCAGGCGTTCGGCCCGCCCGCACCCCCGGTTCCCGGCGGCGCCACCGCGACAACTCAACCTGCAACCAGCGCCGACCTGGCCCGGGCGATCACCGCGCAGCCGGGCACCCGCCGCTACGTCATCACCGGACAGACCCAGGTGGGAGTGGCCGGCCGGGCCGGCCAGACCGACGTCATCGCCTACCAGGGCGACACCTCCTGGGCCGCATACCAGATGATCGCCGGATCGTGGTTCGACCGCCCCGGACAGGCCGTGGTGCCGGCCGCGTTCCTGACCGACACCGGCACCCATCTCGGGGAGACCATCACCCTGACCAACAACGGGCACTCGGCCCGGGTCAGGCTGGTCGGCGAGGTGTTCGCCACGCACGAGGTCATCCTCACCGATGACCGTTCGCTGGCCGGCCTGAACGCCTACGTGCTCCCCGAATCGGTCGAGTACGACATCGACCTGCGGCCGGGCACCGACACCGGCGCCTACCTCGACGCGCTGGACACCGCGCTGGCGCACTACGGTCTGACCGCCCAGGCCAACTCCGGCAAGCTGAGCTCCACGGCGCTGGCCATGGACGGGCTGGCCACGCTGCTCACCGCCATGCTGATCGCGGTCGCCGGATTCGGCGTGCTGAACACCGTCGCACTGGACATCCGGGAACGGGTGCGTGACTTCGGGATCTACCAGGCGCTGGGCATGTCGCCGCAGCAGACCATTGTCATGGTGCTCACCTCGGTCACCGGCCTCGGCCTGCTCGCCGGCGCCATCGGCGCCCCAATCGGGATGGCCCTGCACGACCAGGTGCTGCCCGCGATGGGCGCGGCTGCGGGCACCGCCGTTCCCAAGGCCGACCTGGCTGTGTACCAGCCGGCGGTGTTGATTCCGTTGGTGCTGGGCGGGGCGATCCTGGCCATCGCCGGGGCGCTCGCGCCGGCCACCTGGGCGACCCGGATGCGTACCGCCACCGCGCTGCGCACCGAATGAAACACTGTCAGCACACCCGTTTCGCGTCCTGCTTGTCCACGAACAGGGCAGAACCGCACCGGCACTTGTCACAACCGACCCACCGTGACGGCGGTGGGATCACCGGAGCTGGCAGGCGATCGGCACCATGGAGAACCCGAATAGCCTGCTCGACTCGTTCGACGGGCCCCCATCGATCGGGCTGCACCTGCCAAGCGGCACCAAGGCGCGGTGGACATCACCCCGCCCGACAGCGGGTTCACCACCGAAGCGCTGTGCTCCTACTCGTCCCGCCGCTGGCCGCCGCCCTGGGCGATTGGCTGTTCGCCGGCCCGGAACCCGCCGCGGTCGCGCGGCAACCACTCATCTGATTAGGGAGAACATGCTGGGGATGAAACGAAGTACCGTCTTAGCCGCCCTGCTCCCGTCCGGCCTCATCGGCGGACTCGGTTCGGCCCCGGCGGCCGCGGCCGCACCTGCGGTACCCCACCCCGAACTGGACCACGTGCGAAACCAGTTTCCAGTGTGCCACCGCACAGGTCCCGCTGGACTACCAGCAGCCGATCCGACCCACCGTCTCCGCACGCTGTTTGTCAACGGCGGCGGCCCGAACGAACAACTCACCAGCTTCGCCGAGCAGTCAACGCGATCGCAGCCACCTACCGCGCCGACTACGACATTCTGGACTTCGACCCGCGTGGGTTCGGCTACAGCAGCGCTGTGCAGTGCTTCCCGACCGAGAGCGCCGAACAGACCTTCCTGGCCTCGGCAGGGGAAGCCTTCCCCTGCAGCCAGCAGGACATGTGGACCGTTCCCGGTTCGGTGGACACCGGGAGGTGTCGCCCGGTTGATCGGGAGACACGATCATGGGATCCACACGGCGACGATTCACTGCGGAGTACAAGGCGCAGGCAGTGGCCTTGGTCATCCGCGACCACCGCACGATCGCCGAGGTCGCGCGTAACATCGGTGTACACCAGTTGACGTTGGGGAGTTGGGTGAAAAGGGCACGAGAGTCCGACGAGTCGCCGGACAAGCCGTTGGATGCGACCGAACGGGCCGAGTTGGAACGGTTGCGTGCCGAGAACACCGAACTGAAGATGCAGGTTGATTTCGCAAAAAAGTTGCGACCTGGTTCGCGAAAGACCAGCGGTAATATTCGCTGCGATCGCGGACTGGGCGGACTCCAACGACTTCCCGGTCGAGTTCATGTGCCGTGAGCTGAGCGTGTCCCGCTCGGGCTACTACGCCTGGCGCGGGCGCACTCCCAGCCAGCGCGAACACGATGATGCGGGCCTGCTCGCGTTGATCAAGCAGGTATACGAGCGGTTGCGCGTGATGCTGGTCGGCTGGTGATTGTCGGTGTTTCGGGTCAGGTGGGGATGGCGTCGGGTGGCATCCAGGGTTTGCCGATGATGGCGTCGCGGAGGACGTCGATGGCTTTGTGGCCGTGTTTGATGGCAGTGGAGACGTAGCCTCGGATGGTGTAGCGGTCCTGGGTGCGTTTCTCGCTGGTCAAACGGCCGGAGATGTTCTGCTGCAGCTTGCTGGGGCGTAGGTCGCGTTCGGCTTGGTTGGAGGTCGGCGGGATGCGGAGGTCCTCGGCGAAGCGCAGTACGTCGGCGGGTCGATCGCGCAGGACTTCCAGCAGGAGGCGAGCTTTGCGTTCGCCGGGTCGGTCGCCGTGGCTGGTGGTGTCGGACAACCCGACCAGCACTCCGTCTCGGAACCGTTGGGTCAGGGCGGCTTTCATCTCGGCGTCGATCCGGTCGCGGCCGGTGTCGCGGGCGAGGTTGGTTTCGTGGATCAGCTCGCGCAGCGCGTCGGCGATCTGGGTCGGCCACAGCGCGTCGGGGTAGACCTCACTCGCGCCGTCGAGGTCGCGCAGCAGGTGTTGAGTGCAGAGCTGATGGACGAACTCGCCCAATTCCAGGGAGTCATAGACACGGTAGCGATCGTGGACGATGACGGTGTCGGTGCCGTCGATGTCGGCCAGGACAGACGCTTTGAACGTGTCGAGGTCGCGGTCGCCGAGTAGGTAGTGGGTGTAGAGCGCGGTGCAGGCCACCAGCAGGTACTTCTCGGCTTTCTTGCGACCCGGTCTCGGTTTCCTGGGGCCGACCCGCAGCGGGGTCTCGTCGCAGCACACCGCGTAGGCCACCGCGACCAGCGCCCGGATCCGCCGATCGACCTCGGCGAGCATCCCCGCGACGCGGGCGAGCATGCCGTGGACGAACCCGTCGCTGGGTTTCGCGCCGGTCAACGCTTCCAGCAACGCCACACATCGTTGCACCGGAATGTGTTGCACCACCATCAGATACACGGCGAACGCCTGCAGGTTCGGGCCGTACCCGACCCGGCCTTGCCGGGCACCGTCGGGGCGGGTCGCGGTGTGGACCCGTCCGCACCCGCACGCCACCTTGTGCATGTCGTGCTGGGTGACGGTGACGGTCACCTCGGGAATCTCGGTCTGCTGATAGCTGTCGACGACCCCCAGATCGGTCGCGGCCTTCAAGTCCGCGCCGCAGCCGCACGCGCCTTCGGGAAACCGGTCCTCGTATACGTCGGCTTTCCCCCGGAACTCCAGATGCGACCCCGGCGCACCGGGTTGCTTGCCACATTTACGGCCTTCACCAGCCGGCTTCGGCTTCACCGGAGGTGGTGTCTTGCCGGGGGCGTCGTCACCGGAGGGTGGCATCGAGGAGTTGCGGCTGTTGCGCGACTGCAGATGTTCGAGTGTGGCCAGCTTCGCCGTCAGCGTCGCGTTGGCCGCCGTCAGTTCCTGGATCCGTGTGGCCTGCTCACTCAACAGCGCGGCCATCGCGACCACCGGGTGGCGAACCATGCAACCCCGGTGTGCGGCGGGTCCACGCCGAGTTGGTCACACTCGGGCACCAGGTGTCCCCGAAGCGGGTCTGGCGGCTGATGAAGCGCGCTGGCCTGCAAGGACGGCACCCGAAACAGTGGAAACGCACCACCGTCGCCGGTGACTCGCCGGTGCCGGCGCCGGACCTGATCGGCCGCGACTTCACCGCCGAGGCGGCGAATCAGCGCTGGTGCGGGGATATCACCTATGTCAATACCTGGGACGGGTGGGCGTATTTGGCCACCGTCATCGATCTGCACTCACGTGCCGTGGTCGGCTGGGCCAGCGCCGAGCACATGCGCACCGAACTGGTCACCGCAGCTCTGGATATGGCCCTGGCGCACCGGGAACCGCCGGCAGGTGTGATCTTCCACAGTGATCGCGGCACTCAATATACCTCGACGATCTTCGCCGAATACTGCGTGAAAAATGGTATCCGCCGGTCGCTCGGCCGGACAGGGATTTGCTATGATAATGCAGTGTCGAAGTCGTTCTTTGCGACGTATAAGAAGGAACTTATCCACGCTCGTCCGTGGCCTTCTGTGAAGGATCTCAAGAAAGCGACATTCGACTGGATTGAGACCTATTACAATACTCAACGGAGGCATTCCACCATTGGGTACTTGACGCCTCGTGAGTACGAGCTAGGATACAGGCACATCAGTCAAATCGCGGCATAACCCGTGTCTACCAAACCGGGAACACTCCACAACCCGAACTCTCGGGTTTTTGGACAAGCACCGTCAGCTTGTGTCCCGTTCGTTATGGACCAGCGGGACACAAGCTGTCTTGCCAGGGGAACTGGGCACCAAGGCGGAGCGTGATGATCACAGTGATTCGCGCCGGCATCCGAGTGCCCGTCGCAAGTCAGGCGGGCGATGCAGACGAACGAAGGTTGCGCAGGCCGGCGCGGATTTCGCTGACCAGGATCTCGGGCTGTTCCAAGGCCGCGAAGTGTCCGCCCTTGTCGGCCTCGCCGTAGTGGATCAGATTGCTGTAGGTGTCTTCGATCCAGCTTCGTGGCAGGCGTGGGATGTCCCTCGGGAAGACGGTCACCGCGACCGGAAGCGTCAGCTTCGGGCCGGCGAAAGTGAGCGATTTGTTCTCCCAGTAGATGCGGCCGGACGATGCTGCGCTGTTGGTGAACCAGTAAAGGGATATCGCGTCGAGCATGTCGTCCATGCTCAGGGCGTCCTCGGCGAGCCCGTGGTTGTCGGTCTTGGACTGGAACTTCTCGTAGATCCAGGCTGCCTGACCAGCGGGAGAGTCCGCCAAGGCGAATCCGACAGTCTCCGGCTTCGTGCCCTGAAGGTGGTTGGACCCACCGAGATCGCCGGTGTAGAGAGCGAGGGTCTCCACCGCGTAACGCTGTTCGGGCGACAAGATGTCGGGTATCTGTGCGGGAAAGGCGTACTGGGTGTTCAGATGAATTCCGAGAAGCCCCTCAGGTTGCATAGCCCCGAGTGCGGTGGTGACGACGGCACCCCAATCGCCGCCTTGCGCGGCCCATCTCGGGTAGCCGAGACGCTTCATCAGCTCCACCCACGCGCCTGCGATGCGCGATACGGTCCACCCGGTCTTCGTGGGTTTCTGGGAGAACCCGAACCCGGGGAGCGACGGGACCACAACGTCGAATGAATCGGCGACGTCTCCTCCGAAGGAAACCGGATCGGTCAGCGGGCCGATCAGCTTCAGGAACTCGACGATCGAGCCTGGCCACCCGTGCGTGAGGATCAGCGGCATCGCGTTGGGATTCTTGGACCTGACGTGGATGAAGTGGATGTCCAGCCCATCAATCTCGGTCAGGAATTGGGGGAAGCGATTGAGCTCGGACTCGAAGCGCCGCCAGTCGTAGCCGTGCTCCCAGTAGTCGATGAGAGATCTGGCGTTCTCTACGCGAACCCCTTGCGACCAGTCGCCCACCGTTTCCGGATCCGGCCATCGAGTTCTGGCCAGTCGCTGCTTCACGTCGTCGATCTCCGAATCTGAGATCGAGACGGTGAACGGGCGGACGAAGGTCGAGGTCGGCGTCGTCGGTGCGGTCGGTGTGGTCATTGCCTTCTCCTGCGCTTCGAGGCCCAGTGCAACTCTTCGTTGCACACTGGTGTGCAATCTACTTCATTGCACACCAGTGTGCAACAATGGTGTCGTGTCCACCGAGTCCTCCCGTGTGCGCTCGATGAACGAGACACGCGATCGCATCCTCGACGTCGCCCTCGATGTGCTGGGAGGCAACCCCGACGCCGGAATGGGCGACATCGCCTCCGCTGCCGGTGTCGTCCGCCGCACCGTCTATGGCCATTTCCCCTCGCGCCTCGACCTCGTTCGGACACTCACGGAACGGGCCGTCACCGAGGTGACGGCCGTGCTCACCGAAGTCAACGCCTCCGACGCGGAAGCGGACGCGACGTGGGTCGAATTCATCGCCCGCGTCTGGCCGGTGGCGCACCGGTACCGAGTGCTGTTGGCGCTGCGCCGTGGCGAGTACGGCGAGGCGATCCACAGCCTGCTCGGGCCAGTCGATGAGCTCCTCGCCGACCTCGTGAAACGGGGCCAGGACAGCGGCGTGTTCGCACGGCACCTGCCGGCAGGCATGCTGAGTCAGCTTGCCTACGGCGCCGTGTTCGCCATCGCTGATAGCGACCTGTCGAACGGGGACCTCGGCGCCCGAGCAGCGACGATCACGAGCCTGCTGATGCTGGGAGTTCCCGAGACGCGCGCACTCGCTCTCGTGGGCGACCAGCCCTGACCCGCGGCCAAGGGCGTCCTCATCGCCCAACCGGTCGTCACGCCCGTTCGGGCGGGGCGGCCGATCGGGCTTCCGTCTTCTGGCCAGCGGATTGTTCAGCTCTGGTGATCGACACCAGCAGTCGCGCGCGGACAGCACCGATACGTAGGTTTCCGCGGAGCGTGTCGGCTGAGATCGGCCGCCGATGTTGGCCCAGTGTTGGGCGCCCGCACGCCGGGCGCGTTCGAGCAGCTCGTTCTCGGCGCATGCCTCGGTGTCGCTGTCGTTGATCTTTCCCGACACTGGCGATGTCGCTGGAGTTGAGTCGATGCCTTTACCGCTGGCACGTTCCCTGCTGGCGGGTCATCGACGAGGTGGCGATCGTCGCGGCTGCCGGACTGCTCGACGACGGACGCGGTCGATCTGGGATAGCCGATGGTGGCGATGCCGGCAAAGGTAAGTAGCCGGCGTTGCTCGGGTGTGGCGCCGTGCCGGGCGAGGTGCCGGATGCCCAGTTCGGTGAGTCGGCGTTGGACGGTCCGCTGGGTGGTGCTGAACTGTTCGGCGATCTGCGCGGTAGACCAGCCGTTCTCGTGAAGGTGGAGGGCTTGGTCGACTTGGCCGGGGGTGAGGCTGGTGCGGCGCATGGGAATGTTGTGGCGATGGAGTATCCGGCTGACGGGTTTGCGGTCGATGCCGAACTGGTTGCCGAGTTGGTAGACGGTGGCACCGGACTGGTAGCCAGCGATGACCTGTGTGGCCTGGTCGTGGCTAGGTTGGTGGTCACTGTCAGCTGTTCCGAGGTAGCGGAGGCTGGGTGGCTGGATCGTGAGTTCTGGTCCGTCGACGAGGACCAAAGAGTTCGGGTTGTGCCACGTTGGGCCCACACGAATGGATGGCTCGTGCTCGCGGAGAGTGCGAGCCATTTTCGTGTCGTGATCACCCTGGGGATCGAATACCCCATACTCCCTGTGCCGGGGTGGCAGCCCGGACCTCGCCTACTTGGCGAAGCGCTCAGGGTTGTGCTGACTGCGGGTGGGCATTCGGCAGAATGCGCTTATGAGTTCGGGATCGTTTGCTGGGTACTTGGCTGGGCTGGACGAGGGGGCGCTGCGGGCGTTGTTGCGGACGCGGCCGGATGTGCTGGTGCAGCCGGTGCCGCGCGGGTTCGAGCAGTTGGCGCAGCGGCTGAACGGGGCGGATTCGCTGGTAGCCGCGCTGCGGTCGGTGAACCGGGACGCGATTGTGGTCGGTCAGGGTATCGCGGCGTTGGGTTCGTCGGCGACGGTCCCGGCGCTGGGGCGGTTGCTCGGCGCGTCGGAACAGGCGGTGCGAGACGCCGTTGACCAGCTGTGCGGCCGTGGGTTGGCGTGGCGTGGCTCCGCGGGCGAGTCCGCGTTGATCGCTGTGCCGGAGCGGTTGGCTCTGCACTGGTCCGCCGAGATCGGTGGTGGCCGGTCGGCCATCACGATCGCGCGGTCGGCGTTGGTGGAGGATCTGCGCTCGACGGTCACGGCGTTGGGTGTTGACGCGAGCGGGCTGCGGAAGCCGGAGTTGGTCAGTCGGCTGGGTGAGGTGTTGGCCGATGCCCGCGCGATCGCCGAGGTGGTGAGCGGGTTGCCTCGGGCCGCACGGGTCCGGCTTGATCAGTTGCGTCGTGCTTACGGCGCCTATTACCCGGGTTATGCGGGTCGGGGCCAGTCGGACGGGGCGAGCGCGGATCGTGTGCTGGCCGCGGCTGGTCTGCTGGTACGGGTCAATAGGCGTTGGGAGCTGCCGAGGGAGGTCGGGGTCGCGGCGTGGCTGGCCGAGCGCGACCTGCGGTTGACCGGGCGTCCGGATATTCCTCGGATCGCGGTTGCGGCGTCGTCGGTGCTGCCGACGACGCAGGCGGCGGTGCAGGATCTGCTGCGGGCGGTGACCGCGCTGCTGGACGAGGCGGGGTCGGGTGCGATCACCGCGCTGAAGAAAGGTGGGGTCGGCCCAAGGGAACGGTCTCGGCTGGCTGCCAAGCTGTCGATACCCGCTGATGTGCTGCTGTTGGGGATCGACCTGGCGTATGCGGCCGGTCTGCTCGGCAGAGCGGAGGCTGGTTACGCGCCGACCGAACGATATCCGGACTGGCGTGCCGCCGAGCCGGCCCGCCAGTGGGCGGCGTTGGTGATCGCGTGGTTCGCCTTGGAGCATGCGCCGACCAGCCGTGAGATCCAGGGCGACAAGGAACTGCCTCCGCCGCTCCCGCTCGCGTCGGCGGCGGGGCCGATGCGGCGTGCGCTGCTGCGGGCGGCCACCGGCGGCTACTCGGTGCGGGCGGCCGGCGAGCAGATCGATTGGTTCTTCCCACTGCACGGTTATGACGAGGTCCAACGCGCCGACAAGATGGCGGCCGCGCTGCGGGAGGCGGAGCTTTTGGGTGTGGTCGCCGCTGAAGTGGTGACCGAGTGCGGCGCGGAGCTGCTGGCTGTCGTCGAGGGCGAAACCGATCATGACGAGTCGTTGGACGTGGTGGCGGAGCTGGCTGGGCGGGTCGCCGCGTTGTTGCCGGAGACGCCGTGCACGGTGATCCTCCAGTCGGATCTGACCGCGGTGGTCTCCGGCCAGCCGACGGTCGCCGTGTCGAGGGTGTTGGGTGCGGCGGCGGTGAGCGAGGCACAGGGCGCGGCGAGCGTGTGGCGGTTCACGCCGGCCAGCGTCCGGTCGGCGTTGGACGCCGGCTGGACGGCCGCGCAACTGCTGGCCGAGTTGACCGCGATATCGGGTCGTGCGCTGCCGCAACCGTTGGAGTATCTGGTCACGGACGTGGCGCGACGGCACGGGCAGGTCCGGGTCAGGGGGATGCGGTCATGTGTGCTGGCGGAGGAGGCCCTGATCACCGAGATCCTGCACACTCGGTCGTTGGCGAAACTGCAACTGGCGCAGCTGGCGCCGACCGTGCTGTCCAGCCCGTTCGAGTTGGACGAGGTGTTGGCTCGTCTACGAACGGCGGGATTGTCTCCGGTCGCGGAGGATGCCGCGGGTGTGGTGATCGTGGAGGCTCGGTCCGAGCATCGAGCGGAGCAGGCCGGCCCGGTGCGAGTGGCGTCCCGTGCTCGGCTGGCCGCGGCGGAGTTGGCGCAGCGGTTGCTGGCCGATCCGACCGGCGAACGCGGTGGCGCGGACACGTCGGAGACCTTCGAGCGGTTGGCCGAGCTGAATCCGGATCTGGATGACGCCGAACTGATGTTGCTGACCGATGCGGTGGACCATCAGCGCGAGGTGCTGATCACGTATCGCAACCAGGCCGGCAACCGGACGGTTCGGGAGATCCAGCCCCGTCAGCTGTACGGCAAGTGGCTGGACTCCTGGTGCCACCTGCGCAATGCGCAGCGCGAGTTCACCGTCGCCAACATCGAATCGGTCGCGCCAGCCGGATAAACGGAAGGGGAGCACCAAAGTTCTACAAGTTGTTGACGCTGGTGTGGGGTGATGTAGAGTTGTTCTCAGGTCGTTGCGGCGGTCGAAGCCTTCCTGCCACGTTCGCGGCCAGGCCGATGACGCCGCCCAGTGCCAATGCCGTGGCAGCCATCGACAGCGCCTTCGATCGGGCGACGCCCACGATCGCCGGAATCGCGCCGATCGCCATACCGGCCGCGATCAGGACGGCTGCGAGTCGCATGGTCATTTCTTTTCCCCTTTACTCAAGACGTTCCAGAGCAGTCGCGCTGCCGTTGGCGATCTTTTGCACGCGTTCCAGATCGCGGATCACAAACAGCCGATTTCCGGTGTGCAACAAACCCTGATCCCGGAAGGCTCGAATGACCGGCGAAATCGAGTCGCGTTTTTTCGCACCGATGAGCCCGGCCAGCTCGTCCTGGGTGAAGCCGTGAATCACCTCGCCTTCCGGCGTGGTGACGCCGCATTTCTTCAGCTCGAGCAAGCCTTTCGCAAGGCGCTGCTCGATCCCGAACCAGCTCACCTGCGTCTGCTTGGTCGTGGACTAGGAGAAAAAAGACTAAACTAGAGTTTTTTAATTCGGTGGTCGGTCGGCACACCCTGGTGGGAGGATGACCTATGACCAGCCTGGCGAGTGAACCGCGCGCGGCAGTCGATGCGGGGTCGGTGCGGGTGAGCAGGGTCGACTTCCGGACGGCGCCCGCCGAGTACCGGCACTGGCGGATCGAGTTCGACGGTCCGGTCGCCACGCTGATCATGAATGTCGAGGAGAATGGCGGGCTTGTTCCCGGGTACGAGCTGAAACTGAACTCCTACGACCTCGGCGTGGACATCGAGCTCTATGACGCGGTGCAGCGGCTGCGCTTCGAGCATCCCGAGGTGCGCACGGTCGTGTTGACCAGCGGCAAGGACAAGATCTTCTGTGCTGGGGCGAACATCCGGATGCTCGCGGCGTCCGCGCACTCGTGGAAGGTGAACTTCTGCAAGTTCACCAACGAGACGCGCAACGGCATGGAGGACGCGTCGGCGCATTCCGGACAGATCTACCTCGCCGCGTTGAACGGGACCGCTTCCGGTGGCGGGTATGAGCTGGCGCTGGCGTGCGAGCACATCATGCTGGTCGACGACCGTTCGTCCGCGGTGTCGCTGCCGGAGTTGCCGCTGCTCGGGGTGCTGCCCGGCACGGGTGGGCTGACCAGGGTGGTGGACAAGCGCCTGGTTCGGCGGGATCGCGCCGACTACTTCGCGACCAGGTCCGAGGGGCTGGGCGGCCGCAGGGCTGTGCAGTGGCGGCTGGTCGACGAGGCAGTGCCACGTCCGAAGTGGACGGAGACCGTCGCGCGGCGGGCCGCCGAGTTCGCGGATCGGTCGAATCGGCCTGCTGATGGGCGTGGGATCGGGTTGGCGCCATTGGTCAAGAGCCGTTCCGATTCCGAGATTTTGTATCGGTATGTCTCCGCCGTGTTGGATCGGGAGGGCGGGAGTGCGCGGATCACCGTGCGTGGGCCGGAAATCGACGCGCCTGCCGCATATTGCGGCAGTGCACGAGCAGGGCGCGGACTTCTGGTCGCTCGCGGTCACGCGCGAACTGGATGACCTGATCCTTGATCTGCGCACCAACGAGATCGAGTTGGGCACCTGGGTGTTCACCACCAATGGCGACGCCGGGCGGGTGCTTGGTTACGACGAGTTGTTGTTGGGTCATCGGGAGACTGATTGGCTCGCCAATGAGATCGTGCTGTATCTCAAGAGAACCTTGAAGCGGTTGGACGTGACGAGCCGAAGTCTGGTCGCGTTGATCGAGCCGGGGAGTTGTTTCGCCGGGTCGCTGTTGGAGCTGGCGTTGGCGGCCGACCGCTCCTACCAGCTGTTCGGGGTGTTCGAGGACGTCGATCCGGACGCGGAACCAGCCACGGTCACGGTCGGGCCGATGAACCTGGGGCCGTTGCCGATGGGCAACGGGCTGACCAGGTTGGGCACCCGATTCTACGGTGATGATGCCGCGCTGGCCGCGATCGGCGACAAGGTTGGCGAGCCGTTGCCTGCGCAGGACGCTGAGCGGCTGGGATTGGTGACTTTCGCGCCGGATGACATCGACTGGGCCGACGAGGTGCGGATCGCCATCGAGGAGCGGGCCAGCTTCAGCCCGGACGCCCTGACCGGGCTGGAGGCCAACTATCGCTTCGTCGGGCCGGAAACCATCGAGACCAAGATCTTCGGTCGGCTTTCCGCGTGGCAGAACTGGATCTTCTACCGACCCAACGCCTCCGGCCCGGACGGCGCGCTGCGCAGGTTCGGCACCGGGCGACGTGCTGACTTCGACCGGAAGCGAGTCTGAGCGCGATGACGACGACAGCGGACTACTCGGAGAAGATCCCGAACAACGTCGACCTGCACGAGGATCGCCGGTTGCAGCGTGCCCTTGAGTCGTGGCAGCCGAACTTCCTGAACTGGTGGGAGACCATGGGGCCGACCCTGCCCACCGAGGACGTCTACCTGCGCACCGCGATCCACGTCGGCAGGGAGGGCTGGGCGCATTTCGGGCATGTGGCCATGAAGGACTACCGGTGGGGGGTGTTTCTCGCCGAGCGCAACCGGGAGCGGCAGATCGCGTTCGGCGCGCACAAGGGCGAGCCGGTGTGGCAGCAGGTGCCTGGCGAGTATCGCGCCGAACTGCAACGGCTGATCGTGATCCAGGGCGACACCGAGCCGGCGTCGGTCGAGCAGCAACGCAATCTTGGCGCGACCGCGCCCAGCCTCTACGACCTGCGCAACCTGTTCCAGGTGAACGTCGAGGAGGGCCGGCACCTGTGGGCGATGGTCTACCTGCTGCACGCCTACTTCGGCCGCGAGGGCCGCGAGGAGGCCGAGGAACTGCTGCACCGCAACTCCGGCAGTGCGGACTCGCCACGCATTCTCGGCGCGTTCAACGAGGAAACGCCGGACTGGCTGTCCTTCTACATGTTCACCTACTTCACCGACCGGGACGGCAAGTACCAGCTGGGCACGTTGAAGGAGTCCGCTTTCGATCCGTTGTCGCGCACCTGTGAGTTCATGCTCAAGGAGGAGGCGCACCACATGTTCGTCGGTACCACCGGTATCGACCGGGTGGTGGAGCGGACCGTGCAGGTGATGCGCGAGCACGACACCGACGACGTGGCGTCGCACGGCGCGATCCCGCTGACGGTGATCCAGAAGTACCTGAACTTCCACTATTCGGTGTCGCTGGACCTGTTCGGATCGGAGACCTCGACGAACGTCGCGAACTACTTCACCGCCGGGTTGAAGGGGCGCTGGTCGGAGGAGCGGCGCAAGGACGACCATGTGCTCACCGGCGACTCGATCATGGTCGACGCGGTCAACGAGGGCGAGATCGGCCAGACGGAGGTCGCGGCGCTGGTCGGGCTCAACACGGATCTGCGGCGGGAGTACATCTCCGACTGCCGCAACGGCGTCAACCGGTGGAACAAGATCCTCGAAGAAGCCGGTGTGCCGCAGCGGTTACAGCTGCCCAGTGTGGCGTTCAACCGGCAGGTCGGCGCGTTCGCCGGCATCGAGGCGACCCCGGACGGCGAGCGGATCTCGGCGCAGGAGTGGGAGGCGCGCAAGAGCGCGTGGCTGCCAACGGATGTGGACAAGGCGCACGTGCGGTCGCTGATGCGGCCGGTGTACGAGCGCGGCAAGATCGCTGCCTGGATCGCCCCGCCTCGCCAGGGCATCAATGGCAAGCCGTTCGACTACGACTACGTGCACCTAGCCTGAACCGGGGCGCTCACCGATGACCGAACTGTTCAACGCCACCACGTACCTGTTGGACCGACACATCGACGACGGCGACGGCGCCCGGTTGGCGCTGACCGGCGTTGGCGGTGAGGTCACCTACGCGCAGCTGCACGACCTCGTGCTGCGCACCGCGACCGGGTTGCGCGGCATCGGCCTGCAACCCGAGCAGCGGGTGTTGATGTTCATGGCCGACTCCCCGGACTTCGCAGTGGTTTTCCTGGCGGCCATGCGGATCGGTGCCGTACCGGTGCCGGTGTCGACCATGCTGCGCGCGACCGATCTGGCCGGGTTGCTGCGGGATTCGCGGGCTCGCTTCCTCGCCGTCACGAGCGAGTTCGCCGATGTCGCGAGCGTTGCGGTAGGCGAAGCGCCGGAGTTGGTCGGGGTGGTGGCCGGGGACGGGGCCGTTGTCGATGGCGTGCCGAACCACGCGTTGGCCGGGTTGGTGGGCGCGGAGCGCGACGGTGTTCCGTACTCGACGACGGCGGACTCGCCCGCGTTCTGGCTCTACACGTCCGGCACGACGGGTGTGCCCAAGGGTGCCATGCACCGGCACGGCGCGATCCGGGTGATCTGCGAGAACTACGGGCAGGGCGTGCTCGGCATCGGCCCTGACGATCGGTGTTTGTCCGCGGCCAAGATGTTCTTCGCCTACGGCCTTGGCAATTCGCTGCTCATGCCGTTGTCGGTGGGTGCTTCCTCGCTTCTGGAACCGTTGCCGGCCAAGCCGGACGTGGTCGTCGAACGCGCGTCGACGTATGGCACGACGCTGTTCTTCGCCGGACCGACGTTCTTCGCGAACATGGTTCGGGCCGGCTTGCCCAACGACGCGTTGGCCGGCGTGCGACTGGCCGTGTCGGCGGGGGAGACGTTGCCTGCCGCGCTCTATCAGCGCTGGACGGGGCATTTCGGCGTGGACATCCTCGACGGCATCGGCATGACCGAGATGCTGCACATCTTCCTGTCCAACCGTCCCGGCGAGGTCAGGCCCGGCACCACCGGCGTTGCCGTGCCAGGGTACGAACTGCGGATCCTCGATGACGCCGGTCGGGAGGTCGAACAGGGTTCGCCGGGAACGCTGTTCGTGCGTGGCGCGTCGATGGCCACCGGCTACTGGTCGAGCTATGCCGCGTCACAACGGGTGTTCCAGGGCGAATGGCTGCGCACCGGCGACACCTACGTGCAGGACGCGGAAGGCTACTACGCCTGCCTCGGCCGGACCGGGGACATGCTCAAGGCCAGCGGGATCTGGGTGTCGCCTGGCGAGGTGGAGGGCAGGCTGCTCGCGCACGACGCGGTCGCCCAGGCGATCGTTGTCGCCGCGCCCGACGCCGACGGCCTTGAGAAGCCGGTCGCCTACGTGGTGCTCCAACCTGGCCACCCGGTGACCGAGGCTGAGCTGATCGAGTTCTGCCGGGCCGGCATGCCCTCGTTCAAGCGGCCGAGGAAGATCGTGTTCGTCGACCGCTATCCGATGACGGCGACCGGCAAGATCCGTCGGGTCGAGCTGCGGGCCATGGCCGCGACCGTATTGCTGGACGGCCCAGCGGCGGTGGGGCCTGCCGAGGTGCCGGTCTAGGCGTATTCAGAGTCGCTTGTGCATGATGTGCAAACCGACGAAACCCTTGGTGGGATGGGCGAACGCGTCGGGCACGGTGCCGAGGATCTCGAAGCCGAACGACCGGTACAGGTGCACGGCCGGCTCGTTGGTTTCCACGACCGCGTTGAACACCATGGCCAGGTAACCGTCCTTGCGCGCCTCGTCCAGCACGTGCGCGACGAGCTGACGGCCGATGCCCTGCCCGCTGAAGTCGGGATCGACGATGAATGACGCGTTCGCGATCCTGCTGGCCGGCCCGTAGTTCGGCTGCAACTGCGCGGAGGCGCGGATCACATCGTCATCGACGCCGACGAAGGTGCGGCCGGGAGGGCGCACCAGCCAGCCGTCTCGCGCCTGCTCCGACGTGGCGTCCGGGTTCCAGCTGTAGGTGGCGCCCTCGACCGCGATCCGGTGCCAGAACGGCCAGATACCGGACCAGTCCGCGTCGGTCGCATCCCTGAAGTGCAAGTTCGAGTGGGCAAGCATCGGGACAGTCTGCCGAGCGGACCGTCCCGGTGCGAGGCGTTTTCAGCTCTGGTGGAACGTGTACAGGTCGGTGACCACCTCGCACACGCCCGGCTGGATGATCAGGACGCGCAGGTCACCGGTGGCCGGGTCGTAGTCGTCGCCCTCCACTTCGAACGTGCCTGAGCAGACGCTGTTCAGCGGCAACTGGCCGAGGTCGGCCACGTGTCCGGTGATGTCGCTGCCGTTCAACGCGTTCGGCAGGTCGATTTCCAGCAACTGCTTACTGTTTGGGAACAGATCGGTGTTCGGGTCGTCGGAGGCGCAGAGCAGCCGGGTCGCGTTGACGAACGTGCAGCCCTGGATGTCGCGCACCGGGTGGTCCAGGTTGAGCTGGAACGCCAGGTTCAGCGCGCCGCCGGTCGGCGGCGTGGATGAGTTCAGGATCGGCGTGGGGAAGACCAGGAAGCGGGTCATGGTGTCCCACTCGCCGTTGACCATCCACCGCGAATCGGGCGAGATCGCGACCCACGAGTTGTTCATCTCCTCGCCGGAGACGAGCGTGTGCGGGTAGTCGTAGTGCGCGCCGGACGGGGTGGTCACCCGGAACAGCTTGGCGCTCGGGTTGCTGCCGCCGTACTGGAAGTCGTCGAAGATGTAGCCCTGGGCGGAATCCGGGTCGCCGATGTGCGTCCAGTTCGCCGCGGCGAGGTCGGCCGGCACGGACAGGGTTCCGGTGTAGTACTGGTACGGCGTGCCGCCGGGTGGGTCGACCGTGGCAACGCCCTCGTTGTGCGTCGGGGTGAACTCGGTGGTGTCGCCGACCTGCGTCCAGCCGTTGAGTGCCGCCGCGATGTGCGTGCCGATCTTGGCGGGCGTCGCGGGAGTGGCTGCGGTCGCGGCCGGGGTGCCCGCGATCAGGGTTGCCAGGACGGTGGTGCCGATCAGGAGTCCGGTCGCGCGGAGCTTGCGACGCACCATGAACGTGATCCCTTCCCATCGATGGCCAACGGGACAACATGAAGAGATTACGCATATGACCGGTGTCAGTCGTGCTACCTGTGGGTGAAGCCAGCCAACCCGTTCGAGACACCAAACGTCATAGAGTGAGCAGTAACCGCGTAGCGGTGTACGACTCTCCGTGATCGAAGGGAAGCAGATCGTGGGCGGACTCGCTCAGCTGATCGGTTCCCTGCTGTCCTGGATCCACCAGGGCATTCCGAACGTCTGCCCAGGTGCCTGGCCATGGACGGTCAGTGTCGCCGGCGCGCTGCTCGCGGTCTCGCCGGTGCTCGGCGCGATCGCGGTCGCCCTGGTGCGCAAGGCAACCGGCAACCGCTACGGGGCTGGCATGCTCGCCACCCTCGGCGGCTTCGGCCTGCTCTTTGGGTTCGTGGTGCCGTGGTTGTTCGCCGAACTCCTGTTCACCGCGATCAACAGCGCCCGGGTCGGCGCGGGCGTTCCGCTGACCGGCCTGTCCGACAACATGTGCGTCTTCTCGGCGTTCGGCACCCAGGGGCAGTACCTCACCGGCGGTCAGATCGGCTACCAGGCGTTGACCGGGTCGAGCGGCAACACCGTCGAACTCGTCATCTACCTCGCCATGCTCGGCGCGGTGCCGCTGCTGTGCCTGCTCGCGGTGATCATGCAACAGCGCGTCGCGCTGCGCAGGGGGCCGCGCTGGCCCGGCAGGCTGATGTGGTTGCCCTTCCTCGCCTGCATCCTGTTCACGCTGCTGTTCCCGGCCAACCTGATGGCGCAATTGTGGCTCGGCTTCCTGCCCGCGAGCCTGCTCGGCATCGTCGTGGTGATGCTGTTCGGCCAACCGAGCTGGTCGGTGATCAACCGTCCGCAGCGCGATGCCGCGCTCCCGCCGCCGCGGTATGAGCAGCCGCAGCCGTACGAACAGCCGCAGCCGTACGAACAGCCGCAGCCGTACCCGCAACAACAGCCCTATCCACCAGCGCCGATGTCGGACATGCAGGCGCTGCCACCCCCACCGCGCCAGCTTCCGCCGACCCGGATCGGCCCGGTCCCCGGCGTGCCACTGGCCCTGCCGACCCCGACGCCCGCCCAGCCGGTCGGCGGCAAGCTCGCCGACACCCCCGGTCCGCTGCCGTTCCGTACCGGCGAGGCCACCGTGATCAGGTGGAACTCGGCGGGCGGGCGGTTCAAGCGGATCCGGCAACTCGGCCATGGCGGATTCGGCACCGTGTGGCTGGCGATGGACACGCAGCTCAACCGCACCGTCGCGCTCAAGCTCGCACACGCGCCCGAGGCCGACACGCAGGCACGCATGCTGCGCGAGGCGCGCGCCCTTGCCGCCGTCCACCACCCCAACTGCGTGCGGGTCTACGACATCATCGAGGAGTCCGACGGCCTCGGCATCGTCATGGAGTACATCGACGGCCAGCCGCTGTCCGACGTCGTCGGCGGCAACGGCCCCCTCGACGACGTCGCCGCCGCCCGGCTCTGGACGACCATGGCGGGCGCGCTTGCGGACGCGCACGCCAAACGGGTCCTGCACCGCGACGTCAAGCCGGCCAACATCCTGCTCGACAACAACGGCATCGCGCACCTGATCGACTTCGGCATCGCCAAGGCCAAGGGCGATGTCACGCTCACCGCCGCCGGCATGATGATGGGCACCCCCGACTTCCTCGCGCCGGAAACCGCGGAAACCGGCCTGTCGACGCCCGCGTCCGATGCCTGGCAACTCGCGGCGACCGTGAGCTACGCGCTCACCGGCCAACCCCCGCGCGGACACCGCGCCAACCCGATGTCCGCGCTGATGGCCGCGGCGCAACGCCTGCCCAACACCCACCTGCCCGACCGCAGCGTGCACCGCAACCTGCTGATGGCCGCACTCGACGCCGACCCGGCCCGCAGGCCGACGCTGACCACCGTGCAGCGCCAACTCAGCGACTGGCTCTCCGGTGCCGGCCACCGCGAGGACGGCCCGGTTACCGTGATCGTCCGCAAGGCCGAAGCCAGCACGCGCCGCATGCCCTGAGCGCTTCCTACGTGTCGCCCCTCGCGCCGAGCATTTCCAGCAGCGCGGCGCGGATTCCCTTGCGGGAGGCGAAGACCAGCAGGAACATGGCTTCCCGCGCGAGCCGCTGGGGATGCTGGTCGAGCAGGATCGAGCGGCTGCCGGTCCGCACCAGCAGGGTGCTGCTGGCCCGCACGGCCAGTTCGTCGGCTGCGGCGCGGGCGGCGGGCAGTTCCGCCGGTTCTGCCGTGTCAAGGCCGGTCCGGCAGGCCGCCAGTTCGGCGTCGAGTGGGGTTGGGCCGAGCAGGCGGGTGCAGCGGTTGGTGACGCCGAGAGCGAGCGAGCCGTTGAACCGCAGGCCGGCGGCGTCACGTTCGGCCCACTCGGCGTAGGGCTGCTCGCCGACGACCGCTTCTTCCGGCACGAAGAGGTCGGTGAAGTGCGCGGTCACCGTGTTGCTTGCCGTGGTCGCGACCATCCTCAGTGGACCGGTGACGCTCAGCGCGTCGCTCTCGCGGGCACTGATGACGGCGGAGATCAGGTTGTCGTGTTCGTCGCGTGCCATCACGAGCAGCAGGTCGATCATGCCCCAGCCGGTCACCCACGGCGACTCGCCGTTGAGCTGGTAGCCGCCCGACACGGCCGTCGCGCGCAACCGGGGCGGGCCGGGCAGCGTGCCGCCCAGCGCGACACCGCCGCGCTGCTTGCCGAGGCGCAGGTCGTCGAGGAGTTCGCCGGCCAGCGGCGAGCCGGCGACGCGGCGCACAACGCCCTGGTGCTGCAACCAGACGAACGCGGTGCTCAGGCAGCCGGCCGCGAACGTTTCCACGATCGCGCACGCGGTCGAGAAGTCGAGCGCCATGCCGCCGGACTCGGCGGGCGCGGACATGCCGTAGAAGCCGGCGTCGGCGAGCAGGTCGAGATGCGTCGGCGGGATGTGGCCGGTGGTGTCCACCGTCGTCGCCGCCGGGAACAGCACGTCCTCGGCGATCTCCTCCGCCCTGGCCAGGGCGGGATGCTGGCTGGTCACGATGCTCCTAGCGCCATGACGGGAGCCAGAGTTCCGCGTACCAGCGGGCAGCGGAGATGCTGTCGCCGTTCAGGATGGGCCAGAGCCAGACGAAGTTGGCGACCACGAGTCCGACGTAGAGCCCGACGGCCAGGAGGCCGGTACGGCGGCGTTCGAAGCTCGCGGTCGACGGGCCGAGGATCTCGCCGAGCGGCAGGACCAGGCCGAGGACGAGGAAGGCGACGTCGGGCGTCATGTAGAAGAAGAACATCTGCCGGTCGAGGTTGAGGAACCAGGGGAGCAGGCCGGCGAGGTAGGCGACCAGGACGGTCAGGTAGCGCCAGTCGTAGCGGCCGATGACCCGCCAGATGGCCCAGCCGAGCATCGGGAAGGCAAGCCACCACATGGCGGGAGTGCCGATGAGCATGGTCGCGGACACGCAGGCGGCGCTGCCGCACGCCTGGGCCCCGCCGGCGTAGTAGTAGAGCATCGGGCGCAGGCCCATCGGCCACGTCCAGGGTTTGGATTCCCACGGATGCGGGCTGTTGGCCGGTGTGACCAGGTGCTCGTGGAAGTACAGGACGTTCTGGCTGTAGTGGAACAGGTAGCGCAGCGCGTCCGGGGTCCAGGACAGGAACCAGGCGACCGGTTGGCCGGCCTGGTAGGGGTAGTTGCCGGTGACGCCGTGCCGGTCGACGCCGGTCTCGCTGGCCAGCCAGGCCCACCAGCAGCCCAGGTAGCACAGCACGGGGACGATGAGCATGCCCCAGATCGCGGGCAGCAGGTCGCGCACGAGCATGCCGCGGAACGGGCGGGCGATGCCGGCGACGGACCGGGCTCGCCAGTCCCACAGGATCGTGAGCACGAAGAACGCGGCCATCCAGTAGAGGCCGTCCCATTTGACCGCGCACGAGATGCCGATGGTCACACCGGTGGCAAAGCGCCACCAGCGGAAGCCGAGTCGCGGCCCGTAGGGCGAGTCGTTGACGAAGCCGTCGCGGATCGCGCTGCGTAGTCGTTCGCGCATCTGGTCGCGGTCGTTGAGCACGCAGCCGAAGCTGATCAGCACGAACATGGCCAGGAACACGTCGAGCATGCCCATGCGCGACTGGACGTGGCTCAGGCCGTCGCAGATGAGCAGCACGCCGGCTACGCCGCCGAGCAGGGTGGAGCGGGTAAGGCGGCGGGCGATGCGGATGATCAGCAGGATCATCAGGGTGCCCGCGACGGCGGAGGCGAAGCGCCAGCCGACCCCGTTGTAGCCGAACAGCCACTCGCCGATCGCGACCAGGTACTTGCCGACCGGCGGGTGGACGGTGAGTTCGTAGCCGGGGTTGTCCTCGTAGCCGCCGTTGCGCAGCATCTGCCACGCCTGCGGCACGTAGTGCTTCTCGTCGAAGACCGGGGTGCCGTTGTCGGTGGGAAAGCCGAGGTTCTGGAACCGGACGGCAGCGCCGATCGCGGTGATGATGATCGTGGTGATCCAGCCGCGCAGCCGGTCGGTCGGCATGGGCCTGCCGAGGCGATCGCTCGGGTCGATCAGGCCGGCGTCGGCAGGCGGGCTTGGCGGAGGTGTCTCGCCCGGTTCGACCAGACCGAGATCGTCCTCGTCCGAGCCTTGTTCGTCGAGGTAGTAGTCCTCGTCCTCGTCGAAGTCGGTCTCCGGGGCGAGCGTGCTGACGGCTCCGTCGTAGTCATCGTCTGCCGTCTCGGTCGGTTCGCGCACGGCACCGATCGTAGGGTGGTCGCTGTGAAGCGTGAATCTGGATCAGGCAGGTTGGTGCTGGCCGCGACGCCGCTTGGCGATGCGCGGGACGCTTCACCGAAGCTGGTCGACATGATCGGCACGGCCGACGTGATCGCCGCCGAGGACACCCGTCGCTTCCGCGCGCTCGCCGCCGCGCTGGGCGTGTCGCCGAGCGGACGGGTGCTCAGTTTCTACGATTCGGTCGAAACAGCCAAGATACCCGGTTTGCTGGAGACGATCCGGGACGGCTCGACGGTCCTGCTGGTGACCGACGCGGGCATGCCGAGCGTGTCCGACCCGGGATATCGCCTGGTCGCGGCCTGCATCGCCGACGATCTCGACGTGACCTGCGTGCCAGGGCCCTCCGCCGTCACGACGGCACTGGCGCTCTCCGGCCTGCCGAGCGACCGGTTCTGTTTCGAGGGCTTCGCGCCGCGCAAGCCGGGCGAGCGACGCCGCTGGTTCGAGCAGTTGGCGACCGAACGGCGAACCTGCGTGTTCTTCGAATCGCCGCACCGGTTGGCCGCGACCCTCGCCGACGCGGCCAAGGTGCTCGGCACCGAGCGCGGCGCGGCCGTGTGCCGCGAGCTGACCAAGCCGTACGAGGAGGTGCGTCGCGGCGGCCTCGGCGAACTGGTGGACTGGGCGGAGCAGGGCGTGCGCGGCGAGGTCACCGTCGTGCTGGCTGGGGCGGACGCGCCTGCCGCTGTCGATGTCGAGGACCTGACCGGGGTGGTGGAAGGGTTGGTCGCGGAGGGGCGACGGCTCAAGGACGCGGTCGCGGACGTCGCGGCAGGCGCGGACGTTGGCAAGAAGGCGTTGTACGACGCGGTGCTGGCGGCGCGCGCCAAGCGGTGAGTCCGTGGCCGTCGGGGCGGATCAGCCGCCCGTGCCCGGCACGCTCGGCATGGTGCCGACCTGGTCGTCCGGTGGCGGGGTGATGGTCACCGGCCCGCCCCAGTTGCTGTAGGTGATCGTGGACAGGCCGCCGGTGCCGGCGCCGAGGCCGGGCATGTTGATCGTGATCCGCACTGGCAGGTCGTGACTGTCCAGCCAGACCTCGACCGGGTAGTCGTGCAGGCCGGCCTGTTCGGCCATGGTGAGCAACTGCTTCATGGTCGGATCGGTCTGGTTCGCGATCATCTTGTCGATGTTGACCGTGATCTTGTAGTGCGTTGTGCTCTGACCGTCCAGCTGCTCGGTGTCGCTGCCGGTGAGCGTGCCGCTGGCTTCCAGGTTCCTGAGCATCTGGGTCGGGTCGGCGTTCTGCTTGATGCTGCTGACGATCGAGCCGAAGAACTTGTTCGCCGGGTTCGACGTGTCGCTCGGGTCGACCTTGAGCCACGGCTTGCCGGTGACCTGCGACATGCTCGGAATCTGCATATAGAACACGTTGTTCACGAACAGGACCTGCTCGTTGCCGGTGGGCGCGGTGATCGTCATCTTCTCGGCGACCGGATCACCGAACTTGATCGAACCGCTGGTCGTGCTGGCCGCGCTCGTCATGCTCACCTGGGCCGTGGTCGCCTGCTCGACCTTGTTGCCTACCAGGTTGGACAGGTCGGAAACGGTCTTCACCTGCGAGCCGAGCTGACTGCCGGCACCGCTGCCGCTGCCGCCGGAGGATCCCGCCGCGGTCGGCAACCCGGCGATCGAACCGCCGCACCCCGCCACTACTCCAAGGCCGGCCATGAGTGCGGCCCCGACCAGCAACGACTTTGCCCGCATTGTGTGTCATTCCCCTTGCGACGACTGCCCCTCGAACGGGTAGCTCGAACGGTATCAGTACGCCTCTGACGTGGGCGGCGGATTGTCGGTTCCCGCTCCGGACGCGATGCCGGCGCGCGAGAGCAGCAGGCGACGCAGGGAGGCGAGGCGGCCGGCGCTCGCCTTGCCCTCGGCCACCACGTCGTCGAGATAGCAGTCCGGGTCCTGGGGCGGCCCGAGGTGACCGCACAGTGGCGGACATTCCTCGGCGCGTTCGACGAACTCGTCGAACGCGCTGACGATGTCGGCGGGCGTGATGTGCGCGAGGCCGAGCGAGCGGATGCCGGGCGTGTCGACCACCCAGCCGCCCTCGGGCAGCGGCAGTGCGACCGCGGTCACCGACGTGTGCCGGCCCTTGCCGACCGAGCTGACCGCGCCGATGCGCCGCGCCGCGTCCGGGACCAGGACGTTGACCAGTGTCGACTTGCCGACACCCGAGTGGCCGACCAGTGCGGAAACCCGGTCGACGAGCAGCTCGCGCAACGCGTCCGGCTGCTCGTCGCGGTTGGTGACGACCACGGTCACGTCCAGGTCGGCGTAGGCGGCGAGCAGTTCGTCCGGGCTGGCCAGGTCGGACTTGGTGAGGCACAGGATCGCGGAAAGGCCGCCCGCGTAGGCGGCGACCAGGGCTCGGTCGATGAAACCGGAGCGCGGGGGCGGGTCGGCGAGCGCGGTGACGATGACCAGGTCCTGCGCGTTCGCCACGACGATCCGTTCGAACGGGTCGGTGTCGTCCGCGGTGCGGCGCAGCACGGACGAGCGCTCGGCAACCCGCACGATCCTGGCCAGCGTGTCCGGCTGGCCGGTCACGTCGCCGACCAGGTCGACCTGGTCACCGACGACGATGGGGGTGCGGCCGAGTTCCCTGGCACGCATCGCCACCACCAGCTGGTTCGGGTCCCGGTGCAGCGCGCACGTCCAACGACCCCGGTCGACGCCGACGACCATCGCGCTGCTGGCTTCGGCATGGCCGGGCCTGCGCTTGCTCCTGGGCCTCGACCCCTTGCCTGGCCGGATCCGCACATCGGACTCGTCGAGCCGATGCCAGTCGCTGCCGCTCACGCCGAAACCAGCTCGCTCACGTTCCGGAAACCTCCATTGTGGACTCTTCGGCCAGCATTCTCCGCCACATACCGGGAAAGTCGGGCAGCGTCTTGCTGGTCGTCGCGATATTGTCGATCTCGATGCCAGGCACGACAAGGCCGATGATCGCGCCGGCGGTGGCCATCCGGTGGTCGGCGTAGGCGTGCCACGGGCCGCCGTGCAACGGGCGGGGGCGCACGGTCAGCCCGTCCTCGGTCTCGTCCGCGTCGCCGCCGATCGCGCGAATCTCGTTGACCAGCGCGGCGAGCCGGTCGGTCTCGTGCCCACGCAGGTGCGCGATGCCGCGCAGCCGCGAAGGGCCGTCCGCGAACACGGTCGAGCGCGGCGATGGTCGGGGTCAGCTCGCCGATGTCGTGCAGGTCGACGTCCACTCCGGACAGTGAGCCGGTGCCGGCCACGGTCAGCCCGCGCTCGTCCAGGGTGACCGTCGCACCCATTTCGGTGAGCACGGCCCGGATTCCGTCGCCCGGTTGGGTGGTCCTGGCCGGCCAGCCGGTGACCGTGACCGCGCCGCCGGTGACCGCGGCCGCGGCCAGGAACGGCGTCGCATTGGACAGGTCGGGCTCGATGTCCCAGTCGCGGCCGGCGATCGGGCCGGGTGCGACCCGCCAGGTGTTCGGCTCGGTGTCGTCGACCTCGACACCGGCGCCGCGCAGCATGTCAACGGTCATCTCGATGTGCGGCATGGACGGCACCGGCTTGCCGTCGTGGTGCACGGTGACGCCGCTGGTGTAGCGGGCGCCGGAGAGCAGCAGGCCGGACACGAACTGGGAGGACGCGGACGCGTCGATGGTGACCGCGCCGCCGGCCAGCTCGCCGGTGCCGTGCACGGTGAAGGGCAGCGTGTCGCCGGTGATGTCGGCGCCGAGCGTGCGCAACGCGCCCAGTACCGTGCCCATCGGGCGCTTGCGCGCCTGCTCGTCACCGTCGAAGGCGATCTCGCCATCGGCGATCGCGGCGGCGGGCGGGACGAACCGCATGACCGTGCCGGCCAGGCCGCAGGCGATGTTCGTCGGGCCGCGCAGTGCGTGCGGGGTGATGCGCCAGTCTCCGTCCCGCGCCTCGGTCACGTCGACGCCGAGGGCGCGCAGCGCGGCGGCCATCAGGTCGGTGTCGCGGCTGCGCAACGGCTGGTGCAGCACGGAGGGCGCGTCGGCCAGCGCCGCGAGCAGCAGGGCCCGGTTGGTGATCGACTTGGAGCCGGGCACCGCGACGACGGTGCGCACGGGGCCGCTCGCCGTTGGTGCTGGCCATGGTTGCGTCATGTCCGCAATGATCCCGCATCCGCCGCGCGGGGTCGCATACCACTCGCCGACCAGGGCGTAACGTGTCAGGATCACGGTAAGGCACAACTCTTGATGAGGTGAATGCCCGTGTGCGGTAGGTATGCCGCGAAGAAGGATCCGGCGTTGCTGGCGGCCGAGTTCGACGCGGTCGACCCCCCTGACCTCGACGCGCCCAAGCCGGACTACAACGTGGCCCCGACCAAACCCGTCATCGCGGTGGTGGAGCGACACCCGCGCGACGACGAGGGCCAGCCAGACCCGGAGCGCACCGAGCGCAGCCTGCGGGTGATGCGCTGGGGACTGGTACCGCACTGGGCCAAGGACCGCAACGTCGGCGCCAAGATGATCAACGCGCGAGCCGAGTCGGCCGCCACCAAGCCGGCGTTCCGCACGTCGATGACCAAGCGCAGGTGCATCCTGCCGGCCGACGGCTGGTTCGAGTGGAAGCGCGACGGCACCGCCAAACAGGCCATGTACATGACCCGACCGGACGGGGCGAGCCTGGCCCTTGCCGGCCTCTGGTCGACCTGGCACGACCCCAACGGCGAGCCGGACGCGCCGCCTCTTGTCACCTGCGCTGTCATCACCACCGACGCGGTCGGCCAGCTCACCGAGGTGCACGACCGGATGCCGATGCTGCTGTCGCAGGAGAACTGGGCGGACTGGCTCGACCCGGACCGCACCGACGTCACCGACCTGCTGGGCAGCCCGGACCTGGCGCTGATCGAGTCGCTTGAGCTGCGGCCGGTGTCCAGCGCGGTGAACAGCGTGCGCAACAACGGGCCGGAGCTGATCGAGCGAATCGACCTCGCGCCGAACCTCGACGAAGCGCCCACCCTGTTCGATCCGGCGACGAGCGATCCGGCGACGAGCCGATCGTGACGACCACCCTGGTCGACACCCCGTACGGACCGGCGCGGGCCGAACTGCACTGCTCCGAGGAGGGCGGGGCCGCGCTGCTGCTCGGCCACGGCGCGGGCGGCGGCCTGGCCGCACCCGATCTTGTCGCCACCACGCGCGCGGCGACCGCGGCAGGCGTGCACGTCGCCCTGGTCGAGCAGCCCTACCGGGTGGCGGGCCGACGCGCGCCCGCACCGGCCAAGCAGTTGGACGCGGCCTGGCTCGCGGTCGCCGACGAGTTGGGTGAGCGCTGGTTCGCGGACCTGCCGCTGGTGTTCGGCGGCCGTTCCTCCGGTGCTCGCGTCGCGTGCCGCACGGCATCGGCCGGCCAGGCGGTCGCCGTGCTGTGCCTGGCGTTCCCGGTGCATCCGCCGGGCAGGCCGGATCGCAGCCGCATGCCGGAACTGGACGCGGTCGAGGTGCCGACCCTGGTCGTACAGGGCGAAACCGACCCGTTCGGGCGGCCGGAGCCCGCGCACCACCGCGAGCTGGTGCTGCTGCGCGGCGACCACTCGCTCAAGGCCGACGTGGACGGCATCGGCCGCGCCGTCGGAGAGTGGCTGGGCCGGGTGCTGCGGCCGTTGGACTCGGTGCCCGCCTGAACCGCTGGTCAGCCCGCGATCGGGGCCAGGATCGCGGACGCGAGGCGGACCAGGTCGGCAGGCGCGAGCTCGATCTCAAGCCCGCGCCTGCCGCCGCTGCAGAACACCGTGTCGAACCGCTCCGCTGAGGAATCCAACACCACCGGCAAGCGTTTGCGCTGGCCGAGTGGGGAGATGCCGCCCGCGACGTAGCCCGTGGCCCGCTCCGCGGCGCTGACCTCGGCCATCTTCGCCTTCTTGCCGCCGACCGCCGCGGCCAGCGCCTTCAGGTCCAGTTGGCCCGCCACCGGCACGACCCCGACGGTCAGCACGCCGTCGACCTCGGCGACCAGGGTCTTGAACACGCGTTCCGGCACGACGCCGAGCGCATCGGCGGCCTCAAGGCCGTAGCCGGCCGCACCGCGCGCGTCGTGGTCGTAGGTGTGCACGGCGTGCGGCACGCGCTGCTTGGCCAACAACACGGTTGCCGGGGTGCCCTGTCCTGGCATAGCCGGGAATCTTAGGGCTTTCCCTCGTGTTGAGGCCGTACGTGGTAGTCGACGTAGCAACTCCGCCGCTCGTGCTTCGCCAGAATGGCGGCGCACCCGGCCGGGTATCCTCTCTGCTGTCGCCCGCGTCCGGAAAGAAGGGGACGCCGGCAGTAGCCGTTGGCCTCACCGGCCGACGGGGAGGGAGCCAGGTGCCAGGGAGCCAGGCAAGTACGCCCGAATCGACCCCACAGGACTCGCCGGTTCTCGCCGATGCCGCCACCGACGTGACGGCCGAGCGGGAACAGGCGGAACTCGCGGCGCGGTTCGAGCGGGAAGCCATGCCACTGCTCGACCAGCTGTACTCGGCGGCGCTGCGGATGACCCGCAACCCGGCCGACGCCGAGGACCTGGTGCAGGAGACCTATCTCAAGGCGTACGCGGCGTTCGCGTCCTTCGCCGAGGGCACCAACCTCAAGGCTTGGCTGTACCGGATTCTCACCAACACCTACATCAACGGCTATCGCAAGCGGCAGCGCCAACCGCAGCAGTCCGCCACCGACGAGATCACCGACTGGCAGCTGGCCAGGGCGGGCGAACACTCCTCGACCGGGCTGCGCTCGGCCGAGGTCGAGGCAATGGACCGGTTGCCGGACAACGACGTGAAGGCCGCCCTCCAGCAGTTGCCGGAGGAGTTCCGGCTGGCGGTGTACCTGGCCGACGTCGAGGGGTTCGCCTACAAGGAGATCGCCGACATCATGGGCACGCCCATCGGCACCGTGATGTCCCGGCTGCACCGCGGCCGGCGCCAACTGCGCGATCTGCTCACCGACGTCGCTCGGGACCGCGGTTTCCTGCGCAACAGCCAGCCGTCCGTCCAGGAGGTGACGGGGTCGTGAGCTGCGGAAAACCGCACGAGACGGATTGCTCGCAGGTCCTTGCCGAGGTCTGGCTGCTGCTCGACCACGAGTGCGACTCCGCGCGGCGGCACAAGCTCGTCGAGCACCTCGACGAGTGCTCACCGTGCCTTGAGCAGTACGGCATCGAGGAGCAGCTCAAGCTGCTGCTGGCCCGCAAGTGCGGCGGCGACCGGGTGCCGGAGGGCTTCAAGGAGCGGGTGCGCCAGTCCATCCGCGAGACCGTGCGCAAGGCGCAGCTCAGTGCGGAGGGTAGGACCGTCGAGGTGACGGAGACCCGGGTCGAGGTGCGGCGGGAAACCAGCTGAAACAGCACTGATCGTGCGAAACGGCCCCGGTGATTTTGGTCACCAGGGCCGTTTCGGCCGTTTCAGGTCGCACTCAGCTGTTCGGCCGCTTGCCGTGGTTGGAACCGGACTTCTTGCGGTCACGACGCTTGCGGGCGCGCTTGGACATGCTCGTATCTCCTTGCTCGGTCAGGCAGCTTCCCGAGTGTCGCATGCCGCGCGGCGGCAGAATGGGACGGGTGTCCACCCTCGCCGATCTGCTCGCCGAACACACCAAGCTGCCCGGAGACGCCGTCGACCATCTGCAACGCGTTGTCGCGGAATGGCAGTTGCTCGCCGACCTGTCCTTCGCCGACTTCCTGCTCTGGGCGCCGCTACCCACCAAGACCGGCGATGAGCAGCTGTTCATCTGCATCGCGCACGCACGCCCGACCACCGGCCTCACCGCGTACGCCGAGGACATGGTCGGCACCCAGGTCAGCGCGGCCGACCATCCGCAGTTGCCGCGCGCCCTGCACGACGCGCGGATCTGCCGCGAGGAGGACCCGGTCTGGCACCTCGGCCTGCCGGTGCGGCGCGAGGTCATCCCGGTGGTGCTCGGCCAGCGGGTGATCGCGGTGCTCAGCAGGGATACCAACCTGGCCGTGCCGAGGGTGCCGAGTTCGCTGGAGATCGCCTACCTCGGCGGCGCGGCCGACCTGTGCCAGATGATCGCGGACGGCACCTTCCCCAGCGACGAGCCATCGCCCGGCGTGCACACCAGCCCGCGCGTCGGCGACGGGCTGATCCGGCTGGACGCCGCCGGTGCGGTGGTCTTCGCCAGTCCCAACGCGCTGTCCGCGTATCACCGAATGGGGCATGCGGCTGACCTGATCGGGGTACGCCTGTCACCGTTGACCCGTTCGCTCATCGCCGACCCGTTCGACGCGACCGAGGTCGGCACCCGCATGCGCGACGCCCTCGACGGCAAGGCAAGCACCAGGGTCGAGGCGGAGGCGCGGCACGGCGCGACCGTGCTGTTCCGTGCACTTCCCTTGCAGCCCAAGGGAAAGCCCGCCGGCGCACTGGTGTTGGTGCGGGACGTCACCGAGCTGAAACGGCGCGACCGTCAACTGTTGTCCAAGGACGCGACCATCCGGGAAATCCACCACCGGGTCAAGAACAACCTACAGACGGTGGCGGCACTGCTGCGGTTGCAGTCGCGCCGGCTGTCCAACGCGACCGCGCGGGACGCGCTGACCGAGTCAGTACGGCGGGTGACCTCGATCGCCATGGTGCACGAGACCTTGGCCCAGTCCGTCGACGAGCGGGTCAACCTCGACGAACTGGTCGATCGGGTGGTGCCGATGATGGGCGACCTTGCCGGCACCGACGGCCGGGTCTCGGTGCGGCGGGAGGGCAACTTCGGCGTTGTGTCCGCGGACCGGGCCACCGCGCTGGTGCTGGTCCTGACCGAGTTGTTGCAGAACGCTTTCGAGCACGCCTATCCGGCGCCGGAGCGCGGCGAGGTGGTGTTGCACGTGGACCGCGACGCGAAATGGCTGGACGTGGCCATTTCCGACACTGGGAAGGGCCTGCCGCGCGGCTTCTCGTTGGAGCGCACCGAACGGCTCGGCCTGCAGATCGTGCGCACGCTGGTGGACAGCGAGCTGCGCGGGTCGTTGTCGTTGCGGCGCAGGGAACGCGGCGGGACCGAGGCGGTACTGCGCGTTCCGCTGCGGCAACCGCGCTGACTGTCCTTATGCGACACTTACCTGACAAGCGCTTCCGGCAGCAGGAAGGGCCTGACATCGTGGTCGCGATGTCAGGCCCTCTGCGACAGAACAGCTTTGGTCCGGCACGCCTGGTTCATGGGGGGAAGAACCAGAAGTGCTGGGGTGGCCAACGTCAGGCGTTGGTCCGAGCCCTGGTCCGGTTGCGGCGCTTCAGGGCACGTCGCTCGTCTTCGCTCATACCGCCCCAAACACCTGCGTCCTGTCCGCTCTCCAGCGCCCAGGTCAGGCAGCTGGAAGCGACCGGGCAGCGGCGGCACACAGTCTTCGCCTCGGCGATCTGCAGCAGAGCGGGACCGCTGTTCCCAACCGGGAAGAACAGCTCGGGGTCCTCGTCACGGCAGGCCGCGCGGTGGCGCCAGTCCATTGTCGGTTGCTCCTCACAAGGCGCGCTTCAGCACGCCATTCGTCGTGGGTGGGTCGTCGGGGTGCTTGTGAATACTTTCACGAACCGCGCTGATGTCAAGGGGGTTTGACCAAGCCGGTGAGAGAACTCACCCGAAAGATCGACCAAGCATGTAACGCGGATTCGTAGCGCGACCGGTGTGATCAGCGTAAAACCACACGCAATCGCTACCAGGTCACAGGCGAGTCACAGTGCAAGTCACATGGAACTCACAGGGCAACCCGCAGCGCATCTGGCACTGAAAAAAAGTGTACCTCGTTTTGCTCGCCGAGGAGATCACCATCGACCTGGACCCGCACCGGTTTGGCGGACATCACCCGGACGTGTGGCTCGTCGTCCCGAAACAGCAGGTTGTGGCCCTTCGGACGGCTCGCTCCACGCAGCACCTGACCCGCGTGTCGAGCAATGGTGCCAGGCCCGAGACGGCTCAGCGCGAATAGTCCGAGCCCGGTGTCGAATGAGCAACCGGGGATCAGGTGCAACGGCTTGTCGCCTAGATAGGTCCATGGATCCGTATTGCACACAAAGGCCAACCGAATACCCGTCACCGGTTGTTCACCCGCGAGTTCCACGGTCAGCTCCGGTCCGTTGCGCAGCTGGCGCAGGTACTGCGCGAACACTGTGCGCAGGTAGAGGGTCGGGCTGGCCACCTTGCTGCGCCGGTGCTCGACCGCCGCGACCACGTCGGCGTCCCAGCCGACGCCCGCGTTGAAGGTGAACCAGCGTTCCGCACTGCCGTCGAGGCGGACCTTGCCGAGGCCGATGGTGCGGCTGCGCCCGGTCTCGATGGCGCGCAGCAACCGATGGGTAGCCTCGACCGGGTCGCGCGGCAGGCCGAGCGCGCCCGCGAACACGTTCGCCGAACCGCCGGGCACCACGCCGAGCATCGGACCCGACATCGGATCGTGTGCTTCGCGGGCCGACAGCAGGCCGTTGACCACCTCGTTGACGGTGCCGTCACCACCGTGCGCGACCACGAGGTCGAAACCGTCCCTTGCGGCCTGCGCGGCGGCTTCCGCTGCGTGGCCCCGATGGTTCGTCTCCAGGATCTCCAGCTTCACGTCGCTGGCCAGGGCGTGCGCCAGCACCTCCCGGCCGGCCGGCGTCGTGGCCGTGGCCTGCGGATTCACCACAAGTAGAGCGAGCACCCAGCCAGCCTAGGCGTCAAGGCGGTACAAGATGGCCGTCCTGCGAGCCAGCGCACACGCCGGCCTTGGTGGGTGTCGATCACCCTGACGACCCGCGACTCCTCTCCTCGCTCCTGTTCCGCGCGGTTGGCGAGTGCACCCAGACGACCCGTCTGCTCACCGACGAAGCGGACCAGCGCTGCCAGAGATCCTCCCTCCCCGCCGGGCGGAAAGAATCGGCCGACCGGGTGGCCTACCATCGGTTTGTCGGTGTCACCATCCGTGGTCACCTTTGTTTTTGCCTTTGTTCGCCGCGCTCGTTCGAAGGGCCCTTCCTGCCGTGGTTGACGAACCCGTTGCCCCCCTTACCCCCGCTGCTCCGGTGTCCGTGCGGATCGCCGGTGTGCTGGTCGGCGTGCAGGGCCTAGCCGGGTTCGGCTACGCCATCGCCGTGCTGGTCGGCGCGTTCACGCACACCAGGGGCGCGGTCGGCAACCTGTACGCGGAGGCGGCCTTCTTCGCGGTGATGGGCGCCGCCGTCGTCGCGGTCGCGGTCGGGCTGCTGCGTGGCCAGCCGTGGACCAGGACACCCGCCACCGTGCTGCAACTGCTGTTCCTCGGCATCGCCTGGTACGTGTTCGGACCGTCCGGGCAGGTCGTCGTCGGTGTGGTCACCGCCGTTTTCTGCGTCGCCACGTTGGTGCTGCTGTTCACGCGGCCCGCGCGGGCCTGGGCGATCGGGCTCCGCGAAAACAGTTAATGTGAACGGCTGCTCGCCAACGTTTGCCCAAGACCCCTCTAACGATGGGTATTCGATAGTTCACGAATAGGTGAAACTCCATCGGGTAACGCCGCGCCGCTGCCTTCCCTGCAACCACGCAGCAGCGACTGTCGGTGACAAATCCCATCCCTATGGAGGAACTGTGCCCCTTTCGAGGACAGTGGCAGTTCGCTGGTCGACGAGGGCGGTTGCCGCGGTCGCCGCAACGGCCGCATTCGTGCTGCCCACCGCCGCGACGGCGCAGACGCCGACACCCGACTCGCCGGCCACGGCCAGTGCCACGGCCGGTGCGATCGCGCAGGCCGCGCAACTGCGCCAAGAGGTCACCAGCGGCACCCTGCTGAACGACCACGGCACCCGGAAGGTCTGCGCGCACTGCGAATCCGTGGTGGTCACCAAGGCCAAGGGCTCCGACCAGCCGCTCAGCACGGCGGCGCCCAGCGGTTACGGCCCTGCCGACCTCGCCTCGGCCTACAAGATCACCAGTTCCTCCACCTCGACCGCGACCATCGCGATCATCGACGCCGGCGTCGACGGCAGCCTCGCCGCCGACCTCGCCACCTACCGCAAGACCTACGGCCTGCCGGCCTGCACCACCGCCAACGGCTGCCTGAAGCTGGTGAACTACACCGGCGGCGCCCAGCCCGCCCCGCAGAAGAGCGGCCAGGGCGCCGAGGCCGAGGAGGAGATCGCGGTCGAGACCGCGCTCGACGTCGACATGGCGTCCGCGGCCTGCCCCACCTGCCACATCACGGAGATCTCTGTTCCGTGGCAGGACGGCGTCAACGACGGCAACACGTCGATGAACGACTTCTCCAAGGCCGTGGCCACCGCGGTGTCCGGTGGCGCCAAGGCCGTCAGCATCAGCTACGGCTACACCCCGACCGCCCAGTCCACCAGCGGCACCGACCTCGCCGACTTCAACCACCCTGGTGTCGCCATCGAGGTGTCCACCGGTGACAGCGGCTTCAACGGCGGCACGCACACCTCCTGGCCGTCCGACCTGCCCTACGCGGTCGGCGTCGGGGGCACCCAGCTGACCAAGAGCGGCAGCACCTGGTCGGAGAAGGCATGGGGCGTGGACAGCGGCCGGGGCGCGGCCGGCAGCGGTTGCGACACCTACTTCAAGGCGGCCAACGGTCAGCCGGCCGCGGTCACCAAGGACTGCGACAACCACCTCGCCACCGCGAGCGTGTCCGCCGACGCGTCGCCCGCCACCCCGCTGGCGATCTACGACACCTATGCGCCGTCCAGCCACCAGCCGTACAACTGGACCGTCGTCGGTGGCACCAGCGCGTCATCGCCGTACGTCGCGGGCCTGTTCGCCAGGGCAGGCGTCCCGTCCAACCTGCTCGGCCCGAACACCCTGTACGCGGCGGCGTCCTCGAACTTCCGCGACATCACCTCGGGCAACAACGAGTTGCAGGACCAGTGCGGCAACTACACGGGCGTGACCTCGGCCGTGTGCAACGCCGGCAAGGGCTGGGACGGCCCGACCGGCCTCGGCTCCCCGCAGGGCCTCGGCGCCTTCTGATCGGTTCTCTCAACAGCGAAATCGGGCCCTGCTCACCGCCTCCCGGTGAGCAGGGTCCGACGCCTGTCCCCAGCTTTACGCCGCTTCGGCGTCCGCGAACGCCGGCGCCGGATCCACCACCAGTGCCGTCGCGTTGTCCTTGCTGCCCAGCTCACGAGCCATGCTGACCAGCGTGTTCGCTGCGGCGGCAGGCGAGATCGGCTGGTCGAGCACGGTCCTGATCCTGCTCATGTCCACCAGCTTGTGCACGCCGTCCGTGCACAGCAGCAACCGCGACTCTGCCGTTGGCTCTGCCGTTACCGACCCCCTGGCGGGGGCGCACCCCCGCCGCGCGATGCTCGTCCTGGTGCGGCCGATCCGCTCCGGCGCCACCGTGCGTACGCTGGTCGTGACCAGGTGCTCCATCCTCGACGTGGTCGGCTGGTTGCGGCCGCGGAAGTACTCGGCCACCGTGTGGTCGTTCGTGATCTGCTCCAGGATGCGGCCGTTCCAGTGGTAGGCCCGGCAGTCACCGACCCAGGCCACGTCGCACCCGGTGCGCGTCGGTCCGACCTGCGGCACCGCGACCACCAGCACGCAGTCGCCGCCATCGTCGTTGGTCCTGACGATTTCCTGCGCGGCCAGGATGCCGGCGACCGGACCCTGCACGGCGGCGATCCGCGCGGCCAACTCCGCCGCGATCGTGGCAGTGCGCGCCGCCACCAGGTCGTCGCCGACGCCATCCGCGACCACATAGGCGCTCAGGCCGGTTCCGGGATCGGTGTGCACGGCGGTCGCATCCGCGTTGACCCGGCGCGGACCGCGTTCGCTTGCCCGATCCCACCGCGGCGCGACGGTGGGTAGTGGGTGGCTGGCCAGCATCGGTGACCTCCTCGGCCGTGCCGGGCAGTGTGACCCGGTACGTCAAGAAAAACGTGCCAACCTGAGCTTCGGTGCCGCAATCACCCAAAAATATCCTGAGAATCCCCGTTTCTACTCGCGACTGCCCAGCTCGCGGAGAGCGTCGCCGCTGAGTCGGTAGGTGATCCAGTCGTTGAGCGGCTTCGCGCCGAGCTTGTCGTAGAACTCGATGGACGGCGTGTTCCAGTCCAGCACCGCCCAGTGCAACCTGCTGTAGCCGTTGCGCACACACTCCCTGGCCAGCTCGACCAGCAGTGCGAAACCGAGCCCTGTGCCACGCTGCTCCGGCGTGACGTAAAGATCCTCCAGGTAGATGCCGTGCACACCGTCCCAGGTGGAGAAGATCAGGAACCACACCGCGCAGCCGACGACGGCGCCCTCGTCGTTCTCGGCGACGTGCGCGAACAACTTCGGATTCGGCCCGAACAACGCCGCGCGCAACTGCTCGACCGTCATCCTGAACTCGTCCGGCGCCCGCTCGTACACCGCGAGCTCGCGGCACAACTCGACGATCCGCTCCACATCGGACGGTTCAGCGCGCCGAACCCGTTGACTCGTCTCGGACATCGCCGCCTCAGACATCGGTATCCGGGTTCCACGCGGGAATGTTCGACCTGGCGACCTGCCGGGCACCGCGCTCGCTGCCCAGCACCGTCGTGCCGGCCGGGTCGAGCCCGAACCGCACGCCCTCGGTCGCATCCATGCCCAGCCAGGCGGCGATCAACACCCGAGAAAAATGCCCGTGCCCGATCAGGATCACGTCGCCGTGCGTCATCGCCGCAGTCACTCGATCGAGCAGCTTGTTGGCCCGCTCGGTCACCTGCGTCGCGCTCTCGCCACCCGTCACCGGGTGCGTCCACACGCTCCAGTCCGGCACCTTCTCGCGGATCTGCTCGGTGGTCAGGCCCTCGTACTCGCCGTAATCCCATTCGGCGAGTTCCTCGGTCACCTCGTCCACGTGCAGGCCGGCCAGGGCCGCGGTGTGCTGGGCGCGCTGGCGCGGGCTGCTCAGCACCAGCGCGGGCGGCAGATGCGTACCCCGCAGATGGCTCAACACCAACCCGGCACGCCGCGCCTGCTGCTCACCCTCGGTGGTCAGCGGAATGTCGGTGCGGCCGGTGTGCTGGCCGGTGAGCGACCATTCGGTCTGGCCGTG
This sequence comes from Candidatus Melainabacteria bacterium, assembly GCA_963818685.1. GTDB lineage: Bacteria > Actinomycetota > Actinomycetes > Mycobacteriales > Pseudonocardiaceae > CAJCJE01. Next base: position 285,273 of record CAWFTJ010000013.1, on the reverse strand, counting down.
ACGGAGTACGTAGATCAGCGGTTGCTCGTCGGAAGCCACTTGAACATCGTAGGGAGATGGGCAGACCGGCACCGCGCGAACGAACGCGATTCACGCCACACTGCGACACTACTGACCAGTAATCCCGACTACGCCTTGCCGCGCGCCGCCAGCAGGTCCAGATAGCCGACGTTGGCCAGCCAGAGCGCGTCCGCGACCGGCGCCAACTTCCCCGGCTTCCAACGCCGATCCGTATAGCGCTCCGTGCACTCCCGCACCGCGGCCAGGCTCGTCGCCACGTCCGCGTCCATCCGTCGGTCGAACTCCGCTTCGGACGGCGCCTCGATGCGCACCCGCTCACCCTCGCCGTCCCGCAACGCGGTCAGCACCGGTTCGGCCGTGCCGTTCTCCGCATCCCAGAACATCGCGGGCCGCTCGATGTCGTGATTCCACACCGGCGCGTGCACCGAGCGCCACCTGGTCAGAAACGGATTCCGATTCAACCGCGTCGCATTGGCCCAGTGCTCAGCCCCGTTCGGCTCGGTCAGCCACGCCACCTCGTCCACCGGCAGGTCGATCGCCAACGCCACCGGCACCCACTCGACATCCCGCTTCGGCCCCAACATCTCGCCGAACGTCCACAGTTGCCGAACCCGAATCCGATAGATCTCCGACGGCCGGCCAAGCATCTCCATGCACGTCTCGGCAAGCTGCTCAAGATGGTGAACCGCGCGGCTCCACTTCACCGCCCCATTGTGCCCGCGATGTCACCGGACCGAACCAGCGAGTCCCATGCCGTTCTCACGTGGTCCTCGGTGAACAGCCGCCGCTTGCGCTGAGACCACCGCTGGATCGCCGACCAGGCGTCCTCCGCGGTGCGACACCCCTCATTCGTCGCCACCCAGTGGGTGCTCGCCAGCAGTTCGATGCCGTACGGACCTTCGAAGCCGCTGATGGTTCGCAACACCGGCTGGATGATCCGCGCTTGCACCTGCTGGCCGTTCTCGGTTTCGGTCAGGTACGCCTCAGCCTGCCGGACGCGGTTGGTTCGATAGGATCGAGCCGCTGCACCGGAGCCGTGCCGTCGCCGAAACCGGTCAGATAGACGGCTTCCATCTCCTGAACGAGATGCCTGACCTGACCGCTGTACGGTCCGTAGCTGCCTTGTTCGAACTTCAGTTTCAGCTCGGGCGTGTGCAGGCCGGTGAAGTAGAGGGCAGATTCAGGATCTCCAGATGCGAAGCGCCGGTGACCGATTCCCACGGCTCGGCTGCCCGCCTGCGCTCGACGTACTCCTGAATCAACCGGATGGTCGCCGCCCGACCCCAAGACATCCGAACGGGATTGGGCGCCAGATTTCGCTTCGCGTTGGACGGCGTGTAGACGATGTCACCTCACGCTGCGGGCTTGTCGCGGTACAGGTCCACGTACGCGTCGAAGTCACGAGCTCCCAGTGCGGCCTCCGGACTGACCGAAGGGTAGTAGTCGGCGATGTCCTCCGGCGAGACCCCGTCCCGGACCAGGGACGACACCACCTCGTAGGGAACCCGGGGTTCCTTCGATGACCGGATAGCCACCCCGGATATCGGGGTCGACCGCCAGGCCGGGCTTTGGCTCGCGCAACGGGACGACGACGCGATCATTGGCATTCTGGAACGGGCCGAGAATGTCCACCATTTCGGCGATGATGTGGTGGCCCGGATTTTTTGTGAGATCCAGTGCGACGTCGCTCGAAATCCGCCACACGACGTCCTTGCCCAGCGCGAGGAGTTTGTATGACGAAAGGTGTTCGGTCTCGCCGAGTTGGCGGAGGTGCTGGACGGCCTTGCGGACCCGCTGAAGCGGAACCTGCTTCGCGCGCAGGTAGACGAACGTGCGCAAGGCCACGACATCCTGGAACGAGTATGCGACTTTGTGCCCGTGGAAGCTGGGGGACAGCAGGGGGCCTTCCGCGGAGCGGTTCGATCGCCAGTAGGAGAGTCGGCGCACGGACGCACCGCTCAACGCAGCAGCGACGACCGACGGATACGACACGGCCACCTCCTCAGCGCGCGAGCAACGATATCGAGCGGCGAGCAGGCCACTCCATGATCACTTCACGATAGCCGGTCACTTCCTTTTGTCCGTTGTGCCTCGCCGGCATGCGCACTCGTGAAACACGAAACGGCGCCGGCCCCCAGGTGGGGCGGCGCCGTTCGGTGGACGCAGCGGGCCTCAGCCCTGCTTGGTCTCCCAGAAGATCTTGTCGATCTCGGCGATCAGGTCGAGCAGCTCCTGGCCCTTGGCCGGGTCCATCGAGCCCTTGGCGCCGGAGGCGCCTGCGGCCTTGGTTGCCCGGTTGAACAGGTCGTGCAGCTGCGGGTACTTCTCGAAGTGTGGCGCCTTGAAGTAGTCGGTCCACAGGACCCAGAGGTGGTGCTTGACAAGTTCGCTGCGCTGCTCCTTGATCAGGATGGCACGCGCGCGGAACTCTGGGTCCTCGTTGCCCTGGTACTTCTCCTGGATCGCTTTGACGGACTCGGCTTCGATCCTGGCCTGCGCCGGGTCGTACACACCGCACGGAAGGTCGCAGTGTGCGGTCGCCTCAAGGCGTGGACCGAGGACGCGCGACAACAGTCGCATTGTTCCTCCCTAACAGTGGATGCTCCGACGGTACGGACCCTACTCTCGACCCCGGTATCAGGCAGTCGGAGGTGATCGTTGGCACGGCCGTTGGGATGGCTGCCGCTGCGCCGGGTTCGGGTGCGCGGGCCGTCGATGTCGCCGACGCTCGCGGACGCGGACGTGGTGCTCGCGGTGGCGGGCGCGCGGGTGCGGCCGGGGGTGGTGGCGTTGGTGCGGTGGGCGGCGCGGCCGGGGCAACTGTCGGTGAAGCGGGTTGTCGAGGCGGACGGCGACCTGTGGGTCGTGCGCGGGGACAATCCCTTCGCGTCGACGGACTCGCGGGAGTTGGGGCCTGCCGAGGTGCTGGCGGTGGTGGGGTGGCGGTTGTGGCCTCGGCCGGTGCGGCTGCGGGCCAGGCCGCCCGACAGCTCCGACAGCTCAGATGACGCGTAGCTGCCGGTAGTAGGACAGGCAGTCGGAGTACTGGGGCAGCAGGCCGGTGCGCCTGGCCTCGGCCAGGCTGGGGGCTGCCGCGTCCTTGTCCGACAGGATCGGCTCGATGTCGGTGGGCCAGGGCAGGGCCAGGTCTGGATCGAACGGGTCGACGCCGTGCTCGCTGCCGGGGTGGTAGCCGGTCGAGCACAGGTAGCTCATCGCGGTGTCGTCGGTGAGCGCGACGAACGCGTGGCCGAGCCCTTCCGGCAGGTAGACCGCGTTGAGCGTGGTCTCGTCGAGTTCGACCGAGTCCCACTGGCCGAACGTGGGGGAGCCCACGCGCAGGTCGATGACGAAGTCGAGCAGCCGCCCGCGCGGGCAGTAGACATATTTGGCCTGGCCGGGCGGGACGTCGGCGAAGTGCACGCCGCGGATGGTGCCGCGCCGGGAGATGCTGTTGTTGACCTGCGCGACGGTCAGCGGGTGGCCGACGGTCTTGCTGAACACCGGCTCCTGGTAGGGGGCGGCGAACAGGCCACGGTGGTCGGGGAAGATGTTCGCCCGGAATTCGAACGCGTCCGGGACCGTCAGTTCGCGCGCTCGCATGGTTGGTCAGCCTAGTTGGGCGGGGCCCTCGGACCAGTCGGGACCACGGGTCGAGGTTGGCGAGAAGACCTACCGGGCGAGAGTTGATCGGCAGGAAATCCTCGCCCGGTGTGAGCCCCGCCGCAGACATTCGTCCCAAGCAGTGGCACACTGTGCGGACCGCAGCGTCCGCGGCGCCGCCCTACCCCGGTTTGAGCGCCGCTCCACCAATGACGCTTACGTTCTTCTGGCGCGACCCCGCCGTGAAAAGCACCCCGCTGTGAAAAGCACTCGACCGTGACAAGCGGGCCCGCACACAGTTCGGCTGACCGCTTCCGGTGCTTACCGTGCGATTCTTTTCCGTTCCCCTGGGAGGGACGCCATGACCAGCATTGACGACAGCATCGACGATGCGCCTGCCGCGTTGTCCGATGCCGAGATCTTCGCCGCTCACGAGGGCGGCAAGCTCGGGCTCGACGTGACCGCGCCGCTGTCCGACCCGCGTGCGCTGTCCATCGCCTACACGCCGGGCGTGGCTCGGGTGAGCAGGGCGATCGCGGACGACGCGCGGCTCGCCAGCCGCTACACCTGGGCACATCGGCTGGTCGCGGTGGTCAGCGACGGGACAGCGGTGCTCGGGCTCGGTGACATCGGGCCGTCGGCGGCGCTGCCGGTGATGGAGGGCAAGTCTGCGCTGTTCAAGACCTTCGGCGGGCTGGACTCGATCCCGCTGGTGCTGGACACCACCGACGTCGACGAGATCGTGCAGACGCTGGTGCGGCTGCGTCCCTCGTTCGGCGCGGTGAACCTGGAGGACGTCAGCGCGCCGCGCTGTTTTGAGCTGGAGGCTCGCTTGATCGAGGCGCTGGACTGCCCGGTCATGCACGACGACCAGCACGGGACCGCCGTTGTGCTGCTGGCCGCGCTGCGTGGCGCCGCGACCGCGACCGGGCGGGAGATCGACGGGCTCGGCGTGGTCATCGCCGGTGCCGGCGCTGCCGGCATTGCCTGCGCGAACATCCTGCTCGCGGCCGGTGTGCGGAACGTGACGCTGGTGGACTCGCGCGGGATCATCCACGCGGGCCGGGAGGGGCTGAACCCGGTCAAGGCGGAGATCGCGGCCCGCACCAACCCGACCGGCCGCACCGGCGACCTTGCCGAGGCGCTGCGCGGCGCGGACGTGTTCGTCGGGCTGTCGTCGTCGAACGTGCCGGCGTCGGCCGTGGCGGGCATGGCGCCCGAGGCGATCGTGTTCGCACTGTCCAATCCGGACCCCGAAATTCACCCGGAACTGGCTTCCCGGTATGCATCGGTGGTCGCGACCGGTCGCAGTGATTTCCCGAACCAGATCAACAATGTGCTGGCCTTCCCCGGAATTTTCCGTGGCGCGCTGGACGCGGGTGCCACGCGGATCACGGAGAACATGAAATTGGCGGCCGCCGACGCCATCGCGGCGGTCGCCGCCGAGGATCTGGCCGTGGACCGGATCGTGCCCAGTGCCTTGGATCCGAGGGTCGCACCGGAGGTGGCCGCCGCGGTCGCCGAGGCGGCGCGGGCGGACGGGGTCACGCGCGGATAAGCGGATAGCGGATAGCGGATAAATCGGCATCATGCCTGGTTGGCGGCTTGCGTCAACCAGGCACGATGCCGCCCGACGTGACAAAGCTAAGAAATTCCAAGAATTCGGCACACCGTCTGACCTGCTAGTACCGAATGCCCATTGGGTTCTGGCCCGGTAAAGCGATACGGTCCTTCCATCGGGTGAGGACCTGGATACGGACAGTGCCTAACTCGGTTGCTGTCCGCGACGAGCAGCGGTGGCTGCATTCGACGGCGTCACCCGTCCGTCGTAGGAGTCCAGGCGGGAGGGCGAAACGGTGGCCGAGCGGGTCGAACCGGCGGAGCGTGCTGCGCCCGCGCAGGTCGGCACTTCGACTTCGCGCCCTCGGCGTGCACCGTCCGCAGGGGTGCGCAACGGGCAGGGCGCCGCCGCGATCAACTCGTTGCCGGACGCGCCCACGCTGCTCTGCGACCGGGCCGACGTGGTGGTCCTGGCCAGTGCCGGCGCGGCCGAACTCGCCGGTGCCGAGGACCCCGACCAACTCGTCGGCAGGAAGCTCGCCGAGCTGCTGCTCGGCGCCGAGCCCGATCTGCTGCTGTACCGCGAGGGCAGGCCGCCGCTGCCGGTGCGTGCGGTCCGCTGGCGGGTGCCCGGATCGGGCCTGGACGCGGTGCTGCTCACCGACGTCTCCGAACTCGTCGAGACGCGTTCGGCGCTGGAGCGCGAGCGGCGCCGCGTCGACGAGGTGCAGGCGCTCACCGGCATCGGCTGGTGGGAGTTTGACCAGCGCACCCAGCAGGCGTTCTGGTCGCCGGGCCTGTACCGGCTGCTCGGCATCGAGTTCGGCTCGGTCGAGCCGGGCCTTGAGGCCATGCTGCGGTTCATCCATCCGGATGATGTCGCGCGGGTCGGCGAGCTGTGGCAGCGCCACCGGGACTACGGCGACGTGATCGACACCGAGTGCCGGATAGTCCGACCGGACGGCGAACTGCGCTGGTTGCACGGCTATGCCGCGCCCCGGCCGGCAGACCCGACCGCGATGTTGGTCACCGGCTACGCGCGCGACGTGACCGACCGCAGACGCGACAGGGACATGCTGGCCGCCGAGCGCGCGGCCCTGCTCGACGCGCAGCGGATCGCGAAGATGGGCAGTTTCCGCTACGACATCGCCACCAACACCACCTGGCGCAGCGCGGCCCTGAACGAGATGTACGCCGAGATCGGCGTCAACCCTGGTAACGACCCGCTCGCCAACGTCAAGTCGGCGCAGCTGCCCAGCGTGCAGGCTCTCTACCAGCGGCTTTCCCGGACAACTATCGACTCGCCGCTGGAGGTCGAGGTCGACGGCGAGGTCGGCGGACGCATCTACCTGGCGCGTGCGCACGGCATCTTCGGGCCGGGCGGCGAGGTCAGCGGCATGGCCGGCACCATCCAGGACGTCACCGACCATCGCCTGCTGGAACGCCAACTGGTGCAGGACAGGCGCCGGTTCGAGGTGGCGCAGCGGGTGGCGCGGCTCGGCGCGTGGGAGTGGAACCCGGACACCGACGAGTGCGTGTGGTCGCCGATGATGCGCGAGCTGCTCGGCGTCGGCCCGGACACCCCGGCCACCTACCAGAAGTTCCTCACCCTGGTGCAGCCTCAGGACCGGTCCTGGGTGGACGAGCGGTTCCGGCAGCTGGCCAGGGACCGCAAGCCGGTCGAGTGCGAATATCACATCGTCCGACCGGACGGGGCGATCCGCACCTTCCGGGCGTACGGCGCGGTGTTGCCGGCGTCCACCTCCCGGCTGTTGATCGGCACGGCGCAGGACGTGACCGAGCAGCGCACCGCGGAAACGCGCATGCTGCGCTCCAGCCAGCGCTTCACCGATCTCGTCGCGCTGACCCCGGTCGGCATCGGCCTTTTCGACGACGCGGAGCGGCTCGTCGACGCCAACGACGCCCTGTGCGACCTGCTCGGTACCAGCCTGGAGAAGCTGCGCGGGCGCACCGCCGACCAGCTCGGCCACCCCGGCGACACCACCAAGTACCCGTCGATCCGGGCCGAGCGCGGCAACCTCAAGGGCAGACGCAAGGTGCCGCAGCGGGTCCTGGTCCGCGCGGACGGCGAGCCGATCTACTGCGACCTGCACATCGCGGTGTCCGTTCAGGACGACGGCCAGCGGTTCTGGCTGGTGGTCTTCCAGGACGTGACCGAACGCCGTCGCGCCGCAGAGGCCCTGCGCCACCAGGCCAACCACGACGAGCTGACCGGCCTGCCCAACCGGGCCGCGGTCAAGGAACTACTCGCCGGTCTGCTGCACGGGCCGGACGCGGCCAAGGTCGCGGTGCTGTTCTGCGACATCGACAACTTCAAGCGGGTCAACGACTCGCTCGGCCACGACGCAGGCGACGAGCTGCTGGTGGCGCTGGCCCGCCGGCTGGAGGGCGGGCTGCCGGACAACTGCACGGTCGCGCGCCTTTCCGGCGACGAGTACGTGATCATCTGCGCGGACATCGACGTGCTTGGCGGCGTCGGCAACCTGGCCAACCTGGTGTCCTCGCTGCTGCGCACCGCGGTGCCCGTGCACGGCCAGCTGGTCCGGGTGTCCGCGTCGATCGGTGCCGCCGTGCCCAACGGGGAGGAGTCGACCGGCGCCGACCTGTTGCGGTTCGCGGACGCGGCCATGTTCGAGGCGAAGAAGCAGGGCGCCGGCCGGGTTTCGGTGGCCAGCGCCGCGTTGATCGCGTCGGCCGACCGCCAGGTGCACCTTGAGGGGCAGCTGCGCGACGCGCTGTCCTCGGACGGCCTGACCCTGCACTACCAGCCGGTGGTCGCCGCGGACGGCACCGTGCTCACCGCTGAGGCGCTGGTGCGCTGGCCGCACCCGGAGCGCGGCCTGCTCGGCCCTGACGTGTTCCTGCCGGTCGCCGAGCAGGGCGGCCTGCTGCGCGAACTGGACCGCTGGGTGTTGCGCACCGCGCTCGCCGAGGCGGTGGACTGGTCGGAGATCGCCGGTCATCCGGTCGGCATCGCGGTGAACCTGGCCGGTCTGGTGCCTGGCGACGCCGAGTTCGTGGACGCGGTGTCCAACGCGGTGCTCGGCGCGGAGATCGACTGGGATCGGGTGGTGCTCGAACTTGTCGAGACCAGCCTGGTCGACCTGCCCTCCCGCACCCGCGCGGCAATGGCGGTGCTGGTCGCCCGAGGCGTGCGGTTCGCGGTGGACGACTTCGGCACCGGCTACTCGTCGCTGGCGCGCCTGAAGGACCTGCCGGCGCAGATCATCAAGGTCGACCGAAGATTTGTCGCGGGTGTCGGCAGCGACTCCTCCGATTTCGCGGTGGCCAGCGCTGTTGTGGACATGTCCCGCGCGATGGGGCGCAGCTGCATCGCGGAGGGCGTTGAGACGGCGACCCAGTTCCACGTGCTACGCGGCATGGGCGTCGACGCCTATCAGGGCTGGTTGTTCTCCCGCGCGGTCCCGGCCAAGGACTTCCGCGCGATGCTCAAGGCCGGACCGCTGGCCATCCCGAACGCGGGCTGATCGGAGCAAACGGACAGGCCGAGGACGTGATCGGGGGGTGCCCAGTGACCCTGGGTGACTTTTCTGCCACGATTTGGTCGCGGGTAGGTGCGGAAATCCGCGATCAGATGATGAAACGTGCTGCCTTTGTCGGCGTTGCCGGCTAGGGTCGTGCAACCGATGTCCTCCGCGACCGCGAGAAGACTCGGGGCACGAGACATATCTCGTGCTTCATGCCGCGGCGGCCGGCGAGTGGCCGTGACGACCGGAGGGATCTCGGGTGATCGAGTTCCAGGCCGTGACCAAGCAGTATGACGATGGCACGACCGCCGTGCACTCCCTCGACCTGCGGGTCGATGAGGGCAAGATCACGGTGTTCGTCGGCCCGTCCGGTTGCGGGAAAACCACCTCTCTACGCATGATCAACCGGATGATCGACCCAACGTCCGGGCGAATCCTCATCGACGGCAAGGACATCCGTGAGTCCGACCCGCCATTGTTGCGCAGGGGTATCGGGTATGTGATCCAGCAGGCCGGGTTGTTCCCGCACCGCAGTGTGCTGGACAACGTGGCGACCGTGCCCGTGCTCACCGGCACCTCGCGCCGCGAGGCCCGCAGGCGCGCCGGCGAGCTGCTGGAACTGGTCGGCCTGCCGGCCGAGGTCGGCAAGCGGTACCCGGCCCAGCTCTCCGGCGGCCAGCAGCAGCGCGTCGGTGTCGCCCGCGCGCTCGCGGCGGACCCGCCGGTGCTGCTGATGGACGAGCCGTTCAGCGCGGTCGACCCGATCGTCCGGGAAGGACTCCAGGAGGAGTTGCTCCGCCTACAGTCGGGGCTGGCCAAGACCATCGTGTTCGTCACGCACGACATCGACGAGGCGATCAAGCTCGGTGACAAGGTCGCCGTGTTCCGCCAGGGCGGCATTCTGGCCCAGTACGACAAGCCTTCCGTGTTGTTGGCCAGTCCGGCCGACGACTTCGTTTCCTCCTTCGTCGGCCGCGATCGCGGTTATCGCGCGCTCGGCTTCCTCACCGCGGACGGGCTGAACCTCGGTTCGGTGCCCTGTGTTCGGTTCGGCGGTACGGTCGCCGCGGCCAAGGCGCAGTTGGAGGATGGCTGGGCAGTGGCCGTCGACGAGAAGAACCGGCCGCTGGGTTGGCTTTCCGCTGCTCGGCTGTCCACAGTGTCCGAAGACGTCGAGGTCACAGACAACCTGCTGGCCTCCGGCGGCTCGCTCTACCACGTCAACCCGGACGACGGCACCACGTCGGGATCGCTGCGCGCGGCACTGGATTCCGCGCTGAGTTCCCCGTCCAGCCATGGCATCGCGGTGGACGAGAGCGGCGCGGTGGTCGGCTGCGTGCGTGCCGAGGACGTGCTCGCCGCGCTGTCCGCGGCCCGCGAAGCCGGCAAGGTCCCGTCATGAGCTGGGCTCTCAACCACATTCCGACGATCCTGTCCCAGGGCGGAACGCACCTGGTGCTCGCGCTCCTACCGGTCCTGTTCGGCGTGATCATCTCGATTCCGCTCGGGGCGCTGGCCGCGCGCTTTCGCATCGCGCGGGCGATCCTGATCCCGCTCGGCGGCATCCTGTACACGATCCCGTCGCTGGTGGCGCTTGTCGTGCTGCCCTACCTCTTCCACCTCCCGATCGTGAACCCGATCAGCCTCGTCGTCGCGCTGACCATCTACACCTGCGCGCTGTTGATCCGCTCGATCGCCGATTCGCTCGCCTCGGTGCCGGAGAACGTGGTCGCGGCGGCGAACGCGATCGGCTATCGCTCGGCTGGCCGGTTCTTCGGCGTGGAACTGCCGCTCGCGGTTCCGGTGATGTTCGCGGGCCTGCGGGTCGCGACCGTGTCCAACATGAGCCTGGTCAGCGTTGGCGCGCTGGTCGGTGTCGGCGGCCTCGGCCAGTTGATGACCGCCGGTTTTCAGCTCTACAACACCCCTGAGGTGGTCACCGGGGTCGTGGCGATCGTGGTGCTCGCGCTGATCCTGGACGGGTTGCTGGTGCTGCTCGGCCGGTCACTCAGTCCGTGGGCCAAGGCAGCCAGGGCGGGGGCGACGGCATGAACAGCATCGGCTCGTTCTTCACCGACCCGACCAACTGGTCCGGCTCGGCCGGTATCCCGCAGCTCACCGCGTATCACCTCTATCTGACGGTGCTCGCGGTGGCGATCGGTGCCATCATCGCGATCCCGGTCGGCGCGTTCATCGGGCACACCGGCAAGGGCGGCTTCCTGATCGCAGGTATCGCCAACGGTTTCCGTGCCCTGCCCGAGCTCGGCCTGCTGATCATCTTCGTGCTGCTGATCGGGCTGGGCGTCCTGCCGGTCACGCTCGCCCTGGTGGTGCTGGCGATTCCGCCGTTCCTGGCCGGCACGTACTCGGGCGTGAACAACGTGGACTCGTCCGTGATCGATGCCGCGCGCGGCATGGGCATGCGGGAATGGTCGATCCTGCTCCGGGTGGAGTTGCCGATCGCGCTGCCGCTGATCCTCGCCGGGCTGCGCACCGCGATGCTCCAGGTGATCGCGACCGCGTCCATTGCCGCCTACATCGGCACCAGCAGTCTCGGTTACTTCATCTTTCTCGGCGAGAAGACCAACAACTTCACCATCATGCTCGGTGGCGCCATCGTGATCGCGGCGCTGGCACTGATCGTGGAGGGCTTGCTCGCGCTGGTCCAGCGCCTTGTCGTATCACCAGGTCTCCGCACGGTTCGGCGACGGCGCCGCGCTGTTCGGTCAAGTAGTGTTACGTCGTCCACTATGGACGTCGAAACCGCAGGAGGAACGTCTTCGCCATGAAAAACAGCATGAAGGCCATCGCCGGTGTCGGAGCCGGGCTCGCGGCGATGCTGGCCGTGACCGCTTGCGGCGGCGGTTCGAGCAACCCGTTGAGCAGTGGCAGCAGCGGCAGCAACGCGCCGAGCCCGTCGGGCACCATCGTCATCGGCTCGGCGGACTTCCCGGAAAGCCAGCTGCTCGGCCAGATCTACTGGCAGGCCCTGACCGACAAGGGCATCAAGGTCAGCCAGAAGCCGAACCTCGGCAGCCGCGAGATCTACTTCCCGGCGATCGAGCAGGGTTCGCTGGATCTCCTGCCGGAATACACCGGCAGCCTCCTACAGTACCTGAACAAGAACGCTACCCAGGTCAGCTCGGCCGACGTGTACAAGGCGCTGGGCACCACGTTGCCGAGCAACCTGATCGAGCTGAACCAGGCGACCGCGCAGGACGCGGACGCGGTCGTGGTCACCAAGGCGACCGCGGACCAGTACCACGCGAAGTCCATCAGCGACCTCGCCCCGCACTGCGGTGACCTGGTCTTCGGTGGGCCGCCCGAGTTCATCACCAGGGTCGACGGCATTCCGGGCCTGAAGAGCAAGTACAACTGCACGTTCAAGAGCTTCACCCAGCTCAGCCCTGGCGTGGTCACCGCGACCGCACTGAAGAACGGCAACGTGCAGGCGGCGGACATCTTCACCACCGACCCGTCGATCGCGGAGTACGGCTTCGTCGCGCTGACCGACCCGAACAACGACTTCGCCGCGCAGAACGTGGTGCCGATCATCAACAAGGCCAAGGCAACCGATCAGGTCAAGCAGGTCCTGAACGCGATCTCGGCCAAGCTCGACACCGCCACTCTGGCCAAACTGGACGCTGACCTGAACGCGCCGAGCAAGCCGGACGTGTCCACGGTCGCGAAGCAGTGGGTGAGCTCGATCGGCCTGTAGGTTCGGTTCGAGAGGCCGCCTCCGGGAGTTCCCCGGGGGCGGCCTCTCGGCGTGTTGTTGTCATGCGCTCTTGCCGCCGATCCGGCCGGACAGTTCGCTCGCCGCCCTGTCCACCTCGGCGGCCAGTTCCGGCCAGTCCTGGCCGCAGTCGGTCGGCTCGGGGCAGTCGTGCCGCAACGTCACGCTGATCGCGGCCACCGGCCGGTCGCCATGATCGAGCACGGGCGCGGCCACCGACGCGAACCCCGGTGTGACGTGCCCGTCCTCGACGGCCCAGCCGCGCCGCCGCTCGGCGGAGAGCAGCCTGCGTAGTTCGGGCAGGTCACGCGGGCCACGGCCGGTGCGGTTGACGAAGTGTGCCGCGTTCGGGAACAGCGCCCGCACCTGCGCGGCCGGCAACCGGCCCAGCATGGCCCTGCCGGACGCGGGCAGGTGTGCCGGCAGCCGCACGCCGACGTCGGTGACCAGGGTCTGCGGCCTGCGCGGCTGTTCCCGCACCAGGTAGAGGGTTTCCGGGCCGTGCAACACGCCGAGGTGCGCGGTGTAGCCGACCCGGTCGACCAGCCTGCGCAGCAGCGGACGGGCCAGCCGTTCCAGCGGGTCGTGCCGCAGGTAGGCGGAGCCGAGTTCGAACGCGGCAACGCCGAGGCCGTAACGCCGGTCCTCGGGCAGGTGCGTGACGAAACCGGCGTTCGTGAGTTCGGTGAGCAGGTGGTAGACGGTCGAGCGGGGGAGTTTCAGCTCGGCCGCGATCGCGGCCGCCGGCACCGGACCCGCGTGGCTGGCCAACAGTCGCAGCACGGCCAGCCCTCTGCGTAGCGCCGGCACCGTGCCGTTCGCGTCCATCGCGGCCACCTTGTCTCGTATCCCAGACGAGGGTAGCTGGTTCAACTCGCCTGATCGCGATCGAGCGGGGAAGATCCACGCATGGTGTGTGGTGCGCTGACTCGCGTCGCCGTGCTCTCCGCCGCGAGCGTGCTCATCGGCGTCACGGCGACACCCAGCGCTGCTCCGACACCCAGCGCTGCTCCGACACTGCCGCGCCCGCAGCGGGAACAGGTAGTCCAGTTCGGCCGGTACGACTACACCGTCGACACCACGCACTCGCTGCTGACCCAGGCCGACAACTGGCCGTTCCAGGTCCTGCAACGCGGCTACGCGGGTCAGGTCGCTGCGCTGCGCGATGCGGAGACGACCAAACTGCCGATGACCTTCCTGTTCTACGCGGACCCGATGGTCATCCGACCGAGTGATCATCTCGGCTACACCACGGCGCTGCCCGCGTCCTGGGTGCAGATGTATCACCCGGACTGGCTCCTGCGTGACGTGCACGGCAACGCGATCGGCCGCTCGGACGGCGGCGGCGACATCATGATGGACCCTGGCAACCCCGGCTACCAGCAGCTCGCGGGCGACAACCTGGTCGCGATCATGGCCAGGGAGGGCTGGGCGGGCGTCATGCTCGACGAGCTGAATCAGACCTGGCAGTGGACCATCGCCGACCCACCTGCCGGCTACCCGACCGAACAGTCCTGGGAAGACTCGGAGATCGCGCTGGTGCGTACCGTGTGCGGCAAGGTGATCGCGGCGGGTCGGCTGTGCCTGACCAACACCGGCGACTACTTCGACGACGAGGACTTCTGGAACGCCGTCACCGAGCTGAACAGCGGGTCCAGCCAGGAGTTCTACATGGCGCTGCAACCCGGCCTCGGCAACGCGCCCGCCGCCGCGAGCATCGAGAACGGCTGGTGGCTGCCCTCCGAGCAGCGGCTGTTCGCCTCCCAGTTCGCCCGGAAACAGGGGTTCTTCCACGCCTACGCGGCAAACGCGAGCCTGGTCGGCTACGCGCTCGGCTCCTACCTGCTGGCCTGGCAGGGCTACGGCACGTTCGCCGCGTCCACCGAGGTCAACGGCGCCTACGACGGCGCCGATCTCTGGACACCCGACTTCGACGCGGCACGCAAGCTCGGGCAGGCGGCTTGTCAGCTCCAGTTCGCCGGCAAGCTGATCTGGCGCCCGTTCCAGCACGGCTACGTGATCGTCAACCCGCACGACACCCCGCAGACCGCCTTCGTCGAGGCCCGCTGGCGCACGCTGCCGCCGACTTCGGCCCAGATAGTCGCCTACTAGTCTGGGATTTCAGACAGCATCGGCTCCGCAGCACTCGCGGAAGCGGTCCGCGCCGGTTGTGATGGGAACATGCAGGACGCCATCGCACTCGGGCTCGACCCATTGAGCCGCGTCGACGTGCTCGCCGTCGCCCGCCAGGAAGCTCAGATCGAGCTGACCCCGGCCGCGCGTGCCGCCGTCGAGACCGCGCGGGCCCACATCGAGGACCTTGCCGGCGCGGAAACCCCGACGTACGGCATTTCCACCGGCTTCGGCGCACTGGCCGTCCGGCACATCCCGCCGGACCGCCGCGCCCAACTGCAACGCTCGCTGATCCGCTCGCACGCGGCCGGCGCGGGCCCCGCCGTCGAGCGCGAGGTCGTGCGCGCGCTCATGCTGCTGCGGCTGCGCACGCTGGCCAGCGGCCACACCGGCGTTTGTCCATCCACAGTGGACACGCTGGTTGGCATGCTGAACGCGGGCATCGTCCCGGTTGTGCAGGAGTTCGGGTCGCTCGGCTGTTCGGGCGACCTCGCGCCGCTGTCCTCGGTCGCCCTCGCGCTGATGGGCGAGGGCCAGGTCCACGACGCCACCGGCGCCATCCGCCCGGCCGCCGAGGCCCTGGCAGCTGCCGACCTGAAACCGGTCGAACTGGCCGAAAAGGAAGGGTTGGCGCTGATCAACGGCACCGACGGCATGCTCGGCATGCTGGTGATGGCCTGCGCCGACCTCAACCGCCTGCTCGACATCGCCGACCTCACCGCGGCCATGAGCGTCGAGGCGCTGCTCGGCACCGACCGCGTGTTCGCCGCCGATCTTCAGGCCCTGCGCCCGCATCCGGGCCAGGCGGCCTCGGCAGCGCGGATGCTCCGGTTGCTGGCCGGCTCCGCGATCATGGACAGCCATCGTGGCCCGGACTGCACCCGTGTGCAGGACGCGTACTCGCTGCGTTGCGCACCCCAGGTACACGGCGCCGCCCGCGACACCGTCACGCACGCCGAACTGGTCGCCGACCGCGAACTCGCCTCGGCCATCGACAACCCGGTCGTGCTCGACGACGGTCGCGTCGAGTCCAACGGCAACTTCCACGGCGCCCCGGTCGCCTACGTCCTGGACTTCCTCGCCATCGCCGTCGCGGACGTGGCGAGCATGGCCGAGCGGCGCACCGACCGCATGCTCGACGTCGCCCGGTCGCACGGCCTGCCGCCGTTCCTCGCCGACGATCCCGGCGTCGACTCCGGCCACATGATCGCGCACTACACCCAGGCCGCGATCGTATCCGAGTGCAAGCGGCTCGCCGTGCCCGCGTCGGTCGACTCCATCCCGACCAGCGCCATGCAGGAGGACCACGTGTCGATGGGCTGGTCGGCGGCCCGCAAACTGCGCAAGGCCCTCGACGGCCTGTCCACCGTGCTGGCCATCGAACTGCTCACCTCGGCCCGCGCCCTCGACCTGCGCGCGCCGCTCACCCCGGCCCCGGCGACCGCCGCGGCAGTCGCCGCGCTGCGCGAGAACGTGCAGGGCCCTGGAGCCGACCGGCATCTGGCGCCCGAGATCGCCGCTGCCGAACAACTCGTCCGCTCCGGCGCGCTCAATGCCGCCGTCGACGCCGTTCTGGAGGCCAACTCATGAGTAGTAGCCCGGTGATCCGTGCCGCCCGAGGCACCACGCTGACCGCCCGCAGTTGGGCGACCGAGGCGCCGCTGCGCATGCTGCACAACAACCTCGACCCCGAGGTCGCCGAACGACCGGAGGACCTGGTCGTCTACGGCGGCACCGGCCGCGCCGCCCGCGACTGGCCCAGCTTCCACGCCATCACCCGCGAACTCACCGACCTCCACGAGGACGAGACCCTGCTGGTCCAGTCCGGTCGTCCGGTCGGTGTGTTGCGGACGCACGAGTGGGCGCCGCGCGTGCTCATCGCCAACTCCAACATCGTCCCCGACTGGGCCACCTGGCCGGAGTTCCGCAGGCTCGAATCGCTCGGCCTGACCATGTACGGTCAGATGACCGCGGGCTCGTGGATCTACATCGGCACCCAGGGCATCCTCCAGGGCACCTACGAGACCTTCGCGGCGGTCGCCAACAAGCGCTTCGGTGGCACCCTCGCCGGCACGCTGACCGTGACCGCCGGCCTCGGCGGCATGGGCGGCGCGCAGCCGCTCGCGGTCACCATGAACGGCGGTGTCGTGCTGTGCATCGAATGCGACCCGCACCGTGCCCACCGTCGCGTGGAAACCCGCTACCTCGACGAGATCGCGGACGACATCGACGACGCGATCGCACGCGTCGAAAAGGCCAAGCGCGACAAGCGTGCCCTGTCCGTCGGCCTGATCGGCAACGCGGCGTGGGTGCTGCCGGAGTTGTTGCGACGCAACGTGGACGTCGACATCGTCACCGACCAGACCTCCGCGCACGACCCGCTCGCCTACCTCCCGCTCGGCGTCGACCTCGACGACTGGCACGACTACGCGGCGAAGAAGCCGGACGAGTTCACCGACCGCTCCCGCGAGTCCATGGCCGAACACGTCGGCGCCATGGTCGGTTTCAAGGACCGCGGCGCGGAAGTGTTCGACTACGGCAACTCGATTCGTGGCGAGGCGAAGGCGGGCGGCTGCGAACGTGCCTTCGAGTTCCCCGGCTTCGTGCCCGCCTACATCCGTCCGCTGTTCTGCGAGGGCAAAGGCCCGTTCCGCTGGGCTGCGCTCTCCGGTGACCCAGTCGACATCGAAGCAACCGACCGCGCCATCCTCGACCTGTTCCCGGAGAACGAATCGCTGGCGCGCTGGATCAAGCTGGCCGGCGAACGCGTTGCCTACCAGGGCCTGCCCGCGCGGATCTGCTGGCTCGGCTACGGCGAACGACACCTCGCCGGCCTGCGGTTCAACGAGATGGTCCGCAGTGGCGAGTTGTCCGCGCCGGTCGTCATCGGCCGCGACCACCTCGACTGCGGCTCGGTGGCGTCGCCCTACCGGGAAACCGAGGCCATGGCAGACGGCTCCGACGCGATCGCCGACTGGCCGTTGCTCAACGCGCTGGTCAACACCGCCTCCGGCGCCAGCTGGGTGTCCATCCACCACGGTGGCGGCGTCGGCATCGGCCGATCGATCCACGCGGGCCAGGTCACCGTCGCCGACGGCACCGAGCTGGCTGGTCAGAAGATCGAACGCGTGCTCACCAACGATCCGGCCATGGGCGTGCTGCGGCACGTCGACGCCGGCTATCCGCAGGCGGAAGCGGTTGCCGAGGAGAAGGCGGTGCGCATCCCGATGCGGGGCACATTCCAATGAGGGGCGACGCGTGAGCGCCAACGACCTGCTCGCCGCCATCAGCGATGTCGGCGTGGACCGCAAGCGCGGCGGCTACTCAAGGCACGGCTACGAGGCGGCCGAACTCGAACTGCGCACGTGGTTCGTTGCGGAGGCCGGTCGCCGTGACCTGGACGTCGAGGTGGACCGCAACGGCAACATCTGGGCCTGGTGGGGCGCACCGGGTCCGAATGCCGTCCTGACCGGCTCACACCTCGACTCGGTCCCCGGCGGCGGCGCCTTCGACGGACCACTCGGCGTCGCCTGCGCCCTGGACGCGGTGGACAAACTCCGCGAGCGTGGGTTCACGCCGACGCGACCGCTCGCGGTCGTCGTCTTCGCCGAGGAGGAAGGCGGCCGCTTCGGCGTCCCCTGCCTCGGCTCCCGCCTCCTGACCGGCGCGATCGACCGTGCGCGGGCGGCCGGTCTGACCGACCCGGCCGGCATCACGTTGGCCGAGGCCATGCGCGCGGCCGGCTTCGACCCGGTCCACATCGGCCGCGACGACGAAGCACTCGCGCGCATCGGCTGCTTCCTCGAACTGCACGTCGAACAGGGCCGTGGCCTGGACAAACTCCCCGGCAGGCCGCCGATCGCCGTGGCAACCGGCATCCTCGCGCACGGCCGCTGGCGATTCACCGTCAAGGGCAAGGGAAACCATGCCGGCACAACGGAAATCGGCGAACGCGTCGACCCCATGCTCCCCGCCGCCCAAGCCGTCCTCGCCGCCCGTCGCGCCGCGGCGTCGGTGGCCGGTGCCCGAGCCACCGTCGGCAGGTTGGTCCCCACTCCCGGCGGCACCAACGTCATCGCGTCCTCAGTCGACTTCTGGCTCGACGCCCGTGCATCCTCCACATCGGACACCCGTGCGGTTGTGGCGGACATCATGGAGACGGCGGGCGAAGCGGCCTCGGCGGAAGGCTGTGAACTGACGGTGCACGAAGAGTCCTACGGAGACACCGTGGTCTTCGACGGCAAACTCCGCGACGACCTCACCGCGCTGCTCGGCGACGTCCCGCAACTGCCAACCGGGGCCGGTCACGACGCGGGCATTCTGGCGGCTTCGGTGCCCACCGCCATGCTGTTCGTGCGCAACCCCACCGGAATCAGCCACGCGCCCGACGAGTACGCCGAGCTCGGCGACCGGATCGCCGGCACCGCCGCGCTGGTCAAAGCCCTGGAGCGGCTATGCCGGTGACCTACTACGCCATCGGCTCCCGCACCCGGATCGACGTGGCCGACGGCGGCACCATCGCGGCCATCGCGGAGACCGACAGACCGCCCGCCGAAGCGATCCGGCTCCCTGGCATCGCCCTGCCCGGCTTCGCCAACGCGCACTCGCACGCCTTCCACCGCGCGCTGCGCGGTCGCACGCACGGCAACGGCGGCACGTTCTGGACGTGGCGGGAAACCATGTACGCGCTGGCCGCGCGGCTCGACCCGGACAGCTACTACGAACTCGCCCGGCTCGTGTACGCGGAAATGGTGCTCGCCGGCTACACCAGCGTCGGCGAGTTCCACTACCTGCACCACGCCCCCGGTGGCGCCCGCTACGCCGACCCGAACGCCATGGGCAGCGCCCTCGCCCAGGCAGCGGTCGATGCCGGCATCAGGCTGGCCCTCCTCGACACCTGTTACCTGACCGGCGCCATCGGCTGCGAACTCGTTGGCGTGCAACAACGTTTCGGCGACGACTCGGTCGACGGCTGGCGCAAGCGGGTCGACGAGTTCACCTTCGACGCGCCCACTGTCCGGCTCGGCGCGGCCATTCACTCGGTGCGCGCGGTGCCCGCCGACGCGATCGGCATCGTGGCCGGCTGGGCGGGGGAGCGGTCCGCTCCGTTGCACGTGCACCTGTCCGAGCAGGTCGCCGAGAACAACGCCTGCCAGGCCCGCTACGGCCGCACCCCAACCGAACTCCTGCACGAACACGGCGCCCTCGGCGCCAACACCACCGCGGTGCACGCCACGCACCTCACCGCAGGCGACATCGCCCTCCTCGCCGAGCACGGCTGCACGGCCTGCTTCTGCCCGACCACTGAAGCCGATCTCGCCGACGGCATCGGCCCAGCTCGCGAACTCGCCGATGCCGGCGTCGCGCTGGCTCTCGGCAGCGACCAGCACGCCGTCATCGACCCCTTCCTGGAAGCACGCGGCCTCGAAGCGGGCGAACGCCTGCGCACAGGCCAACGCGGCCGCTTCACCCCGCTGGAACTGCTCGTCGCGGCAACCGCGCATCCCGCGATCGGCTGGCCGATGCCCTTCGATGTCGGCGCCCCCGCCGATTTCGTGACGGTCCGGACGGACACGGTCCGCACCGCTGGCAGCGCGCCCGACCAGCTGATCACGGCGGCGACCTCGGCGGATGTGGCCACCGTCGTCGTCGGCGGGCGGATCGTCGCACGGGACGGCCACCATGACACCATCGGCGACGTCGGCCCGCTGCTGGCCGAACGGATCGAGCGGCTCTGGGGCGAATGATGACCAGCACGGTGCTGACCGGGATCGGCGAGCTGACCACCAACGACGACGAGTTGGGCCAGCTCACCGATGCGGCCCTGGTGATGGAGGCCGACCGCGTCACCTGGATCGGCCCCTCGGCGTCCGCCCCGGCCGCCGACGCCCGCATCGACCTCGGTGGGGCGGCTGTGCTGCCCGGCTGGGTGGACAGCCACACGCACCTCGTCTACGCGGGTGACCGCACCGCCGAGTTCACCGCGCGGATGGCGGGAAAACCGTACGCCGCAGGCGGAATCGCGGTCACCGTCGAAGCGACGCGCGCGGCGACCGACGCGTTCCTGCTAGCGAACCTGCGCAAGCAGGTCGCCGAGGCGCACCGCCAGGGCACGACGTACCTGGAAACCAAAACCGGCTACGGCCTCACCGTCGCCGACGAGGCCCGCTCCGCGTCATTGGCCGCCGGCATCGCCGACGAGGTCACCTTCCTCGGCGCTCACCTCGTCCCACCGGGCGCGGACGCGGACGAATACGTGGCCCTGGTCTGCGGCGACATGCTCGACGCGGTGGCACCGCTGGTCGGCTGGGCCGACGTCTTCTGCGAAACCGGCGCGTTCGACGCCGACCAGTCCCGTGCCGTGCTGGCAGCCGCCAAGGCGCGCGGTCTCGGCTTGCGCGTGCACGGCAACCAACTCGGTCCCGGCCCCGGCGTCGCACTGGCCGTCGAGCTGGGCGCGGCCAGCGTCGACCACTGCACCTACCTCACACCGTCCGATGTAGACGCTCTCGCCGGTTCGGACACCGTGGCGACCCTGCTCCCGGCCTGCGACCTCTCCACCCGCCAACCCCTCCCCGACGCCCGAACCCTCCTCGACGCGGGCGCGACGGTGGCTCTTGCGTCCAACTGCAACCCCGGCTCCTCCTACACGTCCTCAATGGCCTACTGCGTGGCCACGGCCGTGCTCCAGATGTGCATGACCGTCGAAGAAGCCGTGCGCGCGGCAACCTGGGGCGGCGCGCGCGCCCTCCACCGCGAAACCGGCGACGGCGCCATCGGCGTGCTCCGCCCCGGCAGCCGAGCCGACGTCCACGTGCTCGCCGCGCCCTCGGCCACCCACCTCGCCTACCGCCCCGGCATGCCGCTCACCGCCGCGGTCTGGCGCGCGGGCGCCCGCGTGGTCTGACTCGCGCCTCAGCCACCGATGACCGGCGGCGCCGTCCGTTCGTCCGTGCCGAAGATCGAGTCCGGGTCGGCCTCGACCAGGTAGGAAGCGCGCTTGTGCTCGCTGTCGCCCTGACCACGCCCACCCGTGCCACGGCCGGCGCCCATGCCGCCTGCCGCCGCACCGGAAGCACCACGTGCGCCGGCAGCGCCACTTTCCAACGCGGACTCCTCGGCCGCCTGCGCGCCCGCCGCCGACCGCGCGCCAGAACCCGAAGCGCCGCTGCCCGACGCACCCGAGCCGCCGCCAGGGCCGAAGCCGCCACGGCCGTAACCGCCACCTGAACCGCCCCCACCGAAGCTGCGGCCACCACCGGGGCCGCCATAACCGCCGCTGGTGGAGTGCGTGTCACCGCCGCCGGGACCGAACCCGCCCATCGGCGGCATACCGCCGATCGGCATCCCGTTACCGCCGCCGGGCCCGTTGCCACCGGGATAGCCACCAGGGCCGCCCGGATATCCGCCAGGTGGCGGCGGCCCGCCGTAGCCCTGGGTGTTGAGGCCGTTGTTGCCCCCGTCGCCCTGACCACCACCGGAGCCAGACCCGCCGCCCGTGCCGCCGGTACCAGAGTTGGGCGGCGGTGTGAAGTGTCCGCCTCCGCCGAGGCTGCCTCCGCCTCCGCCACCACCACCGACGCTGCCAACTCCACTGAGGTGCGGGGTGTAGCCACCGCCGCCGCCCCCGCCACCGGAGCCGCTCGTGCCAGTGCCATTGCTCGACCCGGTGCTCGTGCCGGTGTTGCCGAGGTTGTTGCTGAAGCTCGGCGTCGGTGCCAGTGCCGGCATCTGCTGGCTGGCCGACTCAAGGCTGGAGTGGTACGTAGAAGCCACCTGGACCGACTGGTTGTGGTTTTCCGCCGCCTTGTTCAGGTTGGCCTGTGCCTGCGGCACCGCCGCTGCCGGGTCGGGCGCGTTCGCCACGTCCTGGAGCGCCTGTGTGTACGTGTACGTGTAGGGCTGCGGCATGTTGCTCTGCGCGCCGGACACCGCGGTGGCCTGGTCGGAGACGTTCGCGGCGGTCACCTGCGCACCGGCGGCCGCGTTGTTGGCCCAGGTCGCCACCTGGGTGTGGAACTGCATGGCGGCATTGGCCGCGTCGCCCTCCCAGCCCGAGGTGGCGGTCTTCGCCGCGTCGTTGAGCGTGGAGGTGATCGTCACCATGTTGTTGCCGATGTTGTTCCAGGAGTTCGCCACATCAGCGATCTGCCCCTTGTTGGCGGCGTGCACGGCGGTGTAGAGCGCGGGCGAGTCCTGTGCGGCGTAGTTCGGGTCGCCTGCGGAAACCGGGGGCCGGCTGCTGAAGTCCTGCGCCAGGGCCTTGGTGTGCTGGTTCACCGAACCGGACGAAGGGAAGTGACCGGGCGCGTACGGTCCGTACACGGGCGGCGTCGTGCCGGCCGTCGGCGACGTCTGGGTGGTGGCGACGACCTTGGGTGCCGAGGAGGACGGGTCGCCAGAGTTGTCCGACGACCCGGTGCTCGTCGACCCGGTGCTGGTCGACCCAGTGCTCGTCGACCCGGTACTCGTCGAGTTGTCTGGTGGCGCCATGATCGATCCCCTCGTACGACGAAAACGTGTCAGCTACCAGCTGGAAACTGCGGCACAACGTGTGGTGCGACCTCTTTGACCAACTCACATGACTTCTGGGTTCCCTGGCTGGAGATGACATCGATGTCAACCCGGGAAGTGCTGCTGGTCGGGAGCGACACGATGCAGGCGTTCAGCGGGTTGTCCTGGAAGAGCTTGCCCTGGTACTTGCCAACCGGGTAGTCGCTGACCGTGCCGCCTGTCGTGTTGAGCTTGTCGATGCCGGTGGCGTCGTAGATCGCGATCTGGATGACGTAGCCGTCGACGGTCGTGCCGTCGTTCGGGCGGTGCCACCGGCATTCACGCGCGCCCGGCGCCTGGACGGTCTGTCCGGCTTCGAGTCCGCTGCTCGTCGCGTCGGCCTTGGCGATCAGCGTGCAGGGGTCGACAGAAGCCAGTGGGCTCCCGGTCGAACCACCGCTGCTGGCGGTCGTCGTCGGTGCCGAGGACGTCGAACTGTTGCCGACCGCGGTACCCGGGCTCTGGGGGGAGCACGCGCCAAGGCCAACGACTGCCGCGGCGGCGGCCAGCGACAGGGCGAGCTTGCGATGAGTCACGGAAATCCTTGGTCTGTCAGCTGAAGTGTGGACCGTTGCCGGTGTTCGACGGGGTCGAACTGGCGCCCGTTGTCGGCGGCTGGTAGCCCGGGTCGATCTTCTTCAGAATATCGGCGACCTGCTCGTTGGTTTCCTGGTAGTTGGTGCTCGCCTGGATGTACGCGTCGTGCATCTGCTGCAGGGTGGCGTTCAGGCTCTGCACGGCCTGGACCATGCCCTGCGGGTCGGTGGCGACGTTCTGTGTGTAGTTCGCAACCGCCTGCGCGCCGGCCAGCGTGCCGAGGTTGGGAGCCTGCTGGATGTTGATCAGATCACCCTGCATGTCCAGGATCTTGTCCATGGCGGCCTGGCACGCGGCCGCGAGCGACGCCGCGGCAGCGGGGTCGAGCTTGAAACCGCCGCCTGCTGCCTTGACCAGGTTGCCTGCGCTGCCGTCCATCTGCGCTGCCTGGTTGCCGGTGCCCTGTGACACGGCTGCCGCATCGCGCGCCTCGACGAACGAGGCGTCTTCCATTGGCTCCAACATGCCGTAAACCCTCCCCGGATTTTCGCGGTGTGGCAGGTGGGCAAATTCCGCCTCTGAGACGATACCGGACCGTCCATTGCGTGGTCCTGGCTTTGACGCAGAGCGTCACTCCGCTGGTGGATGGCTGAGCAGGAACGCAACGAATCAACTACTTTGGGTAGTTCTTCGGGGTCTGATCACACTCGGGTGAGCTGGCCTAGACTGCCGCGTTGACGCGGCGTTGGTACTGGGAGCTTTCGTGCGGGGTCGGTGGCTGGCCGGGGTCCTCATTGGTCTTGTCGTCCTGTCGGGGTGCACGACCAATGTGGCCGGTCGGGCGGTGCCGGCTGCTGGGGGAGCGGCTGCCGCTGATCCCGGGGCGTGCCCGCCGACCGACCTCATGCGGTGCATCGTGGCCGCGCCCGCTGGTTCGTCCGCGTACGCGACGCCGTTGGGGCCGAACGGGGTGGTCAGCACCCAGCAGTTCATCAGCGCGTTCTATCCGGCCGACGCGCGGTACAACCACCCGATCGCAAACCAGTTGCGGGCGCAGGGGCTGGAGAGCGTCGCGCACCGGAACTGGGTGGCGACCGGCAACGAGGACCAGGTGGACATCGTGCTGTTGGGGTTCGCTACGCCGGGCGGTGCGCAGAGCAGGGCGTGGGCGGTGGCGACGAGCACTCGGCGGGATCCGACGTTGAGCACGTTGACGGGCTCCGACCTGCCGAGCGGGGTGGTGGCCTTCGTGGACCGGACGGTCGACCGGAACGGGAACATCGGGGTCCGCGCGTACGGGGCGTTCGGGGCGGTGGAGATGGAGTTCAACTACCTGCACCCGGCGACGTTGGACTCGGCGGATCTGGCCGCGCAGGTTCGACGCGAGGTCGACCTGCTGAAGGGCTAGCCGACGAAAGGCTCAGTCATCGTCAGGGTCAGTCATCGTCAGGGTCGTCGGAGTCGTCGCGCGCCAGGAAGGTGGCAAGGCGCTCGACGGCGTCCTCGAAGTCGGGGTTGGCGTCGACGAACACGCGCAGGCGTTCGGCCAGCCAGCCGAGGGTGACCTGTTCCTCGCCGCGTCGTTCGTCGAGTTCTTCGATGCCTCGATCGGTGAAATACACGAGGGAAGGGTAAAACGGGCCAGCTGCGGCGATGTCGCCGGCTCGGGGAGTTCCGGGCCGGCGACATCGGCAAGCAACGGAGCTAGATCGCGGCTTCGATGATCTCGCGCTGTTCGACCTCGTGCACCTTGCTCGAACCGGAGGCGGGAGCGGCCATGGCGCGGCGGGACACCACGCGGAGCCGGCCGCCGAGTTCGGGCAGCTTGGTGGGCAGCCACAGACCGAAGAACGGCCACGCGCCCTGGTTCTGCGGTTCCTCCTGGACCCAGCGGATCTCGGTCGCGTTGGCGTACTTGGCCAGCGCCTCGCCGAGCCGACGCCACGGCACCGGGTAGAACTGCTCGACCCGGACGATCGCGGTGTCGGTCGCGCCCAATTTCGCCTGCCGCGCGGCGAGTTCGTAGTAGATCTTGCCAGCGCACAGCAGCACCTTGCGCACCTTGGCCGGGTCGGGCTGGGTCGGGTCGTCGATCACGGACAGGAACTTGCCCTGGGTGAAGTCCTCGACCGAGCTGACCGCGGCCTTGTTGCGCAGCATGGACTTCGGCGTGAACACCACCAACGGACGCTGCACGCCGTCCAGTGCGTGGCGGCGGAGAAGGTGGAAGTAGCTCGCGGGCGTCGAGGGCATCGACACGGTCATCGAGCCTTCCGCGCACAGTTGCAGCCAGCGCTCGATCCGGCCGGACGTGTGGTCGGGGCCCTGGCCCTCGTGACCGTGCGGCAGCAGCATGACCACGTTGGACCGCTGGCCCCACTTGGCCTCACTGGATGAGATGAACTCGTCGATGACGCTCTGCGCGCCGTTGACGAAGTCACCGAACTGCGCCTCCCACAGCACCAGCGCGTCCGGGTTGGCAACCGAGTAGCCGTACTCGAAGCCGACCGCGGCGTACTCGCTCAGCGCCGAGTCGTAGACCATGAACCGGCCCTGGTTCGGCGAGAGGTTCTGCAGCGGGGTGTACTCGGCGGAGTTCTTCCTGTCGATCAGCACCGAGTGCCGCTGGGTGAACGTGCCGCGCCGGGAGTCCTGGCCGGACAGTCGGACCAGCCTGCCCTCGTCGACAAGCGAGCCGAACGCGAGCAGTTCCGCGAACGCCCAGTCGATCTCGCCCTCGGTGGACATCTTCAGCCGCCGCTCCAGCACCGGCTTGACGCGCGGGTGCGGGGTGAAGCCCTCGGGCAGCTCGACGTGTGCGCGGCCGATCCGCTCGATGACCTCGCGACTGATCGAGGTGCCGACCTTGGTCGGGATCTGCTGCTCGGACTCGACCGACGGCGACGGCACGGCCTGCGCCTTCTCCAGCTCACGGACCTCGTTGAAGACGTGCTCCAGTTGGCTGGAGAAGTCGCGCAGCGCGGTCTCGGCCTCCGCCATGGAGATGTCGCCCCGGCCGATCAGTGCCTCAGTGTAGGTCTTACGGACACTGCGCTTGGCGTCGATGATGTCGTACATCGCGGGCTGCGTCATCGAAGGGTCGTCGCCCTCGTTGTGGCCGCGACGCCGGTAGCAGACCATGTCGATCACGACGTCCTTGTGGAACGCCTCGCGGTAGTCGACGGCGAGCTTGGCCACCCAGTAGCAGGCTTCCGGGTCGTCGCCGTTCACGTGGAAGACCGGGGCGCCGATCATCTTGGCCACGTCGGTGGAGTACTTGGACGAGCGCGAGTGCTCCGGGTTGGTGGTGAAGCCGACCTGGTTGTTGATGACGACGTGCACGGTGCCACCGGTGCGGTAGCCGCGCAGCAGCGCCAGGTTCAGGGTCTCGGCGACCACGCCCTGGCCCGCGAAGGCCGCGTCGCCGTGCAGCGCGACCGGGAGCACGGTGTAGCCGTGCTCGGAACCCTTGTCCAACAGGTCCTGCTTGGCGCGGGCGATGCCCTCGATGACCGGGTCGACCGTCTCAAGGTGGGACGGGTTCGCGGCAAGCGACACCTTGGTCTCGCCGTCGCCGAACATCCGGAAGTACTTGCCCTCGGCGCCGAGGTGGTACTTGACGTCGCCGGAGCCGTGCGCCTGGCCGGGGTCGATGTTGCCCTCGAACTCACGGAAGATCTGCGAGATCGGCTTGCCGACGATGTTGGCGAGCACGTTCAACCGGCCTCGGTGGGCCATGCCGATGACGACCTCGTCCAGTTCGTGCTCGGCCGCCTTGTCCAGGACCGCGTCGAGCAGCGCGATCACGGTTTCGCCGCCCTCAAGCGAGAACCGCTTCTGGCCGACGTACTTGGTCTGTAGGAACGTCTCGAACGCCTCGGCCGCGTTGAGTTTGGACAGGATGTACTTCTGCACCGCTGTGGAGGGCTTCTCGTGCTTGACCTCGACCCGCTCCTGTAGCCACTGCCGCTCGGCGGGCTCCAGGATGTGCATGTACTCGACGCCGACGGTGCGGCAGTAGGAGTCGCGCAGCACGCCGAGCACGTCGCGCAGCTTCATCTTGTCGTGGCCGGCGAACCCGCCGACGGCGAACTCGCGGTCCAGGTCCCAGAGGGTCAGGCCGTGGTGCAGGACGTCGAGGTCGTCGTGGCGGCGCTGCCGGTAGTTCAGCGGGTCGATGTCGGCCATCAGGTGACCGCGGGTGCGGAACGCGTCGATCAGCTCCAGCACGCGCGCGGTCTTGTCGACATCGCCTTCCGGGATGTCCTGCACCCAGCGGATGGGCTCGTAGGGCAGCCGCAGCGACGTGAAGATGTCGTCGTAGAAGCGGTCCTCGCCGAGCAGCAGCTGGTGGATGCGGCGCAGGAACTCACCGGACTCGGCGCCCTGGATGATCCGGTGGTCGTAGGTGGAGGTCAGCGTGATGATCTTGCTGACGCCCATCTGGGCGAGGGCCTTCTCGCTGGCGCCCTGGAAGTGCGCCGGGTACTCCATGGCGCCGACGCCGACGATCGTGCCCTGGCCCGCGGTCAGCCGTGGCACCGAGTGGTTGGTGCCGATGGTGCCCGGGTTGGTCAGCGAGATCGTGGTGCCCGTGAAGTCCTCAGTGGTCAGTCCGCCGCTGCGGGCCTTGCGGATGATGTCCTCGTACGCCTGCCAGAACTGCGTGAAGGTCATGTTCTCGCAGTTCTTGATGGAGGCCACCACGAGCGTGCGCGCACCGTCCTTGCCGGGCAGGTCGATGGCAAGGCCGAAGTTGACGTGCTCGGGCGTCACGATGTTGGGCTTGCCGTCGACCTCGGCGTAGTGCCGGTTCATGTTCGGGTAGGCCTGGAGCGCGCGCACCACCGCGTAGCCGATGACGTGCGTGAAGGAGACCTTCCCGCCCCTGGTCCGCTTCAGGTGGTTGTTGATCACGATCCGGTTGTCGGCGAGCAGCTTGGCCGGGACCGCGCGCACCGAGGTCGCGGTCGGCACGGTGAGCGACTGCTCCATGTTCTTGGCGATCGCTGCCGCGGCGCCCCTGATGACCTTGCTGGTCTCGCCTGCGGCCGGCTGGACCGGCGCGGCCTTGGCGGCCTGCTGCGGGGAGGGCTTGCCGGTGGCTGGCAGGGTCGGGCCGGCCGGGGCGCGCAGCGGCGCGGAGGACGTGGTCGCGCTGCTGCCGTTGGTGCTCACGGTGGTCGGCGTGGTCGGCGGCGTGCCGGGCTTGCCGGGTGTGCCATTGGTGCCCGGGGTGGTCGCCAGCGCGGTGGTCGCGGTCGTGATGGTGTTGGTCGGACCACCGACGGTGCTGGCCCCTTCGGTCGCCGCACTGCCGGTCGGCTGCGCGACGTTGTCACCGACTCCCGCCGCACGCTCTGTCGGCTTGTAGTCGGCGAAAAAGTCGTGCCACGCCGGGTCTACCGACGAGGGGTCGTTGAGAAACTGCTCGTACATCTCTTCGACCAGCCACTCGTTGGGCCCGAACTGTGACGCGGGACTGCTGGACACGGTTGACGCTCGCCTCTATCTGTTCTCGACTCGAACCTGGCCAGGGATCGGTTTTTTCACCGTCAACCAGGCTAGTCCTCTCCAGGGCGTGATTCACAACAGACCGAGGACTGGCAACGAGCGTTCTGTCACAGGACAGATTTCCGAATCGATCCGGTGCCCTTGGGCAGGGGAAACTCGCTGGTCTCCCTCGGCCGTCAGTCCGCAGGGCCAACCGAATCGGCGTGATCCATCGATGAGTAACGCCACAGCTGGGCGTAGTGGCCGTCGGCCGCCAGCAGCTCGTCGTGACTGCCGTCCTCCACGATCCGGCCGTTCGCAAGTACCACGATCCGGTCCGCGCGGGCCGCGGTGGCCAGCCGGTGCGCGACCACGAACGTGGTGCGGGAGCGGGTCATCCGGTCGCTCGCGGACAGCACGGCCGACTCGGTCGCCGGGTCGAGCGCGGCGGTCGCCTCGTCAAGCAGGACAAGATCGGGTTCGACGAGTTCGGCCCTGGCCAGCGCGACGAGCTGCCGCTGGCCGGCAGACAGGCCCTGGCCGCGTTCGCCGAGCGAGTGGTGGAATCCGCCGTGCAGGGTCGCGACCATGGGCAGCGCGCCGACCTCGCGCACCGCGCGTTCCACTGTCGCGTCGGACGCCTCCGGCCTGCCGTAGCGGACGTTGTCCGCGACGTCGCCGGTGAACAGGTGCGCCTCCTGCGGGACGACGCCCAGCCGTTGCCGGAACTTGGGCAGGTCGTAGGTGCGCACGTCGATGCCGTCCACCAGCACCCGGCCGCCGGTGGCGTCGTAGAACCGGGCGAGCAGCTTGACCAGGGTGGACTTGCCAGCACCGGTCTCGCCGACGAGCGCGACGGTCTGGCCGGCCGGCACCCGCAGGTTGATCTTGTCGAGGGCGGGCTTGGCGGCACCGGAGTAGGAGAAGCTGACATCGCGCAGCTCGACATCGCCACGCAGCCGGGGCGGCGGGATGACCGGGTGGTCGGGCTGCGGCACGGTGGTGGGGGTGCGCAGCAGGTCGCCGATGCGTTGCAGGCCGACCCGCGCCTGCTGGTAGCCGTCGAACACCTGGGACAGCTGCTGTACCGGCGCGAAGAATTGGCTGAGATAGAGCAGGAACGCGACCAGCACACCGGTGGTCACCTTCCCCTCGGCGACCCAGATCGCGCCGACACCGAGCACGATCGCCTGCGCGGTCTCGGACAGGAACGTGATGCCGGGGAAGTAGATGGCGATGTAGCGCTGGGCGCGCAGGCGGGAGCGGCGGTAGGCGTCGGAGAGGCGTTCGAAGGTGGCCGCCGTGCGCGCCTCCTGC
The DNA here is from genome assembly GCA_963818685.1 of Candidatus Melainabacteria bacterium. Classification (GTDB taxonomy): domain Bacteria; phylum Actinomycetota; class Actinomycetes; order Mycobacteriales; family Pseudonocardiaceae; genus CAJCJE01. The sequence continues at coordinate 254,811 of CAWFTJ010000013.1, read as the reverse complement.
GAGTTGGCCTGGGCGACGCGCAGGCCGGACACGTTCTCCTGTAGGTCGGCGTTGACCGCGCTGACCTTCTCCCGCGCGTCCGCGTAGGCGGCAGAGGAGAGCCTGCGGAAGAAGATCGTCGCCACGATCAGCAGCGGCAGCGCGGACAGCGCGAACAGGGCGAGGCGAACGTCGATGACGAGCATGGCCACGGTCATGCCCACGATGGTCAGCACGCTGACCACGGCGGTGATCAGCCCGGTCTGGAGGAACGTGGACAGCGCGTCCACGTCCGTGGTCATCCTGGTCATGATCCGGCCGCCGAGCTCGCGCTCGTAGTAGTCGAGGCCGAGCCGCTGTAGGTGGGCGTAGCTGCGCACGCGCAGCAGGAACAGCACGTTCTCACCCGCCCGGGTGGTGATCAACGTTTGCAGGGCCAACGCCACCCAGTCGACGACCACAACGCCGAGCGCGATGATCGAGGTGACCCAGATCACCGACAGCACGTGCTGGGAAACACCTTGGTCCAGGCCGGACCTGACCAGGATCGGCAGCGCGACCCCGGCCAGCGCGTCGAGCGCGACCATGATCAACGCGATGAACAGCGGCCAGCGCACCGGCCGCAGCAGCGTGGCGAGGCGGAACTTCGGGTCCGGCGCGGTCACGTCGGCGCCGGGCAGGTTCGGGGTGTCGGTCGCGGGCGGCAGCGCCTGCACGGCGGCCATCAACTCGGGAGTCGGCGGGATCGCGTCAGCGCCCGGCCATGGGTTGGCGCCCGCCCTGGCCAGCGCCTTGGCACTGCCGACGCTGATGTTCTTGGGTTCCGGCTCCGGCCACAGCTGCGGGGTGATGCCTTCCGGGCCGGGTTCGAGGTCGCGTGCTATCGAGGTCATCTCGTCGATGGCCTCGCCGGGACCGGCGAGCAGCGCGCGGAACAGCGGGCTGCGCTCGGCGAGTTCGGCCTCGGTGCCGACGTCGATGACCCTGCCCGCGTCCAGCACGGCGATCCGGTCGGCGAGCGCGAGGGTGGAGCGGCGGTGCGCGATGATCAACGTGGTGCGGTCGGCGGTGACCGAGCGCAGGGTCTCCTGGATCGCGGCCTCGGTCACCGCGTCGACCGCGGACGTGGCGTCGTCGAGCACGAGCACGCGCGGGTCGGTCAGCAACGCCCGCGCCAGCGCGATCCGCTGCCGCTGACCACCGGAGAGGGTCAGGCCGCGCTCACCGACCAGGGTGTCGTAGCCATCGGGCAGCGCGTTGATGAAGGTGTCCGCCTCGGCGGCGCGGGCAGCGGCGCGCACCTGCTCGTCGGTGGCGTCCGGACGGCCGTAGGCGATGTTGTCCCGGATCGAGTCGGAGAACAGGAACGCCTCCTCGAACACCACACCGACGGTGTGGCGCAGGGAGGACAGGGTCAGGTCGCGGATGTCGACCGGCGCGCCGGGCGGACCGATCGCGATCGACCCGGACTGCACCTCGTAGAAACGCGGCAACAGCAGCGACACCGTCGACTTGCCCGAACCGGAGGTGCCGATCAACGCCAGTGTCTCGCCCGGCGATACCCGCAGCGACAACCCGTCCAGCACGGGTTCGCTGCGCGTGTAGCCGAAGTGGACGTCGTCGAGCACCACGGCGATCGGGCCGTCCGGCACCTCGCGCGCGTCCGGTGCGTCCACGATCGCCGGCTGCGAGTCGACCAGCTCGTACACCCGCTCTGCGGCCGCGCGCACCATCTGGCCCATGATCACCAGGCCGGAGAGCATCCGGGCCGGACCGGCCAGCGTCGCGACATAACTCGCGAAGGCGAGGAAGGTGCCGATGCTGATCTGGCCGCGCAGCGCCAGCCAACCGCCGAGCGCGAGCACCGCGACCTGGCCGAGCGAGGGCAGCGTGGCCAGGGTCGCGTTCGGCCGCGACTGGAACCGCGCCGCGCGCAGCCGTTCCGCGAACAGCCGCCGGGCACCCCGCTCCAGCCTGCCGATCTCGCGCGCCTCCTGGCCGAAACCCTTGACGACGCGCACGCCGGTGACCGTCTCCTCGACGTGCTGGGCGATGTCGGCCGCGCGCTGCTGGGCCGACCAGGTCGCCGGGAACAGCTTGCGTCGGGAACGTGCGGCCACGATGCCCAACGCGGGCACGACCACCAGCGCGATCAGGGTGAGCAGCGGCGAGAGCCAGAGCATCGCGACCAGGGAGACCGCGACCAGCACGATCATTCCGAAGGAGACCGGCACCATGGACAGCAGACCCTGCACCAGTTGCAGGTCCGAATTGGCCCGCGAGACCACCTGACCGGTGCGCAGTTCGTCCTGCTTGCCGCCGTCGAGCCGCTGCACCGAGGAGAAGACCTCCTGGCGCAGGTTGTGCTGCACGCCGAGGGCGAGCTTGCCGGCCAGGTAGCGGCGCAGGTACGCGGCGACGAACCGGATCGCGGCCAGCGCGACCAGCAACGTGATCAACAGCCCGATCTCGCTGGTCTGCCCGGCCACCGCGTCGTTGACGCCGATCCGGGTGATCAGCGGCCCCGCCGCCTCCAGTCCGGTGCCGAGGATCGAGGAGACGATCACCACCACCACGAGGCCGGGGTTGCGCCAGGCGATCCGGAAAAGTCGACGGATCCATCCTGTTGGTTCGGGCGGGTCGGTTTTGGGCACGCCTTCCAGACTAGGCTCGGGCACCGACGGTTTCTAACGGATTGTCACGTGATGTTGCGCTTACGGCTGACCACCCAGCCGAGTACGCAGAACACCGCCGTGTAGCCGATGAACACCAGGCCGGCGACCCACCACGGCGGCAGGTTGGCCGCGTCGAACGCGTTCTTGATCTCGTCGTAGGCCGGCGAGTCAGGTGGCAGCTTGAGCTGGTCGGTGAACATCTGTACGGACAGGCTGGTTACCGAGTCGACCGAGGACTGCACCGGCAGGTAGTGCAGGCCCGCAGGCGCCTTCGCGGCCGAGAAGATCAGGCCGAGCAGCTTCTCGCCGATGACGCCGTAGAGCGGCAGGGCCAGCACGACCGCGATCGGGCTGCTGATCAACCCACCGATGCCGACGCCGAGCAGCGTCCACAGGGCGATGACCACGGTGCCGATCAACGAGATCAACAGCCAGTCGCCCGCGTGCGGGAACGAGTTGGAGTCGCCGGGGATCAGCACGCCCAGGGTCGCCGCGGCCAGTGTGATGACGCCATAGCCGAGCCCGAAGATCGCGTAGACCACGAGTTTGGCGCCGTACACGCCATCGCGGGAGCCGGTCAGGTAGGTGGTGGTGATGCTGCGGTGCCGGTACTCGCTGGCCATGCTCAGCCCGCCGAAGATCGACGCGAAGATGTTGGTGAAGCTGAACGAGGAACTGAGGCTGAGGTAGCCGAGTGGGATGTGCGCCGTGCTCGCCGGCAGGCTCTGGGCCGCCGATTCGAGTGCGGTGAAGCCGAGGTTCGTCACCAGCGCGAGGACGGCGGACGGGATCAGCAGCGCCCACCACACCTTGGTGGACAACACCTTGCGGAACTCGGCCTTGATCAGATTCGCGGTCATCAGGCGTTGCCTCCGGGTCCGTTCGGGCCCTGCTCCTGGTCGGGTCGCTGATCGGCTGGCCGGTTGAACTCGGGTGGCTGCGGCGCGGCGGGCTGCTGTGGTTGGGCGGGCTGCTGTGGTTGGGCGGGCGGTTGGGGCTGCGCCGCCCACTGATCGGTCTGCGGCGGGGGTTGCTGCGGTGCCCACGGGCTGGGCTGCTGATAACCCTGCTCTTGGTAACCCTGCTCTTGGTAACCCTGTTGCTGGTAACCGGGCGGGGGCGGCTGGTAACCGACCTGTTGGTGATCGGGCGGGGGTGGCTGGTAGCCGACCGGGGGCTGGTAGCCGGTCTGTTGGTAACCGGGCGGGGGCGGCTGGTAACCGACCTGTTGCTGGAAGCCTGCGGCCTGCGGCGTGTACTGACCCTGGGTCAGCGCGAAGTACAGCTGCTCCAGGTTGGGCGTTTCGGTCCGCATGTCGTAGACGGGCACCTCGGCGCGCAGCGCGATGTCCGCGATCTGTTCCGAGACAACGCCACCGATGATCAGCCAACCGTCCTGAGTGGACTCGACGTTGAAGATGTTGTGCTCGCGCAGCGCGCCGATCAGCTTCTCCGGGTCGGAGGGCCGGACAAGCACCTTGTTCTGCTGGGTGCGTCGCAGGGCGTCCAGGGAACCGTTGTACACGGTCACCCCGCGACTGATGATGACCAGCTGGTCGACGGTCTGCTCGATCTCGGCGAGGCCGTGCGATGACACCAGCACCGTGCGGCCGGTCTGGGCGAACGCCTTGAGGAACGTGCGCAGCCAGGCGATGCCCTCCGGGTCGAGGCCGTTGGCAGGCTCGTCGAGCACGAGGATCTGCGGGTCGCCGAGCAGTGCGGTGGCCAGGGCGAGCCGCTGGCGCATACCGAGGGAGAACCCGCCGGCCATCCGTTGGCCGGCCGCGCCGAGGCCGACGAGTTGCAGCACGGCGTCGGCCCTGCTGTCCGGCACACCGATCGCGGCCGCGTAGACGCGCAGGTGGTTGCGGGCGCTGCGCCGGGGATGGAAGCCCTGCGCCTCCAGTACCGCGCCGACCACCCTGGCCGGGTTGGCGAGCTGGTTGAACGGGACGCCGTTGATCAGCGCGCTGCCCGAGTTCGGCGTGAGCAGCCCGAGCGCGGCGCGCAGCGTGGTCGTCTTGCCGGCGCCGTTGGGGCCGAGGAACCCGGTGACCGTGCCCGGCTCGACGCCGAAGCTGAGGTTGCTGACCGCGGCGACCGCGCCGAACTGCTTGGTCAGGCTCTGTACGACAATGCGGCCGCTGCCGTCATGCACAGGTCCTCCCGGTGGGTGGCGGACGCGCCCGAGGAGCGGGCGATCACGCTGCCATCCTGCCCTACCGACCCGTGGAGTCGCGGGCGGATCGCGCAAATCGGGCCCGGCCCAGCAGATGAGAAAGCAGTCGCAGGGCGTCGCGGACCGGGTGCCGTCGGGTGTGCGGCAGTCGCAGGCGTGGCGGCAGGGCGTCGCCGAGCAGGTGCTGGTGCGCCATCAGCCAGACGGGGCACGGCCAACGACGGCGCTGCCGAACCCAACCGGGACAGGCTCGGCAGCGACCGTCATCTCCCGCACTGTGCACGGTGAGCAGCAGCCGCCAACCATCGGCCAGCCGCGACAGCTCGCTGCGCGCCAACGGCAGGTGCGCTGCGAGGTCGCCGTCGTTCTCGGCGATCTGTTCGAGCGCGGTCAACCTGTGCAACACCGCCCGCCGCAGCGATCCGTCGACATCCGGGATGTCGGGATCGGGGCGGCGGACGTTCGTCATGGTGCTCAGCCGGAGACGGCCACTGGCCATCCGGTGTTGGCGGCGGCACCGGCGAGCGCCTGGTCGAGTTCGCGGATCTGCCGGACCGACAGCACCGCCGATTCGCCGGGCGGCGCGACGACCACCACCTCGTCACGCCGAACCAGAACGGTCATGGCGCGGTATCGGCCGAACGGATCACTGCACTCAACCAACCACTGGGAATTGCCCACGTTGGTGTATCGGAAGTACCAATATCCGGCCGTACCCGTTGCCAAGCAAATTCACCCGGTTGCTCAAACGAGCACACGATCGGGTGGTTACGAGATTGCTGTCGACTGCCATTCAGTGGGGACTCGATGTCGGCCCGGTTCGGGGCTGTGCCTAAGCTAGACAGCGGCGACCCGCTCCCAGTGACCCCCAGGCTGGTTGAGCGGGTCGCCCCGTAATGCGGACTTGTTCTCCTCGCTCGCGGACCGCGACTTCAGCGAGCTTCGGTTCCCGTTCGCGCTCAGCTTTGACTCAACTTCGGCTAGGCGAATTCCCGATCATGTGACCCGAGGAACAGTTAATTTACTTGACGAGTATCTTAGCAAGAGAGTTGAATAGCCGACAGACACCGACTGGACACAGGGGGAACCGTAGTGCGCATCCTGATCACCACCTCGCCTGGGCTCGGCCACATCCTGCCGCAGGTACCGACCGCCTGGGCGCTGCGCGCCGCAGGCCACGACGTTCTCTTCGCCACGCCGTCCAGTCCGGACACGGTCGCGTCGGCCGGCCTGCCGGTTGTCGATTCGGCGCCCGGCTTCGACTTCGGTGCGCTGTTCACCGGTTTCCTGGCCGAAAACGCTCCGCCTGCCGGCGAGCAGGCCGGACCGGACTTCGCGGGCAGGCTGTTCGCCAAGGTCAGCGCGCCCGCCGTGGACGAGGTCGTCCGGCTGGCCACCGACTGGCGGCCGGAGATGATCATCAGCGGACCGTTGGAGGGCGCAGGCGGGATCGCCGCCGCGCTGCTCGGCGTGCCGGCCGTCGTGCACGGCATCGGGCCAGGCCAGGATCCGGACCTCGCCGTGGGTGTCGCAGAGCGGATGACCGAGACCTATCAACGGTTCGGGGTCGAGCCGCGCCCGGCCGCCGCGTTCCTGGACATCGCCCCGCCCAGCCTCCGTGCGCCCGGCGTCACCGGCATCCCCCTGCGCTACGTCCCGTTCAACGGCGGCGGCGTGCTCGAACCGTGGCTGACCACCCCGCGCACCCGGCCCAGGATCACCGTCACGCTCGGCACCGTGGTGCCGATGATGATGGGTGGCGTCGGCGCGCTGACCCGGTTGACCGAGGCGGCAGGCGAGGTGGACGCGGAGTTCGTGTTCGCGCTCGGCGGCGCCGACCCGACTCCGCTCGGCCAGCTGCCGGCCAATGTGCGGGTGGTCGGCTGGGTTCCGTTGAACGCGCTGCTGGCCGCTTCGGACGCGGTCGTGCACCACGGCGGCGCTGGCACCGTGATGACCGCGTTCACCTCCGGCGTTCCGCAGCTGGTGCTGCCGCACGCCGCCGACCAGTTCCGCAACGCGAACCTGGTCACCAGGAGCGGCGCGGGCGAGCAGGTCAAGGCCGAGGACCTGGATGCGGCGCGGCTGACCAACCTGCTCACCGATATCGCGAAGCGCTCCGCCGCCGCCAAGATCGTGGACGAACTGGCCGGCCTGCCGAGCCCGGCCGACGTGGTGCCCGAACTGGTCGCCCTGGCGGCCTGAGCGCAACGACCGCGGGGCGGTGAACCCGATCACCGCCCCCCGAACTGTCACCACTCCGAACTGTCAGCCGCCGAGCACGTCCGCAAGCGGGGTGTCCGCGATGTCGTGCGCCACGCCGACCGGGTGATTGGTCAGCGCCCCCTGGTGCGCGTTGAGGCCAAGCGCGAGGGCGGCGTCGGCACGCAGGGCACGTTGCCAGCCGTGCTCCGCGATGGCGGCGGCGTAGGGCAGGGTCACGTTGGTCAGCGCGTAGGTCGAGGTCCTCGGCACCGCGCCCGGCATGTTCGCGACGCAGTAGAACACCGCGTCGTGTACCCGGTAGGTCGGGTTGTCGTGCGTGGTCGGGTGCGAGTCGGCGAAGCAGCCGCCCTGGTCGATGGCGATGTCCACCAGCACAGCGCCCGGTTTCATGTCCGCGACCAGCTGGTTGTCCACCAGCTTCGGCGCCTTGGCACCCGGCACCAGCACCGCGCCGATCACCAGGTCGGCCTCGCGCACCGCCTGGCCGACCGCGTAGCTGTTCGAGGTGACCGTGCGCAGCCTGCCGTGGAACTGCTGGTCCAGTTGGCGCAGGCGGTCCACGTTGGTGTCCAGCACCTCGACGTCGGCCCCCATGCCGACGGCGACCGTGGCCGCGTTCATGCCGGCGACGCCGCCGCCGATCACCGCGACCTTGGCCGGGTGCACCCCTGGCACGCCACCGGGCAGCACGCCGCGGCCACCGGAGGGCTTCATCAGCGCGTACGCGCCCACCTGCGGGGCGAGCCGGCCAGCAACCTCGGACATGGGCGCGAGCAGCGGCAACGCGCCGTTCGCGGTCTGCACGGTCTCGTAGGCGATCGCGGTGGTCCTGGACGCGAGCAGCGCCTCGGTCAGCGGCCGGTCCGCGGCCAGGTGCAGGTAGGTGAACAGCACCTGGCCCTCGCGCAGCCGCGGGTACTCCTCGGCGATGGGCTCCTTGACCTTGAGCACCAGTTCGCCCTCGGACCACACGTCGTCCGCGGTGGCCAGCACCTTGGCGCCCGCGGCAACGTACTCCTCGTCCGGGATGGCGGACCCGAGGCCCGCGTTGGCCTCGACGTACACGTCGTGACCACGCCCGGTCAGCTCGTGGGCGCCAGCCGGGGTCAGCGCCACCCGGTACTCGTTGTTCTTGATCTCACGGGGAACGGCGATCTTCACCGTTGACGTCCTTCCGGCCGTTATTTCACGCGAGTAGTGGTTGACATCAACGGTGGCGCCTGGCGCCCCGACCTGTCATCGTCGTGAACGCACTATCACCCGACTGAGTGCTTGTTCTCGCGGCACAATGCGATCAGCGCCAGTGCAGGGCAACCAGCTGGACGAGCAGCGCAAGCCGGAGGTCCGGATCGTCCAGATCGAGCCCGGTGAGTTCGACGATTCGCCGCATTCGATAGCGCAGCGTGTTCGGATGGATGCTCAGTGCCTTGCCGGCCGCGCGCGGATCGCCGGGATGACGCAGCCAGGCGTAGAGAGTCCCAAGGTAGTCGGTGCCGCTCGCCTCGTCCTGCTTGCGCAGCTCGGACAACGGCCCCAGATCGGCCACGCCCGCCGCGTTCGCCGCGTTGGCCGCCCTGTGCAACGCGACCACCGCCCACGCCTGCTCGTAGTCGGCGACCCGGCCCGCGACCAACCCGGCCCGCAACAGCCCGAGGGTCTCCTGCGCCTGCGCGCGCGATGCCGGTAGGTCCGCAATGGACACCGGAGCGCCAGCAGCGACCAACAACTGCTCTGTGTCCAAACCGGACAGTGCGCCGCGCAGTGCGGCCCAGCCGCCCGCGCCCGGTTCGTCCGGCACCACCGCGTACAGCAACCGGTTCAGCTCGGCGACGGCAGGTCGGCGGCCGACGCCTGCGGTCAGCCGCTCCCACAACGCCAACCGCAATCCCTCGGCGGCCAGTTCGTCCTCGGTGCCCTTGCCCACCGTGTCGATGGCGATCACCCGGTGCGGCACGTCGGTCAGCCCCAGTTCGGCCGAGGCGACCCGGCTACTGCCGCGCCCCTCAAGCAACGCGCGCACCTGTTCGGTGGAATGCCGGCGCTGCGCGTTCACCGCGGCCCTGCGGCGCAACAGGTGCAGCGCCACAACGGAACCAGCGTCCGCGAACGCGGCGGCGCGCGCCTCCGGCACCCGGCCCTCGACCACCGCCCACATGGAACCGAGTAGTTCGCCGCCCATCCGGATCGGCACGATGAGCCGGGGAAGCGTGCCGTCCCGCTGCGCTGGCACGAAGATCGTCGAGCGGCCCCGCGACAGTTCGCGGAACACGCCACGCGAGCGGAACCGGGCCAGCACGTCGTCCGGGACACCGCGCCCCATGATCGTGGACACCCGCGCGGGGTCCGTGACGTCCTGGCGCGCCGAATAGGCAAGCACCCGCGAGTTCGCGTCCTCAATGGTCACCGGTGCGTCCACGACCGCGGCCACCGCATCGGCGAGCTGGAACAGATCACCAAGCCCGCCCTCGTCCCCGGCCGCGTCGGACTCGTCCGACGCCGCGTCCACCACCGTGCGCAACAACCACACCAACTGCGCCCAGCCCGTGCCCGAACGCACCTCGACAAGCGAAACCCCGGCCTGCTTCGCCGCCGCGACCACCGAAGCCGCGCTCGCCGACGGCGGCTTGAGCAACAACGCGGCCGCGCTGCGCTCGCCACAGTGCCGAACCAGCGGCGCCGCGTCCCGCGCCGAGGACACCGCAACGCCCAGCACCAGGTCCCCGGTCGCCAACCCGACCTTGCGCTCGGCCTCGGCGATCACCACGTCGTTGACCGCGATCGGCGTCGGCGCCACGTACACCGCGCGCAGCAACGTCGGACCAACCCGATCCAGCACGCCCTGCACGCTCAGCATGCGCCCATCCTCGCTCAACCCGCAGGCCGCGTCGCGTCAGGCGGTGATCAGTAGTGATAACGCGCAGCGAGAACGATGATCTCGTCGTTGCCGACGAGGTAGACAAGGCGATGCTCGTCGTCGATCCGTCGCGACCATGCTCCCGGCAGGTGGTACTTCAGCGGCTCGGGCTTGCCTATCCCCTCGAACGGGTCGCGAAGGACGTCCTCAATGAGCTTGTTGATCCGAAGAAGCATCTTGCGGTCGTTGCGCACCCGGGAGGTGTAGTCCTCCCACCCGTGTTCTTCGAATACCAGCCTCACGGGGCGCCGGGCGTGTCGGGGTCGATCAACTCGTGCTCGGTGAGCCGCGCGTCGTTCAGGGCGTTCTCATAAGCCTTGAGCAGGCGGCGAGCATTGGCAGGCGAGCGCAGCAGGTACGCCCCTTCACGCAGGGCCGCGTAGTCTTCCGCGGACATGAGCACGGCATTTCCGTGCTTGGAAACGATCTCGATGACGTCGTGGTCGTCATTGACCTGCTTGATGAGCGGGAAGAGTTCCTTACGTGCCTCGCTCGCGGTAATCGACATGACAACCCTCCCTGAGTGGTACCAAATATCGCACCACTCAGGGAGTGGTAGCCACTCAACCCACCGGCCGGGTCGCGTCAAGCGGTGATCAGCTTCAGGCCCTGCTCGTCCTCAAGGTCGGCGAAGTCCTTGACGTTGTTCGTCGCCAGCGGCAGACGGGCTTCCAGGCAGCAGGCCGCGATCCAGGTGTCGTTCTTGGGGCGTGTACGCCCCCTCCTGTCGCCTGCGGCCATCATCCGGCCCCAGCGCGTGGCCACGTGGATGTCGTAACCAAGGACAGCCAGCCTGCCGATCCACTGCACCAGGTCGGTTCGTTGCCGAGTACCCCAGTTCCGCTTCTCCGCCCAGCGGGTCATCTCGCCCACAGTCACGAACGTCAAACACAGCGTATGGTCGGCAAGTTGCGCAGCCATAGACTCGGAAGCTCGGTCCTTGTAGATCTGCGATGCAACGTCGGTGTCAAGAACGACGATCCCCACGGGTCAGGTCAGGTTCTCGGGCGAGTGCCGCCACTTGTCGAGCTCGGCGAGGAACTCGTCGAGCTCCTCGTCCGACTCGAATCCGTTGCCGGCGAGTTCGTGCACAGACGTGATCGGCTTGATGCCTTTGCGTCGGATCTGTTCCTTGAGCTCCGCGAGGTAAGGGTTGGGCTCGGGCTCGTTGAGGTCGGCGTCACTCACGTGCGCACCCCCTTCGAACTGCTGGAACATCGTCCTCCCCATCATCATGTCACAGCAGGGCCCCGGCAAGCCGGGGCAACGACCGCTAGGCCGTTCGGCCCAATGGTAGGGCGTGGCTCGCATCGGAGATCATCTGTGTGCTTGTTCTCGTGGTATGCCTGCTCGGCCGGATTGGGGACCAACGGCCAGGAGGTCGACATGTTCGGACGCGGGAGAGGGATGGCGGTCGCGGCGGCGTTACTGGCCGTCGCGGGAGTGGGCGGGGTGACGGTGCCGGCTGGTGCGGCGCCCGCCGTGCCGGCCAGTCCGCGGGGGGTGGCGTTCGGGGCGCCGGGGACGTTGTTGGCGGCGCAGCCGGTGACGAACCTGGATCCGTCACTGGCCGCACTCGGCGCGCACGAGTGGCGGGTCTGGTACAGCTCGCGGTCCGGGCTGAACAACCGGCCGGTGATCGTGTCGGGGATGGTCATCGAGCCTGCCGGGAGCGCGCCTGCCGGCGGGTGGCCGATGATCGCGTGGGCACACGGCACGACCGGGGTCGCTGACGACTGCGCGCCGTCGGCGACGTCGAATCTGGCCGGACAGCTGGCGATCGTGCTTCCCCTGCTCCAGCAGGGTTTTCTGATCACGGCGACCGACTACGAGGGGCTCGGCACGCCCGGTCCGCATCCGTATCTGGTGCCGACCAGCGAGGGCCGCAGCGTGATCGATTCGGTGCGCGCTGCGCGGGATCTGGTGCCGAACACGTCGAAGCGGTGGGCGGTGTTCGGGGCGTCGCAGGGTGGCCAGGCCGCCTGGGCCGCCAACGAACTCGCGCGTAGTTGGGGTCGCGGACTGGACTTTCTGGGATCCGCGGCTGCTGCGCCCGCCGCGGACATCGCGGCGGTCACCGCCGACGTGCCGTACGGGTTGAGCCAGTCGGATCTCGGGCTGTACCCGTTGGTGCTCTACGGCTTGAAGCTGCAACATCCGCAACTGCGCTATTCGGACTACCTGTCCGGCAAGGCGTTGGCCGAGGCGCCGTTGATTCCGGTCACCTGCGCGACCGAGCAGGTGTTCGCGAGTCTGCCCGCTTCGGACTTCGTGCCGCGCTCGGCTGCTGCGCTGCGCACGGTGCACCGTTACCTGGAAGAGAACGCGTTGCCGCAACGTCATGCGAGCGGACCGATGTTCGTCGCGCAGGGCACCGAGGACAACATCGTGTTGCCGGCCTGGAACGACACCGCGGTCGCGGACGCCTGCCGGATCGGCGATGTCGTCAGCTACACCAAGTACGCGGGCGCCGGTCACCCCGCGCTGCCGGCGGCCGAAGCCGACGCGGTGACCTGGTTGGACGGCCGGTTCGCCGGAGCGTCCGCACCAGACAACTGCCCGCGCGGGTAACGCTCGATCGAGTGAACCTGGGCAGGATGGAGGGAACTCACACCAATCCCTCAGACTTGTCTCAGGTTCGGGTGGTGTGCTTGTCGGTACGGGGTGCCCGGCCTCCTGGAGCGGTTACGCTTTGAGATGCCTTGGCAGGGATCAGGATGTGCACGACGACCATCAACCCCCCAGATGGTCAGGTCGCTCCGGGTACCCCGTCCAACTTCTCGGTCGATCGCCGCGAGCGCGTGATGACCTTGCCGCGCACCATGTCCGCGACGCCGGCCAGCAGCGCGACGCCCACCAGCACGACCGAGCCCCACAGCGCGTGTGCAGCTGACGCGTGGAAGTCGCCTCGGGTGCTGGTCAGTTCGCCGAAGAACAGTGAACCGGCGACCGCGGTGCCGATCGCGGAGCCGATCCGCTGACCGGTCTGCAGCACGGCCGCCGCGGTCCCGCCCTCGGCGGGCGGCACGTCGTCGAGGGTCAACGTCTGGTTCGGCGAGATCACGATGCCGCTGCCGATGCCCGCGACCAGCAACGGAATCGAGTTGATCAGGCCAGGGTGCGTGCCGGTGTAGTAGGCGACCAGCAGCGCGGTGCCGGCAAGGCCGAGCGCGACAAGGACCAGCCCGGCCACGATCATGGCGCGCCCGAACCGGAACACGTACCGGCCGCCGACCCCGGCGGACACGGCCGAGCCGATCGCGAAGGAGAGCATGGCCGCGCCGGCCGCGAGCGGCGAGAAGCTCAGGCCCCGCTGGTAGAACAGCGTGATCACGAAGAAGATGCCGGTGAAACCGGCGAAGTAGAGCAGGCCGATGCCGACGCCGATCGAGTAACCGTAGTTGCGCATCAGCTTCAGGTTGACCAGTGGCGGATGGCCGTGCCTTGCGAAGCGCACCTCCCACGCGAAGAACGCGCCGAGCAGCACCGCGCCGATGGCCAGCAGCCACCAGTGCGCGTTGGCCGCGCCCTGCTCGGCCTCGATCAGCGGGTACATCACGCCGACGATGCCAAGCCCGAGCAGGACCGTGCCGACCAGGTCCAGGTTCTGCCGGAGGCCGGAGGACTTGTCACGGGGCAGCACCCGCCAGCCGCCGATGATCGCGGCGATGCCGATCGGCAGGTTGACGTAGAACACCCAGCGCCAGCCGTCCTGCGCGCCAGCTGCCTGCAACAGCAGCCCGCCGGCCAGCGGCCCGACCGCGGTGGAGATGCCGATGACGGCGCCGTAGAGGCCGAACGCCCTGCCGCGCTCGCTGCCCCGAAACAGGACCTGGATCATGCCGACGACCTGCGGGTTGAGCAGGCCGCAGGCCATGCCCTGCAACAGTCGCGCGGCAACGAGCAGAGTGGCCGTCGGCGCGATCCCGCACAGTGCGCTGGTCGCGGTGAACAGGGCGAGGCCGAGCAGGAACATCCGGGTGCGCCCGTGCTGGTCGCCGAGCCGTCCGGACGGCACCAGCACAAGGCCGAAGGTCAGCGCGTACCCGGACACCACCCAGGACAGGTCGGCGGCGGACGCGTGCAGCCCGTTCTGCATGGACGGCAGCGCCACGTTGACGATGCTCACGTCGAGCAGGGTCATGAAACCGGCGATCAGGCAGATGGCAAGGCCACGCCAGCGCCGGGGATCCGGCACGTAGCTCTCGGTGGGCGCGGTCATGACGGCCTGTCGTTTCGCACCCCACCAAACTAAGCCACGCCGAGCCCGCCGTCGGTATGGGCGAGGAAAAGGGAGCCGGGTTCCCGGTCGGCGACGACCAGGAACCCGGCTCCGTTCGGATCGGACTATGCGCGGTGGTGGCTCACCAGCCGCCGCTTTCCACCGCGCCGGTCTTCGGGTCGATGATCAGCGGGCGGATGTTCGGGAACTGGTGGAAGCTGAACATGTTGTTCAGGGTGCGTGCGGTCGCGTCGTAGGAGCCGCCGCCGATCTGCCCGAGGTACCAGTTGTTCTCGATGAACCTGGAGATCGAACTCTGGTTGGTGGTGGTGTTGTCGACGTAGTTGCGCCTGCTCCACGGCGAGATCACCAGCAGCGGCTGGCGCGGGCCGTCACCGCAGCGGTCCTGCGCGGTGCCCTGGGTGGTCGGCACCGACGAGCAGAGCGGCTGGTCGGTCTTGGGGTCGTGCGAGCCGTTGGTGATCGGCGAGGCCACGTGGTCGTACCAGCCGTCCGAGTCGTCGTAGGCGACGACGATCGCGGTGCTCGCCCACTCCGGCGACTTCTCGATCGCGTTGATCTCGGTGGCCAGGAAGGTCTGCTCGTCCAGCGGGTCCGAGTAGCCCGCGTGGCCGTCCTGGTACTCCGCCGCCTTGAGGAAGCTCACCGCGGGCAGGTTGTTGTGCGCCAGCGCGGTGGTGAACTCGCTCAGGTCGTAGTTGTGGTTGGCCTGGTCGGTCCTGCCGATCATGCGTGGCGACGACGGCGGCAGGTGCTTCGGGTTCGACGTGGACTTGTAGTACGAGAACGGGTTGTGGTGCGGGCTGTAGTCCACAACGGCGTTGCCGCCGATGTTGGTGTGCTTCGCGCCGCACACCGCGTAGCCGTTGGCCGTGCCGGTCGGGGCGAAGCCGCCCTGGAACCAGCCCCAGGTGACGCCCTTCGCGTTGAGCAGGTCACCGATGTTCTTGCCCTGCATCGCGGCCAGGTTGTTGCTGGACGTGTGGTTGCTGTCCGAGCAGTCGTCGTAGGCCGGGTCCGGGTCGTTGAACACGGTGCCGATGCCCTGTGCGTTCGGCGAGCCCACCGTGTAGGAGTCCGGCGGGTTGAGCTTCTCGCCGGTCTTGGAGTCGACCGCGGTGCCGCCGTAGGTCTGGCCGGAGACCAGGTTCAGCGCGCCGGGAGTCGACGGGCCGAACTGGTCGCTGTAGGAGTTGTCGTTCAGCGAGTAGTGCTGCGCGTAGTTCCACAGCGCGGTGACGGTGTTGCCGTCGTAGTAGTCCATGACAAGGCCGGGCTCGCCGAACAGGATCGGCTGGCCCGTGCATACGTCCGTCTCGGTGTTCTGGACGAACTTGTCCATCTTGCCGCCGTCGTAGGCCTTCTGCTCAGGACCGTAGGAGTGGTTCTGGTCGCAGGTGAGCGCCTGCTTGGGGGTCAGCCGCTTCGGGTTGTAGGAGTTGGGGTTGTTGGTCAGCAGCGACTGGCTCAGGCCGTTGACCTTCGGGGTCCCCGGCAGCGCGTGGAACGGGGTGCCGTCGGTGTTGGTCGCGTTGGGGTAGGTGCCGAAGTAGTGGTCGAACGAGATGTTCTCGTCGAACAGCACGACGACGTGCTTGATCGGGGTCGCCGTGCGACCAGGGCCCCAGTGCTGGGCGTCCAGCTGCTGGTTGGCCGGACCGGCCGAGCTTGCCGAGCAGCCGGCAATGACCAGTCCGGCCGCGGCGACCGCGGACACGGCCGCCACCGTGCCACGCGCCCATCGCCCTCTTGTGAAGGCAGACCGAGCGAACACTTGTCCTCCTCGTTGCGGGGAACTACTGGTAGTCAGGTCAACATCGATCGTCCGAACCAGTCGGACGAGTCCTTGATGCCCGGCAGCGCGAAGAAGTAGCCGCCGCCGAACGGGGATATGTAGTCGACGAGCGGTTCGTCGATCAGTCTGGTCTGGACGGCCTCGAACTGGCGCTGGATGTCCTGCTGGTAACAGGTGAAGATCAACCCCTGGTTGAGGTTGCCGTTGACGTCCATGCCGAGGTCGTAGTTGTAGGCGCGCCGCAGAATGCGGTTCGGGTCGGTCTGGGGCGTGCGCGGGTTGGCCAGTCGGATGTGCGCGGTCAGCGGGATCGCGCCGCCGGTCGGGTCCTGAGCGTAGTTCGGGACATCGAACTCGCTGTTACCGTCGAGTGGCGCGCCGGTGTCCCTTCGCCTGCCGAAGATGTTCTCCTGCTCGTGAATGGACACCCGGTCCCAGAATTCGACCAGCATCCGGATCAACCGCACCACGAGATAGCTGCCGCCGGCGGTCCAGGCCGGCTCGTCGCCGTGCCCGTCCACCCAGACCAGGTGGTTCATGTCGGTCGCGCTGGTCGTGTCCGGATTGGAGATGCCGTCCTTGAACCCCATCAGGTTGCGCGGCGCGCCGGCCGGGCGCGGCGGCGAGCCGAACCCGTCGATCCGCCAGCGCACCTGCATGCCGCCCCTGGTGTTCCTTGCGATGTCGCGCAACGCGTGCAGCACGGTGTCCGTGTTCGGCGCCGCGATCTCCAGCAGCAGGTCGCCGTGGCACCAGGCCGGATCGAGGTCGTCGTTGGGGAATGTCCGCATCGCGGCCAGCCTGGCCGGCTTCTTCCCGGCCAACCCGTACCGGTGGTCGAAAAGGCTCGCGCCGACGCCGAGTGTCACGGTCAGCCCGTCCGCCGGCACCACCGGCCCGAGCACGCCCGAGTCGGCGGGCGGCGCGCTGATGCCGAGCGGCGCAGGATAGCCGCCCGAGGTCAGGAAGGAGATCCGCTGGCTGATCGTGCGCAGCAGATCCGTCAGTTCGCCCGCGTTGGCGGCGAACACGTCGCAGGAGACGAACGTGCTCTGCCGCTGCGACGGGGTCAGGATCGCCGTCTGGTGCGGCCCGGTGATCGGTCGCGCCGGCGCGTTGCCGCCAGCGTGGGCGACCCCGCCCGCGATGCCGGCTGCGGCGACCCCGGTCAGGCCGGCGCCGAGCAGCGCGCCGGTGAGGAACGAGCGCCTGCCGACGCCACCCCGTTCCTGTTCCCGCTCGCTCATGAGACCCGCCGCGGTTCGGTGATCGCCGCGATCGGGGCGAGCTGCTCGGTCAGTTCGGAAAGGGCCGCGTCGAGACGTTCACGGTCCGTTGTGGACAGTTGGGCGACGGGGTTCCAGGTGCCGTCCGGGTGTTGCTGGGCCTGTAGCAGGGTTTTCAGCCTGTTCGTCCAGTCATCCACTTGGGACAGTTGTGGGTAGCGGCTGGCCAGCAGCGGCCGCAGCACCGAGACGACCTCCGCATCGCCCTGGAGGTTGGCTAGCGCGGTGGCGAGGCTCGTGCCGCTGCCTTCGTCCGTCTTGCCGGTCAACTCGAACTGGAGCGCGTTCTCCATGATCTCGTGCGCGCGCAGGCCGAGATCGAGCGCCTGGGTCTCCAGTTGCGGCAGATCGTGTTGCAGCCCGTGCACGTAACCGTCGAGCGCGTCGGTCGGACCGGTCAGTGAGGCCGCGCTTTCCCCGTGCCACAGGCCGTACTCGACGCGGTGGAAGCCGGTGAACTTCGGATCCTGCACGCCACCGGCCAGACCGGCGCTCGTCCCGTTGATCTCGCCGTCGTAGTCGCCGAACGCGTCGTAGGCCGCGCCGAGCCGCTCGTAGGCAAGGTGGGCCGGCAGCCATGCGGTGCGCGCCGCGTTCAGGTCGCCGCTGTGCACAGCCGCCTGTAGCGCGTCTGTCGTGGTCACCAGGTCGGCAACGCCCGATGTGACGTACGCCTGGTACGCCTTGAGCGGTTCGAGCAGGTCCGCATTGGTCACCGGGACGACACCGGGGCCGCTCGTGCCAGAACCGGTGACGTGCACGGTCGGACCGGTGATCGGGTCGACGTCCTCGATAAGGCAGCGCAACGCGTACGCGCCAGGGCCGAGGGTGACCCGCATGGTCTCGCTGGTGTTGGCGCCCAACCCCTCGACCTCACCGAGCACCTGGCCGGTGGTCACGTTGACCAGGTCGGCCTCGGCCGGCGCGTCGCCGACATTGTCGATCACCAGGTTCTGTGGCCCGGTCTTCGGCTCGGTCCAGTTGCTGCCGCAGTCACTCTGCGAAACCGGCAACGTGTTCGGCGGGAGGGTCAGCCCGGACGAAACGGCGACAGGTCGATTACTCGGTGTGTTCACGTGCACCACCGTGATCACGGCGATCAACGCGACGACCACCACGATCAGGACCAGTGTCGAGGAGTCCGGCCGGCGCCCGCCGGGTCGGCCTTCGCGGCTATCGGGGTTCACGCCATCCGGCACCGCGTTGCTCCAGTCGAGAATCGGTTCGTCCGTGGGCGATCGTATGGAGGCCTCGGAGCCGAATCGAGCGCGGGAAGCCCCTTCCCTGCGAGATTTACCCGCTCTTCACTCCGATGTTGCCGCATGCTTCCGCAGCGGTGGAGCGGTCGTCAACGCCGAAGCGGCTGGTAGTCGACTGTGTACCGGCTGATCAGGACGGTCGCGACGGTCAGGGCTCGATCGCGTCCGCGACCCACTCCGGCACCGGCAGTGATCGTTCGACACACTCCGTGGCCAATCGGATGGTCCAGCGCAACGCCTGGATCAGCACCGTGGCGATGTCCTCGGGCTCGGCATTGGCCAACGCGATCTCCACCTGCTCGCGGGCCGCGTCCTGATCGCCGTGCACCTCGGCGAGCAGCGTGCGGACCGCGGTGCGCACCGGCGGGTCCGCCTTGTCGATCGGCACCTCCTGGCCGTCGGCGTCGAACACCTGCATCCGCACCGGTGTCGCGCCGCCGAGACTCAGCTCGGTGACCATGGTGCTGCACTCGGCGAACAGCAACAGCACCAGCTCGCGCACGTCGGTGTGCTCGTCGTCGGAGTCGGCGACGAAGCCGATGAGCCGTTGCACCGCCTCGTCGTCGTCCCCACCGCGGGCCGCGGCCAGCGCCTGGCTGGCGGCAGCGATGATCCGCTGCTGCCTGTCCGGGTCCTCCGCAGACGCCACGCGCCCATCTTCCACTACGAGGCACGTCACCCGCTGCGCCGAGCGGTGCCTCTTCGCCGCTGTTCGGGTAATCATGCGTGGTAGACGGGGGTGTGATCCGGTTCGTGATTTCGGCGATTCGGGCGTGCGCTCGATCACCTTTGCCCCCGTCACGCCAATCATGGGTTGTTGCAAACCGCTGGCAGGTAGAGAATCGCCGAGGATCAACCGCTCGGGCGAGTGAGGTGGCAGCGGCAGCAATGGCGACGGTGAGTAACGGTGATCTGGTTGGTGGCAGCGGCTTCCGACGCGCGCCGAAGATCACTCCGGGTGAGTGGGCGAGCATCGGCATGATGACGCTGGTCGTCGTGGCGCTGCACGTGTTCGGTTGGGGCACGCTGGTCGTGCTGGTCGCACCGCACCACTACTCGCTCGGTGCCACCGGCGTCTTCGGCATCGGCATCGGTGTCACCGCGTACACGCTCGGCCTGCGGCACGCGTTCGACGCCGATCACATCGCGGCCATCGACAACACCACCAGGAAACTGATGGGGGAGCGCAAACGCCCCGTTTCGGTCGGTTTCTGGTTCTCGCTCGGCCACTCGACCGTCGTGTTCGGACTGTGCTTCCTGCTCGGCATCGGCGTGCGCGCGCTGGCCGGCCCCGTCGCCGACGACAACTCCGCCCTGCACGCGATCACCTCGCTGATCGGCACCCTGGTCTCCGGCGGGTTCCTGGTCATCCTCGGCATCATCAACCTGGTCGTGCTCAAGCACATCGTGCGCGTGTTCCGCGACATGCGGCACGGCCGCTTCGACGAGTCCGAACTGGAGCGCAGGCTCAACGAACGCGGCTTCATGAACCGGTTGCTCGGCGGGCTCACCAGGGCGGTGCGCAAGCCGTGGCAGATGTACCCGGTCGGCCTGCTGTTCGGCCTCGGCTTCGACACCGCGACCGAGGTGTCGCTGCTGGTGCTGGCCGGCGGCGCGGTCGCGGTCAACCTGCCCTGGTATGCGGTGCTGGTGCTGCCGGTGCTCTTCGCGGCCGGCATGAGCCTTTTCGACTCGATCGACGGCTGCTTCATGAACTTCGCCTACGGCTGGGCGTTCGCCAAGCCGGTGCGCAAGGTCTTCTACAACATGACCATCACCGGCCTGTCCGTTGCCGTCGCGCTGGTCGTCGGCCTTGTCGAACTGCTCGGTCTGCTCGGCCAGGAACTCAAGCTCGACTCCGGCCCGCTGGTCTGGCTCGGCAACCTCGACCTGAACACGGTCGGCTACGCGATCGTCGGACTGTTCGTGCTCACCTGGGTGATCGCGCTCGCGGTCTGGCGGTTCGGTCGGATCGAGCAACGCTGGAGCCCGAACCCCGATCCGGTCGACTGATCCGGTCGACTAGGACTTCTGCCGCGGACCGGGCAGTGGGAGTCCGGCCTCCAGGTAGGCCAGCGCCGCGTCGATCCGGCCGAAGCCGCCCTCCTGGAACATCAGCTCCTTCGACGAGTCCGCGACCGACATCATCACGCCGACCAGCGCGCCCGCGAACGCGCGCAGTTCGAGGCCGTTCGGGTCCATGCCGACCCGCTCGGAGATCAGGTCCGCGACCAGGCCGATGGCGCGCTGGTACTCGTTGTAGCGGGCCGCGCGCAGCTCCGGCTCGGTCTCCATGAGCTGGTAGCGGTACGCCTCGCGCTCCAGGGTTTCCGCGTCCAGGCGGTCGAACACCTCGCGTATCGCGCGGCGCAGCGCCTCCACCACCGGCACCTCCGGCGGCTGCGCGCGGAACGCCGCGATCAGCAGCGCGTCGTAGTCGTCGGTGATGACCACGTCCTCCTTGGTCGGGAAGTAGCGGAAGAAGGTGCTCGGCGAGACCTCGGCGGCCTCCGCGATCCGCTCCACCGTCGTCTCCGCGTAGCCCTGCTCGCGGAACAACCGCATCGCATGCTCGCGGATGCTCGCCCTGGTCCTGGCCTTCTTCCGCTCGCGCAAGCCCTCAGCCAACGACTTCACGCTCCGATCCAACGTCTTGGTCCGACTTCACCTCTGTTCCGGACATCGTCCCAGATCGCGCGGGCAGCAGCGTGATGGCGACGAGCGCGCCGAGCAACGCGAGCCCGCCGGAGGTCCACAGCGTGAGGTCAAGGCCGTGCACGAACGCGCCGCGCACGTTGGCCAGCAGCGTTGCCGAGCCCAGCTTGTCCGCTACCGCGACCCCGCCGGTCACGCCGGTCCGCACCGCGTCCGCCGCCTGCGCCGGCAGGCCGGTCAACCGCAGGCCGCCCTGGTACCCGGAGCTGAGCACGGTGCCCAGAATGGCGACCCCGATCGCCCCACCGGTCTGCCGCAGCGCCGACAGCACCGCCGAGCCGATGCCGCTGCGCTCCGCGGACAGCGGGCTCATCGCCGCGTTCATCGCGGTCGGCATGGCGAACCCGAGGCCGAACCCCATCACGGTGAACCACACCGCGACGAACCCGTACCCGCTGCCCAACCCGGTCGTCGCGCCGATGCCCAGCGCGACCGCCATGACCAGATAGCCGACCGCGACGGTCACCTTGGCTCCCACGCGGGTCGCGATCGGCCCGGCGACCCGGACGCCGACCAGCATGCCGCCGATCATCGGTAGCAGCCGCAGCCCGTTGCCGAGCGCGTCGGTGTGCTCGATGGCCTGGAAGTACTGCGGCATGGCGAACAGCAACCCGACCATGGCGAAGTTGACCATGGTGGCGAGCGTCGTGCCCCAGGTGAAGCTCGGCGAGCGGAACAGCGACATGTCGACAAGTGCCCGTTGACCCATCCTGCGCTGCCAGCCGACGAACACCGCGAGCGCGACGGCCCCGACCAGCAGCGGCACCAGCGCGGCGGCCGAACCCCAGCCGTCCTGACCGGCCTGGATCACGCCGTAGGTGAAGCCGAGCAGGCCGACGCTGGAGGTGACGACACCAACGATGTCCAGCCTGCCCTGCGTCGATCCGCGCGACTCCGGCAGCAGGAGCAACACCGCGACCAGCGCGATCAGCACCATCGGCACGTTGATCAGGAACGCCGAGCCCCACCAGAAGTTGTCCAGCAGCCAACCGCCGACGATCGGGCCGAGCGGAATGCCGATCATGGTCGACGTCGCCCAGATCGCGATCGCCCTCGGCCGCTCCTCCTCGGTGAACAGCACCGGCAGGACCGACATGGACAGCGGCATCAGGAACGCGGCGGCCAGTCCCAGCACCGCGCGCGCCGCGATCAGCGTGCCCGAGTTCGGCGCGTAGGCGCAGCCAAGCGACGCGACGCCGAACACGATCAACGCGATGACCAGGAACTTCCGCCGACCGAACCGGTCGCCGATGGTGCCGGCGGGCAGCAGGGCAGCGGCAAGGACCAACGTGTAGCCGCTGGCGAACCACTGTAGTTCGCTGGTGGACGCGTGCAGGTCGGCGGCCAGCGTGGGCAGGGCCACGTTCAGCACGGTCAGGTCCAGGCCCACCGCGAGCATGCTCAGTGCGAGGGCACCCAGTGCCCACCACTTGCGGGTTCCTCCAGTGTTCACGACATCCACCACCTTTCGAGAGTATCAACGAAGTGATAGTAGCTCTCAAAAGGTGGCTTGCGTCAATATTTCACGTGAGAGTGTTCGGCGTGAGGATGGCGGCCATGGCCATCCGGTGCAGCAAGGCCGCGAGAGTGTCGCGCTCCAGTTCGGCGGCCGCGCTGTGCGGGGTCGAGTTCAGCAGGCCGAACACGGCGTGCGCGGCGGCGCGGGCGGCGCGTTGCGAGGTGTCGGGCACGCTGGCGCGGATCGCCTGCACCCAGACCTCGACGTACTGCCGTTGCAGCGTGCGCACCTGGTGCCGGTCCGGCTCGGTCAGGTTGGCGAGGTCGCGTTCCTGCACGGTGATCAGCGCCGAGTTGTCCAGGGCGAAGTCGACGTGGAAGCTGACCAGTTCGGGCAGTGCTTTCGCTGCGCTCGTCGGCTTCGGCCATCTTGCGTTGCCCGCCGGCGAGCAGGTATTCGCTTATCGAGCGGAGCATTTCGCCGAGCATCGCGTCCTTGCTGCGGAAATGCCGGTACAGCGCGGGCCCGGAGATGCCGACCGCGGCGCCGATGTCGTCGATGCCGACGCCGTGGAACCCGTGGCGTGCGAACAGTTCGGCCGCGGCGGCGAGGATCTGCTCGCGACGGGTGGCGCCCTGCGTTACGTCGGTCGACAACGGAACGATCACATCCTTCCGCCTGTCAGGTTAGCGCATGTTAACCGGCTGGTGCGCTTTGATTGCCTGATCGACAGGCCACGGAATCGGAGTTCGGGGTGAGCGTGACGGAGACTGAGGACGGGGTCGGCGACTTCATCGTGCAGGAGCGGCACCTGCGCAAGGATCTCGGGTTCTGGGGGCTCACCGCGATCGGCTTCTCCAACATCGTCGGGTCGGGCTGGCTGCTCTCCGCGATGTACGCGGCACAGATCGCCGGGCCTGCGTCGCTGCTCGCCTGGATCGCGGCTGGTCTGCTGTGTGCGCTGGTCGCGCTGGTCATGGTCGAGCTTGGCGCGTCCCGGCCGGAGGGCGGCGGCACGGTGCGCTGGCCGTCCTACGCGAACGGGCGGTTCGTCGGGTCGATCATCGGCTGGTCGGTGCTGCTGTCGGTCGGCGGGACGGCCGCCGAGATCACCGCGATCCTTGAGTACGCGCGGCGCTACCTGCCCTGGTTGTACGACGGCAAGACGCTCACCATCGCCGGCCTTGGCGTCGCCATCGGGTTCAGTGTGCTGCTGACCGCGTTGAACTGGTTCGCGGTGAAGATGTTCGCGCGGCTCAACAACCTGATCAGCGTGCTCAAGATCGCTGATTCCGGTGATCACCGTGATCGCCATCTTCGTCTCCGGGTTCCACCCTGGCCGGCTGACCGAGCACGGCGGCTTCGCGCCCTACGGCTACGCGGCGGTGCTGACCGCGCTCGCCTCGGGCGGCATCGTCTACTCGGTCAACGGCTTCCAGGCGCCGGTCGACTTCTCCGGCGAGGCGCGCAATCCGAGGCGGACCGTGCCGGGGTCGGTGCTGGCCGGCATCGGCCTCGCCGTGCTGATGTACCTCGGGTTGCAGCTGGCGTTCCTGTTCGGCGTGCCGGAGGCGGCTGCTCGGGCACGGCTGGCAGGGCGTCGACTTCACATCGCCGTTCGGCCAGCTGGCGTTGATCCTCAACCTGCAGTGGCTGTCCAGCCTGCTCTACGCGGACGCGGTGCTCTCGCCGGGCGGCTCGGCCTACGTCGGCGTCGCCATCGACGCGCGGCACACCTACGCGCTGGCCAAGAACGGGCTGCTGCCACGCATCTTCATGGCCGTGAACACCCACTCCGGGATTCCGCGCAGGGCGCTGCTGGTGAACCTCGCGGTGATCGTGGTGTTCCTGCTGCCCTTCGGCGGCTGGCAGAACATCGTCGCGGTCATGGGCGACATGTACCTGTTGATCTACGCGGCATCGGCGGTCGCCGCCGCGAGTTTCCGGGCGGCGGATCGTCGGCTGCTGACCGGGTGGGTGCCGGGGATAGGTTGGATCGCGCCGCTGAGCTTCGTGGTGGCCAGCGAGTTCATCTACTGGTCCGGTTGGCACGATCTGCGCATCGCGCTGCCACTGGTGCTCGTCGGTGTCCCGCTGTTCCTCGCGTTGTGGCCGGGCAACAAGGGCCGCGAGCCGTTGCGGATCGAGCTGGGCAAGGGTGCCTGGCTGGTGTTCTATCTCGCGGTGCTGACCTTGTTGTCGTGGCTCGGCAGCTTCAAGGGCTCCGGTGACCTGCCTGCGCCATATGACTCGATCGTGGTCGCGGTTGTCGCGTTGGCGGTGTTTCGGTGGGCTGTCCGTTCCGGGCGATCACATGTCCAATCGACACCATCGGGCGAACTGGGACTGGATCAATCGGTTAACTCTTGACGCAATCGTTCTCCATTTGGTCAACGCTTGGTATTCATGAGACCGTCGTCACCCTGCGGCCCATGGAGGTCCTTCATGCGTCTGACGAAAATCCTTGCCGGTGCGGTGGCCTTCGCCGCCACCATCACGGTGTCGGTCGTGGTACCGGCATCGGCGGCAACCGCCATCGAATACGCGGCTTTGGGGGATTCGTACTCATCCGGTGTTGGCACCGGCGACTACTACAGCAACAGCGGCAGCTGTGACCGCAGCCCGGAGTCGTACGCGGCTCTCTGGGACGCGGCGCACAGCGTGTCCAACTTCGACTTCGCGGCCTGCTCCGGCGCGAAGACCACCGACGTGCTCAACAGCCAGCTCGGCGGGCTGTCCGCGAGCACCAACCTGATCACCATGAACATCGGCGGCAACGACGCCGGTTTCTCCAGCGTCATGACGACCTGCGTCGAGGACACCATCTTCGGTGACTCCGGGTGCCTCAACGCGGTCAACAACGCCGAGACGTTCGTCAGGAACAACGCTGCCCGGCCTGCTGGACACGCTCTACGCCAAGATCAGGTCGGACGCGCCAAACGCCCGTGTGATCATCCTTGGCTACCCCGAGTTCTACCAGGTTCCGGGCTCGTGCTCGGTCGGCCTTGACAACACAGAGCGCAGCGCCATCAACGGCGGTGCCGACCTGCTCGACAGCACGATCAGGACCGAGGCCGGCAAGTACGGCTTCACCTTCGACGACGTGCGCGGCGCGTTCAGCGCGCACGAGATCTGCTCGTCGAGTTCGTGGCTCAACAGCGTCGACTGGACCGACATCACCGAGTCCTACCACCCGAAGGCGGCGGGCTACGCCAACGCCGACCTGCCCACCCTGGACGCCATCACCGGCTGATCCCTGCACGAACCGATCGAGGGCCGACCTTCCCGGTGAAGGTCGGCCCGTCTCGTTCTCTGGGATGGACGGGGCGGTCGACCGTCGCTAACATGGTTCGTGTTAACGAGCGCTAACACGAGCTGGTGGGTTGTGGACGACGAGGTAGCCCAGCTGGCGGCACCCGTGCTGAGCAGCAGCGCGGACCCGACCAGCGAGTTCTTCCAACGTAATGCCAAGGCGCACGCCGCGCTGGTCGACGACCTGCACGCCCGGCTTGCCGCCGCCAGCGGGGCGGGCCGGAACGGGCAAGGCAGCGGCACGTCGAACGCGGCAAGCTGCTGCCCCGCGACCGGGTCGACGCGCTGCTCGACCCCGGCTCGCCGTTCCTCGAACTGTCCGCCGCTCGCCGCCAACGGCATGTACGACGACGAGGCGCCATCGGCCGGCATCATCACCGGCGTCGGCCGGGTGTCCGGCCGCGAGTGCGTGGTCGTCGCCAACGACGCGACCGTCAAGGGCGGCACCTACTACCCGATGACGGTCAAGAAGCACCTGCGCGCCCAGGAGGTCGCGCTGCACAACCACCTGCCCGTGCGTCTACCTGGTCGACTCCGGCGGCGCGTTCCTGCCCAGGCAGGACGAGGTCTTCCCGGACCGCGAGCACTTCGGCCGGATCTTCTTCAACCAGGCCACCATGTCCGCGCGCGGCATCCCGCAGATCGCCGCCGTGCTCGGCTCGTGCACGGCGGGCGGCGCGTACGTGCCGGCGATGAGCGACGAGGCGGTCATCGTGCGCGACCAGGGCACGATCTTCCTCGGCGGCCCGCCGCTGGTGAAGGCCGCGACCGGCGAGGTGGTGACCGCGGAGGACCTCGGCGGCGGCGACCTGCACTCGCGCACCTCCGGCGTCACCGACCACCTCGCCGACGACGACGCGCACGCGCTGCGGATCGTGCGCGACATCGTCAGCACGCTCGGCCCGCGCGCGCCGCGGCCGTGGGAGCGCGGCGCGACCGAGGCGCCGGCCGTCGACCCGGACGAGCTGTACGGCGTCGTGCCGACCGACTCGCGCACCCCGTACGACGTGCGCGAGGTGATCGCGCCGGATCGTCGACGGCAGCCGGTTCGCCGAGTTCAAGGAGGAGTACGGCGCGACGCTGGTCACCGGGTTCGCCCAGCTGCACGGCCACCCGGTCGGCATCGTCGCCAACAACGGCGTGCTGTTCAGCGAGTCGGCGATGAAGGGCGCGCACTTCATCGAGCTGTGCGACCGGCGCCGCGATCCCGCTGGTGTTCCTGCAGAACATCACCGGCTTCATGGTCGGCCGCGAGTACGAGGCGGGCGGCATCGCCAAGCACGGCGCGAAGATGGTCACCGCGGTCGCGTGCGCGCGGGTGCCCAAGTTCACCGTGGTCATCGGCGGCTCGTTCGGCGCCGGCAACTACTCCATGTGCGGCCGCGCGTACTCGCCCCGCTTCCTGTGGATGTGGCCGAACGCGCGGATCTCGGTGATGGGCGGCGAGCAGGCGGCGTCGGTGCTCGCCACCGTGCGGCGCGACCAGTTCGACGCGCGCGGCGAGGACTGGCCGCGCCGAGGCCGAGGAGCAGTTCAAGGCGCCGATCCGCGAGCAGTACGAGGACCAGGGCAACCCGTACTACTCGACCGCCCGGCTGTGGGACGACGGCGTGATCGACCCGCGCGACACCCGGACCGTGCTCGGCCTCGCCCTGTCCGCCGCGGCCAACGCCCCGCTCGACGACGTCGGCTACGGCGTCTTCCGGATGTGACAGGAGCGATGGGACCCGCATGTTCGACACCGTCCTGATCGCCAACCGCGGCGAGATCGCCGTCCGGGTGATCGGCACGCTGCGCAGGATGGGCATCCGCTCGGTCGCCGTCTACAGCGACGCCGACGCCGGACGCCCGGCACGTCCGCGAGGCCGACGTCGCCGTCCGCATCGGACCGGCGGCGGCCGCGGAGAGCTACCTGTCCATCGAGCAGATCATCGACGCGGCGCGGAAGACCGGCGCGCAGGCCATTCACCCCGGCTACGGCTTCCTGTCCGAGAACGCGGCGTTCGCGGCAGCCTGCGAGCAGGCCGGCATCGTGTTCATCGGACCGCCCGCGTCCGCGATCGAGGCCATGGGCGACAAGATCCGCGCCAAGCGCATGGTCGCCGCGGCCGGTGTTCCCGTTGTGCCGGGCCGGATCGAGACCGGCATGACCGACGCGCAACTCGCCGAGGCGGCCGAGCGAAGTCGGGTATCCGGTGCTGCTCAAGCCGTCCGCAGGTGGTGGCGGCAAGGGCATGCGCGAGGTGAACGGGCCCGACGAGCTGGCCGACGCGATCGCGTCCGCGCGCCGCGAGGCCAGCGCCTCCTTCGGTGACGACACGCTGTTGCTGGAACGACTCGATCCGCGCGCCCCGGCACATCGAGATCCAGGTGCTCGCCGACGGCAAGGGCAACGTGATCTCATCTGGGCGAGCGGGAGTGCAGCCTGCAACGCCGGCACCAGAAGATCGTCGAGGAGGCGCCGTCGCCGCTGCTCACCGACCACCCGGACGGTGAAGCCATTCGGGCCAGGATGGGTCAGGCCGCAGTGGACGCGGCCAAGGCGGTCGGCTACGTCGGCGCCGGCACGGTCGAGTTCATCGTCTCCGGCGACGCGCCGGACGACTTCTTCTTCATGGAGATGAACACCCGGCTCCAGGTCGAGCATCCGGTCACCGAGCTGGTCACCGGCATCGACCTCGTCGAGCAGCAGATGCGCGTCGCGGCAGGGGAGCCGCTGGCGATCAGCCAGGACCACGTCGTGCTCACCGGGCACGCCATCGAGGTCCGGCTCTACGCGGAGGACCCGAGTCGCGGCTTCCTGCCCACCGGTGGCCGCGTGCTCGTCGCTGCGCGAGCCGGACACGGCTGCGCGTCGACTCGGCGCTGTTCGAGGGCGCGGTGGTGAGCAGCGACTACGACCCGATGCTGGCCAAGTACATCGCGCACGGCGTCGACCGGGACAGCGCGCTGCGCACGCTCTCCTCGGGCCTGCGCGCGGTCACCGTGCTCGGCGTGACCACCAACATCGCGTTTCTCCAGCGACTCCTCGCCGACGACGACGTCCGAGCCGGCCGCCTGGACACCGGCCTGATCGGCCGCAAACTCGACGACCTGACCGGCGCCGACGTGCCCGGCCACGTCCAGCTCGCGGCGGCACTGGAGCGAGTGTTGGCGTTGGAACCGGCCGGCGACGACCCGTGGGACCTTCCCGGTGGCTGGCGGATCGGCGACCCCGCGCCCGTTCGTGCCTTCCTCACGGCCGCCGGGCATTCGCCGGTCGAGGTCGCGGTGACCGGGCGCGCGGCCGACGCACTGGTGCGGATCGGCGACAACGAACCCGAAAGGGCGGCCGCTCGGATCGTCGGCGACGAACTCGTCGTCGATCATGCCGGCACCACACGGCGTTACGCCCACGCACGCGAGGGCGCCGTGCTCTGGCTCGCCGCGGACGGCGTCAGCTGGGCGCTCACCCAGACCGACCGGCTCACCGCCGCGCGCGCCGACGCGGCAGCCGCGACCGGCGGACCGATCACCTCTCCTATGCCCGGCACCGTGCTCGACGTGCGGGTCAAGGCGGGCGAGCGGGTCAGCGCCGGCCAGGCGCTGCTCGTGGTCGAGGCGATGAAGATGGAACACACGATCACCGCGCAGATCGACGGGATCGTCGCGGAACTGCCCGTCCGGGCCGGCCAACAGGTCGCGCTGGACGAACAACTCGCCCTCATCACCCCGGAGGAACAGTCATGATCGACAACCGTCTCGACGAGGACTACGAAACGCTGCGCAAGACGGTCGAGGAGTTCGCCCACGACGAGGTCGCGCCGGTCATCGGCGAGCTGTACGTGCGGGAGGAGTTCCCGTACGACATCGTCGCCAAGATGGGCAGGATGGGCCTGTTCGGCCTGCCCTTCGACGAGCGCTACGGCGGCATGGGCGGCGACTACTTCGCGCTGTGCCTCGCGCTGGAGGAACTGGCCAGGGTGGACTCGTCGGTCGCGATCACGCTGGAGGCCGGCGTCTCGCTCGGCGCCATGCCGATCTACCGCTTCGGCAGCGAGGCCCAGAAGCAGGAATGGCTGCCAAGGCTGTGCTCCGGCGAGCTGCTTGGCGCGTTCGGCCTCACCGAACCGGGCGGCGGCTCGGACGCGGGCGCGACCCGCACGACCGCGGTGCGCGACGGCGACGACTGGGTGATCAACGGGTCCAAGGCGTTCATCACCAACTCGGGCACGGACATCACCGGCCTGATCACGGTCACCGCGGTCACCGGCAGCAAGCCGGACGGCGGCAAGTCGATCTCCTCGATCATCGTGCCGGCCGACACGCCCGGCCTGCGCGTGTCGAAGAAGTACTCGAAGGTCGGCTGGAACTCCTCGGACACGCACGAACTGTCCTTCGACGACGCACGGGTGCCCGCCGCGAACCTGCTCGGCGAGCAAGGCCGAGGCTACGCCCAGTTCCTGTCCATTCTGGACGAAGGAAGGGTCGCCATCGCCGCGCTGTCCGTCGGTCTCGCCCAGGGCTGCGTTGACGAATGCCTGCGCTACGCAAGGGAGCGTGAGGCGTTCGGCCACCCGATCGGCGAGTACCAGGCGATCCAGTTCAAGATCGCGGACATGGAGGCCCGCGCGCACACCGCGCGACTGGCCTACTACGAGGCCGCCGCCAAGATGCTGCGCGGCGAGCCGTTCAAGCGCGAGGCGGCCATCGCCAAGCTGATCTCGTCCAACGCGGCCATGGACAACTCGCGCGACGCGACCCAGATCTTCGGCGGCTACGGCTTCATGAACGAGACCGCGGTCGGCCGCTTCTACCGGGACGCGAAGATCCTGGAGATCGGCGAGGGCACCAGCGAGGTGCAGCGCATGGTCATCGCGCGCGAACTGGGCATGTGAGCCTCTCCACTGTGGTCGGTCACGGCCAGAGCAGCGTGTGCGCCCAGCCGTCCTCGCCGAGCTGGTAGCGCACGCGCACGTGCTGGCGCTCGACATCGCCCTGGAAGAACTGCACCTCGTCCGGCCGCACCACGTACCTGGTCCACTCCGGAGCGACCAGTTCGGGATCGGCCTCCACGCGCGCCTTGGCCTCATCGAACGCGGCGCGCAGCTCCGCCCGGTCGCGCAACGGTTCGCTCTGCCGGCCGACCAGTGCCTCGGCCCGGCCGCCCGGCGCCCTGGCCAGGAAGTCGCGCGCGCTCACCTCGGCATCGGCGGCACCGACCAGCCCGCGCACCCGAACCTGCCGGCCGACCGTCGGCCAGTAGAAGGTCAGCGCGGCCGAGGCGTGCTTGGCCAATTGAATCCCCTTGGGGCTGCTCGCACTGCTCGCGAACCACCAGCCGCGCTCGTCCACGTCCTTCAGGATCAACGTGCGTGCATCCGTTCGGCCGTGTTCGTCCACCGTCGAAAGCACCATCGCATGTGGCTCGGGCACGTCGACCGAGAGCGCCTCGTTGAGCCAGGTCGCGAACATGCTCTGCGGATCGGTTGGCAGCGCGTCGGTGTCGAACGCAAGCGGCAACCGCGCGAAAACCGGAATCCGGCGCAACGTGTCGGCCAATTCGCCCATGACATCCCCTCCGTCCGACCGGCTTTCCCCGCGTGACGGGGTGTAGCTATACCGAATCGTAACGGACGTGCCCTGACCTCGGTGTTACCGGGCAGACGGGTGAATTCCGCGCCATTGTTTTCCTGTGACGCCGCCGATCGCTGATACCCACAGTAGCTATCCGAACTAAGTTTCAAGTTTTCCTTCCATACGGCCGAATCGCACCTTAGATTTCTGGGGCAGCCGACGACCGGGTCGGCGGGAGACGAAGAGGAACTGGAAGCTGTGCGAAAAACCCCTGCATTATTCGTAGCCCTGGCCGTGGCCGGAGGGCTGGCCTCGGCTATCCCGGCGTCGGCCACCGGCAGCACCGTGATCCCGCAGTCGCAGCCCGCGTGGGCCACGCCACAGGCGAAGGTCGCCACCACGTCGTCGACCGACCAGGTCAGTTTCCGGGTGTACCTGAACACCCCGAACGAATCCGCCGCCGAGGCGTACGCGGCGTCGGTGTCCAACCCGAACAGCCCGGACTACCGGCACTACCTGACGCCCGCGCAGGTCAAGGCGCAGTTCGCGCCAAGCGACGCGACCGTCTCCTCGGTGCGGAACTGGCTGAGCTCGGCCGGTTTCCGCATCGGCGACGTGCCGTCCAACAACCTCTACGTGCAGGCCACCGGCAGCGCCGCGCAGATCGACAGGGCGTTCAACACGCAGCTCGGCGAGTACAAGGTCGGTTCCACCACGCTGCGTTCCACCAGCGGCAACGTGTCCGTGCCAAGCAACATCGCCCCGTCCGTGCTCGGTGTGCTCGGCCTTGATCAGTCCAAGTCCATCGCGGTGCCCAACCACACCACCGGTAACGCGACCGACGACGCGATCAGCAACACCACCAAGGTCATCTCCAACGGCACGCCGACCAAGCCCGCCGTTGTCGCACCGCCAGCCGGCTTCCGCAACGCGCAGCCGTGTGGTGCCTACTACGGCCAGAAGATCGACACCACCGACCCGGCCTACGACGGCCAGCAGCTGCCCTATGCGCCGTGCGGTTACACCCCGAGCCAGATCAGGTCGGCGGACGGCCTCGCAGGCCCGGTCGCCGCCGGCATCGACGGCCGCGGCCAGACGGTGGCCATTGTGGACGCTTTCGGCTCGCCGACCCTGTACCAGGACGCGGCCGAGTACGCCAAGCGCAACGACCCTGGCCACCCGCTGCTCAAGTCGCAGTTCAGCCAGGACGTCGACGCGCCGACGCCGGGTTCCGAAGACCCGAGCGTGTGCGGTGCCGCCGGTTGGTACGGCGAGCAGAGCCTGGACGTCGAGGCGGTGCACGCGACCGCGCCGGGCGCGCACATCCTGTTCGAGGGTGCCGCCGACTGCCAGGACAACTCGCTCGACGCGGCCGTGAACCGCGTTGTCGCCGGCCACCTCGCGAACATCATCTCCAACTCCTACCTCGACCTCGGCGAGGACCTGCCAGCGGCGGACGTGCAGGCGTTCAACCAGATCGCCGTGCAGGCGGTCATCGAAGGCATCGGCCTGTACTTCTCCTCCGGTGACGACGGTGACGACGCAGTGGTCAACAACGGCCAGCCCGCCGCGAACTTCTCCGGCACCGACCCGTGGGTGACCGCGGTCGGCGGTACCAGCATCGGCATCGGTCGCGACGGCAAGAAGGTCGTCGAGACCGGTTGGGAGACCGGCAAGGCATCGCTGGTCAACGGAGCGTGGGGCCCGACCAAGTACGACTACGGTTCCGGCGGCGGCACCAGCGTCCTGTTCAGCGAGCCCTGGTACCAGAAGGGCGTCGTGCCGAACTCGCTGGCCAAGATGTACCAGACCGACAAGAACCTGGGCCGCGTCGTGCCGGACATCTCCGAGGACGCCGACCCGACCACCGGTTTCCTGATCGGTATCACGCAGACCTTCCCGGACGGCGTGTACTACGACCAGTACCGCATCGGCGGCACCAGCCTCGCGGCTCCGCTGCTGGCCGGCACCATGGCCGACTCCGACCAGCTCGTCGGCTTCCACCACGGCTTCATCAACCCGGTGATCTACCAGTTCAGCTCGCGCACCCCGGCCGTCACCGACGTGACTCCGGTGTCCGCGCCCGGCCTGGTCCGGGTCGACTACGCCAACAGCGTCGACGCGTCCAACGGCTACGTCACCTCGGTGCGGACCTTCGACGACCAGACCACCACGTTGCACACCACCAAGGGCTACGACAACGTGACCGGTCTCGGCACCACCAACGGCTGGCTGTTCCTCGGCCTGTCCTAAGCGGAATCAACCGATCCGGCCCGGACGCCCGCGTGGCGTCCGGGCCGCTTCGATGAGTGCGCTCGCCGCCGCGCGCGCGTCCGCGCCCGCGCCGTCGTCACCGTCGACCGTGGTCACCATCGTGACGCCCTCGATCAGCAGCAAAAGTTGTCGTGACAACATTCCGGGGTGTTCGACGCCCGCTTCGACGAGACGTTCCTCAAGCAGGTCGCGATAGCGTCTGAGGTGTTCACGCGCGATCGCGCGCACGCCCTCCTGTTCGCCCCGCGTGTCGATCATCGTGTTCAGCACGGTGCAGCCGTGGTAGTTCTGTTCGGCGAACCAGCCCATCAGCAGGTCGAAGATGGCCAGCACGCGCTCGGGGCCGGCAGGCGCGGTCGCGGTCTTGCGGCGCAGCCAGTCGTGAATGCGGTCGCTGTGCGTGGCGAGCATGCTCTCCACCAGGTTCTCCTTGGACGAGAAGTACCGGTAGATGCTGAGCTTGGACGCCTCGGCCCTGGCCGCGATCTCGTTGACCCCGACCCCGTTCACGCCGCGCTCGTAGAACAGTTCGGCAGCGGCGGCGAGCACTTTGGCTCTGGTCGCGGCCGGGTCGATCGAACCGCCCTTGGCCACCGGCATCTCATCCTCCCGCTGCATCTCATGTTGATCCGCGCTGGTCCAAAGATAAGACAGTACCGTACTGTACCAACCATGTCGGAGTTGACGGACACACCCCGTGTCGCGAGCGCGGTACACCGGCCGGTGGCGCGGTTGTTCTGCGCGGTGCTGTCCGGTTACGTCGCGCTCGGCGCCACCCTCCAGGTGCTGCCCACCTTCGTGCCGGCCCATTTCACTGGCGGCCCGGTCCTGGTCGGCGTCGCGGTCGGCATCGCCTTTCTTGCCACCGCGCTGGGCCGACCGATCGCGGGCCGGATCGCCGATGCCGGCCGGGCCCGGCCGGTCGTGCTCGTCGGCGGCATCTGTACCGCGCTCGGCGGCGTCGGCCAGTTCGCAGCGGGCCGACTCGGGTCAGCCGGGATCGCGCTGCTGCTGCTCGCGCGGCTGGTGATGGGCGCGGGCGAGGCCGCGTTGTTCTCCGGGGCGCAACCCTGGGTGCTGGCCGGGATTCCAGCGGCACGACGTGGCCGGATCGCCGGCTGGTTCGGCTTGTCGATGTGGTGCGGCCTGGCCGGCGGGCCAGTCGTCGCGGTCGCGCTGACCGGCTGGTTCGGCGCGGATTCCGTGTGGTGGGCCGTTGTCGGCGCCTGCCTGCTCTCCGCCATGCTCGTGCTCGCCACCCGTGCGCGGCAATCCACAGAGGACGTTCGATTGCTGCCTGCGCACTGGCGGGAACTGGTGCCGGCCGGGGCTTCACTGCCCGGATTGGGGCTCGGCCTCGCCGCCTTCGGCTACGGCACCATCAACGCGCTGCTCGTGCTGTTCCTGCGCACCGATCGACTGGGCGGCGACAGCGTCGCGCTGGCCGTGTTCGCTGTCGGTTTCCTTGCCGCGCGTGCCTTCGGTTCGCCGCTCGTCGACCGTTACGGCGGTACGCGGGTCGCCTGCTTCGTGCTGCTCGTCGAGGCGGCGGGGCTCGGCATCGTCGCGGGTGCGTCATCAGGCAGCCTCGCGCTGGCCGGCACGGTCGTCGCCGGGCTCGGGCTCGGGCCGATCTACCCGGCCACCGTGGCCATGACACTGCACCGCGCCGGCGGCGACCGGGTCGGCGCTTCGGTCGGTGTGATGACCTCGTTCTGGGATCTCGGCGTGTTGGTCGCGGGCCCGATCGGCGGGCTCCTCGCCGCGGGACCGGGTTTTCGCGTCGCGTTCGTCGTCGCGGTCGGGTTCGTACTCGGTGCTTTCGCGATGGCGCTGTGCCTGACCGGCCTGTCCTCGGCCGGGATCAGGTGGCCAGCCGCATTCTCGGGCGGTCGTCGAGATCGTTGAGCAGCCGCTGGACGCGGTCGGCGTCCGCACCGCGCCTCATCGACAGGTACAGCTCCCTCGACTCCCGCAAGGACGCGCGTGCCGCGTCGAACTCGCCAAGCGCAAGGTGGATCTCGCCGAGGTGAGCGTGGATGTCCGCCTGGAACTGGGTGTGCCCGATGGCGCGGAAGTAGACGATCGCGCGCTCGTAGTATTCGCGCGCCTGCGCGAGGTTGCCGCTGCGGTGTTCGATGAAACCGAACGTGTCGAGCGTCTGCGCCTCGCCGTCCTGGTCGTTGTTGCGCACGTTGAGGCACAGCGCCGCCTCGCACGCGGTGCGGGCCTCCGCGTAGTCGCCGAGCCGCGCCTGGAACCAGGCGACCTCGTTGAGCGCCCTGCCCTCGTCGAGCGACGCCTCGATCGAGCGGAAGATCTCCAGCGCCTGCTTGGCGTGCACCAGCGCTCGCCGGTCCTCGCCCGCCCGTTCCAGCGCGAGCGCGAAGGTGTAGTGCGTGTTTCCCTTGCCGGCCAGGTCCTGCTCGCGTTCGTGCAGGACGAGCGCGGCGCCGAACTGCTCGGCCGCCTCCTGATGCCGGCCGCCCCGCGCGAAGGAGTAGCCGAGCATGCGGTGCGCGAGGGCCAGCGCGCGCCCGTCGTCGAGCCGGGCCGCGGCCTCCAGGCCGATCAGGCACACCGCGAGGTCGTCGCGGGGATGTCCGCGCCTGCGGTGGAAGTTGCTCAGTGCCCAGGTGACCAGCAACGCCGGCCGGTACCAAGACTGTTCCATGGCAACGGTTTGCGCGCCGCGAAGGCACCAGTACTCGGTGTCGAACCAGTTGGTCGCGGATGTGGTGTTCACCAACGGCTCTGGCTGGCCGCCCTCGAACGGTTCGCCGATCGGGATCCGCTCCCGGTTCGGCGCGATCAGCCGGTCCCCGGCCAGCGCCGTGTAGGTGTAGAAGCTCACCAGTCGGCTCAGCGCGGCAGCGCGGTCCGGTTCGGACAGTCGATCGGCCTGTTCGCCCGCGTAGAGCCGGATCAGGTCGTGCATGCGGTAGCGGCCGGGCAGCGGCTGTTGCAGCAGCGACGCCCGCTCCAGCTGGCGCAACACCGTGCGCAACTGGTTGGCGCGGATGCCGGTCAGGCTTGCCGCGGCCGGCAGGCTGATGTCCGGCCCGACCGCCAACCCGAGCAGCGCGAACACCCTGGCCTGTGCGGGGCTCAACGCGACGTAGGACCAGGACAGCACCGCGCGCACGCCGCTGTCCGCGTCCTCGTCCAACGCGCCGAGCCGGTTGGTCCGCTCGCGCAACTCCGCGGCCAGCGTGGCCAGCGGGAACTCGGGATGTTCCTGGGCCCTGCCGATCACGATGCTCAACGCCAACGGCAACCCCGCGCAGCAGGCCAACAACTCGCTGACCGCGGCGGGCTCGGCCGCGACCCGCTCCTCGCCGAGCCGGGCCACCAGCAGCGAGCGCGCGTCGGCGTCGTCGAGCACGTCCAACGGCAGCGGCTGCGCGCCGTGCGTGTTCACCAGGCTGGTCAGCCGGTCTCTGCTGGTCACCAGCACCGTGCAGGACGCACTGCCCGGCAGCAGCGGGCTGACCTGCTCGGCGTCGGCCGCGTTGTCCAGCACGATCAGCATCCGCTTGTCCGCCACCAGGCTCCGGTACAGCCCGACCTGCGCGTCGAGGTCGACCGGGACCGCGTTCGGCTCAACGCCCAGTGCGGCGAGCAGGATGCGCACCGCCGACTCCGCGGTGCGCGGCGACCCGGACGGGTCGAACCCACGCAGGTTCACGAACAGCTGGCCGTCCGGGAAGCGGTGCGCGTGCCGGTGCGCCCAGTGCAGCGCCAACGACGTCTTGCCCATGCCACCTGCCCCGCCGATCGCGGAGATCACCACGGTCCCGCCGTTGTCCGGGGCGTCGACAGCCCTGGAGAGCAGCGCGATCTCCTCGGCCCGGCCGGTGAACGAGCGCGGCGCGGCCGGCAGCTGGCGCGGCGCGGGCAGCTCGGCGACGTGCGCGGAAACCGGCCGGTCCGGCTCCGCGCCCCGCTCGACCGCCTGCGGGACGGTGCGCGGCGCGGCGAGCACCGGGTCCGCGGTGAGCATCTGCTGGTGCAGGGTGCGCAGCGGCTCGCTCGGCCGGATGCCCAGTTCCTCGGCGAGTCGGGCCTGGGTGCGCTGGTAGTGGGTGAGCGCGTCGGCCTGCCGGCCGCTGCGGTAGAGGGCCAGCATGAACTGGCCGGCCAGCCGCTCGTCAAGCGGTCGCTGCTCGGCCTGGCTGGCCAGCGTCGCCAGTAGCTCGGCATGCCGGCCCCTGGCCAGGGCCAGGTCGGTGTACTCCAACTCGGCGGCCAACCGGTCCTTGAGCAGCGTCGCCCTGATGCCGTGCAGCCACGGCGTGTCAAGGCCCGGCAGGGCCTCGCCGCGCCACAGGTCCAACGCCTGCCTGATCAGTCGCGACGCCTTCTCCTGATCCGGCTCGGCTCGGCCGCGCGCGCTCAACGTGCGGAAAAGATGCAGGTCGACGGCTTGTTCGTCGACTTCGAGCTGATAGCCGGCCGGGCGACGCAGCAGCCGCACCTCGTCCGTGCCGGACAGCGCCTGCCGCAGCCGGGACAGGTACGTGTACAGGGTGTTGCGGGCCCGCGGGGGCGGGTTCTCGCCCCACGCCCTCTCGATGAGTTCGTCGCCGGACACCGGGCGGTTCGCGTTGATCAGGAGGGCCACCAGGACGCACTGCTGCTGTCGAGGACCAAGATCGACCAGCTGACCGTCGATGCTGGCCTCGACGCTGCCCAGTATGCGGAATTGGACCGCCATGGCGGCTCCTTCCGCTGACCCGATACCCGCTGCCGCCGCCCAACCCAGCTCTTACCCCGATCGGGCCAGACAAGCAAGCCGCCGACAACGCGACAGGCCAGACCGGCGAACCGGTCTGGCCTGGCGACGGGTCACAAGTGCCCAGCTCAGGAGGTGGCCACCGGGGTCCACTGCGACCACGGAATCGACCAGTCGCCCATGAAGTCGGTCGGCGCGAGCTGCGGGCCGCCCGAGTTGGTCACCTCGACCACGTCCCCGATGCCGAGGTTGTTGAAGAACCACTGGGCGTCGGCCGCGTTGAGGTTGATGCAGCCGTGGGAGACGTTCGCGTGGCCCTGCACACCGACGGTGGCTGGGTTCTCGTGCACGAACTCGCCACCGTTGGTGATCCGCTCCGCCCAGTACTCGGTCTCGTCGTAGGCACGCGGGTCCGGCGGGCACACGCCGTAGGTGCAGGAGTTCATCTCGACCTGCTGCTTCTTGTCGAAGATCACGTGCGGGCCGAGCGAGGTCGGCGTCGAGTCCTTGCCCATGCTGATGCTCATGGTCTTGACCACCGAGCCGTTGTGCAGGATCTGCATCTGCTCCGTCGCGCCGTTGGCCTGCGCGACCCACGAGTCGTGCACCTTGTAGGTGACGTCGCGATCGTTGTCGTCGTAGTTGCCGCCGCCGAGGTCGACACCGTAGAGCTTGGTGACGACGTGGATGCTGGTGCCCGCCGTCCAGTAGTTCTGCGGGCGCGCGTCCAGCTCGGTGCTGGACAGCCAGTGGAAGCCGACCGGCTGGTGCGGCGACGTTGTGATCGTGATCGCCTTCTCGACGTCCGACTTGTTGGTCACCGCGTGGCTGAACTGGAACACGATCGGCATGCCGACCCCGATGCCGGAGCCCTGCACCGTGGACGGCGCGGGGAACATGTTCGTGTTCGACGTCTTGGCCGGATTGATCGTGGTCAGCGTCGACTTCTGCTCGCTCTGCGAGCCCTGCGGGTTCGCGCCGACCGCGTCAACCGTGTAGCTCGCGCCGAAGCCGAGCGGCTCGTTCGACGTCCAGGTCGTCTTGTCGGGGGAGAAGTCGCCGGTCACGGTCGTGCCGGTCTTGGTGTTGGTCACGGACACGGTCTTCAACGTGCCGTTGGTCGCCTTCACCACCACCGGGGTCGCCGGGTTCATCTGGGGTGAGCTGGCCGGCGAGATGGCGATGGCAACGGGCGGCGAGGTGGTCGTCGGCGCGGACTGCGACCCGGACCCGCCAGTGGACTTGCCGTTCGCGTTGTCGCTGCCGGAGCTGCACGCGGCGAGCATCACACCGGCCGCCGCGAAGGCGACGACACCGATGACCGCCTTGTGGACGCGCGCGCCCGTCAGGTGTCTTTCCTGCGCTCTTGTGCCGTACTGCATGTGCTCCTCATCAGCTCTCAGTCCAGCGCGCCCCGCTGGCTCCGGCGCCGGTGCCGATCCCCACCAAGCCCGTACACATCCAAGACGCTCGTGGGCCCGCGAAGGTTGTGCGCCCACGGCGCCGCTCCCACGAGATGACCCCATGAGATGACACTGAGATCACACGGTTGCCGAATGGTCATCCGATGACCGAAAGGCCGCTGACCAATAGCATCAGTGCTCATGAGTACCGCTATGGAGCCGGGCTTGGACAGTCATCACGCGGCCGTGACGACGCTTCGGGCAGCGTACTCCGCGCTACCGCCCGGTTCGCCGGTGAGGCTGGCCAAACCGACGTCCAATTTGTTCCGTTTTCGGGAGCCGACAGGTGCCCCTGGCCTGGACGTCAGCCAATTCGGCTCGGTGCTGCGGGTGGATCCCGACGCGGCCGTCGCGGACGTCGGCGGGATGACCACCTACGAGCACCTGGTCGCCGCGACCCTCCCGCACGGCCTGATGCCGACCGTGGTTCCGCAGCTCAAGACCATCACCCTCGGCGGTGCCGTGGCCGGCCTCGGTATCGAGGCGACCTCGTTCCGCAACGGCCTGCCGCACGAGTCGCTGCTGGAGGCCGAGATCCTCACCGGCGACGGCCGGGTGGTGCTGGCCACCCCGCACGGGGAGCACGCCGACCTGTTCCGCGGCTTTCCGAATTCTTACGGCACCCTCGGCTACTCGTTGCGATTGCGCATCGAACTCGAACGGGTCCGCCCCTACGTCCGGCTGCGGCACGTCCGCTTCGGCGACGCCGCCGAGTGCGCGGCGGCCATCGCCGAGATCTGCCGGGACGCCAGCTACCAGGGCGAACCAGTCGACTTCATCGACGGAACCGTGTTCGCCGCCGACCCGGCCGCCGGCCACCCCGGCGCCAGGCCCTACCTCACGCTCGGTGACTACGTCACCGAGGCGCCGTACACCAGCGACTACACCGGGATGAAGGTTTTCTACCAGTCGATCCCGGACCGCGACGTCGACTACCTGACCATCCATGACTACCTGTGGCGCTGGGACACCGACTGGTTCTGGTGCTCGCGCGCCTTCGGCGTGCAACAGCCGCTGGTCCGCAAGCTCTGGCCCAAGCGCTACCTGCGCTCGGACGTCTACCGCAAGCTCGTCGCCCTGGACCGTCGGTACAAGCTGACCGACCGGCTGCACCGCTCGCTGGACGCACCCGTGCACGAACCGGTCATCCAGGACGTCGAGGTACCGGTCGAGCGCCTGGCCGACTTCCTGGACTTCTTCCACCGCGAGATCGGCATCAGCCCCGTCTGGCTGTGCCCGCTCAAGCTCCGCTCGAACCAGCAGTGGCCGCTCTACCCGCTCGCACCCGGCAGGCTCTACGTCAACGTCGGTTTCTGGTCGACGGTGCCGCTGCGGCCCGGCGAGGACAATGGCCACTACAACCGGCTGATCGAGGACAAGGTCACCGAACTCGACGGGCACAAGTCGCTCTACTCCGACTCGTTCTACTCGCGGGAGGAGTTCGACCGGCTCTACAACGGCGCCGCCTACCGGGCGCTCAAGCAGGAGTACGACCCAGAAGGACGACTCCCCGACCTGTACGCGAAGTGCGTGCGCAACAGCTGAGAGGAGCAGGCCGTGCGATTGGCCGAAGTGTTCACCCGGGTTGTCGGGGATCTGCCGATCGAGTTCGTCGCCTACGACGGAAGCCGTTCCGGCCCGACGGACGCGCCGGTGCGGCTGGAGGTGCGCTCGCCCGTCGCCCTGTCGCACCTGGCATCCGCGCCGGGCGAACTCGGCTTCGCGCGCGCCTACGTGAGCGGGTCGCTTGAAGTCGTCGGCGACATGCACACCGCGCTGACCATGCTGCTGAACGTGCCCCTCAACGGCATCGCGGACATCCCGGCCGATGTGCGCGGCAGCCTGATCGCCAAGTCGGTCGCGGCGCGGCTGTGGTGGCCGGTCAAGCCGCCGCCGCAGGAACACCGCCAGTACGGCAGGCGGCACTCCAAGCGCCGCGACTCGAAGGCGATCTCGCACCACTATGACGTGTCGAACCGCTTCTACGAGTACGTGCTCGGCCCGTCCATGGCCTACACCTGCGCGGTCTACCAGTCCGAGAACGCTACCCTGGAAGAGGCCCAGTACGCCAAGTTCGACCTGGTCGCGCGCAAGATCGGGCTGCGCCCCGGCATGCGCCTGCTCGACATCGGCTGCGGCTGGGGCGGCATGGTCATGCACGCCGCCCAGCACTACGGCGTCAAGGCGCTCGGCGTCACGCTGTCAAAGCGGCAGGCCGAATGGGCGCAGAAGGCCATCGTCAAGCGCGGCCTGTCCGACCTCGCCGAGGTACGCCATTCCGACTACCGCGACGTGACCGAGGGCGACTTCGACGCGCTGAGTTCGATCGGCCTCACCGAACACATCGGCGAGGCGAACCTGTCAGCCTACTTCCAGTTCATCTACGACAAGATCAAACCCGGCGCGCGCGTACTCAACCACTGCATCACCAGGCCGAACAACCGTGAGGACGCCAAAACCGGCGGTTTCATCAACCGGTACGTGTTCCCGGACGGCGAACTCGAAGGTCCCGGCCACCTGATGTCGGTCATGACCGACACCGGGTTCGAGGTGCGGCACGAGGAGAACCTGCGCGAGCACTACTCCATGACGTTGCGCGAATGGTGCAGGAACCTGGACGACAACTGGGACGCGGCCGTAGCCGAGGTCGGCATCGGCACAGCGCGGGTCTGGCGGCTCTACATGGCCGCGTCGCGGGTCGGGTTCGACCGCAACCAGATTCAGTTGCACCAGATGCTCGCCGTCAAGCTCGACGGCGTCCGCTCGCACATGCCGCTGCGCGCCGACTGGGAACCGGCCCCCGAACCCGCTATTTAGCGTCCTTCGGGGGTGCCTATTGAGGGTCCTTTGGGGCGTCCGCCGCGTGCAACCTTGACAACATCCGGTTGTACGCGGCGAGCGCCGCATCGTCGTCGTCGATGGACCGCTCGTCGTTCGGGTCGACCGCGTCAACACCCTGACCCGCGAGGGCGGAGCGGCGCGCCGCCTCAAGCCACTTGCCGGTGTCGTTCTGCCGCTCGGTGTCGGCCATCCACTGCGAGATGACCAGCACGATGATCACGAACATCAGCCCGTCGCCCGCCACCCACATGATCCCGCCACCGGTGTGGATATCGTCAAGCAGGCCAGGGCCCCAGCTGCGGTGCTGCGCGGCATAGGCCGGGAACGGCTCGTGCGAGCTGAGCATCAGCAGCACGCCGACCACGGTGTCCGCGGTCATGCCAAGGAACAGCATGAACAGGCGCAGCGGATACGACAGGTCGCGGCGCAGCGGCTCGTGGCCGAGCACCGGCAGGAAGTACAGGTAGCCGCCGAGCAGGTAGAGCGCGATCTCCAGATCGTGCAGGCGCATGTCGGTCAACATCGACTGGATGAACCCGGTCAGGTGGGTGCCGACCAGTACCACCCCGTACACCGCGATGCCCAGCAGCGGGAAGGTCAGCACCCCGACCGTCCGCCCGTCCAGCCAGGCCCTGCTGTGCCGCGCGACCCGATCATCGCCCTCCTGCAGCAGCCGCAGCGGTTGGCCGAGGATGAACAGCACCGGCACCACCATGATCAGCAGCAGGTGCTCGCACATGTGCAGGTAGAACAGCTCGTGCCCGTACACGTCGATGCCGCTGGAGATCGTCACCACGGCAACGAGGAGCGAACCGAGAAAGGCGGCCGTACGACCGATCGGCCAGTGGCCCGCGTCGGACGGCCTGCGCAGGTGCGCGCGGCTGAGGT
Organism: Candidatus Melainabacteria bacterium; assembly: GCA_963818685.1. Taxonomy (GTDB): domain Bacteria; phylum Actinomycetota; class Actinomycetes; order Mycobacteriales; family Pseudonocardiaceae; genus CAJCJE01. The sequence continues at coordinate 211,012 of CAWFTJ010000013.1, read as the reverse complement.
AGAGCACCGCGAGCAGCACCACGATCACATCCGTGACCGGCGCGACCGCCCAGGTGCCCAGCAGTCGGCCCACGGTCAGCGGCGGCAGATTGCCGGACATGTCCATGATCGCGATCCCATCTGAAAAATCCCTCCTCAGCACGGTACGCGACCCCCTGTGAGCGTGGCCGACCCCTCCGTGCCTCGGCTTGCCCCGCCGGATGTTCACCAAGCACGATGCACAGATGCTTCCGACCCCGGCGAACCTCGCCAAGGCCGCGTCGAACGTCGCCGCCAAGGTCTTCGGCGACGGCCTCGCCGACCTGCGGCCGATGCCCCGCGTCCTGATCGACCAGGGCCCCAGCCGTTCGGTCTACCGGCTCAGCGGCCCGAACGCCGAGGGACCGCCGGTGCTACTCGTCCCGCCGCTGGCCGCGCCCGCGCTCTGCTTCGACCTCCGCCGCGGGTGCAGCCTGGCCGAGTACCTCCTTCGCGAGGGCCGCCGCGTCTACCTGGTCGACTACGGCACCATGGCGTTCGCCGACCGCGGCCTCGGCATCGAGCACTGGATCGAGTACGTGATCCCGCACGCGGTCAAGGCGGTCAGCGCCGACGCGGGCGGGGCCGCCGTCAACCTGGTCGCCTGGTGCCTCGGCGGCATCTTCTCCCTGCTCACAGCCGCCGACTCGGCCGAACTCCCGGTCGCCTCGATCACTGCGGTCGCCACCCCGATCGACTTCACCGCCATCCCGCTGGTCGCACCGCTGCGCCCGTTGACCGACCTCACCCGCGGCTGGATCCTCAGCGGCCCCGCGTGGCTGCTCGGCGGCGTGCCGAGCCCGATAGTCAAATGGGTCTACCAGCTTTCCGGCTTCGACAAGTACGTCACCAAACCGATCGCCATACTGTCGCATTTGGACGATCGAGAATTCCTGGCCCAGATCGAAGCCGTCGACCGGTTCATGGACCGGATGATCGCCTACCCCGGTCGCACGTTCGGCCAGATCTACCATCGCTTCTTCCGCGCCAACGACCTCGCCAACGGCACCGTCAGCATCGACGATCGCCAGATCTCCCTCGCCGACGTACACGTCCCCGTGCTCGTCATCGCCGGCCTCGACGACGGCATCGCCCCCAAACGCTCCGTGCGCCACCTCGTCGACGTCCTCGACGGCGCCCCGGACGTCCGCTACGCCGAATTCCCCGGCGGCCACCTCGGCGTCCTCACCGGCCGCCGCGCCCGCACCACCACCTGGCCCGAGATCAGCACCTTCCTCGACGAACAAGCCAAGGCCACAGTGGGCTGATGTAGGGTCTCGCCGCAGGTGACATGTTGATCTTCCCTAGCCTGCGGTTCCGGGTTGTCTCATGTCGATGCGGCTCAAGATCGGTCTCAGTTTCGTGGCACTTCTTGGGTGGCCACGTGCCCGACGGTGGGTGTCAACCAGGCAGTGAGGCGCCCTCGCCGACGGGCAGCGGTGTGTCGCAGGGGCAACTCGCCTTCAGCCAGGCTTTCCTGTCCAGCTCAGACAGATCACAGATCACCGTCGGTCAAGGGGTGATCCTGACCGACGCGTGCCGGAGACCACCGCGACCACCAGTGCGGCGATCCCCATGGCGACGCCGATCCATACCGGAGCGATCAGGCCGAAGCCGTGGTCGATGGCCAGCCCGCCCAGCCACGAGGACAGTGCGATGCCGACGTTGAAGGCCGAGGCGTTCACCGACGAGGCCAGTGACGGCGCGCCACGGGCCACGTCCATCACCCAGGTCTGGAGCATCGGGACGATGGCGAAACCGGCCGCTCCCAACCCGAACACCATGATCGCGGCCGGAATCTCATGGTGCGCCGCGACAGCGAAGATCGCCAGGGCGGCCGTTGCGGTGAGGATGGCGCCGTAGAGGGTCGGCAGGAGGGCCCGGTCAGCCAGTCTGCCGCCAAGCAGGTTGCCGATGGTCAGGCCGACGCCGAACAGCACGAGCAACCAGGGCACTGCCGTGGCCGGGAAGCCGGCGACGTGGATCAGGATCGGTTCCAGGAAGGTGATCGCGGCATAGGCCGCGCCCCAGGCGAGCATCGTGACCAGCAGGACCAGCCACACCTGGACGCGGCGGAACACCGCGAGTTCGGCGCGTAGCTCACTGCCGGTGTCGTGTGGCGAGGACGGCACGAAGCTCACGATGGCGACGAGCGCGGCGGCGCCGATAGCGGTGATGGCCCAGAAGGTCGAGCGCCAGCCGAGTTGCTGGCCCAGCGCTGTCCCGAACGGCACGCCGACCACGTTGGACAGGGTCAGGCCGGTCATCATGAACGCGATGGCCCGGGAACGGCGTTCGGGCGCGACCAGGTTGGCGGCCATGATCGGGCCGATGCCCATGAAGGCGCCGTGGCACAGGGCCGCGATGATCCGGCCGGCCAGGAGCACGCCGTAGCCCGGGGCGATCGCGGCGAGGACGTTTCCGATGATGAATAGGCTCATCAGCATGATCAGCATGATCAGCATGGTCTTGCGGGGCAAGCGAGAGCCCGCGAGAGTGATGATCGGCGCGCCGATCGCCACCGAGGCGGCGTAGCCGGTGATCAGGAGCCCGGCCGTGGGGATGGACACGTGCAGGTCCTGGCTGAGCGGTCCGAGCAGGCCGACCACGACGAACTCGGTCAGGCCGATGCCGAACGCACCGAGGGCGAGGGCGGCGATCGCGAACGCTCTGCGTCGCATCGAGTGAACAGTGGCCGGGCACGACACCCAGATGACCTTACTGACCTTACGCGGGCCGACCGACGGCCGAGGCGACTGACTTCGGCGTGTGCGGTGTCAACACAAGTCGCCACACCAGCACGTCCGCGATATCAACCGAATGTCCTGATGGATGATCTTGCTCGAAACTCTTGTCTCACGCTAACTTCATAAATGAGGCTGAGACGAAGTCGGCAGTGAGAATATGAAGCCAGGTTTGAGATCCTCCAGCTGACTTGCGCACAAAAAGACCCGGCCCCTCGCGAATGAGAGAACCGGGTGGTGTGTGGTTGACTATACACAAGACACGGGTCACCAGTCCCGCACGTCAGACAGGTCGGCAGGTGTCGCCCAGGTGATCGGTGCTTCGACTGGTTCGATGCCGGCCTCTCGCAAGTCGGCTTCGACGGTGTCCAGCGTGTTGTCGCCGCGCAGTGTCGCGATGGTCTGCGCGGACACCACGATGCGGTAGCGGCGCTCTGACGGTCTGGGCTGGTGGGCACAGCGAAAGGTGGCTTCCGCTCGACCGTTCTGGCTGAGCGAAAGCCACCTGCTGCCCGAGTGCTCTCCCCGGCGGTCACACTCGGGCGATCGTCATGGCGTGACGCTGGCCGTCCCCACGTCTACGTGAGCGGGGACGACCAACGCCGATACCTGACGCGTCAGCGGAATACGGAATACGGAATGCGGCGCGACGCGCCGCTCGTGGAACTACTGGTGGGTGGGCGCGGTGTTGCAGGCGTTGTACTTCGAACCCAGCAGGCCGCCTTGCTGCCACGGCGCGGTGCAGGGCAGGTTGACGTTGACCAGCGGTGCGCCGACGGTGCCGACGACCTGGTTGATCGTGCCGCCCTTGTTGTCGACCGGGGCGGCGGCAACCTGGCCGAAGCCAGCAGAGCTGGGCGAGTCGGCCGAATCGTCGTTCGTGCTCTGCGCACCGTCCTGCTGGTAGGTGGGCGCGGTGTTGCAGGCGTTGTACTTCGCGCCGGCCACACCACCCTGGTTCCACGGTGCTGTGCACGTCAGATTGGCGTTCACCAGCGGCGCACCGGCGGTGCCGACGATCTGGTTGATCGTGCCGCCCTTGTTGTCGACCGGGGCGGCGGCAACCTGGCCGAAGCCGGTGGCGGGGGCGTCGGAGTCGTCCTGCGAGTCAGTGGCCTGCGGCCCGGTTTCCTGGTGGGTGGGCGCGGTGTTGCAGGCGTTGTACTTCGAACCCAGCAGGCCGCCTTGCTGCCACGGAGCGGTGCAGGGCAGGTTGACGTTGACCAGTGGTGCGCCGACGGTGCCGACCACCTGGTTGACTGACCCGCCCTTGTTGTCGACCGGGGCGGCGGCAACCTGGCCGAAGCCGGTGGCGCTGGGCGAGCTGTCCTCGACCGGCGTGCCCTCCAGTTGGTAGGTGGGCGCGGTGTTGCAGGCGTTGTACTTCGAACCCAGCAGGCCGCCTTGCTGCCATGCCGCGGTGCAGGACAGGTTGACGTTCACCAGCGGCGCGCCGACCGTGCCGACGATCTGGTTGATGTGACCACCCCGGTTGTCCACCGGAGCGGCAGCGACCTGACCGAATCCGACCGCTCCCTGCGCCGGGTCATCGGATGCCGAGGCGGGCAGCGCCAACGCCGAGGTCGCCGCCAGCGTTGCCGCGGCGATGGCAGTACCTGCGGCGATCCTTCGCACGATGCCGGATGTCATCACGTTCTCCACTTCTTGCGGTGTTCCCGCATTACTGTCACCGCCGCCAGTGCTGCGGTCAGCTGTTCCCCAAGGACAAACACGATCAACAGTGATCGTGTGCGGGAACTTAGCGCCATACGGACATGTCCAGCCATTCGAAACACGGGCGCTCACTCGATCTTGTCGGGTTATTCATTCGGGCAGGTGACGGCCTGCAACAAAGACATTCGGCTGGTGGCTGTCGATGACGTGGTGCGGTGTTTCTTCATCCATTGGGTTAACTCGCTCGTGACGATTGTCGAAATGTGCCGACGATATCCCGGCTATCCGTCACGAGCACGAGCATATTCTCGGGATCGCGAGTGTTGAACCGGGCGAGTGGTTCCATTTTCACCGTGCACACAGGCTGCGTCGCTTGGCGGTGTCCGGTAGCGGCCGGATCGGCTGGTCAACGTCGATGCTCCCGATTGCCCGATAGGACCGTTCTCACCGCCCGAAAAGGTGAAACGAACAGTGTTCGTGGGACCCTCGTCGTCCGGTTCACCGTGGGTCTACGCGGCATGGAGATACTGGTCCCGAAATTCCGGTGTTGGGGGAGGTGCGGGTCGTGGGTGGTGACGCAGGGCGACGGTCGTGGCGGAAGATGTCCCGCCGCCGGTTCCTCACCGCGACCGGGATCGGCGCGGCCGGGGTGGTCTCGCTCGGGTCGGTCATGCTCACGGCGAACACGGACGTCAGCTCGCCGCCGCCTACCGATCAGTGGCTGTTCGGACCCTATGCGGACGGTTGTACCGATCCGAGTTTCGACGACGCGGAGATGCAGCTGGTCACGGTTCCGCACTGTGCTGCGCCGCTGTCGTGGCAGGGGTGGGATCCGGACAGCTGGCAGTCGCTGTGGGTGTACCGGCAGCACTTCGACGCGTCCGAGGACCTGCACGCCGCGCGGTCGTTCATCCGGTTCGACGGGGTGCTCAGCGCGGCGAAGGTGTACCTCAACGGCAGGCTGGTCGGGGTGCACAGCGGCGGCTATCTGCCGTTGACCTGCGAACTCACCGGCAACCTCAGTCGAACCGGCAACGTCATCGCGGTGGTCGTCGACGGCCGCTGGACCCAGGACGTCCCGCCGGACCTGCCCGACTTCGCCAAGCCGAGCGCGATCGACTTCTACCAGCCGGCTGGCCTGTACCGGCCGGTCACGGTCTATCCGGAACCGAAGACGTACCTCAGCGACGTGTTCGCGAGCCCGCAGAACGTGCTGACGCCGGACCGCAGTTGCTCGGTGCGGTGTGTTGTCGACTCGAACACCAAGATCACCGGCATGGTGAGCCTGGTAGCCGAGTTGTTCCAGGGGACGGACCTGATCGCGAGCGCGTCCACCGAGTTCGACAACCTGCCGCGCGGCGAGCACGTCGAGACGATGACCCTCACCGGCCTTTCCGACGTGCGGCTCTGGGACGTCGACGATCCTGCGCTGTGCCAGGTTCAGGTGACGCTGCGCGTCGGCGGCAGGCAGGTCGACCAGAAGATGGTGCGGATCGGTTTCCGCGACGCGCGGTTCACCGTCGACGGCTTCTTCCTCAACGGCCGCAGGCTCAAGCTGTTCGGCCTCAACCGGCACCAGTGGTATCCCTACGTCGGCGGCGCCATGCCCGAACGCGTGCAGCGCCGCGACGCGGAGATCCTGAAGAACGAGTTGAACTGCAACATGGTGCGCTGCTCGCACTATCCGCAGTCCACCGCGTTCCTCGACGCCTGCGACGAACTCGGCATCATGGTCTGGGAGGAGATCCCCGGCTGGGGACATGTCGGCGACAATCCGTGGCAGCAGCGGGTGTTGCAGGACGTGCACGACATGGTGGTGCGCGACCGCAACCGGCCATCGGTGATCGTGTGGGGAACGAGGGTGAACGAGACGCTCGGTCCTGTTGTGCTCTACGACCGCACCGACCAACTCGCCCAACAGCTCGACCCGTCCCGGCCGACCAGTGGCGCGGTCGACGGCAACCTCGGCTACGACTCGCCGCTCTACCCCGGCAACACCGACTGCCCGTTCGCGTTCAACGACTACAGCAAGCCGAGGACTCCTCGGCAGCCCGCGCTGCGCCCGCCCCGCGCGGACACGCCGTACCTGGTCACCGAGGCCATCGGTGCGCTGGTCGGCGCGCCGACCTATCGACGCACCGACTCCGTGTACGTGCAGGCCGAGCAGGCCCGCCTGCACGCGCTCGTGCACGACGCGGCCGCAGCGGATGACCGGTACTGCGGCCTGCTCGCCTGGTCCGCGTTCGACTATCCGTCCGGCTCGTGGCATTCGGTCAACGGCGTCAAGTACCCGGGCGTCGTGGACTTCTTCCGCATTCCCAAGCTGGGCGCGGCGTTCTACCAGTCGCAGGTCGACCCGAACGTGCGCACGGTCATCCAGCCCGCGTTCTACTGGGACGTCGGCGCTGGCTCACCGACCGCCGGCCCCGGTCGCGACGCGGTGATCTGGTCCAACTGCGACAAACTCGTGCTGTACCTGGACGGCAGGAAGGTCGCGACCGCGACCCCGCGTCGCGCGATGTTCCCGCACCTGGCGTACCCGCCGTTCCTGGTGGACCTCACCGTGCCCAACGGCGCCCGTCCGGACCTGCGCATCGACGGCTACCTCGGCAACGACGTGGTGCTCACCCGCCAGTTCAGCGCCGACCCGACCTTCGACTCGCTGTACTTCCAGGCAGACGACACCGAGATCGCCGCGGACGGCCAGGACATGACGCGTGTCGTCGTGTCCGCGCAGGACCGCTACGGCGCGCCCCGGCCCTACGTGAGCGACTCGATCACGTTCACCATCGACGGTCCCGGCGTGCTGGTCGGCGACAACCCGCTGGACTTCAAGGCCGCTGGCGGCGCGGCCGCCGTGTGGGTGCGGTCGGTCCAGGGGCAGACGGGCACGATCAGCGTGGTCGCCGCGCACCCGCTGCTCGGTCAGGCGTCCGTGACCATCGACAGCACCAGTACGTAGTGCTCAGTCGGTGGCGATCGAGATGTACTTGGTGTCCAGGTACTCGTCGATGCCGATCCGGCCGCCTTCCCGGCCGATGCCGGACTGCTTGACGCCGCCGAACGGGGCCGCCGGGTTGGACACGATGCCCTGGTTGAGGCCGACCATGCCCGACTCCAACCGCTCGCTCACCCGCAGCGCCCGATTCAGGTCGCGGGTGAACACGTAGCTGACCAGGCCGTACTCGGTGTCGTTCGCCATGGTGACGGCCTCGTCCTCAGTGTCGAACACGGCGATCGGCGCGACAGGGCCGAAGATCTCCTCCACCCGGATCTCCGCGTCCGATGGCACATCGGTGAGCACGGTCGGCTGGAAGAAGTGGCCTGCGCCGTCGATCGCGGAGCCGCCGAGCAGGACTCGTGCTCCGCGCCGGTTGGCGTCCTCGACCAGGCCGGACACCTTGGCGATCGCCTTGTCGTCGATGAGCGGTCCGATCGCGACGCCGTCCTCGGTGCCCCGGCCGACCCGCAGCCCGGACATCCGTTCGACCAGTTTCGTGCTGAACGCCTCGGCTACCTCGCGCTGCACGTAGAACCGGTTGGCCGCCGTGCACGCCTCGCCGCCGTTGCGGAGTTTGGCCTGCATGGCGCCTTCGACGGCGGCGTCGAGGTCGGCGTCGGCGAAGATCAGGAACGGGGCGTTGCCGCCGAGTTCCATCGACACGCGCAGCACCTTCTCCGCGCTCTGCTCGATCAGCTTGCGGCCGACGGCGGTGGATCCGGTGAAGGAGAGCTTGCGGGCGCGGCCGTCGCGGATCAGCGGCTCCATCACCGGTCCGGCCGTGGTGGTGGGGATGACGTTGAGCACGCCGGCGGGCAGGCCGGCCTCGGTGAGGATGTCGGCGAGGGCCAGCGTGGACAGTGGGGTCTGCTCGGCGGGTTTGATGACCATGGTGCAGCCGGCTGCGATGGCGGGGCCGATCTTGCGGGTGCCCATGGCCATGGGGAAGTTCCACGGGGTGATGAGCAGGCAGGGGCCGACGGGTTGGCGGACGATGAGGAAGCGGCCTTTTCCGTTGGGGGCGATGGAATAGCCGCCGTCGATGCGCACGGCTTCCTCGGCGAACCAGCGGAAGAATTCGGCGGCGTAGGCGATCTCGCCCTTGGATTCGGCGATCGGCTTGCCCATTTCCAAGGTCATCAGCAGGGCGAGGTCATCGATGTTCGCGTGCAGGAGTTCGTAGGCGCGGCGCAGGATTTCGCCGCGTTCGCGGGGTGGGTGGGCGGCCCATTCGGGTTGGGCGGCGACGGCGGCGTCGAGTGCGGCCCTGCCGTCGGCGGGTGTCGCGTTCGCCACCTCGGCGATGATCGCGCCGGTTGCCGGATCGTCGACCTTGAACGTGCCGGCGTCACCGGCCGGCTGCCACTTGCCCGCGATGAAAAGGTCTTTGTGGACCTTGGCAACAACCTCGGTTTCCCGTTGTGCGTTCATCGTTGCACCCTCCGAGTTCTGTTGTGCGGCCACCACCGCCATGCTATGCATGGGGAACGGAACCGGCACGTCAGGAGCGCCGCTATGGCCCATCTCTCACCGCTGCTCAAGCAAGCCACTCCGGTGCTCGTCGAGCGCGGCGAGGGTGTGCACGTCTTCGACGAAGCAGGCCGCCAGTACCTCGATTTCACCGCCGGCATCGGTGTGACCAGCACCGGCCACTGCCACCCGCGCGTGGTGGCCGCGGCACAGGAGCAGGTCGGCAAGCTCATCCACGGCCAGTACACGACCGTCCTGCACCGGCCGCTGCTCGATCTCGCCGAGCGGCTCGGCGACGTGCTGCCGGCGGGCATCGACTCGGTCTTCTTCGTCAACTCCGGCTCCGAGGCCGTCGAGGCCGCGCTGCGACTGGCCCGACAGGTCACCGGTCGGCCGAACATCGTGGTGTTCCAGGGCGGATTCCACGGTCGCACCATGGCCGCGGCCTCGCTGACCACCTCCGGCACCAAGATCCGCACCGGCTTCGCGCCGCTGATGGCCGGCGTGCAGGTCGCCCCGTTCCCGTACGCCTACCGCTACGGCTGGGACGAGCGGACCGCGACCGAGTTCGCGCTGCGCGAGTTGGACTACCTGTTCGCGACCGTGTCCGCGCCGGAGGACACCGCTGCGCTGCTCATCGAGCCCGTGCTCGGCGAGGGCGGCTACGTGCCGGCGCCACCCGGTTTCCTTGCCGGACTGCGGGAACGGGCGGACGCGCACGGCATCCTGTTGATCGTCGACGAGGTGCAGACCGGATTCGGGCGCACCGGCCGCTTCTGGGGTCACGAACACTTCGACGTCCGACCGGACGTGCTGATCACCGCCAAGGGACTTGCCAGCGGCTTCCCGCTGTCCGGCATCGCCGCGTCCACCGAGTTGATGCAGCGGGCCCGACCCGGCTCGCAGGGCGGAACGTACGGCGGCAACGCGGTCGCGTGCGCGGCAGCCATCGCGACGCTGGACGTGATCCGCGACGAGAGCCTCGTCGACAACGCGGCCAAGCAGGGGGAGCGGCTGATCGACGGTGCCCGCGCCGCAGCGAAGGACCATGCGGCAATCGGCGACGTGCGCGGCATCGGCCTGATGGTCGCCTCCGAGTTCACCTCGCCCGACGGCAAGCCCGACGGCGCGACCGCGGCCAGGGTGCAGCAGGCCGCGGCCGAGCGCGGGCTGCTGTTGCTGACCTGCGGCCCGTACGGCAACACGGTGCGGATGATCCCGCCGCTGATCGTGGACTCCGCGCAGATCGACGAGGGCCTGCGGCTGTGGCGCGAAGCGTTGGCCGCCGCCACCGCCTGACCCGTTTCGGAGCGTGAGCACGAGCACACCGTCCGGCCTTGCCGGTGCGCTGGCCCCGTGATTGAGTGCGATGACCCCTTACTGGCGGGTACACGGGTACGTCGACGCGGAGGTGGGCGGACACAGTGGCTGACGGGCAACGGCGCTCGACCCGACCGACGGTCACGGCCGTGCTGACCAGGGCGGTCGACGGCCCGCTCACGGTGGAACAGATCCGGCTCAACGCGCCAGGTCCCGGCGAGGTGCGGGTGCGTATCGAGGCGGCCAGTCTCTGCCATTCCGACCTGTCCCTTGCGACCGGCGTGATGAACCAGGTGCGCCCTGCCGTGCTCGGCCACGAGGCATCCGGGGTGATCACCGAACTCGGTCCGGACGTGAGCGGCCTGCTGATCGGCGATCCCGTGCTGCTGCTGTGGAATCCGCCGTGTCGGGAATGCTGGTTCTGCCAGCACGACGAGGCGCACCTGTGCGAGCACGCCGCCGACCGCACCCAATGCGCCTATGCCGTCGACGAGTCCGGTGACGACGTCTACCCCGGCCTGTCGACCGCGGCGTTCGCGCAGGAGACGGTGGTCGCGGCCAATGCCTGCTACCGGCTGCCCGACGACATTCCGCTTGCCGAGGCCGCTTTGCTCGGCTGCGCGGTGACCACCGGCGTCGGCGCGGTGCGCACGACCGCTGGTGTGCGGGAAGGCGAGTCGGTCGTGGTGATCGGCCTCGGCGGGGTCGGCCTTTCCTCGGTGCAGGGCGCGCGGATCGCCGGCGCGGGCCCGATCATCGCCGTCGACCGCGTGCCGGAGAAACTCGAACTCGCGCGTCGTCTCGGCGCCACCGCAGCGCTGGAGGCAGGGCCGGAGGTGCGCAAGCAGGTCCGCGATCTCACCGAGGGACGCGGCGCCGACCACGTCTTCGACTGCGTCGGCCTGGCCAGCACCATCAAGGACGGCTGGAAGCTGGCGCGCAGAGGCGGCGCGATCACCATCGTCGGCATCGGCGGCAGGACCGAGGTCGTCGATTTCTCCTCGCTCGAACTGTTCTTCTTCGCGCGCCGGATCATCCCGTGTGTCAACGGGTCGCTCGACGCGCTGCGTGACCTGCCCGCGTACTTCGACCAGATCCGGGACGGCTCGCTGGACCTGAAGTCGTTGGTGAGCAGGGAAACCGACCTCGACGGCGTCGCTGACGGCTTCCGCGACCTCGCCGCAGGCACTGTCGCGCGCGTGCTGGTCCGCCCCAATCGCTGAACACCAAGGAATCTCATGGAGGAATCGTGACCGACCGGGTAGCGATCGTGACCGGGGCCGCTCGCGGCATCGGCGCGGCCACGGCCAAACGACTCGCGCACGACGGGTTCTCCGTCGCCGTGCTCGACCTCGACGAGGAATCGGCCGCCAAGACCGCGGCCGAGATCACCACGGACGGCAGGCGCGCGATCGCCGTCGGCGCGGATGTCGCGGACGCGGCAGCGGTGTCCGCTGCCGTCGCCAAGGTCGCCGGCGAACTCGGCAATCCGACGGTGCTGGTCAACAATGCCGGTGTCACCAGGGACAACCTGTTGTTCAAGATGACCGAGAACGACTGGGACACCGTGCTGAACGTGCACCTGCGCGGCGCTTTCCTGATGTCGCGGGCCGTTCAGGCGTACATGACCGAGGCCAAGTGGGGGAGGATCGTGAACCTCTCGTCCACGTCCGCGCTCGGCAACCGGGGCCAGGCCAACTACTCGGCCGCCAAGGCCGGTATGCAGGGCTTCACCAAGACGCTCGCCATCGAGTTGGGCAGGTTCAACGTCACGGTGAACGCGATCGCGCCCGGCTTCATCGTCACCGAGATGACCAAGGCGACCGCCGACCGGCTCAAGATCTCCTTCGAGGACTTCCAGAACGCGGCAGCGTCGCAGATCCCGGTCGGGCGGGTCGGCACGCCGGATGACATCGCGCACACGGTGTCGTTCCTGGTCAGCGAGGGCGCGTCGTTCGTGTCCGGCCAGGTGATCTACGTGGCCGGCGGGCCAACGGACTGAGGCGTCACCTCGTCGGCGGGCCATTCAGCGACGCTTGGACAGCCTGCCGACGAGGAACCCGACGATCAGCCCGATCACCAGGCCGAAGAAGAAGATCACCAGGATCAGCACCACGATCCCGTGACCGATGGCGCTGAGAAAGCCGCCCGACGCGGCCTCGTGCAGGATCAGTGCGGCTTCGCTGATGGATTGCCCCGTGAACACGGGTTCGAGGGTATGCCCTGGGGAGTGCAGGAGACCGGATCCGGCCGACGTCATTTGTATCGGCAGGCATCCGGTTGGGCTGATTAGTCCGATCGGGTGAAACGGCCCTCGCTGGTTCAGTAAGCCGGTGCACCCGCTCACAGCAGCGGCGGGACGACCGCTTCGATCAGGTGCGGTCCCGGCTCGGCCAGCGCCGTTGTGAGCAGCGTGGCCAGTTCCTCAGCGGTGGTGGCCCTGCTCGCCGGCACGCCCATGCCGGTGGCCAGCGAGACGAAGTCCAGGTTGGGCCGGGACAGGTCGAGCAGGTCGGCCGAGCGCGGGCCGGTCGCGTTCGCGCCGACGCGCTGCAACTCCATCCGCAGGATCGCGTAGGCGCTGTTGGCCAGCACGATCGTGGTGATGTTCAGGTTCTCCCGCGCGTGCGTCCACAGCGCGGACAGCGTGTACATGGCGCTGCCGTCCGCTTCGAGGCAGATCACCGGCCGGTCCGGGCAGGCGATGGCCGCACCGGTCGCGACCGGCAGGCCGTAGCCGATCGCGCCACCGGTCAGGGTGAGCACGTCGTGCGCTGGCGCGCCGGCGGTCGCGGCGGGGAGCAGCAGGCCGGAGGTGTTCGCCTCATCCGCGATGATCGCGTCCGCTGGCAGCAGCGCGCCGATGACGTCCACCCAGTTCTGCACGGTCAGCGGACCGCTGGGCAGCTCGGGCCGGTGCGCGTCCGCCAGTACCGGCTCGGTGTCCTCGGCGAGGCGCGCGGCAACCGCCTCCAGCGCGGCGGTCGCGTCGTCGGTGGTGTCGTTGGCGAGCACGTGCACCTGGCAGCCCTCCGGCACCAGGTCGCTGGCCTTGCCAGGGTAGGCGAAGAACGAGACCGGCGACCGCGCGCCGGCCAGGATCAGGTGTTTCACGTCGGTGAGCTGGTAGGCGACCTGCTCGGCCAGGTAGCCGAGCCGCTCGACGTTGGGCAGGCCCGCGCCGCGCCGGATGCGCGCGGGGAAGGTCTCGGCGAACACCTTCGCACCGGTGGCCGCGCCGATCCGGCTGGCCGCGCGCAGTCCGGCCTCGTGCGCGGTGGCCTGGCCGCCGATCAGCACCACGGTCGACTCGCCGGCGCCGAGCACCTTGGCGACCTGCGCGCACACCGCGTCCGCGACGGTCTCGCGCGGCTTCGGCGCGACCGGCTTGGCCGGTTCGCCACCGGGGGACCAGGACGCGTCCGCTGGCAGGATCAGCGTGGCGACCTGGCCTGGCGCGCTGGATGCGGCGGCGACCGCCTCGGCAGCGTCGGTGGCGACCTCGGCCACGGTTTCGCTGCGCCGCACCCAACCGGACACTGTGCTGGCGACCGCGTCGATGTCGGATTCCAGCGGGGCGTCGTACTTCTTGTGGTACGTCGCGTGATCGCCGACCACGTTCACGATCGGCGTGTGCGCGCGGCGCGCGTTGTGCAGGTTGGCCAGGCCGTTGCCCAGGCCCGGCCCGAGGTGCAGCAGGGTGGCCGCCGGCTTGCCGGCCATCCGCGCGTAGCCGTCGGCGGCGCCGGTGACAACGCCCTCGAACAGGGCGAGCACGCCGCGCATGGCCGGCACCGAATCCAGGGCGGCCACGAAGTGCATCTCCGACGTGCCGGGGTTGCCAAAGCACACCTCGACGCCCGCGTCGACCAGCGTGGTGATCAGTGCCTGTGCGCCGTTGTACTCACTGGCTTCGGTAGTGGTCATCAGCCTTCTCGGTTTCAGTCGAACAGAACGCCGGGATTCAGAATGCCGGACGGGTCGAACGCGGTCTTGATCCGCCGCATCAGCTCGATCTTCGCCGGATCCTCCAGCGCCAGGAAGTGCGGCTTCTTCTCCCGGCCGATGCCGTGCTCGCCGGAGATCGCGCCGCCGAGCGAGATGCCCAGCTCGAGCATGCCGTGCACGAGTTCGGCGCGGATCAACGGATCGGCCTGGAACACGGCGAGGTGCACGTTGCCGTCGCCGGCATGGCCGCAGCCGGCGACCCCCGAACCGGAGCCGATCTTCTCGACCAGCGCGCGCACGCCCGCGAAGAACTCGGGCATGGCCGTGCGCGGCACCACGGTGTCCACGATCTCGTGCGCGCCAGCGGCCTTCGCCGTCCAGAACGCGTGTTCGCGGGCTTCGATGAGCTTGTGCGCCGGGTTGCCGTTCAGCACGTAGACGTCGATGGCGCCGAGTTCGCCGAGCAGCTCGCCGACCTTCTCGACGTCTTCGTCCACTCGGGACGTTTCGGCGTTCTCCAACTGCACGACCAGATAAGCCTGTGCCTTGTCCCGCACCGCGTCCGGGACGCCGAGCGAGAGCTTGGCGGTGTAGGTGATCGCGGCCATGGTCAGCGCGTCGATGTACTCCAGTATGGACGGTGCGACACCGCTGGCGATGATCTTCGGCACCGCTTCGACCACCGCGTCCAGCTCGCCGAAGGGTGCGAGCACGGTCTGTGCTGCGGCGAGTTTCGGCTGGAGTTTGACGATCGCCTCGGTGACCAGTGCGAGCGTGCCCTCCGAACCGATGATCAACTGGGTGAGGTCGTAGCCGGAGCTGACCTTGGCGATCCGGCCGCCGGTGCCGATGATCTCGCCGGTGCCGAGCACCGCGCGCAGGCCGAGCACGTTGTTGCGGGTCACGCCGTAGCGGACCGCGCGCATGCCGCCCGCGTTGGTGGCGATCGTGCCGCCGATGCTCGCGCTGAGTTCGCCGGGCGAGACCGGATAGGTCAGGCCGGCCGCGCGCGCCTTCTCGTCCAGTTCGGACAGTGTGACGCCTGGCTGGACGACAGCGACCTGGTTGCCGGTGTCGATCTCCAGCACCGCGTTCATCCGCTCGAACGACACCACGATGCCGTCCTCGCTCGGCCGGCACGCGCCACACATGCCGCTGCCCGAGCCCCGTGCGGTGACCGGAATGCCGTGTGCGGCCGCGATGCGCACGATGCCGGCGACCTCCTCGGTGCTGCCCGGTCGCACCACGTACGCAGGTCGGACCGCCTCGGTGGCCAGCGCCTCGTCGTGTCCGTAGTCCTGCGCCGCATCGGCGCCGGTCAGCGCGTTCGCCCCGCCGACGATCTCGGCCAGTTCGCCGATGATGTTCCCGACCTCGGACACGGACGTCTCCTTCAGCAGCGCGAGCGGTCGACGGCTGGCTAAGACCATACCCATACCGGCCGGTAGGACACGGTGGGACGTCGAACCGGACGCGTTTTGGCGGCCCGGTAAATTCTGACCGGCATACCTGGCAAAACGTAGACTTGGTGGGCAGGCGGCCGCCGGGAGTGCCGGACGAGTGGCGAAGACAGGGAGATGGCAGTGCGCGTTTCCGCGCGGACCGTGCAGGGGGTCGGTGTCAGCAGGGTGCTGATCGGCGTTGTCCTGATCGCCGTCAACCTGTTCGTGCTGTGGCGCTTCGCCCGCTCGCCGCTCAACGTCTACGGCCAGCCCAGCTTCGGCGGTTACCGCCTCGACCTGGACGTCTACCGGATCGGCTCGACCATCTGGCGGCACGGCGGCTCCCTGTACGGGGCACTGCCGAACACCTCGGGCGGCATCAACCTCCCCTTCACCTACCCGCCGGCCGCCGCGATCATCTTCGCCCCGCTCAGCCTGATCCCGTTCGCCGCGGCCAGCGTGTTGATCACCCTGGCGACCGTGGTGTCCCTGCTGGTCGTGCTGGTGCTGACGGTGCGTTCGCTCGGCCTCACGGCGCGGGGCGCGGACCGGTGGCTGCTGCTCGGCGCGCTGCTCCCGGTTGCCCTGCTGATCGAGCCGATCCGCCAGACGCTCGGCTTCGGCCAGGTCAACGTGCTGCTCATGGTGCTGGTCGCGCTGGACTGCCTTACCACGGCCAAGCGCTGGCCGCGCGGTGTGCTGATCGGGCTCGCGGCCGCGGTGAAACTCACCCCGGCCGCGTTCATCCTGTTCTTCGTCGTGCGCAAGGACTGGCGCGGCGCGCTCTACACCATTGCCGGATTCGTCGTGGTGACCGCGCTCGGATTTGTTTTCGACACGCATGATTCCGTCCTCTACTGGACCAAACTCGTATTCAATTCCGGCCGGATCGGCGGAATCGACTACGCCGGCAACCAGTCCCTGCTCGCCGTGATCACCCGGTTCGAGGTGCCGTCCTCGCTGACCACAGTGGTCTGGGGGCTGCTGGTCATCGCGACCCTGGTCATCGCTGCGGTCGGCATGCGTCGCGCGTTCACCCGGCAGCAGGTCGCGCTCGCGCTGGGCGTCAACGCGGTCGCCGAACTGCTCTGCTCGCCGATTTCCTGGTCGCACCACTGGGTCTGGGCCGCGCCGCTGCTGCTGACCCTCGGCGTGCTCGGCTGGCGCAGCAGGGCGTGGCCCGCGATCACGCTGACCCTCCTCGGCGCGCTGCTGGTCTACCTCGGTCCGCAATGGTGGTTCCCGAACACGCAGGATCGCGAGCTGCACTGGGCGTTGTGGCAGAAGATCGTCGGCAGCGCGTACGTCTACTACGGAATCGCGCTGCTGATCACCGTCGCGGTCATGCGCTACCGGCCGGTGCGCGGTGCGTCGAGTGACGCGCCCGCCATGGAGACGGTCGATCAGGGCGCGGTGAGCGCGGCGACGGCCAGCCGGGTCAGCTCGGCGCAGATATCCTCAAGCGGCACCTGACGACCGTTGTTCGACCAGTGGTAGACGAGTTCGTTGACCGCGCCGAAGAACGCCATCGACGTCAGCTTGAAGCTGCGGTTGGTCGCCTCGCCCCTGCTGATCGCGAGCGCTGCCTCGGCCTCCACCAGCTGGCTGAGCCGCTCGCGCCACTGGATCCGGTGCGCCTCGACCGCCGGACTGACCCCCACCACCTCGACGAACGCGATCCTGGTCCAACGAGGATCGGCCGCGGCCGTTGACACGTAGGCGCGGATCGCCCTGCTGACCCGCTCTGCCATGGGTGCTTCCAGCGCGTCAGCCACCGCGGCGAGCACCGCATCGTACGCGCGCACGGTGTTCTGCTCGTGCAGTGCGATCAACAGTGCCTCGCGGCTGGGAAACTCCTCGTAGAAGTTGCGGGTCGACACGTTCGCTGTCGCGCACAGCCGCTCGATCGACACGGCCGGATAGCCCTCGGTACCGAACAGTTCCAGGCCGGCCTTCATCAGCCGTTCCCTGCGCTCCGCCCTGCGCTGGCTCGCGGTCCGCCCGCCGTAGTCGCGCCGGCCCGACCTGGCCTCGGCGCGGCCGCCCTCAGCCCCGCCGCCAGAACCTGTGGCGGGGGCGTCCGGGGTAGGGACACCGCGCACTGGCGCCGAGCCGGCCATGGTCCTCCTCGCCAACCGAACGCGGCTTGATCGTCCCAACGATCATTCGCTGGTCGTGGTGTTACCGGCAAGTCCACTCGGGGGTACTGGTCCTAACCTGCATCGATACGGAAGCCATTCGATTTGGTCGGTGAAAATGGCGTTTCTGAGTAGTGAACCGATTGCGTTCGGTAGTCGCGCTGGAGTATTTTGCGGACAAAACGTCGGCTGCCGTAGATCTGCTCTTTTGCGCCGTCGAACGCCACAATAAGACCGGCGTGAAATCGGTGTTAAGTTTGCGCTGCTCAGGCCCTCGGGGTTTACGCCGTTCGGCCGCCTGTTGAATCACAATCCCGCCACGGACAGTGGCAAAATTCACCTCTGCGGTGCGCACGGGTACGGTCCGCGGGCTAGGTTCTAGGGCCACCGACCATGAACGGCCGGTGACGCTCCCTTGCACGCAGTTGCCAACGCGCCGCAACACCCACGAGGTTCCACGGCGCACGACCGGAAGGGGTCCGGCAGGATGTCCGCACCCATCGACGTGCCGCCCTCGCTGAGTTCACGGGCGGCAGCCGAGGATGCGCTCGCCGGCCAGGGCAAGAAGATCGAGGGCCGCTCGCTCGGCCAGATCGCGTGGACCCGGCTCAAACGGGACAAGGTCGCGATCACCGGCGGCATCGTGGTGATCTTCCTGCTCCTGGTGGCCATCGCCGCGCCGATCCTGGACAGCCTCGGAGTGATCGATCCGAACGACTTCAACCAGGGCCTGATCAACCCGACGCTGTCCGCACCCATCGGCCCCCTCGGTGGGATCAGCTGGGCGCACCCGTTCGGGGTCGAGCCGATCGACGGCCGCGACCTGTTCGCCCGCACCATCATCGGTGCGTCCAACTCACTGCTCATCGCGCTGCTCGCCACGCTGCTGTCGATGGTGATCGGGGTCGTGCTCGGCCTGCTCGCCGGCTACGCTGGCGGCTGGCTGGACACGCTGATCAGCCGGATCATGGACATCTTCCTGGCCTTCCCGATCCTGCTGTTCGCCATCTCGCTCACCGGTGTCGTGCAGGACAAGGCATTCGGCCTGAGCGGTTACTGGCTGCACGTCGCCGTGCTCGCCTTCGTCATCGGCTTCTTCAACTGGCCCTACATCGGTCGGATCATCCGAGGGCAGACGCTGTCGCTGCGGGAACGCGAGTTCGTCGACGCGGCGCGCAGCATGGGCGGCCGGACCGGCTACATCCTGTTCCGCGAACTGTTGCCGAACCTGGTCGCGCCGATCCTGGTCTACTCGACGCTGCTGATCCCGACCAACATCCTGTTCGAAGCCGCGCTGTCCTTCCTCGGCGTTGGTTTCCACCCACCGACCGCGTCCTGGGGCGGCATGTTGTCCCAGGCCGTGCACCTGTACTCGGTCGACCCGGAGTTCATGGTCGTCCCGGGTGTCGCGATCTTCATCACCGTGATGGCGTTCAACCTCCTCGGTGACGGACTGCGAGACGCCCTCGACCCGCGTACTCGCTAGTCAGACCCCGAATTACCGTTCACTGAATTGACCCAAGGAGGCGTGGCAGTCGTCATGAGAAGAAGGAAAGCAATGCTCGGCGTGGCCCTCGGCTGCGTCGGGCTGGCCGTGCTGACCGCGTGCGGTCAGGCCGGCGGCGGAGGCGGCAGTGGCAGTGGCAGTGGCGGCGTCAGCCAGAACGAGGCCCTGACCTCGGTCGTCAACCCCTCCACCGCCACGGGTGGCATCCTGAAGATGGCCGAGTCCGACCAGCCGGACTCCACCGACCCCGGCAACACCTACTACGCCTACACCGTGCCGTTCGAGCGGCTCTACGCCCGCACCCTGCTCACCTACAACCCGGTGCCCGGCGCCAAGGGCCTGCAGGTCGTCCCCGACCTCGCGACCGGTCTCGGTCAGGTCAGCCAGGACGGTCTGACGTGGACGTACCACATCAAGCCGAACATCACGTTCGAGGACGGCGAGCCCGTCATCACCCAGGACATCAAGTACGCGATCGAGCGGTCGGCGAACTACACCACCGTCCTGCCCAACGGCCCGGTCTACTTCCAGCAGTACCTGACCGACCCCAAGTACCCCGGCGCCTACAACGACCCCTCACCGGACAAGATGGGCCTGACCGGCATCACAACGCCGGACAACACCACCATCGTCTTCCACCTGCAACAGCCCTTCGCCGACTTCAACTACCTGGTGACGATGCTGGAGACGGCTCCGGTGCCGCCCAGCAAGGACACCGGCGCGAACTACCAGAACCACCCGTTGTCCACCGGGCCCTACAAGTTCGAGAACTACCAGCCGGGCAAGAGCCTGACGCTGGTGCCCAACCCGCAGTGGAAGGCGTCCACCGACTCGACCCGCAAGCAGCTGAACAAGGAAATCGACGTCACCTTCGGCGTGAACGGCGACGACGTGGACAGCCGGCTGCTCAACGGTTCCATCGACCTGGACCTACAGTCCTCCGGCATGCAGCCCAACGGCCGTGCCCAGGCACTGTCCGACCCGACCAAGTCGAAGAACGTCGACGCCGTGCCGGCCGGCCGGTTGTGGTACGTCGCGTTGAACACCCAGGTCGCGCCGCTGAACAACGTCCACTGCCGACAGGCGATCGAGTACGCCGTTGACAAGGTCGCCGCGCAGACCGCCTACGGCGGGCCGATGGCCGGTGGGCAGATCGCGAGTACGATCATCCCGCCGACGGTCACCGGCTACACCAAGTTCGACGACTACGAGGCGCTGACCCAGCCGCACGGCGACGACGTCAAGGCCAGGCAGCAACTGGCGCTGTGCAACCAGCCCAACGGCTTCACGGTCAACATCTCCGCGCGCAGCGACCGCGACTTCGAGATGAACGCGGCCACCGCGGTGCAGCAGTCCCTGGCCAAGGTCGGCATCCACACCGACATCCAGGGCTTCCCGCACAGCACCTACCTGACCGACTTCGCCGGTTCGCCCGCGTACGTGCACCAGCACGACCTTGGCATCATGATGATGGGCTGGGCCGCGGACTGGCCATCCGGCTACGGGTTCCTCCAGCAGATCGTCGACTCGCGCGCGATCAAGCCCGCTGGCAACTCCAACATCGAGGAAGAGAACAACCCCGACGTCAACAAGCTCATCGACGAGGCGTCGTCGAGCAACGACGCGGGCCAGCGCGCCCAGATCTACGGCCAGATCGACAAGGCGGTCATGCAGGACGCGGTGATCGTGCCAGAGGTGTACGCGAACGCCCTGCTCTACCGCAACCCCGACCTGACGAACGTGTATGCCAACGAGGCCTACGGCATGTACGACTTCGCCACGATCGGCAAGTCCACCGGATCGTGACCCAGCAGGCGGCCGGGTGCGGTGCGTCGACCGGCAACGGCCACGCAGCCGCACCCGCGCCGCCGAGCCTCATGACCATCGCGACAACCCGACAAGGCAGGTGAAGGCATTGACGGCCGGCGGTGATCCCGCCGGCCGCACCAGCCGCCCGCTGTGATCGTTTTCATCATCCGACGGCTGATCGTCGCGGTGCTTCTGCTCCTCATCGTCTGCCTGGCCACGTTCTTCATCTTCTTCGTGGTACCGAAGCTGGCCGGGCAGACCACGGACGAACTCGCCGCACAGTACGTCGGTCGCAACCCCAACCACGCGCAGATCGTCGGCATCGAGGAGAAACTGGGCCTCAACAAGCCGATCATCGTGCAGTTCTTCGACTTCGTGAAGGGCATCGTGGTCGGGGCGCACTACAACGCGGGCCCGGACGTGACCTACTGCCCGGCACCCTGCTTCGGCTACTCCTTCCGCAGCCAGCTCCCGGTGTGGCCGCAGATGCTCAGCCGCATCCCGGTCACGCTGTCCCTCGCCATCGGTGGCGCGATCATCTGGCTGCTCGGCGGGGTGCTCACCGGCATCGTCTCCGCACTGCGACGGGGCTCCATCTTCGACCGGGGCGCCATGACCATCGCGCTGGCCGGGGTGTCGCTGCCGATCTTCTTCACCGGTCAGATCGCGCTGCTGCTGTTCCGCAACGACCTGCCGATCTTCCCCGGCGCCGGCACCTACGTCCCGTTCACCCAGAACCCGCTGCTGTGGTTCGAGGACCTGGTCCTGCCCTGGGTCACGCTGGCCTTCCTCTACGCCGCGCTGTACGCGCGACTGACCAGAGCGGGCATGCTGGAGACGATGAACGAGGACTTCATCCGCACCGCGCGGGCCAAGGGGCTCATCGAACGCAAGGTCGTGCTCAAGCACGGGCTGCGCGCGACGCTCACCCCGATCCTCACCATCTTCGGTCTTGACCTCGGTCTGCTTGTCGGCGGCGCGGTCCTCACCGAGACCACGTTCTCCCTGCCCGGCCTCGGCTACTTCGCCTACACGGCCATCCAGAACAACGACCTGCCGGAGATCATGGGCGTCACCCTGCTCGCGGCGTTCTTCGTGATCATCGCGAATCTGATCGTGGACGTGTTGTACGCGGTCGTCGACCCGAGGGTGCGGTACTGATGAGTGGTATGCGGGGCAATCCGGCGGTCACCGTAGCCGATGATCTCGGTCCGGTGAGCTCGTCCTTCCTGGAACTGCGCGACGTGCGGGTGCACTTCCCGACCGACGACGGCCTGGTTAAGTCCGTCGACGGGCTCTCGGCCAAGCTGGAACGCGGCAGGACGCTCGGCATCGTCGGCGAGTCCGGCTCCGGCAAGAGCGTGACCAGCCTGGCGATCATGGGGTTGCACAAGAACACCAACGCCAGGATCAGCGGCGAGATCTGGCTCGACGGCGAGGAACTCGTCTCGGCGAGTAGCGAACACGTGCGGACCCTGCGCGGCAAGAAGATGGCCATGATCTTCCAGGACCCGCTCTCCGCGATGAACCCGTTCTACACGATCGGCAGCCAGATCATCGAGGCGTACCGGATCCACAACAACGTCCCCAAGGCGGCCGCTCGCAGGCACGCCATCGACATGCTCGCCAGGGTCGGCATCCCGCAGCCGCAGTCCCGAGTGGACGATTACCCGCACCAGTTCTCCGGCGGCATGCGACAACGGGCCATGATCGCCATGGCGCTGTCCTGCGACCCGGAACTGCTGATCGCCGACGAGCCGACCACCGCGCTCGACGTGACCGTGCAGGCGCAGATCCTGGACCTGATCCGGGATCTACAGCAGGAGTTCAACTCCGCGGTCATCGTCATCACCCACGACCTCGGCGTCGTCGCCGAACTCGCCGACGACATCATGGTCATGTACGCCGGTCGCTCGGTCGAGTACGCCAGCGCCGAGCAGGTGTTCAGCCAGCCAGAACACCCCTACACCTGGGGCCTGCTCGGCTCGATGCCGCGCCTTGACCGCGACCGCGCCGAGCGGCTGATGCCGATCAAGGGCACCCCGCCCAGCCTGATCAACGTGCCGAGCGGCTGCCCGTTCAACCCGCGCTGCGGCTACCCGTCGCTGGTCGGGGACGACGCGTGCACGACGGAACGGCCGGAATTCCGCGACGTCGGCGGCGGGCACCGGATCGCCTGCCACCTCTCCGCCCAACAACGGCAACGCGTCTGGGACGAAGAAATCAGCCCGAACCTGTAACTTCGCCCGCCCGCGTCGATCCGCATCGATTCGAAGAAGGACCCGCATCGTGACTACCGCGCAGAGCCGACCGAGCGCCGCGACCACCCCCAGCGGCGACGACCTGCTGACCGTCGCCGGGCTGCAGAAGCACTTCCCGGTGCGCAAGGGCCTGCTCCAGCGCGCGACCGGTGCGGTCAAGGCGGTCGACGGTCTGGACTTCACGGTGCGCAGAGGCGAAACCCTGTCCCTGGTCGGCGAATCCGGCTGCGGCAAGACCACCACCGGCCGCATGCTCACCCGCCTCATCGAGCCGACGGCGGGCCGCATCGACTTCGACGGCCGTGACATCACCCACCTGTCCACCGGGCGGATGCGACCGCTGCGCAAGGACATCCAGATGATCTTCCAGGACCCGTACTCCTCGCTCAACCCGAGGCACACGGTCGGCTCGATCGTCGGCGCCCCGTTCCGGTTGCAGAAGGTGCAGACCGAGCACGGCGTCAAGCGAGCGGTACAGGACCTGCTCAAGCTCGTCGGCCTCAACCCCGAGCACTACAACCGCTACCCGTACGAGTTCTCCGGCGGCCAGCGCCAACGCATCGGCATCGCGCGCACCCTCGCGCTGCGCCCCAAGCTCATCGTCGCCGACGAACCGGTGTCCGCGCTCGACGTGTCCATCCAGGCGCAGGTGATCAACCTACTTGAGGACCTGCAGAACGAGCTGGACCTGACGTACGTGATGATCGCGCACGACCTGTCCATCGTCCGCCACGTCTCCGACCGCGTCGCCGTCATGTACCTCGGCAAGATCGTCGAACTCGGCGACCAGGCCAGCATCTACACCCGCCCCATGCACCCGTACACCGTCGCCCTGATGTCGGCCGTGCCCGTCCCCGACCCGACCAAGCGCGGCCAGCGCACCCGCATCCGCCTCACCGGCGACGTCCCCAGTCCCCTCAACCCGCCGCCCGCGTGCCGGTTCAACACCCGGTGCTGGAAGGCGCAGGACATCTGCCGCACCCAGGAACCGCCGCTGGCCGACCTGGCCCCCGGCCACAAGGTCGCCTGCCACTTCCCGGAGAACGTCGACAAGATCACCGCGACCCCGGTGCCGACCGCCGACTAGCCCTCCGCCGCTGCCTTGATCACGTCGTCGAGGATCGCGCGCGAGTTCGCCAGTTCGGCCATCATCATCTCGATCCGGTCCCGCTCGGCCACCAGTTCATCGACCAGTTCTGGCGTGGCCATGCGCGACGGCCCGCCGTCGCTGTCCCGCATGCACGGCAGCAGCCGCGCGATCTTCCTGCTGTGCAGCCCCGCAGCGAACAACTCCTGGATCCGGATGACCCGGTCTACGGCCTGCTCCGGATAGTCGCGGTGCCCGCCCGAGGTGCGCTGCGGGGTCAGCAGCCCCTGTTGCTCGTAGTACCGCAGCGACCGCTCGCTCACCCCGGTGCGCCGGGCCAACTCACCGATCCGCACGCAGGCCACCTCCCGGACTTGAACCTGACATTGATGTTAGCTTCTATCGTCGAGGCATGACGAACGCGCCTTACGACTACAGCCCCATCACCGAACGCCGGCAGATCGAATGGCCCGGCGGCGCCCGCGTCGCCGTCTACATCGGCCTCAACGTCGAACACTTCCTGATCGACAAACCCTCCACCAGCATCTGGCCGGGCACCGCCAACCTGGTCCCCGACGCCCTCAACCACGGCTGGCGCGACTACGGCGCCCGAGTCGGCATCTGGCGCACGATGGAGACCCTCCACCGGCACGGCATCCGCCCCAGCGTCCTGCTCAACTCGATGGTCGCCGAGCACTACCCGCAGATCATCAGGGCTGGTCTCGACCGCGACTGGGCCTGGCTCGCGCACGGCAGCACCAACTCGATCCTGCACACCGGCCTGGTCCGCGACGAAGAACGCCACATCATCAGCGACGTCATCGACACGATCACGAAGGCCACCGGCAGGCGGCCACACGGCTGGATGGGCCCCGGCCTCACCGAGACGTTCAACACCCCGGAACTACTCGCCGAACTCGGCCTCACCTACCTCCTCGACTGGACCAACGACGACCAGCCCTACCCGCTGACCGTCCCCGGCATGATCAGCGTGCCGTACTCCGTCGAACTCAACGACCTCATGCTGTTCGGCAAGGCCTTCACCGGCCCCGACTTCGTCCAGATCGTGCGCGACCAGTACGACCAACTCCGCGCGGACGCAGCCTCGGCGGCGGGTGGCCGAGTCATGGCACTGGCCCTGCACCCGTTCATCATCGGCCAGCCGTTCCGCGCAAAATACCTGGACCAAGCCCTTGCCTACCTGGCAGCGCAACCCGACGCCTGGCTCACCACCAGCGACGACATCGCCGCCCACTACCGGGAACAAATGTAGCCAGTAGAGCCACCGCTGTATACGTTTGTTCCCGCTCATGGGCCAAGCAGCGCCGCCGGAATGACCGCGATGCCGTCCTGACGCCGGTAGGCATATTTACCGGTGCTGACCACTGCTGCGTCGAGCAGTGCGTCCCCATACTGATCACGGAGCCAGTGCAGATGGACGACATCGGAGTCGTTGATCGAGGCAGCAAGCTTCACTACCAGCGCGACGATCCTGTGATCGTCCCGCTCAACGATGAAATCCACCTCGTGCTTGCCGTCGAGGGTTCGCAGATGATGAATCCTCGCCTCGTTGGCTTGGGCATACACTCTTAGATTGAGGGCAACCAGGGATTCGAACAAAGCGCCGAGCAGCGTGCCGTCGCGGGGCACGGCTGGCTCCGAAGTCTGGCCCATCAGAAGAGACGTCTCGCTGGCTCCCAATAGACGGGCGGCCAGTGCGGGATCGGCGAGATGATGTTTGGGAGCCTGAGCCAGTCGCACGAACGGGTTGCGGGTAGGTAGCCAACCCGTGATGGGATCGAGAAGCCAGATCTGACTCAGCACATCTCGATAAGCAGCCGTCGTCGACTTTGCTGGTTTGTTGGACTCACCGAGAGTTGCGGCGTTGAGGATCGCGCTGTATGAGGCTGTGGTAGCGGTCGCTGCCGCATATGCCGCGAGCCAGGCTCGGAGCGCATCCGGTCGGCGAACGAGATGGCCCTGATCGGGGAAATCACCTTCGACAATGCGATCAAGGTAACTGTCGAGTTGAGTTCGCCGTATCCGCAGCGGCAGATTGTGGATCGCCGGGAATCCTGAACGCAGGATTTCCGGGTCTTCGAAGTTAACCGGGCTTGGCTCGCCGCCAGGCCGCCCGGACGCTCGCGCAGCGTGACCGAAGGCGTTGGTTGACCGGGTTGCGGAAACCGAACGCGTTGCGGGCTTCCAGCTTGATCAACCGATTGACCCCCTCGCTGGCCGCGTTGGTGACACCAGTGCGGATGAACGCCTCGATCTGCGGCCACCACGCTTCGATAGTGCCAGCCAGACAATGCAACTCGGGGATGTCGGTGTCGGCGCACCACCGGTAGAAAACCCAGAGCCGTTGGGAGATCCGGTGACGGAACGCGCCGGTGCGGGCCAAGGCCAACAGGGCGCGGAGTTCTTCCTTCGCGATCCACGCGGCCAGGATCTCCTCCCCGGCCCCGCCCAGGTCGATCAGCCGGTTCCACATGTCGGTGAACTTCTCAGGCGTCAGGTCCTCGCGGTTGCGCAGCAGGCGTCGACGCAGCCCATATTCGGGATCGTCTTTACGGGCCCGACGTCCCCGCAGCGTCGAGGTCACCCGACGGCGTACCGCGGCCACCATTCGGTTCGGCAGTTGCACAACATGAAAATGGTCGACCACCAGTGTCGCGTCCGGTAAATGCTCGACCACCGCGGCGCGATAGGCGGCGCACATGTCGATCGCCACGACCGCGACACTCTCCCGCCACTGCTGAGTTCTGGCGGCCAGCCACGATCCGGCATCGCGGCTGGAGCGGCCTTCTACCTGCCCCAACAAGCCCTGGCCACCAGTCAGGTCAACGAATCCGGTGTGCCATCGGTCAACGACCTGTTCCACCTTCCCGGTCTCGGCGTCCACAGTGAACCGCGGTGTACCCCGGCGGGTCTCATCAATTCCCAGTGCTACCACCGGTTCCGGCTCCTCAGGCAACACCGCGGTGGCGTGCTCCACGAAGGCCGCGTGGACCACCGGCCAGGACAGGCCCACCTCACGCGCGGCCCGCACCACCGTCGTGCCCACGACCACCGCGCGTCCGGCCGCATCCCGCAGCCGACTGGTCACCCGCTTACGGGAGGGGATCTGGGGTATCGACTCGGTGAACGAGGACCGTCGACACGTCACAGCCTGGCAGCGCCACCGGCGTTTGTGCCACACCAGTCGTGCCGGTACGGGAAAGGACAGATCACGGGGTTGGGTGACCACCCATCCCTTCACCGAGGTCGACGGAGTCGCGCACGAGGGACACGCCGGTGACGCGTCCGCCGTGCTCACGTGCACCACCCGGCAGCCGTCCGGATCCAGATCGACCCGATCGACCACCACACCGTCCAGCCCTAACAACAACGTCGTATCGTGGTGCACGCCCGTAGCTCTTCTTGATCGACTGCGTAGACAACAGTCATGATCACGAAGGGCTGCGGGCGCCGTTCATCCGGGGGGGACGACACCCAGACTTGACTACACTGCGTCACCAGGTGGGGCGGTCACAACTACTTTGCCCGGTTAACTTCGAAGACCCGGATTTCCTCGGTGTATGCGGGCAGGTCCACCTCTGAATTCGAACGATTCGACCCGCACCCGAATGAGTGGGTGCGGATACGGGGCTGGCGTGGCCAGTCAGGAGAAATCGTCCAGCGCTGTAATCACGATCGCGCTGCGACGGACCCAGTCCCACACGGCCGGATGAAGTTGCCACTCGTCGACCAGCAGCGGATGAGGCAGACGGTCGAGCCTGCCTGGATCTCCGACAAGCAGTTCCAGCTCATCGGAGTCGTCCAAGGCGAAGACTGTCTTGGCTCGACGCTCGGCAGTCGCTGTCTTGCCGACCCCTCGCGGCCCCTCCAGACTGATGGCTGGAAGCCTGGTCATCAGCTCGTCAAGTTCGATGTCGACGATGCGCGGAAGATAGCTGGTCACGGTGCCATGATGCCGCTGGCGGTGCCTCTAGACTCCCATTTTCAAGAGTCCTACCATCCCATTTTCTCCGGTTCTACCATCCCGTTTTCACCGCTGTCACGCTACGTCTGGTGCACTTCCTAGGCTACCTCTGGTGCACCGTGACAAGGCGGCTAACCTGCGTGGAAGGTGTTCTGGGCGGCTTCGAGGCCGGTTTTGATCAGGGCTTCCACGGCGTCGGCCGCGCGGTCGACGAGGAGGGGGAGGTCCTTGCGTTCGGTCGGGGAGAAGTCCTTGAGCACGAAGTCGGCGGGGTCCATGCGGCCGGGTGGGCGGCCGATGCCGACGCGGACGCGGTAGTAGTCCTTGCTGCCGATGGACTTTGTGATCGAGCGGAGTCCGTTGTGTCCGTTGTCGCCGCCGCCGAGCTTGAGGCGGAGTGTGTCGAACGGGATGTCGAGTTCGTCGTGCACGACGATGACCGACGCGGGGGTCAGTTTGAAGAACCGGACGAGCCCGGCGACGGGGCCGCCGGAGAGGTTCATGTAGGTCCTGGGTTTGGCGAGCACGACGCGCTGGCCGGCGAGCCTGCCCTCCAGGACATCGGCGTTGGTCTTGTGTGCCTTGAACCTGCCGCCGATCCGGGCGGCGAGTTCCTCGACGACGCCGAAGCCGATGTTGTGGCGGTTGTGGGCGTAGGTCGGGCCGGGGTTGCCGAGGCCGACCACCAGGAACAGTTGATCATCAGCCATTGTCGATCACCTTGTTCACGACGAAACCCGCCGGACATGAGAGATCATGCCGGCGGGTTTCGGATGGACTGAAAACGACCCGGGTGTGGGTCAGCTTTCGTCGCTGTCCTGACCTTCGCCCTCGGCGGCGCCTTCGCTCTCGCCTGCGTCGAGCTGGGCAGCGGTCGGCGCGACGATGACGTTGACGACCAGCGTGTCCGGGTCGACCGCGAGGTCGACGCCCTGGGGCAGGGTCAGCTGCGCCGCGGTGATCTGGGTACCTGCGGCGACACCCTCCACCGAGACCTGGACCTCTTCCGGAATGTGCAGCGCCTCGGCCTCCACCTGGATGGTGGTGGCCTCCTGGTTGACCAGGGTGCCGGAGGCCGCGTCGCCGGTCACCACGACGGGGATGTCGACGGTGACCTTCTCGCCGCGCTGAACCAGCAGCAGGTCGACGTGCTCGATGTAGTTCTTGATCGGATGCGTTGTGACCGTCTTGGTCAGCGCCAGCTCGGTGCCGGACGCATCGATGTCGAGAGTTAGAACGGCATTCTGGCCGTGCTCACGGACGACACGGGCGAACTCAAGCGCCGGCAGGGCCAGGTGCTTCGGGTCGGAACCGTGGCCGTAGAGCACCGCGGGGATCTTGCCGGCGCGACGGGTACGGCGGGCGGCGCCCTTACCGAACTCGGTTCGCGGCTCGGCGGCGAGACGGACCTCGGACACGGCGGGGTACTCCTTGTTTCGATCCTCGTCCGGCACAATGGCCGGTGCTGCGAAGTGAGTGGGCGGTGGTTGCCTCCGACGGCGGCTCGCGCGACCATCGGACATGACGGCAGGCTGCAAGACCAACCGCCGCGTCGATCACGCCAGGCCCAGATGGGCCCGTCCTCGCCGAGGCAACCCCGTCAGTGTAGGCCGCCTACATCAGCAACGCCGAACGGGGGTCGCCGAAATACTCAGGCGTTCCCGTTGAACAGACTGGTGACCGACCCGTCCTCGAACACTTCCTGGATCGCCCTGGCCAGCAGCGGGGCGATCGACAACACGGTCAGGCCGGGGAAGCGTTTCTCGTCCTCGATCGGCAGCGTGTTGGTGAAAATCACCTCGCGTGCCCCGCACTCGGCAAGGCGCTGCGGTGCGTTGCCGGACAGCACGCCGTGCGTCGCGGCGATCACCACGTCCGACGCGCCTGCCGTCAACAGCTGGCCGACGGCCTTGGCGATGGTGCCGCCGGTGTCGACCATGTCGTCGATGACAACGCACAACCTGCCCTTGATCTCGCCGACCACGCGGTTGGCGACGACCTCGTTGGGCTTGAGCGGGTCGCGGGTCTTGTGGATGAACGCGATGGGCGTGCCGCCGAGCTGGTCGGCCCATTTCTCCGCCAGCTTGGTGCGGCCGGCGTCGGGGGAGACCACGGTGATCGGCTCGCCCGAGTAGGTCGCGCTGACGTGGTCGGCGAGCAGGGTCTGCGCGAGCAGGTGGTCGACTGGGCCGTCGAAGAAGCCCATGATCTGCGCGGTGTGCAGGTCGACGGTCATGATCCGGTCGGCGCCCGCGGTCTTGAACAGGTCGGCGATCAGCCGGGCGGAGATCGGCTCACGGCCCTTGTGCTTCTTGTCCTGCCGCGCGTACGGGTAGAACGGCATGATCACGGTGATCCGCTTGGCGCTGGCGCGCTTGAGCGCGTCGACCATGATCAGTTGTTCCATCACCCACTTGTTGATGGGCGCGCAGTGGCTCTGGATGACGAACGCGTCGCTGCCCCGCACCGATTCCTCGAACCGGACGAAGATCTCTCCGTTGGCGAAGTCATATGCCGACTGTGGCGTGATCGTCACGTTGAGATGCTTGGCCACCTCGTCGGCGAGCTCGTGATGGGCGCGGCCGGCGAAGAGCATCAAGCTCTTCTTCGGAATTCCGGATTTCGGACTCATGGCGGTAGTCAGTCCTCTTGTTCGTCTGCCTGGATCGCGTCTGCCTGGATGGCGTCGAGGGCGGCTTGCGCGGCCTGTGCCGCCGGGGTGCCCGCTCGCTTGCTGAGTACCCAGCCTTCCAGGTTGCGTTGCGGGCCGCCGGACACGGCCAGCGCCCCTGGCGGCACGTTGCGCCGGATCACGGCGCCCGCCCCGCTTGCCGCGCCGTCGCCGATGGTGACCGGCGCGACGTACATGTTGTCCGAGCCCATGCGCACGTGCGACCCGACGACGGTGCGGTGCTTGTTGACACCGTCGTAGTTGACGAACACGCTCGCCGCGCCGATGTTGCTGTACTCGCCGATGGTCGCGTCCCCAACGTAACTCAGGTGCGGCACCTTCGTGCCCCGGCCGATCTGCGAGTTCTTGACCTCGACGAACGTGCCGATCTTGCCCTTCTCACCGAGCTGGGCGCCGGGCCGCAGGTAGGCGAAGGGGCCGACGCTCGCGCCGGGACCGACCTCGGCGCCGCTGCCGTGCGTGCGGACCACGCTGGCGCCCGCGCCGATGATCACGTCGGTGAGCGTGGTGTCCGGGCCGATGGTGGCGCCCTCGCCGACGGTGGTGCGCCCGCGCAACTGGGTGTTCGGCTCGATGGTGACGTCTCTGGCCAGCTCGACGTCCATGTCCAGCCAGACCGTGGTCGGGTCGAGCATGGTGACGCCGGCCCGCTGCCATTCGCGGACCAGCCGCCGGTTCAGCTCGGCGCCGAGGTTCGCCAGTTGGACGCGGTCGTTGACGCCCTCCACCTGCCACACGTCGTCGGTGACAAGTGCGCCCGCCCGGTGACCGGCGGCGCGGGCGATGCCGATCACATCGGTGAGATACAGCTCACCCTGGGCGTTGTCGGTGCCCAGCCGGCCGAGCGCGTCGATCAGCACCCGCGCGTCAAAGGCGTAGATGCCCGAGTTGATCTCGTGGATGGCGCGCTGCTCGTCGGTGGCGTCGCGCTGCTCGACGATCGCGGTGACCGCACCGTCGGCGTCGCGCAGGATGCGGCCGTAGCCGTTCGGGTCGGGCACGATCGCGGTGAGCACGGTCACGGCCTGACCGCGCGCGACGTGTTCGGCGACGAGGTCGTGCAGGGTCTGCGGGGTGAGCAGCGGGGCATCGCCGTAGGAGACGACCACGGTGCCGGTCAGGTCGGCGGGCAGTTCGTCGAGGCCGCAGGCGACCGCGTGGCCGGTGCCCTGCTGCTGCTCCTGCACGGCTACGACGATCTCGCGGCCGAGCGTCTCGCCGACGGTCTTGAGGTGGTCGGTGACGGCGTCGCGGCCGTGGCCGACGACGGTGACCAGGTGTTGTGGGGCGAGCCCCGCCGCGGCGCGGACCGCGTGCTCGACCAGGGTGCGACCGGCGATGCGGTGCAGCACCTTCGGCGTGGCCGACCGCATCCTGGTGCCCTCGCCCGCCGCGAGCACGATCGCGGTGATCGGGCCGGCGCCCTCCGGCGCTGGTGCAGGGACCGATACGGTCATTCCTCCGGTAACGCCCTCGGGCATTCGAGGTTCTCCCTCGCCATCGTGGGAATCGGGATCGTGGGAATCGGGATCGTGCTCGTACGTCGGTCGGGTGGTCGCTTTCGTTTCGGTGACCGACCGTGTTCGTCGGTTCACGTACGCCCCGAACGGCGTGCCGCTACGGCACGGGCGGACGCTGGGGTGTGCCCCGATCCTACGGTGCCTCCGGAGGCACCCAGGCCGGCCCGGTCCCCTGCACCTCTTCAGCCTGTTCGCCCGATTCGGCGGCCGGGCCGCCGGAGACTGCGGCTACGGCGTTACCGCCACCGCGTTTTGCCTGGTACATGGCATGGTCGGCACGCGCGAGCACGCTCGCTGCGGACTCCTGCGGGCGCAGCGAGACCACGCCGACGGACAGGGTGACCCCGTGCGAGAGGTCGGTCGGCAGGTTGGCGACGGCCTTGGCGGCGCGGTTGAGCGCGTTCTCCGCCGCGGACAGCGGAGCGCCGGGGAGTAGGGCGACGAACTCGTCACCGCCGTAGCGGGCGACCAGGTCGCCACCGCGCAGGGTGTTACGCAGCGTGCCGGCGACAACGCGCAGCACGTCGTCGCCCTCGGCGTGCGATGCGCGGTCGTTGACGGCCTTGAACCCGTCGAGGTCGACCAGTGCGATGGACACCACCTGGCTGCCTTGCTGCGCGGTCAGCTCGGCCAGTCGTTCGTCGAGCGCGCGCCGGTTGGCAAGGCCGGTGAGCGGGTCCTCCATGGCCTTGATCGAGATGGCGCCGTGCTCGCGGGAGAGCCGGACGTGCTCACGGCGGGCCTTCACGGTGGCCTGGCGGGAGGTGCGGCTGGCCCAGAGTTCCTTCTCCAGTTCGTCCGCGTACGCCTCAAGGGCGAGGATGCGGCGCAGTTCGTCCGTGCTGGTGCCGGTGGTCTGCGCCTCGGTGTCGGTGGTTGCCGAGCAGAGCCGGGCGATCTCGCGGATGATCGAGAGCCGCTGTACCGACTCGCACGTGTCGTCGGCCAGGTGCTGGCGCATCTCGGTGAGCGTGGCTATCGCCTCCGGCACGTCGCCGTCGGCCGCGTAGCAGCGGGCCAGCGCGATGGCCACGATGGCCAGGTCGGAGTTGGCGTTGTTGGTGTGCAGCAGCGATTCGAGCCGCTCGATGTGCTCGCCACCGGGCTTGGCCAGCGCGTGCGCCGCGCCGAGCAGGGTCACCTGGTCAGCGGCCGGCCTGGTCTTGTCCAGCGGAAACAGCGAGTCGCGGAAGGGCACTTCGGCGTCCTCGGCCATCTGGGCCGCGGTGCGGAAGCGTTTCGCGGCCTGCCGGGTGTTGCCGAGCCGTTCCTGTTGCAGCGCCCAACCCAGCCACAGCCGGACCCGGTTGCACAGGTTCACCGCGATCTCGTGCGGGCCCCAGGTGGCGATGGTGGTGTTGGCGCGCGCGGTGACCTCGTCGGCGACCTCGAACATGCCAAGGTCGGTGAGGGCGAGCGTGGTGTCGACCAGGACGGCGGAGAGCAGGCCCTCGATATGCTGGCGCGGCTGGTTGGTCTGGTGCTCGCCCGGCTCGCTGCCGCTGGCGATCGGTTCGGAGTCGAGCATGGCCAGCGCGACGGCCAGGTCCTCGACCGCGATCTCGTTGGCGCCGCTGCGCAGCGCGCGCTTGGCGCGCAGCGCGAACGCGTTGGCTTCCAGCAGCGTGAGACCGTGCCGGCGGGCGTGTTCGAGCAACTCGTCCAGCAGCGGATCGACGAGTTCGTTGGAAATTGACGAAGTCAGCATGCGGGCGGTGACCGCGAACCGGAGCATCTGACCGACGGCGACCGGTTCTGCCCGCCGCTGCGTCTCGGTGAGCAGGCTGTCGAGTTCCTCGACGATGCGCAGCTGCTCCTTGACATCGCTGAACTGGGCGATCGAGATCAGTTCACGGCCGCGACCGAGCAGCCAGGCTTCGGAGATGTCGCTGAAGGAGGGCTTGGCCGGCGCGGCTGGAGTGACCGTGTTGTCGGGCAGTTGGCCACCTCCGTCCGTGTCGGTCCTGCTACCCGGCGCGGGCCGGGCAGGAACGAATGCGGCACCACCACTTGCTCCGCCACCAGGATTCGAACCTGGACCATCAGAACCAAAATCTGAGGTGCTGCCTTTACACTATGGCGGATCTGCCGGCCGACGTCAGCTCCAACCGGCTGGCTCTTGCGCTCGCGCCGTGGCTCGCGCGACCCCCATGGTGTCATGCGTGCTTCTGGGCTGTCATACCGGCTCCCCGCGCGAATTGACTCCGAATACCACCTGACCGCAGCTTTTGGTGTCGGCGGTGGGTGATGTCGACCGGTTGGAGCTGGCACAACCGACGGGTTTCAACTTACCCTGGCGTTGGGTTACGGTATCGTAAGTTAGGTTCCCCTAAGTTCTATGGAGACGGTGAGGTATCAGATGACGAGCACCCTCGATCGGGTCTCCGAGGGCCAATCGGCCGGTCCGAAGCCGATGATCAACGGCCGCCGCAACCCTTGGGCTCAGGTCGCGGTATACGGGTTCGTCCTGATACCGATGCTGGCGCTGATCGCGGCCATCCCCTTCGTCTGGGGCTGGGGCCTCACCTGGTTGGACGTCGCGCTGAGCGTGTTCTTCTTCTACCTGACCTGCCTCGGCGTTACCGTCGGCTACCACCGCTACTTCACGCACGGCTCGTTCAAGGCCAAGCGCTGGCTGCGCGTCGCGCTCGCGGTGGCGGGCGGCATGGGCGTGCAGGGCCCGGTGATCATCTGGGTCGCCGACCACCGGCGACACCACGCCTTCTCCGACCGTGACGGCGACCCGCACTCGCCGTGGCTGTTCGGCACCTCGCCCGCTGCCATCGTCAAGGGCTTCTGGCACGCGCACATGGGCTGGGTGTTCGACCGCGACATGACCAACAAGCAGCGCTTCGCGCCCGACCTGCTGGCCGACAAGGACATCGTCCGGGTGCACAAGCTGTTCTGGTTGACCACGATCGTCTCGCTGCTGCTGCCCGGCCTCATCGGCGGCCTGATCACCTGGTCGTTGTGGGGCGGGTTCACCGCGTTCTTCTGGGCCGGCCTCGTGCGCATCGCCGTGCTGCACCACGTGACCTGGTCGACCAACTCGATCTGCCACATGCTCGGTGAGCGCCCGTTCAACTCGCGGGACAAGGCGGCGAACTTCTGGCCGCTGGCGATCCTGTCCTGCGGCGAGTCGTGGCACAACCTGCACCACGCCGACCCGACCTGCGCCCGGCACGGCGTGCAGCGCGGTCAGATCGACATGTCGGCACGGGTCATCTGGATGTTCGAGAAGTTCGGCTGGGCGTCCAACGTGCGCTGGCCGACCCCGCAGCGGCTGGCCCGGATCGCCGCACCCGCGCAGACCAAGTGACCTGTTCGGGTTGATCGGCCCTCGACGCTCCGCCAGGACGCCTATGCTCTTGCGAAATGGCGGGCAGGCGACGTACGCGCAGTGGTGAACACGGACCGGTGCCCCATCCGGTCACCAGGGTCCGGATGACGGGCTCACAGCGTCGTGCGCAACTGCTCGACGTGGCGCGTGGCGTGTTGGCGGAGCGCGGTTTCGAGGCGACCTCGGTCGAGGAGATCGCGCATCGCGCCGGGGTGAGCAAACCTGTTGTGTACGAACACTTCGGCGGCAAGGACGGCATCTACGCCGTCGTTGTCGACCGGGAGATGCGCAGGCTGCTGGACCGGATCGAGGCGGCGCTGTCCGTCGGCGATCATCCGCATCAGCTGGTCGGCCAGGCCGCGCTCGCTTTTCTTGACTACATCGAGGAGTACGCGGACGGTTTCCGCATCCTGGTGCGGGATTCGCCGGTCACCGGTTCCGGCGGCACGTTCTCCAGCCTGCTCGGCGACATCGCCCGCCAGGTCGAACACGTGCTGCGGGCACAGTTCGCGCGCCGCGGCTACCAGCCCGAACTGGCCGCACTCTACGCGCAGGCGCTGGTCGGCATGGTCGGGTTGACCGGACAGTGGTGGTTGGACACCCGCGAGCCGGACAAGACCGAGGTAGCCGCGCACCTGGCCAATCTGGCCTGGAACGGCCTTGCCGCGCTCTCGCCCGACCCGATGAACCCCGCCCCGGCCAAGCGGGGACCGGTCGCGCGGAGTAGCTAGGGTTTTCGATCGTGGACGAGCACCTTGACCTGGCCATCGACGGCCGCGTGGCCACCCTCACCATCGACCGGCCCGCGCGGCGCAACGCGATGAGCTTCGCCATGTGGTCCGCGCTGCCCGGCCTGATCGATCGGGTCAGGGCGGCGCCGGACGCGCGGGTGCTGATCATCCGCGGCACCGAGCACTTCTCCTCGGGCGCGGACATCAGCGAGTTCGCCACGCTGCGCGCTGGCGCGGACGGGGCACGCCGCTACGGCGCGGCCGTGCACGCGGGCGAGCGGGCCATCGCCGAGCTTGAGATCCCGACGATCGCCGCGATCAGCGGGTTCTGCATCGGCGGCGGCTGCGAGATCGCGCTCGCCTGCGACATCCGCGTCGCTGCGCAGGACGCGCGGTTCGGCATCACCCCTGCCAAGCTCGGCATCGTCTACAACATGACCTCGACCAAGCAACTCGTTGACGCGGTCGGGCCGGCCTGGGCCAAGCGAATCCTGTTCACCGGCGACATCCTGGACGCGTCGACCGCGCTGAGCATCGGCCTCGTCAACGAGCTGACCCCGACCACGGAACTGCACGGCCGGGTGCGCGAACTCGCCGAGCGCATCGCGTCAAGGGCGCCGGTGAGCGTGCGCGGGTCCAAGCAGATCATCGCCAGGATCACCAACGGCCAGCACGCAGAGGACGACGCGGTGCACGCCATCTACGACGAGGCCGTGCTCAGCCCCGAGTACGCGGAAGGAGTCGCCGCCTTCCTGGAGAAGCGGCAACCCGACTTCTAGCCTCTAACCCTTCTTCCGGTTGCGGCGCTTGCGCAGCAGCGCGGCGACGTGCCGGATGGTGCGGTCGTCCTCGTTGCCGAACGGGTTGTCCTGCACCAGGTACGTCCACGTCGAGTTGGGCCGTTTCAGGCCGGCGTCGGCCAGGTCGAGTCCGTGTTCCTCGGTGATGTTGGCGGTGCGGAACGTCTTCTCGGTGCGCTCCCACGCGTCCGACACCAGCTCCTTGAACGCCGGGATCGACAACCGATGGAACTCGGTGAGCGGGTCCTCCCGCGCGAGCGCGTGCAGGTGGATGGTTTCCCTGATGTCGGCGAGGAAAGCCAGGTGATCCACCCAGCAACGGTCCACATGAAACAGTGCGATCAGGCGCGCCGCCTTGACGAGCACCTCGTCGCTGACCGTTTCGGACAGCTCCTCGTAGCGATCGGGGCAGCGCTGCTTGAGTTCGGCGAGCGCGGCATCGGTGGTGAGCAGCTTGTCCCTGTGCCGCAACAGGATCGTGCGCTGCTGTTCGGCCAGTTGGTTGTAGCGCCAGGTGTTGCGGTGGATCTCCAGCTGCACCGCCTCGGCCACCTTCTGCGCGTGCCGCAGGTCTGCGGCGGCCCGCTTGCTGAGGACCAGGCCGTCCTCGTCGGTCTCGTCGTCGTGTGCAGGTTCGGTCTCCGGCGCGTAGTGCTGGACGATCTCGTCCTCAAGGCTGGCGAAGAACACGCTGCTGCCCGGGTCGCCCTGCCGCCCCGCGCGGCCGCGCAGCTGGTCGTCCAGCCTGCTGCTGCTGTGCCGGCCGGTGCCGATCACGCACAGCCCGCCGACCTCGGCGACCCGGTCGTGATCCGCTTCGCCGTTGCTGCCGCCCAACCGGATGTCCGTGCCCCGCCCCGCCATCTGAGTGGACACGGTGATCGCGCCGTACGCGCCGGCCTCGGCCACGATCGCGGCCTCGCTCGCATCGTTGCGCGCGTTCAACACGACGCAGGACAGCCCGCGCCGAGCCAGCCGTTTCGCCAGCCGCTCCGACTCGGCCACGTCGAGAGTGCCGACCAGCACCGGGCGGCCCTCCTCGTGCCGGTCCGCGATGTAGTCGACGATCGCGGCGTCCTTCTGCGGCACGGTCGCGTACACCCGGTCCGGCTCGTCCTCGCGGATGCACGGCACGTTCGGCTCGGCAGTGCGCACGCCGAGCTGGTAGAACTCCTGGAGGTTCTCCACGACCTGGGCAGCGGTCCCCGACATGCCGCACAGCGTCTTGTACCTGCGCAGCAGCGACTGCACGGTCATCTGGTCGAGGACCTCGCCGCCTTCGCTGACCTTGACCTGCTCCTTCAACTCGACCGCGGCCTGCAACCCGTCCGGCCAGCGCTGCAACGACGCGACCCGGCCGCGGGACGAGTTGATCAACGCGACCTTGCCGTCCTTGACCAGGTAGTCGACGTCGCGGCGGAGCAGCGCGTGCGCGTGCAGGCTCACGTTGACCTGGGCGAGCGTGGCGCCCGCCTCGGCCGCGTACAGGTCGATCCCGCCAAGCGCCTGCTCGATGACCTCCGCGCCCGCCTCGGTGAGGAAGACGTTGCGGCCCTCGTCGTCGATCTCGTAGTGCTCGTCGAGACGCAGCGAACCGACGATCTTGGTGATCGACCGGTCGGTCTCGTCGCCAGCGACCGCGCCGGCCAGCACCAGCGGGATGGTCGCCTCGTCGACCAGCACCGAGTCGACCTCGTCCACGACGGCGACGTCCGGTTCGGGCACGATCACGTCGGCGATGTCGGTGACCATCCGGTCGCGCAGCACGTCGAACCCGACCTCGCTGACCGACACGTAGGTGACGTCGGCGGCATAGGCGGCGCGGCGCTCCTCGGGGGTGGAGTGCTGGCAGAGCCAGCCGACCGAGACGCCGAGCAGTTCGTAGAGCGGGCCCATCCACTCGGCGTCGCGCTGGGCCAGGTAGTCGTTCACGCTGATCACGTGCACCTGGTGACCCTGCGTGGCGTAGCCGGCCGCGACCAGCGCGCCGACCAGGGTCTTGCCCTCACCGGTGGCCATCTGCACGACCGACCCGGACAGCATGGCCAGCGTGCTGAGCAGCTGCACGTCGAAGGGTCGCAGGTCGATCGAGCGGCGGGCCGCCTCGCGGCCGAGCGCGCACCATTCGACCCGGTCCCGGTCGCTCCAACCACCGGAGGAATCACGCAGCGCAGTGGCTGCCGCGGTCAGTTCCTCGTCGGTCAGCTTCTCGATCCGTGCCTCGTCCGCGCCCGCCTTGGCCACGAGCCCCTGGTACGCGGCCAGCGTGCCAGGGCGCGTCGCATCGACCATGCGGCCGAATCCGGCCCGCAACCGTTGCCACCGGGTAACCACGAAAGCTTGCCCCTTTCGCCGTTTTCGCCCTCCGCGAGCTGGCTGACCGCCAACTCACCGCATCGGACAACGCCGCGTCAAGCCGGTGAGTTCCGGACCGGTCACGCGGCGTCGTGCTATGCGTCGGCGCGCGCCTGGTCGATCCAGCCGAGTACGCCGACCGCTCCATTGTCCTCGGCGATCCGGCGTGCTCGCACGAAGAGTTCCTCGGCCAGTCCCAGGTCGCCGCGCTGCTCGGCCAGCACGGCAAGCGGGATGATCGCGGCCGCGACCGCGGCGGGCGGGGCGCCGGCGTCCGTGCGCAGCCGCAGCGACTCGGCGAAGCGGGTCTCGGCCAGGTCCAGTTCGCCCGAGCTGAGCGCGGCGAAACCGAGATGACGGACCGCGAACGAACGGGTCAGATCCTCGCCGAGTTCGGCGGCGAGGTCGTAGGAGGCGTGGAAGTAGTCCAGCGCGGTGCTCTCGTCGTCCAGCACGACCTGGTGGCAGCAGCCGACCCAGAACAACGCGTCCGCGAGTTTGGCCCGATCGTCCAGTTTCCCGTACAGCTCAACGGCTTTCTCGAACAGCGGCAGCTCGCGTTCGTCCCGGTCGGTCCGCCCGTCCAGGAACCGCGCATGTAAGAGCTTGCCTCGGGCGAGCGCCAGATCGGCCTCGATCGCGTCCAGTTCGTCTTCGCCCTCGACAACCAGCTCGGGCCGCCCGCCGAAGGTGGCGTCGTCGTAGTACCGGGCAGCACGCAGCTGCCACGAATCTCGCGACATTGATGTTCCCCCTTTTGCCGCGGCGCATCGCCGACGGCTCCGCCAGCGAGGTTATGGCGATTCGGAAACATCTGTCCACCCCCGACAGCTCCTGTCGATGGGCTCTTGTTGGATTGCTCAACAATCCCTACGCTTCGGGGATGCTGGTCCTGATCGGTGTGCTGCTCGTCGTCATCGGGTTCGCATTGCGGTTGAACCCGCTCCTGGTGGTGACCATCGCCGGCATCGTGACCGGCCTGCTCGGCGGCCTTTCGCCGCTGGCGATCCTGAACGCGTTCGGCTCCGGCTTCGCGAGCAGCCGCTCGGTCAGCGTGTTCATCGTGGTGCTGCCGGTGATCGGCCTTATCGAACGGTTCGGCCTACAGGAACAGGCCAGACGCATGATCGCCAGGCTGTCCTCGGTGACGCCAGGCAGGCTGCTCGCCCTCTACCAGCTCATCCGCCAGGTCACCGCCGCGCTCGGCCTCAACTCCATCGCCGGGCCGGCGCAGACCGTGCGGCCGCTGGTGTTCCCCATGGCCGAGGGTGCCGCGCTGCGCCGCTACGGCTCGGTGCCGCCGGCCATGACCGAACGGATCAAGTGGTTCGCGGCCAGCGCGGACAACGTCGGGGTGTTCTTCGGCGAGGACATCTTCGTGGCCATCGGCTCGATCCTGCTGATCGCCGCGTTCGTCGACTCCGCCTACCACGTCAAGCTCGACGCGTTCCAGATCGCGATCTGGGCGATTCCGACCGCGATCGTCGCGCTGGTCATCCACGGTGGACGATTGCTCTACCTCGACCGCCAACTCGGCAGACTCGCCGACAGCGCGGACAGCGTCGACGGTGCGGCGTCTGGGGCGTCGGAATGATCAGGGCGGAATGGTTCTACTGGCTGTGCGGGCTGATCTTCGTCGTCATCAGCGGCTTCGTCCTCGTCGATCGGACGAACAGCAAACGCATCACCAGCGGCATCTTCTGGGCGTTGTTCGGCGTCTCGTTCCCGCTCGGCACGTTCGTGGTCAACAAGTCCATGCCACCGTGGATCCTGGGCATCCTGGTGATCGTGCTCGCCGTGCTGGCCGGTACCGGGCAACTCGGCCGGGGTCAGGCCAAGGGACCGACCGAGGCCGAGCAGAAGGTGGGCGCCGACCGCTTCGGCGGCTGGCTGTTCGTGCCTGCGCTGCTCATCCCGGTGATCACGGTCATCTTCGCGACCGCGATCAAGGCCATCCACGTCGGCGGCAAGCCGCTGCTGGAAACCGGTTCGGAGACGATCATCGGGCTCGGCGTCGCCGCGATCATCGCGGTCGTGGCCGGCGTGCTCATGCTGCGCCCGCCATCGCCGGCCGCGCCGGTGCACGAGGCGCGCAGGCTGCTGGAGGCGATCGGCTGGGCCGTCGTGCTGCCGCAGATGCTGGCCACCCTCGGCAACCTGTTCACGGCGGCAGGCGTCGGCAAGGCGGTCGGCACCATCACCAAGCACGTCATCCCCAGTGGCTCGCTGCTCGGCGCGGTCGTCGTGTACTGCGTCGGCATGGCGCTGTTCACGGTGATCATGGGCAACGCCTTCGCCGCCTTCCCGATCATGACGGCGGCCATCGGCTGGCCGGTGCTGGTGCAGCAGTTCCACGGCAACCCGCCCGCGGTCTTCGCGATCGGCATGCTCGCCGGGTTCTGCGGC
This sequence comes from Candidatus Melainabacteria bacterium, assembly GCA_963818685.1. Taxonomy (GTDB): domain Bacteria; phylum Actinomycetota; class Actinomycetes; order Mycobacteriales; family Pseudonocardiaceae; genus CAJCJE01. The sequence goes on along the minus strand of CAWFTJ010000013.1, from coordinate 168,764 downwards.
ACGTTGTGCACGCCCATGGCCGCCAACTTCAACATCGTCCCTGCGGCGCTGTTGGAGATGGACGACCGGTACGGCGCGATCAAGGCCCAACTACCCACCGCGGTCCCGATGCTCATCGCCAACATCGCCCTCATGTACTTCCTTGCCTTCTGATCGGCACCGTCTGAGCGCGGTCAGCGGTTGGCCAACTCGGAGAGCTGGTAGGCGATCCGCGTGCGCACCCGAGGAATACGGGTGAGCAGTGGGAGGGCGATGTCCCGCACGGCGCGCAGCGGGGCCGAGGTGAGCGTCGCCATCCTGGTCATCCGGTCGGTGAAGGACACAACGCCGAGCGCGACCGGGCGGCGGGTCGTCTCATAGTCGTCGAGCACGTCCTCGCCCTCGATCGCGCGGACGAGCAGCCTGCCGAGCACGACCGCGTCCTGGATGCCGGTGTTCATGCCCTGCCCGCCCGCCGGGCTGTGCACGTGCGCCGCGTCTCCCGCGAGCAGGATCCGGCCGGCGCGGTAGCGGTCGGCGACCCGGTGGTGCACGTGGAACCGCGAGCTCCACAGCACCTCGCGCACCTTGATCGTCCCGTGTGGACCGCGTGCGGCCAGGATCGCCTGGATGTCGTCGATGCTCGGGTGTTGTGGCGCCCGCGGGACGGTGGCGACAACGCGGAACCGGTCGCCGGGCAGCGGTGCGACCACGGTGATGCCATCGGCGGACAGGTGCATGGTCACGTCCTTGCGCGAGATCGGCCAGGTCATCCGCACGTCGGCGAGCACGAACGACTCGGCGTAGCTGCCGCCGGTGAAGCCGATGCCGGCCTGCTCGCGTACAACGCTGTGCATGCCGTCCGCGCCGATCAGATAGTCGGCCTCGATCCGGCGCTCGACGCCCTGTGCGTCGGTCGCGGTGACGGTGACGCCGTCCGCCCGACTGTCCACAGTGGTCACTCGGTACGGCCGGTGCACGTCGTTGCCGAGCGAGCGCAGCTTGGCGAGCAGGGTCGCCTCGGTGACGTCCTGCGGCACCATCAGCGTGAACGGGTAGCGGGTCGGCAGGCCGTCGAAGGTGATCGAGGCGAGCGTGCGCGGGCCGTCGAACATGGTGAACCGGTCCATGATCTCGCCCTTGGCGATCAGGTTGTCGGCGACGCCCAGTTCGTCGAGCACCTCAAGAGTGCGTGCGTGCACGACAGCGGCGCGCGAGGTGTTCGCGGCCTCGCCGAGCCTGTCCAGCACCACGGCGTCCACGCCAGCCTCGGCCAGCGTGACCGCGGCCGCCAACCCGGCAGGGCCCGCGCCGACGATCAGTACCGAGGTGTGTTCCGGCAGTGCGTTCATGATCGCCTCCAGGAGTTAGTCAACAACTGTTTGCCAACGCTTGTTGACTTCAATGTAGGCCGCTGCCGATGGCATGTCAACACTTGTTGGCCTACACTTGTTGGCATGCTCGACCAGGACGAAACCCCACGTCGCTCAGACGCCACCCGCACCGCGATCCTCGACGCGGCCCGCCGCCGCTTCGCCGCCGACGGCTTCCAGAAGGCGACCATCCGGGCCATCGCCGCGGACGCGGACATCGACCCCTCGATGGTGATGCGCTACTACGGCAACAAGGACGGCCTGTTCGCCGCGGCCGTCGACGTCGATCTCGGTCTCGCCGACCTCGGCGACATCGAGCCGGACCGGCTCGGCGAGACCCTGCTCCGGCACGCCATCACCGTCTGGGAGCAGCCGCCGGCCAGCGAGATCCTGCTGACCCTGCTCCGCTCGTCCATCACCGACGACCGCGCCATCGCCAAGCTGCGGGACATCTTCACCGGCCAGGTCATGCCCGCCGTCCTGCGCGTCGGCGACCCGGACGACGCCCCGCGCCGCGCCGGCCTGATGGCAACGCAGGTCCTCGGCATCGCACTGACCCGCTACATCCTCAAGCTGCCCCCGGTCGTCGCGATGAGCAGCGACCAACTCGTCGCCTACATCGGCCCAACCCTCCAGCGCTACCTGACCTCAGCACCCTGACTACTTCAATAGCTGCTAAATCTGATACTTTCGCAGTATGTCACGTCGGGCTGAGGGTTCGCTCGCCAGGCTCGCCGCTGGCCAGTGGGGCCTGTTCACCTCGGCCCAGGCGCAGCAGGAAGGCGTCAACCGAGCCCAGTTGACCCGCCTGGTCCAGGCTGGCGTTGTCGAGCGGCGCACCCACGGTGTGTACCTCATCAGTGGCGCAGGCGCGGACGAACTGATCGACCTGCGCGCTGCCTGGCTACACCTCGACCCGGCCCGCTCGGCCGCTGACCGACTCGGTGACGGTCCCCTTGGTGCGGTCGTCTCGCACGCCTCCGCTGCCGGCATCTTCGGTTTCGGCGATCTCGATGCCGACCGGCACGAGTTCACCGTCCCGGTCCGCACGCAGACCCGGCGTACCGACGTCGTGCTGCATCGCGTCGCACTCGCCGCACACGACGTCGTGGTGCGCGACGGCCTCCCGGTCACCCGGCCCGAGCGAACCGTCGTCGACCTGCTCGCGACCGGCCGCGACGGCGAACACGTCGCAGGCGTGCTCGCCTCGGCCGTGCGTGCCCGAGTGATCGACGTGTATGACGTCGCACGACGGATCGGCCGCTTCGCGGCCAGATACAGCTGTCCGGCTGGCGACGGTGACCGGCTGCTCGACTACCTGCTGCGCCTTGGTAACGCGCTGGAGGACGCGCTGGGCGATCTGATGGCGCAGCGGCTGCGGATGACCGACCCGAAGACCGACCGGCCTTTGACCCAGATCGACATCGCCCGCCTCGCCGACCAGGTCGCCGTCCACTTAGACCTGTCCGCTCACGACAAGGAGTCCGGCCCTGACCGCGAAAGTTCCCGATCGGGCACTCGCTGACTACCGCACGGCCGAAGCGCTGTGGGCCGCGATTGACAGCAGGATTGCCCGGTGCGTCGCGGCCAACCCGTGGCTGACCAAGACAGCGTTGCAACGGCAGTTCTGTTACGAGCGGTTCCTCGCTCGGATCTTCTCCGTTGAGGGCGACTGGGTGCTCAAGGGAGGCACCGCCCTTCTTGTCCGAACCCGATCCGCCCGGCATAGCAAAGACATCGATCTGTTCCGCCGGGAGGGCGCGGTCGCGGACGCGGTGACTGAGTTGGCGGCACTCGCCGCGATCGATCTCAAGGACCATTTCCGATTCGTCACCACGCTCGACCGAGTTCGGGAGGAACGACCGGGCAGAGGAGGAGCGCAATTGGCGACCGTCAAGGTCGACGGGTACGTCGGTGCGCGGCGGAAGCTGGCGTTCACGGTGGACACGGTCGTGGGCAGCCTCATCACGGTCGAGCCGGAGTATCGGGTGCCGGACCCGATTACCGACATCGCCGGGTTCCAGGCACCGCCCTTCCGGTTGTATCCGATCGTGGATCACGTGGCTGACAAGCTGTGCGCCACGTTCGAGCTGTTCGGAACCGTTGGCACGCCCTCGACCAGGGTCCGTGACCTGGTCGACCTGGTCGTCATCGCACGCACCCAGCCGGTCGACGCTTCGGCACTGCGGTACGCGATCGAGGCCGAGCGGGCGCATCGCGGGCTGGCACCCATTACCGAGTACCGGACGCCGCACGGTTGGCGCGCTGCCTACGCCGCTGCGGCGCGTGGCGTCGCCGACTGTGTCGATCACGTGCGCTATGCCGATGCTGTCGAGTTGGTCGGCTGGTTCCTCGATCCGGTGTTATCCGGCGGCCTGACCGGCGGGTGCTGGGATCCGGATCGGCTGGTGTGGCGGTAGGAGCTGTTACTCGACGGCGCGCTGTCGGGGGTTGGACGTAGGGTGGAGGCAACAGGCCCCTTCCGAGGTTGTTGTCCCGGGCAGGGGTGTGTCCTGCGCCCATTCCTCGCCCGCTTTGTCCGTTTGCTGCTGTTGTAGGGGGATTTGAGTCTTGTCTGGATCGCTTTCCGGTCTGCTTCGTGCCGTGCTGCCCACCGCCGGTCTCCGTTCCATCGTGGAGCGGGCCGACGTTGGCATCCTGGAGTTGGAAGGGCCGCCCGCCGCGCGTCCGCTCGCGGTGGCGGCGCTGGCCGCGCCCGCCGATCTCGGTGGTGCCGATCGGCCGGTGCTGGTGGTGACGGCGACCGGGCGCGAGGTCGAGGAGCTGACCACCGTGCTCGGCGATCTGCTCGGGCGGGACGTGGTGACCTCGTTCCCGTCCTGGGAGACGTTGCCGCACGAGCGCCTCTCGCCGCGCGCGGACACGGTGGGGCAGCGGCTGGCGGTGTTGCGCAGGCTGGCGCATCCGGAGGAGCACCCGGCAGGGCGACTGCGGGTCGTGGTGACCGCGGTGCGCAGCCTGATCCAGCCGATGGCGCCGGGCCTTGGCGAGCTGAAGCCGGTCAACCTGAAGGTCGGCGAGGAGCAGGACTTCGAGGAGCTGGTCGAACGGCTCGTCGAACTCGCCTATGCGCGGGTCGACATGGTGGAGAAGCGCGGCGAGTTCGCGGTGCGCGGCGGCATCCTCGACCTGTTCCCGCCGACCGCCGAGCATCCGGTACGGGTCGAGTTCTGGGGGGACGAGGTCAGCGAGATCCGGCCGTTCTCCGTTGCCGACCAGCGCTCGCTGCCCGGCGAGATCACCGAGCTGACCGCGCCGCCGTGCCGTGAGCTGCTGCTCACCGACGCGGTCAAGGCGCGGGCAGCGGAGCTGGCCGGGGCGCACCAGAACGACGCGCACCTGACCGAGCTGCTGGAGAAGCTCGCGCAGGGGATCGGGATCCCGAGCGAGGGCATGGAGGCGCTGATCCCGGCGTTGTGCCCCGGCGAGATGCAGCTGCTGACCGACGTGGTCCCGGCCGGCACGCACGTCCTGCTCGCCGATCCGGAGAAGATCCGCGCCCGCGCGCACGACCTGGTGCGCACCGGACAGGAGTTCCTGGAAGCCTCGTGGATGGCCGCCGCCAGTGGTGGCAAGGCGCCGATCGATCTCGGCGCGTCCGCGTACTGGGAGATCGGCGACGTGGCGGCGCGCGCCCGCGACCATGATCATCCGTGGTGGACGCTGTCGCAGCTGACCGCCGAGGGCGAGGACGTGCTCCGGCTTGAGCTGCGGCCGGTCGAGGCGTATCGCGGCGAGGTGCCGCGCGCGTTCGCCGACCTGCGCGCGCACGTGGCCACCGGTGGGACCGCCGTGCTGGTGGTGCCGGGTGCCGGTACCGCGCAGCGGGCGGCCGAGCAGTTGCGCGACGCGGAGATCGCCGCGGTGCTTGCCGAGAACGGGCTGGACGACGAAGCGCCGTCGGCCGGCATGGTGACCGTGGTGCGCGGGTGCCTCGAAGAGGGGTTCGCCGCGCCGGACATCGGGTACGTGGTGCTCACCGAGACGGACCTGACCGGTGGCCGAGGTGGTACGTCCACAAAGGACATGCGGACGACGATGCCGTCGCGGCGGCGCAACGCGGTCGATCCGCTGGCGCTGCGGCCGGGCGACTACGTCGTGCACGAGCAGCACGGCATCGGCAAGTACGTGGAGATGGTGCAGCGCACGGTCGCCGGCGCGACCCGCGAGTACCTGGTGCTGGAGTACGCGGCGAGCAAGCGCGGCCAGCCGGGTGACCGGCTGTTCGTGCCGACCGACCAGCTCGACGAGGTGTCCCGCTACGTGGGCGGCGAGCTGCCGACGTTGAACCGGCTCGGCGGCTCGGACTGGAAGAACACCAAGGCCAAGGCCAAGAAGGCGGTCAAGCAGATCGCCGCGGAACTGGTTCAGCTCTACGCCGCGCGTCAGGCGGCGCCCGGTCACGCCTTCGGGCCGGACACGCCGTGGCAAGCGGAACTGGAGGACGCCTTCCCGTTCATCGAGACGCCCGACCAGATGGCCGCGATCGACGAGGTCAAGGCGGACATGATGAAGCCGGTCCCGATGGACCGGGTGGTGTGCGGCGACGTCGGCTACGGCAAGACCGAGATCGCGGTGCGGGCGGCCTTCAAGGCGGTGCAGGACGGCAAGCAGGTGGTCGTGCTCGTGCCGACCACGCTGCTCGCCCAGCAGCACCTGAACACGTTCGCAGAGCGGATGCAATCGTTTCCAGTAACCATCAAGGGTCTTTCCCGGTTCACGCACTCGGGCGACGTGGAACAGATCATCGAGGGACTGGCCGACGGCACGGTCGACATCGTGATCGGCACGCATCGGCTGTTGCAGACCGGCATCCGCTGGAAGGACCTCGGCCTGGTCATCGTTGACGAGGAGCAGCGCTTCGGCGTCGAGCACAAGGAGCACATCAAGTCCCTGCGCACCCACGTTGACGTGCTCACCATGTCCGCGACGCCGATTCCGCGCACGCTGGAGATGAGTCTGGCCGGCATCCGCGAGATGTCGACAATTCTCACGCCGCCCGAGGAACGGCATCCGATCCTCACCTATGTTGGCACCTACGACGACAAACAGGTGGCCGCGGCGATTCGTCGCGAACTGCTCCGCGACGGCCAGGTTTTCTACGTCCACAATCGGGTTTCGACGATCGAAAAAGCCGCCAAACGATTGCGGGAACTGGTCCCGGAAGCGCGGGTGGTGACCGCGCACGGGCAGATGAACGAGGACCGGCTGGAAAAGCTGATCCAGGGCTTCTGGGAACGCGAGAACGACGTCCTGGTCTGCACCACCATCATCGAAACCGGCCTGGACATCTCGAACGCGAACACGCTCATCGTCGAACGCGGCGACCTGCTCGGCCTTGCCCAGCTGCACCAGTTGCGCGGCCGGGTCGGCCGAGGCCGGGAGCGCGGCTACTCCTACTTCCTCTACCCGCCCGAGCAGCCGCTGACCGAGACCGCGCACGACCGGCTGGCCACCATCGCGCAGAACACCGAACTGGGCGCCGGCATGGCCGTGGCCATGAAGGACCTGGAGATCCGCGGCGCGGGCAACATCCTCGGCGCCGAGCAGTCCGGGCACATCGCGGGCGTCGGGTTCGACCTTTACCTGCGGCTGGTCGGCGAGGCGGTCGAGGCGTTCCGTACGCACGCGGGCGTCGACGGCGGCGACGACGAGCAGGAGCTGGCCGACGTCCGGGTCGACCTGCCGGTGGACGCGCACATCCCGCACGACTACGTGCCGGGGGAGCGGCTGCGGCTTGAGGCGTACCGCAAGATCGCCGCGGCCGGCGACGAGGAGGCAACGCAGCGGGTCAGGGAGGAACTCGTCGACCGGTACGGGCCGCTGCCGCTGCCGGTGGAGAACCTGCTGGCCGTGGCCAGGTTCCGGCAGATCTGCCGCGCGCACGGGGTCACCGAGGTGGCCACCCAGGGGTCGAGCATCCGGTTCGCGCCGCTTGAGCTGCGCGACTCGCAGCTGGTGCGGCTCAAGCGCCTGTACCCCAAGGCGTTGTACAAGGCGACCGTGCACACGGTGTCTGTGCCGAGGCCGACCGAGGGCGGCGCGGGCGGCCGGATCGGCGCACCGGCACTGCGCGATCAGGAACTGCTCAACTGGTGCGCCCAGTTGCTGACCTCGTTGGCGGGCTCGCCCGCGCTGGTCGGCTGAGGTGGAGCGGTGTGGGGATTGTTCGGCATCTCGAATTGGCGGCAGCGTAATCCCTGCTTACCTGCTAAATTGATCGCGCAGACGCTAACTCACATGGAGGATGAAGGCGGCACATTTGGCGGGTAGTTGTCACGCTGTGTGCCGTTAATATCCGATTTGTTATTATCTCGTGATTGCCTACCGTGTGGAACCTTGCTCCGTTCGGGTGGCAGAGTGGTCGTCTGGGTGGACCTTCCTGTTTAGCGCTCCGAGCGCCCACTAAGGTCGAAACCGCATCGTGCAATCACTTCTAGGAGTTCGTGGTGATCTCTTCGCCTGCGCAGGGCGTGGTATGCATCGCGGCGGGACGTCGATAGAGCTGTTGAAGACCAGGACTGAGGCAGAAGGAGTGGACGACAGGCTCGCCGGTGGACTGACCGGCGGCCTTGCAGCGATGACCGACTCACGGGACGTGCCGCCGCTATCTCCGGACAACCCGGAGTTGGCTGCGGCCTGCGCCGCGGTCGGCGAGCGCTGGGCCCAGGCGGTGTATCGCACCGCCTACTCGCCGGTACCCGGCGCCGAACTCGTGCCGATGTTCGAGGGGTTCGTCGCCCAGCTCGTCGGCGCGCTGCTCAGCGCGCCCTTCTCGGCCATGCCGGCCGAACAGGTCGGTGCGGCGCTCGTCGACGCCAGGTTCACCGGACCGACCAGCCTCAGGGCCAGCGTCGACGCGCTGAGCAGGCCGCTGCTCTCGATCGGCGCGATGGCAGGCGTCGACGACGCGTCCACCAAGATCGTCTCGCTGCTCGCCGGCCTCTGCGCCGGCTATGCCGCGGCCACCAGGGAATGGCTGTTCGCGCAGCAGGAACAGGTCAAGCAGGCATTGCTGCGTGCGATGAGCCAGGCCCGCCTCGACCTGGCCATCAGCGAGGCCCGGTTCAAAGAGATCTTCACCCGCTCGGCGGTTGGCATCGCGATCAGCAACCCGGACGGCCAGGTCCTTGAGGTCAACCCGAGGATGGCCGAGATCCTCGGCTACCACCCGGGCGAGCTGGAAGGCCGTGCGCTCACCGACTTCTTCCACGCGGACGAGGTCGCCGACCTCTCCGCGAGCTACCAGGGCCTGTTCGAGCGCGACGGCGAGCGCTTCCGCAAGCGCCGCAGGCTCATCCGCTCCGACGGTCAGACCGCGTGGGTCTACCTGCTCGTGTCGGTGCTGCGCGAAGGGAACGAAGGCCCCGGCCTGCACCTGACCATGGTCGAGGACGTCAGCGACCTGCACCTGTTGCAGGGCCGGGTCAGCTTCCAGACCCTGCACGACGCGCTGACCGGACTGCCGAACCGGCAGCACCTGCTCTCCCGGCTGGAGGGCATGCTCGGCGAACGCACCCAGTTCGGCCCGCACGGCCAGTACGTCGCCCTGTACCTGCTCGACCTCGACGGCTTCTCGATCATCAACAACGGCCTCGGCATGGACGAGGGCGACCGGCTGCTCAAGGACGTGGCCAAGCGGCTGGAGTCGTTGTTCGCGCAGGACAGCGTCGAGAGCGACGACACCCTGGTGGCCAGGGTCGGAGGCGACGAGTTCGCGGTGCTGATCCGCACCGTCGGGTCACCCGACGTGCTGGCCACGGTCGAGGCGATCAACGAGGAACTCGCCGAACCGCTGCACCTGGCAGACGGCGGCATCGCGGTGTCGGCCAGCATCGGCGTCGCGCATTCGCCGGTCGGCGAGATCACCGCGCCCGAACTGTTGCGTGCCGCGGACGTGACGCTGCGCCGCATCCAGTCGACCGGCAAACGGCAGTGGGCGGTCTACGACCGCTACCGCGACAAGGGCGAACGCGCCAAGCTTCGGCTCGCGGCCGCTCTGCCCGGCGCGCTGGAGTTCGGCGAACTCGTCGCGGAATGGGTGCCGTGGCGGCTGCTGGCCACCAACCAACCGGCGGGCGCTGCGATCCAGCTCCGCTGGAACCATCCGGAACAGGGCCCGATCGGGTACGAGGAGTGCGTCGAACTCGCCGAGCAGACCGGCGCGAGCCTGCCGGTGGGCGAGTGGATGCTGAACGCGCTGTGCGAGCAGATCAAGAAGTGGCGCGACCAGTTCGGCGTCGACGTGCCCTGCGGCCTCGGCCTGACCGTCCTACAGGCCAGCGATCCGGACCTGGTCGGCATCGTGGACACCGCGCTGGCCCGCGCCGAACTCGCCCCGAACGTCCTGTGGCTCGGCCTGCCCATCCAGGCGCTGGCCACCGACGAGACCGAGGCGTACGACAATCTCGACCTGCTCTCCGGCCTCGGCGTCGGGGTGGTCCTCACCGAGGTCGGTTCGGTCGCGGGTGGCCTGGCCAGGATGGACGATCTGCCGGTTGCCGGCATCGAGCTGTCGCCCTGGTTCGTCCGCAAGGTCGCTGCGGCCAGACCCGGCTCGCTGACCCTGCGCGCAGCGGAGAGCATGATCAAGCTCGCCGCCGATGCCGGGTACGCCACGGTCGTGCCCGACGTCCGCACCGCCGAGGAGGCCGACTACTGGCGCTCGGTCGGCGCGCAGGGAGCCAGCGGTCCGCACTTCGGCCCGCCCATGTCCGCGGACGAGATGGGCCAGCTGATCAAGCCCGATTGAATCGCGTCGACAACCGGCGAATAGGGTGTGATTCCGATCTCCGGTGAAATCGATCGGTGATCGCCGGAAGATGCTGGCAGGCCACCGCGATGCTGTGAGAGGGTTGACGACTGTGACGATGGTCATTAGCCGTAGCACCAAGTTGTTGGTGACGGGTGCCCTCGGGGCGCTGCTGCTCACCGGCTGCGCCAGCGGTCCAGGACAGGCCGGTTCCGCGGCGATCGTCAACGGCAACGCGATCTCGCTGGACACGGTCCAGGCTGAGTTGAACAACTACCTCGCTCACCAGCCGCCCGCCAGCGGCGGCAGCCAGCAGCAGAGCCCGGCCCAGGAGGCGCGGCTGATCGTCAGCTACGCCGTGATGGACCAGATCGACAACGCGGCCATCGCCAAGTACCGCCTGAACGTGCCCGCCCAGGCGGTGTCCGCATACACCGACCAGCTCGGCGGCGTCGACCGGCTCGTGCAGGGCAGCGGGTTCACCACCCCCGAGGTGCAGACGATCCTGCGCGACCGGGTCGTGCAGATGACCTACGCGAGCCGCTACCTCGCCAAGTTCCAGGTCACCTTCGACTCGGTGACCGTCGCCGACCAGAAGACCGCGACCGCGCTGGCCAAGAAGCTCGGCGCCGACCCGGCGAACGCGCACGCGACGTTGCAGGCCGCGGCGGGCGCCAACAACGGTCAGGCGGAGTTCGGCACGAAGCTGACCGGCGGCCAGATCCTCGGCCAGCAGATGCAGATCGACCAGCAGGCCCAGCAGGGCGGTGGCGCGTCCGCATCGTCGACGGTCCTGCCGCTGCTGGCCGCGAAGTCCAACAGCGTGCTGTCCTTCCCGTTCGCGCAGGGCCAGTGGGTGGTGCTGCTGGTGCACGACGCCAACACCGACGCCACCCCGTCCTCGTCGGACTCCGAAGCGCTGGGCCAGGCCAGCGCGGACGACCTCTACCAGGCCGGCACCTACCTGCTCAGCCCGCTGGCGCAGGATCTGGGCATCAAGATCAGCCCGCGCTACGGCGTGTGGGACCCGGTCGGCATGGAGGTCGTCTCCTCGACCGACCAGGGCGGCATCGAGGTGCCGGCCAGGGCGAACACCGCGTCCTGACGGCTCGTTCACCCGCTGATGGTGAAATAGGCGTTGTGAGTCCTGCCGCCACCAGCATCGTCGTCCTGCTCGACCGCCGGCTCGGCCCGGTCGTGCCCGCCGAGGCCGTGCCGCTGCTGCGCGCGGCCGACGCCGTGCACGTCACCGGCGATCTCCCCGCCGAGTTGGGCACCCCGGCGCCCGCACCCGACGAGCTGCTTGCCGCGTTCGGCTCGATCGTGCTGTTCACCGGCGACGAGTCCGATCCGGCCGCACGCGCACTGCTCGACGCGGGTGCGCGGCTGGTTCGCACCGAGGCGCCGGCCGGCGCTGAACTGCTCGCCGCGGTCGCCGTGATGGACCGGTTGCGCTCGCCGAACGGCTGCCCGTGGGACGCGGAACAGACGCACTCCTCGCTGCGCCAGTACCTGATCGAGGAGACCTACGAGCTCATCGAGGCCATCGAGGACGACGACCGGGTCGCGCTGCGCGAGGAACTCGGCGACGTGCTGTTGCAGGTGCTGTTCCATGCCCGCATCGCCAAGGAGGACAAGGCCGATCCGTTCACCGTGGACGAGGTCGCGGACGACCTGGTGCGCAAGCTCGTCGGCCGGCACCCGCACGTGTTCTCGGGCGGCGACCCGGCGGTGCGCGACGCGGCGACGCAAACCGTGCGGTGGGAGGAACTCAAGCAGGTCGAGAAGAAGCGCGAGTCCAGTGTGGACGGTGTGGCGCTCGGTGCGCCCGCCGTCGCGTTGACCGGCAAGCTGATCTCCCGCACCGTCAAGAAGGGCCTGCCCGCCGACCTCTGGCCCGCTGCGGACCCCGACGACGACCCCGGTCGCGCCCTGTTCGCGATCGCAGCCGCGGCGGCCGCGCGGGGCGTCGAACCGGAACAGGAACTGCGCGCGGTCGCGCGACGCTTCGCGCGGGACGTGCGCACCGCGGAACAGGCGGCCAAGGCCGCCGGACTCGACCCTGCCGAGCTGGACGCGGCCGCCTGGCGGAAATTCTGGCCCGGCCGGGACTGAACGGGCTTACTGTCGCGGTGTGACCGACCGGCTTCGGCTGCGTGCCACCTTCGACGACATCGCGGAGATCTACGACCGCGTCCGCCCCGGCTATCCCGCCGAGATCGTCGCCGAACTCGGCACGCTCGCCGGGATCGGGGATGGCGTGCGGGTGCTGGAGATCGGCTGCGGCACCGGCCAGCTGACCCTCCCGCTGCTGCGCGCGGGCGCCGAGGTCACCGCGATCGAACTCGGCCCGCGGCTCGCCAAGATCGCCGCGGCGAAATCCGCCGATTACGGGCGGTCCGCCCAGGTTGTCGTCGCCGACTTCGACAAGTGGGTCGGACCGCATCGCGCGTTCGACGTTGTCGTGTCCGCGACCGCGTTCCACTGGCTCGACCCGGACACCCGGCTGGCCCGCATCGCCGACCTGCTCCGCCCAGGCGGCGCGCTGGCCACCATCGCCACCTACCACGTGCTGGGCGGCACCGAGGACTTCTTCGCGCAGGCCCAGCGCACCTGCTACCCCCGCTGGTTCCCGGACGCCCACGCTGACGAGCGGCGCCCTCGCCCCGACCAGATCCGGTTCGACCGTGACCTTGAGGAAGGCGGATTGTTCGGCCCGATCGCCTTCCGTCGGCGCACCTGGGAAGTCGAGTACACTACCGCCGACTACGTCGACCTGCTGCGCACCTACTCGACGACGCTCGCGCTGCCGCCCCGCACCCGGCACGGCTTCCTGCGCGAGATCGCCGTGCTCATCGACACCCGCTACGGCGGCCGGATCACCAAGCGGTACCTGACCGAACTTCGCGTCGCGATGTGCGCCAAATGACCCCGTCGGCGTACGGGAATCGGTCGACGTCGTTCGGAATTTCCGTCGACCAGTAGCCTGGCCGCGTGGCAGGCCAACACGCGTCCCCGGAAGAACACGCCGAGTCCGACCTCGACCTGCTCAATGACGCCGACTACCACGACGCCGAGCAGGAAGAAGACTCCGCGTTCGACTCGATGCTGTCCGCGTCGCACGACCGCGAGCAGGGCAGGCGACGCAGGCGCAGGCCGATGTGGGGCGGCTGGGCGCTGCTCGCCGTGCTGGTGCTGCTGCTTGCCGGCGGTGGCGTGTGGCTGCACGACCTGGTGACCAAACCGCAGGTCAAGGCCGCGCCGTCCGCGCCGAGCTTCCAGATCGTCATGCTCAACGTCACTCCCGGCGACTCGGTGCCCTCCGCGCCCGCCGTCATCCCGAACTCCGTACGCGGCCCACGCGATCCGCAGGCCGCCTGGATCACCAAGATCGCCACCGAGACCTACATCCCGACCCGCGCGCTCAGCGCGTACGTGACCGCGCAAACCCTGTTGGCACAACGCGATCCGGGCTGCGGCATGACCTGGACGACGCTGGCCGGGATCGGCTGGGTCGAATCGCACCACGGCCAGTTCGGCGGCGACTCGATCGGCCAGGACGACCGGGAGACCCACCCGATCATCGGGCCGCCCCTGGACGGCACCGATGGCACCCAGCGCATCCCCGACACCGACCACGGCGCCCTGGACGGCGACACCCAGTGGGACCACGCGCTCGGGCCGATGCAGTTCCTGCCCAGCACCTGGCACACCTGGGGCCTGCGCGCAGCGAACGACGGCAAGGCGCCCGACCCGCAGAACATCGCGGACGCCGCGCTCACCGCCGGCAACTACCTGTGCGAGTCCGGCGGCGACCTGGGCGTGCCGGGCAACTGGTGGAAGGCCGTCTACGTCTACAACAACTCACAGTTCTACGGCGTGCAGGTGTACAGCGCCGCCCAGGCGTACTCGGACGCGACGCGCTAGTCCTCGCCCGCCGGCTCGCCGTCGGCCGACTCCAGCACCGCGAGCCGGGCGCTGACCTCGCCGAGGGCCTCCTGGTACTCGGGCAGTGGGCTCATCGCGGTGGCCAGGCGCAGCTGCGTCTTGGCCTCGGTCAGCCTGCCCTGCCGTCGCAGAGTGTGGCCGAGTGCGAACCGAGCGTAGTGGTCTGCCGGGTCCAGCTCGATGACGCGCAGAAACGCCGACTCCGCCCGGTGGAGCTGGGCGGAGCCGAGGTACGCGCGGCCGGCGAGTAGCTGGACGCTCGGTGTGTCCGGTGCCTGTTCCACGACGGCGGCCAGCTCACGGAGTGCTTCGAGCGGTCGGCGCTGGGCCAGCAGCGTCTCCGCTCGGCGGAAGGACTCGAAGGTGCCGTCAGTCATGGTCCCTGCAACGCTACCCAGGGTCCAGGTGTTCCTCGACCGCCGACCGGATGATCACGGACTGTTTCCGATCCGGCGTGTGTGCCTCCACCGGGTGATAACCGCAGCCAGCTAGGCTCGTCAGGAGCGTGAACAGGACTGGATACCCTGTTTCGGAAAGCATTCAGTATCCGAAGCCGTCGCCATGTGGTGGCGAATTGTGAACTAGGGAGCGTACGTGGCGGTCATCGAGCAGGTTGGCGCGCGCGAAATTCTGGACTCGCGCGGTAATCCAACCGTTGAGGTCGAGGTCGCGCTGGACGACGGCACGCTGTCGAGGGCCGCGGTGCCCTCCGGCGCGTCCACCGGCGAACACGAAGCCGTCGAGCTGCGGGACGGCGACCCGAAGCGATTCAGCGGCAAGGGCGTCGAGAAGGCCGTGAACGCGGTGCTCGACGAGATCGGCCCTGAGCTGGCCGGCATCGAGGTCGTCGACCAGCGCATCGTCGACCAGAAGCTGGTCGACCTTGACGGCACCCCGGACAAGAGCAGGCTCGGCGCCAACGCCATCCTCGGCGTGTCGCTCGCGGTCGCCAAGGCGGCCGCCGAGTCCAGCGGCCTTGAGCTGTTCCGCTACCTGGGCGGCCCGAACGCGCACGTGCTGCCGGTGCCCATGTTCAACATCCTCAACGGCGGCGCGCACGCCGACAGCGACGTGGACATCCAGGAGTTCATGATCGCCCCGATCGGCGCCGAGTCCTTCCGCGAGGCGCTGCGCTGGGGCGCTGAGGTCTACCACGCACTCAAGTCCGTGCTCAAGGGCAAGGGCCTGTCCACCGGCCTCGGCGACGAGGGCGGTTTCGCGCCGAACCTGCCGAGCAACCGCGACGCGCTCGACCTGATCACCGCCGCGATCGAGAAGGCAGGCTACGCAGTCGGCCGCGACGTCGCGCTGGCCATGGACGTGGCCGCGACCGAGTTCTACGCCGACGGCGCCTACACCTTCGAGGGCACCAAGCGCAGCGCCGAGCAGATGACCGCGTACTACGCGGAACTGCTCGACAACTACCCGCTGGTCTCCATCGAGGACCCGCTGTCCGAGGACGACTGGGACGGCTGGGTGCGGCTGACCGCCAGCCTTGGCGAGAAGGTCCAGATCGTCGGCGACGACCTGTTCGTCACCAACCCCGAGCGGTTGGAGGAGGGCATCGCCCGTCGCGCCGCCAACGCGCTGCTGGTGAAGGTCAACCAGATCGGCACGCTGTCGGAGACCCTGGACGCGGTCACCCTCGCGCACACCTGCGGCTACCGCTGCATGATCAGCCACCGTTCCGGTGAGACCGAGGACACCACCATCGCCGACCTGGTCGTCGCCACCGGCGCCGGCCAGATCAAGGCCGGTGCGCCGGCCCGCAGCGAGCGGGTCGCCAAGTACAACCAGCTGCTGCGCATCGAGGAAGCACTCGGCGAGGCCGCCCGCTACGCGGGTGACCTGGCCTTCCCTCGGTTCTCCACCGGCGACTGAGGCGCGGGAGAGAGAAGGCGGGGACGTGGCGAGCGGCGAGCGCGATCAGCGCGGCGGCAACCGAAGGGGCGGGTCCGACCCGGCCAAGCCGGCTAACTCAGCCAAGCCGGCCAACTCGGCCAAACAGGCCAAGTCGGCTAGCTCTGCCGATCCGGATAACTCAGCCAAGCCGGCCAACTCGGCCAAACCGGCCAAGAAGGCCGATCCGGACACCCCATCGGCCCGCCGCGCCGACCAAGCTCGCCGCTCGTCTTCGTCCTCTTCGTCATCTTCCGGTGCCACCGGCACGGTCCGCACTCCCAAAACCGCGGCAGGCCGCGCCGCCGCTGAACGTGCCGCCAGCCGGGGCAGCACCGCCGACCCGGCCGCGCGCGCCGCGGCGCGGGCCAGGCAACGCGCGCAGGCCCGCGAATCCGCCTCCGCCAAGCCCACCACCTCCGCATCGCCCTCACCCTCGCGCCGCCGCAACTCCTCGACCGACGCCCCCACCTCGTCCGCCCAACCGTCTGCCCGGCCGTCTGGCCAGCCCAAGCCGACCGCGACCAGCACACCGACCGTGCCCGACCGTGCCCCCCGGCGCCCCCGCTCGACCGGTCGAGCCGCCACCATGGCCAGGGCCAGTCGCCTGCTCGGCCGGTTGACCACGCGCAGGGCCGCGTTGCTCGCCCTGGTCGTCGCCGCGCTCGCGCTGAGCGTCGCGGTGCCGCTGCGCACCTACTTCTCGCAGCGCGCCGACCTGCAGAACCAGCTCGCCCAGCAGCAGAGCCTGCAGAACCAGCTCAGCCAACTCCAGCAGCAACAGGCCAAGCTCTCCGACACCGCGGAGGTGAAGGCGCAGGCCAGGGAGCGGCTGCACTACGTCATGCCGGGAGAGACGCCCTACGTGGTGCAGCTTCCCGGTGACACCGGCGACAACGGCACGGCCCAACCGGTCGCGCCGACCACCTCGCCCGGTGCCTGGTACCAGCAACTGTGGAGCTCGGCGGTGGGGAACCCCTGATGAACACGCACGTCCCGACCGTGTCCGAAGCGGACCGCGCCGCCGTCGCCGAACAACTCGGCAGGCCGCCGCGCGCCATCCGCGAGATCGTGGCGCGCTGCCCCAGCGGTCACCCCGCGGCCATCTCCACCAACCCGCGACTGCCGGACGGCACCCCGTTCCCCACGCTCTACTACCTGACGTGCCCCCGGCTCTGCTCGTTGGTCGGCACGCTGGAGGCGAGCGGGCTGATGAAGGAGATGACCCAGCGCCTCGCCGACGACCCAGACCTGGCCGCCGACTATCTGCGCACCCACCAGGAGTACCTGGCCGAGCGGGACGCGATCGAGTCGTTGGGCACCGAGGTCAGCGCGGGCGGCATGCCCGGCCGGGTCAAGTGCCTGCATGTGCACCTGGCGCACACCCTGGCCAAGGGCCCTGGGGTCAATCCCTTCGGCGACGAGACGCTGGCGCTTGTGCGTCAGCACTGGCCAAGCGGCGACTGTGCGGCCGCGCAGGGCGAGTGACGGCGACCCGCTTCCCAGTTTTCGCCAAGCTATGAATTTTCACAGTTTTCCGCACTTTCGGGTGGTGCCGGAAACGATCCGTTGTCGTGCCGCGATCAGAACCATAGCGCCCTGCCAGCGACGAAACCGTTGGCAGCGCGCCATTCCGGCAGGTCAAAGGTGACCTATCGGCAGGTAGTAACGGGTTGGGCCGGCTGGATAACGCGGTTGTACCCGCGGTTGCGAGCGGTTGGCGGGACCGGATTCAATGCCGGCAGACCCATGACATGGCAGAGCGAATCAGGCAAGCTGGGGAGCCGGTAGGACCCGAGAAGATCGCCAAGTCGCCAAGTCGCCAAGCAGAGAGGCGGTTTCGTAGTGATACCGACCCGCAAGGTCACTGTCGGTATGAACCAAACCCCCTTGTCGCGGCGACGGCGCAGGGCTCTCGGTATGGCGGCGACGGCAGCGTTAGCCCTGCCGATCTCGATGATCGGTGGTTCCGCTTCCAACGTGGTCCTGGCCAGCGGCAACGCCCCGGATCTCGCCCCGGTTTTCTCCCGGTTCCCCCCGTCCGTCCCGCCATCGGACGGCGCGGGCGGCAACAGCCCGCACGACAGCGGCCTCGCGCCCGCCCTGCTGCACGCCAACGGCAACCAGCAGGCCCTGCTCACCGAGGCGGGCCCGATGGCCAACGTGCCGAGCGGCCCGCTCGGCATCCCCGGCATCGTGCTTGAGGCCTACCAGCGCGCCGCGCAGACCATGGCCGCGTCCGAACCCGGCTGCAACCTGCCCTGGTGGCTGCTGGCCGGCATCGGCAAGATCGAGTCGAGCCAGGCCGAGAACGGCGAGGTCGACGCGAGCGGCAACACCCTGCGCCGCATCCTCGGCCCGACCCTCGACGGCACCCACGGCTCAGCCGCCATTCCCGCCACCCCGCAGAGCTACCTGTGGACCGGCGACCCGGTCTGGCAGCACGCGGTCGGCCCCATGCAGTTCCTGCCCTCCACGTGGCCCAAGTACGGCGGCAACGGCAACCCCAACAACATCTTCGACGCCGCGCTCGCCGCAGGCCGCTACCTGTGCAACGGCGGTCGCAACCTGGCCGATCCCGCCCAGCAGGCGCAGGCGGTGTTCAGCTACAACCACTCCAACAGCTACGTAGCCAAGGTGCTGCTCTGGGCCTACGCCTACGCCAAGGGCGTCACGCCGCTGCCGTCCACCCCGGTCCTGGCGGGCGTGCAGAACCCGCCGTCGTATCCGGGTTCCAGCGGCACGACCCCGCCGCCGTCGACCACGAACACCCCGCCGTCGACGACGACCACCACGACCAGCACCACGACGACGACGCTCGCCAGGCCCACAACGAACACCCCGAGCAAGACCACCCCGACCACGACCACCCCGACGACGTCCCCCACGTCCCCGTCGACCACGTCCCCAACCACGTCCCCGACCTGCACCACAACCACGACGACGACGACCACCACCACCACCACGCCGACCACGTCACCGACGCCGATCACGTCATCGACAACCTCGCCGAACCCGCCGACGTGCACGTCGACCGGCAACGACGCGAACAGCGGCGGCGACACGACGACCCCCACGGTCACCCCGGACTCCTGACCCCTCCGCCCGACCCTCGGTGGGCGCGGCTCCGTTGATCGCATACCGTGCGTTGACGGAGCGTCCGGTCGGGCCGAGGAGGAGCGCATGACCAGGGTTGCAGCGATCGATTGTGGGACCAACTCGATCCGCCTGTTGATCGCCGACCTGACCGTCCGCGACGACGGCAGTGCCTGGTTGCGCGACGTCCACCGGGAAATGCGTGTCGTCCGACTCGGCCAGGGCGTCGACGCCACCGGCAAACTCGCCCCGGAAGCCCTCGAACGCACCAGGGCCGCGCTCGTCGACTACCAGATCACCGCGGTGCGCAAGGGCGTGCAGCGGGCACGCATGGTCGCCACCTCGGCCACCCGCGACGCCAGCAACCGCGAAGAGTTTTTCACCATGACCCGCGACGTGCTCGGCGTCGAAGCCGAAGTGATCAGCGGCGACGAGGAAGCACAGCTGTCGTTCACCGGCGCCGTCGGCGAACAGGAACCCCGCCGAGGCCCGTTCGTCGTCGTCGACGTCGGCGGTGGCTCGACCGAACTCGTCCTCGGCACCTGGAACGGCATCACCGCCGACATCCGCGCCGCCAAGTCCGTCGACATCGGCTGCGTCCGGCTCACCGAACGCTGCCTGGCGAGCGACCCGCCCACCGCCCAGGAGATCGCCGCGGCGGTCGACCTCACCATGAACACCCTCGCCACCGCGTTCGACGCCGTCGACGTCCGCGAGGCCCGCACCTTCATCGGCGTCGCCGGCACGGTCACCACGCTCTCCGCGGTCAACCAGGGCCTCGCCGAATACGACCCCGAACGCACCCACCTGTCCACCATGTCGCTGACCGAGATCCGCCGCACCACCGCCCGCCTACTCGAACTGCCCCGCGCGGGCCGCGCCGAGATCCGGGCCATCCACCCCGGCCGCGTCGACGTCATCGGGGGCGGCGCCCTCATCGTCCGCACCGTCGCCGAACAGCTGGCTGTGCGAGCCGGCCTGACGGACATGGTGGTCAGCGAACACGACATCCTGGACGGCATAGCCCTCTCGCTGGCCTGAACCCACCCGCCAACCCGAATTTTCGAAGCGCCAACAGACAGCCCCCTCCCGCCCGGGGGGCGGGCCCCGCAGGCTCAGCCTAGTGCGCGGAATTCGCCGGATTCAAACCGGAAAGCCGCAGGTGTGGACAGATTCGCGGGCTGTGGACAACCGGCTTGGCATGTCGGCCGAATGTGATAATGGCGTGTTACTCGGCGTTGTCGCTGACCGGCTCGACGGACTCGGTGACAGCCCAGGCGTAGTCCTCGGCGAACTCGCGGATCTCCTTCATCTGCCGCTCAAGGCTGCGTTCGTCCAACTCGTCGGCCGCGTCGCAGTACATGTACAGGAGATAGCGCATGGCCTGCGGCTTCTGCCGCGCCGCAGCGGCGCGCGCCTTCTCCCTGCGATAGTCGGCAAGTCGCCTTACCCCGGTCATCGGTTGCCCTCCCCGCGATCTCGCTGTCGTGAGATACCGCGAGATACCTCAGCACACCGATCGCGTCCGCACGGCTCGACGCGCTGGCCACGAACCGGGCCAGATCAACGATTCGACGAGTCCACCACGAAATTCGCCAGATCCCTCGACTGGCGGAGCCGACTCGGCTCGTGGACGTACATCATGTGTCCCGCCTCGTAGTACGCGCGACTGATGTTGTCGTGCAGTTCCCGAGGAATCGCCAGATGCGCCAACACGTGTTCGGCCGCGTAGTACGGGGTCGCGCCGTCGTGGTAGCCGAACGCGACATGCACCTTCAGATGCGGGTTGGCGCGCATGGCGGCGGCGAGTTTGTGCGCGACGGTCACCGAAGCGCCCTCGAACTCCTTGTACGACCACGGTCGCACATTGCTGGTGAGGATCTCGTAGGGCAGGTCGTTCTCGTAGCCGAGCTCCGCGCGCACGTAGTGGTTGAACGCGGCCGAGTACGGGCCGAGAATCGCCGCATACGACGGGTCCTCGCTGTACCGCTCGATCGCGTAGTCCGCTTCCCAGCCGGTGAACCGCGCGTCGAGCCTGCCGACCACCTTGCGTTCGCCGCGCAACAGCTCGGTGAAGAACCGGACATGCTCCGGGCGCAGGTTGACCTGGTCGATGTACTCCTGCGACAAACCGGTGAGCGAGGCCAGTTTCGCGACGGCCGCCGCGCGGTCGGCGTCGCTGAGCCGGTGACCGCGCGCCAACGCCCACGGGTAGTCGCGCGCGGCGAACTCCTCGGCCTCGGCGAGCACGTCCGCGAGTGGCCGGTCGCCGTGCTTGCCGTGGTAGTGCGCGACAGCGGCGTAGGTGGGCAGGAAGTTGACGAACGGGACGTCGTTGCCTTCGGTGAAATCGATGGTGCCCAGATCGAGCACTGACGAGATCAGCATCAGACCGTTGAGGTACATGCCGTACCTGGTTTGCAGATGTTCGGCGAGACCGGCCGCGCGCAGCGTGCCATACGATTCGCCCGCGATGAACTTCGGTGACATCCAACGACCGTTGCGCGACGTCCACAGTCGAATGATCTCGCCGACCGATTCCAGATCCGCGCTGTAACCGTGATAGTCGGCGGGTTTCTCGCCCTCGGTGGCACGGGAGTAGCCGGTCGAGATCGGATCGATGAACACGATGTCACTATGGGCCAACAGGGTTTCCGCGTTGTCGGCCAGACCGTAGGGCGGCGGCACCGGGTTGCCGACATCGCCGCCGAGCACCCGGCGCGGTCCGAGCAGACCGAGGTGCAGCCACACGCTGGACGAGCCTGGGCCACCGTTGAACGCGAACGTCACGGGCCGGTCGGTCGCGTCCGCGCCGTCGAGCGTGTACGCGGTGAGGAACACCTCAGCCTTGGCAACGTACCCCTCGGACGTGCCGTCGGTGAGCACCTCCTTGCGCAGTACGATCCGGCCGGTCGTCGCGGTGTAGCGCAATTCGCCGGACGGCAGCGTGATGGTGTGCTCGGTGCTGACCAGATCGTCCGTCGGCTCGGTCGCTGGCGTGCTCGTGCTCTCGTCGGCGGGGTCGCTGGTCTTGGTGCCCTCGGATGCCATGCTGTCACCCTAAAACCAACCGACGTTCGGGAAACTGATCTGGTGCTTGAACCCGCCCGCGTGGCGCCGAAGGCGCGCACGCTCGACGAACTGGACGCTTCGCTGATCGACTGTCGCGCCTGCCCGCGCCTGGTCGCCTGGCGCGAGGAGGTCGCGCGGGTGAAACGGGCGTCGTTCGCCGCCGAGGAGTACTGGGGCAGGCCGGTGCCGAGCTTCGGCGCCACCGACGCGTCGATCCTGATCGTCGGCCTGGCGCCCGCCGCGCACGGCGCGAACCGCACCGGGCGGATGTTCACCGGTGACCGGTCGGGCGATTTCCTCTATGCCGGCCTGCACGCCGTCGGCCTCGCCTCGCAGCCGACCGCGACCAGGATCGGCGACGGCCTCGAACTCTACGGCACCCGCATCGCCGCGCCCGTGCACTGCGCCCCGCCCGCGAACAAACCGACCCCGACCGAGCGCGACACCTGCCGCCCGTGGCTGGCCGCCGAGCTGAACCTGCTCGCGCCAACCCTGCGCGTGATCATGGTGCTTGGCGCGTTCGGCTGGCAGGCACTGCTGCCGGTGCTGGAGGCGGCGGGCTGGCAGGTCCCGCGTCCCCGGCCGGTGTTCGGCCACGGCATCCAAGTGACCCTGCGGCACGCCGAACGCCCCGATGACGAGCTGCGGCTGCTCGGCTGCTTCCACGTCAGCCAGCAGAACACCTTCACCGGACGACTCACCCCGGCCATGCTCGAAGATGTCCTGATCACCGCCAAGAGCCTCGCGGGCCTGGCGGAGTGATCGCGGCATCAGCGTTTTCGTTTTGTTCGTTTTGTTCGTTTTGAAAGTACGCTTGCGGCGTGACGGTGACCATGGACGAGCGGACCGTGCTACCGCCAGTGCACCCCGAACGCCTGTCCCAGGTACTGGGTTTTCTCGGGCAGTAGGGAGGATTCCGCGCTGCGTTGATTGGGCCTGACGGGACGCGGCTTGAACTTCCCGCCGAGGTGTTCGAGTGCTTCGCGAGGTGATTCAGGCCATGTCCCACGGCCTGGCCGTAACGGTCGCACCACAGCACACGGTGTTGATCACCAGTCAAGCAGCGCAGTTGCTCGGTATTTCGCGCCCGACGCTGATCAGGCTCCTGGAAGCGGGAAAGATCCCATTCGATCAACCTGCTCGGCATCGCCGGGTTCGGCTGGCTGACGTCCTCGCCTACCAGGCGCGGGCTCGCCGTGCTCGAGCGGCAAGCCTTGACGAGGACGAGATGGTGCGGATGAGCGAAGACGACGGTCTCTACGACCTGCCCGACAACGCATCCGTAGAGCGTCTGCCGGTCGATCACGAGCAGGGATGAGTAACGCACTCCGATGTTCCGGTTTTCCTTGACACGTGCGTGCTGATCAAGCCCGGCCTGGCATGACCCGCGCTCACGCCGCGTCGTTGGCCCGCTTTGCCACGGCCGCTTCGATACGCGCCAATCGCTCGTTGATCTCAGTCAGTTCGCCGTGACCTGAGAGATGGGATCCGTACACGGTTTGCTCGACGATCTCCCGGATCAGCGCGGTGTAGCGGATGCCCCTGGCCCGCGCGAGCGACTTCAGGGCCTCCACTACATCGGCAGGCAGGCGCAGTGAGGTGGTCCGCATCGGCCGAGGATCGACAAGCTGTCCGTCTTCCATCTCGGCCGAGGTGTCGTGCGAGTCGTAGTAGGCGGCCAACTCCGTAAGCTCGTCAGCTGACCGTGGCAGGTTCTCGTGTTTGCTCGTCATGGTCATCGTGCCTTCCTCTGGAAGGTCTTCTTCTCGTTCGGTGTCATCTCGCGAGCGGTCACGACGAAAGCCTCACCGTGATCGTCGACCGCTACCACCAGCAGATAGCGCCCCGCATAGGTACGTCCGTAGACCAGTGGCGTGTCGTTCTTGCCCGCTGTCATCCAGTATGGGTGTTCAAGAATTGCCTCCCGAACCTCATCCAAGGTCACACTGTGCGCTGCGATGTGCTCAGCCGACCACGTACTGTCCTTGACGCCCTTGAACGCTGACCTATTGTAATGCAAACGCATTGCACTGGCCTTACGGATGAGCCCAGCAAAGGCGCATCTGCTTCGAGCGGACGGCCGCCGGGCCAGAGAACGTCGAGATTGTGGACTACCACTGAAAGGAGGAGCGATGACGGACGAGAGCCTGATGCCTCCCGTTCACCCTGGAGAGATCCTCGCCGAGGACTACCTCGATCCGCTCGGTCTGACCCAACACCGCCTAGCCGTCGAGATCGGTGTGCCGCCGCGGCGTATCAACGAAATAGTGCACGGCAAGCGGGGGATCTCGGCTGATACGGCGCTGCGGCTGGCTCGCTTCTTCGGGACGTCGGAGCGGTTCTGGCTCAACTTGCGGTCCCGCTACGACCTGGAGCGTCAGAAGGACCGCTTGGCCGGCGTGCTGGATCGGATACACCCGCTGCTCAGCGCGTAGTGGCAGCCTGACCCCGTTGAATCTGTGGGCGTCTGGTGCGCGGCCTGCCGGGTTCGTCGAGCATCGGTTCGGGTGTCGCCTTGGGGAAGGCGGCTGCGGATGTGGCTGAACCCGGCGCACGAACCGGTGCAGTGTTGGCCTGGCCGCCCGCTGGCGTGGTTCGACGACGATTTCGATCTCTACTCCGAGGCGCACGACGCGTTGGTGGTCAGGCCTGACGAAGAGCGCGCCGGGTTGGTTCCGGTTGATCCATATGTCGGGATCAGTGAGGCGCGGGTGGGGAGGTCGAGGCGTGGTTGAGGGTTGTCGGGGGCGGTTCGACGAGGTCGAGATCAAGGCCACAGAGTGACGCGGTGCACGGTCTCGGGGGTGGGTCGGTGGGCCGATTTGGTGGGGCTGGCTTGACGTGGGCTTTACATCTGACGGGGCCTCCGGGGGCTGATTTGGTGCTACAGCAGCGGTTTCGAAGTACATCGAGCGACGTATTGACAGCGGGGCAAGGTTCGCTCCGGACCAGATTGATCTTGAGGTTAGCGCCGGGCGGTCGATAACTGACGTCCCTGGACAGCTCGATTCAGCGACGGCGCTCACACTCGTGACGGGCCGGTCTTCCCGGGCTCGGAAAGAGTGCGACTATGGACGTATGGCCGCTGGGAAAACGCAACCGAAACGAATCCTCGTCCTCGGTGGTGGATACGTTGGTTTGTACACCGCGCTGGGTCTGCAGAAGAAGCTGCGCCTGAAGGAGGCGTCGGTCACCATCGTGGACCCGCAGCCGCACATGACCTATCAGCCGTTCCTGCCCGAGGCGGCGGCCGGCTCCATCGAGCCGCGGCACGTTGTGGTGCCGCTGCGGACCACGCTCAAGCGTTGCCACGTGGTCACCGCGCGGGTCACCAGGATCGAGAACGCGCGCAAGATGGTGACGGTCGAGGCGATCGACGGGCATGTCGAGGAGATCGGCTACGACATTCTGGTCGTGGCGCTGGGCTCCGTGTCGCGGTTGCTGCCGATCCCTGGTCTCGCTGAGCAGGGTATCGCGTTCAAGACCATCGGCGAGGCCATCTACCTGCGCAACCATGTCATGTCCCGGCTCGACCTCGCGTCGAGCACGATCAACCCGGACCTGCGCAAGCGCCTGCTGACCTTCACCTTCGTCGGTGGCGGCTTCGCCGGTGTCGAGTCGCTGGCCGAGCTGGAGGACATGGCGCGCGCGGCGTGCAAGTACTACAAGAACATCGAGCCGGAGGACCTGCGCTGGGTGCTCGTGGAGGCGGCCGGCCGGATCCTGCCCGAGGTGCGCGACAGCCTCGGCGTGTGGACCGTCGAGCAGCTGGAGAAGCGCGGCATCGAGGTCTACCTCTCCACCCAGGCCAAGTCGTTCGAGGACGGGCACGTGGTGCTCTCCGACGGCACCGAGTTCGACAGCGACACGATCGTCTGGAACGCGGGCGTCAAGGCCAACCCGATCCTGGCCGCTTCCGACCTGCCGCTCGACCAGCGCGGTCGGCTGACCTGCACGGCGTCCATGCAGGTTGAGGGGCTGCCGGGGGTGTGGGCAGCCGGTGACTGTGCCGCGGTGCCGGACCTGTCGCGGACCGAGGAGGACCCGTCGGCGACCTGTGCGCCGAACGCGCAGAACGCCGTCCGCCAGGCGAACCTGCTGGCCAAGAACATCATGGCGGCGATGCGCGGCGGCAAGCCGAAGGACTACTACCACAAGAACGTGGGTTCGGTGGCCAGCCTTGGGGTGCGCAAGGGTGTCGCGGACACCTTCGGCGTCAAGCTCAAGGGTTACCCGGCGTGGCTGATGCACCGCGCGTACCACGTGAGCCGGATGCCCACGCTGAACCGCAAGGTGCGAATCCAGCTCGACTGGTTGGTGAGTGGTCTTTTCCGGCGCGAGGTGATCTCGCTCGGCCAGATCAATGACCCGAAGGCGGAGTTCGCTCGGGCAGCCAACAGCTGAGCTGGGCGGGGATTACTGGTTACTGACGGCCAGCGGTAGGGTGAGCCGCCCGTTCGGTAGGGTGACGCGGGTTTGTGTGCGGGCATCTTGACAACATTTTGTGTTAACCGGAAACTACTCGTCGTCAGTAGCCCGAACGTGTGAACGCGACGCCGTTTCCGGTGCGAGGAGCAGGTGGCATGTCGATCGAGGAACTGGCGGCGCAGCTGCGCAGCGGGGAGATCGACAACGCCGAGTTGGCCGAGTACGCGGCCGAGTATGCCCGGGACGAAGTGATCCTCCGCAACAAGAAGGACGACTGACCCTGACCACGAACGGCAACGGGCGAACCGATGGTGAGTATCCCCCATTCGGGGAATCCGCCGTTGCCGACGGTGGCGCGTTGCGCACGGTTCCGGCTCAGCCGATCGGTCGGCACACTCCGTTGTTGCTCCAGGGCCAGGACTACGTCCTGCGGCTGAACATTGCCGCGCGTGACTTCCAGGAGCAGATCCACAAGCTCGATCTGGTCGATGCCGGCGACGGCAACCCGGAGCCGTGTGTGTTGGTGTTGGCCCGTTCGGCCGACATGGAGATGAACGAGCTGTCCATCGCACTGGCCGAACGCGGCGTGCGGATGGCCCGGATCGACGTGGACCGCTGCCTGGATCTTTCGCTCACCGTGTACCCGGACGCGCCGCTGATCGAGTTGGGCCGCTGGATGTTGCGTCCGCTGCTGGTCTGGCGCAGGCACTTCGAGCTTGCCGCTCTGCCGACCGATCCGGGCACGCTGTTCGGCGCGTACGCGGTGGACCAGTGGCGTTCGGTCGCGGACTGGATCACCAACCGCAGCGACTGGGCGCAGGTGAACGCCGTCCCGTTCGGACGGCGGCTGGACCGGCTCACCCAGCTCACCGATGCGGCCAACTTCGGCCTGCGCACGCCGCGCACGGTCGTCACCACCCAGCCCGGCCGGCATCGGCCCGGCGGTGGGCCGTGCATCGTGAAGACCGCGGGCCGGCACCTGGTCGAGCCGACCTCCGGCGTGCAGCACGGCCTGTTCCCGCGACCGCTGGACACGCACCGGTCCAGTTTCGCGCCGGAGCCGGCGCCGGTGATCGTGCAGCAGTACCTGTCGGCCGATCACGAGCTGCGTGTGTTCGTGGTGGCCGGCGAGGCCATCGCCTACCGGGTGGACAAGCTGGATCCCGCGCAGCTGTGGGTTGATCCGGACGCGGTCGACGTGCACAGGACCGAGTTGCCGTGCGCGCTGCGCGAGACGTTGCTCGCGTTGACCCGGTACTGGCGGTTGGACGTCGTGGCCTTCGACTTACTCGTGCGCGGCGACGACGCCGTCTTCCTCGAAGCCAACGTCAATTGTGACTGGCAGTGGTTTGAACGCCGATCGGGTGAGCCTGCGGTGTCGACCGCAGTAGCCGCGTGGGTGGCTAGCCGGTTCGAAGAGTTACGGCGTCGTCCGTCGCTCTAGCGTGAGCTAATCGTTGTCGACTGCCATACGCGTCCTGACCTGCGAAAAAGGCGATCTGGGTCGGTATCGGCCGAACCAGTTTGCTCAAGAGCTTCCCCGAATGGGTGACAACCGCATAAGCTGCGCCCGCCCCCGTAGCCCAACAGGCAGAGGCATTCCCCTTAAAAGGGAAGTGTTGCCGGTTCGAATCCGGTCGGGGGCACCAATCATCCAACTCGGCCGGGTTCGGCTGTTCGGCCGCGCGCGTTCGCGCGAATGGCTGTGCGCCACGGGATCGCGGGTGTTGGGGTGGCCGATCCGGGGCTGTGCCGGGCAAGTTGCCGGAATGGTCGATTGATCTCCTGCTGTCAGGAGGAATTTGCCGACTTCAACTTGCGTCCGGACGGATGGTCATGGTGCCACCGTCGAGGTCGACGGCTGGGCCGTCCGGTGGGGCGGCCTTGGTCTCGTCGTCGCGCATCATGGACCACGAGTCGCGATGGTCCAGTTCCCGGCGCCTGGTGCCGTAGAACAGCGCGGTGTACTCGTTCACGGCGGTCTCGGAGAACGAGCGCTTCGTCCGCTTCCCGGTTCTGTGCCGCACGATCAGCCAGCCGAGCCCGATCAGTGCGGCGACGGGCAGTCCGAATGCCAGCACTGCGAAGGCCATGTGCGTCCAACGCGTCGGCGGATGGTCCGGTTCCCTGCGGTTCGTCCATAGTGGTCCGCACGCGCCAACCGGCCGGCCGCGCTGGCCGTTCTGTCTATTGTGGACAATTCGACACGGCAGCTGTGTGGAGCGCGTCGCTCAGTCCGGCAGGTTGAAGAAGATCATCGGGTTGTCCTTGCCGGTCCGCACCGGCGTGCCCAGCCCGATCTCCTGCTTCAGCTCGTTGAGCGCGCGGTAGACCTTCGCTGCCTTGGGCGCGGACGCGGTGAAGTAGTCGACGTTCTTCTCGTTGAGCCAGCGCACGACCACCCGGCCCTCGTGGAAGGGCAGGGTGAACGGGAAGTGGAAGACGTCGTGCACGCTGACCGGGATACCGCCGGGCATCAGCGGGAAGAGGTGCTCCAGGTACCAGCGGCCGAACGAGGCGCCGTGCGCTGCGTCGATGAACAGGTAGTCCGTCTTCTCCGGCAGTTTGTCCAGGTTTGCCTTGATGTCGCCCTTGTTGAACGTCCAGCGGCCCTCGGCCAGCTCCGCGGGCACGTTCTTGACCACGTTGTCCACGATGTCGTACGAGTGCAGGTGGCCCATCTCGTTGTCGCGCAGCGCGCTCAGGATCCAGGTCGTGGACCAGCCGTGGAAGGTGCCGATCTCGACCACGTTCGCCGGCCGGTACTCGCGCAGCAGCAGGTAGGTGATCTCGGCCTCGTGGTCGTCGAGCTGCGGCGTCATGTGGTCGGCGTTGTCCTGGTGGAACGTGCGCTGCTGGTCACGCACCTCCGCGAGCGACGACGCGTACTTGCGGTACAGCTCGACCACGAAGTCGAGGTTGACCTTGCTCATGACAGCCTTTCCCGAGGGGCGCAGGCGCCCAGGGCCGGGCAGACCTTCCGGCGCCCGAGGATACTCAAGTCTTCCCTGCTGCCCTTCCTCGCCGCGTCCTGGAGCGCTCTCAGACCGAAAACCGCAGGTGAACGGGTCGAAGTTGATATCGTTACCTGCATAATTCGGCGATTGGCTACCTGCGAACGTTTCTCGGATGTCATCATCGTGTTAAAGGTCGTCGGGGACCGGGTAGGCGGTAGCCATGAGCGCAGTTGAGCCGGTGGTGGACCACCGAAGCGGGGTCAGCGTTCGGGCCCGGGTGGTCTACGCCGCCGCGAGACTGATGCTGCGGCCACTGTTGACCTACTGGCCGCTCAACTGCCTCGGCATGATCCCGTTACCGTTGGTCGACGGCCTTGCCGAGCTGCTGCCCAACCCCCATGACACCGACTTCGAGCGCGTCGAACTGCCCGGTTTTCGCGGCGAGTGGGCGCGTGCCGATGGCGTCGAGGAAGACGGCGCGGTGCTCTACTTCCACGGTGGCGCGTTCGTCGCCTGTGGGCTGGCCACGCACCGGCACGAGGTCGCCAAGATCTCCGCGTCCTCGGGCCTGCCGGTGCTCTCCGTCGCCTACCGCCAACTGCCGCAGGTGCCGCTGGCCGGCTCGCTGCTGGACTGCCTTGCCGCCTACCGCCACCTGCTCGACTCCGGTCTCGACCCGAGCCGCATCGTGTTCGCGGGCGATTCGGCCGGCGGGCACCTGGCCTTCGCCACCGCGTTCGCGGCCATGACCGAAGGACTGCCCCAACCGGCCGGCATCGTCGCCCTGTCACCGTGGCTGGACTTCGACGCGGCCGCCAAGATCGTCCACCCCAACGCGGGCCGCGACGCCTACGCGCCGGTCAGCCGGTTGCCGTTCCTGACCAAGCTGTGCCTCGGCAACGGCGATCTCGACCCGCTCGCCTCGCCGGTCAACCGCGACCTCGGCGGTCTGCCGCCGGTGCTGCTGCTCGCTGCCGAGGACGAGATGTTGCGCTGCGACGCGGAACTCATGGCCGAACGGCTCGGCGCGGCGGGCGTGCCCTGCACGTTGCAGATCTGGGCCGGTCAGGTGCACGCGTTCCCGGTGCTCGGCGACCTGTTACCGGAGAGCAGGGCGGCGATTCACGAGATCGGCGTGTTCATCCGCGACGTGACCGCGCCGGCTCGGCTGGCGCCGCGCTCGTCGGAACCGCGCGCGCTGGCCGGCTGACCGGCACCCACCGGTTCAGGATTTGCGCGCGGTCACCTTGTTCTCGGCTGCTTTGGCTGCCGGGCGCTGCTGCGGAACGGCCTGCTCGGCGGCGGCCTTGGCGTGCTCCTTCTCCTCCTCGATCGGGTCGAGCATCGGAGTCGCGTCCTTCATCAGCTTGTGCGCGGTGTGCAGCTGCTGGGTGATCCGGGCGCGCAGCGTGCGCAGGTCCTGCACCTGGCGGTTGGCCTCGCTGATCCTGCGGTGGCACTCGTCCGCGGTTTCGCGCAGCTTGCGCTCGGCCCGCTCGGTGGCCTCCCGGACCCGCCGCTCGGCCTCTTCCGTCGCCTCGCGCACCCGCCGCTCGGCCTCGGCCCTGCTCGCCGCGCGCTGCTGCTCGATCTCCTTGGCCAGCGCCTGCCGCTTGCCGGTCATGGTCCGCTCGAACTCTTCCTCGATCTTGACCCGGCGCGCCTCGGCGGCCACGTCGAGATCGTGGCGCTGCTTGGTCGCCGCTGTGGTCATGTCCGCGACCGACATGCGGGCCTGCTTCACCAACTGGGCGTGCTGATCGCGCATCTCCTGGCGCTGCTTGTCCAGGTCGCCGAGGAGTTTCTCGTAGCCGGCACGCAGTTTCGCCGCCGAGTCCTCTGCACTGGCCCAGGTGTGACTCGCCGCGGCCTGGGCACGCGCGGTGATCTCGGCGGCCTGGTGCTGCGCCAGTTGAACGACACGGCGGCAGCGGTCATCAAGGTCGTCGGTGTTCTTGGGCAACTCGACGAGACCACTGACCTGCTTGCTGAGTTGCGCGGCGCGCGCGTGCGACGCGGTCAGCTGCTCGGTGAGGTCGGCGACCTGGGAGAGCGCCGCGTCGCGGTCGGCGGCGAGCAGCTTGATCTCCGCGTCGAGATCGTCAAGGTATTGTTTCACCTGGGCTCGGTCGAAACCGTGCCACACCACGTCGAAGCCGGGCTTGAGGGGAACGAGTTCACGGTCTTCCGGACGCGCCATGCTTCGACGTTACGCGATCCGTGTGTGCCCCTGGTAATTGGCTCGCCGTTATTGGCCCGACCGGACGTATCCCCTAATACGGGACCTGCGTCGGCCCGCGCCGGTAACCTTGCGGTGTGCCAGCCCCATCCTTGCTCGCCATCAGTGATCTGCATGTCACGCACAAGGGCAATGCCGCGATGTTCGATCGGATCCGGCCCGAGGCGGACGGCGACTGGTTGATCGTCGCGGGCGACATAGCGGAGACCATGGCGGTCATCGAGGAAGTGTTCAAGCGGCTGGCCGACCGTTTTGAGAAGGTGATCTGGACGCCGGGCAACCACGAGTTGTGGACAACCCCGGACGATCCGATCAAGGCACGCGGCGTGGCGCGCTACGAACATCTGGTTGACCGGTGTCGGGCGCTCGGCGTTGTCACGCCCGAGGACGAGTACCCGATCTGGCGGACCGACGACGAGTCCTTTATGGTCGCTCCGCTGTTTCTGCTCTACGACTACAGCTTCCGGCTGCCCGAGCACGAGACCGTCGAGCAGGGCCTTGCCTACGCCTACGATCGCGGCCTCGTGTTCAGCGACGAGATGCTGCTGCACCCGGACCCGTACCCGAGCAGGCAGGACTGGTGCGCCGCGCGGGTCGAGGCGACCGAACGCAGGCTGGCCGCGCTGCCCGAGAACATGCGCACCGTGCTGATCTCACACTTCCCGCTGCACCGCGGCCCGACGAGGATGCTGCGCCATCAGCACCTGGCGATGTGGTGCGGCACCGAACTCACCGCCGACTGGCACCAGCGCTTCCGGGCCGCCGCCGCGGTCTACGGCCACCTGCACATCCCGGTCACCCTGGAGTACGACGGCGTCAGGTTCGAGGAGGTGTCGCTCGGCTATCCACGCGAGTGGCAGCGCCGCCCCAACCCACCGGAGCTGTTGCGCCGCATCATTCCCGCCGACCCGAACCGGGTGCCGTACAACAGGGTGGAACGGTGATCGAGGAACTGTTGCCGGCCGAGGTCGCGGCCGAGGACATCATCGGGCTCGACCCGACCGCCGAACTGTTGCCAGAGGAGGAGCAACTGGTCGCGCGGGCCGTTGAGAAGCGGCGGCTGGAAGTGACCAACGTGCGCACGGCGGCGCGGCGTGCGCTGGTCCGCATCGGCGTGCCGCCCGTGCCGATCCTGCGCGGCCACAAGAACCAGCCGTTGTGGCCGGACGGCGTTGTCGGCAGCCTCACGCACACCGCAGGCTACTGCGCCGCCGCGGTCGCGGACGCCGGCAAGATCCGCTCGATCGGCATCGACGCCGAGGAACACGACCGGTTGCCCGGCGGCGTGCTGGACGCGGTGTCCCTGCCCGAGGAACGCGCCATGCTGCAACGCCTCGGCACAGAAGCGCACTGGGACCGGTTGCTGTTCAGCGCCAAGGAGAGCACGTACAAGGCGTGGTTCCCGCTGACCGGGCGCTGGCTTGGCTTCGAGGACGCGCACATCACCATCGACCCGGCCGACGGCACGTTCGCGGTGCGGCTGCTGGTCGACGGCACGGTGACCGACGACGGTCCGCCGCTGACCGGCTTCACCGGCCGCTACCTGGTCCGCGACGGCTACGTGCTCACCGCGATCACGGTGCTGCCGGCTACCAGTGGAAGCCCTTCGTGAGCTTGGCGATGGTCATGGCCAGCTTGGTCAGCTGCTGCTCACCCCTGCCCAGCTTGATCGTCCCGCCCGCGCCGCCTGCGGCGGTCGAGTCGGGGAAGATCCGGTACGCCTGGTAGGCGATCGCGTCGACGAGGCCGGGCGCGACGGCGTAGGTGAACTGCATGGCGGCGCCGGTCGGCGTGCCGATGTGCTTTGGCCGCTCGACCAGCGCCTTGACCACCATGTCCGCGGCCTGCGACGGCGACTTGGCCGGGAACGCCTCGTAGATCTTGGTCGGCCGGATCATCGGGGTGCGCACCAGCGGCATGTGCACCGTGGTGAACGTGATACCAACGCCGTGCGTCTCGGTGGCCACGATCTTGCTGAAGTAGTCGAGCGCGGCCTTGGACGCGACGTAGGCGGAGAAGCGCGGCGCGATGCCCTGCACGCCGATGGACGAGACGTTCACGATGTGCCCGAACCGGCGCTCGGTCATCCGGGGCAACAGCGCCAGGATCAGCCGGACCGCACCGAAGTAATTGATCGCCATGGCGCGCTCGAAGTCGTGGAACCGGTCGTAGGAGCGGGCGATCGAGCGGCGGATCGACCGGCCCGCGTTGTTGACCAGCATGTCCACCGCGTCGTGCTCGGCGAGCATGGCCGCGACCGCCTTGTTCACCGACTCCTCGTCGGTCAGGTCGCACGGGTAGGCGTAGGCGTCGCCGCCCTGCGCGCGGATCTCGTCGCGCAACTCCTCCAGCTCCGCCGCGCGCCGCGCGACCAGCAGCGGGATCGCGCCCAGCTCGGCGACCTTGAGTGCGGTGGAACGGCCGATGCCGGAGGACGCGCCGGTGATCACGATGCGCCGCCCGTCCAGTTCGCCGCCCTGGCCGTGCCGGCGGGCCCGGAACGGGTCGAGGTGTTCGCGCCAGTAGCGCCACAGCACGGCCGCGTAGTCGGCAAGCGCGGGTACCTCGATGCCGCTGCCGGCCAGTGCCTGTTGGGTCGCGGTCGAGTCGAACGTGGCGTGGAACTCCGAGACCGACAGCATGACCGGCGGGATACCGAGCCGATCGAGCACGGCGTCGCGGGCGATGGCCGCGCCGGGCACCCAGTCCACCAGCTCGGCCAGCTTGAGCAGCGGGTCGGACAGGCCCTTGGACAGCTGCGCTGTCAACGTCGGCGCGCCCGCCACCCGCGCGAACGCGTCGTAGACCTTGGTGATCGGTTGCGGCTTCGGATTGACAAGGTGGAAGGTGTGCCCGTCCAGGCCCGGCTTGGTGACCAGGTGCACCATGGCGGCGGCCACGTAGTCGACCGGCACGATGTTCGTGTTGCCCAGGTCGGGCAGGACGACCGGCAGCTTGGGCAGGCCGGCGAGCCGCGAGATGGCCGGGAAGACGTAGTACGGGCCGTCGATCTTGTCCATCTCGCCGGTCACCGAGTCGCCGACGACGATGGCCGGCCGGTACACCCGCCACGGCACGTCGTGCTGCTCACGGACGAGTTCCTCGCCGGCGAACTTGGTCCGGTGGTAGGCGGTGAGCAGCCGTTGGCCCTCGTCGAACATGTCCTCGGTGAACGTGCCGTGATAGTCACCCGCGACCGCGACGGAGGACACATGGTGCAGACACCCGGCGTGGATGGCGGAGGCGACCGCGACCACGTTGCGCGTGCCTTCGACGTTGGCCAGCACGCTCGCCTCGTCGTCTGCGGTGATGTCGTAGAGCGCTGCCAGGTGGATGACGTGGTCGACCTGGTCGATCAGGCCTGGTAGGGCGGCATCGTCGAGGCCGAGCAGGGGCTGGCCGAGGTCGCCGATGACCGGTTCGACGCGATTCGCGTTCGGCCAGCGGTGCCGCAAGGCGTCCAGCCGATCGAGTGAACTCGAACGAGTGAGGACGAGCACGCGGTCGGTGTCGTCCCGCCGCAGCAGCTCGTCGACGACATGTCGGCCGATCAGGCCGGTCGCGCCGGTCACCAGATACGTCGCCATGACCGCTCCTCGTTTCCGCTGTTCAAAGCGCTCGTTCGCCCAGGGGACCGGGTCCGGTGATTCTCCCGGCTGGCACGGTGTCGCGTCCATCCCGGATGCCGATCTTCACTGCCGCCCGCTGAGATTCCCTCGATCGAGCGATAAAGTTACTGAGAGTGCGTATTTGCCTCCGCCCCGGCAGATTCCCCTGGTCGAGGGCCGGTACCGTCAACACACTGTGATCGCGAAACTGATTCGGCTGAACCGGCATCGCCGGGCCCTGACCGTCGCGGCCGTCGTGGTGGCCGCGAGCGCCCTCGGCACGGCAGGGGCCGTCGTCGGGTTCACCCCATCGGCGAGCGCGTCCGGGGACCGTTCCTTCACCGCACCCGCCGAGCTGAACTCCCACCTCGTGCCCGCGCCCAACTCCGGTCTGCTGCGCTACACGCTCGCCCAGCTCAGCGCGGTGCGCCAGGTCTTCAACCGGCTGCCGCCCACCCCGAACACCGCTTGGGGCATCGATCAACAGGCCCACCAGTTCGTGCTGACCGTGTCCGACCAGGCGCCGTCGGCGGGTGTGCGGCGGCTGTTGGCCACCGCGAAGCATTACGGCGAGATGGTCAAGGTCGTGCGCGTGCCCGGCGCGTTCAGCGAGCAGGTGCTCGGCGGCGACCAGATCCGCACCAACGAGATCCTCTGCTCGGCCGGGTTCAACGTGACCAAGGACGACAAGGACTACGTGCTCACCGCGGGCCACTGCACCCAGGGCCTGCCGTACTGGCACGCCCTCGGCCCGTCGGTCTCGTCGAACTTCCCCGGCACCGACTTCGGCCTGATCCGCAACGAGTCCGGCGACGCGCCGGCCGCGGTCGACCGCTACGACGGAACCGAGCAGCCGATCACCTCGGTCGGCACGGCATCGGTCGGCGAGGACGTGTGTGCTTCCGGTCTCACCACCGGTCTCACCTGTGGCCAGGTCACCGGCGTCGACCAAACCGTAGACTACGGCAACGGGGACGTGGTGAACGGCCTGATCGAAACCAACGTGCACACCGACCACGGGGACAGCGGAGGGCCGCTGTTCGCTGGCTCGGTCGGGCTCGGCACGGTGTCCGGCGGGGACGGTACGACCGATTTCTTCCAGCCGCTCAGCGTGTCCCTCGCCACCCTCGGCGCCCGGTTGGTCGAACCGTAGGCGACACCGCACGCCGCGCATCGCCGGCCGCCCTGGCAAAGGGTGGTCGGCCATGCTTCTG
The DNA here is from genome assembly GCA_963818685.1 of Candidatus Melainabacteria bacterium. Classification (GTDB taxonomy): domain Bacteria; phylum Actinomycetota; class Actinomycetes; order Mycobacteriales; family Pseudonocardiaceae; genus CAJCJE01. Next base: position 132,178 of record CAWFTJ010000013.1, on the reverse strand, counting down.
TGAGTAGGCTGGCGCCGACTACCAGGGGAACCTGCCGACAACGCGAACCGTTGAGGAACTGGAACGCGTTCGACGCGTCGGAAAGCCCGGAGGGTGTGGCTCCCTACAGGGGGTCGGCGATGACACAGGAGGATCAGGTGCGAGCGACCAGCAACCCCGCCTTCCGCAACCTGCCGCGCGGCACGGGAAACTACGTCGGCTTCGACCCGCAGGCGGGCATGCCCGGCTACGGCAACTACGGCCAGGCCGGCTACGGCAGTGGTCCCGGTGGTCCTGGCGGTTACGGCGTCGCCTACCAGCGTTCCGGTGCGGTCGAACGGCCGATGACCATCGACGACGTGGTCATCAAGACCGCGATCACGCTCGGCCTCGCCCTGGCCACCGGCATCGCGACCATCCTCACCCACGCCTACTGGCTGGCCGGGCCAGCGGCCATCGCCGGCCTGGTGCTCGCGCTGATCGTCATCTTCAAGCGCACGCCAAGCCCGGCGCTCGTGCTCAGCTACGCGGCCGCCGAGGGCATCGTGCTCGGCGCGATCACCGTGCTGTTCGACAGCATCTATCCTGGCATCGCCTTCCAGGCCATCGCCGGCACGTTCGGTGTGTTCGTGGCGATGCTCGTGGTCTACAAGACCGGTGCGATCCGGGTTACCCCGCGCCTGACCAAGTGGGTCATCGGCGCCACCTTCGGCGTGGTCATCGTGTTGCTGGCCAACATGGTGGTCGGCCTGTTCGGCGGCAACCTCGGCATCCGGGACGGCAGCCCGCTGTCCATCGTGATCAGCATCGTGATCATCGGCATCGCCGCGTTCAACCTGCTGCTCGACTTCGACCAGGCGGACCGGATGATCCGCTCCGGCATGCCGGCCCGCTGGGCCTGGTACGCCGCGTTCGGCCTGACCGTCACGCTGGTCTGGCTGTACCTGGAGATCCTGCGCCTGCTGTCCTACCTACAGCGCGGCAACTAGAGCCTTTCCCTGATCGGCCAGGTTCAGCGCGGCTGGACCTGGCCGATCTTTCATGTTCCGGCCACGTGCTGAAGAAAATCTTGGTCCAGCAGCGTCGGAGTTTCGCCGTGCCGACCGATGTGTTGATGTAGGTGTCGACGAGGTCGGTCAGGGAGGTGGACAGGTGAGTTCGCGGCCGGCCATGGCGCCGGAGCCGGGCGTCGCCCTGCTCGATCTCTACGACACCGCGCTGCCCGAGGTCTACGGCTACCTGCTGGCCCGATGCCGGCAGGTGGCGGTGGCCGAGGACCTCACCTCCGAGACGTTCCTTGCCGCGGTCCGCGCGCTCGGCACGAACCCGCCGGAGACGTTGACAACGGCCTGGCTGATCGGCATCGCACGGCACAAGCTCGTCGACCACTGGCGAGCGTCCGAACGCGACGAACGCGGTTTCCGCGTGCTGGCGGGGGAGCACGTGGACTGCGTCGACCCGTGGGAGCAGGAGCTGGATGCGTTGCTGGCCAAGCAGGTTCTTGCCAGCCTCACGGGTCAACACCGGGCCGCACTGACCCTGCGCTACCTCGACGGCCTGCCAGTGCCGGAGGTCGCCGAGCACCTCGGGCGGACGGTGCATGCCACCGAAGCCCTGTTGGTAAGGGCAAGAACAGCATTTCGATCCTCCTATATGGACAGAACTCGGCCGGAAACCGAGGGGAGGGCCGGACGATGACGCACGATCCACTCGACGCGCTTCACGAACCGGTGCTGCCCGTCGATCCCGACCCGACCTTCGCGGCGGCGCTGCGCGCCCAACTGGCACAGGCGCTGCTGCGCGGAACAGGAGAGAACATGAGCAGTGAGACCAAGGTGGCCCCTGCGGTCGAGGGCGACGTCGGCTACGTGTCGCTGTGGGTGCCGGATCTGGCGCGCGCGGAGACGTTCTACGGCACCGTGCTCGGCTGGCGGTTCGTGCCGGGCAGCATCGAGGAGGGCCGGCAGATCGTCGGCCTGCCCAACCAGCACCTGGGCCTGTGGGGCGGGCAGCCCCGCGGCGGGGCGCTGGTGTCCTTCACGGTGGAGGACACCAGAGCGACCGTGCGGAAGATCCGCGCCGAGGGCGGCAGGGCGGACGAGCCGACCGAGGAGCCCTACGGCCTCGCCGCGATGTGCGCTGACGACCAGGGCATGGAGTTCTCCATCTTCCAGTCTCCTGCCGCCGAGCGCGGCCCCGCGCCGAGCGCGGGCATCGGCGAGATCGTCTACCTGACCTTCGAGGTCGTGGATGCCGCGCGGTTCCGCGCGTTCTTCGGCGCGGTGTTCGGCTGGAACTTCTCGCAGGGCCGGTCCGGCGGCGACCGGTTCGGCATCGGGGGCGTGCGGCCGCTCGCCGGCCTGTCCGGCGGGCATCCACACGCCACGGTCGTGCCGCAGTACGTGGTCGAGGACATCGACACGGCCGTGGCCAGGGTGCGCGCGGCGGGCGGTTCGGCCGAGGAGCCGCAGGCGCAGCCCTACGGCTCCTCCTCGGCGTGCGTCGACGACCAGGGCACCCGCTTCTACCTGGCGCAGCTGTAAGAAAAGTCGCGGCGGGCCGGAAAGCTCCGGCCCGCCACCCGATTCAGCTGAGGCGTTCCAGCACCATGGCCATGCCCTGGCCACCGCCGACGCACATGGTCTCCAGGCCGAACTGCTTGTCGTGGAACTGCAACGAGTTGATCAGCGTGGTGGCGATGCGCGCGCCGGTCATGCCGAACGGGTGGCCGACCGCGATCGCGCCACCGTTGACGTTCAGCTTGTCCAGCGGAATCCCGATTTCCTTGTAGGACGGGATGACCTGCGCGGCGAACGCCTCGTTGATCTCGAACAGGTCGATGTCGTCCACGGTCATGCCGGCCCTGGCCAGCGCGCGCCGGGACGCCTCGACCGGGCCGAGACCCATGATCTCCGGGGACAGGGCGGACACGCCGGTCGCCACGATCCTGGCCAGTGGCGTGATGCCCAGTTCCTTGGCCTTGGTGTCGGACATGATCACCAGCGCTGCCGCGCCGTCGTTGAGCGGGCAGCAGTTGCCAGCCGTGACCCGGCCCTCCGGCCGGAACACCGGCTTGAGCTGCGAGGTCTTCTCGTAGGTGACGCCCGCCCTCGGGCCGTCGTCGCTGTCGACGACGGTGCCGTCGGGGAGGGTGACCGGCACGATCTCCCTGGCCCAGAACCCGTCGGCGATGGCCTTCTCGGCCAGGTTCTGCGAGCGCACGCCGAACTCGTCCATCTCCTGCCGGGAGATGTTCTTGACCAGCGCCAGGTTCTCCGCGGTCTGGCCCATCGCGATGTACACGTCCGGCACTGCGCTGTCCTGGCGCGGGTCGTGCCACTCCTGCTCCTCGGCGGTGGCCTGCGCGGTGCCGCGCTCGGCTGCCTGCGCGAAGCGCGGATTGCGGGTGTCCGGCCACGAGTCGGAACTGCCCCTGTCGAACCGGGACACGGTCTCGACACCGGCCGAGATGAACACGTCGCCCTCGCCGGCCTTGATGGCGTGCAGCGCCATCCGGGTGGTCTGCAGGCTGGACGCGCAGTAGCGGGTGACCGTGCAGCCGGGCACGTTGTCGTAGCCGAGCAGGACCGAGACCACCCGGCCCATGTTGAAGCCCTGCTCACCGCCGGGCAGACCACAGCCCAGCATCAGGTCGTCGATCTGGTTCGGGTCGAGCTGCGGCACCTTGTCCAGGGCGGCCCGCACCATCCGCACGGCCAGATCGTCCGGTCGCATGCTCACCAGCGAGCCCTTGCCAGCGCGGCCGATGGGCGAACGGGCAGTGGCGACGATCACAGCCTCTGGCATGACGGCACTCCTTCGTGACGATGCATCGATTGCGCTCCAGTGTCGCGCAACCGCGTCACCAAGGCCGCCCGTGACGACTGTGATGCTGGCCTTAAATTACTGAACGGTAGCTCAAGGCGCGGTAACTCAAGACGCGGCCGGTTCGGCCTGCCCGATCGACCGGACCGGTGGCCTGGCTACCTCGGGCGCTGCCTCCTGGACCGCGCCACCGCCCGCCGCGATCACCAGCGGGCCGAGCAGCGCCAGCTTGGCGATCGAGTAGCCGACTCCGTTCGGGTGGAAGCGGTCCTGGCTGAACAGCTCGTCCGGCCGTACCAGGAACTCCGGCGACACCACCTCGCCGAGCGGCACGGTCAGCCCGCCCGCCTTGCGCACCGCACGATCCTGCGCCCTGGCCAGCAGTCTGCTCCAGCCGCTGGCGATCCAGCGCAGCGGAACGCGGATCGGCTGGATCGGCAGCAGGTCCGGGCAGGTGCCGACCACGACACCGGCGCCGACCTCGCGCAACCTGGCCACCTCGGCGCCGAGCAGCTTGGCCGACGCGCCGATCGACATCTTCGTGGTCACGTCGTTGCCGCCGACCACGATCAGGACGACGTCCGGCGGCTCGACGAGGGCCTGGTCGACCTGGTCGGTCATGTCCTTGGTCGTCGCGCCGACGATCGCGTAGGTGGTCACGTCGACCGGTTGGCCAAGCTCCTCGGCAAGGCCCCTGGCCAGCATCACGCCGGGCACGCCGTCGGCCGTCTCGGCGCCGAGCCCCGCGGCAAGCGAGTCGCCGATCACCGCGAACCGCAGCGCGTCCGCCTCGGGACTGGTCGCGCCCCAGCCGGGCGGGTAGTACCGGCCGTCGGCCACCGGCGGCGGCCCCTCCGGCTCGCCGATGACCTGCTGCGCGTACCTGCTCTGCCTGTTCAGCACCCCGTACACGGCGCTCGTGACACCGCCGATGGTCCCGGCGAGTACCGCGGCGACCCGCACCGTTCGGTTCAAGAACATCCGCCCCACCTCCCCAGCCCGCCTGCCTGGACACCCGATCCAAACACCGGAAGCAGCACATCCGTTCCCAGAATGGATAGTCGGATGATCAGAGATATCGGACCTCCACGCAACCTCATTACTGTCGACGAGTTGGGTGAACCGGCGTCCGCCCGCCTAGGCTCACGCCTGGTAGGAGAACGCGGCGGAAGGAACCCTCCCGTGGAATACGCGGAGCACATGGTCGACCTGGTGGGCAACACCCCTCTCGTGCGGCTCAACTCGCTCACCGAAGGACTCGCACCGCTGGTGCTCGCCAAGGTCGAGTACCTCAATCCGGGCGGCAGCGTGAAGGACCGGATCGCGGTCCGGATGGTCGAGGCGGCCGAGGCGAGCGGCGAGCTCAAGCCCGGCGGCACCATCGTGGAGCCGACCTCCGGCAACACCGGTGTCGGCCTGGCCATGGTCGCCCAGCGCAAGGGCTACCACTGCGTGTTCGTCTGCCCGGACAAGGTTTCCGAGGACAAGCGCAACGTGCTCAAGGCCTACGGCGCGCGCGTCGTGGTCTGCCCGACCGCGGTCCCGCCGGAACACCCGGACTCCTACTACAACGTGTCGGACCGGCTGGTCCGCGAGATTCCCGGCGCGTGGAAGCCCAACCAGTACGCCAACCAGGAGAACCCGGCCAGCCACTACCACTCGACCGGCCCGGAGATCTGGCGGCAGACCGAGGGCAGGATCACCCACTTCGTCGCCGGCATCGGCACCGGCGGCACCATCACCGGCACCGGCCGGTACCTCAAGGAGATCAGCGGCGGCAAGGTCAGGATCGTCGGCGCCGACCCGGAGGGTTCGGTGTACTCCGGCGGCAGCGGTCGCCCCTATCTGGTCGAGGGCGTCGGCGAGGACTTCTGGCCGGCCACCTACGACCGCGACGTCTGCGACGAGATCATCGCCGTCTCCGACGCGGACTCCTTCGACGTCACGCGTCGGCTGGCCAAACAGGAGGCGTTGCTGGTCGGCGGTTCCTGCGGCATGGCAGCTGCCGCGGCGCTGCGCCTCGCGTCCCGCCTCGGCCCGGACGACGTGGTCGTGGTGCTGCTGCCCGACGGCGGTCGCGGCTACCTCTCCAAGGTGTTCAACGACCGGTGGATGGCCTCCTACGGCCTGCTGCCGCCCGACTCCACCGGTGCGACGGTCGGGGATGTGTTGCGGCGCAAGGACGGCACCCTGCCAGACCTCGTGCACACCCATCCCAACGAGACCGTCGCGCGACGCCATCGCCATCCTCCGCGAGTTCGGTGTCTCGCAGATGCCGGTCGTCGGCGCGGAACCGCCGGTGATGGCTGCCGAGGTCGCCGGTGCGGTGGTCGAACGCGACCTGCTTGAGGCACTGTTCGCCGGCAAGGCGCAACTCGCCGACCGGGTCGAGCAGCACATGTCCGCGCCACTGCCCACCATCGGCGCGGGCGAGCCGGTCGGCACCGCGATGACCGCACTGTCCAGCGCGGACGGTGCGCTCGTGCTGCTTGACGGCAAACCCGCCGGCGTGCTGACCCGGCACGACGTGCTCGGATTCCTCGCCGGCCGGGAAACGTCCCGCTGACGTACTGGCCTCCACACACGTCCGTTAACGACGCGTTATGCCAACTTGCGGGGATTGGCAGCGAGGCAGTGCCGGATGGGCTAGCTTAACCACGAGGTCTATCCAGGCACGCATGTCGCAGCATGTCGAGGCACAAGCCAAGGAGTTGGAAACCCGATGAGTGCTCCGCAGCCGCCCGAGAACCAGCCGGGGCAGGGCGGTCAGCCGACGCAGGAGCCGCAGGGCGGTCAGGCCGGCGACCCGGCTCTGGCCAGCTCCGGCCCGACGCAGGTGGTTCGACCTGGTCAGCAGCCACCGCAGCAGCCGGCCAATCCCGCGCCCGAAGCCACCCAGGTGGTACAGCCGGGCCAGCAGCCGCCGAACTACGGTCAGTACACCGGTGCCGCCAGCCCGACTCCGCCGCCGGCCGCACCGGTGCAGCCCGGTTGGGGAGCAGCGCCGCCGCAGCACGCATCGGACCCGTTCGCCGCGCAACAGCAACAGCAGCCCGGTTTCGGCGCGCCGCAGCAGCCAGCCTACGGTCAGCAGCCGGCCTACGGTGCCCCGCAACAGCAGCAGCCCGGTTTCGGCCAGCAGCCGGTCTACGGCGCGCCGCAACAGCAACCCGCCTACGGCCAGCAGCCGGCGTACGGCCAGCAACCCGCCTACGGTCAGCCTGCCTACGGCCAGCCCGCGTACGCACCGGGTGCGGGTGGCAGCTCAGCGCCCACCGCGCAGATCATCAGCTGGCTGGTGCTCGGCACCCTGGTGATCCTCGCGGTCATCACCGTGATCTTCGCGATCGTCGACATGAGTGACCTGGGTTCGGCCTCCTCCGGTGCCTCGGACGCGCAGGCGCAGATCCAGCAGATGTGCGCGAACTCGCAGGACCCGAGCGCCTGCATGCAGGCCGCCAACGGTGCCGCGGCCGGCGCGCAGACGCCCAGCCTCGTGCTGCCCTGGATATCGGTGATCCTGTTCCTGGTCTCCGGTCTCGTCGCCATCGCAGCGGCCGTGATCATCTTCCTGAAGAACTCGCTTGCGAACATCTCGCACCACGCCATCGCCGCCGCGGGCCTCATCACCGCGGTGTTCGCGATCATCTTCGGCGCCAAGTACTCCTTCGGGGGCGACATCACCTACTACCTGATCGCCGGCATCGTCACGCTGATCATCGGTCTGCTCGGCTACTTCCCGGCGACCAAGGGCTACCTCGGCCTCGCCGGCGGCGCGGCGACGCCCGCGTTCCCCGGTCAGGCAGGCGGGTTCGGCCAGCAGCCCTACGGCCAGCCGGCGCCCTATGGTGCCCCGCAGCAGCAGCCCTATGGGGCCCAGCAGCAGCCCTACGGTCAGCCGCAGCCCGGCTACGGCGCGCCGCAGCAGCAGCCCGGTTACGGCCAGCCCGGCCAGCCGGGCACCGGTGGCTTCCCGCAGAACCCCGGCACCGGTGGTTTTCCGCAGCAGCCCGGCCAGCCCGGCGGGTACGGGCAGCAGCAGCCGCCCCAGCAGTGGTGAGGCCGCGCCGGTAGCGCGCCGGTAACCCGGTTTGATTACGAATAGTGGAGTTTTCCCCAATACAGCAGCTCCTGGCCTCGCCGGGAGCTGCTGTGTTGGGTACCGTGCCGTGAACATCGCGACAGCTGGCTGGAGGGCCGAATGTCTTACCCAGGGGGACCCATGCCGACGCCGAGTTATCCGTCGGCAAGCAACGACCCGGGCTATCGGCCCAGCGGTGGCGCTGCGCTCACCGCGGCCGGTCTCGCCATCGCGGGTGGCCTCTTCAGCATCTTCGCCGGCATCGGCGGCATCAACGGCGTCGCCACCATCGACAGCCAGACCCCCGGCGTGGTCACCACGAGCGTCTACCTCGCGCTGATCGGCGGGTTCGTCTCCGCGCTCGCGCTGCTCATCGGTGCCGGCCTTGTCTTCGCGGGCAAGCCGCCGGGCCGTTGGCTCATCGTGGTCGGCTGTGCTGTCGTGGTCGTCTGCCTTGTCGTCGTCTCGGCCATGATCGGCAGCAGCATCGCCGACGTGCTCAAGGACCAGTACAACGACCAGCGGACCGGTGCGGCCACCGCGGGCGCCATCGGCGTCGGGCTCATCTACTCGATTCCGGCCATCGCCACATTCATCCTCGCGATCGTCCCGGTCAGCGGCCGTTATCTCGCCTACCGCAACAACGGGGGTGCGGCCCCGACGGTCACCCCCATGCAGGGCTTCGGATACCAGGCGCCGCAACAGCAGCCCTACGGTCAGCAGCCGGGATACCCGCAGCAGCAAGGCTTTCCGCCGTCGACTCCGGGCGGATTCCCGCAGCAGGGCGGTTTTCCGCAGGCAGGCGGCAACTACCCGCCGCCCAACTCCGGTGGCTTCCCGCAACAGCCGCCGACCAATCCGCCGCAACAGTGGTGAAAATCGCTCTCCTGACGTGACGCACCTCGCCCCGGCCCGACCGGGGCGAGGCAACGCGACGTAGGCTTGGTCCATGACGGACAGTGCACGGCCGGCCAAGCCCGGTTTCGCGACCCGCGCGATTCACGCCGGCCAGGAACCGGATCCGACCACCGGATCGGTGATCGTGCCCATCCACGCGACCTCCACCTATGCCCAGGACGGCGTCGGCGGCACGCGTGGTGGCTACGAGTACTCCAGGACTGCCAATCCCACCAGGACCGCACTTGAGGAGTGCCTCGCCTCCCTGGAAGGTGGCGCGTTCGCCCGCGCGTTCGCCTCCGGCATGGCAGCAACCGACGTGCTGCTCCGCGCCACCTGTCGCCCCGGTGACCACCTGATCATCCCGGACGACGCCTACGGCGGCACGTTCCGCTTGGTGGACAAGGTGTTGCGGCACTGGGGCATCGAGCACACCCCGGTGAAACTCTCCGACATCGCCGCGGTACGCGCCGCGATCCGGCCGACCACCCGGCTGATCTGGTGCGAGACGCCCACCAACCCGCTGCTCAACATCGCCGACATCGCCGCGCTCGCCGGTGTCGCACACGAGGCGGGCGCGCGGCTGGTCGTCGACAACACGTTCGCGTCCCCGTACCTGCAACAGCCCCTCGACCTCGGTGCCGACGTGGTCGTGCACTCCGCGACCAAGTACCTCGGCGGCCACTCCGACGTCGTCGGCGGCGCCATCGTCACCTCGGAACAAGAACTGATCGAACAGATCGCCTTCCTGCAGAACGGGGCGGGCGCCGTGCCTGGGCCCTTCGATGCGTGGCTGACCCTGCGCGGCGTCAAGACCCTCGCGGTGCGGATGGAACGCCACTGCGACAACGCCGAACGCGTCGTGGACTTCCTCACCGGCCACGCCAAGGTCACCAGGGTCTTCTACCCTGGCCTCGCCGACCACCCCGGCCACGAGGTCGCGGCCAAGCAGATGGCCCGCTTCGGCGGCATGGTCTCCTTCACCGTCGAGGGCGGCATGGAAGCGGCACTCGCGGTGTGCGCGAAAACCAGGGTGTTCATCCTCGCCGAGTCGCTCGGCGGGATCGAGTCGCTGATCGAACACCCCGGCCGGATGACCCACGCCAGCACGGAGGGGTCCGCGCTGGAGGTGCCGGACGACCTGATCCGGCTCTCGGTCGGCATCGAGGACGCGACAGACCTCGTCGAGGACCTCCGCGAGGCCCTCGACTGAGAAGAGCGGCTGGCGGCCGGCTGCCCGCGCAGGCAGCCGGCGCGGCCTACGGCCGGGCGTGCGGGCGCACGCTGTCCGCGTTGCCCGCGAGATTGTTCGTACTGGTGATCAGGTCGTCGCGGTCGAGACAACTCCCGACGAGGACCACCTGGCCGTTGCTCGTCACGTAGTGCCCGGGAGTGGAGCAGCCTGCCTGGGCAACGGTGAACACCGCGGCGCCCGCGAGCGCGGCGGCGGCGACCACCGAGGCGACAAGGGGAAGCACTCCGGCGGCACGTGCCACGAGTGCCATTCGACCTCCTGAGTAACCATGCCAGCGACCCGTAAGTAAGCCCCTTCGCGAAGGGGCACGACCGGGCGCAAGTGCCTGCCCGCACAGCACCGGTCGTGTGACCGAGGGTACCCGGTCCCGCCAGGTGGGCGTCGCCGCGCCGTCACCTGGCAGGATCGCGCCATGGAACTGGTCGGTGTCGAGCAGGTCGTCGCGGCTCGTGAGCTGCTGCGAGGCGTCGTACGGGAGACCCCCGTTACGTACTCCAGCGTGCTCGCCGCGACCAACGGCGGCCCGGTCTACCTCAAGTGCGAAAATCTGCAACGCACCGGCTCGTTCAAGATCCGCGGCGCATATGTGCGCATCCACGGCCTCACCGACGCCGAACGCGCGGCAGGCGTCGTCGCCGCCAGCGCCGGCAACCACGCCCAGGGCGTCGCCCTCGCCGCGTCGCTGCACGGCACCAAGGCGACGGTGTTCATGCCCAACAAGGCACCGCTGCCCAAGATCGCCGCCACCCGCTCCTACGGCGCCCAGGTGCACCTGCACGGCGCCGTGTTCGACGAAACCCTGGCCAAGGCCCGCGCGTTCGCGGAAGCTACCGGTGCGGTGTTCATCCACCCGTTCGACCACCGGGACGTCATCGCCGGCCAGGGCACCGTCGGCCTTGAGATCCTGGATCAGGTACCGCAGGTCGGCACTGTCCTGGTCGCCACGGGCGGGGGTGGCCTTGCCGGTGGCGTCGCCGTGGCTATCAAGGCCATGCGACCCGATGTCCGGGTCGTCGCCGTCCAGGCCGAACAGGCCGCCGCCTTCCCGCCCTCGCTCGCCAGGGGCACGCCGGTCAAGCTGGACAGGGTCGCCACGATGGCTGACGGCATCGCGGTCGGCGAACCGGGCCAGGTCACCTACGCGCACGTGGCAAGCCTGGTCGACGACGTGGTCACGGTGACGGAGGAGTCGCTGTCCCGCGCGGTCCTGCTCTGCATCGAACGCGCCAAGCAAGTGGTCGAGCCCGCGGGCGCGGCCACCGTCGCCGCGCTGCTGCAACACCAGGGCCGATTCACCCCGCCCGTGGTCGCGGTGCTCTCCGGCGGCAACGTGGACCCGCTGCTGCTGTTGCAGATCATCCAGCACGGCATGAAGGCAGGCGGCCGCTATCTCGCCCTCCGGCTGCGCATCCCGGACCAGCCCGGCTCGCTCGCCGCGCTGCTCGCCAAGGTCAGCGAACTTGGCGCCAACGTCGTCGACGTCGAGCACTCCCGCGTGTCCGGCGCGCTGCGCCTCGGTGAGGCCGAGGTGGTACTCGACCTGGAAACCCGGGGCGAGGACCACTGCACCCTGGTCACCAACGCCCTCCAGGCCACCGGCTACACCATCGTCAGCTGACCCACCGGCCCCTTGCGCTCAGAGGTTCCCGCGCCGTTCCTGCTCCCGCTCGATCGCCTCGAACAGCGCCCTGAAGTTCCCCTTGCCAAAGCCGAGCGACCCGTGCCGCTCGATCAGCTCGTAGAACACCGTCGGCCGGTCGCCGATGGGCGCGGTGAAGATCTGCAACAGGTAGCCGTCCTCGTCCCGGTCGACCAGGATCTTGCGCTTGCGCAATTCCTCGATCGGCACCCGCACCTCGCCGATCCGCGCACGCAGCTGCGCGTCCTCGTAGTAGGAGTCCGGCGTGTCCAGGAACTCGACGCCCGCCGCGCGCATGGCGTCCACGGTGGCGATGATGTCGCCGGTGGCCAACGCGATGTGCTGGCAGCCGGCGCCGCCGTAGAACTCCAGGTACTCGTCGATCTGCGAGCGGCGCTTGCTCACCGCCGGCTCGTTGAGGGGGAACTTCACCCGGTGGTTGCCGTTGGACACCACCTTGCTCATCAGCGCCGAGTAGTCGGTGGCGATGTCGTCGCCGATGAACTCCGCCATGTTCACGAAGCCCATCACGCGGTTGTACCAGTCCACCCAGTAGTCCATCTTGCCAAGCTCGACGTTGCCGACGCAGTGGTCGATCGCCTGGAACAGCCGCTTCGGCGCGCCCGCCGGCCGCTGGGCGTCGTCCTCCCGCGCCTGGTATCCGGGCAGGTAGGGGCCGGTGTAGTCGGACCGGTCGACCAGCGTGTGCCGGGTGTCGCCGTACGCGGCGATCGCCGCCGTGCGCACGGTGCCGTGCTCGTCGCTCACGTCGTGCGGCTCGACCAGCACGGTCGCGCCCATCCTGCGCGCGTGCGCGACGCAGCGGTCCACGTCCGCGACCTCCATGGCGAGGTCGACGACGCCGTCGCCGTGCTTGCGGTGGTGGTCGGCGAGCGTGCTTTCCGGCCGCACCGCACCGTTGATCACGAACCGGGCGGAGCCGGACTTCAACACGAACGACTTGTGGTCGCGGTTGCCGGTCTCCGGGCCTGAGTAGGCGACCAGTCGCATGCCGAACGCGTGCCGGTAGTACCAGGCGGTCTGGGTCGCGTTGCCGACCACGAACACCACCGCGTCCATGGCCTTCACCGGGAACGGGTCGGTCGACGCGTCGTAGTCGACCAGTCCGACGAGCTGCTTGAGCGCCTCGAAACTCACGTCGTCCATGGGGGTGTTCAGCGTCTCGGTCACGGCATCCTCCTGTACGAAGTCTGAGTAAAAGCATCAAACTGCCGTGCAAGATGTGCAAGCGACGCTGATTTAGCTGAGCAACCTGACTAGTAGAACACCGAAATGACCTGTCATAGTGGACAGGCTGACCAGGAGGCGCCCATGTCCACGCCGCTCGACGAACCAGCCGACCCGCTCGACGAACTCGACGCTCAGCTGTTGCTGCTGCTCACCGACGAGCCGAGGCTGGGCGTGCTGGAGTGTTCGCGCAGGCTCGGCGTGGCGCGCGGCACCGTCCAGGCCCGGCTGGACAAGCTGGTGGCGCGGGGCGTGCTCGGCGGTTTCCCGCCCGAGTTGGACCTGGCCGCGATGGGCTACGGCCTGACAGCGTTCGCCGTGTTGGAGATCGCCCAGGGCAGGCGGACCGAGGTCATCGCGGGGCTGTCCGCCATCGCGGAAGTGTGCGAGGTGCACGCCACCACCGGTCAGGGCGACCTGCTGGTGCGGATGGTCGCCCGGTCCAACGCGGACCTGCAACGCGTCATCGATGACGTGGTCGACGTCACCGGCGTGCAGCGGCTTGGCACGTCGATCGCACTGTCCACACCGGTCCCGCCCCGGGTGCGGCCACTGCTGGAACGCCTCATTGATCGACGCTGATCAATGCTGAAACACATTCAACAGGTACCGGCCGACCAGCTGGCCGGGACCTGTTGAAATGATAAGAAATGGCCGTCGACAACCGAGGTCGACAAAAGATTTATCGCGGCTCAGCCGTGGTACGGCACCGCCTTGAGCAGCGTCACTTTCATGACACTGCCATTGGGTAGCGTGTACTCCCGAGTCTCCCCGTTCTTCGCGCCAAGCAGTGCCTGGCCGAGCGGCGAACTCGGCGAGTAGACCTCCATTGCCCCGTGCGCGCCTTCCTCGCGGGTGGCCAGCAGGAACTCCTCGGTCTCGTCGTCGCCGTCGTACCGGACGGTCAACACCATGCCCGGCTCGGCGACCCCGTTCGTCTTCGGCGCCTCGCCCACCTTGGCGTCCCGCAGCAGCTCCTGGAGCTGGCGGATCCGGGCCTCCTGCTGCCCCTGCTCCTCGCGAGCCGCGTGGTAACCGCCGTTCTCCTTCAGGTCACCTTCCTCGCGGCTGGCGTTGATCTTGGCGGCCATGGCTGGGCGATAGGCGATCAACTCGTCAAGCTCCTGCTTGAGCCGGTCGTAGGCCTCCTGGGTCAGCCAGGTCACCTGGGTTTCGCTCATCGTCACCAACTCCTCGTCCGCATTCAGCCCGAGGGTTCACGGGCTGAGTGTTCCCGACCCTTGGGCCCGGAACGGAAAAAACACGGCCCACGCCGGGGCCGTGCTGCCTTCCGAGGATAACACGGTGGGCGAGTGCCCAGCTGCTGGTTTTTCACTGACCTGCGACAAAGAACCCGCAGATCACCCGCTTGGCGGCATGGATTTGGCGAGGTAACCGGGGACCTGGTACGAGCAACCGTAGAACTCGGCGGTCGTCGCGCGTTTATCTGTTTGCAAACTCGTCGACAACGTGCCGACATTCTCACCGGCTGGGACGTAGACCTCCCGCCTGCCGACTTCGGAGCCGTCCGCGGCCGGCGCGTCCAGGATGCAGTCGGCGGCCCGGTCGGGATGGTCGCGGGTGACGGTGAAGGTCACCTCGATCTCGTGATCGTTGACAACGCGATAGCTGGACACCTCCGCGTCGATCGGGGTCGCGCCCAGGTTCTCATAGGCGACGTAGGCCACGACGCCGCCGGCCACGATGAAGACGCCCAGCAGCGACCAGTAGACCCAGCGTCGCCGCGACCGAGGCATCGCCGTGCCGTACCGACCGGCCGGTGCGCCCGGGGCTGCCATGCGGCCTCCTTGTTCGTGCGGTCTTTGCTCACCCGCACGATCGGAACTGTCGGGGTGGCGGGAACAATGAACCATCGAGTCCACGTTGATTATCGCTCGGGGGGCCGGCGTGCTGGCGCGTGGGCCGGTAGAGAAGACCAGAGAGGGGACCAGCTCCATGACGGAGAAGTTGCGGCTGATGACGGTGCACGCGCACCCGGACGACGAGTCGAGCAAGGGCGCCGCGACACTGGCGAGGTACGTGGCCGACGGCCACGAGGTCATGGTGGTCACCTGCACGGGAGGGGAGCGTGGCAGCATCCTCAACCCGGCCATGGACCAGCCGGGCGTGGCCGAGAACATGGCGGCCATCCGGCGCGAGGAGATGGCCGAGGCGGCACGCATCCTCGGCGTGCGGCACAGCTGGCTCGGCTACGTCGACTCGGGCCTGCCCGAGGGCGACCCCAAGCCGCCGCTGCCCGAGGGCTGCTTCGCCCTCGTCCCGCTTGAGGAGTCGACCGGCACGCTGGTCGAGATCGTCCGCGAGTTCCGGCCGCACGTGCTGATCACCTATGACGAGAACGGCGGCTACCCGCACCCCGACCACATCCGCTGCCACGAGGTGTCGGTCGCCGCGTTCGAGGCGGCCGGCGACCCGGAGCGCTACCCCGACCGGGGCGAGCCGTGGCAGCCGCTGAAGCTTTACTACTCGCACGGGTTCTCCAAGGCCAAAATTCTCAAAATTCACGAAGCGCTGCTGGCCAGGGGGCAGGAGTCGCCGTATGACGAGTGGCTGGCAAACTGGAAGGACGACCGGCCCGACCCGGACGACCGCGTGACCACGAGGGTGGAATGCGCGGACTACTTCCAGGTGCGGAACCGGGCGCTGCTGGCCCACCGGACGCAGATCGACCCGAACAGTCGCTGGTTCGCCATCGACCCGGACCTCGAACGCGACCTGTGGCCGCACGAGGACTACGAACTGGCGCGGTCGCTGGTGGACACGACGCTGCCGGAGGACGACCTGTTCACCGGGATCACGGAGAAGGTGACGGTATGAGCGGGCACGCTCACGGAACGAATCGGCCGGGCAAGGCGCCGACCGATGGAACGGACACCCCGTGAGCGTGCTGGCTCAGTTTCTCGCCCCCGCCCTGACCGGCTTGCCGTTGCTGGCCGCCGGCCAGGGTGGCACCCCGACCCCGCCGCCCGCGCCCGCCAGCGGCCAGGAGTTCGGCTCCGCGTCCACGCTCGGGTTCGTGGTACTGGTGTTGTTCTTCATCGCGGTGGCCTTCCTGGCGAGGTCGATGGCCAAGCACCTCAAGCGCATCCAGAAGCCCTTCGAGGACGCCGAACGCGCCGAGGCCGAATCCGCCGCATCCGCCGAGGACTCGTCCCCGGATTCGGACTCGACCCCCTCGGAACCGGCCGAATCCGACGACTCGCACAGGGCCGACGCGTAATCGCGCTTTGACCTGGGTTTACGGGGTCAGGCTGCGGCGGCGGACCGAGACGAGCCAGCGCCGCACGGCCTCGGTGTTCGGCGTGACCGGCAGCGGTGTGCGGAGCACGGCTTCGGCGCTGCGGTCGCGCAGCGACTGGACCCAGTCCTGAGTGTCGCGCCACGTCATCTGCCCGGCCCGCACGGCAAGCAGTTGGTCGCGGTGCGCGCTGATGTCCTGGTCAAGCCGGCCGGTGCGGAGCAGGCCCTCGCAGTTGATCAGCCTGCGGATCACCTCGGCCAGTTGCGGCCAGCGCGGCGTGCCCCCGCTGGCCATGGCCGCGGAGGCTCGGGCGAACTCGGTCGCGGTGGCGCGGCGGTAGGAGTCCGCTGCGCGCTGGGACAGGAACGCCCTGGTCAGTTCGCGCAGCTCCGCGCCGATCGAGGTCTGTCGCACGATCCTCGGCGCGGTGAGCACGGTCAGCGCGTCCGGGTCGGCGGCGAGGCCGAGGGCGCAGAATCGCTCGATCTCCCAGCTGATCCTGCCGAGTTCCGGCCCGTCGATGGTCGCAGGCGGCTTGGTGAAGTGCCAGAACAGCTCGGTCGGCGGCACGACAACGCCGCGAAGCTCCACAGTGGAATCCGCTGCGGCCGCTGCCGTGTCGGCGTAGTCGGTTCGCCTTGGGTCGTCGTCGATCTGGTCGAGCACGACCAGCAGCGCCGTGTGGTCGCGGACCAGTTCCTGCCTGTCCGGCTCGTCATCGTTGTCCATGTCTCACCGATGTCGAAGCCTAGCGGGGTGCGTCCGCGCCGTGCGGCTGAGAGGGTAGGACCATGACGAACAGGCTCGCCGACTCGACCAGCCCGTACCTGCTGCAGCACGCGGACAACCCGGTCGACTGGTGGCCGTGGTGCGCGGAGGCGTTCGCGCTGGCACGCGAACGCGATGTGCCGATCTTCCTTTCGGTCGGCTACTCCGCCTGCCACTGGTGTCATGTGATGGCGCACGAGTCGTTCGAGGACCCGAACATCGCCGACCTGCTGAACAAGAACTTCGTCAGCATCAAGGTCGATCGGGAGGAGCGTCCCGACGTCGACGCCGTGTACATGGAGGCGACCCAGGCCATGTCCGGCCATGGCGGCTGGCCGATGACCTGCCTGCTCACCCCGGACGGTCAACCGTTCCACTGCGGCACCTACTACCCGCCGACTCCTCGGCAGGGCATGCCGTCGTTCCGCCAGTTGCTCGACGCCGTCATCGAAGCCTGGAACACCCGCCGCGACGAGATCGTCAAGGCCGGCGCTCAGGTCGTCGACACGCTCACCCAGCAGCAACAACGGCTTCCCGAGTCCATTGTGGATGATGAAGTGCTCGCCGGTGCGGTCGTGTCGCTGCTCGGCGACTACGACCGGCGGCGGGGCGGCTTCGGCTCGGCGCCGAAGTTCCCGCCGTCGATGGTGCTGGAATTCCTGCTGCGCCACCACGAACGGAGCGGTTCGCCCGACGCGCTGTTCATGGCGACGCATGCGCTGGAAGCCATGGCTCGCGGTGGCATCTACGACCAGTTGGCCGGTGGCTTCGCCCGGTACAGCGTGGACGCGAGCTGGGTCGTGCCGCACTTCGAGAAGATGTTGTACGACAACGCGCTGCTACTGCGCTGTTACGCGCATCTGGCCCGCCGCAGCGAATCCGCGCTTGCTCGCCGGATCGCCGCCGAGACAGCCGAGTTCCTGCTCACCTCCCTACGCACCCCGCAGGGCGCCTTCGCCGCCGCGCTCGACGCGGACACCGATGGCGTCGAGGGCCTGACCTACGTGTGGAGTCCTGCGCAGCTGATCGACGTGCTTGGTCAGGAGGACGGCGCCTGGGCGGCCGAACTGTTCGTCCTCACCCACGACGGCACGTTCGAACATGGTTCGTCCACGTTGCAGCTGCCGGTCGACCCGACGGACACCGCTCGTTGGGCGTCAGTTCGGCAACGCCTGCTCGCCGCGCGCGCCAACCGGCCGCAGCCCGCCCGCGACGACAAGGTGGTCACCGGCTGGAACGGCCTTGCCATCACCGCGCTCGCCGAGGCAGGCGTCGCGCTCGGCCGGCCCGCCTGGATCGAGGCAGCCGCGCACGCCGCCGACTTCCTCCTCGCCAACCACCTCGTCGACGGCAGGCTGCGCCGCACATCGCGGCAGGGCGTCGTCGGCACGTCCGCGGGAGTGTTGGAGGACTACGCGACCCTGGCCGACGGTCTGCTCTCCCTGCACCAGGCGACCGCGCAACCGCGCTGGCTCGACGCCGCCGTCGCGCTGCTGGACACCGCGCTCGCGCACTTCGCGGACAAGTCGACACCCGGCGCTTTCCACGACACCGCGGACGATGCGGAGCAGTTGATCCGCCGCCCGTCCGATCCGGCGGACAACGCGAGCCCGTCCGGTGCGTCCGCGCTGGCCGGCGCGCTGCTGACCGCGTCAGCCCTGGCCGGCGCCGACCGTGCCGGCACCTATCGGGTCGCCGCCGAACAGGCGGTCGCACGGGCCGGGCTGCTGATCGAGCGGGCTCCCCGGTTCGCCGGCCACTGGGGCACGGTCGCGGAAGCCCTGCTGGCCGGGCCGATCCAGGTCGCGGTCGTCGGATCGTCCTGCGACGCCGGCTTCGAGGCGTTGCGCGGGGCGGCCATTGCCGAGTCGCCTGGTGGGGCGGTCGTGGTGGCCGGGGAGCCGGACGCGCCGGGGGCGCCGTTGCTGGCGGATCGTCCGCTGCTGGCCGGCGCGGCCGCAGCGTACGTGTGCCGTGGTTACGTGTGCGACCGACCGGTCGGTTCGGTCGATGAGCTGGTCGAGGCGCTGCGCCGAGCCTGATTCGCAACCCGTTCGGGTCGTCCACCGCGAGCGAACGCGTGCCCCAAACTGGTTGTTGCAGGAGTAGCGTTTGTAACGCAGTAATCGTGTAATCAAACAGGAGGTGCGCGATGCATGACAGGTTCGGCGCGTACGCCCGGATGAGGTATGGCTGGGGCGGACACGGCGGAGGTCGCGGCCGGGGCTCCCAACAGCCCGAGCCGGCGTCGGCCGATGACGCGGCCGCCTGGTTCGCCGGTCGGCTCCCCGACGATTGGTTCACCGAGGCTCCGGAAATCACCGTCGACCGCGAGGAGATCGTGGTCATCGGTGAACTGCCCGCACTGACGGAGGAGTTCGCCGACGAGGCCGCGCTCGCCGCCGCGCAGGCAGGCCGGATCAGCAGGTTCCGCGAGCAGACCAGGGACGAGCGCATCGAGATCGCTCGCCAGGCCGAACACCGCTACGGCCGCAAGGTGGCGTGGGGCGCCAAGCTCGGCGACACCGTCGAGCTGTTCACCACCCTTTCGGTCCCGGTGATGACCCGGCTGCGCCAGCCGGAGCGGCTGATCCTGGACACGCTGGTCAACGCGGGCGTCGCCCGGTCCCGTTCGGAAGCCCTGGCTTGGGCGGTTCGCCTGGTCGGTGAGCACGCGGACGCGTGGCTGAGCGAGTTGCGGGACGCCATGTCCAAGGTCGACGAGCTCCGCAAGGAAGGCCCGGACCTCAGCTGATCATCGGCTGAGTGGGTAGGCGTGCCTCGCCCGACCCCACCCTGTCCCCCTCGGGCGAGGCACGCTCAACCGATGTTCGCCGCCGCGATGATTTCCTCCGCCCGCGCCGGTCTACTTCAGGTATGACTACTTCAGGTACGAGCGAAGAACCCACCATCGTGGAACGCCCAGCGCGGCCCTGCGTCTCGGTGCGCGCAACCGTCACCATGGAGACCATCGCCACGATCGCCCACCGGATCGGCGAGGTCATGGCCTGGCTCGGCGCGCACGGCCACGCACCGGCCGGCCCGCCGTTCATCCGCTACAACGTCATCGACATGGCAGCCGACCTCGACATCGAGGTCGGAGTGGCCACCGAGTACCCGATCGACGGCGACGGCGAGATCCTTTCCGGCGAACTGCCGGGCGGCCGCTACCTCTGGGCGACCCACCACGGCGCACCCTCGGGCCTGGTCGCCGCTGTGGGGCGCGTGCTCGGCTGGGCGGAGGCGAAGGGCCTGAAGTTCGACAGCGAGCAGACCGCCCGCGGTGAGCACTGGGGCTGCCGAGCCGAGTTCTACAACACCGACCCCTCGGTCGAGCCGAACCCGGACAACTGGGTCACCGATCTGGCCTTCCGACTGGCCGACTGAGCTGCCGAGCGCTCGGTCAGTGGTACATCGCCAACCAGATCGCGATGTAGTGGCAGAGCGCGGCGAGGACCGTTGCCGCGTGGAAGAACTCGTGGTGGCCGAAGGTCTTCGGCCACGGGTTCGGCCAGCGGGTGGCGTAGAAGATCGCGCCGATCGTGTAGAACAGGCCGCCGGTGAGCAGCAGCACCAGGGCCGCGACGCCGGCGTGGTGCAGCAGTTGGGGCAGCACGAACACGGCGGTGTAGCCGAGGCCGACGTAGATCGGTACGCCGAGCCAGCGGGGCGCGTGCGGCCAGAGCAGTTTCAGCGCCACGCCGGCCAGGGCGCCGCCCCAGATGACGGCGAGCACCACGTAGCCGGTGACGCGGTCCATCGCGAGCAGGGCGAACGGCGTGTACGTGCCGGCGATGAACACGAAGATCATCGAATGGTCGAGGCGCTTCATCCACATCCGGGCGCGCGGGCTCGTCCAGGTGTGCCGGTGGTAGAGCGCGCTCGTGCCGAAAAGGCCGAGGACGGTGACGCCGTAGATCGACGTGGCCAGCGCGGCCTTGCCTGAGACGGTGGTCGCGGCGAATGAGATCAGGGCGGCGCCGGTGGCGATCGAGACGAAGAACGACCAGAAGTGCAGCCATCCTCGCATTCGTGGGCGAGTTGGCTGAGCAGGCTCACGTTCGAGGAGGGCGGCGGCAGTCACTCGACCAGGTTACGGGACCGTAGGTTTCTGGTCAGTAACCAAAGTAACCAAAGTAACCAATCTGTACGGTGTGGCCCACCACACGGACCAGCGCCTTCCTGGCAAGAGCCTATCGGCGCAGGCGGCGGTGTTCGATCGCCATGCAGCGGTCCATCACGACGTCGAGGCCGCCTTCCTCGGCGATCCGGGCGGCGTCCTCGTTGACCACGCCGAGTTGCAACCACAGCGTGCCGGCCTTGATCGCCACCGCGTCCCGCGCGATGTCCACGGTGTACTCGGGCCGCCGGAAC
Source organism: Candidatus Melainabacteria bacterium (assembly GCA_963818685.1). Classification (GTDB taxonomy): domain Bacteria; phylum Actinomycetota; class Actinomycetes; order Mycobacteriales; family Pseudonocardiaceae; genus CAJCJE01. The sequence continues at coordinate 110,850 of CAWFTJ010000013.1, read as the reverse complement.
ACGTCCACCACGTCGACGGGTTCGGGCACGTCGGCCAGTGTCGGGTAGGCGGGCACGCCGAGCAGCGTGCCGATCGACGGGTTGACCGGGAAGATCCGCAGGCCGGCATCGCGCAGGTAGCGGGCGACGCGGTGGCTCGGGCGGGCTGGATCGGGGCTGGCGCCGACCACCGCGATGGTGTGCGCGCCGGCGATGACCCGGCGGATGACCTCGGGATCGTGCCAGTGGGACGAAGGCGCTTCAGCATTCACCGGATCGAGTCTGCCCCATCGGTCGCGTCTGATTCTGTCACTGTGGGTGATGGCACGCCGCCTGACGGTTGTGCGATATTCGGTCGGCGTACCCTCGCATGGCGTGAGTCCACGCAGTTGGCTACGCGAGATGCTCTACGACTTCTACGAATGGCGGTTGAACCGTCAACTGGTCGGCGCGCAGGTACCCCGGCACGTCGGCATCATGTTGGACGGCAACCGGAGATGGGCGCGCGAAGCCGGGTTCACCGACGTCGCCGAGGGGCACCGGATGGGTGCCCGGAAAATCGCCGACCTGCTGAACTGGTGCCAGGACTCCGACGTCGAGCTGGTCACGATGTGGCTGCTGTCCACAGACAACCTCAACCGTCCGGACAGCGAGCTGCAGCCGCTGCTGGAGATCATCGGCGATGTCGTCGACGACCTCGCCGGGCCGGAGACGCCCTGGCGACTGCGCATCGTCGGCGCGCTCGACCTGCTGCCAAGGGACGTCGCTACCCGGCTGTCCGAGGCCGCGCAGCGGACCAAGGGCCGCGCCGGCATGGAGGTCAATGTCGCCGTCGGTTACGGCGGGCGCCAGGAGATCGCGGACGCGGTGCGGAAACTGCTGCTCAAGCATGTCGAGGTTGGCACGTCGATCGAGGAACTGGCCGAGGTGCTCGACGTCGACCACATCGCGGAGCACCTCTACACCTCCGGCCAGCCGGACCCCGATCTGGTGATCCGCACATCGGGTGAACAACGACTCTCCGGATTTTTGCTCTGGCAGTCGGCGCACTCGGAATTCTGGTTTTGCGAGGCATATTGGCCGGAGTTCCGGCGCACCGATTTTCTGCGTGCGCTGCGCGACTACTCGATCCGCCATCGCCGATTCGGCTCATAATTCAACGCGTGGGCATGCCGAAAGGGTGGGTGGCGGAAAACCGCCGCCCACCCTTTCCGGTAAGGCTTGCTCAGCCGTTGGCGATGCCGCCGGAAGCGCAGGTCTTGGTGATCGACGGGGACAGGATCGGCACGGCCGCACCCAGGACGCCCACGTTGTCGCCACAGGCGCCGACAACTGCGTTCACGTTGTGCAGGACGTCGATTTCGCCCACGTTGACGAGGCCGACCTGGCCACCACCATGGTGGTGGCCCCAGCTCTCGCCCTGCGGGGAAGCGGTGCTCGCGAACGCCGGCGCTCCGAGCATGATCAGACCGGCCGCAGCGGCGGCCACAACACCAGCTTTCTTCAGCACTTCCAACACTCTCCTTTGTACCGGGGATTCTCGCCGGTTCAGCAATTCACTTAACCGATCCGACTAGCCAGAAGCTACTAGTAATCAGTCGGTTACGCCGCCCCGATGACCCCATTGAGTGAAGTCTCGAACCCACTTATCGCCCGATGTGGTCATTGTTTGCGGGCTGTCGGGCGTCCGACTTGACGCCCTGGGCGGACGGGGACCGAGGCGCCCAGCTGGTGGGAGGAGAGCGGAGAGGATGTGACGCCGGTCTCACTTCCGCTTCGGCCATGCGGGCGTCCTCGACCTGGAGGACTGCCTGGTCCGCCTGGTCGGGGACACCGTCGGTGACATGTCGAAGTGGCAACCAGTTGGTGAATCACCTGTGTGGCTGCCTGCAAAGATGGCCCGTTCGCAGGTAACTTGCGGACGACGGGTCGTGTCGTGCGACTCGTCCCGGGAGGCCCTGGTCGTGTGGAGCTCACGAAGCACGAGGGGGCCGGCACTCGGCCCTCGTGGTCGGCGGCCCCGACGCCCGTAACGGCGAAGGGGAAACCGACCAGCTAGGGAAGTGCCTGGCCCACCGAGGAGCGGGCGTGGTGCCGCGCCTGCGAGGGAGTTGCCGTGACTGCACGACGTCCCGCCAGCCGTTCCTCCGGCTCATCCCGCGGTACCAGTGGTAGAGCGTCGCGTGCCAGCGCGCCGTCCCGCACGTACGTGCTGGACACCTCGGTACTGCTGTCCGATCCCAGGGCGGTGACCAGGTTCGCGGAGCATTCCGTGGTCCTGCCGCTCGTGGTGATCAGCGAATTGGAGGGTAAGCGCCACCACCCAGAGCTCGGCTGGTTCGCAAGGGAAGCCCTGCGTCTGCTCGATGACCTGCGCTTGCAGCACGGCAGACTCGACAAGCCGGTGCCCATCGGCGATCTCGGCGGCACGCTGCACGTGGAGCTGAACCACTCCGACCAGCAGGTGTTGCCCGCCGGTTTCCGCACCGACTCCAACGACGCGCGGATCCTCGCCTGCGCACTCAACCTCGCCGCGGAGGGCCGCTCCGTCGTCACCCTGGTGACCAAGGACATCCCGCTGCGGGTCAAGGCCGGCGCGGTCGGCCTCGACGCCGACGAGTACCGCGCCCAGGACGTCGTGCTCTCCGGCTGGACCGGCATGGCGGACGTGGAACTCAGTCACGACACCCTCGACCACCTGTACAAGGAGGGCCAGCTCGACCCGGCCGGAGGAGACTTCGCAGACCTGGCCGAGGCCGTCGAACTGCCGACCAACACCGGCCTACGGCTGCTCGGCCCGACCAGCAGCGGGCTCGGCCGGGTGACCGCGGACAAGCAGGTGAAGCTGGTCCGAGGCGACCGGGAGGCGTTCGGCCTGCACGGCCGCTCCGCCGAGCAGCGGATCGCGTTGGACCTGCTGCTCGACCCCGAGATCGGCATCGTCTCGCTCGGCGGCCGGGCCGGCACCGGCAAGTCCGCGCTGGCGCTGTGCGCGGGCCTCGAAGCCGTGCTGGAACGCGGGCAACACCGCAAGGTGGTCGTGTTCCGGCCGGTCTACGCGGTCGGCGGCCAGGAACTCGGCTACCTGCCCGGTTCCGAGAACGAGAAGATGCAGCCGTGGGCCCAGGCGGTCTTCGACACGCTCGGCGCGCTGGTCAGTGAGAACGTGATGAGCGAGGTGATGGACCGCGGCATGCTGGAGGTGCTCCCGCTCACGCACATCCGAGGCCGGTCGCTGCACGACTCGTTCGTGATCGTGGACGAGGCCCAGTCGCTGGAGCGCAACGTGCTGCTCACGGTGCTCTCCCGGCTCGGCTCGGGGTCGCGGGTGGTGCTCACCCACGACGTCGCGCAGCGTGACAACCTGCGGGTCGGCCGGCACGACGGCGTCGCGGCCGTGATCGAGAAGCTCAAGGGCCACCCGCTGTTCGCACACGTCACCCTGACCCGCTCGGAGCGCTCGCCGATCGCGGCGCTGGTCACCGAGGTACTGGAGGACTACGCGGGCTGATCACCGAACCGACGGCAGGGGCGCCACCCGAACGGGTGGCGCCCCTGTTCGTCACCAGCCGGCGGGCAGCGGGCGCCCCTCGGCGAAGCCGGCTGCGGACTGGATGCCGACAACGGCGCGCTCGTGAAACGCCTCAAGGTCGTTCGCGCCCGCATAGGTGCAGGCGGACCGCACGCCCGAGGTGATCTCGTCGATCAGGTCCTCGACGCCCGGCCTGGCCGGGTCCAGCCACATCCGCGAGGTGGAGATGCCCTCCTCGAACAGGGCCTTGCGGGCCCGGTCGAACGCGTTGTCGCCGCGCGTTCGAGCGGTCACCGCGCGCTTGGACGCCATGCCGAACGACTCCTTGTACAGGTGGCCCTGCTCGTCGCGCTGCAGGTCGCCGGGGGACTCGTAGGTGCCGGCGAACCAGGAGCCGACCATCACCGCGCTCGCGCCCGCCGCCAGCGCGAGCGCCACGTCGCGCGGGTGCCGCACGCCACCGTCGGCCCACACGTGCTTGCCGAGCCTACGTGCCTCGGCCGCGCACTCGGCGACCGCGGAGAACTGCGGACGGCCGACACCGGTCTGCATCCGGGTCGTACACATGGCGCCGGGGCCGACGCCGACCTTGATCACGTCCGCACCGGCCGCGACCAGGTCACGCACGCCCTGTTCGGTCACCACGTTGCCGGCGACCAGCGGGAGGTCGGGTGCTGCCGCGCGGACCTGGCGCAACGCGGTGATCATCTTGTCCTGGTGGCCGTGCGCGGTGTCCACAACGAGCACGTCCACCCCGGCCGCCACCAACTCCTTGGCCCTGGTCGCCGGGTCGCCGTTGACACCGATCGCGGCGGCGACGCGCAGCTTGCCGGCACCGTCCAGCGCGGGCCGGTACAGGTCGGCGCGCAGCGCGCCCACCTGGCTGAGCACACCGGCAAGGCGGCCGTTGTCGTCCACCGCGAGCGCGATCCCCTCCGGACGGCCGGCCAGCCGATCGAAGACGTCCCTTGGCGGGGTGTCGAGCGGGAGGGTGAGCAGGTCGGTGGTGGCGACCTCGCCGAGCCGGGTGAACCGGTCCACGCCAGCGCACGCGGCCTCGTCGACGACGCCGACCGGACGCCCCTCGCCGTCCACGATCACCACGGCGCCGTGCGCCCGCTTGGGCAGCAGGTTGATCGCGTCCGCTACCGCGTCGCCAGGGGTGAGCACCAGCGGCGTGTCCCACACCGGATGCCGCGACTTCACCCAGCCGAAGATCTCCGCGACCGCGGTCGGGTCAACGTCCTGCGGCAGCACCACCAGGCCGCCACGGCGGGCGACGGTCTCCGCCATGCGCCTGCCGGCGACGGCGGTCATGTTCGCCACCACGATCGGAATGGTCGCGCCCGTGCCGTCCGCCGTGGTCAGGTCCACCCCGAAGCGCGAGGTGACCGAGGAGGACTGCGGGACGAGGAAGACGTCGTCGTAGGTCAGGTCGTAACCGGGCCGGTGGCCATCGAGAAACCGCACGAGTCCCCAGCGTACGTGTTCGTCGGGCAGGATGGCCGGCATGGCCAACCTTGCCGACCAGTTGATCACCGTACTGCGTCAGGCCGGGGTCGAGCGGATCTACGGTGTCGTCGGGGACAGCCTCAACCCGGTGGTGGACGCGATCCGGCGGGCCGATGGCATCCGCTGGGTGCGCGTGCGCAACGAGGAGGCCGCCGCGTTCGCCGCGCAGCGGCCGAGGCGCAGGTCAGCGGCAAGCTCGCGGCCAGGCCGCGGTCGGGTCCCGCGAAGCGATCAGGCGCGAACCATGAGACTGCCGAGATTGGCTGGTAATGCACCGTGGTTGCGCTTCGCCTGAACGCGGCGGGGCGCAACCACGGTAGCGGGTGTCAGGAGTCTGTGCCGAAGGGTTGTTCGGCGATCAGGTGTAGGCCCAGCACGTTCGGGTGCAGGACGCGAGCCAGACTCAGTGACTGGCCGACATAGCAGGTACCAGCGGGAAGCCACGGGAAGGACAACAGGCTGTCGGAGATGCCGGGGTCGGATTGGGCAAGTTGCCAGGAGCCGAGGTTGCCGGTCCAGTTGGCGGGCAAGGTGCCGGGGTTGATCAGTGGGCCTTCGCCGTTGGGGTATTCAGCCATGACCGGTCCGGTGGCCGGTTTGTAGAACACGTATGGCACGCCGATCGTCGTGTAGTAGTCGGCCTGAGTGCTCAGCCAGTAGTACTGCTCGTCCTTCGAGGTGTTGTTGTAGGTATATGCCGTTGCCGTGGTCTCCTCCTCCTGGACACCGAGGGTCCCGGTACCGCCGACCGTCGGCAGGAAGTTGCCCTGCATGCCGAAAACACCCTGTGGGCTGGTGACAGTTGAGGAGACCTGCTGGCTGAACGTCACCGACTGGGTCGCGGTGAAGGTGACGCTTTGGCCAGGGTCGGCGCTGCTGCCGCCACCGGAATAGTAGAGTGACGGCACATTCTCGGCCGCGAGCCGGAACGGGTTGGAGCCGCTGTAATCGTTGATGGCCTGGCCAACCACATTGGCGGCCATCGCATCGCACTGGGCGAGGCTGCCCTGGCCGGTGAACTGCCAGATCAATGGATAGCCCAGGTCAGGCTCGGAGACGGGCAGCGGGTTGGGCAGGCTCGGGTTTCCGAACAGCAGGTATGCCTGCCCCGGGATGGTGAATCCCTCGAACTGGTCGATCGACAGTTGCGGTGTGGCCATCTGCACGTTGGACAGGATTGCCGACCCGTCCGGCGCGTTCGGGCTGATCGGTGGCAGGTCGTGCCACTGGGTGGTGAACCAGTTGGGTTGTGATGGTTGCGCGGCGCCCTGGTCGTGACCGTAGAACAGTGAACTCACGGCAGGGTTCGCGGGCACCGCGCGGAACTGCGGTACGAGGAACCCGCCGATCAGTTCCACATACGTTGTGGGCACGACGCCAGGCACCGAGGAAATGATGGTGTCCGCATTGGCCGAGGGCACCGAAACGAGCAATGTACCGAGGAAAGCGACGGTTATCGCCACCGCACCACGTCTCAGTCTTCTGGTGAACTGTCTTCTGGTGAACTGTCCAGACACGTCCCGGTTCCCCTCTCATCGGTCTCTAATCGGTCGGACTGCTGGTAATGACTGCCGGCGCGGCTTCGAGGATCTCGTCGTGCCGCTCGACCACGCTGTACTTTCGCTTGTGCTCCTTGTCCTTCTCGCCAGCCGGGCGGACCGGTGAGAAGGCGCCCTGGACGTCAGGCTCATCAGTCGAGGTAGCCGACGACGGCAGCTTGCGTCCCTTGCGGACGGTGTCGGCACCCAGCCCGACGCCGCTACGGGCACCGGCAACGAACCCGCCCTCCACAGCAGCGGCCGGGAACGCACCGCCGCCGGACGGCTGGCCGGCGTCCGCGTGTACGGGGTACGGAGACGCGGCCGGCATGGTGCCCAGGAACGACGGGGGCGCAGCGGCCGACGTGGTGTCGAGTCCCTGCGGGCCGACACTCAGATCTGGCGGGCTACCCTGGTCCGTCGAGCCGCTCATGTCCGGCAGGCCACTCAGGTCCGGCAAGCCACCTTGACCCGTCGGATCGTTCGAGTCGGCCGAGCCATCCGGCGTAGAGCCGTCGCCGCTGGAACCGCTGTCCGCTGACATCGGGGCCGTTGATCCGGTGCCTCCGGAATCCGCCGCGTCCATCGCGTTCGTGGGGCCTGTCGTGTTCGTGGCACCCCCGGCGGCCGACGGCTGCGTGCCGGCCTGGGTGCTCTGCTGGCTGATGCTCGACAGCCCCTGCTGGATCATGTCCACCACACCGAGTGCGCCCTGCACCAGCTTGAGCAGGTTCTGCCCGCTGGCCAGCAGCGCGGCCAGCTTCGCGGCGATCCGCAGCGCATACTCCACGGCGATTCCGACACACGGCGGGATGGCCTCCACGACGCTCTCGCCGAAGGTCTGCTGGGCCCTCGCAATGGCCTGGGTCATGATCGGGACGATCTGTCCGACAGCTTCGCCGATCAGCTCGGTAATGTCCGAGATCGCCTGCGCCACCACCTGACCGGCACCGATGATCGAACTGCCCACCGTCGTGCTTGCGGTGCCCAGTCCGGCGACGCCGGTCGCGTGCTGCGCGCCCGCGTTTCGGTAGTCCGACGCGGCCTGGCCGGTCCAGCCGGTGGTCTGCGCCCTGGTCAAGTCCGCGTACGAGCCGGCCAGGTTGGTGATGTCCTGCCCGGCATTGCCGAACTCCTGCGACCCCGACGTGACCGAGGCCGCGTCGCCGCCCTGGAGCTGGCTGAGCCCGTCGCTGAGGAACGAGACGAAGGGGGTGAACCAGCCGACGCCGGCCGAGGCGAGGCCGGACAGTGGGTCTCCCGTCGAGCCGAGCAGGCTCAACGGTCCGCCCGTCCCGCTCAGACCCGGTGACACCCAGCCCTTGCCGAGTACCGCGTCATTGGTCGAGGTCAGCTCGTCGACCAGCTGGGCCGTGTTCGTGTTGGTCATCGCGGCGACTCCTGGTTCAGGCTGGCGGCGTTGCCATCGTCGACGTTCTGGTAGGCGGCCGCGGTGTGGCTGATGCTCGTGCTCACCTCGGCCACGGAGTTCGACGCGTTCACGATCGCGTTTGCGACCTGTGACATCGCGCTTTGCAGTCCGGAGCAGAGAAATTCGGTGAACGGGCCGAGCGCGAGATCGGCGAGGCCGCTCGGCAGTCCTCCGCCGATGGTGGACAGTTCGTCGGCCACCTCGCCGACGCTCCGGGCGTGCCCGTAGAGCTGCGCCGGGTCGAGGCTAAATTGCGTCATGGGTGATCTCCAGTGGGTACTCGTCGTCAGCGTGCTTGTTCACGGGGTGCTTGTTCACGGGCGCGCCGGCCGGCAGGTACTGCTTGATCACCTCCAACGCGGGACCCGCGTCGAAGTACTCGGTCGCGATGCCGGCGGCCTGGGCACCGACGGCGCGCCGGGCTTGCCGAGTGGCATCCAGAATCAGCCTCGCCAGCTCGTCAGATTCGAGCGTGCGAGCCGAGGGCGTCAGCACGAGATCCTCCAGCGCGCCGCCTGGGCCGACGGTCACCGTGACCTCACGCCGGGGCGAAGTCACCGTCTTACCGACCTGCCGCAGGCGGTCGCCGGCCTCGTTGGCGCGCGTCGCGATGTCGGCAAGCCGTTTGTGATACTGGGCGAGCCACTGTTCAGGTTCCATCTCGTTCCCTTCTTGCGATCATGGCCAGATCGTCGAGCGCGTGACTTATGTCTTTGTGCCGCAATGGGTTGACGCTGATCCATCCGTCGGCGGTGCGGTCCACCCGTACCCGGCCACGTCGACCGTCCAACCAGGACAGATCGGCGCCGGTCCTTGTCGTGTCACCGGTGGCGGGGCGGGTCGCGCCGAGTTGCCCGCTGCCGGTCAATTCACCGACCAGTCCGTCGAGTTGATCCAGTACATCGGGATTCGCGTGATCGCCACAGTCCGGCGGGAGGGTGATCGGCATGGCTTGGGCTGGCGTTGCCTCTGGCACCATCCCGAGCAGTTCTTCGGCCAGTGCGCTATGCCCGACCCGTCGGACCCACACGCCGGCCTCTTGGGCGCCGGTCAGCGGCTGCTGGCAGATCAACGCCCAGGACCGGTAGACCATGGCCACGGTGCCGACCGCGGAGCCGGGCTCGGCCAGCACCAGGTCGACCGTGCCTCGGCACTCCCGCAACGCCGTCACCAGTTCGGCCGCGATGCCCAGCGGCCCACGCTCGCCTGCCAATCCGCGCTCCCGCAGGGTCAGCCCGGCCGCCGCGAGCAGCACCTCTCGTTCGCCCCTGATCCGGCCGAACTCGGGCACCCGCAACGGGAACGGAAACCGTGCGCCCGCGTGTGTTGCGAGCAGGTCCAGCTCGACGAGTCCGAAGTGGACTCCCTGGTTTCCGGTGCGGGTCCTGAGTACGGGTGCGGTGCTCACGTGTCCGCCTGAGTGTCGGTGAGCCGCCGGGTCACCTCGGCGTCGCGGTCCTGATACTGGTTGACGGCATCCCGCAGCGCCTGGTGGTAGCTGGTCAGTTCGGTGTCGGCGGCGCTGACCTCGCCGGTGAGGCCGGCAGGCCCTGCCGCCTCCCGCAGCCGCTGCGCCAGGTGCATCGCGATCGGCGCGGTGCCGAGCAACGGGTCGCGCTCGGCCAGCTGTCGTGCCGAGGACACCAGAGCACTGGTCGTTTCGCTGATGTCGACCAACGCCCTGACCTGACCGATCAACTCGTCGGTGTGGACCTGAAAGTCGCTGCCGGTTGCCTTTCTAGCGGCCAAGGCCGTGCTCCCTGTCTGTCGCTTCCCCGATCACCGGCACGGTGACCTGCTCGTCCGAACTGAAGAACCGGTCGTAGGTGTTGGGCATGCGGTTGCGGTGGGGCCGGTCCTGGTCGCGGTTCGCCTGCCGCCCGGCCATGGGTGGCCAGAGGCCGCCGGCACCCGTGGCGGCCTCGGCGGCCAGGCCGGACTCCGCCGCGTCGGTCGCCAGCACGCTCGACACGGGTCCGGCCCCGGACAGCGGGCCTTGGCCGAGTCGCGTGTCTCCGGTGAGCCGACCCCAGGGCACACCGGTCCCAACCCGCCCCGCGGGCCCGCCACCGGTGAACCCAGCCGCGCTGGTCGTCGTGTTCGCCGGGCCGGTCGTCGCTGACCCGTCCACCTGGTAGCTCTCGGATGTCGTGGCGCCAGCAGGTGCCGGTGTGACCTGATGGCCGCTGGCACGCAGGCTCGCCTCGTAGCGCTGCATGACCCGCACCGCCTCGGCCTTGGCCTCGCCAGCAACAGCGTCGCCGGTGAACAGCCGCGCACCGCCGACCGCGATCGCCTGGAGCGCCGGCAGCGGGCCCGCGCCGACCGCGCTGGTCATCAGCGTCAGTGGGTCCGGCGGGGGCGGTGGCATACTGTTGCGCGCGAGGGCCAGCGCGTCGCCTGCGTTGTCGACGGCTTTTCCGACGGTGCCGGCCCGCGCGCCGATGTTCCAGATCCGGTCGCTGAGTTCGGCGAGCCGGTCCGCGGCCGCGGCCGCGGCGCGCCCCTGCCAGTTCGACCGCAGCGCGGCGCCGTGGCCGCGCAGCGCGTCCGCGGCCGCGCTCAGGTCTGAGCTGTGCCGCCCCCACTCGGCAGCTACCGCGCTGACATCCGCGACGTCCGCGCCCTGCCACAGCATGTCGTACAACTGCTTGTGGGTGTAGGCGTTCCAGTTCGTGTCACCCGGCGGGGTCGACGCGCCGAAGAAGTCCGCCCAGACGCTGTCCAGTGCGTTGGTCAGGGTTGTGGTGAACGCGAGCGGCCCGTTCGGGCCCAGCACGGAGGTGACCGCGCTCGCCAGTTGGTCAGCACCTTCGATCACGTCGCTGATCGTGGCCCTGGCCATGGTGGTGGACCAGGACAGCGGATCGGCCATCTATGTCCGGCAGCGGAAACCCGCAGGTCGGTACTGGTTGCTCAGGTGCTTCTGGAGGCGGGCATGCCGGAACTGGTAGACCGCCCCAGCCCGGCGCAGCACCCCTCGCTCGCACGCGTCGTCCAGGAACGCGATCAGCGCCAAGGGCAGCCGTTGGTGCAGTGGTAGCCAGATGCGGGACAGCGCCAGCCACTGTCCCCAGGCGGTGAGCCCGAGCGTCACACCCAACGCGACCCCGAAGCCCAGCACGATGCCGTAGGAGAGCCCGTATACCAACCCGTACCGCGGCCCGTGCAGGAGTCCGGCCAGCATCGCGAAACCCATCGCACAGACGAGTCCGAGGACCGATGACTCGACGATCACGGTTGCCCGGTTGGTTTTGAGCAGGTCGGCGGGGCTGACCGCGGTTTTGACGTCGACAGGTGCCTCGATACGAGCCATGATCGCCCAGGCCAATCCGACCAGCGGACCGAGGACCACCCCGGCGAGAACTCCGTACCAGGGGCCGGGCCCGAGCCTGCCCACGATCCAGAACTGGATCCCGAGCACACCTGCGAGCCAGAGCGCGCCTGCGAACACCAACCCGAGCGCCAATACCACCAGGAACCTGCGCACGAACCGCGTCTCCAGTTGCCGTTGCCCGCCGTGAAGCCGAATCTGCACGCGGGATGGCTCGAACGCGGCTCCTCGGAAAGCCGGCCCGATCATGCGCAGCAGCCCGATGGCAAGTCCAGCGGCGAGCCCGTCCACGGGGCCTGCCGTGAGCCCGTCGTCGGCTCGGGCCGTTCCGAGCCCGAGCACGCCCAGCAGCACGGCCGCGAATCCCGCCACCAGCGCGGCGGCCACTCCGGCCACCAGGCCCACCACGACCACCCGCCGCCATCTGCGCATTGTGCTGCCCAGCTGCCACCAGGCGAGATCATGAGTGTCGAGCCGGTCGAGGTGCCGAGCCAGGTAGGTCAGCCAGCGCTGGACCCCGTCCGGATCCCAATGCCGGCTGCCAGCCTGATCGCGGTACACCGTTGGAATGAAAGTGCCCAACAAATGATCTTCAAGCTGGTGCAGGCTGTTGAACCGATCGGTGTCCAGCAGCACGGACGGGTCGGCTCCGGCGGGATCGCTGTAGATGGCGCGAGCGAGCCCGACCATCAGCGGCGTTGTCAGCACCGTCCTGAGATTGGCGCTGGCACGGCGTTCGGGATGCTCGCGCAACTCGGTCAGGACCGGGTCCCACACCGTCGCGCCGGCCGCCTTGCGTGTGGTCCTGGGCAGATAGTCGGCGAGGTCGGTCACGGTGAGGTCGGTCAGCCACACGGCCGCCGCCGCGGTCAGCGCGTCGGTCTTGGCTTCGGTCTTGTACTCACCGGGACGGCTGGTCAGCACAAGCGGCAGCGTCGTGGCGTTGAGCTTGTCCAGCGCTGCTCGGTGCAATCCCGTTGCGAGTTCGTCGAACCCGTCCAACACCGGCAGGATGCGGCCGCCCTCGACCAGTTCGGTCGCCAGGTTCGATCCGCCGCTGCTGGTCGCGGCGAGACCGGGATGGTCGCGCGTCAGCTGACCGACCAGCCAGTCCCGGAACAGAGTGGTGGTCGGGTTCCAGGAGCCGAGGCCGAAAATGACCGGCACGGCGTCATCCCGGTCGCGAGCACGCAGCATGTCGAGGACGAACCGGGCAGCCAGCACCGACTTGCCTGATCCCGCCCGCCCGAGCACAACCAGCCGTCCAGACGGTACGCGCCGATAGACCTCGGCGATCTCGGGAAGGCGATCGGCCAGGTCCAGCGGTCGGGCGGATTCGCCCGCCTTGACCCGGCAGATGTTCTCCCACTGGTCCATCAGGTTCTCGGGCGCCAACTGCCAGCGGACCGGTAGCGGGAACGGATCCTGGATCCGCCGCAGTTCGTCTTCCTTGACCAGGCGGGCGGCGACCGCGTGGGCCAGATCATCGGCAGCCTCCGCCAGCCTGCGCCGCAGCGGCGAGTCCGGCGCGGTTCGGTGGCCACCAGCGGACGCTGGCAATGTACGGCCATGGGCAGCGTCCAGCAGTTCGGAACGCTGGTCCGGACTGAGGTCCAGCGCTTCTGCGAGCAGTCGCACCGTGTCCACCTGCGGGTTGGCGCTCTCCCCGGTCTCCAGTCGCCGAATCGTCCGCACGGCTAAGCGAGCCCGTCCCGCCAGATCCTCTTGTGTCAACGCCGATTGCTGCCGCAACTGCCGAAGCAGCACGCTGAACTGGCTCGTCACACTACGCACTCTATCGGGCGCAGCCAGCCACTATCCCCAGATGGGTACGCCAGCCACCGACCAGCCGAAACCCTTCATCCGTACGGAAGACGGTCAGCTCGGAAGACGGTCAGCTCGACGAGGATTGCCGACCACACCAAGCCGTCAGGGCCTGTCAAATGATCGGTTCTGTGGCTGGTTGCGCGATCAAGGATGGCGCCGGCACCAGCACGAACGGTTACTTAACGAGCAAGATTCGCTTGCGGAGCAAAGGGAACTGGCGCGGCCATAGGTCGGGCGTTGAGCATTGTGATCTTGTTGTTGACGCTCTCAGTGGCCCCGTTGCTGTGGGGCAGACTCAGGCCGGCAATGGTCGCGTCGTGGTCCCTGTCCAAGCCGTTGAGGTAGGAAGCGAAGCCGGGAAGCCCATCGGCGCGGACGACGGTCATCCACCCATCAAGGTCCTGGCCGACAGGACCGAAGGTGTGACGTGGGATTCTGGTCGTGCGGGTATCGCCGACGGAGTGCTGGAGTTGACGGGAATGGCCGATCATCGTCCGTTTGGCCGCGGTGTCGCCGAGATACTGCGGGACGCCGACCGCACCATGCGGTTGATGCGGCCACTGGATCACCGACGGTTGTACAACTTGTGGCGGGTGGCGATGGGTGCGGTCGCTCCGGTGGACAGTTTCTATGTCGGTTTCTTCCGCGACGATCGGATGCTGGTGGTGCCGTACGTCTTCGACGGCGTTGAGTGCGAGCCGCCGGGAATTCAGGTGCTCGGCTACGACGGGCTGTCGGCCTGGGTGCGGAAGAACGCCGTTCCCTATACCTACGCGCAGGACGACGGCCGACTGCTGAACAAGGGGCACTCCTTCGGTGACACCAGCCGACGTTCACTGGACGCCATCGTGATTCCGCTGTTCGCGGAGTCGGCGGTCACCGGTCTCGCGGCGGTGCTGGTCTATCAGGCCAAGGTGTACAACGAGGAGACCGTGCGGATCTTCCAGTGGTTGGCCAGAACCGTGACGACGGTGCTGGACCGGGACCGGGAAGACCTCGCGAATCGGGCGATCCTGGCGTTCGACGGTCGTCTGGACGTCGACACGCCGGTGTCCGTCCCGGAGTTCGTGGATGACTTTAGCCGCCGGTTGGACTCGATCCGGCTGGAGATCGAGGACATCATCGCCGAACTGCCCGACGATTCGACCTGGTTGCGGTCCCGCCTGCGCGCCTTGGGTACTAGCTGTGAACGGGCGCAGACCGAGACGGTCCAGTCGCTGCTCGCGTCACCGGCGGAAAACGCCGTGATCCTTGACCAGTTGACTCGACGCGAACGGGAGATAGCCGAACTGATCGCTGAAGGCAGGAGCAACACCCAGATAGCCGAACAACTCACCATTTCCGAACCAACCGTCAAGACTCATGTCACCAGGGTGCTGAAGAAGTTCGGCGTGCGCCAGCGAGCCGCCGTCGCCGCGAAACTGCGGCCGTTCGGGTAGTCCTACGACAAAGTCGTACTTCCGGTCGGCCTCGAAATCGTCCTCGGTCTTCTGGTCGCAGCACTATTTCACCTGCCATATTGGTCGGGCAACATTCACTCCAGAAACGAGAAGCGAGATGCATAAAATCCTGACCATTGTCGCCGGAACGGCTGTCGCGGTGGCAGGCAGCATCGCATTGACCGGTACCGCATCAGCTGCGACCTACCTCGGTGGCGTCAACGTCCAGTCCTACTGTTCCCAGTTCAACAGCAACGGTTTCACCTATACCGCTGAGGTTGTCGCACCAGGCGACGCGTATTCCTGGCGATGCTATACCCCGGCGGGTAACGGCGGCTGGCTAGGAGTGAACATGAACCTGGCCTGCGAGCAGCAGCACGGCAACCCGTCCGCCTACGGACGACCCGCCAATGCGGGGAATCCGTACAGTTGGGGTTGTTACGTGTAGCGAATCACCGCGATGGCAGGTCACGCGGGCCGGTCGATGGGACGGCCCGCGTGACCCATTCGGCGACATTGACGTGATCTCAACGACTTTCATTTGATCATCCGATGTTCGAAATGTGTCAGTGTGAGCGCGGCTTTCACGATGTCACCGATCCTGCTCGGGCTGGCGGTGATGTGCCGCAGGCTGCGCCAGCGGCCGGTGAGCGCGGCGAACCCGCGCTCGCCCAGGCACCGCAGCCCGCGCAACAAGGCGTTGTACGTGCGGTTGTCCACGTCGAGGACCTGGCCGTCGGTGGGCTGTTTGATCGGGGTGTGCACCCCGATTCCCGCGCCGCCGTAGCCGCCGTCGGCCAGTGTGGGCAGGTCACGTTGGGACGCGGCCCAGTACAAGGCGCCCAGTACGTGCTCTCGTGCGGCCGTCAGGTCGTGCACCGATCCGGGCTCGACGTCCGATACCCACAGTGGAACACCGTTGGGTGCCGACAGAGCCTGGATATTGCCGCCCGGTTCGTGGGCTTTCCCGGAAAACCAGAGGTCGATCTGCTTGCCCTTGACGCTGGTGGTCTTCTCACTACACCGGTCGGCGGAGAAGATCTTCCCGTCGAGGATCACGTACGCCAGGCCCTCGTCCTTGGCCCGGTTCAGGGCGTCGTGCAGATCCGGGGCTTGGTCAGCGAGCGCGGTGATGACCTCGTCGAGGTAGCGGTAGCCGGTGGCGCGGGAAATGCCGGCATCGCGGGCCAGGGCGGTCACCTCGGCGTTCTGACGGAAACCAGCGCAGGCCCAACACGGCTTGCCGGAAGCAGGTCAGCGCCCTGGCACCGGTGCGGGTACCGCGTCGACGGCGTTCAGCACGCAGCAGGCGGCTGAGGTATTCGGCCAGTTCGCGGGATACGTCGAGTGTGGCACGATAGGCAATCACGTGGAGTCCTCGGTGTGATGGATCTTGTGGTGAGAACTCATCTACCAGGGACTCCACGCCTGCAGGTAGCGCTGTCCTATATGAATGGCTTGCCCGTGTCGTCCGGACTCAGACGGCGACAACGTCAATCGTTGGTGAGATCACCTCAATGAACGTGGCGAAGTTCGTCATGTCCAGCACCAGACCCGACAGATCCAGCCCGAACCCGGCCACCATGCGCCGCCCCAGTTCGGTCTCGATCGCGCGCAGGTCGGTGTCGGACAACCGGTCCATCGCGTCCCAGAACCGACGGTGATCCAGCGCGGTGTCGGCCAGCTTGACCCAGCGCGGTCCCGCGGTGGTGGCCCACCACTCAGCGAAGGCCAGCTTGGAGCACGGCTCCACGATCCGGTTCGCGCAGGCCAACGCGATATAGGTACCTACCGAGGCGGCGGCATTGGCATAACGCGGCGCCATCTCGTCGACCACGTCACGCACCCCCAGCCGCTCCAGCATCGCCCACACCGCGGCCAGGTCCCCGAACTTCTTGTGCTGGCTGCGCACCGGTTCACCAGCCGAGGCCCCGGTCAGCTTCGCGACCACTTCCTCGGCGCTGCCCAGGTACTCCTGCGACACGATCCGTGGCTTGCCGTCGACCCGGGCGGACTCCACCAGGTAGTAGTAGGTGTGCTTCCCCCGGCGCTTTCCCACGATCGACGGCATATATGGGTAATACTCTTGTTGGGGTTGAAAGCCAAGCACCACAAACCAAGACACGCCGGTCAATCACGAAGGCTGGAAACTCCGGCTAGCGGTCCGACCGAGCACCGGAGGACGCACCGGGGATCGGACCGATCAACTGCGGGCTCGGCACTCGCTCCCCGACCGGTGCGTTCGATTTCAACGCGTCGGCTGCTGCGGTGAAGCCAGGTGGGCCGACGACGGGATTGCGTACGCCGGAACTGTCATGCATGTGGCGCCCATCGCAAGCACCCTTCGTCTTCCCAGCCATGACTGCTCCTCTGCGACCATCGGCGGGGTGAACAAGCACCCTCCCCAAGGCTTCAGGAGACGGGCCGCCGCCGCATCGGCGCTGGGGTGGAGCAGGTGGCTGCTGGACTCACCCGTGGATAGAGCGTCCAGTCAACGGCGGATCTGAAGCGTTCTCGGCCACTGTCTCGGCCGTCTTCGTCAGGCGCGGAGCCGAACAGCGCATCCAGCGGCTTCTTGCGATCCTGGGCCGCCGAGACTTCCACCTGACCACCAAGCACCTTGGCGTCAGAAAAGCCGCCCTTACACGCCGAGCCGACCAGCTGGAACAGGCCGTCGGCATCCCGCGACCGCGCGCGGTGCGGCGCACGCGGTTGGGACGGCCAACTCCGAAAACACGCCATGGAACTGAACTATGTGCCTGGTCACCGATGCATCAGGTGGGAATCCGTCATCCGAGACAGGCCACGACAGCCGCGGCCAGGTTCGATGCCCGTGGTTCGCCAACCCGGAATGACCACAGATTCGTGACGTAGCCGAAGCCGACACCGGCGTCGGGGTCGCCGAAGGCGCCCGATCCGCCAGAGCCGGGGTGACCGAACGACCCTGGCCCGGCCAAGGGCATCATCGGGCAGGCCCGCCAGAACCCGAGCGACATGTAGAAGGACCGGTCGGCTGGAATATCCAGTTCCGGTGGAAGTCCATTCATCCGCGTCTTGTCAGTCTGGACGACGGTCATCCTCTCGACGGTTGCCGGATCGAGTAGCCGCACGCCGTCGACTTCGCTCACCGTGGCGGCATACATCCGGGCCAGGGATCGAGCGTCGGCGATCATGTTGCAGCAAGGGAATTCAGCAGCTCGCCAGTCGCGCGTTTCCGTGTAGCCGCTGGTGGGATCCATCGCGCCGCCGAGCACGCCGGCGCGGGCTTGCACCGAGCCCGGTCCCCAGACGGCATTCATCCAGGTGGTGACCGTGGCCTCATCGAGGCCGGTGGTCTCGATGATCCCGGCGGTCATCTCCTCCATCGAGAACGGAGCGGCGTACTCGATGCGTGCCACCCGTCCCTCCTGCTCCTCGGGCAGCCCGATCCAGGCGCTCATTCCGAGCGGATTGGCGACCTCATCGGCAAAGAAGCGGCCGAGCGACTTGCCGGTGATCCGGCGCACGAGTTCCCCGACCAGGAACCCGAAGGTCGCGCTGTGGTAGACGTGCTGGGTGCCCGGCTCCCACTCCGGCTTCTGCGCCTCGAGTGCCCGGATGACCGGATGCCAGGCGCAGGCATCCTCGAAGGTCAGCGGTCCGTCGACGACCGGTAGGCCGGCCTGGTGTGACAGCAGCCAGCGCACCGGGATCTTCTCCTTGCCGGCACCGCCGAACTCCGGCCAGTACTTGACCACCGGAGCGTCCAGATCGAGTTCGCCGCGCTGCACCAACAGATGGGCGCAGATCGCGGTAGCGCCTTTGGTTGTAGATGCGACACCCACGATGGTGTCCATGTCCCATGGACGGTTCGCCTCGCCATCGGCGAGACCGCCCCACAGATCGACGACCGGACGTCCACCTACGTAGACGCAGCACGCTGCGCCGACCTCGCCGGGGTTCCCGTCGAAGTTCGCACGGAAAGCATCGGCGACCTTCCCCCAGCCTGCCTCGACATGTCCCTGCACTGGTGTTCCGCTTGTCGTGCCCATTGTGTCGCATCGCCTTTCACCTGGTCGACCATATTCTTTGAGCGCGTGTGTTACGTGATCAGCTGGAATGATTGAACGGTCGATCTCGTAAATGTTTGGGCTATCAGCGGATGAGCATCCGATACGACCTCACGCCAAGCACTTCTGTGGATCGCTCACCCCGCAGCAACCCCAGACCTGTTTCAAGCACGACGCCCGCTGGTACTTGGATCGATAGGTCTTACTTCTCGGCCGGGTCAGGTTCCGCGCTGATGGATTCCTGATAGATGTCCGCGCGGGTGCGCGAGTCCTTGATCAGATCGTCGCAGAAGGCAGCGACGTCGTTGCCGATGAGTTGCAGGACTCCCTTGCCGGTCGCGGCACCCTCCTCGAAGAAATCCACGATCCCGGCGAGCAGGCGCCCGTCAGACAGGTCGATCGGTCCGACTTTGAACAGGTACCTCTGAATCTCCTTGTAGACGATCTCGTAGTCCGGCGGGAGCGCCTTGACCCGCGCCATGTGTGCCCGCCACTGCCTCTTGCCCTCGATGATGTCCTGGATGCCCATGTCAGCCTCCCAGCCTGCCCAATTTCCTTGCGACGTTTCGGTTCAACTGCTCGCGCCACCGGTCGCGGTAGCTCCGAGCCCCTTCTCCACCTGCCAGCGCCGTACAGAAGCCCTTGATGTCGTCACCCAGCACCTCGTGGATGCTCTGCCCATCCGCCGCAGTCTCTTCGAGTAGCCCCAGTGCGCCGTCGAGCATCGGCATCAGGTTGCGACCCGTGAAGTCCCCGTAGGCAAAGAGATGAACCTTGATCTCGTCCCACGCCGCCCGGTAGTCGGCCGGCAATGCCTCGGCCCGGGCGTCGAAAGCCTGGCATTCCCTGGTGAGATCGCTGCCGGTAATGGTCTCCCAGAAGTTCATTTCCCACCCTCCTTGAGCTTGTCGATTCGTGATGAGAGGTAGTCCCATTTGGTCCAGAACGTCGCGAGTTCTTCGTGTCCCGCTTCATTGAGCGCATAGAACTTGCGCGGCGGACCCATCCCGGATCGTCGTTTCGTCACCTGGACGAGCCCGTTCTTCTCCAGTCGCAGCAGGATGGTGTAGACCGTCCCCTCAACGACGTCGGCGAAACCGAGTTCGTTCAGCCGACGCGTAATGGCGTACCCGTAGGTCTCCTCGCTGCCGATGATTTCCAACACGCAGCCCTCAAGCGTGCCCTTCAGCATCTCCGTCAGGTCGTCCATCTTGGTCCTCGTCGGTACTCCCGATATTCCCGGTACTAAGTAGTACTGAATACTACTACACGGTATCACGGAGTAGCTCGCCTGGCGAGTGGCGAGCGCGCGCCGCTGAACCGATTCGATCATCGGCACCCGCTCGGTGCGCGGCACGTGAGGGAACTGGACGTCGCTTGCAGGCAAGGCCGTGTCGTGTAGGTCGAACGCGACCCTTGATCCCTACCCGGACACGACGACCAAATGAACTCGTCTACGCAGGTTGGCGTGCCGACGCTGGGGAGCTCGCGACCCGCTACGACTGCGAGGACGCGATTACCTGCTATCGGGAGGCCTACTTGCGTCCGTGGGCGACGTGTTCGCGTACTGCGGGGATCGTTTCAGCGGCGAAGCGTTCGAGTACGTCCCGCTCGTCACTGGCCAGGATGAAGATGCTGACACCGTGCTCGATGGTCATCTGGGCTAGGGCTTCCGCGGTCTGTTGGCCTGGGAAGATGTTGAGCAGACGGGTAATGTCGCGGGGGTCGCGGCCCGCAGCGCGTGCGGCGTCGTCGATGATGGCGTTTCCCTTGGGCAAGCCGTCAGGTTCCATGACCGGCAGGGACGGCAGCCAGCCGTCGGCCTTGCGTCCGACCAGGTCCTGCATCTTCGGCTTGTGGGCGCCGAGCCAGATCGGGATGTGGTGTGCGGGTGCGGGTCCGCGCTCGGCGCCGCGGACCTTGTAGAACTCGCCCTCGACAGTGAGGGCGCCGGGCACGTCGGCGTCCCAAACCCCGCGGATCACGTCGATTGCCTCGCTGAGGGCCGTCACGCCCTGCAGCGGGGTTAGCCGCCGTCCGCCGATCGCTTGCACGGCATCCCAGTAGAAGCCGGCCCCGAGCCCGAGGCTCGTTCGTCCACCGGAGAGCAGGTCGAGGCTGGCCATCGCGCGGGCAAGCACGGCTGGGGGGCGCAGCGGCAGGTTCAGCACGTTGCCGGACAGGCCGATGCGCTCGGTCCGCGCGGCCGCCCAGCTCAGCAGAGTCCAGGTGTCGAGGAAGTCGGCCTTGTAGGGATGATCCTGGAAGGTGACGAAGTCGAAACCGAGCCGCTCACTGAGCTGCGCCAATTCGACTGGACGGTGCGTTGGGGAGTTGGCGGGAGAGATGAACGTGGCGAAACGCAGAGGATGACCATAGTCGGGCATCGGTGTCTCCTTCAGTCATTCGTGTGACCAGCCACGACAAACGTCGCCGCCGACCTGCTTTCGGCCTGCCCCGGCGTTACGGTGCCAAGCGAGACGCGGCACGTGAATTCGAGGTCGTTCCCGGCTGGGGCGCTGATGAAGACCGAGTGAGTCAACCGTTCTTGACCAGGTCGTTGACAGCCTGGGTGTCTTTGTAGAAGGCGTCCGCGCCGTAGATCTTCCCGTCATGGACCCGATAGTGCTCCACAACTGTCATTGGCAGTTGTCGTCCGCTCTTGCGAGAGGTGAAAACGGCGTCGAGCCGCAACTCCACCACGTCGCCTGCCCGGACGATCTCGTGCCCGCGTGCGGTGAGCTCTGCCAGCACGTCGATCTCACGGGTCAGGCGTGCGAACCCGTCCGGCCCTCGCCATTCCCCACCCCAGGGCAAGCTCTCCGCCTCCCGCCAGACGGCGTTCTCGTCGACCATCGCGAGAGCCCCCTCTCCGCCTCGGACGAAGTCCTCCAGCGTGGCCACGTCGTCGTGGACTGGCGCGGTGACGGCGGGGAAGTAGTGGCCGTTGTCCAGATCGGCGAGCAGGCCGGGCTGGGTGGGTTCCCAGCCCAGGGTGCGGCGGGTGATGAGGTTGGACGCCGGGTAGCTCTGGGTGGCGATGTTCGCGAGAAAGCCGAAGTATCCCGGCGTCATCAGTTCGTCCGCGGGGATGCTCACGGCGGGCAGGTCCAAACGGCTGCCGATGGCCTCTGCGATCTCGCGGAAGGAAACACCCTCATCCTCGACCGCGTGCCAGTAGCTGCCGGCCGGTCCTTTCTCCAGTGCCAGGCGGAACAGTGAGGCGAGATCTCGCACGTGTACCGCGTTCCACAGGTTCGTGCCGTCTCCGGGGTGACCGGCGAAACCCTTCTCCTTCGCCAGTGCGATCAGCAGGGGAAGGAAGCCGGCATTATCGGTGGTGTCGTGCACGATGTTGGCGATCCGCACGACCGACGACCGGACCCCTCGTTCGGCGAGGTCGATCACGGCCCTTTCCACGGCGTTGCGAGCCCGCAGGGTGCCCTTGTGCTCATCGCCGCTGGGCAGGGCCGGGTCCTCCTCGACGATCGGTCGTCCGAGGTTGCCGGGTGATCCGATGCTCCCGGCCACGACCAGCGGCTTGCCGGTGCCCGCGAGCGCCTCACCGTAGGCGTGCATGATCGGGAGTTCCGCCGCGGCCACGGCGCTCATCCCGCCGGTGGGGAGCAGGTCCTGACGGTGGGCGACGTGGACGACACCGTCGGAGTCCGCGGCCGCTTCCTTGAGCCCGTCGAGGTCCTCGATGCCGCCGCGCCGCACCGTCGCGCCGAGCGCGATCAGCGCGGCGGCGGCCGTGTCCGATCGGGCCAGGCCCGTGACCTCGTGGCCGGCTGCGATCAGCTCGGGGATGATGAACGAACCGGAATGGCCGGTTCCGCCGGCGACGAAAACGCGCATCAATGCTCCTTGTCAGGGTAGGCCGAGTTGCCCGTCTCCTCGTGCCGTCGACCGGCTGTGGTGATGTCGCCGGGGGAAGAAGCGGGCAGTGTGGGCGCGGTCAGCCGAGTAGCTCGGCGCCGATGGCGATGTCGAAACCAGCGCCGCTGCGGGCCAGGCCCATCATCAGCAGGCCCGCTCCTTCCAGCCAGTGCGCCATCTCCAGGCCACCGACATCCAGCGGCCGCAGGCCCAGACTCTCGATGAACGCCGACACGCGCGCCTTGGCCGCCGGGTCGTCGCCGGCGAAGAACACATCCAGTTGGCCGCCCCGAGCCAGGACGTGCCCGAAGACGGTGTTGAACGCCTTGACCACGTGCGCGCTCGCCGGCAGGGCGGCGGCGATCTGTTGCGCGCCGGACGTGCCCTCCGGGGTGACCAGGTTGGTGTCGTCGGCGCCGACGAACGTGTTGGAGATGTCGACGACGACCTTGCCGGCCAACGCGTCCCCGTACTGGCTGACGACCGCTACGCCGCCCCCGTGTGGCACAGCGAGGATGACGATGTCACCGGCCGGGGTGGCGCCGAAGGTCCCCGTTGTGGCGCCGAGCACAGCGGCGACCTCCTCGGCCTTGGCCGGGTCGCGGCCGATGACCTCGACTGCGTGGCCGCCGGCGAGCGCCCGCTCGGCCAGAGCGCGGGCCATGCCCCCGAGGCCGATGATGCTGATGTTGCTCATGGTGTGTCTACTTTCTGTGGCAGGATGAGAGGCCCGTTTTCCCATCGCGTCCGACGCGGGATGCAGGGCGTTCACCACCTGACGTTGCCACCGGCCCGGTGTGGGAGTCCAAGACCTCTTTCGATGACGGCGATACCCTGGGAGCATCGCCGCACGAGGAGGCTTCGTGGATCTGGACCTGCGTAAACTGCGCTACTTCGTCGCCGTGGCCGACCGGTTGCACTTCGGCCGTGCCGCCGACGACCTCCACATCGCCCAGCCGGTGCTCAGCAGGCAGATCCGCGCACTTGAGCACGACCTCGGAGCCGCTCTGCTGACGAGGGACAGCCACGGGGTGACCTTGACCGACGCCGGCGAGCAGCTACTGGCCGACGCCGGCCCGTTGCTGGCCTCCGCCGACGCGGCCCGCCGTCGGGTGACCCTCGCCGCCCGCGGCGGCCGGCGACTCATGGTCGGCTTCCGGGCCGGTGTCGCGGTCGCCCCGGCGATCCAACGGTTCGCCGACCAGCACCCGGACGTGGTCGTGGACGTGCAACGGATCGAAGGCGACGATCAGGCCGCGCAGTTGCTCGACGGCCGCATCGACATCGGCTACGTACGGCTGCCCATCGATGAGACCGGGCTGCGCGTGATCCCGGTGTACGCCGAGCCACGGGTAGCGGTCCTGCCCACCGGCCACCGGTTGGCCGGCAAGGAACAGATCACCGAAGCCGACCTGGCCGGCGAGCCTCTGTTGTGGGACTCCGACTCAAGCACACAGCCCACGCGCCGCGCGCATCCCAACGCCGGGTATCTGGTGCGCGGGGTGGACGAGACGCTTGAGCACGTCGCGGCCGGCCGCGGCATCTCGTTCCTGGCGCGTTCGGCGACCGTGTTCTACTCGCACCCGAACATCAGCTACGTACCCGTCTCGGACGTCGCGCCCGACCAGGTGTGCCTGGCTGTGGCGGCATCGCGCATCTCGACGGTGGTCGACGACTTCGTCGCCGCGGCCCAAGCCACGGCCGCGATCACCGCAGAGTGTGGCAACTATGAGATGTGGCAGCGTCAAGGCCTGCGATAACACGTCTGCGAGGCCGCCGGACCCTCACATCACCCTCGCTGAGCCGGTGGGCGACGCCCGAGGCCGCTCCTTTGCCCGATGCTGCGAGTTTCGCCTGCTCAACGCGCACGTCTGAGCGAGATCGCCCGCAACCTGACCGACCGGATCGCCGAAGCCAAGGCCAACGGCTGGCTCAGCGAGGTCCAGGGGCTTGAGGTCAGCCTGGACCACGCATACCAGAAACTGGCCTCGCTCGATCGGTTGACCCGCAACACCAGCCGTACGCCCGTTCCGATGGGGATGCCGATCATCGGCGCGGACCACAAGCCGCGTCAGAGTGGATAGTGCCCAGCAGATACGGCGAGCTGGGAACCACTGTCCAGGTCACTCGGCGTCCTCTGGTGCGATGGCCTGCTCGCGCTGCCGGTCGGCCAGGCCGCGGATCTCGTCGAGAATCGCCGGCCAGAGCTTGCGGGGGAGGTCGTGACCCATGCCGGGAAGGTCACCAGCCTGGCGCCGGGGACCGCGGCGGCGGTCGCTTGAGCGCCGGCCACTCGGATGAGCGGGTCGGCCTCACCGTGCAGCACCAGTGTCGGAATGTGCGTGGCGGTGAGGGCGGGTCGGCGGTCACCACTGGCCACGATGGCGGCGCCTTGCCGGCGGGTGGCGGCCGGATCGATGCCGCCGCGGTCCCACCTGCGCCGCGCGACCTCGCGCAGCCATGTCTCGTCCAGCGGGTAGCCGGGCGAGCCGATCACCCGGTGCCCGCGCACCAGCAGCTCACCGAAATCCGCAGCCGTGCGGACCCGGCCGACGGAAAGCCGTGCCAGCCTGCTGCGCAGGCTGGTGATCGGCTTCTTGCGGCCGATCACCAGTCGGTCACCGCGGACGGTTGTCGAGGCAGGCTCAGCGCACCTTCTCCGGCATCGAGTCGATCGCGTGCAGGACGAGCACCGCGAGTTCGGATGCGCCCTTGTCGTTGAGCTTCGTGTGTGCCTTCACGATGTCCTGGACGAGTTTCACGCGTTGGTCGTATCGCGTGACGAACGGGGTTGCAGCGGTCATGCCGGTTCCTTCATTTGTTGGGGTTGGCCTTGTGGGTGCTGTGACCAGCCTGGACGCGCGCGGGCTCGGCTGCAAGGTCCGGTGTTCGATTCGCAGCGGACTACAGTTCGCGGTAGCGGCCGAGCATGTGTTTGCCGAGATGGTGGTGGAACGACGGCAGTGTCGTGACCCCGTCCTTGGTGGAACGCGAGAAAATCCGGATCGATTCGTAGCACAGGCAGGATCCAGCGAAAGCTCGTGATGTCGCTTCGAAAGCCCGCTGCGCGTGCTCTGTGTACGTAGCCGATCACGCGATTCGAGGAGGTCTCCAGGCGTCGGTGCAGCATGGCGGGTGACGCGGCATGCTCGTAGCTTTCGATCAGCGCGATGCCCTGTTGTTGAATCAATTCCGAATTCTTGGGTGATGGGTCACTTTGCTGCCCCCGCCGCCGCACACGCATCCCCGCTGCCACGGGCCGCCCGCGGTCGCTGCGCAGTAGCGCAGGCTGATCGGGTCATGGCTTTTTTCTGGGTGGGGACACACCGCGCACATGGCACTGGGTCGGTCAACGGCGTTCATCGCGGTCGTGTCCGGTCGTGCTCCGGTCATGGAAGTAGTCATGGTGTCCCATCTGCGAGGTATTGCCCTGGAGCTCGAAATCGGGCTGGTACGACCGGCTGTCGCGTGGACGAGCGAGATCGGCATGTCGACGGTGCCACCGTGGTCGGAACGGCACCTCGGTTGGCGATCAGGGGCGACGCCTGCGGGCGGCGCGTCGCAACTGCAGGACGCGGGCAGAGCCGAACAGGGCGATCAACAGGGCTCCGGCCACCGCGGCGAACAGCATGGCCACGCCCATCGGCAGGGTGCCGTTAGCGCCGAGGAAATGCATCTGCGCTGAGGAAAGGTTCTGCACGATGAAGATCAGCAGGAAGACCAGGGCCACGACGGCGACGATGGCAGCGACCCATGCGCCGCTGATCCTCGTTGGAACGCTCCGGATGTGGGGTGCCGCTGGGGCGCCCCCGGACCGTTGCTCGGGAGCGGCGGCGTCTGGTGCCGGTTCGGATTCGGGAGTAGCCGGGCTGGGTGTCACTGAATCAGGCACGGCGGGAATGGGCCCAGGGGCGATGACTTCGGTGGCGACCGTGGGGTCGGCCGGGGGTGCCGACGGCGTGGTTGAGGGGGTTTCGGCTGCGGGCGCCGGAGCGGGGATCGCGGAGTTGTCGTGATGACGAACGCGGCGAACGCGCTCAAGGAGGGAGGGCATGACATGCCTGACTTGCAGCGCCGGTGTGGGCAGGCACCTCAGACTGGGGCGTTGTCGCTTCCGGATTACCTTGAGTCTACACCGAATACCGCCTGTGTGACCGATCTCGGGGCGTCGGTGCCAGGTGCGAGTACTGTCGGAAGCACCGAGAGTATCTTGAGCGTTGGCAGTCGGGTCGGCGTCGTTCCCGGCGAACGTCGTGACCGGTCGATTCGTGGCCGGAGACGGGAGCACCGACATGAGTTCGGGCTCGCGACCTCGTGTTGACGTTACCGGCGGCATCTGCGGATCGGGCAGCTCCGGGCGCGTTGGGCTGCGGTTGGCGCTGAAGCCGAAGGCTGCGTTGATGGGTGCTGTGGACGGTGCGTGGTGGCCACGGACGACCAACCCGTTCGCCGAGTTTCCCGCGATGATCGCCGGTATCGAACTGCGACGCGGGCCGGTTGACCGGGTCGCGTTCAGTTCGATCGCCTGGGACGACACACCTGACCGGATGGTTGTCGCGGGCGCGACGATCGAGTTGGAAGGGTTTCACTCGCTGGATCGTCACACCGTGTTGGTATCGGGTGCCAACTGGCACCGGATGGTCCTGCTGGTGATCCCACCGCAGGCTGACGAACAGGCGGCCGCCGCTGCCATCGCGCTCGCGGCGAGCGGCGACAATGCCGATCAGGCAACGCGGATCCTGATCGCGAGCGGTGTCGATCGCCATGGCGGCGCGGATGATCGCCCTCGTGTGCCAACCGGCCCGTGGAACAGAAGCACCAATGGACCAATCCGCTGTGGTGCGGACCGAGTTGAACCGCCAGTTCGTCTGCGTTCGTGATACCCCAGCCGGTGGGTCTTGATGTCCGGCCGCCACCGATGTCCGGACGAAATCTCACAAGCAGCCTTGTCCGGCCAACTTCGAATGCGCCAAGAACACGCCGCCGGGGCGGCGCCGAGACGAGCCCAACGCCACGGAGTTGGCGATGACCCTGTGGTTCGCGCTGGACGAAGCCGCGCTCTGGCAGGACCAGGAAGCGGGCAGGTACGGCTGTCCATGCGGTGACGTGCAGGAGTCCGGATCGCACTCGGACTAGTTCTGGCCAGAACTGCGATCCGGCCAAGATGTTCTGGTGTGTAAGGAAGAATTACCTGATTAGCCGTCGCTGGGGCGGTGGCTTTGGCTCGTGCGCGCACTGAAGGTGGACTTGGCCCTCGCGCTGACCGGGGCGCCCGCGTTCCGTGACCGGTCAACTCGCTCTCGATCCGAAGGGTTCCATGTGGTCACACTCGGTTTCCTGAGTACATATCCGCCTACGCTGTGCGGACTCGCGTCATTCACCGCCGCGCTACGCGCTGCACTGCCCGAAGGTGCCGCAGCTGGCGTGGTTCGGCTCGTCGACGCGGATGGCGTACCCCGGCCGGCCGACGTGGTGGGGGAGCTCGTTGCCGGCTCGGCTGCCAGTTGCCGCGCGGCCGCAGAGGAGTTGAACCGCCAGGATGTCGCGATCGTCCAGCACGAGTACGGCATCTACGGTGGTCCGGACGGTGACGATGTACTGCGCGTACTGGCGTTGTTGTCCGTACCGGCGATCGTGGTGTTGCACACGGTGCTCACGACGCCGACAGCACACCAGCGTTTCGTACTCGACGGGGTGGTCGCAGCGGCGGCGGCGGTCGTGGTGATGAGCGGGACGGCACGATCACGACTGATCAACGGCTACGGCGTACCCGCCAACCGCGTGGTGGTCATACCGCACGGGGCCCCGGACGCCGAGATCTCGCCCGCGATCGAGAACGGTGACCGCAGCCAGATTCTCACCTGGGGACTGCTCGGACCTGGCAAGGGCATCGAATGGGGTATCGAGGCGATGGCGCTGCTCGGCGACGTGCTACCAGAACCACGCTATGTCGTCGCCGGCCAAACCCATCCGAAAGTGCTTGCTCACCAGGGCGAGCGCTACCGTCGCGCCTTGATTTCCCGTGCCGGTGAACTCGGTGTTCGCGGCCGAGTCCGGTTTGACGCGCGCTATCTCGACGTCGCCTCGCTGCGCGCCCTCGTGGCCCGCACGCAGGTCGTTCTGCTGCCCTACGATTCCCGTGACCAGGTCACCTCCGGAGTGCTCGTCGAGGCGGTCACCGCGCGCATCCCCGTCGTGGCAACGCGTTTCCCGCATGCCGTCGAGCTGCTCGCCGACGGTGCCGGTGTGCTTGTCGACCATCAGGATCCGGTGGCGATCGAGAAGGCGGTGCGCATGATTCTCACCGACGGTGCCGTGGCTGCCGGGATGAGGGTGGCGGCTGGAGCCGCGGCTCGTTCCCTGGGCTGGGCGGCAGTGGCCGACCAGTACGCGAGGTTGGCGGAACACCTCATCCGACTGGCAGCGCCGGTGGTGGCATGAGACCGGCTCGAATCGGTGCCCGGCTGGACTACCGTCATCTGCTGCGCATGTCCGATGGCGTCGGCCTGTTCGAGCACGCCAGTGGCTCGGTGCCACGCCGCGAGCACGGATACTGCCTCGACGACGTAGCGCGCGGCTTGGTGGTGCTGAGCAAGGAAGGGCGGCTGACCCCCGAACTGTCGCGACTACAGGAGACCTTCCTCGCGTTCACCGCGCACGCACACGACGGCGGGCGCTTCCGCAACCGTCTTGGCTATGACCGCCGTTGGCAGGATGCCACGGATCTCGGCGACTGGTGGGGCCGCGCGCTGTGGGGCCTTGGCAGCACAACAGCACACGCCGACCGGGCTTGGGTACGCGCGGCGGCCAGGGGCCTGTTCGACAACGCGGCCGGCCAACGGTCGCCTGCTCCACGCGCCATGGCGTTCGCCGCGCTTGGCGCCGCCGAGGTGCTCGTGCCCTACCCACACCACGACCCCGCGCGCCGACTGCTCGGCGCCGCCGTCGCGACGATCGGTCCGATTCCGGTCGAGGCCGGGTGGCCGTGGCCGGAGCCCCGGCTCAACTATGCGAACGCCGCTCTCGCCGAAGCGCTGATCGCGGCAGGCTCCCTGCTGCCCGACGAGCGTGCGCTCGCGGACGGGCTGCGTGTCCTGGACTGGCTGGTTGACTTGCAGACCCATCGCGGTCGGTTGTCGGTGGTCCCGGCGACCGGCTGGGGTCCTGGCCAGGCGCCACCGGCATTCGACCAGCAGCCGATCGAGGTGGCCGCGCTCGCCGCGGCCTGTGCTCGCGCCTACGCCGTCACCGGTGCTTCCCGTTGGGCCGCCACGGTCCGGCTCGCCCGCGACTGGTTCCTGGGTGTCAACGACGCCGGTGCGCGGTTGGCGGACCGGGAGACGGGCGGTTGCGGCGACGGCCTGCGAGCCGATGGCGTGAGTATCAATCAGGGTGCGGAATCGACCCTCGCCCTGCTGGCCACGTTCCAGCTTGAGCGGCAGAGACCGGACGTCGAGCCCGCGAGGGGCAGGGCGTGATCGCGGAGACGCCCGGCCTGGTGACCAGGCACGGCACCGTGTTCGCGCCAGATCCTGGCCGCGTCATCACCAAGCTGTTCGTGCCGGGGGAGGAGACGCCGGAGACCCGGTCCCGGGCGGCCGCACTGATCGGGCGGGTCCTCGCGTTGCCGGAGAGCGAGGTGGAGACCGTGCTCTCCGGTGTCCTGGCCGGTTTCTCGGGTCGGCATCGCGACTTCACGGCAACCCTGGAGCGCACCGCTTCGCTCATGAGCCACCGGATCGTGGCACCGGACGCGCTCAGTCCGCGCCGCCGACTGCTGCTGGGCGCGTACTTCACCCATGAGTACGCCATCGAGGCGGCCGCACTGTGCAACCCGTCCCTCGTACCGCACCCTCGGCAGGAGGCGCTCGCACCCGGTGAGTTGCGAGTGGTCCTGAGCTTGCGCGGGATCGGCGAGGGCCACGTGTCCTCGATCGGGTTTGCCACCGGCGTGCTCGGTCCGGGACCGCAGGCACGATGGGACCCGCGCACGGGCCCCGTGAGCACTGCCGAGCGTGAGCCGGACTCGTGGGAGCGCACCTGGTTTCGGGCCGCGCTGGCACACGACGGCTGCGACAACGAGATCACGGCGACCGTACTGTCGACCCTGCCCGAACGCTTCGGCCAGTACGACCTCGACATCCAGTTGGGCGCGTTGCATTCCCGGCTGCGTGAGCGCGCTGGTGCCGACATCACAACGCGGCGCATCCGTGAGCTGGCCGCGGCCAGTTACACCGTGCGGTTCCCGGAGGGCACCGACCTGGCGCGGCGAGTGCTGTGGCCGGCCAGTCCCACCGAGAGCCACGGCATGGAGGATGCGCGTTTCGTGCGCTGCACCGATCATGACGGCACCACCGGCTACCGGGCCACTTACACTGCCTACGACGGCGCCTCGGTGGCGCCCCAACTGCTGGAGAGCGCTGACCTCAATACGTTCCATGCCCTACCCCTGACCGGTCCGGCGGCTCGCAACAAGGGCATGGCGCTGTTCCCCCGGCCGGTCGGCGGGAGATACCTGGCGCTGTGCCGGGGCGACGGCGAAACGATGAGCCTTGCGAGTTCTCTCGATGGTCGCATGTGGACCGACGAGGTACCTCTGCACGGGCCGATGGCGGCGTGGGAACTGCTGCAGGTCGGCAACTGCGGTTCCCCGCTGGAGACCGCCCAGGGCTGGCTGGTGCTCAGCCACGGCGTCGGACCGATGCGCACCTACGCGCTCGGTGTTCTCCTGCTCGACCTCGACGACCCGACCCGGATACTGGCCGCGCTGGCCGAGCCGTTGCTGGTGGCCGACCACGACGAGCGGGACGGGTATGTCCCGAACGTCGTCTATTCCTGCGGCGGAATCATCCACGACGGAACGCTGTGGCTGCCCTATGGCAGCAGTGACGCCCGCGTCGCCGTGGCCACCGTGCCGTTGGAGGCCCTGCTGGCGCGACTGCGGACCGCACAGCCCCCCGCACGGTGACCGGGCGGCCTAGTGTGATGTGAGGGGAGGCGGAAGCAGGGTGGTTGCGATGCGACGGGACATGCGAGCCTCGAACGCGGAGCGCGAGGCGACGGTCGCGCTCCTACAGACAGCCGTGGGCGAGGGGCGCATCACCATCGCGGAGTTCGAGGAACGGGCGCGGGCGGCGTATGAGGCCACGACCAAGCGTGCACTGGACGTGCTGACAGAGGATCTGCCCCGCAGCCTGTGGTAGGCCGGGGGCAGATCGTCACTGAGGTGTGCTCAGACCGGCTCAACCGTCCGGATCGGCGTCAGCGGTACCGTCGGCACGGCCGGAGTGGTGTCGAGGGTGGCGTGGGGCTCCTCGGCGATCTCCGGGTGATCCGAGGGCGTGGCGGCAACACGAGCTTCGCTTGCGGTCGCGCGTTCGAAGAAACGCAGTAGCTCCACCGGGAACGGCATCACGAGCGTGCTGTTCTTCTCCGCGGCCACATCGACCACGGTCTGCAGCAGCCGCAACTGCAACGCTCCAGGGGTGTCACCCATGGCGCGGGCGGCCTGGGCCAGTTTGGCGGAGGCCTGGAACTCGCCGTCCGCTGAGATGACCCTGGCCCTGCGCTCCCGTTCGGCCTCGGCCTGCCGGGACATCGACCGCTTCATGCCCTCGGGCAGGGCGACGTCCTTCACTTCGACGCGTTCGATGTGGATACCCCACGGCCCCTCGGTCGGTGTGTCGATGACGGCCTTGAGTTCGGCGTTGATCTGGTCCCGGTCGGACAGCAGGGTGTCCAGATCGGCCCGGCCGATGATCGACCGCAGCGAGGTCTGGGCCACCTGGGAGACAGCGGTCGGATAATGCTGGACGTTGATGACCGCCTTCACCGGGTCGATGACCCGGTAGTAGACGACGGCGTCGACGGTCAGCGTGACGTTGTCCCTGGTGATGGCGCCCTGCGCGGGGATGCCCATCACGACGGTCTGCATGGACACCTTCCGCATCCGGTCGACGAACGGGATGAGCAACCGAAGACCGGGATGGCGAAGGCCCGGCAGCAGCCGACCGAACCGCAGGACGACACCCTGCTCGTACTGCTGCACAAGACGAACACCGGAGCCGAGCAGGATGAGGAGGACGACGAGGATCGGAATGACGATGGCAGCGATCATGATGAGTCCCAACAACGTGCTGTTGATGAAGCGGAAAGCAGAAACGTTGGGCACCTGGATGGCGAGAAACGTGTCCGCACGCAGGGCAGGGCGGGCGCCTGTCGTGACGCCGGTCCCCGTTGGCAGCCGGAGCTACGGCGCCCGGGAGCTAGCCGCGTTCGCGGATCAGCCCACCGTCGTCGGCCCAGCGATCCTGGTCGCCCTCGCGCAGCAGTCGTAGTCGGGGTCGCGTCACGCCGGACACGACACCGGCCGCAGTCAGGAGGTCGGCGGGCCGATCGACGTTGTCCCGCCCGGACGCTGCCGCCATCGCATCGTGAGCGGCAACCGCGCTGGCATCCTGACAGATCACCAGCAAGCTGATCCGCCGCCGGTCCGGTCCGGACACGTGCACGATGTACTCGTCTTGGTGGTGGAATCCCTGGAGGCGTACCATCCCACCGTCCACAGTGATCTGCCGTGGTGGGATATCCCATGCGGAGAGCGGGAAAGCAACTCTGGTGACACGACCAAGCCGGACAGCGAGCACGCGGGCCAGGGCCGGCAGTTCGACTACCAGGTCCCGGGACCTGGGCCACCAGCCACCGTCGACATATCCGGCTCGTGATCCCTTCGGCTTCAGTCGCAGTCGTAGGGCGAGTGCCGGCCGTTCGTCCACCTTCGGCATCGGCGCGGTGAGCGGAGGAGTGTGCGGGCCCGACGCCATGTCGGTACTCCCGTCTCCGGCCAGATCTCCGGCCGGCATATATCGCGCCGAGGACGTCGCTGGCTTGGCTGCCAACGCGCGAAATGCTCCCGGTAGTGACAACACTACACCCGCATGGCGTGCGAAGTCCGTGACGACTGCTTCATGTTCGTTGGTTCGGGGTGGCCCGTAGAAGCCGCGATCGTTGTGCGCCTTGAACGTCGGTCGGCCGGGATCTGGGCGGGTTCCCCGCTCGATGTGGAGCAGTTGGGTGTGCTCGACACCGACACCGACACCGACACCGACAACACCGCGCACGCGCGTGAGGCCCCTTGCGCGCCACCGGTGACCAGGGCGACCACGTCGGCGATGCAGGTGTCGAAATCGAATTCGGGGTCCAGGTTTCGTTGCCTGCTCACTCGGTCGACGACGGTGCGGATCACCAAGGCCATCGTGCGCGTCCTGCAAGGTTTGATGGCTGATTCCGGCCCGGCGGGTTCTCCGGTGAAGCGCAGCGAGCCTTCCCTGCTGCGCAGACTGACGAAGATCTGTCCACGCTGCACCGCGGCGCTGCGGCCCTGGTCACCGTTACGGCGCGTCTCGCAACGGGACGGTGTCGTGCTCGCGATCGCCGGATGCCGACCACGGCGCCCAGCCCAAGGTGCTGCCCTGCGTTTCCGGTCAGGACCGGAAACGCAGGGCAGGCGTAACGTCGCTGGTCAGAAGCAGAGGACGCTGATGCCAGCGTTGCCGTTGGTTCCGTTGACGCCGTTGGTTCCGTTCGTGATCACAATGGTGTCCGTGCCGCCACCGCCGGTGACGGTTCCGGAGCTACCGACACCACCGGCACCCAGCGTGCCACCGGATCCACCGGCGCCGCCGGCGCCGGGGAAGCAGCCATTGCCGCCATTGCCGCCGGCGCCGCCGTTACCGCCCTTGCCACCGGTGACGGTGATGGTGTCGTTGCTGGGGCCGCCACTGGCGCTCCCGGAGTTACCGACACCGCCGGCACCACCGGCGCCGCCCGAGCCACCGGCCCCACCGATCTGGCCGAGGCCCAAGCCGTTACCAGCCTTGCCCGCGGTCCCGGCCTTGCCGCCGAGGCCACCAGTGACCTTGATGGTGTCACTGCGGGAGCCGCCGGTGATGGCCCCGGAACTACCGATACCGCCAGCACCGCCGACGCCACCGAAGCCACCCGCGCCGCCGCCGTGACCGTCGCCGCCGACTCCACCGGCACCGCCGACGCCACCGGCCCCGCCCGCGACCGTGATGCTGTCCGTGCCGCCGTCACCGGTGATGACCCCGGAGCTGCCGATTCCGATACCACCGACACCGCCAGCGCCACCGACACCGCCGACACCGCCAGAACCGGCGGAGGGACCGCTGACGCCGCCTGTTCCGCCAGTCCCGGTGAGGCCGCCGGCACCGCCGGT
Organism: Candidatus Melainabacteria bacterium; assembly: GCA_963818685.1. GTDB lineage: Bacteria > Actinomycetota > Actinomycetes > Mycobacteriales > Pseudonocardiaceae > CAJCJE01. The sequence goes on along the minus strand of CAWFTJ010000013.1, from coordinate 76,091 downwards.
CACGGTGATGGTGTCGTTACCGCCACCTCCGGTGATGGTGCCGAAGCTGCCGATGCCGCCGGCACCGCCAGCGCCACCGACACCGCCGGCGCCGCCGGCACCGCCGAGGACTCCGGCACCGCCGGCACCACCAGCACCGCCGTTGCCGCCTGCGCCACCGATGATCGTGACGCTGTCCGTGCCGCTACCGAGGACGATGGTCCCGGCGCTACCGACACCGATACCGCCGACGCCACCGGCTCCGCCTGCGCTACCGGCGAAGCCGGCTGGGTGGGTGCTGCTGCCGGGGGCACCGTTGCCGCCGGTGCTGCCCACGGTGCCGGCCGTGCCGGTGATGGTGATCGTGTCGTTGCCGGCGCCGTCGCTGACGGTGCCGTTGACGGGCCCGCCAGTGATGGTGATCTTGTCGTTACCCGCGGTGCCGGTAAGAGTTTGACCGCCAGGGATGCCGGCGGTGCACACGATGTTGTCGCCGGATCCGTTGGGGGTGCGGGTGCACCCGACCGGATCAGCGTGGGCCACGGCAGGGACCAGTACAGCGAACCCGACCATTGTTGTCAGACCGATCAGGGCCCGACTGGTCCGGCCGGCCGTGGAGATGCGTGCTGTCGATCTCATGATCAACCTCTACCCTTGTGGAGTGGGTCCTGGCCGATGCCACGGACTCGTGAGTGTGGTTGATGAGTTGATGACCGGGGGCCGGGGTCACTATCGGTGCCACTTGCGTGAGAGCACCGACTCCACCAATTCCCCTCAACGCATCACTGTCTACCCTGTCGGGCAAGATGGCAAGGTGAATCGTGGCCAGTCACCCTTATGCGCCTGGATTTCAACCGATTGTGAACGCGTGACGTGGCGGAGACCGGGCACGCGACGGTTGTGATCGACCATAAGATATTCGGTGCTCGTTCATGGTCAGCGCGAAATCTCAAATTCAGGGACAGCCATCGACAAGTGTCGGCGGACCACGGTCAATTCGCGAATCCGCGAACTTTATGATCCAAACCACCGGGGGCAGTGCGAGTGGCTGGCCAGTGGCATCATTTCAGCGGTGTCGTTGAAATGATGCTACAATGAATTGCGCGACAGCCAGCTCCGACTATCTATTTCCAGTCGAGTGGGGTAGCGTGCGACTTGGTTGTTTTTGACCGCCGGTGACCGCTCATGCGGGACGTTTGAGCCAACGCTCAACCACCATCGGTCTCAGTTCCAGGAAAGCACTAATGCGATATAATCGCGCGATTTCCGTTCTTGTCGGCGCCACCATTCTGGCTGCCGGCACCGCCGTCCTCCTACCCATGACCGCGCAGGCTGCGCCCGCGTCCGTCGCGTGCAACGAGACAGCACTGGTGACCGCGGTAACCAGTGCGAACGCCGCAGGTGGTGGGACGATAACCCTGCTTTCGGGCTGTACGTACACCCTCACCGCGAGCCATGGCAACGACGGAGTGAACGGCCCGGTCGGGCTGCCGGTCATCACCACGCCCATCACCTTCTCCGGCAACGCCAACACCATCACCCGTGCCGCGACCGCCTCGGCGTTCCGTATCGCCGAGATCAGCTCCACCGGTGGCCTCACGCTCAAGGCGGTCACCGTCAGCGGCGGTGACGCCACCGCGACGGGCCACAACAACGGCGGCGGAATCCTCAGTTTCGGCGCGGTAACACTCACCGGCAGTGCGTTGTCCGGCAACGCGGCCAACGGTCTCGGTGGCGCCATCTACAGTTCGGGCACACCGTCCGCGGCGACGTTCACCAGCAGCACGGTCAAGAGCAACACCGCTCATCAGGGCGCCGGTATCGCCAGTGTCAACGGCACGCTGACCATCACCAGTAGCGTGGTCAACAGCAATGCCGCGATCGTGAATCCCGGCGGTATCTACTACGTCGCCGGCTCGGCGACGCTCAACACCTCAACGGTGACCGCCAATACGCCCACCAACTGCACCGGCAGCCCGTCACCCGTTCCCGGCTGCATCGCATAGTCAGATCGTCGAACCGCCTGAGTGACAATCGCACTGGGCCGCCAGCAGTTGCCGCTGCCGGTGGCCCAGTGAGGCTTTCCGCGTAACCTTTCGTGGCGTTGCGCGATCATCTTGGTTGATCACGTGGTGCGGTCGTGTTCGTGGTGGAGCAGGACCAAGGCGGCTGCGACGATGCTGCCCAGGCGCCAGGGCAGCCGCGATAGCGGCGCAAGGCTTTGTAGGTCGTCGTGAGCAGCGCGTTGGCACGTTCACCCAGGCAGCGCAAGGGCACCGTGGATCGTTTTCCCGCCGGCCACGTCTCCCGCCGCCAGGTCAGGACGGCGTCCTCGTCGCGTTCGATGGCCCGATGCGCCGGGACCTGCGGAGAGAAACCCATCCGATGTAGCAACGACACCCCGCGCAGGGTGTAGCGGGTGCGGAACATCCGGGCGATCAGATCGCTGACCCGGGGCAGCGTCCACCGCTGATCGGCACCGAACCCGTGCCCGGCGGGACCTTGCTCCAACGCTCGGGCGAGCCGGTCGAGGCGTTCGGCAGCCAACCGGCAGACCCGAGCCGCCAGGGCCTTTCGACGCCAGGGCCTGCTCACCGCCGGCACGCCAGCGCCGCCGCCAGACGTACACCGCGTTGGTCGAGACCCGCAGCCGGTGAGCGATGTCGGCGACCGGCACGTTCTCGGCGAACCACTCGGCAGCTTGTAACCGCACCGCTTCTCGTTTGGCTCTGCCCTGCTCGGACAGGCCGCGACCATCGGCGTATCGCAGCTGTCCCTGTGTAGATCACCAAGCGATCACGATCAACGAAGACACGTCGACGCGACCATGATCAACCCCGGCCATTCAAGATCTGTGGCGCCTTGTCTGAGCGGTGAGCCGCAGCGCCGCAGCGCCACCAGAACAGTTGCACAGTGCAACCTGACGTGGCTCGTCAGGCACGTGGCGGCGCGCAGTCCGGGTCGCGAGCGCGTTGACGGACGCGGCGGCGGTCGCCACGTCGCGCGGATACGTGCGCCGGGCCGGCAGCGCGAGCAACCCGGCGACCAGCGGTGGCAGCAGGCACAGCAGAAACGTGTCCTCCAGCCCGGACGTGCCGGGGCCGTTGAACACGTACTGGGAGGAGTATCCGAACAGCAGCGGCGCGGCCGCCTCCGCCACGGAACGCGGCGCCGTCCGCGTCGCTTCCGCGCGTCCCCACGGCCCCCTGGGATCATGCCGTAGATGCGGCTGCGGTCCTCGGCCGGAAAGAGGTCGCCGACCAATGAGGACACCGTGCGCTCAGCAGCCACCAGTAGGACGCGGCCGTGCCGGAGAGCACCCATCGTCGACCACCCCGTGGACGCCGCGTCATCCGTCGCTGGTTCGCGGCAGTTCCCGCGCTTCGCCAGGCTTGACAACTAGACCGGTATAGCAGTTTGATGGGCACACGTTGTCGCGCGACGTTTCCCGCCAAGTTGTCCCATCACTAGAGTCCGCAGACAAAATTCATCCTTGACCACGCTCCCGATATGAGTGGGGTGAAACTGTCGTGCGCGAGAAAGGAATGCTATGTCCCTTTCAGGACGATTAATGACGAGATTATCGCGGACAATACCCATAATTCTGCCGGTGCTCACGGTCGTGGCGCTGGCACCGTCGGCGGCGCACGCCGCAACCGCGAAGCAGGGGCCCGATGCGGCCGCCGCGACGACCACCTACTACGTCGACTCGGTGGCTGGCAACGACTCCAACGCCGGGACCAGCACGTCCACGCCGTGGCAGAGCCTTGCCAAGGTCGACAGCATGACGTTCGCCCCTGGCACGCAGGTGCTGTTCAAGGCGGGCGACTCGTGGACGGGCACGCTGACGCCGCACGGTTCCGGCTCGGGCAGCGCGCCGAACACCATCGGCCGCTACGGCACGGGAGCCAGTCCGATCGTCAACGGCGCGGGCGCGGCCGAGGCGGTCGAGCTGCACAACGTGCAGTACTGGACGGTCGCCGGACTGGAGATCACCAACGAGTCGAGCACGTCGGGCGTCCGCTCCGGAGTGGTGATCGACGCCCAGAACGTCGGTCTGCTGCACAGTATCCACATTGACGGACTGGACATCCACGACATCGACGGCGTCTCCGCGAACGCCACAAAGGACAGCAACGCAGGCATCCTGGTGACGGTCCAGAGCGCGCAGACGCAGTCGTGCAACGTGACGTCGGTGCCGTCGTGGTTCGACGACCTGGAGTTCGAGAACAACTACATCCACGACCTCGGCACGCTCGGCATCTACGTCAACGGTGCGTACGACCAGTGGTGCGGCGCGCAGGGCACGACCGCGAACACCCAGTACTGGTACACGAACCTGATGGTGAAGAACAACTTCATCAACCGCACCGGCGCCGACGGCGTCGTGGTCAGCTATGGCGTGTCGCCGGTCGTCGAGAACAACACGCTCTACGACGCGGGCAGCAAGGGCAACGGCTACCAGTACATAGCGGGCCTCTGGTCGTTCGCGTCGATCGACTCGTTGTTCCAGTACAACGAGGTAGCGCGAATGCACTACCAGACCCAGTCGACCACCGACTCGGCCGCGTTCGACACCGACGTGCTGACCTTCGGCACGCACATCTACCAGTACAACTACACGCACGACAACGCGGGCGGCATCGTCATGAACGACAGCAACCGCTACGCGCTCAACGTCTACCGGTACAACATCAGCCAGAACGACTCCGACCACAGTTGGAGCGGCGGCACGGTGGTGCTGTTCAACCGGACCGACTTCTACAACAACACCATCATCGACACCACGAGCGACCCGTTCAACGTCTACATCAACACGTCCAAGAGCACGCCGTCGCAACCGTTCACACCGAGCATGGTGACCTTCCGCAACAACGTCATCTCGACCGTGAACACGACGAACACCTGGGCGGGAGCCACCTACGACCACAATGCTTACCAGGGCGGCACGCCACCGTCGACGGACGCGAACGCGATCGTCGGCGATCCGAGGTTCGTCGAGCCCGGCACGGGTTCGGACAGCCGCAGCACCGTCGACGGCTACCAGTTGCAGCCGACGTCGCCGCTGATCGACAAGGGAGTCGTGATCTCCGGCAACGGCGGTCAGGATTTCTGGGGCAACCCGGTGCCGAGTGGCACCGCGCCCGACATCGGCGCCAACCAGTACACCCAGAAGACCGTGACCCGGGCGAGCGAGACCGTGCACCCGGCCACGGTCGCACCCACCATCGACGGCGTGCTCAGCTCGGCGGAGTGGGGCAACGCGCAGGCACAGTTGCTGCAGAAGGCGGTGATCGGGTTGCCGACCACCGACGGCACGAAGTACTCGACGCTGTGGGACAGCAACTACCTCTACGTCAGCTTCTACGCGACGGACGACAACCACGCCCAGTTCCCTGACGACTCCTTCGACGTCTACATCGACGCGACCAACAGCAGAACCAGGACGTACGGCACGGGTGACCGCTTCTTCAACCTCACCCACGCCGACGCGTTGACCGAGAAGAACAACAACACCACGGGCGTGAAGTACGCGGTCAGCTCGTCGCCGACGCAGTGGTTCGGCGAGATGGCCATTCCGTGGAGCAACCTGGGTGTCACGCCGACGGCGGGCATGACCATCGGCTTCGACATCGCCTACAACGACGACATCGACGGCGTGGGCGGCCGCGCGGGCCAGCTTCTGTGGGCGGGCAACGCCAACGACTGGCGCGACCCGGAATCCTTCGGTGCCGCGACCCTCGCCTCAACCTGACCATCGCCGGTTGGTGCACTTCGGGCCGGGCGCGCACTTCGCGCCCGGCCCGAAGTGACAGGACTGGCAGGCTCACGGCGCCGCAGGGACACCCGTGCTCTTCCTGACCACCAGCGACGGCGCGTGGTCGCGGACGTCCGTGTCCGCCGCCGCGCCGCCGACCAGTCCGATCAACGTCCGCGCACCGTGCGCCCCGTACGCCTCGATGTCCCGCGACACCGCCGTCAGCGCGGGGGCCGCCAACTGGCACAGGATCGAGTCGTCCCAGGCGACCACCGACAGGTCCTCGGGAATGCGCAGCCCCAGTTCGCCCGCTGCCCTGGCGCCCGCGACCGCCATCACGTCGTTGTCGTAGATGATCGCGGTCGGCAGCGCGTCGGCGGAGAGCAGTCGCCGGGTGGCGGCTTCACCCTCGGCCGGGCTGAAGTCGGTGTAGATCGTGGTGCCGTCGAGCAGGTCGAACTCCCGCACCGCGGCATGGAACGCCTGGTCGCGCAGGTGCGTGTGCAGGAACTCCCGCTGTCCGGCGACTCGGGCGACGCGCCGGTGGGAGAGGCCGACCAGATGCTCGACGACCGCGTTCATGGCCGCCGTCTCGTCGCTCCACACCCCGGGCAGGCCGTCGTGGTGCCCTGGTCCGCCGAACACGACGGCCGGGATGCCCAGTTCGCGCAGCACGTCGATGCGGCTGTCGTCGACACGGAGGTCGGTCAGCAGCGCGCCGTCCACCCTGCGCTCGCTCCACCAGCGCGTGTACGCGGCGATCTCCGCCTCGACGTCGTCGACGACCTGGAGCACCAGTGCGATGGAGCGCTTCGACAACTCGGCCTCGATGCCCGAGATGAGGTGCATGAAGAACTGCTCGGCGCCGAGGGTCTTGGCTGGCCGGGAGAGGATGAGGCCGATCGCCCCGGATTTGGCGGACGACAGCGCCCGCGCCGCGCTGTTGGGCTGCCAGCCCAATTCCTTGGCCACCTCGAAGATACGATTCCGGGTGGCTTCGGACACGCCCGGCTGACCGTTCAGCGCGAACGACACCGCGCCCTTCGTGACTCCGGCACGAGCGGCGATATCCCGGATCGTCACCCGTTTCAAGCGGGCACCTCCGCATTTCTCGGTTGGGCAGACCGCAATAATATCCGGTGCCTGGTCATCGGGTGGCCGTCAACGGAAAGTCGGATGCGGCGCAGCCGGTTTCCCCACACTCCGGTCAGCTTGGCGTCGGTGAGCTCGATGTCCTCGACCGTGACCGTGCAGGCCGGGTCGTACTCGACGACGAGCGTGTGCGCGTCGACGGTGAGGTCGATGCGACCGGGTGCCGTCGTGGTCACGTCGGCGGGCGTGATGAGGTGCCACGCCACGGCGAGGGACCCCGGCTGCCATTCGTCCACAATGGTCACCTGTTCGGTCGTCCTGTCCAGCCGCAGTCTCCGTCGCCAGCCCAGCACGCCCGCCTCGGCCGGATAGGCGGCGGCCAGGTCGAGGTCGAGTTCGGCGTGGCCGTCGGCGAGCGAGGCGTGCACCGACGACGCCCGATGCCGCTGGCCGGCCGCCTGCTCGTGGCCGCCGATCTCGGGCACGTTGTGGTAGGCGCCGCGCATCGTCCAGATCGAGTACCGCTCCTGCGAGAACGTCCGCGCCGTGTATGTGCCGACACCGACGTCGACAAGGATCGGCTGACCGTCGAGTCCGACGACGAACGTGCCGACGTCGTTGTGGTTGTGGCTCTCGTCGTTGTGGCCGCCCTTGGCCGCGAGGAACAGCCCCTCCGCGCTGCCCGCGTGCTGACGTGCGGTGAGCACTTGGAGGTCGGGCAGCCAGTTCTGGGCCGGATAGGGAAAGTCAACGGGTGTCGCCGCGCGCCACGCCTCGTCGAACAGGCCGGCGACCCGCCTGGCCAGCGAGGTGAGCGCGGGGTCACCGGGCGCGGCACTCGACGCGGCGCCGAGGGCGACCGCGTGCGCCATCACCTCGGCGTCGCCGATCCGGCGCCCGAACCGGTGCAGCAGGTCGGCTGGCGTCTGCGCGGGGACGAGCGCGCTGCCGTCGCCGAAATTCACCTGCCACCGGTCGGCCAGGTGCACGACCAGCGGGTACCGGGCGATGTTGCGCACCAGCCGCAACCCGAATGCGTCGAGCACACCGTCGCTGGCCTGGTAGAACGCGTCCAGGCAGTCGAAAAGCGCGCCGCCTGCCCGCCACCAGTACAGCGCGCCCTCGTCGCAGCCACCGTCCTCGGGGTAACCGGCGAGGAAGTGACCGAGGGCCTGCGCGACCCGCCGTGCGGTGTCCGTGCGCGTCGCCGCATCGGTTTCCAGCAGGAGGTTCGCGGCGAGCACGTTCGAGCAGATCCACGGGTTCCAGTTGTTCACCGGGCCGGTGCTGCCGAACCACCACCAGTCGTCGCGGTCGCGGAACGGGCCGAGCACGCGGCCCGCGACCTCGGCTCGCGCACGTTGCCGCAGGCCGGCGGCTCGCCGGTCCAGCGCGTCGCCGAGCAGCAGGTCGGTGAACGCGAGCAGGCCCGCGGTCTCGGCCGCGAACAGGTCAAGGCACGGCTGGGCGGGATCGGGCAGCGCCCGCCAGGACCGCAGGACGAACGTGTCGTGCGCGGGCAGGCACCAACTGGTCTCCTCGCACACCAGCGACACACCGTCGACGGCGTCGGCGAGCCACCGCTCCTCGCCCGTCAGCGCGGCGGCCAGCACGACGGCGCTCAGCCGCGCACGGCGGGCGAAGTACGGCTGTTCGTAGGAGACCCGGTCACCATCGTCGCGATAGCGCAGATAGGCGCTCGCGGTGAGCACGGGCCACGGCCCGGTGTGCCGCAGCGCCTCGGCGAGCAGTTCGGCCCTGGACGCGGGATCGACGTGCTGCCACGCGGCCCTGTCGGTCGCGGGCGGCGCGGGCGCCCATGCGCCGAGCGCGTCGAACGCGGCGGCCGGGAACAGCGTCGTCATGTGCCCAGCACGAGCGGCAGCCACGTCAACTGCTCGACCTGCTGCATGCTCTGGCCGCCCTCGTGCTTGTTGTAGGGGTAGACGCGGATCTCCCTGCGCCCCTGGTAGGCGTTGTACGCGGCGTACACAGTGGACGGTGGGCAGGTCGCGTCCATCAGCGCGACGGAGAACAGCGCCCGCGCGTTCCCCCTGCGGGCCATGATGGCGCCGTCGAAGTAGGACAAGGTCGTGAACACGGTGTCCAGGTGGTCGCGGTGCCTGCCGAGATACCGGGCGAGCTCGGCGTACGGGTCGGTCTCGGTGATCTCGGTGGCCCTGCGGATGTGGCACAGGAACGGCACGTCGCACAGGAGCGCGGCGAGGTCGGGCACGAGCGCGGCGACGGCGAGCGCGATGCCGCCACCCTGGCTGCCGCCCGCCGCGACGATCCGGTCGGGGTCAACGGCCGGATGCCCGCGCACGACCTCGACCGCGCGCACCGCGTCGGTGTACACGCGGCGGTAGTAGTAGTCGGCCGGGTCGAGGATGCCCCTGGTCAGGTACCCTGGTACGGCGGGAGTCGAGCCGTGCGGGTCTGGCGTGTCCCCGAGCGAACTGGCCGAGCCCTGGCCACGCGTGTCCATCACGAAGTGCGCGTAGCCCGCGACGGCCCACAGCACGTTCTCGTGCGCGAGCCCGCGGCCGCCGCCGTAGCCCGCGTACTGCACGACGCACGGCAGCGGTCCGTCGCGGTGCGCCGGCAGGTGCAGCCAGCCCCGGACGGGGTCACCACCGAAACCGGCGAAGGTGACGTCGTAGGACTCGACGAGCGCCAGCCCGGTGTCGACGGGCGTGAACGCGGCCGAGGTGGCACGACCGGCCGCCTCGGCGAGCGTCGTCTTCCAGAACGCGTCGAAGTCGCCGGGCTCGGGCAGTTCCGGCGCGTACCCGGTGAGTTGGTCCAGCGGCAGGTCGAACAGTGGCATCGGTGTCTCCTCACCAGCTACCGAGGGATCCGTCGGCGTGTCGCCAGACCGGGTTGCGCCATTGGTGTCCTGTTTCGGCGGCCGCCCGGACCCGGTCGGCATCGATCTCGATGCCCAGCCCTGGCCTGGTGGGCCGGTCGACGTGGCCGTCCCGCACCGCGAACACCGATGGCTCGGCGAGGTAGTCCAGGTGGCTCGCGTCGGGATGGTAGCCGAGGCCGAGGCTCTGTTCCTGGGCCAGGAAGTTCGGCGTGGCCACGTCGATCTGCACGCACGCCGCGAACGCGATCGGCCCGAGTGGACAGTGCGGGGCGAGCGTCACGTCATGGGTCTCGGCGGCGGCGGCGATCCTGCGGACCTCGGAGATCCCGCCCGCGTGCGAGAGATCCGGTTGCGCGACCGCGATGCCGCTGGCGAGTACATCGCGGAAGTCCCAGCGCGAGTAGAGGCGTTCGCCGGTGGCGATCGGGATCGGCGTGCCTGCCGCGATGGCGCCGAGATGCGCGGAGAACTCCGGCAGCACCGGCTCCTCGGCGAACAGCGGTTCACTCGGTTCGAGCGCGGCCAGCGCGCGGCGCGCCATCGCGGTACTGAACCTGCCGTGGAAGTCCAGCGCCAGGTCGACGTCGAAGCCGATCTCGGCGCGCACCGCCTCGACCCGTCTGACGACCCCGCGCAACGCGGCCGGGGTGTCCAGGTGCGCCAGCAGATCGGCCGGGTTCAGCTTGACCATGGTCAGACCCGCGTCGATCTGGCGACGGGCAGAGGCCACCAGTTCGGCATCGGTCTCGCCGTGCAGGCCGCCGTAGACCCGCACGCGGTCGCGCACCGGGCCACCGAGCAACTCGTAGACGGGCACCCCGAGCGCCTTGCCCTTGATGTCCCACAACGCCTGGTCGATACCGGCCAGCGCACTCGACAGCACCGGACCGCCCCGGTAGAAGCCGCCCTTGGCCAACGTCTGCCAGTGGTCCTCGATGCGGCCAGGGTCCTTGCCTGCCAGCGTCTCGAACAGTTCGTCCACTGCCGTCGCGACCGTGTGCGCCCTGCCCTCGACGATCGGTTCGCCCCAGCCGCTGATGCCCTCGTCGGTGTCGACGCGCAGGAACAGCCAGCGCGGCGCGACCAGGAACAGTTCGTGCCCGGTGATCTTCATCGAAGACTCCTCAGCGCCCGCACGCCGAACGGCGGCAGCGTCACGCAGGTCACCGGCGTTCCGTCCAACTCGGACAGTGCCGCCCCGGCAGGCGTACAGGAGATCGGCTGGTCGCACTGGCTGACCAGCCAGACGAAGCGGGTGCCGTCGTCGCGTTCCAGCAGATCGACGAACACCCGTGGATCGGCGACCGTGACCGGCTGGCGGACGCCCGCCTCCCGCGCCAGCGCACGGTAGAGGCGCCAGGTGTCCTCCGGGTTGACCGAGGGCACGAGCGAGGCCATCGCCTCGATCGGCACCGTGCACAGCACGAGCGAACCCTGCCCGATCCGCCTGCGCAGCAGCACGGGGCGGTCGTGCTCGTCGGTCGCGATCACCTCGGCCGTCACCGGTTCGACGGGCAGAAAGCCACGCAGGTGGGCGTTGCCCGCGACCGGCACGGTCAGCGTCTCGCCTGCCGCCAGGCCGCCGAAGTCGCAACGGAACGTCAGCGTGACGTGGTCGGCGTCGATCGAGTCGACCAGGCCGTAGCGCAACCGGTGCCGCACGCCGAAGATGTCGTTCACGCCCGCGTACCACGGACCGCGCTGCACGTCGTGATCACCCGCGCTGTAGGAGACGTACACGGTGGCGCCGTGCTCGGCCAGTTCGGCCAACCGCCGCCACGCCCGCGTGGTGAGCTGTTTGACGGAGGGCAGCAGGTACAGGCGGGCGTCGTCGGTGATTCCGTCGGTGGCGCGTACCAGCGCGGGTGCGAGATCGGCCTCGCGGGCGGCCACGTAGGACTGCCGCAGCGCGGCCAGCGCGAGCGACCGGTCGCTCGCGTGGGTGAACGGGAACGCGGTGTCGGCGTGGGTCGAGACGACGAGCGCGGTGTCGCTGTCCACGCGTCGGCACCGCCACAGCTCGATGCCGCGCAGCAGCGCGGCGAAGCCCGCGAGTTCGCGCAGGGACGCCTTGGGCGCGCCGTCCCGGTCGGTGACACCGAAGTGCATTTCGAACGGGTGGTGCAGGTACGGCGGCTGATCGGCGAGATCGTCGTAGTCGGTGTTGTTCCACGCGATCCAGCCGGTCGCCCCGGCCAGCAGCGAGGTGTGCAGTACCTGCCGGTAGTAGTGGCCCAGATTCTCGTCGGACACGAAGTCCGACGACGCGCCGAACTCCTCAAGCACCACGGGTTTGCCTGCGACGGCAGCGAGTTCACAGCTGAACGCGGCGCTCAGGTGCTGGCGCACCTGGTCGTTCTCGGCCGGGTACGAGTGCGGGCCAGCGAAGTCGATCAGCGTGGCCAGTTCGCGCAGCCGGAAACCGTTGTCCACGCCGGTCGACTCCACACCCCAGGCGCCGTCGCCGAGGGAGATCGGCTGGGTCGCGCCACCCGCGCGCAGGCCGCGCGTCACGAGCCGGGCCCACGCGGTGACGGTGTCCGCGGGCGCGGTGCCGCCGTAGAGCGGCATCTCGTTGGACACCAGCCAGGCCGCGATCGCCGGATGGCCGGACAGCCGCCGGGCCAGCTGCTCGCCGAACCACGCCTGGCGTTCGACCAGCCACACGTCCGTGTACAGGTCCCGGTCGCCGCGCCAGTCCGGGTCCCAGTTCTCGCCGGACATGTGGCCGACGAGCAGGGTCGGGATGGTGCGCATGCCCAGTGTCGCGTGCACGTCGAGGAAGTCCACGAACCGGTCGACGACATGTTCGGCGATCGTGTCCGGCGTCGGCATGAAATCGGACCAGAAGAAGAACGACCGGGTCAGGTTCAGTCCGTGGTCCCGCAGCACCTGAAGTTCCTTCACCACGACATCGTGGTCATACGCCGACCACATGCGCGGACCGCCGACCCTGGACCAGAAATTGACACCAATCCAGAAATCGGAGGAATCCTTTTCGAGCAGGGCAAAGCTGCGTTTCACGCCTGTGTCCTCTCGATGTTCGATTCTGCTGCGACGCTACTACTGGACCGGTATAGCGTCAAGGCTGGACAGCGCCGTTCGCGGCGCTTATGTTCCGCGGTGACAAGCCACCTGACGGAGGTAGGAATGGCCACCTACGACGTGCTGGACTACGGCGCGGCGGGTAATGGCGTCCGCAACGACGCCGACGCGATCCAGGCGGCCATCGACGCCTGCCACCACGCGGGCGGCGGCACCGTGCTGCTGCCGGCGGGCCGGGTCTTCCGCAGCGGCAGTATCGAACTGCTCTCCAGGGTCGAACTGCACGTCGAACGCGGCGCGGTGCTGCGGGCCAGCGAGGACGTCGCCGACTACACCCACCGCCGCGACTCCGCGACCCCCGGTTTCGGCCCGGACGCCCCGCCCGCCAGCTACGACATCATGCTCGTCACCGCGCAGGACGCGCAGGACGTCGCGATCACCGGTGGCGGCACCATCGACGGCGGCGGCCGGTTCTTCGTCGAGGCGGATCTCGGCACCATCTACCGGATGCGCGGCCCGCGCCCGCTCACCGTCTACCTGGTCGGCTGCCGCCGCGTCACCGTGCGCGACGTGCTGCTGCGCGACGCGGCCGCGTGGACGCTGCGGCTGACCGGATGCCGCAGCGCTCTGGTGACCGGCGTGCGGATCGAGAACGACCTCAAGCTGCCCAACAGCGACGGCATCGACGTGGACTGCTGTGTGGACGTGCGGATCAGCGACTGCCACATCAGCACCGGCGACGACGCGATCAGCATCAAGGGGCGCGACGAGAGCGTCCGGTTCGGCGACACCGAGAACGTGACCGTCAGCGGCTGCACGCTGGTGTCCACCTCCAGCGCGTTCGCGATCGGCGCGGACTGCGTGACCTCGGTGCGCAACGTCGTCGTCGACTCCTGCGTCGTCGACGCGAGTAACAGGGGGCTGTCGATCAATCTCGGCCAGCAGGGCGACGTGTCGAACGTGCTGTTCGCGAACATCGTCGTGCGCACGCGGTTGTTCGACGACCCGTGGTGGGGCCACGGCGAGCCGATCTACGTCGCCGTCAACCGCTGGTTCGACACCGTCGGCACCATCCGGGACGTGCGGTTCGTCAACATCGTGGCGGAGGCGGAGAACTCGGTCGTGGTGCGCGGCGAGCCGGACAGCATCTCCGGCGTTGTGTTCGACGGTGTCGACGTCACGCTGGCCAGGCGCTCCCGCTGGCCTGGCGGCCGGTACGACCTCCGGCCAGCGACGCCGGAGTTCCTCGATCACCCGACCGTGGGTTTCTACCTGGAGCGCGTCGCCGACGCGACGCTGCGCGGCTGCCGGGTGCGCTGGGCGGGCGAACCGCAAGAGGACTTCGGCCCGGCGCTGGTGACCAGGGACGTCACCGGACTGCGGCTGATCGACTTCGACGGCACCGCGGCACACCCGGACCGCGATCCGCCACAGGTCGTCCTACCGTCCTGAAAATTGCACTGGACCGGTTTAGCACCTCGGTGTAGGGTAGCGCTCCATAAAGCTCGACGTATTTCTCCACCCCGCGTTTCCGCAAGTCTCAAGGAGGAGGCTTTGGCCATTCTGACCGATGCCGGGCCGACCGCCGAATCCGAATCGGGAACAATCGGCGGAATCCGGCCGAGCAGACCGCGGCGGCTTGTCCAGCGGCTCCTGCGGAACAAGGTTCTCCTGCTCTGCGCGGTGCCCGGAATCGCCGCTCTGCTGCTTTTCCAGTATTTCCCCCTGCTCGGCAACGTCATCGCGTTCAAGGACTACCAGCCGTTCCTGGGCATCATCGGCAGTCCGTGGACGGGCCTGAAGAACTTCGCGGTCATCTTCAACGGCGATCCCGAGTTCCTCAACGCGCTCGCCAACACGCTGATCATCACCTGCCTACAGGTGGTCTTCGTGTTCCCCGCGCCGATCGCGCTGGCGCTGCTGCTGAACTCGCTGGCGTCCGAGCGGGTCAAGCGACTCGTGCAGAGCATCCTGTACCTGCCGCACTTCCTCTCCTGGGTGATCGTCGTGGCGATCTTCCAACAGATGCTCGGCAACGCGGGTCTGCTGAACAACTTCCTGCGGTCGCACCACTTCCCGACCCTCGACATCACCAGCAACGCCCACCTGTTCAAGGTGCTGCTGACCAGCCAGGTGATGTGGAAGGACACCGGCTGGGCGACGATCCTGTTCCTCGCGGCGCTCACCCAGATCTCCCCAGCGCTGTACGAAGCGGCCAGAGTGGACGGTGCGGGCGCGTTGCGCCGGATGTGGCACGTCACGCTGCCGGGGCTGCGCGGCATCATCATCCTGCTGCTCATCCTGCGGCTCGGTGACATGCTCTCGGTCGGCTTCGAACAGATCGTGCTGCAACAGGGACCGGTCGGCAGGCCGGCCAGCGAGGTGCTGGACACCTACGTCTACAACAACGGCATTCTCGGCGGCGAATGGGGCGTGAGCGCCGCCGTCGGCCTGGTCAAGGGTCTGGTCGGCGTCATACTCGTGCTCGGCGCGAACAAGATCGCCCATCTGTTCGGAGAGCAGGGGATCTACCAGTCGTGAGCACCTACCCGATTCGCAACAGGATTCTCGCGAAGTCCGCGAAAAGCGTCGTGCTCACGGTGCTGTGCGCGCTGATCATCCTCCCGTTCGTCGGCATCGTGTCCACCAGCCTGGCCAGCCGCCAACAGGTCACCGATGCCGGTGGCTTCGTGCTGATCCCCAAGTCCGTCACGTTCACCGCCTACCAGGCCATCTTCGCGGGCGGGGTGGTCACCAGGGCGGTGGTGGTGAGTGTCGCCATCACCGGCGTCGGGACCCTGCTCAGCCTCGCCTGCACGGTGCTGCTCGGCTACGCGCTGAGCCGTCCCGGTTCGTTCGGCCACAAGCCGATACTGATGATCGTCCTGTTCAGCCTGTTGTTCGCGCCCGGCATCATCCCCAGCTACCTGGTGGTCAACGCGCTGGGTCTGATCGACAGCTACTGGTCACTCGTGCTGCCGGTGCTGATCAACGCGTTCAACGTGATCGTGGTGCGCGCCTTCTTCATGGAACTGCCCAAGGAGATCATCGAGAGCGCCCACATCGACGGCGCTGGCGACCTGGCGATCCTGACCAGGATCGTGCTACCCCTTTCCAAGGCCGTGCTCGCGGTCATCGGCCTGTTCTACGCGGTCAGCTACTGGAACGCGTTCTTCAACGGCCTGCTCTACATCAACAACACCTCCAAGTGGCCGCTGCAACTCGTGCTGCGGACCTACGTCGTCGACAACAACCAGCTCGGCGTCGACCAGCTCGGCGCCAACGGCCAGGCGCTGCCGCCGCAGCAGTCGATCCAGATGGCCATCCTCGTCATCTCGGTCGTGCCCATCCTACTGATCTATCCCTTCCTGCAACGGCACTTCGCCAAGGGCGTCATGGTCGGCGCGATCAAGGGCTGAACAAGAAAGGGAATCAATGCCGATTGCCAGTCGCCGAACCTTTCTCCGTGGCGCGCTCGGCGCCGGTGTCCTCGCCGCGAGCGCCCCACTGCTCGCGGCGTGTGGCGGCACGACGTCAGCCAATGACAACGCCGCCGTCAACGCCAAGGTCACGTTGCCCTCCTACCTGCCGTATCACGGCGTCACGCCCGACCTGGCGCCAACGGCCGACGGCGTGCTCGCCGGTTTTCTCAACTACCCGGCCAACCCGCTGCGGGTCAGTCACACGCCGCCGGGCAGCGGTGGCACGGTCAGCGCGTTCGTGCAGACCTACAGCGCGGTCCCGCCGCCGCTGGGCAGCAACCCGTTCTGGCAGCAGCTCAACGCGCGGCTCGGCACCAACCTGGAACTGATCATCACCCCCACCTCCGACTACAGCAGCAAGCTCGCGACACTGGTCGCGGGCGACGATCTGCCGGACTTCATCCAGATAGCGGGCGCGGTCCCGGAACTGCCCGCGCTGCTGGCCGCGAAGTGTCAGGACCTCACGCCCTACCTGTCCGGTGACGCGATCAAGGTCTACCCGTTCCTGGCCAACATCCCGACCGCGAGCTGGCGGTCCACCGTGCACAACGGCAGCATCTACGGCATCCCGGTGCCGCGCGGCATCATCGGCAGGCCGCTGTACGCGCGCGAGGACCTGCTTGCCGCCAAGGGTCTGTCCACGAAGGACATCAGCACCTTCGCCGACCTGCGCCAGCTCTTCGTCGAGGTCAACGACCCGACGCACAACCGCTGGGCGCTCGGCAACGCGACCAGCATGGTCGGCATCGTGCAGCAGATGCTCGGCGTGGCGAACACGTGGCGGATCGAGGGCGGCAAGTTCACCAGCTACTACGAACTGCCTGAGACCAAGCAGGCGCTCGCCACCTGTGCGCAGCTGGTCAAGGACGGCCTGGTCCAGCCCGACTCGTTCGCCGCGAACGCGAACACCACCCAGTGGTTCGAGTCCGGTCAGATCGTGTTCGTCGACAACGGCTACACCGCGTTCGGCCAGCTCTACCGGCAGAACGTCGACGGGCCGGGCTTCGACGTGACCGGACTCGTACCGCCGAAATTCGACGCCGGTTCCACGCCGTCGCGCTGGCAGAACGCGCCGGCGCTGAGCTTCACGGCGCTGAAGAAGGGCAGCGACAAGCGGATCAGGGAGCTGCTGTCCATCATGAACTGGCTGGCCGCGCCGTTCGGCACCGAGGAGTGCCTGTTCCGCAGGTACGGCATCGCGGGCCGCGACTACACCCTGGAGAACGGCAACCCCGTGCTGAACCAGACCGGCCAGACCGAGACCGGGCTGGACGTCGGCTACATCGCGGACGCGCCGAGCGTGTTCTACGAGCCGGGGCTGCCCGAGGTGACGAAGAAGGAGTACGCGTTCGCCAAGCAGTTCGTGCCCGGCTCGCTGCCCAATCCGGCGCTGGAATACTACTCGGACACCAACTCCACCAAGGGTTCCCTGCTGTACACGAACATCACCGACGCGCAGAACGCGATCCTTCAGGGACAGCAGCCGCTGTCGTCGTGGGACGAGGCGGTCAGCGCGTGGCGCAGCGGCGGGGGCGACCAGATCCGCAACGAACTCCAGGAGGCGTACCAGAAGTCATGAGGTGCGCGCCCGCTCTCGCGCTGCTGGCCGCCGCCGCGCTGCTCACCGGCTGCGGCGGCCGGCCACCAGCCACCGCCCCCGCCGCCCATCCGCCGAACGCGGTCGTCGCCACCGTCGACGGTGCCCCCATCGACCTCGGCGAGTTCCGGCTGACGCTCGACAAGGACGAATCAGCCGCGTACCAGTACTTCGAGCAGACAAGCGGAATCAGGGACTCGGCCGGGTTCTGGACCACACCCGTGCGGGGCACGCGGCCGATCGACTGGCTCAAGCAGCGCGCGCTGACCGATGCCGTCCAGGACAAGGTCACCGAACTCCTCGGTGCCCAGCGGCACATCGCGACCGTGCTCGACTACGCAGCGCTGGTGGCCAACCTCGACGCGGAGAACCAGCGGCGCAGGATCGCCGTCGGCAAGAACCAGCCGGTGTACGGACCGCAGCAGTTCGATCTCGCCGAGTACTACGACCTGTGGCTGTCCAACCTGAAGATGCGGATCATCGACACCATGCCATCGGACGCGGGCTATGCCGCGCTGCTGGCCGGTGCCGTTGGGAAGGCGGCCGTACACGTCAACAGGCCCGTCTACGACCTCGTCGACCCGACGGACCTCGGCACATGACGCTGCCGCTCCTGGCGATCACGGGCGGTCTCGGCCGGGTGGCCGGCGTGCTGCGGCCCCACCTGCGCTCGGCGTACCGGCTGCGCCTTGTCGACCGGATCGCCGGGCCGGTCGAGGACGGCGAGGAACTGGTGGTGGCCGACCTCGCCTCGGCCTCGGCGTCGGAGGCGGTACGGGACGCGGACGCGGTACTGCACCTGGCCGCCGACGCGTCTCCCGACGCGACCTGGGACTCGCTGTACCGGACCAACATCGCGCTGACCCGGCAGGTGCTGGACGCGTCCGTGGACGTGCCGAGGATCGTCTACGCCAGTTCCGTGCACGCCGCGGGCGGCGACAACTCACCCGAGCGCTACCCGATCGACCCGACGTGGGCGCCCCGGCCCTGCTGTGCGTACGGCATGAGCAAGGTGGTCGGCGAGACGCTGGCCCGCTACCACGCCGACGCCCACGGCGCGTCGGTGATCTGCCTGCGGCTGGGCATGACCGGCTTCCCGCTCACGCATCCCGGCCACCGCGCCCTGTGGCTCTCCGACGACGACGCGGGCCGACTCGTGATGGCGGCGTTGTCGGCCGCTGTCCGGTTCGGCGTGTACTTCGGGGTTTCCGCGAACTCGACCCGGCACTGGGACATCACGCGCACGGTGCGCGAACTCGGCTACGCGCCCCAGGACGACTCCGCCGACCTGCTGCCCGGCGAGACACCCATCTCGCTGGTCCACTGAAGCCGCTGCCTCGCAGGTGGCCCGGGATCGCCCCAGGGGACGAACCGTGCGAGTTTGGTCGCGTCAGGACGGAGAGGTGTCACCACGCCGACGGTGCGGTGACACCTCTCTCTGCGCGAAGCCGCCGCGCCCCTGCTGAAGTGGAGCATCGAGCACCTGGTGCTGATCGACGCCGCACGCGCCGAATACGACGCGCGCACTGACCCCCTGCTGCTTAAGGGAAATCCTATTCATAGAAGTTGAACGTGTTGATACTGTGAGTCGCTTGTGGACTGGCCGGTGTTCGCAGGGCCAGCCCTCGGAGTCGTCACCGACCGACATGGGGCGGCGGGTGATCAGTATCCGGTACAGGCCGGCGGTCCGAGCTCGACCGGTTCGCCAAGTGGGCCGCCGAGGACCAGCGCGAGGCTGACCACACCCGTGCTGGCGAACGGTGTTTCCACAGCCTCGTCCCATTTGGACAGATCGTCATCGGGCGGGCGTCGTACACCTCGACCGAACCGTGTGACGGCAGTCCGCCGCGACGCCCTCCGCCCAACCGTCACCGACCCCCGCGAATGAACCGCTGGCTGAGTGCCCACCGCGTACTCCGCGAGCAGTTCACCGACCCGGCGTCTGACTCGGTCCGGCCGGGAGACATCTCGGACGACAACCGTCCCGTACTCCGGCCTGTAGTCATGGTTTTCGACGACCCTCAGCAACAGCATGGCCAGCCCTCCTTAACAGGCGGCCCTGGGGACAGGACCTCAGGCTGGCCAGTTGCGCTTGATGAACGCGGCGGCGGCGAGCAAGGCGCGGTCTGCGTCGTCGAGCAGTGCGGCGAAGCCCTGGAATACGTGGGGCACCTCCGGCCATACCTGTAGTTCCACCGGGACGTCGTGGTCGGCGGCGCGGGCCGCCAGGCGGATAGCGTCATCGAGCAGGATCTCGTGGGAGCCGACCTGGATCAGAAGGGACGGCAGGCCCATGAGGTCGGCGAAGACTGGACTGGCCAGTGGCGTGCCGGCATCGCGTTGCCCGAGGTAGTCGCGGGCCCGTGTGCGCAGAGCCGCCGGGGTGAGCGCGGGATCGACGGCAGCCTTGCTGGTCGCGCTGGCACCCGAGACGGTCAGATCGACCCACGGTGAGAAGACGGTGGCCGAGGACGGCTGCGGCAGGTTGGCGTCCTTCAGCGCGACGAGGGTCGCGGCGACCAGGCCGCCGCCGGCGGACTCGCCGACGAACGCGATCTTTGCGCTGGGCATGCCCTCGTCGAGCAGGGCCCGGTAGGCGGCCACTGTGTCGTCGAGGGCCGCGGGGAACGGGTGCTCGGGCGCGAGGCGGTAGTCGACGGAGACGGCCCTGGCCCCGACTCGCCGGGAGACGTCGGCGGCCAGGCCCACCGAGTCGGCCGCCGACCCGAGGGCGTACGCACCACCGTGGAAGTAGAGCACGGCAACGGATGGGTCGATCCCGGGGGTTTCGACGGTCACGACGGGCACGCGGCCGAGTTCGCCCTGCTTGGCTGAGACGTCCTCGGGTACGACGATGGCGGAGATCATCTCGTGGAAGACCACGCGCTGCTCGGCGACGTCACCTCCGATGTCGAGCGGGCCGTGACGCAGGAGTTCGTCGAGGGTTTGGCGCTGCTGCTGGGTCATGAGGTGCCCTTTACGCTCTTGAGAAGTGGCCAGCGGTCCGCGTTGACCACGGCAGCGGTTCATCGTGTCGTCGGATCACGAGACGCGGTCAGCGCGGCGGCCCCAGGACGACGTTGCCGTACTTGTCAGCGATGGCGGGGTTGGGCGTCACCTGGAAGCCGGGTGGGCGCGGGGTGGACTTGTCTCGGCCAGTTTCCCGGAACATTCCCTCGATACCGGCAGGCGTGTTGATCATCAACAGGTCGGCCTTCTTGGAGGTGATGCGGTAGCCGTGCGGGACCTGCTTGGGCAGGAACACCACCCCGCCTTCGGCGAGTTCGTACTCCTGGTCGTCGCACCAGACCAGAGCGGTGCCCTTGATCAGCAGGAAGATCTCGTCCTCATGGAGGTGCTTGTGATAGGGCGGCGCTTCCCCCTCGCTGACGTCGAAACGCCCGATCATGAGCTGGTCATTGGTGGCTTTGCCGTCGAGCAGGATCGCCAGCGTGCCGCCGTCTAGCCAGTCGAGTTGTTGCTGCTGTTCGGGTTGTGCGATGTAGGCCATGCTCATGCCGGGTTTCCGTTCAGGTGCGGGGATGTTCGTGCAGACGCGGGCGTCGAGACGGGCGGGCGGACGCGGTGAATCCAATCTCCCCGACGTAACGGACTATTTTATCCGCTTAGTGGCGATGTTAGCGGACGTTGAGCCGAGCCGATACGGTTAACCGACAGTTCCTCGTCCGCTAGGAGGCATTGGTGGCACAGCCCCGGTCGCCTCGCCGGGACCGCGGCGGCACACCGCACGGCCTCGGGACACCCACCCCGGCCGCGGACCAGCGTTCCGCGAAGGCCACGGACCCCGATCAGCCGGGTCGCCGTCGGCGGGTTCGTCGCGACGCCGAGGAGAACCGGGAGCGCCTGCTCGCCGTGGCCGCTCCGATTGCGCTGCGCGAGGGCCACAACGTGCCACTCGCGACGATCGCCGCTCAGGCCGGCGTCGGCGTCGCCACGCTCTACCGCAGCTTCGCCGACCGCGACGCCCTCCTGAACGCCCTGCAGTTACGCGCCTACGGCCTACTCAACCACATCCTCGACGAGGTGGAGCCCCTCGGCCTGTCCGGGCTGGACTCGGTCGGAGAGTTCCTCACCCGCGCGTTGGCCATCAGTGATCAACTCGTGCTGCCGCTGCACGGCGCGCCACCGCTGGCCAGCGCGGAAGCCGTCGAGGCGCGGCAGGCGATCGACCGGCGTGTGGAGCGGTTCATCGAGCGTGGGCTTGCGGAGCGCGGCATCCGGGCACCGGTCAACGCCACCGACGTCATCGTGTTCAGTGCCTTGGTCACCCGGCCGTTGCCGCACAGTCCGGGCTGGCCACGGCTTGCCGCCCGGCAAGTCGCGAACTTCCTGAACGGGCTGGCCGGCAGCGGCCCTATCGACATGCCCGCACCGACGGTAGCCCAGGGCGAGATCGAACAAACCTTTCGGGATCGCCGCGTGGGCAGCGCGCCTGATCAGGTAGTCCGGCGGTCTGGTCGGGCTTGACGGCGGTGCCGAACGACATCTCCGATCGCGCCGAGGGTGTCGCCCAACTGCTCGGCCTAACCCGTCAGGCGGCGACCTACCGGACGGGCCGGGTGCTGCTGGCCGGCGACGCCGCGCACGTGCACCCGCCTTTCGGCGGCCAAGGCCTGAACACCGGCTTGCGGGACGCCACCAACCTGGGGTGGAAGCTGGCCGCGACCGTGCAGGGCTGGGCGCCCGGCGGGCTGCTGGACAGCTACACGACCGAGCGTCACACGGTGGCCGAGCGGGTGCTGGAGAACGCCGGGCACAGATCGCGATCATGCGGCCGGACCCGCACAGCCGCGCGGTGCGCGGGCTGTTCGGCCAACTGATCGAGGCCGATGTAACCCTGACCGACCTGCTGGGAGCCCGGCTGCAAGATCTCGACATCCGCTACGACGTCGGCCCCCGGACCCATCCGCTGACCGGACGCCACATGCCCGACCTCCCCGGCCTGGCCGACGCCATGGGCTGCCCCGACCGGTCCTGACCGACCTGACCGGATCGGCCGAGTTGCGCGCTGTCGCGGACGGCTGGAGCGACCGGGTCGCCGTGCGCCGGCTAGCCGAGACACTCGGCGTGACCGCGCTCCTGCTACGCCCGGACGGCTACATCGTTTGGGCCACGGACGGCACCCCCAGCGTCACCTCGCTCCGCGAAGCCCTGTTGACATGGTTCGGCGAACCGCGCTGAGCGCGTCCAGTCCCGACACATCGAGGAGAACACATATCCGCACATTCCCGTGCCGATCTGCGGCGGAGGTATCGCCGGGCTGACCATCACCCTGCTACCTCATCGTCAGGGCGTCGACCCGGTACTGACGAAGAAGCACGCGAGCACCTCACCGCATCCCCAGGCAGGCTCAACCGACGCACCAAGGTCTTCCGCGTTGCTCGGCCTGCTCGGCAAGGTTGAAGAAGCGGCCGCACCGTTCGCGTCGTTGACCCAGATCCTGACCGGTCCGCTCTTGTCCGACGCGGTCCCGTCGAAACTCTCGGGCACCATGCGCGGGCGGTTGGCCAAGAATGCGCGCGGCTGAACAACGCGGTATCTCTGTGCGGTTGTCCACCCGGCTGACTTCGTTCGCCCTGAACGAGGACGGCGTGACCGCGACGCTCGCGATCGTCGACGCGGGCGGTCCACCTACTCGCGCTCGGCAGGTTCCATGGCGTGCCGCTCGTCAGCGCACAGATCGCCCCCGGGAAGGCCAGGACCGCGGCGCTGGGGTTGCGGGAGAGCAAGGACTTCGAGGAGCGGATCAATGGCGGCCGCGTCGCGTTCCTGAGCGCGCCGGGTCCTGACTCGATTCTCGAGGGTGACATGCCGATCATGGTGGAGGGCCCACTGCCTCGGCGCGGTGCGCGTCAGCGGTGCGCTGCCCGTGCAGGAGGTGCAGGTCGCGCGGGCCGGTATCGCCGCGTTCGGACGCGAGGGGTCCGAGAAGCAGCCGTGTCTACCCGTCGCCGCAGACCGCTCGCGGTCATGTTCACCAGGGCCAACAGGTGCTTGGCTGCGCGCGGTCGTCGCCATGATCGCATCGTCCCCCGGCTGAGTGCCGTGCGTCGTGAAGTTTTTTGATCGCCATGCAACGGACGCCGCGCCGATCCCGTATTAGATCTGTCCAGGTGGCACACGCTGACGACGGAGGGTGCGTATCTGTGAAAGTTGCTTCCGAACGAGACCGTGAGTTCACCGAGTTCGTCACGGCTCGGCGTGCCGCGCTCGTGCGCGTGGCAGCCTTATTGCTGTCCGGCGACCGAGCCAGAGCGGAAGACGCTGTGCAGACAGCGCTCACGCGCTTGTATGTCGCGTGGCCGCGAGTGCGTCCGGCCACTGTGGATGCCTACGCTCGCCGTTACGTGGTCAACGCGGTGATCGACGACCGGCGGAGTATGTTCCGGCGCCGTGAGCGGTTCCAGTCGGAACTGCCGGAGATCGCCGTTGCCGAACATCAGGATGCCGATGAGACGGCGGTCGTGGCTGTGCTGGCCAGGCTCGCGCCGCGTATGCGTGCGGCGGTCGTGCTGCGTTATGTCGAGGGACTCAGTGTCGTCGAGACCGCTGCGGCGCTGGGGTGCAGTGAGGGCACGGTCAAAAGTCAGTGCGCTCGCGGGCTGGAGCACTTACGGGCGGTGTTTTCCCAGGAATCACAGAACTTCGTGTGATCGAGGCGACACGAGTGCGTCAGAACCGATCGACGCGGCCGTGGTCGGTGCCGATGTCGTCCGAGGGCACCGTGCGCTGCTGCGCCGACGCCGCCGTTGGGTTGCGGGTTCGAGTGTCGTTGCCATGGCGGCTATGGCCGTTGTCACGGCGAACGTGGTCGCATCAGGCAGTCAGTCCCACTCCGTTCCGAGTGCTGCGGTACAGCAGAGCTCGACGCCGCAACAGAAGCCGCAGGTGGAGCTTGCCGCGTACACCGGGGTCCAGCCGGCCGGTTTCACGGTGAAAACCGTCCCAGTAGGCTGGAAAGTGGTGTCGTCGGACACCAATGATTTCGTAGCCGTCCCACCCGGCACGGCCGTGCAATCCGGCAATGTTCTCCTCACCAGCGGGATCGCCGTCATGCTTCAGGCAGACTCCCAGCTGCCCAGCGACTCTCCCGTCACGACGGCGACCGTCAACGGCAAGGCTGCGCAGCTGGGACTTGCCAAGCACAAGATCGCCATGTGGCTGATCTTTTCTGACCCTGCGGGCCACAAGGTTCTCGTGCAGGTCCCGACTAGGCTGGGCCTCACCACGGATCAGATCGTGCGTTTCGCCGAGGGCATCACCGTCACTGGTGCGGCGCGGACGGCCGCGGGCTGACCCCCAGTGGTGGGCGACACCGTATATCAAGGGCATGTTGTGCCTCACGGCGCAGTCACTGATGTGATCACGCAGGTCGTGGTCACCACGGTCACGATTGTTGAAAACGTTGCGGCTAACAGGAATCGGTGTCGTGAATCACCAGCCTACCTCCAGGCTCCAAGCACAGCTCGGTGGGGCTGAGAGCCACGCCGGGCTGTGCTTGGGTTCCTGACGAAACCGGGGCCAACCCCGGGATGCCCATTCGCACGGCCGTTTCTCGTTCCGTCCCCCGCGCAGGACGCCATTCACCCTTGGCATCGAAAGGACTCTCCGTTGCATGTGTCTAAACGAGTCCGACATGGACTCTCGTTGAGCAGGCAGGTTTCGGCGCTCGGCGCCACGGTAGCGGTGGCCACCGCCATGACTGCCCCCACCGCCGTCGCCACCGAGCCGACCGCCGTTTCGACCGTGGCAGCCGGCGCAAACGGTACAGGACACCACCAGCACGGTCACTCTGATCACCGGTGAAAGTGTCACCGTGACCACTGATGCCGGTCAGACTGGCGTGGCTGTCGACCAGCACCGGCCCGATGCCTACCACGACTATCGAGACGCCTCCGGCGACGAACACGTGGTACCGGTGGTGGCCCAGCCCTACCTCGGCCACCTCTTGGACCCGTCCTTGTTCGACGTGTCCGCCCTGACCCGCGACGGACTCGCTGGTACGGCGCGGATACCGGTGACGTTGTCCCACGAGGCCGGCACGACGCCGATCGCGCGGCCCGGTATCACCCTCACCAACAGCAGCGGTACCTCCGCGACCGGCTACCTGACGCCCTCCTCATCGAGCGGCTTCGCCGCTACGCTGCGCCGGGCAGGTCAACACCAGACTTCATGCAAAGATCACAAACGTTGACGGTCCCGTGGGGTTGGACCAGTCCCACTTTCGGCGATGTAGGCGGATTTCGACAAGCGTCAGAACTGGCAGAGTCGGACCCTCGTCGCTCGTACACATCCTGAAACTTCATAGGTGTGGCCGGCATCAGCCGGGTGACCACCCCGGACCGCATCATCGCCGCCATACCACTAACCGGATCCTTCGCTCGCGGCATGCGACCTCGTGTCGCACCTTGTCACAGCGGGCGGCGCAGCCCGTCCAGCACGAGGGTGATGACATCGTCGGCCTCGGCCCGCCAACCGGGGCGGTCATGGGCGGCGCCGATGCCGTGCAGCGCCATGATGACGGCACCGGCACCCACGTCATCGCGAACGGCGCCCGCCTGTACGGCGGCGGCCACCAGGTCGGTGACAGCCTGCTCCAGCGCCCGGCTGCCCTCGGCGAGGGCACCCGAGCGATCGGCCATGAGCGTGGCCAGCGTGCGGGCCAGGCCCTGATGGGCAGCTATGTGGTCGACCATGCCGCGTAGGAAGGTCGCCAATGCCTCCGCCGCGGGCACCGTGGCCTGGAGTTGGCGGGCGCGGTCGCACAGTGTGGCGACTTCCCCGTGGTAGACCGCCTCGGCCAGTGCCTCCCGGGTGGGGAAGTGGCGGTACAGCGTGCCGGTGCCTACCCCGGCCAGGCGGGCGAAGTCATCGAAGCGCAGGTCGAAGAAGTCGCCGGCGTCGAAGACCTCCCGGGCCTTGGCCAGCAGGGCCTCGCGCTTGCGCCGGGCGTCGGCCCGCAGCGGCTTGTCGGCGGTCATGCGCTACCTCGCGTTGACAAATGGAGATGACCTCCATATTTTAGTAAGTGGAGATAACCTCCAGATCGATCGTACCCCTGAGGTGCAGCGTGAAGATCCTGATGTTCGGCCGAGGCGTGATCGCCACCGTCTATGGCTGGGCCCTGGAACGCGCCGGGCATGACGTCGAGTTCTACGTCCGCCCGGGCCGCGCGGCGGCGTACGGGGAAGCAGTGGACCTCGATCTGCTCGATACGCGGCGGCGAGTGTGGGGGGAGCGCGTCGTGCAGACGTGGCCGGTGCGCTACCGCGAGGAGTTGGAACCGGACCACGACTTCGACCTGATCGTGCTGAGCGTGCAGCATCACCGCCTCGCCGAAGCAGCGGCTTTTCTGGCGCCGCGCGTCGGCAAAGCCACGATGCTGGTCTTCGGCAACGTCTGGGCCGAGCCGCTGGCGGCGATCGGCGCTCTCCCCGTTGACCAGGTCGCGTGGGGCTTTCCCCATGCCGGCGGCGGCTTCGGCGCGGACGGCGTGCTCCGTGGGGCGCTGCTGCCGTCGGTCGTCTTCGGCACCCTCGGACCAGCCCCCGACCGACCGTGAGCGGGCCGTGCGCCAGGTGTTTCGCGGGGCCGGGTTCCGGCCGCGCGAGAAACCCGACTTCCGTGGCTGGCTATGGATCCATTTCGTGTTGAACGCTGGCGTGCACGCGCAGGGTCTGAAGCTGGGTTCGTTGGCCGAGTTGGTAGGGGCGACGGGCGATTTGCGCGAGGCACTGCTGGCCAGCCGCGAGCTTCTGCCGCTGCTGGAGGCGCGCGGCGTTGACCTGCGACGCCACCGGGGTGATGTGCTGGGGCTGCGTGCGCCCACCTGGCTGATGGCCCCCGCGCTCGCCTGGCTGACTGCTCATGTCACGCCGGTGCGGGTGAACTTCGCGGCGCACTCCGATCCCGACGCCGAGGAGCCGCGGGAGATCTGCCGCGACACCCTCGCGGAAGCCCGACGGTTGGGCATTGCGGTACCACGACTGGAAGCGGCGGAACCGAACTTTGCCCGTGAGGGGACGGGGCGAGACTGAATCCGCCGGTGTTGTCGGTCCCGGTGGTCCATTGCGGCTCCTTGCCGTTCACACACGGCTTTTCGCTGTCCAGCCTCTATCGCCTGTCCGTGACGTCGTGGAAGGAGTCGTGGAAGGAAAAGTCATGACTGCCGCCGAGACGCACGAGTTCCCTGACGTCAAGTTCTGGCACGGCGTCCGAGCCCACGAGGAAATCCTCGGCGCCCAACGCGTCTGGATCGAGGACGGCTCACACCTGGGCTTCTGGCTCGGCCCGCATGCGGCGCGGGCGCGGGACTGCCCAGGAATTCCTGGACCGGACCATCGGCGGAGAGGTATGCGAACAACAAGATCTACAGCACGTCGTGCCACGTCGGAGTCCACCGGGTTCGGGTCGTGCGACGAGTGCTCCACTCGTACGGTCGACCGGCGCACTCCGCGCCGGTCGTAGCGCCGGCGGCGACTGGCTGACCGGCCGATGTCGTACTGGATGCCGACGTTCGTTTCAATCCGGACCTGATCACCTGTAGCGAGGGTGGCCTGGTGACAGGGACGACCGTTCAGGTGGGTGCCGTTGAATGACCGTGCGCCGCGCACGACGACGCGGTGTCATCGCGGTGTCTCCCTACCAGCGGCATCCACCGGATCATTCGCGTGCCGGGTGCGAGGGGGCGTGTCCTGTCCACCAGGTTGAGCGAGATCAAGGGCAGCTCGGTTTTTCTCGGTGATCGTGGTGCCGAGCGTGTTTTCCAGGACATTGAGCCGTTTTCATCCTGGTCTGGATGCGTTGACGGACAAGACTTATCGTTGATCACAGGTGGATGATCACCGGCGTGTCGACACCCGGACATGGCGAAGCCCCTGGTAGCAGAACTTTCGACCAAGATCGCTCAGCAGAACCCAGGGGCTTCACGTGCTGTTCTACCGTGCCGCGCTGCCGTTGTCACATCAGACCCTCACCTTCGTGTCCGGCATCATCCGCACCCACCGCAAGCAGCTCGGTTCGATGTGGCGCAAGCTCAACCCAGGCCAGCAAGCCCTGGCGGTGCTGGTGTACCTGCGCAAAGGCGAGCCATTCGCCGAGGTCGGCGCCGGATTCGACATCTCCACCACGACCTGCTGGCGCTACGTCAACGAGACGGTGGACCTGCTGGCCGCGCGGGCGCCGAAGCTACGCGCGGCACTACACAAGGCCAAACGCGACGGCCTGGCCTACGTGATCATCGACGGCACGCTGATCCCGATCGACCGCCTTGCCGCTGACCGGCCCTTCTACTCCGGCAAGCACAAGATGCACGGCACGAACCTGCAGGTGATCGCCTCACCGGATGGCACCATCCTGTGGGTCTCCGGCGATCTGCCCGGCAGCACTCACGACACCGCCGCCGCCCGGATCTGGCAGATCCTCGACGCCCTGCGCGAGGCCGGACTCATCGCACTGGGCGACAAGGGTTATCACGGCTACGACCAGACCGGTGAACTGGTCCTGACCCCGTACAAGGGCCGTAACAAGCCCGAGTCGCAGAAAGACGCCAACCGTGCCCATGCCCGCCTGCGCGGACCTGGTGAACGCGCCAACGCTCAACTGAAGACCTGGCGCATTCTGCGCAAGCTTCGCTGCTGCCCCCGACGCGCCGGACAACTCGCCAAGGCCATCCACGTGCTACAGAACTACGAGATCACCGCAGGATGAAAAAGGCTCATTCTTGAATTTCGCCCATGCACGCGGGTGGCGGTCGACATAGTCGGCGAGCGCGGCGTCGGCCTCCGCTCCCGCGAGCCTGCGGGCGGTGGCCGCGCGTGGTCCGCAGCCGGCGACGGACACGCGGACCTGCGGGTTGGCGATCAGATTGCGGAACCATTGGGACTGGTCCTGGTCGAACGCGGTCGTTCCGGTCGAGCCGATGAACTCGGTGAGCATCGCCTCGAAGACCGCAGACACGTAGCCGTCGGCGGCCTCGCGCAGTCCGTCCTTGGATTCGTAGTGCCGGACGACGAGCGCCGGTGACACCCCGGCCGCGGCGGCGATGGTGCGAATGGTCACGGCGTCCGGGACGCGTTCACCGAACAGCCGCAGCGCTTCGTCCCGGATTCTCGCGCGCCGTCCTGTCGCCCTCGGGTGACCACATGTTCACCGCCGGGCAAGTCGAGCGGTCTAACCGGTGCTGACGAGTACCGGCAGCGTGAGTGCGATGACGATGGTCAGCACCCACAGTGCCGGAGCGGCGCCGAGGGTCTGTTCCTCGCGGGTTGCCGCGAGTTCGGTTTCGGCCGCGTTGCGGGTCATCCACCACGGGTTGGTGCGCGTCTCCAGCCAGTAGTAGACAGCGCCGAGCGCGGCACCGTAGGCGAGGTGGCCGACCAGTGACGGGAACTGGGTCGCGATGGTCGCCGCGTCCCACCGCACGGCCTGACCGTCCAGGGCGGGCAGCAGGGTCAGGTCGCCGAGCATCCACCAGAAGAACCCGTAGCTCACGCCCCAGCCGACGCCGGAGAGCACGTCGAACGCGGTCCGGCGGAACACGACCGCGTAGGAGATCCCGATCGCCGCCGAGATCAGCAGGTGCAGGGTCAGGCCGACGGCCGGTGACCGGGAGCCGACCATCTCGGCCACGCGCGGCAACGCGCGGACCCCGACCATGACGGCGGTGAACAGCAGGCCGCCGACGATCCCGGCGACGATGCCGTAGCCGGTGGCGCGCAGACCGCGCCTGCCCGGCGGTTCGAGCGGAAGGGCCCGCACGTCGTCGGTGAACAACCGGCGACCTGCCGCGCCCAGCCACGTGAACAGGACCGCGGTCAGGCCGCTGAGCAGCACGCACGCTGGCAGTTGGGACACCAGAGCACCGGCCAGCGGCGCCGACCAGGCGAGCGCGCCGTCACGGGCGAGCGGTACCGCCGTGAGGTCGACGACCAGCCACACGACGAACCCGTACACGCTGCCACGTGCCAGCGCGGGACCGGTGCGTTCGGGCCGGGGCGTGAACAGCAGTGGATACGCGGCACCGACCAGCACCCCGACGACGACCCCGGTGCCGAGGCCACCGGCTGCCGGACCGGCCAGGGCGTGGGTGAGCAGCGCGGCCAGCGCTCCGGCCACCGCGCCGCGCACGGTCGGGCCGACGAGCGGTTCGGTCGCGGTGGCGGCGTGGTCCCGGCGGAGGAGCACGAACACCAGGGCGACGACGAGTCCGTAGGCCAGGTGGCCGATGAGGCTGGGCAGCAGCGCGCGGGCGCCGGCCAGCGTCCAGGCGACCGGCAGGCCGCGGAACAACGGCAGCAGCGTCTGCGGGCCGAGGAACCACCAGAACGCGCCGTAGATCAGGCCCCAGAACATGGTCTCGCCGACCCGGATGCGTTGCCGCACCGCGAAAACGCCGAACCCGGCACCGATCACGACCGCGAACACCATGTGCACGACGAATCCGGCGACCGCCGAATCGGTGTGCACGATGGCGGCGATGGTCGGCAGCATCCCGAACACGGCCATCGACGCCCCGAACACCAGACCGCTGACGAAACCGGCGAGCGCGCCCGCCGCCGTCCCGGCCAGCGGCCCGGTCATGGCCGGAGTCGTGCGTTGGGCCGGGGTCGCCGTCGAGGTCGTCATCGGCTGACCGCCGTGGTTTCCTCGCGCGGCGCGGGATCGGTCGATCGAGGGGTGGTGACCACGATGTCGCGAGCGAACACGAGGTCGAGCAGCCAGTCCAGCAGTACCCGCAACCGTTTCTCCATTCCCGGCAGTTTCGACAGGTAGACGCCGCGCCAGAGCAGCCAGGCGGACAGACCGGCGAACTGCCTGCCTCGGATGTCGCCGACCGCGGTGTGCCTGCCGAGCGCGACGAGCACGCCGATCGCGGCGAAGGAGAACGGTCGCGGCTGGTGCCCGGTGATCGCGGCGACGATGTTGTCGGCAACGGCCTTGCCCTGGCGAGTGGCGTGCTGCGCGGTCGGCGGGTAGAAGCCGTTGTCCTGGCCCGGATCGGGGATGCGCGCGCAGTCCCCTGCCGCCCACACCCGGTCCATGCCGCGCACCCGCAACGTCGGGTCCGTTGTCAGCGTCTGCTGGCCCGCTGTCGCGGCGAGATCACCGGCGAGCGGGCTGGGCCGGTTGCCTGCGGTCCACACGAGTGTCCGGGTGGCGATCCATTCGCCGTCGCCGAGCCGGACTCCCTCGTCGGTCGCTTCGGTGACGCGCACGCCGAGCCGGCAGTCGATCCCGCGCGCGGTCAGCCTGCCCTGGGCGTAGCCGGCGAGTTCCGGGGAGAGTTCGGGCAGGATCCGGTCACCAGCATGGGCGAGGACGAATCTCGGTTCGGTCTGGTCGATGCCCGGGTAGAACCGGGCGACGCCGTGCACGAGGTCGAACAGTTCCGCGACCATCTCGGTGCCCGCGAACCCGGCGCCAGCGACCACGAAGGTGAGCGCGGCGGTTCTGCGCAGAGGGTCAGGTTCGTGTTCGGCGCGTTCGAGGATCTCCAGCACGTGGTTGCGCAGCCGGGTCGCGTCGTTGAGGTCCTTCAGGGTCAGCGCGTGTTCATCCACACCGGACAGTCCGAAGGTGTGCGGGACCGAACCGGTCGCGATCAGCAGGTGGTCGTAGGGGATCGGTTCGCTCGCGTTGTCCAGGTGTACGACCTGTTGTCGCGCGTCGATCCGTCGCACCGTGCCGTAACGGAAGCGGGTGTGCGTAACCGCGGACCGGATCGGCACGCTGATGTGCCGGGCGTCCAGCGCACCAGCGGCGGCTTCGGCGAGCATCGGGGTGAACAGCAGGAAGTTCGAGTCGCTGAGCACGGTCACGTCGATCGCCGCACCGCGCACCGCGTGCCGTTCGAGCCGCTGTGCCGCGCTGACTCCCGCGAACCCGCCACCCACGATCACCACGCGGGCACCACGCCCGGCAGCCGGGTGCCGCCGCGCGCCCGCTCGCAGGAGACCCGAGCTCAGTGCCGCCCACAACAACACGCCCACCAGACCGCCGTGCAGGACGTCGCGGACGAGGTCCGGATAGGCGGCGGTGGCGGCGCCGACATCCCAGGTCGGCGCGTGGCCGTGCAGCAGTGGCGCGAGGGTCAGCGGGAACAGCAGCCAGCCGATGCCGCCCACCAGCACGGCGCCGCCGACCAGGACCGCCGGTGCGCTCCGCCGCCGCGCTGCGGTCGTCCCGATCACCATGCCGACAAGCGCCGCCTGCACCGCGTAGCCCAGCAGGTCGATGGCACTGTTCGCGCCGGGCGCGAGCATGCCGTGGTATGCGGTCACCGTGCCCACCACGGCCCCGGCGACCAGACCGGCAACGACCCCGGCGGGGACCGGCCCGATCCGCAGCCGTCGCCGGGGCAGCGGCCGGGGCTCGGGGGCTTCGGCGATCAGTTCCCGGATGACGCGAACGAGGTGCGCCGGCTCGGCCAACGGCACCGGTCGGCCCTCGGGGCGCACCAGCAGCGCGCCTGCCGTTGAGTCCCACTCCACCTCGCGCACCGCCGCCCACGGCGTGCGCGACCACCCGTGCTCGGTGGGGCGGTAGAAGGCGAGCGTGGACGCGACCGCGCCCACCGGCACGTCCGGCCCGGCCGCGAACGCCTGGACGTGCTCGCCCCGTTCGAACAAGGCGCGCACCGGACGCAGCCCGGCGCGGATCGGTGCCCCGGCCGTGTACAGCCGGATCGCGTACACGATCGCGCTGAGGAGGAACATGGCCGCGCACAGCAGCAGCCAGCGTGGCAGGTACGGCTGCTGCGTCTGGCCGGTGGCCAGGCCGTACTCGGGGTCGCCCTGCTGGATGATGCCGGGCAGGAACAACACCAGGGTCAGCCCGGCGCCGAGGGCCGGTGTCCGCACGTAGTTGAGCACCGGCACCAGGGGCGCGATCCCATCGCGACGGTGCTCGCGCAGCAGACCGAGCAACGAGGTCATGGTCCGGTCGAGCAGGGCGTAGACCGGGAACAGGACCAGGTCGTGCGCGATCACCGCGCCGAGGAACCAGATCAGTATCCGAGGCCACAACGCGTAGGTCGCCACGTGCATGGCGACGTACCCGGTGAGCGCGAAACAGGCCAGCAGCACGATGAGGTGCAACGGGTGTTCGCCGTAGAAGCTCCGGACACGCGTGATCAGCGTGCGCATCGGCTACCCCCGTCCTTGGCTCGATCGATCCACCAGCCGACCATAACGAGCGATTCGCCATCCGAGCAGGACGAGGACGCCGGATGTCACGGACCCGTAAGAGAAACCAGGGCCGCACGCAGACCGTCGAGACCGCCGATGGTGACGTGCGGTTCTTCGCCGTTCGTGTCGAACGCGCCGCCGGTGCGGTCGACCCACACCGTGCGCATGCCCGCCGCGTTGGCGTCGGCGCCCCGAGATCGACGTCGAAGAGCACGACTCCGGCCGGGGAAACGCCGTAAACGTGCCCGTTCTGGCCACCGAAGTAGACGCGGTAGTCCTTGTCGATGATGGTGGAGCTCCAGATCTGGGTCTTCGTCACCCGGTAGGCGCCGCGTTCGGCACCGGTCGCGGTGTCGAGCACGTGCAGCGTCCCGCTGTGATCGGCGACGTAGGCCAGACCTGTCGCCGTCACCGACGGCGACGAATAGTGATGACGCGGGACGAATGCCACGACACGCTGCCGTCGGGCCGGTAGGCCCATTCCTGGGATCCGTTGGTACCCAACAGGATGGTGCCATCCGCAGCGAGACCTGGTGACACCTCGGTGGCACCGTCGTGCGGATCGGCCCGCCACGCGATCGACGCGCTCATGCCGTGATCGGTGATCGCGACCAGCGACGTCCCTGAGGTCGTGTACACGGCGCCGGACCCGTTCGTGACAACGGAAGCATAGGAAGCGGCGCCGGTGTCGAGCGTCCACGCCACGCGTGCCCGCCATTGGCCGGGACGTCGAGCGCAGTCACTGCACCGGTCTGATCACCAACGTAGATCCGCGTTCCGTTGATCGTGACCGGAGAAGTCGGCCGGCCGGGGAGCGGCTGACGCCACAGTTCCTGTCCAGCCGGGGAAAGCGTCACCACATCCGTTCCTGGCGTGGGAAACAGGATCTCGCCACTCGGCAACACCAGTGGCGACACGGAGAGATCCGCACCGGGCTGACTGCTGTGGGAGTCGTAGGTCCAGCGGTCGCGCCCGGTGGCCGGATCGATCGCGTGCAGGACTCCGGCGTTGGTCGCGACGTAGATCGTGCCGTCGGTGCCGATGACCGGGCCGGGTGTGACACCGCCGTCGAGCTTGCGCTGCCAGCGAATCCGCCCGGTGGTCGGACCCGCGACCGAACTGGCGCCGCTGTGCCGAGGGCCACGGCGACCAGGTGGCCGCACCGGCCGAAGCGGACGGCACATCGAGTGTCCGCGATGCCACGTGCCTTCCTGCTGCGGATGCGACAGTCGGCTGCTCGGCTGTGCGCGCGGCACCGCAGGCCGCGAGCGTCAGCATTGCACACAACACAACAGCCAGGCGAGCGCGTCGATGGCGCGGAACGAACACAGTGGACAGCCTAGGCAGCCGTGGACGCGGTCACCGTTACCGTCTCCTTACGACGTGGTGCGCGATTGAGGTCGGGGCGCACTGGCCTGGGAGGTGGACGGATGCGGGTTACCGGATAGCGGCGCGGTCGGAGACCAAGCCAGCGATCGCCGAGTATGTCTCCTCGAAGTACTCGCGGCGTCCGAGGTAGCGCTGAAGAGGCCGTCACTGCTTGTGTTCAGCGTTGGCGTGCTCTACGCAGATGCGTTGCGAGGACTGCTGATGACGAGCGGCGTCCCAGGCCGCGACCTCCTCGGGTGATGAGGTTCCCCCCGACCACGAACCCACCGGTCAGCGAAACGCGCTGCCCCTGAGACCGAAATCGTGGCCCAAGTCAGGCCAGAAGGACGTGTCCGGGTCCATTGCATGGTAAGGCGCCAGCGCTCCTCGAAGGACCGCGAGTGTTCCCGCACCCCAGTTCCGAGGGCGGGAGGCATGTTCTGCATCGACTCGGCCCACAGGCCGATGAGGACGCCCCACCAGTCACCGAAGTACTGCCGGCCAGTGACGACGGACCCAGCGGGTCGGGCACCGGCCGACTGTCGCCAGGGGACCTTGACGGTACGGCCGTCAGACATCGGCGGGCCTCGTCACGGGCGGTGGTACGGTGCCGCCGCGGCGGGTTCGACGTTCCACGCCGACGGTCGGATGGTTCGTATCGTGCCGATCCCCGTCGGCGGCATGTTGCCGTACATGCCGTGGTATGCGCCGCTGGCAAGGCGAAACATCTCGTGCCAGACGCCGAATCGGCGCCCGGCCGCACCAATCGACGGTACGGTGTCGACATGGAGCAGAACATCCGGCGACTGCACAGCTCTGCTTTCGGCGCGGCAGCGACCGCGTACGCCGAGCACCGGCCTGACTATGCGTCGGCCGCGGTGCGCTGGGCACTCGAGCACGCGCCCGGTCCGCGTGTGCTCGACCTCGGCGCCGGGACCGGAAAACTCACCGCGACACTGGTCGACCTCGGCGCCGAGGTCGTGGCCGTCGAGCCCGACCCGGCGATGCTGGCCGAATTGCGACGGGTGCTGCCGGAGGTCCGCGCCCTGCCTGGCGGCGCAGAGAAACTACCGCTGCCGGACTCGTCGGTCGACGCCGTGCTCGCGGGCAACGCGATGCACTGGTTCGACATGAGCGTCGCGGGGCCCGAGATCGCGAGAGTGCTGGCACCTGGGGGTGTCCTCGCCGGTCTGTGGAACGTCATCGACGACCGGATCGAATGGACCGCCGAGTTGGAGCGGGTCAGTGGGAGCGCGGCCATCGGCCCGCGGGACACACTCACCAACTGGCGCACCGCGACGACCGACATGCACCTGCCGCGAACCGGCGAGGCCCGGTTCGGCGCGCCGAAGCAGAACGAGTTCCCCCACGGGCAGCGCCGCACCGCCGACACCCTCGTCGCGACGCTCGCGACGCGTGCGGGGATGATCGTGATGCCCGAGCCGGAACGCGCGGCCGTGCTCAGCCGAATCCGCGCTTTTCTCGCGAGCAACCCGGAAACCGCCAATGGCGAGTTCACCCTCCCGATGCTGACCGGCGTGCTGCGCGTCCGGCGCCTCGATGTGGAATAGAACTGGAGCTGCCAGTGAGTGACTCGGCGTTCGACGAGCAAACGTGTCTGCGTCATCTCGAATCCCGTGGGCTGGCGCGGGAGGACACTCTTGCGGTGCTGTGCGTCGGATCGACGGCGCGAGGATGGGCCAATCAGGCCAGCGATCTCGACATCTACCTCATCACCGAGGCGGCGGCCCAGCCACGCGACGCCTTCCCGATGGCGGTTCCGCTGTCGCCGCCGGCGATTCCGGCGGTGATCACCCACGTCGAGGGCAGGCGTTGGGAGCTCAAGTACTGGACCGATGGTCAGGTCGATCAGATGCTGTCGAAGGTCGACCGCGCGCGACTCGAGCCCGGCTCGGCCGGAGACGAACTGGCCGAGATCGAGGAGAACTTCATCGAACGCCTGGTGTCTGCCTCACCGATTACCGGCACCGATTGGCTGGCCCGCCGAAAGAAGCAAACGGCCGAGAGCACCTATCGCGCATACGTGATGACCCGTTCACTGAACAAGGCCGAGGGGTCCGTCGAGGACGCGCAGGGTCAACTCGCCGACGACGACCTGTGCTGCGCGGTCCTGTCGGCGCACGATGCCATGCGGCACACCGTCGATGCCGTGTTGGAGAGCGTCGGGTGCTTTGGCTCGCTCACGCCGAAGTGGCGGCCCCGGCGGATGCGCGACGCATCCCCGCCGCTGCTGAGCTTCGACGAATACTGGGCCATGGAGACAATGGCAGGACTTGACCGCGCCGACCCCCGGGAATGGGTCCGCAACATTGTCGACTGGTGCGAACGGACGGCCGCGGCGATCGACGGTCAGTGATCGCGATCGGCGCGAAGCTCGGCGAAGGTCGCCCGCACCGTGGCACGGACCCGGTCGCGAACCGTCGCGAACGGACCGGTTCCATCGATCGGGGTGAACTCCGCCATCTCCGGGATGTCGCGATAGGCGGCATCGAATTCCCGCAGTTCGGCAAGTGCCTCGCTGTCCACACCCCGCTCGCTCACGCGTTTGCAGGCTTCCTCGGGTGGAACGTCGAAGAACAACGTGAGATCGGGTGCCGGCAGGCCGGCGTACATTTCCCGCAGGAGCGCCTCGTTTCTCGCGCCCTGGCTGCGCGTCGCGGCGTATTCGCAGTAGGCATAGCGGTCCATCACCAGCCACAGGGTTTCGTCGCGTAGCGTCGCGCAGGCCGCTGTCATGCTCACCCAGCGCGCGGTGGCCCTGAGCAGCCGAGCGGTGTCCGGACCGAACAGGTCGACGTGGTTGTCGCGACCGAGGCGTTCGGCGAGGAAGTCCAGGTCGCTCCGGATGCCGATCGGCTTGTGATAGACGGCATGCAGGCCAGACAGTTTCAACCAGTCCACCAACTCCAGCGACTGACTGGTCTTTCCGGCCCCGTCGATGCCGCAGATGACGATCAGCTTGCCGCGTTTGGCCGGGATGTCGAACGGGTCGTCCCGGGCCATCGGCACACCGCGCAGCGACGACACCTCACGCGAGGGGCCCGCGACCGCCTCCTCAAGGGGTGTCAGACACCCCAGGAGCTTTGATGTCAAGCGGCGAGGTGTTGGTAGCGGTGTGACCATGCGATTGCCTGGTCGTAGCGGGTGCTGGTTTTGAGGCAGCCGTGCAGGATGCCGACCAGGCGGTTGCCGATCTGCCGGAGGGCGGCGTTGTGGCCGATCTCGCGTGCACGGAGTTCGTCGTAGTAGGCGCGGGCGCCGGGGTCATGCAGGATCGCCGCGCCGGCTTGCATGTGCAGGGCGTCCACCAGCCGGTCATTGTGGATGAAGCGGGCGTGCACGGTCTTGGACTTGCCGGACTGGCGGGTGATCGGTGCGGTGCCGGCGTAGTTCTTGCGGGACTTGGCGTCGGCGTAGCGATCTGATGCGTCGCCGAACTCTGCGAGCACCCGGGCGCCGAGGATGATCCCCATGCCTGGCTGGCTGAGGTAGACCTCAGCGGCCGGGTGCTGGCCAAAATGCGCGCCGACCTGGTCCCCCAAAGTCTTGATCTCGGTGTTGAGGGTCCGCAGGACCGCGACCGTCGCTCGGACGGTGGCCGCGTAAGCGGTGGCGACGATCTCGGCTTGGCCCAGATGCTCGGCGCGCAGCACGTTCTGGATCGCGGCGGCCTTGCCGGGGATGTCACGGCGACGGGCCTTCTTCAGGGCGGCGCTGATCTGGGCGAGGGTGAGCTTGGCCGCAGTGGCCGGGGTGGGTGCTTTGGTCAGCAATTCCAAGGTGTCGGCCCCGGTCAGTGTCAGCGGCTGATAGGCATCCAGGGCTGCGGGGAAGTAGTCGCGCAGCGCCGCCCGCAGCCGCGGCGTGTGGCGGGTTCGCTCCCAGATCAACGTCTGGTGGGCGCGGGCCACGACCTTGACCGCCTCAGCGATGTCGGAGTCAGCGGCGACCTGACGCAATTGATGGCGACGGGTCCGCACCATGTCGGCCAGGGTGTGCGCGTCGGCCTTGTCGCTCTTGGCGCCTGACAACGAAATCAGCTCGCGATGCCGGGCGGCCTGCTTGGGGTTCACCCCGTATACCTGGTAACCGGCCGCGACCAGTGCCCGCACCCACGGCCCCCGGTCGGTCTCGATGCACACCAGCACCTGCGAGGGATCAGCATCCTCGGGCAGGAAGGTGGCGATCAGCTCATGCAGGCGGGCCATCCCGTCCACGCCCTCCGGCAGGCGGGCCGTGCGCATCGCCCGGCCGTGCTCGTCCTGCACCTCCACATCGTGATGATCTTCAGCCCAGTCGTCTCCGACGAACAACATCCCGCGCTCCGCTCTGCCATGGTCGAACATCAGCAGCCCGCGGGAGAATCCAGCGCCCTAATGGACCAGTGCTCACGCCATGGATCAGCGGGCACGACACCCCATCAGCCATCTCTCTCCCGACCACCGGCGAGGGCACGTTCTGACACCAGGACTCGACATTGGTCCAGGCGACGAGAGTGCTCACTCGCCGGCGGCTACCGGGCACCCAGTCTGCCAGCGGCTGACCCGATAGCTCCCATTAGGCGGAGCAGGTCGTGGCCGGCCCTGGTGCGGATCAGATCCTCGACCGAGGTGAACTCCTCCTCGGTCAGGTCGGCACAGATCTCCAGAGTCTCCGCACGCAGCGCCGCGAACCGCTCCAGCGTCGGCTCGATCCGGATCGGACGATCGCCGAGCCGCTTGAGCCACAGGTCGTGGTCGTAGTCGGCGAACTCCGCATCGGCCGTGAGGAACGCACTCTTCAACCGCGCGGAGAAGGCGGTCTCGCCGTCCGCCAGGTGGTAGAGGGACTGGGCCAGCGTCCACCCGTCCGGCGTCCGCGGCGGGGAATGCTGGAAATAGGAGCGGCTGACCATACTGCGCAGCCGTCGTGGCGTGGCCGCGAGGACCTCACGGGCCGACAGCCCGCCCAGTGCCTCCTCGGCAGCGGACACGTTCTCTTCCATGGCTAAAGATCTTTCGGTAATATGGTGAGTCGCAACAGATGATTCGCCTTGCCAGGTAGGACAATGATGGCGTGCCAGAACCTTCACGATCAGCCGGCGGGCACCACAAACCCCGCCACAGCAAGAAAGCAGCCGCCCGCCGCGACTTTCAGGCGTTGCGGGAGCGTCGTATGCGAGCATCGGCGATGTTTGACCACGGCAAGCGGCAGGTCGATGTGGTGGCGGAATTGGGAGTCTCGGCGCAGACCGCTTCCCGGTGGTACCAGGCATGGACCGCCGGTGGCCGGCAGGCACTGGCCGGCGCTGGTCGTGCCGGGCGGATGCCCAAGCTGTCCGGACAGCAGGTGGCCCAGGTGACCGAGGTGCTCAGCGAGGGGCCGCAGGCCAACGGATTCGACACCGACATGTGGACGCTGGCCCGGGTGGCCGACGTGATCGAACGGGTCACCGGGGTGCGGTACTCCACCACCCAAACCTGGACCATCCTGCGCGAGCGACTGGGCTGGACCCGACAACGTCCGGCTCGGCGCGCGTCTGAGCATGACGATGAGGCCATCGAACGGTGGGTGAAAACCGAGTGGCCGCGTATAAAAAAGCGCCCGGCGCCGAGGAGCCGTGATCTGCTTTCAAGACGAGAGCGGGTTCTCGCTGCTGCCAGTAGTGAGGGCTACCTGGGCGCCACGCGGCCAGCCCCCAGTGTTGACCCACCGGTTTTCCTGGAAGCGGATGTCGATGGCCGGCGTGCTGGCCTATCAGCCCGACCGCAGCCAGGCCACGTTCGTGTTCCAGACAAGAAACGGCGCCTACAACACCGATTCGCTGATCGAGTTCCTCACCGGCCTGCGGGAGCATCTGGGCAGGCAACCGGTCATGTTGATCTGGGACGGGCTGCCATCGCACCGGTCGGCGGCTATGACGACGTGGCTGGCCACTCAGCGGCGGTGGTTGCGGGTGGAGCCATTGCCTGGTTACGCCCATGATCTCAACCCGATGGAGATGGTGTGGGGCAACGTGAAAGCGGTCGAGTTGGCCAACCTGTGTCCGGAAACATTGGACGAGGCACAGGCTGCGGCGCTGATCGGCCTGGAGCGGGTGGGCAGCAGCTACGAGCTGTGCTTCGCTTTCCTTGATCATACCGGCCTTTCCCTCTGACCAAGATCACCCTAAAAACCGAAAGATCTTTAAGGGGTGGACCGGCCCGGAACAGGTCGACGGGTATCAGATCGAGGGCACCTTCCGATCCCACCAGGTGCCGTTGCTCGTCGACGCGGAGCATCCCGGGCACGTGGAAGTGCTGGAGGGCTGGATGCGCAGCTACAAACCCGAGGAGCTGTTCGACCAGTCCGGGCGATTGCTTCCGGATCTGGCCGCGCTTGCCCCGGTGGGCCAGTACCGGATGGGCGCCAATCCGCACACCAACGGCGGCCTGTTGCTGCGCGATCTGCACATGCCCGACTTCCGCGCGCACGCCGTCGCCGTCCCGGCGCCCGGCGGGGTCCAAGCGCAGGACACGCTCGTGCTCGGCGAGTTCCTGCGTGACGTGGTCGCGCTCAACTCCGAGCAGCGCAACTTCCGGATCTTCGGCCCGGACGAGACCCTGTCGAACATGCTCGGCGCGATATTTGGGGTGACCGCTGGTGAAGGCGTTCCTGAAGGCCGGGGTTCTGACCGAACTCGGGAATAAGGAAGAGACCCTGACCGGAACACCGCAGGGCGGGATCTTGTCCCCGCTGCTGGCCAACATCGCCCTGTCCGCGCTGGACGATCATTTCGATCAGCGGTGGCGGGCGATGGGCAGTCGATACCAGCGGGCCAAACGCAAGGCAGCCGGTTATGGGGTGTGCAGGCTCATCCGCTATGCGGATGATTTCGTCCTGATGGTCTGGGGCGAGCGGCATCATGCCGAGGCGTTGCGGGAGGAGGTGGCCGCCGTGCTGGCCCCGTTGGGGCTGCGGCTGTCACCGGACACGACCCGCGTGGTCCACATCGACGAGGGCTTCGACTTCCTTGGGTTCACGATCCGTCGTCAGTGGAACCGAGGGGGTCGTAAGTACAGCGTCTACATCAGGTGGGCGAACTATTTCCGGCATGCGGTGGCGAAGGTGGTGTTCAGTGCGATCGACAACCATGCGTGGGGTCGGTTGATGCGCTGGGTGCGCGCGAAGTACGGCGGCCAGCGCCGGATGGGAATGGCCGAACTCCGGCATCGTTTCTGCGACAAGGGGTGGCGGTTCGCTTACCACGGGGTTGTGTTCACCGGCGCATCCAGCGTCGCGGTGACCCGCTACGGCTATCGCGGTAGCACTATCCCGACCCCGTGGGCTGTCCGACCGGTAGCCGCCGTGAGCGGCTGACCA
The DNA here is from genome assembly GCA_963818685.1 of Candidatus Melainabacteria bacterium. Classification (GTDB taxonomy): domain Bacteria; phylum Actinomycetota; class Actinomycetes; order Mycobacteriales; family Pseudonocardiaceae; genus CAJCJE01. Next base: position 33,328 of record CAWFTJ010000013.1, on the reverse strand, counting down.
GCGAGTAAGACGCATGGAGCGCCCGGTGCGGTGAAAGCCGCACGCCGGGTGCGGGAGGGGGCCTGCGGGAAACGACCGGTGGCAACACCGGCACCGCGCCCGCAGGTCTACCTCACCAACGTCCTCAACCTCGCCCTCCGGCTCAGTGTCCCGGTCTGGGTCGCACCGCTCGTCGCACCCGCGGTCGACCTGTCGATTCTTGGTCTGCTGCTGGGTATTCGGCATCTGGCGCATCGGTGGACGTACTGCGGCCTGCGCGTCGACTCCTGATCTTCGCGAGCTCGGTGACGTTGGCGTTGAACGTGGCCGACCCGGTAGTCGCAGGTGAGTATGGAAAGGCAGCCTTCGACGCCGTCGGGCCGCTCCTCTTGATCGGCTGGGCTGAAGGGGGTCTGTCCAACACTGCGACGTGATAGCGGTTACTAGGTTGGGCGGCGGCGTAGCTGAACGCGGCGGCGAAGGTCTGATCATCGGTGTAGCCAGCCTGCCGGAACGACGCGATCAACATACCGTTGCCCAGCGGGGTCGGCAGACTGGTGGCCGTGACGGCGTCCGTGCCCAGCATTGTTGTCGCTGCGGCGCCGAGGAAGACCCGCCGCCGCAGCCTGGTCGGTCGATCGGATTCGTCCAGGATGTCCTCGCACTCTCACGCTCTGGGGTAGATCTTGAACACCACTCGGGCGCCGGTGGGGTAGGTGGCACTGGGCACGACTTCGTTGATCCCCCAAAGTTCGCCGGTCCCCGGCCAGTAGGACAGGTTCTCCAGCAATGGTGGCGCTGTGGTCAGGACGTGCGGCGCCTGGTCGGGCAACGCCTTGTGGATGCAGCCGTGGGTGAACTCCGACACCCCACCAGGGCAGTCCCCGGCAATGTAGAACGCGGTGCCGTCGGTCGCCGCGCCCTGCATGTGCCAAATCGGCGAGGTGAACGCCTCGGTAGCCTGTGTCATGGTGCCGTCGTTGACTTGTGGCAAGCCGGTCTGGGTGCCCAGCGGCCAGCGGACGACCCGGCCACCGGCGGCCGACGGCTGGTAGTACTCGGCGGTGATGAACGATTTCCGGTCCGGTGCCAGGCTGATCGAGTTCAAACACGGGGTGGTCCCGCTGACCGAGGCACAAGCCGTGCCGGGGGTCGGGGTGGTGTAGTACTCGCCGATCATCGGTAGTGCATAGGCGTTCCAGCGCGCGTAGGCGCCGGTCGCGGTCAGGCCGACCACGCCCGCGTCAGCCGTGGTGGTCAGCATCTGCCAGATGTGGTCGAGGCTGTAGACCTCCAACTGCCGCCCGTTGGCGACGAACAGCAGGTTACCCAGCCACATCAGGCCATCCGCGTGCGCCTTGACCTGCGTGTAGTTCACGGTCCCGTCGGCGTTCCGCACCGGTCGGACCAGCAGGAGGTGGTGGTAGAGCACACCGGCGGAGGGTTTGGTGTAGTCGGCGATGCTGACCCGCGCGTAGGCGTCGTTCGACCCGTGCCAGCTGGCAGCGACGAGTCGTTTGCCATCGACCAAGCCGGTGGGGTCGGCGTCGCCGGAGCCGGTGATGCCCTGCGGATACCAGTCGGTGGTGGTGTCGTCCTGGGTGTCCCAACAGAAACCGGACGGATTGAACGCCGAGGACAGGTTCGTCGCGTGGCACAGCGGCCAGGTCGCCGTCCGCCCTGGCACGGGGGTGGTGACCAGGGTGTCCAGCGAGATCTTGTGGATGCGGGAGTCGGTCTCCAACTGGGTGACCAGCGGGCCGAGTTGGGCGAACGACTGGCCGGGGTCGAGGGTGAAGCCGGACGGATCGATGTGCGCGAACGGCGCGGCGTCCGACTCCTGAGTTGAGGCCACCGCCGACATGGGGGAGACGACCATAGTGAGCACGCAGGCCACCGCAGACAGGACAAGTGGAACACGACGTGTTGGTTTCATCGTCCACCACCTAACTGCTGGGCTGCAACGAAAGTCCACAGTGGTTCGGGGATGCCGCCACAGTCCCCCTGCACGGCCTTCGCGCCACGTGCCGGGCTGGTGGCCCCCTGGATCGCCAGGCACCATCCGCTATGGCCGTTCCGGGCTTCGAACTGACCGCCGTGGCCGATGCCCAGATTGGTCCAGAACTGGGAGTGATCGTTGGTGCCGCTACATGTCTCCTGGACGAGTTGCGCGCCCTCGACGGCGCTTGCTCCTGTGACGCCGAGGCACAGGCCGCTGAGTCCATTTCGGTACTGCCCGTAGGTGAGCATGGCGATCGTGGTCGAGGCATTCGGGTACCAGGTTTGCGAACTGTCGCCAGAACAGGTGCCGACGACGGCGTCGGCACCCACACTCGTGCTGGAGTCATGGACTCCGAGACACAAGCCGCTCGCGACATTCCGGATGGCGACACCGCCCGGATCGGACTCGTCCGCCATGGCGGACGGTGTGCCGACGATCGTGCCAAGGACGAGACTCACGGTAGTTGCCGCCGCCAGAACACCGCCTGCGAAAATCCTCATTGTACCTCCGACAGTAACCGACAAAATATGACTACCTGCTTCATGACCGGCTCCCTCACCATCCACCGTTTCGCCACGCATCACTCTGCGACAGATTCCAGGACTCCCCCGACCCCGTACCCAGTCCCAGTTCGCTGCTGAAGGCTCCCGGCCCGAAGCTGTCCGGGCTACCCCAGACGGTGGCGTACGAGGGGCCAGGGCCGCCGTTGCCGCCGGTGACCTCAAGCGCCCACGCCGGACCATCGATGTAATGGTCGATCTGCTTCTCCGATGGCCGTTTGAACGTGTCGAGCCAGCCGGCGCGCGCTGATGCCCCGACACCCGGGCTACCCTCTACCAGCCCGCCACTATCGTAGAATTTACCACCGCGGGTCATGGTCACGTTAAACGAAACGCCGAATCCAAAATCGGTATCCGGTATCCCGAAGACAAAGCCGAAATTGGCCGTGTAGTAGTCCGGCAGCCTCAGCTTGCCGACAGTGTCATGCCACAAACTTCCCAAGAAACTGCGGTGGGATTGGCCGGGCCGTGCCGGTGAGAGGGGTGCGCATTTCCCTGTTATGTCCAGAAGGCCACACGTGCGCGGCTTCGGCAGTGGCGGCGGAGGCGACGCCTGGCATTGCCCCCATGGGCAGATCCCCAGCCAAAGTGTAGGCTTTGGGATTTGGTTCCCCCAGAAATTGTTGAACCATGTGATGTGGCTGGGACCGCGTCCGTATGTGCAACCCCAGCAGCCACTCGAATAGCCACCCGAGTAGCCGTTTTCGCCCATGCCACGGTAGCCGCCGTTCGAGTGCAGGCCGCTGAGGTAGGACGTCTCGCAGGCGCCGTAGCAGTCGGCGGGGCGCAGACCGGTGGGGTCGCTCTTGGCGATGGGATTGTCACCGGAGTAGGTGTAGCCGTTCTGCTCCTGCGACGAATCGGCTTCGAAGAGTGGGTCCAGGGACACGAATCGGCCCGTGGAGGGGTCGTACCAGCGGGCGCCGATGTCGGTCAGGCCCGTCGCGGTGTCGTTGGGGTCGTTGAGGAAGCCCTTGTTGTCCGGCCACGCGACCGGTGCGGTACCTCGGGGTGCGCCGTACGGGGTGAACTGTCGCCACGTTGGCGCGGTGAGGGTGTTGTCCAGGACCAGCAACCCGGTGCCCTGGGTGTTGGCGATCTCGAAGCTGTAGTTCGCGCCGGCACCGCTGCGCACAGCCTGCCCGCCGCCGGGTAGGGCATAGTAGCGGTTGCCGGTGATCGCGCCGGTTGCGGTGTCGAGTTGGAGTTGTTCCTGTGGCAGGTACAGCGTGGTCCGGCCGGGGTCCTTCTGGAGCAACAGAGTGCCGTTGGCGCCGTAGATGTAGCTGGAGGCGCCCGGCGTGGTGGCCACTGCGGTGAGTTGTCCGGTGTCGGACCAGGTGAGGGTCTGGGCACCGTTGGCGGGTGTGTCGCGGGTCGTGGTGTTGCCGGCGGAGTCGGCGCCGTAGCTCGTGGCCGATGTGCCCGCCGGGCCGGTCGTGGTGGTGGCGGCGAGGGTGTTGGGCTGGGTTGTGCCGTAGGTGTAGGTGGTGACCGTGTCGGCAGCACCGGAGAGGCCGTGGTTGACCTGTTTGGTGGGCTGGCCCAATGGATCGAAGGTCCAGTTGGTCCAGTACGCGCTGCCGGTGATGCCGTCGCCGATGGTGGCCGCGTTGTTCGTGGTGGGGTCGGCGGCGCAACTGTCGGTGGCGGTCCATGCCTGGGTGAGCCGGTCGAGGTTGTCGTAGCCGAAGCACTGGGTTTCGGCGGTGACGGTGCCGTTGGTGAGGCGTTTGTCGGCCTGGTCGGTGGGGTTCCCTGCCGGGTCGTAGGAGTAGCTGGTGTCGTCCAGCGGTGTCGCCGACACCGCGGCGTTGGTGACCTGTGTGTCGGTGAGCGAGCGGGTGTGCGCGTCGTAGGTGTTGGTCAGGTCGGCGTGGTTGCCCTGGTTGAGGCCGAGTTCGAGCTCGGCGACATGCTGGTCGGGGGTGTAGTCGGCATTGTCGGTGTAGCTGGCCAGTCCGCCCGGCCCCACGGGTAGGTCGAGTGAGGTTTCGTAGGCGTGGGTGACGGTTTCGGCGGGCAGTGTCCCGTCGCCGGGCGACGCCGGATAGCTGTCGTGGTCGGGCAGGGCGGTGCCGCTGGTATAGGTGTGGGTGAACGAGTACGCCCCGGCCAGCGCGCCTTCCGCGGCGGGAATCGTGATGGTGTCGCCGAGGGATTCGCCGTTGGCGTTGAATCCGCTTTGCTGGTCGACATAGGCGTTTCCGCCTGCGTAGCTGGTCGCGGTCGTGAGCTTGCCGACCGGATCGCTCATCCCGACGACGGCGTTGTTGGCGTTGTCGTAGGCCCAGCCGACGAGTTGGTTGCCGGGCGTCTGACCGGACACCGGCGCGTCGAACTCACCGGTCTTGCGGTTCAGTGCGTCGTAGGTGAACGAGATTGTCTTGTTCCGCGAGTCGGTTGTCTGGACCACGTTGCCGGCCGGGTCGTACGTCATCGTGGATGTGCCGGCGTCGGGGTCCGTCTTGGTGACCGTCTGGCCAAGCAGGTTGTAGCCGGCGTTCCAGTCCTCGCCGGTCGTGGCGTCCTTGACGTCGGTCTGCCGTCCTACCGTGTTGTAGACGTACTGGGTGGCCTGCGTGCTGCCGCCGGTGATCGCGACAGTGGTGATCGCGCCGGCCGTGACCGTGACGGTGGGGAGCGTGGTGTAGTCGTCCTTCGCCACCGTGCGGCCCAACGCGTCGGTGACGGTGGCGGTCGCGGCGCCCCCGGCGAACGGCCGGCCGGTGGCGTTGAGCGGCACAGCGATCACTTTGTCGCCCGTGTACGCGGTCGCGGTTTGTGATCGGATGGCAGACCTGTCGTACGAGGTGTCCAGGACGGGTTGACCCGCACCGTCGAATGCGGTCGCGTCCTGGTTGTCCACCTGGGAATCCGGGACGGTGACCAGCGTGGCGCCCGGTGTCGTCGTCGAGTCCCACCAGTTGGTGTTCTTCTTGGCGACCCAGCCACGGCTGTCGTAGAACGTGTCGGTGACAAGGCGTCCGCCCTGCGGCGTGGGTTGCTGGGTCTGGCGAACGCGCAGCAGTCCGTCGTACAACGTGGTCGCCGCGTTGTACTGCTGTTGGTTGTTCATGACCTGCGTGGTGACCACGGTCGGGGCCGTCTGCGAGATCTGGTAGCCGAACAGCGAGTTCGCCGGAGCTGTGGTCGGCCGGCCGTACGCCCAGACCGCGATCAGCCGGCCCAGTCCGTCGTAGTGCGTTGTGGTGGTGATGCCGTTCGGGTCGGTGCTGGCCGTGGCCGCACCGCGTAGACGGATCGAGGGTCTGGACGTTGGTCTGACCGAGCGGGTTGGTGGTCTTGACAGCGGTGGTCACGCCGTTGGCCGTCGTGTAGCTGGTCTGGGTTTCGCGCCCCAGCGGGTCGAACGAGTTCACCGGGCGCCCGATGGTGTCGTAGGTGCCGCCCTTGGTGACCTGGTAGGTGAACGCGCCCGCGGTGTAACCGTTGGCTTGCAGTACTTCGGACACGTCACCCCTGGTCGGGAGCGGCCTGGGTGGGCAGGGTCGACGGTTGCGGCCAGGTTTGCGCGAGCGCGGGGTTGTCGTAGACGGTACGGCTGTCGGACACCACGTCCGTGGGTCGGTTCACCGATGCCGGCGCGGTGAGCGCGTTCAGTTGCGGTGCGGTGGGAAGCGTGGCGCCGGCCGGATTCGCGCCACCGCAGGGATCGGCGTCGACCTCGACCTCGGATGTCAGGCCGACGAGGTTCGCGGCCGTGTTGGCCGGTGCGTACGTGGTCCTCGTGCAGCGTTGCTGGGTGGGGTCGGCCAGATCGCCATGCGCGAACTGGACCAGCGGTTGGCCGAAGGTGGGGCTGGACGTGTTCGTGTCGAAGGTGGTGTCGGTTTCGGTCTTGCGCCACGTGGTCGGACCGTCGGTGATCGCGGTGCGGGTCCACTGCTCGACCTGGCCGGTGGCATTGGCCGTCAACGCCGGCAGCCCGGTTCGGTCGCGGGTGGCGGTGGCCGGGGACACCCAGTAGGAGTCGATCGTCGAGCCGAGAATCGAACCGCCGGCGAAGTTGTAGTTGGTGGTCTCCAGGGTGCTGCCGGCCAACTGGTTGGTGTCGTCGTGCCTGCCACCCTGGGAGTCCGTCAACGTCACGTCGGTGGTGTCGTTGTCGTCGGACATGCCTCGGTAGTAGGTGGTCTCGGCCTCGGTCTGGGCATCGTTGCCCTGGCCGGTGAAGGTCTGCACGTCACCGAAACCACGCCACTGCCCGTAGGTGCGGTACTTGGCCTTGACGACCTCGTTGTCGTCGTAGTGCCACCCGCTGCCACCGAGGTATTTGTACACAGTGGACATCACGGGCGCACCACCGGTCGGATCGGCCACGGTGACCTGCTCGACCTGGTACTTGATGAACCAGTCCGCCAACGGTTTGGTGAAGCCCAACGGGGTCCAGTTCACCGGGTAGCACGATGACGTGTTCGACGACGCCGTGATGGACACCGGCCAGGAGCAGGCGGTGACCTGTTCGTAACCGACGCCGATCACCGCGCCGGTCTCGTTGGTGATCGAGGCGATCCGGTTTCGGGTCAGGATGGGCAGTCCGTCGTGGGTGGCCACCCGGTTCTGTAGGTCGATCGGTGTGAAGCTGACGCTCGGCAACGTGACCGACGAGCCGCCCGCTGTGGTGTCGGCGCCGGTGTGGGTGATCGACGACAACCACAGCGTCGGCGACGTGCCGTCCCCGGTCGCCGGCATGGTCTGATCGAGCTGCCACGAATCCACCTTCGCGTACACCGACCCGGTCCACTGCTCGGTTGTGATGCCGACAAGGCGCACGGTCGAGTAGAACGACGGGCCGTTCACCTTGCACGCGGCTTTCGCCGTGCACCGCAGGTCTTCCGGCACGTCCGGCCAGTTCTTCGCGTTCGCGGTATTCAGCGGGTCGCAGGTGCCCGAAAGGCAGCGGTCGGCGGCGGTGTATACCACCTGGTCCGGCGCGTGGCCGCCGTTGACCGAATAGGCGTTGGTCGCGGTCAGGCCGTAGTCGATGCGGGACAGGTGGGAATCCCGGACGTAGCTGGTGGCACTGGTGGTGTCGCCGTTCTCGCCGTAGGCGTTGGTGTCCTGGGTGTAGTAGTAGGCCATGGCGTTGTCGTGGATGTCGGTGACGAAGTCCAGGTTCCACCGGTAGGCCATGGTGCAGACCGAATTCGCCCAGTCGGCGTCGTAGCACGGATCGCCGGCATGCGCGGAGAACACCGGTACCGAGTCGACCGAGCCGGTCGCGGTGTCCGATGCGGTCCAGCCGGGCAGGTGGTTGAGGCCGAAGTAGTAGCTCGTGCCGGTCCGGTCGGTGATCTTCCAGTAGTCCATGTCGTGCGTGCCCGATCCGTTGTCCGAACCGGTGGTTCGGGTGACCACGTCACCGTTGTCGTCCTGGGTCTGGAAGACCTTCCTGGTAGCATCCCAGACCAGCGATGTCGACGTGCCGTTCATCGAGAGCGTGAGGACCTGACCGTCGTAACATTCGTCGCTTGTGGACTTGGGTGCCGCGGAACCCTCCGGATTTTCGGTGCAACTGGCGAAGGACTGCTCGACGAACGACTGTTGCGTCGACCAGCCGTCGCCCACCCACGACGACTGCGCCTGGGTCGCCGCGGTCTGGCCGTCGACACTGCCCGAGTCGTAGGACAGCCCGACAGTGGGCGCCAGCGTCGATGCGGCCGGGGGCACGGGGATCGGGTAGTCGTAGGTGAACGATCCGGTCGACCCGCCCGCCGACCAGGACCCGGACGGCTTCAACGTCGTGGCGGCGTACGTGCCGGCCGAACCGCCGCCATCACCGCCGATGGCCGTGCTGGTGGCGGCGAGCACCATTGGTGTGCCCGCTGTCCCGGTGGGCAGCAACGCGGACACGCTGTCCGTGCCGGCATCGTTGGCGGCGGCCGGCAGCGGCGTCTGGGTTCGGCATTTCGGTACCTGCGGGGTGGTCAGCGCACAGTCCGGCAGGGCCACCAGCCGCAGTCGGGAACCGTAGTTGCCGCCGTAGGCGTGCGCGAAATCGCCGTAGTTCACGCCGATGCGCGGCGCGGCAGTGGTGGTGACTGCGTCGTGCGGCGTGACTGTGAACGCCACTCCGTCGACACCCGCGCCGAGCGCGGCCTGGTGGCCTGCCACCGACACCGTGAGCGATCCTGCCGCGCCACCGGCTGCCGCCTGCGCCCACACCGGTGTGCCGGCGACGGACACCGGCTTGGCGGCCAGTTCGGCCATCCCGGCGTGCTGGGCGGGCCACGTCACCGGTCCCGCCACATAGGGGTGCTCGACCGTATGAGCGGGTAGCCGAGGCGCTTGGTATGCGAACGCTCGTACACCCTGAGCAGCGGGCGTCATCGGTACCGGCGGCGCACTCGGCGGGCCCGCCGCCGGGCGCAGGCCCGGTATCAGGGTGCCGACCAACAGCATCGCGACCATCCAGCTACTTCCGCGCACCGCGACCACCCCAGGTGTTGTTTCGTGCATTGCATACCTATGCGCGACAAGACTAGAAAACCTGGCGCCAAACGTCGTCGGACCAGCGATGGAAATCCCGCGTCAACTCGGGAATGACGTTTTCCCCTCTGGTCAACCGACGCGGTATGGGCAGCACCGACATGTAGTACTCAGGTTGACGGCCTTGTTCCACCGCTGGTCCGACGACACGTCATGTGCGAACTTCTAGACTTCGGATGGCTGAATCCAGACTGCCGCAGGGCCCGGCAATGAAGGGAATTCCCTGATGCGCCAGCGTTCGCTCATTTCCTTGTCCGCTCGCCGTGTCCCGCCGTGCGCGGGCGCGCTGGCCATCGCGATGGCGGCCGCCTGCGTGTTCGCCGTGGGTGCCCCGGTCCAGGCCGCGCCCGCGGCGGTGTCGGCGCAACCGGTGGGATCGACCGCGCGGGCGGAGGACACCGCGCTGGCTCGGGCCAAGGCGAGCGGGATGCCGGTCGTCGTGGACGCGTTGACCACACCGGACGCCATGGTGACCGCGAACCCGACCGGGACGCTCACGCTCATCCAGACCCTGCAACCCACCCGCGTCAAACAAGGCCGGACCTGGGTGAACCTGGACGCCACGCTGCGCCGCGACACCGACGGCCGGGTATCGCCGAGGGCCACCGGTGGAGGCGTCATGCTGTCCGGCGGCGGGAGCGGTCCGTTGGCGGTCCTGACGAACGCCGGGCACAGCCTGTCCCTTGGCTGGTCGACTCCGCTGCCCGTGCCTGTGCTCAGCGGCGCCCAGGCCGACTATCCCGGCGTGCTGCCCGGCGTGGACCTCGACGTCACCGTGACCGTCCAAGGTGGACTCCAGCAGGTGCTGGTGGTGCACAACGCCGCAGCAGCAGCCAATCCGGCGCTCGCCGCGCTGCGCATGCGGTTGGCGGGCACCGAGTTGCACGTGACCCAGGGCGCCAACGGGACGCTGACCGCGGCCGCCAGCGATCACGGCCTGCCGTTGTTCACCGCGGCCGCGCCGATCATGTGGGATTCCGCCGGACACACCACTGCACTGTCCGACGTCGCCGGACCGAGCCACGCTGCCCACACCGCGACGGTCGGCACGGCACTCACCGGAAGCGCACCGGCCAGCGGTACCAGCACCCTGACCCTGTCGCCCAACACAGCCATGCTCACTAGTCCGTCGACCGTGTTCCCGGTCTACATCGACCCGACCTGGAGCCCGCGGCCCGCCGGCGGCGCCCGACAGGCCTGGGGATCGGTGTCCACGCTGTATCCGGGCAACAACGAGTACGACAACTCCACCGACCCCGACGCCAGCATCCTCCAGATCGGCAACAGCAGTTACTACACCGCCCGCTCCTTCATCCGGTTCGGCGTCTCCGCCGTCCTCGACGGCGCCACGATCTATTCCTCCGACGTGAAATTCACATCCGCCGGCGACGTGTGCAAATCCTCGGCCACCAACGTGGATCTCTACTGGACCGGGCCGATCCGCAACCCGCTCACCTGGAACAACATGCCTGGCATGAGCGACAAGATCGCCTCGGCGTCGGGCACCGACTGTCCCAACACCAGCGTCGACTTCAACGTCACGTCCTTCATGCAGACCCACGTCGGCGCCACCAGCATGACGTTCGGACTGCGCGCGCCCGACGAATCCGACAACACGCAGTGGAAGGAATTCTGGAGCAAGAACGGCGCTGCGAGCATGTCCACCGAGTACAAACACGCCCCCGGACTGCCCCGCCTGCCTGCCACCTCACCCGGTGGGATCTGCAACACCGGCAGCCCCGCCGCGGTCACTATCGGCAATGACGACGTCACCTTCTCGGTCATTCCCAACGACGTCGACGGCGGACTACTCGGCACCGAGCTCGTGATCAAGAACTATGGCAGTGGCACCACGGTCTATGACTCCGGGCCGGCCGCCGCCGCGATCGCCGGATTGACCACCTCGTCGGGCACCCCGCAGCCGATCACCATTTCACGCACCACGATCCAGCACTGGAACGTGAACGGCGTCGCCCAGCCGTACCGATACTCGTGGTACGTGATCACCAGCGACGGCAAGCTGTTCAATCCCACCAATGGCCCCGGCACCGGCGGTCAGCCGTGCACGTTCACCTATGACCCCACCCAACCCGCCGCACCCGGTGCCGCGCTGCCCGCCACGATCCCCGGCCTCGGCAGCTCGATGACCGTCACGCTCGGCCCGTGTGCAGGCGCGGTGGCCGCCCCGACCACCGCGTGCGCCGGCACCGCACCGACGCGCTACGTCTACCAGCTGAACGAGGCCGCGCCGGCCTCGGTCACCGCCACCGGCACCACCCAGGCCGTCGCGGTGCCACTGCACCACAGCGGCGCCAACATGCTCACCGTCTACGCGCTGTCCTCGGGCGGAAACCCCGGTCCGGTCACCGCCATGACGTTCGACGTCGGCGTCCCAGTCACGCCTTACGCCGACGGCGACCTCAACGGAGACGGCAACCCTGACTTCCTGCACAACGGTGCTGCCGGCAACACCGGACTGTGGTTGGCCACCAGCGACGGCCACGGCAACCTCACCACCCCCACCGACATCGGCGCACTGGGCACCGGCGCCAACTCCGCCGGCAGCCCGGCCGACTGGCGGGGCGCGGACATCCTGCACGGCGACTTCACCGGCGACCACGTCCAGGACGTCGCCGCCTACTACCCCACCGGCACCGACGCCGGCGACGCCGACCTGCTGTTCGGCAACGGCGACACCACCGCGCTGAGCCCCTACGCCTACTCCCAACAGGAACTGACCGCACCCAACCTGGCCGACACCACACTCAACGCGGCCGGTGACAACCCCGCCGACCTCGTCGCCGCCGGCAATGCCACCCTGGCCGCCAACCCCGCGCCCGACCTGATCGGCATCGCAGGTGACGCCGTCAACGGCTACCAGCTCAACGCCTACACCAGCCCCGACGGCCGGTTCGGCGACTACGCCTACGACCAGACCATCGCCGGCCCCGGCCAGAGCCCCGACGGCACGGCCGATTGGCAGAGCTACACCCTGGCCGCGGCCCAACCCGCCGACAACACGGTCCTGTTCGCGCTCAACACGACCAGCGGTGCGCTGTACGAAGCCACGAGCGCCGTCGCCCTCGTCGGCAGTCCGGGCACCTGGACGCGCCTCACCGTGCCGTGGACAGCGACCGCGGTGCCGACCCTCGTGGACGCGGACGTCACCCCGGCCGGGAGCATCGAGGTCTGGACCACCAACACCGCGAACACCACCGCCATCGACTACACCCTGACCGGAACCACACTCACCGCGGGAGTCAGCACGAGCCTGCTCGCCCCGACCCGCACCTGGCCGCTGGCCGACGGCAACAACGCCACCGTGGCCACCGACAGCAGCGGCGCCACACCGGCCCAGCTCGTGGGCAGCGCGACGTGGGTCACGGACCCGTTGCTCAAACGCCCGGTCCTGGCCCTGAACGGCAGCACCGACTACCTCGCCCTGCCCGACAACCTGGTCAAGTCGTCCACCACGCTCACGCTGTCGCTGGCCTTCCAGGCCGACCCCGGCAACACCGGCATCCTCGTCGGCACCGGCAACGCAACGCCGGCCAGCCTCAACCCGTCCGCGATGCCCGTCATGTACATCGGCACCGACGGCCACCTGTACGCCCAGTTCTGGAACGGCTCGGTCCGCCCGATGATCTCGGCGCACGCCGTCAACGACGGCCAGTGGCACACCGTCACGCTGGCCAGCGACGGCACCAACCAGAGCCTGTTCATCGACAACGACCTGCGCGTCGGCATGGCCGGCAGCCCGACGGTCAACAACGTCGATCCGCTCAACGACATCGGCGCGGGGGTCTTCCCCGCCAACACCGCGACCAAGAAGTGGGTCAACGCACCCGGCGACGGCGCCACCACCAGGGCCAGCTACTTCACCGGCCAGCTCGCCAACGTGTCCTACTATGCCGGCTACCTCACCCCCGCCCAGGTCACGCCGTTCCACAGCCCCCAGGCCGTGACCGGTGCCATCACATCCGCCCTGTCCACTGGGCTCTGCATCGATGACCGCGGCGGTGTCGAGACCGACAACAATCCGATCCAGATCTACACCTGCAACGGCTCCGCGGCGCAGCAGTGGACCATCACGCCGCAACCGGGCGGCGTCCTCAACACCATCAGCCGCGACGGAAAGTGCCTCACGGTCGCCGGCAGCGGCACGACCAGCGGCACCGCCATCGACCTCTACACATGCAACGGCACGGCCGCCGACTACTGGACCATCGACTCGGACGGGCAACTGTGGAACCCACACGCCCAGATGTGCCTCGCCGACCCGGCATCGAGCACCACCCCCGGCACCCAACTCATCATCTACCCCTGCGACTACAACGACGAACAGAACTGGCACCGCCCCTGATGGCCGGTGTCCAGAGCGTACGAAGTTGTCGAGGCTTCGAGCATCTCAGAGCGATTCCTCACGGCCGAGGAACCGGAGTTACCAGACCGGTCTCGTTCGGCCCAGGCGGGAGAGCGCTTCCTCATCTTCTTCCGGCATGCCACTGGGTAGGCGCAGCAGGGTCCCAGCGCGCTCCCGTTTGGGTAGCGGATCAGCCGGTGGATCGGGTACCGGCACCGCGGGCACTCCTGCGCGTTCTCCCAGGCGGAGGCGTTGGCAAGCGCGAGCGCGACGTTCGGGTAACGACAAGCATTGGCTGGGTTGGCGAGCGACTCCGCCACCGGAGGCTGATCGGTGAACTCGGCCGCATAACGCTGGGCGTCCAGGGCGGGGACGAGGTGCACGATCGTCTGTCGACGGTCGCCGACCGATGCCCTCGACGTCGAGCCGCACGATGTCGCCGGTGGTGAACCGTTCGACGATCTCGTCGACCATCCGGTTGTTGACCGGGTGCCAGATCGCATGCCACTTGCGGCAGTACCGGCCGCGCGATGGGGCAGGGCGCCGATCAGGATGTCGTCGTTGCGTCCAATGCACAAAGTCGGATGCAGGGTGCGCTCGCCGGAAACCGCGCGCCACGACCCGCGAGGTCGACGTCCGGCAGAACGTTGACCCTCCAGGACGGGACCTTGGTCATCCAGTCGGCGTGGTGGTCGGCGCTCCAGGCCAATGGCACTCGGGCTTTCACGGCTTTACGGTCGCGGCTTCGGACCTGACCGACGCTCAGGTGGGAGTGCTGGACTTCGATACCGAAGGCGCCGTTGGGACCGGTCACGCAGACATCGAGTCGAGTGCCGTCGATCGCGATTTCCTGCCGGGCAGTGAAGCCAGCACCTTCAGCGGCGCGGCACAGATAGTCCTGTTGCCAGCGGTGCTGGTCGCTCATCTCGACGTGGATTGTGTGGTGGGCGAATCGCGCACCCGGGCCAGCGGGGTGATGGCAGGCCAGGAGCTTCCGGCCGTTGTGTCGTTTTTGCAGGTAGAGCCAGGCGCCGTGGGCTCGGCCGTTCGCGCTGCGGTGTTCGCGGCAGGCCGGGTCGTTGTCGTGTTCGCGGCATTCCAGGATTCCGGCGGCGCAGTCCTGGTAGAGCCGGTCGAACATGGCTTGCGATACTGGGTCCATGCTGCTGCCGAGCATGATGTCGGTGCCGTCTGCGACCACGGTTGCTCGATAGCCATCCGATCACCTCGCGGTAACCATTTTCCGCGCTGAGGGGGCTGTTGTGCAGCCACCTTTCCGGTGGTCGACCGGGCTACATACAGCGACGGCTTGCCCGAAAGAGGGTTCGGCGTGCGGTCCTCCCAGAGGGCGATTCTGGTTCGAGCCGTTGTCGAGTGGTGCGAAGGGTCGCTCATTCTGTCGGGGTATTGCGTCACAATTGGATATGGAGTCAGCTGGTGTCGGGGAACTAGATCCGACCACTTCGCTAGCCAGCGGAAACGTCATACACCACCTCAGAGGACACCACCGGATCTGCGGACACTGGAGAACTACGAGACCTATCTGTGGCGGCACATCCTGCCGCGGTCCGGGCCGGTGCCGATGGGTGACATCACCACGCTGGACATCAACTTGTGGATCAAGGAATCCGGTGAGGGGACCGAGTGGCGCAACGGCTATCCTCGAGCGCGATTCGGGCGTGGGTCAACCTGCTGTCCATGATCCTCACCGACGCGGTCGACCAGCGGCTCATTCCCGCCAACCCGGTGCAGAAGCGGCGTCGCCGCGGCCGTCGCTCGCGGAAGCTGCCGGTGGATTGGACCTGGGCGACGCCCGAGGAAGTCATACGATCGCGGACCAGGCTGGGTTGCTGGGTGGCCCGGTCGCCCCGACTGTTGATCATTACGGCGGCCGATCATTACGGCGGCGTGGACCGGGTGCCGGTGGAGTGAGCTGACCGGCTTGCACCGACGCAACGTCCATCTGGCCCGTGGCATGATCGTGATCCACCCGGAGTGTGGCTCGTTTGCACGAGTCACGAGGCAAGCGATGGGTCGGGCCGCCGAAGACGGCGTCCTCGGCGCGGACGATCGCCCTGTCACCGTTCCTGGTCGCGATGCTGCGTGATCATCTGGCCTCGCACCCGTACGAGTACGGACTTGCTCGCCGGAACGGGGACGCACGGACAACGGGCACCTCGGTAACTGCATCGGCCTTGAACAAGGTTGATCATGCTACTGATCATGTGCCGCACCCTGAAACCAAGATCACCGACAGAGTCAAGCTAGTCGAAGCGTACGTCGACCGGTACCGACCGCGCGCCAGCCACGGCCCGACGTCCCAACTCCAGCCGCTCACCGCGCGCGAACGCGAAATTCTGACATTGGTGGGCACCGGCAACACCGACTTCGCCCAGCGTCTCACCATCTCCGAAGACACCGTCGAACTGATCTCAACCGGGTCATGACGAAACTCGCGGGCCGTGCTCATCTGCTACGAGGCCGGCCTCGTGGCCGCTCGGTGAGGAGCAGCTGCCAGGACGTGTCGTCCTCGCGCCCGTTCTGCTGGGCGAGGGCGTACGCCTGGTCTCCGGCCCCGCGCTCGGGGTGGCCCTGGAACGCGTTGAGGTCACCGAAACAGACCAGCTCACCGACCTCCGCTTTCGCGCAGTGAAGTAGTGCGGTGCCGTCGTGAGGCTGCCCGCGATCAGTCGTGTTGCCGTCTGGCCGGGTGCCACCGCAGCTCGAGGGGGTCGCGGTCTCGCCGGTATCCCTCCGCCAACAAGTTCAACAGCTTCGGGTTTGTCCGTATGCTTGTCGACCATGAGCCCGGCGTTCGGTGACCGTGACGACCAGTACCCTTTCGGATTCACCGGCTCCGAAGCGAAAAGTCCTGAGGAATCCATCGACGCCGGTCTGGAAGCCGTCGCCCGGGCACGGAAAACCGGCCTGCCATACGGCACCGCCACCGCGCTGTTCGCCCTCGGCATCAGCTACGCGAAAAACGGGCGATTCGAGGACGCTATCGCGTCGCACCGCGAGGCCGCTGAGCTCTACCGCGAGCTGAACGACTGCGGCAGTCAGGGCAGCGCGTTGCGCAACCTCGGCCGGGCGCTGATCGACACGGGCCGATTCATGGACGCCGTCGATCCTCTCCAGCGCGCCGCCACGCTCCTCAGCACAGATCGCGACTACCGGCTCGGTGAAGGGGTCGCGCTGGCAGACCTCGGGCTCGCCCTGTACGAGATCGCCCGCGACACCGAGGCAATCGAGGCTCTCCAGCGGTCAGCAGCCATCTTCCAGGAAATCGGTGAGGGTGCTGCCGAGGGTGCCACGCTGAAAGACCTCGGACACATCCTCATCACCGCCCGGCAGTTCGCGGACGCGGCCGAGACGCTCCGCAGAGCGATCGCTGCCCTCCACGAGACAGATGATCAGCTCCGGGAGGGCATCGCACTCTATGACCTGAGCCGTGCGCTGTTCGCGACAGGTCAGCACGACGCCGTCGCCACGGCCGCGCAGGCCGCCGTGATCTTCGCGCGTATCGGCGAGGAAGCGTGGGAACAGGAGGCCATGCGGCTGGTCGCGACGATCTCGTCGGATGCTGGAGTGCCGGCAAGACCTGCCGAAATAGAACGCGCCCATGCCCTCGCCCACCTCTTCCGCGTGGAACACGGTGGTGACCTGTCCGATCCGCAGGTGTTCAGCGCGGCCAGTGCCGCGCTGAACACCTGCAAACGAGCACTGGACAGCATGCGACAGGTCGGACGCATAACCTCAACGAACTGGGAGGCCCTCGATCGAAGCCTGACCTCCGTCTGGGACGGGTTCATTCTGGCGTCCGACCCCAAGCGCGTGACGTCGGCAGAGGGATGTTCGTGCGGAGCATCCAGGATCCCGTCCCTGTCGGAGTACCACAGCCAGCAGTCGTCGGAAGACGAGCTGAAGGCGGCGTTACGCGTCGTCGCCGTGTGGACAGCCGGCCAGAGCCCGGCAGAAGCCGAGAATTGGATCCAGCGAGCGCTGGACAAACCCGATCCGGACCCTGATCAATTCATACTCAGGACCGTCATCCTGTTCGTTCATGGTCTTGACCAGGAGACCGTCCTGAATTCCGGCTGGCAAGGCCAGTCCCGCGACATCGGGACTGGCCCGGCGGCCCAGACGATCACGGCGTTGATGACCGCTGTCGAGCGCCTCGATCTGGCGGCCGCCGACCGCATTCTGACCGCGTTGTGGCATGCCGACCCAGCTCAGCACCACCGACGCCGCTACGCCGTCCTGAACCACGCCCTCAAGCTGCTGGGCGATTTCGTGCTTGACCGGGCGCATACGGTCGCGCGGACCTTCCTCGCCGCTGGCGGCGGGCACCTCGCGGACCCGACGGTCGGTCGTGCGGCTCATGCGGCCTTGTACGGATGGGAGATGAATTTGGCTGTCGCGCAGCAGGCCGGGAGGCTGAGTGAGGCGAGCTATCTCTCGGCGCTCAGCCTGCTGCCCCTTCTCCATGAGGACTTCACTCTCGCCGCCCGCTATACAGTTGCCGGGTAGGCCACGTCCGACACCGACCTCGCCAAGGATCTGCGGTCGTGCCCCGACGGGGTCGACCGCCTCGCCGTGACCGTGACTGGGAACGTCAAAGCCCTGAACGTGAGGTCCTGGACCGAAGCGGCCCTCAGTCACCTCCCCGGACCAGCTTGGGCACCGGGGCGTGCTCGGTCCGGTCCCGGAACCGGTCGGGGCGGAACGTGGCGAGCAGCGGCGAGGACCGGCCGTCGATCAGTTCCTCGGCCACGAGCCGCCCCAGCAGCGGACCGAGCGTGACGCCGCTGTGCGTGGCGACCGCGTAGACCGCGTCGCGTGTCGGGATGACCGGAGATGGTCGCCCGGTGCCGGTGACATAGGTAAGGAACACACCCAGCTGGCGGTTCTCGATCCGGCCCGCGGTGCCGGAATACTGACGTTGCACTCCAGCGGATTTGCTGCCTTTCTTGAGGAATCCCGTTCGTCCGCGACGAACACCTCGCTCGGATCGCCCAGGTGCTCCAGCTTGCGGCAAGCGGAGTCAGTCACAGCTGGCCTGACTCCTTGGTGAACTTGCCGATGGCGTGAGCACGATTCTGCCGAACACCTCGCCTGCCGCCATCTTCTGGTGCGCCAGCACGGCTTGCTCCAGGGGCAGCACCTCGTGCACGACCGCCTCCAACTCGGCGCGACCCGCTGCGGCGAACAGGTCAGCGGTCACGGCGCGCCGGGCGGACATGGGCACGGTGTTGGCGCTGAAGGTGGCAAACGACATCGACTTCTGAAACGCGCCGAACATCTCCATGGCGAACTCCGGCGGCGGATCGCCGGCAACCGCGCCGACGACCACCATGCGACCGTTCGGGTTGAGCCTGGCGAAGAACGACGGCAGGGCCGCGCCGGCGACGATGTCAATGATGACGTCGTAGCCCGAGGGAGCGTCCTGCGCTCCCGCACCGGCGCGGTCCAGCACGTGGGTAGCGCCGAGCGTGCGCAGGCGGTCACCACGCTGCGCAGACGAGGCCGTGACCGCCACCGCACCGGCACCACCACGAGCCGCGAGCTGGACCGCCATGATCCCGAGACCGCCGGCCGCGCCGCGTACCAACACCGACTCGCCGGGCGCGAAGTGCGCATGGCGAAGGCCGAAGTGGGCCACCGCTCCCGAACTCCCGAGTGTCACCGCGTCCACGGCCGACAGGGTCTCCGGGAGGGGGACCAGCGTCGCGGCCGGGGCGATCGCGTGCTCGGCATAGCCGCCACCGACGCCGGTGAACGCCCACACCCGCTGGCCAACCCACACCGGGTCGACGCCATCGCCGACCGCCGCCACGGTGCCCGCGACCTCGCCACCGAGGACGTGACCTTCGGTGAAACCGTAGGCGGTCAGGGCGCCGCTTCGAATCATGGCGTCCACGCCGCCGACGCCGATCGCCTCGGTGGTGATCAGCACCTGCCCGTCCGCGGGACTCGGCGGGGCGGCATCGATGACCACCAAGCCCTCCGGACTGCCGAACGCCTGGACCGCGACTGCCTTCACTGACTTCTCCTCATCGTGGAGTCGATATTGCGGAGTCGATCGAACTGATGCCGCCGACGTTAACGGACGCCCCCGTCCGTTTAGCTAAAATGAGAGCGGTGACCGACCGTTTGCCTCACCCACTGCACTCCCACACACTGCGCTCCGACGCCCGGGACAACCGCGACCGCATCCTCGACGCGGCCCGCGCGGTGTTCGCCGCCGACGGTCTGGACGTGCCGATACGGGAGATCGCCCGGCGCGCCGGGGTCGGCCCCGCCACCCTCTACCGCCACTTCCCCACCAAGGAGATCCTGGTCACCGAGGCATTCGCAGACCAGATGCGCGCGTGCCGGGCCATCGTGGACGACGGGCTCGCCGACCCGGACCCATGGCACGGCTTCTGCCTGGTGATCCAGCGAATCTGCGAGTTGCACGCCCGCGACCGAGGCTTCACCGCAGCCTTTATGTCGACGTTCCCCCACGCCGTGGACTTCGCCGCGATCCGCGCCTACTCACTGCGATCCATCGCACGCCTGGCCGGCCGCGCCAAGGACACCGGCCGCCTGCGTCCCGACTTCGCCCTGGACGATCTGATCCTCGTGCTCATGGCCAACAACGGCATCCACACCGCCGCACCGGCCACCCGGGTCGCCGCCTCCCGACGCTTCGCCGCACTCGCCATCCAAGCCTTCCAAACCTCGCCCGTCGCCTCCCCGCTACCGCCATCCCCACGACTGGCACCGACAATATCGACACCCCGCCACCGCAACCCGACCGGTGAAACTGGCGGATGATCGAAAGGCCGAACATCCGCCCGGCGCGCACCAAATAGTTAGTTGCGGTCGAGGATTACGTCCTCTTCGCAGATGATTCGCCCGAACGTCGACAGGTCAATGAAATTTTCGTGGTCCGGGTCGACGATCTTCAGGAAGCTTTCACTGAAGAACAGGGCTTCGAGATCGGCCATGGTGTCGAACCATGCCTCGACCACCGAGTCGTATTCCGGCTCGGGGTACCGCTCCGATTCCGGGATCGACATGAGCAGCGGTCGGTGAATCTTCTGCTGATAATGCGTGAAGTCGTCGTGAGTCATGCCTTCACGACCCTTCAGCGTGATGACCATTTTAATCATGGACGGATGCCTTTCTTCTCCTGACTCGGTGAAAATCCGCGTGTGCGGGCCTGCGCCGGCGGGTGGCGATCTGGTCGATCGTCTCCATCCGGCCCGGCACGCCCGGGGCGCAGCGGGTGTCGGAGCCGCGCGGTCGTCTGCGGAGCCGCCGCGCGAGGACCCAGAACAGGACGGCGGTGACCACCTGCACGCCGAGCGCGACCGCGAAGGCGCGTTCCCAGCCGAGCGATGGGACGAGGGTGCCGAAAATCCCGCCGATCACGGCTACGCCTAGCGCCAGTGAGGCTGTTGCGCAGTGGTGAACATGCTTCCGGCCAGGCCCGCGACCCGATGGGGCACCGCTGCCATGACCGTCCCGACCAGGGGCGGTACTGGCCCGCCTGCACCGCACCGAGGAGCACTCCGATCACTTCGAAGCATCCGATCCAGATCGCCGCGCCCGTGCCCTGCGTGAACACGAGGCCAGGCCGAGCAATATCAGATCGGCGGCCAGCAGGCCCGCGGCCGCCTCCATCGTGCGGTTGCCGAAGCGCGCGGTGATGTGCGGCATTCGAAGCCCCGCGAGGACGAAGGTCCCTGCGAACGCGGCCAGCGCGAGCCCGGACTGGACGGGCGTCAACCCGAGGCCGACCTGGGTGAGCATCGAGTACTCGTAGCTGAACGCACCGTAGCCGGCGAAGAGCAGCACGGCCATCAGCAGGCCGAGCCTCAGCGCGGGCAGCCGCAGGCTGGAGGGGCGACGAGAACCGGACGTCTCGCCAGCTCGCGCCGGCTCTGGTTGAGCCAGAAACGGTACAACCCCAGTAACCCCAGTGCCACCAGCGCCGGTGTCCACCAGGTCCAGTCCGTTGCCGGGTCGAGTGACAGTCCAGCGCCGGCGTCGGCAGCTTCACCGCCATCACCGACCTGCCGATGGAGGAAATCGAGCGCATGCTGACGGTCAACGTACGGTCCGCGATCGTCGCTATCCGCGAGTCGCTGGCGCACCTGAGCGAAGGTGGCCGAATCATCAACATCGGCAGCATCAACGCCGACCGCATGCCGTTGCCCGGCGGCTCGATCTACGCCATGACCAAGGGCGCGCTGGCCAGCCTGACCCGCGGGCTGGCGCGAGAGCTGGCCCCCCGCGGAATCACCATCAACAACATCCAACCGGGCCCGGTCGACACCGATGCCAACCCCAGCCGACGGACCCGGCGCGTCCACCCTGCTCGGAGTCATGGCCACGAACCGGTTCGGCACCGCAGCGGAAGTCGGCGCGTTCGTGTCCTACCTCGCCGGACCCGACGCCGCCTACATCACCGGCTCCAGCCTGAACATCGACGGTGAATTCGGAGGGTGACCGCGCAGCCAGTAGAGCCAGCCAGCCGGGCACGTCGCGAGCCGATCCAGAACGCGGGAGGCTTGGCGACCGGACCGGTTGGCAGAGAAGCACGCAAAACGAACGGACCTCTTCTCCGGCGATGCGTCCGGCCGCCGGCGGCGAAGATTTCGGCGATCACGCCGTTCACGGCGGAGCCGGGAGAGCGGCGTCGGCGAGATGATGTCCGCGGACTGTCCGCCCAGTTCGGAGATGGTCGACTTCGCCATCAGCGCCCAGCTTGACGGCGCGGCGCATGTCGTCAGCGTACGCCTCGGGCTGTTCCCAGGCCGCGAAGTGGCCGCCGGCGCGGTGTTCCACGTATTCGCGGACGTTCAGGAACTGCTCGGCGTAGCTTCGCGGCTCCGGCTTGGTGTCGCGGGGGAACACCGACAGCACGGTCGGCGTGCCGATCCGTTCGGGGATGGTGGCTGGTTCGGCGTAGGTGGCGAACGACGTGCCGATCGTGCCCGTGACCCAGTACGCGGTGACCCAGGTGAGCAGTTCGTCCGGCGTGAACGCCGATGCGTCGGACCAGGACTGGAGTTTCTCGGCGATCCACGCCGCGAGGCCGGCGGGTGAGTCGCCGAGGGCGACGGCGAGCGTGTTCGGCCGCGTGGACTGCTCCGCGATGTACCCGCCCTCGGTCCGGAACCATTGCGCCGTCCGGCCGAGGTAGGCCGCCGCGTCGGGTGCGAGCTTCGCCGGGTCCGCGGTGAGCGCCCGCTGCGGGGCGACGTTCGTCAGGTGCAGGGCAGCCACCCGGTCCGGATGATCGGCCGCCAGAATCTCTGCCACGGCGCCACCCACGTCGCCGCCGGACACCGTGTAGCGCGAGTAACCCAGTTCCTTGAGCGCGTCGGCGACGATCTCGGCGATCCGGTTGACCGACATCCCGGACATGGGGACCGGTGCCGCGAACGGGAAGCCCGGCAGCGCGGGGACCACCACGTGCAGGTCCGTGACCAACGGCAGGACCCGTTCGAATCGCAGCACCGAGTCCGGCCAGCCGTGCAGCAGCACGACGACCGGGGCGCCGGGATTCGCGGACCGCTGGTGGATCACCCTCAGTTCGGTGTCGCCTGCCGGCACCGTCACCCAGGGGTACTCGCGGATGCGGCGTTCGTGCACGCCCCAGTCGTACCCGTTCGCCCAGCGTTCGAGTAGTGCGTCGAGGCGGGAGGCGGTGATGCCCCGCGTCCCGTCGTCATTCCACGGGGTCGGCACACGCCGCGTCCGCTGAAGTCTTTCTCGCATCTCGAAGCCCATGTGTATCAGCGTACACATAAAGTGTATGATCGTACACATGACTTTGCGTGACGCGGCGGCGACCAGGCAGCGGATCCTGGAGCACGCGCAACGCCAGTTCGCCCAGCACGGGTACGCGGCGTGCACGGTCAAGGGCGTGGCCGACGCGGCCGGCGTGTCGCCGAACCTCATCACGCGCTACTTCGGTGGCAAGGACGGCCTTTTCCTGGCAGCGACCCGGGTGGAGATCCCGGTGTCGGACTCCTTCGACGGCGACCGTGCCGAGTTGGGTGCGCGTCTGGCGGCCAGCATCGTCCAGCGCTGGTTCGGTGCCCCCGGTCAGGATCCGCTGCTCGTGCTGCAACGCGCGTCCGGTGAACGCCCGGAGGCGGCGGAGGCGCTGGCCGCGTTCCTCGACACCAACTCGCTGGAACCATTACACCGCTACCTGCGCGACACCGGCCTGGACGACGCGGACGCCCGCGGCCGGGCCGCGGCGATCGACGCCTTCGTGCTCGGCGTCTCGACCCGCCGCCGGGTCCTGCGCTCCCAGCTCGGTGACCCCGCTGATCTCCAGGCATGGCTGGGCGCCACCATCCAACGCCTCGCCGATGGGTGACGCCCTCATTCGGGGCGTGGCCTCGCGATCGCCGCCGCCAGCCAGGCGAGGGTGCCGAGCACGGCGATCCACCCGAGGACGTCACCGGTGCCGCGGTAGACGGTGGAGCGGGCTTTCGTGGGGACATTGGCGTACCAGAGGGTGTCGGCCGGTCGGGTGCTGTCCTGGTTGGACAGAGTTTCGCCTCGTGAGTTGTACGCGGCCGAATAGCCGTTGAGATCGGCGCGCACCAGCGAGTAGCCGTTCTCGATCGCCCGCAGGCCGGCCATCTCGGTGTGCGTGCGCCCCATCTGCGGCCAGTCCCCACCGGGCACCAGCAGGATGTCGGTGTCGACCGCGGCGGTCGCGGGGAAGTCGGCGTCGTAGCAGATGATGGTCGAGAGCCGGCCGTAGGGCGTATCGACCACGGGCACCGGGGCGGAGCCGGGCGTGTAGCTTTCGAGGCCGGGGATCGGATGCCGCTTCTGGTAGGTCCACAGCACCCGGCCGTCGGGCCCGAGGAGAACGGTCTCGTCCCGGGCGAAAGGCGCGTCAGGCAGGTACACGTTCGCGGCGACGTTGAGGTAGATCCCCTCGTCACGCGCCACGGTGCCGGCGGTGGCGAGGAATGCCCGCTCGTTCCCGGCGCGGATCTTCGCCGCGTTCTCCGTCCACATCACCACCCGGGCACCACCCCGAGCGGCCTTGCGGGTGTCCTCGAGAAGCCGGTTGTTCAGCGCGGCTGTTGCCGAGTCGACCGCGTCCGGCGCGAGCCGCGCGACGGCAGGATAGTCGATCGCGGACACCCCCAACGCACGATCGGTCGCATGGGCGAGCGCGTAGTCGGGATTGACGCCGGCGACCCGCACGGTGGGGGCGGTCGGCGCCGGGAAGGACGCCATCGCCGCCTGGCCGCCGGCCAGGGTCGCGATTACCACGGCCGGACCGAGCGCCGCGCGCCGCAGAACCGGTCGGGATCAGCCTCGCTCCCACACCAGGTTGGCGCTCGTCGCGACGAGGCCGATCACGGCGGCGAAGACGTAAGGACCGGTGAGGGACAAGATCTGCAGCAACGCGGTGTTGGTGCGCTGGGTCACCGCGAGCTACCCGTAGGCGGTGCCGGACGGGTTGACGGTGGTGACCAGGAACTGCGTGGCGACCAGCGCGGTCGGCAAGAGGAGCAGGCGGGTCCAGCCACCCCGCCAGCTGACCACTTACCGGTCTGCCGCGAACAGGAGCGTCGCGGCCAGTGACAGCCCCGCGATCCCGGCGACGGCCAGGAGGCTCATCGGGACCGCGAGCTCCACAAGCCAGAACACCCCGCCGGCGGCCAGCACCGCCCAAACTCCGAGCAGCCCGGCGACGGGTCCCGAGGTGCGGCTCCAGCGGACCAGGAAGATCAGCAGGAGCCAGGCAGCGAGCGGCACGTCCCACCGTCCGCCGACGGAGAACAGCTGCAGGACGAGCGCCACGGCCAGTACGGCGGTGGGGTGGCACGGAAGGGGTGCCCCACGTTCCGCCGGGCCGTGGTGGAGGAAGCGCTGATGACCTGGAGGCGATGCGACGTCCGGCTCACGATCCACTCGCCTTCGCCGCGTCCGGCACAGCGGGCGACGGCGTTCCGGCGGCCAGGCACTGCGTCAACAGCGCCGAAGCCGCTGGCGTTCGGGCGGGTCAAGACGCGCGAACGGCGATTCATCCCGGCAGTAGGCGTCGATGCGGGCAGGCAAGCGACACCCCAGCGGGGTGAGTTGCAGGATCTTCGCCCGCCGATCCGTCGGATGAGCGACCCGCGTGACCACGCCGTGGGGCTCCAGCCGGTCGACCAATGAGGTCACCGTCGACGCGTCACACCCCAGCAGATCGGCCAGCCGGCGTGCCGTCGGAGCGGGTTCGTCCGCCGACAGCCGCCACAGGGCGCCGAGCTGGGCATTGGTCAGCTCGATGTCGCCGCACAGCTCCCTCATCTCCGCCCGGATGCGCTGGTACAGGTCGAACAGCTGACTGGCCAGTACCCGGATCTCGTCTCCCGCGTCCAAGGCGGCCAATATGCGTGGAATATCCAATCATTGGAACGTCGCAGTAGTTGTCGCGGCGCGACGCGCCTTCAGTGTGCCGCGTACAGAATTCGAGCAACTCGACCGTCTGCGGGATGCCATCGGTGCCCGAGGACGTGAGGTTCTTGCGCCCGTAGGCGAGGTCGAGCAGCCGCAGGCCCGTCATGAGCCGGTTGCCGAGCGCGCAGAGGGTTCCGTCCAGGCCGAGCAAGCGCCGATCGGCGCGCCTGGTACTTCAGGCTCGGCGGGTCCAGGCGGTGGCCGCGATGTCGTCCCCCGGCCGGTGGCTGTCGAATGCCTCGCGCGACGCGACGACCTTCGGGGCGTTCTCCTTCGCCCACCCGTTCACGGCGGCGAGCAGCCGGCCGGCATCGCGGCCGAGCTCGGTCAGCCGGTACTCCACCCGCGGCGGAATCGTCGGGTGGACACGGCGATCGACGAAACCGTCCCGCTCAAGGGTCCGCAACGTCTTCGTCAACGACTTCTGGGTCACGCCTTCGACCGACCGCTTCAGCTCGCCGAAACGCAGCGGCCGCTCGGCGGCACGCAGTAGCCCCAACACGTAGAGGACCCACTTGTTGGCGAGCACGTCGACGATCGTCCGGGACGGACAGTCGGCGCTGAAGACCGGTAGCGGGACCCGAATCGCGCTGTCTGGGACCTTAGTATCCATCAGGTACCTATATACCTGATCGGTGCCTTCTATACAACCGATACCGAGATCACCAGACTGGGGACACGTGTCAGAAGCGGCACGGCGACTCGAAACAGGCATACGGGAGACACACGAATGACACGCTGGACAAGGCGCCCTGAGGGTTCGAACTGGGGCGACTTCGGCGAAGACGACCAGATCGGCCGGCTGAACCTCATCACGGCCGAACGCCGCCGCGCCGCGGTGGCGGAGGTGCGGGCGGGCGTCGCCTTCCCCCTGAGCCTGCCGCTGGACTTCCCGAAGGGCGAGTACGCGCACGGCCCGCGCAGGCCCCCCGTACTCGCCAGCACCCCGCTCGGGCACAACAACCACTTCCTGCCCGGCACCGACGACGTCGTCAGCGACGACTTCGCCACGATCTACCTGCAGTACTCGACCCAATGGGACTCGTTCTCGCACGCCGGTGCCGTGTTCGACCTCGACGGCACCGGCGAGCCGGTCATCTGCTATTACAACGGTTACCGGGCCGACGTCGACGTGATCGGCAAGCCGGACGGCTCTGTCGCACCGCACGCCCGCGCGCTCGGCATCGAGAACCTCGCCCAGACCTGTGTCCAGGGGCGCGGAGTGATGGTCGACCTGGGGGGCGTCGTGGGGCGCGACCGCGTCGCCGTGGGGCACGGGATGCTGACCGAGATCCTGGCAGCGCAGGACATCAGGATCGAGCCCGGTGACATCCTCTGCCTCCACACCGGACTGACGAAGCTCATGCTCGACCTCGGCGACGAGCTGACCCACGAAGTTCTCGACACCAACTGCGCCTACCTCGACGCCACCGACGACCGCCTCCTGCAGTGGATCACCGACAGCGGCGTCTCGGCGATCGTCGCCGACAACCTCGCCGTCGAGCGGTTCAGCCTGCAGCCGGCGCCCGGTGCGCGGAACGTGCTTCCGCTCCACGACCACTGCCTCTTCAAGCAGGGCATCCCGCTCGGCGAGATGTGGTATTTCCACGACCTCAATGCCTGGCTTCGCGAAAACCACCGCTCGCGCTTCCTGCTCACCGCACCGCCGCTGCGGCTCAGCGGAGCCGTCGGCTCGCCCGTGAGCGGGGTCGCGACGGTATGACCGCGCGTCCTTCCGCGGCGCGGCCCGGACGGCACCAGGTGACCTTCGCGGTCCTCACCCTCGGTGTGGTGGCGTTCGGGCTGCTGCAGTCCCTGGTGGTGCCGGTACTGACCACGGTGCGGTCCGAGCTGCACGCGTCGCCGACCGCGGGCGGCTGGATCCTCACGGCATACCTCCTGTCCGCCTCGATCGCCACCCCGGTGCTTGGCCGCGCCGGGGACCAGGTCGGCAAGAAACGCGTGCTCGTGGCCACCCTCGTGGCACTCGCCCTCGGGTCGGCGCTGGCCGCGCTCGCCCCTTCCATCGGCATGATGATCGCCGGACGGGTGATCCAGGGCCTCGGGGGTGGAGTGCTGCCGGTCGCCTTCGGGATCCTCCGGGACGAGTTCCCGGCGTCGCGGGTGGCGGCCGCCGTCGGCGCGCTCGCGGCCATGACGGCGGTCGGTGCCGGCGCGGGAACCGTTGGCAAACGGCCAGACGAACTGCCGCCCGGTGCCGCACTTCAGCATCTACGGCAGATGATGGCGCAGACCGGGGTGCTCCCCGAACGACACGAGGACCTGGAACGTGTTCCGGCCTGGTTGGAGCACTTCCTGGCCGACAAGCCGGTCGAGCACGCCAACCTCGTCCGCCCGTTCCTGCACTGGCACCTGCTGCGCCGAGCCCGAAGCCGTGCGGGCAAACGCGCTTTCTCCACCACCGTCAGCCGTGATCCGCGCCGCCGGATCCTGGTCGCCCTCGACCTCCTGGCCTGGATCGACATCCAGGAAACCACCCTGGACGACCTCCAACAGGACGACCTCGACCGATGGCTCGACGAGGAGAACACCCAGCGCCGTAACAGAATCCGCTACTTCCTCAGTTGGACAGCCGATCGCGGTCTCAGCCGCCGGCTAATCGTTCCCTCCATCCCGCGCCAGGAACCCTCCGACCTGCTCGACGACGACAAACGCTGGCAATTCCTGCAACGCTGCCTGACCGACGAGACGCTTCCTATCCAGGCCGGACTGCCGGCGCGCTCATCCTCCTCTTCGCCCTGCAAGCCCAGCGAATCCGGCACCTCACCGCCGACCAACTCGCGCAGAAGGGAGATGGCACCTACCTGACGGTCGGCCGCCACCCGATGCTGCTGCCGCCGCGCCTCGGCACCCTGCTCCAGGTCCTTGCCTCCCGGCCACCGGCGCCGCTGATGATTCCCCACGTCCCGAACACGCCCCCGCTGGCTGTTTCCCGGCAGGGTCCCCGGCCAACCCATAGACGGGCACAGCCTCACCAACCTGCTCAACCGGCACGGCATCAGCACCCTGCCCGTCCGCAACGGAGCCCTCGCGGCACTCGCTGCCGACCTACCCGCCGCGATCCTCGCCGACCTCCTCGGCCTCCACGTCAACACCGCCGTCCGCTGGGTCACCTACGCACGCCGAGACTGGACCGACTATCTCGCCGCACGAGCCGCCGAGCACGGCAAACCATAGCGGGACGAATAGCTCCCGATCAGCGGCATGACAGGACGCCGCACGACCGCAGAGTCCGTTTCGGCGAAGCATGAGGAGCGCCGACGCACGGATCGCGGGTGATCGGGCGGCGCGTCGCGGCGACTCGACGTGCCGCAATGCACCTCCTGACGAGCTACCGGGCGGCCCGGTCTCGGACCAGAAGGGCGGCCGTGCGGCCGTTACCAGGCCAGCGGCTCGGCGAAATTCGGTGGACGGCTCTCGGCTTGGGCGGTGAGCGCCTCGATGAGCTCCGGCCCGAAGAAGCTCATGGCCTCGAAGCCGATCGATGCCTCGAAGGCGGGAGCCGCGGTCCGCAGCCAGTGGTTGAGCGAGCGTTTGGTCCAGCGCAGGGCGTGCTGTGGACCGGCCGCCATCCGTTGCGCGATGCCGAGCGCGGTGTCGAGCACGTCGCCGGGTGGGACCAGGCCGATGCGCTCAGCCACCTTCCCGGTGAGGTCCTCCGAGGCGAGCAGGTAGAGCTTGGCCTTGGCCAACCCGCACAGCAGCGGCCAGATCATCACTGAGTGATCCCCCGCAGCGATGCCCTGGAGGAGATGCCCATCGATCAGGCGCGCGTCAGTCGATGCGACGCTGATGTCCGCGAGCAGGGCGGTCGCCAACCCTGATCCCATGGCCTCACCGTTGATGGCGGAGATGATCGGCTTGTCGCAGTTGACGATGCCGTGTGCGTTGGTGAGGCCCTCTCGGATGAGATTGACAGTGTTGTCGTAACTTCCGGGATTCCGGAGCATCTCGTCGATGCCGTCGTTGCCGTCAACCGTCCAGAATCGCTCGCCCTTACCGGTGATGACGGCGACACGCAGATCGGGGTCATCGGCGAAATCGCGCCACAGACAACTGATCTCGGTGTGGCGGCGGGTGAGTGTGGGGGCTGGGCACCCGTCGGGCTCGGCGATCGTGATGAGCAGGATCCCGGTGTCGCGGCGTTCGAGGGTGAGCGTCTGGTACTTGCCCCAGTCGATGGCGGGCGCAGGTCGTCGATGGGCATGGCTGACCTTCTTTGCGGGGTTGAGGTTGTCGGGTGTGCGTCAGCTCTGGCTGTGCTCGTGCGGGTCGCGGTGCGGCGACCAGATCTCTTCGGCCCCGTACGCTGGCCTCCGCAGTGAAGTAGTCGCCTGTCTTGAGGTCCTCGAGCAATGTCGCGTGCTTCGGCGCCCAGCCCAGCAGCGCCTGAGTGTGCTCGCTGGAGACAAGCACGTCGAGAGCGAAGAATCGGGCCAGGAAGGGGTTCCCTAGCCGGAGTTTCCAGCCTTCGTGATTGACCGGCGTGTCTTGGTTTGTGGTGCTTGGCTTTCAACCCCAACAAGAGTATTACCCATATATGCCGTCGATCGTGGGAAAGCGCCGGGGGAAGCACACCTACTACTACCTGGTGGAGTCCGCCCGGGTCGACGGCAAGCCACGGATCGTGTCGCAGGAGTACCTGGGCAGCGCCGAGGAAGTGGTCGCGAAGCTGACCGGGGCCTCGGCTGGTGAACCGGTGCGCAGCCAGCACAAGAAGTTCGGGGACCTGGCCGCGGTGTGGGCGATGCTGGAGCGGCTGGGGGTGCGTGACGTGGTCGACGAGATAGCGCCGCGTTATGCCAATGCCGCCGCCTCGGTAGGTACCTATATCGCGTTGGCCTGCGCGAACCGGATCGTGGAGCCGTGCTCCAAGCTGGCCTTCGCCGAGTGGTGGGCCACCACCGCGGGACCGCGCTGGGTCAAGCTGGCCGACACCGCGCTGGATCACCGTCGGTTCTGGGACGCGATGGACCGGTTGTCCGACACCGACCTGCGCGCGATCGAGACCGAACTGGGGCGGCGCATGGTGGCCGAGTTCGGGCTGGATCTGTCGGGTCTGGTGCTGGACATGACGAACTTCGCCACGTTCATTGACACCGGCAACCAGCGGGCACCGATAGCGCAACGAGGCAAGGCCAAGCAGAAACGCGTGGATCTGCGTCTGGTCGGGCTGGCCCTGATCGTCACCCGAGATGGTGGTATCCCGCTGATCTCGCACGCCTATCCCGGCGACCGTCCGGATGTCACCCAGTTCAGCGGGGTGGTCGACCAACTGCTGGACCGCTACCGGGACCTGACCGAGCGGGTGGAATCGTTGACCATGGTCTACGACGCCGGACAGAACAGCCACGACAACCACGACCTCATCGAGGACGCCGGGATCGGATTCGTCGGCTCGCTGCCACCCAGTGATCATCCCGACCTGCTGGCGATCGGCAAGAATCGTTACACCGCAGTCGACACCGTACGCTACCCCGGCCTGACCTGCGTCGACACCGAAGTCACGGCGCTGGGTGTGACACGGCGCGCGGTGCTGACCCATTCGCCCGCCTTGCACGCCCAGCAATCGCGGGGATTCGACCAGACCCTGGCCAAGGCCCGCCGTCACCTGGCCGACCTGCAAGCGAAGCTGGCTCGCGGCAAAACCCGCCGCGACCGCGCCGCCGTCGAAGCCGAGATCATCACGATCCTGCGGCCCCGCTGGGTGGGTGAGGTCATCACCGCCACCCTCACCGGCGAGCGCCCGGCCGAGTTCCGCTTGTCCTGGCGCACCGACCAGAAAGCCCGGACTCGCTTGGAAAACCGGATCTTCGGCAAGCGGATCCTGTTCACCAACCGCGACATCTGGCCCACCGCCGACGTGGTAGCCGCCTACCGCTCACAATCCGAGGTCGAGGCCGGTTTCCGGCAGATGAAAGACCCCCACGTCGTGTCGTTCTCCCCGATGCACCACTGGACCGACCACAAGATCCGCGTCCATGTCTTCTACTGCGTGCTCGCCCTGGCCATCGCGCACCTGATGCGCCGCGAGGCCGAACACGCCGGCCTGCACCTATCGGTGCGGGCGCTGCTGGATGAGCTGGCCGGTATCGGTGAAACCGTGCTGCTCTACCACGATGGTGGCAAAGGTCGCCCCCGCGCCCAGCGCATCCTCACCGACATGACCCCCACCCAGCAGGCCCTGCACGACCTGTTCGGAATCGACCGCTACGCGCCAACGCGCTGACCGCGGTCGGTTGACGGCAGTTGGGTAATACGCGCTCACTGTCCCCCAACCCCGCGCTACCAGCACAAACAACAAAGACGATCAAGAAAGGCTGGAAACTCGGGCTAGGTGCTCGCAGGCTTGCTCAAGGGTCAGCGAGGCCGTGGGGATGTCCAGCGTCCGCGCGATCTGCTCGGCGCTGATCCGCTACAAGGGCCAAGAAGCCGTCGAACGCCGCTACAGCGCGTTCAAGGGGCCGCTGGCAGTGGCGCAGATGTTTCTCAAGACCAACCGGCGGATCGCCGCCCTGATCGCCGTGATCTGTCTGGCGCTGCTGATCTTCTGCCTGATCGAACGCGCCGTTCGTGTCGCGATCGCTCCCGAAGCCAGGATGACGGGCCTGGTGCCTGGCCAGAAAGCCAAGCCCACCGGTCGTCTGGTGTTGCAGGCGCTGGCTGGGTTGCGGCTGATTCCCGCGCACGCGGGTCAGCCCGCGACCATCCCGTTACCCACGCCTGTCCAGGCTCGGTTGCTTGATCTGCTTGCGGTCGACCCCACCCGACCACCATGATCAACCAAGCCGGGCATTCCCAGGTTGGTCCCATCCTCACCCATGTGCGAAAGACCCGGCTAGCGGCCGGTGCTCCCAGGCACTGGTTGTGGGGCAGGAGGTGCGACGTGCCATGTGAGCTGATCTGGTTCAGATAGCCGTTTCCCAGCAACGCGGTGGCCGACGACTTGCGCAAGCCGACGAACTGCCGGGCGTACGTCAGCTGGCTGCGCTGGTTTACCGGTTGATCGCCGTCAACCGGCATCGGTTGCCCGGCGGGAGCGCCGCGTGTGAACTGTGATTGTCCTGATCCGCAGCTGAGGCCTACATATTGCCCTTGCCGATGCACCCGAAGGGTGATGACCGAGTCGCGCCAAACCTCAAGGCCGACCACCACGACCCCTTGTAGCCGGTCGACGTTGGCGAACAGCCCAGGGCGGTGATCGAGTTGCGAACAGCCGAGAAACGCTCGATAACGGTGGAGTCGGCGATGGTATCGCAGACCTCACACTGTCGTCTGTAGGCGCTGGTCTGGCGTAGACGGATGTGATCAGCATGAAACTGCCACGAACTCAGGACCTGGCCCCACTGGTACCCGCACAGTTGCGTGGCGCTGTGGTCATGACGGGGCTGACGGGCTTGGGCGTGGCGG
>CAWFTJ010000012.1:0-86323 GCA_963818685.1 Candidatus Melainabacteria bacterium | reverse complement strand
TGCCAGGACTCGAACCTGGGACCTCGACGGTCGTAACGTCGCGCTCTAATCCAACTGAGCTACAAAGGCGGAACTGCTTTTCGTGAACCCACGGACCGTGATTTTGGAGATCAAGCCGACCCGAGGTCGCATCGGCATGAATTGTTTCCGGGCAGCGAAAATAGGCGTACCGGAGAAATGAAAAGCCGTCTCGCTCGGCTGATCCGGCGGCCGACTTCCGTTGCGCTGACAGGAAAACGTCAGCTACCGGAAGCCTCGCGCGGCCGATGCCACACGCGCATCGCACGTCGGAAGTCACGCATGATCGCATGCCGATGAACGCGCCAATGCCGGCGTCGCATCGTTGTCATGACTTCCTCCATTCCGCTCGCGTCGTCGATGCGTTCACTATCCGACAATTCAACGACCCCGTCAACGTCATTTGTTCGCGCCGGTTGGCCCGCAGCCGCTGACCAGGCCCGCACCCACCCCGGTCCGGACCTTCGGTACCGCGCCAAAGGCCTGGCCGAGCGCGACCGCGTTCGCGTAGCCGGGTGAGTCGCGCGGCAGGTCGTGGCCGCCCATCACCGCGACGGGGTGCAGACTGACCGCGAGCACCTCGTCGAGCGCCTCGGTGATGCTGTGGTCATGCAGGTCATGCAGGTCATGCAGCCGCTGTGTCAACGCGGGCAACGGTTCTGGGCGCCTGCCGCACGCCGGACGTACTGGTAGACGCGTGCGTCGAGGTCGAGCCGATGATGGAAATGAACACGGAAGGAGATGACGACGGAGCGAGCGATCAGAAGATCACGGTGTGGCCGGCGTGCAGCAAGACCCGGTCTTCTAGATGCCAGCGCAGGCCTCTGGCCAGCACGACCTTCTCGATGTCCCGGCCCTTGCGCACCATGTCCGCGACCGAATCACGGTGATCGACCCGGATCACGTCCTGTTCGATGATCGGCCCGGCGTCGAGTTCGGCCGTGACGTAGTGGCAGGTCGCGCCGACGAGCTTCACTCCTCGCGCGTGCGCCTGCCGGTAGGGCTGCGCGCCGACGAAGGATGGCAGGAAGCTGTGGTGGATGTTCAGCGTCCGCCCGCTGAATGCCGCGCAGAACTCGGCGGGGAGCACCTGCATGAACCTGGCCAGCACCACCGCGTGCGGTTTCGCCGCCTGCACGAGTTGGGTCAGCTGGGCGAATGCGGCCGCCTTCGCTTCCGGGTCGTTCGACGGGAACGGGACGTGGTGGAACGGGATGCCGTGCGCGCGGGTGATCGCCGCCTGCGTGGTGTGGTTGCCGATCACCGCGGCCACGTCCACGTCCAGCTCGCCCGAGCTCACTCGGCCGAGCAGGTCGTAGAGGCAGTGCCCCTCGCGCGACACCAGGATGACGATTCGGCGTCGCTCCGCGGTGTCGGTGATCCGCCAGTTCGACCGCACGCCGGACTGCGTGGAGTAGCTGTCGCCTGAGCTGAGCTTCCTGGCCACGGTGGTGAAGCGCTGTCGAAGTTCGTCGA
This sequence comes from Candidatus Melainabacteria bacterium, assembly GCA_963818685.1. Taxonomy (GTDB): domain Bacteria; phylum Actinomycetota; class Actinomycetes; order Mycobacteriales; family Pseudonocardiaceae; genus CAJCJE01. The sequence continues at coordinate 84,829 of CAWFTJ010000012.1, read as the reverse complement.
CGTCGAACGGCAACGAGTCGGCGAGGACCTCCTGGCGGGTGAAGAACCAGCCGGTGTCCGGGTCGGTGTGATAGGCGGCCTCGACGATCCAACCGCCGGCGTCGGCGAGGAAAGAGGAGATCGCCGCGACGATACCCGTGCGGTCCGGGCAGCCGAAGGTGATCACATAGCGGCGTTGTGCTGCGGCCATGGTGCAAGATTGTGGCAGGCCAGCGGGCCAGACGCGGGGGCACTAACGAACTACGGCCGAATAGGCGATGGTGACCTCGCCGAGTCGCCATCGGTCCGGCCGGTCGAGTACGGGTACGCCGCGATCGGCGAGCAGGCGGATGGCCTGCGCCCAGCGGGCGCGTGGCCCGAACGGCGCGAAGGGCGCGGCCGTGGCCCAGCAGTTGTCCAACTCGGTGAGCAGGTCGTGTACTGCTTCGCCGGGCACGTTGTGGTGGATCAGCGCCTTGGGCAGCCGTTCGGCCAGGTCGGACGGGGTGTCGATGCCGGAGGGCAGGCACGAGAGGGTCAGGCTGCGCGGGCCGGACGTGTCAAGGGTGATCCAGCAGCAGCGTCGGCCGATCTCGTCGCAGGTGCCCTCGATCAGTAGCCCGCCGGGGGCGAGGCCGGCGAGCATGGTCTGCCAGGCGGCCGCCGCGTCGGGCTCGGTGTACTGGCGCAGCACGTTGAACGCCCGCAGCAGGATCGGACGCGTGCCGGCCAGTTCGAAGCCGCCGCGCCTGAACTGGAGGCTGGGCGGATCGACGGCGTGTGCGGCCGCGGCGACCCGGTCCTGGTCGAGTTCCAGGCCGAGCACGCGCACGTCCTGGCGCACCCGGCGGAGCCGGTCGCGCAGCTCGACGGTGGTCACCGGGGAGGCGCCGTAGCCGAGGTCGACGACGAGCGGGTCGGCGCAGTCGCGCAGCAGCGATGCGACGGCCGGCGTGCCGGTGATCCACCGGTCGACTCGGCGCAGCCGGTTGGGGTTGGTGGTACCCCTGGTCGGCAGGCCGAGCGCGCGGGCCCGGCCCGCGGCGAGCCTGCGAACGCGCTGTGCCATTGGCTTGTGGAAAAGGCGAGGTCAGGAGGTGTGTTCGCGCAGCCAGCTCTCGGTGAACTTCTGCTCCGCGTCGAGCAGCTTGCCGAGCTGGTCGGCGACGGACTCCTCGACCTTCCCGCCGAACAGCGGGATCGGGATGCTCACCGAGCCGTTGACGAGCACCTGGCTACCGCCGCCCGGCACGTCGTTCAGCTTCATCGTGCCGGTGAGGTCGCCGGGCATGCCGGGGATGGTCACCCGCACCGTGCCCGAGTAGCTGCCGTCGGGTTCGGCGTGCCAGGACTCGACCCGGTCGATCTTGAGGTCGCCGCCGAGCAGCGGGCGGATCGCGGCCGGCAGGTCCTGGGCGGCCACGCCGTGTCGCAGTCGGTAACTGGTCGCGTCGGCGCTCTGCTTGTAGTCGAACAACGCGGCGTTCTTGCCACCGAGCGCGGCCAGCCGCTGGTTGAGGTAGTCCGCGTCGACGACCGCGGCGTACACCGTTTTCGCGTCCGATGCGGAACGGGTCCGGTGCTCGATGCGCCTTGCCATGCGTCGAAGGCTACCGTTGGCGACCGTGGCCAGCTCTCAGACCGGTATCGAGGACACCGTGAACGCCGTGGTTCAACTCGGTACGTCACTCGCCGAATGCACCACGTTGCGGCTGGGTGGCCCGGCCGCCCGGTTCGTGCGCGGCGAGCGGTCGCGGGACATCGTCGACGTCGTACGCGGCGCGGACGCGGCCGGCGAGCCGCTGCTTGTGCTGGGCGCCGGCTCGAATCTGGTGGTCGGCGACGACGGCTTCGACGGGACCGTGCTGCGCGTCGCCAACTCGGGTCAGGGCTGCGACCGGCTCGGCGACGGCCAGGTGCAACTCACCGTCGAGGCCGGCGTCGACTGGGACGAGACGGTCGCCTGGACGGTGGCGGAGGGACTTGGCGGTCTCGAATGCCTTTCCGGCATTCCTGGCCTGGTCGGTGCGACGCCAGTGCAGAACGTCGGCGCCTACGGGGTGGAGATCGCGGACGCGCTGGTGTCCGTCGACCTGCTCGACCGGCGCAGCGGCCAGGTGCGCACGGTGCGGGCCGAGGAACTCGGGCTCGGCTATCGGACGAGCGTGCTGAAGGGGACCGATTCGGCGGTCGTGCTGCGGGTGCGGTTCGGCCTGCGCGACGGCGGCGAGTCCGCGCCGATTCGTTACGCGGAGCTGGCAAGGCGGCTGGGAGTGTCGGTCGGCGCGCGAGTGCCGGTCGCCGATGCGCGCGCGGCAGTGCTCGACCTTCGGCGCGGCAAGGGCATGGTGCTCGACGCCGCCGATCACGACACCTGGAGCGCGGGTTCGTTCTTCACCAACCCGGTGATCGACGATGCCGAGCTGCCCGAGGTGCGCTCGCGAGCCGCAGACGTGCTGGGACCGGACGAGACCATGCCGAGTTGGCCGGGCGGAGTGGGCCGCACGAAGCTGTCGGCGGCCTGGCTGATCGAACGCGCCGGCTTTCCGCGTGGACATGCGGGCCCTGGCGGACGGGTTGCGTTGTCGTCGCGACACACCCTGGCTTTGATCAACAGGGGCGGCGCGTCCACAGAGGACCTGCTCGCGCTCGCCCGCGAGGTGCGCGCTGGCGTACGCGCCAGGTTCGGGGTCACCCTGCGGCCGGAGCCGGTCTTCGTCGGCTGCGGACTCTGACTGGCCGCAGCCCCGCGGCTGGTTATTCGCGGTGGGCGCGGGTGGCGCTGGCCTGGGCGCGGGGCTTGATGACCATCGAGTCGATGTTGACGTGCGCGGGGCGGCTGACGGCGAAGTCGATGACCTCGGCGATGTCCTTGGCGGTCAGCGGGGTCAGGCCCTGGTACACGGCGGCGGCGCGGTCGCTGTCGCCGTCGAAGCGGACCAGCGAGAACTCGGTTTCGACCATGCCGGGCAGGATCTCGGTGAACCGGATCGGCTTGCCGAGGTATTCGCCGCGCAGCGTGCGGTGCAGGGCGGATTCGGCGTGCTTGGCGGAGGTGTAGCCGGCGCCGCCGTCGTAGATCTCGACCGCGGCGATCGACGTGACCGTGACGACATGGCCGTCGCCGGAGGCGATGAGGGTGGGCAACAGTGCCTTGGTGACCCGGAGGGTGCCGAGCACGTTGGTCTCCCACATCCGGCGCCAGTGTTCCTCGTCGGCGTCGGCGACGGGTTCGACGCCGAGTGCGCCGCCGGCGTTGTTGATCAGGACGCGGGCGTTCGGGACGGCGTTGACGAACTCGGTGACCGAGTCGGGGTCGGTGACGTCGAGCGGCAGCGCGGTGCCGTCGATCTCCTTGGCGATCTGTTCAAGCCGGTCGAGTCTGCGCGCGCCGATGACGACGTGGAAGCCGCTGGCGGCGAGTTGGCGGGCGGTGGCTTCGCCGATTCCGGAGCTGGCGCCGGTCACGATCGCGGTGGGTCGCTGCTCGTTCGTCACCCCTCCATCCTGCCCCTCGCCGCCCGACGCGTGCGCGGTGACACCGGCCGGGAATGAGGCACGTCACGTGTGTGGGCGGGGATTTGTTTCGCTCATCGAGGCAATGGGGAAGATGCGCGCCGTCATCGGGGTTGAACTCTCCGGTGGGGTGTCGACGTGGGGTAGGTGAGGCGTGCACGTGGTGCGGGACGAGTTGCGCGGCGGGTCCGGGGTGCGGCTGGCCGTGCGCACGGCAGGACCGCTCGACGCGCCGCCGATTGTGCTGGTGCACGGGTGGGCCCAGTCGGGTGCGGTCTTCTCCGCCCAGTTCGGCTCGTCGCTTGCCGAACGGTTTCGGCTGGTCGCCGTCGATCTGCGCGGGCACGGGGAGTCCGAGGTGCCGGACGCGGCGTACGACGATCCGGCGCAGTGGGATTCGGCGCAGTGGGCCGACGACATTCGTGCCGTGCTCGGTTATGTTGGGCGGCCTGCGGTGCTGCTCGGGTGGTCCTACGGCGGATTGGTGATCACCGACTACCTGCGCGTCTTCGGCGAGGCCGGGGTCGCCGGGCTGGTGTACGTGGGGGCGATCACGGAACTGGGACGCGGGCGGCGCGGGAATCGGGTCGGGTCGGCGATGCGTGACGCATTGCCGGACGTGTTGTCGGAGGATGCCGAGGTCGCGGCCAGGGCGATGCGCGAGTTCGTGACCGGGATGTCCGCCTCCAAGCTGGTGAGCAGGCCGAACGCGCTGGCCACCGCGTTACTGGACGACGCGCTGCGGGTACCCGCGCGGGTGCGTGCCGCGTTGTTCCGCAGGGACGTGCGCAGCGCGGACGTGCTCGCCTCGGTGACAGTGCCGACGCTGGTGATGCACGGCGACGCGGACGCGGTCGTGGACATCGACTCGGGCCGGTTCACCGCCGAGACGGTGCCTGGTGCGCGGTTGCGGGTGTTCGAGGGCGTCGGGCACCTGCCCTTTCTCGAACGACAGGCCGAGTTCGACGAGGTGCTCGGCGCTTTCGCCGACGAGTGCCAGCAGGTCACGGGAGGAGCGCGATGATCAGCGGGATCGACACCGAACCGGATTCGCTGGCCGGCAACCGTCCGCATCGGCTGCACCGGCTCGACCGCACCGGCGGCCGGGTGGCCGTGTTGTCGCTGCACACCTCGCCTCTGGAGCAGCCGGGCACCGGCGACGCGGGCGGGATGAACGTCTACGTCGTGCAGACCGCGAAGCGGATGGCGGGGCTCGGCGTCGCGGTGGAGATCTTCACCAGGGCGACGTCGTCGGACCTGCCGCCGACCGTGGAACTGGCCGACGGCGTGCTGGTCCGGCATGTGACGGCCGGCCCGTTCGAGGGGTTGGACAAGAACGAGCTGCCAGCGCAGTTGTGCGCGTTCGCAGCGGGCGTGCTGCGCACGGAGGCCGAGCATTCACCCGGCTACTACGACGTGGTGCACTCGCACTACTGGCTCTCCGGCCAGGTCGGCTGGCTGGCCAAGCAGCGTTGGGGCGTGCCGCTCGTGCACACCGCGCACACCCTGGCCAGGGTGAAGAACCTGGCACTTGCCGATGGCGAGTCGCCGGAACCGAGGACGCGGGTGATCGGCGAGCAGCAGGTGGTCGACGAGGCCGACCTGCTGCTCGCGAACACGAACGTCGAGGCCGAACAGCTGTTGCGGCTCTACGCGGCCGAACCGGACCAGGTGCTGACCGTGCCGCCCGGCGTCGACCTGGACACGTTCACCCGTGGCGACCAGGGCGCGGCCAGGTCGGAGCTCGGGATTGCGCCGGATGCGCTGGTGTTCGCGTTCGTCGGCCGGATCCAGCCGTTGAAGGCGCCGGATGTGCTGGTCCGGGCGGCGGCCGAACTGCTGGCGCAGCGGCAAGAACTGCGGGATCGGCTGGTCGTGCTGGTCGTGGGCGGGGCGTCGGGGTCGGGGTTGGCGTGGCCGAGGGCACTGCGCGAGCTCGCCGCCGAGCTGGGCATCACCGAACAGGTGCGGTTCCTGCCTCCGCAGCGCGGCGCGGACCTGGCCAGGGTGTACCGGGCGGCGGACGCCGTCGCCGTGCCGAGCCACAACGAGTCGTTCGGGCTGGTCGCGCTTGAGGCGCAGGCGTGTGGCACGCCGGTGGTCGCGGCCAAGGTCGGCGGGCTGCCGGTCGCGGTCGCGCACGACAAGTCCGGCCTGTTGGTGCCCGGACACGATCCGCGCAGGTGGGCGGGTGCACTGGGCACGGTCGGGTTGAATCCCGGGCTGCGGGCCAGGCTGGCCGAGGGGGCCGTCGCGCACGCGCGGTGCTTCTCCTGGGAGCGCACGACCGAGGCACTGCTGGAAGGCTATGCGCGGGCGGCGGTGTCCTTCCGCCGCAGCGTGCGCGAGCTGGCCCGCGCCGAGGTCGCGGTGTGAATGGTGGCGGTGTGAATGACTGATGTCGTGAACGCGTTGGACAAGCTGATCGCGGACACGTTGACCGAACGCGAGCTGACCTACCAGCGCAAGGAGCCGGGCAAGTTCTTCGTGTCGCTGCCCGGGATCAAGAAGTTGCAGACGAACTGCTGGCTGATCGCGAGTCGGCATTCGTTCGTGATCGAGGCGTTCGTGTGCCGCAGGCCGGACGAGGCGCACGCCGAGGTCTATCGATTTCTGCTGCGCCGCAACGCGAAGCTCTACGGCGTGCACTACACCATCGACCCGATGGGCGACATCTACCTGCTCGGCCGGATCAGCCCGGACCTGATCACCTCGGACGAACTGGACCGGCTGCTCGGTCAGGTTTTGGAAGCCGCAGACGGCGATTTCAACACGTTGCTGGAAATCGGTTTCGCCGGTTCGATCAAACGGGAATGGGACTGGCGGTCCTCGCGCGGCGAGTCCCTGGCGAACCTGCAAGCATTCCGGCATCTGATCGAACCGTCGAACGGCGAAGGACCGGGCGCGAGCGCCGACGACGCGCAATCGTGATCTGAAGCGGGCAACCGCTCCTCGACGAACTCCCGTCCAGACAACGAACGTCGTTCGAACAACGAACGGGCGTACTGGGGTTTGGTCAAGGGGAGTGAACACATGCGGCATCGTGTCGTGTTGGCGCTCGGCGCCACCATGCTGATCGGGTTGTTGGCCGGTTGTTCCACGGAGAGTGGCAGTTCCGGTGCGTCGGCCGGGGTGCGGGCGAACGTGCCGGCGCCATTGCACGGGGACAACAGTGCGAGCGGTGGAAACGCGAGCGGTGGAAACGCGAGCGGCGGAAACGCGAGCGGCAAAGGGAATGCGCCCGCGATACCTTCCGTGCCAACGGGCAGACAGGTCATTCGCACGGCAACCATTGCCATCACGACGAACAACGTGCCGACCGCGGCGAGCCGTGCCGAGCAGATCGCGACCGGCGCCGGTGGTTATCTCAGCGCGGAGAACGTGGACGGCGACTCGGCGACGGTGACGCTGTCCGTGCCACAGGCCCAGTTGGACAGTGTGTTGGTCGCGCTTGCCAAGCAGGTGGGTACGGTCACCAGCCAGCAGGAGCAGTCCCAGGACGTCACCGACCAACTGGTCGACGTGGCCAGCCGGATCGCGACCCAGCAGGCCAGCGTCGCCAGGGTGCGGCAACTGCTCAACCAGGCCAACTCGATTTCCGACATCGTGCAGGTCGAGGGCGAGTTGACCAGCCGCGAGGCCGATCTGGAATCCATGGAGCGCCAGCAGGCCGAGCTTTCCGGCCAGGTGGCCATGTCCACGGTGAACGTGCAGCTGACCAAGGCGACGACGCCGCCTCCCGCACAGGCGGCCGGTCCGGCGCCCGGGTTCGGCAGTGGCATCGAGGGTGGCTGGCACGCGCTTGGCGAGACCGTGCGGGTGGTGTTGCTCGTGCTCGGCGCCGCGCTGCCGTTTCTGCTCGGGATCGGGATTCCGGTGCTCGTCGTGCTGTGGGTGCTGCGCAGGCGGCGGGCCATGAAGGCCAGTTGATCAACGGTGCGTGGCGCTCGATGTGCGCTGGGTGATGAGCGGAGAGTGCGGGGCGGCTTGGAAAAGGGAGGGGATTCACAAACCCAAACCGCCCCGCGTCGGCTCCCCGCCGTCGACAGCTTCAGGCGGGGGGACCCTCGTGCTGTTCGGCGGGTAGCGGCTCGACGGGGACGAACCGCTCGTACTCGCGGCCAGATCGGGGAGTGCGTGGGTGCCGAACTGACCTGAGCGTTGTCAACTTCTCAGAATGAACGACACGGCACAAGGCCACTCATTCATTCAATCCGGTGAATATGCCCACGTTTCATAACGGTTTGATATCGACTGTGCCGTCTGGGGTAGCTGAATATGGCATTCGTCACTGCGACCAGGCCATCGGATGACCGCCAGATCGGTGAGCACGAGCGGTGAACTGATCGAATCGGTGTACCGAGGGCTCGGTCGTCGCGTGCGCGGGTTCTGGCAGGCTCAGGGCATGACTGAATCGAACTCACCGGCTACGAAGACCGGGATCGGCACGTTGGTGCTGCTCCGACACGGTGAAAGCGTGTGGAACGCGGAGAACCTGTTCACCGGCTGGGTCGACGTGGCCCTGTCCGAGCAGGGCGTCAAGGAGGCGACGCGCGGCGGATCGCTGCTGCGCGAGGCCGGCATCTTCCCCGACCTGCTGCACACCTCGGTGTTGCGCAGGGCCATCTCGACCGCGCAGATCGCGCTGGACGGTGTCGACCGGCACTGGATTCCGGTGCGGCGCAGCTGGCGGCTCAACGAGCGGCACTACGGCGCGCTCCAGGGCAAGAACAAGAAGCAAACGCTTGCCCAGTACGGCGAGGAGCAGTTCATGCTCTGGCGCCGTTCCTACGACACTCCGCCGCCCCCGATCGAGCTGGGCAGCGAATACAGCCAGGACGGCGACGTCCGCTACGCGGGTCTCGGCGCCGACCTGCCGCGCACCGAGTGTCTTGCCGACGTGGTCACGCGGATGCTGCCGTACTGGGAGTCCGCGATCGTGCCCGACCTGCGCTCCGGCGCGACCGTGCTGGTCGCCGCGCACGGCAACTCACTGCGCGCGCTGGTCAAGCACCTGGACGGGATCAGCGAGGAGGCCATCGCCAAACTGAACATCCCGACCGGTATCCCGCTGCGCTACGACCTGGACGAGAACCTCAAGCCGCTCAACCCGGGCGGCACGTACCTCGACCCGGACGCGGCCGCCGAGGCCATCAAGGCCGTCGCCAACCAGGGTCGTTAGTCAGACTGGTCAGACTCGGAGGCCGAGTTCCCGCGCCCTGACTCCGGCCTGGAAACGGGAACTTGCGCCGAGCAGCTCCATCAGCTCGGCCACCCGGCGCCGATAGGTGCGCACGGACAGGCCGAGCTGGCGGGCCGCTGTCTCGTCCTTCTGTCCAGCGGACAGCGAGCGCAGGATGGTCAGGCCCTGCTCGTCGAGCCGAGGCACCCGCTCGGCCAGGTAGTCGTCGAGGTCGGTGGCGGCGTGCCAGGCGCTGAGCACCAGGCTGCGCACGCTGTCGATCACGTCCGGCACGGTGATCACGCTGAAGTCCCGCGTCTCGCCGGCGCCGCTGCCGGCCAGGACCGCGATCCGGCCGTCCACGACGATCGTTTCGTGCGGCAGTGTCGCGGCGGTGATCCGCACCCGCGCGCCCGCCGACGCGATCATTCGCACGTGCTCCGTGCCGACCGGATCGTCCAGCGCCGACGGGTTGAACAGCTTGTAGAGCGCGACGCCTGCCATGAGCGACTCGCTGGCCTGCGCCAACGCCCTGTCCTGCGCGGTGAACATCATCCACGTCGAGGTGTCGGTCGCCGCGCAGATGAACTCGGTCGTCGGCCGCAACAGGTGGCCGGCGCGTGCCCTCAGCTCGGCCGCTCCGTGCAGGGTGATCACCTGGCCGGCCAGGGTCGGCGGGCGGGTGGTTGGCGCCGTAGTCATCATGACCAGTGTCCTCGGTGTCGCCCGAACGTGGCAACAAGTTGCCAGCCGGGTGCGGGCCGACGACAGCACCAGTGAACTGGACACATGACTTCCACAGATTTGAACGCCGCAGCGGGCGGAACCTGGCAGTTCGACAACGACGGCCGCCCGATCACCAGGATGGGTTACGGCGCCATGCAGCTCGCCGGCCCTGGCGTGTTCGGCCCGCCCGCCGACCGGGACAACGCGCTCGCGGTGCTGCGCCGCGTCGTCGAACTCGGCATCAACCACATCGACACCAGCGACTTCTACGGCCCGTACGTGGTCAACGAGCTGATCAGGGAGGCACTGCACCCGTACCCGGAGAACCTGGTGCTGGTCACCAAGGTCGGCGCGCGCCGCGACGAGCAGGGCGGCTGGCTGCCCGCGTTCGAGCCGGACGAGCTGCGCAAGGGTGTCGAGGACAACCTCGCCCACCTCGGTGTGGACACCATCGACCTGGTCAACCTGCGCATCCATCGCGAGCCGGGGTCGGTGGGAGGCGAGATCGGCAAGCAGTTCGAAGCCCTTGCCGACCTGCGCGAACAGGGCCTGATCCGGCATCTCGGGGTCAGCAACGCGTCCGTCGAACAACTGGCGCAGGCGCGTGCGATCGCGCCGGTCGCGCAGGTGCAGAACGCGTTCAACGTAGTCGACCGGTCGGATGAGGCCATGCTGACGCAGTGCGTCGCCGAGGGCATCGCCTACGTGCCGTTCTTCCCGCTCGGCAGCGCGTTCCAGCCGATGCGAGCCGACGCGCTGGACGCGGTCGCGGCCCGGCACGGTGCCACGCCGCAGCAGATCGCGCTGGCCTGGCTGCTTGCCCGCTCGCCGTCGATTCTGCTCATTCCGGGCACATCGTCCATCGCCCACCTTGAGCAGAACGTGGCCGCGGCGAACATCACCTTGACCGAAGATGACCTGGCCCAACTCGACACGATCGAATCATGAATTTCACTCGTTAGGTGAACAGCGGCCAACCGATCGTGGAACAACCCGTTGCAACGGTGTCAGAGCGATCACGGTTGGCCGCCGCACACTAGGTGAACTGGGGGATCAGCTGCTTACCATGCGGCCGTGACTGTTGCGGGGTGGATCGCCCTGGCGGCCGGCTGCGCGCTGGTCGGCCTGCTGATCGGCTTTTTCCTCGGCCGTTCCCGCACCCGTCGCACCCCCAGATCACCCACCGGGCTGACCGTCGCCCAGCTCATGCGGCGCGTGCTGGACTCCAGCCACAACGGCGTCGCCGTGCTCAACGAGTGGGGCGACGTGGTGCTGCACAATCCGCAGGCCGAGGCCCTTGGCGTGGTGCGCGGCAACCAGGCGGACGCGCGGGCTCGCAAGGCGGCCGAGGTGGTCAGGGCGACCGGCCGGGTGGTCGAGGTCGACCTTTCCCCGCTTGAGGCGCACGGCAGGCTGCCCGCGGCCATCCGCGCCGAGGTGCGGCCGCTCGCCGACTCGTTCACCGTGCTTGACGCGGCCGACGAGTCCGACGCGGTGCGGCTGGAGGCCACCCGCCGCGACTTCGTCGCCAACGTCAGCCACGAGCTGAAGACCCCGGTCGGCGCGCTCGCCCTGCTCGCCGAGGCCGTGCTGGACGCCTCGGACGAGCCGGCCGAGGTGCGCCGGTTCTCGGGCAAGATCGTGCACGAAGCCACCCGGCTCGGCACGCTGGTCACCGAACTGATCGCACTGTCCAGGCTCCAGGGCGCCGAACGGCTGCCCGAACTGGCTCCGGTGGAGGTCGACGAGGTGGTCGTCGAGGCGTTGGGCCGCTCCAAGCTGGCCGCCGAGTCCACCGGTATCGAGGTGACCACCGACGGGCGCAGCGGGCTCGTCGTCGACGGCGACCGGACCCTGCTGGTCACCGCGCTGTCCAACCTCATCGACAACGCGATCGCCTACTCATCGCCCGGCGCCCCGGTGTCGATCAGCAGGCGCAGCGTGGACCGCTTCGTCGAGATCGCGGTGACAGACCGAGGCATCGGCATCGCGGAAGAACACCAGCAGCGCGTGTTCGAGCGGTTCTTCCGGGTCGACCCGGCCCGCTCCCGCGCGACCGGCGGCACCGGGCTCGGTCTCGCCATCGTCAAGCACGTCGCCGCCAACCACGGTGGTGAGGTGCGGCTGTGGAGCCAGCCGGGCGTCGGATCCACCTTCACCCTGCGCATCCCGGCCACCGCGACGCGCTACCCGGCAGCGGGCGCGGTGCCCGCCCAAGCTTCGGCCGACCAAGCCGATGATCCAGACCTCGCCAAGAATCCCGATGTGGCGGGCGAACCCCTGTCGGGAACCCTCTCCCGTCGGATCACCCATGGAGGACAGCCGTGACGCGCGTTCTGATCGTCGAGGACGAGGAGTCCTTCGCCGACCCACTCGCCTTCCTGCTCCGCAAGGAGGGCTTCACCACGGCGGTCGCGACGACCGGACAGGACGCTCTGCAGGAGTTCGACCGCAACGGCGCGGACATCGTGCTGCTGGACCTGATGCTGCCCGGCATGAGCGGCACCGACGTGTGCAAGGCGCTGCGCCAGCGCTCGACCGTCCCGGTGATCATGGTCACCGCGCGGGACGGCGAGATCGACAAGGTCGTCGGCCTGGAACTCGGCGCGGACGACTACGTCACCAAGCCCTACTCGGCGCGTGAGCTGATCGCCAGGGTGCGTGCCGTGCTGCGCCGCGGCGGCGAGACCGGCGCTGACGCCGAACTCCAGCCGCAGGTGCTGGCCGCGGGACCGGTCCGGATGGACGTGGAGCGGCACGTGGTCACCGTGGGCGGGGTCGAGGTGCCGCTCCCGCTCAAGGAGTTCGACCTGCTTGAGTACCTGCTGCGCAACGTCGGCAGGGTGCTCACCCGAGGTCAGCTCATCGACCGGGTGTGGGGAGCCGACTACGTAGGCGACACGAAGACGCTGGATGTGCACGTCAAGCGCTTGCGCTCGAAGATCGAACCGGACCCGTCGGCCCCCGCGCACCTGGTGACCGTGCGTGGGCTTGGCTACAAGTTCGAGTCCTGAGCGTTTGCGCCAAGCTTCCCCCGGTACCGTTTGGCCTCGTGCGCCTCGGGGTGCTTGACGTCGGTTCCAATACCGTCCACCTGCTTGTGGTGGACGCGCATCGTGGTGCCCACCCGACGCCGATGAGTTCGGAGAAGTCCGTCCTGCGGCTCGCCGAGCAGATGACGCCGGACGGTCGCCTGAGCGAACTCGGCGCGGAAGAGCTGGTCAGGACGGTGCGGCAAGCACGAGCTGCGGCCGAGGAGATGGGCTGCGCCGACCTGATGGCCTTTGCCACCTCCGCGGTGCGCGAGGCAAGCAACGTCACCGAGGTACTGGATCGGGTCCGCGAACAGACCGGCGTCGAGCTGCGCGTGCTGTCCGGCCGCGACGAGGCCCGCTACACGTTCCTGGCCGCGCGCCGCTGGTGCGGCTGGTCGGCCGGCAGGCTGATGGTGGCCGACATCGGCGGTGGCTCCCTGGAACTCGCCATCGGCATCGACGAGGACCCTGAGCTGGCGCTGTCCCTGCCGCTCGGCGCGGGCCGGCTGACCAGGACCCGGTTGGACGGCGACCCGCCCAACCGCAGGCAGGTCGCTGAGCTGCGCGAATGGCTGGCCGAGGAGCTGGTCAAGGTGGCCCGCAAGATCACCAAGGTCGGCCCGCCGGACCGCGCGGTGGCCACCTCCAAGACGTTCCGCTCGCTCGCCCGGCTGACCGGCGCGGCACCCTCGTCGCATGGCCCGAGGGCCCGCAGGGTGCTCACCGACGCCGGGTTGCGGCAGCTGATCACGTTCGTCTCGCGGATGTCCTCGGCCGATCTGGCCGAACTGGAAGGGGTGAGCGCGAGCCGCGCCCACCAGTTGGTCGCCGGTGCGCTGGTCGCCGAGGCGACCATGCGCGCGTTGGACCTTCCTGAGCTGGAAATTTGTCCGTGGGCGCTGCGCGAAGGTGTGATTCTGCGGCGCCTGGACCAGACTGACGGCGCCGAAGCGGCAGCCGATCCAGTGGGCGATTCGTCCGAGACAACTGGACGGGGCGCTCAGTACGGGGCACGGTGGAGTCGATGAGTCGAGAAAGCGAATCGGAGCAGCCACAGCGCACGGTTGCCGAGTTGCTTGCCGAATACGGCAACTCGGGCGAGGGTGCGCCACGTCGTCGTAGACGCCGTGCCGAAGACGACGAGGAGGTCAGCGGCCCTCAGGCGATCATCGACCGGGTCCTGTCCGACAGTGGCACCATGCAGGCGATCCGCGAGGACCCGATGACCGGGGAGCCGATCCCCCCGGTGAGCGCGCGCAGCCACCGCAGGCTGCGCCCGGTTCAGCCGCCGCAGGGGCAGCAGCCCCCTGTCCAGCAGCCCCCGGCTCAGCAGCAAGAGCGGCAGGCCCCGCCGCAGCAACCGCAGCAGCGCGCCCCGCAGCCGCCGCCCCAGCAGCAGCCGCCGCAGGCCGCGGCGCACGCGCCGACCGCGTACGCGCAGCCCGTGCCGCCGCCGCAGCAGAACCAGCAGAACCCGCCGACCGGACGGCAGCAACTGCCACCGTCGCGGCCCGCGATGCCACCGGCCGCCCCGCAGGGCGGGCAGCCGCCCGCGTCGAGGGCGCCGGCAGCGCCGCCGTCCCGCCCGGCAATGCCGCCGGTCGGGGGCGCGCCGAGCCGCAACGCCATGCCACCTGTCGGGCCGCCACCCGGCAACGCGCAGATGTCCCGGCCCGCCATGCCGCCGCTCGCCGCCCGGCCCCCGGTCGAGGACTACCCGGACGACGACTTCACCGAGCAGGGCTACGGCTCGCCGGCCCAGGCACAGCAGCCGCCGCCGCAACAGCTCCAGCAACCGCAGCAGCAGGGCGGCAACCCGTTGCAGTCCCGGCTCGGCAACACGCAGCGGCCGGAAGCCGCGATGACCGAGGAACTCCCCCCGGTCCGCGACGAGCCGCCCGCGCAACAGCCCCCAACCTTCCGGGCCCGCCCGGTGACCCGCCGCGCGCCCGCCGTGGGCGAACTGGAAGCCACCCAGGCCGCGCCCGGCCCGTTGGAGAGCACCCAGGCGCACCCCGGCCCCTACCTCGACGACGACGCCGACGAGCAGTTCGAGCCGGAGTTCCCGCAGGAGCAGGACGAGTACCCGGGTGAACGCACTCAGTACGCCCGGCCTCCGCAGCCGCCCCCGCCGCCCGGCCCGCGCAACCAGGGCACCCAGCTGATCAACCCGAACCAGCTGGCCAACGACGACGGCTACCCGGACCAGGACTTCGACGAGAACGGCTACCCGGCCGCGAGCGACTTCCCCCAGAACGACTTTCCCCAGAACGACTTTCCTCAGAACGACTTTCCGCGGGACGAGGCGGACTCGTTCGACGAGCCCTACGACCGGGACTTCCGGGGCGATCGACGGGATCTGGCCGACGGCTCGGACGACCTCGACGACCTCCCGCCTGCCTCGACCGGCCGGGAATGGCTGGTCACCGGCGCGCAGGTCGGCGTAGGTGCGATCGCGGGCGCCGCGGTGTGGCTCGGGTTCAGCTGGCTGTGGGGCCTGATGCCGATCGCCGCGATCGTGGCGGCGGTCGTCGTGGTCATCGGGCTGATCGTGGTCGTGCGCAAGTGGCGCAAGGCCGAGGACCTGCAGACCACCGTGCTCGCCATCCTCGCCGGACTCGTGGTCACGGTGTCACCAGCCGCGTTGCTGCTGGTGCGGCGCTGAATCGCCGAGAAACCCGCACGACCGATCCCGGTCGGCCTGTCCACGGCGTCGGTCTGGCCGCAGACCGCGCCGTCCGCGTTCGAACTCGCCGCGAACACCGGCTACGACGGTGTCGAGGTGATGGTCTGGGCCGACCCGGTCAGCCAGGACGTGGCCGCGCTGCGCAGGCTCTCCGCCCGTTACCGGCTGCCCGTGCTGTCCGTGCACGCGCCCTGCCTGCTGATCACCCAACGTGTCTGGTCCGCCGACCCGACCGTGCGGCTGCGCCGCTCCGTGGCGGCCGCGACCGCGCTCGGCGCCGACACCGTCGTCGTGCACCCGCCGTTTCGCTGGCAGCGCCGCTACGCCGACCGCTTCGCCGATCTCGTCGCCGAGTTGGAGGAGGCCAGCGGCATCCGGGTCGCCGTGGAGAACATGTTCCCTGTTCGGCTCTTCGGCGGGAAATCCAACGCGGTGTCCGGATTCAGCCCGTCCATCGACCCGACCGACGTCGGCCACCGCAACTACACCCTCGACCTCTCGCACACCTCGGCCGCGCACGTCGACGCCCTCGACCTGGCCGCGCGGATGGGCGATGGCCTGCGGCACATCCACCTCGCCGACGGCACCGGCGAGCCGCGCGACGAACACCTCGTGCCCGGCCGAGGCGACCAGCCGTGCGCCGCGCTGTGCGAATCGTTGTCCGCCAACGGTTTCGACGGCCAGGTGATCGTCGAGATCAGCACCCGTCGCGCCCCCGGCCTCGCCGCCCGCGTGCGCGACCTCGCCGAGGCGTTGCTGTTCGCGCGGCTGCACCTCGGCCACTGACCCAGGTCGTAGAGTGCGCGCTGTGAACCCACTCCGTTCCCTGATCCTGGCGGCCGCGGGCAGCGACACGATCCGAAACCTGGTGGCCACCGCTCCGTTGTCCCGCGACGTGGTGCGCAGATTCGTGGCAGGCGAACAGGACTCCGACGCCGTCGCCGTGACCGAACAACTGCTCGGCGCCGGCCTCGCCGTCAGCCTCGACTACCTCGGCGAGGACACCACCGACGTCGCAACTGCCGACACGACGGTGCGCGCCTACCTGCGCCTGCTCGCCGCGCTCGACGAGCGCGGCCTCACCGCGCACGCCGAGGTCAGCGTCAAACTCTCGGCCGTCGGCCAGAAACTCGACGAGCACCTGGCCAGGGACAACGCCGCCACCATCGCGGCGGCAGCGGACCGGGTGGGCACCACGGTCACCCTGGACATGGAGGACCACACCACCACCGACTCCACCCTCGGCATCCTCGCCGACCTGCGGGCCGAGTACCCGAAAACCGGAGCGGTGCTCCAGGCGTACCTGCGCCGCACCGAGGGTGACTGCCGCGACCTTGCCGGCACCGGCTCCCGCGTGCGGCTGTGCAAGGGCGCGTACGCGGAACCCGAGTCCGTCGCCTTCCCCGACCGCCACCAGGTCGACCTGTCCTATGTGCGCTGCCTCAACGTGCTGCTCGCCGGCCAGGGCTACCCGATGTTCGCCACCCACGACCCGAGGCTGATCAGGGTCATCGACGAACGGGCCCGCTGGTACGACCGCAAGCCAGGCAGCTTCGAGTTCCAGATGCTCTACGGCATCCGCGCTGACGAACAGCGCCGGCTCGCCGCCGAGGGCAACAAGGTCCGGGTCTACGTCCCTTACGGCATGCAGTGGTACGGCTACCTCATGCGCAGGCTCGCCGAACGCCCGGCGAATCTCGGGTTCTTCCTTCGCGCGCTGGCCACGAACTCCTGAGCGCACAACCTTTCCGCACATCGATATTCCATGATCGATCCAGGGTAGGGTCGGTGTTCCACCGCCCTGCCCTCAAGGAGTGTGTTGTGACTGGCCCACGTTCCACCGTTGCGGGCACGTTCTCGGCCGTGAGCGCCGTGCGCCCGCTCGGGGACGGTACGTACACCGTTGACCTGCCAGCGGACTGGACCGTCGGCGGCAGACCGCACGGCGGTTTCCTGCTCGCCCTGCTCGGCAGGGCCGCGGCACACGTGGTCAGCTCGGCCACCCCGCGCGAGGCAAGCGAACCCGCTGACGATCCGCTCGCGGTCAGCGCGCAGTTCCTGCGGCCTCCCGAGGTCGGTCCGGTCCTGCTGCGCACCGAACTGCGCAAACTCGGCCGTACCGCCAGCGTTGTCGCGGTCAACCTCGAACAGCGCGGCCGTAGCTGCGTCGAGTCCACCGTCACGCTCGGCAGGCTCACCGACGAACCCGTCGCCTGGACCGACCTGCCAGAACTGCTCGCCAAACCCGGCCCCGACGCCGTCGACCTGAGCACCGTGCCGGCGGCCAGCGTGTTCCGGCTCAGCCGCACCTGCGAGATCCGGATCGATCCAACCAACGCCGGGTTCCTCCAGGGCCGCTCCGGCGACCCGCTGCGCCTGCGACTGTGGGTCAAACCGCGCTCGGAAGCACCCGACCTGCTGTTCGGCCTTGTCGCGGGCGACGTGTCCATGCCGGTCACGTTCAACCTCGGCCGCTACGGCTGGGCACCGACCGTGCAGCTGACCGCGCTGCTGCGTGGCAACCCGGCCCCCGGCTGGCTGCGCGTCGAGGTCAACTGCCGGGCCGTGCACGGCCAGTGGTTCGACGAGGACGCCACCGTCATCGACTCGACCGGCAGGCTCATCTGCCAGTCCCGTCAGCTGGCCCTCACGCCCCTGGAGCGCTGAGGGACCGCATCGCCTCGTCTGGCACCCTGGTGCGCATGACGAGGATCGCCGTACTCGGGGCCGGCAAGATCGGCGAGGCGCTGCTGTCCGGCCTGATGCACGCCGGACGCAACGCAGACGACCTGCTGTTCACCGAGCGCTACCCGGAGCGCTGCGCCGAACTCACCAAGCGTTACGGCGTCCGCGCCGTCACCGTCCCCGAGGCCGCCGCAGAGGCCGACGTGCTCGTGGTCGCGGTCAAACCACAGGACATCGACCCGCTGCTCGCCGAACTCGCACCCGCCCTGCGCAAGGGTGCCCTGGTCGTGTCGCTGTGCGCGGGTCTGCCAACGGCGCTCTACGAGAGCAGGCTCCCCGACCAGACCCCGGTCGTGCGCGTCATGCCCAACACGCCGATGCTGGTCGGCGAGGCCATGAGCGCGATCTCGCCCGGCCGGCACGCCACCCCCGCACACCTGAACACGGTCGAGGAAATGCTCGCCGCCGTCGGCCAGGTCGTGCGCGTGCCCGAATCCCAGCAGGACGCGGTCACCGCGTTGTCCGGCTCCGGCCCCGCCTACTTCTTCTACCTGGTCGAAGCCATGATCGACGCCGGCATCCTGCTCGGCCTGCCACGCAACATCGCCGAGCAGCTGATCGTCCAGTCCGCGGTCGGCTCGGCCAAGATGCTCGCCGAGGGCAACGAACACCCGGTCATCCTGCGCGAAGCCGTCACATCGCCGGCCGGCACGACGATCATGGCCATTCGCGAGTTGGAGAAGCACGGCGTCCGTGCGGCCATGCTCGCCGCCATCGAAGCGGCAAGGGACCGCTCGGTCGAACTCGGCAAGGACCACACCCCCGGCACCTGACGCCCGCCGTTCGACCCCGGCGGTGGCGCCCGCCCCGGACACGCGAGGCGATCGCGCGAATGCCACAGCCACCGGTCGAGTGAATATGTCCTGCCCACGCACCCCGCCAGCGTGCGCGACAGCGGTAATTGGTCTTCCCGCCCGTCGCACTGGTCCCACCCGTCCCGCTACTCTCGACACAGCACGTGCGTGTCCGTTCCGTCGGTGGGGAAGCCGACGGCGCGACACGTGTCGAAAGGCGCGGTGACGCATGCCGTCGCAAAGCAGGACACAGAGGGAGACAAGCGGGCCGACCAGTCTCGGGCAGGTGGAGTTCCTGACCGTCGCGGAAGTGGCTGCCATGATGCGCGTCTCCAAGATGACCGTCTACCGGCTCGTGCACTCCGGCGAACTACCGGCCGTTCGGGTCGGCAAGTCCTTCCGAGTGCCTGAGCAGGCCGTCCACGACTACCTGGAGAACGCCTATTTCAATGCCGGCTGATCCGCGTCCAGGATCGGCAACCCACGCCCGGCGCAAGGGGCGCAGACCGCCCAGGTAAACTGGGTGGCCGTTCGTGTCGCGTGCCCTGGTGTGCGTGAGCTTCCGCGTTCCGGGGCGTGCCTTTGCGTGGTGGGTCCTTGCTCGGGAGCCTGCTGCTCCGGGCGGCGTCGGCACGCGAAAGCCGCAAGGACACATCAACAGCGAAGGAACCCGCATGGGCTCGGTCATCAAGAAGCGCCGCAAGCGCATGTCGAAGAAGAAGCACCGCAAGCTGCTGCGGAAGACTCGTCACGCGCGTCGCAAGCAAGGCAAGTGACCGAGCGTAACCAGCCCGTGCGCGCCGCCGTCAAGGCGGCCGTTCGCGGATAGCCCGGCACGTCCGGGCTCCCGGGTGTTCGACCTCCTGGGTGTTCGACACAGGCGCCGCCCGCGCCCGCCGCGTCCGTTTCTCGGCTCGTCGGCGAGGTGCGGACGGCGCCTGTTCGTCACTCCGGGTACGGCCAGTCGGGGCCACCGCGGGTAGCATCGGGTTCTGCGCCGAGCACGGGTTAGGGGTTGATGATGGCGCCCAACGTCGTCCTCGTCACCGGGGTCAATGGCTACCTCGGCGGTCACCTCGCTGCTCGCCTTGCCGAGGACCCCACGATCGAACGCGTGATCGCCGTCGACGCGACCGCGCCATCACCGGAACTGGCCAAACTCATGGGTCGGGCCGAGTTCGTCCGGGCGGACATCAGGAACCCGCTGATCGCGAAGGTGATCAGCACCGCCAAGGTCGACACGGTCGTGCACGCGTCCAACACCGCGCACCCGGCGGGACCAAGTGGACGCGTGCTGCACAAGGAAATGAACGTGATCGGCAGCATGCAGCTGCTGGCCGCGTGCCAACGCTCCGAGCTGGTCCGCAAGCTCGTGGTCAAGTCGACCGCCGCGGTCTACGGCGCGGGCTCGCGCGACCCGGCGGCGTTCACAGAGGACATGGCACCAAAAGCGTTGCCCTCCAGCGGTTATGCCAAGGACAACGCCGAAGTGGAGGGTTACGTCCGCGGTTTCGGCCGTCGGCGACCCGATGTGTCGATCACCACCCTGCGGTTCACCAACCTGATCGGACCGCAGGTCGACACCGTGCTCACCCGCTATTTCGCGCTACCGGCGGTGGTGCCGGTCGCGTTCGGCCGGGACGCGCGGTTGCAGTTGCTGCACGCCGAGGACGCGCTCGCCGTGCTGCACAGGGCGGTCACCTACGACCTGCCCGGCGTTTTCAACGTCGGTGCCGACGGTGTGCTGCTGTTGTCCCAGGCAATCCGTCGCGCCGGCCGTATCCCGCTCACCGTGCCCGAGCCGATCCTGGCGCCGGTGAGCAGGCTGTTCCACGGCACCCGCCTTGTCGATTTCGGACCGGAACAGTTGCGGTACCTCAGTTTCGGCCGCGTCGTCGACACGACGCGACTGAAGACGATCTTCGGTTTCACTCCGCGCTGGAGCACCCGGCAGGCGTTCGACGACTATGTGAACGGCAGAGGGTTGCGTCCGGTGCTCGATCCGGGTCGCGTCGCGGCCATGGAAAAAAGCCTGCTCGGCCTGGCCGAGCTGTTGCGCTGAACGTTTGTCCACGCAGCGCTGAAGGAGAAAGGACGGCGGCAGTGGCGGAAGCGCGCGTGATCCAGCTGCACGGAAACACCCATCCCACGGAGACCTATCCGCCCCGCACCAACGCGCGGCGGCGCCCCAGCCCCGTGCCGCAACGCGAGCCCGCGCCCGTAGCGACCCTGCACACCAACGCCAACGCGCCGACCGGTGATCGGCTCGCCGACTTCCTGCGTTTTCTTCGACACCGACTGGCCGGCGACTACGAGATCGACGAGTTCGGCTTCGACGCCGAACTGACCGACACCATCCTGTTGCCGCCGCTGCGGCAGCTGTACCAGAAGTGGTTCCGGGTCGAGGTTTTCGGCGCCAACAACCTGCCCAAGCAGGGCGGTGCGCTGATCGTCGCCAACCACTCCGGCACCCTGCCGCTGGACGCGGTGATGACCGCGGTCGCCGTGCACGACAACACACCGCGCCGCCGCCACCTGCGAATGCTCGGCGCGGACCTGGTCTTCCGCACACCGGTCGTCGGCCCGCTGGCCCGCAAGTCCGGGCAGACACTGGCCTGCAACGCCGACGCCGAACGGCTGCTCAGCGGTGGCGAACTCGTCGGCGTGTGGCCGGAGGGCTTCAAGGGCATCGGCAAGCCGTTCCGCGACCGCTACAAGCTGCAACGCTTCGGTCGAGGCGGGTTCGTGTCGGCGGCACTGCGCACCGGGGTGCCGATCGTGCCGTGTTCGATCGTCGGCGCCGAGGAGATCTACCCGAAGATCGCCGACATCAAGCCGCTGGCCAGGCTTTTCGGACTGCCGTACTTCCCGGTGACGCCGTTGTTCCCGCTGCTCGGCCCGCTCGGCGCGATCCCGCTGCCGTCGAAGTGGTACATCGAGTTCGGCGAACCCATTCCGACCGACCGGCAGGTGGCCGGGGCCGAGGACGACCCGATGCTGGTGTTCAACCTGACCGACCAGGTCCGGGAGACCATCCAGCAGACCCTGTACCGACTGCTGTCACAACGTCGCAGCGCCTTCCTCGGCTGAGCCGGGGCATTACGGGCGAAATGCCGATTCTGCTGCTGACCGGACGCATGCTCGGTACGCTGCGGCCATGACCCAACCGCAGGCTCAGCAGTTCCCGATCCTGGTGTCGACCATGAACGACCTGCCCGGCTACCGGGCGGTCAGGGTGATGGGCGAGGTGTTCGGCCTCACGGTGCGCAGCCGCAACGCCTTCTCCAACATGGGCGCCGGCTTCAAGGCATTGGCCGGTGGCGAACTGAAGGGACTGTCCAAGCTACTCGCCGACTCGCGCAACGAGGCGATCGAGCGGCTGTGCCAGGAAGCGATGGCGCGCGGCGCCAACGCGGTGCTCGCCATGCGGTTCGACTGCAACGAGATCGGCGGCACCGCGAGCGAGATCGCCGCGTACGGAACTGCGGTCTACGTCGTCCCGGCAGACGGCTCCGCCCCGCAACAAGGCTGATTCTCGCCCCGATCTGGTGAACGGCGCGGGCCTGCCCACCCCGTTGGTGCCGCTCCCGCGGTCACACCAGTTATCCACACCCAGCCAGTTTGTCCACAGCGCCACCCACAATCCCACCAAATCGATCTTGAACCCGCTAGACTGGCCGAGGGGGCTCCCCCAGGGAGCGGTGGGGTGGGGGCGGCGGATGTGAGAGGTATTCGCGAAATTTTGATGGGCGGCTTTTAGGGGTGGGCTGTGCCGGCTGGTTCAGCGGTCGCGGCGGCGGTAGGCCATGCCGGCGGCTACCGCGCCGGCCAAGGCGCCCGCGCCGAACACCGAAGGGACGCCGATCTTCGCGGCTTTGCGGCCGGCGCGGAAGTCGCGGATCTCCCAACCGCGCTTGCGGGCCTGCTCGCGCAGGGCCTGGTCGGGGTTGACGGCGACCGCGGTGCCGACGACCGAGAGCATGGGCATGTCGTTGACCGAGTCCGAATATGCCGTGCAGCGCCGCAGATCCAGACCTTCGCGGGCGGCGATGGCGCGTACCGCGTGGGCTTTTGCCTTGCCGTGCAACATCTCGCCGACCAACCGTCCGGTGTAGACACCGTCGATGCTTTCCGCGACGGTGCCCATGGCGCCGGTCAGGTTGAGCCTGCGGGCGATGATCTGCGCCAGTTCCACCGGGGTCGCGGTGACGAGCCATACTCGCTGACCCGCGTCGAGGTGCATCTGGGCGAGGGCTCGGGTGCCGGTCCAGATCTTGTCTGCCATGAGTTCGTCGTAGATCTCTTCGCCGAGGCCGATGAGTTCGGCTGACACTGCGGCCCGCGATGAACGACAGTGCGCGCTCGCGGCTGGCGTTGATGCCTTCGGGGCTCTCCTTGCCACCGACCCGGAATTTTACCTGCGTCCAGGCGAAGCCGGCCAGGTCCGACGTGCTGAAGTACTTGCGCGCGGCCAGGCCGCGCGCGAAGTGGAACATCGACGCGCCCATCATCATGGTGTTGTCGACGTCGAAGAACGCGGCCGCGGTCAGGTCGGTGGGCGTGGGCAGCGGTGAGTTCGCGCCGGTACCGGCGGACGCCACCGCGGCTTCGGCAGACGCCTCCCCGGCCAGTTCGGCGCGGCGTTCGCGCTCGGCACCCTTTGTGCTGTCACCCCGTAGTGGCACCGTGGCGCCTCCTGATAGGTCGCTGTCGGACTACTCAAGCGTAGAGCCTGTCCGCGACCTGATTCGCCCCCCTTGACCGCGTTTCGATCACTGTCCGATGTTGATCCACGGGAGGCCGGGCAGCAGTGGCGGGATGTGGGCGCCGGGCAACGGCAGCGGCAAGGGCAGCGAAATCGCGGGTGGGCCGGGGAGGACCGGGGTGGTTGGCGTCGTCGGCTGGGTGGGCAACGTCACCGGGGGTGGGGCCGCGCTGGGCGTGACGCTCGGTCGCGCGGGTGGGAGTCGCGCGGGTGGGATCTGTGCTGGGGTGGCGGTCAGGTTGGATCCCGTGGTGGGTTGGGCGGCGATGGCCGGGGCGGAGGGCTGCCGCGACGTGGGGGTCGGGGTGACGGTGGGGGCGAGGTTCTGGCGGGCATCGGGCGGCTGGTCGCAGGCGCCGGTCGCGGGGAGGACACCGATGTCGTCGCTGGCTCCCGAGGTGACCGTGTAGCACGAGGTTCTGGCGAGCAGGGCGGTCGCGCGCGTTTCGATCCTGGTCAGCAGGGTGATGCTGGCGCCGGACGCGGTGCGGGCTTCCTCGGGGAGTTTGGGGCCGACCGCGGTGAGGCGCGTGGACTGTTGGCTCGCCCAGTCGTGCAGCCGGTTGAGCACGTCCGGGCCGTTGCCGGACGCGTAGCCGGTGAGATCGGTGGAACCGGCGGCGGCGTCGGAGTTGAAGTCGGCGAGGGCGGTGAGGTAGTCGCCTGCCGGACTGTCCGCGGTGTTCGGGTAGCGGGCGGCGAGGGATTCGATGTCGCTGACGCGGTCGGCGGCGTAGGCGAGGTGTTTGAAGCCCTTGGACTCGTCTCCGAAGGTCAGGCCCATGGCCGCTGATTCGACGGTGCGACGGACACCGTAGAGGGGATCACCGGGCAGGGCGTTGCCTGAGAGCAGCATTGCCATTCCACACACCGCGATGACCAGGCAGAATGCCGCGCCGACCGCGATGGCGAGCCGGCCTCGCGGGCCGGTGACGTGTTGTTTCGCACCGGGTTTGCTCGCCGATGACAGCGTTGTCTGCCGAGCGGTCCTGGCCCGCTCGGTCAGGATGGCGGGCAGTTCGGCCACGACCTTGGCGCGCATCCGCTCGCGGGTGTCCGGTTCGGGTGCGGTCGCGTCGGTGCTGCGGCTCAACCGCAGGAGTACGGCCAGTTCGCCGGCCAGCCTCGGGTCGTTGGGTTCGGTGTCGCTCGTGCCACCCGGGCCGGCCAACGCGTCAGCGGCGCGAGCGAAGCGCTCACGCTGACGGTTGCGCGTCCACGGTGTCAAAGCCCGTGCTCACCGTTCCGGTCGTAGCTGTGGAGTCGTAGCTGTGGAGATGTCGACGTGAGCAACGAGCGGAATCGATCTGGGTTACGCGCCGGTCAGCTGGGTTCGGTGCGCAGGAGTTGGGCGAGGCGGCGGACGGCCCGGTGTTGCAGTGCCTTGATCGCGCCCGCGTTGCGGTTCATGATCTCGGCGGTCTCGGCGACCGAAAGGCCCTGCAGGAATCGCAGCACGATGCATTCCCGTTGGTCATCGCCTAACTGCTCGACGCAGCTGAGCAGTTCGGCGTGCGCGATGTTGGCCAGCACCTGGGTTTCCGGGCCGACCGCGACGGCTTGGCCGTCGTCCGGGTCCGCGGTGCTCACCTCAAGCCGGAAGCGGCTGGACTTGACGTGGTCGAGCACGATGTTTCGGGCGATGGTGACGAACCAGGCGCCAACGTCGCGGCCCTGGTAGCTGATCGAGTTGATCCTGCGGAAGGCACGCAGAAACGTCTCGCTGGTGACGTCTTCGGCTAACGAGCGGTCACCGACGCGGAACAGCACGTAGCGGAAGACCGCGTCAACGTACCGGTCGTACAGTTCGCCGAAGGCGGAGGCGTCGCCCTGCTGGGCGGAGCCGACCAGGTCCCATGCCTGCCCACGCTGATCATCTTTGCCGGTTTCGTCGCGTTCGTGTGCGCCTGGGGTGTTCGCCGGTTCGGAGATTGATTCCTCTCCGAGGGGGAGTTGTCCAGTCAGGCGCGGCTCGGGCGCGGTTACGCTCAGTTGATCGATTTCGGTCGGGGCGACACGACGAGTCAACCGGGCCCCTCGGGGTTGACCGGTTTCGGACAGCTTGATCGTCCTCCCGCTGGCGCGGGCCGCACCGTTCATGTCCTGGCGACCACCAATGGGTGACTTTGCCTGGTTGGACCCGCCAGCACCAGGGCGGAACGTCGGTTGTCAGGGTCGCTCGCGGGTGAGTGCATGGCCACGCCCTCGTTCTCTCCTCCGGCCCGGTCGGCTACGCCTGCGCGTCACTGGTGGTGCTGTCGTCCAAGGCTGACACAGCATACGTGCGGTTGCTACCGGTGAGTAGTTTGAAATTGGTTCCGATAGCGCATCGACCCGCCGGGTGCGTGCCTTGAGCAAGCCCACTCATACCGGGCAACGCGTGAGTTGGCGGGTCATGACGCGGGTTTGCATCGTTGTGCTGCCGGATAAGGTGATTTCGCTCAGCTGTTCGCCCGCAGTCAGGAGGGTCAATGACGACCGGCAACATCGCCGATCTGGTCGCATCGGCCGCGGCGCGCGGCCCCGCACATGCCGCGCTGATCGACGCCGAGTCCGGGCGGACGCTGTCCTGGTCGGAGGTGGACGCGGCAGCGGACGCGCAGGCCGCCGCGCTGGTCGAGGCCGGGATCGCACCTGGCGACCGGGTCGCGGTGCGGCTGCCGACCGGTTCGGCCTACTGCATCGCGGTGTTCGCCGTGCTGCGCGCGGGCGCGGTCGTGGTGCCGTTGAACACCGACGTGCCGCCGAGCGTGGTCGCCGAACTGGTCGAGAACTCCGGGGCGACCGCGCTGATCGGCGACCCGGTGTCCGGCGTCGACCTGCGTCGCTTCGACCCGCCGACCCGGCCGGACACGGACCCGCCCGAGTTCGCCGCGATCGGCGGCGGCGAGGATCTCGCGGTGCTCTGCTACACCTCGGGCACGTCCGGGCGCGCTCGCGCGGTGATGTTGTCGCACCGGGCGCTGATCACCAACGCCGAGCAGTGTGCCGCACTGCGGCCGGCGCCGGTCACCGCGGCCGATCGGCTCCTGCTGGCCATTCCGCTCTCGCACGCCTACGGGCTCGGGCCGGGCCTCATCCAGGTGGCCGCCGCCGGGGCGACCGCGGTGCTGTTGCCGCACTTCAGTGTGCAGGCCGCGGTTGACCTGATCGAGCAGCACCGGGTGACGACCCTGGTCGGCGTGCCGCCGATGTATTCGGCACTGCTGACGGTGCCGCAGGAGCGGCTGCGCTCGGCGTTGTCCACGGTTCGGCTGCTCACCTCGGGCGCGGCGCCGTTGCCGGTCGAGGTGCTGGCCGCGGTGCGGCACGTGACCGGGTTGTCGGTGTTCGAGGGGTACGGGCTTACCGAGACGGGGCCGGTGCTGACCTCGACTCTGGTTACCGGACATGCCAAGCCGGGGTCGGTGGGGCGGCCGCTGCCAGGGGTCGAACTGCGGATCGTGGACAGCGATGGTGACGCGCTGCCGGGCCTAGACGGCGAGGACGGCGACCTGATCGACGACCTGATCGGCGACGACAGCGGCGGCACCGGGGTGGTGGCCGTGCGCGGGCCGAACCTGTTCAGCGGGTACTGGCCGGGCGGCGAGCACGGACCGGACGACGATGGCTGGTTCCGCACCGGAGACATCGGGTACCTGGACGCGGATGGCGACCTGCATCTGGTCGACCGGGCCAACGATCTGATCATCGTCAACGGGTTCAACGTGTATCCGCACGAGGTGGAGCGGGTGCTGGCGGAGTTGCCTGCGGTGGCCGAGGCTGCCGCGGTCGGCGTGCCGGACGAGCGGACCGGCGAGGCGGTCAAGGCGGTGCTGGTGCCGCACACGGACGCGGAGCTGACCGCAGAGGTGGTGCTCGCGCACTGCGCGGAGCGACTGGCCAGGTTCAAGGTGCCGAGCCAGGTCGAGTTCGTGCCGTCGCTGCCCCATTCGGCGACCGGGAAGGTCGCGCGGTCGCTGCTGCACTGAGCCGCTGTTGCGGTGACTGGAGGAGGATGGGCACGTGGCACATCAGGTGACCGTGATGACCAGGGTGGGCTGCCACTCCTGCGACAAGGCGGAGGCCGATGTCGCGCGGATCTGCGCGGAGCTGGGCGTCGAGTGGTCGGCGACGGACGTGGACAGCGACCCCGAGCTGCGCGCCGAGTACGGCGACCGGGTTCCGGTGATCGTCATCGACGGCGCGGAACACGGGTACTGGCAGGTCGAGGAGGAGCGGTTCCGACGCGCGCTCGCCCGCTGACGCGCGTTGGTTCTTACCGGGTGATTACCGATCGGCCGCTGGACCGCCAAACAGGTGCGATCCGATGCCGGGAGAGCGTCGTATATCGAGTGTGAGCCGCGAAACCCTGACGCAGGAACCCGATCTCCCCACCGCTGAGCCCGGGGAGCCGGGGCCGACTCGGCTTTCCGTGCTCGCCGCGATGCTGGTCGGGGTCGTGGGCATCGGCAGCGCGGTCGCGATCGGCGAGATCATCGCCGTGTTCGTTGGTCCGACGTCCGCGCCGTTGCTCGCGGTGAACGAGGAGATCGTCACCCTCACCCAGGCACGGTTCAAAGAGTTCGCGGTGAACACGCTCGGCTTGGGCACCAATGACAAGACCGTGCTGATGATCAGCGTCGGCGTGGCCTTGTTGATCTTCGGGATGGTCGCGGGATTGCTCTCCCGGCATCGCGCCGCCCCCGGCGTCGTACTCGCCATCGTGCTCGGCGTCGTCGGCGTGTACGTGGTGTTGCAGCGCGACGATCTGGGGCAGTTGGGGGTGTTGTCGCCGGTCGGGAGCCTGGTCGGCGGGGTGTTGGTGTTCCGGTGGCTGCACCGGTTGGCGCTGCGGGCAGCGGCGGCAAGCGGGCCGGCGGAGGAGCAGGCGGGGTGGGCGGCGGACGAGAGCAGGCGGAAGTTCCTGGTGACCTCGGCGGGGGTCGCGGTCGGCGCCGGCATCGTCGGGTTGGGCGGGCACGCGCTGTCCAACCGGTCCAACGCCCAGACGTCGATCGATCAGATCGGCGCACTCACCCCGGCCGACCCGGCGCCGAGGCTGCCGGCCGGCGCGGACTTCGCCGAGGCCGGGACACCTAGTTTCATCACGAACAACGCGGACTTCTACCGCATCGACACCGCGCTCACCGTTCCCCAGTTGAGCGCGTCAAGCTGGTCGCTGCGCGTGCACGGCATGGTCGAGCGGGAGATCATCTTCTCCTACGCCGACATCCGCGGCCGCAGGCTGATCGAGCGGCCCGTGACGCTGACCTGTGTGTCCGAGCCGGTCGGCGGGCCCTACATCTCCACGTCGAACTTCATCGGCGTGCCACTGCGCGACCTGCTGCTGGAGGCCGGGGTGAAACCGGGCGCGCAGCAGCTGTTCTCCACAAGCGTGGACGGGTTCACCGTCGGCACCCCGGTCGACGTGTTGCTCGACCCGAACCGGGGCGCCATGCTCGCGATCGGCATGAACCGGCAACCGCTGCCGGTCGAGCACGGTTTCCCGGCCAGGATGGTCGTGCCCGGCCTCTACGGGTACGTATCGGCTACTAAGTGGGTGGTCGACATGGAGCTGACCAGCTGGGACAAGCAGGCGTACTGGGTACCGCGCGGCTACTCGCAGCAGGCGCCGATCAAGACCGAGTCCCGCATCGACAAGCCGCAGGCGTACGCGAACGTGAAACCGGGGCAGGTGACGGTCGCCGGGATCGCGTGGGCGCAGAGCAGGGGGATCGCCAAGGTCGAGGTGCGGGTGGACGGCGGAGCGTGGCAGAGCGCGCAGCTGTCCACCGAGGTCAGCAAGAACACCTGGCGGATGTGGCGAACGACGTTCGCGCTCAAGGCCGGTGCGCACACGGTCGAGGCACGGGCGACCGACGACACCGGCTACACGCAGACCCAGGTGCCGGCCGACGAGATCCCGGACGGGGCGACCGGATGGCCGTCGGTCAGGTTCACGGTGGCTGGCTGAGCACCTGGACGACCGTGGGGTGCGGGTCCGACCGGCGACTTTGT
The DNA here is from genome assembly GCA_963818685.1 of Candidatus Melainabacteria bacterium. GTDB lineage: Bacteria > Actinomycetota > Actinomycetes > Mycobacteriales > Pseudonocardiaceae > CAJCJE01. The sequence continues at coordinate 55,401 of CAWFTJ010000012.1, read as the reverse complement.
GCATGAGTTCACAAATGGCTACCGTGTTGGCGTCACGCCGTCGGCGTTCCGGTCAGCCTTGTTTCATCCTCCGGTTTGTTGCGGTGTTGGGGGCCCGATGCTGGCTGGCAACCGGACGGCACTGGCAACCTGGGCAGTGGGTGCGCAAACAGCGAGGAGCAGCGGCGTGGCGGTGCAGCGAGGCCGGGGACGCGGGGAAACGCCCAGCCGTCCGGCTGATGCGGTCACCGAGCCGATACCCGCGGTCGGTCCCGATGGGGAACCCGTGCGCGATCGTGCGCGAGTCATTCCCGAGGCCGCCGTGGCACGGCTCGCGGTCTATCTCCGGGTTCTTTCCGGCCTTGCCGAACAAGGCGTCGGCACCATCTCCAGCGAGGAGCTGTCGACGGCCGCCGGGGTCAACTCGGCGAAGCTGCGCAAGGACCTCTCCTACGTCGGCTCGTACGGCACGCGGGGAGTCGGCTACGAGGTCGCGGTGCTCATCGAGGAGATCGAACGCATCCTCGGACTGACCCGCAAGCACAGCGTCGCCGTGGTCGGAATAGGTAATCTTGGTCACGCCCTGGCCAACTACGCGGGCTTCCGCAGCAGGGGCTTCCCGGTGTCGGCCCTGTTCGATGTCGAGGAAGACCTGATTGGTGTGCCAGTTGGGGGGATTCCGGTCGACCATATCGACGACATCGGGCGCATCTGCGCCGAGCGAGGGGTGTCCATCGGGGTCGTCGCGACGCCCCCCTCGGCCGCGCAGTTGGTCTGCGATCGTTTGGTATCTGCGGGCGTCCGATGCATTCTTAATTTCGCACCCGTTGTTCTCCAGGTGCCTGACGATGTTGAGGTTCGCAAGGTCGATCTCGCGGTCGAGATGCAGATCTTGTCCTTCCACGTCGCGCGCCGGGCAGACGAGGCTGCCGAGGACGCCGCAGCGGCGACCGGAGCGACCCCGGACGGAGCCCTGCCGACGCAGGCGACCCGCAGGGGTGGTGCGCACCGGGCCGATCGCGTAGCCGAGCGGACCAGGAACAGGACAGTGGACGGCGCGGCACCCGACCCGGTCAACGGGTCGGACGCGACTGGGGTGAACGGGACCGGGGTGAACGGGATGGTGATCCGCCGATGAACGTGCTCGTCGTCGGTATGTCGCACCGCAGTGCTGGCGTGCGCGACCTTGAGCGCGCCAGCGTGTCGACCGCGGACACCGCCAAGGTTCTGCACGAGTTGCTCGGCTGCGCCCACGTCAACGAGGTGCTGCTGCTCTCGACCTGCAACCGGGTCGAGGTCTACGCGGTCGTCGAGACCTTCCACGGCGGCGTATCCGACCTGTCCACCGTGCTGGCCCGCGAGTCCGGCGAGGACACGGTGGTGCTGTGCGAGAAGCTCTACGTGCACTACGCGGCCGCCGCCGTCGAACACCTGTTCTCGGTGGCAGCGGGCCTTGACTCGATGGTCGTCGGGGAGCCGCAGATCCTCGGCCAACTGCGTGGCGCGTACGCCGCCGCCGACGCGGCCGGTACCGTCGGGCGCACCCTGCACGAGCTGATCCAGCACGCACTGCGGGTCGGCAAGCGCGTGCACGCGGAAACCGACATCGACGCGGCCGGCGCCTCGGTCGTGACCGAGGCGCTCAACGACGCGCAACGCGTGCTCGGCGACCTCGCCGGCCGTCGCGCCCTTGTCGTCGGCGCTGGCTCGATGGGTGGGTTGGCCGCGGCCTCGCTGCGTAGGGCCGGCATCGGCGACATGGTGATCGCCAACCGCACGCAGGCCAACGGCACCCGACTCGCCGCGTCGCTCACCGAGGAGGGTGTGCCGGCGCGCGCCATCGGCCTTGACAACCTGGCCGCGCACGTCGCCGAAGCGGACCTGCTGCTCGCCTGCACCGGCTCGCTCGACGTGGTCGTGCACGCCGAGACCGTGGCACGCGGCCTTGTCGGGCGAGCCCCCGGTCGTCCGCTGGTCGTGTGCGACCTCGGCCTGCCGAGGGACGTGGACGCGGCCGTCGCCGACCTGCCCGGGGTCACCGTCGTCGACCTGGAGACCCTGCGCGACCGGCTGGCCGACGCGCCGACCGGCAGGACCACGCACCGGGCCGGCGCGATCCTCGCCGAGGAGGTGCGCGGCTACCTCGCCGCGCAACGCTCCGCCGAGGTCACGCCGACCGTCACCGCGCTGCGCAGGCGCGCAGCCGAGGTGGTCGACGCCGAACTGCTCCGGCTCGACTCCCGGCTCCCCGAACTCGACGAACAGGTGCGCGGCGAACTCGCCAAGACCGTGCGCCGCGTGGTGGACAAGCTGCTGCACACGCCGACCGTGCGGGTCAAGCAGCTCGCGTCCGCCCCAGGCGGCGCCAGCTACGCAGACGCCCTTCGCGAACTGTTCGAACTCGATCCCAAGACGGCGGCCGTGGTCAGCGCGGCAGCGACCGTCGAAGGGCTCAGCCTGGACGGCGCGAGCCTCGCGGCCAACCTGGCCAAGCTTGATGGAGAGGCACCAGCGTGACACAAGCCCAACGCGGCGGCGAGGAGGCGGACATGCCCCCCGGTCGGACCCTGGTCGGCCGGACGCTGCGGATCGGTACCCGAGGCAGCGCGCTCGCCCTTGCGCAGACCCGGTTGATGGCCGACCGGCTTGAGGCCGATGGCGCCAGCGTGGAGATCATCACCGTGTCCACGATCGGTGACCGCTCCGGCGCGCCCGTCGCCGAACTCGGCGTCGGCGTGTTCACCTCGGCCCTGCGCGACGCGCTCGCCGCCGGCGAGGTCGACATCGCCGTGCACTCCTACAAGGACCTGCCCACCGCGCCCGATCCGCGCCTTGTCCTGGCGGCCGTGCCCGAGCGGGAGGACCCGAGGGACGTGCTGATCGCCCGCGACGGCCTCACCCTCGGTGAGCTGCCGTCCGGTTCGCGCGTCGGCACCGGCGCCGCTCGACGGGCCGCGCAACTGGCCGCGCTGGGTCTCGGTTTGGAAATCGTGCCGATTCGCGGCAATGTAGACAGCCGGATTCGCAAGGTGACCGACGGCGAACTCGACGGGGTCGTGGTGGCCAAGGCCGGCGTGGCGCGGCTCGGTCGGACCGACGAGATCACCGAGGTGCTTGACCCGATCCAGATGCTGCCCGCCCCGGCCCAGGGCGCGCTCGCGCTGGAGTGCCGGGTGTCCGACATGGACGTCGAACACCTGCTCAGGGCCACGCTTGACGATGAAGGAACAAGGGCCGCGGTAACCGCGGAACGAGCGATGCTTGCCGCGCTCGAAGCCGGTTGCAGCGCGCCAGTTGGAGCATTGGCCGAAGTCGTGGAGGATGTGATGGCCGACGGCGCGGGTGGAGAACGGATCGTTCTCCGACTGTCGCTGCGTGGCGTCGCCGCCACCCCGCAGAACGAGATCCTCCGTGCTTCCGCCGTATCTGACCTGACCAACGCAGACGAACTCGGCCGTGAATTGGCCGCCGAGCTGCTCGATCTCGGGGCCGCAGTGCTGTCCGGCCCGGAGGCATAGTTTGATGGAGAGTGCCCAGATGACCCGCGCACGTAAGGCCCCCGGGCGGATCGCTTTTGTGGGCTCCGGCCCCGGCGACACCGGGTTGCTCACCGTTCGGGCCAACGAGTTGATCACACATGCCGAACTCGTGGTGACCGATCCGGATGTCCCGTCCGCCGTTCTCGCGCTCATCGGCGAGGAGGTGGAGCTGCGTCCCGCCGTCGGCGACCCGGCCGACGTGGCGAAAGACCTGGTGAACGAGGCCAAGGCCGGCAGGTCCGTTGTCCGGCTGGTGGCGGGTGACCCGCTCACGCTGGACGCGGTCGTGCGCGAGGCCCAGGCCGTCGCCAAGAGCAGCATCGCCTTCGACGTCGTGCCCGGCGTGCCCGCCGGTACCGCGGTGCCCGCCTACGCGGGTGTCGCGCTCGGTGCCGTGCACACCGAGGTCGACGTGCGCGGCGAGATCGACTGGGCCGGCCTTGCCGCCGCCCCCGGCACCCTCGTCCTGCACGCCACCGGCGGACACCTCGCCGAGGCCGCGTCCTGCCTCGTCGAGAACGGCATGGCGTCCGCGACCGCGGTCGCGGTGACCGCGGACGGCACCGGCAACGGCCAGCGCACCGTCGACACCACCCTCGCCTCGCTCGCCGCCGACGCCGGCGAGCTGGCCGGGAACCTGATCGTCACGGTCGGTGCGGCGGCCGGGAACAGGGCGAAGCTGTCCTGGTGGGAGTCGCGCGCGCTGTACGGCTGGAAGGTGCTGGTGCCAAGGACCAAGGACCAGGCCATCGAGATGAGCGTGAAGCTGCGCTCGCACGGCGCCATCCCGGTCGAGGTGCCGACCATCTCGGTCGAGCCGCCGCGCAGCCCCGCGCAGATGGAGCGCTCGGTCAAGGGCCTCGTCGACGGCCGCTACCAGTGGGTCGTGTTCACCTCGACGAACGCTGTTCGCGCGGTCTGGGAGAAGTTCCGCGAGTTCGGTCTTGACGCGCGCGCGTTCTCCGGCGTGAAGATCGCCTGTGTCGGTGAGTCGACCGCGGCCAAGGTGCGCTCGTTCGGCATCATCCCCGAGCTGGTGCCCTCCGGCGAGCAGTCCAGCGAGGGTCTGCTCGCGGACTTCCCGCCGCACGACGACATCCTCGACCCGGTGGACCGCGTGCTGCTGCCGCGCGCCGACATCGCAACGGAGACGTTGGCCGCCGGCCTGCGTGATCGAGGCTGGGAGATCGACGACGTGACCGCGTACCGGACCGTGCGCGCGGCCCCGCCGCCCGCGGACACCCGTGAGATGATCAAGTCCGGCGGGTTCGACGCTGTGTGCTTCACGTCGTCCTCGACAGTGCGGAACCTGGTTGGCATCGCGGGCAAGCCGCACACCAGGACGCTGGTCGCGTGCATCGGCCCGAAGACGGCGGAGACCGCGCACGAGTTCGGCCTGCGGGTCGACGTGCAGCCGGAGGACGCGTCCGTGCCGAGCCTTGTCGACGCGCTCGCCGCGCACGCGGCGCGGTTGCGTGCAGAAGGTGCGCTGCCGCCCCCGCGCAAGACCAAGCGCGCCCGCCGCTGAGCCCTCGCTCTCGGGTTGTCCACAGGCGCGATAGTTGTCCACAGTCGGCGACTTTCGCGCCTGTTCGGATCAGGCGATGCCGTTGAGCACGGTGGTGACGACGGACTCGACCGCGACTGTGCCTGGCGAGGAGCCATTGGGTGGGAACAACGCGGACAGCACGACCTCGTGGCAGACGCCGACGATCATCGCTGCGGCGGCGTCCACCTGGGCGTCCGCCGCGAGCCGTCCCAGGTTCTGTTCGGCACGCAGGTAACCGAGCAGGTGGTCACGCCAGTTTCCGCCGTGCTCGCCAAGTCCGGCGAACCTGGCGAGCACGGCGGGTTGCGCGAGCAGCCCGGCGAACGCGGGCAGGATCGCCTTGTGCAGGGCAAGGCCATAGGCGAGGTGAGCACGCAGGTTGGCCTCAACGGTGCTGGCACCGGGCTCGGGAAGCACGCCAAGACCCCGTTCGACCGTCCGAACATACGCGTGCAGCGCGTGCGCCAGCAGTTCTTCCTTGTCGGCGAAGTGGTTGTACAGCACGCCGTCGGCCACGCCCGCCTCGCGGGCGATCGCACGCACGGTGAGCGTGGCCGTGCCCTGGTCGGAGATCATGCGTTCGGCGGTGGCGATCAGATGCTCGCGCAGGCTTCGCCCGTCTGCGTCGCCGCGCAGCGCCGCCGCTTTTCTCGGTGCCATCAAGGGGTCATCGTAGAGCTGTCACCAGCCACGCGGTTCCGCGCAGGCGAACGGCCCCCGGCTCGGCGAAACGTCGCAGCGCGGCGGTGAGAGCGTCCACCGCGCGCGCCGCGTCGTCCGGAGTGGCCTGGTGGAGATGGAACTTCACCGGTCCCCAGCCGGTGATGAACTCGGCGGCATCGGCGACGTCGCGACCCCAGATCTGGTCGGCCTCGACGCGGGTGCAGGCAATGTCCCGGAACCCGGCGTCGGCCAGCACGGATCGGGTGCGAGCGGGGTCCGCGAACGAGGTGGGACCGGTCCCGTCCGGCCCGGTCGGGCGTGGCAGATGGGGTGCCATCGCGTCGAAAACCGTGCCGAGGTCGGTCCCGGACAGTGCGGTCATGCCCAGGAACGCGAGTCGGCCGCCGGGCCGCAGCGCACGGCCGACGTTGGCGAAGGCGGCGACCGGGTCGGCGAAGAACATGACCCCGAACCTGCTGAGCGCGACATCGAACGAGCCGTCCCGGAAGGGGTACACCTGCACGTCGCCGCGCTCGAACGACACGTTGGGCACGGTCTCGGCCTTCGCACGCTCACGTGCCCTGGCGAGCATCGGATCGGACAGGTCGATCCCGGTGACCTGACCGAATCGGGCCCGGCGGGCCGCAGCACGGGTCAACTGGCCGTTTCCGCAGCCCAGGTCGAGCACCCGAGCGTGCTCGCTGATCGTGGCCGCGTCGAGCAATGCCTCGTTGAATCCGTCGTTCACCGCGTCATAGCGGTCGTAGTGGGCGGCCCAGTGCTCACCCTCATACCCGTTCCACGCCTGCGCCTGCGCGGTGTTGACGATGCCGGTCATCGAACCTCCCATTATGAACATCTGTTCATGAACATGTGTTCATAGTGTCTCGCGGTAGGTTCCGTGTCAACTGGAGGAACAGGGCCCCAGGGCACTCTTCGCACCCACTGGCACCATCGTCTTGTCGGACTTGAGTTAGCCTGCTTGTGGTGAATGGTTTTCGGGTTGCCGGAAGCCTTGGTAAGGAGGACGTTGTGTTTCCGACTCATCGGCCGCGCCGGTTGCGTACCACGGCGGCGGTTCGGCGACTGGTCAGCGAAACCACGATCCGGCCGCGCCAGTTGGTGCTGCCCATGTTCATCAAGGAAGGGCTCACCGAGCCGATCTCGATCGACTCCATGCCCGGCGTGCTCCAGCACACCCGCGACTCGCTGCGCAAAGCCGCGGTCGAGGCGGTCCGTGCCGGCGTCGGCGGCCTGATGATCTTCGGTGTGCCGAAGACGCGGGACGCGGCCGGCTCCGGCGCGATCGACCCGAACGGGGTGCTCAACGTCGCCCTGCGCGACCTGCGTGCCGAACTCGGCGACGACACGGTGCTGATGGCGGACACGTGCCTCGACGAGTTCACCGACCACGGCCACTGCGGCGTGTTGACCGCCGACGGCCGGGTGGACAACGACAAAACCCTTGCGGTGTATGCGGAAATGGCGCTAGCGCAGGTTGAGGCGGGCGCGCACTGGCTCGGGCCGAGCGGCATGATGGACGGCCAGATCGGCGTCATCCGCGCCGCGCTCGACGATGCCGGCCACACCGACGCGGGCATCCTCGCCTACTCGGCCAAGTACGCGAGCGCGTTCTTCGGCCCGTTCCGCGATGCGGTCGAGTCCGCGTTGCAGGGCGACCGCAAGACCTACCAGCAGGACCCGGCGAACCTGACCGAGGCGCTCCGCGAGGTCGAGTTGGATCTCGACGAGGGAGCGGACGCGGTCATGGTCAAGCCCGCGCTCGCCTATCTGGACGTGTTGCGCGCGGTCGCGGAGATGAGCCCGGTTCCGGTTGCCGCGTACCAGGTTTCCGGCGAGTACGCGATGGTCGAGGCGGCCGCCGCACGCGGCTGGCTGGACCGCGACCGCACGATCATGGAGATGCTGACCGCGATCCGGCGTGCCGGCGCGGACATCATCCTGACCTACTGGGCGGTCGAGGCCGCGGGCTGGCTGGCCGAGCAGTAGTCACGCCGCACGCCGCACGGCACGCGGTGGTCGCGAGGTAAATTTCGGGCCGCAGCTGGGGAATTCACCTGCGCGGACGGGCTTGTTCTGGCTAGTTTTGTCCGGCCATGCCCGATCGACCTGGCCACTTCCCGATGCGTCGGCTGGTGGGCGAATCCGCCTACCGGTCGGCTCTGCCGCGTCCTCGCGCGGTGCGGCTGGCGAGCGGGTTGTGGTTCGTGGCGATCGTCAGCGGGGTGGTCGGCGAGAGCATCGGGTTGTGCCTGGCCGGGCGGATCATGCGCCAGGCGATCATGTCCACCGATCCGGGTGATTCGCAAGATACGGTGCTGCCGCCCGTGTTCGCCGGGCCGAGCGTGGCGAGTGCCCTGTTCGACCTGGTCCTGTTCGTGGTGACGCTGGCGGTCGTGTTCGCGTTTCGGGACGGGGCGCGCTGGTCGCGGGCGACACTCACCGCGCTGGGTGCGTTGGCCGTGCTGGACCGGCTGTGCCTCACCGGCTTCTATGCCGCGCTCTACCTGGCGATCGGGCCGGGTGGCCGGGTGGATCTGGCGTTCGCTGCGGTCAACGTGGCCGCGGTGCTGGTGGCGATTCCGGTGATGTACAGCGCGGCGACGAGCCGGTACCTGCGCGGTGGCTGACCCTGGTGGACAGCGCGATCGGCGGCGGCATACCGTCACGCGTCGTGAGTAAGCAGCGGAAACCGGCGGAGCCGGAGCAGCCGACGTCGTTGCGCCCGCCTGTCCCGGTGCTGGTGGCGTTCTGGATCTGGATCGCCGGTGCGGTGCTGAGCCTGGTGTTCGCGGTGATCACCGTGCGCGAGAAGGCCGCGATCGTCGACGCGTTGACCAGGGCCAAGCCGCCGAACATCGCGCCGAGCCAGTACGGCGAGTACGCGAACGTGCTGATCACCACGACGATCGTCACGTTGGTGCTGTTCGCGGCGCTCTACGTGTTCTTCGCGTACAAGGTGCGGGCCGGGCGGAACTGGGCGCGAATAACGATCACCGTGCTGGTGATCATCGGTGCCGCCTACGACGCCTACACCGGCACGCTGCTCTCCAGCGGGGTCGGGCTGCTGATCAGCCTGGTCGCGGTGATCCTGGTGTACCTGCCGTCGGCGTCGGCCTACTTCGCCGCGCACCGACGCCTGCGGTGAGGGCCCCTGTGATGAGGGCGCCCGCGTTGAGGTATGCGGAGGCGGGGTCGTCCTGGTGGCCGGTGGCCTGGGGACCGATCTTCGCCCTGGTCGGCGCGGGGGTCGAGGCGACGACCGGGCCGGTGCACGCGATCGCGTGGGTCGTGGTCGGGGTCGGCCTCGCGGTCGCGGCGGCCGTGTGGGTACAGGCGCGGCGCAGGATCTGTTCGGTGCTGCTCACCTCCGACACGCTGCACCAGGGGCGCGAGGAACTGCCGGTCGAGCGGATCGCCCAGGTCGAGGACGTCGGACCGCCGCTCGGTGCGCGGGTGCTCGGCGGTGGATGGACGGTGCCGAAGCGCTTCACCGAGGTCCCACTTCGCCTGCGCGACGGTTCGGTGGTACTGGCCTGGGCGAAGAACCCGGACGCGCTGCGGGCCGCGCTGCGCCCGCTGGTCGAGCCGTGGGAGGCTGACACACCGTGAACGACACGCCGACGCCCGAGCACACCGAGACGTCGCCGGAGCCGAACCAGCTGGAGCGCAACCAGCTGGAGCGCAACCAGCCGGGGCTGAACCAGCCGTGGCGGGGTCTGCTGGCCATCGGCGAGCTGGTGCTCGCCGCGGCCGCTGTGCTGGTCGGCATCTGGTGTTGGCAGCGCGGGATCGTGCGAATCGTCACGCCGACCGGCAAGGGCTCGCCGCCGCTGGTGTCGATCGTGTTCTACGGCAACTGGATGTCCGGCGCGATCGGCCTGTGCACGGTGGCCGCGCTGCTGGTGCTGGACGCGTTGCGCCAGGTCCTGCTGGCCGTGCGGACGCGGCGCAGGCGCTCCGCGCTGCCGGCGACCAGGGACTACCCGCTGGTCGACGACCCGGCCCTGGACCCGGTCGCGGACTGAATCACCAGGTCAGCGCTTTTTGGGGTAATGTGCAGCGACCTCACAGGTAACTGCCAGCTCATTCCCACACAATGAGGATTGTCCGGGTCGCTCGATGCCCCGGGCCGGGAAGGAGCGGCAGATGGCGGATCGTACCCAGCTGCTTGTCGTCGAGGACGATCCGAGCATTCGTGAACTGCTCGCCACCAGCCTGCGGTTCGCCGGTTTCGACGTGGCGACCGCGTCGACCGGTACCGAGGCGCTGCGCGCGGTGGAGCGCAACTGTCCCGACCTGATGCTGCTGGACGTGATGCTGCCCGACCGCAACGGCTTCGACGTGCTGCGCTGGCTGCGCTCTGGCGGGCAGACCGTGCCGGTGCTGTTCCTGACCGCGCGGGACGCGGCCGAGGACAAGATCGTCGGCCTTACCATCGGCGGCGACGACTACGTGACCAAGCCGTTCAGCCTGGAGGAGGTCATCGCCAGGGTGAACGCGGTGCTGCGGCGGACCAAGGGCGTCGCGGAACCGCCAGAGGCGCCACTGCGCTACGCCGATCTCGAATTGCATGTGGACAGTCACGAGGTGCGGCGCGCGGACAAGCTGGTCCCGTTGTCCCCCACCGAGTTCAAGCTGCTGCACTACCTGATGCGCAACGCCGGCCGGGTGGTGTCCAAGGCGCAGATCCTGGACCAGGTGTGGCGCTACGACTTCAACGGCGAGGCGGGCGTCGTCGAGTCCTACATCTCCTACCTGCGACGCAAGGTGGACATCGTGCAGCCGCGGCTGATTCACACTGTGCGGGGCGTCGGCTACGTGCTGCGCGTCGCCCCGAACTAGCGCGATGCGACGGTGGCGATCACGATGACGATGCGATGACCAGGACCCGGCGTCGGCAGGAGGATCTGACCAGTGCTCTCGGGGCGCCGGTGCCGCCGGGCGCGAACGTGAGCGGCGGCCCGCGCGCGGCACTGCGGACCTCATGGCGGACGTCACTGCGGACGCCGTTGCGGGCGTTGCGCAGCGCGTTGGGCCGGCTGCCGTTGCGGGTGCACCTGGTCGTGGCGCTGGTGGTGTTGCTCGCGGCTGGCCTGTTCGGCACGTGGTGGGCTGCCTCGGCCGAATTGCAGTACTACCTGATCGGGCAGGTGGACAAGCGGCTGGACCATGCCGCGCAGGTGTTCACCAAGGTCCCGTTGACCCAGTTGCCTGACCTGCACCACCTGCGCCTGCTGACGCCACCGGGCGGCGGTTACCTGGTCGAGGTGACCATCGACGGGCGGACCTCAACGTACAACGGATCGGGCGTCGTCCCGACCGACCTGCCAGCGGTGCCGAGTGACCCGGCGTTCGGGCGGGCGGCCACGGCGCCGTCGCGCAGCGGTGACGGCAGTCAGTGGCGGGTGTTGCCGCTGGCCTTCCCGCAGCAGAACGCGACCGTGGTGGTGGCCGCGAACCTGGACGAGGTGAACACCGCGATCGGTGACCTGACCGAGCGGTTCCTGTGGATCGCGCTTGCCGGCCTCGTGTTGATCGGCGGCATCGGCTACGCCCTGGTCCGGGGAAGTCTGCGGCCGTTGGAGGAGGTCGAGAGCACGGCGGAGGCGATCGCAGCGGGCGACCTGTCGCGCAGGGTGCCGGTGCGCAGGCCGGGCAGCGAGGTCGGCCGGCTCGCGAACGCGTTCAACGTGATGGTCGGGCGGATCGAGAACGCGTTTCGGGCGAGCGAACGCTCTGAGGCGTCCGCGCGTGGCTCGGAGGAACGGATGCGGCAGTTCGTTGCGGACGCCAGCCACGAACTGCGTACCCCGTTGACGTCGATCCGCGGCTACGCCGAGCTGTACCGGCAGGGCGCGGTCGCCTCACCCGACGAGGTGGCGAGCGTGCTGCGCCGGATCGAGGACCAGGCCGCGCGGATGGGCCTGCTCGTGGACGACCTGCTGCTGCTCGCCAGGCTCGATCACCAGCGGCCGCTGGAGCGGTCGCCGGTGGATCTTGGGGTGCTCGCGGTGGACGCGGTGCACGATGCGCACGCGGTCGCGCCGGACCGGGTGGTGGGACTGCGGCTGCCGCCCGCGCAGGGCGAAGAGCCGGTCGCGGTGCCGGTGCTCGGCGATGCCGCGCGGCTGCGCCAGGTCGTCGGCAACCTGGTGAACAACGCGCTCACGCACACCCCGCCGGACACGCCCATCGAGGTGCGGCTGCGCACGGACGGCGCGGAAGGGGTCCTTGAGGTCGCGGACGCGGGTCCGGGCCTGCCGCCGGAGCAGGCGCAGCGCGTGTTCGAGCGGTTCTACCGGGCCGATCCGTCGCGGGGGCGGGACAGCGGCGGTACCGGGCTGGGGTTGGCGATCGTGGCCGCGCTGGTCGCCGCGCACGGCGGCCGGGTCGAGGTGGACACGGCCATCAATGTCGGCACCACGTTCCGGGTGCTGCTGCCGTTGGCGAGCTGAACCGGATTCGCCCGAATGACCGGTCAATTTCCACCATGCGGACACTCCTTTCGGAGGGAGCGCGGCGCCTCGACCGACAGTTAATGTGCGGCCACCGGGAGAGGGAGGCCGGCTTCGTGATCAGGTTCCTGCTGCGCCGGCTCGTCAACTACGTGGTGCTGTGCTTCGTCGCGGTGTTCTTCACCTACCTGCTCGCCTCGCTCACCTTCGACCCGATCAGCCTGCTCAAGTTGCACCAGCCGCCGCCCCCGCCGCAGGTCATCGCGGACAAGATCCACGACCTGCACCTGGACCAGCCGATCCCGCGGCGGTTCGGCACCTGGTTCTTGGCGGTGCTGCACGGCAACTTCGGCGACACCGTTTACGGCAACGCGATCACCCCGGACGTGTGGGAACGCGCTGGGGTGAGCTTCCGGTTGTTCCTGCTGGGCACGATCTTCGCAGTCGTGCTCGGCGTGCTGGTCGGCGTGTCCGGCGCGGTGCGCCAGTACCGGCTCAGCGACTACGTGTTCACCTTCGGCTCCTACATCCTCATCGCCATGCCGGTGTTCGTGCTGGGCACCCTGCTCAAGTACGGCGCGACCCAGCTGAACTTCCTCACCGGCTCGGACTTCCTGCGGTTCACCGGCGAGACGACGCCCGGCTTCACCGGCAGTTTCGGCGCGGAGTTGTGGGACCGGTTCCGGCACATCATCCTGCCGACAATCGCGATCGGGCTCGGCGGCGCCGCGTACTACAGCCGCTACCAGCGCAATTCCATGCTCGACGTGCTCGGCTCCGACTTCCTGCGGACGGCGGCGGCGAAGGGGCTGCGGCGCAGGCGGGTGCTGTACCGGCACGGCCTGCGAGTGGCGCTGATCCCGATGGCCGCGCTGTTCACCTACGGCTTCGCCACCATGATCGTCGGCGGCCCGTTCACCGAGCGGATCTTCGGCTGGTACGGCATGGGTGACTGGCTGGTCACCGGAATCCAGACCGAGGACACCAACCTCACCGCCACGGTGACCCTGTTCGTCGCGGTGTGCGTGCTCGTCTCCGGCCTGCTCGCCGACCTCGCCTATGCCGCGCTCGACCCGCGGATCCGGATCTGAGGAAAGGGGCGGGACATGTCGATCATGCTGGACGAGGACGCGGCGGCGCGTCCGCCGACCGACGACCGGCCTGCGTCCGCGCCGCCGACGTCCTCGCGCGGCGGGCTGGTGTGGAAGCGGTTGCGGCGCAACAAGCTGGCCGTACTCGGCGCGGTGATCATCGTGCTGCTGTTCGTCGCCGCGTTCACCTACGGCTGGTACTGGCCGTGGAGCTACACGCAGTCTGATCCGACCGCGTTCCTCACGCCGCCTGGGCCGGGACACCTGTTCGGCACCGACAACGCGGGCTTCGACATGTACGCGCAGACCATGCGTGGCCTGCAGAAATCGCTGATCATCGGCCTGCTGGTCGCGGTGCTGTCCACCGCGATGTCGGCGGTGGTCGGCTCGATCGCCGGCTACTTCCGCGGCTGGAGCGACTGGCTGGTCACCGCCGTCGTCGACCTGCTGCTCACGCTGCCCGCTTTTCTGATTCTTGCCGTGCTCAGCCCCGCTTTTCGTGGCAAGACCTGGTTGCTGTTCGTGCTGCTGATCGCCGCGTTCAACTGGATGATCACCGCGCGGATCGTGCGCGGCATGACGTTGAGCCTCAAGGAGCAGGACTTCGTCCGCGCAGCGCGGCTGATGGGCGTGCCGTCGTGGCAGGTGATCACCAGGCACATCTTCCCGCAGATGTCCTCGCTGCTGATCGTGGACGCGACTGTGAACGTGGGTTCGGCGATTCTCACCGAGACGTCGTTGAGCTACTTCGGTTTCGGCATCCAGCCACCGGACATCTCGCTCGGCACGCTGATCGCCGACAACACCGCCTCCGCGCTCACCTTTCCCTGGCTGTTCTTCATCCCGGCCGGATTCCTTGTCGTCACGGTGCTCGCGGTGAACCTGATCGGCGACGGCCTGCGCGACGCGTTCGACCCGAACTCCACCCGCGGCGCACGCCGGGCCGACCGACGGGAACTGCGGGCCGAGCGCAGGGCCGCCCGCGCCGAGAGGCAGGCGTCGTGACCGACGGCGCGCCGCTGCTGACCGTGGACAACCTGGAGGTCAGCTTCCCCAGCGAGGCCGGCAGGGTGCGCGCGGTGCGCGGCGTGAGCTGGCGGCTGGACCAGGGCGAGGTGCTCGGCATCGTCGGCGAGTCCGGTTCGGGCAAGTCGGTGTCGTCGCTGGCCATCATGGGATTGTTGCCCGATCGGGCGCGGGTGTCCGGGTCGATCCGGCTGCGCGACCGGGAGCTGATCGGCCTGTCCGACAAGGAGTTCTCGACGATCCGGGGCAGCCGGATCGCCATGGTGTTCCAGGACCCGATGTCCGCGTTGACCCCGGTCTACCCGGTCGGCGACCAGATCGCCGAGGCGCTGCGCGCGCACGACCGGGGCCGCTCTCGGGCCTCGGCCCGCGATCGCGCGGTGGAACTGCTCGACCTGGTCGGCATACCGAACGCGGCGAAGGCGGTCGGGGCGTTCCCGCACGAGTTCTCCGGCGGTATGCGGCAACGGGTGGTGATCGCCATCGCGATCGCCGGCGACCCGGACCTGATCATCGCGGACGAGCCGACCACCGCGCTGGACGTGACCGTGCAGGCGCAGGTGCTGGAAGTGCTGGCGACGGCGAGGGAGGTGACCGGCGCCGGGATCGTGCTGATCACCCACGACCTCGGTGTTGTCGCGGGTTTCGCCGACCGGCTGATGGTGATGTACGCGGGACGCGCGGTGGAAACCGGTGCGGTGGCAGGGGTTTACGCGCGGCCGAGGATGCCCTACACGCTCGGCCTGCTCGGCTCGGTGCCGCGCCTCGACGACGACGCGCACCGGCCGCTCGTCCCGATCGCCGGCCGCCCACCGTCGCTTGTGGACCTTCCGGTTGGTTGCCCGTTCGCGCCGCGCTGCCCGTTGGCGATCGACGCCTGCCGCACCGAGGAACCCCCACTGGTGGGCGAGGACCACGCGGTGGCCTGCATCCGGGCCGGCGAGGTGGCCCGCGCGCAGGCGGTCACCGAGGACGTGCCGGCGCTGGCCGCGCGGATCTACGCTGCGCGGACGCCGACCGGGCGGGTCGTGCCGGCGGCCAAGCCGAGGGCCGAGCGCGAGACCGTGCTGGACGTGCGCGGGCTGGCCAAGTACTTCCCGGTCACCAAGGGCGTGTTCCGGCGCCAGGTCGGCGAGGTGCGCGCGGTCGACGGCATCGACATCGACATCGTCACCGGCGAGACGCTCGGCCTTGTCGGCGAGTCCGGGTGCGGCAAGACCACCGCGTTGTTGCAGGTACTCGAACTGGCCAAGCCGGAGCAGGGCTCGATCCGACTGTTCGGCGAGGACGTCGCCGAGTTGGACCGAGCCGGCCGCAAGCGCTTGCGGCGCAACATCCAGGTCGTCTTCCAGGACCCGATCGCCTCCCTCGATCCGAGGATGCCGATCAGCGACATCATCGCCGAACCGCTGCGCCTGCACGGTCTGCCGGCCGGCCGGGTGCGCGCGCGGGTCGCCGAACTGCTCGAACTCGTCGGCATGAGCCCGGAACACGCGGTCCGCTATCCCAGCGAGTTCTCCGGCGGCCAGCGGCAGCGGGTCGGCATCGCGCGAGCGCTGGCCCTGGAACCGAAGCTCGTCGTGCTCGACGAACCAGTGTCCGCGCTGGACGTGTCCGTGCAGGCCGGCGTGCTGAACCTGCTCGCCGACCTGCGTGACCGGCTCGGCCTTTCCTACCTGTTCGTCTCGCACGACCTGTCGGTGATCCGGCACGTCGCCGACCGGATCGCCGTGATGTACCTGGGGCGGATCGTGGAGATCGGTGCGGCCGACGAACTGCTCGACTCGGCCGCTCACCCGTACACCCAGGCACTGCTGTCCGCGGTGCCGATCCCGGATCCGGTGGCCGAACGGGCGCGGGACCGGATCGTGCTGGTCGGCGACCGACCCGACCCGGCGCGGCCACCGTCTGGCTGCCGCTTCCGCACCCGTTGCTTCACCTACGCGGCGCTGGACGAGGCGCGACGGCGGCGATGTGTCGACGTCGTGCCCGACTTGGGCGAACAGGGGCCGGATCACCGGGTCGCCTGCCACTACCCGAAGGTGCGCGCGGTGCTCTGAGCGGCTGTGTGTGCTGCGTGCGGTTGTCGTCGAGAGGGAGGAGCCCACAAAATGGTCGGGAGAAGGTTGAGTACCGCGGCGCTGATCGGCAGCGCACTCGTGGTCACGCTGGCGTTGACCGGCTGCGGAGGAGGCGGCGGCTCCGGCGCGAACCAGTTGCACAACAGCAACCAGCTGGCGCACAAGGACGAGGACATCAATCCCCGGCCCGCGTCGACGCTGGTGGACGGCAACTTCGTCTGGCCGTTGGACCACTGGGAGCCGAACTGGAACTTCAACCAGGTCGACGGCGGCAACGAGGACGAGCCGGACGTCTTCGGTGCGTACCTGCCCAGCTTCTTCACCATCCGGCCGGACACGTCCGCGGTCATCGACCACGACTACCTCACCTCGGCCACGGTCACCTCGACGAGTCCGCAGGTGATCACCTACGACATCAACCCGAAGGCCAAGTGGTCCAACGGCGACCCGCTGGTCTGGTCGGACCTGAAGACCCAGTGGCAGGCGCTCAACGGCAGCAACCCGGCCTATGAGGTCAACCAGACCACCGGCTACTCGGACATCGCCTCGATCACCGAGGGATCGAGCCCGACCGAGGCGGTCGTCACGTTCAAGCAGCCCTTCGCCGAGTGGCAGTACCTGTTCAGCCGCAACTCGCCGCTGTACCCGCCGTCGGTGAACGCGACACCGGACGCCTTCAACACCTCGTTGCTCAACGGCCCGTCCACGATCAGCGCGGGCCCGTTCGTGGTCACCTCGATCGACAAGAACAAGGGCACTGTCGTCGAGAGCCGCAACCCGAGCTGGTGGGGCGCGAAGCCAGTGCTTTCCAAGATCATCTTCCAGGTGGTGCCAAGGGAGAACCGCGCGGACGCGCTGGCCAACGGCGAGATCACCCAGACGCCGCTGTTCGCCGACCCGAGCCTGTACAAGCGGGCGCAGACCATGTCGAACGTGGCGATCCGCGAGTCGATCGCGGAGAACTTCAACGACTACTGCCTCAACGGGCGTCCCGGCGCGGTCATGTCCGACCTGAACCTGCGCAAGGCGCTGGTCGCCGGCATCAACGGGGACGAGTTCACCAGGGCCGTCATCGGCACCATCGAGCCGAACCCGGTGCCGGTCGGCAACCACATCTACCTGCCGGGCACCAAGTACTACCAGGACCACGGCGGCGTCACCGCGTACAACCTGGCCAAGGCGAAGCAGGAACTCGACGCGGACGGCTGGAAGCTGGTGCCCGGCAAGCAGTACCGCACCAAGAACGGCCAGGAACTTGATCTGTCCCTTTTGGACACGACGGACGACAACGACCCGACCGACGCCGAGGTCGTCAAGCTGATGTTCGCCCAGTTCGCGCAGCTCGGCGCAAAGGCGACGCTGAACGCGGTGCCCACCGCGCAGTACCAGGGCCTGGTGGACAAGGGGCAGTGGGACATCACCAGCTGCGGCTGGATCTCCTCGGCGTTCCCGATCAGCACCATGCAGACCACCTACTACCTCGACCCGAACAACATGGGCCAGAACTTCGGCCAGATCGGCAGCACCGCGATCAACAACCTGTTCAACCAGGCAAACCAGACGCTCGACCCGGACAAGCGGGCGCAGCTCGGCAACCAGATCGACCAGGACATCTGGAACCTCGCGCAGGACATCGTGACGTTCCAGTCGCCCGGCGTGCGGTTGGTGAACAAGAACGTCGCCAACTTCGGCGCGTTCGGCTTCGCCGACATCGACTACACGGCGATCGGATTCATCAAGCAGTGAGCGTTGGTTCGGCCTCGGCCGGGCGGTGCGCGCCGGTGCCCGCCCGGCCCGGCCTGCCCCGCGCGCTCTGGCACACCGCGCTCGCCTCGGCGGCGGTGATCGTGGTCTGCGTCTTTGTCGGCTTGCAGTCTGCACTGTCCTATCGAGACGCGACAGCGCACCTGGCCATGTTGTCCGCCCGATCGGTCGGCCAGGTCACCGGCAGCGCGGGCACATCGGTCGACATCGCCTGGAAAACCGAGTCAGGCCAACAACTCCATGCCGTCGTCCCGCTGATCGGCTCGACGCCCCGGGTCGGCACCCGAACCGAGATCGCCTACGACCCGGCCGATCCGGCCGACGCGATCATTCCCGGCGCGAAGCTGCTCGCCGACGCCGACCAGGGTCGAGGCGGCCTGATCTTCGCCGCGCTCGTCGTCCTGCTCGTGCTTGCCGTCGACGCGATCCGGCTGCTCAGCCGCGCTCGGCTGCGCCGACGGCCGGGGCGGACGGTGACCGTGCGCCGGATTCGGGTGCGGCGCGGGCTGTTGTCCCGCAGCTGGCTGGAAACCGAGCCCGCACCGGGCGCGCGGCAACGCTGGATCCCGGTCTACTACGACCCGGTGCTCGCCGAACTCCCGGCGCCCGTCGAGGTCACGGTGCACGGCGACCCCCGCATCGACCGCCTTGTCGCCGTCGAGGCGCGCGGTGTGCGCCTGTACCCCTCCGGCCGCATCACCGCGACCGAGCCGCTCGGCCGCCGCACCGACAGTCCCAGCCAACCGGACCAGCACGCCATCGCGCGAGCCCGCACCGCCCGCCAACTCCGCGTCGACACCGCGCTCATGGTGCCGGCCCCGTTGATCGGCCTGTTCTGGGCCTACCTCGACCAGGGCGGCGTGCCCAGCTGGCTCTGCGCCACCGCCCTCTGCGCCACCCTCGCCATCTGGCTCGCCGCCATCCGCGGCTCCGACCCCACCTGAATTGTCGGAACCGCCGGATATCGTGCGCCGGTGACGCACGAGAAGATCTGCCCATCCTGCCGCCCGAATATCAACCCGCCACCATCCGGGACGGGCTGATCGAGGAGGACCGAACCGAGTTCATCGCTGCCTACGATGCCGCTCTGGCGGAGGGGATCGACAAGTACGATCTCGGTCTGTTGTTCTCGGTCCTCGCCCGCTTCGGCGCGATCGCGGCGCTGACCCGTCGCCTCGGTGTCGAGCAGTACAAGCGGACCGGGCAGGCGCCGCCCGGCAGCATCACCGCTACCGAGTTGGCGACGTTGGCCGGTAACCGGTTGACGGCCTCGATCCGGGCGTGAGCGCGGCCACTTGGGGGAACCTGCGAGACTGGGGGCCGTGACGGCCAACGAAGCGAATACCAATCGGTCGCGCGAGCTGTTCGAGCGGGCCGCGACGGCCACGCCTGGTGGGGTGAACTCGCCGGTCCGGGCGTTTCACTCGGTCGGGGGGACGCCGAGGTTCATGGTGTCCGGCAGCGGCGCGTATCTCACCGACGAGGACGGCAACACCTATGTCGACCTGGTCAGTTCCTGGGGGCCGATGATCCTCGGCCATGCGCATCCCGCGGTTGTCGAGGCGACGCGGCGGGCGGCGGCGCGGGGGTTGTCGTTCGGGACGCCGACCGAGGGTGAGGTCGAGCTCGCCGAGGAGATCATCGCCAGGGTCCGGCCGGTCGAGCAGGTGCGGCTGGTCAACTCGGGGACCGAGGCGACCATGAGTGCGATCCGGCTGGCCCGTGGGTTCACCGGGCGGAGCAAGATCATCAAGTTCGCCGGTTGCTATCACGGGCACGTGGACGCGTTGCTCGCCGATGCCGGGTCGGGCGTTGCCACGCTCGGACTGCCGACGTCGCCGGGGGTGACCGGCGCGCAGGCGGCGGACACGATCGTGCTGCCGTACAACGACGTGGACGCGGTGCGGGCCGCGTTCGCTGCCGCGCCGGACGGGATCGCGGCGATCATCACCGAGGCGGCCGCAGGCAACATGGGCGCGGTCGCGCCTCGGCCGGGGTACAACGCGGCGCTGCGTGAGATCGCGCACGAGCACGGCGCGCTGCTGATCATGGACGAGGTGATGACCGGGTTCCGGGTCGCGCTCGCCGGCTGGTACGGCCTTGAGGGCGTCGAGGGCGACCTGTACACGTTCGGCAAGGTCATGTCGGGCGGGTTGCCGGCCGCCGCGTTCGGCGGCCGGGCCGAGGTGATGAGTCGGTTGGCGCCGGTGGGGCCGGTGTACCAGGCGGGCACGCTGTCCGGGAACCCGGTCGCTGTCGCCGCCGGCCTGACCACGCTGCGGCACGCCGACGCCGACGTCTACCACCTGCTGGACGCGAACGCGCGCAGGCTGGGCGAGATCTTCGACAAAGCGCTGACCGAGGCTGGTGTGCCGCACCACGTGCAGTTCGCCGGCAACCTGCTCAGCGTGTTCTTCACCGAGAACGGACAGGTCTTCGACTACGCGCAGGCAAGAGCCACCGAGACCTGGCGGTACCCGGCGTTCTTCCACGCCTTGCTTGAGCGCGGCGTGTACGGGCCGCCGAGCGCGTACGAGGCGTGGTTCGTGAACGCGGCCATGGACGAGGCCGCGTTCGAGATCATCGAGGCGGCGGTGCCGTTCGCGGCGGCCGCCGCCGCGAACGCTGAGCAGGTGGTGGGATGAGCGGCGGTGCGAGCCGGACGATCGTGCACCTGGTCCGGCACGGCGAGGTGCACAATCCGGGGGGCGTGCTGTACGGGCGCCTGCCCGGCTTCCACCTCTCCGCCCGGGGCGAGCAGCAGGCCATCATCGTGGCCGAGTTCCTGGCTGACCGCGACATCGTGCACGTCGCGCACTCGCCGTTGCGGCGCGCCGAGCAGACCGCGGCGCCGACGGCCGCGTCGCACCGGCTCGACCCGGTGATCGACGACCGACTGATCGAGGCGGGCAACGTCTTCGAGGGCAGGAAGGTCTCGGTCGGCGACGGCGCGCTGCGCGATCCGCGCAACTGGCCGAAGCTGGTCGACCCGTTCAAGCCGTCCTGGGGCGAGCCCTATCTGACCATCGCACACCGGATGCTGGCCGCTGTGCACCGCGCTCGCACGGCCGCGGCCGGGCACGAGGCGGTGTGCGTGTCGCACCAGTTGCCGATCTGGACGTTCCGGCTGTTCATGGAGGGCAAGCGGCTCTGGCACGACCCACGCAGGCGGCAGTGCGGGCTGGCCTCCATCACCAGCTTCGAGTTCGAAGCCGAGCGGCTGGTCAGCATCCAGTACCGCGACCCGGTCGCCTCGACGAACGCGCGGGTGAGCGGGGCATGAGGCGCGGGGCGGTCCTGGCGGCGCTGGCCGTGGCCGCGCTGGCGCTCACCGGCTGCGGCGCCGGCAAGAACGCGGTCAACACCGACGCGGACTACAACTTCGTGTCGCCGGGTGGCCAGGTCGAGTTCTTCTACGAGCCTGCGCAGCGCAAGCCGATCCCGGACCTGTCCGGCACCAGCCTGCAACAGCCGGACCGCCAGATCGCCATCTCGAACTTCCGGGACGACGTGGTCGTGCTCAACGTCTGGGGCGCCTGGTGCGCGAACTGCCGCGCGGAGGGCCCCGAGCTGCAGCAGGTGTTCAGCCAGACCAAGAGCATGGGCGTGCAGCTGCTGGGCATCGACGTGAAGGACCAGAGCCGCGACGCGGCCCTGGACTTCATGAACGACTACCAGATGCAATATCCGTCCATTTACGACTTCGCCGGCCGGACCCTGTTGGAGTTGAACAACTTCCCGCGCAGCGCGGTGCCGACCACGATGGTGCTGGACCGCCAGCACCGGGTGGCCGCCGTCTACCTTGAGCAGGTGACTGCGGCGAAGCTGCTGCCGGAGATCACCAAGGTCGCCGAGGAGAAGGTCTGAAGTCCTCGTGAAGTGGCCGCTGCCGTCCTGTGATCCAGAACGCGACCGGGGATACCGGTGGCGAGGTTCTGAATCGCACTACCTACCCTCGATCGCGTGAACCCGACCGAGCAGCTAGCCATCTCAGGGCCGCTGCTGCTGGCCGTGGCGGTGTCGCTGGCCGCTGGCGCGGTGTCCTTCGCGTCACCCTGCGTCGTCCCGCTGGTGCCCGGCTACCTCGCCTACCTGGCTGGCCTGGTCGGCGCGGAAACGCCGGCGGTGACCGTGGACGAGCAGCCGGCACGCAAGGGACGGTTCCGGGTGGCCGGGGCCGCGCTGCTGTTCGTGGCCGGGTTCACCGCGGTGTTCGGTGCCGGGTCCATCCTCGTGTTCGGGGTGTCCAACTCGTTGCTGGCGAACGAGCAGCTGCTTGAGCGCATCGGCGGCGTGGTCACCATCCTGATGGGGCTGGTCTTCATCGGCCTGGTGCCCGCGTTGCAACGTGAGTTCCGGCTGCACGCGGTGCCGAAGGCGGGCGTGTTCGGCGCGCCGCTGCTCGGCGCGGTGTTCGCGCTCGGCTGGACGCCGTGTCTTGGCCCAACGCTGACCGGCGTGATGTCGGTCGCGGAAGCGACAACGCCCGGACTTGGCAACACCGTGCGCGCGGTGTTGCTGGTGCTCGCCTACTGTCTCGGCCTCGGCGTGCCGTTCATCGTGCTCGCGCTTGGTGCGCGCTGGGCGGTGCGGGCCACCGGCTGGTTGCGCAGGCACGTGCGCGGCATGCAGATCACCGGCGGTGTGCTGCTGCTCTGCGTTGGCATCGCGCTGGTCACCGGCGCGTGGGACGTGCTGATCTCGTGGCTGCGGGAGACCGTGGCCACCAACGCGACATCACCGATCTGATGGGCCGATCCGAGGTGACCCGGCTGTGACCAGGACCGTGAACGAGCGGGCCGAGCGGACCGCGACCGAGCCGCCGCCCCCGTCGCCCGTGCGCACCGCGCTGGCGTTCCTGCGTAACTCCTGGCGCGGCCTCGTCACCATGCGCACCGCGCTGATGCTGCTGTTCCTGCTCGCGCTCGGCGCGATGCCCGGCGCGCTGCTGCCCCAGCGGCCGTTGAACCCGCCACTGGTCGACCAGTACATCTCCGCGCACGGCTGGTGGGGGCAGCTGCTGGACAAGTTGCAGTTCTTCAACGTCTACGGCAGCGTCTGGTTCGCCGCGATCTACGTGCTGCTGTTCGTGTCGCTGGTCGGCTGCCTGCTGCCCCGCTCGGTCGACTACTTCCGGCAGGCCACCGCAAAGCCGGTGCTGACCCCGCGCAACCTGGCCAGGATGCCGCACCACGCACGCACCACCACCACGACCGACGGGCTGGCCGCGCTGGACGTGGCCCGCAAACAGCTGCGCGGCTGGCGGCTGGTCGAACGGGACGAGGACGGCGGCGCGCGCAGCATCTCGGCCGAACGCGGCTACCTGCGCGAGACCGGCAACCTGATCTTCCACTTCGCCATGCTCGGCCTGATCGTCGCGTTCGCGATCGGCAAGCTCTACGGCTACACCGGCCAGTCGATCGTGCTGGCGCAGGGCAACCAGCAGTCGCAGTGGTGCAACTCGGGTGTGCTCGCCTACGACTCGTTCAGCCCGGGTCTGCGGGTGGACGGCACGGGCATGGCGCCGTACTGCATCAGGGTCAACAGCTTCAGCTCCTCGTTCCTGCCCAACGAGGTCGCGAACAGCTTCGACGCGAAGGTGTCCTACCAGGCCGACCCGGTCAACGACCCGAACGGCTGGCAGAACTACGACCTCCAGGTCAACGCGCCGCTGAACGTGGACGGCGACAAGGTGTACCTGGCCGGCAACGGCTACGCCCCGGTCTTCACGGTCACCTACCCGAACGGGCAGCAGCGCACCAACGCGATCCAGTGGAAAGAGGACGACGGCCTGACCTACCTCTCCGAGGGGGCGACCAAGTTCGATCCGCCGGGCGTCACCGACCCGACCGAGCTGCACCGCAAGCAGATCGCGGTCACGGGTTTGTTCGCGCCGACCGCCGCGATCAACAACGACATCATGACCTCGGTGTTCCCCGCGCCGAACAATCCCGGTGTCGCCGCGCAGATCTACGAGGGCAACCTGGGCAACGACTCGGATGATCAGTCCATTTTCGACATCGACCAGCGCATGGTGGAGAGCGGCCAGCTGAAGATGGTCAAGATGGCCAACATGATGCTCGGCCAGTCGGTCACCCTGCCGGACGGGACGAAGGTCCGGTTCGACGCGGTGCAGCGCTGGGTGTCGCTGTTGGTCACGCACGACCCGACCCAGGACTACGTGCTGATCTTCGCGGTCGCGCTGATGGTCGGCCTGATCAGCTCGCTGGTGATCAAGCGTCGCCGGATCTGGGTGCGGGTCACCCCGCCGGGCGACGGCGACGCCGATGGACGTACCGTGATCGAGGTCGGCGGCCTGGCCCGCACCGACCAGGCCGGGTACGGCGAGGAGTTCACCAGGCTGTCCGCGCGCATCCTCGACGCGGCCGCCGGTGCGGATCGTTCGGCGGCGGGAAAGGAGACCTGATGCCGGTCAACGAGACGGTTGCCCATTACAGCACCTGGTGCTACGGCAGCGCGGTCGGCGTCTACGTGCTCGCCATGCTGTTCTGCCTCGCCGAGGGCGCGTTCAGCCGAGTCCGGCGCACCAGCGCCGCGCCCGCCCGCGAACTCGTCGGTGCCGGCGGCCCGAACGTCACCGACACGGTCGAGAAGCCGGCCATGCACATCGGCCGCACCATCGAGGCGCCGAGGCGACCGCTGCCGGAACGGCTCGGCCGGATGGGCATCTCGCTGATCGTCCTGGCGCTCGGCCTGCACCTGGTCGCGATCGTGCTGCGCGGCTTTGCCACGCACCGCGCGCCCTGGGGCAACATGTACGAGTACGTCTCGGTGCTCTGCTTCGCCGCCATGGTCGCGTGGGTCGTGATGATGGCGAAGTTCCCGATCCGCAGGGCAACCGGGTTCGTGCTGGTGCCCGTGGTGATCCTGCTGTTCCTCGGCGGCACCGTGCTCTACACGCAGGCCGAACCGGTCGAGCCCGCTTTGCAGTCCTACTGGCTGGCCGTGCACGTGACCATCGTGTCCGTGGCAACCGGCGTGCTGCTCATCCCCGGCGTTGCCAGCCTGCTCTACCTGTTCCGCACCGCGTACGACCGCAACCCGGCGCGGTTCGCCAGGTTCGCGCCCAAGCTGCCCACCTCGGACACGCTGGACCGGCTCGCCTATCGGACCACCGTGTTCGGCCTGCCGCTGTTCACCCTCGGCGTCATCTGCGGCGCGATCTGGGCCGACTCGGCGTGGGGCCACTACTGGCAGTGGGACCCGAAGGAGACCACCGCGTTCGTGGCCTGGGTCGTCTACGCCGCCTACCTGCACTCGCGCGCGACGGCGGGCTGGCGCGGCAGCCGGGCGGCCGTCATCAACGTGCTCGGCCTCGCCGTGATGCTGTTCAACCTGTTCTTCATCAACCTCGTCGTCACCGGCCTGCACTCCTACGCAGGAGTGGGCTGAGAGCGAAAGCTTGGGTAACGACCTGGGGCGACTGACCGGCCCCAGGTCGACCGTGGTGTCCTCGGCGACTACCGTCAACGACTGGTTGGTCGCGATCTTTTCGCAAGGAGGACTCCAGCGGTGACTGGACGCTACGAGGAGCAGCCGCCGGGGTTCGGCGCGAGCTGGCAGGCGCCGGGCGTTGAACAGCCCGAGCTGTATCAGCAGCACCCGGAGGGCTCCGGTCAGCATCTCCTCCCCAGCAATGGTGCTAGCAACGGTGGCGCCCACCAGGCGCCCGAGCCGCCCAACTCGGGCGCGTTCCCCGCACAGCAGCACGCCGAACCGGACTACAACACCGAGCCACCCGAGGACGCGACCTACCCGGCCATGCAGCCGGTGGCCGACCCGTCCTCGGGTGCCTTCCCGGCGCAGTCGGCGCACAACGAGGCCGCCGGCACCCAGTACGTGGATCCGGCCGGGTCCGACTCGTTCCCGGTGCAGCACCAGCAGGTGCCGCAGATGCCACAGATGCCGCAGATGCCACAGCCCGGTAGCCAGTCCGGGCCGTACCCGGTGCAGCCGGGCAGTCAGGGCATGCCCTATCCGCAGCAGGGCAGTCCACAACAGGGCAGTCCACAACAGGGCGGCCCGCAACAGGGCAGCCAGGGCGCCCCGTACCCGCAGCAGCAGGGAAACCACGCTTTCCCGTTCGAGCAGCAGTATCCGGCGGGCGGGCCGAACCAGCCGCCCGCGCCGATGCCGGCCGGCCCGGTGCCGCCGGGCGTGCCGCCCGGGAGCCTGTCGAGGCAGACCCAGGCGGCCGCGCACGAGCTGTCCTCGTCGCACCTGCTCAAGCAGGCAAAGCGGCCGCCGCAGACCGGCTGGCGGCGCGCGGTCTACAAGGCAAGCGGCCACCTGGTGAACATGGGCGAGAGCCCGGCCGACGTGCGCAAGCGCGAGCTGATCGCGCGGATCAACCAACCGCTGCGCGGCTGCTACAAGATCGCCATGCTGAGCCTGAAGGGCGGCGTCGGCAAGACCACCACGACGACAACGCTCGGCTCGACGTTCTCCTCGCTGCGCGGGGACCGGGTGATCGCGGTGGACGCCAACCCGGACCGAGGCACGCTGAGCCAGAAGATCCCGCTGGAGACCACGGCCACCGTGCGGCACCTGCTGCGTGACTCGGGCCGGATCACCCGGTACAGCGACGTGCGCGCGTACACCTCCCAGGGGCCGAGCCGGCTGGAGGTGCTGGCCAGCGAGCAGGACCCGGCCGTGTCCGAGGCGTTCAGCGAGGACGACTACCGGCGCACCATCGACCTGCTTGAGCACTTCTACAACATCGTGCTCACCGACTGCGGCACCGGCCTGATGCACTCCGCCATGAAGGGCGTGCTGGACATCGCGGACTCGCTGGTCATCGTGTCCTCCGGTTCGGTGGACGGAGCGCGCAGCGCGTCAGCGACGCTGGACTGGCTGGACGCGCACGGCTACCACGACCTGGTGGCCCGCTCGGTCGCGGTGATCAACTCGGTGCGGCCCCGCTCCGGCGCGGTCAACCTGGACAAGCTCGCAGAGCACTTCGGCGCGCGCTGCCGCGCGGTCTGCCGCATCCCGTTCGACCCGCACCTTGAGGAGGGCGCGGAGATCGAGCTGGACCGGCTGAACTCCGACACCCGGCTCGCCCTGCTCGAACTGGGCGCCACGGTCGCGGACGACTTCCCGAACGACAACTCGCGCCGCTAGCTTTCGGGCGTGACAGAGGGGACAGCCGAGCAGCAGCAGCAGGAGGAACTCCGGGTCAGCACCCTGGAGTGCTTCTTCGACCTGGTGTTCGTGTTCGCGGTCACCCAGTTGACCTCGGTGCTCGGCCGCGAGCCGAACGGGGTCGGACTGGCCAAGATGGCGTTGCTGCTCGGCGTGATCTGGTGGATGTACGGCGGCTACGCCTGGTTGACCAACGTGGTCGCCCCGGTCACGCCGGCCAGGCGCGCCCTGCTCGGCCTCGGCATGGCCGGGTTCCTTGTGGTTGCCCTTGCCGCGCCGACAGCGTTCGACGGCGCCAGCGGCGGCGGCCTCGCCTTCGGCATCGGCTACCTGATCGTCAACTGTGTGCACGCGGGGCTGTTCCTCACCTCGGCGGCGGCCCGGCCGGGCATGGCGCGGGTGGCCTCGGCGAACATCGTGAACGCCGCGGTGCTGATCGTGGCCGCGTTCGTGTCGGCGCCGGTGCGCTGGGCGTTGTGGGTGCTGGTGCCGATCGCCCAGTGGGGCGTGCCGTACCTGCGCGGCACGTCGGAGATTCCGTTGCGGCCCGCGCACTTCGTCGAACGGCACGGCCTGGTGCTGTTGATCGCGTTCGGCGAGTCGGTCGCGGCGATCGGCGTCGGCATCCCCGGCCTGCACCTGAGCGTCGGACTGATCCTGGCCGCGGTGCTCGCCCTCGGCGTGCTGCTCGCGTTGTGGTTCAGCTACTTCGGCGGCGAGGACGAACTCGCCGAGCGTCGCCTGATCGAGGCGGACATCGGCACAAGGGCCCTGCTGGCGCTCAACGCGTACGGCCGCGCGTTCTACCTGCTGCTGGCCGGCGTCATCGTGCTCGCGGCGGGGGTGCGCAGGGCGATCGCGCACCCGTGGCAGCCGCACCACCCGATCGAGGCGCTGGCCATCGCGGGTGGCGTCGTGGTCTACCTGATCGGCGATCTGCTGCTGCGCCGCGCGCTGCGCCTGCTGCCATGGCTACCGCGCTGCGTGGCCGCGGTGCTGGTCGCCGCGTCGGTCGCGGTCGGATGGGGCGTGTCCACGATCGTGCAGCTGGTGACCATCGCGTTCGTGCTCGGCGCGGCGTTCGCCGTGGAGCGGCGGGTGCGCGCCTGAACGAGGAGGGGGTTGATGTCATGCCGAGAGTCGAGGCGGCCGTTGTCGTGGCAGTGCCATCGGACGTGGCATTCGCGGTTTCGCAGACAACCGGCGACGTGCGGCTGCGCTGGGATCCGTTCATCCGTCGCCAGTACCTGCTGGACGGAGCGACCGAGCCGGGCAAGGGCGTTCGGACGTTCACCCGATCCCGGCACGGATTCCGGATGATCAGCCAGTACGTCTCCTACGCACCGCCGCGCAATGTCGGGATGACCATGCGGGAAGGCCCGTGGTTCTTCGCGACGTTCGGCGGCGGATGGCGGTTCGAACCGCTCGCGGACGGCCGGACCAGGGCGATCTGGAAGTACAGCTTCACCTGCCGGCCGGAATTTCTCCGCCGCGTCACCGAGCCGATCGGCGTCTGGCTGCTCGGCCGCGACATCCGGCGAAGGATCGACGCGTTCGCCCGAGCCTGCGCGGACCCGGAGATCGTCGCTAGTTCGAGCCCTCGTCGTCCTGGCGCTTGATCTGTTCACCGAGCCTGCGCAGGAAGTCCGGATCGTCGTCCGGAGCCATCGGGCGCCGCCGCGCACCGGCGCCGACCCGACCGGGAGAAAGAGCGCGCCAGATGAGAACCGCGACGATGATCAAGCCGACGGTGGCGAGAACGTAGGCCATGGCCGGTCACCTCCGCGTCGGTTCTGCTGTGCCCGTCTGCTGTGTCCGGCAAGACTAACTCGATCGACGCGGGTCGGCAGCGCCCCCGAAAGACAACGACCACCGGGGAGACGGTGTGCGGACCGAGGGAAGCGGAACCGCCGGAGTCTCCTCGCCTGGGTCGAAGGACCACCCAGGGGCACTGCCAACCCAGCTGACGTCTTTGCCCTCGACTGACAGCTGTTATCGAATGTGATCAGTCGAACCGGCGGTCAGCCGCGTACCGGCTCGCTTGCCTCGGTGGTCAGCTCGGCGAGCAGGGTCTTCACCTCGGACTCGCGGAACCGGCGGTGTCCGCCAGGGGTGCGGATGGAGCCGATCCGGCCGGCCGTCGCCCAACGGGTCACGGTCTTGGGGTCGACGCGAAACAGGGTGGCCACTTCGCCAGGGGTGAGCAGGCGCTCGCTGACCTGTTGACGGTTGTGCTGAACTGCGGCAGTCACTCTCGTCCTCCTTCAGGTGGGATCACAGGATGGGATCCGGCGTTCCGGTCGCATAGTGTCATCTCGCCCTACGAGTACTCGAACGCTAGTCCGATAGTAAAGGGGGAGTAAGGGGCAAACGGGACGTTCGGTATACCGAGTGCGTTTGCCCGATTGCGCTACGTACTCCGCGCCGGTGCCGCTGCCGGTCGCGAACCCAGCGCGTAGCGTGGGCCCGTGCACCAAAACACCAGCCCGGCGGGGGTGGATCCCCGCGAGGGGAGCCGAGGAGAAAGCGCCATTTCCGACGAGCCGACAGACCGACAAGCCTCCATGGAGTCCGCGCAAGGGTCAACCCCCCATAACCCGGACGGACGTATCGCGGCACCCGAACCGCCCGCCGACCTCAACCGGCAGCTGGCGCTGTACACGCTGGCCAGGGTCGGTCTGCTCGTCGTGCTGTGCGCCGTGTTGATCATCGCGCACGTGCCGGTCGTGGTCGCCCCGGTGATCGCCATCGTGGTCGCGCTGCCGCTGTCCATGCTGCTGTTCCGCAACTGGAGCCAGCGCGTCTCCGCCGGCCTCGCGGCCCGCAGCGCGCAACGCAGGGCGACAAGGGACGAACTGCGTGCCCGGCTACGCGGTGAGTTCACCTCAGCGGACGAGCGGGCGGACGGCGAGGACGAGAGTAAAGGCTGAGCGCGCCGCATCGGCTTGCCAAGTCTTTACCCAACCAGGTCGGGGAGCGGCTGTGACCAGCGTCGATCGATGTAGCGACACGGCGAGGGAATGGGTCTGCGAGGCCGTTCGGATCATCGAGGCCGACGCCAATCGCAGTGCTGATACCCATTTGTTGCCATTTCCACTACCTGGCGACTGGGGCGTCGACCTCTACCTGAAGGACGAGTCCACCCACCCGACCGGTTCGCTCAAGCACCGGCTGGCCCGCTCGCTGTTCCTGTACGCGATCTGCAACGGCTGGATCACCGAGGGCACACCGGTCATCGAGGCGTCCTCCGGTTCGAGCGCGGTGTCCGAGGCGTACTTCGCGCGCCTGCTCGGCCTGCCGTTCATCGCGGTCATGCCGCGCTCGATCAGCAAAGAGAAGACCGTGCTGATCGAAAGGCAGGGTGGCCGCTGCCACTACGTCGACTCGCCCGGCGCGATCTACACCGAGTCGCGCAGGCTCGCCGCCGAGGTCGGCGGGCACTTCATGGACCAGTTCACGCACGCGGAGCGCGCGACCGACTGGCGCGGCAACAACAACATCGCCGAGTCGATCTTCGAGCAGATGGCGCTGGAACCGCACCCTGAGCCGGAGTGGGTCGTGGTCGGCGCGGGCACCGGCGGCACAAGCGCGACCATCGGCCGCTACCTGCGCTACCGACGGCTGCACACCAGGCTCGCCGTCGTCGACCCGGAGAACTCGGTGTTCTTCGACGCCTGGCGCGACACCGACCCGGAACGCACGCACGCCTGCGGTTCGCGCATCGAGGGCATCGGCAGGCCGCGCGTTGAGCCCTCGTTCGTCGGCCAGGTCATCGACCGGATGATCAAGGTGCCAGACGCCGCGTCCATCGCGGTCATCCGCGCCGTCGAGCAGGTGCTCGGCCGCCGCGTCGGCGGATCGACCGGCACCAACCTGTGGGGCGCCTTCCAGCTCGTCGCGCAGCTGCGCGCGGCAGGCTGCGCGGGCAGCGTGGTCACCCTGCTCTGCGACGGCGGCGAACGCTACGGCCACACCTACTACGACGACGAGTGGGTGCATGCCCAAGGACTCGACCTCGCGCCATACCGGGCCACCATCGACCGCTTCCTGGCCACCGGCGAGTGGCTCGCCCCGCTGGACTAACCGCGCTAGCCCCCGAAGGCCAGTGCCAGCGCGGTCACCGCCGACCACATCAACATGGCCAGCCCGGTGTCCTTGAGCACCGGAATCAGCGCGAGGCCCCTGCCACCGCCGGTGATCACCCGCACCGGCGTGACCAGCAGCGCGGCCGCCGCGACACCGATCAACGTCCACGGGTGCGACAAGCCCATCAGGATGCTGACCAGCAGCGGCACCGCGACAAGGCCGAGGTAGAGCCGCCGGGTGCCGGTATCGCCGAGCAGTACGGCCAGCGTGCGCTTGCCGGTCTGCTCGTCGGTCGGGATGTCGCGCAGGTTGTTCGCGACCAGCACTGCGGCGGAGAACGTGCCGACGCCGACCGCGCCGCCCAGCCCGATCAGGGTGAACGCGCCGTACTGCACGTACAGCGTGCCCAACACCGCGACCAGGCCGAAGAACACGAACACGGCCACCTCGCCGAACCCGAGATAGCCGTAGGGGTGCTTGCCGCCGGTGTAGAACCAGGCACCCAGCACGCAGGCGATGCCGACCAGCAACAGCCACCAGTGCCCGGAGGCCACCACCAGTACCGCTCCGGCCAGCGCGGCCAGCCCGAAGCAGCCGAACGCCACGGCCCGCACCAGCGACGCCGACACCGTTCCCGATCCGACCAGCCGCAACGGCCCGACTCGGTGCTCGTCGGTGCCTCGGATGCCGTCGGAGTAGTCGTTGGCGAAGTTCACCCCGACGATCAGCGCCAACGACACGATCAGCGCGAGCAGCGACTGCCACCAGACGAAATGGTCGATCGCCGCCGCGGCGCCCGCCCCGACCAGCACCGGAGCGATCGCGTTCGGCAGGGTGCGGGGCCGGGCACCCTCCATCCACTGCGCCACTGTTGCCATGACCTCATCTTGCCTGGGGCGCGAGGATGGTCAGCTCAGCAGGTCGCGCAGCGCGGCCCGGTCGACCTTGCCGGGCCCACGCAGCGGCAACCGCGGGAGGTAGCGGACCCGCTTGGGCACGGCCGCCCTGCCGACCGCGGCGCGCACAGCAGCGCACAGTTCCTGCTGGTCCGGCGCGTTGTCCGGGTCGGAAGGCACGATCGCGGCCACCACCGTCTGGCCCCAGTGCTCGTCGGGCAGGCCGAACACGCACGCCTCGCCGACCCCGGCCTGGGCGAGCAGGGCCCGTTCCACCAGCGCGGGAGCGACCTTCACGCCGCCGGTGTTGATCAGATCGTCTGTGCGGCCGAGCACTTCGAGCCTGCCGTGCTCGTCGAACCGGCCGCTGTCGCCGGTGCGGAACCAGCCATCGCGGAACGCGGCCTCGGTCAGCTCGGGCCTGCCGCGATAGCCGGTCGCCAGCACCGGACCGGACAGCTCGATCCGGCCTGCGCCAGCCTCGACATCGGCCAGCCGCAGCTCGACATCGTCCAGCGGCACGCCGTCGTAAACGCAGCCGCTCGCGGTCTCGGTCATGCCGTACGCGGGGACGACCCGCACGCCGGCGTCGGCCGCTGCCGCGCGCAGCGCCTCGGAGGTGGCGGCGGCGCCGAGGATCACCGCGTCGAACTCGGCCAGCGCGGCCAGGCCCGCGCCGCCCTCGGCGAGCAGCGTGCGCAGCTGGGTCGGCACCATCGCGGTGTAACGAGGGCCGTGGCCGCTCGTCAACACCGGCTCCGCGGCCGAGGCGAAGCCGGCCGAGCGGAACGGCACCGAAAGATCGACGACGCCCGGCTCGGTTCCGGCCAACAGCGACCGAACCAGCACCTGCACGCCGCCGATGTACTGCGCGGGCGTGGCCAGCAGCCACCGGCCCGGCCCGCCGAGCCGCCGGTGCGTCGCCTCGGCCGAGGCACGCAGCGCGGACCGGGAGATCTCAACGCCCTTCGCCTCGCCGGTCGACCCGGAGGTGCTGATCACGATCGCGGTGTCCACGGCGAACGGTGCGTCCGGGACGGCGCCCGCGCGCAGGCCGGCCAGGTTCGGCGCGGCCGCGTCCAGCGGGAGCACGACATCGCCGGTACCGGCCAGCACGTCGGCAAGAGCCGCGCTCAGCTCGGCGACCGTCGAGCGCCGACCGTCCAACAGCACCTCACGCATGCGGCCGACCCTAGAAGTAGTACGGGCTCAGTAGTAGTAGGGGCTCAGTAGTAGTAGGGAAAGGTGCTCCAGTCCGGGTCGCGCTTCTCCAGGAACGCGTCGCGGCCCTCGACCGCCTCGTCCGTCATGTACGCCAACCTGGTCGCCTCGCCCGCGAACACCTGCTGGCCGACCAGGCCGTCGTCGATCAGGTTGAACGCGTACTTGAGCATCCGCTGCGCGGTCGGCGACTTCCCGTTGATCTCCCGCGCCCACCGCAACGCGGTCGGCTCAAGTTCCGCGTGCGGCACGACCTCGTTCACCGCGCCCATGTCGAACATCTGCCGCGCGGTGTAGGTGCGGCCGAGGAAGAAGATCTCCCTGGCGAACTTCTGCCCGACCTGCCGCGCCAGGTACGCGGAGCCGAAGCCGCCGTCGAACGAGCCGACGTCCGCGTCGGTCTGCTTGAACCGGGCGTGTTCCGCGCTGGCCAGGGTGAGGTCGCAGGTGACGTGCAGGCTGTGCCCGCCGCCCGCCGCCCAGCCGGGCACCACCGCGATCACGACCTTGGGCATGAAGCGGATCAGCCGCTGGCATTCCAGGATGTGCAGCCGGCCCGCGCGGGCCGGGTCAACCGTCTCGGCCGTCTCGCCACTGGCGTACTGGTAGCCGGAGCGGCCGCGGATGCGCTGGTCGCCGCCGGAGCAGAAGGCCCAGCCACCGTCCTTTGCCGACGGTCCGTTGCCGGTGAGCAGCACGCAGCCGACATCCGGGCTCATCCGCGCGTGGTCGAGTGCGGTGTACAGCTCGTCGACCGTGTGCGGCCGGAACGCGTTGCGCACCTCGGGCCGGTTGAACGCGATGCGGACCGTGCCCTGATCGACGGCGCGGTGATAGGTGATGTCGGTGAACTCGAAACCGGGCACCTCGCGCCAGGCGGTGGGGTCGAACAACTCGGACACCGGGGACTCATGCACACCTGGGAGAATAGGGGGATGCGGAACAGGGACCACGGGTGAACCCGTCCACCGCCCAGGCCGGGGTCATGGTGGACGAGTTGGTGCGCTGCGGCGTGCGCCAGTTCGTGGTCTGTCCCGGTTCACGCAACGCGCCGCTGTCCATGGCGGTGGCGCAGGCCGCCGACGCCGGCCGGTTGACGTTGCACGTGCGGATCGACGAGCGCTCGGCCGGTTTCTTCGCGCTCGGCCTTGCCAAAGCGGGCGTCCAGGTCGCGATCGTGGTGACCTCCGGAACCGCGGTCGCGAACCTGCATCCAGCCGTGCTTGAGGCGTATCACACCCGCACGCCTGTGCTGTTGCTCACCGCCGACCGTCCGGTCGAACTGGTGCGGACCGGCGCCAACCAGGTGATCGACGCGCGGACCGTGTTCGGCGGCGCGGCGACCCTGGTGGACTTCCCGATCGCCGAGACCCGAACCGGCCAGCACACGGTGTGGCGTGCGCTGGTCTGCCGCGCGGTGGCCGCAGCGGAAACCGGACCGGTCCAGGTGAACGTGCCACTGCGCGAACCGCTCGTACCGGACGGCGACGACGAGTGGCTCGAACCGCTGGCCGGCCGCGCAGCCGACCGCCCCTGGACGGTGGCCGGCGCGGCGCCCGAACCTGCCAGCCAACCCCTGCCCGACCTCGGCCCCCGCCCGCTGCTCGTGCTCGGCGACGGCGACCCGGCCCTGCTCACCGACGCCGCCCGAACCGCCGCCGCGGCAGGCTGGCCGGTCCTGGCCGAACCGACCGCGACCGCGTCGGCCTTGCTGGCCGACGCCGAACTGATCACGCACGGCACGCTGGTGATCAATGCCGACGCGCCCGACCTGCGCCCGACCGGCGTGGTGATCGCCGGCCGGCCCACCTTGGCCCGCTGGGTCGCTCGGCTGACGCGCACCGTCGGCGTGGTGCACGTGGTCGACAACAATCCACAGTGGACCGATGCGGCCCATGCCGCGACGAGCGTGAGTCGCTGGCTGCGACCGGCTGATCTCGTTGCCCGGCAAGCGGATCCGACCTGGCTCGCGTCCTGGCGGGACGCTGACGACACGGTGACCCGCGCGGTCGCCAAGTTCCTCGCCGAGGCGCCGTGGCCGACCGGACTGCGCGCGACGCGCGAGATCGTGGCCGCGTTGCCGCCCGACGCCGTGCTGTTCCTCGGATCGTCCAATCCGGTCCGACTCGTCGACCTGGTCGCCGTGCCGCGCGCGGACCTGCGCGTGTACGCCAATCGCGGCGTCGCCGGCATCGACGGCAGCGTGTCCACGGCCACTGGGCTGACGCTGGGCCTCGACGCGCGCGGCTACGCGTTGCTCGGCGACCTGACCTTCCTGCACGACGCCAACGGCCTGCTGCTCGGCAAGGACGAACAGTGCCCCGACCTGACCGTGATCGTGCTCAACGACGTCGGTGGCGGCATCTTCAGCCTGCTCGAACAGGGCGCGCCAGCGCACGCGGCCAGCTTCGAACGGGTTTTCGGCACCCCGCACCAGGTCGACATCGCCCGCCTGTGTGCGGCGCACGGCGTCCCGTACCGACGCGCGGACTCGGTCGACGAACTCACTACCGCCATCGCGGAAGAAGGCGACGGGCTGCGGGTGGTCGAGGTGCCGGTGCCGAGGGCGGGCATCCGCGAGCTACACGCGGCCCTGGCCGCTGCCGTTCGCGACGCTATTCGGTGAGCTGCTCCAGGGCGTCACGCATCGGGATCAGCTTGGCGTTGGCCTCCAACACCTCACTGTCCGGATCGGAATCCGGCATGATCCCGCCGCCCGCGAACAGCCGCGCTGTGTTGCCGCTGACCTGCGCGCAGCGCAACGCGATGCCGAACTCGCCGTCGCCGGCCGCGTCGATCCAGCCGACCGGTCCGGCATAGCGGCCCCGGTCCATCCCCTCCAGTTCGGTGATCAGCGCGACAGCGGCCTCCCTCGGCGTGCCGCCGACGGCGGCGGTCGGGTGCACCGCGCCGGTCAGTTCGAGCAGCGACGGGTTTCCGGTGAGCGTGCCGTGGATGTCGGTGGCCAGGTGCAGCACGTTGCGCAGCCGCAAGATGGCCGCATCGGCCGGCACGTCAATGTCGGCGCAGAACGGCTTGATCTTCTCCGCGACCGACTCGACGGCATAGCGGTGCTCGTCCTGGTTCTTCGCCGACTCCAGCAGGCTCGCGGCCAGCGCGTCCGCGTCGATCCCGTCGCGCGGCCAGACCGTGCCGGCCAGCACCCGCGCGAACACCTCGTTGTCGCGCCGAGCCAGCAGCAGCTCCGGCGTGGCGCCGACCAGGCCGTCGACCGAGAAGATCCAGCAGTTCGGGTTGCGCCCGGCCAGCGCGAGCAGCAGACCCCGCGAGTCAAGCGGACCCTCCTCGGGCGGGGTGGACGCGACCAGGTCGTGCGCGAGCACCACTTTGCGCAGCTCGCCGGCGCGCAGCCTGCGCACCGCCTCCGCGACCGCGTTGCGATAACCGGTGACCGAAAGCTCGCCCTCGGCATAGCGGACCGTCGATGGGGTGCGGATCGGCTGCATGGCCACCGGCGTGTGCTTGCCATACCGGCCACCGACGCTGATTTCCGTGACCCACGTCACGCCATCCCGTCGGCCGACCACGACCTCGGGCACGACCAGCGCGGAGTATCCCGGCTGGTCGGCGAAGGCCATGCTGACGAACGCGACCGGCCCGGTGCCCGCCCGCTCGACCTCGTCGTCCACTTCGGCATTGGCCGCGAAGTCCTGCCACCAGCGCGCGGCCTGCGCGAACCGGCCGGGCCCCGACGGTTCGAACCGCGCGGCCGCACCCCAGCCGACCAGGCCGTCGCCGTGCCTGACCCAGGCCAGCGCGTCATCGCCACGCGGCAGCAGTTCCAGCAGGCCAGCGGTTGATTCGACGACTCGGGTACGCGCATGGAGCCGGGGCGTGTCGTGCTGGCCCCGAGCCGCTGTGGGATGTTGCGAGGAAGCGGTCGTCACCCTTCGAGCCTACGAACCATCCCGACGGCCCGCGCTGAGAGATCGGCCGCTTTGTGAGTTCCG
Source organism: Candidatus Melainabacteria bacterium (assembly GCA_963818685.1). Taxonomy (GTDB): domain Bacteria; phylum Actinomycetota; class Actinomycetes; order Mycobacteriales; family Pseudonocardiaceae; genus CAJCJE01. The sequence continues at coordinate 17,891 of CAWFTJ010000012.1, read as the reverse complement.
GGACAGCGGCCCACGCGGTCGGCCTAGACTTTCGGACGACATGGTGAGTGACGTGGCACTGGCTGAATCGGACGGACGCGGTGAACCGACCGCGCCGGAACCCGAGTTCGTCGCCCCACCCCCCGCCGCCGCCGTTGAGCGCTCGACGCAGGGTGACCTCGGTGGTCCTGCTGATCCTCGGCCTCGCCATCAGCGCGCTGAGCCTGCTGGTGCTCTACTCCTGCTGGCACGACGACCGCGACATCACCAACCACCTCGGTCGCGCCGACGCGGACGTGCTCTCGGTCGTGTTCAACCGGACCGCGGTGCGCTTCGTCACCCCGGACGGCACCGTCTACGTCCCGCCCAACGGCGTCCTCTACCCGGAGGGCCTGGCAGCCGGTGAGCGGGTCAAGATCGAGTACGACACGCTGGAACCGAACCTGGTCCGCGTCGCCGGTCGAACCTTCACCCTCGCGTTCCTGCCGGTCGGCAGCACCATCGCCGGCACCTGGTTGGTCGTCACCCCCCTCATCTGGTGGCTCCGCCGCCCGAAGCGGTCCTGAGCGTCCCCCAGAAGAAGGAATCCCTCAACGATCTTGCCCGCCGCGCCCAGCCGGCCGACGCTCAGCTGTCAGTCGTCGAAACCGCTGACAAGCTCGCTGCATCCGGCCATTGGTCCCAGTCTCGCGACGTTCAGCGGAGGTCGCCGACGGCAGTGGCTTGCGTCGTTCGAAAGCTCCACCATCACTCGCGGCCGACTCGCCCAGCCCTGACCAGAGGTGGAATCACGATGCCGGACAGCTATGTCGAGTTCGATTGTAGGCACACTGTTGTACTCTCACGTAGGTACACCGAGGAGGTGTCGCCCATGCCGAGAGTCTCGATCCGTGAGTTCTCCTACAACCCGAGCGCGATGTTCGCCCGAGTCGAGCGGGGTGAGCGGTTGGAGGTGACCAGGCACGGCGAGGTGATCGCCGTCCTGATCCCGCCGCCGCGTACACGGAGTCGCTACGAGGAACTCGTTGCCCGAGGTACGGTCCGTCCCGCCGCGAGGAATCTCACCGCTGAGAAGTGGGACGAGTACACGCATATCGAGGTGCCAGAAGACGTTAATCCAGTCGCCATGTTGCTTGAGATGCGGGAGCACGAGCGATGATCTATCTGGATGCCTCAGCCCTGGTAACCCATACCGTAGAGCGAGAGAATTGGAAGGAACTGAAGCGCTTTCTGGCCACTCACGTTGGCGTGCCCACCAGCACAAGCACCATTGGCTTTGTCGAGACGGTACGCATTTGCGACCAGATCGGCTCGTTTCCGAACCTGATGTCCTTCCTGATACGTGATCATGCGCAGGTCTCAGTTGATGATGATATTCGGGATGCGGCGGCAGCTCTGCCAGGTAATGTGCGCTCTCTCGACGCAATCCACGTTGCCTGTGCACAAGCATTCGGTTCCGAGTTGACGGCATTGGTGACCTACGACAACCGGATGGCGGAAGTTGCGCGGGCTGCGGGCTTGCCGGTGGCCATGCCTGGGGCCGAGCAGCTCTGACCGATCAGACCACGCAGCCGCGCCACCATTCGAGGACTTCGGGGGCGACGTCTGGGCCGGCCACGAGTAGGCCGTCGACGGGGAGGCCGGTGGCGCCGGTGGTTTCGGTGCCGTGCCGGTCCAGGACGACGGCGCCGGCTTCCAGGGCGAGCGCGACGCCGCCCGCGACGTCCCATTCGTGGAAGCTGTGTAGGACGGCGGCTGCGGCGTGGCCCAGCGCGACGCCGGTGACGGCGAGGGCGGCCGAGCCGAGGATGCGGACGCCGGTGTGGGCCTTGGCGGCGCGGCTCATGAATTCTGCCATGCCTGGCCAGGGGCCGCCGCCGACCAACTCCGTGCACACGATGGCGCCGGCGAGTTCGGTGCGGGCCGGTAGGTGGACTGGGCTGCCGTTGGCCCTTGCGCCGCGACCTCGGGCCGCCGCGTAGATCTGGGCGCGGTAGGGGTCGGCGACCACGCCGACGACCGGGCCGTCGGCGTCCATCAGGGCGAGGCTGTAGGCGCACCATGGCATGCCGGCCACGTAGTTGGCGGTGCCGTCGACCGGGTCGACCACCCAGCGGTATTCGGCCTCGCCCGCGCCGACGTCGGCGCCGAACTCCTCGCCGACGACGGGGATGCCGGGGAACTCGGCGGTGAGTACGCGGCGGGTGTGCCGTTCCAGGGTGCGGTCGGTGTCGGTGACCCAGTCGAACGGGGATTCCTTCGCCGTGGGTCGCGCGCCGCGTCCCGCTGTCGCCGTGATCACGTCGGTCGCGTCGTTGGCCAGCCTGCCGGCGACTTCGAGCGCGTGCGAGACCAGGGCGGGTGAGACCGGGCGGGCGGGGCGCGGTGTCCGCTCCCTACGCGGCAGTGGTGCCGGGTCGCGGTAAGGGGTCGGTGAAGGAACAGCCGTCATACCGCTCAAGCGTGACCGTAACTGGTGTCTGTGACACGACCAACAGATGACGACCTGACGATCACTGTGTGCAAGTCTCGTGCGGAAGCGAGTGCCGCCTGGCCGTAGGCTCCGTGCATGTCACGTGCGAATCTGGACCGGGACCCGCACGAGGTCGCGCACATGTTCGACGGGGTCGCCAAACACTACGACCGAACCAATTCGCTGACCAGCCTCGGGTTCGACCGGCACTGGCGCAGCGTGACCGCACGCGAGCTGGCGCTGACGCCCGGCGAGAAGGTGCTGGACATCGCCGCCGGCACCGCCGTGTCGACGGTCGCGCTCGCGCGCGTCCGGCGCCTGGTGCGTCGCCGCCGACTTCTCGCTCGGCATGCTCCAGCGCGGTGCGCACCGCAAGGTGCCCAAGGTCGCGGCGGACGCGCTGCACCTGCCGTTCGCGGACGACTCCTTCGACGCGGTCACGGTGTCCTTCGGGCTGCGCAACATGAAGGGCACCGTGGACGCGCTTGCCGAGATGCGCAGGGTGGTCCGGCCGGGCGGCCGGCTGGTGGTGTGCGAGTTCTCCACGCCGACGTTCGCGCCGTTCCGGTTCGTCTACCTGAACTACCTGATGCGCGCGCTGCCGGCGATCGCGCGCAGGGTCGCGTCCAACCCGGACGCCTACGTCTACCTTGCCGAGTCGATCCGGGCCTGGCCCGCGCAGCGGCAGCTGGCCGAACTGGTCGAGCAGGCGGGCTGGCGCGAGGTGGAGTGGACGAACCTGACCGGCGGCATCGTCGCCCTGCACCGGGCTCGCAAGCCAGCCGCACCGAGCGCGTAAGCCAGCCGCGAGAGCCGACGAATCGAGCACCTAGACTTGGGGCAATCCCCCGCCCCAAGGAGCGCACGCATATGCCCAGCCGACGCCGAGCCGACGAGGATGCCGAGGTCATCGTGGTGGGGGCCGGTCCAGCCGGTTCTACCGCGGCCACCTACCTGGCCCGGTGCGGGTTGGACGTGCTGCTGTTGGAGAAGAGCACCTTCCCTCGGGAGAAGGTGTGTGGCGACGGTCTCACTCCGCGTGGCGTGAAGCAGCTGATCGACCTTGGCGTGGACACCCGCGAGGAGGCGGGCTGGCTGCACAATCGCGGCCTGCGGGTGGTCACGGCGCACCACAACCTCGAGCTGGACTGGCCGACGCTGTCCAACTACCCGCCCTACGGCCTGGTCCGGCCTCGGCAGGACTTCGACGAGATGCTGGCGAGGACGGCGCAGCGGGCCGGCGCGCGGCTGCTTGAGGAGACCAACGTCGGGGGCGCCATCACCGACGAGCGCACCGGGCGCGTTGTCGGCGTGACCGCGAAGGTCGGGCAAGGACAAGGAGCCGGTCAGCTACCGCGCCCCGCTGGTGCTGGCCTGCGACGGCGTGTCCGCGCGGCTGGCGTTGTCCGTCGGTATCGAGAAGCGTGACGACCGGCCGATGGGTGTCGCGGTGCGCCGCTACTACACCTCGCCGCGCACCAAGGACGACTACCTGGAGTCGCACCTGCAACTCTGGGACCGCTCGGACCCGACGCACCCGGTGCTGCTGCCCGGCTACGGCTGGATCTTCGGCATGGGCGACGGCACGGTCAACGTGGGCCTCGGCATCCTGTCCACGTCCAAGGCGTACGGCACGACCGACTACCGCGCGATGATGCGGCAGTGGGTGGCCGGCCTGCCGGAGGAGTGGGAGTTCAACGAGAACACCGCGACCGGCCGGATCGGCGGCGCCGCGCTGCCGATGGGCTTCAACCGGACCCCGCACTACCGCGACGGCCTGCTGCTGGTCGGCGACGCGGGCGGCACGGTGAACCCGTTCAACGGCGAGGGCATCGGCTTCGCGATGGAGTCGGCCAAGATCGCCGCGCAGTACGTTGTGCAGGCGCTGGCCCGGCCGGAGGGCCCGGCCCGCGAGCGCGCGCTGGCCGGTTACCCCGCGGCGATGAAGCAGGCGCTTGGCAGCTACTACACGCTGGGCAACACGTTCTCCAAGCTGATCGGCAACCCGACGATCATGCGGCTGTGCACCCGCTACGGGATGCCGAAGGAGAAGCTGATGCGGCTGGTGCTCAAGCTGCTGGCCGGCCTGTACGACCCGCGTGACGGCGACGCCATGGACCGGATCATCACGGTGGCGACGAAACTGGCGCCCAGCGTCTGACCGTCGAAACCTCGGCAAAGGCCGGTCCCTGATCGACGGGGCCGGCCTTTCGTTGTGGGGCCCGGTGTTCGCCGGTGTTCTCAGTCACAAGAAAAGCCGACGCCCTTCCACAACCTTGTGACCCAGGTCCTAAACTACCCATCGCGGCTTGTGAATGAGTTCACACACCCAGTGCGGTGGAGCTTGTGAACATTTTCACAAGCGTCCCGGGTGCACAAGGGGCGACGGGACACAAGCACTCACCTGCTGGGTTAGGTGCGCCTAACCGGCATGAGTGTGACGTACACCCCGTAGGGTGCGGTCGGCGGTGACCGGTGGGTCGCCGACGGTGAGAAAGGCGGGCCAAAGGTGCAGATGGCAGCGGTGCAAGTGGTCGAGGCCGCGGGAACGCCCACCGCCCTGGGGCCGTATCTGCCGATCCTGTTGTTGTTCGTGCTCGCTGCTGGCTTCGCGGGCGCTTCCGCGCTGCTCGCCGCGCCGAACATGGGTCCGAAGCGGTACAACAAGGCCAAGCTGGAGGGTTACGAGTGCGGTATCGAACCCTCGCCCCAGCCGATCATCGGGGGCGGCCGGGTTCCGGTCGCGTACTACCTGACCGCGATGCTGTTCATCCTGTTCGACATCGAAACGGTGTTCCTCTACCCGTTCGCGGTCACCGCGGACGCGCTCGGCATCTTCGGTGTTGTGGAGATCGTGTTGTTCATCGCGACGGTCGCCTTCGCCTACGTCTACGTGTGGCGTAGGGGCGGGCTGGACTGGAACTGAGACAACACACCGGACCGGGAGGCTTGTCATGGGTCTAGAGGAGCAACTGCCGAATGGCTTCCTGCTCACCAAGGTCGAGCAGTTGGTCAACTGGTCGCGCAAATCCTCGGTGTGGCCGGCGCAGTTCGGTCTCGCCTGCTGCGCGTTCGAGATGATGGCCGTCGGCGGCCCACGCTTCGACATCGCGCGCTTCGGCATGGAGCGGTTCTCGGCGTCGCCGCGCCAGGCCGACCTGATGATCGTGGCCGGCCGGGTCAGCAACAAGATGGCCCCGGTGCTGCGCCAGATCTACGACCAGATGGCCGAGCCCAAGTGGGTGCTGTCCATGGGCGTGTGCGCGTCATCGGGCGGCATGTTCAACAACTACGCGATCGTGCAGGGCGTCGACCACATCGTGCCGGTGGACATCTACCTGCCCGGCTGCCCGCCGCGCCCGGAGATGCTGCTCGACGCGATCCTCAAGCTGCACGCCAAGATCCAGAACGAGCCGATCAACTCGACGCGGGCGGCCATCAAGGCCGAGAACGGTGAGCACACCGAGTTGATCCCGAGCTCGATCCGCTTCGGCAAGCCGGGCGACAAGAAGTTCCGAGGTCCGCAGGACCCGAACGGAGCGAGCTTCGCCATCCAGGCCGAACGGACCCGGCAGATCCAGATCGAGGCAGGCCGGGTGCAGGACATCGAGATCGAGCCGATTCGCTCGCGGGAGCACAACTGATGAGTGAAGAGCAGGGAAAGCCGGCGACCGGGGAACCGGGGTCGAGCGCGGAACGGGCCGACGCCGGCCTCGAACCCGCCGGCGAGCGTCCGGCCGCGCACGGCTCGGACGTGCACATCGATCCGGTGGTGGCGGGCCGGTCCCGCAAGGGCATGTTCCACATCGCCGGTTCGGGTGACACCTCCGGCTTCGGCGGCCTGCAACTGGCCAGCTACGTGCCGCCCGCGGCGCAGCGGCCCTACGGCGGCTGGTTCGACGAGTTCGTCGACGACCTGCTGACCGCCATGGCCAACAGGGGCATCCCGGCCGAGGCGATCCAGCAGGTCACCGTCGACCGCGGCGAAATCACCCTCTACCTGCACCGGGACCACCTCGTCGCGATCGCGCAGGCGCTGCGCGACGAGCCGGCACTGCGCTTCGAGATGCTCAGCTCGGTGTCCGGTGTGGACTATGGCGCGGACGTGCCGCAGCGGCTGCACTCGGTCTACCACCTGACCTCGATGACCTACCGCCGCCGGATCCGGCTTGAGGTCGCGGTGGACGTCGAGGACGCGCACGTGCCCAGCGTCGTCGAGATCTACCCGACCGCCGACTGGCAGGAGCGGGAGACCTGGGACATGTTCGGGATCATCTACGACGGTCATCCCGCGCTGACCCGGATTCTCATGCCGGACGACTGGGACGGGCACCCGCAGCGCAAGGACTATCCGCTCGGCGGCATCCCGGTCGAGTACAAGGGCGCCGAGATTCCTCCGCCGGACCAGAGGAGGGCGTACTCGTGACCGAGACGACCGAACCCCAGTACGCACCGTCCCGTGACACCACCGAGGGCAAGGTCTACCTCGTCACCGAGGACAACTGGGACGAGATCCTCGCCGATGTCGGCCGCGACGAGCGGTTCGTGATGAACCTCGGGCCGTCGCACCCGTCGACGCACGGCGTGCTCCGGCTGGTGGTGGAGCTTGAGGGCGAGACCGTCAGCAACCTGCGGCTGGTCACCGGTTACCTGCACACCGGCATCGAGAAGAACTGCGAGTACCGCACCTGGACCCAGGCGGTCACCTTCGTGACCCGCGCGGACTACGCCTCGCCCATCGGCAACGAGGTGAACTACTGCCTCGCGGTCGAGAAGCTGCTCGGGCTGGAGATTCCGGAGCGAGCGCAGATCATCCGGGTGCTGCTGCTGGAGATCAACCGGATCACCTCGCACTTCCTGTGCATCGCCACCGGCGGCATGGACCTCGGGTCCACCACCGCGATGACCTACGGCCTTCGCGAGCGCGAGGAGGGCCTGAAGGTCCTTGAGCTGATCACCGGCCTGCGGATGAACCACGCGTTCGTCCGACCCGGCGGCGTCGCCCAGGACCTGCCGGATGGCTACGAGGCCGCGGTCAGGGAGTTCGTCCAGGTCGTCCGCAAGCGGCTGCCGCAGTACGACAAGCTGCTCACCGGCCAGCCGATCTTCCGCAACCGGCTGGACGGCGTCGGCGTGCTGCCGCTGGACGCGTGCATCGCGCTCGGCGTCACCGGCCCAGTGCTCCGTTCCGCCGGTCTGGCCTGGGACCTGCGCAAGGTCGAGCCGTACTCGGGTTACGAGAACTACGACTTCGACGTGCCGACCGACACCGCCGCCGACTCCTTCGCCCGGTTCAAGATCCGGTTGGAGGAGGTGCGCCAGTCGCTGCGCATCGTCGAGCAGTGCCTTCGCAAGCTCAAGCCCGGCCCTGTGATGGTGGAGGACAAGAAGATCGCCTGGCCCGCGCAGCTGTCCGTGGGTGCGGACGGGCTCGGCAACTCGCTCGAACACGTGCGCAAGATCATGGGCCAGTCCATGGAGTCGCTGATCCACCACTTCAAGCTGGTCACCGAGGGCTTCTCGGTGCCGCCCGGCCAGGCGTACTCGGCGATCGAGTCGCCGCGCGGCGAGATCGCCTGCCACGTGGTGTCCGACGGTGGCACCCGACCGATGCGGGTGCACGTGCGCGAGCCAAGCTTCATCAACCTCCAGGCCGCGCCCGCGATGTGCGAGGGCGGGCTGCTCGCCGACGCGATCGCGGTGATTTCCTCGCTCGACCCGGTGATTGGCGGTACCGACCGATGACCAGTGATCTCGGAACTGACGTGTTCGGCCCGGAGGTCGAGGCCGAAGCCAAGGAGATCATCGCCCGCTACCCGCGGTCGCGCTCCGCGCTGCTGCCCATGCTGCACCTTGTGCAGTCGATCGAGGGGTATGTCAGCGAGTTCGGCATCGCGTTCTGCGCCAAGCAGCTCGGCATCACCACCGCCGAGGTGGACGCGGTGGTCACCTTCTACACCATGTACAAGCGCAAGCCGTGCGGCGAGCACCTGGTCAGCGTGTGCACCAACACGCTGTGCGCGGCGCTGGGCGGTGACGCGATCTACGCGAAGCTGACCAGGCATCTCGGTACGGACGACGCTCCGCTTGCGCACGAGGAGACCGCGGGCGAGCCGGGTGAGACCGGCTCGATCACGCTTGAGCACGCGGAATGCCTCGCCGCCTGCGACCTCGCCCCGGTCATCCAGGTCAACTACGAGTACTACGACAACCAGACCGTCGATTCCGCGACTGAGCTGGTCGACGCGCTGCGGCGTGGCGAGCGGCCCGCGCCGACCAGGGGTCCGGCGCTGAGCAGCTTCCGCGCGGTCTCCCGCGAGCTTGCCGGCTTCTTCGACGAGCTGGAGACCACTGTGGACGGTCCGTCGGCCGCGGCGGAGACCCTGCGCGGGGCGCGGATCGCCAATGAGCGGGGCTGGACCGCACCGGTCATGTCGGACGTGCCGCTGCCCGCCGTTGAGGAGAACAAATGAGTGTGGACCCGCTTACTCCGGTACTCACCAAGCGCTGGCTGTCCCCGCGCTCCTGGCGGCTGTCCACGTACGAGCAGCTGGAGGGCTACACCGCGCTGCGCAAGGCGCTGGCCGGCACGCCGGAACAGCTGGTCACCCTGATCAAGGACTCCGGGCTGCGCGGTCGCGGCGGTGCCGGCTTCCCGGCCGGCGTGAAGTGGAGCTTCATGCCGCCCAACGAGGACAAGCCGCACTACCTGGTGATCAACGCCGACGAGGGCGAGCCGGGCACCTGCAAGGACATCCCGCTGATGATGGCGGACCCGCACTCGCTGATCGAGGGCTGCGTGATCGCGGCCTACGCGATGCGCTCGCACCACTGCTTCATCTACGTGCGCGGCGAGGCCCTGCACTGCGTGCGCAGGCTCAACAACGCGGTGCGCGAGGCCACGGCGGCCGGCTACGTCGGCAAGAACATCCTCGGCTCCGGGTACGACCTGGAGATCACCGTGCATGCGGGCGCGGGCGCCTACATCTGCGGTGAGGAGACCGCGCTGCTCGACTCGCTGGAGGGCCTGCGCGGCCAGCCGCGACTCAAGCCGCCGTTCCCGGCCGCAGCCGGCCTCTACGCCAAGCCGACCACGGTCAACAACGTGGAGACCATCGCCAGCGTGCCGTTCATCGTCAACGCGGGCTCGGACTGGTTCCGGCAGATGGGGCGGGACAAGTCGCCCGGCCCGAAGATCTACTCGATCTCCGGCCACGTGGAGAAGCCCGGCCAGTACGAGGCGCCGATGGGCACCACCCTGCGCGAGCTGCTGGAACTGTGCGGGGGCATGAAGGACGGCATCCCGCTGAAGTTCTGGACGCCGGGTGGCTCGTCAACCCCGATGTTCACGGCCGAGCACCTTGACGTGCCGCTGGACTTCGAGGGCGCGGTCGAGGCAGGGTCGATCCTGGGCACGACGGCCGTGATGGTGTTCAACGAGACGGTGTCCGTGCCGTGGGCCGTGATGAAGTGGACCCAGTTCTACGAGCACGAGTCGTGCGGCAAGTGCACGCCGTGCCGGGAGGGCACCTACTGGCTGGCCCAGATCCTGGAGCGGATGGTCGCGGGGCAGGGCACGCCGAGCGACATCGACACCCTGCTCGATGTCTGCGACAACATCTTCGGCCGGTCCTTCTGCGCCCTTGGTGATGGTGCGGTCTCGCCGATCCAGAGCGGCATCAAGTACTTCAAGGACGAGTTCCTGGCGCTGTGCAAGGACAACGCGGCCAGGATCGAACGGCGCGAGCTGGCGGGAGCGCACTGACGATGACGATAGCTCCGGAGCAGAACAGCGAGCAGGCGCCGGTGCCCGAGGGGCACGTGCGCCTGATCATCGACGGCGAGGAGGTGATCGCGCCCAAGGGCGAGCTGATCATCCGCGCCGCCGAGCGGATCGGCGTCGAGGTGCCGCGCTTCTGCGACCACCCGCTGCTCGACCCGGCCGCGGCCTGCCGGCAGTGCCTTGTCGAGGTCGAGATGAACGGCCGCCCGATGCCCAAGCCGCAGCCCTCCTGCGCGGTCACGGTCGCCGACGGCATGGTGGTCAAGACGCAGCGCACCTCCGAGGTCGCGGACAAGGCCCAGCAGGGCGTGATGGAGCTGCTGCTGATCAATCACCCGCTGGACTGCCCGGTCTGCGACAAGGGTGGTGAGTGCCCGCTGCAGAACCAGGCGCTCGCGCACGGCCGCGCCGACTCGCGGTTCGTCGACACCAAGCGCACGTTCGCCAAGCCGGTGCCGATCTCCGCGCAGGTGCTGCTGGACCGGGAACGCTGCGTGCTCTGCCAGCGCTGCACCCGCTTTGCCGACGAGATCGCCGGCGACCCGTTCATCGAGCTGCTCGAACGCGGCGCGCACCAGCAGATCGGCGTCGGCCCAGCAGATCCGACCGCGCTGCTCGCCCAGGGCGGGAACACCCGCGAGGCCAGCGGGTTCACCGTCAACGGGCCGGAGAACGACATCGCGGTCGGCGACAAGCAGCCCTTCGCCAGCTACTTCTCCGGCAACGTCATCCAGATCTGCCCGGTCGGCGCGCTCACCTCGGCCGCCTACCGGTTCCGGTCCCGCCCGTTCGACCTGGTGTCCAAGCCGAGCGTGTGCGAGCACTGCGCGTCCGGCTGCGCCCAGCGCTCCGACTTCCGGCGCGGCAAGGTGCAGCGGCGGCTGGCCGGCGAGGACCCCGAGGTGAACGAGGAGTGGAACTGCGACAAGGGCCGCTTCGCCTTCACCTACGCCACCGCGGACGACCGGTTCACCCGGCCGATGGTGCGCGACGAGGCAACCGGCGAGCTGAAGGAATCCTCCTGGACCGAGGCGCTGCGCATCGCGGCCGAGGGCCTGCTCGCCGCCCGCAAGGGCAAGGGCGCCGCGGTGCTCACCGGCGGCCGGCTGACCGTCGAGGACGCCTACGCCTACGCGAAGTTCGCCAGGATCGCGTTGCGCACCAACGACATCGACTTCAGGGCCCGGCCGCACTCGGCGGAGGAACTGGACTTCCTCTCCTCGACAGTGCTCGGTGCGACGCCGGAGAACGGCGGCGTCACCTACGCCGACGTCGAAGCCGCGCCTGCCGTGCTGTCGGTCGCGTTCGAGCCGGAGGAGGAGTCGCCGATCGTGTTCCTGCGGCTGCGCAAGGCGGCCCGCAAGAACGCCACCAAGGTCTTTCACATCGCCAGCCACACGACGCCGGCGGTCAGCAAGACGTTCGGCACGCTGCTCGCGTGCGAGCCGGGCGCGGAAACCGCGGCCGTCGACGGCCTTGCCGCGCACGCGCCGGACGTGGTCGATGCGCTGAGCAGGCCCGGCTCGGTGGTGCTGGTCGGCGAGCGGGCCGCGGTCGTGCCCGGCCTGTTCGCCGCGCTGCACCGGCTGGTCACCTCGACCGGCGCCAAGCTCGCCTGGATTCCCCGTCGGGCCGGCGAACGCGGCGCGCTGGAAGCGGGCGCGGTGCCGAACCTGCTGCCCGGTGGCCGGCCGGTCACCGACGCGGCGGCCCGCGCGGACGTCGAGCGGTCCTGGGGCCTCGCCCCCGGCACCCTGCCCACCTCGCTCGGCCTTGACACCAACGGCATCATCGCCGCTGCGGCGGCCGGTCAGCTCGGCGCGCTGGTCGTCGGCGGCGTCGACCCGGACGACCTGCCCGACCCGGAACTCGCGGGCACCGCGCTGTCCACAGTGGACTTCGTGGTCAGCCTGGAACTGCGGGCCAGTGAGGTCACCAGGCGGGCGCACGTTGTCCTGCCGGTCGCGCCCCACCAGGAGCGCTCAGGCAGCTACCTCAACTGGGAGGGCAGGCGTCGCGAGTTCGGTGTGATCATCGAACGGGCCGGTGCGCTGCCCGACTGCCGCGTGCTGGACACCCTGGCCGTCGAGATGGACGTGGACCTGTTCACCCAGACCGCGCAGGCCGCGGCCGGTGACCTGGCCCGGCTCGGTGCACCCGCCGCGCCCGTCCCGGTGCCGGCCCTGGTTTTCGACCAGACCCCGGCCCCGACACCCGGCCCCGGCCAGGTGAAGCTGGCGACCTGGCGACAACTGCTCGACAACGGCTCGCTCCAGGCCAACGAGCCGCACCTGGCGGCAACCGCCCGGCTGGCAACGGCCCGGCTGTCCGAACAGACCGCCGCCGCGCTGGGCATCACCTTCGGCGGCTCGGTCACCGTGTCCACCCGGCACGGCTCGATCACCCTCCCGGTGCTGCCCGCCGACCTGCCGCCCGGCGTGGTGTGGCTGCCGGAGAACTCGGGCCCGTCCTCGGTGCGCCGCACGCTGCGCGCCACGCACGGCTCCGTCGTGGACATCGCTCCAGGACCGGCGGCACCCCGCCTGGTCGCGGCAAGTGAAGGTGAGGCGTGATGCGGACCTTCGCCCAGTACACCAACGGTGACGTGGCGATCCTGCTGAACAACGACCCGGTGTGGCTGTCGATCATCAAGATCGTCGTGGTGTTCGTCTTCCTCATGGTCATGGCCATGCTCTGCGTCTGGGGCGAGCGCCGGATCCTGGGCAAGATGCAGCACCGCCCCGGCCCGAACCGGGTCGGCCCGTTCGGTCTGTTGCAGGCACTCGCCGACGGTCTGAAGGTGGCGTTCAAGGAGGACATCCGACCGCTGCTTGCCGACAAGTTCGTCTACATGATCGCGCCGGTGATCGCGGCGGTGCCCGCGTTCCTCGCGTTCGCGGTCACCCCGTTCGGCGGCCAGGTCTCGATGTTCGGCCACCAGACCGCGTTGCAGATCACCGACCTGCCGGTCGGCGTGCTCGTGGTGCTGGCCTGCTCGTCGGTCGGCGTGTACGGCATCGTGCTCGGCGGCTGGTCCTCCGGCTCGCCCTACCCGCTGCTCTCCGCGCTGCGCTCGGCGGCTCAGGTGATCTCCTACGAGATCGCCATGGGCCTCTCGCTGGTCGCGGTCATCGTCTTCAGCCACTCGCTGTCCACAGCGGACATCGTGAACGCGCAGTCCTCCGGCTGGTACGCGTGGCTGTTGCCAGGCATCCACGCTTCCGGCCCCGCAGCTGACATAGACGCGGCGCCGCCTGCTATCGAAAAACACGTCGTCCGCGTCCTCGCAGGCGGCGAGAGTGCTGAGCGCCTTTCCGATGTTCACATCGAACGTGACCAGACGTGTCGGATTGCGAAAGACCACGGCCGCTAAATCGCGGGCAGCATCAAGCGCCATCGGGAAATTCGCGCGCGGATCCGGCATCCCCCCAAGTGCCCGCCTGCCGGCCAGCCTCCAGATCCACAACCGCGATCTGAGTGTGCATCCGGTAAGTTGACGAACGCACGACGCCGCTCGGGGTCCAGTTGAAAGCCCTCGGGATGCGCTTGCAACGGGATGCGACTTACAAGCGACGCCTTAGCGGGATCGATCAGGGCCAGTCCACCGCTGCCATAACCCACCACAAGATTGCCAGTGTGCGCGTCGAGCCGGATATTGTCGGCATCGTTGCGCAGATCGATGCTGCCAGCGGGCGACAGACTGTCGCCGTGATAGAGGCGCACCGATCCATCACCGGCGCTCGCAACCGCCAGCACATCGACAGCAGGCGCATCGACGGAAGCCTTCGTGTCTCTTCGATCACTTCGATGCGGCGGATCACGCTCGCGTTGGCAAGATCGATCACATCAACCGTGCCATTGCCGAGTTCGGCCACGAACAGGCGCTTGCGCCCGACATCAACCGCCAGATGATCGATGCGGCCGCTGACGCCCCTCAACGCAATGGTGCGCTCGACGAAAAGGGGCGTGGGGTCTGCCGCACAGGCTCACACCGGCCGCCATGCACAGCACCGCAGCGAGAAGAGTGACGACAAATAGTCTCATCAGCTGCGCGCGATGTTGATCTTGTCGAGGGCGGCACGGAGCCCCTTCGCCAGCTTCTGCGCATCGTCGTTCGCCCAGAAATGCATGAAGAAGAGCCGCGGTTGATCGTCCAGCATGTGATTATGCAGGGCGGTGACCTCGATGCCATTCGCGCGCAGGGCACGCAGCACGGGGTTGACCTCGGCTGCGGTAAGAACGAAGTCGCCCGTAATAGCCGCCCGGCCGTTGCCCGTCGGCTGGAAATTGATGGATTCCGCCGATCCCATGGCGACCGGCACATCCATGCCGTCATCCTTAATGGTTTCGGCCCGCGCAATCCCGACCTGATAGACGCCGCCGTTGGCCCGCCCCTTGGCGCCCAAAGTGCTGTCGATCATTGCCGTGTCGAGGTCGACCGTTTGCGAGGCTGCTGCGTTACCCCCGCCGGCCTATTTCCGAGCGGCGTCTTGCTGAGGACGAGCCATCATGCAGCGCCGTCGCCAGTTTGGTGGCATCGCCGTGCCCGAGCACGTGCATATAGAAGGTGGCCGGCTGCGCGCGCAGCAGGTGATTATGCAGGGCGGTGATCGTTGATTCCGTCATCGGCGAGCTTTGTCATCACCGGCGCGATTTCGGTTTCGGTCAGCACGAGATCGCCCATGACCATCGTCTCATTGCCCTCGGGACGGAAAGCGAGCCAGGAGCCGAGGGCGAAACCTGGCTTGAGCTCGACACCGTCCAGAGTGACGTGCAGATCCGTGCGCGGGAGGCCCACACGATAGACGTCGCCCGGCATCTCGGTGCCCGACTTGCCGAGCGCAGCCGCCACCTTGCTCCAATCGGTGTCAGCCGCTTTCGAGACGACAGGGAGCCGTGCCGAGCGCGCCGACCACGAGGGTGGCGCAGGCAAAGCGCGCGGCGGCAAGCGAAGAGCGATTTACAGCTATAAAGGTCATTGATTACCTCCCCTGCAGTCGAAGAACCATAAAGCGTGCCTCGCCTCGTGCGGCCCTGGGTCATCTCGTCCCGGCGTGCAGCTTTTCCCGCACAAGCCGCGCGATCGCAGCCGGTGCCTGGTCAGGGAATTGCAAACGCCCAGGAGCTTCACATTGATCTCGCAGAGAACATAGGTATCTTCGCCGCTCAGGGTACGAGGTCCGTAGAGGAAGTCGGCATCCCAGATGATCGGAAGATCGGCTTTGGGCGATACCAAACACCTCCATTAATTGCGGCACCCATTCGGTCTCCATCGTGAGCGCGAAGCGCCTGGAACGGTGCGGCCATCGGGATCATGCATGATGCGGGGGCCCGGCTGCGCTTCCGGCGAATTCGGCCCTTCCGGTGGCAGAGGGATCAAAGCCTTGATCAGTTGATGACCGAAGCCAACGACTTTATCGGCTCCCACGTAACAGCGGATCATGCCTTCGGGCAGACGCGGCTGGAACGGCTGGTCGATTATGCAGCCGCCCTCTCCGAAATAGCGCTCGCATCGGGTCATGAAATCATCGAGCGTCGTCTGCTCGACAGTGCTGCCGCGCTGGAGCATGGAGAACACGCACAGGCATTACGTCGCCAGAGGATGAGGATGCTAATTCGACCTTCCATACGCCTTGGCCGCCGTTGCCGCGGTTCTGCTTGAGAACGCGCGGTCCCCTCCTGCCGGAGGCGCATCGGAAACTGCCCCCCGGAACGCCGCCATGGTCTTGATAAAGCTGCGTATCGGTGCCCCAGCTAAGATGCTTCGTCCGGTGCAGCACCTCCTTGACGCCCATTTTGAGAATGACATCGGGATGCGTGCTGACCCACGTTCCGTGCATGGCGACCTCCCGCAGCAATGCATCGAGCGCTGTCCGGGTCTTCCCCCTGATGGATCGGATCGACCCAGACGAGAACACCCTTGCGCCCGCAAAAGCTGGTCGCGAACCTCGTCGCCAAATTCTTCGTCGTAGACGGCGGGCTCGGCGTCGATGCCGGCTGCCGCCAATTCCTCAAAGACCCGATGAAATCGGTTGTTCTGTGGCGTTGCATTACGCCGCGCCTCCCGATCGCCGCGCCACAGCACCGCGACTTTCTCGATGTGATTGTTCATAACGCCTGTCCGAAAGCGAGCTGCAGGACAATGCCCGCCAGTGAGCAAGCAAGCAGCGTCTGCATGATGCCGACCTTGAAGCGGAAGATTGCAATGGCCGCCGCGGCCGCCAGAATGGCGGCAGCGATGTCGATGCTTGGCAGCACGGGAAGGCTCAGGTTGAGCACGTATCCTTGCCAGGCGATGGTGTCGTGGAAGATCACATGCACGCCGAACCAAACGGCTAAATTTAGGATGACGCCAACGACGGCCGCCGTCACGGCGGACAGCGCAGCGCCAAGCGCACGCACCCCCCGCAGGGCCTCGACATAGGGTGCACCAAGCAGCACCCAGAGAAAGCAAGGCGTGAAGGTCACCCAGGTGACGAGCAATCCGCAAGCGTGCCCGCCAGCAAAGGCGGCATCAGGCCAGGCGTCCTATAGCCGGCGAGGAAGCCTACATACTGCACCACCATGATGAGCGGGCCGGGTGTCGTCTCTGCCAGGCCAAGGCCGGCCAGCATTTCATCCGGCCTTAGCCAGTGGTGCGTCTCGACAGCCTGCTGCGCCACATAGGCCAACACAGCGTAGGCGCCACCGAAACTTACGACGGCGACTTCGCTGAAGAAAATCGCGAGGCGCGTGAAAATGTTTCTCCGGGCCAAGCACGAGAAACAGCAGGACAACCGGTGCCAGCCAGAGCGGTGCCCAGACGGCGGCAATCTTTATCGCGCGCGCAAGCGACGGTTGCGCATGGTCCGAGATCTGCTCACCTAGGAGATCATCCCCTTGCCGTGCGCAGGCGTGCCGCCTACGGCGTAACCGGCGCTGTTTGCGGCGAAGCCAGTCGCAGCGGCTACGAGCACGACGAGCGGGAAGGGAATGGCAAAGAAGAAGAGGGCGATGAACGCGGCGGCTGCAATCGCCAACGCAAGACGAGATTTGAGGGCACGGCGGCCGACACGCAGCACCGCTTCGATAACGACGGCAAGCACAGCAGCCTTAAGGCCGAACAACAGGCCGGCGACGACACTCACACTGCCCCAGATGACGTAGATCCAGCTGAGCGCCATGAGGGCCACGACACCAGGCAGGACGAACAGGGTGCCGGCGATAACGCCACCCCGCGTCTTATGCATGAGCCAGCCGATATAGATGGCGAGCTTCTGCGCTTCTGGTCCCGGCAGGAGGTGGCGGTCGTTGAGCGCGTGCAGGAAGCGGGGTCTCGGAGATCCAGCGTCGCTCCTCGACGATGATGCGGTGCATCACCGCGATCTGTCCGGCTGGGCCGCCAAAGCTGAGCAGTGCGACCCGCAGCCAGACCTTGAACGCTTCGGCGAAGCTGACGCCATGATGCGTAGGCACAATCTCGCTGGCAGAAACCAGTGTTATCGGTCGGACAGTCGCGTTCATGAGCGAGCTCCCGCCGGCATCGGCCAGTTATGCTCCTCACCCAATCGCATCCCGCGCCCAGCGGTAAAGTGCATCGTAAAGTGGAAAACCTCGCATCGAGCTGAGCGAGGTCATCCTTGTGCATGCGGGACAGGCCAAGCGATGCGGCAAGCA
>CAWFTJ010000011.1:0-40701 GCA_963818685.1 Candidatus Melainabacteria bacterium | reverse complement strand
CCCCTCGGACACCATTCTCACTGGAAATACAGTGGTTGAAAACCACTCGGAACAGGCTTTATGTCTGTTTCGAGTGGTTTTTGCTTTTTGGGCCCACCTAGGGTGGGCCCAGTTCGGCGTGCCCGGAGACGGTCAGTACGCTCTCCGGCCGTGATCATCTCCCAGCGCGTGTTCTTGTCACGACAAGATCGACTGCTCATGCCCGTTTTCGCAGCATCGCCGATGCTTGCCGCGAGCCCGGCGGCGCATGTGGGCGAGCTGACTGTCCCGCTGCTCGTACCCCCCGAGTTCGTAGCGCCACTCGCCCCAGAGCCGCCTCCGCTCCCCTCCGTTGCCGTGCCGGAGCGTCGACGATGAGGTAGTCAACCCCGGGGGCCGCCGTCGTGGACAAGTCCGGCCGGGTCCGCGACCAGCTCTTGCTGATCGCCACGCTGGGCTGGAATCCAACCGACCGCGTCCGGGTCGACCTACTGCCGAATGGTGTTGCGCTCAAGGCTCGACCATGACGGCCCGTATCGGATCGACAGCCGTGGTCAGGCGATCCTCCCCGCATGGGCTCGAGCACATCTCCGCGTCCAGATCGGCGACCGCGTCATCCTCGCAGCGGTGCCAGGGCAAGGGCTGCTGATCGCGCATTCAATGTCTGCTATGTCGCAAATCTACAAGTCAGGTATGGAGAGTTCGGTTGTCTGCTGAGTTGCGCCGCGTCAAGCTCACGAAGACCATGGTGGAAGCGATGGGCGTTCATCCCCTCGCGCTGGCGGCAAATCTCGAGGTGCCCACGGTGAAGGAGTACCTGCCGGAGGTGATCGCAGCCGCGACCCCGGCCATGAAGCGTTCCTACATGAGCTATTGGAAGCGGGCCGAAACATTCTTCGGTGAGCTCCGGCTTCACGAGATCCGGGCGACAAAGATCGAGGCGTTCCGGCAGGACGTGATCGCGAACTCCAAAAGACGCAAGGGGCACTGCCATGGACGCTATGCCGGGTCCCAGGCGTTATCCGCGATGAGGAAGCTCTACCGGTTGGCGGTCGCGGACGGTCTAGTCGGCGAAGCGGACGATCCCGCCAAGAAGGTTCGAATCGCACGACGTCTGCACAGCACTCGCCGCGCGCTGACCCCAGCCGAGGTTGCCGACATCAATCAGGCGATGTTGCTGACGAGCCGCGACCACGAGCTGGACGGACTGATCCTGCGGCTGCACCTGGAGTCGGCCTGCCGGCGCGGTGGCGCGTTGGCGTTGTGTCTGTGTGACGTCGACGAGCGCGATAGCCGTGTCCTTCTTCGGGGAAAAATTCGGGTCCCAGCGGTGGCAGCCGATCAGCCCGACTTTGTGCGCGGCGCTGCTCGCCCACGCGGGATCACGAGGCGCCAAGACTCCGGAGGATGCCCTGCTGCGCCGTGCGAACGGCCGAGCACTGACATCTCGCCATTACGACACGCTCTGGGGGCGTATTCGTCGGGTGCTGCCCTGGGCAGCACAGCTGGGCGTGTCCACGCACTGGCTGCGGCACACGACGCTGTCGTGGGTCGAGCGCCGCTACGGCTACGCGGTTGCCCGAGCGTATGCGGGCCACGTCGACAACAAGCGTGGTGTCACCTTGACCTACCTCAAAGGCCTCCCCCGCGAGGTTGCGGGCGCGCTCGCTCTCTTGACCAATGAAAGCCATCCGCTTGCTTTCGCCACGGCAAGCAGGTCTGTTGAGCCATTGGCGGCCTGATCGGAGGTGCACGGCTCGAAGTGATCGACGTGGCGTGGGCATAGGACGGCGCGACGTTGACTCACGCGTCCCTGGCACGGCCGATGAAGGCGGGATCGTCACGTAAGTTCCTTGGCGCAGCAGGGCGAAGTCCGGCGCCGCAACCGTTGTTGGACTTCGCCCTCGACCCGACCCGGCATCCGGGTCGGCAACTCATACCGGCTGCTGCCGACCTGACGGCCCTGCCTCACTTCAGGTCTCGGGAGAAGAAGCGGCTCCCGGGTTCCGCGCTCGAACCGCGGGACGCCGGAACTGATCGCCGTCGGCGAGTACGTCGACGTTGGGTTCGACAACGAACCAGCCGGCCCGACCCAGACATAGCCGTGGCTGGACAACGCATTTGTTACTTGATCATCACCTGCCGATATAGGCCCGGATAACCGGATTTTCCGTGTAGGGGCCACTCGGCGTCCGTGCAGGAGCGACGCGATCCTTCTCTGTCCACACCGCCACCGCGTCCAGCTTCGCGTCCGGCCTCGTGTCCCCGGTGCCGCCGCCCTGGGCCTCGCCGGCGAGCCGGCGAGCGTCCTCCGCGAATTCGCCGGTGCTGGGGTCGGTCACGCGCTGATACAGGCAAGCGGAACCGTCACCCCGGGGAGGAGCTAATACTTGAGCACAAGGCCACCGTTGGAGTACTGGTGGAGGATGACACGGACCACGCCGTCGTCGTTTGCCATCGGGTTCCCTCCCGTAGTTGCAAAGGCGCGCGCCTGCGCCTGTACCTGTAAATATCGGCACGAAGGTGCTGGAACCTCTGGTGTCCACCGCGCCCGCGCCGTCGCCGCGCCGGGGCAAGTCACTGACCGAACCCGTCGTGTCTTCGTGATCTGCGAGCGCGGCCGGAATCGCGCGCCGGACCCGGCCCAGCACCGACCCGAACGGGGCGCCGTGACCGCCTGTCGATGATCGGGTCGGTCGTAGGGTGGCGGTATGCGCGCAGTCGTCTACGACCGGACCGGTGGCCCGGAGGTCCTGCAGGAGACCGACATCCCGAGCTGCGCGAGCCGGGGCCCGGCGAGGTGCGGGTCCGCATCGCCCGTCGGGCGTCAACCCGACCGACTGGAAGTCGCGGCAGGGCAGCGGCGACGGCGCGCCGTCGACCCGGCGCCGTGCCCAACCAGGACGGCGCGGGCGTCGTCGACGCGGTCGGTGAGGGCGTCGACGCGCACGCTGCTCAGCCAGCGCGTCTGGATCTGGGAGGCCGCGTGGCAGCGGCCCAGAGCGGCACCGCCCAGGAGCAGACCGTGCTGCCCGTCCGCCACGTCGTGCCGCTCCCCGACTCGGCGTGCTTCGACCTCGGGGCCAGCCTCGGCATCCCGTTCCTCACCGCGCACCGCTGCCTCACCGTCGCCGAGGACGGCCCGGTGCGCCTCGGGCCCGGCGCGCTGCAGGGCGGGTCGTGCTGGTCGCCGGCGGTGCGGGAGCGGTCGGCAACGCGGCCATCCAGCTCGCGCGCTGGTCCGACGCCACGGTGATCACCACGTCAGCAGCCCGCACAAGGCGCAGCTCGCCGCCGCGGCCGGTGCCGACCACGTGATCGACTACACCGAGCAGGACGTCGTCGCCGAGTCCGCAAGATCGCACCGCACGGCGTGGACACGTCGTCGAGGTGTCCCCCGGCGCCAACGCCGGGATCGACGCGAGGTCTCGCCCCGACGGCGCCGTCGCGATGTACGCGGACGACGGCGGGACGAGGCTGACCATGCCGGTCGGGCCAGATGGTGCCCCAACGGCCGCTGGCAGTTCGTCCTGATCTACACCGTGCCGGAACGGGCCAAGGAACACGCGGTCGGCAAGGTACTCATGGACGTCACCGACTGAGCGACATTGCCTCTGCCCGAGCGAAGATCCGGGTCGAGGCATGGGAACGCCGCTGGTCTCGAGATTCGCGACCAGGCTCCCTAAAGCGACGAGTTCAGCGATCTTCTTAGCGATGTCTTCTAGCGAGTCCTCGTCAGTGCTGAGACCGTTGCGGGAGCCGAGGAGCGGGCTGATCGCCCGAATTTCGTTGTAGGTCACCCCGTGCGCGACGGGGATCAGCAGGTCGCGAGCCGGCGGCTCCGAGAGTTCCTTCTCGGACACACCACCGGCTTTCGTGCGCTTGAGGAAGGGGGCGTGATCGAGCAAAAGACCGATGCGCGTCTTGGCCAGGCCTTTGTCGATCTCCCGCATGAACGGCAGGCCGAGGATGATGTCCCGCTCGCTGAACCAGACCGACACGTCTCTGCGCTTCGAGGAGGTCGTGCAGTTCAGTCGCGGCTTCTCGCCGGTCGTCCCAGGCATGGCAGAGGAACAGGTCATAGGACTCGGCGCGCGGTCCCACCGCTTCAACCTTCTGACGGTAGCGATCCAGCGCCGCGAGCTTTTCGTCAGAGCTGTAGGTGACGGGAGAGTTGGCCGGCGACCAACGCGGACGAGTCGATCGGCCAGCGCCACCTCCACCGCTGGACCCGCCTCTACCGCTCGAAGCGCGAGGGGTCGGCGAGGTGTAGGAAGACGGGGAGTGTCAGCGAAGACCGGTATCGGCCACCATGAACAGGGCAGTCTGCGCCACCGCCACGGATGTGGCCGCGTACAGGCGCTGTGCATCGCATGGTTCGAGTCTCGGCGCGACCACCGGCAGCCCTGGTTCGGTCCTGCCGAGGCACCGACCGCTACAGACTTGGTCCCCGCCCCGGAGATGGGCTGGGGCAGTGCGCGCTGGGTCGTAGGCGAGTTGTCGGGCGCGTTCCGCGGAGCGGGCCCGCTGTTACGTAAGCGGCCTGCTGTGCCTGCCAGCGGTGCGCAGCGAAGCCTCGGTGCGGGTCTGCTAGGGACATGCCGGCCCGGCCCGGGTGCGGATTTCGGCGCGCAGCTCGGTGTGCCGGCCGACCCAGGCGGTGGCGTCGTGGTCGTGGCTGGCGATGCGGGAGCACTGGTCTGCTCGTAGCTGGTGCTGGTCGGTGGCCAGCGCGCGGGCGAGGTTGGCGGCGGCGTGCTGCTGCTGGCCCGCTGTCCAGAGTTGGCGGCCGCTCACAGCCACGTCGGGGCTTTGCTCACATGATCCGCGACCTGGGTGGAGATCGCCTGCCCGAGTGGATCGATCATGTCTGCGACGACGACCTGCCGGCCCTTCGCTCCTTCGTTAACGGGGCTACAGCAGGATCTTGCTGCGGTGACTGCCGGACTCGCCCTGACCTGGGAACAACGGTCCCACCGGAGGAGCGGTAAATCGGGCTTGGGAATTCTGAAGAGACAGTGCTTTTGGGCGCGTCAACCTTGATCTTCTTCGGAAGCGAATACTTTAGAGCCGCTGATCGACAGCCGAAAGTTGATCACTCAAACTGCGACCGAGCCCATGCCCGTGGCGGACGACATTCGTACGGCGCACGCTTGTTCGGTCCCCTCACCAGGTGTACCACGTCGTACGCATCTGATGCGTACGACAAAATGCTATCCTGGTCTGGTGTATGAGGACCTTGGGCTATTGCTGGCCACCGCCCTACCGATCGCGCTGGGACCAGCCCGCCTCGCCCGCGAACTGCGAATCGTGGGCCAACAGACAGTCAGCCGCCGGGAGCGAGGGAAATCGCGCCCTCAGGGAGCCACAATCGCCCGATCGCCACAGTTCTCGATCTGATGTTCACTCTACTGATCGCAGCCGGATATGAGGTGGCGATGGCCACGGTCGTCGCGCCTTCACCCACGGCTGACCGAGTTCCCTTCGACCGGTTGGCCAAGATATCTTCGAGCGCTGTTCGACGCCTCGCCGCGTTGATCTCCCCAGAAGCGGCGGTGCACGGATGGGGTTCGAGGGGGCACAAACAGGACGGAATTGATATCCAGGTCACCCACCCAGATCGAACCGTGACCGGTGTCCAGTGCAAACGAATGAAGGAGTTTGGCCCAGGCGAGGTGCGAAACGCGGTCGACGAGCTGACTGCAGACGTCCGCGAGTGCATCATCTTCCTGACCCGTGTCGCGAGTCCGGGCGCCCGCAAAGAGATCGATAAACATCCCGCATGGCGGCTGTGGGATCGCGTCGACCTGTCTCGCCATGTCCGTTACGCAACCGATCGGGACAGAGCACTCCGCCTGGTCGACACGTACTTCCCCCGCTATCGCGAGGACTTTTTCGGCATCACCGAATCCGGGCCATGGCTGACTGACGAGGAATACTTTCGTTCGTTCACCGGATCCCCCATCCTGGACTATGACCAGCCACTCGTCGGGCGAGCCGCCGAGGCCGGTCGGCTCGCCGCCTTCATGAACGACCCAGCAGGCGGCGTGGCGCTACTCGTGGGTGCCGGCGGAACGGGAAAACGCGTCTCCTTCGACATGTGTGTGGTGATGCCGCCCGACAGGCAGGTCTTATCGTGCGGTTCGTCGATCCTCACATGGCTCCGGGGCCAGCTCAGGTGGAACTGCTCCCCCCGGG
The DNA here is from genome assembly GCA_963818685.1 of Candidatus Melainabacteria bacterium. Lineage (GTDB taxonomy): Bacteria > Actinomycetota > Actinomycetes > Mycobacteriales > Pseudonocardiaceae > CAJCJE01. Next base: position 34,524 of record CAWFTJ010000011.1, on the reverse strand, counting down.
AGAGCGCCCCGTGATCGTCGTCGAGGACGCGCACGACCGGTCGGATGTGGCTGCGATCATGAGGACTGTGCGGCGCGCCCGCTCGGGCGCGCGGTTCGTCGTGGCCGTGCGTCCTTACGGACTCGCTGATATCGCACGTCAGCTGCGCGCTGCGGGTATCTTGCTGGACGATGCCCCACGCATTGAGCTGGGTGATCTAAATTTAACCGAGTCTCGGCAACTCGCCCAAAACATCCTCGGGACTGACGCCTCCTCGGCAGTGCTGGATTCGGTGGCCTCGCTGGCACCGGACTGCCCGCTCATCACGACGGTCGCCGCCACACTGATCAAGCGCGGCACCCTGGCGGGCGGCCGTCTAACGGCGAATCCCCGCATCCGGGCCGAAGTGATGGCGCAGTTCGCCGACGCGTTGACCAGCGGCTCGGCTGCCGGCGATCCCGATGTGCGCGCTGAAGTGCTCAACGGCGTCGCCGTGCTGCAGCCCTTTCGGATCGACGACGACGGCTGCCGCACCGCGCTGGCGCAACTCACCGGCCGTCCTTTCGATCAGCTGATGCGATATCTGACCGATTTCGAACAGGCCGGTGTGTTCCTGCGGCGTGGCACGTCCTACCGGGTGGTACCGGATCTACTGGGTGACGCGGTGCTGGCCACCGCCTGCGTGCACGGCGACACCGGTGTGCCGACGGGGTATCTGGAGCGGGTGTTCTCCGCGGCGGACGGAACTGCGCTCGCGAAGGTCTTCGTCAACGTCAACCGGGTGGACTGGCAGATCGACCCCGACGCCCACCGACATCTGGCGCTGGCCAACCCGTTGTGGGAACAGATCACTGCCCAGTTCGAATACGGTGCCACAAGTGAGCGATTCGAACTGCTGCGTTTGCTCCGGAAGGTGGCGGTATTCCAGCCTACCCGGACGGTTGCCTTCGTTCGCCAAATCGTCGCCGACCTGTCCAACCGCGAGGCGCCATCGGGCAACAGCACGGACGATCATCGGATTCGCTACGAGTTGCCAGCGTTGTTGGAGGGAGTAGCCTGCCATCTGCGTAACCTCCCGCAGGCAGCCGATCTGTTGTGGCACCTGGCGTTGGATGACGCCCGGCCGCTGAATCGCCATCCGGAGCATCCCGTGCGGGTGTTGCAACGCCTGGCAGGGTACAACCCAACCACGCCGTTGGTATATCAGGACGCACTGCTGGCCGCGGGGAAACGATGGCTGGCGCAGCCGGAGACTGTTGACGCCCCGTACTCGCCTTTCGACGTCCTGGAAATGCTCCTGTCCACGGAAGCCACCGACCAGGCCTCAGACGGCCTGTCGCTGACGATCAGCACCTATCCTCTCGTGCCCGACGTTGTCCGTGGCCTGCGCCAGCAAGTCATCGACATCGCCTTCCAGGAGCTTCGGGCGCAAGACCCTAAGCGTGCTGTACGGGCAGCACGCGCGCTGAGCCACGGCCTGGTGTACTCGCAATTGACCCACACGCCAGCGGATCACAACGCGGCGGACCGTGACGGCGATGGCGCTGACGAGTGGACTGTCGAGTTTGTCGCCGTGCTGCGCCGCATTGGTGAACTCGGCGAGCAGGCCCACCTCGCGCCTGTGGTGGTTGTCGCGCTGCGGGAAGCGATGCGATGGCATTACCAATATTCGTCTACCGCGACCCGTGCCGCGGCACGGGATGCTTGGGGCCGGTTGCCGACATCCCTGGAGCATCACTTGGCATTGGTCCTGCACGACGGTTGGGGAGTCGTGGTCCGCGCCGAACTCGCGAATCCCCTAGAACCTGGTGATTATGTCCTCGCCGAGGAGGCGAAGGACGCACTGTTCGACCAGGTCATCGTCGATGCACTGGTAGCCTGGCCTAGCACTCAGGTGGTGGACCGGCTGGAACAGGCGCTGCTTGCCGAGACCCGCGGATTCGGCCGCGACAGCGCGTCGGCAATGCCGTTTATTTGGACGCTGTCGTCAAAATGTCCGGACGTCGCAGAACAGATCTGCGGCAGAGTGGCTGACTATCCCGATAGCGTGTTGCGCAGTTTCGTTTCTGTGGCGCTGGGCAGGCTGTTGGAGACGGATGGCGCCAGGGGCATGGCCACCGTCCAGCAACTACTGGAAACCGAGGATCTCGGCGTGACACGCGCGGTGGCGCACGCGTTCGGGTGGGGGCGGGGAAACCGGCCGGGACTGGTTACAGGCGAGGCTGATCTTCTTGGCGACTTCGTTATCCATGACGACCAGATCGTCCGACGGTGCGCAGCGGCGGCGTGCCTGGCAATCAGCAAGGTCGACTCTGCATTGGCCGCCCACCTGGTTACCCGTATTCGGCTGGACACGCACGAGATCGCCGAAGAGGTTGCGGCAGTGTTCGGTTCATACGGCGGTCTTCGCTGGACAGACCTCACGGAAATCCAGAGCGCGGTCCTCGTTATGAGGCTTACAGCGTGCCCGTCACTTGACGGCTACAACACTGCGCTACTGATCGGGCAAATCGGCAAATCGCAGCCAGAGGTGGCGACGGACATATTTACCCATCGCATCGAGATATGGGAGGATATGGAATCCGACGTTTCATTCACTCCTATTCCTCACATCTGGTCCTATCGACCAAATTTTGGGGGCAGTGCGCAATATCGTGGTTTGCTTCTGAAAGTTCTTACCTGGCTGGCTGACGGGCTCGACTCCTGGAAGCGCAGGATCTGCGCATCTGAACTGTTTGCGTTGGTCAGCGAGAACTACGATCACGAGACGCTTGCCGTGCTGCGAGCCGCTCTCGAATCTGATGAAGTCCAGATGGTTTCCGCTGTCGGCATTGCGCTGGGTGCAGCGCCACGATCGTTCGTCTGGGACCATGTCGAGTTCGTCACGGATGCGTTGCGGGCTGCTCAGCGGCACGGAGCCGACATTGCGTTGGAGGTGGGCGGAGGGCTACGGCAGTCAGCAATCTCGGGATTCCACAGGGGAACTCAGGGCCAGCCCTTCCCCGCTGACATCGAACGTCGTGATCGCGCGTCGGCGGTGCTAGAACAGTTGCCGCAGCACTCGGTCGAGGCAGATTTCTACCGGTCGCTGATCCTGTATTCGGAGAGGGAAATCAATGCCACTGACCTCATCGATGAAGGTCTCGCCGATAGGCGAGAATGGTGAGATGGTTGTCCCATCCCTGGTCGTGCCCCTACTCTCAATGGCGCAGTGCGGACCAACCGCCGACGATCGCTGTGTCAGGTTCCCAGTGAATCCAAGACTGCGATGACCTGATCTGCGCTGGCATGCCGCGGCATGGGGCTCGGTTCGGGAACGGCTTCTGTCATGCACACAACCTGGACGTCACCGGGGAGCAACGCAAGGAACCACACAATAGTGTCGGCCCAGAACTTCGGGGTGCCGTCCTCGAGGAGTAGGTACTTGTGGTCGAAGTAGGCGCCATGCCGACGCTCACCGTCGAGATCGACCTCGAACGCGAGGTAGTCCTCGCTGGTTGCTGGCGCGTGCCGAACCGCAGTATGCACCTCGGGCCAGTGCGCCCGGAGTTGGCTGTCCACGCTGGCGAGGTCCAGGGGCCATGTGGTGGGCGGAGCAGCGGCGACAAAGATCGAGTCAGTCATCGTGCGCGTGTCCTCGGAGACAGTATGGAGACTGTGGTGGTCAGGGTACGTAGCGTACGTCGTTCTTGACGTGCTGCTGGGCGCACTGAAACTGCCAGTAGCTGATCACCTCGGGGTCGTTGGTGTCGATCTCCAGGAACTGGGCGTGGTTGGCCGGGTTGGTGATCGCCTCGCCGTAGCGGTACAGCTCGCTGGCATCTTTGCCGGCGAGGAGGTTGGTGTTGAACGAACCCTGCTGCAGACCGGCCAGTGTCCGTGGGCTGCAGCCCTGTTGTCGCACGTTCTTGGCGTCGATGATCGCACCGTCGGTCGTGCGGAATCCATCGGCCCAGACCGTGTCGCCATTCGCCCCCGTCATCAGCCGCTCGGGGGTACCGGCGACCCGGAGTTGGTAAGCCTGGTCGCTGGCATTGCCGTAGCTGGGTGCCCGCGACGGCAGGCCGTTCACCCACGCTGACGCCCCGGCCTGCTGAGCGGGCGAATACAGCGGGAACGCCGGTGGCGTCTCGGGCCCGATCGGCCCGACGGGTCCGGTCACCGCTGCATCGAGGACAAATCCCTCGGTCGCGGTGGCGCCGGAGACAGCCGCACTGGTTGAGGCTCCGGCGACGTCGACGTTCAGGGCTTGGGCGGCCTCGGCGACGATGGCTTCAGCTTCGGCGATCGCCGCCGCGGCGGCGCTGCCCGCTTCGGCGGTGGCCATCTCGTCTGCCGCGGCAGAGGCTTCCGCGACCAGGGCAGCGTCGCCGGCTCCCGCGGCCTCGTCGGACAGGCTCAGTGTGAAGATAGTGCCGAGGATGCCCGCGACCGTCACGATTCCCGCGGCGATTGCGATGCCCTGGATCGTCGAGCGCAGTTGGTCGATCGCATCGGCGAACGCGTTGCACGCGTTGGCCAGCAGCCTGCACGCGGCTGAGATGTTCTCCATCAGCGGCTGCCCGGCCGAGACCGATGTCCCACCGCTGGGTTTGCCGGTGAAGACGGTCGCGGCGTAGGTGCCGAATGCGTCGACGGCGGCGCCGGAACAGAACACGAAAATGGTGTCGGCCTGCCGGGAGCCGTTGACCTGGGCGTCGTCGATGAGCCCGGCAGCGGTCTGCCAGGTTCGAGCGGCCGCGCGGAGCTTGTCAGGGTCGCCCTGCGGCCAGAATTGGGAGATGACGGGGATGTCGCTGGTTTGCTTGGCGCCGGTAACGGCGGGCAGGCTCGCGTAGGCGTTGCTCGGTTCGCAGCCTTCTGGTTGCTGCATGCCGGAGGTGGTGTTGATCGGGGTGCCGCTGAAGCTGCTGGCGACTTGGTCCTCGGTGTTGAGGTAGTTCCACGCCATCGTCAGCAGCCGGCCGGAGATCGCCGCCATCGCCTCACCGGCCTTGCCGATCGCCTGGACGACGGTGCGCGCACAGGGTTCGTACTTCGAGGCGAAGGAGTGCGCGGTGCTGTCGTCACCTGCCATCCCCGCCGAGGACGACAAGTCGCCAGCGGTGCCGCTAGCAATGCTGTAAACGAAGTCCTTGGTGTCCAGGTATTGGACCGACACCTTGAAGATCGTGCTCGGGTCGACCTGATACCCCGTCGCCGCCATGACTCCCCCGACATGTCGCCTCGCGCGCCCGCCAAACGCATAGCGTACCCGAGGAGACACGAGTAGTGATGAGCATCAATCGCGGCCTAAGCGCTTGGCCAGAAGTCTTGTCCGTAATTCTCGGGTAGCCAGGGCGAGGTCCAGGGTGCGGCGGTGTTGAGCGTCTGTTCGGTGGTGCGGTCGCGGAAGAAGACATGGGCTTGTCGGACTCGATCGGGCATGGTTGCTGGTGCGGTGTTGGCGATGCGTTGTTTGAGTACTGCCCAGACTCGTTCGACGGGGTTGTCCTGGGGGCTGTACTTGGCGCCTTCGATCACCTGCAGGCGGGGATGTTGTTCCAGCCATCGTTGGGTGATGCCGCTGTGGTGGGTAGTGCCGTTGTCGCAGAGCACAGCCACAACGGGAGCGTCGGGGTAGGCGTCGAGCAACTGTTGGAGGAAGTAGCAGAACACGACGGAGACGTTTTTCACCGACACGTGGTAGTGCCAGGCGCCGATGACGAGGTTGACCGCGCCATGCAGGGTGCGGCGTTTGTTGGTGCCTGGGGTGAGCACGTGATATCGCTGTCCGATGGGCATCCAGCATGCTCGGATCCTGGCGAGTAGGTCGAGGTGGGTTTCGTCTTCGGCCAGCACGACCGAACCGGCGGGCAGCGCGGTGATGCGGGTGCGGATGTCGGCGCAGGTGGTGTCGTGGTCGGGGTCGCCTTTGGCGATCAGGCGTGGCCGGCGCCATTGGCCCTGTTCGCGTAATCGCCGGTAGAAGGTGCGCAGGCTCATCTCGGGGCGGCCGGCCGCGCGCCAGATACGGTTGGTGGTCCAGGCTTTCGGGGTGTTGAGCAGGGTGCGGATGCGTTGCCCGAGTCGTGGGCTACCCAGGCGTGGCCGTCCGCTGCGGGGTCGGTCGGGTAGCCCGCTGATGCCGTCGCGGGTGTGGCGATCGATCCATCGTCGTACCGTGACCGGGTTGTAGTGCAGCAGCTCAGCGATCTCGGGGGCACTCATCCCTGCTGCGGACAGCAGGATCATCACGATGCGGGCGGCGATCCTGCCGTGTCCGTGCAGGGCGGTGATCAGTTCGTGGTGTTGTGTCGGGGTCAGGTTGGCGTAGATGTGCGCCGGGCGCATACTTGTGGTGGCCTCGTCAGGTTGATCATGGTGTGGTAACCGGATCTAACCTGACGAGGTTCTTTATGTTCTATAGGACTCGCGCGGGTTACAGACATAACTTCTGGCTAGTAGGGCAGCCGCACTTTGTGGATCATCGCTGGTGAGGGCGCTCGCGGGACCCGCCTGACCACGAAGGCAGCCGCCTCAAGATCATCAAGTTGTGACGCAAGACGAAGATGAGGCGGCTGCGGCTGCCATCGTAGACGGTGAGCGGGCGGTCGCGAATCTGACCGCATTGCATGAACGGCTGGCACCGTGCTTCGCCCGAACGAAACCGTTCACACAGGCCAGGAAATACATGTCCGGGCTGATCAGCGACCTGCCCCGCAAGAACGCGTGGACACTGGCCGAGCATGCCGGGGACACCACACCGGATCGGATGCAGCGGCTGCTCAACCACGCGGTGTGGGACCACCAGCAGGCGATACGGATCGTGCGCGGATTCGTCGCCGAGCACCTGGCCGATCAATCACTGGTGGTCGCGGCGTTGGACGAGTCCGGGCAGGAGAAGACCGGCCAGGCCACTGTCGGGACACAGCGGCAGTACATGGGCTGCGCCGGCCGGATCGCCAACGGCGTGAACACGGTGTACTGCTCCTACGCCACCCCCGGTGGGCATGCCCTGGTCGCCGCCCGGATCTACGTCCCGGCCGATCAACTGGCCGATCCGACGCGCCGGGCCATGTGCGGGATCGGTGATGATGTCACCTTCCGCACCAAACCCCAGCTGGCCATCGACATCTGCCGCGACATGCTCGCCGATGACACGATGCCGCCCTTGGGCGGCGGGCGATGAGGTGTACGGCCGCTCGGGCCAACTGCGGAAACTCTTGCAAGACAACGGTGTTGGCTATGTGATGCGGGTCGGATGCGCCTTCCACGTCGACGTCTCACCCGAGGTGAAGCTGCGCGCCGATCACGTCGTGGCCCGATACGTCACCGCGGATGCCTGGCAGGTCTGCTCGGTGACCGGGTCCAAGGGCGAACGCCGCTACGCCTGGGCCTGGATCGGCACGACCAGTCCCCGGCATTACCTGCTCATCCGCAAACACCTGACCACCGGTGAACTGGCCTTCCATTACTGCTGGGTGCCCGAAGACCGTCCGGTCACGGTGATGACGTTGGTGCGGGTGGCGTGCCTGCGCTGGCCAGTGGAAGAGGGGTTCGAGTTCGGTAAAGACCACTTCGGACTCGACCACTCCCAAGTCCGGCTCTACACCGCGTTATCGCGCCATATCGTGCTCACTCTCGCCGGGTTGGCCGTTTGCGCGGTCACCGCCGCGCAGACGAAAGCCGCCGCGCCCGCGGCGGTCCTGCTCACCACACCCGATGAGCAGCCACCGGCCGATCCCGGCCTGATCGCACTGACCGTGGCCGAGGTGAAACATCTGTTCATGCTGGTCACCCGCCGGCAATTACCCCAGGCCCATCACCTGCGCTGGATCTGGTGGCGACGGCGTCACCAAGCCCGTGCTCGCTGGTTCCACCACCGCACCCGCCTGCGCCGAACCATCCTCACGGCATGATCTGATCAAAGTGCGGCTGCCCTACTAGTCTTCCCTACGTTCACCCAAGTTCGCTGGATATCCGCATATCAAGCATCACAGGACCTCCGGCCCTGTCTGGGCTATAGGGGCACGCTCGCAGCTCCTTTTCGGTGGCGAGATGACGATGTCGTTTAGAGGTCGGGCAACTATGATCGATCGATGTTGCGGCGATTGGAAGCGCTTCGGTGGGCCGGAGGTGGGATCCCCTGGCCCACCCGGCTTTCCCGAAAGACGCGAGTAACAGTTGCGGGCTATCGCGGCCGCCGCGAGTGGCCTACTGCGCGGACTCGACGCCCTTGATAGAGCTTGCGCACCGCGATGGCCACTAGAACCAGCGCGAGCAGTTCGGCAATGTTGAGCGGGACCTCCACGACAAGGTAGATCACGTCATACGCGGTGTCGGACAGCTGCCAAGAACTCGCCGTCATCGACACGAATTGCCAGATCAGGCTGCCCGCTGCCGCGATGATGACGAATACAAACGCGCCTACCATCAGGCCAGGCACTCCCCGGCGTTTGCCCCGGATCGACCAGATCAGGCCGAGGACTCCCATCACCACCTCGGCTACTTCGAGCACAGCGAAAATGATCGTGTTCAGGAAGGGGGACACGCCCGGTCTCCATGGTTGTCGAGTGCCGGCCGGATCGTTCTGTTCCGCCTGATCGACCGGTCGGCGGTTATAAATTGCGACGAGCAAACCAGAACAGCAGGCGACGTTCCATCGCGCGCGCCGACTGAAACTAACGAGGTGCGGTATCGAGGAATCCCTCGCGCTGCGGCCATCACACGTTACCGGACCTATCGCGACTGAGTCATCGGGGTCGCCACAGGGACAGGACCTGTCTGGAACGAGTTTCCGGCACGACCGGGCGTTCCCGCCTGGCTGGCCGCTGCGGTGCATTCTTCGACGGCGATCCACGCTAAAAGCTGGCCAACTATTGGACAAATACGGGACGCGACGTGCCATCGCTGAGCGCGACCGGGAGTGCCCAGTATCGTTGTCGGCCGTTGGCACCATCCGCCACAAGGAGTACCGATGGCCGAGAACGCAGGCACGACGCTGGCCGGTCCCAGGGTGTTCATCTCTTACGCGCGCGAGTCGGCGGAACACGACGAACAGGTTCGTGCGCTCGGCACGCTGCTACGGACCCGGTTCGCGGTCGATGCCCACGTGGACGTCTGGTACGAGAACACCCGGCGAGACTGGGCGCAGTGGGCTGCAGAGCAGGTCGACAGTGCGGCCTATGTGCTGGCCGTCGCGTCCCCCGCGTTCCGTGCCAGGGCGGACGGCACGACACCGGTGGACGTCGGCCGTGGCGCGCGGTTCGAGGGCGGGCTGCTGCGGAGTCGGCTGACCCACGACCAGGACGAGTGGACCCGGCGGATCCTGCCGGTTGTCCTGCCCGGGTACTCAGTCGACGACATCCCGCACTTCCTGATGCCGTACTCGGCGACGCACTACATAGTCCCGGAGATCACCCCAGAGGGGATCACAGACCTGGTACGGGCACTGACCGGCCAGCCGCAGCATTCGCTGCCCGAACTCGGCGGCTCACCGGCACTGCCCGCGACCACGACGGTGCCGCCAGGGCGACCCGTCACCCGGCCAGCCGCCCGGCCGACCGTCCAGAACATCAACGTGATCGACAACAGTGACATCGGGACCATCGTGATGGGCGATAGCTATCGCTTTGGGGAAGGCCGGTAGCCCATGGCCGACGAATCGACGGGGACCGCCTCGGAACCGGAACCGACGCCGCAGGCGGGCACCGAGCCCGCCACCCCGGCCGGCCAGGAACCTACCGACGGCGCTGCCCCTTGGCCGGACAACGACGAGGCGGAATCCATCGCCACTGCGGCACACGACCCGTACGGGGCGGACGCGCGCGGTGCCGCCGAGGCGCTGCGCAGCGGTCGCCGCACCCTCCGGGTCGACGGCGCGGCTGCCATCATCGACCGGTCCACGATCAAGAATCTGATCACCGGCGACCAGTACACCCTGTTCGGCCGCGAAGAACCGTCGACCGTGGCCAGTTCGGTCCGCGCCGACGTGCTGTCCAGGGTCCGGGACTGCTACGTCACTGTGCCGCGCCACGACACAATGCTCGCCACCCTCAGCGAGTACCGGCTTCTACTGTTGCGCGGGTTGCCCGGCACGGGGCGGTCCACCACGGCCGTGCAGCTGCTAGACGAACTGGCCAGAGACAAGGTTTCCCGGCTCGAACTGACCGACGGGCTGGATTCGCTTCGGCCGAAGGACCTGGCGAACGAGCGCGGCTACGTGCTCGAACTGCCGGTGTCCGGCCGCGGCCGACAGCCCACGAACACCGACCTCGACCGGCTGCGTGACCTGCTCGACGCCCGGAAGTGTTGGTGCGTTCTGCTCGGTGCGAACGTCGAGACCAGCGGCGATCCGATCGGCGACTACGCATGCGCCTACGCGCCACCAGACCCGGAGGCGGTGCTGCGCGCGCACGTCCGGCGGCAGCTTCGGCTGGACGACCCGGCGGACACCGAGCATCGCCTGGTCGAGTTGGCCACCGGCGGCCGGCTGCGCGCCGCGGTCGGGCCGAATCCACGGCCGGTGGACATCGTGCGCATGGCGGACCTGTTGGTTCGGCACAGCAGGCGAAAACTGACCATCGACGAGGTAGTGGAAGGCTGTGGCGAGTCCGTCCGGGACCAGGTGGTCAGCTGGTTCGGCGGCCACTGGACATGGCGGTCACGGTACGACGACGAGTTGTTCCGGATCGCGGCGTTCCGGATCGCGTTGGCCGTGCTGCACGGCTCGACCTACGACGTGGTCGCGGAGAATGCCGACAGTCTGGCCATCCTGATGATCACTGCGGCGGCCGGTCCGCGGCACGTCATGCGGACCTCGCCGTTCGCCGGCGACCGGGACAGCCGGCTGGCCAGGTGCCGGGCCCACATGGTGGCAGGCTCGACGTCGTTCGGCGAGATCAGCATCGAAACGACTTTCGTCGAGTTCGAGGACGACCGATACCCGGCCGCGGTGCTCGGCTATGTGTGGGACACACATCATGACCTGCGTTCGCTGATCGTCGAGTGGCTGTCAGACCTGGGCCGGGATCCGCGGGTCTTCGTGTCGATCCGGGCGGCGCTGGCTGCAGGGCTGCTGTCCGCCCTGGACCTGCAGTACGGCTACCACAAGCTCATCGCGCCGGGCGCGGTCGACCCCGACCAGAAAGCCCGACGGTTCGCTGCGGTCGCGCTCAACCAGGCGGCGCAGGGCGCCAAGATTCGCAAGGCGGTACTCGGGTTCCAACGGCACTGGCGCCACTCGCAACAGTTCGAACTACGGTGGACCGCAGCGGCTGCGCTGGGCTACGACCTCGGCCGGGAGTGGATCGACACGGCGCTGGAGCAGTTGCGTGTCCTGGGCACCCCGGACGAACGGCTGCATCCGCTGCGCGGACGGTCCGGTGATTCCGACGTTGTCGGCATGCTGGACGTCACGAGTTACAGCCTCGCCCAGTTGCTGGCGTTCGGTGCCGTGAAACCGGTGCTTGACCAACTGAGCGAGTGGCTCCGCCACCGCAGGACCAGTGCCAGGGATCTGGCGAACTGGACGATGGTGCGACTGATCGTGATGAAGGGTTTCCAGTTGGGCGGGCTGGACATGTCCGGCAGCCGCGACCACTGGTCGGTGCGGCCGGGGGTGGAGAGCTGGCCGGTGCTGTTGGTGCTGATCGATGGCGATCCCCGGCTGACCGAACCGATCGCGACTCTGCTGCGGGACACCTTCCGCGGTCCACGTGGGGAGGTCGTCGCGGGCTATCTGGCCGGCTGGATCCGCACCGGTCAGGAGGACCACGCGTGCCTTGCGGCGCTGCTGCGGTTCATCCCGTACCTGGTGGCGGACGTTGCTGACGCCGCTCGGTTGAAACACGTTGTAGCACGCATGCCCGGCCACTGGGCCGAACCGTTGGATCCGGACGTCGCGGCCACGGTCATGGCGGCCATCAGTCCCAAAGCAACCCGGGAGAACAGCCAATGGACAGCCCAGACAGGGTGACGACGGCCCAACAGTCGATGACGGCGCAACCGACGACCCAGGCGAAGCCAGCGAGCGAAATACAGTCGAAGACGTTGCTCGCCGACACGATCACCGCCCTGACGCAGGGCGATCCACAACCGGAAGCCGGACAGGACGAGCCGGAAGCAGACAACCCGATCGTCGATCAGCTCTGCGCGGGCGACCCGGATTTCCGTCGCCAAATGAGGCAGGCCGACGCCCGCATCGCCCGTGTGCTGATCACTGCAGAAGGCAAGTACGTCGTCGTGGCTCCGGGCACGCCGATTCCCGACGCCGCGCGGCGCGAGCGAATCGAGTGCCTGTGCGAGGTCGACATGGGCCGCCATGTGACATGTATCCAGCACGAACTGCCGAGCAAGGGGGACGCGTTCCGCTTCCGTGCCAGCATCGAGGTGCACTGGCGGGTCACCGATCCGATGAGGGTGGTGGCGGACGGTCTCGTTGACGTACGGGCCGCCATGACACCGTTGCTGCTGATGCCGTTGCGGCGCATCACCCGCGGGCACCGGATCGAGAATTGTGAGGAGGCGGAGTTCGCGGCCAACCAGGAGCTCGCCCGGCTGGCCATCGGACCAGAAATTGGCCTGGAGACACGGACGTACGTCTGGTTGTCGATGGACGAGGCCGTTCGGGACCGCATCCAACTCGCGGAGCGGGTCGGGTCATACCGGAACATCATCGCCGACGGAGACCTCAGCCAGTTCGCCCTGCGGCTGGCGCAGAATCCCGACGATGTAGCGGAGGTTGTGCAGGCGCTGGTCGTGGAGCGCGACGCGCACCGCAGGGACATGGTCGACCTGATCGTCAACCTGATCCGGTCTGGTGCCATCGACCGGTGGGAAATCGACGACCAGGTCAGGTCGGTGCTGCAGTGGTTGCAGCAGACCACGAACAAGGTGATCACCGGCACCGACGAAGCCCGCCAGTTCTCCACCAGGGGCCCGGCAGAACCATCCAACAATAGTATGGAAGCGACGTCGCGAGCCTGAACGCGGCGCACCGGGACAAATCAAATGGGCCCGCCGGTTCAGCGGGCCGAGATGCACAGGTCAGGTGGCCGTGTTTCGCGGCGCGATGGTCTGGATATCTGCAACGTCGCGCATATCAAGCAGGAGCGGATCTGCGCAGGCGAGTGGATCAAGACGGCCTGGGCTGCTCGCCGAACTACTGAGGTCCGTGCTCTCTGCGAGCTCGAGGCTGGTCCAGTATGCACAACACCGGCGAGGTCCAGCGTTCGGAGTGACGATCAGATCCAGCGAAAGAGATCGACGGGTTCCACGCCGAGCGCGTAGGCCAGGACGAAGACACGGTCCAGGCTGGGGCTGTGGCGCCCGTTCTCGATCCGGTTGATCGTCTTGCGGTCGAAGCCGCTGGCCTCGGCCAGGCGCTCCTGCGTCCAATCAGCCCGCTGACGCAATGCGGCGATCCGGTGCCCGAACTGGGCACGGTGGGCCGCCAGACGCGGATCCACCGGCGATGCGGGCACGGGGCAACGTTGGTACGTTTCAGCCAGCAAGTCCGTACCAACAGTGGTACACAGTCCCGGCGTTGCCCTGACCTGATCGACCAACCCCGACGATCAACCGATCAGGCGACACCCCGACCGCACCTCGAGCACCACCCTGTCCCCCACGGTCCACCCTGTTCCGCTCCTCCACACCCAGGTGAGACCACGTGACCATCGACGAGAAAACCGTCACCGCCGCACGACTCCTGATCGACCAACTCGGCCTGACCCCCGACGACCTGACCTGGACCCCAGTCGCCGCGCCCACCTTCGCCGAATACCTGCCGATCGTGCGCAAAGCGGCCGGCCCCGGCGCGAACCGCACCTACGGCAGCTACTGGGACCGCATCCACGACGCCTACGCCACCCGCCACCTCGACGAGGTCGTCGCCACCGACATCGAGATCCTCATGCGCGAGACCATGGCCAACACCGTGCAGCGCCGCAACAGCCGCGGCGGCACCTCGGCCGGCGAACACCTCCTCGCGGCGATGCGCGCCCTCTACACCCACGCCATCGCCGACGGCCGGGTCCATCCCCGCTGCAACCCCGCCGCCGTCGTCGCCAAACCCCGACGACCCGCCAACGACCGCCGGGCCCTGTCCAACCCCGAACTCACCCAGATCAATCACGTCGCCGCGACCACCGGCGACGACCCCGTCCTGGACACCCTCATCCTGCGCATCCACCACGAAACCGCCTGCCGACGCCAAGCCGCAATCCTGCTCCAGGAAGACGACCTCGACGAACAATGGCACCTCCTGCGCCTGCGGGAGAAGAACAACGCCATCCGCTGGCAACCCATCAGCCCCACCCTGACCCGCGCCCTGACCGAGCACCGCGCCCACCGCGGCACCGGCCACCCCTCACCCGCATCGCTGCTGCACTACCGCAACGGCGACCCCCTCACCACCCGACGTTACGACCACCTCTGGGAACGCATCGGCAGCGAACTCCCCTGGGTCGCCGCCCAGAACATCAGCACCCACTGGATCCGCCACACCACCCTCACCTGGGTCGAACGCCACTACGGCCACGCCATCGCCCGCGCCTACGCCAGCCACAAAAGCAACGACGACACCACCAGCGTCTACACCAAAGCCAACCTCACCGAAGTCGCCACCGCACTCAGCGCACTGACTGGCGAACCGCATCCGCACGCCACATCGAGCGACCCAGGTCGCGACGTTCTGGAGCGTGGCTAACACCTGTTGCAAAGCGCAGCGTTGATGGCATCGGCGGTATTCGACCAGTGGAGCCCCGGTGCGCCGCATGATCGCACTTCTTCAGCACGACGTCGCGGTACTCGGCGAGGTCATGCCATCCTTCCGAAAGAATGAAGACATCGGGTTCGATCACGGACTGACCAACGTCCAGATAAATACAATTCGACTCAGCTCACGGATGGGGAAGCACCTCGCGCAGGGCCGCCAGGAACTCCTCCCAGCGTTCGGTCTGGACGGTAAAACGTGACGTTCATGAAAAGCGGTAGACCTGGCTGGGTGCTCGTCCACAAGTCGGCCAGGTGCTCCTGGGCGTCCGTCACATCGTCCTGACCACTCATCGGGCCGTGCCTTTCTGTCAAACGTGCGCGTACATCTTCAGAAAACCGCAGTTGGCACGGCGAGTCCAAGGCCGTTGGGGCAGGTGCGCATGCACGCGAACAATGTTAGGTCGGGCGACTGATGCCGAATCGCGAGCGGCGTTCCGACTGCGGCTTCTTGCCCGGCGAGCAACTTCACTGCTTCACCGAAGAATGGCCTTAGCATGTGCCTGTCGCGTGCAGACGATACAGCAGGTCCCGGGCCTCCTCGCGGCAAAGCGCGCTCCACCGAGCGAGATCCTGAGCGGCACGGGTCCGTACGTGCCAGGGTACGCATGCATCATGCGCCAACTCACGTACCAAGGCCGCAGCGGTTTCCCTTTGGTCCCGACGTAGCTCCACCAGTGCCTCCGCGCATCGAAGCCGCACCACCGGGCCCAGCGCGTGGTTGTCCGCCATTCGTCGCAGTCGTGGCACCGCTTCGATCGTGTCGAGGCTGCCCAGCGCGAGTAGCACTCGTACACGGCGCAACGGATCCTCGACTGTCGCAAGATTCCGCAACTGGTGGCGTGCCGCGTCGTGCCTGGTCGGCTGGAGTTGGGCGAGCGCCTGTGCCGCGTGGGCTCTTGCAGTCGCAGGCAGTCTGTCGTCGGCCATGATGTCGGCCAACACGTCGATGGCGTGCGCGCGGCCCACAGAGCCGAGACCGGCGAGATCGTCTGCGGCCCGCCAACGCAGCGCCGGTCGGGCCGTGGCATCGGTGGAGATCGCGTGCAGCATCCGCGCTGCTGCGGCTCGGTCATCGGCCGTGTAGCGCATCAAGAGGTTCGCGGCTTGTTGTCGGATGTGGGGTGCGGCGAGTTGGTTGTCCCGAATAGATCGCAGTGGGTCAAGACCGATGGTGTGGCGCAGCGCGAAGAGGATGGCGACACGGATTCGATGGGGAGTCCGCTCGTCCGAGACGGCATGTCGCAAGAGCTCGCTCGTCGGTGCCGACATTGTCGGTCGAACGGTCACGAGGAGCATCGCGGTAATCAATCGCCGCCGATGTGGTTGCGCGTTGTCAGCGACGACGCGCTCGCGGGAATCCACCACCTCGTGCCACCACGGTCCATCGAGCCTGGCCAGGGCCCGAAGCGCCTCGAAGGCCGTGTCGTCGTCTCCCACCGCGAGTTTGCGCAGGAAACATACGGCATCCGGAATCAGTCGCGGTGCGAGCTCACCCAGTTCTCGTGCCGCGACTACTCGTTCGGAACGACCAAACTCAATCGCGGTGCAGACTTCGCGCAGCGCGGCCTTAGCTTGCGGAACGCACGTCTCGTCATCGCTGAACGCGTTGCCGGGCAATCGGCGTCCGATAGGTACGGCGTGGTCGGCCAGCAGTTCCAGCCGTATGGCGTGACCGGTCGGACCGGACAAGCGGCTGGCGGCCGAGGCACGATCACCAGGGCTGGCCTCGGGATGGTGTGCCACGGCCATAGCGAGCCGGGCCACCTCGTCCGACCGCAGTGCCTTTAGCTCTCGCAACTGCTCAGCGACGTAGAGTTGATCTTCTGGCGTGACTCGTGGGTCGGCTAGCAGTCGACGCAGCAGGGCCACTGAGGTGGGCCATCGGGAGCGATCCAACAGCACCAGTTGGTACGCGGCGTAAGACCGCTCGTCGGCGGGCTCGTGTTCATTGCCGACGATCGCACTGAAAAAGGACACCGCGTCGTCGCGAGCCGATGACGCCACGCCTGCCCAGCTCACCACCGCGTCGACCCGATACCAGAAGTCCAGATACTGATCAGTTGCCTGGTCGCGTAGTTCGCCCGCCGCAACCCCTATGAGCGTCGGATCCAGCTCGGCCAGCAGCTCCGCAGCATTCTGCCTAACCCCGCGGCTCGCATCCCCGTTGGCCAGCGTCGCACGCAGGAGCGGAAGTACGTCCTCACCGAGCCGGTCCAGGCCGAGCACCGCGTCGTGCCAGGCGTCCTCGGTCCTGGCCATGTCGCGCAGCATGGCGACAGTGACGGATGTGTGATCGGTCGATACGGTAGCAAGTTCAATGGCAGCCGCACAGCGAATGCGCATACTCGCAGATTCGTCGCTGGTGGCCGCGGCCAGCGTGGCCACGACCTCGGGTGACTCGTCGAGCCCCAGGCTGATCAATGCCGATGCCGTCTGCCAGGCCCGAGCTGGCCCGAGATGGGGAACCGACAGGAGCGCGCGCAGTGCCTCTGCGATTTTGTCGACGTAGGCGTCGCCAGCCGATTCGAACCCGACGATGACACGATCGACAGGCAGGTCTGGGCCTCCGGACTGGCGGAGCATCCGCAGCAGCGTCTCGATGGCGGCTTCAGTGAAGCTCTCTGTGGACCGGATGAAATGCCTGGCAGCGCGGATGCGCGCCCATTCACTCCGCGTCGGGGCTGTCAGAACCCGTAGCAATGCTTCACGTGCCTGCTCTGCCGCTGGACTCGGCAGGAGGTTGGTCGCGTTCATTAACGTCGTCACTTCGGCTGTTGGGGATTCGATCGCCAACAGCACAATTTCGGCCACGGGCTGGAAGAACCGCTGCCCCAGCGTGCTCAGCGTCCAACACGTGTCGATAACGACGTTCGGGTCGCCGTCCGTCTCCGCAATCGATAGCAGGACTTCGCCGATCTCGGTGTGAAATTCGGTGCCTAGATCGAGAAGGTCGTCGGCAGCCCAGCGTCGGGCCTGAGTGTCCGCATCCGCGTCGTGCAGGATGGTGCGTAGCCGTTGTACGGCCTCGGCGCGAAACTGTGCACCGAACTCGGCGAGTTGACTCAACGCGCGGGCTCGCTCGAAACCCTCCGCGAGCGGGTCGTCGGCCAGGCGGCGGAGTTCGGCCGCCGCTACTGTCTGGAATTCTGGTCCGATGCTGGCGAGGGCGAGTGCCGCCCACATCCAGGCGTTCGTGTTCACTGTCGGCTTTACTGCAATGGCCGTCAGGTACGTGACGGCTTCGTTGTGGAACTCGCTGCCGAGCCCGGCGAGCACCTTGGCGCATTGAACCACATCACTGGAATCGATATCCGGCTCGGCCAGCATGGCCTGTACATGTCGAGCGGCTGCCTGCCGATGCTGCGATCCCATCCTGGCCAGGGCCGTTGCGGCTTCGGTCCGTTCGAAGGCGTACCGGCGACGATCAGTCACCAGCCTGGTCAAGGAGTCGACGACCTCAGCGAGATACTCGGACCCCAGTGTGGCGAGCCCGATCGCGGCATCCTCGCGTCCTGCCATCGTGTGAGCATGGCTGTGCAACACCTTGCGGAATGCACCTGCGGCACGTTCACGGAACTCGTCGCTGATCTCGACCAGGCCGGCGGCCAATTCGACCAGCACGGCAGCGGGCGTCTCCGGTTCGTCCAGATACGTTGTGAGCGTTCGAACGGCGTCTGTGCGGCCCTGCGGACCAAGACCGGCCAGCACGACGGCAGCTTCCTTACGCCGGTACGCCGACGCTCTCGGGTCTGTCAGCACTGAGCGCAGGCAGTCTTGGGCCGCGGTTTGTTCGGTCGGCCCGCACTGTGCCAGCGCGTTGGCGGCGGCCAACCGGTCCCTGATGAGCACGGTTGCGTTGTCGATCACTGTGCGTAGCAGACTAATGGCCTCGTCTCGATTCGGGCTCTGTATTGTGGTAGCCAGCGCTGCGGCTGCGGTCACGCGTGAGCGCCACGGCATTGTGCTGTCGCGCATCAGGTGTACTAGCCACGCCGCGAGTCCCGGGTGGTGAGCCGCACGGCAGACCTGGTTGAGGATCTCGCCTGCAGTGTATCGGGTGACGCTCGCCCATTCCTTTGCAGTGACGAGAAACCCGTTGACGACGTCCGAACTCGCCGGGACATGTTGCGCAAGCAACTGAGCGGCGATCAGTTGCTCCTCAGCGGTGCCCATGTGTAGCCGCGTGAGCAGCGGGTCTGCCTGATCGGGGTGCAGATGGGCGAAGTGCAGCAGGACCGCGCGGGCCAACCGGCCAGCATCTTCTTGACGCGCAGCGTGCAGCAGCCGGACGAAGCCGTCGTGTTCGGCGTCGTACTTCTCCGGCAGCATCCGAGCCATACCGGTCGCGGCCAGGTGCTCGGCGAAGCTGTGGTGCAGAAACTGGAGTCCGTCACTGCGGCGGACCAGCGGGCCGACGGCGCTGAGGAACGTGACCAGCTCGTCTGCCCAGCCGAGGGGCAGGTCGACGATCCGTTGGGCGACCCAGTCTCGGGCAGCCTCGGAAAGCGGGGTGTCGACCTCCAGCCGAACCAGACCGAGATGTTCCAGCAGCCCCGCGAGCAGGTGCTCGAATGGCCCCGGCGGGAAGGTGCGGCCGGACCGCAGAAACTCCAGATATGCCTCGTAGAGGGCGTACTGATTGTCGGGCAGCGGACGGCTTCGGTGTTGCTCGAAGATGATCGCGGCGATCGTGGCCAGCAACGGCACCCGAACGAGTTCGTCCAAGTGTGCCTGGCGAACCTCATGTAGGAATCGTGCGGCCGCGGCCGGCTCGTCGAACCAGCGTTCGGCGAAGCTGCGGAATGCCTCGTCGTTGAACGGCTGTAGCTCGTACCGCGCGGCGGCCCGTTGCATCGGCGCCAGCGTGGCACCCTCGATCGGTCGCGTCGTCAACACGACGCGATATGGCGAGTCGTGCATGCGCAACGCGAGTGCTTTGACCAGCCGATCCCGGACAATCGGATCGGCAACCTCGTCGAGGCCGTCGATCAGAAGCAGCCATCGGCAGCCCGCAACACGTGTCTCCAGCATGCCCGAGGTGATCTCGGTGGTCAGCAGTGAACCGAACTCGGCCAGTGCGCTGTCCGCGAGCGCCTGCGGGAAAGGCAGTTCCAGCCGGGTCGCGAGTACGCGTGCCGTCAACCGCAGCGGCACAACCGGCTCGGCCAGTGGGATCAGACCGCCATCGTCTGAGTTCAGCCACCGGTTCGCGATCTCGGCAGTAAGCCGGAGAGACAGCGTCGACTTGCCCTGACCTGGACCACCGGTAACGACGAGATGATCGTGGCCGTCCAGGGCGTCTCGCACTGCGCGAGACGGTGGGCGGATGGTCAACCGTGGGGTAGGCGGCGCGGGCAGGAACAGCAGGCCACGCTCGTCCAGCACAGGCTGCGGCCGGGGCTGCTCCTGTGCATCCTCGATGCTGCTGCCCAAGTCCTGCCGGACGTACACCGTGGCCAGCGACGTCGCCCGCGCTCCGCGCAGGCGATACGGCATGTCCGTCGCCGCCTCGATCTCGGCGCGCAGCAGCGTCTGGACTTCCGCTGGCAGGACAGGCAACTCCGTCCACTTGTCCGGGGTCGGATACCGGGCCAACTTCCCGGCACGTACGCGTTGCCGTCGTCCGTCGCACGCCGCTTGCCACAACTCGACGGCACGATTGGGCTCCATAGCCAGCGCGACGACCAAGTTATCCAGCGTTTGCCGTGTAGGCACGTACCGGCCTGCGCAGACCTCGGAGATCTTGGGCCTGGACATTCCGACCTGGCGAGCAACCCAGTCTTGGCTGACTCGCGCGGCAGCGCGGTAACGCTCCACCTCGGTCGCGAACGCACGTTCCTGCGCAGACGGGTCCACTCATCGCTCCCTGCTATGTCCCCTGCGTTGTTCCGCATGGTGTCCCAACGCTGTTGGGACACCATGCAGACGCCTCACGCTAGCAACAAGCACGACTGGTGGTGACGCTCTTGGGAGGACCACGATGACAATTTCCTTGTTGATTACCGCGATCGTTGGAGCCGGTGTCCTAGTCGGCCAAACGGCGCGGGCCGCTGCGCTGGTGGTCGTGTCCTACCTCGCCCTACGTGGCAGCAAGCCCTCCGAACGCAAGACGATTCTCACCGCGATCGGACCTATGTTCGCGCACAATTCAGATTCCCCGCGACGCAACCCGGCACAACGCCGACGATGAGTTTGACTGACTCAGGCTCGAAGGCAACTCGCCGCGACGGTACAGTGAGCCGTTTTCATCCTGGTCTGGATGCGTTGACGGACAAGACTTATCGTTGATCACAGGTGGATGATCACCGGCGTGTCGACACCCGGACATGGCGAAGCCCCTGGTAGCAGAACTTTCGACCAAGATCGCTCAGCAGAACCCAGGGGCTTCACGTGCTGTTCTACCGTGCCGCGCTGCCGTTGTCACATCAGACCCTCACCTTCGTGTCCGGCATCATCCGCACCCACCGCAAGCGGCTCGGTTCGATGTGGCGCAAGCTCAACCCAGGCCAGCAAGCCCTGGCGGTGCTGGTGTACCTGCGCAAAGGCGAGCCATTCGCCGAGGTCGGCGCCGGATTCGACATCTCCACCACGACCTGCTGGCGCTACGTCAACGAGACGGTGGACCTGCTGGCCGCGCGGGCGCCGAAGCTACGCGCGGCACTACACAAGGCCAAACGCGACGGCCTGGCCTACGTGATCATCGACGGCACGCTGATCCCGATCGACCGCCTCGCCGCTGACCGGCCCTTCTACTCCGGCAAGCACAAGATGCACGGCACGAACCTGCAGGTGATCGCCTCACCGGATGGCACCATCCTGTGGGGTCTCCGGCGATCTGCCCGGCGGCACTCACGACACCGCCGCCGCCCGGATCTGGCAGATCCTCGACGCCCTGCGCGAGGCCGGACTCATCGCACTGGGCGACAAGGGTTATCACGGCTACGACCAGACCGGTGAACTGGTCCTGACCCCGTACAAGGGCCGTAACAAGCCCGAGTCGCAGAAAGACGCCAACCGTGCCCATGCCCGCCTGCGCGGACCTGGTGAACGCGCCAACGCTCAACTGAAGACCTGGCGCATTCTGCGCAAGCTTCGCTGCTGCCCCCGACGCGCCGGACAACTCGCCAAGGCCATCCACGTGCTACAGAACTACGAGATCACCGCAGGATGAAAAAGGCTCAGTACCCAATGCGGCACTTGCGGATGTCACCAGATGTCGACCCGGTCTGACCGGAGGTCGGTGACCGCAGCGAGCGTGTCGGCCGGGTCGAGCAGCAGGCCGCGCCCGGACCGCACCAGTTCAAGCACCCGGACCGAGCCGCGGCCCAGATCCGGTGCGGGGCCGCCCACGATCGGATGGATTTGCTGTCCGGTATCGGATAGCGGATCGCCATCCCGGACATGAGGTCGGCGAGATAGTTCTGAACCTCCGGCAGCTGCGCCATTGCCGTGAACAGCTCGCGGGTGGCCACCACGTCCGGTCGCGAGTACGTTCCCAGTCGATCAACAGGCTCTGTGCCTGGGCATTTTGCGCAGGACCGCTGCGACGGCCGGGTGTCGCTCCGCGTGGTAGGTGTCCAGCAGGGTTGCCGGTGCCGGGACGACGTTGTCGATCAACTGGCGCGCGACAGTGCACTCAACCACCGCCCAGATACACAACTGCTCGAGATTTAAGGAAAAGGGTCCGTTCGGGTGGAAACCCTCGTAACTGCTCGCTCCGGCTCGTGCCGCTGTGCAAGCTAGGCGAAACCGACGGTGATCGTCGGCCGACCCTCAATGATCGTGCCACAGCCCGAATATCGGCATCTTAGTCCCGGGAGTGTTTCGTGCCGGACCCCTTCACACTAACCGCCGTCAGCTCCACCATCCTTCCCCAACTCGTGAAGTTTGTGTTCGAGCAGGCAGGGAAAGTCATCGAAAATCGCAGGTCAGGGATCTCAGGCGGTGTGACCGCGAAGACCAGCGACCAAGAGGCACACACGATCGCCGAATTGGCGCAGGCTGCTGACGTCCTACGTACATATGCCGTCGATGGTGCACCGACACACACAACTGATCGGGAGTTGCTGCACGCGGTCGGCGTTGCCTTGCAGCGCATCGAGTCGCTGACCGGCACGCCTCTAGACCTATCCGCAGGGCTCAAGCAGCGTGGGGTCAACGTCGAGATCGGTAAGGACGACATCGATGGCGCCGTTACCGGGGTCAGGGCGACTGCGATCACCGACAAGGCTGACGTCAGCGTGAAGTTTAACGACAACATCGTGCGTGCGGGAGGCGAGTTCACAGCTGTCGAAGTCAACGGGCCGATCGGATGAGCCATCCCGACGACCGCAGCGACAACACGGCCAGCGACTATCAGATTCCACCAGTGGCGCCATACGGCGACCCGACTTCAGCAAGCTACAGCGAGACGTCTGCGCCGCCGAACGCGATGGGCGAAAACTTCTCTGCATGGCGGTCGACTGCGGCTGAAGCCTTCACGGCGGCTCCGCCAGATACGCCGGTGCCAAAGACCACCTCCGGCGGGGTTCACTCCACGTTCTCCGGGAACATCGTCCTCGGTGAGATCAACGGCGTCAAAGTTGTCAATCAGGTACAGGCGGCGCTCGAGCACCTCGACGCCGACGACGCCTATCTCGACCTGACTCTGCAGCTGTTCGCTCCACCCGACGGATTTAACAACGCATACGCCAATTGGCGAGACGGCCGCCGGCCGCTCGTGCTCGCCCGTGAACCGGGCACCGGCCGCACCATGATCGCTCACGCGCTGCTTGCCACCCTCCGCAAGGAGAGCCGGCAGCAGGTCAGTGTCGGTGCACTGCATTTCGGAGGTGGCGAAACCTTCCCGATCGACCGCCTGCCCCCGTACCACCGCCGCTGGGCATATGTCGTCGAAGTTCCGCCAGACGAAGAAGGCTTCAAACTTCGATCACGATCGTTCCGGATGACGCTGACACAACTTGACACAGAACTCGCGCGCCGCGAGTCTTGGCTGATCTTCCTGATCAGCCCTGAGCAGTGGGCTGGCTGCGTGGACGAGACCATCTCCAGCCTGGCGGCCGAGATCGGCAATGCGGCTCCGGCGGAGATCGTGCGTAAAGCGCTCGCCGTTCGCGAGCCCGAGCTGAACGTGGAGCGCTGGCTGGCTGCCAAGCCGATCGAAAGTTTACTCGCTAATCAACCGCCTGCTGAAGTCCTCGACATCGTCGAGTTGATTCGCTCTGCGCACCACGCGAACCCCGACCAGCTGACCACTCTCCAGGGCAACGAGGAAGGCTCTGAGCACGCAGAGCTCACCGACAGCGGCGATCGTTGGTTCGCCCGTCGGGTCCACACCGTGATAGCAGCCAGGAGGAACTGGCGTAAGCAGCTACTGTCGTGGCATCGCCATCTAGAGCGGACAAGCCTGCAGCGAAGCTTCCTGCTTGCCGCAGCCGCGTTGCCAGCCGCTCCTGGAGCCTACGTCTACGCCTTGGCCACCAAGCTTGAAGGCAAGCTCAGCGGTAGGCAACAGCCGAGACTCGCAGCCCTCGATTCGCCCGGCATAATCGAACTGGTCGACGCCATCGACGCCGACCTGGCCGATGATGACACAGTCGTGTTTCGGCACGATGGCTGGGACGACGCAGCGTTGCACTACTTCTGGACCGATCGGCCGTTCTCCCGTCAGCTCTTCCTCGATTGGCTTGCCGACGCGCCGACCGACACGCATCGTGACACGTTCGAATCCCTCACCGCTTCACAGCAACAAGACCTCGCCAGTCGTATCGCGCGGTTCGCGGTGCACTGGGCCACGCGACAGCAACGACCAGAACCGCTTGCCAAGCTCGCCGGAACGTGGCACGGAACGACGCTATGGTCAGTCTTCATCACGGCGCTCGACGAGGCCGCGACCCAGTCGAGCACACACCGTTACATCCACACCATGCTGCTCAAATGGGCCACCAGGAAAGACCGCCTGCCCTTATGGAGGGCAGTCGCGGAAGTCTGCGGCCTCGAGTTCGGCCGCAGACACACCGGCAAGGCACTTCGCCGACTCAAGCATGTAGCCACCGTCACCGACCAGGAAATCGAACAAGCTGTCCAGCGCAGCGTGATCACCTTGTGGGACGACAAGTCCATACGCGAGACGCTCTTCGACACAATCGTCGCCTGGTGTGAAAGCTCTACAACCACCTCGGTCGCCTACCGCGCTTTCAACGCGCTCGCGGCAAAGACGGACAACGACGACGGAACTCCCGTGCTCCTCACGCGAGGCGACCGTGCTGGCTTCATCCCGTCGCCTACTGGTCTGACGAAGGGCTGGGCGGTGTTGCTGTCGCCACCGGTCAGCAAAGACGCCGAACAATTGGTCGTCACGACCGCCCACCAATGGCTCGACGTCGCCATGCGTCGACACGATCTTCGGGATGACATACTGCAGCTGCTACGCAGAGCCGTCGACCACCCCGAAGTACCCGGTACGATCTCACCACGTGAACGGCTGCGCCACTACCTGTTCACCTGGTACGAATCGAGAGATGAGACTAACGCCACCGAACGTGAAAACATCTATTTCAGCCTGACCAAGCTCTTCGACGGCGACTTCTCCCGCCGACTCCGCGGCGACGACGCTATCGGCGGAACGGATAGCGCCGCATGAAGTGGGGCATCGCGCGCTGGAGCGCCCTGCAAGACTACACAAGCCGCGACCACTACCCGAGTGCAGACGAGGGCATCGGGTTCACCGTCGTGCTTACCGTCTTGGCGCGCGTCCGGTTACGACGCGGCCAATCATCTGCCAACCCACTTGATCTGGTGGTCCCGGCCGCCGAACCGATCATCCGACCAACGGCCGCCAGTATCAGCGCACTCCGCTGCGGTTACCTCCAGCACACGATCGCCGGTGAGCTAGCCAAACTGGCCTCCTTGTCGACAAGACATGTCCGGATCGGCGACGTTTTCGTCCAGGTCAGGCTCGACGACGAGACCGCTGCACGTGCCCGCGACGTGCAACGGATACGCCACGAGTTCGCGCTGGATGAGCTCACCAGGCAGCAAGCGCGGGCACGGGCCCGATTCATCCGGGATGAATGCCTTGCCGATCCGGCCACAGCACGCATCTACGCTCTCCTCGAGAAGTCGCCGCGGCTCGGCGAACTGGCCGGTGTACTTGACCGAGACGACCTTGTCACCCAGGTCGCCCAGTGGCACGAGCCAGCGACGCCTGTACTCGTCGCTCAAGGGGTTCTCGACTTCCTCGCGCGCCTGACACCGGAGCAAAGCTACGACATCGTCAACCGGTTCATCTCGATGGTGCGAGGTTATGGAGCGCCTGAACTCGCCGATCAGCTGCAGAACCTCAACACGCAGCCCGACAGAACCGACCAACGTGATTCCCGATCAGCTGGTCAAGCTGGCGCCACACAAACATCGTTGATATTCCCTCAGCCAGGTCGCAATAGCGTTAGTAGTGATGCGCCACAGGCAACGGCTTCGTCCGATCAGACTTGACGATCTCGGCGCCGACTGTGTTAGCCTGCGACGTGTGCAAACAACCCGGAAACCGGGTCCCGCACCGGACATCTGTGTTCGAGTCGATGTCAACGCCATCCCGGGCGACAGCCCGGTTTCCGGGTCACTGCCCGGAAACGTGTGTTGGACTCCCCCCTCGGACACATGTAAGCGGGCTGTGGCCCGGCCTGATGACACTCATTGTCAGTTTATCCACCGTATGCGCGCCCGTGGGCACGTGTTCAAGTGCCTGGCGCTTGAACACGTGCCACCCCCAGCACGCGCCCCTCGGGCGTCCTGGCGGCGCGACGATCTGATCGCTTCCGGCGGTGACCGCCGTGGCTAACAAGATCGTCAACCGGTGATCCCGCGTAGCGCGGACACCGAACCCGGTCGTGCCATACACGGCACCCGTGCCACCCGCGCGACCAAGCCGATCCCGCTCGCGGACCTAACACGCCCGCCAGATCTGGACACCCGCGTCTTGATGGGCACCAGTCAGGTCGACGACTCCGGTCGCGTCCGCGATCGGGGCATCATCACGCGCGCGCTGGGCTGGGCACCCGGCGACCGGTTCATCGCCCTCGGCACGGCGCAGACCATCACCGTGCGGCGCGATCCGGCGGGCCCGTTCGGGATGAGCGGCCCGGGCCGGATTCTGCTGCCGGCGCCGCTGTGCCGTCGGTGTGGCCTGCGACTGCACGACAGCGTGCTGCTGGTCGCCTCTCTCGACGAGGACTCGTTGTACGTGTTTCCGCTGCCGGTTGTCGTGCGCGCCTTGCGTCAACCCGGCATCCCCGCCCGCCCCACTGGCCTCGCCGACAGCGCTGCGGACAGCGCTGCGGGCGACTCGGCGGATGACTCGGCGGAGAAAGGTGTGCCCCCATCATGACCACACCCGCACCCGAACCTCCCGATCGCGACGCCGCGATCCACGCGGCGCACACCCTGCTGGGCCACCTCGGCCTGACCCCCACTGACCTGCTCAGCCAGCCGACCAGCAGGCCACCCATCCCGACCTTCCGCGACTACATCCCCCAGGTCTCCAACGCGGTCTCGCCCAGCACCCGCCGGGTCTACGGCACCTACTGGAAGAAGATCGACAACGAGTGGGGGGCACCGCACCCTCGATCAACTCCTTCCCACCGAGATCGGCCGCCTGGCCGAGTACATCCGGGCCAACGTGGTCGTGCGCCGCAACGCCCGCGGCGGGCGCGGTGCCGTTGAGCACTTCGTCGGCGCGTTGCGGTGCCTGTACCGGCACGCCGAAGACGACGGTCTGATCGACCACGCCGACAACCCAGCGCTCAAAGTGGACAAACCCCGCCGCCTGCCCACCACGCGCTTCGCCCTGTCCGATCAACGGCTCATCGAGATCAACCGCGTCGCCGCCAGCACCGGCCCCGACCCAGCGCTGGACGCCCTGCTGCTGCGGCTGCACACCGAAACCGCCTGCAGGCGCGGCGGCGGACTGGGCCTGCGCCCGCGCGACCTCGAACCGACCCAGAGCCTGATCCTGCTCAGAGAGAAGGGCGGCACCTTCCGATGGCAACCGATCTCGCCCACCCTGATGGAAGCACTGCAGCACCACGCGGCCGAACGCTGCAGACGGCCAGACCTGCAACTGCTGCGTTACGCCAACGGCAACCCGATCACGCGACGACGCTACGACACGATGTGGGAGCGGCTGGGCAAGCACCTGCCCTGGGTGCTGACCCAAGGCCTGTCCACGCACTGGCTGCGACACACCACGTTGACCTGGGTCGAGCGCAACTTCGGCGAGGCCGTCGCGCACGCCTACGCCGGCCATACCGACGGCAGCCGCGACAAGGGCAACTCCACCGCCGTCTACGTCCAGGCGAACCTGCAGGAAGTCGCCACGGCGCTGTCCCGGCTCACCGGCGAACCGCACCGGCTGGCCTCACCCTGGGAACCCACCCCATGACCCCCGCTAACGCACGTCCGCGCGGCCACAACGCCACAACTCCCCGCGCACCGGGCCGCGCGGTGACGACGCGGTACCGATGCCGCTGGCGTGCAACGTCCACCCATCAGGCTGGGCCGGGGGGCGGCCGATGAGCATCGAAGCGATCAACTGGGCACTGACCCTCGCGCCGATACCCTGCGGACGACGCGACGCCTCATCACTGGCGATTGGACCGCACCGGGTTTATTGGAGGCCACTGGTTCTGGGAAGGATGAACCGCGTGGCAGCAGCAAGCAAGTACCCGGTTGAAGTGCAGGAACGTGCCGTGGCGATGGTGCGTGAACTCGAACGCGAGCTCGGTGAAGGGCGGGGCGCGATCGCCCAGGTCGCCCGCCAGTTGGGCGTACATCCCGAAGCGCTGCGGTACTGGGTGCGCCGCGCCGGCAACGGTGGCGCGCCGGGCCGGCCGGCGGACCGGGAACCGGCGACCGCCGAACAGACACGGATCGCGGAACTGGAAAAGGAGAACCGCGAACTGCGACGCGCGAACGAGATCCTGCGACTGGCGTCGGCTTTTTTCGCGAAGGAAATGGACCCTCGACCGCCACGATGACCACGTTCGTGGACACCTATCGGGATCGATTCGACATCGAAACGATCTGTGTGGTGATCGGCTTTCCGCCGTCGACATATTATGCTGCGGGGAAACGCGCCGAGCAGCCGTCGCGGCGTGCGCAACGTGATGCCGAGCTGATTCCGTTGATCCGACAGGTATGGGAGGATTCGAACCAGTTGTACGGTGCCCGGAAAATCTGGAAACAATTGCGGCGTGACGGCGTCGATGTGGCGCGGTGTACGGTGGAACGTCTGATGCGTGCCGAAGGTATCAGCGGCGTAGTGGCCACCCGGCGCCGGCTGCGGACGACGGTCCCGGGCGATGCGGCATGCCGGCCGCGTGACCTGGTGGAACGCGACTTCACCGCGCCCGAACCGAACCGACTGTGGGTCACCGACATCACCTATGTTGAATTGGCCGGTGGCGGATTCTGCTATGCGGCATTCGTCACCGACGTGTTCTCTCGGGCCATCGTGGGATGGCAGGTGTCGGACACCTTGAAAGCCGAACTCACCCTGGACGCGTTGGAGATGGCGTTGTGGTCCCGGCAAGAACATGTGAGTGCCGGGTTGGTGCACCATTCGGATCGGGGTGTGCAATACACCGCGATCCGCTATGGGCAACGTCTCGCTGAGGCCGGGATCGAACGGTCGGTTGGCCGGAAAGGCGATTCTTACGAGGTGAGTCAGCGGCGGGAATTTCACCCGCCGCTGCTCTCAGAACCCGGCGTGACAGTCTCCCGTCACCGGGCTCCCACCGTCGAACCAGTTGGCATCGCGCCATGCTTCCAGTGAGCGAACATCCCCGGAAACGCCGACGCTATCTCAGCCAGTTTCCGGCGAGTCTTTCCCTTGGCACGACGTAACCGCTTGTATTTCCGCATCGCCCACTTCACCAGGAAGGGGTTGATCTGCTGCTCTAGAAAGTGCATCAACCTGGACTTGTAGAAGCGCCCATAATAGTCGATCCACCCCGACACGATGGGATTGACCACCGCAGCGAGTTCCCGAAAACTCAGACTGGTCCAGCGACCCAGCTTCCACTGCCGGATGACCCGCGCCATCGACTTCATCGCCGTCTTGCTGACCAACGGGACGAACCCACACATCAGCACTCCGTCACGGCGACGGATAGGCGCGCGACGAAAATCGAAACCCAGGAACGTAAAGCTCGTCACCGAGTACCTCTCGTCGCGCCCGTCCTGCTTGCAGTAGACGATGCGAGTCTTGTCCGGGTGACAGCGCAACCCGAACTCCAGCAACCGTTCCTCAACAACATGGCGGATAAACTTTGCCTGCCGCTCACTTGAACAGTGCAGGATGACGTCGTCGCAGTACCTCTCGAACCGCACCACCGGAAACTTCCTGACAAGCCAGGAGTCCAACGCGTAGTGCAGGAAGAGATTAGACAACAACGGTGAGATCGCCGAGCCCTGTGGAGTTCCCTTGCCGGGAACGACACGGCTACCGTCCTGGTGCTGAACCGGCGCGACAAGCCACCGTTTCACATACAGCACAACCCACGGCAGATCCGTGTGTTTCTCCACCGCGGCGACAATCTGGGCGTGCGGAACATTGTCGAAGAAGCCCTGGATGTCCAGATCGACCACCCACGGGTGCCTCCAGCACCGCTGCTTGCACACCTCCACCGCGTCCAGCGCGGACTTCCCTGGACGATAACCGTAGGAATCGGTGTGGAACACGGGGTCCACCTCCGGCTCCAGGATCATGGCCACGGCGGTCTGCGCTATCCGATCGGTGATCGTGGGCACTCCGAGGATCCGTGCGCCACCACCCGGCTTCGGGATGGGCACGGCCTTCACCGGCCCTGGAAAATAGCTCCCCGACGACATCCTGTTCCAAAGTTTGAACAGATTGTTCTGAAGATCCTGTTCAAACTCCGCCAACGACTGTCCGTCGATCCCTGCCGCACCCTTGTTGCCACTGACTTTCAGGTATGATTTCCATATCAGCGTCTTCGGAATGTCAAACGACTTGCCCGCTGATCTTGTCTCGCCCACGCAATTCCTCCCGTTGTTGGTTGATCGCTGGACGACACTCGACGGCACGTCCCCTTCGCTCCACGCCCGTTACAGGCGCTTCATCACTACTACGAGACGTTCCGCCCTCCTGGCCCGCACCCGGTACTCTGCGACTCGCGGATTTTGCCACTTGCCGTCCTCCCGGTAGGTTCCCGCGCCAATCCACTGGAACCCGTATCGTGCCGAGGAGTTCTCCTGTTCCGTTGCAGAGCCAAAGCCAAGCTCGCGCCATCTTCATGCCGGGCACCGCCAGAGCAGTAAGCAGGTTGCCCTCTGACTCATCCCAGAACAGCATTAAGGCCCTGGTTTTGATGCCACCTGGCTTAACGACACGTCGTCGATGGTTCACTTTCGTTCGCCTTCTTGGCTCATACCTGCCGCCTCTCACGACGGCTTTTCCACGCACGTTCACCACCATGGCTCATTCACCACAGCAGCTCGTGGCGGTTTGACACCAGCACCTGCATGCCGATACCGAAGGACCTACCTTCATCTCCACAACAGCAAGACAATTGTTAGTTTTCCGACTTCTACATCAGAACCTCACAATCATCGTCAGGACACACCAATGCCCTCGCGGAATCGGTGAACGCGCTCTACAAGAAGGAGTTGATTCATCGGAACGGTCCGTGGAGTACCGTGGCAGAGGTAACATTGGCCACCGCTGGCTGGATTTATTGGTATAATAATGTCAGGCTTCACTCGTGGTGCGGGGACGTTCCCCCGTTGGAGTACGAGCAGTCCTACCGGCAAGCCCCGCCGATGGCAGCGTGACGGTAGGCCCGTGGAAGGTATGGCCTCCACAAAAGCCGGGGCGGTCCAGCCACCGCACGGGGTGCACACATTGCACCCGAACCATCCCTTAACCGTCCTAGAACCAAAGACGGGCTTCCGCCGGTGTGCGGACAGTGCGACGGACGCGATGGCGAACCGGTCGCCACGCGCATCGTGTGGATCGACAGGGATAGCGAACTGTGGGAGCTGTGCCCACGCTGTCATCCGCATGCCAGCACCACCGGGTCGACGCCCACCGCCTGACGGCGCGACATCCAGGACCTACCTACCGCGCCGACTATCGCATCACAACTTGCTGACATCGCAGAACATTCGTGAGTGAAGGGGAATTCGTGAAAGCCTCACTGCTCGATCACTTGCCCCGCTACGTCCCGCCGGCCGACTACGAAGCACGTTGGTGCATCGAGTCCGGTAAAGGCGGCGGGAAAAAGACGACCACGACCGTCCACTCCGCGATCGTGTTGAGCCGATCCGGCCTAACCATCGCCTTCGACACCGACCGGCGGTCCCAATCACTGACCCAATGGGGAATCGCCTACCAGGCGGCCACCGGACGCAACCTGCCCTTCCTCGTCGTGCAGTACACCGCCGACGAAGGACTCGCCGACTACGCCGAGCACATGCGACAGACGACGAACGCCAAGCATATGCTGTTCGACATGGGCGCCAGCGCGACCGACGCCCAGTACCGGCAGGCGCTACGCGTCTCCCGGGACCTGATCATGCCGATCGGCATCCACGCCATCGAAACCATCACCATCAACGCCGCGCTCGCCGCGGCCGCCGATGTCGCCAGCGAGAGCAACAACGAGATCGCCGCGCACCTGGTCTGGTGCAACGTCGACCACAACGACGCCCAGGAACTCGCCGAGGCCTATGAGACCGCCGCGCAACCCCCCAACGACTGGCCGGTACTGGAAAGCTACGTCCCCAACCTCAAGCGCTACCGCAAGGGACTCGGGACCTGCCCGGCGCACACCGGCGCGTACGAAAACGTCGTCCGCGAAGCCATCAGCGGCGAAGTCATGCCCCTCGCCGCCTGAATCCCACACTTCCCGCAGCGGGACGCCCAATGGCGCGTTTTGCCCGGGAGCCAAAGGCCGCCTGTTTCCGACGCCGGTGCTTCTTCGCGTTGGACATGCTTCAGTTGGGAGAACCCACCACATGTCGATGGAATCAACCGCCGCCGACGATTTGACCGCAACGACCGCAGAGCCACAACCAGATGCCGTCAAGAACAGACCCACGGCCCAGTACCCGCACCACCACCAGGACCCTCGGCCGTAACCGTAGCGCCACCCGTGACCAACAACCCAGCATGGCCGAACTCCTCAGGGTCGCATCGATCCCGGCGGCGTCCGTCGAGACGGCTCCTCCGCCCCGTCTCACGTGGCGAAGCCGGGCTGGTTTCACCGCAACCGGCCGGAAACGGCCCCCAGTTCGCCGCAGAGCGACTGAACGCGACTCCCGGCAGCGGAAAACAGCGGAGGACCTGTTCCGTCGTCTGAGGAGAGCGAAAGCGGGTGTAGCGAGGAGCACCTGCGGCCCCGAGCAATGCCCGCTACCGATCAGCAGGGCCCACCTGCGGAGAACGTGTTTGGTGATCCGACGGGGCACCTTTTTCACCGGCCACTGGAATCGGAAGCGGGCCCTCCTGGTGCTGACGCGACCGACAATCGCACACGCAGACGCCTTGCTCCGACGAGCCCGGCAGCGCCGCCGCGCAGCACCATGCCGGACTCTGTCCGCAAGGGCATTCGCCTGAACCTGTTGAACCTGCTGCGCGGCGTCAACGCCGCGTGGCGCCACCTCGACGACCGCCAGGAAGCATTGTTCCAAGGACTCATCGACGCCCGAAGCCAGGGCTTCCCCGAGGAGGAACTACTGCGCATCCGCGGCGAAGCCATCACACTCGGTTTCAGCTCGGACGACGTCGACGAGCTACTGTGAGGTTCCCCCCGAACAGTGGACAGGTCTTCAAGCAGCTTTCGCTGCACCTGTCAGGGACCGCTCGTAGCGAGTAGGACCGAGCATTCCGATAGCGGAGTGACGCCGTTTCTTATTGTACCGCTCGATCCACTTGTCAACCGCAGCAACGAGTTCCGCTTTGGTAGCAAAGGTATGGCGGTAGTAGTACTCGTGCTTGAATGTCGACCAGAACGATTCCGCAGGGCTGTTGTCCCAGCAGACTCCGGTATCACCCATCGACCGTTTCAGTGTGTGCCGGGCGCAGGCTTGCGCCGTCAACGCCGCCGTGAACTCACCACCGCGATCAGAATGCAGCACAGTGCCGGCGACACCGCGGCCACGGCAGGCCACCGCCGCGTCGATGGCCTGGCAGACCATGTCAGCGCCGATATGGTCGGCCACGACATGCCCGAGCACCCGGCGGGAATGTCCATCCCGGATCGCGCACAAGTACATATCACCCTCGCCACAGGTGAGGTAGGTGATGTCGGTCAGCCAGCCGCATCCAGCAGGCCCTGGTTCGAACCGCACCCGCACCCGATCCAGCGGGAACGAAGTACCGTCGGATCGGTCACCGTGAGACGAACATTGAAGGTTCAAGGACTCATGCCCTCGATCCCGATCTCAGCCATGATCGCCGCGACGGTCTTCTCATTCACATTCTCGCCGCGGTCCCGCGCTCGCTCGTGCCCATCCAACAGGCAGCCCGTAAGTTGCATCGGAGGTCCGCGTGCCGCGTCCAGGATCTTCACCCGCGCACCCAGGTGGCACGCCGCTGCTGCCGACAGCGTCGACACATGGCCGTCGGCACGTTTTCAGCGTAGGCATCGTGGCGGATGTCGAAACGCCGAGCAGCCGCGCCATGCGCAGGACGGGGAGCCGCCATGCCCCTCTGGTGAGGTGGTGGTGCCGGCAGTCTCGGCGGCCTCGTCGGGGCCGGCGCAC
>CAWFTJ010000010.1:0-141627 GCA_963818685.1 Candidatus Melainabacteria bacterium | reverse complement strand
GGGCCGCCCGATCGCGCATGTCGCTGACGATTTGGGGATCCCGAAGGAGACGTTGCGCAAGTACGTACGGCGCGTCGAGGTCGACACCGGACCGCCGCGAGGGCCTGACCCGGGAGTGAGCACGAGGAGATCCGCAAGCTGCGCCAGCGAGAACTTCGAGCTGCGCCGCGCGAACGAGATCCTGAAGGCAGCTTCGGTGTTTTTCGCCAAGGAGCTCGACACAGACCGAACAAAGTGACCGCGTTGAGATCGAGGAATATCGCGGTCGTTTTGGGGTCGAGCCGATCTGCAGCACCCTGGGCGTGTCGGCGTCGGAGGGCCTACTACGAGCGCGCCGGCGGCCGGCGCTGCGAGCGCCTCGCGGCGAGGTAAAGCGGCTGCTCGAGCGCATCATCGGCTGGCACGCGGCCAACTACTTCGCCTACGGCCAGCCGGCGAATGTGGAAGGCGCTACTGCGCGACGGCGAACAGGTCGGAGCGCAGCCGCGTCGAGCGGCTGATGCGCCAGGCCCGGTATCATCAGGGCGCGAAGCGCAGCGGCAAGCCGTGGCGGACCACGACGCCGGACCACAGAGGCGCAGCGCCCCACGGATCTGGTTCAACCGCGATTTCACGGCGCCAGCACCGGACCGCCTGTGGCTGGCGGACTTCACCTACCTGCGCTGCCATGAGGGCGTCGTGTTCTTCGCGTACGTGGTCGACGCATTCAGCCGGAAAGTCGTGGGCTGGCAGTTTGCCGCCCAACATGCGCACCGATCTGGTGCTGGACGCGTTGCGGATGGCGCTCACGACCCGTGACCCCGGCGCCGACGTAGACGCTGATCCATCACTCCGATGCCGGCCAGCCAATACACGTCGTTTGACTACAACCCGCAGATCGACGACTACGACGTGCTCGCGTAGATCGGATCAGTCGGCAACGCCTACGACAACGCGATGGCCGAAAGCTTCGTCGACAGCTTCAAGACCGAGCTGATCTCCGAGCAGGTCTGGCCCACGCCAAATCACAGCTCGAGCTCGCGATCGTCGCCTACGTCCGCTCGTTCAACCAGCAGCGACTGCACTCGGCGCTCGGCGATGTCCCCTCGGCCGAGCACGAGCTGCTCCACGAGTTCCGCTACGCGGCCGCGACCCGCTAGGTTCCAGACGACGCCCACCCGATCAAAGTTGGAAACCAACCGACGCGGTCTCCGCGAAACCCAGGGCGGCTCGGTTACTCAAGAGCACAGCCACCATAGCGGGGTGGGAAAGCGCTGGTCGCAGCTGTTGAGGCGGCTGCCGGCGATTGGGGCTGCAGCCTCGTCGAAGAAGTCTGCGTCGGCCGACGGCCGGAGCGCGAATCCGCGCACAGCTTCTATCGCGCGGCAGGCTTCCACGACACCGCGTCGCGGTCCGTGCTCTACTTGGAAGCGCCTGACCAGCGACCGGCGCTGTAGACGCGACCCTCCGCTCCTGCTTGGCGCGAAAAGGAGCGTCGGGGTTCCCGCGGCCCGAGCCGAGTGATCGTTGCGAGGTGTGTGGGGATCGGCGGCGAGCGCGGGCTGGCGCGGCTTACTTTTTTTGGCTTCCGTTCGCAGAAACAACCGCTGTCGTTCGGCGAGCGTGATCGCGAACACGTTGGTCGAGCCGCCGTGCCCAGCGCATCCGCCCGCGACGCGTCCCAGAGCACGACGACCGTCCCGTCGTGGCGTCTTGCGGTGGCGATGTAGCGGGCTCCGAACCGCGTATAGCGGAAGCTCTGGATCTCGCGCCAGGCGACCACACAGTACGTGGGGTTAATTTTTGCCATCCAAGGGATAAGCCCATCCTGGGTCTCGAAGACGCCGGTCTTCGCTGAGCGGTCAGACCCATTGGGATGAGAGGAAGAGGAAGACTACGAGGCTCGGGATAACGATCCACCACGTCGTGCCGTGGGGGACGTTGCATTATGGAAGACAACCCCGAGGCCGCCGAACCAGGCGGCGCCGGCCACGCCGACGAAATCCGCCAGCCGAGATGACTATCGGTAGCGTCGAAGACGTCGGTCCCGCCTCCGGCCGATCACTCGACACCCCGGGCATCCGTGCCAAAGGCTATCGACGGGCAGCAGCCTCTAGATTGCGCCTTGACCGCACGCTCCTGCTTCGCGCGAAAAAGCACCGCCCCCCGACGAGAGACTGGAGGTCGTCGTTGACAACCGGTACCGGGTTGCTACACCGGAATCAAACGCTTGCCCGACTCGCCGACACTGTCCGGTCTGTGTACGGGAGGTCGCAGGCCCCAAAGGCCCGTCGCCATCGTACCGAGGCGTTCTTCGCGATGCGGGAAAAAGCAGGCAGCGGTGTCCGCTTCCACGCGGGAGCGGTAGCGCGGGCGGTGTGGTCCGTGATGTCGCTGATCGCCCTTCAAATGAGGCTATGGTGACCGGGTGGGACCGATAGAAGTGCGGACCGCGGCTGCGGATGCCGTGCCGAAGGTTGCGGCGGCGCTGGCTGACGCGTTCATCGACGACCCTGTGATCAGGTGGCTAGTGCCCGGGCGTCTGCGCGTGGAGCAACGGTTACGGACGATGTTCGCTGTTGAGATGGAGCTGTACGTGCTCCTGAGCAGGGACGGTGTGGACGACGTCCAGGGTGTCGACGGCGCGGTGGCCGAACTGCCCGCCCGGCTCCTGGGAGATGCCGCAGTCCGCCACGGGGAAGGAGGCGCTCAAGTGGATGCGGGCGTTCGGGAGGCGACTGCCGCGCGCGATACGCGTGCGGCGGGCAATGGAGGAGCGACACTTCGCGTGAGCCCCACTTCTACATTCGGACGGTCGGGGTGCGCACCGCGCTGCAGGGACAGGGCCTGGGATCGGCGCTCATGCAGCCGACGCTGGAGCGGGCCGATTCGGCCGCGCTGCCCGCGTATATCGAGGCGAGCAGCAAGCACAGCGCGGCACTGTACGAACGGCTCGGCTTCGTCCACCTCGATGTGCTAGAGCTGCCGCAAGGCGGGACCGCCTGTTTGGCTGATGCGTAGGCCTGGATGGCGGACGTCGCGAGCCGCGGGCCTGAGCCGCGCTCGCGAGGCGCCGCCAACGAGCGCCCGCCCGGACGATCACCGAGTCCATTATCATCGCTAGACCGCGTTGTCGCTGCGAAAGGCGAGGGATCTAGCCGAGACCGGCAGCAGACGCCTTGGTCGAGTAGGGGGCTGGAGTTGGCCGATTGCGATCGCTGCTCCTTGCGCGCCCAGCGATGGTGGCAGATCACGGGAGGCGGTTGCGGGGAGTCCTTTTGGTGGGGGCTGGATACCGGGAAGTGCTTCGGCATGGTCAAGTTCGCGGTGCTCGAGGCGCCGTCGGCGCTCGGGGACGTTCCGGAGCATCGGGGCGTCGAACGGGCACCCGAGGCCCTGCTGAAGCGGGGGTCGCCTAGGCCTTTCGGCTCGGCGGGCAGGCCGGGTCGACGCGACGGGTTACAGCCCGACACGGGATCCCGAGACGCAGATCATGAATCCGCGCGCGTCAGCGACTACTCCGCTGCTGGCCGACGCCGTGGCCGAAACGCTCGACGCCGGAGAATTTCCCGTCATGCTGGGCGGAGACTGTTCGATCCTGCTCGGCAGCATGCTCGCGCTTCGGCGGCGCGGGCGCTACGGGTGCTCTACATCGATGGGGACGCCGACTTCTTCCAGCCGGCGGTGAATCCATCCGCGGTGCGGCTTCGGCGAGCGACCTGGCTTCGCGACCGGTCGTGGCCCCGACATCGTCAGCCGACATCGAAGACAGGGGGCCGCTGGTGCGCGACGGTGACGTGGCGGTGCTCGCCTTCCGCGACGCCGACGCCCGCGAACGTCTCGGCTGCCACCGTTGCCGACGGAGTTGCTCGTTGTGGATCGCGACGACGTCCGCCGGCTCGGCGTCGACCCAGCAACCCGCGAGGCGGTGGCGTTTCTCACGCGCGACGGAGGCCCGCGGACGGGTTCTGGATCCACCTCGACGCCGACGTCTTCGACGAGACGATCATGCAGGCTGTGGACGGCCCCGACCCGACGGCCTGACCTGGGCGGAGCTGACGACGGCGCTGCGCATCGCGCTCGGTTCCGGTCCTGCCGCGGGCCTACAGACCGCTATCTACAACCCTGACATCGACCATGACGCATCCGACGGCCACGGATTCGCAGCCAGCGTCCAACAAGCGCTCAGCGAATTCGGCGCGCCCTGAGCAGCCCCCCACTAACCGCAGCACAAGCCCCGCAGATGCCCCGGCTCCACAACACCCTGACGGCGCAGGAGGTCCCATGACTCGTTACGCGGCGACGCACCTCGACGAAATCGAGGCGATCAGCGACGGGCGCTGCCCGTCGCGGCCTATCCGACTCCATTTCGGGCCATTTCGTCCTTTGGTGTCAACGCCTGGATCGGTGGCCAGGTGGCGACCGGATTATCAACGAGCACGACGAGGTCGAGCAGGGAGACGGGCAAGAGGAGCTCTATCTCGTGCAACGCGGCCGCGCCAGATTCGAGCTCGACGGCGAACGGCTGGACGCTCCTGCCGACACGCTGGTCTTCGTCCGCCCCGCCGTCAAGCGCACGGCGTTCGCTGAAGAGCCCGGGACGACGATCATTGCCCTCGGGGGCACGCCAGGGAAGCCATACGAACCCACGGGC
Source organism: Candidatus Melainabacteria bacterium (assembly GCA_963818685.1). Taxonomy (GTDB): domain Bacteria; phylum Actinomycetota; class Actinomycetes; order Mycobacteriales; family Pseudonocardiaceae; genus CAJCJE01. The sequence continues at coordinate 136,994 of CAWFTJ010000010.1, read as the reverse complement.
TATGAGATCTGGGCCCCGCTCGCCCCCCTCTACCAGGAAGGCAGGTACGCCGAGCCGCTGACCGAGGGCGGAGCGATCGAAGCCAACCCCGGGTACCCCATGTGCTCTACAACGTGGCGTGTGGAGAGCCTCGCGGGACGATCCGACGACGCGATCGACACCTCCGGCTCGCGATCGAGCATGCGGACCGGGTCCGCTCACTCGCCGCCAGCGACTCCGACTCCGATCTGACTCGCAACGACCCCGCGTTCAACTTCTCATGGCCTAGGCAACGGTAGACATCAGCCGCCGGCTAGGCCCGGAGTCGCAATGGGTCAACGGCCGCACCGCCCGGGGCGCGTTCGGTTTGCGCGGGAAGCGACGGCTCAGGTGCTCTGGATCGAGGCGGCCGGCAACTCCGGCGGCGGGAGGAGCAGATTTCATACGAGCGCGCAGAAGGCCATCGTATGGGCGCTGCGCAATGGCCCTAGGCAGGGTCGGGCCGTGAAACCGGCCCGTATGTCGCTCGCGCAGGTTATCGACACTAGTCACGCGCCACTATCGAGCGCGCGCATGCCGCTCCGCTCCGATCGGCAGAATCCCGCCTTCGCACATGCGGCCGCTCGCGCGCGAGCCCGACCTCCGGGAAGGAGCACGACGTTGAATCTCGCCGACTTCGAGGCGCTGAGTTTCAACTGCTACGGCTCGCTGTCGACTGGGAGACGGCATCGCCGCGGTGCTCGGCCCGTGGGCGCGGCGGTCCGGTCTCGATCTCGATCAGGAGCAGCTGCTTGCGGCGTTTTCCGCGGCCGAGGCGCAGGCCGAGGTCGAGCGCCCCGGCGAGCTCTCACGAGCCATCCTGGCGCCCAGCTTCCGCCTCCTCGGGCACGAGGCCGGCGCGCCGGTCGGCGACGAGGACGCGGCGGCGCTGGCGAGCTCGGTCCCCGACTGGCCGGCGTTCGAGGACTCCCACGACGCGCTCGCCGGCTCTCGGCGAGCGCTTCGAGCTGATCATCCTCTCGAATGTCGATGGCGTCTCGTTCGCCGGTTTCCGGGCGCGACTGGGTGTCGAGTTAACCAGCGTCCTCGCCGCCGAGGAGATCGGCTCGTCCAAGCCCTCTCCCCGCAATTTCGACGCGCTGCTGGCCGAGGTCGGGCGACTCGGCGTGGACCGCCGTCAGTCTGTTGCATGTCGCCCAGAGCCTGTTGCCCACGATCACGTCGCCGCCGCGGCGAGCGGGGCTTCCCACGGTGTGGATCAACCGGCGTCACGATCGACCCGGCTGGGGCGCCACACCGCCGCCCGCCCGCCGACGTGACGCCTGACCGGGAGTTCGCGTCGATGGCCGCATTTGCGAGCGCGGTCGCAGCGGAATCGCGCCGCCGAGCGCGTAGGTGACGTGCCTCGGGACGTTCCCGAACGTGAGTTGAGGCATCCGGGGCTGAGACGGAGCTTGTGGTCCTTCCAAAGATCACGGCTCTCGGGGGTGGTCGAGACCGGATGGTGGGAGGCGGCCACGTTGTTCCCCGCTGGCGGCGCAAATCGAGCTCGTCGAGCTCTGTCTCGAGCAAGGCCTGACGCGTCGCCAGGCCGCGGCCTGGCGACGCGTGTCCGGTCTCGACCATCCCCATGTGGGTCGAGCGCGATACCGCCACGCCCACGAGGTTGATCGCCGGTCGGGCGGGTGGGCAGACGATCATGCGTGCACGCCGCACCGCCAGCCCGCCCTGAGCGGCTCCGACGTCCATGACCGCGTCTGTGCGGAGCGTGCGCGGACTGGCTGGGGTCCCAGGTTGATCGCCTCGGAGCTGGGGATGGCGCACGCGACTGTCTCGCGCTGCCTGAGGGCGGCGAGGCATGTCGCGACGGCCTCCGGTGCCCAAGGAGCAGGTGCGCCGGTTCGAGTGGCCGTGCCCGGGTGATCTGCTAGCAGATGGCACCAAACGCCTCGCCCGGTTCTCGCGGCCCGGACACGCGGTTACCGGCGATCGTTTTCGCACTGCGAAGGAGAAGCGCTCACGCGTCGGCTGGGGAGTTCTGCCACTCGATCATCGACGACCACACGCGACTCGCCTACACCGAGATCCACCCAGACGAGAAAGCCGCCACAGTCACCGCCTTCGTCCGCCGAGCACTCGCGTTCTACGCCGCCCACGGCATAGCCGCCCTGGGTTTCGCGGAGACTGTGTTGGTTGGTTTCCAACTTTGATCGGGTGGGCGTCGTCTGGAACCTAGTGGGTCGCGGCCGCGTAGCGGAACTCGTGGAGCAGCTCGTGCTCGGCGGGCGGGACATCGCCGAGGGCTGAGTGCAGTCGCCGCTGGTTGTACCAGCCGACGTAGGCGACGATCGCGAGCTCGAGCTGGGATTGGGTGCGCCAGACGCGGTCGGCGATCAGCTCGGTCTTGAAGCTGTCGACGAAGCTCTCGGCCATCGCGTTGTCGTAGGCGTCGCCGACCGATCCGATCGACGCGAGCACGTCGTAGTCGTCGAGCTCCTGGCTGTAGTCAAACGACGTGTATTGCGCTGCCGGCATCCGAGTGATGGATCAGCGTCGACGTCGGCGCCGGGATCGCGGGTCGCGAGCGCCATCCGCAGCGCGTCGAGCACGAGATCGGTGCGCATGTTGCTGGCGAACTGCCAGCCCACGACCTTCCGGCTGAACGCGTCGACCACGAACGCGAAGAACACGACGCCCTCATGGCAGCGCAGATAGGTGAAGTCCGCGACCACAGGCGGTCCGGCGCTGGCGCCGTGAAATCGCGGTTCACCAGATCCGGGTGGCGCTGCGCCGGTGGTCCGGGTCGTGGTGCGCCACGGCTTGCCGCGGCGCTTCGCGCCCTGAATCCGTGCTGGCGCATCAGCCGCTCGACCCGGCAGCGCCGACCTGCTCGCCGTCGCGCAGCAGCGCCTTCCACATCCGCCGGTACCCGTAGGCGAAGTAGTTGGCCGCGTGCAGCTCGCGGATCCGCTCGAGCAGCCGCTCGTCCTCGAGCGGCGCGCGCGAGCGCCGGCCGCTGGCGCGCTCGTAGTAGGCGGACGCCGACACGCCCAAGGTGCTGCAGATCGGCTCGACCCCGAAACGAGCGCGGTACTCCTCGATGAACGCGCTCACTTCGTTCGGTCTGTGTCGAGCTCCTTGGCGAAAAACACCGAGGCGGCCTTCAGGATCTCGTTCGCGCGGCGCAGCTCGAAGACCTCGCGGCGCAGCTTGCGGATCTCCTCGCGCTCCTCGCTCGTCAGGCCCTCGCGGCGGCCCGTGTCGACCTCGACGCGCCGCACATACTTGCGCAGCGTCTCCTACGGGATCCCCAGATCGGCAGCGACATGCGCGATCGGCCGGCCCGACTCGAACACCAGCCGCGTCGCGCGGTCCAACAACTCGACCGGATACTTCCTGGCTCGTGGCATGACCGAGGACTTCTCCTTCCGCCAGGCAAAACCTGGCATCGAAGTCTCCGTCAAACCCAGGATGGCTCAAACCACTTTGGCTCGCGATGTAGATGGCAAGCAATACGAAGGCGACTGCGCGAGAAAGCGACCACGCCTCTGCTACCGACCGCTACCCGAGCATCTCGACGACCGAGATGACGTGACTGAGGACAGCCTCACTGGGGAAGTGAGTAGGGGCTAACGGCTGGAAGGAGCTACATGACGACCGTATTGATCATCGTTTGCATCGTCCTCTGCATCGGCGTAGTCCTGGCTATCGTCGGACATCTCGGTGTCGCGATCCCGCTGGATAAGCAGTGGCGGTGACGCGTGGAGCGCTACCACGCCGTGCGAAGCACCCGGCGCAGGCAACCCCCAACCGGCTCGGCCTGACCCACCGGCGAGCACCCAGCGCTAGCGTGCCACGTGATTTCGCGCGGTCGCCTGCTGGCGCTAGGAGCAGCTTTCTCAAGGCCAGGCGTCCCGGAGACCCGCTTTCGCGTGTGCTCCTATGTCAAGGAGAAGCTGTTGTAGGGGGTGTTGCAGTGGATGGTGACCGCGGCGTGGCGGGCGTTGCGGCGGCGTGTCGGGGGGTTGGAGGAGGTGCCAGACGCGGCGGGCGAGGTGGCGTTTGAGGCAGCGGAGGGCTTCGCGGCGGGTTTTGCCTTCGGCTTGTTTGCGGGCGAGGTAGGCGGCGGTGTCGGGGTCGTGGAGGCCTTTGCAGAGCGCGAGGCGGTGTAGGGCGGAGTTGATCTGGCGGTTGCCGCCGCGGTCGAGGCGGTATCGGATCGTGCGCGCCGGAGGAGGCGGGGATCGGGGCTGATCCGGCGATCCGTGCGAGCTTCGCGTCGGTCGCGAAGCGGCTGAATGCCGGCGATCTCGCCGACGAGTTTGGCGGCGATCAGGACGCCGCAGCCGCGTTCGGCGAGCAGCTGCTGGCGCGGCCTGGGCGACGAGGAGTGCGAGCTCGTGTTCGAGCGCGTTGATGGTGCGGGTGAGCTCGCGGATGCGGCGCAGCTCGTCGCGCGCGATCCGGACGCGCGCGGTCTGCTCGGTGCGGGCGAGACGGCCGGCGAGACGCTCCGGCCAGTGCACGGCGATCAGGCCGCCGGTCGGGATCTCAAGCTCGGGCCAGAGGTCGTGCAGGTGCCAGCGCAGGTCGTTGATCAGCCGCGTCCGCGTTGCGACCAGGCGCTCGCGGTGGTCGACGAGCAGCCGGATGTCGAGCTCGACACCGGCGAGCTGCGCGACCGGCAGCGTCTCGATCCCGTGGCGGATCGCCGCCCTGGCGATCGCGACCGCGTCGATCGCATCGGACTTGCCGCGCTCGCGCGCGCTGTCGCGTGCGCCGGCGGTCAGCTTCGGCGCCACGCGCACGACGCGTTCCCCGCGCGCGAGCAGGAACCGCTCGAGCGCTCCCGAGACGTGACGGCAGTCCTCAAGCGCCCACACCCGCTCGCCGCCCAGACGCCGCGCCCACTGCAACAGGTCCTCGAACGAGCGGCGCTTCGCGCGCACCGTCCGCTCCGCGAGCACCTCGCCCGTCGCCCGATTCACGCGCCGCAGCGGTGTGCGAGGCCTTGTGCGTGTCCGTCCCGATCACGATCATCTGCACCGTCCCTCCAGTTGGGATCACCAAGAACGGATCCCCGGTCGACACAGCTCAGTCGGGGCGATGCCACGCTCCTATCAAGTCAGACCAGGAGATCCACGGGCCGGTGGCGAGCGACACAACGCGAGCAGGTCAGACCCAAGGTCGACAGCAAAGCGGAGAGTCAGCTCGCCGCCGACCCGAACTCCAACGACCCAGCCGGACAACACCAGGCCAACACCCAATCTCTCACTGAGAAAGCGGCGGTAGCCGGCGCGCTGGGTCCAGCCGCGCGTGCTCCGTCGAGAGCGTGGCAAATGTCCAGCGACACTTCGGCACCGCCATGCCAGCGACCGTCTGTCAACGCGCGTGTACGCGAGGGCACGACAGGGTCCCGATCTGCGGGACAATGTCGCCGTGCCGGCTGCGTCCGCCCACGAGTTCTTCCTTGCCAGCGCGGGCGTGGCGGGCGCCCTCATCGGCCTGCTGTTCGTCGCCATCTCCGTCAACCGCGAGAGCATCGTCGGCGCGGACGCCTCCGAGGTTCACGCAATGCGCGCCGCGGCGACTCTGACGGCGTTCATGAACGCGCTCACGGTGGCCCTGTTCGGTCTCGTACCGCGGATAAACGTCGGGGGCGTCGCCGAAGTCGTCGCTATCGTGGGACTGCTGTTCATCACCGGTGCGCTGCTCCGCGTCGCTCGTGCTTGGCAAGCCAACCGATTTGGGCTCCGGGACCTCGCCTTCCTGGCGGGACTGCTCGCAGTGTTCGTGATTCAGCTGGTCGCAGGGTTGAACTCGATGCACACGCCCGCGACAGCAGCGACCTGCAGACGATCTGCGTGCTCGTCGTCGTCTGTTTTCTGATCGGGATCTCGCGCGCATGGGAACTCGTCGGCGGCGCGAACTTAGGCATCGGCCACCAGATCGCCAAGCAGCTACAACCCCGAAGCCAAGTAGAACCACGCGATCGCTCCGAAGACACGTGAGCCGCTATTTCGCTTGCGAAGCGCGGTCACGGCTGATGGCGGTCGCGCGGCACCACACCGAGATCTGCTGCCTGTCGCGCGAAGCGACAATGGCTGCGCCGTGCCGTGCGGCTGTGATGAATCGGAGATCCCGCCTATGTTGGGCAGATGCGACGCACCGCTGTCTTGGTTGGGTCTGTGGCCGTTTTACTTCTGACCGTCGTGGCCGCTGGCTCTGCACCGAGCATCGACCGCGGGCGCGTGAAGGACTAATCCGACTGTGCGGTGGCCCCGCTCCGGGCCATTGCTTCTCGCGGAATGGCACGGTATCCGTGGTCCCCTCGCAGCACGTCGTAGTGGCAACGCAGAACACGCAGGGCGCGCGGCTCTCATTCCCGCCTGCCGCCGGGGCGGCACACCCTTACGGCAAAGACCGTCGGCGCGCGGGGCGGACGGTCGATCGCCATCAAGGCCAACGCGGTCTTGAACGCGAACATCGTGCTCGGCGGCATCTCGTAGCTCGCAGCGGCCGACTCGACGCCACCGTCTCTCGCGTGACTGCTTTCGCGCGAAGCCAACCGTCGCTGCCGCTCTTCGCGCAGAGCAGGAGCGTGGCGCAGGGTTATCGTGCCAGGAATGTCATTGTAAGACGCCGACGTTCGCTACGCGGTGCTGGACCTGGTGATCGAAGACAACTACGCACTCGTCGAGATCCGCGGCACGGCGCCGCTGGGTCAGCTGCGCAACGCAGTCGCGGCGCTCGCACACGAGGACCTCATCGCGGTCGGGCGCCTCGGGAACTTGACGGGCGCGTCGCTGCGCACGGTCCGCCGATCGAGATCGATGCCGCACTCGCCGACGCTCGATCGTGGGACCCCGAACGAGCGCGCGAATACGACGAGCGGATCGCGATAGCGATCACCGAGAAGGGCGAGTCGGAGTACGCGAGGCTCAGCCGCGAGCGAGAGCCCTGAGCGCGCCTCCTGCTCGCGCCAAGCGGCACAGCGCGGCTCGGCGCTACGTCGCCGACCTTTCGGCGAACAGACGCTCGGCGAGGACAACCTCACTTCCGGCGAGCCCAACGGAGCAGTGCAGCGTGATGTCGTCCGGGCTGCGCCGACCGCTGGCTGCTCCGGCGAGGACAGCCCCGAGATCGACGAGCTGTCGGTCGCCGATAAAGAACTGTGCCGGATAGGAGGCAGCCTGACTGGGCGAGTCGCAGCTGACCACAGCCGCGGCATCGACGAGCGCAAGCGGCGTTTCGTGAGCATCGATGCGCTTCGGGCCGACCGTAGTCACGTGCGCTCCGGGAGCAACGTCGGCGGCATCGATGACCGGCGTGTCGGATCGGGTCGCCAGGATGACCACATCAGCACCATGGACGGCGTCACGTGAGCTAGTTACCGCCCGGGTGTCGACGCCGAGCTCCCGCGAGGCGGCATCGGCGAACGCGGCCCGGCGCGTGGGATCGCGACTGAAGACCCTCACCGAGCGTAACGACCGCACTGCGCATAACGCCCACAGCTGAGTCCATGCCTGGGTGCCCGACCCGATGACGCCAGCCGTCTCGGCTTCGGGCAAGGCCAGCAGGTCCGCAGCGACGGCACCGAGCGCGCCAGTCCGGCGGGCGCCGAGCTCCACGCCGATCACGATGCCGCGGACGTGGCCATCGTTGCTCCAAACGGCCACCAGTTGGTCCCCGGCAGGCCGGCCGACTCGATAGGCCCGAAAGCCACTCACGTCCCCCTCAACGCCGCCGACCGTGAATACGTAACCGAGATCGCCGAGATGTGCCCTCATTCTCGGCGGCGCGAACAGCCGGCCTGTGTAGGCCGACCACAGCGCATCGCGCATCGCCTCAACCGCCGTCGCCGCACTGAGACCCCGGACATCATCGTCGCCAAGCACCAACCAGGCCACACAAGAAGCCTACGTCAGCCGCGACCGCATCCGCGTGTGACCTCAAGGGGTCAACGCACCGCGCCTGGTCCTGGGCGAGAGCGACCGTCCGGGCCCGCCTCCCTCGGTGCCAAGCGAGGGGGGCACGCGCGCTCCGCGCTGAACTCACCTGGCCGTGGCTCTCGGTGCAGCCACCGGACAATCCTGTCCTAAGGCCGATCACGCTCTGCATCCACAACCCGCACACGCATGGGTACAACGAACGCCTCTACGCCTTCCGTGCTCGGCGGGCCGGAGGAGCAACGCTGTCTGCGGCTCTCGCTCCCGTTCGCGGCGAGTGCCTGGTTCGCCGCACCCCACCCGGGCGACCGTCACGGTCGCTCGTGAGCGCGACGAGGAGCAGCGGGCGGAGTTGTGTTGGGGCGTTCGCGCGTCGTTAGCGCCCGCGAACGTGGCCTGCGGCCATTCGGCCGACCTCGAAGGCTGCTGTTCCGCTCGTTACGACCGGATCCTGTGCGGCGAACTCGCGCAGCGTTTCCTCGTCGTCGGTCTCGACAACCGCGAGCCCATACGAGTCCTCGTCGGTCAGCACGGGCCCGAACACGACCATGTCGCCGCGATCGAGGTACGGCTGCCAGTGCGCTGCGTGGCGGCCCATGATCTCCCGCTCCGGTTCCGTGAGGGTCTGAGCGAAGTTCGGGCGCGGAGCCGTGAGGCGCAGCACAAATGTCGGCACAACGCGGACTGTACGCCAGCCGCAACATGAAGGCTGCCAGGCACCCGCCGCGCATCTCATCGCAGTTCCTCCTTCGAGCGAAACGGCAGGCGTTGCGTCGAGGAGATCAGCGCGGCGACTCGCAGCGCCCGCATCTCAGCTCACGTTGGCTCCGCGATCTCGAGTGGGGGAGTCGGGCGCGGCGGCAGCGTGCGAACATCGCGAACGGCCAGGAGCGATGCAGCGATCACCCACTCGGTGCCACCGAAGACCCACAATGCGGCCGAGGTCCCGATCGCGTCCGCCAGGGGCCCGACCAGCGCGAGGCCCAGCGGTTGCAGGGCGAGGGAACCGAACCAGTCGTAGGCGCTGACGCGAGAGCGAACGTGCTCGGGCACGTGCTGAAGGAGCGTCGTCTCCCAGAGGGTGTTGAACACCATTGGGCCAATCCCGGCCGCCAGCGTGACCACGATCAACACCGCGAGGGACGTTGGGATCGCAAGCAGCATCGTCGGCACAGCCGTCAGCGCGCAGGCGAGGGTGCCCACGAGCAGTGGGCGGCGCGATGAGACGCGAAGCACCGCCGTGCCTCCGATGAGCGCGCCCACCGCGCGTGCGGCGAGGATCGCCGCCCACGCCCCGGCTCCGCCGAGGTGTTTCTTGGCAACGAGTGGGCCAAGCACCGGGAACGCGGACGCAAAGAGGTTGACGAGCGAGAACACGAGCACGCCCGACCAGAGCCACGTGCGTGAGCGGACCGCGTCGAAGCCATCGCGAAGCTCTCGGAAGAACTGCCGGGGTGCCGCGGCCGGCATATGACCCTGCTCCGCAGCGCTGAGGGCCGTGAGGAGCAGCGCGCTCGCGGCGTAGCTGGCGGCGTCGATCAGCAGCGCGGCGCCGGGACCTGCTGCGAGGACGAGAGCGCCGGCGATGCCGGGGCCGACGATGTTGCTCGCGGCCATGGTGAGCCCCCGCAGGGCGTTCGCCTCTCGCAGGTGCGGACCCGCGACCGCGGGCAGCAGCCCGCTTGACGCAGGACCGAAGAAGCCCGACGCGGCGCCGAGCAACGCCTGTGACACGGCGAGCTCGGCAACCGTCGCGTGGCCGCTCACCAGGAGCGCTCCGATCGCCGCCTGCCCACCCAGCCGGACCAGATCGGCGACGATCATCACCTCCCGTCGGCCCAACCGGTCGGCGACCACCCCGCCAACCAACAGCGAACCGAGCAGCGCGACCGCGCGACACGCCAGCACGACACCGAGGTCGGTGGGCGAGCCGGTGAGGTCGAGCACAGCGAACGCCAGCGCGACGGGGACAACCCCGTCCCCGATCAGCGACACCGCGGACGCTGCGAACACGAGCCTGAACTCCCGCCGGCGCAGCACCTCGAGATCCGACCGAAGCCGCACCCGCCGCCACCTCCTACTCAAGCACCCTGGCTGATCCAGCTGCCACGGGCGATCGGCCCCCGGGAGAGGCCATCCCGGTTGGGCCGAGCATTCACCGCGGCCTCGTCACGACCACCATACCCCGCGCCACCCGTCGGACCGCGCCTGACGCGGCCGCGAGTCTCGCGTCGCCCGCGTGCAGCTAACGTCTCGGCATGCCTGAGCCGCCGCGTCCACCCCCGGTGGTTTTCGTGCTCACGGCAATCGCGGCGATTGGCGCGTGTGCGTTCGCGGCAGGTGCCCTGGTGCCCGCCCTTGTCGGGGGCCTTGGCGCCTGGCCCCTACTCGTGGCCGGGCTCCTCGTGCTGATCGCCGCGCTCGTCGCGCTCTGGGTGATTCATCGGCGACGCGATCGCAGCCTCTGGTAGCGGGTGAAACGCTGACGCCGGGCTCTGCCGAGCGCGGCCCCGGGTCAGGCCCGGCGATGTGCGCGGATCACTGCGTCGACGCCGGTTCCGGCCCTCGCTCGGGGGCGGTTCTCGGCGACGTCGACCTCCCAGCGACCGGGGTCGAGCGCGGCGACCGCGGTCTCGACCGAGACCTGGGTCTGACCCGCCGCGGAGGTCGCGGACCCGGTGGTCGGGTCGACCGGGCGGTGTCCGATCAGCAGCAGCGTTCCGCAGGGCGCGACTCCGGAGCCGATCCGCCGCACCATGTGCTCCACCGATCCCGCGACGTGGACGTACAGGGAGGCCACCAGGTCGTAACGATCCGGCTGTGGAATCCAGCTCGCGAGATCCGCCTCAACCCAGTCGATGCGCCCGGCCACGTCTGTCCCGGCAGCATCGGCAGTCGACCGCGCCTGAGCCAGCGCGACCGCCGCGAAATCGACCGCCGTGACGTGCCATCCGTGGGCAGCGAGCCAGAGCGTGTCGGCGCCATGCCCGCATCCCGCATCAAGAGCGATCCCCGGCCGCAGGTCTCCAACCTCGGTGATCAGATGGGCGTTCGGGGGCCGAGCCGCAACATGACCGCCGCGCTCACGGAGGGTCCGCGACCAGAGCTCCTCCCAGAAGTCGCGGTCATAGCTCGGCGTGCTCACGGCGTCCCCGCACTGAACCTACTCCGATCGAGTTGGCGGGTTCCCGTCGAGCCGGGTCGCTTAACCGTGCTGCTCAGGCACGCGGTCGCCGCCACGCGACCGAGCGGAAGTGCGGCCCGGGCTGCTGCTTCGCGCAAGCGAGCCGTCAGGCGCCACACGCCGGCAGGCTCCTCTCTAGGCTCCGCGGAGTGAGCGTGACAGTGGTTCTCGTGCCCTGGGGCGCCGACGACCTGCCGCTGCTCGAGCGACTGATGGGCGACCCGCGCATGACCGAGCACCTGGGCGGCCCCGAGAACCCGGACCGGCTGCGGAAGCGTCAGGCCCGCTACGCGTGTCTCGAGGGCGGCGACCGCATGTTCAAGATCGTCGACGCGGCGAGCGGCGCGGGGATCGGCTCCGTCGGCTACTGGACGAAGGACTGGCGCGACGAGAACGTCTACGAGGTCGGCTGGATGGTCGTGCCCGAGTCCCAGGGACGCGGTGTCGCGGCGGTGGCGACCGCGAAGGCGATCGAGCTCGCGAGGCGTGATGACGGACACCGCTTCATGCACGCCTTCCCCAACGTCGACAACGCGCCCTCGAACGCGATCTGCCGCAAGCTCGGGTTCGAACTGATCGAGGCGTGCCAGTTCGAGTTCCCGAAGGGGCACCTCATGGCCTGCAACGATTGGCGTCTGGACCTCCGCGCGCAGCTCACGCGGCCCTGAACGTGTGCGGCTCGCCTACGTTCCTGCACCGCGGAGAGTCGGCTCGGGAGCGAAGTGGTCTCCCGCGCCGCGCGACTCGCAAGGCGCCGACGTCGCCGTGCCTGCGGGGCGCGAAGCTTCGGTCTGGGAGGCTGTGGTTGTGCGTTTGAGTCGAGACGGTTCGCGTCGGGACACCTCGCGGCGCCATTTGGCCCCGAGCCTGGGCGTTCATGACATCGCGATCGACCTCGGAACGGCGAATACCGTCGTGTACGTCGGCGGCAAGGGGATCGTCGCCTCCGAGCCCTCCGTCGTCGCCGTCGACTCCGAGACCGGGGACGTCCATGCCGTGGGTGTCAGCGCCGAACGGATGATCGGGCGTACGCCGGCGACGATCTCAGCGACCCGGCCGTTGCGCCACGGGGTGATCGCGGACTTCGCCGTGACCGAGCAGATGCTTCGGTATTTCATCGGTCGGGCCTTCGATCGGCGCTGGGCGCATCCGCGGCTGATCGTCTGCGCCCCCTCGGGCGTCACCGAGGTCGAGAAGCGCGCGGTCGAGGAAGCGGCGCTTGCCGCCGGGGCGCGCCGGGTCCACCTGATCGAGGAGCCGATCGCCGCCGCGATCGGTGCGGGACTGGCGATCGAGGAACCCCTCGGACGGATGGTGCTCGACATCGGCGGCGGAACGAGCGAGGTCGCGGTGATCTCGCTCGGTGGGATCGTCGTATCGCGGTCGGTGCGCGTCGGCGGATACGAGATGGACGAGGCGATCAGCCACTACCTGCGCGACGCCTATCAGCTCGCGATCGGTTCACAGACGGCCGAGGCGATCAAGCTGCAGATCGGCTCCGCAGCGCCACTCGCAGAGGAACTGACGATGGGCGTGCGCGGGCGCCATCTCGTGACCGGGCTACCGACCGAGGTCCCGCTGCGAAGCGAGGAGGTTCGCGACGCGATCCGCGCCCCGATGGAGGAAGTTCTGCGCGCGATCTCGGGCACGCTCGAAGACACTCCACCCGAGCTGGCCGGCGACATCGCCCGCGGAGGCATCCTGCTCGCGGGGGGAGGAACCCTCCTACGCGGCCTGCCGGAGCTCGTCACGCAGCGCACCGGCATGGCAGTCTCGCTCGCGGACTCGCCGCTCACCTGTGTCGCGATCGGTTCGGGCATGGCCCTCGATCACTTCGACCAGATGGCCACGAACGCGTCGTCGCGGCGATAGGCGACGCTTCGTGTTGGGCGCAGCGTCGCGAGACGCGGCAGCCTCCGGCCTCCTCGCGGGAGAGGGCCTCGCCTACGCCTGCACATGGGTGTGACGCGGTCCCGGTTGTAGTCCCTCACCGGCAGACATCACCGAACCGGTGTTACGGCACACCGCCCTCGGCCTGTGCTCCCGGGACGCGCTCCGCGCGATGGTGTGCCGGCACCGGTTCCTTTCGGCACGGAGCATCTGCTTGGCGTCCTGGTCAGCTGGCCCTCGGTGGGTCTGACCGATGATTCTTGTGCGCCGTGCTGGTCTGTACCGCGAAAACCGACTCACAGGAGACTGAGGCCGTGCGGAAACTGAGGTTTGGCATGAACCTGACCCTGGACGGTTACATCGCCGCGCCCGGCGACGACCTCGGCTGGAGCGTGCCGAGCGACGAACTGTTCCAGTGGTGGTCCGACCGGGTGGCGGCGACAGGCCTGGCGCTGTATGGGCGCAAACTGTGGGAGACGATGAGCTCCCACTGGCCGACCGCCGACCGGCGGCCCGGCGCCACACCGGCGGAGATCGAGTTCGCCAGCCGCTGGCAGGAAATGCCGAAGGTGGTGTTCTCCTCGACGACCAGCACGGTCGACTGGAACACCCGCCTGGTCACCAGCGACGCGGTCACCGAGATCACCAGGCTCAAGGCCGACGACGGCGGCCCCATGGACATCGGCGGCGCCACGCTCGCCGCAGCGGCTATGCGGGCCGGGCTGATCGACGAGTACGCGATCGTCACCCATCCGGTCCTGGTGGGCGGCGGCACGCCGTTCTTCACGGCCGTGGACAACTGGGTGAACCTGGGCCTGGTGGAGACCCGGACGTTTCCCGACGGCGTGGTGCTGACCAGGTACGAGACCAGGCGCTGAGTGCCCGACGTCGGATCAGCGCGGGCTTCGGGCCACCCAAGGATCTCGTCGCGCTGACAACGACCTGTGGGGCACGCGGATCCGCGGCAGCCGCCAGCTCATCGACCTCCTACACAACGACGAACACATCGACACCGCCGACCCTTTAGCGCACCACCGCTCCTGCTTTGCAAGCGACACGCCGGGTGCTCTGGATCGAGGCGGCCGGCGGCTCCGCCGGCGGACGAGCAGTGTCCGTACGAACGCGCCCGCGCTCAACCGTAACGGTTTCGTAACCGCCCCCGTTTACCGTGGCGTCACCCGCCCGCGCTAGTGGGCCGGGCCCCCATTGGAAAGGTGCAGGTGGATGAAGCGACTCGCGATCACGATATCGGTTGCCGCCGTACTGACGGTGTGTTCGGTGGCGCTGGCCGCCGCCACGCTGAACGGGACCTACAAGACCAAGATTGGTGGCGCCCCGCTGGGTGGCGCGCTCAAGGGCACCTGGACGCTCAAGTTCAAGAAGCCCGCGTACACGGTCACAGACAATGGCGCCGCGGTCATCAATGGTAAGTACTCGATCAACGGCACCACGATCACGTTCAACGACAAAGGCGGTAAGGATGCCTGCCCGACGCCCGGCATCTACAGGTTCAAGCTGAACGGCAGCAACCTGAAGCTCACGCGAGTCAGCGACAGCCCGACCAAGTGCGCGGGCCGCGAGGGCGTGCTCGCAGGCAACTTTACGAAGGTCGGCTGAGCCAGGACACCACGGGCACGCTCGGAGGCGGGGGGACCGATCCTTTCGCACCCGAGCGCGCGCTCGTGTGCCTGCGGGCGATGGTCGTCGGTCGCGCCCAACAGGAGCGCGCGTTGTCGGCTCGCGCGAAGAGGAGCAGTGACGGCTGCGTCAGGGTCGGACGCCGATCCCTGGATAGCTGGTGACGAACCCGGCTGTGTCGAACGTGATTTCGGCGATGAAGTCGCCTGCGCGGAAGCGAACAACACCGTTGCCCAGTGGCTCATAACGCTGTTCGGAGGCGCTTACCTCAAGCGATGGGACATCGACCCAACGCATGAGATAGTCGCGGGGAGGTCCGGCTTGGAGGAGCCGATCACGGATGACTGGCAACGAGTTGAACAGCGGCGACCAGCCGAGATCGAAGAAGTCGGCGCCATCGAGTTCACGCAACAGGCCGGAGACCTGCGCGCCGGCACCGGGCGCGTTGTCGATGACCGCGCGCAGGTCCGGATCGGAGCTGTCGAGCTGCTGTGCGATCAGTTCGGCGTTGCGGCCGAACGCCGCCAGCGCGTTCGCCTCGTCCGCCTGGGTGTGGAGCACCGTCTGGCTGTCGTTGATCAGCGTTTGAGTGCGCGGCAGGTCGTCGGTGGCCATCCTGGTCAGGCTGCCGCTGGTGTCCAGCAGGGTTTGCAGGTTCGGACCCTGGCCCTGCAACGCATTGTCGAGTTCGTCGACGACGGTGCGCAGCGATCGGGTGGGCACGGACGAGGCCAGCGCGTCGATGCTGTGCAGCAGGTCCTGCACGGGCAGCGGGGTCTGCGTGTCCTGTTGGGCGATGGTGTCGCCCGCCTGGAGGTACGGGCCGTCGCTGGTCCTGGGGCGCAGGTCGAGGTACTGCTCGCCGACGGCGGAGCGGTTGGCGACGACGGCCCGCACGTGGATCGGGATGCGTGGGGCCAAGTCGTCGATGTCCAGGTCGGCCACCACCCCGGTCGGCGTGAGGTTGACCGCGCCGATCCGGCCGACCGTGACACCTCGATAGGTGACATCGCCGTTGGGAAAGGCGCCGCCGGTCTCGGCCAGGTCGACGTGCACCACGTAGTAGCCGGACAGGCCGACGTAGCGGCCGAGACCGGCATAGCGGAGTCCGATGTAGACGATGAAGCTCAGTCCGATCACCAGGAACGCGATGATCTTCACCCTGGTCGCGGTGGACAGCATCAGTTGCCTCCCGGCAGCAGGGTGGTGGTGCCGCTGGCCGACGGAATGGGCAGCGGCGGCGGTGTCGGGCCCATCAGCGGCGCCACGTCCGCACCCGGCTTTCTCGTGTCGGTGAAGCCGTTGCCGTCCTGGTTGGGCGTCATGGTCAGGGTTTCCGCGTTGATGGTCAGGTAGAGGTTCAGGTACGAGCCCTTGGAACCGTCCAGCACCGCGTCGGTGAACGGGTAGGTGAACATCACCTGCAACGCCTGCGGCAGCGCGGCGCCCGCGTTCGCCAGCTGGCGCAGGGTAGGTGCAAGCGCTTGCAGGTCGGCGACCAGGTCCTGCTCGCTGGCGTTCACCGTGTCCACCGCCACCCCGGACAGCATGTTCAGCGAGTCGAGCATGGTGACCAGCTGCTGTCGCTGTTGGTCGAGGACGGCGAGGCCGGGGGAGAGGTTCCGCAGCACGTTGCCGATCTGCCTTTCCCGGTCGGCCAACGCGCCGGCCAGCTGGTTGATGCCGTCTAGCGCGTCGGTGATGTCCTGCTTGTGGTCGTCGAGGTTGCCGATCAGCTCGTCGATGTTGTTGAGCACCGAGCGGATCTGCGGCTCGTTGCCGCTCAACGCGCTGTTCAACTGGCGGGCGATGGTCCGTAACTGGTCGATGCCGCCACCGTTGAGCAGCATGGACAACGCGCCGAAGACTTCCTCCACCTCGGGATTGCGGTTGGTGCGGGCCAACGGGATGGTCGCGTTGTCTGCGAGCGTGCCCTGCGCGCCGTCGCTCGGCGGCGCCAGCTCGATGTACTTCTCGCCGAGCAGGCTGGACTGTTCGAGGTGCGCGGTCGCGTTCGCGGGCAGGTGCACGTCGCCGTTGATGAGCATCGTGACGTTCGCGGTCCAGCCGTTGCGAGGCAGCGTGATCGACTCGACCCGGCCGACGGCCACGTCGTTCACCTTGACGGCGGCCTGCGGCACCAGGTCGAGCACGTCGGTGAACTGCGCGGTCACCGTGTACGGGTGACTGCCAACGTCCGCGCCGCCGGGCAGCGGCAGGTCGTACACGCCGCCGAAGCCACCGGAGCTGCTCGATCCGCAGCCTGCCAACAACACTGCGATTGCCGGGATGAGCACGATCGTGCGTTTCATCGGGCACCACCGTGGGTCGAGGCGTACACCGTGCCCAGCGGCAGCGGCAGGTCCGGCAGTGCCTTGGCCTGGTTCGCGGTCACCGGGGTGAAGCCGTCCGGTGCGGGCGCCAGCTCGGGCACGAACCCGCGGCCGTCGAGCGTGTGCGTCGTCGAGTCGTACGCGCCGAGCAGGTTGTCCACCGCGAGGGGCGCGTCATCAAGCGCTTCGGCGAGCGAGGACCGCTCGTTGGTGAGGATCTGGCCGATCTGGTTCAGCTTGTCCACATTGGTCGCGATGTGCGCGCGGTTGGCGTTGATGAAGTTCTGCACCTTGCCGAGCGCGTCCGCTAGCTGGTTCAGGGCAGCGCCAAGATCCTGCCGATCGTCGGCGAGGAATCCCGAGACCGAGGCCAGCTGCTGGGTGACGTGCTGGACCTGGTCGTTGTTGTTCTTCAGCATGGCGGTGAACTGCTGGAGGCCGTCGATGGTCTGGAACAGGTTGTTCTGCGAGCCGGACAGCGTCCGCGTCGCAGCGCCCAGCTGCTGGATCAAGGTGCCGAGGGCGGCGCCGTTTCCGTTCAGGTTGGCCGCGCCGACGTTCAACAGGTTCGACAGCGCGCCATTGGCGTTGGCGCCGTTCGGGCCGAGCGCGGTGGCCAACTGGTTGAGCGTCGAGTACAGCTGGTCCAGCTCGACCGGAGTCTGGGTGCGGCCGATCGGGATCGTCGCGTTGTCCGCGATCTGCGGGCCGCCGGTGTAGGCGGGGGTGAGCTGGACGTAGCGGTCGGAAACCACGCTGGGCGACACCACGACCGCGTCCGCGTTGGCCGGTACCGCGATGCCGTCGTCCAGCGTCATCACGACCTTGACCTGCCTGCCCTGCGGCTGCACCGAGTCGATCGTGCCCACGGTCACGCCCAGGATGCGCAGGTCCGAGCCCGCGTACACGCCGACGGCCTCGTCGAAGTAGGCGGTGATCGTCTTGGCGCCGAGGTCGCGGAACAGCCAGGCCAACGCGCCCGCCGCGATCAGCACCAGCACGGAGACCGTGGCAAGCGACCGGAACAGAAATTTCGAGCTTCTGGTCGCGAACATCATTTGCCCCCGGTCGTGGCAGACGGCCGGACGCAGTGACTGGCCGCGTCGGTGCCCGGCGGCACGTAGTTGCTGGGCAGCAGGTCGCAGAGGTAGGCGTCCATCCAGTGCCCGGTGCCGAGCGTGTTGCCGACCAGGCGGTAGTACGGGCCGGCCAGTCGCAGTGCCTTGTCGAGGTTGTTCTGGTTGGCCTGCAGGACGTTGGTCACGCCGTCCAACTCGGTTAGGGCCGGGCCGAGGGTGTTCTGGTTGTCGGTGACCAGGCCGCTGAGCTGCGTGGACAGCTGCACGGTTCCGGTCAGCAGCGCGGCGATCGCCGCTCTGCGCGCCTGCAACTCGTCGAGCAGCTGGCCGCCGTCGTTGAGCAGCGCGGTGAACTGGGTGTCCTCATTGGCCAGATCGCCGGTGATCTGCCTGGTGTTGGCCAGCAGCTGGGCGAGCTGATTGTCGCGGGATGAGATCGTCTCGGAGAGGTCTGCGAGGCCCTGCAAGGTGCTGTGCACCTCCGGCGCGGTGTTGCCGAACGCGTCGGCGATGTCCTGGAAGCTTTGCGCGAGCCGGCCGGTGTCGAGCTGGCCGACAGTGTTGGCCAGGCCGTTGAACGCGTCGGTCACGTCGTAGGGCGAGACCGTGCGGTTCTCCGGGATCGTCCGGTCGGGGTCCTGTTGCTTGCTGCCCAGTGGATCGAGGCCGAGGTACTTCTCACCGAGCAAGGTCTTGATCTTGATGGCCACCGTGCTGGCATCGCCGATCCAGGTGTCCTTCACCTTGAACGCCACCTTGACCTTGGCGCCGTCCAGGCTCACCTTGGTCACCGTGCCGACCTTCACCCCGGCCACCCGTACTTCGTTGCCGGACGCGAGCCCGGCGGCCTCGGTGAAGTCCGCGGTATAGGTGGTGCCGCCGCCGATGATCGGCAGGTCGTCCGAGTAGTAGGTGAGCAGGCCGACCACGGCCAACACCACGATGCCGATCACCCCGACCACAACCGGGTTACGTTCCCTGATGGACTTCATCCGCCTCACTGTTGGCACCTCGCAGCCGTGGACGTCACGCTGACCGGGAGGGGTGAGCCGTTGCTGGTGACCCCGTTGGTCACGACCGAGCACAGGTACAGGTCCAGCCACGAACCGGACGACGCGAGCGAGCCGATCGCGTTCATCTTGGTCGGCAGGTTGCGCAGGAACGTGTTGAGTAGGCCCGAGTTGTCGTTGAGGTTGGTCGCGACCTGGCCGAGCGACACGATGTCCTGCCGCAACGGCGCCCTGCCCTGCTGGAGCAGGTTCGCGGTGCTGTTGGCCAGATCGCCGAGCGCGCTGATCGCGTTGCCGATCGGCTGCCGGTCCTGCGCGAGGCCGGACACCAACTGCTGCAACGTGTTCACCATCGTGGTGAAGTCGTTGCCGCGCGAGTTCACCGTGTTCAGCACGGAGTTCAGGTTGTCGATCACCTGCCCGATGACCTGGTCCTTGCCGGCGAGCGTGGTGGTCAGCGACGCGGTGTGGCTGATCAGTTCTGTTATCGTGCCACCTTCGCCCTGCAACACCTGGATGATCTCGTTGGACAGCTGGTTCACGTCGTTCGGCGAGAGCGCCTGGAACAGCGGCTTGAACCCGTTGAACAGGTCGGTCAGGTCCAGGGCGGGTGTGGTGCGGCGCAACGGGATCAGGCCACCGGGTGGCAGGGTCGCGTCGATGTTGCCGGTGCCCTGGTCCAGTGCGATGTAGCGCTGGCCGACCAGGTTGCGGTACTTGATCGTCGCGGTCACCGACGCGGGCAGCTGCCGGTCCGACTCCACCGAGAACGTCACCTGCGCGACATTGTGGTCGACGACGCCGATCTGCTCGACCTGCCCGACCCGCACACCCGCGATGCGCACGTCGTCGCCGACGTTCAACGCGGTCACGTCGGTGAACTGGGCGCGGTAGTCGTTGGTGTTTCCGACGCCGGTGTTCGCGATGGTGATGCCCAGCACGGTCGTGGCCAGCACGGTGACTACCGCGAAGACGATCCCCTTGATCAGCGCGGGAGCGATCGATTTCCGTTTCACTTCAACGTCACCTCGGCTCCCCGGTAGAGCGGGCCGACCAGAAAACTGCTCCAGTTCGGCAGTTGCGTCGGTGGCACGTTCAGCTGCGGCGCGAGCAGTTCGTCGATGAACTCGTTCTCGGCAGGCGTGTTGGCCAGGCCGAGGCCCTTCTCCCTGGTCCGGGTCACCACGCCGCCCGGTGGTTTCGAGCCGAGCACGGCATCGCCGTTGTCGTTGAGCGTGACGCCGCCGAACGGCACCGCGTAGCAGGACGGCCCCTTGTCATCGCCGAACACCGGCTTGTTCGCCGGATACGTGTAGCCGCCGGCGGGCGGGTTCAGGCCGGGCGCGATGGGAGACCGCGTGCTCAGCGGCGGCACGCTGAGCACGTTGACGTGCAGGCCGGGCTGATTGGTGCCCTTGCCGAGTACCTTGTCCATCTGCGGCTCGAACGCGGTCAGCTGTTGCAGCACGCACGGGAACTCGGGCGAGTACATCGCCAACGTCCGCAACGTCTGGGTGCTGTCGGCTGAGAGCTGGATGATGTTGTTCCTGTTCGCGGTCAGGAACGAGTCGAGATCCTGCGCGGTGCCGGTCACCCGCGAGTACAGGTCGACCAGCGCGGACTGCTCGTCAACGACCGTTCTGCTTGTCCTGGTGAAGTCGGACATGGCCTGCACGATGTCCGGGAAGGACTGGCTGTAGTCGTTGGTGACGGTGACCAGCTGGCTGATGTCCGCGTCGATCCGCGGCAACTCCGGGTTCATCCGGTCGAGGTAGGTGTTGATCGCGTCCAGTGTCTGGCCGAGTTCGCCGCCGCGTCCGGCCAGCGCCGCCGAGATCGCGGTGAGCGTGACCGACAACTTCTGCGGTTGAACAGCTTGCAGCATCGGTAACAGGTCCTTGAGCACCTTCTCCAGTTCGGTCGCGCTGCCGGAGCGGTCCTGACTGATCGTGCTGCCCTGGTCGAGCCGCTGCGGGTCCGGGTCCTTGGGCAGCACCAGATCCACGTAACGCTCACCGAACAGCGTGGTCGGCAGGAGTTCTGCGGTCACGTTGCTCGGGATCAGGTGCACCAGGTCCGGTCGCAGCGCGAGTTGGAGCCGCGCGCCATCGCCGTTGGTGGCGATCTCCCGCACCTCGCCGACATCCACCCCACGCACCTTCACCTCGGCGTGCAGGTGCAGCTCGTTGCCTGTCGTGTCGGTGTTGAGGTTGACCAGCACGACCGAGGTGAAGTCCTTGTCGTACAGGGCGATGGACAGCCACACCAGCACCGCGAACACGACGATGAACACCACCCCGGCGAGCCTGCGCCGAGTCTTGTACCAGCCTGCCGAAGCGCTCATCCCGCGACCTTCACCGTGGTCGTCGCGCCCCAGATGGCCAGGCTGAGGAAGAAGTCGGTGATGCTGATGGTCACGATCGCGGTCCGCACCGCGCGCCCGACGGCAACGCCGACACCGGCCGGCCCGCCGCTGGCGCGGTAGCCGTAGTAGCAGTGCGCCAGGATCACCATCACGCTGAACACGAGCACCTTGGCGAAGGACCAGAGCACGTCGACCGGTGGCAGGAACAGGCTGAAGTAGTGGTCGTAGGTGCCGGCCGACTGGCCGTTGAACAGCACGGTGATCTCGCGCGACGCGAGGTAGGAGGTAACGAGGCCGAGGCCGTACAACGGGATGATCGCGACCACCCCGGCCACGATCCGCGTCGTCACCAGGTAGGGCAGCGACGGAATGCCCATGACTTCGAGCGCGTCCACCTCCTCGGCGATGCGCATGGCGCCGAGTTGCGCGGTGAAACCGGCGCCGACGGTGGCCGAGAGGGCGAGGCCGGCGACCAGCGGGGCGATCTCGCGGGTGTTGAAATACGCGGAGATGAAGCCCGTGAAGGCGGCCGTGCCGATCTGGTTCAGCGCCGCGTAGCCCTGTAGACCGACGACCGCTCCGGTGAACACGGTCATGCCGGCCATCACGCCGATGGTGCCGCCGATCACGCCGAGCGCGCCGCTGCCGAAGCTCACCTCGGCCAGCAGCCGCAGCACCTCGCGCAGGTATCGGCGACCTGCCCTCGGCACCCAGGCCAGCGCGCGCAGGTAGAAGATCAGCTGGTCACCGAGGCGATCCAGCCAGCCGAACCAGCGATCCTCCGCGCTGCGCCTGCCCTCGTCGACAGCGATGCTCATGTCACATTCCCTTCGCCGGGACGACTTGCAGGTACAGCGTGGTCAGCACGAAGTCCACAAAGAACAGCAGCAGGAACGTGATGACCACCGACTGGTTCACCGCGTCGCCGACGCCCTTCGGCCCACCGGCCGGATTCAGCCCGCGATACGCGGCGACGACACCGGCGATGAAGCCGAAGATCACCGCCTTGATCTCGCTGATCCACAGGTCCGGCAACTGTGCGAGGGCCGAGAAACTCGCGAGGTAGGCACCGGGCGTGCCGCCCTGCATGATCACGTTGAAGAAGTAGCCGCCGAGCACACC
Organism: Candidatus Melainabacteria bacterium; assembly: GCA_963818685.1. GTDB lineage: Bacteria > Actinomycetota > Actinomycetes > Mycobacteriales > Pseudonocardiaceae > CAJCJE01. The sequence continues at coordinate 114,445 of CAWFTJ010000010.1, read as the reverse complement.
GACCACCGACACCATGCCGTTGAGCAGCACGGCGACCAGCATCGACGCCAGCACCCTCGGCACGATCAGCCGCTGGATCGGCGAGACACCGAGCACTTCCATGGCGTCGATCTCCTCGCGGATGGTGCGCGCGCCGATGTCCGCGCAGATCGCCGAACCGCCCGCGCCCGCCACCAGTAACGCGGTCACCAGGGGAGCGGCCTGCTGGATGATGGCCAGCACGCTCGCCGCGCCGGTGAACGACTCGGCGCCGAGCTGTTGGGTCAACGACCCGAGGTGCAGCGCGATCACCGCGCCGAACGGGATGGCGACCAGCGCGGTCGGCAGAATGGTCACGCTGGCGACGAACCAGAACTGCTCGATGAACTCGCGCACCTGGAACGGCCGCCTGAAGGTCAGCCGGATCACGCTCAACGACAGCGCGAACATCCGCCCGGTCTGCCGCAACGCGCCGACCCCTGGCACGCGCCTGGTGCTACCGGTTTCCTGGCCCCGACTCATGGCGCCACGCAGTTCGTGAACGGCTTCTGCCCGGTCACCGAGTTCTCCTGGCACATCCGCAGCAGGTTGTCCGGTCCGGACACCGGCGCGCTCAACAACGCGTCCAGGTCCTCGCCGACGCCGCAGTGCGCCATCCGCGGAATGGCCACGTCGCCTTGTAGGTAGCCGCCGGTGATCGGGTTGTAGGTGAACCCGGTGACGTTGTTGAGCGTGATCGGCACTGGGGTCGCCGTGCCGCAGTCCGGACCGACGTTGAGCGGAACGCCGTTGATCGACGCGCTGGTGACGGCGATCTGCTCCGCGCTCGTCGCGGTCGCGTAGGAGGTCGCGCCGATCGAGTACGCCTCGACGAACAGCGGGCCGACCTGGGTGTAGGTCAGCGTCGTTGTGATCGGCATGAAGCCGAAGCCCAACACGGTCGTCGTGCTCGGCGGGAGTACGAGAGTGCCCGAGTAGCAGACCGTGAAGACCGGCTTGAGCTTCGACCCGACCAGCGTCAGGTTCGCGACGCCGGGACCGACCGGGCCGGACTCGCCGAGCTTGGTCAGGTTGGTCCTGCCGATCAGCGTCGGATGAATGGTCGGGCCCTTGAACGGCGTGCAGTTCGGGTCGTTCGGCGGGGAAGTGGTCGTGGTGGTCGTGGTGGTGCTTGTCGCCGCATGACCCGCCTGCCGTTGCCCGACCGGTGGCACCGGCGCGCCCGACGTGCTGGCGACCGCCCGACCGACCTCTGGCACGGTCGGGATGTGCACGGTGGCCAGCGTCGCGGTCTGGTTCGTGTTGAGCAGGCAGGCGATCTGCACGGTGGCCGGGTCGGTCGCCGCGCCGGTTGAGGTGAGCGGCGTGAAGATCAGTCCGAACGCGTCGGCCGAGAAGGTGACATCGCCGGACTGCGAGACCGTGGTGGGCGGAACCGGGCCGGCCAGGGTGATGTCCAGGTCACCGGTGGTGGGCAGTGGCGTGCTCGGTGCGGCAAGGTCCGGCCAGGCGAGGGTGGTCGCATCGCCGTTGGACAGGCGCACAACGGAAAACGCACCGGTCGTCGCAACCGAGGCCGCGTTGATCGTGGCCAGGTCGCCGAGCGCGGTCTGCGGCAGGTCGAGTTTCACCGAGACGTTCGTTGCCGCGATCGGCTGACCGGCTTCGCCCGTTCTGGGGAACGTCGCGTCGAACCGCGCGGAAACCTGTTGCGGCCCGGCCGGAAACTGACAGGTGTAGGCGAGTGTTGTCGCGGTGGTCTGGTCGCCGATCGCGGGGCCCGCGCCGGCGAGCAGTCCGAGCAGCACCAGGGCAACGCCGAAACCCGAACCGACCAGCACCCGCCTGGTCGAGCTGCGCATCGTCGTTCGTCGCCACATCGCGAAATTCCCCTCCCAACGAACGTGGTATTGGGAATACCACCGGGGTGCCCAGCGAACTGGACACCCCGGCTCGTTCTCACTGCGCGACGATCGTGCCCAGCGTGGTGGTGTTGGTCGGGTTCTGGCTCGGCCCAGACGAGTCGAGCGTCAGCGGGACGTTGAAGGTGCCCAGCACGGTGTCGTTGCCGCTGGCGTCCTTCGGGTCCAGCGTTGTCGACGCCGAGACCACGCTGATGGTCGCGGTTCCCGCATCCGCGATCGCGGGAATGGTGCTGGTGCCGGTCGCGGTGAAGGTCAGCGGGGAGCCGTCCGGCGGGGTCGGGGTGGACGGGATGGTCAGCTGGACGTCCTGGGTGACCGTGTTGCCGGCCGCGTCCGTGCCGGACACGGTGACGTCGGCGGTGCCCTGGAGACTGGCCGCGCCGACCTCCTCAAGGCCGGTGGTGGCCAGTGGCGGCGCTGTCACGTTGACCGTGACCGCGAACGGCGCACTGGCCTGGCCGACCGTGACCGGGCTCGGCAGCGTGGTCACCGTCTCGGTGGTGATCGGGTCGAGGTTGCCGATGATCGGGAAGTCGCCGTTCCAGTTGAGGAAGTTGTCCACCGGAACGTCGGCAGCCGCCATACCGGACCCCAGCATGCCGGCCACTACGCCTGCCGCAGCAAGAATGAGGCCCCTTCGGGCTAATGTCGCGGATCGAACTCCGAACATCGTGATCTCCCAACTATCGAGTGGCAAATGCGCGCGCCGAATACACTGGGCGTGCTTTTGTTGGATCGGGGACGCGAAATGCGCCGATCGCTGATGAGTTCGCGCAACTTACTCGCCAGTACGTTACTGGCGAGTGACGTACGACGCAAGAAAACCCCGCTCGGATTCGTATGATCGGAGCAGCTCAGCGCGGTTTTTATCACCCGATGACAATCCGGTGCTCGATAGTTATTCAGTTCGCACAGGTTTTTCCGAGCCAGGACATGCAGGCTGCGACCAGGGCGGAAACGCCGGTCCCGATAGTGGGTTCGAGCACCGGCGCGAAGAACGGCGAATGGTTCGACGGGATGTCCTGGGCCACCCGGTCGGCCTCGACCGCGGCAAGATAGGCGGCCGGGTCGGTACCGCCGAAGATCCAGTAGCAGTACGGCACGCCGATCGTGTCGCCGAAAATCCCGAAATCCTCGCTGCCGGTGATCGCGCCCGGATCGAGCACCCGGTCCGCGCCGAACAACTCCTGGAACGCGGCCGTTGTCCGCGCGGTCGTTGCCGCGTCGTTGCACAGCACCGGGCAGCCCGGCAGCATGGTGATCTCCGGTTCGCGGTCCGCGCCGGACGCCAGCGCCTCGGCCTTGACGATGCGCCGGATCGCGTCGAGCAGCTTCCCGCGCACGGCCTCGCTGTAGCTACGCGTGCTGATCCGCAGCACGGCCTCGTCCGGGATGATGTTGTCCTTGCTGCCCGCGTGCACCGAACCGACCGTCACCACGGCCATGTCGCTCGCGGCGACCTCCCTGGCGACGATCGTCTGCAACCGCAGGATGATCGATGCCGCGAGCACGACCGGGTCTACAGTGGACTCGGGCCGGGAGCCGTGCCCTCCCCGGCCGAACACGCGCACCACCAGCGCGTCGGTCGCGGCGAACGCGGGCCCGGGATGCGCGCCGAGCATGCCCGCCGGCATCGGCCCCAGATGCTGGCCGAGAGCCACGTCCGGCTTGCCGAACCGGCCGAACAGGCCGTCGGCGATCATGTCCAGCGCGCCGGTGCCCAGTTCCTCCGCTGGCTGGAACACCGCGAGTACCGTGCCCGCCCACGCCGACCGTTCGGCCGCCAGCAGATCCAGCGCGCCGAGCAGACAGGTCACGTGCATGTCGTGTCCGCACGCGTGCATCACGCCGACCGTGTTGCCGTCCGGATCGACACCGGTCTCGGTGCTCGCGTAGGGCAGGCCGGTCTGCTCGGTCACCGGCAACGCGTCGAAGTCGGCGCGCAGCAGCACGGTCGGCCCGTCCCCGTTGCGCACCACCCCGACCACGCCGTTGCCGCCGACCCCGGTGGTCACCTCGACGCCCAACTCGGTCAACCGCCGCGCGATCACCCCGGCCGTGCGTGTCTCGGAGTTCGACAGTTCCGGGTGTGCGTGCAGGTCGCGGTAGATCTCGTGCAACCCCGGCCGGATCTCCGCCAACCGCCCCAACACACCCTCGACACTCATCGCGCCAGGTTACGGGGCTGCCGGCGCACTCGTTCGCACCGACCCTCGCACGCGCCGGATTCGTGCGTGCACGAGCAGGCTCGCGCCGAGCCACAGCAGCGGGATCGCCGGGAAGAAGAACCCGGCCCCGACCGCGACCCACCTCACCACGAGCAATACCGCGATCACCGCGACGATGCCCGCGTGCACGGCCAGCGGCCCGCGCCGCCAGTTCACCGGGTTGCGCGTAGCCGGCTGCTCCGGCTTCGGCAGGTCCCGGACCAGCGGGTCCAGTTCGTGCCGGAACCGCGCCGCGTAGATCGCGGCCAACCGCTCGTCGGCCTCGCCCGCCGTCAACCGACCGTCACCGGTCGCCGCGCCGACGATGCCCGCATACCGTTCCCGTTCCGCATCCGATGCCCGGATGCCCTGCTCAGAGTTTTCCATGCGCCCATGCTGCGTCGCGGGCGACCGTCGCGGCATCGGTAGGAAAGCGCGGTTTCCCGCTACGTCGCCTGTCGCAGTTCGGCTGCTCGCCACGCCCGAGGGCTGACACCGTTGGCCTGGCGGAACACCCTGGCGAAGTAGCCGGGATCGGGCAGGCCGACCCGGCGGGCGATCTCACCGACCGGCAGGTCGACTGTGCGCAGCAGGGCCCGTGCCTCGGTCATCCGCCGCTCGGTGATCCAGTCCAGCACGGTCCGCCCGGTCCGCCGCCGCACCACGGTGGTCAGATGGCCCGGGGTCACGCCGACCTGGGCAGCCACGTCACGCAGTGAGAGCGGTTCGCCGAAGCGGCGTTCGATCACGTCGAACACCTCGGCCAGCAGGGTTTCGTTGCCGCGCCTCAGCTCGCCGACCACGTCAGGGGCCAGCCGCGCGACGTCGACCAGCAGCAGCGTCAGGTAGGCGAGCGCGGCCTGCCGGTAGCCATCGGCGCGCTCGCGCAGTTCGGTCTCCAGCGCGGCGACGGTCGCCGTCCACACCGCGCGCCGTTCGGGCGGCACGCTCAGCCGCAGCAGCCCGCCCGGGATGCCGTGCAGGAACGGCAACAGCAGCGGATGCGTCCGCCACGCCGCCGGACCGTCGCCGCCCACCGCGTTCGGGTCGAAGAACACGCACGTGCCGAAGTTGGTCAACCGCGCCTGTTCCAACTCGATCACCGTGCCCGGTGCTACCAGGTACGCCTCGCCATGCTCGAAGTAGACGAGCACCGGGAACTCGTGGATGTGCCGCCCCGGCATGGGCCGGTCGTTCGACTCGAACCGCAGCACCGCGACCGGCGGGATCTCCGGTGCCGTCGCGTACCCGACGACCGGCACGCCCGCGCGGTAACGCAGCGGATGCGCCAGCTCGGTCATGCCGCCAAAGATAGTCCTACTTTCGCCGACAATCGACCAATTACCGCCTCAGTACTGGCATCACCATGGATGGCATGACGAAACATCCTCCTATCAAGGCCCAGCCGCACGACTACCTGCCGGCTGCCGGCAAGGACGCCTTCCTGCCGTTCTACGACCTGTTCAGCCGCGTCTCCGGCGGATCGAAGCTGCACGCCAGGCTGGTCGAGCAGGCCGGACTGGCGGCAGGGCAGCGGGTGCTCGAAATCGGGTGCGGCACCGGCAACCTGTCGATCCGGGCCAAGCGCGCCCAGCCGGGAATCGAGCTGGTCGGCTCCGATCCGGACCCGCTGGCGCTGGCCCGCGCGCGGCGCAAGGCGGCCGGTCTGACCGGGATCGGCTTCGAGCGCGGCTACGCGCAGCGGTTGCCGTATCCGGACGGCAGCTTCGACCGGGTGCTGTCCTCGCTGATGCTGCACCACCTCGACCACGACACCAAGATCGCGACCGCCGCCGAGGTGGCGCGGGTGCTGCGGCCAGGTGGCAGCCTGCACGTCGTCGACTTCGACGGCGACCTGCACGGCATGCACGGCGCGCTGGCCAGGCGGGTGCGTAGGTCCGGGCATGTCGGCGACAACCGGGGCGACGGCCTGATCGAGCTGTTCGACGCGGCCGGCCTGAACACCGTACGGGTCGGCCGCTATCGGCACCGGCTGATGGGGGACGTCACCTTCTACCGCGCGACCCGGCCTACCTGAGTGAATTTCCGCTGTGGGTGGACTTGACCTTGTCCGCGCAGCAAGGTTGACGTGCAGGGCGGTGGTGGGCCGGGAGGCAGGCATGCTGCGCATCGGGGAACTGGCCGAGTTGGCGGGCATATCGACGCGGGCGATCCGCCACTACCACCGGTTGGGGCTGCTGCCTGAGCCGGCCCGCGCGCCCGGCGGCTACCGCACCTACCAGCTGCGCGACGCCGTGCTCCTGCTGCGCATCCGGCGTCTGGTCGAATTGGGCCTACGCCTAGACCAGGCCGCCGAGGTCCTGATCGACGACGAGGGCAGGGACATCAGGGAGATCCTCACCGAGCTCGACGCGGACCTGGCCGAGCAGCAGCGGCGGATCGGGCTGCGCCGCGGCCGCATCGCCGAGCTGCTCGCCAACGCGAGCGTGGCGAACTTCTCCACCCAGCTGGTCGAGGTGCTCAGCGACCTGGACCGGGTGACCGCGAGCCAGCCGGGCGTGACAAGGGAACGGTTGATCACCGCGTTGTTCGAGTTGCTGGCTGGCGAGGTGAGTCCTGGCGAAGTCCGGGGCTATCACGCGGTGTTCGCGGAGGCCGAGTTCACCGAGCGGACCCACCAGCTCTCCGTCCGGTTCGACGCGCTGCGCGGCCGCTCGCCGGACGATCCGGCCGTTGCCGAACTCGCGGACGCGGTCGCTGAGCTTGGCCAGGAGGTCGCGCGGTTGATTCCCGAGCACGTGCGCAACGCGCCGGTCGGCGGCAGCCGGCAGCGCGACTTCGTGCGGGCGGCAGCGGCCGGCCTTGATCCGGCGCAGGCGCACTGTTTCGAGCTGTTGCTTGCCCGGCTGCGGCGTAGCTGGGGACCGGGTGCGACGGAGAATCCGCCCTGGTAGTCACCACGAGCGGATCATCACGATGCGTGGGGCGACCATGATGCCGGCCGCGCGTTCCGCCTCCCACTGATCGCGAAGGCCGGGGCCCCACTCGTCCTCGGCGAGTTCGGTGAAGCCGCGCGCCGCGTACCAGGGCGCGTTCCACGGTATGTCAACGAAAGTCGTCAGCGTGATCGCCGGATAGCCCTGTTCCCGTGCCCAGTCACAGGATCCGCGCAGCAGAGTCGTGCCGATGCCGCGCCTTCCGTAGTCCGGATGCACCGCCAGTTCGCCCAGGTGCGCGTGTTCGTCGAGTTTCTTCAGTATCGCGAAACCGACCGGGTGCGGGGCGACCGCGACCAGGACGTGGTCGGCGGCGAGGAGTTCGTTGGCGGGGTTGTCCTCCGGCAGCACCAGCCCGTGCTCGGCGAAGCGCGCACCGGCCGCGCTGTTGACCTCGACCAGTCTCGGCAGGTCGACGAGTGGATCCCAGGGCCGGACCCCGCTGTTGTTCTCCCTCACCTGCGCATTGTCTCATTTCGGCTGACCAGAGGCGCTGCTATTAGACGCTAATGGCGCAGTGCGGTCGTTGACGCACAAGACGTCACGGGCGGATACTCGTTCACACTCGCTGTTTGAATCGTTTCATAAGGAGCGCCGGATGTCACGACTGCGTACACTATCGGTCGGCCTGGCCATCATCAGCGCGTCTGCCATGCTCGCGCTGCCCGCGAATGCCGGTACCGACAGCGGATTCTACGTCGGTCCGGCCAACCCGAACTGGCAACGCTACGTCGAGTCATCCACCAACCGGCTCGACTACCCCGTTCGCGTGGTCAGCACGACCGGTTCGGTCATCGACCCAAACGCGTTGCTGCACAACGGAAACGGTGCCGGCACCACGCTCACCGCGACCGATGGCGGCACAACGCCGAGTATCGTGCTCGACTACGGCAAGGACATCGGCGGCGTGCCCGAGTTCGGCATCACCACCGAAACCGGCACGCCCACCATGACCGCCGGATATGCCGAAGCGTTGCGCTTCCTTACCCCGAACGGGGACGGTGGTCGGCCATTCGAGTCGGGCGACAGCTCGCGCGGTGACAGTTACGCGATTTCCACCCCTGGTTTGCTGAGCAACAAGTTCATTCAGGGCGGTGAACGCTACCAGGAAATCACCCTCACCTCACCCGGCAGCGTAACGCTGTCCTTCGCACGCATCCGCTCAACCACCTACCCCGCATCCTCGGCCAACTACGGCGGCTACTTCGTCTCAAGTTCCGACGAACTCAACAAGCTCTGGTACGCGGGCGCCTACACCGTGGACCTGAACATGTTGCCGCCCAACAGCCCCGGCGGCTACTGGAGCATCGCCAACGGCTACCTCACCGACACCGGCGGCGACGCGGGCCTGCTCAACGCGGGCTACGGCTGGACCGACTACACCATGTCCTTCCAGACCAGGATCGGCGGCCAGCAGTCGGGCTACGTGGTGCGCGGCGCGTCGGCCGACGCCAAGTACCTGCTGATCCTGGACGACGACGTGGACAAGGTCGGCCCACCCAACGCCCTGCAGGAGGTGGTGTTCACCTCGGGAGCCGCGCACACCATCGCCGACATCCCCATCGCCGCGCCGATCCGGCAAGGCACCTGGCACTCGATCAGCACCACGGTCAGCGGCACCACGGTCAGCACCAGCGTGGACGGCGTGCCGATCGGCTCGTTCGACTCCACCCACTTCCCGGCAGGCATCGCCGCGATCCCGGCCGGCAGCATCGGTTTCCGCGAGGACTCCGGCATCGGCGAGGCCACCGACTTCCGCGACCTCACCGTCACCGCACCCAACGGCAACACGCTCTACCGGAACCCGCTGTCCGACCCGGCGAGCCTCGCCGACTTCCAGGCGCCCGGCGTCAACGTCGGCTCGCTGATCCTGGACGGCGCCAAGCGCGACCGCGACGTCTGGGAGGGCGACCTGTCCGTCTCCGGCCCGACCCTGCTCTACTCCCTCGGCAACACCGAGTATCTGCGTGATTCCCTGCGGCTGCTCGGCGACTACCAACTTCAGAGCGGCTTCGTCGAAGGCCGCCGCGCACCCGGCGACCCGCTGAACACCTCGCCGCTGCCCGGCCAGGTGAGCCAGTACTCGGCGTCCTACTCGATGTACTTCGTGCCGAACCTGGCCACCTACTACACCTACACCGGCGACACCGCGTTCGTCAGCGAGGAATGGCCCGTCGTGCAACGCGAACTCGCCTGGAACGCGGCGCAGGTCGACGCGCAGGGCCTGTTCGAGACCAACTCCAGCGACGGCGCGAACTGGCACTACGACGTACAGACCGGCGCCCAGACCTACTACAACGTCCTCTACTACCGCACCCTGCTCAGCGCAGCCACCCTCGCCGACGCGGTCGGTGCCACCACCGACGCCACCACCTACCGCTCCCGCGCGGCAGCGCTGAAAACCGCCATCAACACCGACCTCCTCAACCCCTCCACCGGCGTCTACGACATCAGCACCACCCAGCGCGGCAGCGTCGCGCAGGACGCGAACACCTACGCGATCCTGTTCGGCGTCGCCGATCCCGCGAAGGTGCCCGGCATCCTCGCCGCCATGGCCAGGAACCTCAACACCGCGCACGGCGACCTGGACGTCTCCTCGCCGGCACCGGCCGGCTACAACCAGTTGATCGGCCCGTTCATGGGTTCCTACGAACTGTGGGCGCGGTTCGCGTCCGGCGACACCAGCGGCGCGCTCGACCTGCTCGACCGCGAGTGGGGCCAGATGGCCACGGTCGACCCGACCGGCGTGCTCTGGGAGGTCATGGGCACCGACGGCAGCCTGCACACGCCCGGCATCAACGGCCAGGGCGACGGCGCCACCAGCCTCGCGCATGGCTGGTCAACCGGCCCCACCTCAGCGCTGTCGCAGTACGTGCTCGGCATCGCGCCGACCAGCCCCGGCTATGCGACCTGGCGGGTAGCGCCGCAACCCGGCACCCTCACCTGGGCGCAGGGCCAGGCCCCCACCCCGCACGGACCGCTCACCGTGAAGTGGGGAAGGCGCAACGGCACCTTCGACATCGAGGTGACCGCGCCGGCCGGCACCAGCGGCACGATCACCGTGCCGGCCGGCGGATCATCGGTGATCAGCGTGAACGGCCGGATCGTCCGGCCAGGACACGGCGGCACCTCTGTCATGGTCAGGACGTAAGGTCGGCGGGTCACCGACGACGAGGAGGGCCCCGTGACCGGTCGCGCCGCGGACTTTCAGAGCGAGATCTACGCGTACGGACTCGCCGACCAGTACCCGGTCGTCAGTACGAACGCGATGAACCTGGAAGCCGCGGCCCGGGAGGCCATGGAACCCGGGCCCTTCGGCTACATCGCGGGTGGCGCCGGCAGCGGGGCCACCGACCGCGCCAACCTGGCCGCGTTCGCCCGCTGGAAGATCGTGCCGAGGATGCTCACCGGCTCGACAGAGCGAGACCTGGCCACCACCGTGCTCGGCACCGACCTGCCTGCGCCGATCATGGTGGCGCCGGTCGGGGTGCAGTCGCTGTTCCACCCGGACGGTGAACTCGCCACCGCGCGTGCCGCCGCCGACGTCGGTGTGCCGATGATCATGTCGACCGCAGCCTCACACACCATCGAGGAGGTCGCCGAGGCCAGCGGCGATGGTCCGAGGTGGTTCCAGCTCTACCGGCCCAACGACGACGCCGTGTGCGTGAGCATCCTGCGTCGCGCAAGGGCCGCCGGCTTCAGCGTGCTCGTGCTCACCCTGGACACGTGGACCCTGGCCTGGCGACCGGTCGACCTCGATCGCGCCTTCCTGCCGTTCATCCGAGGCGTCGGCACCGCGGTGCCCTTCTCCGACCCGGCGTTCCTCGCCGGACTGGACAAACCGCCAGCAGAAGACCTCGGTCCGGCCGTCGGCAAGTGGATCCCGATGTTCACCGGCACCGACCGCACCTGGGACGACCTCGCGTTCATCCGGGAACACTGGGACGGACCGCTGGTGCTCAAGGGCATCCAGCACGTGGACGACGCCCGGCTCGCCGAACAGGCCGGAGTGGACGGCATCGTGGTGTCCAATCACGGCGGTCGGCAGGTCGACGGCGCCATCGGCGCGCTCGATGCGTTGCCCGGCATCGTCGCCGCGGTCGGCGACCGACTGACCGTCCTGTTCGACTCGGGCATCCGCACCGGCGCCGACGTGTTCAAGGCGCTCGCCCTCGGCGCCAAGGCCGTCTGCGTCGGCAGGCCCTACGCCTACGCCCTCGGCCTGGCCGGCGAGGACGGCGTCCGCCAGGTGCTGCGCGGCCTCATGGCCGACCTCGATCTCACCCTCGGCCTCGCCGGCCACCGCTCCGTGCACGAGCTGACTCCGGACGCCCTGCACCGCGACTGAATCTCGGAACGAAAACGAAACCGACGGGCGTCGGCGTGCGTCTGTATCGTGACCGGTCGGACAAGGGAGGGGTCATGCGTACACGGGGTTCCCGCAACGCACTGTTGCGGTTGGGTATCTTCTTGATCATCATCGGCTTCGGTTCGGCCGTGCTGAGCACGACCAACTACCAGTTCACGCTGTTGAGCTGGTCGAACGGCATGCAGCCGTGGCTGGGCATCGTGCTCGGCGCCGCAGGCGTCGTGATGATCCTGGTGCCGCTGCTGCGCGGCAGGATGGGTGGTTTCGGCCCCCGCTCCGGTGGCGCGATCGCGCCCGCCCAGCACCTGCAACAACCACAACAGCAACAGCAACCGCCGCAGGGCTTCGGCCAGCCCGCGCAGCAGCCCTACGGCCAGCCGCAGCAGTTCGCGCCGCAGCAGCAGTTCAACCAGCAACCGCCCCAGGGTTTTGGCCAACCCGGCTACCCCCGACCCAGCTACCCCCAACCCGGCTACGGCCAGCAGCCACCGCAGTTCAACCAGCAACCGCCCCAACAGGGCTACGGCCAGCAGCAGGGTTACCGGCCGCAGCCGTAGCTGGGCTCACTTCGCGTCCGCGTAGCAGTCGACCACCTTGGCGTGCAACGGAAAGCGCACCCGGGTGCCCGGGAAGACCAATGTGGTCGCCTGCCGCGCCGCCGTCCCGATCTCGGCGACGACCGTGTCCGCGTCCTCGTTCGGACAGTGCACCAGCACCTCGTCGTGCTGGAAGAACACCAGTTCCGCGCGCGGCGCGCGCAGCGCGAGTTGCCCGCGCAGGCCGGCCAGCAGCGCGGCGGTCCAGTCCGCCGCGCTCGCCTGCACCACGAAGTTGCGGGTGAACCGGCCCCAGTCCCGCGCGGCCTGGCGCGAGCGCCGCTCGTCAGCGTCCTCACCGAGGTCGCGGACGAGATGCGAGGCCAGCGGCGAGGTCCGGCCGAGCCGGGAGCGGACCATCCGCCCCTCCTCGCCGGCGCGCGCCGCATCCTCCACATAGCCGACCGCGTCCGGGAACCTGCGGCGCAACGTGGCCAGCAGCGGTCCGGCCTCGCCGCTCGTGCCGCCGTACATCGCGGAGAGCATGGCGATCTTCGCCCTGCTCCGCTCGCCCTCGAACGAGTCCGTGGCCAGGCTCGCGTACAGGTCGCGGTCCGCGGCCACCTCGGCCAGCCTGCGGTCGTCGGACAGCGCGGCAAGCACCCGCGGCTCCAGTTGCGACGCGTCGGCCACCACCAGCGACCAACCCGGATCGGCGAGCACCGCGGCCCGCAACAGCTTCGGCAACTGCAACGCGGCCCCGCCGCGCGTCGCCCAACGACCGGAGATCACGCCGCCGACGACGTACTCCGGCCTGAATCGTCCATTGTGGACCCAGGAGTCCAGCCAGGACCAGCCGTGCGCCGCGTAGAGTCGGGACAGCTCCTTGTACTCCAACAACGGCGCCACCGCAGGATGGTCGACCTGCTTGAGCACCCACGCGCGGCTGGACGGCACGTCGATGCCGGCCTTCCTGAACGCGCGCACCACGCTCGCCGGCGCGTCCGGATTGACCTCCCTGCCGCCGAAGGCCGCGCTGACCGCCTCGGCCAACTCGGCCATCTTGCGTGGCTGCGCTCCGGGCATCGGCCGGGGGCCGAGCGCCTCGGTCAGCAGCCGCTGGTGGATGTCCGCCCGCCACGGCAGGCCGTGATGGGTCATCTCGGCCGCCGTCAGCGCGCTCGCCGACTCGGCCGCGACCAGCAGCCGCAACCGGTCCGCGATCTCCGCCGCCGCGAGCCGGGCCCGCTGGTCGGCGTGCACTGCCACGATCGCGTCCAGCGGATCGGCCCCACCGGGCAGAATGTCCGGTTCCGGCTCGAACAGCACGGGCTGGTCCACGTGCTTCGGTGGCGGTGCGTCCTCCGGCACCGGCAGGCCGGCCACCCGCGCCCAGGCCGAGGGCAGCCCGCGCGGCTCACCGTGCCGGCCCGCGTAGTTGAGCAGCAAACCCTCGGCAAGAACGAGGTCGTGGCAGCGCTCCACCCGCACGCCCGCCGCGAGCAGCGCCGGGTACACGTCCGCGGTGACCGGCCAGATCCACCGGGGATGATGTCGTTGCTCGACCGCGCCGATGCTCTTGGCCAGGTCAGCGGTGGTTTCCGCCGGGCCGGCCGGATCGCCCCGCTCGTCGAGCAGGCGCAGCCGGCCGGCACCGCCGGGTTCCGGAGCGACTGCCGCGAGCACGTCCTCGATTCTCCGCCCGACCACCGACAACGCGGGGCCGCGGTTGACGTACCGGTGGTATGTGTCCTTAAGTAACGGGTACGCGACCGCGCGCCAACTGATCACTGGAGATCACGTGCTGGAGCACCTTTCCCGCATCCCCGACTACCTCGGTCGGCTGCTCGACCTGCCATTTCGGGCCGACTCGCTGCGCAGGGCCGGCCTGCTCGACCCGATGCGCCCCGACGAGGCGCTGCGGTCGCTGCTCGCCATCCGCCAGTTCGGGCCGCTCGCGGGCGCCGCGCACATCGCCGCCCAGCGCGACGGCCACGCGCTCGCCCTCGTCGACGAACTCGGCCCGCTCACCTTCGACCAGCTCGACCGCCGCTCCAACGCGCTGGCCAGAGCGTGGGCCGCCAGGGGCGTGCGAGCGGACTCGGTGATCGCGGTGCTGGCCAGGGATCATCGCGGCCTTGTCGACTGCATGCTGGCCGCGGCCAAGATCGGCGCCCGGCTGCTGCTGATGAACACCGGCTTCAGCAAACCCCAGCTCACCGACGTGGTCCAGCGGGAGGGCGTCGCAGCGCTCGCGTTCGACCAGGAGTTCAGCGACCTGCTCGGCGACGTGCCCGAGGACGTGCCGCGCTACCTGTCCTGGCTCGACGACCCGGACACCGTCGACGCCGACCTCCCCAAACTCGACGAGTTGATCGCCAGCACCACCGACGCGCCCGTGCCGACCCCGCCCCAACCGGGCGGCCTCGTGCTGCTCACCAGCGGCACCACCGGCACGCCCAAGGGCGCGCCCCGACACGTCACCGGTGTGCTAGGCGCCACCCACTTCGTGGAGCGCATCCCGCTGCGCACCGGCGGTGCCACCTTCATCGCGTCGCCCATGTTCCACGCAACCGGGCTCTCCCAGCTCATCCTGTCGCTCGCGCTCGGCACCACGGTCGTGGTGCGGCGCAGGTTCGACGCGGAGGCGACGCTCAGGGAGATCGCCGAGAACCACTGCACCGGCGCCGTGCTGGTGCCGACGCAACTGGCCCGCATCCTCGATCTCGGCAAGGAGGTGCTGGCCCGCTACGACACCAGCAGCCTGCGGACCATGATCACCGCAGGTTCGCTGCTCCCGCCGGACGTGAGCAACCGCGCCATCCACACGTTCGGCCCCGTGCTGTACAACCTCTACGGCTCAACGGAAGTCGCGGTCGCCAGCATCGCGACCCCGGAGGAACTGCTCACCGCGCCCGGCACCGTCGGCCGCCCGCCGCGCGGCTGCGTCGTGCGGCTCTATGACAAGCAGGGCAACCGGGTCACCGGCGCGGACGTCAGGGGACGCATCTTCGTCGGCAGCGAACTCGCCTTCGGCGGCTACACCGGCGGCGGGCACAAGGAGATCATCGACGGCCTGCTCTCCAGCGGCGACGTCGGCCACTTCGACGCCTCCGGTCTGTTGTTCGTGGACGGACGAGACGACGACATGATCGTCTCCGGCGGCGAGAACGTGTACCCGGCCGAGATCGAGAACCTGTTGCTGGAGCGCGCGGACATCGCCGACGCCGTCGTGATCGGGGTCGATGACGCCGACTTCGGCCAGCGGCTGCGCGCGTTCGTGGTCCTCGCCGAGGGCACGACCGTGGCGGAGACCGAGATCAAGGCGCACGTGCGGGCCAACCTGGCCCGCTACAAGGTGCCGCGCGAGATCATCTTCCTGGATGAACTGCCGCGCAACCCCACCGGAAAGGTGCTGCGCCGCAAGCTCGCCGAATACGAGCACAACCCGGACGCCTGATCAGTTTCCCTTGCCGCCCTTGCGGACCACGGCGATCGGGCCGCGCACGGTACGCAGCAGGGCCTGGCTGACCGAACCGGACAGCAGCCCGGCGGCGACCCCGTGCCCGCGTGAACCGACAACCAACAACTGCGAGGTTCCGGCAACTTTTGCCAACGTGGGGACCGGATCGCCCACCGGGAAGTCGACCTCGATGCGCACGTGCGGATAGCGGATGGCGAACTCGGCGAGCGAATCCGCCGTGTTCCACCTGCGCCGCGACTGCTCCTCCGCGTCCCGGTGCACCGAGCCGGGAAGCGCGTGTACCGCGTGCACACCGACCTGGTGCCGGTCGGCGAGATCGAACGCGAAAGCCATGGCCGGCACCGAGACCGGCGTCCCGTCCACGCCGACCGCGATCGGCGCGTCCGGCCGGATCGGCTGCGGATGCGCCCGCACGGCGACGACCGGACAACGGCTGCGCACCGCGAGCGTGCCGCACACCGTGCCGAAAACCAGTTCCGAGAACAGTCCGGACCCTTCGCTGCCGAGCACCACCATGGCCGCGGATTCGGCCTGCTGGCACAGAACCCCGACCGGGCTGCCCGGCTCGATGTGCGTGCTGATGTCCACCCCCGGCGCGATCTGGCCGACCAGTGCGACGGTGTCCTCGATCAGCGCCCGCGAATCCGTGCCCTGCGCACTCAACTCCATCGCCGGCACGATGCCGGGATCGATCACGGCCGTTGCGTAGCGGTCCGTCTCGCAGTGCACCAGCACCAGTCGCAGCCCGGCCGCCTCGGCCTCGCGAGCCGCCCACTCCACCGCGAGCGCACTCTGCGCACCCTCGTCGATGCCGACGACAATCCGATCACGGCGCCGTTGCTCATTCACCGATGACTCCTCGCTGGCGCTTGCTGTCGGCGGCCGCGAACGCGTTGTCGCGAAGCGGTGCCAGTGGTGCGGGAAGATATCTTCTACTGTGCATCCGTCACGCGGAACTCGCCACCAGGTCATCAGGGTAGATGTCCGTTATGCGGATTTTCGCGTTAATCGTTAGCAGGCATGGAACGAGGTCTCCCGGTGTCGACAGTCGAAGACGACGCCCAGAACGCGGCGATCCCCGGCAGTGCACCCACCGGCCCGCCCGGCAGTGCACCCACCGGCCCGCCCAGCAGTGCGCCCGCTGGCTCGCCTGGCAGTACACCCGCCCGCTCGTCCCGCCGCCTGGCCGCCAAGGTCGTCACCGAGGTGTTCAGCCCGGCCATCGTCGTGGTCCTGCTCTCACTCGCCACCGCATGGCACGCCACCGGCCATCGGATCGGTCCCACCTTCGGCTGGGGCCTGATCGTGGCCGTCTGCTCCAGCGTCGCACCGATGATCTTCATCATCAGCGGCGCCCGCAAGGGCAGGTGGGACGGCCATCACGTACGCAACCGCGAGGGCAGGCTCATCCCGCTCACGCTGTGCGGCGTGTTCACCGCGACCGGGCTCGCCATCCTGGTCATCGGCAACGCCCCGCGCGACCTGATCGCCCTGGACGTGGCCATGCTGGTCACCCTGATCGTCTGCCTTGCGATCACTCAGGCATGGAAGATCTCGATCCACACCGCGGTCGCCGGCGGCGCCGTCGCCACGATGGTGCTGCTCTACGGCCCGTGGTACGCCCTGCTCGTGCTCGGCGTCATCCTGGTCGGCTGGTCCCGCGTGCAGTTGAGTGACCACACCGTGGCCCAGGCCATCGCGGGCGGCCTCGTCGGCCCGATCGTCGGCGGCGCGGTATTCCTGCTCGTCCGCTGAGTCGGTTTTCCCGGCGAAATCCACGCCAATTCACACTGTCCGGTTGCAACCAGTAACGGAACGGCTCTGAAACCGATTTCCCTGATACGACTGGCGGAGCCGCCGCCGGTTTTTGTCGCAGGGAGGGAGCGGGCAGATGGGCGCCGCGCGAAGAACCACCCTGGTGCTCGGGGCGACCGGCAGGGTCGGTAACGAGATCGCTCGGCGAATGGTCGGACTGAGTTCGACATTATTGCTGCACGGCGCCGACCCCGCGGAAACCGCGCTGCTCGGCGGCGAACTCGCCGGCATCGACGACAATTGCCGGGTCATTTCCCTACCCGCCGATTTCACCCAGCTGCGCGCGGCCCGCGAACTCACCAGACGCGCGCTCAGCGCCACCGGCGAGATCGACGTCGTCGTCAACGCCGTCGACCTGCGCCCACCCCCGACGCGTACCGTCACCGAGGACGGCAACGAACTCACCTGGCAGGTAAATTACCTCGGCCCCGCGCTCGTCATGCTCGGCGTGCTCCCCCTGCTCCGCGCCAGCCGCGTCGGCCGCATGCTCCAACTCGTCGGCGACGCCCACCCGCTCGGCGTGCCCAAGGCCAACATGGCCCCCACCGAGCGCCGCTACTATCCGTCGTGGTCCTACACGGAGTGCAAACTGGCGCTGATGATGTTCAGCCAGTCCGTCGCCGGCAGGCTCAGCGGCTCACTCGCCAGAAGCCTGGCCATGCAACCGGCCGGCGTCGAAGCCAGCGGCGGCCAACCGCCCCTGTCCCGCGCCCTGATGGTCGACGCGGTGCTCTACGCGTGCACGAGCCAAGGCATCCCAAACGGCGCCTACCTCCGCGGCCGCCGCATCCAGGCATTGCCGCGCGCTGCCGCCGGAGTCGCGACGCAGCAACGAATGTGGCGCACGACATGCCGGATCCTCGGCATCGACGCCCGCACCGGCGAGCCCCTCGGCGACCCCTATCCTCCCCCGACCCCCGCCTACCACCACGAATACTCGGCCGGCCTCCCGGTAACCTGACCCAAGAGCCAAACCCACCCATCCCCGCAAATTTCCCCCAAACGCGCAGCCACCAAACGCGCCGGCCCACGCGCAGCCCCCACCACTCCCGGGGGGCGTGCCCCTCTCCAACGTACCGTTGTCAAGCTGGCGGTGGGGGTTTTGCGGGGCGATTGTGGACAGCTGGCGTGGGTGTGCACAACTCACCTGTCCGATTTGACACGGCGGCCGAGGCGGACAGTTGGGCCATTCGGACTGGAACGGCACGCCGCAGCCGAGGAGAAGACAGGACCACCGCCAGCCGCGAAGGGGGAGTCGGCCGACGGTGGCGTCGTCGGCCGGTACGGCAGTCGCCTCTCGGCGAAAGGCACGAACACGGCTCCGGCCGAACCGGTATTCCGTGACGGCAAAGGGATGAGGCCCAGGGGACTTGCACCGTACCGACCGCCGCGTACAACGGCGGTCCGGCCGAGAACATTCCCGGCCGACGCAGGAAAAGCCGACGTGACAAGCGTCATCATCATCCATGCTGTCGGGGGTACCGCTTAGGGTGCTGGCTACCGAGCGGAGGGCGACCTGATGACCACCTTGACCGACAGGGCGTGCAACCGCGCCACGCTCGATCGGCAACTCCTGCTATGCCGCGCCGACCTCGGAGTGCTGGACGCGGTCGAGCACCTGGTCGGCCTCCAGGCGCAGGCGCCGTTCCCGCCCTACACCGGACTGTGGACCCGGCTCGCCGGCTTCCGCCCGCAAGCTCTCGCCGATCTGCTGCTCAACCGCAGCGTGGTACGGATCGCGCTGATGCGCGGCACCGTGCACCTGGTCAGCGCCGCCGACTGCCTCGCACTGCGGCCGCTGCACCAGAATATGCTGGAGCGGGTGGTGCGCAACGCCTACCGCAAGCAGCTCGACGGCGTCGAATTCGCGGAGATCGCCGAGTACGGCCGCGCGCTCGTCGAGGAGAAGCCGAGGAGCACCGTCGAACTGGGCACGCTGCTGCTGCGACGCTGGCCGGATCGGGACCGGCAGGCCCTGCTCGACGTGGTCCGTTCCGCGTTGCCGCTCGTGCAACTGCCGCCACGCGCGGTCTGGGGGCGCCGCGGCCAGACCACGGTCACCACCGCGCAGACCTGGCTCAGTCGTCCTTTGTGTACAAATCGGGCACTGGACTCGCTCGTCCTGCGCTATCTCGCCGCGTTCGGCCCGGCCTCGGTCGCGGACGCGCAGAAGTGGTCGGGGTTGACCAGACTCGGCGAGGTGTTCGACCGCCTTCGGCCGGACCTGGTCACCTTCCGCGCCGAGTCAGGCACCGAGCTGTTCGACCTGCCCGACGCACCCCGTCCCGGCGCCGAGGTCGACGCGCTGGTGCGGTTCCTCCCGGACTTCGACAACATCCTGCTGTCTCACGCCGACACCGGCCGGATCATGCCGGCCGAGCACCGCGCGCGGCTGTTCACGGTCAACGGCATCATCCGCGCTGCACTGCTCGTCGACGGGTACACCAGCGGGAAGTGGCAGATCGCCAGGGAAGGCCGGACTGCGGTGCTCACCGTCGAACCGTTCCGCCGACTGTCCACTCGAAACAAATCCGCGATCGAGGAGGAAGGTTCGCGGCTGCTCGCCTTCACCGACGAGAGCGCGGAAGCCTACGACGTACGCATCTTGTAGCGGGCGCGGGCGGCGCTGAGTTCATCGAAATGTGCGCGTGTCCACGCGCACTGCGCGTCCAACGGCTCGAACAGGCTCCGGCCGAGGTCGGTCAGCGCGTACTCGACCCTTGGTGGAATCTCCGGGTAGGCCGTCCTGGTGATCATGCCGTCGCGCTCCATCGCCCGCAGCGATTCGGTGAGCACCTTCGGGGTGATCCCGCGCAGCGGCACCTGCAACTCGGAAAATCGGCGCGGGCCGTCGCGCAGGCAGGTGATGATCTTCGCGGCCCACTTGTCGCCGATCCGCATCGGGATCTGCGTGTCCGTGCAGCAGGCGAACATGTCCGGGTCGAGTGGCTCGCTCACGTCGCCCACGATACGGGCATGCCGCCGCACTATCGTTGCGGTAACCGACCCATCTGCCGCTACCTTCGCGTCCATGAGCAGAATTGTGGTGTTCGGGGCCGGAGGTCGGGCGGGTCGACGGGTGCTGGCCGAGGCCGTCGACCGTGGCCATGAGGTCACCGCCGTCGTGCGCGACCCGGCCCGGCACGTCGACCTTGCCGGGCCAGGAGTGACCGTGGTTACCGGCGATGCCGGGGACGGCGCGCGGGTGGCCGAGATCGCGGCAGGTCACGACGCGGTGATCAGTTCGGTCTACCAGGCCGACGTTGCGCACGAGGAGTTCTACGTGCGCGTTGCCGAGGCGTTGCTCGCCGGCACGGCCAAGGCCGGCGTGTCGAGGCTGGTCGCGGTGAGCCTGGGCACGGTGCTGCCGGGTGTGCCCGAGCTTCCCGCCGAGTACCGACCGTTCGTCCAGGCAAGGCGGGCCGAACTCGCGGTGTTCCGCACCGTGGGGACCGAACTGGACTGGTTGCTGGTGGCGCCCCCGCCGACCATGCTCGACCCGGACGGCGACCGCACCGGCCACTACCGCACCTCGACAGGCACCGCTCTCGACAGGCCCGCGGACGCGCCGCTGTTCCGCTACGCCGATCTCGCGGTCGCCCTGGTCGACGAGGCGACGGCAGCGCGCCATCACCGTACGCTGCTCGCCGTCGGCTGATGAACCGCTGATCCGGAACCCTGCTCAACGCGGACGCGTCCAGTTCGAGCAGTGACAGTGCGGGTGCGGCGAAGGCGCCCGTTCTGTCCACATCGGATTCCGTTCCGGCGAGACCGTATGTGGTGGAACCGACGATGCCAGCAAGCAGAACTGTACCCGGTTCGTTGTTGTTGGATGTTTCCATCGTCGGCCCACCTTCGTCCTCTTCACGAGTGACGGAGGAAGATTAGCCGACTGATATCCTCGTGCGCTCGGGATTTACGGTCTTGTATCGAGCTGGCGGATTCCGCAATGTGCCGTTGTCCCGCAGTTGCAGGCGGTTCAGACGGGACAGTGCGAATTCGTCGGCGAACAGGTCGTCGGTCGGCAACCGTCACCCAGAACTCGTCCTCGGTCAGCGTGCCGCTCGCGGCTAGTTCGGCGGCGATGTTCTCGCCTTGCGGCATGGATATCAGGTCGTATGAGTAGTAGCGGCGCTGACCAGCGGGGCAGCCCGAGCGTGTCGCGTGACTCGGTGATCAGCTCGACCGTGTCCAGTGGGAGTTCGACGCTCACATGATGGTGGGTGATGCCGACCGGATCGATCCGCCAGTGGTCCAGTTGGCCGATCATGGCCGCGAACCGGTACTCGATCACGCCGTCGTTGCTGGTCAGGCGTACTGGTCGGCGTCGAGTGGGGTCGGACGCAGGAGGCGTTCGTGGCTGAGTTCGGCCGTCGCGCCGGTTCGCCGCGATGCCGCGCCAAGGCAGGCGCGGCATTGTGCCTGGTCCAGTACTGCTTCGAGACCAAGTACAACCTCCTCGCGCTGCCCTACGTCGCGACACCCTGCGGGTGCAGCTGGCCTACTACGTGCGCAGCCTCAACGACCCCGAGTTGGCGGCGGTGTTCCTGATCGACGAGACGCCGCGCGAGAAACTGATCGCGGGCACGCTCGACCAAGCTCACGAGGCCGGTGAACTCGTGAGCTCATGGATCTGCTGCACGGCCACCGCCGACTCGACGATGTGATCGCCGTCATCGACTACCATCTCGCGCGCCTGTTCGGCTGAACCCGCCCAGCGCGAGGCCGCGTTGGTAGGTTCAACAGCATGTCGCCATCCGACGCGGAGGCCGAACCGCGCTCGCGGCCTCGCCGCGCGGACGCGCAACGCAACCGCGAGCTGTTGCTGGCCGCTGCCAAGGACGTCTTCACCGAACGCGGCATCGACGCGCCCCTTGATGACATCGCCCGCCGAGCCGGAGTCGGGAACGCCACGATGTATCGGCATTTCCCCACCCGCAGCGACCTCATCGTCGCCGTTTACGCCGACGAGGTCGCCGCCCTGTGCGCGCGTGGCGGCCAACTCGCCAGCGCGGGCAGCCCACGCGACGCGTTGTTCTCCTGGCTTGCGGACTTCATCGCCCACGTCACCAGCAAGAAGGAGCTCGCCCTCGCCATCGTGGACGACCGCGCCGGCACCCGGTCCACGCTGTTCGGCCAATGGCACGCGGCCATGCACGCGACCGCCTCAGCCCTGTTGACCCGTGCCCAGCAGGCCGCCGTGGTCCGCGCCGACCTCGACGTGATGGAACTGCTGAGCCTGGCCAACGGCATCGCGCTCAGCGGCGCCCCACCGAACCGCCTCGACCGGCTGCTGACCCTCGTCCGAGAGGGCGTCGAGACCGCGCGATCAGACCAGTAGCGCGTACCGGGCCAGCCTGCGGGCCAGTTCCGCTCTGGGCAGCGGCGGTGCACCAGGACCGGGCCCGATGGAGCTGCTTCGCGCAGGACCGTTGCGTTGCGGGAGGGTGTCGTGCTGGACCGCTGCCGCGAACCGAGCCACCATGTCGGGTTCGGGTAGCACGTCACCATCGAGGTAACCGAGGATGGTGAAGTCCTCGGCGGCCTCGCCTTCCAGCGCGGCTGCCCAGCCGCACTGTTCGTCCCACAACAGCGCCAGTTCCACACCCGGGCAGCGTCGTTGCTGCCAGTCCAGCGCGAGATATGCACTCGCCGGCGCGTATGCGTCGATCGTGCACGACTCCAGTCCGACGCCGAGCGCGGTGGCGATCGCCGTCAGGTAGCCGGCTAATCCGCGTTGTAGCGCCTGCTCGCCTGCGAACGAATGCTGCACACAGGAATGGTGGTGCCAGGACCGATCGTCGTGGTCGGTGGAGGCCCCCAACAGTTCTGTCATCGCTCGCCTCTACTCGGTCGTTCGGCAGTAACAGTTGTGGACGCAAGCGCTTAAGAACCCGTTGATCGATACCGCGGCCATGGCTGCCCGGCTGGCTGCGTTGGCTATGAAGTTGTCCGGTTGTCAGCTGGTTCAGCCGAATGCGTCGGGCTCAAGCGTTCTCCCCAAGGTAGGCGAGTGCACCAAGTGGAGCATCCGCTGAAATGGCAATATCGATTCCGTGCGCCGCGCCCTCCGCGGCATCGGCGCCACGCGGGAGCATGACGGATTCATATCGGGCGATCGCGTCATCGACCGAGGTGCCGCCGTGATCGCGGCGGCGAGTTCAGTGCCGAGTTCCGCGCCTTCGAGCATGGCAAGGTTGGCGCCGAGACCGGAGAACGGTGACATGAGGTGCGCCGCGTCACCGAGTAACGTCACGCCCGGCCGTGAGTTCCAGGCGTGCGGGAACGGGAGCGCGTAGAGCGGGCGCGGGACGAACTCCTGGTCGCCGGCATCGATCAGGGCGAGCAGTTCCGGCGCCCAGTCGGCGAAGTAGGCGCGTAGCGCCGGACGAGCGGCCGCCGGATCGGCGAAGTCGATCCCGGATGTGCGGGCCCAGTCCTCCGGGACGCGCAGTGCGGCATAGACCCGAGCATGGCTGCCGCTGTTGCGCTGGGCCAGCAGACCCTTGTTGTCCGAGAGCGCGAACATGCTGCCGTTGCCGACCAGTTCGGCCAGGTCCGGATGCCGCTCGTCGACCTCGTCGAGGTGGATCTCGACGAAGGTGACGCCGGTGTACGCGGGCTTTGCCGAGGACAGCAGGGGCCGCACCTTTGACCAGCCGCCATCCGCGCCGACGACCACGTCCGCGAGGTACGCGGTGCGGTCGGCGAGCAAGATCTCGTAGCCGGTTGTGGCGTGTTCGCGGATCTCGCGGACGTCGCTGTGCCAGCGCACGGTGCCGGGGGCCAGCGAGTCGAGCAGGAGGGTGCGCAGCTGCCCGCGGTCGATCTCAGGTTTCTCCTGGTCATCCTGGTCGGCGTGATGTTCGAGCAGGACTCTGCCGGTTTTGTCCAGCATGCGGCCGTCCTGGCCTTCTGGTCGGGACAGCGCGAGGAACTGGGCCAGCAGGCCGGCTGTGCGCAGCGCGACCTGGCCGGTCTCGGCCTGCATGTCAAGAGTGCCGCCCTGTGACCGGGCCACCACCGAGCCTTCCCGTTCGAACACGGTGCACGCGATGCCGGCGCGTTGCAGGATCCGAGCCAGGGTCAGCCCGCCGGGGCCGCCGCCGATCACGGCAATTCGAACGTTTTCCGCTGCGTTCATGGCACTTCTCCTCCTCTGGCGGCGTGGTGCGGTGATCACCACTCGGCAAGGAAAGCACAATCACTACAAAAACGCAATTGCTCAACTTATTGTGCGCCTCAACCTGGTTCGTTAGGCTGTCCGAGTGACCCAACCGGGGCGCCGAGAGCGCAAGAAGGCCCAGACGCGCACCGCGCTCGCCGACGCGGCGATGCGACTGTTCAGCGAGCGTGGCTACGACGAGGTGACCGTGACCGAGGTGGCCGAGGCCGCGGACGTCTCGGTGACCACGCTGTTCAAGCACTTTCCCGAGGGCAAGGAGAGCTTGGTCTTCGATCAGGACGCGTCCCAGCGGGAAGCGCTGGTCGCGGCGGTTCGGGACCGGCCAGCCGGGCAGTCGATCCTGGACGCGCTGCGCGCGCACCTGAAGTCCCTGCACGACCACAGCCCGGCCGAGCGGGAGCTGTTGCAGCAGCTGTTACGGCTGGTCAACCGGTCACGTGCGTTGCGGGAGTACGCCGATCGGATGTGGCTGCGGCACGAGGAGGCGTTGGCAGAGGTCATCGCCGCCGAGGTCGGCACGGACGCACGGGACGTGAAGGTGCGGGCACTGGCCAGGTACGCGATCGACGCGCACTCGCTGGCGGGGTGGGCGGAGGACCCGGAGCAGGCCGTCGACACCATCTTCGATCTGCTGGCCGACGGCTGGGGCGACTACGGCGCTGGTGCCACCGCCGACTGAGTGCCCGCCATGGACTGTCAGGATGCCGAGGTCACGATGGCCGGGAAGCCAGATTTGATCAGCAGTCTCGGATCGGCGAACGCGGTGATACCGGTGATGTGTGTACGGGTCACGGTGAGCAGGCCGATGCCGAAGGCGTGGTGGCGGCCGTCGGTGCCGCGCAGGTAGGCGGCCGCGGCCGGCTGACCATTCGCCGAGGTGGGCAGCATCCGCCAATCGCCGAGGGAGCCGATCACCCGGACGAGGTAACCCAGACAGGTCGTCTTACCCGCGAACCAGGTGGTCGAGCCGACCGGTTCGAGTGTCGCGTCCTTGCGCAGCACTTCGGTGAGCATGCTCGCGTCGGCGTGCTCGAACGCGGCGATGTACGCGGCGAGCAGGACCTGTACCTCGGGGGCTGTCGGCTCGACGAGTTCTTCGGCACTGGGTGTCACCTCGTCCAGCCGGGCCCGCGCGCGTTGCAGGCTGCTCTTCACCGCCATCGTGGTGGTCTCCAGGACGGCAGCGGCCTCGTTGGCGGAAAACGCCAGCACGTCGCGCAGGATGAGCACGGCGCGTTGGCGAGGTGGCAGGTACTGCAAACTGGCAATCAGTGCCAATCGGAGGCTGGCTCGCTCGGCCACGATGGTCGCGGGGTCGACCATCGCGTCCGGCAGCGGGCCCAGCCAGCGGACCTCCCGGCCTGCCTCGGGTGTCGGCGCGTCCGGATCATCGGCAGGCGCGCCGAGACCGGCCGGCAGTACCCGCCTGCCGTGGTGGCCGAGCGCGGTCAGGCACGCGTTGGTGGCGATGCGATACAGCCACACCCGCACCGAGGAGCGTTCCTCGAACCCGCCGTACGAGCGCCAGGCGCGCAGGTAGGTCTCCTGGACCACGTCCTCGGCCTCGTCGAGCGAGCCCAGCAGTCGGTAGCAGTGCGCGAGCAGCTCCCGGCGGAACGGCTCGGTCCTGCTGATGAACTCGGCGTCGTGGGATTTCGTGCTGGTCCGGTCCATGGGTGCTCCTCGCGCGGGTGGCTACCCACTACAGACCGGACTTGGCCCGGAAAGGAATCGGTCGAGCCGGGCGGATCAACGAGGAGCATCGAACCGGTGCCCCGGATGGGCTATGCGCATTGCTCGGATTGGCTGGATTATGGCGCTTGGTGCCTGGGCGTTCGCTGTTGACTGACGACGGTTCACTCGTCGTGGTGGTTCGGATGCGGGGAGAAGCGGGACCACGGATGTGATCTACCGCACGGTATTCGCGCGCGGACGCGCGCTTCGGTTCCCTGTTGCCGGTACCGCAATGTGGGCATGTCATGATCAGGGGCGGTCCGGTTCTGTCCGGGCTCGTACCGGGCGCAAGGCTGTGACCGGTATGTTTCGTCGTGAATGGACGGTGATCGGGTCGCGTCGGTCACCCGACTGGATGGCGTCGGAGGAAATTCGGAAACAAGACGGCGCCGCTCGACGATGTAGCCAGTAGGGGAGACGACTCGCGTTCTCGCGAAGGCTCCTGCCCAAGCCCTCGTAGCTCAGCGGATAGAGCGAGTGACTTCTAATCACTTGGCCGCAGGTTCGAGTCCTGCCGGGGGCGCGTTCGCGCAGGTGAGCCTGCTGATCATGGATCACAGCCAAGATCAGTTAGCCACCTGTGTCGCCGAGATTTTCTCGTGACCAAAGTAGCCGGCGAGCTTCCGCGCGGCTCGGCAGTGCGGATCCAGGCCCTCGCACTGTGTCCCCGTAGCCACAGTGTGTAGCGGGCGGCTGGTGTTGTCGGGTCACGCAACAGTTCTGTTGGGTACCCCGCCAGGGGCGGTTCGAGCATTCCATGCTGGATGACCGGGATGTTGAATCGGCGAGCCCTGGTACTTTCGTCGGGTTGAGCGCGGCAAAGTTCGTTGTCGTCAGAGGGCAGGATGCGTACCACGTCCGGATGAACGCGCCAGGCTTGCCTTTGCCGGCATCGGCCGCCTCCGAGTATCGTCCGATGATCCGCCAGGGCAGGAGGTCCCTGGTTCCCGCCGGTGTCGCGCATGTTTTCCCGGTATGTCTGGGCGCGTCGGTCGAGGTTTCTCGGTTTCGTATCCGGAATACGAGTGTTGGGTTTCCATCGTTTCCCAGTTCTCCCGTGCATCAGCGCGGCGAACGTGTCAGCTAGTTCGGATTGTGCGTTCGCGGAACCGTTTTTGCTGCGCCAGCCCACGAACCGTCGGGGCGGACGATCATCGCGCCCGATGAGGTGATTCCGTAGGCGGCGCAGAGGGCTTGGTCGATCTGGTGGCTGGTCAGCGGGTGACCGTGCGCCGCGATGCGCCAGTCCGGTGCGCCCGGCCCAGCACCAACGTGTCGACGGTGATGCCCTTGGAGCCCTCGTCGCGCTGTGTTCGGACAGGTTGGCCACCTGCGTCGCGGTGGCGTCGGCGACCGGGCGGCGTTCCGAGTCGTAAGTGGACAAAAGTCCGATGCCGGCTTGAAGTCGACCAGGTCGGTCTGGTGGCGCACGTCCGCGCCGGATCGCCTGGCCGCCGCGAGCAGGACCGGTTCGAGCACGTCCTGCGCGATCATGCTGCCCTGGACGGGACTGGCCGGCGTGAAGTAGGCGCCGAAGTCCTGCATCAGGTTGTCTGCTTCGTCCGCGACCAGGCTTTCGGTCAGCGGGATCCGGCTGCCTTGCGGGAAGACCGGTTCGACCGCGCGGATGGCCGCATCCGCGTCGACCGAGCGGAAGATCTCCATGGCGCATGCGGTCAGGCTGGCCACGCGCGGGTGAATGGACGTGCCCAGGTGTCGCTCGACGACCAGCGAGGCGATCCCGTGATGGCCGAGGAACAGGGCGGTGCTCACGCCGACCAGGCTGCCACCGACGATGAGTACTGGCATGGTCTCCAGGTCAACCCGGCGACACGCGCTGGTGGACGCGCTTGATCGGCAGAGTCGGATTCAGGTGCTGCGCACCGTCACGAACCTGCAGGTGATCGCCACGCGGGTCGGGCTCAACATGACCGACATGCAGTGCCTGAGCCTGCTCACCCTGGACGGGCCGATGACGCCGAGCCAGATCGCCGAGGCCATGGCGATGAGCAAGGGTGGGGCGATCACGGCCATGATCGACCGGCTGGAGCGCGCAGGATATCTGCGGCGCACCCGTGATCCAGGCGATCGACGCAAGGTACTGGTCGAGCCGCTTGCCGACGACGCTCCGCTGCGCCGCGTCGTCGAGCTGTTCAAACCCACGGCCGCGGCGTTCGCGAGTGTGCTCGACGACTACACCGACGAGCAGCTTGAGGTCATCATCGACTACCTCAGGCGTGGCAACGACTTGTTCGCGGACCTGTTGGCGTCCGATTGACCCGGATTATCATCGCCGGCAGTATTGAGGACGATGTGTTCTGCCTCCTCGGCCACCATGGAAATCGCAGTGTGCACACGCGATTTCCATGAGGTAGGGGAGTGGCTCGACGTGACAACCAAGATTGATGCGGAGGCGCCCGCTGTCGTCGCGGTGCGTGGCGTCGTGGACGGCATCGCCACCTCGTGGGCGGCCAACGACCCGCACGGGTTCGCCGACGCGTACACCGAGGACGCCAGCATGATCCTCTCCGGCGACCGCTACTTCTCCGGGCGCGAGGTCATCCGCAAGGTGATCGTCGGGCAGTTCCAGACGGCGCACAGCGGTACCACGCTGCTGCAGAACATCGTCGACATGCGGTTCCTTTCCCCCGAGACCGCCGTCGTGATCACCGAAGGCGGCGTGCTCGTCGCCGATGAGACCGAGCCGTCGGCCGACCGTGCCATGCGGGCCACCTGGGTGATCACCAAGGAGGATGACGCCTGGAAGATCGCGGCCTACCAGAACACTCGCAACGCCGACCAGACGCTGCCGGGTGAGTGACGGCCGGCGACATCCGGCACATACCGGCAGTGTTGCCCTTCTTGAGGGAGAGACCATGATTCTGGTGACCGGCGCGACCGGCACGGTCGGCCGAGAGGTGGTGCGGCAGTTGGTTGAGGCGGCCCGGCCCGTTCGTGCCCTGACCCGTCATCCGGACACGGCGCCAACGCTCGGCGACGGCGTCGAACTCGTCGCGGGGGATCTGGGGCGGCCGGCGACACTGCCGGCGGTGCTCGACGGCGTGCGCAGCGTGTTCCTGCTCTCCGGTGGCGGCCCGGAAACTCCGCTGCACGACGCCAACCTGGCGCAGGCCGCGGCTGAGGCCGGCGTCGGCCACGTGGTCAAGCTGTCCATCATCGGCGCCGAGTACGACTTCACCGATCTGGTCAGTACCTG
The DNA here is from genome assembly GCA_963818685.1 of Candidatus Melainabacteria bacterium. Lineage (GTDB taxonomy): Bacteria > Actinomycetota > Actinomycetes > Mycobacteriales > Pseudonocardiaceae > CAJCJE01. Next base: position 85,036 of record CAWFTJ010000010.1, on the reverse strand, counting down.
GCATCTGGCGGGTGAGCGGGCCATCCGACAGATCGGGGCGCGGCAGGGCGGTCCGACATGGACGTTCCTGCGGCCGGGCGAGTTCAGCTCCAACGCGCGCCTGTGGGCCGGCCCGGTCAAGGCACAGGGGACCGTGTTCTGGTCGGAGGTCGACACCGAGGTTGCCGTTGTCGACCCGCGTGACGTGGCGGCCGCCGCCGTGACCACGCTGCTCGAACCGGGGCACGAGGGCAAGACCTACCGGTTCGGCGGCCCCGAGGCGCTGACCGTGCGGCAACGCGTGGAAAAGCTCGGCGCCGCGCTGGGCAAGGAATTAAAACTGGTGGCGATCCCGATCGCGACCGCTCGCGACGCCGCCGCCAAGGCCGGGCGGCAGGCCCTTGTCGTCGAGACGACGCTGGGCAACCTGACCCGCGAGGAGTTCCGGCAGCACGCCAAGAAGGTGTTGCCGACCTTCGAGAAGCTGGTCGGCAGGCCGCCGATGACCTTCGACCAGTGGGTGACCGACCACGTGGACATCTTCCGCTGACCGCGATGCCGTTCGCGGACCACGCCGGACGGGCGCGGTCCGCGCATGAGACGACGAATCAGACTAATCCAGGAACTCCGCCGCATAGCGGCGAATCGTGTCGAGCTGCAACGCGTCGGTGAACGTGATCACCAGTTCGTCGACGCCGGACGCCTCGTAGGTGGCGACGCGTTCGCGGACGGTGTCCATGGTGCCGACCAACCCGTACTCGGCGATGTCGCCCGGGTAGACCGTCGGTGCCCACGGCGGAACCTGTTGCGCGGCCTTCTCGTCCGTGTCCGCGATGATGCACAGGGTCAGCGCGGTCTTGTGGATGCTGTCGTAGTCGCGGCCCACCGTCTCGCAGTGCCGCTTGAGCACCGTGAACTTTTTGGCGAGTGTGGCCGGGTCACCGGAGACGTTGCACATGTCGCCGTACTTGGCCACCAGCTTGAGTGTCACCTTCTCGCCGCCACCGGCGATCAGCAGCGGGATGTGCGGCTGCTGCAGACCCTTGGGCTGGTTGATCGCACCCTTGATCCGGTAGTACTCGCCGTCGAACTTGGGCTCGTTCTCGGTCCACATGGCCAGGATGATCTGCAGCGCCTCGTCGAGTTGACGAAGTCGCTCGGACGCGTCCGGGAAGTCGTAGCCGTAGCCGACGTAGTCGGATTCCCAGTAGCCGGCGCCGGTGCCGAAGGTGAACCGGCCGCCGGAGATCACGTCGAGGGTGGAGGCCATCTTGGCCTGTAGGGCCGGGTTGCGGTAGTTGTTGCCGCACACCAGAGTGCCGACCCTGATCCGCTCGGTCGAGGTGAGCAGGGCGGTCGAGGTCGTCCAGCACTCGAAGAGCATGTGCTGGGTGTTCATGGCGTTGTGGAGGTGATCGGCCACCCACACCGTCTCGTAGCCGAGTTCGTCCGCGGTCCGTGCCACCTCGATCAATGCCTGGTACGCCTGCGCCGGGTACTGGTGACCGGCGAGTTCCAGCGCGAAGCCCTGGGGCAGGAACACACCGTGCTTGATAGCCAACGTATACACCTCTTTCGATTGGGTCGTTGGTCCCATCACAAGTACAGACCGCGCTTGGTCGTGAAAGGGGCGCGTAGTCTCTTTTTTGAGCATTCGTGATGACTACATATCGAAAACCGGTTAGGCGGCGATTTCCATGGCGTCGTGCCGCAGAATGCTGCGCAGCTCGGCCGCGTCCGAGTTCTGATCCGCTATGCGGTCGCGCCGCCGTCAATGACGATGTCGGCGCCGACCGCGAACCCGGCGTCCTCCGAGGCGAGCCACAGCACGGTGCCGACGACCTCGTCGAGGCTGCCGACCCGGCCGATCGGCAGTGCGGTCTTCATCCGCGCCGCCTGCTGCGATTCGTTCTCGCCCCGGATCAGCGAGAACGGCGTCGCGATCGGTCCGGCGCTGATGCTGTTGATCCGGATACCGGTGCCGATGTTCTCCAACGCCATGGTCTTGGTGATCGAGCTGATCGCGGCCTTGGCCGCGCCGTACGCGCCGGTGTTCGGGATGCTCGTGCGAGTCCCGATGATCGAGGACATGTTCACGATCACGCCGCCGCCCGCGGTGCGCATGTGCGCGATCTCGTGCTTCATGGACAGCCAGGTCATGGTGGCCACCGAGAGCGCCTTCTCCCAGGTTGGCCGCTCCATGTCGGCGAGTGGGCCGGGCACCATCAGGCCCGCGTTGTTGAACGCGATGTCCAGCGCGCCGAACTGTTCGACCGTGGCGCTGACCGCGTTCTCGACGTCCGACTCGTTGGTCAGGTCGCCGAGCAGGTAGCCTGCGTTGCCCTGGCGCGACTCGATGTCCTTCACGGTCTGGCGCAAGGGTTCCAGGTCCGGCCCTGCGACGACGACACTGGCGCCCTCCTTGGCGAACGCGATCGCGGCGGCCCTGCCGATACCGGTGCCGCCGCCGGTGACCAGAACGGCTTTTCCGTTGAACCGCATGTTCTCAGTCCACCTCCATCGCGTGCACGGCGGGCACGACGGTTTCCGCGATCGAGTGCAGGTGCCGTTGGTAGTCGTTGAAGGAGCTGATCCGGACCACGATGTGCCGGGCGCCCGCTTCGACATAGGAGCGCAGGAACTTCACCACGTCCGGCGCGGAGCCGCCCCAGTAGATCTGGTATGGAAGCATCGCCGGCAGCGGCAGTTCGTTGTAGCGCATGGTGTAGTCGTTCAGCCCGGCCTCGGCGACCGCCGCGTCGTCGTTGATGTTGATGTTGACGTACACGGCAGGCGTGATCTTGTCCGGGTCGCGGTCAGCGGCCCACGCGGTTTCCCGGATCTGCTTGAGCGACTGGCGATATTCGTCCGGGTCGATACGCACCGGCAGCCAGCCGTCGTAGAGCGAACCGGTCCGCTCGACCGCCAGCGGCTTGCCATTGCTGGCCAGCCACAGATCCGGCCCGCCCGCCTGGACCGGCGCGCTCTGCTCGCGCAGTCCGTCCAGGTTGAAGTACTTGCCGGCCAGACTGGTCTCCCGGTCACCGCGCCACACGTTCTTCCAGGCGCGCACGGCTTCGTCGACCCGTTCCCTACGCTCGCGATAGCTCATCGTCACGGCGTCGTACTCGGCCTGCACCGGAAGGGGAGCCCCGGTTCCGATGCCGAGCTTGAGCCTGCCCTTGCTGATCTGGTCGAGGGTCACCATGATGTGCGCGGAAGCCAACGGATCCCGCAGCACGGCGGTCAGTGACGCGGTGCCGATGGTGATGTCGTTGGTCACCATGGCGATCGCGGCGAGCAGCGTCAACGGTTCCAGCCGATGCCGCGCGACGAACGAATCACCGACCCACACCGAGTCGAACCCGAGTTCCTCGACCTCGCTGGCGAGCGCGAGCAACGGCCCGGCGTCGCTCGCACCGAGAATGGCGAACTCTCGGACAGGAAGTGCGATACCGATTTTGACGGACACCCGAACGCTCTCCTGCCTGCTCGGCCGTGAACAATCCTCGGCTCAGGCCAAGTATCGAGAAAGGTGCGGGTGCCGGCTTCTTGTGGCTTGCCCGATCAGCGGAGAACTCGAAGCGGAGCACGGTCCGCTACTGCGCGGCTTCCGCGCGCCCGTCCGCTCGCGGCTTGGTCAACCGACGGTCGGTGGCAGGCCGAACAGGGCGAACACCTCGGGCCCGGAGAAGGTCACGTTGTGGCTGATCCCGGCTTTGGTCACGGCCAACGCCTGGAGGGTGTGCATTCGGTATTGCACGCCGTCACGTACGTACGCGGCGATCGCGGGTTGCCCGTTGGCCGCGATCTGTAGCACCCGCCAGTCCGTGCCGTTCGCCGCGAACACCCAGGCCATGAACCGCGTGTAGTCCGCGACGCCCCGGTACCAGTTGAGGAACGGCGGCATCTCCAGGATCGCGTCCTCGGCAAGTAACTTGGCCAGGCCGGCCACGTCCGCCTTGAGGAAAGCGGCGACGTAGGCGTCGACCAGTTCGCGCGCGTGCGGGTCCGCGCTCTCCGCGATCTGGTCGTCGGCCAGCCCGTCCATGCGGGCTCTTGCCCGTTGCAGCGCGCTGTTGACCGCGGCGGGAGTGGTCCGCAACGCGGCCGCGGTTTCCGCCGCGGACCACTCCAGCACGTCGCGCAGGATCAACACGGCCCGTTGCTTGGCTGGCAACAGTTGCACGGCCGCGACGAACGCGAGCCGCAGCCTGCCCTTGGCCAGCAGCAACCGCGCCGGGTCACTGTCCGCGACCAGGGCGTCCGGAAACGGTTGCAGCCAGCTCACCTCGCCGCTGTGCACAAGCGGTCCGCCCGGGTCGTCACCCGGCGCGGTCGTGCCGGAGGGCAGCGGCCTGCGTTTGCGGCTTTCCAACGCGGTCAGGCAGGCGTTCGTGGCGATCCGGTACAGCCACGTGCGCATGGACGCGCGGCTCTCGTCGTACCGGTCGTAGGCGCGCCAGGCCCGCAGCAGGGTCTCCTGGACCAGGTCCTCGGCATCGTGGGCCGAACCGAGCAGCTGGTAGCAGTGCACCAGCAGCTCGGCCCGGTACGGATCGGTGCGCCGGCCGAATTCCTTGGTCGCGGTCATGGGAGCTGTCTACCAGCGAACCCCGACAGGATCACGTGTCCTCTGCGAACCGGGTGTTCAGCGAGATCTCCTCCCAGGCCGCCAGATCTGCCAGCTGCGCGGTCAGTTTCGCGCGGATCCGAGTGAGCGCCTCCGGCCCGAGCGGCAGCCGCAGTGGCGAGTCCGGGCGGTCCACCAGCGTGATGATCGCCTCGGCCGCGCGAGCCGGATCATTCGGCTGGTTGCCGTCCTGTGCCCGGAACCGCGTGCGCAGCGTGCCCGCCGGAGTGTCGTGGTAGTCGGCGATCGGTTCGGCGAAGGACATCGACCTGCCCGCGAATTCCGTCCGGAATGGACCCGGCTGCACGATGCTGACCCGGATGCCGAACGGCGCCACTTCGCCGGCAAGGGCCTCGGACATGCCCTCCAACGCGAACTTGGACGTAGCGTAGGCCGCGTGCCCCGGATTGCCGACGGCGCCGCCGACCGACGACAGCTGCACGATGTGCCCGCCGCGTTGCGCGCGCAGGTGTGGCAGGACCGCGCGGGTCACCGCGGCGACACCGAAGACGTTCGTGTCCAGCACCGCGCGCAGTTGCGCGTCGGTCAGCTCCTCCAGTGCGCCGATCAGCCCGTGTCCAGCGTTGTTCACCAGCACGTCGATCCGGCTGAACCGGTCGATGGTGGCGCGCACCGCGTCGCGGATCGATCCCTCGTCTGTCACGTCCAGTCGTGCGGTCAGCACCTGCTCTGGCGCACGCTCGGCGAGATCCTTGATGGTGGCCACGTCGCGCGCGGTGGCGGCAACGCGCTCACCTCGGGAGATGAGCGTTTCGGCCAGTTGGCGGCCCAGTCCCGTGCTGGTGCCGGTGATCAGCCAGACCCGGTTGGGCCTGGTGGTGGATGTGGTCATCGACCTCTCCCTGATAAGTTACCTTGATACTCAAACTAAAGTACCTTGATACTCAAGGCGGTGTCCAGTGAAAGGCCAGGGCCCAGTGACTGATGGCGACTCGGTCGATGCCGACCTGCCGACCTGGCTCGATGTCATGCCCGCCGGCGTCGATCCGGACATCGAGGCGGCACGGCAGCGCATCGCGCGGATCGGCCGCCAGTTCGAGCAGGTGCTGCGTCGCGCCGCCGCCCAGCACGAACTGACCGTGGGCGACTGGCAGGCACTCTCCGCCCTGCACCGCTCCGGCCCGCCCTACGTGCTCACGCCCAAGGAGATGACCGACCTCCTGAGCGTCACCTCCGGCACCATCAGCGTGCGGATCGACCGGCTCAGCAAGGCGGGTCTTGTCGAGCCGGTCGCTGCGACCGACGGCCGCAGCCGCCCGATCCGGCTGACCGACAAAGGCCGCGAGCGCTGGGCGGCGGCAACGAAGATGCGTACCGACTACGAGCGGGAGATCTTCACCGAAGCGCTGCGCGAGGCCGAACTTGCCGAGCTGAACCCGCTGCTGCGCCTGCTGTTGAGCCGGTTCGAGCGCGAGTTCGGCCGCACCTCCACAATGGACACGTTACGCGCCGACTGACCGCAGCAACTGATCAAGCGCGACCGGATCACCGCTCGTGCGCACCGTCCCCGCCGCCAGCCGCTCCGCCAGCGAATCGGGATCTTCCAACAAGGCGTTGAAGGTCACCGGATTCGTGCTGATGGCCGCCGCCGGTTCGGCCGGTTCGCCGAGCCGCACCTGCGTGGCGCCGTCCGCCGCGCGCACCGTCCACACGCTCTCGTCGAGCTCCACCCGGTACTCGGTGGGCGGCAGCGCGGGGTCGGGTTTTCCGCTGCCCCGCAGGAAGATCATCATCGAGGTCGCGTTCAACGTCGCTCCCTCGCCACGTGGCACGCGCAGGCCCCAGTCGCCCAGCGCGAGCAGGATCGGCTCCAGTTCGCGGCCCCACTCGGTCAGCTCGTAGACCCAGGAGCCCGAGGGCGGCGCCAGCTTGCGCCGGACGATCACCTCCCGTGCCGCCAACTCGCGCAGGCGGTCGGTGAGCAGGTTCGAACTCGCCCCAGGTAACGACGCGCGCAGGTCGGAGAAGCGCTGCGGCCCGAACAGCAGTTCGCGCACCACCAACAGGGCCCACCGCTCGCCAACCACATCCAGGGCGCGCGCGATTCCGCAGTTGTCGCCATAGCTTCGCGTCGTCGGCATGGTTCAAGGCTACAACCATGAGGTTGTTTTTAACAACTAGCGCTGCTATGGTCTGTGTCATGGGACAGCCAGTTGTGCATTTCGAGATCATCGGAACCGGCCCGGCCAGGCTGCGCGCGTACTACGCGGACCTGTTCGACTGGAAGTTCGCCCTCGGCGGCCCGGTCGCGCCATCCGTGTCCGCCGAGGGCGAGTACGGCTTCGTCCAAGCAGAGGACGGCATTCCCGGCGGCGTCGGTGGTGGTCGCCGGCTACCAGGGCCGCGTGCTGTTCTACGTCGGTGTGTCCGATGTGGAGGCCGCGCTGGCCAAGGCGGAAAGCCTCGGCGGCAAGCGTGTCATGGGGCCGGAACGTGCGCAGGGCACCGACCTGGTCGTCGGCCACTTCACCGACCCGGAAGGCCAACTGGTCGGCGTCGCCGGCGTTCGTTAGGCGCTGAGGTCACAGTCGACGCGCTCATCCCGCGTCACTCCTCGACTAGCTCCTGCTGCTGCGCCGCCGCGCCCCGGCCGAGCGGGCAACTGGATGTGCGCCTCGGTCCCGCCCGCCGGCCGCCGTGCCAGCCACGCCCGCCCGCCGTGCGCGGTCACCACCTGCCGCACGATCGCAAGGCCAAGCCCTGAGCCGGGCATCGACCGGGCGTCGGCGGTCCGGTAGAACCGCTCGAACACCCTCTCCTGATCGGCGGTCGGCACGCCGGGCCCCCGGTCCGCGACCACGATGTCCGCCAACCCGTCCGCGTACCGCACGTCCACCCGCACCGGATAGTCCGGCGGGCTCCACTTGGCCGCGTTGTCCAGCAGGTTCAACACGGCCCGCTCCAACCCGGAACGCTTGCCGAACACCATGATCGACTCGTCGGTCAGTGTGAAGCTCACTTCGGGCGTCCTGGTTCGGGCCCGGGCCACCGCCGAACGAACCACGCTCGCCAGATCCAGCTCGGTCGCCTCGTCCGTGCTGCCCGGGTCCCTGGCCAGCTCGACGACCTCCTCGATCAGGTGATCAAGTTCACCCATCTGGGCTTCGATGTCGGACAGCAGCTTCAGCTTGTCGTCGCTCTCCAGCTTCCGGTCCGGGCTGCGTTCGGCCCGCAGCAACAGATCGATGTTGGTGCGCAGGCTGGTCAGCGGCGTCGCCAGCTCGTGGCTGGCGTCCTCGACCAACTGCCGCTGCGCCTCGCGGGCCATGCCCAGCGCGGTCAGCATCCGGTTCATGCTCGCTGCCACGCTGGCCACCTCCGCGGTCTCCCGTCGCGCGATCGGCACGGCAGCGCGCAGATCCTGCGTCGCCGCCACGTGCGCGGCCGCCCCGGCGACCCGATACACCGGTCGCAGACCGGCCACGGTGAACCCGTACCCGAGCGCGGCCGCGATCACGATCGCCAGCAGGCCCGCGCCGCCCAGCAGCACCGCGAACTTGTCCAGCGTCGCGTCGACACTGGTCAGGTCGGCCGCGAACTGCACGGCGTCGCCGCGGCTGGAATGCTCGGTGAGCAGCAGGTAGTGCACCTTGTCGAGATAGATGTCGCGCACGGAGCTGTCCTGGGTGCCCACCGCGACCGCGATGTCCATCGACGTCACCGGCAGCGCCTGCGCCTGGAACTTCGGCCGCTTGCTGTGTCCGTTGGTGGACACCACCCCGAACAGTGTGCTGATGTCCGGCCGCAGCCACGCGGGCGGCGACTGCAACGTCGCCGGGTCGATCCGGTTGACCAGCGGCTCGGCCTGCTGTCGCAGGTCCTGTTCGATGCCACCGCGCAGCTCCTGGCGAAGCAGGATCCAGGCAGTCCCGGACACCAGCAACACCGCGATCGCGACCGCGGCGGCGCTGAGCACCGTCAGCCGTCGTCTGATCGTCGGCCGGCTCACCTCGCGCCTCCCCGCCGCGTCAGCGCGCTCGCTCCGCCGGGTCCGGCTCGCGCAACACGTACCCCACGCCACGCACGGTGTGCACCAGCCTCGGCTCACCCGCCGCCTCAAGTTTGCGCCGCAGGTAGCCGATGTAGACATCCAGGCTGTTGGACTTGGTGCCGAAGTCGTAGCCCCAAACCTCGGTGAAAAGCACCGATCGGGTGACGACTCGGCAGGCGCTCTGCATCAGCACCGAGAGCAGGTCGAACTCGGTCTTGGTCAGTTCGATCATCCGGTCGCCGCGCAGCACCGTGCGGTTGTCCGGGTCGAGGGTCAGGTCGGCGAAGGTCAGCGCCTCGCGGTCGGCCGGATCGGCCCTCCGCAGCAGCGCCCGCACCCTGGCCAGCAGTTCCTCCGGTGCGAACGGCTTGACAACGTAGTCGTCCGCGCCCGCGTCGAGCCCGACAACTCGGTCGCCGACGGTGCGTCGCGCGGTCACCATCAACACCGGCACCCGGTCGCCGGTGACACGCAGCCTGCGACAGGTCTCCAGGCCGTCCAGCCCCGGCATCATCACATCGAGAATCACCAGATCGTGGTGTCCGATACGCAGCGCGTCCAACGCGGCATAACCGTCGCTGGCCAGCTCCACCTGGTAACCCTCGAACCGCAGGCTTCGGCTGAGCGACTCACGCACCGCAGGCTCGTCATCAACGACCAGAACACGCATGCCCCCATCTTGGCTGGTCGATCGTTGGGGAGCGCGCGGGTACCGCCAGGCACCGACATTTTTTGCGTCGAACGTCGGTTAGCTGCCGGGTCGTCCACAACGGCGCACGATATCCACAGTTCCCTCCCAGCTTCGAACACGCAGGTCAAAGGTCCGCCAGAGTGGTCCCCGACACCACAGGACCACCCGGGTCCGGTGCGGAGGAACGGAGCGGACCATGGAGAACAACACGGTGATCGGCAACATCTGCGCCGATCCGACCCTGCGCATGACCAGGAGGAACGTGGCCATGGCGCGGTTCACCCTCGCCGTCAACCAGCGACGCAAGGTCGGCGAGAACGAGTTCGTCGACCGCCCGACGGTGTTCCATCGGATCATGTGTTTCGGTCATCTCGCCGAGAACGTCAGCAACTCGCTGCGCAAGGGAATGGAAGTGCTCGCCGTCGGCGAATGGGTCGACGACTCCTACGAGGACGAGCGCGGCAAGAAGCACACCTACGTTGCCATGGAGGCCAGGGCCGTCGGCCCCGGCCTGCGCTGGGGAACCGCCTCGTTCACCAAGGTCGAGCGGCAAGCCAGAGTGATCCCCCTGCCCGACCAAGCAGGAGCCGATCAGCGCGCACGCGATCCGGACCCGCCGTTCGACCAGAAGGATGATCACGAACCAGGTGAATTCTCCGCGAACTCGACACCCGAACCGGAGAGCGAGACGGCGCGCGCCACGCGAAAGGGGGAACGCCAAAGGGCCAAAGCGAGCTGACCGGATGCGGAGAACGGTCGTGGCAACCCCGCTGACATGCGTCGGATCGGTTGCCGGGCCGGTCGAGCCGTTGCTCGGGAGAGCATGGCAAGGAAGCGATTCGGAGTCATTCAGGCCGACCGAGGTACGCGGCCCCACGCCGCGCATCTACGATCGCGCCCATGGCCGAGTTCATCTACACCATGCACAAGGTGCGCAAGGCGCACGGGGACAAGGTCATCCTTGATGACGTCACGCTCTCCTTCCTCCCGGGAGCCAAGATCGGCGTTGTCGGCCCGAACGGCGCCGGCAAGTCGACTGTGCTCAAGATCATGGCAGGTCTTGAGCAGGCGAACAACGGCGAGGCCATGCTCTCGCCCGGGTACACGGTCGGCATCCTCATGCAGGAGCCCTCGCTCAACGAGGAGAAGACGGTCCTCGGCAACGTCGAGGAAGGCGTTGGCGAGATCAAGGTGAAGCTCAACCGCTTCAACGAGATCGCCGCGAAGCTGGAGGTCGACTACTCCGACGAGCAGCTGCTGGAGGAGATGGGCTCGCTCCAGGAGGAACTCGACCACGCCGACGCCTGGGACCTCGACTCGCAGCTGGAACAGGCGATGGACGCGCTGCGCTGCCCGCCGCCGGACGCGGAGGTGGGCACCCTCTCCGGCGGTGAGCGGCGCCGAGTCGCCCTGTGCAAGCTGCTGCTGAGCAAGCCCGACCTGCTGCTGCTCGACGAACCGACCAACCACCTGGACGCGGAAAGCGTGCTGTGGCTTGAGCAGTTCCTCTCGCAGTACTCCGGCGCCGTTCTCGCGGTCACCCACGACCGGTACTTCCTGGACAACGTGGCCCAGTGGATTCTCGAACTGGACCGCGGCCGTGCACACCCGTACGAGGGCAACTACTCCACCTATCTGGAAAAGAAGGCGGAGCGGCTCGCCGTAGAAGGAAAGAAGGACCAGAAGCTGCAAAAGCGGCTCAAGGACGAACTGGCCTGGGTTCGATCCGGGGCAAAGGCCCGGCAGGCCAAGTCCAAGGCCCGTTTGCAGCGCTACGAGGAAATGGCGAACGAGGCCGAGCGCACGCGCAAGCTCGACTTCGAGGAAATCCAGATCCCGCCGGGGCCGCGTCTTGGCACCGTCGTGGTCGAGGTCAACAACCTCAAGAAGGGTTTCGGAGATCGGGTCCTGATCGAGGGCTTGAGCTTCGACCTGCCGCGCAACGGAATCGTCGGTGTCATCGGACCGAACGGTGTCGGCAAGACGACGCTGTTCAAGACCATTGTCGGGCTCGAAGAACCCGACAGCGGTTCGGTGCGCATCGGTGACACCGTGAAATTGTCCTACGTCGATCAGAACCGCGCCGGAATCGACCCGAAGAAGAATGTCTGGGAGGTGGTCTCAGAAGGCTTGGATTACATCAAGGTCGGGCAGGTGGAGATGCCGTCCCGGGCCTACGTGAGCGCGTTCGGATTCAAGGGGCCGGATCAACAGAAACCGGCCGGGGTGCTCTCCGGTGGTGAGCGCAACCGGCTCAACCTGGCGCTGACCCTCAAACTGGGTGGCAACCTGATCCTGCTCGACGAACCAACCAACGATCTGGACGTGGAAACCCTCGGCTCACTGGAGAACGCCCTTGAGCAGTTCCCCGGCTGCGCCGTGGTGATCTCCCACGACCGGTGGTTTCTCGACCGGGTCGCGACGCACATCCTCGCGTGGGAAGGCACCGAAGAGAACCCGGCTGCCTGGTTCTGGTTCGAGGGCAACTTCGAGGGCTACGAGAAGAACAAGATCGACCGGCTCGGTCAGGACGCGGCTCGCCCGCACCGGGTGACCTACCGCAAGTTGACACGGGACTGAGTGGAGTTTCGCGGAGGTGTCGTCGAGAGGTGACGCGCGAGCTGACGCCGAGGTGGGTGCGATCATCGGACCCGCCTGGTTCTGGCGTTGGCAGGCGCCCGAACTGGCCCTGGTCTTCGGGGAACGGGCGCTGCGCACCGCCGAGCAGCACGGTGATCAGCTCGCCGGCCTGTGGGCGCGGACGCTCGTCGTGTCCGCGTCCTGCCGGCTCGGGCAGCAGCTCGCCGTCGTGGACACGGCCATCGAGGCGTTGCGGCTGTCCGAGCAGCTCGCCGCCGACGACGCCGGCGCGATCCTCCGGGTCGAGCTGGCGGGCTGCGCGCGCTCGGCGGGTGTGCCGCTGGTCGGCGCGGGTCTGCTGCGGCCGGTGTTGGCCGCGGCGGACATGCGTCCAGCCGTGCGCGCCGCCGCCCTGATCCAGCTCGCCGGCTGTCTCGCATACTCGGAGCGGCACCGCGAACTCGACGGTGCCCTCGCCGAGGCCGACCAGCTCTACGCCGACGACCGCGAACTCGACCAGAACACCGGGCTCGGGCTGCGTGCGGTGTTGCGCTCGTTCGTCGCGCGGGAACACCGCCGCAGAGGCGACCTGCGCTCGGCCCTGCATGCCGCCGAGGAAGGCGCCGACCTGCTTGGCGGGCTCACCGACCTCACCGCCGACGGCGGCGCGGCCGCCCGGATCTCCCTGCAGCAGGTGCTCGGCCTGCTCGACCTCGGCTGGGTCGACCAGGCATGCACGGTCGCCGCGGGCGCGCTGTCCGGCCCGGTCCGGGCGCACTCGGCAGCCGCCGTTGGCTGGCTCGCGCTCGCCATCAGCACCCGCGTGCAGTTGCCGGCCGGCCTGGTCGGTCCGGCGATCGCACTGCTGCACGAGATCACCGCGATGGCCGAGCGGCACCACCGCGATGCCCTGCACGCGGAGAGCCTGAGCGCGCTCAGCGAGGCGCACGAACTGGCTGGCGAACTCGCCGAGACGCTGGACTACCTGCGTTCCGCCCAGGTGGTCCGCGCCCGCCGATCCCGCGCCTTGCGCAGCGCGCGCAGTGCGCTGAGCAAGGCGTTCGGCGAGGCACGCAACCCAGAGGATCTGCTTCGCCTGCTGAACCCGGCACTGTCCACCGGCAAGCGCAGAGCAGTTGACCGCGACCAGCCACTGTTCGGTCACGGCATCCCGAAGGCGGCAGCTCCTGATGCGTCCGGCATCACGCTCGTCCTGATCGACGTCGCCAAGAACCGCTCTGGCATGCCGCCGACCGCACGTGGCCCGGTGACCGCGGGCTCGACCGGCCCCGGCGCGTCCGGTATCGGTACCTGGACCGCGGAGTCGCTCGGCGCGGGTTCCCGGGTGGGCGACCCGATCGGGGAGGGCGTGCTGCGCAAGGTCGTCGAACACCTGCGCGACCTCACCCCGGCCGAGGCCGCCCTGGCCAGGGTCGGTGGCGCCGAACTGGCGGTGCTGTTGCCGGCCACCTCGCGCAGCCAGGTCGAGCGCTGGGCCGAGGAATTGCGCGCCGCCATGGCCGATGTCGACTGGAGCCAGGTAACGCCCGGCCTCACCGTCAACATCCGCACCGTGATAGCAGACCCCCGAGCCGGCACAGACATCGCAGCAGCCGAGAACCGTCCTGCGCGCACCTCAAGCCCGCCCGCGACCGGCATAGCCCTGGACACGCAACCAGCCCGCACCCGCCGCTCCGGCGACCCGACTGCGCCCCGCCTTCCCATCCCGCAGCAACCGACCGAGCCAGGGCGCACGGCCACCGTCGCCACCGACCAACCGGTCCCACCCGCCCGCACCCCCGTCGAACCGGAGCAGCCCGGCGGCCGTCGCTCCCGTGGCACGCTCCCGGTCGGGGAAGCCGGACCGCCGATTCGCACTCCGCTGCCGCAGGCCTCGTGGCCGGGCATCACCGAGCCGCTCCCGGAGGAGACCGCGGGCCGCCGGCGTGCCGCGAGCCAGGAACCCACCGAACGCTGGACGCCGGTCTGGACCTCGATCGACGACGAGGACACCGGCCGCTGGCGAATCGAGCCAGCAGAAGAACCTCGGGTCGACCAACCCCGTGCCACCACACCGGAAATCGCGCCACCGACCGGCCTCGACCGCTTCGGCCTTGGCAGCGCGGTGTTCGGCACCGGCGTTGGCAAACGCAGATCCGAGGACAAGCGGGAAACGCCCGACCCCGCCCGCGCATCGCACCGCTCGCCGGAGCCAGCCGGTCAGTCCACACCGGACTCCGTCCAACCGGTCGCGCGCCATTCCGCGCCGGCGACGGAGTCCGCGCGGTCGGTTTTGGACAGTCTCGCGATCTCCGAGGGCAGCGGCGGACGCCGACGCGCACCCGAACCAACCGACCCGCCCCGACCGCAGCCCACCCCCGACACCGAAGCCACCGGCCGCCGCGCGCGCCGTGACTACAGTCAGCCCGTCGCGGGACTGATTCCGACCGGCGAACCGTACCGGGGCGGCCGACGGCGGGCAGAAGACACGATCCCCAAGATCAAGCTCCCGCAACTGCCGCTGCCCCCCGCACTGACCCAGCAGCGGCCGGCCGCACCCGAGCAAGCCCAGCCAGACCCGAGCCCGGCGCAGCCGACACCCGGCCACCCGGCCTCCGAGGCCCCCTTCGCCCAGACGTCGGCGGAGCCCCCACTCGCCGGTCAGGCTCCCGTGTTCGGCCAGCCCTCGGTCCCGCCGCCGATGTTCGGCCAGACCCCTGTCGAGCCCCGGCCGTACGGCCAGGCCGCCGCTGGTTCGCCGATGTTCGGCCAGGCTCCCGACACGCGACCGTTCGCTCAGGTCCCGGCCGAGCCACCGTCGTTCGGCCAGGCGCCGGCCGCGCCGCCCAAATCCGAGGTGCCGCCCGACCATGCTTCGGGTCTTGTCGAGTTCCGGTCCGGTTTTTTCCTCGGCCAGGCCGCCGCGGCGGCATCCAAACCGGCGGCACAAGAACCCATTCAGGCCGAACCCGTCGCGCCGCTGCCTGAGTCGGCCGCCCCTCCGGTTGGCGACGGCGATCAGGTGGGTGCAGAAGGCGGCAGTTCGTTCTCGGCGTTGTCCGAGTTCAGCGCGATGCTGGCTCGGTTCGACGACCCGCGGCAGAGCGCCATCGAACTGTCGGAGCCGCCGACGACGCCGCTGCGACCGCCGGCCGCCGAAGTCGCCGTGCCTGTCGTATTGCCGGAACCGGAGATGACGCCTGCGCCGCGTGTCGACCGCTCCATGACGGCGCAGCCGTTCGCGCCGGAGACGATGTTCGGCTCGGGCGCCGTCGCCGCGTCGGGGCAGCCCAGGGAACAACAGGCGACTTCGCCGGCTCCACAGACACCGGCTACGCAGACACCGGCTCCGCAGGCGCCGGCGGTGGCTGAGCCGACGCCGGTTCAGCCACCTGGTGTGCAGGAACCGGCGGTGCACGAGGGACTGCGGCCGTCGCCACCGCCGACCGGGATCGCGGCGAAACTGTCCGGGCCGCAGGACACCGAGGCCGAGTCCGACGTGGCCAGCATTGAGGGTCGTTCCGCACGCGGGCGGCGGCGTACGCCGAAGCTCGGTGATCTGCTCACCGAGGCGCTTCGCGCCTATCAGGACGTCCGCGAGGCCGACGAGGGGCAGAACGCGCTGAGCGCGGCGTCCGAGCCGAGCGAGTTAGGCGCGACCGAACTGGGCAACTGGCTGGGAACCGGGACTGAGCCGCTCGGGTCGATCGATCCGCCGTCGTGGCGGCCGGGGTCGTCGACGCGGTCGTTCGGGGTGGCGCGGCATGGCAATGGGGATGATTCGGGGGACTCGCGACGGTCGTCCGGGCCGGACTGGCATCCGCCGACGGGCTGAGCGCCGCCGACGGGCTGACAGCTGCCGATGGGCTGAAAGCTGCCGATGGGCTGAGGGGCGACGGGCTGAGAGCTGCCGACGGGATGAGAGGTGCGGCGGGACGGAAAGCCGGAGCGAGGCAGTAGCGCAGTTGGGCGGAGGACGGCTGGGCGGGTGGGTGCTGCACTGGGGGGACGGACAGCGCAGGGCACGGGACAGCGCGGGACACGGGACAGCGCGGGGCGTTGCATGACTGGGGGTGGTGCGCGAGGCGGGCCAAGTGAAACGGGGTGTGTCAACTGAACCGATCTACTACCGGTTACTGAATCAAAAATGGTGGCGCGGATCGCACCAACTATTACCGAATCGTGTTGGCCTCAGCGGATTTCTACCGATCGGTAGCTCGCTGAGCTGCACAAACAGCTGACCGGCTGCCTCACCATCACCTTGGCCGGGCAGGTAGCTTAGGTCAGAAGTTGCGGCACGACGGGGTGCCGCAGAGCGTGGAGTGGCCCAAAGATGATCTCAACCGGATCCGCTGGATCCTCGTCCGGAGCGACAATGTCCCAAACCGGGTCCCCAACTGGCAATAGTTCCGTTGCCGTTGATCAGCCCGCCGACCAGAACGCCAAGTCGGCAAGTCCTGAACAGATCCGCGACCAACTGATCGACAAGGCTGCCGAGCTTTCTCCCGACCTGGCCGATCTGATCAGGCTGTACTACCGATACCTGCCGCCGGAGGAAGTCATCGACGACGACCCCCGCGATCTGGTCGGCGCGGTGCGGTCGAATCTGTTGCTTGCCGAGTCGCGGGTGGCGGGTCGGCCGGTTGTCCGGTTGGTGAATCCGGTTGCCGCGCAGGATGGCTGGGACTGCCCGGCCACGGTGATCCAGGTGGTCACCGATGACATGCCTTACCTCGTCGACTCGGTGGTCGCGGAGTTGACGCACAGTGGCGTGAATGTTCAGCGCGTCGTGCACCCCATCGTCGTGGTGCGTCGCGATCTGGCGGGGTCGCTGCGCGAGGTACTCGCGACTGCGGATCCGGAGGCGCCGCCGGCTGACACGTTGCTTGAGTCGTGGATGAGCATTGAGGTCGATCTGGTCACCGACCCGGAGCGCGCTCGTGAGTTGGAGAATCGGCTGGTCTCGGTTCTGCACGATGTGCGCGAGGTGGTCGAGGACACCGACCGGATGGTCGGGACCGCGAAGATGCTCGCCGACGATCTGGAACGGAATCCGCCAGCCGCGTCCGAGCAGCAGATCAGCGAGGGCGCGAAGCTGCTGCGCTGGCTCGCCGACAAGCATTTCACCTTCTTGGGCTACCGCCAGTACGAACTGGTCGAGGACCCGAACAGCGGCGAGCCGGCGTTGCGCGCGATTCTGGCGACGGGACTGGGGGTGTTGCGGCAGGACAGCCTTGCTGCGCGGAGCCTGACGGCTGGGCCGGATTTGGCCGCGCACGCGCTGGCACCACAGCTCCTCGTGCTGACCGAGGCCAGCGCGCCGTCGACGGTGCACCGGTCCGCCTACCCGTACTACATCGGCGTGAAGACGTTCGACGAGCAGGGCAACGTCAACGGTGAGCACCGCTTCCTCGGCGTGCTGACCAGCGCGGCCATGCACGAGGACGTGCTGGACATTCCGGTGATCGAGCGGCGCGTTCGCGAGGTGATCCACCGCGCCGGCTTCCCGCTGGAGTCCTACTCGGGCCAGAAGATGCTGGAGGTCATCCAGAACTACCCGCGCCCCGAGCTGTTCTCCACCAACGCGCAGTCGCTGTACGAGACCACTACCGGGGTACTGGCACTGGCCGATCGGCGTCGGTTGCGGCTGTTCCTGCGGCGGGATCCGTACGGCCGCTTCTACTCCTGCCTTGTCTACCTGCCGCGCGACCGGTACACGACCACGTCGCGGCTGGCCATGCAGGAGGTGTTGCTGGCCGAGTTGCACGGCAACAACCTGGAGTACTCGACGCGGGTCGGGGAGACCGAGTTGGCGCGGGTGCACTTCATGGTGCACACCGACCCGAACGACCAGATCGACCCGCAGCCGGCGCGTATCCAGCAGCGGCTCGCGGATGTGGTGCGCAGCTGGGACGACCTGATGGTCGACGCGGTCCTCGCCGAGCGCAGGGCGTCGGTCAACGGCCTCGCTTCGGTGCCTGGCAGTCCGGAGACAGCGGCCGAGCAGGGGTTTCGCTACGCGGGCGCGTTCCCGGAGGCGTACAAGGAGGACTTCGACGCCGAGGTCGGGCTCGCCGATCTGCGGGTGTTGCAGGGTTTGCGGGGGGCGGGCGACCTCGCCGTTTCCTTCTACCTGCCGGAGGGGGCCGAGCCGGGGGAGCGGCGGTTCAAGCTGTATCTCGCCGGCGAGCGGGTCACGTTGTCGATGGTGCTGCCGTTGTTGCAGCAGATGCGCGTGATCGTCGTGGACGAGCGGCCCTACCAGGTGCTTCGCGACGACGGGACGCAGTGCTGGATCTACGACTTCGGGCTGCGCATCGACCCGGCCCAGCTGGAGCAGCTCGGCGAGAGCGACGTGGAGAACCTGCGCACCCGGTTCCAGGACGCGTTCCAGGCGACCTGGAGCGGGGACGCGGAGATCGACGGCTTCAACGCGCTGGTCCTGCAGGCCGGGCTGACCTGGCGGCAGGCGGCCGTGCTGCGCGCGTACGTCAAGTACCTGCGGCAGGCCGGCACCACGAACAGCCAGGATTACATCGAGGACGCGGTGCTGGCGCACACGCCGGTCGCGACCGCGTTGATCAAGCTGTTCGAGGCCAGGTTCGATCCGGTGTTCTCGCAGACCAACCGGGAGGCCGCGGCCGAGTCGCTCACCGCCGAGATCGGGCAGTTGATCGACGAGGTCACCAGCCTTGACGCGGACCGCATCCTGCGCAGCCTGCTCGGGCTGGTCAACGCGACGTTGCGGACGAACTACTTCGTGCGGGACGAGGACGGGAACGCGAAGCCCTATCTGGCCCTGAAGCTGGACCCGCAGCGGATCGCGGATCTGCCCGAGCCTCGGCCGCGCTTCGAGGTGTTCGTGTACTCGGCCCGTCTTGAGGGCGTGCACCTGCGGTTCGGGTCGGTGGCTCGGGGTGGTTTGCGCTGGTCGGACCGACGCGAGGACTTCCGCACCGAGGTGCTTGGCCTTGCCAAGGCGCAGGCGGTGAAGAACGCGGTGATCGTGCCGGTCGGTGCCAAGGGCGGGTTCGTGGTCAAGCGGCCGCCTGTCCCGACCGGTGATCCTTCCGTGGACCGCGAGGCGCAGTTGGCGGAGGGCATCGCCTGCTACAAGATGTTCATCTCCGGGCTGCTGGATCTGACAGACAACCTGGACGCGGGCAAGGTCGTGCCGGCCAGGGACGTTGTCCGCTACGACGGGGACGACACGTATCTGGTGGTCGCTGCGGACAAGGGGACGGCGACGTTCTCGGACATCGCCAACGAGGTATCCGCGAAGTACGGGTTCTGGCTTGGCGACGCGTTCGCCTCGGGCGGCTCGGCCGGGTACGACCACAAGGCGATCGCGATCACCTCGCGCGGTGCGTGGGAGAGCGTGCAGCGGCACTTCCGCGAGCTGGGCGTGAACACCCAGACGCAGGAGTTCACCGTGGTCGGCATCGGCGACATGTCCGGTGACGTGTTCGGCAACGGGATGCTGTGTTCGGACAAGATCCGGCTGGTGGCCGCGTTCGACCACCGGCACATCTTCATCGATCCGAACCCGGACGCGGCCGGCTCCTATGCCGAGCGGCAGCGGATGTTCCACCTGCCGCGCTCGTCGTGGAACGACTACGACCGCTCGCTGATCAGCGCCGGCGGCGGCGTGTGGCCGCGCACGGCCAAGTCGATTCCGGTGAGCCCGCAGGTGCGGGAGGCACTGGGGTTGGACGAGGACGTCGTCAAGCTGGCGCCGGCCGAGCTGATGAAGGCCATTCTGCTGGCGCCGGTCGATCTGCTGTGGAACGGCGGGATCGGGACGTACGTGAAGGCGTCGACCGAGAGCCATGGTGAGGTCGGCGACAAGGCGAACGACGCGATTCGGGTCAACGGCGACGAGTTGCGGGTGAAGGTCGTCGGCGAGGGCGGCAACCTGGGGCTCACCCAGCGCGGGCGGATCGAGTACGCGCGCGGCGGCGGCAAGGTCAACACCGACGCGTTGGACAACTCGGCCGGTGTCGACTGCTCCGACCACGAGGTGAACATCAAGGTCCTGCTCGACCACCTGATCGTGGAGGGCAAGCTCGACCACGCCGACCGGGACGCGCTGCTCGCCGAGATGACCGACGAGGTCGCGAGCCTGGTGCTGGCCGACAACTACGACCAGAACCGGGTGCTCGGGGTGGCGCGGGCGCACGCGCCGCAGATGTTGACCGTGCACAACCGGCTGGTCAACGACCTGGTCAACAGGGTGGGGTTGGACCGCGAGCTGGAGGCGTTGCCGAGCAATGCGGAGTTCCGCGCGCTCGGCAAGGAGGAGAAGGGCCTCACCTCGCCGGAGCTGGCCACACTGCTCGCGCATGTGAAGCTGGCGCTGAAGGAGGAGGTGCTGGCCAGCGACCTGCCGGACGCCGAGGTGTTCGCAAGCAGGCTGCCGGAGTACTTCCCGCACCAGGTGCGCGAGCGGTTCGGCTCGGCGATCGGGTCGCATCCGCTGCGCCGGCAGATCGTGTCCACCATGCTGGTCAACGAGGTGGTGGACGGCGGCGGCATCTCCTACGCGTTCCGGCTTGCCGAGGAGATGTCGGCGACCGCGACCGACGCGGTGCGGGCGTATTCGGTGGCCAGCAGGGTTTTCGACCTCTCGACGCTGTGGCGCGACATCGCCGCGCTGGACAACGTGGTGCCGAGCACGGTCGCGGACGGCCTGATCCTGGAGACGAGGCGCGCCCTGGACCGGGCGTCGCGCTGGTTCCTGTCCAACCGGCCGCAGCCGCTGCCGGTCGGTGCGGAGATCAGTCGGTTCGCCGGCGCGGTCGCGGATCTCGTGCCGAGGATGATGACGCTGTTGCAGGGCAGGGAACGGGAGACCGTTGCCGAGCACGTGCGCGAGCTGGTCGGCAAGGGCGTGCCCGAGGCACTCGCCGAGCGGGTCGCCGTCCTGCTGAACGCCTATGCGCTGCTGGACGTCATCGAGATCGCGGAGTTGGCCGAGCGTGAGGTCGGGCTGGGTATCGAGCGCAGTCACCTTGAGACGGCCGAGCTGTACTACGCGTTGTCGGACCACCTGGACGTCGACTCGATGCTCAGTGCGGTCAGCGCGTTGGAGCGCGGCAACCGGTGGCACGCGCTGGCCCGGCTCGCATTGCGCGACGACCTGTACTCGTCGATGCGGGCGATCACCCTGGATGTGCTGCGGCACAGCGACCCGGGGGACGGCGCGAGCGAGAAGATCGCGAAGTGGGAGGAGTCCAACGCCTTCCGGTTGGGGCGGGCGCGGGCCTCGCTGCGCGAGATCGCCCGGGTCGGGCGGCCCGATCTGGCCACGCTCTCTGTTGCGGCGCGGCAGATCAGGGCCATGGTGCGTTGAGGTCGGTCGCGGGGGATCGGTCGGGGTGCGCGGGTTTGCCGCCCGCGCCCCGATGCCGGGCGGTCGGGCGGGTTCGTTCACGCTGTAGAGTCGGCGGGTCGAGCCCGAAATCGCGGGAGGCGTTCGTATTGGGTGTATTCGCCGCCGAGGTGCGTCCGCGTTGGTCTGACATGGACCCCTTCGGTCATGTCAACCATGCCAACACGGTCACGTTGCTCGAAGAGGCCCGCATCGAGTTGCTGTTCGTCGAGGCGTCCCGGCAGGGCGCGCAGACCATAGCGGGCGGCATGGTGGTGGCCCGGTTGGTGGTCGACTACCACGTGCCGCTGGTCGCGAACGGCAGCAGCGTGCGGGTGGAGATCTCGGTGCGTACGCTCAAGGCCGCCTCCTTCACCCTGGACTACGTCGTCCACAGTGGACGATCAGCGTCGGATGCCGTTGTCGCGACGGCGGAAACGCTGATGGTGCCCTACAACCTGGAGTCGGGCCGACCACGCAGGTTGGTTGAGGCCGAGCGGGACTTCCTCGCCGGATATCGGGCGGGAGCGGGTAGTGCCTGAGTTGTACGTGCCGGATGTGGCGGACCGCGACGATCTCGGTGCCTTCGTGGCCAGGTCGGTGCGGCTGGACGGGCAGGCCGTGGTGCGGCTGCGGAACAAGCCGGACGGGCGGGTGGTGGCGTGGGTGGCCACGCCGTTCGACGTGCTGGCCACCAGGACGGTGCGCGGCGAGGTGACGCCGGGCGACATCACCGTGTCCGGCAACGAACTGCTGGCCGCGCTGGCCGTGGTCGGCGGCGAACGGATGGACCCGGGCCCCGATCGTGGCCTGTTGTGGCATTCACCGCTGCCGCCGAGCGATGGCTGGCAGGTCGTCGACGAGTTGCCTACGCAGGTGATCGCCGAACTCACCGATCGCGGTATCGCGTTGGCCAGGGAGAATCCCGGGCCGCGCGGCACGGCGCCCGCCTCGCTGCTGGATCAGCAGGTGCTCACGGTCAGCGGCGCGGGGCTGGACGTGAAGGTGCCGATGCGGTGCCTGTTCGCGCTGTCCGGCATGGGTTTCCTGTCCAGCGAGGACGAGACGCTGCGGGTCACGGCAACGGATTCGTGGCTGCGGCTGGACGCGCGCTACGGCGCGGTGTCGCGCCGCAGGCACGCCCTGCTGCCATTGCTTATTTGAGCTTATTTGAGCCAGACCGCCGTATCGGGCGGCAGTTGCTGGTCCTGTAAGGGACCGCTGGAGGCGAGTACCTCGCCGGGCGGTAACGGCACCAGGTCGGTCGACGTGTTCAGCGCGCAGATCAGCCCGCCACCCTTGCGGCGGAACGCGAAACAGCCGGCGGGCGCGCCGTACCACTCCAGTTCGTCACCGGTGAACGCCGGGCTGGACTGGCGGATCTCGATCGCCTGCCGGTACAGCGACAGCATCGAGCCGGGATCCTCCAGCTGCGCCTCGACGGTCAGCGGCGCCCACTCGAACGGCATCGGCAGCCAGGTGGTTTCCGAGCCTTCGCTGAAGCCGAACGGCGGCGTCCTGCCTTCCCAGGGCAGCGGAACACGGCTGCCGTCGCGGCCCCGGTTGGTGTGCCCGGACCGCTCCCACACCGGATCCTGCAACGCCCAGTCGGGCAGGTCGACGTTGGCGAGGCCGAGTTCCTCGCCGTTGTAGATGAACACCGCGCCGGGCAGCGCCAGTTCGACAAGGGCCATGGCGCGCGCCCTGCGCAGGCCGAGCTCGCCGTCGCCGTAGCGGGTCACGTGCCGGGTCACGTCGTGGTTGGACAGCGTCCAGGTAGGTGGCGCACCGACGGTCGCGACCGCGCCGAGCGAGTGCACGATCGCGGTGCGCACCGCGTCCGCGTCGAAAGCGGCGTCGATCAGCCGGAAGTTGAACGCCATGTGCAGCTCGTCAGGGCGGACGTAGCGGGCGAACCGCTCGTCGTCGGACACCCACAGCTCGCCGACCGCGATCCGGCCGGGGTACTCGTCGAGAATCCGCCGGATCATCTGGTGGATCTCGTGCACACCGTCGTTGTCGGTGCGCGGATCGTCGAGACCGGCCTCCAGCAGCGCGGGGCCCTGGCCAAGGTGCGGATCCATGTCGGGCAGGCCGGCCGGCTTGGCCATGCCGTTGGCCACGTCGATGCGGAACCCGTCGACGCCTCGGTCGAGCCAGAACCGCATCGTGTGTTCGAGATCCTCGGCGACCTCGGGGTTCTCCCAGTTCAGGTCGGGCTGCTGTGGCGCGAACAGGTGCAGGTACCACTGGCCGTCCGGCACCCTGGTCCAGGCAGGACCGCCGAACATGCTGCGCCAGTTGTTCGGCGGCTCGGAGCCGTCGTAGGTGCGGCCCTCGCGGAAGATGTAGCGCTCCCGCTCCGGCGATCCTGGTCCTGCCGCCACCGCTGCGGCGAACCAGGGGTGCCGGTTGCTGGTGTGGTTGGGCACCAGGTCGATCACCACGCGGATGCGGTGCTTGCGCGCATCGGTCGACGAGCCGGTCGAACGCGTCGAGGTCGCCGAAGGACGGGTCGACGTCCCTCGGGTCGGCCACGTCGTAGCCGTGATCGGCCATGGGGGAGGGGTAGAACGGGGTCAGCCAGATGGCGTTGACGCCGAGCAGCTCCAGGTAACCGAGCCGGGCCCGGACGCCATCGAGATCCCCGATGCCGTCCGCGTTGGAGTCGGCGAAGGACCGGACGTAGACCTGGTAGAAAACCGCGTCACGCCACCAGGTCGACTCCTCAGGCCGCGCATCTTCGAGATCGGCTGATCGTCGCACGAGGGTTCATCCTGCCATCCGCGCGCACCCACAGGGCTGCGTCCACGTGATCGGACGCGGCAATGTGGTGGCGCTGCTCACAAACTGATCACCGTCCGGATTCGACCGGACACGGTGTGCCCGCTCAGACCCAGGAGTTCAACAGGCTCTGCGCGGCCATTTCCAGATATGACCACAACTGGGACCGGTACTCCTCCGGCAGGTTCGCCTCGTCGACCGCGATACGCATGTTCTTCAGCCAGGCGTCGCGTTCGATCGGGCTGATCCGGAACGGCACGTGCCGCATCCGGAGCCTGGGATGCCCGCGTCGCTCGGAGTAGGTGTGCGGACCGCCCCAGTACTGCATCAGGAACAGGGTGAGCCGCTCGGTCGCCGGGCCGAGGTCTTCCTCCGGGTACAGCGGGCGAAGTATCTCGTCGACGGCCACGAGGTCATAGAAGCGGGACACGATCCGGCGGAACGTTTCCTCGCCGCCGACCGCTTGGTAGAAATTCTCCGGCGTGGCCACGTCTCCTATTTTCCCGCATCGCGCGGGGGCGCTACGTCGCGGGGTCAGTCCTCGTCGCTCGACACGCTCACCGGGCGACCGGTCGGCGGCTCGACGATGGCGTGGTCGAGCGCGGCCATGATCCGCCTGCGCAGCTCGCGCTGGGTGGCCCACTGGCGCGCGGGCCGCACCTTCACGGTCAGCCGCAGCGTGAGCGCGTCCTTGGTCATGCCCTGCACGCCGAGCACCTGCGGGGTCTCCAGCACGTCGTGGACCAGCGGTGGCTCCGCGCTCGCCTTGGTGGCCACGTCGCCGAGCAGGTTCAGTGCCTCGTTCACGTCGGTCGCATAGCCGACCGGAACGTCCACCACCGCGACCGCGAAACCCTGGCTGGAGTTGCCCACCCGGTCGATCTCGCCGTTGCGCACGTACCAGACCGTGCCGGCCACGTCCCGGACCGTGGTGATGCGCAGGCCGACCGATTCGACAGTGCCGGTCGCCGAGCCGAGGTCGACCACGTCGCCGACGCCGTACTGGTCCTCAAGCAGCATGAACATGCCGGACAGGAAGTCCTTGACCAGGTTCTGCGCGCCGAAGCCGACCGCGACGCCGATCACGCCCGCCGACGCGATGATCGGCGTGAGGTCGAGGCCGAACTCGCCGAGCACCAGCACGAACGCGATGCCCCAGACCACGAACGAGACGATCGAGGTGAGCACCGAGCCGATGGTCCTGGCGCGCTGCCCGCGCCGCTCGGAGAGCACGGGGCCGCTGGACTGCGGGGCGCGCTCGCGCAACGGGCGCAGGATCGCGGGACGCTTGCCCGTACCGCCGCCGCTGGTCAACCGTTTGATCATGCGGTGCAGGAGCATCCGGACCACGAACGCGACCACCACGATGACGGCGATCTTGAACGGCTTGGCGACCAGCCAGTCCCAGTTGGTGAGGTCGGCGAGCCAGACCACGTGCGTCGAGTCCCACACCTGGGCGCACCAGCTGCCAGGGTCGTTGCTGACACACGAGGGTGGGGTGCTGAGCAGGTCGATCACCGCGGGGCCTCCAGCGACATGTCACGAATCGGCGTCGTCGGCGCAGACCATACGGGTGATGTTCATCAGGTTGTCGACAATCTCTGTGGGACACGTCACCAAACACACGTGCTTTTCGTGGGTGATCTGTGGTCGACTAGGCGCGTACCCGGTGGAGGTGGTCGCGTGCCCGACCGACAACCGATCCCGATCGGCGCTGCCAGCCAGGCGGCGTCGACCGGTGTTGTGCGCCAGGAACCCGGTGGATCCGGGTTGCCTTCGCCGTGGGGTAAGCGGCAGGTGCTGCTGCTCAACGCGACGTTCGAGCCGCTCACCGCCCTGCCGCTGCGGCGGGCGGTGATCCTGGTCGTGTGCGGCAAGGCCGAGGTCATCCACGGTGACTCGACCGGCCTGATGCTGCACTCCGCCGCGATGACCGTCGAGGCGCCGTCGGTGATCAAGCTCAGCAGCTACGTCCGGGTGCCCTATCGCGCCCGCGTGCCGCTGACCCGTGCCGGCCTGATGTACCGCGACCGGTATCGCTGCGTGTACTGCGGCGCCAGGGCCGAGACCATCGACCACGTCGTGCCTCGGAGTCGGGGTGGCCCACACACCTGGCAGAACTGTGTGGCCAGCTGTGCGAAGTGCAACCATCGCAAAGCCGACAAGTTGCTGGCCGAACTCGGTTGGCGCCTGCCCATCACGCCGACCGCTCCGCGCGGGCAGAACTGGCGGTTGCTGGCGGGCGTGAGCAAGGCGGACCCGCAGTGGCTGCCCTATCTCGGCGAGCCGGCCGCGTAGAACACCGGCCGCGTAAATAACGGGCGCCTGGTCCGTTCGGCGGCGTTTCAGCTGGTGACCCTGGTGCCCGCCAGGGCGGTGACGCGCGTCCCGTCCTTGCGGGTCACGCGGGTGCCCGCGGTGACGCGGGTGCCGTCCGGACGCGCCACCCGACGAGTGACCCTGGTGCCGAGGGCGGTCACTCGGGTACCCAGAGCAGTGATGCGAGTACCGTCGGTGCGAGTCACCCTGGTGCCCAGCGCCGTCACCCGCGTGCCATCCAGGGCCGTGACTCGCGTGCCATCCAGGCTGGTGACCCGAGTACCCGAGCATGCGGTCACGCGGGTTCCAGTTACACTGTCCGTAACAATGATCTTCTCTGAAGGCGCAAAGGGGATCACTCGATCGGCGGCGGGGACCGTGTGCATGGCGGTTTCTCCTTGCGTCGGGTGCGGCGAAGCGTAACTGATGATTGGCCGCAAGGGCCGTACAGGTGAAAAATGTACGGCGATTGTTTTTATTGAACAAGCCGCCAATACGCTCGCCAGCTGCGGCCATC
This sequence comes from Candidatus Melainabacteria bacterium, assembly GCA_963818685.1. GTDB lineage: Bacteria > Actinomycetota > Actinomycetes > Mycobacteriales > Pseudonocardiaceae > CAJCJE01. The sequence goes on along the minus strand of CAWFTJ010000010.1, from coordinate 58,151 downwards.
TGGAGCGCCAGCAATCGGACCAGCGGCTGCTCTCACCGGGTGGTTTTCGGCGCGGATGCTAGGCAAGCGCGCCATTGCGGTGTTTCGACTCGTGATCGTCGCGTGATGCGGCGCGCGAACTGCCGAGCCGGTGCGTGCCGCGCTGGGCGATCGGCTACCGTACTGCGCGTGACAGTCGTGCAGACCGTGCTCGTCTTCGTGCTGATTCCGGCGGCGCTCTACGGGGTGATCGCGCTGCTGACCCTCGCGCCGAAGATGGCCCGCAGCCCGAAGTACCGCTCCGGTCAGGAGTGGACGTATGACCCCGTCTGGTGGAGCGCCAACAAGGGCGGAGCCGGCTCGCATGCCGCTTCTTCTGAAGCAGCCGAGGATGTCAAGGTCCGGACCGCCAGGGGAGGTGCTCGTGGCAACTGGTGAGCAGGTGAGCGTGGACTCCCAACAGGGGGCGACCGCGGCGGGAACGCATTCCGCGAACGGTGTGGTGAGCAGGACCGAGCAGCGCGAGCTGGCGTTCGGCGAGGCGGTGATGGCAGGTGGCCGGATCTCCATCGCGCGCGAGGTCAAGCCGCTGCCGCCGACGGTGCCGTTCACCCCGGTGCAACTGTCCAGGTTGGACGAGGCGCTGACGCTGTCCACCCGCACCACCGGCCTGGACTTCAGCGTGTACCTGGGCAATCTGGGCACGGACACCCGCAAGACCGCGGAGGACCTGCACGCCTCCCTCGGTGCGGCCGCCAGCCACTCGGTGCTGATCGCGGTCTCGCCCGGCCAGCGGGTGCTGGAGATCGTCACCGGTGAGGAGGCCCACCGCAGGCTCTCCGACCGGGGCTGCAAGCTCGCCACCATGGCCATGGTCGCCTCGTTCAAGGAGAGCGACCTGATCGGTGGCCTGGTCAGCGGCCTGCGCATGCTGACGGACCAGGTCGGTCACGACCCGCGCCACTGACGAACGAGTTCTCGCGACGGTCCCTCGGCGACTCGCCGGGGGACCGTTGTTGGTGTCAGGGGCGTGCCGGCGACGGCTTGGTCATCGGGAACAGCCGACGGCTGCGCAGCTCCTCGGCCAGTTCGAACCACGACCCGGTGAGGACGTTCGCGCCCGCGTCCCTTGCCATCGGCCCGTACATGCCGGCCGACTGGCCGTTGGAGTAGATGGCGATCGGCGTGTCCTGGTCCAACATCCGAATGGCGCGCACGAGCTCCAGTCCGGCATTCGGAATCGACTTGCCGTTTTCCTCCCGCATCATGCCGGAGACGACCATTTCGTAGCGGCGTCGACGTAAGCTCTCCAGCGCTTCCTCGGTGCTGCGCGCGGTGTGCACCATGACCTGGTGCCGCTGCAACAGGTCGATCTGCACCGCGCTGTGCTCCGGGTGGTCGTCGACCCATAACAGGCCGGTCGGCGCGGGCCGCTTGTCGGCGGGGCCGGGCACCGGTTCCGAGGGCCCCTGCTCGGCAGGTGCGGCCTCGACCACCTGGGCGGGCGCAGGGGGAGCAGTGGTGGCCGGTTCGGCGATCGCCTCGACCCGCTCCCACGGCGGCGGGCCGGCCGGCACCGGGAACTGCCGGGTGTCCGTCCTGCGCACCGGCTCCGCCTCGGATTCCTGCTGGGCCGGAATGGCGATCGGCGTCGGTACCGGGAGCGGCTCGATCGGGACGGCGTTCTGGGCCTCCGCGTCCTGCGCCCACCGGCGCGCGGCCTCAAGGTCGCCGATGCGTTGGCGCAGCACGGAAACCTGGTTCTGCAGGTCGTTGATGAGGTCGGCCTGCTGCCTTGCCAGCTCGGCAACGGAAAGGTCCTGATCAGCGATACGGACCTGGAGGTCGCGGTTGCCTGCCGAGCGGATCAGCCTGCCGAGCGGTCGGCGGAACACGATGAGCGCCAGCAGCACGACCAGCGACCACAACAGCGTTGCCAACCAGTAGATCGTTTCCGCCATGATGCGCGAGCGTAGCGGGCGCGACGCCGATCATGTCGGCGTCGCGCCCGTCAGTTCGTCAATTCGCTCTGTACCAGCGGTTTTAGGAACGGTCGAACTCGCGCGCGGCGAGCGCCCTGACGATGCCGGCCCTGCCCTCGGACACCAGCCTGCGCAGCGCGGGCGGCCGCTCCTGCGCCAACCACGCATCCGCGGCGGCCACCGTCTCCTGCTCGACCGCCCAGGACGGGAACAGGCCGACGACGGTCGGCTGGGCCCGCTCGCTGGAGCGCCGCTGCCACACGTCCGCGACATCGGCGAAGTAGCGCGGCACGTAGGAGGCGAGCAGTTGCTTCTGCGCCGGGTGGGCGAACCCGTTGATGATCGCCTCGTTGACCGCGTTGGGCAGCTCGTCGTCGAAAACCGCGCGCTGCCAAGCCTTTTCCTTGGCCTCCTCGGTCGGGATCAGCGCACGGGCCCGCTCGGCGGCCCGATGACCGGTCGCGGTCGCGTCGCGCAGCTCCTCCGCGTCGATCTCGTCCTCGCCCGCCGCGCCGTGCGCGACCAGCGCCTGCAACAGCCGCCAGCGCAGGTCGGTGTCCACATCGAGGCCGGGCAGCGGGTCGTTGCCGTCCAGCCAGCCACGCAGCACCGCCACCTTGTCCGCTTCCAGCACCGATCCGGCCAGCGAGTTCACAAAGGACAACTGGTGGTCGGAGCCGGGCTCCGCGGCGCGGGCCAGCTCAAGCACCCCGTCGGTCAGCGCCCGCCAGCCGCGCGGCGCGAACTCCGGATCGGCGTAGGAGGCGATCGCGACCTGCGCCTGCAACAGCAGCCGCTGCACGACGCCGACCTCGGTCTCCGCATGGATGCCGCCCTGCACAAGGGTGGCGAAGTCGCGGGCCTTCAGCTCGGCCTCACGGGTCATCTCCCACGCGGCCGACCAGCACAGCGTGCGCGGCAGCGGCTCGGCGATGTCCGCGATGTGGTCGACGATCCAGGCGAGCGAGTCGTTGTCCAGCCGCATCGTGCAGTAGGTCAGGTCGTCGTCGTTGACCAGCACCAGCTTGCCGCGCGACACGCCGACCAGCGCGGGCACGTCGGTGCGGTCGCCGGACACGTCCAGCTCGACGCGGTGCCTGCGGACCAGCTTGCCCTGCGCGTCGTTGTCGTAGATGCCGACCGCGATCCGGTGCGTGCGCAGCTCGCCCTCGCCCGGCCGCGCAGGGCCCTGCAGGATCGCGAACTCGGTGAACTTGCCGTCCGCGTCGATGGCGAACCTCGGCCGGATCAGGTTCAGGCCGGTGGTCTGCAACCACTGCGCGCCCCAGCGGGACAAGTCCCGGCCGGACGCCTCCTCCAGCGCGCCGAGCAGGTCGGCGAGGGTCGCGTTGCCCCAGGCGTGCTTGGCGAAGTACACCCGCACGCCGGCCAGGAAGTTGTCGAGGCCGACGTAGGCGACGAGCTGCTTGAGCACGCTCGCGCCCTTGGCGTAGGTGATGCCGTCGAAGTTGACCTCGACCGCCTGTAGGTCCGGAATGTCCGAGGCGATCGGGTGCGTCGAGGGCAGCTGGTCCTGCCGGTAGGCCCACGACTTCTCGATGTTCGCGAACGACGTCCAGGCCGCCTTGTACTCGGTGGCCTCGGCCTGCGCGAGCACGCTGGCGAACGTGGCGAACGACTCGTTCAGCCACAAATCGTCCCACCAGCGCATGGTGACCAGGTCGCCGAACCACATGTGCGCCATCTCGTGCAGCACGGTCTCGCAGCGCCGCTCGTAGTAGTAGCGGGTGACGCGGCTGCGGAAGACGTAGTCCTCCAGGATGGTGACGCAGGCCGCGTTCTCCATGGCGCCCGCGTTGAACTCCGGCACGAAGCACTGGTCGTACTTGGCGAACGGGTACGGCACGCCGAAGACCTTGTGGTAGTAGCCGAAGCCCTGCTTGGTCTCGGTGAACAGCCGTTCGGCGTCCATGTTCTCGGCCAGCGACGCACGGCAGTAGATGCCGAGCGGGATGCGGATGCCGTCGTCGCCGACGAACTCGTCGGTCCACCGCGTGTACGGTCCGGCCACCAGCGCGGTCACGTACGTGGACAGCACCCCGGTGGTGGCGAAGGTGTGCCGCACGGCCGAGGGGCCTGCCTCCACCGCGACCTCGGTGGTGCTCGCCACGGCGCTGTTGGAGATCACCTGCCAGTCGGCCGGGACGAGCACGGTGAAATCGAAGGTCGCCTTGAGATCCGGTTGGTCGAAGCAGGCGAACATGCGCTTGGCGTCAGCGGTCTCGAACTGTGAGTACACGTAGACGCTCTTGTCGACCGGGTCGACGAAGCGGTGCAGCCCCTCGCCGGTGTTCATGAACCGGCAGTCGGCGTCGACCACCAGTTCGTTGGTCTCGGCCAGGTTCGGCAGGGCGATGCCCTCGTCCTCGCGGTAGCCGGACACGTCGAGTGCGACGCCGTTCAACACCGCGCTACGAATCCCGGCCGCGATCAGGTCGATCCAGGTCGACGCACCCGCGGTGCGGCTGGTGAAGCGAACGGTCGTGGTGGAGTGGAAAGTCTTCTCTCCCGGCGCCCCGGCACCATCAGTGAGGTCCAACTCGATCGAGTAGGACTTCACGTCGAGCAGGGCGGCACGTTCCTCCGCCTGTTCGCGAGTCAGGTTGGGCGCGGCCACAAGTCACCTCAGTTGGTCATCATTGTCGATTGGTTCGGTCTCTGGCATCCAATCACGTTCTGCCACCGTCGTCCCGCCTGGTCGGGAAGAACCGCCAGGCGCGGTCAGTTATGGCTGAGGAGAAGACCCCACTTGATTACGGAGACCGATCCATGACTGACGCGCAGCCGACCCCCGAGCGCACCAAGGTCGATTTCTACTTCGACCCGATCTGCCCGTTCGCCTGGATCTCTTCCCGGTGGATTCTTGAGGTCGAGAAGCACCGCGACATCGACCTCGCCTTCCGCGTGATGAGCCTTGCCGTGCTGAACGACGGCCGTGACCTGCCCGAGCAGTACCGGGAGTCGATGCGCACCGCGTGGGGCCCGGTTCGGGTCGCCATCGCCGCCGAGGAGAAGTTCGGCAACGGCGTGCTGCGCGACCTCTACACCGCCATGGGTACCCGGTTCCACAACCAGCACAACTCCGACCGCCCCGCGGTGGTCAAGGAGGCGCTCGCCGAGGTCGGGCTGCCGGCCGACCTCGCGGATGCCGCCGAGAGCACCGACTACGACGAGGCGCTGCTGCGCAGCCATCACGCCGGCATGGACCCGGTCGGCATGGACGTGGGCACCCCGACCATCCACGTCAACGGCGTCGCGTTCTTCGGACCGGTGCTGAACAAGATCCCGCGCGGCCAGGACGCGCTCAACGTGTTCGACGGCGCCGTGCTGCTCGCCGGCTACCCGAACTTCTTCGAGCTCAAGCGGACCAGGACCGGCGATCTCGCCTTCGACTGACGTCACAGCGAGTGAAGCGAGTGAGGGGCACGGTCGCGGGGGCGCCCTGATGTGTCAGGGTGAGGTGAAACCCGACACCCTGGAGGATTCATGGCGGCCCCAGCGACCCACCACACCGGGCATGTGATCGCCGGCGAGCAGCGCGACCTGGCGACCGAGCGGATCGAGGTGCGCGATCCCGCGACCGAGCAGGTGATCAGCTCGGTCCCGGCCGGCACACCCGCCGACGTCGACGCCGCGGTCGACGCCGCTGCCGAGGCGTTCGAGTCCTGGGCGGCCACGCCGGTCGCGGATCGGATCGCGCTGATCCGCCGGGTGTCCGCTGGTCTCGCCGAGCGTGGCGAGCAGATCGCCGCGGCCACCACCGCCGAGATGGGCTCGCCGATCACGTTCTCCCGTCGGGTGCAGGCCGCGCTGCCGGTCGCCACCTCGGCCGGCATCGCCGACCTGCTGGACGGCGGTTTCTCCTTCTCGGAGGAGATCGGCAACTCGCTGGTGCTGCGCGAACCGTTCGGCGTTGTCGGCGCGATCACGCCGTGGAACTACCCGTTGCACCAGATCGTCGCCAAGGTGATCCCGGCCATCGCAGCGGGCAACACCGTCGTGCTCAAGCCGAGCGAACTCGCGCCTGCTGTGGCGAACATCCTGCTCGACGTGCTCACCGAGGCCGGCCTGCCGGCAGGCGTCGTCAACCTGGTGCACGGCACCGGCCCGGTCGTCGGCGAGGCCATCGCCGCGCATCCCGGTGTCGACCTCGTCTCGTTCACCGGCTCGACCCGCGCCGGCAAGCGGGTCAGCGTGGTCGCGGCCGACACGGTCAAGCGGGTCGCGCTGGAACTGGGCGGCAAGTCCGCCAACGTCATCCTGGACGACGCCGACCTGGCCAAGGCCGTCAAGCTCGGCGTGGCCAACTGCTTCATGAACGGCGGCCAGACCTGCACAGCGTGGACGCGCATGCTCGTTCCCGCCGACAAACACGACGAAGCCGTCGATCTCGCGGTCGCGGCGACGGCCAAGTACGGCGTCGGTGACCCGACCGACGAGACCACCAGGATCGGCCCGATGTCCTCGCGGGCAGGCCGTGACCGCGTGCGCGGCTACATCGAGACCGGCATCGAGCAGGGCGCGACGCTGGCCACCGGCGGCGCCGACCCGGTCGACGGCCTGCCGACCGGCTACTACGTGCGGCCCACCGTGTTCGGCGGGGTCAGCCCGGAGATGACCATCGCGCAGGAGGAGATCTTCGGCCCGGTGCTGTCGATCATGCCCTACCGCGACGAGGACGACGCGGTGCGCATCGCCAACTCGACCATCTACGGCCTGGCCGGTGGCGTGTTCTCGGCAGACCAGGATCGTGCCATTGCCGTGGCCAAGCGGCTGCGCACCGGCCAGGTCGACGTGAACGGCGGCGCGTTCAACCCGGTCGCCCCGTTCGGCGGCTACCGCCAGTCCGGCAACGGCCGCGAATACGGCCACTTCGGACTGGAAGAATTCCTGGAGATCAAGTCCATCCAGCGTTAGTTGCGTTTGGCCAGCTCCATCGCCTCGACCCGCTCACCCCGGCTCATCTGCCACTCGACGAGCTGGGTGAGCCGGTCCGCGCGTACCTTCCTTTCGACCGGCGTCGGCACCTTCGGGATGTTCGACGTGGTCGGGCGGAGCAGTTCGCGCTCCAGTTCTGCGGTCCAACGCAGCATCTCCGGTGGCGCGTCCCACGAGGTCACGCCGATCAGCCTGCCGTTGCGCAGGTGCCCGATCACCTTCGGCTTGGCCTGCCTACCCTCCAGCACGATCGTGTCCTCGCCGAGGGTCGGCATGCCGGCGACCTGCAACCGGACGCCGAACTGCTCGGACCAGAACCGGGGGAGCGGCGTGAACGGCAGTGCGTCGACCGGCCCGGCCAGCAGGCTCGCCGCGGCCGCCCTGCCCATCTCGGCCGCGTTGAGCCAGTGCTCGGCGCGCCGGGGCACCGCCTCGAAGCGCAGGTTCGGCCAGCGCGCCACATCGCCGGCCGCGACCACGTCGGTCGCGCCGACCACGTGGCAGCTCGGCCGGCACAGCAGCCCGTCCTCCAGCGTCAGGCCGGACCCGCGCAGCCACTGCACCGCTGGCGTGCTGCCGACCGCGAGGACGACGCAGCCGGCCAGCAACAGCTCGCCGTTGGACAGGTGCAGCGCGATGCCGCGCGGCTGCGGAATCCAGTGCACCACCTCGACGCCGAGCGCCAGATCGACGCCGTGGGTGCGGTGCAGCCTGCCGATCCGCTCACCGATCCGCTGGCCGAGCGCCTTGCCGAGCAGCGTCTTGGGCCGCGCCACGATGGTCACGTCCCGGCCAAGTTCGCGTGCTGTCGCGGCGACCTCGCACGCGGTGAACCCGCCGCCGATCACCACGACCCGCTCGGGTGGCCCGGTGCGCAGCGTCCGCTGCAGCGCGGTCGCGTCGTCGATGGTGCGCAGCACGTGCACGCGCGGGTCGTGCCGTGGCGAACCGGGCAGATGCCGCTGCTGCACGCCGGTCGCGATGACCAGGCCGTCGTAACGCAGTTCCTCGTCGCCCGGCAGTTCGACGACACGCCTGCGGTGGTCGAGCTTCATCGCCTGGGTGCCGCGCCGCCAGCGCGCGTCCAACGTGACGTAGCTGCGCAGCGCGAGGTCGGCGGCCCGCAGTTCGCCGGTGAGCAGCTGCTTGGACAGTGCCGGCCGGTGGTAGGGCCTGCGGGTCTCCGCGCCGACGACGACCAGTTCGCCCTCGAACTTCAGCTCGCGCAACGCCTCGGCCGCGCGCAGACCGGCCAGTCCGGCGCCGACGATGACGATCCGTTCCGGTTTGTTCACCTGCCACGCTCCACGACCGTGATGGCCTGCATCGGGCAGTACCGCGCGGCCATCAGGGTGTGCTCGCGCTCGCTCTCCGGTGGCCGGTGGTCGTAGCGCAGCTGCCCGTTGGCGCGCAGCTGGAACACGTTGCCCGCTTCGGCCTGGCAGATCCCGTACTGGTGGCACCTGCGGTTGTTCACGACGACCTTGATGCCGCTCACACGTCCTCCTCGACAAAACCGGCGTTCACCAGCACCTTCGCCGGGATGAAGCGCAGCACGGCGATCACGACCGTTGGGGTCAGCACGGTGAGCCCGGCCAGCCACTGCTGTTCGAGGTGGCCGTTGGCGCCGGCCCCGAGAAACGAGTGCAGGACGATCAGGGCTACCGCCGGGTAGGCCATGCGGTGCAGCCACAACCAGCGGCGATACGACATGAACCGTTGCACCACCATCGAAAGCGCGATCGCCAGCATCAGCTCGATGCCGATGATGCCGGCGGCGTGCCTGACGAGTCCGTCCGCGAACGGTACGGTCAGGTCGGCGACGCTGAACTTCGTCGTGCCGGTCAGGAACACGAACACGGCCGCGTGCAGCGCACCGAACGCGATGGCCAGCGTGGCCAGCACCAGATGCGAGCTGCGGGTGGCCTGCCGGCCGGTGATGCGGTGCAGCCAGCCCGTTGCGACCAGCACGCCCCACGCCAGGGTCGCGCAGGTCAGCACGTAGGCAAGGCGTGCGGACAACACGGCGGCCTGGCGGACGCCTGCGTCGTGGGGCGTCGTCGCGGCCAGTCTGGGCAGCTCGACGAGCGGGTACAGCATCGGCAGCTCCGAGTTGTGAAACCGGTCCCCACTGCCCGGTACGGTTAAACGCGGAGAGGGTATCGGCTCAATCTCTGTTCGGTAACATTTTGTCGGTGAGTTGGGTTTCTGCTATCACCCGTTCGGCCGAATATCGCTTCGGTGCGTTGTTGTCGACTAATCGGCAGTAGTCAAAGCAGCCCGAACGACGTCTTCGGGAAGCGACAAGGACTCGATCGTTTCCGCCGCACCAGATTCGCCGTTTCGTACCGAGGTGCGCAGGCGCAGCAGTGCGCGAAGTTGATCGCGCGCCGAAATCACGAAATTCCGGTCAACGGGTTCGCCATGACCGCAGATCACGGTGTCTGGATCAATCGTGATAACGCCGCTCAGCGCGTGTGGCCAGTTCGCCAAATGCGTTTCCGGCCCAAACGACTCGGCACTGAACGAACCGGTCGCCGCATCGTGTTCGATCAGGTCACCTGCGAACAGCACCCGAGCATCCGGCACCCACACCACCAGGTCGTTGTCGGTGTGCGCGGGGCCGAAGTGCGCCAGGCGGACGATCCGGCCGCCGATGTCCAACTCGACGCCGTCCGCGACGCTCCGATCCGGCCCGACCACCCGCGCCTCGGCCAACAGCGTCGCCTTCTCGGTCCGGCCTTCGCGCCGGTACTGCCGTAGGAACGCGCCGCGCCCGAGGTCCGCACCGGGCACGAGCAGCCTGCCCGCCCGCTCGTGGGCCCACACCGGCGCCGGCAGGAAGGCCGATGTACCCAGCACGTGATCGAAATGTGCATGGGTCAGCGCCACCGTCCACGGCGCGTCGGTGATCTCACGCACCGCGGCGGCGAACTCGGCACCCTGTGCCTCGTCGCCCCGAGTGTCAACGACGAGGCAGGCGCTGTCGCCGACGACGAGGCCCACGGTCAGGTCCAACTCGGCGTAGCGGCGTGCGAACACCCGATCGCCCACCTCGACCCACACAGCAGTGCACCGTAGCGACCCTCCGTCCCGTGCTCCAGCAGGCGTGATGGCAGACTCGCAGCCGTGCGCGTCTACATCGGCTCCGACCACGCCGGCTTCGAACTGAAGACCCACCTCGTCGAGCACCTCAAGGGGCTCGACCACGAGGTCGTCGACGTCGGAGCACCGGCCTACGACTCGGAAGACGACTACCCGCCCTACTGCGTCGAGGCGGCAAGGCGGACCGTCGCCGACGAGGGCAGCCTCGGCATCGTCATCGGCGGCTCCGGCAACGGCGAGCAGATCGCGGCCAACAAGGTGCCCGGCTGCCGCGCCGCGCTGGCCTGGAACGCCGAGACGGCCACGCTGGCCAGGCAGCACAACGACGCCCAGGTCGTCGCCATCGGTGCCCGGATGCACACGGCCGAGGAAGCCGAGCGGATCGCCGAGACGTTCCTGGCGACCGCGTTCTCCCAGGACGAGCGGCACAAGCGGCGCATCGGCGAGTTCGCCGAGTACGAGCGCACCGGCGTGCCGCCCGCTCTGCCGACCAGGTAGCGGTCCGCATGCCAGAAGGGCACACCCTGCACCGGCTGGCCCGGCTGCACCAGCGGCGCTATGCCGGCAAACCGGTCGCGGTGAGCAGCCCGCAGGGCCGGTTCGCGGCCGAGGCCGCACTCGTCGACGGCCGCAAGCTGGTGCGCGCCGACGCGCACGGCAAGCACCTGTTCCACCGCTACGGCCCGGATGCGATCGTGCACATCCACCTTGGCCTCATCGGCGTGTTCGACGAGTTCACACTGCCCGAGCCCGACCCGGTCGGCCAGGTCCGGATGCGCATGCTCGGCGCGACGCACGGCACCGACCTGCGCGGGCCCAACATCTGCGAGGTCATCGACGAGGCCAGGGTCGCGGCGATCCACGCGAGGCTCGGTGCCGACCCGCTGCGCAAGGACGCCGACCCGGAGCAGGCGTTCAGGCGGATCAGCCGCTCGAAGCAGCCCATCGCCGCGTTGCTGATGGACCAGTCGGTGATCGCCGGCGTCGGCAACGTCTACCGGGCCGAGGTGCTGTTCCGGCACGACGTCCACCCGTACGTCGAGGGTCGCGCGGTCAGCCACGAGCTGTGGACGGACATGTGGGACGACCTGGTCGAGCTGATGCGCTACGGCGTGAAGACCGGCCGGATCGACACCGTCCGGCCCGAGCACGACCCGAAGGTCACCGGGCGGGAGCCGCGCAAGGACCGGCACGGCGGCGAGGTCTACGTCTACCGCAGGGCCGGCCTGCCATGCCTGGTCTGCGGCGCAGAGGTACAGGTCGCCGAACTGGCCGGCCGCAGGCTCTACTGGTGCCCGACCGACCAGAAGCCGTGACGCCCTTCGCCGAAGCCCGGGTCGCCCGACTGGCCACAGTGGACGAATCGGGCCGCCCGCACCTGGTCCCGGTCACCTTCGCACTCGACGGCGAGACCGCCTACGTCGCGGTCGACCACAAACCCAAGACCACCCGTGACCTCAAGCGGCTGCGCAACATCGCGGCCAACCCCCTGGTCAGCCTGCTGGTCGACGAGTACGCGGAGGACTGGACGCGGCTCTGGTGGATTCGCGCGGACGGCACCGCGACCGTCCTGCGCGACCCGGCGACCTTCGCCGACCCCGTTCGCCTGCTGGCCGCCAAATACGCCCAGTACCGCGACCACCAACCGCAAGGCCCGGTGATCCGCATCCAGATCACCCACTGGGCCACCTGGCACGCGTGACTCAGTCCTTCGCGGCCCACAACCGGATCACCACGTGCGGATCTCGCCGGTCCTCTTCGGACAGCGCGGCCACCTTCTCTGTCGCGTCGGCCGCCACCCGCCGCCGGGTCGTCGCGTCCAACGCCGCGAACCTTGCCGCCGTCGACCCCAACGAGGTCCACTCCGCGATCAGGTCGGCCGCGTCGATCGCGGGGCCGCCCAACGGCGCGACCTCGATGCCGGTCACCCGCAGCCCGGCCGACTCGACCAGCGCCACCAGCGCCTCCGGTGTCTCGGTGTGTTCGGCGCCGTACCGACTCGACGTCACCGTCGGCGCGCCTGCCGCGTCCAGTTCGGCCGAGAACACCGCCTTCGCGGGCCAGTACTCGTCCTTGGCCCAGGTCGCCGCCGCGAACGCCCCACCCGGTCGCAGCGCGGCGGCCAACTGCCGCATCGCGGCGGGCGGGTCCGCGAGGTGGAACAGCACGAACGCGCTGAGCAGGACGTCAACGCTGCTCGGCAGCAACGGCGGATGCGCGAGATCGGCCAGCACCAGCCGCGCGCCGTGCCGGGTGGCGTGGCCGAGCATCTCCATGGTCAGGTCGAGACCGACGATCGTCGCGTTCGGCGCGGCCACCCCGAGCAGCGGCAACAGCGCGCCCGTTCCGGTGCCCGCGTCCACGACCACCCGCGCTTGCCCAAGTGGCAACCGCGACAGCAACGGCTCCGACCCGGTCACCAGCAACCCCGCCCGCAGCGTCGCGTACCGGTCCGCACCACGCTCGTACATCTGCCGCACGGCTTCCATGGCCGCAGTGTCACACGTGCCGGTGTGCCGCTGTAGCGTGGCCTTCGCCGCCAAGCACAAGTCGCCGCGCGCCAATCGATCAAGCACCAGCAAGCACGGTCGACCGCGCTTGCTAAGGTCCGGAGAATGACCAGCACGATGGCCGATGACCTAGACGCCCTGCCGGAGCCGACGAGCCCGCGCAGTTGGTCGCGCGCGTTCCAGGACATGCGGGAGGGCCTGCTTTCCTGGGAACTGTGGTCCCACCTCGGCTGGCAGGACCTGCGCGCCCGCTACCGCAGGTCGATCTTTGGCGCGTTCTGGCTCACCATCGCCACCGCGACCACCACCGCCGGTCTCGGCATCCTGTTCAGCGCGCTGTTCCACGACCAGCTGGCCACGTTCCTGCCCTACATCGGCACCGGCCTGATCATCTGGGGCTTCGTCAGCGGCTGCCTGCTGGACGGCCCGGACAGCTTCGCGGTCAGCGACGGCGTCATCAAGCAGGTCCCGGCGCCGATGACCGTGTTCGTGCTGCGCACGGTGTGGCGCCAGCTGCTCACCCTCGCGCACAACATGATCATCTACGTGGTCCTGCTGGCGATCTTCTTCACCCAGCTCGACCACCCGTACACGATGAACACGCCGACCTGTGTGCCAGGCGGCCTCACCTGCCAGCCCGGCCTCGGCTGGTACAGCTTCCTTGCCATCCCCGGCATGCTGCTGCTGGTGGTCGCGATGACCGCGAGCACCCTGATCCTCGGCATCGTCGCCGCCCGCTTCCGCGACGTGAAACCGTTGATCGGCGCACTCGTGCAGCTGCTGTTCTTCTTCCTGCCGATCTCCTGGCCACTGGACGAGTTCGTGCAGAAGGTCGGCGGTGGCAAGGCGTGGATCATCCAGTTGAACCCGCTGTTCCACTTCGTGCAGATCGTCCGCCAGCCGCTCGTCGGCCAGTCGGTGGACTGGTGGAGCTGGCTGGTCGCGATCGGCCTTACCGTCCTGGTCTGGGGCCTCGCACTGACCATGCTGCGTCGCTACCGCTCCCGCATCTCCTACTGGGTCTGAACCGGCCCGCGCGCTCAACAGTCCTATTAGGACTCGGGGATCGGCGGATTTCCGGAAAGATATACCGGGGATATTTGCGCCGACAATATGGTCGGAAATTCGATAACATGCAGCTGTGCGCACTGGGCCATTTGAGTACAGCTGAAACACTACCGGGTAGGTGCTTTTCCGCGCTCTTACCGGCAAAGGTATTGGGAGCTGATACTGGCTGCGCGCCGCATTCGATGCGTGCGCGTTCCCATGAGAGGAGGCCAGCTCCATGGCCACCAGAATTCGGCTCCCGCACAGATTCGCTGTCCTTGGCATTGCTCTGCTCGGCGCCATCGCCGCCGTCCCGCTGACGGCTTCCAGTGCAGCTGCTGCGTCCTCGATCTGCCTGAGCGGCAACCTCCAGTACGACTACCAATCGGCAGAAGCCGGCGCGGGAAAACCCATGCTGACCAAGCCGGTCCGCAATGCGAATGTCGCTTTGTGGGGAGCCGAGAAGTCCACAGACGCCCAGCACCAGCTCACCGCCGACTACCGGTACACAGCCGTCAGCGACGGCGGCTTCAACCTCTGCTACACACCCACTTCGACCACCTCGATGTACAGCATGTGGGTGCGGTTCCGTACCGAGAGCACCAAGCTGTGGAAGGTCAGCGACACCACAGGTACCCCCTACACATTCGACTCGCCCGTCCAGTCCAACATCTCCGCCAGCGTCTCCCTCGGCGTCCTCAAGCCTTCCTCGGCCACCGCTCGGGCCTGGCACGCCTTCGACACCGTCAACCTCCTGTGGTGGAGCCGCAACAATTCAACCAGCATCTGCTGGTCCGCCCATGAGGCGAACAACAACGCCTGCACCGAGTTGAACATCCAGTGGACCGCAAACTCGGCTGACGGTCCGTACTACGACCTCAACAACACCGTCCACCTCTCCGCCGCCGACCCCGACTCCGAGCACACCGTGCTGCACGAGTCCGGCCACTTCTTCATGCAGCGTCTCTACAACGGATGGTGGCCGACCATCACCAACTGCAACCCGCACTACATCAACCTGGTCAGCTCCGGCAGCTGCGCCTGGGTCGAGGGCTCGCCGACTCCACCGCCGCCTACCTACTCGGCGACTACCGCTACGTATGGCCTGACGGGAGCAGCTACAGCTTCGACTACACCACCGGTTGGCACACCGGGGACCAGGTCCAGGGCAATGTGGACGGCTCACTGCTCGACCTGTGGAACCACGTCGACGGCGGCTGGAACGGCACCATCACCCTGCTGACCGCACAGACCCTGTCCACCTTCGCCGGCTACTGGGCCGACCGGTCCGCCGCCAATCCCCCGCTGGCCACCACCGGAGCCGCGCTCGCCTCCCCGGCCGGCCACACCGTCGACTACGGCCCCACGATCGTGGGCGACGGCCAGTACCACGGCCTCACCAACGGCGGCGGCGTTGCCCTGGAACACGCGGGGCAGTGCGCCAACTCCACCAACGTCGTGGCCGACCTGAACACCTACGACACCACACACGCCTCGCAGCAGTGGAAGCTGGACCCGAACGCGGACGGCACGGCCAGGATCTACGACAGTTGCCCGTCTCCCCTCACCCTGACCGCTCCCCACACCACTGGAGCCCAGGTCACCCTGAATCCCTTCGACCCCAGTAGCGCCTACCAGAAGTGGCAGGTCACTCGCAACGGCAGCGGCAACCTGACGATCACCAACCCGTCGACCGGCTACGTCCTCGACAGTGCCCCCGTCAATCCCGGTGCCGCCGTGACCGTCAACGCGGCCGGCAGCGCGAACAGCCAGGACTGGGCCACCCGCTGAAGACCGAACACGCAGGCGGCACCTCACCCCGAGGCGCCGCCGGTGGCCGGAGTTCTCGTAGGTCCACTGTGGTCTGACCACGATCGCCAACCGTGTCGGCGTGTGCGTGTATAGCGAGTGGGTACTTCCGGGAATGCAGGTCACGCAGTAACCACCCGGGAAAGGACTGGAGCGTGTTCGAGGGCTTGCGGGCACTCCCGCGACTGGGTCTGACCGTCGCCTTCACCCCGGTGATGCTGGTCGGCCGCGAGGTCGGGCCGGTCGTCGACGCGGTCGGCGAGTTGGCCGGTCGCACTCGGCAGGCGGCCGAGCAGGTCGCGGGAGCGGCCACGACGTCCGCGACGCTCGCGACCAGGGTCGTCCGCAACGCGCTCGCGCCAAGGCCCGCGCCGTGGCGGGCCGGCAGGCGGCTGCACGTGCCCCTCCAACCGCTCGATCACAGTCAGGTGCCGCAGGTCAGAGCCCTGGCCGAGTTCGTGGCCGAGCATCGGGACGTGGTCTGCGCGCACTGGGACGGCGGCCTCGGCAGCCTGGTCGTGTGGCTGGCCGAGGAAGCCGCCGTGGACACCGTGCTGGACTGGATCGGCGAGCGGGTCGAGCACCACGGCCTGGCCAGGACGGAGCGAGCGCCCGACCCCGACAACGCGGTGCTGTCCCACCCCGGCGACACCACGCCGACGCGAACCGCCGCGGCGGCCCTCGCCCTGGACGCAGCCGGGCTCGCCGTCGCCGTCGGTACCCGGCTGATTCGGGCGCCGCGCGTGCACAGCTGGGTGCAGGCCGCGGTCACCGCGCTGCGCGAACACCCGACGGCCAGGGCCGCCCTCAACGAGCAGGTCGGCTGGACGCAGGCCGAACTGGCCAGGTCCGTGGCCGGCGCGGCCGCCCGAGGACTGGGTCAGTCACCCACCCAGCTGCTGCTCGACCTGCTGCTCCACTCCGGTCAACTCGCCGAGGCCGTGGCTCGCGCGGCCGCCTTCGACGCGGTCCACGACTCGCTCTGCGCGCCCCAGCGGCCCAGCATGAGCGTGGTGCCGGACGTCCGGCGGCAGCGGACACCCGTCGAGGACTATGCCAGCGGCGCCGTCAACAGTGGCCTGCTCGGCGCGTTGGCCGCACTCGTCCTGCGCCAGGACCTGAACCAGGCGGCGCAGGCGGTCGTCGCCGCGTCGCCGCTACCCGCCCGTGCCACGCACACCATGTTCCACACCGTGCTCGATATCGGTCTTGCCGGTCACGGCGTACTGGTTCGCGACGTCGACCGGCTCAGGGCGCTCGATGCGGTGGACACCGTTGTGCTGCACGCCGGAGTGCTGCTGCGCGACGGCGAACTGGATCCACATGCCGAGGCGCTGCTGGATGCCGCACGGCAGGCCGAACTCCGGGTCGTGCTCGTCGGGGTGACGCGGGATCTTGGCGAGTTCGCCGCGCTCGCCGACGACGTGGTCGGCGACGACGAGTCGTTCGCGGAGGTGGTGCGGCGGCTGCACGACGACGGCCGCGTCGTGATCACGGTTGGTCGACCGGCCCCGGACAGTGGGCCGCACGCGGACGAGGTCAGCGGGCTGTTGGACGGCGACGTGTGCGTCGCGGTCACCGACGAGGACGCACCGGTGCTGTGGGGCGCCGATCTGATCGCGCCCGCCGGACTGCCCGACGTCTGGCGGGTGCTGCGGGCGAGCGCGGCAGCGCGGGCCAACAGCAGCCGCGCGACCGCGCTGGCCACGGCCAGCGCGCTGCTCAACGGCATCATGGTGGTGGCAGGCAGCGGAACCGACCGGCGTCGGCCGATCGACCCGCTCTTTCTCAGCGGCCTTGGCGGCATGCTGATCGGCGGCGGCGCTGCGCTGCGAGCGAGCGTCGCCGCACCACCCGCAGGCAGGCAACAGGTCGCCTGGCACGCGCTGACGGCGGAGGAGACCGTGCGACGCCTGCGATCCGCCACCCCGGAGCCGACGCCGTTGCAGCGCGGCCGAGCCGCCATCGCGGCCGCCGCCCAACTACCGGTCCTCGCGCCAGCACGATACGGCGCCGGCCTGCTCGCCGACGTGGTCGCGGAACTCGACGATCCGCTGACCCCGGTGCTCGTGCTCGGCGCGCTCGCCTCCGCCGTCGTCGGTTCGCCGGTGGACGCGGTGCTGGTAGCAGCCGCGACGGGCCTGAACGGGTTCGTCGGTGGCGTGCAACGGTTCCGCGGCCGGCTCGCGCTCGCGAAGTTGCGTGAGGACGAACGACAGCAGGCGAGAAAGATCGGCGACGACGGGCGAGCCGCCACCATCGACGCCCGCAGGCTCGTTCCGGGTGACACGATCGCGCTGCGCGTCGGCGACGTCGTGCCGGCCGACGCACGGCTGCTCGACCTGACCGACCTTGAGATCGACGAGTCCGCGCTGACCGGCGAGTCCCTACCGGTTGGCAAACAGCTCGACCCGACACCGGAGGCACCCGTCGCCGAACGGAGCTGCCTGGTCTTCGCGGGAACCAGCGTGGTCAGTGGTGAGGCGAGGGCCGTCGTGGTCGCCGTCGGCGACGACACCGTGTCGGGTCGCGCCGTCAACCTCGCCGCACGGGTGGCACCGGCGGAGGGTATCCAGGCGCGGCTGCGCGAACTGACCAGCAGTGCGCTGCCCCTGACCCTGGGCGGCGGCGCACTGGTCACCGCGTTGTCCGCGATCCGGGGAACGCCGATGCGGCAAGCGGTCGCCGGTGGCGTCGCGATCGCCGTGGCAGCCGTGCCGGAGGGACTTCCACTGGTCGCCACGATGGCGCAGTCCGCTGCGGCGCGTCGACTGTCCGAGAAGGGCATTCTGGTGCGCACCCCGCGAGCACTGGAGGCGTTGGGCCGGTTGGACACCGTCTGTTTCGACAAGACGGGCACGCTCACCGAGAACCGCCTGCGGGTGACCAGGGTCGAGGAGGTCGACGACACCGTTCCCGTTGTGGTCGCAGCGGCCCGCGCCTGCCCGGTCAACGGCAGCGGGCGGCAGATGCACGTCACCGATCAGGCCATTGTGGACGCTGCGGAGTCGGATTCGGGCTGGGCGCAGGAGTCCGGGCTGCCATTCGAGACCAGCCGTGGGTACTCGGCGACCGTCGGCAGGGACGTCGAGGGTGCGCGGTGGCTGTTGGTCAAGGGCGCACCCGAGGTCGTGCTGGCCGCCTGCGCCGCAACACCCGACCACGCCCGGTTGGGCGAGGCCATGGCGGAGGAGGGGCTGCGCGTCATCGCGGTCGCCGGACGGAGCGTGACCGACGAGGAACAACCGGCGCTGGACGGCCCGCTGGAGAACCTGCGGCTGCTCGGGTTCGTCGGTTTGGCCGACACGCCCCGCGAAGGGGCGGCGCGCCTGGTGACCGGGCTGCGCGAAGCCGGGGTCGTGCCGGTGATGTTGACCGGAGATCATCCGAAGACCGCACGGGCCATCGCCGTCGCGTCCGGCTGGCCCGCCGACGTCACGGTCGTGACCGGCGAGGAGTTGGCGCGGCGCGACCGCACCGGTCGCGCCGAACTGCTCGCCGGTGCCAGCGTGATCGCGAGGGTGGCGCCGGAACAGAAACTTCAGGTCATCGAGGCGCTGCGGGCCGCGGGCCGGGTCACGGCCATGATCGGCGACGGCACGAACGACGCGGCGGCGATCCGGGCGGCCAGCGTCGGCGTCGGCATCCGCGCCACATCGTCGATGGCGGCCAGGACAGCCGCGGACATCGCGCTCACCGGGGACGACCTGACCGTGCTCCTGGACGCCGTCGCCGAGGGCAGGGCGTTGTGGCGCAGCGTCTCCGACGCGGTCACCATCCTGCTCGGCGGCAACGCGGGCGAAGTCGGCTTCTCCGTGTTCAGCGCGCTCATCGGCGGCGCACCGCCATTGACGAGCCGACAGTTCCTGCTGGTCAACCTGATGACCGACCTGTTCCCGGCGATGGCGGTCGCGGTAACCCGGCCCGACGAGGACGGCGCGGCGACGGCGATGGGAGCGCGCCTGGTCCGGGACATCCGCAATCGCGGCATCACCACCGGCATCGGTGCCACCACGGCCTGGCTGGCCGGCCGGTTCACGCCGGGCACCCAACGGCGGACCAGCACGATGGCGCTGTGCGGCCTGGTCGGCACCCAGTTGGCGCAGACGTTGCGCGGACGGTGGCGCAGCCCCCTCGTCGTCGGCACCGCGGTGGGCTCGGCCCTCGCCCTGGGCGCCGTGGTGCAGACGCCCGGCGTGAGCCAGTTCTTCGGCTGCACACCGTTGGGACCGATCGCCTGGGCTGGTGTCACATCGGGGGTGGCCACGGCCGCCGCCGCCTCGCTGCTACCCCCGTTGCGCTACCGCCCTTAGCGGTCAGCTCACGGCGGCACCGACGAGATGACCGATGCCGTAGGTGAAAGCCAGGCCGATGGCGCCGCCCACCACGACCCGCAGCGCAGGACGGCCCGGCCGGCTGCCACCGATGCGCGCACCCACAACGCCCGCCAGCGCCAACGCCACCAGCACCACCGCGAACGTCACCCACACCCGCCATGCGGGCGGCGGCAGCAGGATGGCCAGCATCGGCAACACCGCACCCAGTACGAACGCCAACGCCGACGACCCGGCCGCCTGGATCGGCTTCGCGAACTCGTCGGGACGCAGGTTCAACTCGGCCTCCGCGTGCGCGGCCAAGGCGTCGTGCGCGGTCAGTTCACGGGCGACGGTGTCGGCTGTCTCCTGCGAGAGTCCCTTGGCGCGGTAGATGCTCGCCAACTCGGCCAGTTCCTGCTCGGGATCCTCGGCCAGTTCCCGCTGTTCCTGCCGCAGTTGGGCCTTCTCGGTGTCGCGCTGGCTGCTGACCGAGACGTACTCGCCCAACGCCATCGACACGGCGCCCGCGATCAACCCGGCAAGGCCGGCGGTGAAGATCGCGCCCCTGGCAGCCGTCGCCCCGGCAACGCCGAGCACGATGCCGGCCACCGAGACGATGCCGTCGTTGGCGCCCAACACACCCGCGCGAAGCCAGTTCAACTTGTCGGCGAGCCCGCCTGCGTGTGGCTCACCCTCGTGTGTCCCAGACGGGAGCGTGTCGTTGTCGGCCACCGGCCCAGCCAACCACCTCGGGCCCGCACCCGCATTTGCTGATTGGCACATCGGTCGAATTCCTCCAAGAAACGCCTAAAGAATACCCACTACCTTCCGCGTTCGAGTGGTCACCGACTGACAGAAGCAGTACCGGTATGGGGAGGTTCGAGCATGCTCGACGAGAAGGCCGATACGAGCAATGTCGCGGCCCGGTTCGTGGGCGCACTCCTGTGCGTCCAGGTCGCGATCATCCACATTATCGACCAGGGCGGGATTCCCGGGTCCAAGGCACCGACGTATGTCGGCGTCGGCTACTGGATCCTGGAAGTCATCGGCATCGTGACCGCTGCCGCCCTCATCACCGATCGATCAGCGCGGTTGAGCTGGTTCGTCGCCATCGGCGTCGGAGCAGGACCGATGATCGGCTACATCCTCTCGCGTGGTCCTGGTCTGCCGGGCTACCACGACGACATGGGCAACTGGGGTGAGCCGCTCGGTGTGTTCAGCCTGGTCGCCGAGGCGATCCTGCTCGTGCTCGCGGTGACGTTCTTCCTGCGCAGTGTGCGTCAGCCCGCGTCGACCGACAACAACATGGCCATGTCGGCATCGTCGAGCTGATCAGCGCGACCGGTGGGCCCACTTCGCAAGGGTGGGCCCACCTTTGTGAAATTTTCGGGGCAGACCGGTGAATTCTGATTGCGTCCAGTCAGTTCCGCGGTCCGTGCATATTCGGCTCGGCGGCATGGCCGAGTTGACGTCGTAGGTCGGCGATTTCGGCCGCTGCGTCGGTGAGTTGGTCCTGGAGGCTCACGATGCGGCTGGCTGCCGCGACATTGTGGCCCTCGTCGAGTTGCGCGCGGAGCCGGACGACCAGTCCGAGTTGCCGGCGCGAGTAGCGGCGGTGGCCGCCGTCGGAGCGCTGCGGGCGCACCACGCCGGCGGCGTCCAGGCTGCGCAGAAACGCTTCCTGCACACCAAGCATCCGCGCCGCCTGCCCGGTGGTGAACGCCGGATAGTCATCGTCGTCGAGCTTGCCCAGATCGGCCACTGCGTTCACCCTCACGGACCGCCACCATCAGCCACTTCAGATTATCTGGACTGGGCAGTTGACACAATCTGCACTCCGCGCTATAGATATTGGCAGTGGTGCATGACCTGGTGTGAAGAAGGATGATCGTGCCGGGGAGTGATACACGATGCCGGAGCGCACACACCGAACACCGGTGACCGAGCAGTTCACCGAGCTGGTCTACGCGGACCCGGACTGGGTGCGTGCCGAGTTCGACGCGATCGTGGCCACTAATTTTCCGCCACCGGAGTCCGCCTTTCCCGGTCGGCGATCCATCCATCGCCCCTGTGGTCCGGCGTCAGCGGGATCGCCTCCGGAAAGGGTTCCGGCGACATCCGACGGCAGATCGGGTCGATCGGCCTGGCCTGCGCGTAGCTCGTGGCGGCGGCAGCGGTCCCCGCCTCGGCCGACAACGACAGCATTCTCTTGATGGCACATTCTCGACGGCAGAAGAAGGGTTGGTGATCCACTCGTCGCTCGCCGTGAGCGATATGCAGCGATACGCATCGACGACTCCCCTCATTCGGCTCCGTCGTCCCCGGCGCGGACGTCGCGGACGACGGAGCCCGACCCGGAGCTACCGCACAGCTGCTTGGGAAGGAGAAAGGAGGCATTGGCCATGCTGATGCGTACTGACCCGTTCCGGGAACTGGATCGGTTGACCCAACAGCTTTTCGGCGTCAACGGCACCCCGAGCCGACCCGCTGCGATGCCCATGGACGCCTACCGATCCGGCAATGACTATGTCGTTCAGTTCGACCTGCCGGGTGTCGCCCCCGACTCGATCGACCTTGACGTGGAACGCAACGTGCTCACCGTGAAGGCCGAACGTCATGCGGACTACGGCGAGGACGCCGAGGTGCAGGTGGCGGAACGTCCCCGAGGAGTGTTCTCCCGCCAGCTGTTTCTCGGCGAAACCCTGGATCCCGAGCACATCAAGGCCAGTTACGACGCCGGGGTACTCACCCTGCGCGTGCCCGTCGCCGAACAGGCGAAACCTCGCAAGATCGCCATCAGCGGCGGCGAAGAAGCCAAGCAGATCAACGCCTGACCACTCCTGAACGCCGAGCAGACGTGGCGGCGACCGGCCTCCGGTTTGCCGCCACCGGCCAGCCTGGCAAGGAGGCTTCCGCCGTGGACGAGTACGCGCTTGACGACAAGCCGATCGCCGACGTCATCGACCAACGACTCCCGGCTCGCCCGGAGGACGCCGTCGACGAAGACGACGGTCAGAATTCCGTCACCGAGGCCACCACGCCACTCGAAGCCGACCCCGCCGACGTCGCGGACCAGCACCGCACCGTGCCGATGGTGTCCGACAACGACTTCACGGCATGACGGTTGCCCCTGGTACACCCGCCCCTGGTGCACCCGCCGCCCGGTCCGCGGGAGGCGAGGCCGCGAGCCGTTGCGCGCATTCCAGAAGCATGGCATGCACGAAGGCTTGGGGCAGGTTGCCTCGGAGTTGGCGCTGACGGACGTCGTACTCCTCGGCGAGCAGGCCAGGTGGCCCGCAGGCGGCCCGGTTGCGTTCGAACCAGCGGAACGACTCGGCCATCTCGCCCTGCTGCCAGGCCGCGAGGCTCATCATGAAGCCGCACAACAGGAACGCGCCCTCGGCGTCGCCGAGCGGCCGAGAGTCGGGCGCGAACCGGTAGACGTAGCCGTCGACGGCCAGGTCGCGGCGGACGGCACGCAGGGTGGCAAGGGTACGAGGGTCGTTGGCCGCCAGGGCCCCGCGCACCGGCGGCAGCAGCAGCGCGGCGTCGGTGCCGGACCGGTCCGGCCTGCGCTGCCAGACCCCGTCGTCGGTCAGGCACCGCCTGCTGGTCTCCGCGAGAATGGCGTCGGCGAGACCGGACAGTTCAGCACCGCGCCCGGCCGAGAGGTAGCCGGAGATGTCCCGCAGTCCGCCGACGCACGCCAACCGTGACTGGGTCCACCAGGCTTTGTCCAGTTCCCAGATGCCCGCGTCCGGCTCCTGCCACTCGCGCGCGATGACATCGGCGACGACGTCCACGGCCGCACGGGCGTCACCGTCGAGTTGGTCGTGGCGGGCGGCGGCCGCGAGCAGGTGGAGGATCTCACCGAAGGCGTCGAGCTGGAACTGGCCGCTGATGTGGTTGCCGACGACGTCGGTGCCGCCGGGATAGCCGGGCAGCCGCAGGACCGACTGGTCCGGAACGGCGCTGCCGTCCGCGCGGTAGGCGGGCGCGAGACGATCGCCGTGTTCGAGAACTCTTGCGGTCGCGAAGCGGACGGCCTCGTGCAGCAAATCGTGGGGTTCGTCGACGGCGACGGCGATCCCGGCGTACGCCTGGTCGCGCAGCCACACGTACCGATAGTCGTAGTTCCGGCCGGCCTGCGCGCGTTCGGGCAGGCCGAGAGTGGCCGCGGCCACCATGCCGCCGCCCTTGGTCGTCAGGCCGCGCAGCACCGCGTAGGAGTGCCGGGCGTCGCGCGGGGCGACGCTTCCCGCGAAGTCGGGCACGGCGCAGTGCCACGCGTGCGCGGTACCCTTCCACGCCATCCCGGCGTCGATCGGTCGGCCCAACGGCTGATCGCTCAGCTCCAGCACCAGGTCGTGTTGGTCGCCGCCGCGCAGTTCCAGGTCCAGTCGCAGCCTGCCATGTTCGTCCACAGTGGCCTCGGCAGCGCCGGACCAGCGCAGCCGCAGATCGCCGGTGACAGCGGTCCATCTGCCGTCGTCGTCGCGATGCAACTGTCGCATACCTCGACGGCCGAAGCCGCCGCGCACGTCGAGTTGCACCCGCATGCGGACGTCCCGGTCGATCGCCTCGATCCGACGCAGGATGACGACACGGTGCGGATCACCGGGAAACGCCAGCGCTTCACGACACTCGACCATGGTCTGGCTGGTGCTCCACCGGTTGCGCCAGATCAGGCTGCCCGGCTCGTAGTAGCCGCCCCACACCGCGTTGTCCTCCGGTGTGACAACGTAGCACCCACCGCCACCCACCAAAGTGGACAGTACGGCATCGTCGTCCCAACCCGGTGCGCACAGCCACGCCAGGTCGCCGCGCGGACCGCACAACGCGCCGCGTTCACCGTCGGCCAGCAGCGCATACTCGCGCAACACGTGCGGCGGGAATTCCCGCCAGTCCGGGTCGGTCACGTCATCTCCCCGGCTTGTCCTCGTCCGGGTAGCCGGTTCACCGCGATCAGTCCGATCGCGACGGCCGCGCTGAGCAGCGCCGGCCTACGATAGCGGCCGGAGGCCGCGAACGGGAGCATGGTCGCGACGTGCAGGGCGTCGACGGCGTTCGCGATATGGGTGGGCGGCGGACGCATGCCTGCCAGCGCCAGCGCCTGGAGCAGATAGCGAGCCCCCAGCAGCCGCGCGAGCGCCACGGCGACCGGGACAGGCCCCACGATCCGCCGAGGACGGCACAGCAGCACCCCACCCCACACCGCACCCGCAACCGCGGCCAACCGAACACGACGCGGCCCCGCTCCACCCACGCGCTCGGTGGACACCGCCGTCCCAACGAACAGCGACCGCTCAACGGACACCGCTCTCGCCCCGCACACCGCTCTCGCCCCGCACACCGCCGTCGCCCCGCACACCGCTGTCACCACGGACACCGCTGTCCCAACCAGGCCGTCCACGACCTGCCCTTGCTTCCACCTCTGTCCTTGCTCCCGACTCTGGCGTTGCTCCCACCTCTGGCCGACCACCAGCCCAGCGCCGCCGCGGCCACCGCGCCCCCGATCGCGGCCAGGACGCCGTGGTGCTGGCTGGCCCACAGTTGCGGACTGCGTGCGGTGGCCTTGTCGTCGAACTCTCCGTGCGCGCCGAAGTCGTCGCCCTGCTCGTCGTCCGCGGGCTGCCACAGGTTCACCGGTTGATCGGGGCTTCGGGGCTGATCGGTCTGCTGCGAGTCGAAGCCCGTCTTGGCCAGGTAGCGGTCCAGCAGGCCAGGCGCGATCGCGTTCGCCGCCAGCGTCCCCATGGTGCTACCACCCACCCAGTACTCGCGTCGACGCGGATGATCGGCGGCGTAGAGCACGGCCCGTGCCGCGAGTTCCGGTTGGTAGATCGGCGGCACCGGCTGGGCGTGTTTGGGCAGTCGCGAAAGGACCCACGAGAACTGCGGAGTGTTGACAGCGGGCATCTGCACCATCGTCACCCGCACGCCGCTGTGTTCGTGCAACAGTTCGCAGCGCAGCGACTCGTTGAAACCCTGGATGGCATGTTTCGCGCCGCAGTAGGCGCTCTGCAACGGGATACCCCGATACGCCAGGGCGGAGCCGACCTGCACGATCGTGCCGCGATCACGCGGCTTCATCCGGCGCAGCGCGGCCATGGTGCCGTACACGTAACCCAGGTAGGTCACCTCGGTCACCCGCCGGAACTCCTCCGGCCTGATCTGGTCGAACGGCGCGAACACCGAGGTGAACGCCACGTTCACCCAGACGTCGATCGGGCCGAGTTCGCGTTCGACCCGATCCGCGGCCGCCATCACCTGCTCGGCGTCGGCCACATCGGTGGGCACGGTCAACGCGGAGCCGCCCTCGGCGCGGATACGCTCGGCCGCCGCGTCCAGGCCGGCTTCACCTCTGGCCAGCAGCGCCACCCGGTCACCGCACCGTCCGAACGCCTCTGCGGTGGCCCTGCCGATGCCGCCACTGGCACCGGTCACGACGACAACGCGCGGCCCTCGACTCGATGGTTGCTTGCGTGTGCTCATCACACCTCCCGATGACCGTCGCATTCCCGCGCCACGGGAAAATAAACGTCAACACGCAATATTTGCGGGCACGCACGTATCTGTGTCAGGGTGAATGGATGGCACGAAGCGCGGGCACCGAGCCTGACGCCGAGCTGGGCCAGCAGGTGGCAGCGGTCATGCACGCCGCTCAGACCCTGGTGGGGATCGCGGTCAGCTCGCTGAGCGAGGTTCAAGACGTCATCTCGCTGCCACAACTGAGGATTCTCGTCCTCGTAGCCGGTCGCGGCCCGCTCAACGTCAACGCAGTGGCCGCGGCCGCCGGGGTACATCCGTCCAACGCCAGCCGGGCATGCGAACCGCTGGTCGCGCGCGGCCTCCTGACCCGCCGCGCGTCCGCCGCCGACCGCCGCCAGGTCGAGCTCGTCGTCACCGAGCAGGGGCGGGACGTCCTGAGTTCGGTGCTGCGACGCAGGCAGAGCACCATCGCCGAAATACTCGGCCGGATGCCCCCCGGCCGACGGGAGGGC
This sequence comes from Candidatus Melainabacteria bacterium, assembly GCA_963818685.1. Classification (GTDB taxonomy): domain Bacteria; phylum Actinomycetota; class Actinomycetes; order Mycobacteriales; family Pseudonocardiaceae; genus CAJCJE01. Next base: position 31,440 of record CAWFTJ010000010.1, on the reverse strand, counting down.
CTCGTCCACGCGCTGGAGGACTTCGCGTCGGCAGCAGAGGAAGTCGTCCCCGACGACCTCTGGCAGTGGACCCCGCCGATCGAGTAGGAACAACGGTCCGATTCACCGAGCGAACGGCAGGTAACGCGCGGCATCCGTAACCAGCGGTGAATGTGTTGAGAGCGGGTGACGGGAATCGAACCCGCATGACCAGCTTGGAAGATCGGCGGATACGCCCGGCCAGTACCGTTGACCTGCGGTGGAAGGGCGCACGGATGACCGTGGTTGACCTCCTTTGACCGCCCGTAATAGCACGCCAATCGCACGAGCGTAGCGCGCTGACCTGCGCCGTTGTGCAGCTCGTAGATCGACCAGAGCGCGGTCTGGTTGGGGCTCACTCGACGGTCGATCCGCATGGCGGGCGCCTCCCATGGTGGCGGGTCTCAACGGTAGGGAGAAGATCCAAACCCCACCCTCACTCCCGGCCCTGGCCGCTGTTAGTACCGGGTCGTCGGTGTCAAGGGTGGAGCTTGCTCCATCGCGTAGCGACGCCGTAGGCGCCCTTGAGGCGGCGGGACGGTGTTAAATGATCAATTGCCGGGAAGTGAGAACAACATGACCCATCGGGGCCTTTTGCCTGGACAGCGCCTGGACAGCGCCTGTCGGCGCGGTGTAACCGATGAGCACGCGTTGCTCGGCGCTCCCCCTGTTGACCCGCGTTCAAAGGCGTACCCCCTTGGCGAGTTCCCCCCTGCCGGGTGCTACGCGTCGTCATGTTTGGGCTCGCACCGGGCTGGCTACCATGCCGGCGTGGACTCGGTTGCGGTTGAGTTCGATCACCGTGCCGGCACGGTGATCATCCGAGTTGTGGGCGAGATTGACATGCTGTCGAGTCGTGAGCTGGCCACGCGTCTCGCGGAGGTTGGCCAGGACGGTAGCGCCTCGGGGCAGGTGGTGATCGACCTGACCGGGGTCAGCTTCTTGGACTCGTCCGGCATCGCCGCCCTGATGGCGTTCGCTTTGGCCTGCGCGGACCGGGGTGTCACGCTTCGGACGGTGCCGACGCCGACAATTCGCCGGTCGTTCGTGATCACCGGTCTTACTGAGGCTATGGGGTTGGAAGACGCTGCGAACGATGCGGTGCCCAGCGGCGAGGACATCAGCGGGGCTGATGCGTGATCGGCTCGGCGGGCGCTGACCTTGGGCGAAGGGCGGAGACTTGCGAACGGTGGCTACGGGGGACCTTCGCAGTCGTCGGCGGCGCTGGCGAGTGTCGCGCGGCGTGCCGCGCGCCCGGCGTCCGGCCAGAGCGGTAGCGGCGGCCGGTGCGCCGGGCTCTCTCGCGTGGCTGCCAGCGTGACCGTGGGCTGTGCGCCGCCGACGGCGGCGCCTTGATCCCATAGAGCCAAATTCGGCAACACAACAGCTACCGTAGGACTGGTAGTCCGTAGCCATCACTACGTGTAATGCGGTTGAGCGCTTGCATCGAATCCGTGTTCGATACGGAGCCGGATCGAAGGGTGAATGTCTAGCATTCCCAGTTCGCGCGGGTCGACCCAGCGGACTTCGCTGGATTCACTGCTTGTGCGTAGTCGGCCGCCAACTAGCTTGCTGCGGAAGCAGATCGCGAATTCTTGTCGGATCTCACCATCCGAGTAGGTAATAATGTGGCCAGGGTCGCTATAGACGCCGATCAGGCCAGTAATCTTGATATCGAGTCCGGTTTCTTCCTTGACCTCGCGGACCGTGGCTTCCGAGAGTGTCTCGCCTATTTCCTGTGCACCGCCAGGCATTGAATATCGGCCGTTGTCGGTTCGTCGGATCATCAATAGTCGGCCCTTGTCGTCTTGGGCGAACGCAGTAACGGCTACGACGATACTAAGCGTTATTCAAAACTCGTCCATCGTGCAATCGTAAGCAGCCCGAGGTGACTCTACAAAAATTCCTGATCATACCCGGCGTGTCAATAAGACAACGGCCTTTCGCAATGGTTTGATTTGGGTTACCACACCAACAAACCAACCACTGGAAAGACCGTTGCGCTACCATCGTACTACAGGGCTTACCCTGACGCAGATGCAGGAGCTTGTCCGGCGCGTGTCCACGGCTTTGAGCAAGCAGTGGCGGAAGAAGACTGGTCGCCCGAGATCGTGCGGACTGTATGCGGCAGTCGAGATCGCGTGCATGTATATCCGGCAGAACTGCACCGAGGAATTTCTCGGCGACTTACGTGGTGTGTCGCAGCCGACCGTGTCGAGAATCCTGGCCGACCTGGTGCCGGCCGTGAGGTCGGTGCTGGCGGAGTTCGTGCCCGACCCGAAGGAGGTGATCCGACTCGTGAAAGGCAAGGTGTGCCCGGTAGACGGCACAATCACCCCCTGCTGGTCCTACGCTGAGCATCGCGAACTGTGGAGCCGCAAGCACGGCACCACCGGATTCTGTGTCCAGTTGATCAGCCTGCTCGACGGCACTCCGGTCTGGATCTCCGAGCCGCTACCCGGCAGCACGCACGACAAGAACGCCTTCGACAATACCGCGACCACGAAAATCGTGAACAAGGCCAAGGCTGGCATCGGCGACAAAGGTTATCAGGGAGCCGCGCTATTCACGCCCACCAAGAAACCCCAGTGGCGCAAGCTCAACAAAGGTGAAAAGAACGCCAACGCCGCACCCTCGGCACTCCGCGCGCCGGTCGAACGGGTCGTGTCCACTTCAAGAACTGGCGAATATTCCACACCGACTACCGCCGTCCATACGCCACCTATCGCGAAATCTTCGATGCTGCACGCGCATTATTCTTCTTCTCGATCAATGGGAGTTTTGAATAACGCTCTCTCTTTGGCGACCTTTGCGTAGGTGGCACCGCCCGTCACCGTCCAGGGGCTCAGCGCCTCTAGCAGACGCGACATGTGCCAGAGATGAGATCGTATGGGGCGGAGTGAGCCGCAATCTATCTCTTGTTCGAGAAGGTTGCGGTACATCGTGAAGCCGGGCGGTGGCATCATCGGCTGACCTCATGTTGTGGGAGTGCTTCCGTGGAGCTGGACGAGTCTGCAATTCCCGTTCGTCCAGTATGTCGCGACTTAGCTAGCCAGGCTCGCTAGGTATGAGTGTCTGCCCGACTTCGCCGTAGTTGCCCGCATCACTCTGTCGCTCAACGTGGCCTGGCCAACGACACCGCAGCTTGGGCGCGCCCCGTTCGATACACCTGCGTCAGCGCTACGGGAGGGCACCAATGGGGCACGGATTGGGCACGTGTGCCGACCTGGTCGCCCACAGAGAGGGGTCGGCTTGGAGTGGTTAGCCATCTGACCTGCGTCTTTGCTGTCGGAGCGGGTGACGGGAATCGAACCCGCATGACCAGCTTGGAAGGCTGGAGCTCTACCATTGAGCTACACCCGCGAGACCTCGGCGACCCGGGCCTGCGCACAGCTTAGCGTCTCGCGGTAAGCTTCGTGCGCGCACCACCCAGTGGGTGGCGGCGGGGTATGGCGCAGCTTGGTAGCGCACTCGCTTTGGGAGCGAGGGGCCGCCGGTTCAAATCCGGCTACCCCGACTTCATGCCTCTGACCAGTATGTTTTCTGGTCAGAGGCATGTTTTGCTTGTCCTCATGGGGAGCCGGCGGCGGTCGTCAGTGTTGGGGTAGGAGGCCGACCAGCAGCAGCGCCAGGAGGTAGACGGCGGCGCAGATGGCGAAGACCAACTCGGCGGCGGCGAAGTAGGACGGGGTGGCGGGCGTGCCGGCGCGGGCGAAGAACACGGTGCCGAGGGCGGCGACGCCGATGGCGCCGGCGAACTGTTGGGCGGCGTTGAGCATGCCGGCTCCGGTGCCGCCTTCTTCGGGGGTGGCGTCGCCGAGGATGAGGTCGAACAGCGGGATGAACAGTAGCCCGGCGCCGATCCCGGTCACGAGCAGGGCCGGGGTCAGTTTCCACACCGTGATGGCGTCGCCCCAGTACGCGGTGGACCACCAGAGACCGAGCAGGCCGATGACGGCGATGGCCAGGCCAAGGTGCAGGTTGGCGCGTCCGAGTTTCTCGGCGAGCACGGCGCCCGATAGCAGAGTGGCGGCCGCGGTGCCGGCGGCCCAGGGGATCAGCGCGATGCCGGTGTGCAGTGGTGTCCAGCCCATGCCCGACTGGAGCAGCAGGTTGATGACCAGGACGAACGCGCTGAGCGGCGCGTAGAAACCGCCGACGATCAGCAGGCCGACGACGAAACTGCGTCTGCCGAACAGCGATGGTGTGATGACCGGGTGGCGACTGCGGCGTTCGGATGCGACGAACAGGCCGAAGGTGACCATCGCGGCGGCGATCATCGCATAGGTCCAGGCAGGCCAGCCGAGGTCGCGGCCCTGGATGAGCGGCACGATCAGCAGTGCTGAGCCGGCGGTGAGCAGGCCGACGCCGAGTAGGTCGAGGCGGGCGGCGTGGTCTTCGCCGGCGTGCCGGGGCAGGACGCACCAGCCGAGTGCGGCGGCGAGGATGCCGAACGGGATGTTGATCAGGAAGATCGCGCGCCACTGGCTGCCGAACACGTCCAGGTTCAGCAGCCAGCCGGCGAGGATCGGTCCGGCCACTGTGGCCAGACCCATGATCGGACCGACGGGCATCAGGGCCCTGCGCAGGTGTTCGGGCGGGAAAACGATCTTCACAAGAGCCATGCCCTGCGGGATCATCACCGACCCGAACAGGCCCTGGCACAGGCGGGCGATGATCAGGAAACCGGCGTTGGGCGCGAGGCCGCAGGCCAGCGATGCGAGGGTGAAGCCGAGCATGCCGAGCAGGAACAGACGTCTGCGGCCGATCAGGTCGCCGAGCCTGCCGGAGGTGACGAGGCCGAGCGCGAAGGCCGCGGTGTAGGCGGACAGCACCCATTGCAGGATCATCGGCCCGCCGCCGAGGTCGGCGCGGATCGAGGGGCCCGCGAGGTTGGCGACGCTGGTGTCGATGAGGTCCATGAGTTCGGCGAGGACCACGACGATCAGGACCAGGGCCGCTCGGCCGAGGGAGAGGGGGGAGGGAGCGGCGCGCGGCGAGATTGGCGAACTTAGTTCGGTTGACACGAACTAAGTTCTATTGGACGAACTTAGTTCGTGTCAAGGTAGGGTGATCGGTATGACCGCCGCTCCCTGGCAGCGCCGTGCGGCTCGCCACGCGCAGCCCCCTCCGGATTCCGCACCGCCGATGCCGAGGAAGCCGACGCCGAGGAAGACGCCCATCACGGTCGACCGGATCACCGACGCGGCGCTACAGGTCATCGCCACCGAGGGCTACGAAGCGCTGACGATTCGCCGGGTGACCGCGGTGCTCGGCACCGGGCCGTCCTCGCTGTACGCGCACATTCTCAACAAGGACGACCTCGACGATCTGCTGATCGGCCGGCTGTGCGCGGAAATCCAACTGCCCGAACCCGAACCGGCTGCGTGGCGGGAGCAGATTCGCGACGTGTACGGCCAGATCCGTGATCTGTACCTGAAATACCCCGGTGTGTCGCGTGCCGCGTTGGCGATGGTCCCGACACATCTGGAAACGTTGCGGGTGAGCGAGGGGATTCTGGCGATACTGCTGGCCGGCGGTGTCGAGCCGCGAACCGCTGCTTGGGCGTTGGACGCGCTCACCCTCTATGTCAGCGCCTATGCGTTGGAGCGGTCGCTTGTCCAGCAACGGCAACGGCACCGCGACGACAGTTGGGTGCTCAGTCGCGACGAACTGGTCAGCCGGTTCAGTGCGTTGCCCGCCGATCGGTTCCCGCACACCCGGCGGTATGCGGCCGAACTGACCTCAGGTACCGGACACGAGCGGTTCGACTTCACCGTCGGCTTGATCATCGACAACCTCGCCGACTGATGGCTTGATCAGTTCGTCGGCCAGCCACTGGGCGACGTGGGTGGGGTAGGGGCTGGTCAGGCCGAAGATGAAGTGGCGGAAGCCGGCGTCGAGTGCTTCGGCGATCGCGGCGCGGCTGGACGCGGGATCGTCGTAGGAGACGGGGACGTGGATGGAGCGGGTGATCGTCGCCGGGTCGCGGTCGATCTCCTCGCAGTAGCGGTCGAGGAGTGCGCTGCGGTCGGTGGCGTCGTCTGTGCCTACGCCCGCGATGTTCCAGATGTCCGCGTGTTCGGCGACCACGCGCAGGATGGCGGCGGAGCGGCCGGCGATGAGGATGGGCGGGTACGGGCGCTGGACCGGCTTGGGGTTGCCGATCGCGCCGGTCAACCGGACGTGCTCGCCGTGGAAGTCGAAAGGTTCGGTCTCCGTCCACAGTCGCCGGATGACCGTGCACGCTTCGGCGAGGCTGGCGACCGAGTGGCCGAAGTCGTGGTACGGCAGGCCGTGCGCCTCGTACTCGCGGCGGGCCATGGGCACGCTGGGGCGTGAGCCGGCGCCGATGCCGAAGTCGAGCCGTCCTTCGGAGACGATGTCGACGGTGGTGGCGATCTTGGCCAGCACGGCGGGTGGCCGGAATCGGTTGCTGGTGACCATGAGGCCGAGGCGTAGTCGCTGAGTTCGGGCGGCGAGCGCGGACAGCAGCGTCCAGCCTTCGAGGATCGGGCCGTTCCTCTCGCCCGCGATCGGCAGCAGGTGGTCGAACAGCCAGGCGTGGTCGATCTGCGGGATCGCGTCGGCCTCGTGCCAGACGCGCAGGATGTCCTGGTAGTCGACGTGCATCTGGGCGGTCGCGATCCCGAATGTGGGTCGGCGTGTGTTCGACATGGGTGTGTGGTCCTTATGACGTAAGCGGAACGTTGTCCCGGTTAACGATACGGAACATTGTTCCGATTCGCAAGGTTGGGAGGGAGGCAGGTCATGGGCGGGTGGGGGACGGTGTCGTGGGTACCGCTACCCTCACCGACCGTGAGCTTCACTGACTACGACCTTGTGATCGTCGGCTCCGGCTTCTTCGGACTCACCGTTGCCGAGCGCGCCGCGACCCAGTTGAACAAGCGTGTGCTGGTCATCGACCGGCGCAGCCACATCGGCGGCAACGCCTACTCGGAGGCCGAACCGGAGACCGGCATCGAGGTGCACCGCTACGGCGCGCACCTGTTCCACACCTCGAACAAGCGGGTGTGGGACTACGTGAACCAGTTCACCGACTTCACCAACTACCAACACCGCGTGTTCAGCATCTACCAGGGCCGGGTCTACCCGATGCCGGTGAACATGGCGACCATCTGCGAGTACACCGGCAAGTACCTGACGCCGGACGAGGCCCGCGCGTGGGTGGCGGAGCAGGCCAGCGAGATCGACTCGAAGGACGCGAAGAACTTCGAGGAGAAGGGCATTTCGCTGATCGGGCGCCCGCTCTACGAGGCGTTCTTCCGCGGCTACACCGCGAAGCAGTGGCAGACCGACCCGAAGGAACTGCCGGCGGCGACGATCAGCCGGCTGCCGGTGCGCTACAACTTCGACAACCGGTACTTCAACGACACCTACGAGGGTCTGCCGGTCAACGGGTACACGGCGTGGCTGGAGAAGATGGCCGACCACCCGAACATCGAGGTCCTGCTGGACACCGACTACTTCGACATCCGGCCCGAGATCCCCACCGGCACGCCCACTGTCTACACGGGCCCACTGGACCGCTACTTCGACTACGCGGAGGGCTGGCTGGGCTGGCGGACGCTGGACTTCGAGCAGGAGGTCGTCAGCACCACCGGTGACTTCCAGGGCACTCCGGTGATGAACTACGCGGACGAGAACGTCCCCTACACCCGCATCCTCGAATTCCGGCACTTCTACCCGGAGCGGACGAACTACCCGACCGACAAGACGGTCATCGTGCGCGAGTTCTCCCGGTCCGCGGACAAGGACGACGAGCCGTACTACCCGATCAACACGCCGGAGGACCGGGCCAAGCTGGAGAGCTACCGGGAGCTGGCCAAGGCCGAGGCGCACAACAACAACGTGCTGTTCGGTGGCCGTCTCGGTACCTACAAGTACCTTGACATGCACATGGCCATCGGTTCGGCGCTGTCGATGTTCGACAACAAGATCGCGCCGTACTTCACCGAGGGCAGGGCGCTCGACGGGTCCATCGACGACTGAGGCAGCCGCTGAGACGACGGCACTGAGATGACGCCGCTGGGATGACCAGGCTGTCGATGCGCTAGTCGCGAAGTTCACCAGGGGCCGCTCCGGCAGCACGCCGGGGCGGCCCTTTTTGTTCGCGCAGGGAAGGCTTGTCGCGGGGACCGGACGCGGCATACCATCCTCTAAAACGTTTCAAATCGGGTTCCCGGGAGGCGATTCATGACCGACGTCGCGGCCGTGCAGGCGCTGTTGCGCCAACAGCAGATCGAGACGCCGTCGTGGGCCTATGGCAACTCGGGCACCAGATTCAAGGTGTTCGCCCAGGCCGGGGTGCCGCGCACAGTACGGGAGAAGATCGACGACGCGGCCCAGGTGCACGCGTTCACCGGCATCGCGCCCAGCGTGGCGCTGCACATCCCGTGGGACAAGGTCGACGACTACGCCGAACTCGCCAAGTACGCGCAAGGCGCGGGCATCCGGCTCGGCACCATCAACGCCAACGTCTTCCAGGACGACGACTACAAGCTGGGCAGCGTCGCCAACCCGGACCCCGCCGTGCGCAGGAAGGCAGTGGACCACCTGCTCGACTGCGTCGACATCATGGATCAGACCGGATCGCGCGACCTGAAGCTGTGGTTCGCGGACGGCACCAACTATCCGGGCCAGGACGACATCCGCGACCGGCAGGACCGGCTGGCCGACGCGCTTGCCGAGACCTATGCGCGACTCGGCGCGGCGCAGCGGATGTTGTTGGAGTACAAGCTGTTCGAGCCGTCCTTCTACACCACGGACGTGCCCGACTGGGGCACGTCCTTCGCGCACTGCCTGCAACTGGGGGAACGCGCCGTCGTGTGTGTGGACACCGGCCACCACGCGCCGGGCACGAACATCGAGTTCATCGTGGCGTTCCTGTTGCGGGCAGGGAAACTCGGCGGGTTCGACTTCAACTCCCGCTTCTACGCCGACGACGACCTGATGGTCGGCGCTGCCGATCCGTTCCAGCTGTTCCGCATCATGTACGAGGTCGTTCGCGGCGGCGGGCTTGACCCGGCGGCGGGGATCGCGTTCATGCTGGACCAGTGTCACAACGTCGAGCTGAAGATCCCGGCGCAGATCCGCTCGGTCTGCAACGTGCAGGAGGCCACGGCCAAGGCGCTGCTCGTCGACCGGGATGCGTTGCGCGCGGCGCAACACAGCGGGGACGTGCTGGCCGCGCACGACGTGTTCATGGACGCGTACCACACCGATGTCCGGCCGATGCTGGCGGAAATGCGCTCCGCTGACGGGCTCGATCCCGATCCGGTTGCCGCGTATCGGCGATCGGGATACCAGGAGCGGATCGTGGCGCGGCGGGTCGGTGGGACGCAGGCGGGATGGGGAGCCTGATGAGTAGCGTGATCAGCACCGTTGAGGAGTTGCTGGACCGGTCGCATCGGCTCGGCTCTGATCCGGCGAACACGAACTATGCCGGCGGGAACGCCTCGGCCAAGGGAAGCGGGGTCGATCCGGTCACGGGCCAGCCGGTGGAACTGTTGTGGGTCAAGGGGTCCGGCGGTGATCTCGGCACGTTGACCGAGGCCGGGCTGGCCGTGTTGCGGCTGGATCGGTTGCGCGCGCTGGTCGACGTGTATCCGGGCGTTGCGCGCGAGGACGAGATGGTCGCCGCGTTCGACTACTGCCTGCACGGGAAGGGCGGGGCCGCGCCGTCCATCGACACGGCCATGCACGGGCTCCTTGACGCCCCGCACGTCGATCACCTGCACCCGGACTCGGGCATCGCGCTGGCTACGGCGGCCGACGGCGAGCAGTTGACCGAGCGGTGTTTCGGCGGCCGGGTGGTGTGGGTGCCCTGGCGGCGGCCCGGTTTCCAGCTGGGACTGGACATCGCGCGGGTCCGTGCCGAGCATCCCGATGCGATCGGCTGCATCCTCGGTGGCCACGGCATCACCGCGTGGGGTGCGAGTTCGGTCGAGTGCGAGGCGCATTCGCTGGAGATCATCCGCACCGCGGCACAGTTCATCGCCGAGCACGGGCGGGCGCGGCCGTTCGGCGACGTGATCGAGGAGAATCAGCCGTTGCCGCAGCCCGAGCGACGGGCGCGGGCTGCGGCGCTCGCGCCGTTGCTGCGCGGGTTGGCCAGTACCGATCGGCGGCAGATCGGGCGGTTCAGCGATGCCGCGCCGGTACTGGAATTCCTGGCAGGCGCCGAGCATCCCCGATTGGCCGCACTCGGCACCTCGTGCCCGGACCACTTCCTGCGCACCAAGGTGCGACCGATGGTGCTGGATCTGCCGCCGACGGCCGATCTGGAGGCCGTGCGCGAGCGGCTGCGGGAGCTGCATCAGGAGTACCGGGCCGACTATCGGGCCTACTACGAGCGGTATGCGGAGCCGGATTCGCCGGCGATGCGCGGCGCCGATCCGGCGATCGTGCTCATTCCCGGTGTCGGCATGTTTTCTTTTGGCGCTGACGCGCAGACCGCGCGGGTGGCAGGCGAGTTCTATCTCAACGCCATCAACGTCATGCGTGGCGCGGAGGCCGTGTCGACGTACGCGCCCATCGACGAGCGGGAGAAGTTCCGCATCGAGTACTGGGCGCTGGAGGAGGCGAAGCTGGCGCGGAGGCCCAAGCCGAAACCGCTGGCCGGCCGGGTCGCGCTAGTCACCGGCGCCGGGTCGGGCATCGGGCGGGCGACCGCGACGCGGTTGGCCGCCGAGGGGGCGTGTGTCGTGGTCGCCGATCGGGATCGGGACTCGGCCGTCGCCGTCGCCGAGGAACTTGGCGGCGCGGACACGGCCATCGCGGTGACCGCCGACGTGACCGTCGAGGAGGAGGTCGCGGCCGCGGTCGCGTCGGCTTCGCTGGCGTTCGGCGGGGTCGATCTGTTGGTCAACAATGCGGGCCTGTCGATTTCCAAGCCCCTGGTTGAGACGACGCTGGCCGACTGGGACGTGCAGCACGACGTGATGGCGCGTGGATCGTTCCTGATGTCGCGCGAGCTGGCCAAGCTCATGATCGAGCAGGGCATCGGCGGCGACATCGTGTACGTCGTCAGCAAGAACGGTTTCTTCGCTGGGCCGAACAATGTCGCTTACGGGGCCAGCAAGGCCGACCAGGCGCATCAGGTGCGGTTGTTGGCCGCCGAGCTCGGCGAGTACGGGATTCGGGTGAACGGGGTGAATCCGGACGGCGTGGTGCGCGGCTCCGGGATCTTCGCGGGCGGCTGGGGCGCGCAGCGCGCGGCCGTGTACGGCGTGCCAGAGGACGAACTCGGCGCCTTCTACGCGCAACGGACGCTGCTCAAGCGTGAAGTGCTGCCCGAACACGTGGCCAATGCGGTGTTCGTGCTGACATCGGGTGAGCTGAGCCACACCACCGGCCTGCATGTCCCGGTCGATGCCGGGGTCGCCGCGGCGTTCCTGCGCTGATCATGGCCGGCATGTTCGCGGCCGTTGATCTCGGCGCGTCCAGCGGGCGGGTCATGCTGGCCGAGGTCGGGCCGGATCGCGTCGACCTGACCGAGGTGCACCGGTTCGCCAACCGGCCGGTGTGCGTCCTCGGCACGCTGTACTGGGACATTCTCGGCCTCTACCAGGGCGTTCTTGACGGCCTGCGGGCCGCGACGAACGCGTCGGGCGGGCTGGACGGGATCGGGATCGACTCGTGGGCGGTCGACTACGGCCTGCTCGACGGCGACGGGCGGCTGCTCGGCAATCCCGTGCACTATCGGGACGGGCGCACCGAGGACGCGGTCGGGCGCGTGTTGGAACTGGTGCCGGCGCAGCGGTTGTACGCGACGACCGGGATCGCGTTCCAACGGTTCAACACGGTGTTCCAGCTGGTCGCGGAGGGCAAGCGAGGCGCGCGGACCGCACTGCTCATCCCGGACCTGATCGCGTTCTGGCTGACCGGCGTGGCCGGCACCGAGATCACCAACGCGTCCACCACCGGCCTGCTCGACGCACCCAGTGGCGAGTGGGCGCGGGAGATCGCCGAGGCGGTGGGCATCCATCCGATGCCGTTCGCGCCGTTGCGGCAGCCCGGTGAGCTGATCGGCGAGGTGTGTGCGGAGGTCGGGGTCGCACCCGGCGTTCCGGTCTACGCGGTCGGGTCGCACGACACCGCGTCGGCCGTTGTCGGCGTGCCGGCGCAGGGGGAGCGGTTCGCCTACATCTCGTCGGGGACCTGGTCGCTGGTCGGGGTCGAGCTGGACGCGCCGGTGCTGACCGAGGCGAGCAGGCTGGCCAACTTCACCAACGAACGCGGCGTCGACGGAACGATCCGGTTCCTCCGCAACGTGATGGGGTTGTGGCTGTTGCAGGAGTGCCAGCGCGAGTTGGGCATCGACGACCTGCCGGCGTTGCTGAGCGAGGCAGCCGACGTTCCGGCGCGGCGCAGTGTGATCAATGCCACTGATCCCAGATTCCTCGCGCCGGGCGGCATGTCGGGTCGGATCGCGGCCGCCTGCCGGGAGGTCGGACAGCCGGAACCACGCACTCCCGCCGAGTTCGCGCGCTGCGTGGCGGACAGCCTTGCCATCGCGTATCGCGACGCGATCGCGGACGCGACGGCGTTGTCCGGACGCGATGTCGACGTGGTGCACGTGGTCGGCGGCGGGTCCCGCAACGAACTGTTGTGCCAGCTCACCGCCGATGCGTGCGGCCTGCCGGTGGTGGCGGGCCCGGCCGAGGCGACCGCCATCGGCAACGTGCTGGTGCAGGCGCGGGCAGCCGGGGCGATCAGCGGGAATCTGGCCGAACTGCGCTCGCTGCTCACCGCGACCCAGTCGCTGCGGACCTACGAACCGGGCCGCTGAGTTCACCGCGCGCCCCGCGCGACTGTGCGGCCGAGTTCGCGTTGTTGAAACGGGACGCCATCCGCAAGCAACAGCGCGCACCTACCGTTCGCGGGGTGGGAGGTGCGCGTGGGATCTGCTCTGACCGCGTCGCGGGTGGCGACGCACTGTCCGTACTGCGCGTTGCAGTGCGGCATGTCGCTGTCCGGCGCCACGGTCGCGCCGCGTGAGTTTCCGACGAACCGGGGCGGCCTGTGCCAGAAGGGTTGGACCGCGGGCAGCCTGCTCAACACCGCGGGTCGACTGACAACGCCGCTGGTTCGGCGCGACGGTCGACTCGAACCGGCGAGCTGGGATGACGCACTCGATCTGGTCGCCACGCGAATCGCCGACATCCAGGCGCGGCATGGCCGGGACGGTGTCGCGGTGTTCGGCGGGGGCGGGCTGACCAACGAGAAGGCGTACCTGCTCGGCAAGTTCGCGCGGGTCGCGCTGGGCACGTCGCAGATCGACTACAACGGGCGGTTCTGCATGTCGTCCGCTGCGGCGGCCGGCATCCGCGCGTTCGGTGTCGACCGGGGCCTGCCGTTTCCCGTGACCGACCTGGACAACGCGGACGTGGTCCTGCTTGCCGGGGCGAATCCGGCGGAAACCATGCCGCCGTTCGTCGGCCACCTGACCGACGCCGAGCTGATCGTGGTCGACCCTCGGCGCACCGCGACGGCCGAGCGGGCCGCGTTGCACCTGCGGCCGGCGCCGGGCACGGATCTGGCCCTGGCGCTGGGCATCCTGCATGCCGTGGTCGCGGACGGACTGCTGCGCACGGACTATGTCGCCGAGCGGACCAGCGGATTCGACGACGCCTGGCGAATCGCGGCGGCCTGGTGGCCGGAGCGGGTTGAGCGGATCACCGGCGTGGCCGCGAGCGACCAGCGGCGCGCGGCCGCGATGCTTGCCGGCGCGACGAACGCGTACGTGTTGACGGCACGGGGGAGCGAGCAGCACGCGCGCGGCACGGACACGGTCAACGGCTGGATCAATCTCGCGCTGGCGCTGGGTTTACCCGGCAGGTCTGGGTCGGGGTTCGGCTGCCTGACCGGGCAGGGCAACGGGCAGGGCGGGCGCGAACACGGGCAGAAGGCCGACCAGTTACCGGGATATCGCAAGATCACCGACCCCGAGGCTCGGACGCATGTCGCGGGCGTGTGGGGCGTGCCGGCGGAATCACTGCCAGGGCCCGGTCGGTCGGCGTATGAGCTGTTGGACGCGCTGGGGACGGCGGGCGGGCCGCGTGGGTTGCTGGTGTTCGGCAGCAACCTGCGGGTCTCGGCGCCGCGCGCCGGACGGGTGACCGATCGACTGTCCGATGTGGACCTGCTGGTGGTCGCGGACTTCGTGTTGTCCGAGACGGCGGACCTGGCCGACGTGGTCTTTCCGGTCACGCAGTGGGCCGAGGAGGGGGGCACCATGACCAATCTGGAGGGCCGCGTGCTGCTCAGACAGGCCGCCGTCGAGCCGCCGGAGGGGGTGCGCAGCGACCTGGAGTTGTTGCATGGGCTCGCGGTTCGGCTCGGCCAGCCGGCCGAGCGGTTCCCGGTCGAGCCGGAGGTGGTTTTCGAGGAGTTGCGCAGGGCGTCGGCCGGCGGGGTCGCGGACTACTCGGGCATCAGCTATGCGCGGCTGCGCGCGGGCGAGGCACTGCACTGGCCCGTGCCCAGCGACGATCACCCCGGCACGCCGCGGCTGTTCCTCGACGGGTTCGGCCATCCGGACGGAAAGGCGCGGTTCGTGCCCGTCGACCACGGTGGGCCCGCCGAGCAGGTGGACGACGAGTTTCCGCTGTACGCCACGACCGGACGCGTGTTGCAGCACTACCAGTCGGGCGCGCAGACGCGGCGGGTGCCGGAACTGCTCGATGCCGTGCCAGAAGCGTATGTCGAGGTGCACCCGGACACCGCGATCGCGGCGGGACTCGGCGACGACGACTGGTGTCTTGTCGAATCGCGGCGCGGCGCGACGCGGGCCCGGATCAGAATGGTCACATCCATGCGCACGGACACGATCTTTCTGCCGTTCCACTTCCCCGGCGACCAGCGCGCGAACCTCATCACCAATCCTGCACTCGACCCGATCAGCCGAATGCCCGAGTTCAAGGTGTGCGCGGCCCGGTTGGTGCGGCCATGAAGGTGGTGGTGATCGGCTACGGCATGGCAGGCGCCCGGTTCGCCGAGCAGATCCGCGCGGACGATCCGGACGGGGCAGGCATCGAGCTGACCGTGTTGGGTGCAGAGCCACATCGGGCCTACAACCGGGTGCTGCTCTCCACCGTGCTCGCCGGCGGGCTGAGTACCGGGGCCGTCGAACTGCACGACGAGTACTGGGCCGAGAAGAACCAGGTCGACCTGCGTATCGACACGGCGGTCGTGGCCATCGACCGCGAGGCCAAGGCCGTGCTGTTGGCCGATGGGTCGCATGTGGACTATGACGCGCTTGTGCTCGCGACCGGCAGCCGCGCCTGGATACCGCCGATCGAGGGCCTGACCGGCGCCGGCGTCAGCGCGTTCCGGACCATCGACGACTGCGCACGGATCGTCGCGCTGGCCGGCGTGGGGGCGTCGGTCGTGGTGTTGGGCGGCGGCCTGCTCGGGTTGGAGGCGGCCCGCGGGCTCGTCGGACGCGGCTGCGCGGTCACCCTGGTACATCCCAAGACACGCTTGATGGAACGGCAACTCGATCCGGGTGCGGCCGCGGTGCTGCGGCAGAGCATGCAACGGTTGGGCGTGCGCGTTCGACTCGATGTCGAGGTGCGGCGCCACGTGCCGGGTCGCGGGGTCGAACTGAGCGACGGGAGCTTCCTCGCCGCCGATCTGGTTGTCGTTTCCGCTGGTGTGCGGGCCGAGGACGGGCTGGCCGCCGAGGCAGGTTTGGCCGTGGACAACGGAATCGTGGTCGACGACCGGATGCGCACCGTCGATCCGGACATCTTCGCGATCGGCGACTGCGCCAAACCGCCCAGCGGCGGGGCCGGGCTCGTGCAGCCCGCTTGGGAGCAGGCCGCGGTGGTGGCCGCGCAACTCACCGGCACCGACCCGAACGCCCGCTACACCGGCACGCCGATGGTCGTGCGGCTCAAGGCCCGCGACGTCGACCTCGCCGCGCTCGGCGACGTACACACCACAGTGGACGACACAGATGCCGAGGTCGTCCAGGTGCACGACCCGGCGCGCGGCCGATACGCCAAACTCGTATTACGCGCGGACCGGGTGACCGGCGCGATCGTGCTCGGCGTGCCGGACGCGGCAGCGACCATTGTGCAGCTCTACGACTCGGGCGCGCTCGCGCCGAGCGACCGCTTGGCGCTGCTGCTCGGCCGAGCACTGCCCGGCGCGCCGAACGCCACCTCACCAGGTGATCTGCCGGCGTCGGCCGTGCTGTGTCGGTGCAACACGGTGCGCAAGGGCGCCCTGGTTTCCGCCTGGCGGGACGGGGCACGCGACGTGGCCGGCCTGGTCAGCGCGACAAGGGCGACCACCGGCTGCGGCGGCTGCAAGGACGCGGTCAAGGACCTGGCGGCGTGGCTGGCCGCTGCCGACCCGGGCTCACCGCAGGAAATCTCGCGCTGTGCGTAACTGTTGTCTTCCCTGTCATCGACGGCAGTTTCGCCGCAACGAGCCGTTTCTAGGGTAGCGACCATGTGGATCGAGAAGTGGGAGCCGGAGGACCCGGAGTTCTGGGCGAGCACCGGCCGCAGGATCGCCAACCGAAACCTGGGCCTTTCCATCCTCACCGAGCACATCGGCTTCTCCATCTGGAGCCTGTGGTCGGTGATGGTGCTGTTCATGGGGCCGAAATACGGGTTCACTGTCGCAGACAAGTTCCTGCTCACCTCGACGCCGACGCTCGTCGGGCGCGATCATGCGCATCCCGTACAACCTGGCCGTCGCCCGGTTCGGCGGACGCAACTGGACGGTGATCAGCGCGGCACTGCTGCTGATTCCCGCCGTCCTGTGCGGCATCGTCATGCCACCCTGGTACGTCGCTCGGCACGTTCGTGCTCGTCGCGGCCGTCGCCGGGCGTGGGTGGCGGGAACTTCGCGTCGTCGATGACCAACATCAACGCGTTCTTCCCCGACTCGCGCAAGGGCTGGGCGCTCGGCCTCAACGCGGGCGGCGGCAACCTCGGCGTCGCGGTCATCCAGATCGTCGCGCTCATCGTGCTCGGCACAGCAGGCGCGTTGCAGCCCAGGATCGTGCTCTGGGTGTACCTGCCGCTGATCGTCATCGCCGGCACCTGCGCCGCACTGTTCATGGACAACCTGCGCACCGTCCGCAACGACACGAGGGCCATGCGCGAGGTCGTCAAGGACGCGCAGTGCTGGGTGATCTCCGCGCTCTACATCGGCACGTTCGGCTCGTTCATCGGCTACTCCTTCGCCTTCGGACTCGTGTTGCAGAACCAGTTCCACCGCACACCGGTGCAGGCGGCGACCGTCACGTTCCTCGGTCCGCTGCTCGGGTCGCTGTCCCGGCCGGTCGGCGGCTGGCTCGCGGACCGGCTCGGCGGCGCCAAGGTCACCTTCGCCAACTTCGCGCTGATGGCGGTGTGCGCGGCAGTGCTGATCGTGGCCGCGAACACGAAGTCGCTGCCCATGTACACGGTCGGTTTCATCGCGCTGTTCATCTTCTCCGGCGTCGGCAACGGCTCGACGTACAAGATGATCCCCGGCATCTACCACCACAAGGCGCTGGTCGCCATCGAAGCCGGCGCGGAGCGGGCCGAGGCCATGCGGACCGCGCGGCGCCGCTCCGGCGCCCTGATCGGTATCGCCGGCGCGATCGGCGCGCTCGGCGGCGTCGGCATCAACCTGGCGTTCCGCGCCTCGTTCGCGGCGACCGGCAGCGGCACTCCCGCCGTTGTGGCGTTCGTCGCGTTCTACGCGGTGTGTTTCGCCCTCACCTGGCTGGTTTACCTGCGCGCACCGGCCCTGAGCAGGCAAACCTCGACGTTGGCCACCGCGCGGGTGTGAGCCGGTCGTAACAGGCCCGCAACGTAGCGGACCCAACTCCGACATGGGCCGCTAACAGCATTACCTCAACAGCGAACAGTGAGGGGCAGTAGATGGCGCGGACGTTGGTCATCGTCGGCTACGGCATGGTTGGGCACCGGGTGGCCGCTGCCCTGCGCGCGCGGGACGCGGCAGGGGAATGGCGGATCGTGGTGCTGGCCGAGGAGTCGCGCGACGCCTACGACCGCGTCGCCCTCACCTCCTATGTGGACAGTTGGGACGCGGCATCGCTGACCCTGCCGGCCGCCGGATTCACCGAAGTCGACGAGGTCCGGCTCGGCGACGCGGCCGTGTCCATCGACCGCGAAGCCAGGGTCGTGCACACCGAGTCCGGCTTTGCGCAGCCCTACGACGCACTGGTGCTGGCCACCGGCTCCAAGCCGTTCGTGCCGCCGATCCCCGGCCACGACCTGCCCGGCTGCTTCGTCTACCGCACCATCGACGACCTGGATGACATCCACGCCGCCGTCCGCGCCGCGACCTCGACCAGCAGGCCGGGCCGGGCATCGGCCATGGTGCTCGGCGGCGGACTGCTCGGGTTGGAGGCCGCGAACGCGTTGCGCGGCATGGGCGTCTCCCCGCACATCGTCGAACTCGGCTCACGACTGATGCCGATCCAGGTCGACGACGGCGGCGGCAGCCTGCTGCGTCGCCTGGTCGAACAGCTCGACCTCACCGTGCACACCGGGGTATCCACCCAGGCCATCGAGGCCGCCGACGCGCGCCTGCTGGCCAAACTCTCCAACGGCACCGAACTCGACCTGGACCTCGTCGTGTTCGCGGCAGGCATACGACCCCGCGACGACCTGGCCCGCTCCGGCGGACTTGACGTCGGCGAGCGCGGCGGCATCGTGGTCGACGACGGCTGCCGAACCAGCGACCCGTCGATCTACGCCGTCGGCGAGTGCGCGCTGATCGAGGGCCGGGTGTACGGACTCGTCGCACCCGGCTACGCCATGGCCGAACTGCTGGTCGACCGGCTGCTCGGCGGCAACGCCACCTTCCCCGGCGCGGACACCGCGACCAAGCTCAAGCTGCTCGGTGTCGATGTGGCCAGCTTCGGCGACGCGCACGCCCAGACCGAGGGCGCGCTGGAAGTCGTGGTCAACGACGCGGTCGCCGGCTCATACAAGAAGCTCGTCATGTCCGACGACGCGCAGACCCTGCTCGGCGGCATCCTGGTCGGCGACGCCTCCGACTACGCGACGCTGCGACCCATGGTCGGCCGTTCGCTACCGGCCACCCCGGCCGCGCTGCTCGCCCCGTCCGGCGGTGGCGGCGGTATCGGCGTGGACGCGCTGCCCGACGAGGCGCTGATCTGTTCGTGCAACACGGTCAGCAAGGGCGCCATCACCGAGGCCGTCGTGCTCGGCGGCTGCGACACCGTCGGCAAAATCAAGGACTGCACCAAGGCCGGCACCACCTGCGGCTCCTGCGTGCCCATGCTCAAGCAGCTGTTGTCATCGTGCGGCGTCGAGCAGTCCAACGCGCTGTGCGAACACTTCAGCCAGTCCCGAGCCGAAGCTGTTCGAGATCATCAGCGCCACCGGCATCCGCACGTTCAGCGCGCTCATCGAACGCTACGGCAAGGGCCGCGGCTGCGACATCTGCAAGCCCGCCGTCGCCTCCATCCTCGCGTCGCTGCCCGGCGGCCACATCCTGGACGGCGAACAGGCCAGCCTCCAGGACACCAACGACCACTTCCTGGCCAACCTGCAACGCAACGGCACCTACTCGGTCGTGCCGCGCATCCCCGGCGGCGAGATCACCGCCGACAAGCTGCTGGTGATCGCCGAGGTCGCCCGCGACTTCGGCCTGTACACCAAGATCACCGGTGGCCAGCGCATCGACCTGTTCGGCGCCACCGTCGACCAGCTGCCGGAGATCTGGCGCAGACTGGTCGACGCCGGTTTCGAATCCGGCCACGCCTACGGCAAGGCACTGCGCACGGTCAAGTCCTGCGTCGGCACCACCTGGTGCCGCTTCGGCGTGCAGGACTCCGTCGGCATGGCCATCGAGCTGGAACTGCGCTACCGAGGACTGCGCTCGCCGCACAAGGTCAAGGCGGCGGTGTCCGGCTGCGCGCGGGAATGCGCCGAGGCGCGCGGCAAGGACTTCGGCGTCATCGCCACCGAAACCGGCTGGAACCTCTACGTCGGCGGCAACGGTGGCTTCCGCCCCCGCCACGCCGACCTGCTTGTGTCCGATGTGGACAGCGAGACGCTGATCAAGCTGATCGACCGCTTCCTCATGTTCTACGTCCGAACCGCCGACCGCCTCCAGCGCACCGCGACCTGGATCGAGGCCATGGAAGGCGGCCTCGACCACCTGCGCGCGGTCATCGTGGACGACAGCCTCGGCATCTGCGCCGATCTCGAAGCCGCCATGGCCGAACACGTCGACAACTACGCCGACGAATGGCGCGGCGTGCTGGAGGATCCGGTGAAACTGGCCAGGTTCACCTCGTTCGTGAACGCACCCGGCGCACCCGACCCGACGATCTCCTTCCGCACCGAGCGGGGTCAGCGCGTGCCGACCCCGGTGAGCATTGGCATTCCGGAGGTGGCCGCACGATGACCGCACTCGACGATCGTCCCGCTCAGGCACACGGCCTTACCCCCGTCTGCCGACCAGCCGACCTGCAACCCGACCGCGGCGTCGCCGCCCTGCTGCCCGACGGCGAGCAGGTCGCGGTGTTCCTGCTCTCCGACGGCAGCCTGCACGCCGTCTCGAACGTCGACCCGTTCAGTTCGGCCGGCGTACTGTCGAGGGGGATCGTCGGCGACCGCGCGGGCACCCCCGTCGTGGTCTCGCCGGTCTACAAGCAGGCGTTCGACCTGCGCACCGGCGCCTGCCTCGACGACGAGGGCGTGTCGCTGCGGGTATACCGCGTCGTGCAGGCCGACGACATGATCTGGGTTGGACCGTAACCAGTGGACGCTCCGCCGCTCGCCGGCTATACCGTCGGCATCACCGCAGCAAGACGGGCCGAGGAACTCGCCGTCCTGCTGCAACGTCGCGGGGCGACGGTGCTGCACGCACCCACCATCCGAATCGTCCCGCTGCCCGACGACACCGAACTCCTCGCCGCCACCCGCGAGGTCATCGCCGCGCCGATCGACATCGTCGTGGCCACCACCGGCATCGGCTTCCGCGGCTGGATCGAGGCCGCGGACGGCTGGGACCTCGGCGCCGACCTGCTCGGCAGGCTCGGCGCCAGCGTGCTACTGGCCAGGGGGCCCAAGGCCAAGGGCGCCATTCGCGCCGCCGGCCTGGTCGAACACTGGTCCCCCGCGTCAGAAGCCAGCCCCGAACTGCTGGAATACCTGCTCGAATCGGGTGTCACCGGCAAACGCATCGCCGTCCAGTTGCACGGCGAACCACTGACCTGGTTCATCGACGCCCTGCGCGACGCGGGCGCGGACGTCGTCCCGGTGCCGGTCTACCGCTGGATCGAACCCGCCGACCTCGCGCCCGTCGAACGGCTGCTCGACGCGACCATCGCGGGGCAGGTCGACGCGCTCACCTTCACCAGCGCACCCGCCGCCGCCAGCCTGCTAGCCGTCGCCGACCGCGGCGGCCGACTCCCCGACCTGCTGAAATCAATGCGCGGCCCGACCCTGCCGGTCTGCGTCGGCGCGATCTCCGCCAACCCGCTCGCCGAGCAGGGCATCACCGCCGTGCAACCGGACCGGGCGCGCCTCGGCTCCATGGTCCGCACCCTCGCCGAAGCCCTGCCCGCGCGAGCACAACTGCTCCGCGTCGGCACCCGCGAACTCCAGGTGCGCGGCCAGGCCGTCGTGGTCGACGGCGAACTGCGGCCGGTCCCGCCCGCGCCCATGGCCGTGCTGCGTGCCCTGGCGGCCAGCCGGGGACGGGTGGTGTCGCGGCAGGCGCTGCTCGCGGTGCTGCCCGGCGGAGGAGAGGAACACGCGGTGGAAACCGCGGTGGCACGGCTGCGCACCGCCCTCGGCGAGCCGAGGCTGGTGCAGACCGTGGTCAAGCGCGGCTACCGACTGGCCATGGAACCGGCGGGTGTCCGATGAGCCTCGTAACCATCCCGCACGGCACAGCTGATTCGGCCGGCGCGGGTGATTCGGCTGATCCGGCTGGCGCCACTGATCCGGCTGGCGCGCTCGTGGGTGCGCGATGAGCCTCGTCGTCGTCACGCACGGCACGCACGATCCAGCCGGCGCGCTCGTCGCCGCGCGCCTTGTCGACGCCGTGCGCGCCAAACTGCCCGGCACCCGCGTCGAACTCGCCTTCGCGGACGTGCGCGGCCCCACCGTCGCCGACGTGCTCGCGGACCTGACCGGCCCGGTCGTGGTGCTGCCCGCGTTCCTGGCGGCCGGCTACCACGTGCGCGTCGACCTGCCCGCCCAACTCGCCGACTTCCCCGACGCCGTACTCGCCGCCCCACTGGGACCGGCCCGCGCGGTGGTCGCGGCCGTGCACGATCGGCTGGTCGAGGCCGGATGGCGGCGCGGCGACCAGGTCGTGCTCGCGGCTGCCGGCTCGTCCGATCCGCTGGCCATCGCGGATGTGCGCAGGGCCGCGTTGCGACTGTCCGCGCGGCTGGACACCGAAGTCCACATCGGATACTGCGCCACCGCCGAACCCCGCCTACCGCAAGCGATTGCGCAGCTGCGCGGTCGGGTGGCGATCGCTTCCTGGCTGCTCGCACCCGGCCTGTTCCACCGCGCCGCCGCCGAAGCCGGCGCCGACCTGATCGGCGACCCGATCGGCGTCCACCCGCTGGTCGTCGACCTGATGGTCAGTCGCTACCGCGCGACAGGTGCAGCACCTCGTAACGCGCGCCAGTCGAATCCGGCGGATTTTCCGTCCACAGGGTAAAGTGCACCAACTCCCACCGCTGCGGATCAACGGCGAGCGCGGTCGAATGCACCCCCGCCCACTCGGTCCGCTCACGCAGTTCCTCCCGCGCGGCGCGCACCGGTTCGGTCGGGTCGACGCCCGCTGCCATCGGTTCGATCCGCCGGACCGCGGCAATCGGCGTTCGCGCGTTCGCCGGCCCCGGTCGGTGATCCACACCGGTCCAGTGCCGCACGGGCGGCCGACCGAAATCATCGACGAGGCTCGCGAAACCGCTGCCACCCCACAAGAACGTGTTCATGCCGCTGATCTCGCGCCACACATAGAACGGCGCGTACTGGTTCACCAGCGACCCGGCGATGCCCCGCTCCCGGAT
The DNA here is from genome assembly GCA_963818685.1 of Candidatus Melainabacteria bacterium. Taxonomy (GTDB): domain Bacteria; phylum Actinomycetota; class Actinomycetes; order Mycobacteriales; family Pseudonocardiaceae; genus CAJCJE01. The sequence continues at coordinate 8,354 of CAWFTJ010000010.1, read as the reverse complement.
CAGGTACGCCTTGAAGCCGAGACCGGGAAAGCCGTCCGTGCCCGCACCGCGATCGCGCACGCGTTTGCGGATAATCTCCATGTCGTAGTCGGCGGGCAGGGTCAGCTCATACTGCATCGCGTACATCGGTCATCCCCCTGAGTTCGTGAATGTCGGGTGCGGACAAGTGCAAGACCTCGAACCGCTCGCCGTCCTCATCGGCGGCCACGTCGTCGGCCCACAACACGAAGCGGATCAGCCGCCAGTCCTTCGGATCGGCCACCAGTGCGGCGGTGTGCACGTCGGCGCGGTTGCCGAGTTCAGTCAGCGCGTCCAGTTCGGGTCGCATGTCGATCGGCAGCGCGGTGCTGCGCAGCGATGCGGCGCGCGGTTGTGCGGCGCGGGCCGCTCCTGCGGTGACGGCCACGCCGAGCCAGTGCTCAACGGTCCGCCTGCCGGTTTCACGAACGAGGTCGGCGAAACCGCTCGCACCGAAGAAGAACTCGGCCATCGCGACCGGGTCCTGCCACAGGTAGAACGAGTTGACCTGGTTGTCGCGGATCAGATACGCCTTGAGGCCAAGACCCCGGTGCTCGTCAAGGCTCGGCGCCAACTCGGCCACCCGCTCGCGGACGACGCGCATGTCCTGGTCGGCCGGGAAGGCCCGGCCGTAGTAGGTCGCGTACAACTGTTGTCCCCCTAATGAAGTAGGCTCAGCGCGCCCTTGATCGCCTGCTCGTACGGCTCGGTCGAGTTCGCCGCCCTTGCCAACACGTACCCGCCCTGCAACACGGCGAGCAGCGTCGCCGCGACGGCGGCCGGATCGAAATCGGTGGCGAACTCGCCGTTTTCCTTGCCCTCGGCCAAGATCTCGGCTAGTCGGCCACGAACCCAGCCGAGCGTGTTGCCGACCGGCGCACGCAACTGTTCGTCGGCCAGCACTTCTGGGTCCTGAGTGAGCCTGCCGATCGGGCAGCCCTTCAGCACCTCGCGTTCCCGTTGCAGGTATGCGGTGATCCGGTCGCGTGCGGAGCCCGGTTTGTTGAGTTGCGTGGCGGCGGCGACGCGCAGTTCCGCACCGCTCTGCGCAATGGCGGCCAGTGCCAAATCGGCCTTGCCGGCGAAATGGTGGTACATGCTGCCCTGGCCGACGCCCGCTCGCTGCTGGATCGCCTTGGGGCTCGTGCCCACATAGCCGCGCTCCCACAACAGTTCACGCGTGCTAGCCAACAAACGATCGACCGCGTCCATACCAGCGACTGTACATACTAGTAGGTACAATCGCAAGCGGGCGCAGACCAGTGGATTTCGCTGTTCGGCGGTCACGTCGTCGCCGCGCGGCGGACGCCCCTGTCAGGAACGGGCCGAGGCGTCCGCCGCCACCGGACAGGCTGCGTGTGCCTAGACGAGGTGCAGGGCGACCGCAGTAGCTGCGAGTCCTTCGCGGGCGCTGGGGTGGCGGGGGGTCCAGCCGGTCGCCTTGCGGAGCTTGACATTGCTGACCCGCAGGGATCGGGTGATGGAGGTGAGGCGGTCGCCGAGCAGGACGGCCGCGCGGCCGGGTGGGCGGAACCAGGGCTTGGTGTGTACGGCGTCGGCGAGCGCGTTGGCGAAGTCGCGCTTGGTCAGTGGCTCGTCGTCGACCACGTTGTAGGTGCCCGACTCCATGTCGAGGACCGACGCGATGGCTTCGGCGCCGTCGATGACGTTGATCGAGGACTGGTAGGCGTCGGCGGGGCCGAGCATCATCGCGATGTGCCACTTGGCCTGGGCGAGCATCTGTTCGCTGTGGGTGGCGCCGGGACCGTAGAACAGGCCGAAGCGTAGGACGATCCCGGTGCCGCCCGCGGAGGTGAAGCGGTGCGCGTTCGCCTCGGCCGCGTGGTTTCCGCTGGTGATCGGGTAGTGGTCGACCGGCATGGTTTCGTCGATCCAGCTGCTGCCCTGTGGTTTGTACAGCATGGCAACGGATTCCTGGACCACGACGGGCACGTTCGCGGCGAGCGCGGCGTCGACCACCGATGCGGATCCTCTTGTCCGCACGTCCTGGTTGCGGGCCCACGCCTTGGCACTGACGAACCGGTACATGGACGGCAGTGCCGATGCGAGGTTCACCACGGCGTCATGGTGGGCAAACGCTTTCGTCAGCGCGTCGGTGTCGAACAGCGACACCTGCACGGGTTTCGCGCCCTGCTCGGCGAGTGCGGCGGCCTTCTCCGGTGTACGCGCCAGCGCGGTCACGTCGTGTCCGGCCGCGACGAGCGCGGGAACCGTGTGCTGGCCGATCGCGCCGGTCCCGCCCGTGACGAAAACGCGCATAGCCCACCATAACGCCGTGTCGGGTCACGTCGCGGTCGGACGGGGACTCAGGTCTACCTGGTACCACTCGACCGGATAGCCGGCTTTCGCGAAGTTCGCGGCCATCGGTTTGTTGGCGATGTCGGTGTTCGCGACGATCCGGTCGGCGCCCTGCTCGACGAGCACGTGCGTGCCCTCGACCAGCAGGTCGTAGGCGTAACCGTGACCGCGCTGCGCTGGTACGACGCCGAGGAAACCGATGACCGGGTCGGCGTGGTTGCGGGTCGGCGCCACGAAACCGACCAGGTCGCCGGCTTCGGTGTAGGCCAGCCGCCACCACTCGCGTGGGCCGGGTAGCCAGAGCAGATTGTCCAGGTCATCCTGGGCGGCGCCGTCGTAGCCGCCTTTCTCGATGGCGCGCAGCGCGTGCGCGTCGAGCGTGCCGTGCGCGATGTCGCGCAGGATGTTGAAGATGACCTTGTCGTCGGGTTCCTGGCGGAAGATCAGGCGGCCGGGCCGGTCGGGCAGGCCGCATTCGGTTGTCCAGCGGTAGCGGTAGCGCTCGACCAGCGGCACGAGGCCGGCGGCGCGAGCGGCGTCGATGCGTTTGTCGGCTTCGGCGCGGACCTCTGGACGCTTGTCGAAGTCCGGAGGCATCCTGAGGACGTAGTCGGTGTTGAACGGGGCCGTGCGCAACAGTTGGACGGCCGCGTCGGCATCGGTGAAGTCGAACCAGTCGAGCGCCAGCGGCTCGGTGTCGTTCGGCGCGCCCCACCACGCGGCGCGGGCGACCACGACGTCCTCGCGCAGCGCGAGCCAGCTCCACTCGGGGCGGTACTCGGACTCGGAATAGCGTTGGCCCGCTGCGGCGCGGCCGACGATGCCGGCATCGGGCAGGCTGTTGAACAACCGTTCCTCGCCTTGGGCGAGAGCACGGATGACCAGTTTGGTCATGGGGGTGGTTCCTTTCGGGCGGCGTGGGTGCGCCCCCGAACTAGTGAACCGACGCCCTCAACGCGGCGGGGGAGCGCATGACCTTGAGGTTGATCACTGCTCCCACCTCCTTCTTTCCTCGTCGCGAGGGCGTGCGGCGAGGTTATTCGGCGGTGTCGGCGTCGGCAACCGAATTGTTCGGGCGGTCGGCGAGCAGGGGGAGCAGCGGGTTCCAGGTTTCGCCGGTTTCCGTGTCCCGCCTGCGGCGGCCGATCGCGGACAGCGCCTCCAGCACGACTCGGTTGGCCAGCGCCGCGGTGATGTCCGCGTGGTCGTAGGTCGGACTGACCTCGACCACGCGTCCACGCCGACCACCGGCAGTTCGAGGCAGGTGCGACGCACCGAGTCGAGCAGTTGGCGCGCACTTAACCCGCCCGGTTCGGGGGTTCCGGTGCCGGGTGCGTGCGCGGCGTCGCACACGTCGATGTCGACGGAAAGGACACGCCGTCGCGGTCGTCCGTGGCGATGCCGAACGCCTCGGTCAGGCATTCGGTGCGGCCGCGGTGCACGATCTCGGTCATCTCGTAGGACCGCATGTGCTGGGCTGCCAACGGGTGCCCGCGCTGCCACGGGGTCAGCTGCGCGCGTTGCTGATCGAGCGGGGCGAACGATGACGATCCCGCGCCGGGACGAGTGGAGGTAGTATTACGCTACTTCGGTATCGAAAGGTGGTCGACGTGGCGGGATCGGGGAACCGGGGGCGGCCGCGGGATGCCGACGTCGATCGGCGCATCCTGCATGCCGCGCGCGATCTGCTGCTGAGCAAGGGTTACGCCGGGCTGTCCATCGACGAGGTGGCCGAACGCGCCGGCAGCGCCAAGACCACCCTTTACCGGCGCTGGCCGACCAAGGATCATCTGATCCTGTCGGTGATCGCGCGGATGCAGGACGACGTGTCCATTCCGGACAGTGGCAACCTGCGGGCCGACCTGCGCTACTACCTCAACGAGGTGGCGAGTGGTCTGGACCGCATGCGCAGGGCTGGGCGCGGCGACGATGTGGACGACCGGTCCGCCGGCCTTGTCGGCGAACTGGCCGGGGTCGCCGCTCGCCGTCGTGATCTTGGGGAACTCGTTCGGTCCGTGTTCGAGCGGCGCAATGCGGTCGCGATCGGCCTGCTCACCTCGGCGATCGCGCGCGGCGCGCTGCGCGCGGACGTCGACCCGGCCGTGCTGCTCGACCAGTTGATCGGCCCGATCTACTACCGCGTGCTGGTCACCGGCGCGCCGGTCGATCCGGACTATCTGGAGCGGCTCATCGACGGCGCCCTGCGTAGCGCCGAACCCAGAGCATGAAACCCAGAGCCTGACCCGACCCGGTCATGCCGGGTAAGCCGCGGTCTTGACCATGGTCACATCGTCCAGCGCGACCTCGTTGCCGGCCGGGTCGACGAACGCGACGTGCAGCGGGCTGTTGTCGATCCGGCTGCGCCGTTCGATGGTCGGCCCCTCGGGTCGGGGCACGTGCACGTCGCCCCACTGTTGCAGCGCACCGACCACGACCAGCAGCTCACGGCCGGCCGGGGTGAGGTGATAACTGAACCGCGCGCGGCTGCCCGGTTCCTGGTACGGCTTCTTGCTCATCACGCCGAACTTGACCAGCGTGGCGAGCCGCTCGGAGAGCACGTCGGGCGCGATGCCGAGGGCCTGGCGGAACTCCGCGAACCTGGTCCGGCCGGCCAGCGCCTCGCGCATGATCAGCAGGGTCCAGCGGGTGCCGACCACTTCGAGGGCGCGCGCGATCGAACAGGTCAGGCTCGACAGGTCGGTCCGTTGTGTCGGCATGACCACAGTTTAGCTGAGTTGACAAAACCTATCCAGGTAGAGTTGAGTTGGATTTACCAACCCAGCAGCTCAAGGAGTCGACATGGACATCTCAGCCAGCACCGCCCTGGTCACCGGCGCCAACAGGGGGCTCGGCCGGCGTTTCGCCGCCGAACTCGTCGACCGGGGCGCCAAGGTGTACGCGGCAGCGCGCAAGCCAGAGACCGTGGATCTACCCGGCGTGATCCCGGTCGCGCTGGACATCACCGACCCCGCGTCGGTCGCGGCTGCGGTCGAGGCCACCGGCGACGTCAATCTGCTGATCAACAATGCCGGCTCGTTCACAACGTCATCGCTGCTCACCGGCGACCCGTCGGACATCCGGCTGGAGATGGAAACCCACTTCTTCGGCACGCTCTCGACCAGCAGGGGCTTTGTCCCGCAGATCGAGGCGCGCGGCGGCGCCATCCTCAACGTGCTGTCCGTGCTGTCCTGGATCGCCCTCCCGACCTCGGGCGCGTACTCGGCGGCTAAAGGCGCGGAGTGGCAGCTGTCCAACGCGCTGCGCGTCGAACTGGCGGCGAAGAAGATCCGGGTGGCCAGCTTGCACGTCGGCTACCTGGATACCGACATGGCCAGTGCCGTCACCGGTCCCAAGCACGACCCGCGGGACATCGCCCGGCTCGCGCTGGACGCGCTGGCCGATGACGAGTACGAGATCGTCGCGGACGAGGTGAGCCGCAACGTCAGGGCCGGGCTCGCGGGCGGCGTCAGTGCGCTCTACCCGGACCTGCCCTGAGCGCGGGCTGATTGTTTAACCGAAGTTGCGGCGGAGGGTTTCGCCGTTGGGAGTGCCGCCGAGCGCGGCCGATATCCGGTCCCAGGACCAGTCGGCCGCGCGTGCCTCGCGGACCGCGAGTGCGATCGCGTTCTGCGCGACGCGACGCGCCTCGACGGCGCTCTGGATGAGTTCTTCTGGTGTGGTCATGCCACAGATATTGGCAATAAATATGGCACGGTTCAAGCATTCTTGACATGCAGGTATTTACCTGCATAACGTGGCGCCATGCCGTCGGACCGGGACACGGAGCTGGATCGGGTCTTCAAGGCGCTCGCCGACCCGACCCGGCGATACCTGCTCGACCAGCTGCACGACCACAATGGACAGACGCTCGGCGACCTGTGCGAACGCGTCGCCATGACGCGCCAGTCGGCCACCCAGCACCTCGGTGTGCTTGAGGCGGCGAACCTGGTGAGCACGGTGCGGCGCGGCAGGGAGAAGCTGCACTACCTCAATCCCGTTGCGCTGCACGAGATCCAGGAACGCTGGATCGACAAGTTCGAACGACCCATGCTGCGCGCGCTGAGCGCGATCAAGAAGGAAGCGGAGCTTGCCATGAGCGACAAACCCAGCCACGTCTACGTCACCTACATCCAGAGCACGCCGGAGAAGGTCTGGGAGGCGCTGACCGACGCGGACCTGACCGCCCGCTACTGGGGTCATGCCAACGTGTCCGACTGGCAGGTCGGCTCGACCTGGGCACACCAGCGGGTGGACGGTTCTGGCGTCGCCGACGCGGTCGGCACGGTCGAGGTCGCCGACCGGCCGAGGCGACTGGTCACCACCTGGAAGGCGCCGGATGCCGGGGAAGAGGTCGAACCGTCCAGGGTCACCTTCGACATCGAGTATTCCGGCAAGATCGTTCGGCTGACGGTCACGCACGAGAATCTCGCCGACGAGGAGGAGCGCGCCGCGGTCGAGAAGGGCTGGGCGGCGGTGCTGTCGAACCTGAAGTCGTTGCTGGAAACCGGAAAGACGCTGAGCCAGCCGCCCTGGCAGATGTACCGGGACTAGTAGTACTTTGTTAGGTCGTTGTGGGTCAAGGGAAAGGGCGTCGACAGACATGGCACGCGCCGGCCATGAGCACCAGGAGTTGTTGCAGTTCGCGGACAACCGCGTAGACGCTCAGGCCGGCGCATGCACTTTTGGGTCCAGGCGCAGCAGGGTGCAGAACGCCTGAGCGAGCACGGTGAGCGTGACATGGCGATGCCAGCCGGTGAACGACCGGCCTTCGAAGTGATCGACACCGAGGCCGGTTTTGAGTTCGCGGTAGTCGTGTTCGATCCGCCAGCGGATCTTCGCCAGTCTGACGAGGGTCTTGAGCGGGGTGCGGATGTCCATGGTAGACAGCCAGTACTTGACGGGTTCGGGCTGGTCCGGGGGCCATTCGGCGATCAGCCACTCCTCGGGCAGGCTGCCCTCAGCGGCGCGGGGGATGTGCCGGTTAGCGGGGCGTACCCGGATGGCCAGGAAGTGCGAGCGCATCGCCGCGGTCGGGTTGTCCTTGGTTTTCTTGCTGCCGTGGCGCCAGGTGACCCGGCGACAGGCGCCCCGTCCCGCGGCCAGAACCAGTTCCCGCAGGGAGGCCGGCTCGTCGGGGTAGCGAGGCTGGGGCGGGCGGCCCCGGCCAGTGGAGGGTGGCGTGGCCGGTGCCGCGTCGCCGGCGTGGGCGGTGGCGGTGGGGTCGACCTGCAGGACGTAGACCAACTCGCGTGCGGTGAGTCCGAGCCGGAACTCGGTGGCGTCCCCGTAGCCGGAGTCACCGACCACCGGCCGTTTCGGCAGACCCCACCCACCGGCAGACCCACCGGCAGACCCGCTGGCGGGCGGGGTGAGCATCTGATCGAGCATGTCCAGCGCCAGCCGCCACTTCTCCCGATGCCGCACCTCGTCCGGGATCCCGGCACGCGCGCGCCGGGCACGCACCTGCGCGGCCACCTCCGGGTCGTCGATCTTGTGGTCATCCCACGAGGTCGGGCAGAACAGCCGCCAGTTCGCCGCCACCGACGCCTGATCGGTCACCATCTGCACGCTCACCCCGATCTGACAGTTCCCGGTCTTGCCCAACGTGCCCGAGTACTGGCGGCCCACGCACGGAGATGCCTTTCCATCCTTGGGGAATCCGCTGTCGTCAACCACGTACGCGTCCGGGTCGATCGCGTCGGCCGCCCAGTTCGCCACGGTGGCCCGGACACGCTCGTAGTCCCAGGTTGAGGAGGTGATGAACTGCTGCAAACCCTGGTGATCCACCCCGAGCCGCTCCGCCATCGGCTGCATCGACTTCCGCGCCCCGTCTGTCAACAGGCCACGCACGTACAACTCGCCCTTGGCCCGCTGATCAGACCGTGGCAGTTCGCACAGCATCTGCTCGGCGAACTCCACCAGCTGCGGGCGGATCTGCTCGATCTGGTCCGGAGTCATAGCAGGAGTCAACCGTAATCCATCCTGGACGATCACAACGACACGCCGAGACTTAACAA
>CAWFTJ010000009.1:0-486875 GCA_963818685.1 Candidatus Melainabacteria bacterium | reverse complement strand
AAGTGCTATTAGCAGCCTTACCCGGTACTGGTGCTGGTGGGCTCGTATGCTCGGCTGCCACCGATTCCTACTGTTCGGCAGGGCAGGACACTGATGAGCTAATCAGGACAGACACCTCATGAAGGCATCTCGGTAAGCCGAAAACCGAGCCAGCCTGAGCCGATCAACGAACAAGATCGTCGAAGAGGTCGAACTGATGTGTCGGTAGCTGTGTTGGTTACCGAGGGCACCCCGAACGAGGGCGCGCTGACGGTCCACGTGACCTGGGAATATCGCGACGAACTGCGATGTCTGCCTACTCGCACGTCGACCAACCCGACTGCAATCGCTGAGACGTCTACTCGAACAACCAGCGCCCGGTGGTGAACTCTCCGTGACTATGTCGAATGCGCGCCATCGACGAACCGTAGGGCGAGTGCCTCGACGGCCGTACGCACACACTACTTACGTACATGACGACCGGTAGATAAGGTCGAATGTCTCACCGGTCCGAGCCACGTCAGACTGTCAATCCCCTCGAATCGTGGAGACGGTGTTATGCCACGTCGGCCCTGACCTGCACTGCTGACGTTGCTCGTGCGTGTGCCATCTGATGCTCGAAGGGGATCGGGGCCAGGCCGTCGTTGGCGCTGTGCCGTCGGGTGGTGTTGTAGAAGTCCGCGATCCAGGTCGCGACCCTGATCCGTGCCTCGGCTCGGGTGGCGAACCGGTGTCGATGCACGAACTCCACCTTCAGCGTGGAGTTGAACGATTCTGCTGCGGCATTGTCCAATGCGGACCCCACCCGGCCCATCGACTGGACCACGCCCAATGCCCGGCAGAGGGCCGCTGTCGCGGCGGCGGTGTATTCCGACCCGCGGTCGCTGTGGAAGATCACCCCGTCGACCTGGCCGCCCCTGGTAGCGGCAGCCATTCGCAGCGACGCGCCCACCAGCGCCGCGTCATGGTGGGCAGACATCGCATAGCCCAGCATCCGGCGAGAGAACAAGTCCTCCGTGGTGGCCAGGTAGAACGGTCCCTCGTCGGTGTCGATCTGCGTCACGTCCCCGCACCACAACACATCCGGCGCGACCGCGGTGAACACGCGCCGAACCAGATCCCGCGCGACGGGGCGCCGACCAGCCCGGGTCAGCGACCGGCGCCGTTTCGGTGGCCGCCCGGCCAGACCGAGCTCGACCATCCGCCCGGCGACGGTGTTCTCCGACACCTTCCAGCCCGCTTCACGCAGGTCATGGGCGATCCGGGGAGATCCGTAGGTCCCGCCGGAGGCGGTGAACAACCTCCCGATCTGCTCGTCCAACCGTTCGCGCCGCAGGTCCCGGGCGGTGGGCTGGTGGTTGATCCACTTATAGAACCAGGACTGCGAGACTCCCAAGGCTCGGCAGGCGATCGCGTGCGGAACGCCGAAACCGGTCCTCTGGGACGCGATGAACTCCGCCACGATCACTGGTTCATCGCGTCCTTCACCCACAGGACCACGGAGCGCTTGAGCACATCACGCTCCATCTCCAACTCGGCCTTGTCCTTGGCCTACTGCGTTTTCTCGGCCCGCAGTCGGGCCAGTTCCTCGCGTTCGTCCTCGGTTATCGGGCCCTGGGCGGGCTCGCTCCGGCGGCGGTCGGCCTGCACCCAGTTGTGCAGGGTGTAGGGGCTGATCCCCAGATCTCGTGCGACCTGGGCGACCGATTTATCGGTCTCGGCGACGATGCGCACCGCGCCGGCCCGGAACTCCGGGTCGAACTGGCGCCTGGTGTTTCCCACGACCTGATCATCTCTCTTGGTTCAGGTCTCCACGATACGAGGGGAAGCACAGGGTGCCAGAGCGGGCCGTGATGGACTTCATGGGCTGGTCGGACTCGACGATGGTCAAGCGCTACACGCACGTCGTCGCAGCACTCCGTGACGACATTGCTTCTCGGATTAATGGTTTGCTGTGGAAACCGGCTGACGCCGTGGGCACGATGGCGAACCACCCAACCTCCAAGTAGGCGTGACGCCGGACAGCGCCAGCAACGGTACGAAGGTAGGGGCTGCGTTGGGACGTAGTGGATCTTCGGCAGCTAGCAACTGAGACCACAACTGAGACCAGAGACGGCACCGGGACTCGCCCAGTCGGCGAGTCCCGGTCGTTTTGCCTGGTGAGGCTGCGGAAGCGGAGGGATTTGAACCCCCGGACCCTTGCGGGTCTTCCGCTTTCAAGGCGGATGCATTCGGCCGCTCTGCCACGCTTCCCTGTGGCCAAGGGTAACGGGCGGGGGTGTGCTCACGCGAGGTCACCCGGGTGGTGGGGTTCACTCACGGGTGCCTCTGCGGATCGGGACTGGGTGCGGCGGGGTGACGGGGCGTCCATACTGGACCGCTCAAGTAGATTTTCGCAGCTCAGCAGCGTGTTGGGGGTTGTGCCCTCACTGTTGTCGGAGCATCCTCGATGCCAGGCGACTTATCCGGGCGCTCAGGTGCGCCGCAGTGGCGCGGGCGGGTCGGGAGCGGCGCCGGGAAGGTCGGGTGGTGCATTGGCCGAACACTTCGCACAGGGCGGTGCGCGTGTGGCTGCATCCCCGCGATCGAGTCTGCGGACAACGGCCCGGTCCGGAATGTGAGCAGCAGCGCGTGAGGTCTCTCGGGTGCGCAGGCGCCTGCGACGCCTTTCCCGCGCACATCGACGATGTTGAACTTGACTTCTGCGAAGCGTCTCAGGGCGGCTTCGGGTGAGTTCCACGCCGGCTTCGCGCGAGCGCGTCCGCCGCAAAACTACATGTCAGGTCGGGTGCGGTGCCGCTGGGGCGCCGCACCCGTTCATGTTCGGGGTCCGGTGTGGACGGTGGGGTCGGGTGTGGCCGCCACGCGCGGCGGTTTACCGTCGGAGGCATGCATGCGATCACGATCCGTGAACCGGGTGGGCCCGAGGTGTTGGAGTGGGGCGAGGCGCCGATGCCGACGGCGGGGGCGGGCGAGGTGCTCATCGATGTCAGCGCGTCGGCGGTCAATCGGGCCGATCTGTTGCAGCGGCAGGGGTTGTATCCGCCGCCGCGCGGTGCTTCCTCCATTCTGGGGTTGGAGTGTTCAGGGGTCGTCGCGGAGCTGGGCGAGGGCGTCACCGGGTGGCAGGTGGGCGACCGGGTGTGCGCATTGCTCGCCGGGGGCGGGTATGCCGAGCGGGTCGCGGTGCCGGCCGAGCAGGTCATGCCGGTGCCTGAAGGGGTTGACCTGGTCGCGGCTGCCGCGTTGCCGGAGGTGGCGTGCACGGTGTGGTCGAACGTGGTGATGCTCGCGGGACTGGGCGAGGGCGACGTGTTCCTGGTGCACGGCGGGGCGAGTGGGATCGGGACGCATGCCATTCAGGTGGCCAAGGCGTTGGGTGCGGACAAGGTCGCGGTGACGGCCGGGTCGGCGAGCCGGTTGACGCGTTGTCGGGAGTTGGGCGCGGACATCACGGTCAATTATCACGAGCAGGATTTTGTGGACGAGGTTCGCAAAGCGACTGACGGGCACGGGGCGGACGTGGTGCTGGACAACATGGGGGCCGCGTATTTGCAGCGCAACGTCGACGTGCTGGCCACCGGCGGGCGGCTGGCGATCATCGGGATGCAGGGCGGGGTCAAGGGCGAGCTGAACGTGGGGTCGCTGCTCGGCAAGCGGGGCGCGATCTTCGCGACCGGGTTGCGTGGCAGGCCGGTGACCGGCCCTGGCAGCAAGGCGGACATCGTGGCCGAGGTGGTGTCGCTGCTTTGGCCGCTGGTCGAGTCGGGCGCGGTCACTCCGGTCGTGCAGGAGGTGGTGCCGATCGAGCGGGCCGCCGACGCGCATCGAGCGGTTGAGGGTGGGCCGTTCGGGAAGGTGCTGTTGCAGGTGAGGTGAGGCAGGTGAGGTGAGAGGGTCGAGGGCGGGCTAAGTCAGGTCAGGTCAGGTCGGAGAGGACTTGGACGAGGCGGTCCACCTCGGCGAGGTTGGTGTAGTGGGCGAGGCCGACGCGGACCGCGCCACCGATCTCGCCGACGCCGAGAGCGGCGAAGACGCCGTTGTGGCCGCTGTCGGCGAACGCGCACACGCCGTGCTGACCCAAATGCGCTACCACCTCGATGGCGGGCACACCGGCCACGGCGAAGGCGAGGGTGGGCACCCTGCGGACGGCGTCGCCGATGACGTGCACCCGACTGACGATGTGCAGGTGGTCGATCAGGCGGTTGAGCAGCGCCGTCTGATGGACCCGCATGGAGTTCATCGAGTGCAGCAACCGGTCGCGGCGCGGGCCGACGGCCGCGTCGTCGAGTTCGGCCAGGTAGTCGATGGACGCGATCAGGCCGGCCAGCAGCGGGTACTGGTGCGGGCCGAGTTCGAGGCGCTCAGGACCCTTGGCGTCGGGTTCGAGCGAGCTGGACGGTAATCGCCGCAACAGGTTGGCGTCGCGGAAGACCAGGCCGGCCACGGGCGGGCCGCCCCAGGCGCTCGCTGAGACGGCGACGACGTCCGCGGGGAGGGTCTTGATGTCGAGCGGGAGGAACGGGGCCGCGGCGGACGCGTCGACGACCATGAGCGCGCCGACCTTGGTGGCGGCCTCGGCGACGCGGCGCAGATCCGGTTGGGTGCCAACGGATTCCGACGCGGCGGTGATCGCGACGACCCTGGTGCGGTTGTTGACGAGGCTGTCGTACTGCCAGGCCGGCAGTTCGCAGGTTTCGATGTCCACTTCGGCCCAGCGGGTGATGCCGCCGCAGCGTTGCGCGGCCTGGTACCAGGGCGCGATGTTGGCGGGGTGGTCGAGGCGGGACACCACGACCTCGTCGCCGGGGCGCCAACTCTGGCTGAGCGCGTCGGCGAGGCGTTGCAGGAGCACGGCGACGCTGGGGCCGAGCACGACGCCTGCCGGGTCGGCGCCGACGAGGTCGGCGAGGGCGCGGCGGGCCGCGTCGACGATCGCGTCGGCGCGTTGGGAGGCGGGGAACAGGCCGCCGGGGCCGGAAACGGGTGCGCGCAGCGCGGTGGACACGGCGGTGGCGACCTGTTCGGGGATCTGCATGCCCTCCGGGGCGTCCAGGTGAACCCAGCCGTCGCCGAGCGCGAGGAACAACCCTCGGATTCGGGCGATGTCCAGCGCCATGTCTGACACCGTACGGAGCAGGGCAAGAGCTGCGCAGGTGGGGTGGGGTGAGGCGCGCCCGGTTGGTGCCGTCCGCGACGTCGGTCACTACGCTTGCGGTTGGTCGTAGGGAACAGGGAGTTGTTGACGATGAGCCAGCCGGACGCGCAGGAGAACGACGGGCGCAGGCACGTCCTTGTTGTCGGACCAGACGGGACCCCGCTCGGTTCCGCGCCCATTCCGGACAGTGAGGGCGCCGCGTCGGGCGACAACGTCACGGATCTGGTCGAGCAGCCCGCGAAGGTGATGCGGGTCGGCACGATGATCAAGCAGCTGCTGGAGGAAGTGCGCGCCGCCCCGTTGGACGAGGCCAGTCGCAATCGTTTGCGGGAGATCCACAAGCGGTCGATCCTGGAGCTGGAGGACGGTCTCGCGCCGGAGTTGCGCGAGGAGCTGGAGCGGTTGTCGCTGCCGTTCACCGAGGACTCCACGCCTTCCGACGCTGAGTTGCGGATCGCGCAGGCTCAGCTGGTCGGCTGGCTGGAGGGGTTGTTCCACGGCATCCAGACCGCGTTGTTCGCGCAGCAGATGGCGGCGCGGGTGCAGTTGGAGCAGATGCGCAGGGGCGCGTTGCCGCCGGGTACCGGGGATGGGGACGGGCCGCATCTGCGGACCGGGGGCCAGTACTTGTAGGGGGTCGGTTACCGGCAACGGTGTCGACGAAACGGACATTGGAGTACAGTTCGCCTACTGGCGGGTAGTGGGGCCGGGGAGGTGGCCGTCGACGACGACCTCGGCGTCGAGGCGTCGCTCGGCCAGCCAGCGCAGCCACGCCGCAGGTGCCGATCAGGTACCCGAGTCGCCGGCCGACCATGGGCGCGGAAGCTACCAGCGATCATGGAATCCGCGCTTGATCGGGACGCCCGGGGGGCGAGGCGTCCAGGTTGCGCCGGTACCCTGAGCGACGTGTCAGCAACCAGCACACTGGAGCGTCCAGTGACCGAACCGGCATCGTTGCCGTCCAGTCGTAGCTGGAGCCGCGCCTTCGACGACCTCCGCGAGGGTTTCGGCATGCGCCAGCTGTGGGCTCACCTGGGCTGGCAGGACATCAAACAGCGGTACCGCCGTTCGGTCATCGGCCCGTTGTGGATCACGATCTCGATGGGCGTGACAGCGGTCGGCCTCGGCGTGCTCTACTCGGTGTTGTTCGGCCAGCCGATCAGGACGTTCCTGCCCTACGTCGTCGTCGGCTTCATTGTCTGGAACTTCATCAACGGCTGCCTGGTCGAGGGCATGGACACGTTCATCGTGAACGAGGGCATGATCAAGCAGATGCCCGCGCCGCTGAGCGTGTACGTGCTGCGGACGGTGTGGCGCCAGATCCTGTTGCTGGCCCACAACCTGATCATCTACGTGATCGTGCTCGCGGTCTTCTTCACCTCGCTGGACAAGCCGTATCGGATCGGCACCGACCTCACCAGCACCCTGCACCCCGGCGTGAGCTGGAACATCCTGCTGCTGATCCCGGCTTTCGTGCTGATCTGCGTCAACGGGACCTGGGTCGCGCTGTTGTTCGGCATCATCTCGACGCGGTTCCGGGACATCCCGCAGGTCGTGAACAGCGTGATCCAACTGGTCTTCTACCTGACCCCGATCATCTGGTCGCCGGACACGTTCCTCAACGGTAAGAACCACAGCATGGACTGGGCACAGTTCGTGTTCCAGCTCAATCCGCTGTACCACTTCGTCCAGGTCATGCGTGGACCCATGATCGGCGAGCAGGTGAGCCCGGTGAGCTGGCTCGTTGTCGGGGGTATCACCATTGTCGGGTGGGCAGTCGCTCTGGTTGCCATGCGCAACTACCGGGCCCGAGTTTCCTACTGGGTCTGAGGAGGCCAACACATCATGGTGAGTGTTGACGTCTGGAACGCCTACGTCGACTTCCCGATCTTCGACGCGAAGACGAGATCGCTGAAGAAGCAGGTGCTTGGCAAGGTCGGTGGCAAGATCGGCACCGAGACGCGGGTACCGATCATCGAGGCCCTGCACGACATCAGCGTGTCGCTGCGGGACGGCGACCGGGTCGGCCTCGTCGGTCACAACGGCGCGGGCAAGTCGACGCTGCTGCGGCTGCTGTCAGGGATCTACGAGCCGACGAGGGGCACCTCGCGGGTCATCGGCAAGGTGGCGCCCGTTTTCGACCTCGGTGTCGGCATGGACCCGGAGATCTCCGGCATGGAGAACATCATCATCCGCGGTCTGTTCCTCGGCATGACGCGCAAGCAGATGGAGGAGCGGGTCGACGACATCGCGGAGTTCACCGAACTCGGCGACTACCTGCAGATGCCGCTGCGCACCTACTCGACCGGCATGCGGGTGCGGCTGGCGCTGGGCGTGGTCACCTCGATCGATCCGGAGATCCTGATCCTGGACGAGGGCATCGGCGCGGTGGACGCGGCCTTCCTGGACAAGGCGCGGGAGCGGCTCGTCGACCTGGTGCGCCGCTCCGGCATCCTGGTCTTCGCGTCGCACTCCGACGAGCTGCTCTTCGAGCTGTGCAACTCGGCGATCTGGATGGACGAGGGCCGGATGAAGATGCAGGGCGGGCTGCGCGAGGTGCTGACCGCGTACAAGGGCCGCGACCCCTACGAGGGCATGAGCCAGGAAGCCCTGGCCAGGATCGGTGACACGCCGCAACTGGCCAACTCCGGCGGAGAAGCATGAGCCTGAGCCGCCCACCACTACGGCTATCGGAGACACACGCATGAGCATCGGACCGAGCCTCGGCAAGGGCGCCGTGGTCACCGTCGTGGTCACCCGGCACCGGCGGGAGCTGCTCGCCGACTCGTTGAAGATCATCGCGGCGCAGACCAGGCCACCGGAGCACCTGATCGTGGTGGACAACGGGCCGGACCAGCCTGCGGAGCAGGTGGTCGCGGACTGCCCGATCCCCACCACCTACCTGGTCTCGCACCGCAACCTCGGTGGCGCCGGCGGTTTCGCGCTGGGCATGCTGCACGCGCTGGCCATGGGCGCGGAGTGGGTGTGGCTGGCCGACGACGACGGCCGTCCTGCCGACGAGACGGTGTTGGCGACCCTGCTGGACGACGCGCAGCGGCGCGGACTGGCCGAGGTGTCGCCGGTGGTGGCGAACATGGACACGCCGGACACGTTGGCCTTCCCGCTGCGCCGCGGCCTGACCTGGAAGCGGCAGACCCGCGAGCTGGGCGTGAACTTCCTGCCCGGGATCGCGTCGCTGTTCAACGGAGCGCTGTTCCGCGCGTCCACCCTTGACGTGATCGGCGTGCCGGACTACCGGCTGTTCTTCCGCGGTGACGAGGTGGAGATCCACCGCAGGCTGGTTCGGTCGGGGCTGCGTTTCGGTACGTCGCTGCGCGCGACGTACCTGCACCCGGACGGCTCGGACGAGTTCAAGCCGATGCTGGGCGGCCGGTTCCACGCGCAGGACCCCGGCGACGCGGTCAAGCGGTACTACACCTACCGCAACCGCGGCTATCTGCTGGCCCAGCCGGGGATGCGCAAGATCGGCGCGCTGGAACTTGTCCGGTTCGGACTGTATTTCCTGGGCGTCCGGCGCGACCCCAAGGCGTTCCTGGAATGGCTGAGGCTGTTGCGGCTCGGGCGCCGGGAGCGGTTCTTCCGCAAGTGAGCCGCAAGTGAGCCGGTGCTAGGAGGCTTCGTCTGATTCGACCTGTACCGGGTCGGCGGCCGGGCCGAGCAGGCCGGCGATGAGCAGGTCGGCAACGGCTCTCGGGTCGGGCAGCGTGGTGTCCGGCGAGAGCAGCAGGCTGATGGCCATCCGCAACAGCCACTCGACGGCCTGGTCGATCGGCACTCTGAGCACGTCGTGGTGGGTGCGGACGAACCGTTCGACCAGGGCCGGCAGCAGCACCTGGACCAGGGACGGTTCGCCGGGCCGGACCACGACGATGTCGGTGAGCTGCTCGGGTTCCTTGGTGATCAGTCGCTGCAACACCGCGTGGTCGCGCAGGTAGTCCAGGGTGAAGGTGATGGCCTGCTCCAGCGCGTCGGCGAGCGGGGCCTCCCAGGTCACGGCCGCGTCGAGGCGGTCGAGCAGCCGGGTGATCTCGGCCTCGGCCACGGCACGGACCAGGCCGGACTTGTCGCCGAACACGCGATACGCGGTCGCTCGCGATACACCAGCCCTGTCGGCCACGTCGGTCAGCGACGTTTTGCGCACCCCGAAGCTGAGGAAGCACTCCAGTGCGGCGTCGACCAACCGTGGATCGGCGCCTGCGGAAACCGAACTCACCCGCCCATCGTCTCACCGCGACCAAACAACTTTGCGGAGCACTGTGCCAAACAGCGCCGCCCCACTTGGTTAGCGGCATCTACCCTACCGCCGAAAGATGGTTCAGTGCGCGAGCTTCTTTCCTCCCTCCGAGATGTCGAGCAGCGCTGATCGCCCTGGGCGAAAGCGTTTGTGCCGCTGGTGAACCGCGTTGCGCGACGCGGCGTAGCGCTGCTCTGCTTGGCTCATGAGCAATGCGAAGAGGGCCCTGGTGCTGCACCTGGTCGGAGTGGCCCAGCCGGTACTGATCGAGGTCGCCGCCGACGGCGCGGACAAGCTGGCCGGGCGGCTGCCCGCGCTGCTGCGGGAGGCGGGCGTCGAGTCGATCGAGGCGGCCAACGGCTCGCACATCGCGGTGAACTTCGCGGCGGTGCAGGTCGCGCACGTGGACGCGGTGTCCGGCATCGGCCAGCTGTACGGGAGCCCGCCCCGGAGCTAGTCGCGAGCTAGTTGTCAGCTAGTTGTCACCGTAGAGGCGGGCCCAGTTCTCGCGGCTGCTCAGCGTCGGCAGCGCGGCCCGGTACTGGCGCTGGAGCTCGGGCGCCATCCGGACGAAGCGGCGCAGCAGGCTCGCGGCCTGCCGGCCGAGCCGGATCGCGGTGTCCCGGTCGCGCTTGCGGATGCGCACACCGCCCTGGGAGGCGTCGGTGACCACTGCGGTGTCGAACAGCGAAACGTGCCACCAGTACGCGCTGTCCGCGGGCACGGTGCCCGCGTCGTGCACCTTCTTGTCCAGCAGCTGGTAGGCGAGCCGTTGCAGCAGCACGCCCGGCTTGAACTTCGGCGTCGGGCCGGCCTCGATCATCGGCAGGTAGCCGGGCTGGACCTCGGGCACCTCCGAGTTCGGGTGCACGACCGTCTCCGGGTAGCCGGCACGCAGCTCACGGATCTCCCGCATGGCGGCCGCGCCGCCGTCGTCCAGGATCGACGGGCCCGCCATGAAGTCATCGAGCGCCTTGAGCAGGGTCGCTGTCAGGCCGTACTGCATGCTGAGCAGGTAGCGGGCGACGTGGCTGGCCAGTGAGCGGGCCACGTGCCTGCCGTCGAAGCGGCTGTGCAGCGCGGCCGTGATCAGCGAGTTGCGCAGGTTGAAGTAGCGGTGCCACTCGTCCCAGTCCTTCCAGCCGAAGTCGGCGTGCCAGACGCCGGCTCCTGGCAGGCTGACCGTGGCGAAGCCGTGCGCGTGCGCGCGGTAGCCGTACTCGACGTCGTCCCACTGGAAGAACAACGGCAGCGGGTAGCCGATCGCGTTGACGATCTCGGCCGGGATCAGGCAGGACCACCAGCCGTTGTACGCGGTGTCGACGCGGCGTTCCTGCAGGTTGCGGTTGCCGTCCTCGTCGTGGCCGGTGAGGTCGGCGTTGGTCAGCGCGCCCTTGACCGCCTTACCTGCGGCCAGCCGCTCCAGGTCGGCGTACTCGGCGGAGACGTGGATGTTGTTCGGGTGCAGCAGGTTGAGCATCTGGCCGCCGACGATGGTCGGCGCGCTGGTGCGGTTGGCGAACGCGGTCAGCCTGGTCACGATCTCCGGCTCGCACAGCACGTCGTCGTCCATGAACAGCACGTTCGCGTGCTCGCCGTGCGCGAGGCCGGCCACCTCGTAGAGGCCGCGGGTGAAGCCGCTGGCGCCGCCGAGGTTGGCCTGCCGGATGTAGTGCAGCTTGCTGCCGAGCGATGCGGCGACCTCGGCGAAGCGCGGGTGCGCCTGAACCGGGTCGCTGCCCTGGTCGGCCACGTAGACGGCGTCCATCAACTGCTGCGCGCCCTGGTCGCCGGCCAGCGCGGACAGCGTGTTCAGGCAGTCGTTCACCCGGTTGTGCGTGCAGATGACCAGCGCGGTCGGTCGCAGCGTCGCAGGCGGGGCCACGGTCCAGCGGACCTGGTGCACGGTGAGCGCCTGCTCGTCGGTGCTCAGCTCCAGCCACATCGCGCCGCCGTCGTTGAACTTGTCGATCGGGCCGGTCAGCGTGACCTCGGTGTGCGTTGTGCCGCGTACGTCCTGGGCGGCGACGACGCGAGGCGCGCCCTCGTGGTCGGAGGCGTGCAGGGCGACGCGACCGGTGCCGGCGACCTCGACGAGCAACTCGACCTCGGTCGCGACCGTCCAGCGCTGCCAGTAGCTGGCCGGGAAGCGGCCGAAGTAGGTGTTGGTGCTGACCACGGTCTTGGGTTCGAGCGCGATGTGCTCGCGACCGCGCGATGCGCTGCCCGTGGCGATCTCGGCGTAGAGCAGGTCGGAGACCAGTGGCGACGGCGGGGCGAACAGGCCGCGCATGGCGACGAGCCTGCTCGGCGCCGCGTGTTCGGCGAACTGGATGTCCTCAACCATGGTCGTTGTCTCACCGTCGAGCATGCTCGTGCTCTCAGCCCTTCACCTTGAACACCACGGTCCGCAGCAGCACGAAGTTGATGACCGTCGCGACGGCCTGCGCGATCACCCAGGCCACCGGAACACGCCAGCCGGACGAGGGCAGCAGCGCGAGACCTGCCGCGTTCACGCCGACGTTGACGAAGAACGTGGTGGTGTAGAGCACCGCGAAGCGCAACGCAGGTGCCGCGCCGCCCTCGGAGTCGAAGGTCCAGCGCCGGTTGAGCACGTAGGCGGTGATCGTGCCGCAGATGAAGCTGATCGCCTTGGCCACGTCGGCGAACAGGCCGACGTGCAGGAGCAGCTCGTAGATGCCGAAGTCGACACCGGCGGAGATGACGCCGAACACGACGAAGCGGACGGCCTGGTCGATCAGGCCACGCTGGGATCCTTCTCGCGTTCTGGCCTGCTGTCGCTGCGGCTGTACCGACGACACCACGTCAGATCCTTCCGGTCGGGTCGAACTCGGGTCGAATCACTGCGAGAACGAACACAGCATATGGGGCGACTGTCGGTAACCGGTGAGCCTCACCGGGAGGGTGACTCCGCGCACCCGATACCCTCGGGCCGGTGGGAAGTGAACCAGGCGAATTCCGAACACTGCATGGTTGGGGCCGTACTTCGCCGACGGTGGCGCGGGTCGTCACCGCGAAGACCGTCGAGGACGTCGTTCGCGCGGTGACCACCGCAGGACCGCGCGGCGTGCTGGCCAGGGGCCTCGGCCGTTCCTACGGCGACCCTGCGCAGAACGCGGGCGGCACGGTCGTCGACATGACCGGGCTGAACCGCATCCACTCCATCGACCCGGACACCGGCCACGTCGACCTCGACGCCGGTGTCAGCCTCGACACGCTGATGAAGGCGGGCCTGCCCTTCGGCCTGTGGGTTCCGGTGCTGCCGGGCACCCGCCAGGTGACCGTCGGCGGCGCGATCGCCAACGACATCCACGGCAAGAACCACCACAGCGCGGGCAGCTTCGGCAACCACGTCGTGTCCATGGACCTGGTGACCGCGGACGGCGAGGTGCGCACGCTCCATCCGGAGGGTCCGAGCGCCGAGCTGTTCTGGGCGACGGTGGCCGGGATCGGCCTGACCGGCATGGTGGTGCGTGCGACGATCGCGATGACCAAGACCGAGACCGCGTACTTCTACGCGGACCTTGAGCGCACCGCCAATCTCGACGAGACGCTGGAACTTGTCAGCGACGGGTCCGACGACAGGTACACCTACTCCTCGGCCTGGTTCGACTCGATCTCCACCGGCGCCAAGCTCGGCAGGGCCGCTTTCCAGCGCGGGTCACTGGCCACTGTGGACCAACTGCCGGACAAGCTGCGCGCGAACCCGTTGAAGTTCGACGCGCCGCAGATCGCCACGCTGCCGGACGTCTTCCCGAACGGGCTGGCCAACAAGCTCAGCTTCGCGGTGATCGGCGAGCTGTACTACCGCAAGACGCCCAGGGAAAAGCGCGGCGTCGTGGAGAACCTGACCACCTTCTACCACCCGCTCGACCTGTTCGGCGAGTGGAACCGGGGTTACGGCTCGCACGGCTTCCTCCAGTACCAGTTCAGCACGCCGGTCGGCGCGAAGGAGCAGCTGCGCGCGATCCTGACCAAGGTCGCGAAGTCGGGGCACGTGTCGTTCCTGAACGTGTTCAAGCAGATGGGCAAGGGCAACCGGGCGCCGCTGTCCTTCCCGCATCCGGGTTGGATGGTCTGCCTCGACTTCCCGATCAAGCGCGGCCTCGGCGAGTTCTGCACCGAACTGGACGCCATGGTGCTCGACCTCGGCGGCCGGCTCTACACCGCCAAGGACTCGCGCACCTCGCCCGAGGCGTTCGCCGCCATGTACCCGCGCCTTGACGAATGGCGCAAGGTCCGCAATTCCGTTGATCCGAACGGCGTTTTCGCCTCGGACATGAGCAGGAGGCTCTCGCTGTGATCGACGCGGTCGGTAATCCGCAATCGTTGCTCCTGCTCGGTGGCACCTCCGAGATCGGGCTTGCCATCGTCGAGCGGTTCGCCGCAGCGCGCACGCTGCGCGTCGTGCTGGCCGGCAGGCCAGGCCCGCGCCTCGTCGCGGCCGCGGAACGCCTGCGGGACAAGGGCTGCACGGTCAGCACGCTGGAATTCGACGCGCGCAGGCCGGACACGCACACCGAGGTGGTGGACAAGGCGTTCGCCGACGGCGACATCGACGTGACCGTTGTCGCGTTCGGCATCCTCGGCGACGCCGAGCAGGCGTGGACGAACGTCGAAGCCGCGCGGGAGATGGCCGAGGTCAACTACGTCGCGCCGGTGACAGTTGGCGTCGCGCTGGCCAACCGGCTGCGCGCGCAGGGCCACGGCTCACTGGTCGCACTGTCCTCGGTGGCCGGTGAGCGGGTGCGGCGGTCGAACTTCGTGTACGGCTCGACAAAGGCCGGTCTCGACGGCTTCTACACCGGACTGACCGAGGCGCTGCGGCCCTCCGGGGTGCACGTGACGGTCGTCCGGCCAGGGTTCGTGCACAGCAGGATGACCGAGGGCATGAAGGCAGCGCCGTTGAGCCAGACCCCGCAGCAGGTCGCGGAGATCGTTGTCGACGCGGTGCGCAACAGGCGCGAGCTGGTCTGGGCACCGGGCGCGTTCCGCTGGGTCATGTCGGTGCTGCGGCACCTGCCGCGCCCGGTGTTCCGCAGGCTGCCGCTCTGATCGTCTAGAGGTAGAAGGCGAAGGCGACGGTGAGCGCCCAGCACAGGCCGAGCAGTTGCAGGATGCGGTCGCGCAGCACGATCTCGTCCGGTGCGCCACCGTCGCCGGAGTCCACGTCGCCCGCGTAGCGGAGCAGGGCGATCACGAACGGCACGATCGAGATGGTCGACCATACCGAGTGGTGCGAAGCGACCCGCAGGTCGTCGAAGGCCCACAGGCTGTACGTGGTGATCACGATGGCCACCGAGGTGGCCCAGACGAAACGCAGGTAGGTGGCCGAGTACTTGCGCAGCGACGCGCGGATCTCGGCACCGGTGCGCTCGAACAACCGGATCTCGGCGTAGCGCTTGCCGGCCACCATGAACAGCGAACCGAACGCGGTGACCAGCAGGAACCACTGCGACGGCGGCGTGTTCGCGGCGACCCCACCGGCGATCGCGCGCAGCAGGAAGCCGGACGCGACGATGCACAGGTCGATGACGCGCTCGTGCTTGAGGCCGAAGCAGTAGCCGAGCTGCACCGCCTCGTACACGCCGATGACGACCGCGAGCTGCCAGTTGTCGATGAAGCCGATGCCGATCGCGGCCAGCATCAGCACGATCGAGGCCACCATCGCGGCCGGGACCGGCACGATGCCGGCGGCGATCGGACGGTTGCGCTTGGTCGGGTGCGCGCGGTCGGCCTCGACGTCCTTGGCGTCGTTGATCAGGTAGATCGCGGACGCGGCAAGGCAGAACGCGACGAACGCGATGGCCGAGGCGCCGAGAACGGGTAAATGCGTGATCCGGCCCGCTGCGAACGGTGCGGCGAGCACGAGGACGTTCTTGGCCCACTGCTTGGGCCGGGCGGTGCGGATCAGGCCGCGCGCTATCGAGACCGGCGTGCGCTTGACTGGCGCGGGTGCCGGTTGGCTCTCGGTGGCTTCCGCCACTGCTTCTCCGGACGCCATCAGGCTCCCCTCCTCGGACGCAACCAGCGCAGTCGCAACCAGCGCAGTACGCCTGCGCCGATCAACCCGCCGAGCGCTGAGCCGGCGAGCACATCGGTCGGGTAGTGCACGCCGAGCACCATCCGGGACAGCAGCATCGGCGGTACCACTGCCGATGCTGCCGGTTGCCCGGTGAGGCCGCCATAGAGCACGGCGGCCGCGGTGGTGGACGCGGCGTGCGAAGACGGGAAACTGAGCCTGCTCGGGGTGCCGACCAGCACCCGCACGTCCGGGTGGTCCGGTCGCGGCCTGCGCACCACGCGCTTGACCGCGATGGAGGCTGCGTGCGCCGCGGCGACGCCACCCGCCGCGACCAGCCATTCCTTGCGGCGGCGCCGGTCGACGGCCGCACCGAGCGCGCCGATGGCCAGCCAGCCAAGCGCGTGCTCGCCGAAGAAGGACAGGGCCCGTGCGGCACCGACGGCACCGTTGCCCCCGACCACGCGCTGCACGGCGCGCAGCGCGGCGATCTCCGGGTTCGTGGGGGCGCCTGCCTGCGCGGGCGCGGAGTCGATCGCGGTGTCGTCTACTACGGGGGAGGCGCTCATCCGTCCAGTGATCCGTCCAGCGCGGCGCCCGTGCTCAGGTGCGGCGCGATCTTGTTGTCGAACACGGACAGGGCCGAGCCGATGGCCATGTGCATGTCGAGGTACTTGTAGGTGCCGAGCCGACCGCCGAAGATCACGTTGCGCTCGCCGGCCTCGCGCTTGGCGAGCTCACGGTAGCGCTCCAGCTTGGCCCGGTCCTCCGGCGTGTTGATCGGATAGTAGGGCTCGTCGTCCTTTTCGGCCGCGCGGGAGAACTCGCGGACGATCACGGTCTTGTCGCTCGGGTAGTCGCGCTCGGGGTGGAAGTGCCGGAACTCAAGGATGCGCGTGTAGGGCACGTCCGGGTCGTTGTAGTTCATCACCGGGGTGCCCTGGAAGTCGCCGATCGGCAGTACTTCCTGTTCGAAGTCCAGGGTCCGCCAACCGAGCCAGCCTTCCGCGTAGTCGAAGTAGCGGTCGAGTGGTCCGGTGTAGACGACGGGCGTGCCGGCCGGGATGTCGTGTCGAACGTCGAAGAAGTCGGTGTTGCACCGGACCTCGATGTTCGGGTGGTCGGCCATCTTCTTCAGCCAGGCCGTGTAGCCCTTGGCCGGCAGGCCCTCGTAGGTGTCGTTGAAGTACCTGTTGTCGAAGGTGTAGCGGACCGGCAGCCTGCTGATCACCGCGGCTGGGAGTTCGGTCGGGTCGGTCTGCCACTGCTTGGCCGTGTAGTGCTTGATGAACGCCTCGTAGAGCGGGCGCCCGACCAGCGAGATCGCCTTCTCCTCCAGGTTGCGGGCTTGCGCGGGGTCGATTTCGGACGCCTGCTCCGCCACCCAGGCCCGCGCCTGCTCCGGCGTGAGGAAGTGGCCGAGGAACTGGCTGATCAGGCCGAGGCCGAGCGGGAACTGGTAGGCCTGGCCGTCGTGCATGGCGAACACCCGGTGCTGGTAGCCGGTGAACTCGGTGAACTGGTTCACGTACTCCCACACCCGCTTGTTGGAGGTGTGGAACAGGTGCGCGCCGTAGCGGTGCACCTCGATGCCGGTTTGCGGTTCGGCCTCGGAGTAGGCGTTACCGCCGAGGTGCTCACGCCGTTCGAGAACAATGACCTTTTTGCCCAGCTGGCTGGCCGTGCGCTCGGCAACCGTCAGCCCGAAGAAGCCGGAGCCAACTACAACAAGGTCGAAGTCCGCGAAGTTCACGACGTCCGAGGGTACCGACAGCAGACCGCGTGCCGGCGGGCAGGTCGGGGTGCCACGTCTCAGCGTGCGGAAACTACCGGGAGCACATCGGCGGCGACCGCCTCCAACACGGACTCCTGGCCCGCGTACACGCCATCGGCCCTCGGCCAGTGCGAGATCACGTCGGTGAAGCCCAGCTCGCCGGCCCTGCCGACCATGTCGGTGAAGCACTCGACGCTGGCCAGCGAGTACCGCGCGGTGTCGAGCGAGAGGTAGCGCGGCACCGACCTGGTCCCCCTGCCCGCCTCGGTCATGGCCTCGCCGAACCTCTCGGCCAGCTCCGCGACCGAGCGCCACCACGCCTCGACATCGTCGGTGTCCGCCCCGGTCGTCACCCAGCCCTGCCCGAAACGGGCAGCAAGGGCGAGCGTGCGCGGACCGTTCGCGGCGACCAGGAACGGCACCCTCGGCCGCTGCACGCTGCCGGGCGTGCTGCGTGCGTCCACCGCCCGGTAGTACCGCCCCTGGTAGTCGGCGCGGTCGCGGGTCAGGCTCAGGTCGAGCAGCTCAAGAAACTCGGTGAGCCGGTCGACGAGCCGCCCAGGGGTCAACTCGGCCTCGCCGAGCACCTTCGAGTCGAAGCCGTAGCCGCCAGCGCCGATGCCCAGCAGCAGGCGACCGTCGGAGATGTCGTCGACGGCGGTGATCTCGCGGACGAACGGAATCGGGTGCCGGAAGTTCGGCGATGCCACGAACGTGCCGAGCCTGATCCGCTCGGTGACCATGGCCGCCGCCGTCAGCGTCGGCATGGTGCCGAACCAGAGACCGTCCGCGAGCGAACGCCAGGCCAGGTGGTCGTAGGTCCAGGCGTGGGCGAACCCGTAGGTCTCGGCGGCGCACCACTTCGGCTCCGCAGCCCACCAGCGGTATTCCGGCAAGATCACGATCCCGACTCGCATGGTGTGCACGGTAACTGTTCACCCTGACGGTGCACTGGCAATCTCGCAAGAAGGCAGGATGGCCACGTGAGCGACAGTGCGATCCAGGACGACGCGATCCAGGACGGCGGGTGGCGGCCCCGACTGGTGGCCTCGGACATCGACGGAACCCTGCTCCCGCCGGTCGGCGGCCCGACCGAGGCGACAAGGGCGGCGGTGGCCGCGGTGCTCGCGGCGGGCGTGCCGTTCGTGCTGGCCACCGGGCGTCCGCCGCGCTGGGTGGGTGAGGTCGCCTCGGCCGTCGGCGTGTTCGGCTACGCGGTGTGCTCCAACGGCGCGGTGCTCTACGACGTCGGCGCGGACCGGGTCGTCGGCCGGCACCTGATCGACCCGGAGACGCTGATGTCCATCACGCACTCGCTGCAGCGGGCCGTGCCGGGAGCCGCGCTGGCCGTCGAGCGGATCGGCGATTCCGCGTTCGGGCTGGGCGGGGGTGAGTTCGAGACCGAGGCGGGCTACCGGCACCCGTGGCCGGGCGACGGCGGCAACGGCGTGCCGAGGGCCGAGCTGATCGGCAAACCCGCGGTCAAGCTGCTGGTCAGGCACCTGGACATGACCAGCGCGGAACTGGCGGCCGCGGTCGGCGAACTCGTCGACGAGCAGACCGCGGTCATCACTTATTCGACGAATGACGGAATGATCGAGCTTTCGCCACCCAAAGTGACCAAAGGCTCTGGCCTTGCTCAGGTCGCGGAATGGTTGGGTATCGCGGCCGCTGATGTGGTCGCCTTTGGCGACATGCCCAATGACCTGCCGATGTTACGATGGGCAGGCTATTCGGTCGCCGTCGCGAATGCGCATTCGGACATTGTGGCGGTGGCGGACGAGGTGACCGGGAGCAATGCCGAGGACGGCGTCGCGCAGGCTCTTGGGCGCTGGTTCCGCGCCTGACCCGGCCAGCGAGTACCTTGTCGGCCTGGGCCGGGACCATTCCACGTAAGAGGAAGTCGACACGTGAACCAGTCGCCATTCACGTTCAATGAGCCAGGTCAGCAGCGCAATCGCAAGCCGATCGTGACGATCCTCGCTCCCGCCTTCAACGAGGCGGACAATGTGAAGGGCCTTGTCGCATTCTTCCGGAAGATCCGCGAATCGCGGCCGGAATTCGACTTCGAATTGATCGTCGTCGACGACGGCTCCGTGGACGGAACGGCCCAACTGGTGCTGGACGAACTGGCCGATGGTGACGTGGCCAGGGTCGTCTCGCTGTCCCGCAACTTCGGCTCGCACGCCGCGATCACCGCCGGCCTTGAGCTGGCCAGGGGCGACTGCGTCATCACGATCAGCACCGACCTGCAGGAACCACTGTCCGCCATCCACGACTTCCTCAACCAGTGGCGCGAGGGCGGCGAGGTCATCTGGGGTATCCGGCGCACCAGGACCAAGGCCAAGGGCATGGCCAACTGGTTCTCGGTGGCGTTCGCCCGGCTGTTCCGCAAGCTCTCGGACATCCCGACGTACCCCAAGGAGGGACCGTCGCAGATCCTGCTGGACCGCAAGGCCATCGACGTCATCAACGCGATGCCGGAGCGCAACCGCAACATTTTCGGCATGTTCGCCTGGGTGGGGTTCACCCAGCGCACCATCGCGTTCGACCAGTTGCCGCGCCCGGCCGGCAAGAGCAAGTGGACGAACAAGAAGAAGATCCGCCTGTTCCTCGACTCGTTCGTCGAGTTCTCGCCTGCGCCGTTCCTGATCACCATGGTCGGCGGCGTGTTCATCGCCGGCCTCGGCCTGCTTGCCGCGATCGCGCTGATCGTCGTCGGGCTCGCCGGGGGCGCCTGGGTCGGTTGGGGCCTGGTGATCGCCGCGATCTTCTTCCTCGGCGGCATCCAGCTCACCGTGCTCGGCGGCTTCGGCGAGTACCTGTGGCGCGCGGGTGACGACGCCAGGCGCCGTCCGATCTACGTGTTGCGCTCCGTGTCCGACGAAGGCGGCTTCGACGCCGGCGCCGCTTCCCGCTTCGCCCCCGAGCTGCAATCAGCCGGTACGAGCGGCCACCACTGACGCGGGCAGCGGCGTCCGCCAGTGGGCAAGGCCAGCGGCGGCACCCGCGGTGAGTACGTCGGCAACGGTGAACATCAGCCGGGAGACCACGGCCAGCGCCAGCGCGGGGCCGTAGGGCATCGTGGTGATGAGCAGGGCGACGATGACGCCGTCGCGCACACCGGCGCCGGAGGGCAGCACGAACGCGATCACGCCGGAGTTCAGGCCGACCGAGACCGCTCCGACGCACAGCAGCAGACCGCCGATGCCGTGCACCACGCCGATGGCCGAAGCCATGATCCAGAGCTGAACGCCGAACAGCACGTAGGACACGACCTGGAAGATCAGCGCCCGCAGCACGACGGACAGTCGCAGCGGATGCTCCAACTGCTTGCGGCGCAACACCTTCAGTACCAGGTTCGCACCCCAGGTGAGGATCTTCGGGTGCAACGCGACCAGGCCGATCACGACCAACGCATAGAGCAACGGCGCGATCGAGCTGTGCGGGAACATCGCCGGAATGGCCAGGGCCGCGAAGATGACCGTGACCACGATCGACACGCCGAACTGGATGAGCGATGAGGTGAACACCCGCGCCCTGGCCAGGCCGGCCTTGCGACCCAGTTCCATCTGCAGCAGATAGGCCCACACCGAGCCGGGCACGTACTTGCCGAGCGCGCCGACCAGGTTGATCTGGGCGCCGCGCAGCATGCCGATCGACGGGCCGCCGAGGTCGTTGACGATGGTCTGCCAGGCCAGCGTGCTCACCGCGATGCCGAGGATGACGGCCAGCTCGGAGGCCACGGTCACGCCCCACGGCACCCTGTCGATGATGTTCACCACGGCCGGCCAGTTGCGGTAGAGCGTCCACGCCGCCCCGACCAGCACCGCGACCAGCAGGATCCGCCGGAACCAGCTTGCGAAGAACCGTTTGGTGACGCGCACCGCGGTGGCCTTCAGCATGGCCGCTCTGGCCATGGGAGGCCGGTCGCCCGCTTCTTGTCGCTGCTCCACTACCATCGATTCTCCACGCGGCTCGTTGGTTTCGCCTGCTGATCAGGTACCCGCACGGTCGGCCCACCGCTTGAGCAGCGCCGACACCTCGGCAGGCAGCTCCTCCGGCAACGGAGCGTCACCGAGGACGAACGGGCGCAGCGCGGCGATGCCGGGCTCGTCGACCCCGCGCCTGCGCAGGCCGACCTCGTTGACCCCGCTCACGCGAGCCGGTACGCCGACCGCGATCACGAACGGACCGATCTCCCTTGTCACCACGGCGCCCATGCCGACCATGGCGCCGGGACCGATCCTGCCGCGCTGGTGCACAACGGCGCCGAGGCCGAGGTTGGCCAGCGGCCAGACCTCGCAGTGTCCGCCGATCTGCACCCCGGAGGTGATGGTCACGCCGTCGTCGATGAGCGAGTCGTGCCCGATGAACACCCGACCCATCACGTAGCAGTCGCCTGCGACCCTGGTCGGTTCGTGCAAGCCCTGGCTGATGGTGGTGAACTCACGGATCACGTTGTTGTCGCCGATCCACACGCCCGCGCCGACCAGCTCGCCGTCCCAGCCGACCGGGTGCGGCGCTTCGCGGTGTTCGGCTGGGCCACCGATGGCCACGTGCGGGCCGATCCAGTTGCCGTCACCGATCACGGCCGGACCGACGATGACGGTGTAGGGGCCGATCGCGTTGTCGTCCCCGAGCTCGACGCCGTCACCGATGACGGCGGTCGGATGGATCCGGTTGGCCATACCCGGCATCATCGCAGCGTCGCACGAGCGATCACCGCGCGCCCTATACCAGGAGATTGTGTCCGGCAGGTAACGTCTAGCGCTAACGCGCGCCCGACAGACCGCCAAGCCATCCTCCGACCAGCGGAAAGATCAGACATGATCCCCATCACCGTCGTGGACGTCAGCGGTACGGAGCAGCTCGTCCTCGAAGTACTGCGATCCGGCGCCATCGCCCAGGGCCGCATGGTCAAACGACTCGAAGACGGCTTCGCGGAGGTCGCGGGAGTCGAGCACGCCGTCGCCGTGAACAGCGGCACCACCGCGCTGGTCGCCTCGATCCAGGTGCTCGACCTGCAACCCGGCGACGAGGTGGTGACCTCGCCGTTCACCTTCGTGGCGACCGTCAACGCGATCCTGGAGGCTGGCGCGACCGTCCGGTTCGCCGACATCAACTCAACGGACTTCTGCCTCGACCCCGACTCGGTCGCGGCCGCCGTCGGGCCACGCACCAAGGTGCTCATGCCGGTGCACCTCTACGGCCAGATGGCCGACATGGGGCGCCTCGCGCCACTGGCGGAACGGCACGGGCTGGCCCTGGTCGAGGACGCCGCCCAGGCGGTCGGCGCGACCTGCGACGGCCACAAGGCGGGCAGCTACGGGCTCGGCTGCTTCTCGCTCTACGCGACCAAGAACATCACCACCGCCGAGGGCGGGATGATCACCACGAACGAGGCCGAGGTCGCCGACCGGTTGCGGGTGCTGCGCAACCAGGGCATGCGAGCCCGCTACCAGTACGAGATCGTTGGCCACAACTACCGCATGACCGACCTGCACGCGGCGGTCGGCATCCCGCAGTTGGAGAAGCTGGCCGAGCTGACCAAGTCGCGGCGCGACAACGCCCAGGCCCTCAACGTGGGCCTCGCCGGGATCACCGGGCTGCGCACGCCGGAAACCCTGCCCGGTCGCGAGCACGTCTGGCACCAGTACACGGTGCTGATCACCGAGGAAGCGCCGGTCAGCCGGGACGAACTCGCCGCGAAGCTGGCCGAGAAGGGCGTCGGCACCGGCATCTACTACCCCAAGGTCGCGTTCGACTACGACTGCTACCGCGAGCGCCCCGACATCATCACCGGCGATGTCCCGGTCGCCTCCAGGATCGCCGGGCAGGTGCTGTCGCTGCCGGTGCACCCGAAGCTGCGCGACGCGAATCTGGACACGATCGTCACCGCCGTGCGGGAAGTGATGAGCGCATGAGCGAGCTTGCGAGCGAATCATTCAACACAGGGCCCCGCGAATGCGCCGCCTCGCGACACCTCCGACCGGCGGCCGAATGCGGGACCGCAGCGAGCGAGGGGGTGGCATGAGCGCCGCGCCACGGATTGCTCTGGTCGGCGCCGGCTCGATGGGAGCGCTGCATGCCAGGGTGCTGTCCCAGTCGGACCGCTGCGAGCTGGCGCGCATTGTGGAGCCAAGGGAAGCGGTGGGCCGAGCGGTCGCCGAGCGCTTCTGCACCGAATGGGCCGCCGAACTCGGCTCCCTGACCGGTGTCGACGCGGTGGTCGTCGCGGCGGCAACGCCCGCTCACCACAAGCTCGCCGTTCAGATTCTCGGCGAGAACACCCCGCTGCTCATCGAGAAGCCGGTCTGTGACGATCTCGCGGCCAGCGAGGAGGTCGTCGCGCTGGCCGAGTCCCGCGACCTGCCGTTGATGTGCGGCCTGCTGGAGCGCTACAACCCGGCGGTGATGACCGCGCTGTCGCTGATCAGCGAGCCGGTCCAGGTGCGCACCGTCCGGCATTCGCCGTACGTGCCAAGGATCAAGACCGGGGTCGGCTGGGACCTGCTCGTGCACGACGTGGACATCGCCATCCGCTGCTTCGGCGGCGTCGAGCCGTCCTCGGTCGCCGGCAACGCGGGCTACTTCCACCCGGCGTCCGAGTCGGGCGCCGAGGACGTGCTGGAGACCGTGCTCGGCTTCCCGAACGGGGCCATGGCCAGCGTGTCGGCCAGCAGGCTCGGCCAGCGCAAGCTGCGGTCGCTCGCCATCACCGAGGTCGACCGGCTGGTCGAGGTCGACCTGCTGCGCAGGGACGTGACCATCTACCGGCACGTGTCCAACGACAGCGTGACCGAGGACGGTCCTGGCTACCGGCAGCAGACCATCATCGAGGTCCTCGAACTGGTCTCGGCGCGCGAGCCGCTCGCCGCCCAGCTCGACCACTTCCTCGACCTGTTGGCCGGCAAGGCCGACGCGGCAGGGGAACGCGCTTCGATCCTGCCATCGCACCGCGCGGTCGCCAGGGTGCTGCGCCACGCCGCCACTGTCTGATGTCGCCACTGTCTGATCAGGACACCGCGCTGGTACTTGCTACTGGGTCAGAAGATCTGCGGGTATCCGCTCCAACCGCTGTTGATCTGGATGCCGCTGCCGTTGATCCAACCGCCGTGACCGTTGCTGGTGTAGAGGTACATCACGCCGGACGGGGTGATGCCGATCAGGTCGACGAGGCCGTCGCCGTCCCAGTCGCCAACCGAGAAGAACTTGCTGAACATGCCCCAGCCTTCGCCGATGGCGATGCCGTTGCCATTGACCCAGCCGCCCTTGCCGTCGTTCTCGTACAGGCGCAGTTCACCGGAAGCGGTACGGCCGATGATGGCCTCGTGACCGTCGCCCATCCAGGTGCCGGGAGTGAGCATGACGTTGAACTGCTGGAAGCCCTCACCGATGGGGACGCCGTTGCCGTTGATCCAGCCGCCCTTACCGTCGCTTTCGTACAGTCGCAACTCACCGCCGGGGGTGCGGCCGATCAGGTTCTCGTGACCGTCGTTGTTCCAGTTGGGCACGACCATGATGTCGTCGAACTCGTTGAAGCCGACACCGACCTGTACAGGAAGACCGGTGGTGAAGTTGCCCCTGCCGTCGCTGTTGTACTCGTCGAGGACACCGCTTGGCGTCTCGGCGAACACCGACTCGGTGCCGTCACCGTTCCAGTCGGTCACCCGGAACAGCTTGGCGAACCCCTGCCAGCCTGACTCCAGGTCCACCCAGCCGTTGAAGCCGCCGTAGCCGTCGTTCTCGAAACCACTGCCCGAGTAGTCGTACAGGTCGCCGTTGCTTCCCTCGGCCAGGATGTCGCTGTGGCCATCACCGGTGAAGTCGAGGTTGTTGGCGGGCGGCTCGGTGAGGCTGGCGGTGATCGCGCTGTTGTAGTAGCTCAGCTTCTCGAACACGCTGTAGGTGCCCGCCACCGCGCAACCGCTTGGCGAGCCCCAGTCGGTGATCGCGGCCTCGACGCCGTTGATCACCAGCGGGCCACCGGAGTCGCCGTAGCAGGTGCCGACACCGCCGGCCGGAACACCGGCACAGGTCATCCGGTTCCCGTCCGCGCCGGGCATCGCGTTGCCGCAGGTGGCGTTGTCCGCGATCGGCATCGAGACCGAGCGCAGCGTGCCCGAGTCGGTGCCGTCCGTTGAGGTCACACCGTAACCGATGGCCGTGGCGGACGTGCCGGCCGCGTAGTCGGAGTTGTCGCCCTGCGCGACCAGCGGCACCGCAGGGTAGGCGCTGGGCAGCGGCTGGCTGAGGGTCAGCACGGACACGTCGTCCAGCGGCACGCTCTGGGTGCCGGAGTTCAGCGCGGCCAGGTTGAAGGTGGGGTCGGTCCAGGTGGACACGACACCGTCGGCGAAGCCGACGCTCGGCTGGTTGTTCGGGTCGAGCGTGTTCTGGCCGGCCAGCACCCAGGTGTGGCCGTCGAGCAGGTCGGTGTCGCAGTGGCCCGCGGTGAGCACCTTGGTCGGGCCGATGATGGTGCCCGTGCAGGTCGCGTCGTACCAACTGGGCTGACCCGTGCTGTCGAAGCCGATGAACTGCGTGACGATGCCAACCACGTACGGGTACTGCGAGGAGTCCACCGCACCACCGCCGACGATGTTCGGGTGGGCGCCGGAGGGCGCGAAGGCGGCGATGCCCAACTTGCCCGTCCTGGGCGCCGCGGCGGTGGCCTTGAAGGCGTTGGGCGGCAGCTTCTTGGCATGTGCCGCGTCCACACCGGGCATGCGCCCGACATTGACGGTGGGCAGGCCCTTGACCGGCGTCGTCGTCTGCGCCTGCGCCGTCGCCGGCAGGAAGGCGGCCGCACCGACCACCACCCCTGCCAGGACGGCTACCCCTCGCAGCCGACGTAACGCGCCGGATCGGTTGGCTCTCAACACGGGATTCTCCTGTCGTTCCATTTGTGGAAGCCCGGCAAGTACATGGCTTACACACTGGTTATTCGGAGAAAGACAAACAATCCCGGTCCCCCTGGACAACAAATATATTCACTTACGGAGGAACCTGTAACAGACGCTGTCTCGTCTCCGATAAAACCGGCCTCCACGCATGCATGCCGAGCGGCGCCAACGATAGTCCGGTGGGCCGTTGCCGACAATGGAAAGAATCCAAAGTCGGACACAAAAACTCTGGTCGACGTCAACCGACCGGAGTTTTTTGTGTCCGCAATTGGTGCATGTCAATCAGTGTGAGCCGTCCGGTCGAATCGAACCTCGCCGCCATCGATCCGCACGTCGGCGACGGGTCGAGCCGGCACACCGATGACCATGGTGCGTGCCGGCACGTCCCTGGTGACCACGGCGCCCGCGCCGATGACGGCTTCGTCGCCGATGGTGACGCCCATCAGGACGACCGCGTTCGCGCCGAGGAACACCCGGTCGCCGATGGTGACCGGGGCCCTGTCGATGTCCGGATGAGCCCGGCCGGACACGCAGCGGCGCGTGGTGCTGTGCGTGTAGACCTGTACACCGCAGCTCACGTCGCAGCCCGCGCCGATCCGCAGGCCCCCGGACCCGTCCAGCACGGTGAACGCGCCGATCCAGGTGCCGGGGCCGATCTCGGGCTCACCGATGATCCAGGCGTGCGGGTTGTACGGGTTCGCGGGCAGGCCGTGCTGCCTGGCGAACATATCCCGGGCCGAGGCGAGGGGTTCGGTCACGCGTTGCCCGCCAGGGTGCGCTTCACCAGGTCGGCCATGCCCTCCTCGACGGTGATGGTCGGCGACCAGCCGAGCACCTCCCTGGCGCGGGTGATGTCCGCTGCCCGGCGGGAGACCAGCACGTCGCGCGGGTTGAACCGGGGCTGCACGTCGGCACCGACCGCGTCGATGAGGATCTTGGCCAGCGTGGCGATCGAGGTGTCAACCCCGGTGCCGATGTTGATCGGCATGTTGGCCCGCTCCGATTCGAGCGAGGCGATCACGGCGCGGGCGATGTCGGCGACGTGGATGAAGTCCATGGACTGCTCACCCTTGCCGTCGATGACCGGCGGCTCACCCTTGACGAGGCGCTCGACGAAGTGGTTGATCACCGAGGTGTAGTACGCCTCGACCTTCTGACCGGGGCCGTAGACGTTGAAGAAGCGCAGCGCGATCCAGGAAAGGCCCTTCTGCCGCTGGTAGAAGCCGAGCAGGTCCTCACCGGCGCGCTTGCTGATGCAGTACGGAGTGAGCGGGTGCAGGGTGTCGTCCTCGTGCATCGGCAGCTTCTCCGGGTCGCCGTAGACCGACGCGGAGGAGGCGAAGACCAGCCGCCGCACGCCCTCGTCCGCGGCGGCGGCGAAGACGTTGTGGTTGCCGGTCATGTTGATGTCGATGCTCTCGTGCGGGTCCGCGACGCTCTTGTTGATCGACACCGTCGCGAAGTGGATCACGTGTGTGCAGCCGCGCATGGCCTCGCGCACCGCACCGCCGTACCGGACGTCCTTCTCGATCAGCTCGATGTCGCCCTGCGCCGCGTAGGCGTTGATCCGCTCCCGGTTGGCCCGGGTCATGTTGTCCATGATGCGGATCTGGTAGCCGCCCTCCAGCAGGAGCGGGAGGACGTGCCCGGCAATGAACCCTCCGCCGCCGGTGAACAGAACGGTGCGTGCGGACATCGGGGATTCTCCTTGCGGATCGGGGATATAAGGGAACTACTGTCCGAGCGCATCGCGCAGCGTGGTGCTGACCCGTTCGACCTGCTCGTCGGTGAGGTTGGCGTGCATCGGAATGGCGAGGCCGCGCTCGAAGATGGTCCTGGAGACCGGGCACGGGTTCGTGGTGCCGTAGAGCGGTTGTAGGTGCGAGGCGTAGGTGCCGATGTTGCATCCGATGCCGCGTTCCCGCAGGTAGGTGGCTACCGCGCCACGGTCGACGTCCTCGGCGAGCAGCACCGCGTAGGTCTGCCAGGCGTGCTCGCGGTCCTCCGGCTCGACCGGCGGGCTCAGCCGGTCGAGGCCGCCGAGCAGCTCGCGGTAGCCGGCAGCCACCTTGCGGCGCCGGTCGAGCAGCGCGGGCAGCCTGCGCAGCTGCACCCGCATGATCGCCGCGGCGATGTCGGAGAGCTTGTAGTTGTAGCCGAGCTCGGTGAACGTCGGCACCGGCAGGCCGCCCTGGCCTGCCCGGTTCAGCGCGCTCTCGATGCCGAACGCGTGCAGCTTGCGTGCCTTGGCCGCGATCTCGGTGTTGCCGGTGACCAGCGCACCACCCTCACCGGAGGTGATGCCCTTGCGGCCGTGGAAGCTGAAGCAGGCGGTCTCGGCCAGCGCGCCCGCGTTCACGCCCTGGTAGGTGGCGCCGGAACTACAAGCGGCATCCTCGATCAGGAACAACCCGTGTCGCGCGGCCAACGCGCGCAGCGGCGCGTAGTCGGCGGGCAGACCGGCCGCGTCGACACCGATGACGCCCACGGTCTTCGGTCCGATCAGCGTGGCGACCGCGTCCGGGTCAACGCACCAGGTGCCGGGCAGCACGTCGGCGAACACCGGCGTGGCGCCGGTGTAGAGCACGGCGTGGCCGGTGGCCGGGAAGGTGTAGTCGGCGACGATGACCTCGTCGCCGCGGCCGACGCCGTGCGCGAGCAGCGCGAGGTGCAGAGCGGCCGTGCAGTTGTTCACCGCGACAACGTGCTCGACGCCGATGGCTGCGGCGAATTCCGCCTCGAACTTGCGCCCGGTGGGACCCTGACCAGCGAGCCAGCCGGACTCGAACACTTCGGCGATGGCGGCGAGTTCCTCTTCGCCGACCGTGGGCTGACCGAGTGGGATGCTGTCAGACATAACTCTCCCAAATAGTGGCGGCGCCAGTGTATAGGGGTGCAAGTCTCCCGACCGGTTGTCGCCCGTAGGGTCCCTACCTGGCCGGATGCCCAGTAACGGCGGATCGGAGCGCATCGTGCGACACGTTGTCGTCATCGGCGGCGGCATCCTCGGCCTTGCCGTGGCCAACGAGCTGACCGGACGTGGCGACCGGGTCACCGTGCTGGAGAAGGAGGACCGCTGGGCGGTCCACCAGACCGGGCACAACAGCAACGTGGTGCACGCCGGCCTCTACTACAGGCCGGGCTCGCTCAAGGCCCGCACCTCGGTCGCGGGCAACGCGTCGATGATCGCCTTCGCCAACGAGCACGGGGTGCCGCACGAGCGCTGCGGCAAGCTGGTGGTGGCCACGTCCGAGGCCCAGATCCCGCGCCTGGACGTGCTGACCGAGCGCGCGGAGGCCAACGGCGTGCCCGCCAAGCGGATCACGCAGGCACAGGCCCGCGAGCACGAGCCGAACGTGTCCTGCGCTGCCGCGCTGTGGGTGGAGTCCACCGGCATCATCGACTTCCCCGCCGTGTGCGCGGCGCTGGTCCGACTGCTCGGCGAGAAAGGCGCCGACCTGCGGCTGAACGCACCGGTGCTGGGCATCCGGCCGGGCGCGAACGGCGGTGTCGAGCTGGCCACTCCGGACGGGATCGTGCGGGCGGACGCGCTGGTCAACTGCGCGGGCCTGCACGCGGACGCGGTGGCTCGGCTGGCCGGGCTGAACCCGGCCGCGCGGATCGTGCCGTTCCGAGGCGAGTACCACCAGCTGCGCGGTGCCGCGAAGGACCTGGTGCACGGCCTGATCTACCCGGTGCCCGACCCGACCCTGCCGTTCCTCGGCGTGCACCTGACCAGGATGCTCGACGGCAGCGTGCACGCCGGCCCGAACGCGGTGCTCGCGCTCAGCCGCGAGGGCTACCGCTGGTCGGACGTGTCGCTGACGCACCTGAGCGAGGTGGCGCGCTTTCCCGGCCTGTGGCGGCTGGCCCGCAAGTACCCGAAGACCGCGGTCGAGGAGGTCGTGCGGTCGGTGTCCCGGCGCCGGTTCGCGGCCAGCCTGGCCCAACTGGTGCCGGCTATCACCGAGGCGGACATCGAACCGGCCGGCTCTGGCGTGCGCGCGCAGGCCATGCTGCCATCGGGCGCGCTGGTCGAGGACTTCCTGTTCGAGCGCACCGCCAACCAGGTGCACGTGCTCAACGCGCCATCGCCCGGTGCG
Organism: Candidatus Melainabacteria bacterium; assembly: GCA_963818685.1. Taxonomy (GTDB): domain Bacteria; phylum Actinomycetota; class Actinomycetes; order Mycobacteriales; family Pseudonocardiaceae; genus CAJCJE01. The sequence goes on along the minus strand of CAWFTJ010000009.1, from coordinate 456,654 downwards.
ACCAGCGCGCTGGAGATCGCCAAACACGTCGCCGACCAGCTCTGAAACGACCACCGGCCCACAGGCGATGTGCCCGCGGGCCGGTGTCGTCGGGGTCGCCTCAGGAGCGGAACAGCCGTTCCCAGTTCTTCCGCGAGGTCAGTTCGGGCACTGCCGCCCGCCAGGCGTCCCGCGCGCTGCGGGCCTCCCTGGCCAGTCGCAGCATCAGCCGGGCGCCGTCGGCGGAGAGCTTGGTCAGCACCTGCCGGTCGTAGCGGCGGATCCGGAAGGAGTCCTGCGCCGAGTCGGTCACCATCGCCGAGCGGAACCTGGACACCGTCCACCACTTGGCGTCCTTGGCCAGGATCGCGGCCGAGCCGACGGTACGACCGGTGATCTGGTACAGCACCCGCTTGGCGAACACCGCGGCCGGCAGGCTCGGGTCGCCGGCGTCGCTGAAGATCGCCATCGTCGCGGCCTCGTCGATGCCAAGGTCGGCGGGCTGCAACCGGTGCGTGTCCGGGTACTCGTTGCGCAGTGCGCGGGTCGCGGCCGCGGCCTCGACACCGCCGTCGTGCAGCACCTGCGGTCCGGACAGGAAGTCGGACACCGCCTTGAGCAGGGTGGCCGCCATGCCGTACTGCATGGACACCAGGTAGGTGGCCAGCTGCTTGCCGAGCACCTTGCTCAGCTGCTTGCCGTCGAACTCGCTGTGCAGCGCGGCGGTGATCAACGAGTTGCGCAGGCTGAAGTACCGGGCCCAGTCGTCCCAGTCCTTCCAGGCGAAGTCCGCGTGCCAGACCGCGGCACCGGGCAGGGTGACCGTGGCGAAGCCGTTGCGACCGGCGCGGGTGCCGTACTCGATGTCGTCCCACTGGAAGAACACCGGCAGCGGCAGGCCGATCCGCTCGGTCACCTCGGCCGGGATCAGGCAGCTCCACCAGGCGTTGTAGCCGGCGGTGACGCGCCGGTGCGGCAACTCCTCGAACAGGTCGACGTTGTGCTCGGCACCGGCGACCGGAACACCGGGCCGCAGCGTGGCCAGGTCGGTGGTTTCCGCGTCGATGTGCAGGCGGTTCGGGTGGTAGAGGTAGAGCATCTGGCCGCCGACGATGGTCGGCGAACTCGCGTGGTTGGCGAAGGCCGCCATGCGCAGCACGGTCTCGGGTTCGAGCAGCACGTCGTCGTCCATGAACAGCACGTGGTTGGAGTTGTGCTGGCCGCTGATCTCGTACATGCCCCTGGTGAAGCCGCCTGCGCCGCCGAGGTTGGCCTGACGAAGGTAGCGCAGCTTGCCGTCGTAGAGGCCGACGACCTTGTCGAAGTCCTCCCGGCTCTGCACCGTGTCGGTGCCCTGGTCCACGACGTAGACCTCGTCGACCATGTCGAGCACCTCGGTGTCCTCGCCGAGCGCGCGCATGGTGGCCAGGCAGTCGTCCGCCCGGTTGAACGTGCAGATGACGACCGAGGTCAGCCGCTGCCTGGTGGGATCCGGCGCGACCCAGCGGCAGTCCTCGATGAACAGCTCCTCGCCAGCGGTCACCGCCTCGATCCAGACGAACCCGCCGTCCATGAACCGGTCGACGTAGGTGGGCAGGCGGACCTCCTGCTCGGTCTGCGCGGAGACCTCAAGCGTGGCCTGGATGCGCGGCTCACCCTCGGCGTCGGAGGCGTGCACCTCGATGCGGCCGGCGCCTCGGACCCGCAGCACGACCTCCATCTCCCGGATCGGCGTCCAGCGCTGGAGGTAGCTGACCGGCAGCCGGCCGAAGTAGGTGTTGGTGGTCATCCGGGCGTCCGGCTCGATCACGGCCCGCCTTCGCTCGAACCGCACCGCGCCGAAGATGCCCTTGGCGTAGAGCTCGTCCGGTGCCTGCGGGTTCGGCGATGCGAACATCAGCCGCTGGACCACTCGCCAGATCGGGGTCCCGGACTGCACGTCCGTTGGTTGCGCGGAGGTTTCGGGGCCCAGCTGGGTCGGCATTCGATCCTCTTTCTCACTGTCCGTCTCGGGCCGGGCCGGCATGACTCAGCGCCACCCTCATCGTATTGTCCTGATCGCCCGGCGCATCCGCGCTGACCGCCGGCCTCGATTCTCCCCTTCGCCGCCTGCGACGCTCGTCCACCCACAGCCAGACGGCCTGGACCAGCGCAATCACCGTGGCCAACGCCAGCACATAGGCGCCGAGCCGCAGGCCGGCCTGCCGGAAAGTCACATTCACGACATGATTGCCCGGCGGGAGTGTGATGGCGATGAAGCCGTCCGGGCCGTTCCGCAGCGACAACGGCCTACCGTCCACGGTCGCCGAGTAGCCGGGCCAGTCCAGCGCGGCCAGCATCACCTGGCCACCGTCGGGCGCGGAGTAGTTGATCGTCTCCGCCGACGCACCGGCGCTGGCCGAGTTGATCGTGGTGCCCTGCGACGCCCAGTTCACCCGGCCGGGGTACGGGACGGGCAGGGGGCCGCGCACCCACACGGTGCGGTCGTGGTCCGTGGCCGCGACCCGCCAGCCCGAGGGCGGGACCTGGTCGGCCTGCGCGGGGAACTCGGAACGCTGGATGACCAGGGTCCGCACGCGCAGCGCGTCGACGAGGTCGACATCGGTGCCGGGCACGGTCCGCCACAGCCTGCGGTAGGCGTCCTGGCAGACCTGGCCCTTGTAGTCCATGCACAGGGCCTGCTGGAACACCTGGAAGCCGATGCCGCTGTAGTGGTTGATCATCTCGTGGCCGGTCATCCACGCCTGGTTGCCGAAGATCAGCTCGCCGCTGGCCTGGTCCTGCGGGGTCAGCCCCTTCTCCTGCGCCAACTGTAGGACCGTGCCCTGGTAAACGGAGCTGGTCGCGGTGACCCTCGAAATCGACGTCGGCGGCTGGACGGGCGGCGGGCCGGCTGCGACAACCGGCAGCCGCGCGGTCTGGAAGGCCAGCACCGCAACCGTGCCGAGCAGCAGGGTCGCGCCGAACGCCCGGCCGCCCCGGTTGCGGTAGAGCCACAACGCGCCGAACACCAGCGCGGCCACGATCAGCGTCGCCTCGATGTGGATGGTGCGGTACTGCGGGGTCTGCGCCAACGTCAGGTACGCACCGACCGCGATGATGCCGGCGGTGATCCAGGACCGGCGCCTGATGTTGTCCTTGGCAAGGCCAAGGGAGAGCAGCAGTGCGACGATCACGCCGAAGCCGCTGTAGAGATATTCGAGCAGCCGGGCGGGCCAGCGGAACAGCCACAGGTTGGACGGGCCGAGCACGATCATCAGGAACAGGCCGGTGATCACGCCAAGGCTGACCAGGGTCGTTGACAGCTTCGACCGCACCGTGCGCCAGCGGATCCACGGCAGCAGCGGGACCACGAACCAGATGAAGTAGGTGGAGGGCACCGTCTCGATGACCGCGTTGTTGAACGTGACGATCGGCGGCAGGTAGGTCGGCGCGCTGGAGGCCATCAGGTCGGAGAAGTGCGGCACCATGAAGCCGTTGTTGGCGATCATGGCGAGCGTTTCCCGGTTGGTCACGCTCATCGCGCCGAGCAGCGGCAGGAACATCAGGGCGCAGCTCGCGCCGGCACAGGCGCCCATGATCAGCAGGTGCACCAGCTGACGCCACTGCCTGCGCACGATCTGCTCGACGGTGAACCCGGCCAGCACGACGATCATGCCCAGCGCCGCGTACGGGTTGCCGGTGGTGATGGCGAGCACGCCGATCAGGAACGGCACGAGCGGGGTGAGCTTGCCGTTGGTGAACCGCCGGCACGCCCACCAGAACCAGACCACCCAGGTGATCGCGGTGAGTTCGGCCGGCCAGCCGCTGGCCGCGTAGTAGAGGGTGTAGCCGGCGGTCGGCACCGCGAAGCCGACCACGACCGCGGGGACGCGGCGCGCGCCGTACTCGCGGGCGAGCAGGTAGCTGCCCATCGCGAACAGGGCCACGAACTCGACCATGACCAGCGCGGCGGCCGTGTTCAGGCTGTCGAACTGAGCCACCAGAATGTAGTTGAGGACATCGACCGGGTTCCACAGCGTGTACGCGGCCTCGCCCGCGTAGTTCCCGCCGTACCAGCCGAGGACCTCCATGGTGTTCCAGTGGCCACCCAGGATCTGCTGACCGAGGTGGTGCCACAGCGGCACGAAGGATTCCGGGTTGTCGCCGACGTAGTAGAAGAACGGGTGCAGTAGGAAAGGAATGGTGAAGACGAGCAGGGTGAACACACCGACGCACACGGCAACGAGCCATTCGGGCATGCGGCTCAGGAAGCCACCGTTGGTCCGGCTCCCTGGCTCCTCGCTCGGCCCTCGCTGCGCCGCGAGCCCTGCCACGTCTGTCGTCACCGCAACTACTCTCTCCTTGTTACCGCATCTTGGCCACCGGTGGCGCGGTCGTGCCGGAGCAGGGAGTAACCCACGCAAAACATGGAGGAGTGTAGTGACGGGGTCCGCGTGCCAGGACTCCGGCCCAGTCAGCCGGCCTTGACCGGTTCGAGCAGCTCACGACCGCCGAGGAACGGGCGCATGGCCTCGGGAACACGCACCGACCCGTCCTGGAGCTGGTGGTTCTCCAGGATCGCCACGATCCACCTCGTGGTGGCGAGGGTGCCGTTGAGGGTGGCGGCAATGCGCGGTTTGCCGTTTTCGTCGCGGTAACGGATGTTCAGCCTGCGCGCCTGGAACGTGGTGCAGTTCGAGGTCGAGGTCAGCTCGCGGTAGGTCTGCTGGGTGGGCAGCCACGCCTCGCAGTCGTACTTGCGGGCCGCGCTGGAGCCGAGATCGCCTGCTGCCGTGTCGATGACGCGGTAGGGCACCTCGATCTTGGCCAGCATCTCCTTCTCCCAGCCGAGCAGCCGCTGGTGTTCGGCGACCGCGTCCTGCGGCTTGCAGTAGGAGAACATCTCGATCTTGTCGAACTGGTGCACCCTGATGATGCCCCTGGTGTCCTTGCCGTAGGAGCCCGCTTCCCTGCGGTAGCAGCTCGACCAGCCCGCATAGCGCACCGGACCGTTCGACAGGTCCAGGATCTCGTCGGAGTGATAGCCGGCGAGCGCGACCTCGGAGGTGCCGACCAGGTACTGGTCGTCCTCGCGCAGCTGGTAGACCTCGGCGGCGTGCGCGCCGAGGAAGCCGGTGCCGTCCATGATCTCCGGCCGCACCAGCGACGGCGTGATCATCGCGGTGAAGCCGTTCTCGATCGCCTGCTGCATGGCCATGTTGAGCAGGCCCAGTTGCAGTTGCGCGACAACGCCCTTGAGGAAGTAGAACCGCGCGCCGGACACTTTGGCGCCGCGCTCCATGTCGATACCGGCGAGCAGTTCGCCCAGCTCAAGGTGATCGCGCACGGGGAAGTCGAATTCCCGTGGCGTGCCAACGTGTTCGAGCACGACGTAGTCGTCCTCGCCGCCCTCGGGCACGCCGTCCTCGACCAGGTTCGGGATGCGCTTGTGCGCGGCGAGCAGCGCTGCGTCCGCCTCGTTCTGCGCCGCCTCGGCGGCCTTCACCTCTGCGGCGAGTTCCTTGGCCTTGGCAAGCAGCGCGGCGCGCTCCGCACCGGACGCCTTGCCGATCTCCTTGCTGAACGACTTCTGTTCCGCGCGCAGCTCGTCGGCCCGGGAGACCGCGGCCCTCCTGCGCTCGTCAGCGGACAGCAGCGCGTCGACCAGGGCAACGTCAGCTCCACGGCGGCGCTGCGAGGCACGCACCACCTCTGGTTGTTCGCGTAGCGTCTTCAGCTCGATCACAGCTGGTCAGCCTAGTCCAGGCCAGAACCGGCCCACAGCCAATATCCCAGCGAATAATGGGGATTGCCCACGATGGGCATATGCAACAATATGCACGTGCACCTGACGCAGATTCGCCTCATCGTGTCCGACTTCCCCACCGTCGCCGCCTACTACCGTGACGTGATCGGCCTGAAACCGCAGTTCGAGCACTCCGTCGAGCCGCCGTACACGGCGTTCAAACCGGAGTTGGGCAGCGCGCTGTGCCTGCACGATCGAGCCGACCTGGCCAGAATGCTCGGCGACGGCCTGCTGTCTCCAGCGGGCGGTGACGCCGCACTGGTCTCGTTGCGTGTCGACGATCTCGACGCGTACCTGGCCGAGGTAACCGGGCGCGGCGCAACGGTGATCGCCGGGCCGGTGACCTTCGACGAGCGCACCCGCAACGCCTACCTGCGCGATCCGGAGGGCAACCTGATCGAGCTACAGCAGTGGCTCAAGGTCCGCGACGGCGGCCCGATCCCGCCCGCCGGTTAGGCGCTACTCGGCGATGCGGTGCGGCACGAACGCGGCGCCGTCGTCGGTCACGAGGCCGGCGGTCTCCCTGATGCCCAGCCCGGCCGACTCGTCGTTGACCACCCACGCACCCAGCGCGGGCCGGTAGCCGTCGAACTCGGGCAACGGGTCGAACAACTGGTAGACGTAGCCCTCCTTGCCGTACACGCCACCGGTCTGGGTCTCGTAGCCGGGCGCGACGATCTGGATGTTCGCGCCCTCCCGGCCAAGTTTGGGTTTGCGCACGTACTCGGTGAGCATGCCCGGCTGGTCGAGGAAGGCCGGCAGCAGGTTCGGGTGGCCGGGGTGCATCTCCCAGAGGATCGCCAGCAAAGCCTTGTTGGACAACAACATCTTCCACAGCGGCTCGACCCACAGCGTCGCCGGCTGGCTCTCCACGACGTGCCTGCCGAATTCCTCCTCGACGATCCACTCCCACGGGTAGAGCTTGCAGATCGCCCCCATCGGCGCTTCCTCAAGATCGACGAAGCGGTTGAGCAGCCGGTCCCAGCCGATCTGCTCGATGGCCATCCCCACCGTGTTCAGCCCGGCCTCCGCGGCGGTCTGCTGCAGGTAGGTCGACGGTGACGTGGTCCTCGCCGGTGGTGTCGGACTCGGAGAAGGTGAAGTGCACCTGATCGCCGGGCAGCTTCGCGCCGATCTCGGCCCAGCGCGCGACCAGCTTCTCGTGGATGGAGTTCCACTGGTCGTCGTCTGGGAAGACATCGGTCTTCCAGAACCACTGCACGACCGAGGCTTCCAGCAGCGAGGTGGGCGTGTCCGCGTTGTACTCCAACAACTTCGCCGGAGCAGAGCCGTCGTAGCGCAGGTCGAACCGGCCGTACACGTGCGGGTCGCGGCGCTTCCAGGATTCCGCGATGGCCGGCCAGATCCACTCCGCGATGCCGAAGTCGCGGTACCGCTCGGTGAGGATCACGTTGTCGACCGCGTCGAGGCACATCGAGTGCAACAGCTCGACATCGGCCTCCATGGCCAGGATCTCGTCCATCTCGAACACGTAGTGCACGGACTCGTCCCAGTAGGGACGTGCGTTGCCGGCCGCGTCCCTGCCGGGGATGTCGTAGACGAGCCCTTGTTCGTGGATCCTCTGCTGCCAGTTGGGCCGCGGCTTCGCGGTCTGCCTGCGCAACTCAGCTGCCTCCGCTCCGGCCGCCGCCGCCCTCTTCGCCTCTGCCGCCCCCGCTGCCACCGCTCTTGCTGGAGACACCGAGACCGCCGCGTGAGACGGTGCTGCCGGAGTTGGTCTTGATGGTGGCGTTGCTCGGCTGCGTGTAGGAGCCGCCGCTCACCCGCTGTCCGATGTTGCCGCTGCCGCCGTAGTAGTAGTGGTACTGGTTGTAGCCGCCGCCACCGGGGATCGGCAGGAAGATGATGCCGTTGCTGATGTAGCCGTGGTGCGAGGTGACGTAGTCCTGGTCGCAGTACTGGTCCTGGACGACAGTGCCGGTGTTGGCGCCGCCGCTGGCCGTGCAGCGCGCTGTCACGTCGTTGGACTGGTTGGCCAGGTACAGACCACCGATCACGGCGACGATGCCGACGGTCACACCAGCGCCGATCATCACCCGCTTGCGGTGCCGCCGCCGTTCCTGTTCGGCAACGGCGTCCTGCTCGGCCTGGATCTCGCGCTCCCGCTCGGCCTCCTCGGCCTGTTGGCGGGCGCGCGCCTCGGCCAGCGTCGGCGGACGCGGCGCGGTCGACTCGTCCTGGAACCGCATGGTCCCGTGCTTGCCCGCGCCGGGCTCGCCGGGCGACTCGGTCTGCTCGGTCTTGTCCGCGTCCTCACCGAACACACCCAGGTCCGGTGTGGGCAGTCGGTACGGCTGCTCTTCTTCGTCACTCATCAGGCTCTCCCAGGACGTACAGTACCCAGCTTGGCATACCCGGGGCGCCGGCGAGAGCCGATGCGGTCAACAGGCATGATGGAGCCTGATGGCCGGTGTGCAGGAGTTGCGAAGAGCTAACCCGGGCGGGAGCGGTACTCGGCTGTACCTGGCCGGGGCGTTCGTCGGCGCGTTGATTCTGCTCGGCTCCAGCGTGTTCGCGGGCTGGCCGAAGGTGGCCGCCAGTCCCGACGATCCGGCCACCATCGCGGCGAACGCGGCGGTCGGTGCCTGCGTCACCTGGACCAAACCGGACGCAACCGACCTGCGCGAGGTCGACTGCGCCCAGCCGCACCTGTTCGAGGTGACCGGCGCGGCCGACATCTCCGGCTCCTACCCGAGCGGCGCCGCCCTGCCGGACGCGGTCACCTGGCAGCGGGTCACCCAGGCCACCTGCGCGTCCAGCGCAACGGCCTACCTCGGCAAGCTGGACCCCGACGGCCGGTACATGATCAGCGCGCTGCGGCCGACCCTGTCACAGTGGAACGACGACGACCGCTCGCTGCGCTGCGGCCTACAGGGGTCGACGCCGTTCGGTCAGCCGTTGAGCACCACCGGCTCGGCCAAGGGGCAGGACCAGTCTGCTGTGTATCCGGTCGGCACCTGCCTCGCGCTCAACGGGAAGGCACCCGGCGGCCCGATCGGCTGTGACAAGGCGCACGCCTACGAGATCGTCGGCATCGTGAGCCTGCGCGGCAAGTTCCCGAACGGCTGGCCGAGCACCGACCAGCAGCAGTCCGCGCTCGGCCAGCTCTGCGAGGCGGCCGCCAACAGCTACACCAAGAACCTGAACCTGGACCAGTACCACCTCACCATCACCTGGAACACGATCAAGCAGGCGAGCTGGGCGGCCGGCTCGTACCGGACCAACTGCCAGATCGGCAAGCCACTCCAGGACGGCAGTGGACTCGGCCCGGTGATCAACTCGGTGAAGGGCGTAGGCCCTGGAACATCGGGGGGCTGACCGCGATGGCGGTGCGGATGGCGCGGGAGCGGTTCGAGGAACTGGTCGGTGACGCGCTCGACCTGATTCCGCGCAGGTTCACCGAGGCCATGAGCAACGTGGTGATCCTGGTCGAGGACATCAACCCGGACAACCCGAACCTGCTCGGCCTCTACCACGGCATCGCGCTGACCAGGCGAACCTCGCAGTACTCCGGCGCACTGCCGGATCAGATCTTCATCTACCGGCTGCCGATCCTGTCGATCTGCCACACCGAGGAGCAGGTCGTGCGCCAGGTCGCGGTGACCGTGGTGCACGAGGTCGGCCACCACTTCGGCATCGACGACGCCACCCTGCACGAACTCGGCTGGGGTTAATCGCTCAACACCGGCAACACGATCCGGGACGGGTGCGCCGCGTCGTGCAGGATCTCGTAGTGGTTGCGCTCGGTGCGCACCGCGGTCGCGAACGGCTCCTCGGTGCCGTGGTTGCGTGCGAACCTGGGGAAGGCGCCCGCCGCGATCTGCACGCGCAGCCGGTGGCCGCGCCGGAACCGGTAGCCGGTCGGGTACATCGACACCCTCACCTCGACCGACCCGTCTGCCGCCGGTTCGAGGTCGCCGGTGCGCACCCGGATCATGCCGTCGCACACGTTGCGGGACACGCCGCGCGCATCGACGTCGCAGAGCCGGACGAACAGGTCGCCGTGGCCGAGGCTGGTGCGCAGGTGGATGGTGGCTTCGAGTTCGCCGACAAGGTCGAGGTCGCGAGCCAGCCGGGCGCCGGTGTAGACCAGCACGTCGGCGCGGGCCTCGATGGCCTTGTTGTCGCGCTGCTTGGTCGGTCCGTTGAGCAGCGGCCCGCCGGTGGAGGGCGTCGGATCGGCCGGGTCGTAGTCGAAGGAGTCCGGCTCGCCGGTCTCCGGGCTCGCCCAGTCGAGCCGATGGCCGTCGTGCAGGTGGATCGGGGTCGGCGTGGCCTGCTCAGGCGGCCATGAGGTGAAGTCCAGCCAGCGGTCGGCGTGCTGGAGGTAGAGCCGCACCGGCGCACGGTCGCGCTCACCGGTATTTCCGCCCAACCGCGTGTTCTCGCCCAACCGCGCCACCAGGAAGCTCGCGGTGTCGGCGAGCATGGTCCTGATGTTCGCCGGGTCGGCGTGCGCCCACGGGCCGATGGTGATCCTGGTGTCCCGGCCGGCCTGACGCAGGTCGCGGAAGTCGTCGAGTTGGGTCGGCAGGAACAGGTCGTACCAGCCGGTGACCATGGTGGTCGGCGTGGTCAGCTTCGCGACGAGCGGCCGGTGGTTGATCGGCTTCCAGAAGTCGTCGCCCGGCTCGGCGTGTTCGATGACCTCCTGCCAGAACCGCACCGGCTTGTCGATGGCCGCCCGGTCCGCGTCCCGCAACGGCAGGGTGCGGAAGGCCGCGTCGGTCTTCTGGGCCTTGCGCCGCTCGCTGAGCAGCCTGCGCAGCGGCGTGCCGTCCTCCTGCGTGCCGATCAGCGCCGACCAGCTCAGCAGGCTGTACAGGGACAGGCTGCCGTCCGGGTAGAACGTCCTCGGGAAGTCCGACGTGGTCACCGAGAGGCACATGGCCTCCAGCGGATCGTCGAGGTACGGGCCGATCGCCCACTGGGTCAGGCCGAGGTAGCTCGGGCCGGCGGTGGCGATCCGCCCGTCGCACCACGGCTGTTCGCGCAGCCAGGCGACGGTGGCAAGGCCGTCATCGCGTTCCTGGTGCATCGGCCAGAACTCGCCGCCCGACCCGAACGTGCCGCGCACGCTCTGCACGACGACCTGTAGACCGCGCCTGGCCAGCACCGAGCCGAGCATCCGGCCGAGGATGGTCTGGTGGCCGTAGGGCGTGCGGACCAGCACGACCGGCATGGCGCTACGCCCGGAATCCGAGGGCCGGTACCAGTCGGCGAGAGTGATCACGCCGTCGGACAACGGGATGCGCAGATCCTTGCGCCGCTGGACATCCGGTGCTGCGGCTGCCGGCAGGCCAAGCATTCGGTCGAACGCCCAACCGAGGAAACGGCTCATCAGGCCATTCCACGCAGTTTGAGGTACTGCTGCAACTCCTCGTAGTTCGCCTCGACACCGGTCGGCTTGGGACCGTTACGCGCCACCGACAACCAGGCACCGACCGAGGGGCGCACCGAACTCAGGGCCGCGTCGAAGTCCCGCATGTCGATCGGGCGCTTCTTACCGGTCCGCGCGGCTTCCCGCATCGCGCGTTCGGCCGCGTTCTCGCACAACAGGGCCAGATCGGCGCTGGAGTAGTCCTTGGTCCGCTTGGCCAGCTCGCCGGGAACCACCCCGGTGACCGGACGGTCGCGCAGGTGCTGGCGCAGCACGGCCTCGCGCGCGGCCAGGTCCGGTGGGAGCACCAGCAGGCTGCGGTCGAACCGGCCGGCCGCGAACAGCGTCGGCAGCATCTCCCACGGCGTCTCCGCCGCGGCCAGCACGGAAAGCCCCTCGTTGTTCTGCTGGGCGCCGTCGAGCTCGCCGAGCAACTGGTTGAGCACGGCCCGCGCAGCCGGCGCGTTGGTCGAGCGGCTGCGCTTGTGGTCCAACGCGTCGAGCTCGTCGATGAACAGCAGGCACGGCGCGGCGCGGCGGGCGGCCGCGAACACCTGATGCAGGTTGCGCTCGGCACTGCCCGGCCAGCGATCCAGCAGCTCGGCCAGTGAGATGCCAAGGAACCTTGTACCCAGCTCACCGGCGATCGCCCTGGCCAGCATGGTCTTGCCGCAACCGGGCGGGCCGTAGAGCAGCAGCCCGCTACGCAGGCCGGGCCCGTACTTGCGGCGCAGTTCCGGACTGCGCAGCGGCGCAAAGAACGTGCCGTCAAGGCGCCGCTTGACCTCGGCCATGCCGGCGATGTCGGCCAGCCGCACGCTGGCCGGTTCGACCTCGTACGGCGGCTTGATCACCAGCGGCTTGGTGCCGGGGTCGATCAGCCACGGCTGGGTCATGTCGGCGAACTGGCGCTCGGCCATCTCCCAGTTGAAGTTGAAGTTGAACGTGTACCGGTCGGTCGGCTCGTCCCGGTGCTGGCCCTGTCTCGACACCGCAGGGACCGGCGGTCCGGCCTGGCTGGCCATTGCACGGCCCATCAGCGCGCGAGCTTCGATGGAGTTGGGCTCACGTTGCAGCGCGGCCGCGACGTGAGTGACGGCTTCCTCGACCTTGCCGACATCCAACAGCAGCTCAGCAAGATGTAACCGCAATGGCACGTCGTCCGGGCTGGCCTGCACAGCCACCCGGAGGCTACGAATCAGCCGCGTGTCACGCACAGGGCTACATTACGTCGCCCGAGCGGCCGAGCAGACGGCAGATGCGCGCATGGTGGATCACAACTCGGTCGCCAATTCGCCGACAAGTCGATCACTTCGGCTTGCGCGGCTCGCGATCAGCCCAGGTCGAGCCCTGTCCATTCCACACATCGCCAGGCCGCGCCGCCATCGTCGAGCACGATCCGTCCTGTGTTGGGCAACAGGGCGAACTTCGTGCTGTCCGGGGTGACGTTGTCGGCCAGCATCGGCGCCACCAACCGGATGATCCCGCCATGGCTGACCAGCACGACGACGCCTTCGCGGTGTTCGGCGCGGATGTCGGCAACCACCCGCTCGAACCGGTCGCGTGCCTGCTGACCGGTTTCCCCGCCCGGCATCGGCACGCTCAGGTCACCTTCGGCCCAGGCGCTGAACACCCGGAAGAACTCCTGCGCGTCCGCCTCGTCGGTACTGCCCTCAAGGTCGCCGACGAACACCTCGTGCGCGCCCCGCACCACCCGCACGGCGAGACCGTGCTTGGCGGCCACCGGTTCGGCGGTCTGCTGCGCGCGCACCGCGATGCTCGCGTACACCGCGACGACCGGCTCATCGGCAAGGTCCGCGGCGAGCTCGTTCGCCTGCTGCTGCCCGAGCAGGTTCAGCGGCGGGCCCGGCGGTCGCGAGTCGAGTGCCCTGCGCACGTTCGACTCGGTCTGGCCGTGCCTGACCAGCATCAACCGTAATCCCGCCACCGCTGCCTCCTAGCCGGCTCGCCCGTCGCGCACCGCGCTCAACCATGCCAGCGCGTTCGCGAAATCCGCGTCCTCGCTGCCCGCCGGTACGACCGACGCGACACCGTCGGCCTTCGGGAACGACCCGAGGAACCGCACGGATGCGCACCGACGGCGCAGGGCCGCCAGCGCGTCACCCACCCGCGCCTCGGCGACGTGGCCGTCGAAGTCGAGGAAGAACCGGTACTCGCCCAGCCTGCCCTTGGTCGGTCGGGACTCGATCCGGGTGAGATTGATGCCACGCTGCGCGAGTTCGACCAGCACGTCGGACAGTGCGCCGGTGCGGTCTTCGGTGACCACGATCAGGCTGGTCCGGTCGGCGCCGGTTGGCACGGGCAGCGGGCCGGGGCGGCGCAACAGCAGGAAGCGGGTCTTGGCGTCGGTGACGTCGGCCACGTCGGTGGCGAGCGCCTCAAGCGGATAGTGCGTTGCCGCGACCGGCGCGGTCACCGCCGCGTCGAACTCTCCGTGCAGGACGGCCACCGCTGAGGCCGCCGTCGAGTTGGTGAACTGCTGCTCGGCCTTGGGCAGGTGCTCGGCAAGCCACTCGCGGATCTGCGCGAGCGCGATCGGGATGCTCGCCACCGTGCGCACGTCCTGCGGCCTCGTGCCGGGCCGCACCAGGACGCTGAACGCGACCGGCAGCACCACCTCGGCCACCGCGACCAGCGGATCGCCCGAGGCAAGCGAGTCCATGGTGATGGTCACCGCGCCCTCGACCGAGTTCTCCACCGGCACACAGGCCGCGTCCGCGTCGCCGGCGCGTACCGCGTCCAGCGCGGCCGGCACGGTGTCGATCGGGAACAGTTCGTCGGTGGCCGGGTCGATCACGCGCAGGGCTGCCTGCTCGGTGAACGTCCCCTGTGGCCCGAAATACGCGATGCGCGTCACGTCGACAACCCTAATGTCCCGTGCACGTAGGCCAACCGCAGGCAGCAAGGGCGACCATTCGGCCCCGTGTTGCCGCAATCACCCGTTCGGCCGGTACTTCTCCCGGTTACTCGCGCTGGTCCGGAATGACATGCTGGAGGCGTGAGTTCGGGTTTCCCAGCCACCGGCGCAACCCCGCGACCGCCACGGCCGCGGTTGGTGCTGTGTGCGCGCGGCGACGCCCTCGCCCGGGTCTGGCAGACGGTCGCGGCAGGCCGAGACCAGATCAGGGTGCACAAGGGCTCGGTGCTGGAAGTCGCGGCGGACGCGGCGGTCAGCCCGGCCAACTCCTACGGCTGGATGCGCGGCGGCATCGACGCGACCTACTCGGCGGCCTGGCCGGACATTGAGGAGCGGGTGCGTGGCGCGGTGCTCGCGCTGCACGGCGGCGAACTCCCGGTTGGTGAGGCGGTCGTCGTGCCGACCGGCGTGCGCACGCCGCGCTGGCTGATCAGCGCGCCAACCATGCGCGAACCGGGCGGGATCCTGCCGGCCGACACCGTGCACCCCTACCTCGCCGCGCGGGCGGTGTTCCGGCTCTGGCGGGACGGCCACCTTGAGAACGGCGAGCCGGTGCGCGGCGCGATCCGCACGATCGCCGTTCCCGGGCTCGGCACCGGCGTCGGTGGCGTGCGACCGGAGGTGTGCGGCCACCAGGTCGCGGCCGCGTGGGACGAGGTCTTCGCGAACGCGGATCACCCAACGCCCGCCTGACCGTTGTCCACAGGCGCGTGCGTCGCCACCGAACTGGTGTTACTCCTGTGACCTCCTGTGACAAAAGCACACGATCGGATGTGATCTGGAACACGCTAGGTATCCACTGGGTGTGGATAACTCTGTGCACAAGCTGTGGGCAGGAGATCAACAGCTGTGTACGCGCTCACATCCCGCCAGGTCGGTCCCGCGCCAGGGTGTGGATCGCGCCGGAGACCGGGGTTGGGGATGGTCGTCACACCATCGGGTCGGCTCGACCGTGCGCCGTACCGTGGAGCAGTGGCGATCCGGGTACTGCTCGTCGACGATCACGAGGTCGTCCGCAGGGGCGTACGCGACCTGCTCGACGGCGAGCGGGGCATCGACGTGGTTGCCGAGGCCGGCACGGTCGCCGAGGCACTGACCGTGGCCGCGGCCCGCAAGCCCGACGTTGCCGTCGTCGACATCCGGCTGCCCGACGGCGACGGTGTCGCGCTGTGCCGCGAACTCCGCGCCACGCAGGACGGGCCACGGTGCCTCGTGCTCACCGCTTTCGACGACGAGCGGGTCATCCTGGACGCGATCGACGCCGGCGTGTCCGGCTACCTGCTCAAGCAGGTGCGCGGCCAGGACCTGGTGACCGCGGTGCGCGAGGTCGCGGCCGGCCACTCCCTGCTCGATCCGGTCACGACGGCCCGGGTGCTGGACCGGATGCGCGCGCACGAAGCCGACGAACTGGCCAACCTGACCGAGCGCGAACGCAAGGTGCTGGAACTGCTCGGCGAGGGCATGACCAACCGGCAGATCGCCGAACGGCTGTTCCTTGCCGAGAAGACCGTGAAGAACTACGTGACCTCGGTGCTGGCCAAGCTCGGCATGGAACGCAGGACCCAGGCGGTCGCCTGGGTGGCTCGACGGTCCAAATAGGACTCAGAGCAGGTCCCTAGATCCGCGCCCACCAGGTGACCGTGGTGCCGGTGCTCGGCGATGAGTCGATGACGCACTCGCCGTGCACAGCGCGCGCCCGCTCCGCCAGGTTGCGCAGGCCGCGCCTTGTCACGCCGCGCGGAATGCCGCAGCCGTTGTCGCGCACCCGCATCCTCAGCTCGTGCCGGGCCGCCTTGACCTCGACAGAAACCCTGCTCGCTCCCGAGTGTCTGACCACATTGGACAATGCCTCGCGCAGTGCGGCGCGCGCGTTGTCCGCGACCGTCACCGGCAATGTGGCCGGGTCACCGAACAGTTCCAGCGCCGGCGCGAACCCGAGCAGTTCGGCCGCGATGTCCACCTCGGCGCGTACCGAATCGAAGAAGTCGGTGGACCCGTCCGGTTCGGTCGGGTCGCCGTCGCGCAGCGCGCTGACCGTGGCACGCACCTCGGCGATGGTCTCGTCGAGCTGTTCGACCGCGTCGGCCAACCGCCCGGCCTCCTTGCGGGCCAGCCGTCGCGACATCCGCCTGCCGAGCAGGTCGAGTTGCACACCGGCCGCGTAGAGCCGCTGGATGATCACGTCGTGCAGGTCGCGCGCGATGCGTTCGCGCTCCTGGTAAACCGCGAGCCGCTGTCGCGCGTTCGAGCCCTCCGCGAGCATGACAACGAGGCCGGCCTGGGTGGCGAACGCGGTAAGCACCTCGATCGCGACCGGCGTGAAGGTGGGCGCGCCGAGCCGCCGGTACACGGTCAGCACGCCCAGCCTGCGCTCAAGCGAACCGAACGGAGCAGCGGCGAACGGCCCGTAGCCGCGCAGCGAGCGCGGCACGAACGGCGCGGTACGCGGGTCGGTGGTGAACTCGTCGACCACCACCGGCACCCCGCCCCTTGCCACCCGTGCCGCCGACGAGCGCGCGGACAGCACGAGGCCGAGCGGATGGTCCTCATCGCCGGGGTTGATCCCCCCGTACGCGGCCTCCACGGTCACCGAGTCGTCCTGGCCACGCATCATCACCATGCCGAGATCGGCTTCGGCCAGTTCGGCGGCGCGCCGGACCACCAGGCGCAGTACGACGTCCGGGTCCTCCTCGGACGCGGCCGCTGCCGCTATCTCGGTGGACGCCTTGAGGGTCCTGGTGGCGAGGTCGAGGTCCATGAGCAAGCTCAAGGCTACGTCCTGTCGCTGCTCACGAGCGTGCGCACCCGCCCGGCGCGTACCTCGATGACCAGGTCCGCGTCGGCGGCCCGCGCCGGATCGTGCGTGACATGCAGCACGGTGTGCTCACGCAGACCCGTCCCGATCGTGTCGAGCACCGCCCGCGCGTGCTCCGCGTCCAGATGCGCGGTCGGCTCGTCGAACAGCACCAGCCCACCTGGCCGGGCATGCAGCAGCGCGCGGGCCAGCGCCAGCCTGGTCCCCTCCCCACCCGAGACCGTCGCCCCGGTCGCGCCGAGCCGGGTGTCCAGCCGATCGGTCCAGCCGGGTAGCGCGGCCCTGGTGAGCGCGACGCGCAGCGCGTCGTCGTCGGCAGCCGGATCGGCGATGCGCAGGTTCTCGCGGACCGTCGTCGACACCAGCTGCGGCTCCTGCGGACACCAGGTGACCCTCGCCGGCACGGTGACCGTCCCGCGTTCGGCCGGCAGGAAACCGAGCAACAACGCGAGCAGCGTCGACTTCCCCGCTCCGGACGGCCCCACCACCGCGACCCGCGCCCCAGCAGGAACGCACAGATTCACCTCGCGCAGCGCGGGCGCCGAAGCCCCCGGCCAGCGCACGTCGACCCCGTCGAGCACGATCGACCCGTCCTCGCTCACGAGCGCGGGCGGCGTCGGATCGGCCGGCTCGTCGAGGATCTCGGTGATCCGCCCGTGCGCGTCCCGCAGCGCGTCCAGCCGTTGCGCGGCCGGGCCGAGCGCGTCCAGCGTTTCCGCCAACGCCAACGGAACCAGCGCCAGGACCGGCGCGATCACCGGCGCGAGCCGGCCGGCGGCAACGGCGTCACCGCCGAGCCAGAGCCCGGCGAGGCCGGCGAAACCCAGCGCGGCCAGCGTGATCGCGCTGGCCGCGCCCGCCCCGAACGCCTGCCGCCGTGCCCGCGCGGCCAGCTTGTCCTCCAGCGCGGCCAGTTCCGCGCGACGCAGCCGGTGCGCCCCGTTCGCCAGCAGCTCACCGGCGCCTTCGAACAACGCGAGCACCGCGGTGCCCAGCTCCCGCCGCTCCTGCGCCAGGGCGGTCGACGCCCGCCGAGCGACCACCACCGAGGCGACCGGCCCACCAACCCCGGCGACCAGCAGCGCGACCGTGAACGCGAGCGCGGCGGAGGGCAGCAACAACGCGAAGGCGACGACCGCGCCGACACAGACGATCAGCGCGACCAGCGGCGGTTGCAGCACGCGCGGCACCAGATCGCGCACGGTGTCGGTGTCGTCGACGAGGCGGGCGAGGCCGTCGGTGCGCCGCAGTCGCGCGGTGCGCGCCGGTCCCAGCCTCGCCAGCGCCGACCACAACCGCACCCGCAACGTGCCGGCGGCGGCGAAGGCCGCGTCGTGCGAGACCATCCGCTCCGCGTACCGCAGCACGCCCTTGGCAAGGCCGAACGCGCGCACCGCCACGATCGCCACGGACAAGGTGAGGATCGGCGGATGCTGCGAAGCCGTCGCGATCAACCAGGCGGCGGTCCCGGTGAGCGCGACACCCGAGCCCAGCGCGAGCGCCCCGAGCAGCGCGCCGGCCACCCCGCGCCCGGTCACCAGCTCCCGCAACCGCACCCGCCCCCGGCCGGACTCCTCGGCCCGAAATCGGCCCTGCTCCTCAACCGGAACCTGCCCCTCGTCCGTCCCGGCCACCGAATGCGTCGCCAGCACCACGGCGGCGCCGTTGTCCACCGCCCGCTCGATCGCACCGTGCACGACAGCGGCCGTTGCCGCGTCCAGGTGGGCGGTTGGTTCGTCGGCGAGCAGCAGCCACGCGCCGAGCCGCACCCGCAACAAGGCGCGCGCCACCGCGACGCGTTGCCGCTCCCCCGTGGACAGTTCGTCCACCGCTCGATCACCCAGGTGTGCCGCGGCCACCGAGGCCGCGACCTCGCACAGCTCCGCGTCGTCGACCGCCCCGTATTCCGCGCCGTATTCGGCGACCGCGAGCCGCAACTCATCGGTGACCGTCCTCGCCGAGAAGGTCGGCCGTTGCGGAATCCAGGCCACCTGCCGGCGCCAGTCCTCAATATCCAAAGTAGACAGATTGACGCCGTCGACGAGCACGACGCCGTCATCCGGTTCGACGAACCCGAGCAGCACGGCCAGCGCGCTGGACTTCCCTGTCCCGCTCGGCGAGTCCAACCGGACCAGTCGACCTGACGCGACGCCGAACGAGAGCCCGTCCGGCGCGTACCGCCCCCGCCGATCGACCCGAAGGTCGATCACGTCGAGCCGATGCCGGAGCGAGTCGGGCTGCACCCCTTTCGGAACCCGACTCCCTCCGACACCAACACTGTGTTCCGCCGCATCCAGTACTTCGGTGACGCGGCGAACAGCTTCAAGGCCGTCCTCGCTGGCATGGTGCGCCGCGCCGGCCGCACGCAGCGGCAGGTAGCACTCGGGCGCGAGGATCAGCACCGACAACCCCGTCGCCAGGCTCAGCGAACCGCCGACCAGCCGCACGCCGATGTCGACGGCGACCAGGGCAACCGAGAGCGTGGCGATGACCTCCAGCGCCAGCGCGGAAAGAAACGCGACCCGCAACGTGGCCAGCGTCCTGCGTCGATACTCCCGGGAAACCCGGCGCACCGCCGTTGCCTGGGCCGCGGCCCTGCCGAACGCGGTGAGCACCGGCAGGGCGCGAATCAACTCCAGCAGATGCCCGGCCAGCCGCGCGGTCGCGTCTGCGGCGGCCGACGCGCGGGACTCGGTGAACCGGCCGATCAGGATGGCGAACACCGGGATCAACGGCACGGTGCCGGCGATCAGGATGGCGCTGCGCCAGTCCTGTAGCAGGATCCACGCGCCGACCAGCGGCGGCGCCAACGCGGCCGTGATCAGCGCAGGAAGGTACCGGGTGAAGTATTCGTCGAGCGCGTCAAGACCCTTGGTGGCCAACGCGGTCAGCTCGGCAGGCCCGTGCTCGGCCAGCCATTCCGGGCCGAGTCGCAGCGTCGCGTCCAGCAACGCGGCACGCAGTTCCTCCTTGGCCCCGGCCGCCGCCCTTGCCGCAACCGACTGATTCGCCCACGCGAACGCCGCCCGCCCCAACACCGCGCCGCCCAGCACCAGCAACTCACCCGCACCCGGCACCCGATGCGCGGTGACCACGCCGGCCAACGCGGTCGCCAACACGCTCGCGGCGACAACGGACGCCACCGTCGCACCAGTGGCCAGGATCGCGCAGGCGACCAACGCCCGGCGCGTCGCAACGGAAAGTCGAGGCAACGCGCCGAGCGGGCCTCGCCCGGACCTGACTCGGGCGGTGCTCATGGGGTGTGCGCCTTCGGGATGTGCCGGGTGCCGAGCCTGCTGCGGAACACCCAGTAGGTCCAGCCCTGGTAGAGCAGCACGACCGGTGCGCCGAACGCGGCCAGCCAGGTCATCACGGTCAGCGTGTAGCCGCTCGACGCAGCGCCAGTCACCGTCAACGAGTTCGCCGAGTCCAAAGTGGACGGAAGTACGTTCGGGTAGACACTGCCGAACAGCGTTACCAGCGCGGCCAGGATCACGACGCCGAGCGCGGCGAACGCCTGCCCGTCCCGGTCCGCCCGCAACCGCAGCGGCGCCACGATCCCGGCCAACACCGCCACCCCGAACGGAACCAACACCCACGCCGACCCGCTGCGCGTGACCAGGATGATCAGCAGCCCGAGCAGCGGCAGCAACGCGACCGGCGCCGCCCGCAACGCGAACCTCCTGGCCCGCGCGCGCACCTCACCCTCGGTCTTCAACGCGAGGAACACCGCGCCGTGCAGGACGGCAAATCCAGCGAAGCCAGCCGCACCGAGCAGTGTGTCCGGCCGCAGTGCCGCGAACGCCGACCCGACCCGGTCACCGTGCGCGTCCAACGGCAGGCCCAACGCGGTCACCGAGATCAGCAGACCGACCCCCAGCGCGATGAACACGGAGCCGAGCACGATCACCGCGTCCCAGCCACGACGCCAGCGCGGCGCGTCGATCTTGCCCCGGTACTCCAGCGCGACACCTCTGCCGATCAACGCCACCAGCACGAGCAGCATCGGCAGGTACGCGCCGGAGAACAGCGACGCGTACCAGTCGGGGAAGGCCGCGAACGTGGCAGCGCCGGCCACCACCAGCCACACCTCGTTGCCGTCCCACACCGGTCCGATCGTGTTCAGCAACACGCGCCGCCCGGTGTCACCGCGACCGAGAACCGGCAGCAGCATGCCAACACCGAGGTCGAACCCGTCGAGGAAGAGATAGCCCACCCAGAAGAAGGCGATCACGCAGAACCAGAACGTCGGCAGAGACATCGTTCGCGCTCCTTCCTAGTAGGCGAAGGCCAGGACGTCGTCGGACGGTTTCTCCTGCTCCGGTGGCAGCACCCAGGGCAGCCCGGCACGCACGTACCGCACCATCACCACCGACTCGATCACCGCGAGCACCGCGTAGCAGGCGGTCAGCGTGATCACCGAGGTCAGCGCCTCACCAACGGTGACGCCGGAGGAAACGGCCTGCGCCGTGTACATCCACACGCCGTCGAAATCGGTCGGGTTCGGCGCGACCACCCACGGTTGGCGGCCCATCTCCGTGAAGATCCAGCCGAAACTGTTGGCCAGGAACGGAGTCGCGATGCTCGCCAGCGACAGCACGACGAACCAGCGACCCGGCCTGCCCTTCGGCTGCCGGCCCTTCCTGGTCAGCCACAGCACGGCCACCCCGCCCAGCGCCGCGATCGCACCGAACCCGATCATCAGCCGGAATCCCCAGTAGGTGATCGGAAGATCGGGCACGTAGTCGATCGGCTTGCCGGCCAACGCGCCGAGCGCTGGATCGTTCGGGTAGTTCGTGCCGTACCTGGCCTGGTACTGCGGGATCAACTCCTGCACGCCCTGCACCCTGGACGTGAAGTCACCGCTGGCGAGGAAGGAGAGCAGATAGGGCACGTCGATGGTCTTCACGTTCTCGCAGTCCGGTTTGGCAACGCTGCCAACGGCGAACACGGAGAAGCTCGCGGGTTGCTCGGTGTGGCACAGGGCTTCCGCGGCCGCCATCTTCATCGGCTGCTGCTGGAACATGAGCTTGCCCTGCTGGTCGCCGGAGATCGCGACGGCCACGAAGGCCGCGACGCCGACCCACGCCCCCAACTTCATCGACGCGCGCCACACCGCGCGCCCCTGCGCGTCGTCGGCCTTGCCGCGGTAGAGGTGCCAGACCCCGATGCCGACCAGGAACGTCGCGCCCACCGCGAAACATCCGGCAATGGTGTGCGGCAACGCGGCCAGCAACGTCGGATTGCTCAGCACCGCCCAGATCGACGTCAACTCCGGCCGCCCGTGCACCATCGTCACGCCGACCGGATGCTGCATCCACGAATTCGCGGCCAGGATAAAGTAGCTCGACGCGATCGTCGCAAGCGAAAACGCCCACGCGCAGGCCAGATGAATCTTCTTCGGCAGCCGGTCCCAGCCGAAGATCCACAGCCCGAGAAACGTGGACTCGACAAAGAAGGCGACAATGCCCTCCATCGCCAACGGCGCCCCGAACACATCGCCGACGAACCGCGAATACGAACTCCAGTTCATGCCGAACTGGAACTCCTGCACGAGCCCGGTCACCACACCCATGGCGAAGTTGATCAGCAGCAGCTTGCCCCAGAACTTCGTCATCGCGTAGTACTTGCGCTCGCCAGTGCGCACCCACGCAGTCTGCATACCGGCGACCAGAACGGACAGCCCGATCGTCAACGGCACCATCAGAAAGTGGTAGACGGTGGTGATGCCGAACTGCCACCGCGCGATCGCCAGCAGGTTCACACTGCTCAGTGTTGTCGGGGCTGCGCGCCCCCACCATCCGGCGACGGTCCCGTCCCACCGGGACGTTGGTCCCGTTCAGGTCGTCGATCAGTCGTCCACGTCGACACACCGGATACCGCTGCGGGACACGACGTACAGGAACGGACCCGACTCGGCGCACAGCGCTGCGATCTTGCCCAGTCCGGCCAAGTAGAGCCGGGCCATGTCGGCAGCACGGAGATTCCCGCTGGTCAAGCAGAACGCCCGCACGCTGTGATCGACGAGAGCGGCGCGCTCGGCGGCGCGGTAGCGAATGCGTTCGTCCTTCATCAGCACGACCCAACCCTCGCGGCCGGCACGGGTGAGCCAGTCGACATCGGCGATGGTCTCGTCGGCGGGAATGCCGTACACCTCGGCAAGGGCGTGCAGGCGCAACCCGGCAGCACGCAGCAGGTCGGGAACTTGTCGGCGGCCCAGGCTGCGATCCAGGAACAGAGTGGGCAAACCATCCGGATGCCCGGTCACCGTCATGATCTGTCCGGTCAGGCCGCGGCTCGGGTGGCGATTCGGACAGCGTCTTCGAGGTGGTCGCGCGGGACGCCGAACTCGTCGGCGACGACATCCAGTGGCTCGCCGGCTCGGAACATGCCGAGTGCATCCTCCAGCCGAGCACCGCCGCGAGCGAAGATGGGCTGGCCGAAACCACGGTCGGGATCCACCACAATCTCGGCGACCTGATAAGCCGGCAGTCGGATCAGCCGGACATAGCCCTGTGCGTCGAACTCCAACCGTTGCAGATAGGCGTCAACGACGTCGTTGAACACCCGCTGCCCGTTGCGCACCACGACCAGTTCGTGTGCCGCGCGCGCCAAACCGGGAGTGTCCGCGGATTCGGCGTATTCGAACAACACCTCAGCGCCGTCGGTGTAGAGACGCCGGCTCGCCAACGCGTGCGACAAACCGATCTGATTGTCCAATTGCTCCAGCGCCGGTCGAATTCGCTGCATGGAAACGCCACTTCGGCGAATCGCGGTCAGCACCGCCCCCTCGGCCAGTCCGATGAACGGGATCACCGGCATACGCGCGGCCCGACGCGGCAACGTGGACAGGATCGGCGCCCCCTTCACGGCGGAGCGCCCTGGAGGGTGGTTCTCGTAGCCGTGTGCCCACGAGTTCAGCGTGCTCGCCGGCACGTCCAGGTAGCGCGCTGCCTCGGGCACGGTATAGAGCGCGGTGGCAAACCGGTCGAGAGCATCGCTCATTCGTCGATCACCACCCTTACCTTCACTGATCACAGACTGCCACATCGGTGCCCGGACGCACAAAGACCCCACCGAAGTGGGGTCTAAGGCGGGGCCAGGTTTTACCCTCGCGCTTTCAAGTACACCCGCACAATGGCGCTTGTCCAATTGTCTACTAATCAGAAGGACTGTCTACGAGCCATTCTCGAATTGCGTATAATTTGACGCAGTCGAACAGGGGTTCGATACAGTGCCCGAATGCTGCTCGCGTACGTCGATGAGAGCTACAACGACAACTTCTACTACATGGCAGCGTTGCTGTGTCCTGACGAGTACGCACAGGACCTGGTCAGCGCACTGGACGCCGTGGTTACCAATGCAATGCACGACTACGAGAACATCGGCGCCGACGCGGAACTGCACGGCTACGAGCTGTTCCACGGCAAGCGAGGTTGGCGGTCTCTGGTGAAAGTGCCGCGTGCTCGGATCTCGATCTACCGCCAGGCGCTTGCCGCGATCGGCGGCCTGCCGGTCCACGTCATCCTGCGCGGTGTCGACCGGCGGCGCCTGGCCGAACGTTATCCCAGCCCGGTCAACCCACACTCGATCGTTCTGAGCCGCCTGTTGGAGCGCGTCGACGAACACCCGAAGAAGCTCGGGCGCCGGACTCTGGTGATTGCCGATGAATCGCACCGGCCGAGCAGTGGCAGTGCCGAGACGACTTGCGGCTGTATCGACGGTCAGGCACGTACGGCTATCGAGGGCACCGCCTGACCCAGATCGTCGACACTCTACATTTCGCTCCGTCGAATGCCAGCAGGCTGGTTCAGGGCGCCGACATGGTGGTCTTCTTGGCCCGCAAGATTCTGCAAGGAGGACAGTGATCCCCGCGCGATTGCGGCGAACGAGGAACTCTGGGGGTATATCGAGCCGCGCGTCGTGCATTGTTGGTGCTGGCAGCCCTAGATGCACAAAGACCCCACCGAAGTGGGGTCTGAGGCGGCACCAGGTTTTACCCTCGCACGCTCACCATAGCCGATGCCGCCGGATACACACAACCGACCTACGGCGTGCGGGCGGTTACTTCGAACCAGCGTTGGGTGAAGTGGCCGTCCTGTCGGGACCAGCGGGCGGCGGCCTCGGCTGCGGGGTCGTCGGCTTCGGCGAGGCGGACGCGGATGTAGTCGGCGAGTTGGGGGTAGGTCATGTCGACTCGGTCGTGGGCGCTGAATCGTACGTCGACGAAGCCGTTAGCGCGGACGAGATCCGCCAAGCGACCGCCCATGAAGGGGTCGCCGCCCGCTGCGCGGCGGAGGCGGTAGTGGGCGGCGAGGGCGCGTTCGACGTCCGGGGTGCGTGGTTCGACGCGGGCGGCGCTCCAGTCCGAACTGGACAGTGCGAGTAGGCCGCCTGGCCGGAGGACTCGCTGTAGTTCGGTGAGGACGGCCACCGGGTTGGGGAGGTGTTCGAAGACGGCGTGTGCGAAGACCACGTCCAGGGTGCCGGTGGCGACGGGGAGGGCCTCGGCTCGGGCGGCGACGCCGTGCGCCGATGGGGCCGCGGTGGTGGCCAGAACGAGTTGGCCCGGTTCGCGGTCGATGGCGATGAGCGTGCCGGTTGGCGCGACGGCTTCGGCGAGGCCGGCGGTGATCGTGCCGGGGCCACAGCCGAGATCCAGGACGCGTTGGCCGTCGGCCAGCAGCGGCAGGACGAAGCCGGCGCGCTCGGTCGCGGTACGGCCGGTGAGCATGGTCAGCATGTCTGCCGACCAGCCGGGCGCGTAGTCGCCGGTCACCGCAGGGCCTCCGCGACGTCCGCAGCCGCGCGCACGACCTTGGGGCCGACCTCGTTGTCGTCGAGGCGTTGCATGGCGACCACGCCGATGCTGGCGCGCAGTTCGGGCACGCCGCGCACCGGGGCGGCGAGGCCGTAGGCGCCAGCCTGGAGCTCGCCGGTCGACGTGGCCCATGACGCGCCGTTGGTGGGCAGCAGGATGGCTCGTCCTGCCGCGCCTCGGTCGAGCGGGTGGCGGCTGCCTACCCGGTAGGCCACGTGATACGCGGTCCAGGACGGTTCGACCACGGCGATGGCCTGTGCGTCGTCGCCCTCGGCCACGGTCAGGTGCGCGGTCGCGCCGACGTCCTCGGCGAGGGTGCGCAGCATGGGTGCGGCGACCATGCGCAGTTGGGGGACGACTCGGGCGGCGAGGCGGAGCATGCCGAGGCCGAGGCGGACCCGGGAGCCTTCCCTGCGGACAAGGCCACGTTCCTGTAGCGGCACCAGGAGGCGGTAGATGGCGGCGCGGCTGGCGCCGACCACCGTCGCAAGGTCGCTGATGGTCGGCGCCTCGGAATCGGAGTCGGCGACCGCCTGGAGCACGGCGAGGCCGCGTTCCAGGGTGAGCGAACTCTCCCTGCTGCTGTGCGCGGGCGTGCGCGTGACACCGGGCCGGGCGACCTGACCGAGTCGCGCCGCGCCGACCGAACGCGGGGTAACCACGACAACCGGCCTCCTTCCCCGCAAGTGCGGCCGTCAGCCTCTGCCGGGCGCGTCCGCGGGGACGACCATGCCGGCGACCTCCGCGATGCCGACACAGGAGCCGCCCGGCCCCGGTGCGGTCCCGGTGATCACGACAGTGTCCCCGTCCCGCAGGAACGTCCGTTGGGTCCCGTCTTCCAGCGTAATGGCGTCCCTGCCACCCCAACTGAGTTCCAGGAAGCTACCCCGTTCGGCCACCTCGGGGCCAGACACGGTGCCCGAGGCGAACAGGTCGCCCGGCCGCACGGTGGCGCCGTTGACGGTGATGTGGGCGAGCTGTTGCGCGCACGACCAGCTCATCGTCCGGAACGGGGGCCGCGAGACGACCGTGCCGTTCCAGTCAACGGTCAAGTTCACGTCAAGGCCCCATGGCGTGTCCTCGACCAGATAGGGCTGGAGTTCGTGGTCCGGCAGCGGCAGCCGCACCCGCGCCTCCAGCAACGCCTCAAGCGGCGTGATCCAGGCGCTGATCGAGGTGGCGAAGGACTTGCCGAGGAACGGCCCGAGCGGCTGGTACTCCCACGCCTGGATGTCGCGCGCCGACCAGTCGTTGACCAGCACCACACCGAACACGTGCTCGGCGACGGCGTTGGTGGGCACCCGCGCGGCCACCGGACCGCCACAGACGAAGCCGACCTCGGCCTCGATGTCCAACCGGATACTCGGCCCGAACTCGACCCCGTCGGCCCCCTTGCGCTGCCCGTACGGCCGGACGATGTCGGTGCCGGAGACGACGACGGTGCCGGCGCGGCCGTGATAGCCGACCGGTAGGTGGGTCCAGTTCGGCAGCAGCGCGGGCGCGTCCGGCCGGAAGATGTGCCCGACGTTCATGGCGTGGTGCTTGGACGAGTAGAAGTCGACGTAGTCGGCGACGGTGAACGGCAGCCGGGTGGCAAGGCGGTCCAGCGGGATCTGCTCGACGCCGCGCGGCCGGGTGTCGCCGGTGACCACCTCGGTCAGCCTGGACCGCAGTTCGGTCCAGGTGGCCCTTGAGGAGGCCAGCAGCGGGTCGAGGCTGTCCGAGGCCGCGAGGGTGGCCAGGCGCGGGCCGAGGACGGCGGACAGGCCGCGTAGCGGCAGCGCGTGGTCGCCGACGCGCACCGCGACCATTGGGCCGTCGCCGGCGTCGATGACGCCGTAGGGCAGCGTCTGCGGTCCGAACGGCTGGTCCGGGGCGAAGGCGGGGTCGTCGATCCAGCTCACAACAGCCCGAGCCCTTCAAGGTCGGAGACCGGTTCCGCGAGCGAGCAGGAGCCGTAGGAGGCGAAGACCGCGCGGACCGCGTGTGCTGCCTCGTCCGGCAGGGCGGCGGCCTCGGTGGCCAGCGCCTCGGCGTCCTCGCTCTTGAGCGCGTCGCGCACGTCGCCGCCGTGCAGGGCGCGGGCGGTGGCGACCAGCAGGTTGAGGAAACCGTGGTGGGTGAAGCCGGTTTCCGGGTCGGTGTGCCGAAGCGCGTTGTGCAGGCCCGCCGTTGCCTTGAACGAGCCGTTGGCGGAGGTCACCACGGCGAGGAAGTCGGCGACCTGGTCGACGCTGGGAAATGCCTCGTGGGACAGGCCGCCGCAGCGCAGCTTGGGCCAGTAGCCGTGTTCGGCGACCCGCCGCACGCCCTCCAGCCACTCCGGCCCACCGCGTCTCGGCTCGATGACGCGCACCGCGTCCTCCGGCACGAACTCGGCGACCCGTTCCAGCCAGACCTCGTCGACGTCGGAGGGGGCGGGCATCTCGACCATGCGCAGGGCCAGCAGCTCGGTGCGCGACTCCACGATCGAAACGGCCTTGGGCACGCCGCCGAGACCGGTGTCCACCACAAGGGACAGGGCGATCGGCTTGGTCGGCTTGACCTTGATCAGCTCGGTGATCAGCTCGGGCAGCCTGCTGGCCTGGCAGAGGAAAAGACCGAGGATGCCGGCACGGTCACCCACCCGTGAGGTGAGGTGGCCGGCCACCGCGTCCGGCATGTTCGCGTTGCCGGGCGGGAACAGGGCGGCATCGTCAACAAGCCGCGCCAGCAGGGGCGGAACACCAAACGGACCTGGCGAGCGGAGCTCGGCTGCGCTTGACACGGGTGACACGCTAACGGTGTCAGCCATACGAACAAAGTTGTCCGTTTATCGAACACTGGTGGAGTAATGCCCTACTACCGCAGCGTTGGCGAAATACCCCGAAAGCGGCACACCCAGTTCCGCGCACCCGACGGTCGCCTCTACGCGGAAGAGCTGATGGGCGTCGAGGGTTTCTCCGCGGATTCCGCCCTGCTCTACCACCGGTACGCGCCGACGGCGATCGTGAACGCGCAGGCCGTCGACGACGCGGTGCTCGGTGGCCGGCAGACCGTGCCCAACCACCCGCTCAAGCCGAGGCACCTGCGCACCCAGGATTTGAAGTTCGCCGCCGGCACCGACGCGGTCACCGGACGCCGCCTGCTGATGGCCAACGCGGACGTGCGGATCTGCTTCGCCGTCGCGGACGCGCCGAGCCCGCTGTACCGCAACGCGGCCGGCGACGAGCTGCTCTACGTGCAGGGCGGCGGCGCGACGATCGAGACGATCTACGGCGCGCTGTCCGTCGGCGACGGCGACTACGTGGTCATCCCGACCTCGTGCACCTACCGGGTCGTGCCCGATGGAGCGGAGCCGTTGCGGCTGTACGTGATCGAGGCGAACGGGCACGTCGGCCCGCCACGGCGCTACCTGTCGGCCAAGGGCCAGTTCCTTGAGCACGCGCCGTACTGCGAGCGTGACCAGCGCGGCCCGACCGAGCCGCTGCTCGTCGAGGGCACCGATGTCGACGTGTTGGTCTCGCACCGCGCGGGCGTGACCCGCTACACCTATGCCAACCACCCGTTCGACGTGGTCGGCTGGGACGGCTGTCTGTACCCGTGGGTGTTCAACATCCGCGACTTCGAGCCGATCACCGGCCGCATCCACCAGCCGCCGCCGGTGCACCAGACCTTCGAGGGGCCGAACTTCGTGGTCTGTTCGTTCTGCCCACGCAAGGTCGACTACCACCCGCTGTCGATTCCGGTGCCGTACAACCACGCGAACGTCGACTCGGACGAGCTGATGTTCTACGTGGGCGGCGACTACGAGGCGCGCAAGGGCTCCGGCATCGGCATCGGCTCACTGTCGCTGCACCCCTGCGGGTTCACCCACGGCCCGCAGCCGGGCGCGGCCGAGGGCTCGATCGGCGTCGAGTACTTCGACGAGACCGCTGTCATGATCGACACCTTCCGCCCGCTGGAACTCGGTGCCGCGGCGGCCGAGTGCGAGGACCCGCGCTACCCGTGGAGCTGGGCGCGGCGCGGTCCGGACCGGGAGTAGGTCACGGGCGGAACTTGGCGACCCCGCGCAGCGGATAGCCGGGCAGGCCGATCGGTACGGTCGCGCCCGGCGCCGCGTCGCCGGCCAGCCAGAGCACGCCGGTGGCGCGCAGGTTCGCGGCGAGGTCGAGGGACAACCGGGGGAAGTCGACGTAGCCGTGCCAGCCGTTCGGCAGGATCACCCGGCCGGCGCCGGTGCGCAGGGCCGCGTTGGCCGGCTCGTCCCAGGAATCCAGGCTGACCGGCACCGGCTGCCAGTACGGCGCGTCCATCAACTCCTGGAACGCCTTGCGCCCCTTGAGATAGCCCTGGAACACGAGGATCACCGCCAGCGCGAAGAAAACCGACCCGACAACGACCCCGGTGTCGGCGCCGCCGAGGTGTGCGAAGCCGTTCTGGCTGAGCAGGCCGATGCCGAACCCGGCGATCAGCACCATTACCGCAAGATAGGTCACCATCGCGCGGTGGTACGTGCGCCGGTTCCGGCCCAGCGCGGGATCATCGCCCGGTCGTGGCGTGGCCGGCCGGACCAGGGTGGGTGGCGTCCCCACCGGTGCGGCCTCGGTCACCGTCGCCAGGGCGTTTCCCACCGAACCGGCCAGCCGCACCAGGCCACGACCGCGTTCGTCCGGTCCACAGATCCACATCGTTCCGGTGCGCAGCACGATCTGCTTGGCGAGCCAGTAGAACCGCCGCAGCCGCAGCGTCACCTCGGTGCCCTCCAGCGTCACGCGAACAAGGCACGGCTTGTCGGACAGGATCATGGCGGGCACCGGGTGCCAGCCGAATCGGCTCAGCAGCACCCTGCCGCGCCACCACTGCGGAACCTGGAGCCACGCCGAGATGCCGAGCGACCCGAACAGCATGGCGCCGATGACCCAGAGGAACGCCCCCTCGGCGACGCCCCCTTGGCCGACCCTGACGTACCCGAGGACGCCGAGCAGGAGCAGGACCACCAGCAGCAAGCTCTGGCGGCCCACGGATCTGGCCAGGACCCTGGCGAGCAGGGCGGTGTTCGGGTCGTCGATGGCGCGGCCGTACTGCTGGGGTAACACCAACGGCGGTAGCGCCGGCGATGGTTGCTGGGCCGTGACTTGACCGGTGGCGGGTTCCACGAGGAGCCTCCAAGGGCGTGATCAGTACATACTTCTCGGTGAGGGGGCTACCCCTGGGCCGACTCGCAGGTTAGGCTCACCTAACTAAGAGGAGGTGTGCACATGAGCGAGGCAGCTGTCCGACGACCACCGGTACCCCAACCCGCCGAAAGGGCGCGGACGATCGCCTCCCGGGGTGGCCGAGCCGTACTGCTGCGCTCAGATTCCGACCATCCAGAGCGGATCCAACCACACCTGCACCACGTGCACGCGGACGGCACGGTGACCGCGCTGCTCGCCGATGACCACCCGATGCTCGACGCGGCGCGGGCCGGCCGGCTGCCGGCCATGGTCGAGGTCGCGGACCGGGCCCCGGTGGAGTTGCGTGAGCCGGTGCGCGCGCTGCTCTGGATCACCGGCCTGTTGGTCGCGCTGGAGCCAGCCGATGCACGCGAGCAGGCGCTGCTGGTGGCGCAGGAGCGGGCGGACAGCAGGCTGCTCGATGTCGGGCACGGCTACGGCGTGCTGCGGCTGACCCCGGCCGCGCTGGTGCTCGCGGACAGCGAGGGCACCTGCCCGCTCTCGCCGGAGGAGTTCCGCGCCGCGACCCCCGACCCGTTCGCCCCGCACGAGGACAACTGGCTGCGACACCTCGACTCCGCGCACCGCGACGTGGTCGGCATGCTCACCCGGCTGTTGCCGGAAGCCCTGCGCGGCGGCAACGTGCGTCCGCTCGGCCTTGACCGCTATGGCCTGCGGCTGCGGATCGAGGCGGCAGGCGGCGACCACGACGTGCGGCTGGCCTTCTCGCAGCCGGTCGACACGCCGCAGGGGCTCGCCGTCGAGCTGCGCAGGATGGTCGGCTGCCCGTTCCTGGCCAGGGCCCGCGAGCGTTAGCGCTCGGCCAGCTCCGGTGGGAAGCCGCCGGTGGCGACCGGCCCCCAGCGTTGCGGGGTGATGCGCAGCAGGCACTTGCCCTGGCGGCGCATGGCTTCCCGGTACTCGTCCCAGTCCGGGTGCTCGCCGGAGATGACCCGGAAGTACTCGACCAGCGGCTCA
The DNA here is from genome assembly GCA_963818685.1 of Candidatus Melainabacteria bacterium. GTDB lineage: Bacteria > Actinomycetota > Actinomycetes > Mycobacteriales > Pseudonocardiaceae > CAJCJE01. The sequence continues at coordinate 424,736 of CAWFTJ010000009.1, read as the reverse complement.
AGCGCCTCCGGCAGGTCGAGCACCTCGGCGGTGCCGTCCACCTGCACGTACGGGTCGTTCCAGTCGTCGGAGAGCACGCACACGGACACCCGGGGGTCGCGGCGCGCGTTGCGGATCTTGGCCCGCTGCGGGTAGGTGGAGATGACGATCCGGCCTTCGGCGTCCACGCCGAAGGAGACCGGCGACATCTGCGGTGAGCCGTCCTTGCGCCGGGTGACGACGACCGCGCGGTGTCGGTGGCGGAGGAATTCGATCAGTTGCGCCGCGTCCACGGCGTCGGTTGTGGCGATTCTGGGCACCTCAGCACGCTAGCAAGCAGCGCTGATCCGCGAGGCGGTACCGTGCCGGCGTGCCGAACGTCGTCCGGGACTGGCTGCGGCCCGCCGCCCCGCAGGGAATCGTCGGCATCGAAGAAGATCGGCGCCGGATCGTCGGCCTTGAACTGCTGATCGTGTTCGCGGCCACGCTGGGCTGGTCCGGTGTGCGCAGCCTGGTCTCGCTGCTGGACTCGCTTGCCGCGCCGGTCGCGTTGAACAAGCAGCAGGCCCTGCTGAACACGTCGCTGGCCAAGGTGCACCTGCTCGACCTGTTCGCCCAGCTCGCGGACGCGCTCCAGCTGCTGGCCTGGGGCTCGCTCGGCGCTTACCTGGTCTACCGGGCCGGGCTGAAGCTGGCCGAGATCGGGCTGGACCGCGCCAGGATCGGCGGCGACCTGTTGCGCGGCTGCGGGCTTGCCGCGTTGATCGGCATTCCGGGGCTCGGGTTCTACCTGCTGGCACGCACCATCGGCATCAACCTGACCGTGGTGCCGGCGAATCTGTCCGACACCTGGTGGCGGATTCCGGTGCTGGTGATCTCGGCTGCCGCCAACGCCTGGGCCGAGGAGGCGCTGGTCATCGGCTACCTGCTGACCCGGCTGCGCCAGCTGGGCCGCTCGGAGAACACCAGCCTGGTGATCTCCGCGGTGCTGCGCGGCTCGTACCACCTCTACCAGGGGTTCGGCGGCTTCATCGGCAACATCGTGCTCGGCCTGGTGTTCGGCCGGGTGTGGCAGAAGACCAATCGGCTGTGGCCGATGGTGGTGGCGCACACAATCCTGGACGTGGTGTCGTTCGTCGGCTACGCGCTGCTGGCAAGCAAACTCGCCTTCTTGCGTTGAAACACGTCATTGATTAATGAATCGACATTTTTTCCGTCGAAGACCGTCGGTTTGAATCGAAATCCAGGTCAGACACGCAGGAAACGTGTCGGGAAGGGCTAGCCTTTCCCAGGTGAGCAACCAGACCCCTCGGGTGGACAGCGAGGTCGGCCCGCTGCGCACCGTGCTGCTGCACCGGCCCGGCCCGGAACTCAAGCGGCTCACCCCGCGCAACAACGACCAGCTGCTCTTCGACGGCATCCCGTGGGTGGACCGCGCGCAGGAGGAGCACGACGCGTTCGCCGAGGTGCTGCGCGGCCGGGGCGTCGAGGTGCTGCTGCTGATCGACCTGCTGGTCGAGGCGCTTGCCGATCCTCGGGCGCACACCGCAGGCGTGCTCGCGCTGGTCGACGACCGCAGGTTGGGCGACGACCTGGCCGAGGCGCTGCGCGCACACCTACAGCAGATGACGCCTCGGCAACTGGCCGCCGTGCTGACCGCGGGCATGACGTTCGAAGAGCTGCCCGGCCCGGACGCGGCGTCGCTGGTGCGCCGCATGCACCATCCGCACGACTTCGCGGTCGATCCGCTGCCGAACCTGTTGTTCACCAGGGACTCGTCGGTGTGGATCGGCGACAGGGTGGCCATCTCCTCGCTTGGCATGCCGGCCAGGCGCCGGGAATCCGCGATCACCGACCTGATCTACGCCTACCACCCGCGCTTCGCGCACACCGCGCGGGCGTACGGGGCGCATTCCGCGCCGGTCGAGGGCGGCGACGTGCTGGTGCTCGCGCCCGGTGTGCTCGCGATCGGCGTCGGCGAGCGCACCTCGCCGGCCGGCGCGGAGTCGCTGGCCCGCTCGGCGTTCACCGACGGTCTCGCGCACACCGTGCTCGCCGTGCCGATCGCGCAGGAGCGCGCCACCATGCACCTTGACACGGTGTGCACCATGGTCGACTCGGACGCGGTCGTGATGTACCCGGCGATCCGCGACACCCTCGCCGCGTACGCGATGCGCCCGGACGGCGCGGGCGGGCTCAAGGTGGACGAGCCACGACCGTTCCTGGCCGCCGCGGCCGAGGCCATGGGCATCGATCGGCTGCGGGTGATCGACACCGGGCTCGATCCGGTGACCGCGGAACGCGAGCAGTGGGACGACGGCAACAACACGCTCGCGCTCGCACCGGGGGTCGTTGTCGCCTACGAGCGCAACGTGGAGACCAACGACCGGCTGGAGGCGGCCGGCATCGAGGTGCTGCGGATCTCGGGCTCGGAGCTGGGTTCCGGCCGGGGTGGTCCGCGGTGCATGTCATGTCCGATCGACAGGGCTCCGCTGTAGGGTCGATTTCGTGCGCTATCGCAGGCTGGGGAACAGCGGAACGGTTGTCTCGAATCTGGCGCTCGGCACCATGACCTTCGGCGCGGCGACCCCGGAGCAGGGCGCGTTCGCTCAGCTCGACGCCTATCTCGCCGCGGGCGGCACGCTGGTGGACACCGCGGACGTGTACGTGGGTGGGGAGTCCGAGCGGATCGTCGGGCGCTGGCTGGCCGCGCGGCCCTCGGACGTGACCGACCGGGTGGTGCTGGCCACCAAGGGCCGCTTTCCCACCTCGGACGACCCGAACGGCGTCGGCCTGTCCCGCCGACATCTCTCCCGCGCGCTGGACGCGTCGCTGGCCCGGCTCGGCGTTGACGTGATCGACCTCTACCAGGTGCACGCCTGGGACCCGCTCACGCCGATCGAGGAAACCGTCGGCTTTCTCGACGACGCGGTGCACGCCGGCAAGATCCGGCACTACGGCCTTTCCAACTTCACCGGCTGGCAGATCCAGAAAACCGTTGACGTCGCCCGGTTCTCCGGCCGCTGCGCGCCGATCACCCTTCAGCCGCAGTACAACCTGCTGACCAGGGAACTGGAGTGGGAGATCGTGCCGGCCGTGCGGGAGAACGGGCTCGGGCTGCTGCCCTGGTCGCCGTTGGCGGGCGGCCTGCTCACCGGCAAGTACCAGCAGGACGCGGTCCCGAAGGCGGGTACCCGCTACGGCGACGACTCGGCGCAGCCGAGCCGGTTCATGCACCGCAGGCGCACCAGCGCGCAGCGCACCTGGGAGGTCCTTGACGCGCTCGGCACGATCGCGGCCGAGCGCGAGGTGAGCAACGCGCGGATCGCACTGGCCTGGCTGGCCGACCGGCCGGCGGTGAGTTCGGTGATCCTCGGCGCGCGCACGCTCGACCAGCTCACCGACAACCTCGGCGCGGCCGACCTTGTACTCACCGAGGACGAGACGCGGACGCTGGACACCGTCTCCGATCCGGAGCCCTCGGACTACCCGTACGGCCGGTTCGGCACCTTCCAGCGCACCCGGCCGGTCACCGGCGGCCGGAGCGAGGTGAGCTAGCGGCTCAGGTTGCCTCGTACCTCGCGAGCGATGCCGGCAACTCGAAGCTGCCGTCCGCGCGGGGCGGGAAGTCGTGCACGGCGAGCACGGCCGAGACCGGGATCGGCCCGTACACGTGCGGGAACCACGGGCCGGCCGGATCCTCGCCGTCGCCCGGCTCCCAGCGCAGCGGCACGCCGAGCCTGCTCGGGTCGAGCTCAACCAGCAGCATGTCCTGCCGACCCGCGAACAGCCTGTTCGCCGGCAGGTGCACGGTGCCCGGATCGGAGCAGTGCACGAAGCCGACCTCGGCAAGCGATGGCGCGCTGATCGCGCCCGCCGCCCTGGCCTCGGCCCAGTCGTCCCTGGTGATGATGTGCAGGATCAACCCCCTCACCTGCTCAGCGCAGGGTGACCTGACGGCCGCGCAGGCCCTCCCGCGCTCGCCGCTCCGCCTCGGTGATCGGCTCGCTCTCCAGGGAGGCCAACGCCTTCTCAATGCGTTCGCCCAGCGCGGCGGCTGGCTCGTCCCACTCGCGGGCGTGCATCTCGGGGTCGAGGTCCCAGACCGGGACCAGCACGCCGTGCGCCCGGAACGAACCCGCGAACCGGGAACCCTCGCCGAGGTCGAGTTCGCCGCGCGCTGCCAGCCGCGCCATGGCCGCGAGCAACTGATCCTCCGGCTCCGGCCGCACCCAGCGCAGGTGCGCCTTCTGGCCCGCGTCCACCCAGTACGCGGCCGCCACGTTCGCGCCCCGCAACCGGTCGGTCGGCAGGATGGCCGCGTTGGCGCGCTCAAGCGACAGCGCGACCTCGCCGGTCGGCTCCGAGCTGTCCTCCGGCAGCCACCAGGCGAAGTCCGGGTGCAGTTCGGGCACGAGCCGCGCGGTCGGGTCGATCAGGTCGACGAGCTTCTCGGCCTTGTCCGGCTCGACGTCGTCCGGCGGGAGCACGGAGAGCACGTCGCCCGGCTCGGCGGTCAGCGCCCAGCGGATGCCACGCGCGACGTCGCGGCCAACGTCGTTGGAGTGCACCTGGACCTGCATGCCGACGAACGCCCTGCCGTCCGAGCGGACCAGCGCGGCCGCCGCCACCGGCAACACCGTGGCCAGCGTGACCTCGCGCGCCGGCGAGCCGAGCAGCGGCAGCTGCGCGGTCGCCGACGGCACGAACTCGCGCAGCGCGACCAGCTCACACTCGGCTGCCAGCCCGCCGAACGGGCGCGCGACCATGATCTCGGGCGGACCGCCCGCTGCGCCGTGACACGCCTTGTAGCGCCGGCCCGAGCCGCACGGGCAGGGCTGGCGCGGGTTGAGCCCTTCCCGCTCCTTGGCCGTGTGCTTGACCGCAGTCCGCTTGGACACCTGGTCTCCTTCGCAGCTGGTTTCCGCCCAAAAATGGACCCCAAAATGGACACTGTGCCCCGACGAGGTTAGTCGGCGAGGCGCTGCCGGGTCGTCACCGGGGAGTTGGTGGCCAGCCAGCGCACGCCAAGCCGCTGGCACAGCGCGACATCCGCCGGATCGTCCACGGTCCAGACGTAGGTCTCGTGGCCGTGCGAACGCGCCCTTGCCACGTAGCCGGGATCGGCGCGGAGCAGGTGGATGCCGGGGCCGCCCAGGTCGGCCCATGGCGGCAGCGAACCGTCCTTGCGCAGCGGATGGATCGAGTTGAGCAGCAGCACCGTTGGCAGCTCGGGCGCGTGCCGGCGCATTCTGCGCACCGCGCGGGCCGAGAAGGACATCATCAGCACCCGCGACTCGGCCTTGTGCTTCGGCTTTGCCAGCCCGTAACGGGCCAGCGTGGCGAGCAGCTTCGCCTCGACGAGGCCGCCGTAGCGGACCGGGTGCTTCGTCTCCACGAACAGCGTCACCGGCCGGGGCGCGTCCTTGACCATGGCGAGCAGCGCCTCGAAGGTGAGCACGCCCGGTTCGTCCTCGACACCGAAGTCCAGTTCGGTCAGCCGCGCAAGGGCCAGCTCGCTGACCACGCCCCGACCGGACGAGGTCCGGTTCACCGTGCGGTCGTGCACGCAGACCAGGTGGCCGTCGCGGCTGAGCCGGACATCGCACTCGACGCCGTCCGCGCCCTGTTCGATGGCGAGCGCGTACGCGGCCAGGGTGTGCTCGGCGAGATGCGCTGACGCGCCCCGGTGTGCGACGACGAGCGGATCGGTCAACGTGGTGCCTATCAACGCGGGGAGCCTGCCGGACGGGTTGGGCGCAGTTCCGGCTGCGGGGCGTCGCGCACGGCGATGAGTTCGCCGATGCCGATCGCGGGCGCCCCACTCGGCGCGAGCAGCCCGGTGATCATCCGCAGCACCAGCACGGTCAGCACCGCGACGCCGACCGCGACCAGGTCGGTCGCGGCGTGCCAGAGCACGTCGTCGGCCCTGGCCTGGAGGCTGGTGCGCAGCCCGAGCAGCAGTGTGCCGATGGCAAGCACCTCGCCAACCGCCCACGCCGCCCACCAGGCCAGCACCAGCCGGGACGGCCTTGGCCGGACGGTCGCGGGCGCGCCGAGCGCGGCGTGTTCGAGTTCGGCGAGCACACTGCCGGCCATGAACAGGTTCAGCACCGGCAGGAGCACGCCGAGCAGCAGCTGCCAGGTTGGCCTTGCCCGCGCATAGCCGGTGACCTTCGCGGCCAGCTCGCCCGCCATCAGCAGCCAACGCATGGTCAGCACCAGCACCACGACGCCGAGTACCACCGCGAGCAACGCGCTGATCGGCACGACCAGGTCGCAGGCTGCCACGACGGACGCGGACAGCGCCTCGTCGCGGCCGAGCACCAGCAGGGTGTACCGCCAGATCTCGCCGGCACCCGCGACCAGCGAACTGGCCGCGAGCGTCCAGAGCAGCAGTTCGGTGAGCATGGCCTGCCGGACCAGCCCGGCGCGGCTCGCCACCGGCCTGCGCACCGTGCCCGGCACGGTGCTGCTGGCCCGCCACGCCAGTCTCGGCAGCCCCCAGCGCGGCGGCGCCGGGTACGCGGGCGGGCCGAGGTAGGGCGCGGGGCGCGGTACCGGCCGGGGCGCGGTGGACACGCCCGGCGGCGGAGTCGCCACCCAGGTGAACCACTGCGCGCCGGGGCGGTAGGGCTGCTGATTCGGATGGACCATGGGACGGCTCAGATGACGGTCGGTTCGGCGCCAGGGGTTTCGCCCACCATCGGCTTGCCGGCCGCCTGCCAGGCGCGCATGCCGCCGTCCACGTTGGTGGCGTCCCAGCCGTTGGCGTTGAGGTACGCGGTGGCGCGCGCGGACCGGCCGCCGGCCCGGCAGACCACGTACAGCGAGTTGTCCGCCGGCAGTTCGCCGAGCCGGGCGGCGAGTTCGCCGAGGGGTACGTGCAGGGCGTTCGGCGCGTGGCCGGCCTGCCACTCGTCGCCCTCGCGCACGTCGAGCAGGGTGGTGTTGGCTGGCAGCTCGTCTGCCACGTCCGAAACGGTCACGCTGGGCACGGTCTCAGGGTTCACGCCACGAGCTTGCCATGCGAAGCGTCGGGCGTCATTCGGGCGTCACGGCGTGCTCGCGACTCCGATGGCGACGTCCAGCAACTGGTTGATCGACAACGCGGGTGGCCAGCCGAGCCCGGCCGGGGTGGCCCTGCTCGCCGGGACCATGAATCCGCTCGACTGGGCCGTCTGCGCCGATGGCGCCGTCTCCGCCTGAGTCGATGGCGCAGGCGGCGAGTCGGCGCTGACCGCGCTGACCGCCTCGGTCACGTCGTAGCGGATGCCGCCCTGGGCGTAGAGCGCCACCCGCAGGTAGGTCGGGCCCGTGGTGCTCATCGAGGTCGCCGGGTACTCGACGACCAGCATGGTCTTGTCGATCTGGTGCTCTGCGGACGCGCCGGCGCAGTCCCTCGGCATCCTCTGGTTCTTCTCGTCCTCCACGATGGCCATCATCGGGTTGCCGCCGTAGTAGCTGGCCGACACGGTCACCAGGGTCTGCTGGCCGTGCCAGTCGACCTCGATCGACTGCGACGCGAGTCGGCCCTCGTCGCCGAGCTTGGCCGGGAGGGCCGGGATGACCTTTCCCGAGGAGCCGCGCTGCAGTGCCGCGGTCCTGGCGGCGAACACGTCGAGCTGGGCCTTGCTCAGCGGCACCCACTTCGCCGTGCCCACGATGGCCGGGAAGACGCAGGCAACGTCCGGCTGGTAGAGATCCTGGTTCGCGCTGGTCGGCGGCGTGTTCGGGGAGGTGGTGACGGTCTGCGAGGTCATCGGCAGCGACGTGCCCGGTCCGGCCGCGCTGGTCCGGTCCGGCGAGCCGAGCCTGCCGAGCAGGGTGGCGCCGAGCGCGACCGCGCCGATCAGCACCACCGCGGCCACCGACGCGCCGACCACCTGTAGCCGGGCCCTGCGCCTGCCGCGCCGCACGATGTCCCCCAGGTTGGTGTGCACCGGCGGCACCTGCTGCCCGTCAACGGCGGCGAGCAGCGCGTCGCGCACCCGATCCTCATCGGCAAGCAGGTTGGCCAGCTCGTCGTCGTCCTCCAGCATTCGTTCTCACCCCAATCGCGCTACGGCTCGCGGTTTCAACGGTTGTCCCGCGACGTCCAGATACGCCGCGCGCAGGGCGGCGAGGCCCCGCGAGGTCTGGCTCTTCACCGTGCCGGTCGAGCAGCGCAGCGTCTCCGCGACCTGCTCGATGGACATGTCCTGCACGAACCGCAGCACCAGCACGGCCCGCTGGCCCTCCGGCACCTTGTGCAGCGCGGCGAACAGCGCGTGCCGCTCGTCGATCTGCGTCTCGACCGACGCGATCGGCGAGTCCGGCACCTCGGCCACCGCCTGCTCCTTGGCCCGACCCCGACGACGCGTGTCCAGGAAACTCCTGGTCACCACCGTACGCAGGTAGGCTTCCGCGGTTTCCGGGCGGACCCGGCTCCAGTGCGCGTACATCCGGACGAACGCGGTCTGGGCGATCTCCTCCGCCTCGTTCCAGTTGCCGCACAGGGCGTAGGCGATCCGGCGCGCCGGGGTGAACCAGGCCGCGAAGAACTCGGCGAACTCATCCGCCTTCTGTTGCTTCGGCCGGGCGGTGGTGGGTGCCGACCCTCGTTCGGCAGCCCGCGACCACCTGCTCATACACCCCTCCGCCCGGTACGCCTCACTTCTGAGATACGCGCCGCGCCCTGTCGAGGTTGCCGCGAACCGCGAAAATGTTCAGCGCCGGTGCCGGGCGTCGGTGATCCGCAACTGCTCCTCGGTGGCGCCGAACCGGTCGATGTCGCGGTCACGCATGAAACCGAGCGGGTCGGGCGCGTGCATGCGCAGCAGCAGCCTGCTCACGTCCTGCGGCCGTCGGTTCTGTGTCGCCTTGCTGACCACGTACACGGTCGCGAACGCGATCGGCACGGTGACCAGCGCGGGCTGCACCACCAGCCACGGCGCCCAGGCACCGGTGAACTTGCTGACGATGTCGAGCACCAGCGCGGTGAGCACGAGGCCGCCGCCGACCACGATGCCGGCTGCCGCGCCGACCCAGGTCAGCTTCGGCCACCACACCCCGGCCAGCAGGACAGGGCAGAACGTGGACGCGGCCAACGCGAAGGACAGGCCGACCGACAGCGACACCTCGGTCGGCGGCAGCAGAATCGCCGCGGCGGTCGGCACAGCGGCCGCGATCACCGTGGCCACCCGGAAATCACGCACCCGACCCGGCAGCGCCTCGGTCGAGAGCACCCCGGCGATGCTCACGATCAGCCCGGAGGACACCGAGAGGAACGCGGCGAACGCGCCGGCCACGATGATCGCGGCCAGGATCTCGCCGACCACTCCTGGCAGGACGGTCGTTGGCAGCAGCAGGATGGCCGCGTCGGTCTGGCCGGTCACCAGCAGCTGCGGCACGTAGAGCCGGGACAGCACGCCGAGCGCGGTCGGGAACAGGTAGAACAGGCCGAGCAGCAGCAGCACGTGCAGGGTGGTGCGGCGGGCCGCCTTGCCGTTGGGGTTGGTGTAGAAGCGGACCAGCACGTGCGGCAGGCCCATCGTGCCCAGGAACAGGGCGAGGATCAGCGAGTACGTGGTCAGCAGCGTGGAAAGGCCGCCGTCCTGCGGGCGCAGCCACAACGCGTTGGTCGACGGCGCGCCGAGCACGTTGGGCACGGCCGAACCCTTGGTGAAGCTCAGCGTTGTGCCCTTGTCGATGTCGTGGTTCTGGCCCGCGTACCAGGTGACCATGCCGTTGGCGTTGTCGTGGTCGATGGTGCCGTGCGCGGTGAACGTGACCGGCGTGTGCGCCTGTAGCTGCACCGGTGTGTCGATGCTGACCGTGGTGTCGCGCGGGAACACCGGCGGCACGTCGCCGGTCAGCGGCGCCTGACCGGCATGGTTGGTGACGAACACCGCGATCAGCACGAAGGTCGGCACCAGCAACGCGAACAGCTTGACCCAGTACTGGAACGCCTGCACGACCGTGATAGAGCGCATGCCGCCGCCGAACACGTTCAGCGTGACCAGCGCGACGACAACGACCTCGCCGACCCAGTCCGGCACCGGCATGATCGTGGCCAGGGTCAGCCCGGCCGCCTGCAACTGCGGCAGCAGGTAGGCGATGCCGATCACGATCACGAAGACCGTGCACAGCCCGCGCAACCCGGTCGAGCCGAGCCGCGCCTCCACGAAGTCCGGCACGGTGTAGGCGCCGGATCGGCGCAGCGGCGCGGCCACGAACAGCAGCAGCGCCAGGAAGCCCGCGGTGAACCCGACCCCGTACCAGAGGGCGTCGACGCCGTCGGAGAGGACAAGGCCGGCGATGCCGAGGAACGACGCGGCCGAGATGTACTCACCGGTGATCGCGGCCGCGTTGCGGCGCGACCGCACGATGCGCCGCGCGAGCAGGAAGTCGGCCGTGGTGTTGGCCCGCCGCGAGCTGTGAAAGCCAAGGTAGAACGTGACGACACCGATGACGACGATGCCGCCGATGGCCCACGGGTTCAGTTCCACGGATCCGCTCTGCGTTGGTTGGCCACTGGTGAACGTCAGCTTTCGACCATGTTCACGAAGTCCTTCTCGTGCCGTTCGGCCAGTCGGTTGTACCAGTAGCCGATGCCGAACAGCACAGGAAAGGGTAGGACGCCCAGCAGCACCCAGGACAGGCGGAGCCCGAATATGCACAGATTGGCGAACGTGGGCGAGAGGTAGAAGGCCAGCGGCAGACCGGCCAGCGGTACCCCGACCAGTGCGGCCAGGCCGACCGCCATCCGCAGCTGGACCCTGACCAGGTTGCGCACCAGGGCCTCGCCGACGCTGGTCTGCTCCTCCAGTTCGGTGATGGTGCGCAGCACGGTCACCGGGTTGCGCGAGTCGTTGAGCACCACCCGCTTGCGTCGTGGCGGTTTGCCGTTCTCGGCGGACCGCGACTCCCGTGGACCGTGCTCGCCGGCGTGCTTGCCCATGCTCAGCCCGCCCAGCCGTTCTTCGGCGAGCGGACGAGGCGGTCCTTGAGCTGGCGGGTGTGCCTGCGGCTGACCGGAAGCTCGCGCTCGTTGTCGCCGATGATCACGGTGTAGCCGGACGGGCCCATCCGCAGTTCGGTGATCAGTCCGACCGCGACCAGGAACGAGCGGTGGATGCGCACGAACCCGGCCTCGGTCCAGCGCTCCTCCAGCTGCGCGAGCGGGATGCGCACCAGGTGCGAGCCGTCCGCGGTGTGCAGCCGGGCGTAGTCGCCCTGCGCCTCGACCCAGCGCACGGCCGCGCGCGGGATCAGCTTCGTCGTGCCGGCCAGCTCGACCGGGATGACCTCGTCGTCGCTCGGGTCGAGTGAGGGCATGCCGGGCGCGGTCTCGCGCGGCGTCCACTTGGCCAGCACCCTGTCGATCGCCTTGTTCAGCCGGTCCTTGGTCAGCGGCTTGAGGATGTAGTCGACGGCGCCCAGCTCGAACGCCTCCACCGCGACGTCCCCCACCCCGGTGACGAACACCAGCGCGGGCGGCGGTTTGAGCTCGGCGAGCGCCATGGCCAGTTCCACGCCGGACAGTCCTGGCATGTTCACGTCGATGAACACCGCGTCGACCGGGGTGAGCCGGGCGCGCTTGCGGGCGGCCACCTCCGGATCACCGCCACCGATCACGCTGAGCGCATCGGCGGCATCCCCCGCGGACAGGGCCCGCCGAATGTTCGGGTTCTGCTCCAGCATGAACACGAGTTCGTCCAAGCCGTGCGGCTCGTCGTCGACGGCCAGCACGACAAGACCTGGGGTGCCATCACGAGTACTCACTGTGACGCGAATCTTGCCTACTCACCCGGCCCGCTGTCCACCGTCAATCAATCCTCTAGTGGGTGACGATCGGCGTGTTCGGCGAGTTGTGCGCCCTTTGGCCTGGTTGACCCGATGTCGGCGGAGGATGTTCGCTGCTCAGAGACCGAACCGTGACCACGCGGCCCGCGCTTCGAGCCCGGCGAGCAGCGTCTCCACCGGCGATTCGCCGAGGCCGAACCGGGCCGCCGCACCGCCGATGCCAAGGCGCGCCAGCAGCGCCCTGCGCGGCTCGGCGGTCACGATGTGCGCGTCGCCGAACCGCTTGGCGAGCACGCCGCGCATCGTGCCGAGCCCGTCGACGAGGCCCAGCTCCAGCGCGCGCCTGCCGGTCCACACCTCGCCGGAGAACAGCTCGTCGTCCGTGCCGGTCAGCTTGCCGGCCCTGCGCTGCTTCACCAGGTCGATGAACTGCTGGTGCAGCTCGCCGTGCAGGCCGCGCAACCACTCCACGTCCTCATCGGACTCAGGGCGAAACGGGTCGAGCCGCACCTTGTGCTGGCCGGCGGTGTGCACCCTGCGCTGCACGCCGAAGCGGTCGAGCAGGCCCGTGAAGCCGAACCCGGCGCTGACCACGCCGATCGAGCCGACCATCGAGGTGGCGTGCGCGTAGATCTCGTCCGCCGCGCAGGTCAGCCAGTAGCCGCCGGAAGCCGCGACGTCCTCGCAGAACGCCAGCACCGGCACCTTCTTGTCCGAGGCCAACTGCCGAATGCGCTCGGTGACCAGCGCGGACTGGGTCGGCGCGCCGCCGGGCGAGTTGATCGCCAGCGCCACCGCGAGCAGCCGGTCGTGGTCGAACGCGCGCTTGAGCGCGGACTCGACCGTGTTCAGGTTGATCGTGCCCCGGCTCACCGGCGACGGAGTGGGGCTGATCACGCCCTGCAACCGCACCACGGCGACGATCGGCCGCCGGTCCACCCGCTCGTTGATCATCGGCAGCCGGGCGGTCAGCTTGTCGGTCATGTTCATGCTTCGAACATACGGAAATTCGGCGGGCTCAGCCCACGGCGGGCAGACCCTCGGTGTTCGACGGTTTGGCGTGTGCCGGCCGCACGACCGGGGTCGAGCCGGTGCGCTCGACCGCCCGCTCGGTGATCTCGGTCGCGTCGTCGTCCGGGTCCGGCGAGAACCCTGGCATGACCGCGCGCACGTTCGGCGAGAACTTCGGCACCCGCAGCACGACCTTCATGCCGGCGCCGGGCGCGGTCTCCACCATCAGCGCGTACTCCTCGCCGTACACCGAGCGCATGCGCTGGTTGATGTTGCCGATGCCGACGTGCGCACCGCTGCGGTGCGCGTCCCGCAGGGTCTCCAGCCGGTCCGCGTCCATGCCGACGCCGTCGTCCTCGACGCTGATCAGCGCCTCGGTGCCGTGGTCCTGGGCGACCACGGTGACCGTGCCACCGCCCGGCTTCTTGGCAAGACCGTGTCGGACCGCGTTCTCCACCAGCGGTTGCAGCACCAGGAACGGCACGGTGACGGACAGCACCTCCGGCGCGATCTTCAGCCGCACGTGCAGCCGGTTCGGCCCGTACCGCGCGCTCTCCAGGGTCAGGTAGCGGTCGATGTTGCGCAGCTCGTCGGCCAGCGAGGTGAACAGGCCGTTCGTGCGGAAGGAGTAGCGGGTGAAATCGGCGAACTCCATCAGCAGCTCGCGGGCGCGCTCCGGGTCGGTGCGGATCAGCGACGCGATGGTGTTCAGCGCGTTGTAGACGAAGTGCGGGGAGATCTGCGCGCGCAGCGCCCGCACCTCGGCCTGGGCCAGTTGCTGGCGGGACTCGTCGAGCTTGGCCAGCTCCAGCTGGGTGCGGACGAACCGGGCGATCTCGTCGGCCATCTTGATCAGCCGCTTGCCGCCGACCCCGCCGACCACCACCAGCGCACCCTCGACAGTGCCCTCGACCAGCAGCGGCACGATCACCGCCGTGCGCATCGGGCAACTGCTGCGCCGCTGGCAGCCGAGCTTGTCGTGGTCGACGTGCTCGCGCCGGAAGGTGCTCACCGAGCGGCCGATCGCGTCGGTCAGGTCCTGGTAGTGCTCGTTGGCCTCGCCGTCCCAGCTCAGCAGCTCGCCGTCCGGGTTGGTCATGCCCACCGCGACGCAGCGCAGCAGCTCACGCAGGTGCGGGGTGGCCCGGTTGGCCGCCTCCTCGGTCAGGCCGGCGCGAAGGTCGGGGGTGGCCTTGGAGATGCGCTGCAGGGCCGCGAGGGTCACGTCGTCAACCGACGAGCTGCTCCGTCGGGTCTTGCAGAGCACAAGGAAGGCCACCAGCACCGCGAGGGTGGCGATGACACCCAGCACGGTGCGCTCGGTCAGCAGTGCCGCCACGGGGACATGGTCCGCGCTCGGGTGCGGTGCTGGCAAGTGCACGGGTGATTACCGAGGGCACGCGGCCCGACACAGCTCATTTGAGCAGGCGGGACATGCGCCGGTCGGCGAGCGGCTTGCCACCCGTCTGGCAGGTCGGGCAGTACTGGAGCGACTTGTCCGCGAAGGACACCTCACGCACCGTGTCCCCGCACACCGGACAGGGCAGCCCGGTGCGGCCGTGCACCCGCAGGCCGGCGTGCTTCTCGCCCTTGAGCAGCGCCGCGTGCCGGCCGACCGAGCGGTTCACCGCGTCGGTGAGGATCGACTGCATGGCCGCGTGCAGGGCGTCCAGCGCGGCCGGCCCGAGCCTGCCGGTGCTCGCGTACGGCGAGAGCCTGGCCAGGTGCAGGATCTCGTCGGAGTAGGCGTTGCCGATACCGGCGATCAGCGACTGGTCGGTGAGCGCGTTCTTCAACCGCTCGGTTCGGCCGGCGAGCAGTTCGCCGAGCTGCTCACGGGTCACGCTCAGCGCGTCCGGCCCGAGCTTGCCGATGCCGGGCACCTGCATCGGATCGGCCACGATCCACACGGCGAGGCCCTTCTTGGTGCCGGCCTCGGTGAGGTCGAAACCGGGTCCGCTGCCGGGCGGGCCGAGGTGCATCCGGAACGCCAGCGGCCCCTTGCCCGGTTTGGGTGGCGCGGCCGAGAGCGTCTCCGCCCAGCGCAGCCAGCCGGCGCGGGCCAGGTGCACGATCAGGTGCAGGGGGTCCGGGTGCAGGGGGTCCCGGTCCGAGGCGGTGAGGATCAGGTCGAGGTACTTGCCGTGCCTCGTCGCGCCGGAGACCTCGCGGCCGGCCAGCTCGGTCCACGGCGGAGTGACCGTCTTGAGCACGGTCAGCGATGCGACGTCGACCCGCGCGACAGTGCGCCCAACGGCATGTTCGCGCAGGTGCTGGGCGAGCGCTTCGACCTCCGGAAGTTCCGGCATACGGTCATCCTCGCCCAGTTCGACCGATCAGTCGACCGGTTGCTCAGTCGACCAGCTGGAGGGGCCCGTCCGCGTTCGGCTTGGAGTAGACCTCGATGTCGCGGGCGACCTTGGCGGCGGTCTGTCGGATCGTGTAGACGCCGTGCACGATGCCGACCCAGCGCTCGGCGCTCTCGTCCTCCTGGCTGCCCGGCGTGTTCGCCACCAGCGTCCACGGCCTGCGCACCAGCCAGCGGACCGGGAAGTACAACAGGCTCAGCAGCAGGATCAGCAGCAGCCAGATCGGCACGACGACCGGGCCGGGCCGCCACACGAACAACGCGATGACCAGCGCGATCAACGTGCCCAGCAACACATAACCGGGCGTGTTGTTGGCCGCGACATCGTGCTCGAAGTCATCGGAGAAAACCGGAGTTGACCACTCCATCGTGCTCCGGAGCGTCCACATGCGGCCGTCCGCTCCGCGCACCAGCTTCATCATCGCCATCGCCGTCTCCAGGAGCGTCCCCGGTGGATCCCGCGCAGTGAGCTCCACCTAACCCGGCACCGACCGTTTTCTACCGTACCGCGCCGTCGCTAGGCCCGGCGGGTGAAATTGGGACTCGGGTGTCCTAATCAGACGCGTACGTCTGATCACGGACAGTCATCGACGCGGCTCAGCGGCCAGCTGGTGCCTGGTTGTCCTGCCACACCTTCTTCCACTCGGTGATCCAGACGGTGGTCCCGTTGGTGGTATAGGACGTACTCCACACAGTCTCCTGCGCGGTCTCGTGCGGTGTCATGCCGGGATTCGTGGTCTGCGTCACGCTCTGGTCCGTGGTCGGGGTGACCGAGAGTGGCTTGCGTCCCGTTGTCGCGGATGTGCTCGTGTCCGCCGGTTGCTGGTTCGTCGTGCTGCCGCCGCCCTGCAACTGCGGGGACATGCCGGCGTGCGCCGAGTTGGTCGTTGACTGGCCGGTGGACCCGGTTCCGCTCGACGAGTCGGATGCGGCAGAGGACGACGCGCCGTTGGAGGTCGTTGAACCGCCGGCCTGGATCTGCTGCGCCTGGCGGCCGCCGCGCGGGCCCCTGATCGCGGTACCCCTCGACTCCGGCGGCAGGCCCGGCCCGACCGGATGCCGGATCGTTCCGCTCGCCCCGCTGGTCATCACGTTGGGCAGCACCGGCAACTGCTGCACGGTGCCCTGATCCGCGTCGATGTCGTTGGTCATGTGCATGAACAGCGGACCGGCCGTCACGCCAAGCCCGCCGACCGCGACCATCGACATGGTTGCGATGGCCAGCTTGAACCGGACGCCGAACGCGGCAGCCTTGCCGGCCAGCGCCGCCGACTTGGTGCCAAGCCCGCTCACGTGCGGCACCGAGTGCCTCGGCAGTGCGGCAGCGGGAATCAGGCCCGGCATCGCGCCCGCGTAGCGCCGCAGCCCGGCACACACGTCGGCCAACTCGGCGTGCACGGCGCGACAGGACGAACAGGTCGACAGGTGCGCCACGATCCGCTGTGCCTCCGAACCGCGCACCAGACCCGCGGTGTAGGCGCCCAACTTGTCGATCACCGCCCGGCACGCGGTGGACCCGGTGGCCGGCGGCACGTGCGCCTGGAGATACGCGGCCCGCAGCCCTTCCCTTGCCCTGCGCGCCAACGCGGCCGTCGCATTAGGACTCAACCCGAAGCGCGGCGCGACAACGGCAGGCCGCTCGCCCTCCACCTCGACCTGCCACAACACCCGCCGCCAACGCTGCGGCAGGCTGGTGAACGCGCGGGCGATCAGATGCGCCTCCGCGCGGGTGCCGGCCTGGTCGGCGTCCGGGTCGACCCGACGGCTCAGCTCCTCGTCCGCGACCGGCACGTCCCTGCGGCGCGTCCGCCACTCGGCCGCGAGCCTGCGCACGACCGTGAGCAGGTAGCCGCGCACGTTGTCCTCCGGCCCGGAACCACGCCGGACCGCCTGCAGAACCCGGAAGAACGCCTCGGCCGCGATGTCGTCCGCCTCAGCGGCGTCGGTCGCGTAGCGTAACGCGAAGCCGCGGGCGACCCCGGCGTGTCGGGAGAACAGGTCGGCGAACGCGGCGTCCTCACCCGCGCGCACCCTGCGCAACAACTCGCGATCATCCGGGCCATCGGCCGACGGGTCGGCATCGGCGCCATCGTGGCTCGTCAGCGAGCCGGACACCAGCGGGTCGTCCGCATGCTCTATCCCCGTCACCCGCTGGGCACCTCCTCCCCGACGCAGCCCGAACGCGCTGTTCAGGACAACATGCCACAGCTCGCGCGATAGTGGCAGCCCTATCACCATCGGTGACGAGAAGTATCGAGTTGGTCACAGCCAGACGTCAATGCCGGCGACGATGCGTTATCGCCGGCGGTTCAACAGTACTGTCTGGCCGCGTGGCCGAGTGGAAGAACAAAGCGCTGGAACTGTTGCCCGCGCTCCGCACGGTCGTCGAGCACGACTGGTCCTGTCACGTCTTCCTCGGCGAACTGCTGCCCCTGGTGTGGGATGCCCACCGCGCTGCCGACGAGGACGCTCTCGAACGCATCTACGGCTTCGTTCGCTGGTGCTTCCGCCAACCCGGCCAGTTCCTCGCCAACGCGGCGGTGGTGAGCTTCTACGAGCTCGTCTTCGACGAATGGGACCTCCGCCACCAGATCGCCGGACGACTCCCGGCAGAAGTCATCGAGCGCGTGCACCCGCTCTGGGAGTGGCGCCTGCCCGGCCCGCGCATGGCAGAGGTCGACCGCCTGCTCGGAGCCGTTGCGGCGCCACAGGCAGAACCCCTGCTCGAAGACGCCAAGGAGATTGGCTAGGATGTTCACCGGTCGTTGGCGATTCCGGCGACCACGCGGACGTAGCGCAGTTGGTAGCGCATCACCTTGCCAAGGTGAGGGTCGCGGGTTCGAATCCCGTCGTCCGCTCAGCCTCCTCGACAGCCATCAGTTCTGGTTGCGTAGCCAGAGGGTGACGAAGCCGCCAGGCGCCTCGTTGGCCAGCCACACCAGGTCGCGCGCCGCCCTTGGGGTTTGCTCGGTCGGTCGGCCGCTGATCACGTCGTCGACGAGTTCGTCGTCAACGGGGACGGTGTCATAGCCCCAACCGCGGAACGTCTCGACGACCCCGACGGGATCGGCGCCGCTGTGCTCGATCTCGGCGGGCCAGAACTCGCACAGGACATCGGGGCGGTCGCGGCGGAGCACGTCGACGAGGCCGGTCAGGGCGCGGTGGTCGCGGCCCTGGGCGTCGCACTTGACAAGGCGCACGCGGTGTTCGGCCATGGAGGGCACGCCGGCCAGTCGGACGCCGTCGACCTTCTCGCCCAGTTCGCCGGTGTCGACCCGGTGGTCGCCGCTGTTGCCCAACTCGCCGGGATAGACGACCAGTTCGGTGTCGGTGTCCCAGGCGGCAGCCGCAAGGACGACGAGATTGTTCCTGTCGCTGGTCGGGATGTTCGCGCGGACGTTGCGGGCCAGGAGCTCGACCGTGCTCCCGCGCGGTTCCACCGCGATCACCGTGCCGGTCGCGCCTACCCGTTGCAGGGCGCGGACGGTGAAGTAGCCGACGTGGGCGCCGATGTCGACGAAGGTGTCGCCGGGGCGCAGCAGGTGGTCGATCAGGCGCGACTCGGTGGGCTCCCAGCAGCCGTAGTGCCGCAACCAGGGCAGCATCACGGTGTCGTCGGCAGGCAGCCGAAGCACGCCGACGTCGGTGGTGACGGTCGCGGTGGGGGTCTGATCGTCTGCTTCGTCGTGCACGACGTGCTGGGTGCGGACGGAGACGTCCAGCGCGCGGACGTGGCCGGCGAGTTCGGCGCCGTGCGCCGCTGCCGAGGTGGCGACCTTGGTGATCTCGTCAAGGCGCTGGTCTCGTTCGGCCAGCAGGGACATCACTTTTTCGTCGAGGGCGCCGGTCAGCCGCTCAAGTTTGCCGGCGAGGTCGGCCATTCGGGCGTCGGCCCGCGCGCCTTGTTCGGCAAGGGCGTTCCGGTAGGCGGTAAGGGTTTCTTCCGTCTCCGCCTGGTAGTCGGCGAGCTGGTCGCTGAGCCGGGCGACGGTGTCGCGCAGCGCGGCCTGTTGGCCGACACCGCGCTTTTCCAGGTCGGTGAGCTGGCCGCTCAACTGGCGCACGCTGGCCTCTACACCGTCCACAATGGTGCCGAGCACGGTGCGCTGGTGGTAGTCGTAGTGGTCGATCGCGCGCAGCACGACCTTGCGCATGGCGGGCGCGAGCGGCACGCGGCTTGGCATGTCGACGTTCGCGCGCCAGCGCAGCGCCTCCCTTGCGACGGCCAACGGCGCTGCCGCCGCACTGCCGCTGCCGAGGTGGGCGTTGCGTGCCGAGTTGTCGGCGGGTCCGTTGGCGCGGTTGTCCTGCCACCGTTTGCGCGCTTCCGCGATGCGCTCGGCGACCCAGGTCGCGGCCGCCCGCTGCGACCTGGTGGCGAGCATGAGTTCGCGGGCCAGCATGCCGCGCTTGCGGGCGGTGTCCGGGTCGGCCGCCACCGCGCGCATGGCCTCGACGGCGGCGTCCTGGGAGGGTTCGGCCCATCGGGAGTCGGGCGGGTACGGGTAGTTGCCATCGCCGACCCGGACCAATCGGTATCCGATCGGCCAGCCGGTGTCCGAGGTGAGCACCTCGGCGCTGCCGCTGTAGTCGGTGGCGATCACCGGCAGGCCGCGCATCATCGCCTCGGCGACGGTCAGGCCGAAGCCCTCGCTGCGGTGCAGCGACACGTAGCAGTCCGCATCGGTGAACAGCTGGTTGATCTCGTCCTGACTCAGGTAGCGATCGACGAGCGTGATCCGGGGATCGTCGGCGACGGCAAGGCGCAACTTCTCCCGCTCACCCTGGTGCTTGTCCCCGTTGATGGACTTGATGACGAACCGGACGTCGTCCCTGTCGGTGAAGGCGGCCTGGAAGGCACGGACCGCGCCGAGCGGGTTCTTGCGCTCGAAGATGCTGTTGTAGTCGAACATGAACAGGAACGTCGTCACGTTCGACGTCGTGGTTTTTTCCGGCGGGTCGCCGTGCCACGGGTCGCGCACCGGGACCGGGAAGACGCGGACCGGTACCGGCGAGTCGGCCG
The DNA here is from genome assembly GCA_963818685.1 of Candidatus Melainabacteria bacterium. Taxonomy (GTDB): domain Bacteria; phylum Actinomycetota; class Actinomycetes; order Mycobacteriales; family Pseudonocardiaceae; genus CAJCJE01. The sequence goes on along the minus strand of CAWFTJ010000009.1, from coordinate 404,568 downwards.
CGATCGCGGCGCGGCAGAACTCGCTGATCGTCCACACCTCGTCCACGTCCGCGAACGACGCCGTCATCCACTTCGGAAACTCGGCGAGTTCCCACGACCACACGCCGATGACGTAGCGGTCGTCGACGAGTTCCGGGTGCCTGCGCACGGACGGCTTGAGCATGTCCGCGTTGACGCACAGCACGCTGACCGGGTAGCGCGGCTCGGTGGCGAGGTCGGCGGGCAGCGGATGCCCGGTCCGGTTGGCCACCAAGCTCTCCTCGACGGCCATCGCGGCCGGCAGGCCCGCGTCGCGGACCGCGTCGAGCACGAGGCGACCCATCTCGCCGACGCCGAGTTCGGCGCTGAAGTAGCCGTAGAGGTTGGCGCCCGGCTCGTCCCGGACCGGCACGGCACGCGAGCGCGGCACGGTGGGCACCGCGGAGGGGTGCAGTTCGCCTTCTGCGATGCCGGAGGTCGCGCACCACACCCGGTAGCCGTCCAGGTCGGCGCCGAGCGGTTCGGGGAAGGCCCGTTGCAGGTCGACCCTGGCGTGCCACAGCGCAATGGCCCAGCGGGTGCTGCCGGCGTCGCGCTGCTCGTCGTCGTCCGGCTCGGCCGCCCAGCGCAGGAACTCGGCCTCGCCGCCCGCGTCGAACGGGCTCGGCGGCGGCTGTTTGCCGGTGCGTTCCGCCTCGACCCAGGCGTCGCGGTACATCCGGCGCACGGACGCGCTCAGTCGGGTGCCGTCGGAGAGCGTCGCGAGGCCGTAGGGCACGGATTCCAGCCGGTCGCCGTAGCCGGCGGCGAGCATCTTGGCGCGGTAGTCCCCGCACAGCTTGGCAACCTGCGGGTACTCGGAGAGCAGCACCCTCGGCTTGTCCGCGAAGTGGGTGGAGAGCAGCCACGGCCGTTCCGGCCGGAAACCGCTGAAGTGGAAGAACCGCAACGGCTTTCCCGCCGCGTGCAGCTTTCCGTCCACTGTGGTCAGTGGACGCTGGTAGATGTTCCAGTAGGCGACGTTGAAGCCGGGATCGGTGAGCACGGTGTGCCGGAACAGGGTCGGCACGTTGTCGACCCAGCGCTGGTCGGTGAACATCTGCTCGGCCGGCGCGACCAGTGCGTCGTGACGCAGCCGCTGCGTCCAGTAGTCCAGGAACGGCGTGGCCGCAGAGGAAACGGCGACGAAGCCGAGGTTGAACACGCCGGAGGCCATGATGTCGGCCTCGGTCGGGCGCAGGCCGTCGCGCGGCATCGGCTCGGTGACGTGTGGCGTGAGCACGATGTCGTTGGCCAGCGCGAGGTCGGCCACGTCCGGGAACGGGGCGAACACCTCGATGTCCGGGTCGAGGTAGATGGCGACGTCGGCCTCGGTCAGCAGCAGGCGCAGCAGCGTCGGCTTGACCGCGGTGGCCAGTTCGGTCACCGAATAGGCAGCTGCCATCCTGTTGAAGTCCGCAGTGGACAGATCGAGCCGCGCGGGCGGGACCAACGTGGCGCCGGCGGGCATCCTGCGCTGCGCCGCGATGTCGTCTTCGGTCGCGTCCAGGACGAGTACGCGCAACACGGCGTCGGGATGGTGGCGCAGAAAGGATTCGGCGAGCACCCGCGCCGCCGGCAGGTAGCCCTTGGACACGACGGTGCCCGCGGCCACCCGGACCGGGGTCCGATCAGTCATTCGCCGGCAGCCTCTTCAGTTGGGCGTTGAGCACGCTGGTCAGTTCCTGGTCGACGCTGGCCGGGTCGGAACCCTGCACCTGGACCCGCACGACGTAGGAACCGCTGGAGTATTCGGCACGCCGCAGCGGACCGCCCTGCGCGGTGTCCGCGGTCTCGATGGACACGCCGACCGGGCCACCGGTCCTCGGCTGCATCTGATACTTGATCTCCAGCTGCACCAGCGACTGGGCGACGGCGGACGCGTCCTGCTGGCTCGCGGTCTTCACGATCAGCACCAGGATCTTGTTCTGGCCGGAGGTGGTGTCGCTGAAGTAGGCGGTCGTCGGCTGTCCACTTTGGAAAGCGGCGACCTCTTCCTGGGTCAGGAAGCCGAGCGGGACGACGTCGGTGAACTCGTGTACCGCGCTGGGCACCTGCGAACCGGGTACCTGCGCGAGCGGACCGGCCGGCGTCGTCGTGGTCCTCGGCGCGGGATGCGAGGTGGTGCTCGCCTGCGGCGGATTGCCGCCGCCACCGGAGAACGGCTTGACGACGAAGAAGACCACGACCAGCGCGGCGACGACCACCACGGCGCCGACAATGGCGAAGATCTTGCCCTTCGACCCGCCGCGCCTGTCGAACACCTCGGGCCCCTGCGAGTACCAGGGTTCGTTGCCGCGACCGGCACCCATCGGCGGGAACTCGCCGCCCGACCACGGCGGCGTGTTACCACCCCACAGCGGAGCGTCGTCACCTGGCTGGTTGGCGGTGTTCTGTGGCGGTCCGGGTTGTTGCCGGGCGCCGTAGGTGTTCACCACCTGGGTGCGCTCGGGATTGTCCTGCGGCTGGCCGACCCGCCCGAAAACCTGGGTGGATTCGTTGCCGCTCTGCGGCATCTGGCCGCCGGAGACGACCTGGGTCTTGTCCGCGTCGGCAGGGCGAGGGGGCTGCTGGGACACCATCTGGGTGCGGTCAGCGGAACCGGTCGGGATCGGGCCACTGGGCACAGAAGGGGTCGGGATCGGGCCGCTCGGCGGGTACTGCTGGCCGCGCGTCCACGGGCCGGTCTGCGGCTGGGGCTGGGGTTGTTGCGGCGGCTGGGGCTGTTGCGGCTGCTGCATGGGGACGCCTGGCGAACCGGCCGTCTGCGCCAGCACTGCGTCGCGCCGGTTGCGGTACTCCTCGGCGGTCACCTTACCGGCGGCAAGTTCCTGATCAAGCTGCCGAAGCTCGTCCTGCCAGTTCACAGGGACAAGCACCCCCTCAAGAGGATCGACCGTAGCGGCCACCGAGTGTATGAGACGCCGCCATTGTGTACGGCACAGCCCGTAGTCGGCGGTGACTACACCAAATTGACGCCTACGCCGGAGACCCTAGCGCATGGGATGGCTGGCCAGCGCGGCCCGGATAGCGGCTATGACCTGGGGAACAAGGAACGGAACATTGCCGTCGGCGAGGTTTCGCTCAACCACTTCCAGCACGATCGTCCTGGCCCCGACCATGGTCTGGATCACCGAATCCGGCGCGCTGGCGAGGTTGCCGTAGCCGATCGCGGTCACGTCGCTGAACACGGCGGGTAGGTACCTGGTCGCCGGCAGAGTAAAAGAGTCGCCGAGCAGCGCGACCGGGGTGGTGATCATGCCGGTCGTCGGTGCCGAGCCGAAGTGGGTCGGCGTGGCCAGCGTGGCCGACGGGCCGGTCCGGTCGGCGTGGCCGTCGGGACTGAGGTGATAGGTCTGCTCACGGTTCGTGGCCGACGAACCGTTCATCCTGGCCAGGTCCGCCGGGCCGGAGAGGACGGCCGCCTTGCTGGTTCGCCAGCTACGGCTGGTGCCGGGACTTATCACGTCGGCGACCGCCTGGAGCAGGTAGATCGCGCCGAGGTCGGTCCAGTGCGTGTCGTCAGGGTAGTAGAGCGGCTGGTTGTTCTCGGCGCTGCGCGCGGCCAGCCCGGCCCGCAGGTCGATGGCGCCGCCGACGCTGGTGACCGCGCTCCAGAACGGATTGGCCGCCGAGGTCGCGCAGTCCTTGTTCGGGTAACTGGCCGGCAGGTACTGCGGCACGACCGTGCTCTTGTCGGGCGCGACCACCAGGACGAGGGAGCGCCCAGACGCCACGATCGCCGAGCGCAGCGCGACCAGCTCGTTGAGCGTTGTGGACAGCGGCTGGGTCGGCGTGCACTTCGAGATCATGTCCTGGGCGTAGTAGAGCCAGCCGTTCGTGCCCGCGACGACCTGCGCGGAGTCCTGGCCGACGGTGGTGGAGGGCTGCGCTCCACCGGTCGGCGCGGTGAGCACGCCTGCTGGAGCCTGCCGGTCGATGCCGGAGAACGCGGGCGGCTCGCCGAACACGCCGGTGCTGATGCCGTTCTCGGCCTGCACGCCGACGTCGCGCAGCGGCAGGTGGTCGGTCGCCCAGCTGTTCAGTCCGGTGAAGAACCCCCAGCCCTTGGACAGGCTCGGGAAGTCGGCGAGGCGGTGGTTCTCGAACGCCTCCGGGCGCGCGCCGAACACGAACGCGAGCGCCGGGACGAGCAGGAAGACCAGGGCACAGGTCAACGCGGTGCGCTGCCGGCCACCGTGGCGGGGCCGGTACAGCGCGTGTTCCTTGGGCAGCAGCGACTCGTGAATCGGCGGCAGTCCCGATGGTGAATCAGGCTCCGACCCGGTCACGGGGGCCAGGCTAGCAAACCGGATCGGTGGTCTCGGCGGTTTCCAGGCAACCACGCGGGGGCCGACGGCGTCTTCAAGGGAGCCAACGGACGCTGCGACGGGGCGCAGGCCAACCACCGGAAGGACCGGCGATGTCGGTTGAGGTGCTGCTGTTGATCGCGGTCGGCGTCGCTTTCGTCGCCCGCCTCGTCTGGGCGCTGTCCAGGCCGAGCAGGCGTGCGCGCCGTTAGCGTTTGTTGGGTGTGACCAGGCCGGATTCGTAGGCGAGCACGACAAGTTGCGCGCGGTCGCGGGCCTGTAGCTTGGTCATGATCCGGCTCACGTGCGTGCGCGAGGTGGCCGGGCTGATCACCAGGTGCGCGGCGATCTCGTCGTTGGACATGCCGCCGGCGACCAGCGCGAGCACCTCCCGTTCCCGCTCGGTGAGCTGGGCCAGCACGTCCGGCGCCGGCCTGCGGTGCTCTGGCCGGGACACGAACTCCGCGATCAGCCGCCGGGTGATGGTCGGCGCGAGCAGCGCCTCGCCGTGCGCGACGACGCGCAGCGCGCGCAGCAGGTCGACCGGTTCGGTGTCCTTGAGCAGGAACCCGCTCGCGCCGCTGCGCAGCGCCTCGAACACGTACTCGTCCACGTCGAACGTGGTGAGCACGAGCACCCGCACGCCGGCGAGGTCCGGGTCGTCGGTGATCTGCTTGGTCGCGGCCAGCCCGTCGACGCCGGGCATGCGCACGTCCATCACCACCACGTCGGGCCGCGTGCTGCGGGCGAGCGCGACCGCCTCCGCGCCGTCCGCGGCCTCGCCGACCACCTCGAACCCGTCCTCGGTGTCCAGCAGTACCCGGAAACCGGCGCGGACCAGCGCCTGGTCGTCAGCGAGTACCACCCGCACCGATGCCTGTTCAGGCTCCATCGCGTCCGCCTCCCGTGTTGTTGAGTGGCAGCCTGGCACGCACCACGAACCCGCCGCCCTCGGCGGGCCCTGCCGTGACCGAACCGCCGAGTGCCTGCGCCCGTTCTGCCATGCCGCGCAGGCCGTTGCCTGGTGTGGTACCTCCTGGCTTTGGTAGCCCGCCGCGCCCGTTGTCCGCGATGGTGATGGACAGCTCGTCCTCGGTGCGGCGCAAGCCGATCCGCACGGTGTCCGCGTGCTCCGCGTGTCGGACCACATTGGTCAGTGACTCCTGCACGATCCGGTACGCGGCGACGTCGACCGGGGCGGGCAGCGCGCCGGTCTCACCGTCCGCGGTGACCGTGAGACCGGCGGCGGAGGCGGTCGCGATCAACTCGGGCAGGTGGTGCAGGCCGGGGGTTGGCGCGCGGCCCTCGCCGGAACGCAGCACGTTGAGGGTGGCGCGCAGGTCGGCCAGTGCGGTGCGACTGGCCTCCTTGATCGCCAGCAGGGCCTGCTTGGCCTGCTCGGGTCTGCGGTCGGCGACGTGCGCCGCGACGCCGGCCTGCACGTTGATCATGGCGAGGCTGTGCGCGACCACGTCGTGCACCTCCCTGGCGATCCGCAGCCGCTCCTCCTCGATCCGCCGCTGGTCCTCGGCCTCGGCCCTGGCCCTTGTCGCCAGCCGCGCCGAACGCTGGGTGCGACCCGCCGTGCCGATGGCGACCGCGGCCAGCGCGAGCACCAGCACCCCGAACGCGGCCGGGTTGACCAGCCCGCCAGGGTCGCGCACCGCGATCAGCACGCCGATGCCGACGCACATCGCGGCCGCGGCGGCGCCGGCGACGACCGGGCCACGGTGATAGGCGAGCGAGACGAGCAGCAGGACCGGCGCGATCGCGCTCGGGCCCGCCTGGTAGCCGGAGCTGTAGTAGCTGATCACCAGCGCGGCGCTGAGCAAAAACGTGACCAGCGGAAACGACCGGCGCTCCAGGACCGGCAGCACGCCGGCGACCAGCCAGAGGACGCCCAACGTGCCGATGCCCGGACCGGGCACGGTCTCGGTGTGGTCGTGCCAGTGCGCGAGGGCGGAGGTGACACCGACCACGAAAACGCTGAGCAGGATCGTGGCGACGACGTCCATCGGCGCCGGCACGAACGCGGGCCGAAGGCGACGCAGTGACATGACTTCGACGCTACGACATGCGCACCTCTCGCGCGTACGTCGGCAAGCGCCAGTTGCGGGTACGTAATCGGTGCGGCAACTTATCGCTTCGGACGATAGGTGTCACGAGAATCATTCATTGGACACCTGAATCGGGCCTGCTGAAGATGGAGCCATGGGTTCAACTCGGCGGGTCGTCGCGACCATGGCGTTCGCCACCGGCGCGGTCGTGGGCAACCTGTACTACGCCCAGCCGCTTGAGGACACGCTCACCTCCGCGTTCCACGCCTCGACCGGCGCGGTCGGCCTGGTCATCACGCTGATCCAGATCGGCTACGCGATCGGCCTCGCCACCCTTGTGCCGCTCGGCGACCTGCTGGAACGCCGCAAGCTGCTGGTCACGCTGCTGGCGGTGACCGTGGCCGGCCTCGCCGTGATGGCCGCCGCGCCCAGCCTCGCCGCGCTCGGTTCGGCCGCGGTGCTGGTCGGCATCACCTCGGTCGCGGTGCAGATCGTGGTGCCCCTCGCAGCGCACATCGCCGAGGAGGGCCAGCAGGGCCGAGTGGTCGGCACGGTCATGAGCGGCCTGCTGATCGGCATCCTCATCTCCCGCACCGCGTCCGGCCTCGTCGCGCAGGTGGCCAACTGGCGCGCGGTGTTCGCGCTCGCCGCAGTGCTGACGGCCGTGGTCGCCGTGCTGCTCTGGCGAGAACTGCCCACGCTCGCCCCGGCCACCCGGATGCGCTATCACACGCTGCTGCTCTCCGTGCTGCGCCTGGTCCGCGAGGAACCGACGTTGCGGCTGCGCACCGTCTACGGTGGACTGGTCTTCGCCTCGTTCAGCGTGTTCTGGACCAGCGCCGGCTTCCTGCTGGCCAGGACCTACCACTGGAACGACGCGGCCATCGGCGCGTTCGCGCTTCTCGGCGCGGCCGGCGCGATGGCGGCCCGCTTCAGCGGCCGGCTCGCCGACCGGGGCCACGCGCACCTGGCGACCGGCGGCTTCATCGGCGTCGCAGCGCTGTCCTACGTGCTGATCGCGCTCGGTGTCCACTCGGTGATCGCGTTGGCCATCGGCGTCGCAATGCTCGACCTTGGCGTGCAGGGCACGCACATCAGCAACCAGAGCCTGATCTACCGGCTGCGGGCCGACGCGCGCAGCAGGCTGAACACCGCGTACATGACCTTCTACTTCATCCTCGGCGCGATCGGCAGCGGCCTGTCCGCAGCGGCCTACTCGGCAGGCGGCTGGAGTGCGGTGTGCCTGCTCGGCGCGGCCTTCCCCGTACTCGGCGTGCTGATCTGGGTGGTGGAGATGCTGCGCAGCCGCTCGATGTTCGCCACGCCGGACATTGCTCCCGAGCACGTCGACGTTCAGCGCCCGACGGCGTAGCCCTGCATGCCGCGCGGATTCGCGGCCGCGCGCAGCAGGCCGGTGCGCGCATCCCTGGCCACACAGGACATTCGGCCCAACTCCCAGGCGCCGCCGTCGACGACGGCATGGCCGAGGGCCCGCAGTTCGGCGATGACCGCGTCGCCGAGCCGCGACTCGACGACCAGTTCGCCTGGCGACCATGCAGCGCGGATAGAACGAACTCGGGAAGGCGTTGCTGTGCCAGGCGGGCGCGTCGATCGCGGCCTGTAGGTTCAGGCCGCCGACCGTGTGCGCGAGCCAGAAGCACAGCTGCCACTGGTCCTGCTGGTCGCCACCTGGCGTGCCGAAGGCCAGCGTCGGCACGCCATCGCGCAGCGCGAGCGTTGGCGAGAGGGTGGTCCTCGGACGTTTGCCCGGCGCGAGCGAGTTGGGCAGACCCGGCTCCAGCCAGAACATCTGCGCCCGCGTGCCAAGGCAGAAGCCGAGTTCCGGAATGGTCGGCGAGGACTGCAACCAGCCACCGGACGGCGTCGCCGAGATGATGTTGCCGGCCGCGTCGACCACGTCGACGTGCACGGTGTCGCCCCTGGTGCGGCCGTCCCTGGACACGGTCGGTTCGCCCAACCCGCCGATCGCGACGACGGCGCCGCCGATTCCCCGGCCCTGCCGCACGAACTCGGGCAGGCGCGGGGTCCGGCCGCCCGGTGAACCGGGTCGCAGGTCCAGCGACGCCCGCTCGCCGACCAGCGCCCGCCGCGCGTGCGCGTAGTCGACGGACAGCAGGTCGTCCAGGGGCACGTCCTGCTCGTCGCCGTAGTAAGCCTCGCGGTCGGCGAACGCGAGCTTGGCGCACTCGGCGGCAAGGTGCACGGTGGCCGAAGTCGGTCGACCGTCCACATAGGCCAGTTGGTCGGCGAACCCGGCGAGCAGCCGCAGTTGCTGTGCCAGCACCGGTCCCTGGCTCCAGCGGCCGCACTTGGCGATGGTCCATTCGCCGAAGTCCGCCGTGCACGCGTCCTCGATGCTCGCCCGCCAGTTCGACATGTCGGCCGCGGTCAGCACGCCGGCATGATCGGACCCGGAGTCGTCGCGCACCGGCTGACGGCAGAACGCGTCGATCGCCTCGGCGACGAACCCGGACGACCACGCCGCGCGCGCCGCGTCGAGCTGCGCTTCCCGGCTTCCGCCAACGCTTTCCGCCTCGGCGAGCAGTCGCTCCCAGGTGTCCGCGAGTACCGGGTTGCGATGCGTGCCATGCACGGCGCGACCGCCTGGCAGCCACAGCGCGGCCGAACTCGGCCAGTGCTCGGTGAACAGCTCGGCCACCAGCTCGATGGTCGTGGTGACCCGGTCGACGACCGGATATCCGTTGCGTGCGTAGCCGATCGCGTAGCAGAGCACGTCGCGCAGCGGCAGGGTGCCGTGCTCGCGCAGCAGGGTCAGCCAACCGTCCCACGCACCCGGCACGGTCGCGGCGAGCAGTCCGGTGCCGGGAACCAGGTCGAGGCCCTCGTCGCGATAGCGCTCGATGGTGGCGCCTGCCGGCGCGACACCTTGTCCGCACAGCACCCTCGGGGTCGGATCGGTCGCGGTGGCGAACACCGCGGGCACCTCGCCGCCGGGACCGTTGAGGTGCGGTTCGACGACTTGCAGGACGAATCCCGCTGCCACGGCCGCGTCAAAGGCGTTGCCGCCCTTCTCCAACACGGCCATGCCGGTCGACGACGCGAGCCAGTGCGTGCTCGCCACCATGCCGAACGTGCCGGCCAGCTCCGGCCGAGTTGTGAACATGGACACTCGCCTCCCGTGTGATCAACCGGCCACCGCGCGCCACTTTTCCGTACTGAGCGTGAGTTCTGCTACCCACGATCGATGGTTCCCTCGGGTGAGCGGGTGAGGCCGCCATGAGCGCAAGGTAACGTCTGGGTTCCAATCCGCGAATGCAGCATCAACAGCCGGGCACACCTATCGGGTGACCCGGGCGATACGGGGCCGGCGCCGGGGAGGCATCGGACATGGCGAAGGGTTGTCGGACGCGGTGATCGGCATGCGCGGTCGGCCTGGAGGCCGACGGGCTCGGCGGGCGCTTGAGGCCGCCAACATGCTGGACGAGGTGGTGGACAGCCAGCTCGCCCTGCTGGCCGGACTGCCGGAACGCAGCCGTCGGCGCTCGGCGAACTACCTGGCAGAGCTGGTCATGCTCGCCCAGGCGTACCGGCACTACGCGGCAGGCTGGCTGGATCGCAGGGAACTCGACCGGCGCAGCCGGATCGCCATGCGCAAGCTGGACGACTTTCGCGGCCCGCACCTGACCGCGGCCCAGGTCCCCGAACAGCAGGACTGAGGGTCGACTCGACGCGACGATTTCGCTAACTTACTACTGGTAGGTAACCGGGGTGAGGAGGCGGCATGCTGGCTTACGAGCGCATCGGATCCGGGCCGCCGCTGGTGTTGCTGCACGGCGTCGGACACCGCAGGCAGGCTTGGTACCCGGTGCTCGACGTGCTGGCGCGGCAGCGCGAAGTCGTCCTGGTCGACCTGCCGGGACACGGCGAGTCCGACCCGTTCGAACCGGCGGGCCGCCCGGTCGTGGACGCACTGCGCGACGAACTCGTCGCCTTCCTCGCCGAACAGGGCCTCGACCGGCCGCACATCGCCGGCAACTCGCTCGGCGGCCGGATCGCGCTTGAGGCAGGCGCCATCGGCCTTGCCCGCTCGGTCACCGCGCTCTCACCGGCCGGTTTCTGGCGCTCGGCCGCCGCGTTCGGCTATACCCGCGCGCTGTTCCGCACGGTCGAGGCACTCGGCAGGCGACTCGCGCCGCAGGCACCGCGACTGGCCAGGTCCCGTTCGGGTCGGGCGCTGATGTTCGGCTGGATCACCTCGCACCCCGGCAACATCGAGCCGGACCGCGCGCTCGGCGACTTCCTGAGCTTCAACCGCGCCATCCCCGCCCTGCGCGCCATCGTGCGCACGGCCTCGCCCTTCACCGGACAGGTCGCCGCCGGGGTGCCGGTGACCGTGGCCTGGGGCAGCCGCGATCTCGTGCTGCCGCCGTACCAGGCCAGGGTCGCCAGGTCGGCGTTGCCGCAGGCCAGCCACGTCACCCTGCTCGGCTGCGGGCACGTGCCGATGTCGGATGACCCAGGCCGGGTCGCCGAGGTGCTGCTACGCGGCAGTGCGAGCGGCAGCGAGAACTGATCAGCTCCCGTTGATCACCGGGGCGCGGACCAGCACCGCGGCCAGGCCGAACGCCAACCCCATCACCGCCAGTTCCACCATCGCCCAGGTGAGCACCGCGGTCGCCTTGCGCTCCGCGATCTTGGGCAGCAGCCTGAACCGGGTGTGCGCGCCGAGCAGCCCCGCCGCGGCCAGGCAGGCACCCTTGAGCAGCAGGATCTGGCCGTAACCGCTGGTGAACAGCGCGAGGTACCAGTGCACGCCGGGCGTCTGGTACAGCTCAAGCCAGCCGTTGAACATGCCGGTCGCCATGGTCAGGAAAACGCAGACCGTTGCGATCCGCGAGTAACGCGGCAACGCGGTGGACAGCAGTCCCCGGTTGGCCGCGACCAGCAGCATCACCGCGAGCAGCCCGCCGGTCCAGGCGACCGCCCCGACCACGTGCAGCTCCATCGAGATCATGTTCACGTCCTGCCAGCTCGTGCCCGAGTCGGCGTGGCCGGTGACCGGCAGCGGCAGCAGGGTGAACAGCGCGACCGTGATCCGTAACTCGGCCGGCACCGCCTCGCCCCTGCGCACCGCGACCAGCGCGATCACCAGGTACACCAGGGCGGCGCAGGCCACGATCACCAGCGCCTGGCCGGACGCGATCTGCCGCACGTACTCGACGATCTCGGTGATGGTCAGCGGCTTGCCGACGTTGAGATCGGCGGTCTCGAACAGCAGCGACGCCAGCGCGGCGAGCAGCCACATCGCCGAGCCGACCACGGCGATGCGCCGGGCCAGCGCCAGCACTGGCGCCGCCCGTTTCGGCCGGTCCGTGCCGAGCAGTTTGGGCAGCAAGCTCACCCCGACCGTGGTCAACGCGGCCAGGTCGAGCAGGACCCTGGCAAACGGAAGCCCGACCACGACCACGGACGCGGGCTCGGCGACCCCAGGCGGGGCCACGGTCAAGGTGAGCACGAGACCGATCAGCACGCCGGCGACCGCGCTCGCGCCGATCCCGGCGAAGAGCTGGTAGCGCGGCCGAACCCGAGGCGTGGTCGTGGTACGGGCCGACGTCATCCCCGTCGCGCCCCCCTTCGTGGTGTCCGCAGGCCGAAGAGCAGGCCGGCGACCAACAGCACGCTCGCGCCGAGCACCCACACCCACACCGGCACCCCGCCGGCGGCGGCACCGCCCCCGGCACCCGAGGACGACCGCGACGGCGGCGTGCCGGTACCGGCCCTGGTCAGCGTGAACGTCACCTCGCCGGACACCGGGTGGCCGTCCGCCGAGATGATCCGATAGCCGATCTTGTACACGCCGGCAGGCCCGAGCGGCGCGACCGGCGTGGTCACGGAGTCGCCGTTCACCGTGGCATTGTCGGTCTTCTCCCAGTGGTTGCCGTCCGGCCCGATCACGGTGAGGTAGTTCGCGCCGAACTGCACGGGCGCGTCGAAGGTGAGCGAGACCTGGCTCGGCCCGGCGGCGAGCGATGCGCCCGCCGCCGGGTTGCTGCCGACCAGCACGTTGTGTGCCAGCGCCGGCGTTGCGAAGCCGAACACGGCGAGTCCGGCCAGCACGATCGGCAGCAGCAACCGCCTCACGCCGACGCTCCCTGCCTCGCCTTGTCTCCTTCCGGCTTGTCTCCTTCCGGCGGCACCTCGTCGTCGAGATCGTCGTCGTCGTCGACGCCGTCGTCCGGGCCTGGGCCGGAACCGCCCGCCGCCGTACGCGAGCGGGCGTAGGCGCCGAGCCCGAAGCCGAGCGCGAGCGCGCCGAGCAGCAGGCCGATGCCGCCCAGCCAGCGGGCGGTGCCGTCGGTGCCGCTCGCCGCGGTCGTGGTCATGCCGGGCATGTTCACGGTCGCACTGTTGGAACTGTTGGAGCTGTTGGCACCGTCGGTCGCGGCGCCGGCCGGGGCCAGAGTCAGGTGCGGGACCGGGTGGTCCGGCTCCTGGCCGGAGGCCGGAGTCGGCTGGTTCCAGTCGATCACCGTCCCGTTGTCATAGGTCTGCACCGCCGGCATGTCCATCGTGGTGGTGTTGGTCGGCAGGCCCTCGACCGAGATGGTGAACTCCTGGAACTCGCCCGGCTTGACCGCGTAACCGGGCTGTGCCGTCCACACGACCGACTGCACCGCGGAGGTGATGGTGTCGTCGGCCATCTTCACCGGGGTCTTCAGGTTCGTCATCGTGACCTGGTACGACCAGCCGGGCATCGGCTTGACGTTCGCGTCGCCGATCGGGCTTGTGGTGGAGAAGTCCACCTCCAGCCTGGTGAAGTTGGCGGTGTCCTGTTCGTTGGGCGCGCGGAAGACGATCTCGGCGTCGCCGCCCTGGGTCAGTTGGTCCGGGCTGTGCGCGCTGACGTGCGCCGACGCGATGCCGGCACCGCCGATGAGCAACCCGGCGACCACGGCGAGCGGGATGCCCGCCCTGGCGATAAGTCGCTTTGTCAGGTGATTTGTCGACATGTCTGTTGTTCTCCGGTGGGGTGTCACCACCGATCGAGCGCAGGTCGAAAGCGACCCCGCGACCGGTGCTGATGGTCAGGGACCTTGCTGCGATCTCTTGCTGGGATCAGGAGCTGATCAGCAGGTCACCGGCGGTCCACGCCGCGCGTTGACTCGGCGCAGCAACACGCGCACGGCCTTCTCGGCCGGCTCGGCGTGGCAGCGCGGCGCCGCAGCCGGCTCGGGGTGCTCGAAGTGCACCACCATCCAGCGCGGCAACAGCATCGCCAGCAGCTCGGCCAGCAGGTAGATCGCGCGTTCCGCCCTGGCCAGCAGGGCGGCCGCGAGCAGGATCGCCGCGATGTGCGTGGCCAGCATGACCTGGCCGTCGACCGGCGAGCCCATGTCCATGGCCGGCGTGCCCAGCGTGAGCAGCAGGTGGATGGCCACATGAGAGGTGCCCAGCGCGGCCAGGATGGCGAAGCCGCCGCGCTGCCGGTCGGCGAGTGCGACACCGCCCGCGGCCGCACCGATGGTGAGCACCAGGGTCAGCCCGGTGGAGGGCGGCATGCCGCCGCCGATCACGTGCGCGAGCACGGCCAGCGCGGCCGAGGTGATGGCCAGCGCGCATCCCCGCAGCACGCGAAGGGCGCCCCGCGACGGGGTCAACGGACCGGCCACGGGTTCCAAGACTAAGCCCCGCCTTTGAGCGCAGTGACAGGTTCGCTCCACCGAGTGATGAAGGCGAACGGATGGACCAGGACACTACCTGGTACGACCGCGAGTTACACGCCCTGACCAGTGGTTTTTACACACCCAGCCGGCGGAGCAGCTCGCTCTCGATCCGGTCCAGCTCGGCGGCGACCGCCTGGTGCGCTGCCCTGCGCCGCGTCGTCGGCATCCGCTCGGCCGCGCGCACCGCGGCCGCGAGCGTGGTCAGCGTGTCCCGGCCCCGGGTGGTGAACTCCCTGGTCACCGGATCGTCCTTGGCGGCAAGCTCGGCCAGCGCGTCAGCGGCGCCCGCGATCCTGGCGTGCAGCGCGCCGCCCCGGCCACTGAACTTCGCCAGGTCGCCGACGTCAACGCCGATCCGCCGGGCCCGCATCCGGTCGAGCTGCTCGCGTGCCGTGCCGGCCGCCTTCAACAGATACGGGCTGATGACCGGAACCACCGCGGGCAGCACGATCCTGGCCACCCCGACCAGGTTCTTGGCCCTGCTCGGAGTGATCCGTGACGAGTGGTCCTCGGTCCCCTTGGAGCGGCGTGCCATGACCCCTCGCCTCCTGCCGTGCCCGTTACCCCTTCGAACCTACTGGTGCGCTGCCCGGCGGGCACATCGACCCGCGCGGACGACGGGCGAATAAGGTGGCTGCTTGTGACCACCTCGGTGCTGTTGGACGCTGGAGTTGTCACCCGATGCCGGCGCCGGGTGCACCTTGAGCACGACCCGACCATGGTCGACGCGCCCAAGGCGCCGCCAGACCCGGCAGGCCAGCAACGCTCCGCCGACGCCGCCGAGCACCGCCGCCGGATCGGCGCGCAGCTTGCCAGGCTGTTCGGCTCCGACTGGGTGGAGATTCCGGCCGGTCCCGGCCTGTCCAACGCCGACCGCGAACGCGCCACCCTGAGCGCCATGCGCGCGGGCGCCCGGTTCATCTGGAACGCCGCACTGCCCCGCGACCCGGTCGGCGGCCGGCGCGGCCGGGTCGACCTGCTGGTCCACGCCACCGAGGGCTACCTGCCGGTGATGGTGGTCCGGCACAAGGTCACCGACCCCGGCACCGGCGCGCGCACCTCACCGCTGTCCGACCCGCACCCCGACCGCAGCCGGTCCGACCCGCTGCGCAAGGCCCGCGCCCACCCGCGTGACCAGTTGCGGCTCGTGCACGCCCGTGCGCTGCTGCAAGCCTGCGGTCAGGCCGCGATCGGCCGCGCCACCGGCGGATCCATCGGCATGGACGGGGACGTCGTGCTCTGGCACGACCTGGAGGCACCCACCTGGCCCGGTGGCCGCACCGCGCTCACCGAGTACGAGAGCCGCTTCTCCGACCGGCTGGCCGTCGCCGACGCGGCCGCGTCGCAGGCCCAGCCGCTCGCCCAGCCGTCGCGGATCATGGACTGCCGCAGTTGCCCCTGGTGGCCGGTGTGCGAACGCGCGCTGGAGGAATCGCGCGACGTGAGCCTTGTGGTGCGCGGCGAGGACGCGACCTCGCTGCGCCAACTCGGCATACGCACCGTCGATGACCTCGCCGCCCTCGACCCGGCCGACCCGCCCACCGGCATGCCGCCGGGCCTGCCGCTCGGCGACGCGACGATCCTGGCCAAGGCGTGGCTGGCCAACCTGCCGGTGGTGCGCAGGGTGCTCACCCCCGAGGTGCCCCGCGGCGACGTCGAGGTCGACGTGGACATGGAGAGCTTCGGCGAATCCGGCGCGTACCTGTGGGGCGCGCTGCTCTCCGGCGAAGGCATCGACGAGCCCGCCGGTTATCGAGCGTTCGTCACCTGGGAAGCATTGCCAACCAAGGACGAGGCGCGTTCGTTCGCCGAATTCTGGCGCTGGCTGTCCAATGTGGCCGCTCGCGCGCGGATCAACGGCCGCACCTTCCGCGCCTACTGCTACAACGAGTTGGCGGAGAACCGTTGGCTGCTCGCGTCCGCCGACCGCTTCGCAGGTGAGCCCGGCATCCCGACCCGCGCCCAGGTGCAGAAGTTCATCGACTCGGAGGCGTGGGTGGACATGTTCCGCATCGTCACCGACACGTTCCTGTGCGCCAAGGGAAAGGGCCTCAAGACGATCGCGCCGGTCGCCGGATTCCAATGGCGCGACCCGGAAGCCAGCGGCGAGAACTCGATGCGCTGGTACCGCGACGCCGTCGGCATGGACGGCGAACCGGTCGCACTCGACCAACGCCGACGCCTGCTCGTCTACAACGAGGACGACGTGCGCGCGACCAAGCGACTCCGCGAATGGATGACCTCGCCCGAGGTAACCGACGTCCCCTACCTCGGTGACCTGTAAGAGTTGTCCACAGGTTTGTGCACACGGCTGTGCACAAACCCCGAAGTTGTCCACATCCGCCTCACTTTTTCCACCCAGACACCCAATCCTGGCTAGGCTCAGTGGCCGCCGCCCGGCACGGAACCCCGTCAGGGGGTGGGCGGGGGTTGGGGATGGCAAACGTGGAAAATTTTCGCGAAATTGGCGGATTCGCGAAAATCAGCGGGGGGCCATGCGGAGGGCGCCGTCCATGCGGATGACCTCGCCGTTGAGGTAGTCGTGCTCGGCGATGTCCACCACGAGCTGCGCGTACTCGTCCGGTCGGGCCAGGCGTTTGGGGAACGGCACGCCCGCGCTGAGCGTGGCGCGGAACTCGTCGCTGACGCCGGCCAGCATCGGCGTGTCCACGATGCCGGGCGCGATGGTCATGACCCTGATGCCGAACTGGGCGAGATCCCGCGCGGCCGGCAGGGTCAGTCCGACGACGCCGCCCTTGGACGACGAGTAGGCGGCCTGGCCGATCTGGCCGTCGAACGCGGCGATGGACGCGGTGTTCACGATGACGCCGCGCGCCTCGTCCTCAATCGGCTCGGTCCTGGTCATCGCGTCGGCGGCAAGGCGCAGCACGTTGAACGTGCCGATCAGGTTGACCTCGATGATCTTGCGGTACAGGTCGAGGTCGTGCGGGCCCTTCTTGGACAGCACCCGTCCCGCGGTGCCGATGCCCGCGCAGTTGACCGTGATGCGCAGCGGCTTGTCCGCGCCGCTCGCCTGCTCGACCGCGGCGCCGACCTGCTCCGGGTCGGTCACGTCGGCCGCGACGTAGGTGATGCCGTCCTGCCAGGAAGAACCGGAAGCACCGGAAGAACGAGCGTCCTCGACGGCCTGCGGCAGGTCGATGCCGAACACGGTGGCGCCCTTGGCGGCGAGCGCACGGACGGTGGCCCCGCCGAGACCCGACGCGGCTCCGGTGACCAGCGCGGCGACGTCCGCGATCCGCATGTACTTCTCCTCCTGCCGATGACCTCGATGTCGGCAGTGAGGCTAGCGGGCGGCGCGCGCGATCAGCGCGCGGAAGTGCGGGGGGTCACGAGCGGGGGTCAGGGCCGGTGTTCGCGGCGCCAGGCCAGTGCCTCGGCCGAGCGCAGCAGGATCACGAGCGGGATGGCGGCCACCAGGGACAGGCCGATGAACATTCCGACGATGCCGAGGATTTCCATGTGACACAGGCTGCGCTGAAAAGCCCTGGTCGCGCGTCGGCCAGGAGCATTGTTTCGCGGTAGCCCCAGGGGATGACGCGGTCACCGACAGCTCAGACCGCAGATGGACCCGCCCCTGACCAGCGGCCATCCGGGTACCCCTTGTCCCACGACCGGGTGGACAAGGGGTGTTGGTCAGCGGCGGCCGGGTGGGCAGATCTCGTCGATGGCGACGCGTTCCCATCCCGCGGGGCGCCACTGGGGTGCGGACGCGTTCGCGATCACCTGTTCGGGCGTTGTCGCGCCGGCGATCACCGAGCCGACCACCGGCTGCGCGGCTAACCAGCCCAGCGCCAGCGTGACCATGCTCAGCTTGCGCGTCTCGCCGAACGTGCGCAGCTTGTCGATCCGGTCCCACGGCGCGGTGGCGAGCAGTTGGTCGCGGCCGGCGAGGCGGCTGCCGGGTGGCGGCGCTTGATCGGCCGTGTACTTGCCGGTGAGCAGGCCGTTGGCCAGCGGGAAGTACGGCAGCAGGCCGATGCGGTAGTGCGCGCAGGCGGGGGTGATCTCGCGTTCGGCCTCTCGCTCCAGCAGCGAGTAGTGGTTCTGCGCGGAGATCGGCGCGGCAAGGCCGTGGTGTTCCGCGGTCCAGGCCGCGTCCGCCATCTGCCAGGCGGCCAGGTTGCAGTGTCCGATGTAGCGGATCTTGCCATCGGCGACGAGCGCGTCCAGTGCCCGCAGCGTTTCCTCGATCGGTGTCGCCGGGTCGGGGCGGTGCAGCTGGTAGAGGTCGATCCAGTCGGTGCCGAGGCGACGCAGGGACGACTCGACCGCGCGCCGGATGTAGCCTCGGGCGCCGCGTGCGCCGAAATCGGGGCCGTTGGCGCCCTGCATGTCCATGCCGAACTTGGTGGCGATCACCGCGCGGTCGCGTTTGCCGGCCAGCGCCTTGCCGAGCAGTTCCTCACTGCGTCCGCGCGGCGCGCCGTACACGTCGGCGACGTCGAAGAAGTTGACGCCCACGTCGAGGGCTGCGTCCACGACGGCTCTGGCGCCGCTGACCGACTCGGTCGCGGTGCCGGGACGGCCGAGGTTGTTGCAGCCGAGGCCGATCACGCTCACCGCGAGACCGGACCGACCGAGCCGACGCAGTTCCACGAATCCCGGACCCTACCGGTATCGCGACCACCGGGCGCCCGCGTCGCCCGATCGGACGCTGGCCAGCCTGCGGTGCAGTTCGGGGGCGACGTCCGGATTGCTGCGCAGGATCGGCAGCACGCTGGTGACCAGCTTCAACTCGCGCACCTGCCGCAGCACCTCGAACCCTGGCCACTGGGTGACGTCGAAACCGTAGGCGCGCAGCAGTGTGCGGGATTCGCGCACCGGCCTGCCGAAGCGGTGTTGGGCGACCAGGACGGGTGTGAGGTCCCATTCGGGCGGGCCCACGCTTGTCGAGTCGAAGTCGCACAGCACGGGGCCGTCCGGGCCGGGGATCAGGTTGCCGAGGTGGGCGTCGCCGTGCACGACGGCGGGCGCCAGCGGGTATTCGAGCGCGGCCAGCTGCTCGGCAAGGGCGGCACGGCGGTTGTCGAGAAACTCGCGGTCATCGTCGGCCAGTTCCTCCGCGTCGGAGATGCGCCGGGCCACGTCGTCCAGCGGTGCCCAGGCGGGCAGGTCGAACGCTGGTCTTGGCAGCCGGTGCAGCCTGCGCAGCAGGGTGGCCAGGTCACGGGTGGTCGGCCTGCGGGTGGTCGTGGGGACCTCGTCCCAGACCGTGGCCAGGTACCCACCGATCTGCACGGGTTGCGTGATGCCGGGCAGCAGCCGCACGGAGGGGAAGTCGTGGCCGGCGAGCCAGTTGGCCACCTTGACCACCTTCGCGACCCGATGGCGCAGGCCCTGCGACGCCGCGATCCGGACCACCACCGGCTGGCTGGCCAGCCGGTACACGGCGTTGGTCGTGAACCGCACCAGGGTCGCGCCGTCCGGGTCGAGCCCGGTGGCCGCACACACGCCGGCCAGCACGTTCGCCAGCTTCTCCGGGGTGAATCGGCCGGAGACGGCAAGGCCCGTCCGTGCGTTCATCGTTGTCGTTCTCCCCACCCTCCCCGGTGGAAGAGCTTGGCGCGATCAGGCGACCATGAACTTGTTCAGCCGCTCCGCCAGATCACGCGCGTCGCTGTTGTTGCGGCGCTTCTCCGCTTCGTCCCGCAGCGGTTGCATGCGGTCCTTGACCCGGGCCGACTTGATGGTCTCGGCGATCTCCAGGGCGTAGCGGCCGACCTTGGTGCCGTGGTCGACGTCGCCCTCAAGCAGGTGGTTGGTGGCCAGCGCCGCCTGGTTGAACGACTTCGACCTTGCGTTCTCCTCGCCGTAACCCTGACCGGCCCTGGTCAGCGCCGGGATGGCGTACTTGGTGTGCTTGCGGTCAACCTCGATGGCCAGCACCGAGTGGACGGTGCCGATCATGCCGTAGAGGTCGGCCTCGTTGAAGAAGCTGACCCACGAGTCCACGTTGGTCTTGTCCGCGCGGGAGAACTCGTCCTTGGTCCGGCCGACCAGCTTGATCGCCTGCCGCTCGTCGCCGAGTGCCGCGTAGGCCCACGCCTGGTTGGCGCACAGCACGGCGACGGTCAGTTCCGAACCGGACTCCTGGGCCGCGATCTGGCCGAGCTGGAAGAGTTTGAGTGCGTCGTTGTGCGCGCCCTGGTGCAGATAGACCCGGCCCATCCGGTAGAGGATGTTGGCCACCAGCGGGTCGTTCTTGCCCTGCTTGGCCAGTTCGAGGCCGCGGGCGAAGTGATTGCGGGCCGCGTCGACCAGCCCGCTGTCAAACGAGGTCCAGCCTGCCAGGTTGTGCAGGTCGGCGAGGGCCACGAACAGCCGATCCCTCACCTGGTCGGTCGAGGAGGCGGTCAGCATCTGCTGGCCCCACGACAACTGCGCGACAACCGCGTCCCGGCAGAATCCGCCGCCGTACTGATGGTCCAGCGCACGCAACGCCCTGGTGGCCGCCTCGACCTGGCGCACATCGGTCATGCCGATGTGGCCGGGAGCGGGAGCCTGGGCGGGGTGCGACATCCACGACCCGGAGTCCTTGCCCATCACGGCCGCACCAACGGTGACGGCTGCGGCGTGCGCGAGGAACCTCCGTCGCTTCACCAGCTCGTCCTCCTCCTGACCTGGGTCGTCCACTGTCGCGGAGACCCTCACTTCCGTGCCCTCGTCGTACGCGAGGCCCATGTAGCCCCGAGGAATCGACAAGCCGTCAGCGATACGGGCCAGGACGTCGTAGGCCATCACCTGACGGCCCTTGAGGATCTCGGAGACCTCGGACTGTGATTGGCCGGTCGAAGCGGCGATCTGCCGCTGCGAGATGCCCTGCTTGCGAAGCAACCGGTACACCGCGGAGATGTCCCTCGTCGACAACGCGTCACGCATGTCGGGCTCTTCCCACCGTTCCGGCGTAACAAGCGAAGCTTGCGAACCGATGGTGTTCAATTGCGCCCCCTCACAGTCCGTTGGGCGTCGAACGCAGCGTAAGGGCACGCGGCGCGGTCCGAGAAGTGCTGTTCAGTGTTGGTGATCGGTGCGACTGAACTTGGCTGACCGCTTACCGTCAGAGTCACACCGATCGGCGCTGCGACTCCCCACTGCGGCCCTCCAGGTTGGATTCTAGTTTTTCGTAAGCATCCGAGCACGGAGGGAAGCAAGCCAGTGGAACTGCTTGAGCCGGTAGCCACACTCGCGGATGGGTCCGCTATCGGTCAACAGAGTCTCCCACGGCGCTCCGAACCGGGCTTCGGTGTAACCAGTGTCGGTGTGAGCGAGCAGGCAGGACGAGGTCGCCAGTGGCG
Source organism: Candidatus Melainabacteria bacterium (assembly GCA_963818685.1). Classification (GTDB taxonomy): domain Bacteria; phylum Actinomycetota; class Actinomycetes; order Mycobacteriales; family Pseudonocardiaceae; genus CAJCJE01. Next base: position 383,158 of record CAWFTJ010000009.1, on the reverse strand, counting down.
AATTCGCTGCCAGGATGTTGCGAATCGGGAACGGTTCCTCACCGTGCTCGTGGAACACGGCAGGGTGGTGCTTGTCGGTCCGCCCGGCGAGACGGCGGTGTTGACCTCGGGTCAACTCAACCAGCTCAGAGCCGTCCTGCACGAAGCCGCCGAAGAGGCGGAAAGGTAACGGTGACGTTCCGGTGGACGAGATCCTCGGGCAGGTACTGCGTAACGCGGTGTGGGAACGGCTGGACATGCTGTCCGAGCTGGCCAGTCGCGCTGACGCACCGTCCCTGCTGTCCGTGGCGCGATCCGAACTTCCCAAGCTGACCGAGGGCTGGCGGGCGCTGCTCGCCGCCCACGAGCCGGACGAGCGGGGCAACTGCCCCGAGTGTTCGAGCCGCTGGCGGCAGCAGCGCTCGCCGTGCGCGGTGTGGCGGGCGGCCTACGAACACCTGGTGGCAGGCGGTCTCGCGCCGCGACCGGCCAAGCACCTGCGCGGCCTTGCCGGCCGCAGGGCAGCGGCCGGAGTGCGCTGAAAGGTTGGCGCCCTTGTGGTCAACGCACCGGCCCCCCGATTCGGTGCACGCAAGGCAACGCCATACCCGGCGGCCCGATTCGCCCGTCCCCCGACCAGCGCGAATCGGGTCGTCCGGGAAATCTCGACCGATCCATCCCTGGCTTGTGACCATTCCGAGCCGCCCATGACGGGCCGATGAGTTCGTCCCCCTCGACGTCCGCGGGCCGGCGCTGCTGCCTCCCCCACCCACCGACCGGTGCCGGTCCGCGGCTTCCAAACAGACATCGCCGTTATGCGGTATGCCCAAACTTTTGCGGCGCAAACGACTTCAAAGGGACCGAATTAGTTCGTCGATAAGCGGTACTTTCCACTGAAAGTAATTCGCGAACTACTCACCGTTGCGGATCAAGCTTTGATACCAGCGGTAGGAATCCTTCGGTGTGCGGGCCTGACTCGAATAGTCGACGTGAACCAGCCCGAACCGGGGCACGTACCCTTTCGACCACTCGAAGTTGTCGAGCAACGACCACACGAAGTAGCCACGGACGTCGACGCCCTGCGCGATCGCGTCGCGCAGGGCGTCCAGATGGGCCTCGATGAACGCGATGCGATGCGCGTCCGGCACGGTGCCCGCCGCGTCCACCGGGTCGTTTCCCGCGCAGCCGTTCTCGGTGATGTAGATCGGCGGCAGCGTGGCGCCGTAGCGCTCGCGCAGGGTGAGCAGGAACTCGGCCAGTCCGGACGGGACGATCGGCGAGCCGTTCGTGGTCAGCGGATAGCCCTCGATCGGCGTGAGGTCGAACGGCAGCGGGTTGCCCGGTGACGGCGCGGCGACGCCCTGCGGCTCGTAGTAGTTGACGCCGTAGAAGTCCAGTCGCGCGGCGATGGTGTGCAGGTCCTCTTCGTGGCCCGTGGGCAGATACGGCCGCATGGACTCGGGATAGCTGCCGAGCAGTACCGGATCGGCGTACAGTCCGTTGATCAACGCGTCCAACACGACAGCCGCCTGCCTGTCCTCCACCGAGGACGTGCGCGGCCAGATCGGCGAGTGGTTGTTGGCGGTGCCGATCCGGGTGGCGCCCGCCGCGCGCAGCGCGCGCACGGCAAGGCCGTGGGCGAGGTTCTGGTGATGAGCGGCCGGCAGCGCGTCGAAAAGCAGCGTCCTACCTGGAGCGTATTCGCCGATGCCGTACCCGTAGAGGGTCTCAACCATCGGCTCGTTGAGCGGGATCCACATGCTGACCCGGTCGGCGAACGCCTCGCCGACGATGGTCGCGTACTCGGCGAAGCGGGCCGCCGTGTCGCGGGCCAACCAGCCGCCCGCGTCCTCAAGCGGCTGCGGCGTGTCCCAGTGGTAGAGGGTGGCGACCGGGTCGATGCCGGCCGCGCACAGCTCGTCGATCAGCCGGTCGTAGAAGTCCAGACCGTGTCGATTGGCTGGCCCGCTGCCCGTCGGCTGCACGCGTGGCCAGGCGATGGAGAAACGGTACGCGCCGACACCCAGTTCGCGCATGAGTGCGACGTCCTCCGGATACCGACGGTAATGATCACAGGCGATTGCCCCGGACGAGCCGTCGGCCACGTTGCCCTCGATAGCGCAGAAGGTGTCCCACACGGACTGACCTCGACCGTCCGCATCCACGGCTCCCTCGATCTGGTACGCGGAGGTCGACACGCCCCACAGAAAGTTGTCCGGGAAGGTTGACGTACGAAGATCAGTCATATGTCCGCCTAATGAAACACCAGCTAATGTGAAATTGTTTCAGATCTTACGGATTTTTCCTGTCGCAGGGAAGTAGTCGGTCCTTGTCCCAGGCAAACTAATGGGAGAGAGCGCCCAGAGGAGACACGTTGCCCGCCAACACCACCCCACTTCGCCGCCGGCCTGTCCAGCAGCGCAGCGCTGCCCGAGTCGAGCGGATGCTTGAAGCTTGCGCCAACCTCATCGAGGAGGTCGGCTACGACGGCGTCACCACCACCCTGATCGCCGAACGGGCCGGTGTCGCGGTTGGCTCGCTGTACCAGTTCTTCCCGGACAAGCGGGCGGTCGTGCAGGCGCTGACCATGCGCAACCTCGACCAGTTCATGGACATGATCGCCAACCGGATCGGTTCAGCCCAGCTGGACCACTGGTGGGACGCCGTCGACATCGTGTTCGACGCGTACGTGACCATGTACCGGGAAGTCCCCGGATTCACCCAGATCCGCTTCGGCGACGTGGTGGACCTGCGGCTCATGGACGATCAGCGGGACAACAACACGGTGATCGCCGACCGGCTGGCCGGTCTGCTCACCGCCCGGTTCAACCTCGACCTCGCCGAGCTGAGACTGCCGATCTCGGTGTCGGTGGAAATCGCCGACGGCATCCTCAACCTGGCCTTCCGGCGCAAGCTGTTCGCGGAGGACGTGGTGATCGCCGAGGCCCGCAGGGTGGTCAGAGCGTATCTGTCCGGCCACCTCGAACCATCGAACTGATCAGCCGAAGTTCTGGCCTTCGCCGCGGTAGGTCGGCACTGTGGCGGTAACCCGGTCCCCCTCGACGACGTGGTATTCGTTGAACCGCTCGGCCAGCTCACCGGCCTTGGCATGACGCAGCCAGACCCGGTCGCCGAGCCGCAGGTTCCGAGCGGCCTTCCCGGTCACCGGCGTCTGCACCTCCCCGGCTCCCTCGGTCCCCAGCAAACTCAGGCCGGCCGGCAGGTACGGCGAAGGCAACCGGTCCGGCGTGCCGGTCCCGGACGCCACATAGCCACCCGCGAACAGCGTTGCCGTGTTCGACGTCGGCCTGCGCACGACCGGCAGCGCGAACAGCAGTGCGGGGCGCGGGTGGAACTTCGAGTAGCTGTCGAACAGCGTCGGCCCGATCAGGCCCGAACCAGCCGCGACCTCGGTCACCGACGAGTCCGCCGTCGTCACCTCGATGCTTCCGGTCCCGCCGCCGTTGACGAACTCCAGCGGCGCCAGCGCGCGCACCGAGGCGACCGCGGCCGCGCGACGTTGCACCAACTCCGCGGCGGAACGCTTCTGGATGAACTTCAGTGCCGCGCCGCGCAACGGCCTGCCGGGCGGGACGTCGCCGAGACCGGCGATCTGCCCCTCGTAGGCCATCATCCCGACGAGCGTGAATCCCTTGCGCCGCAACGCGACCTTGGCGAACGCCTCGGCCTGGGCCGCGGTGTGCACCGGCGAGCGGCGGGTGCCGATGTGCACTGCGGAGGAGTGCGCGAGCGGACGCCACGACACGTCCAGCTCCAACGCGATGCGGATGTCCGGGTGATCGGTGCCCAGCGCGGCGTCGACCAGATCGAGGTGCTCGACCGAATCCACCATGATCGTGATGTTCCGCCGCGCCACCGGATCGGCGGCCAACTCCCGCAGCGCGCCCTGATCAACGGTTGGATAGGCGACAACGAGATCATCACTCGTGCCGCTCGCGCACAGCCACAGCGCCTCGCGCAGCGAATAACAGAGCAGGCCCGCGTAGCCGGGCATGGCGAGGACGCGGTCGAGCAGGTACCGACAGCGCACCGACTTGCTGGCCACCCGGATCGGCCGGCCACCGGCGCGGCGCGTCATGTCCTGCGCGTTGTGATCGAACGCGGCCAGATCGATGATGGCCAGCGGCGGGTCGAGCGCCTTGGTCGCCTTGTCATAGCTCCCCTGCGGGGACGTGTCCGGCACACCTCGCAGACTAGGCCGTTCACCCTTGAAATGCGAATACTTTTCACTTACGTTGTCGGAATCACCAGCACGCCCGGAGGTGGCGATGAGCGAACGCAGTGCGGACCAGTGGCGCAACTGGGCCGGTACGGCGACCGCGACCCCGTTGCGGTGGTACCGCCCGAACGACCCTGCCCAGCTCGCGGACGCGCTGAAGACCGCTGAGCGCGACGGACACACCATCCGCGTCGTCGGCAGCGGCCACTCGTTCACCCCCATCGCGGTCGCCGAGCAGATCGCCGTCGACCTCTCCGGCTGGACCGGCATCATCAGCGCGGACGCCGACACCGGCCTGGTCACGGTCCGCTCCGGCACCACGATCCGCGCGCTCAACGCCGGCCTGGACACCCTCGGCCTCGCCATGGCCAACCTCGGCGACATCGACGCGCAAACGATTGCCGGCGCGGTCTCCACCGGAACCCACGGCACCGGCGCCAAGCTCGGCGGCATCGCCACCCAGATCGAGGCACTGGAACTGATGCTCGCCGACGGCACCATCGTCAACTGCTCGGCAACCGAACGCCCGGACCTGTTCGACGCGGCCAGGGTCGGTCTAGGCGCGCTCGGCATCATCCTCACCGTCACCCTGCGCTGCGTGCCGAGCTTCGTGCTCGCCGCCCAGGAAGGCCCTGAACTCCTCGACGTGGTCCTCGACAGGCTCGACGAGCACATCGAGGCCAATGACCACTTCGAGTTCTACTGGTTCCCCTACGGCAAAAACGCCCTGGTCAAACGCAACAACCGGCAACCAGCGGGAACAGCACCCCAACCACTGTCCGCCCTGCGCCAGTACTTCGAGTACGAACTGGTGGAGAACAAGGCACTTGAACTGGTCTGCCGCCTCGGCCGGGCGGTGCCCTCTCTGATCCGACCGCTCAACCGCTTGTCGTCCTCGGTGCTCTCCCCCCGCGCGTACTCCGATCACTCCCACCGCGTGTTCGTGACCAACCGCACCGTGCGGTTCGTCGAGTCCGAGTACGCGATCCCGCGCGAAGCCCTGCCCGACGTGCTCGGCGAGCTGCGCCGCGAGGTGCCCAAACTCAGCGAATCGGTGAGCTTCCCCGTCGAGATCCGGATGGCCGCCGCCGACGACATCTGGCTGTCCACCGCCTACGGCCGTGACTCCGCCTACGTCGCCATCCACCAGTACGTCGGCCTGCCCTATCGGTCCTACTTCGACCTGTTCGAATCCGTGGTCGCGCAGGTCGGCGGCAGGCCGCACTGGGGCAAGATGCACACCCTTGACGCGGGGCGGCTACGCGAGCGCTACCCGCACTTCGACGACTTCCGCAGGGTCCGCGCCGAAGTGGACCCGGCAGGCCGGTTCACCAATGCCTATCTGGACAAGGTTCTCGGCCCGATCGGCTAGAGGTTCGCGACCGCGTCCCCGACCGGCTGATCCCCGCTGATCAGCTCGATCGTCATCCCCGCCGTGGTCGGCGCATCCAACAAGGCGAGCAACACAGCGGCGACGTCGTCCCTCGGCACCGACCCGCGCCCAGTGCTCGGCGCCAACAGCACCCGCCCCGTCCCCGGATCATTGGTCAGCGAGCCAGGCCGCAGGATCGTCCAGTCCAGATCGCGCCTGCGCAGATCCGCCTCGGCAGCGGCCTTGGCCCGCAGATAGACGGAGAACGTGTCGGAACCAAGATCCTCGCGGTCCGCGCCCATCGAGCTGACCTGCACGAACCGCCGAACAACAGCGGCATGCGCCGCATCGGCGAGCAACTCCGACGCACCGCGATCAACGGTGTCCTTGCGCGCGTTGCCGCTGCCCGGCCCCGCGCCCGCCGCGAAAACGACAGCATCCGCACCAGCCAGCTCAGCGGCCAGCGAAGCGACGGAAACCTGCTCAAGATCGGCGACAACCGGCTCCGCACCGGCCGCGACGAGATCAGCGGCGTGCTCGGGATTGCGGATCAGACCAACCGGGACATCACCCCGCGCGGCGAGCAACCGCTCAAGCCGCAACGCGATCTGCCCATGTCCACCAGCGATGACGACGCGCACCAAGCCGACCGTAGTCGCCCCGGCGCACCGCCGCTCAGGCGGCCGTGTCCAGCAGGCGCTCGTAGATGGCCTCGTTGAGCCAACGGCCGGTGGCGTCCTGCGCAGGGCTGATGTCCTGCGGGCCGGGCACGTCCAGCTCGGTGACGCCCTCCGGGTCGGCGGTCAGCACGCTCACGCCGTACTGCCGCGCCCTCGGCAGACAGTTGACCAGGTAGTCGTGCGTGGTGGCCGCCCACCAGGGCAGCACGATCGCGGCTTCGGCGTACCGGGCGAACGGCACGGTGGAGGCGAGGCCGGTCCGCCAGTGCCGGGCAACGGCGAGCATGCCGTGGATGCGCACCGCGGCCTGCGGTACCTGGCCGGCCATTTCCGGCCAGACCCAGGTGGAGACGGTGGCGCGGTCGGCGACCGGGGCGCAGCCCTGGCAGATCCGCTCGGCGTGTACGTCCGGCAGCACCTCGGCCACCACGATCACGCGGCGGCCGAGCAGGGTCATCGGTGGGAGCACGGTTCCGTGCCAACCGAGCCGCTCGGCGGCTCCCTGCGCCAACTGCTCGATCGGGGCCGGCAGCTCGATGGCGGGAAACAGCCGCTGGCGCGCCTGGGCGTCGCTGGTGACCGTGGTACGCCCTGGTGTCCCGCTCACTGAGGTCGCCTCCCTGGTTCTTCATCGCCGGCACACACAGTGCTCACTTCAACCGGTCCTCGGTCGCCCGAGCAACGTGTGCTGAGAATTGACTACCAGGAAGTAATGGCCCCGCCGCCAACTCAAAGTGCTCCCTGCGATCGGCGGCGCCGGGCGGTCGGTAACCGGTCGATGACCGGTGAAAGGGCATCAGCCCAGCGGTGCGGCCATCTGGGTGAGCGGCCGGTGGGCGGCCATGAGTTGCCGATGCGAAATCGTCACTTTCCGCAATACCGATCTTCGTCGGGCACGTTGTTTCACGCCATGTTGCAATGATCGGAATGAATCAGGCGTTGCGGACCGCCATTGCTCCATTCGTGGTGATCAACGCGACGCACGCTCGATTTTCGTTGATCTTCCACAGCCAATGTGGATAGTGACGCCGCCATTATTTCGCCTGAAATTTCGCCGCGAACTAGATCGACCTGAATCCCGGATGCGCCCCCGCGGCCAACTTCTTGTCCTCCGCGATCCGCAACAACAACCGCTGCAACTGCGCGCGCTCCGAGTCGTCGAGCGCCGAGGTGAGATCCGCGCCGTGCGCCATGGCCACCCGCCCCACCGACCGCATCAGCTCCTGCCCGGCCTCGGTCAGGTGCAGTGCGTGCAGCCGCCGGTCGTCCGGATTGCGCCGCCGCTCGATCGCCCCGCGCCGCTCCAGCGCGTCCAGTAGCGCGACCAGTCGCGTGGCCGGCGTGCCCAACTGCTCGGCCAACGCCTGCTGGCTGCGTCCCGGCTGCATTGCAATGGCCCGCAGCACCCCGACCTGGGGCGGCGTCAGCTCCAACTCACTGATCCGCTCATCGAACTTCCGCGCCGCATAGGCGCCCACCTGGGCCAGCAGGAACGCCGCACTGCCGGTCCCCATCGAAGGTACTGCCACAAGCAGAACGATACCACTTGACAAACCATTACAGTAGATAAACGATTATCTCAGTAGAATCGAGTCCCAGGAGGAACGATGTCCGACACCGCGACCCCCACCCGCCAGAACGGCCCGCCCCTACTGATCCCCGCGATCATCATGGCCGTCCTCACCGCCGCATCGGCCGCCCTCGGCGCGAGCGCGGCCCGCTACGACTCGACCGACCTGCTCACCTACACCCAGACCCACCACACCACCGAGCTCCTGCTCGGCACCCTCGTGTTCGCTACCGCGATCCCGCTGCTGATCTGGTCCGCGACCGTCTACCGCCGCCTGCACCGCCTCGGCGTCACCGCCCCCGGCAGCGCCATCGCCTACGGCGGCGGCCTCCTGGCCGCCACGTCACTGGCGGTAAGCGGACTGTTCACCTGGACAACAGCGGCAGCGAACGGATCAGCTGACGTGGTCAAGGCGCTGACCGCCCTCGGGTTCGCCACGGGCGGCCCCGGCTTCGTGGTCCCCTTCGCGATGCTGATCGCCGGTGTCGCCGTGCCCAGCCTGATCCTGCGCCTGCTGCCCACCGCCCTGGCCTGGGCCGGCCTGCTCATCGCCGTCCTCGGCGCGCTGGCCACCCTCGCCCTGCTGACCCCGGCCCTGGACGTCCTGCTCCCCATCTGCCGCTTCGCCGGGCTCGCCTGGCTGATCGCGGTCAGCGTCACCCTCCCGCTCACCCGCCCCCGCCGCACCGCGGACCTCGTCAACGCCTGATGGAGACCACCATGACCGTCATCGATTTCCTCGACGCCTGGACCAAGGCCGAACTCGCCGCCGACCAAGCCAAGATCGGCGACCTGCTCACCGACGACTTCACCTGCATCGGTCCCCTCGGCTTCACCCTGTCCAAACAGGACTGGCTCAACCGCCACGGCGCCCTGCACTACGACCAGCTGGACCTGGCCGACATATCGACAAGGCAATACGGCGACACAACCGTGGCCATCGCCACCCAAACCCAACGCGCCACCTTCAACGGCGCCCCCATCCCCCCGACCACCCGAGCCAGCATCGTGCTCATCAGGGACGGAGATGACTGGAAGATCGCCAACATCCACTTCAGCTTCGTAGCCGGCACCGAAGGTGCCCCGCCAATCCCGACCAGGCAGCCAACACGCTAGTTACGTAGATCACACCGCGAAGCGAGCCACGGAAGCTGCCGGGGTGTCGGGGCAGCGCCCCGACCCCGGGGGCCTGGGGGTCGCCCCCCAGACAGGCATAGCACGACAAAAGCGGCTCATGCTCTCCACGAGCACAAGCCGCCCTTTGTCGTGTCGTGCGCGAGGGGGGAGTTGAACCCCCACGTCCTTTCGGACACACGGACCTGAACCGTGCGCGTCTGCCATTCCGCCACTCGCGCTGAAGTGACGGGAGGAAGATTAGCACGCGTCCGGGGCGGGTTTTCGCCGACCCCGTGTCGGGCTGGGCTAGCACGGATACGATCGAGTGCAGGATAGTCGTGCGAAAGGATGAACGATGGGCCTCGTGCAGCGCTTCGAGCGCCGACTCGAAGGCATTGTCGGCAACAGTTTCGCACGTGTGTTCGGTGGCAGCGTCGTGCCGCAGGAGGTGGCTCAGGCACTACAGCGCGAAGGCGAGCTGAACGTCCGCGAACTCGCGGGTGGTCGCTTGCTGGCACCAAACCACTACACGGTGTTGCTTGGCCCGGCGGACCATGACCGGCTTGCCGGCGCTGAGCAGGACGAACAGCGAATCTCACAGCTGCTAGCCGACTGCGTCGAGGAACATCTCGCCGAGCACGGGTGGGAAACGTACGGTGACGTCGTAGTCTCCGTGGAGCGTTCCGACGCGCTGCACACCGGACAGTTTCGAACCCGTTCGTCCGTCGACCCCGACGCACACCGACGGTCGGCACCACCTCGTAACGCAGGAGACGGAGCAATGAGCCAGCCCCCCGGCTACGGTCAACACCCCGACAACGACCCGTACGGCCAAGGTTATGGACAGGGCGCGTACGGCGACCCGAACTACGGCTACGGCCAGCAAGGCGGATACGACCAAGGTTACGGCCAGCAGGGCCAGGACCAGGGTTACGGCGCGCCGGCTGGTGGCTATGACCAGGGTTACGGCCAGCAGGGCGGCTACGACCCGGGTTATGGCCAGGGTGGCGGCGGTGGCTACGACCAGGGCTACGGTCAGCCGCAGCACGGCGGTTACGACCAGGGTTACGGCCAGCAGGGCTATGACCAGGGTGGTTACGGCGCGCCGGCCGGTGGCGGTTACCCGCCCCAGGGCGGTGGCTACCCTCCGCCCGGTGGCGGCTACCCGGAGCCGGGCCCTGGTTACGCCCCGCCGGCCGTGCAGACCGGCCCCCGGCAGTTGCAGGCCAGCTTGCAGCTCGACGACGGCTCGAACCGCAACTATCCGCTGAAGCAGGGCGGCAACGTGGTGGGTCGCGGCCAGGACGCGGACTTCCGGTTGCCCGACACCGGCGTGTCCCGACGGCACCTGGAGATCACCTGGGATGGTCAGAGTGCCATGCTTGCTGACCTCGGTTCGACCAACGGCACCACGGTGAACGGTCAACCAGTGCAGACTTGGCAACTCGCGGACGGTGACGTCATCCGCATCGGCCACTCCTCGCTGGTCTTCCGCAGCCAGGGCTGATCGGTAGGACGGACCGGGCCGCAGGCAGTTCCACGTCCACGCGTTCGTCTAGTCGGGAGCAGTCACAACCGGTGCCAGAGCTGGTGATACAGCTGACCAGAGCAGGGTTTCTCGCCCTGCTCTGGTTGTTCGTGTACGCCGCGTTGCGGGTCGTCCGCTCGGACCTGTACGCGGCGTCGGGAATACGGGTCGCAATGCCCGGCATGCGGCGTGGTGCGGCGAAGAAGAACCGAGGGAAGGCGGCCAGGCAGTTGGTGGTCACGCACGGCGCGCTCGCCGGTACCCGGATCGCGCTGGACGGCCGGCCGATCATGATCGGGCGGGCCGACGACTCCACGTTGGTGCTGGATGACGACTACGCGTCGACCAGACATGCCAGAGTGTCCCTCCGGGGAACGGACTGGTACGTGGAGGATCTAGGCTCCACCAACGGCACCTACCTCGACCGGGCGAAGGTCACGGCACCCCTCCGCGTCCCGCTCGGTGTCCCGATCCGCATCGGCAAGACGGTGATCGAGCTGCGCTCATGACCCTTGTACTCAAATACGTCGCTCGCAGCGACAGGGGCCTTGTTCGGTCCAACAACCAGGACTCGGTGTACGCGGGTCCTCGGCTGCTCGCCGTCGCCGACGGCATGGGCGGCTACGCGGGCGGCGAGGTCGCCAGCAAGATCGTGATCGCCGCGCTGGCCCCGTTGGACGACGACGACCCCGGCGAGGACCTGCTCAACCCGCTGCGCGAGGCGGTGCTTGCGGGCAACGCGGCCATCTCGGAGCTGGTCGCGAACGACCCGGAGCTGGACGGGATGGGCACGACGCTGACCGCCGTCCTGTTCGCGGGCAACCGGCTCGGCCTGGTGAACATCGGTGACTCGCGCACGTACATGATGCGCGGCGGGCAGGTCTCGCAGATCACCCACGACGACAGCTTCGTGCAGTCGTTGATCGACGAGGGCCGGATCACGCCGGAGGAGGCGAACAGTCATCCGCAGCGGTCGCTGCTGCTGCGCGCGCTGACCGGGCACGAGGTCGAGCCGAGCCTGACGGTGCGGGAGGCCCGCGCGGGTGACCGGTACCTGTTGTGTTCGGACGGTCTGTCCTCCTACATCAGCCACGAGACGCTGACCGAGGCGATCCGCATCCCGGATCCGCAGGACAGCGCGGACCGGATGATCGAGCTGGCGTTGAAGGCCGGCGGCCCGGACAACGTGACGGTGATCATCGCCGACGTGATCGACGTCGACTTCGGTGAGGACGATCCGATCGTCGGCGGTGCGGCCGGGGACGGCAGCGACGACGCGCCGCCACCGGACTCGCCCGCGTCAAGGGCGCGCGCCCTGCACCCGGTTACCCCGCCGCCGCAGCGCGTCCTGCCCGGCGAGCAGGCCGAGCAGAAGCCGCACAAGCGCAAGTGGCTGCGCGCGCTGATCATCACGTTGATCGTGCTCGTGGTGTTGGGCGGTGGCGCTTTCGGGACGCAGTACTGGGTGCTGTCCCAGTACTACGTCGGCGCGGCGAACAACAGCGAGATCGCGATCTTCCAGGGCGTGCGGGGCAGTGTGCTCGGTTTCTCGCTCAACCGCGAGGTGCAGGGTTCGTGCACGCCGGGCCAGGTCGCGGGCTGCGAGCAGATCAAACTGGACGACCTGAACCAGAGCGCGCGGCTGAACGTGCAGGCCGGCATTCCCGCGACCAGCCTTGCCGACGCGCAGGCCACGTTACAGCGGCTGCGTACCCAGCAGGTGCTGCCGGAGTGCCCGAAGCCGTCGACAACGCCGCCCGCCGGCACGACCGGTTCGGCGGCAACGACCACCCCGAACCCGCCGACGAGCACGAGCGGCAGTGCGTCATCGGGGATCGGCTCCAACGTGGGCAGCGGCACCACGGCACCGCCGACGACCAGCTACGTCCCGCCGGTGAGCCACCCCCAGCCGGGCATTGACTGTCGGAAGCCGGGCTCCTGATGTCCGCGCCGGTCCCCGCCGGGGCGGGTGCGGCGTCCGGAACCGGCGGTTCCGGCCAGAGCGCGCCTCCGACGCGACGCGGCACCGAGCTGATCCTGCTCGCGTTCGTGGCCGGCATGGTCACCGTCGCCCTGGTTCTGGTCGAGGCCAACCAGGAACAACAGGTGACGATGCAGATCGTCTACTACGGACTGGCCTATCTCGCGCTTTTCACAGCGGCGCACTTCGCGGTGCGCCGCTGGGCGCCGTACGCGGATCCGCTGATCCTGCCGTGCGTCGCGCTGCTCAACGGCATCGGCCTTGTCATGATCCACCGGCTCGATCTTGCCGGCATCGCGAGCGCCGCGGCGCGCGGCAAGCACTACACCGAGCTGGCGCCCAAGCAGGTGGTGTGGAGCGCGATCGGGCTCGCCCTGTTCGTGACCATCCTGATCGTGGTCAAGGACCACAGGACGCTGTCCCGCTACGGCTACACCTTCGGCCTCGCCGGCCTGTTCCTGCTTGTGCTGCCCGGTGTCCTGCCGAGCAGCCTGTCCTCGGTGAACGGCGCGAAGGTGTGGATCATCCTGCCTTTCGGGTCGATCCAGCCGGGTGAGTTCGCCAAGATCCTGCTGATCATCTTCTTCGGGGCCTTCCTGGTGGCCAAGCGCGACCTGTTCATGGCGGCCGGGCGCAAGTTCCTCGGCCTTGAGCTGCCGCGCCCGCGCGACCTCGGCCCGCTCGTTGCCGCGCTGGCCGCCTCGGTCGGCGTGCTGGCGCTGGAGAAGGACCTCGGCAACTCGCTACTGATCTTCGGCATCGTGCTGGTGATGATCTACATCGCAACCGAGCGTGCGGCCTGGGTGATCATCGGTCTCATCCCGTTCATCGGCGCCTGCCTGCTGTCCTTCAACATGTTCACGCACGTGCGGCAGCGGGTGGCGAACTGGTGGGATCCGTTCGCCACCTACAACCAGATCGGCGGCGGCGGGCAGATGGCCCAGTCGCTGTTCAGCCTCGGCACCGGCGGCATCTTCGGCACCGGCCTCGGCGCCGGTCACCCGAACCTGGTGCCGGAGGCCAGTTCGGACTTCATCACGGCGGCCATCGGCGAGGAACTGGGCCTGCTCGGCCTGTTCGCGGTGATGATGATCTACCTGGTGCTTGCCCTGCGCGGGCTGCGTGGCGCGATCGCGGTGCGCGACACGTTCGGCAAGCTGCTCGGCGGTGGTCTGGCCTTCTCGCTGGTGTGGCAGATCTTCGTGGTGATCGGCGGGGTCACCAAGCTGATCCCGGAAACCGGCCTCACCTCCCCGTTCCTGTCCGCGGGCGGATCGTCCCTGCTGGCCAACTACATGCTGGTGGCGTTGCTGTTGCGCATCTCGGATTCGGCCCGTAGGCCGAGGGCCGGCACGAGCAGCAGGCCGAAGCTGCCGCAGGCGCCGTTGGCCGAGGCGAGCACGATCATGGTGGAGCGGCCGACGTGAACACTCCTCTGCGCCGGGTCAGCATCGCCATGATGGTCATGGTCGTCCTGCTCATGCTCAACGACATGTACGTCCAGGTGATCAAGGCGGACAGCTACGCCAACAACCCGCTCAACCGGCGGACCCTGCTCACCGAGTACAGCCAGCAGCGCGGCACGATCACCGCGGCGGACGGCACCGCGCTGGCCAAGTCGGTGGCCACCACGGACACCTACAAGTACCTGCGCCAGTACCCGGCCGGGCCGATGTACGCGCCGGTCACCGGCTACTACTCGTTGAGCTACGGCACGTCCGGCATGGAGCGCATCGAGAACTCGGTGCTCAACGGCAGCGACGACCGGCTGTTCGTGCGACGACTGTCCGACCTGATCACCGGCCGCAACCCGCAGGGCGGCAACGTCCAGCTGACCATCAACCCGAAGATCCAGGCTGCGGCCTACAACGGCATGGTCGCCGCAGGCTACTCCGGTGCCGCCGTGGCCATCCAGCCCTCGACAGGGCAGATCCTGGCGATGGTCTCCAACCCGTCCTACGACCCGAACGGCCTCGCTTCGCACGACTCGCAGACCCAGTCCAACACCTGGGCGGCGGCCAAGCCGACCTCGCCCGTCTCGCCGCTGCTCGACCAGGCGGTGCAGGCGGCCTACCATCCCGGCTCCACGTTCAAGCTGATCGTGGCCACCGCAGCGCTGAACAACAACGTGGACACCGAGAACAACGACGACCTGCCGAACTCGCCGGCGATCACGCTGCCGGGCACCAACACCCAGTTGCACAACTTCAACAACGAGGTGTGCCCTGGCGGATCCGGCAACGGCATGGTGTCCATGAAGGACGCGCTGGCGCACTCCTGCAACACCGCGTTCGCCACGCTCGCCGGCAAGGTCGGCGCGTCAGCACTCGCCGACCAGGCGCGCAAGTTCGGCTTCGGCACCAGCATGTCGATCCCGCTGACGGTGGTGACCTCCTGCGTCGGTCCCGCGTCCAACGGCAACTGCATGAACGTCCTCAACGGCGCGCCCGGCCTCTACCAGACCGGCATCGGCCAGTTCAACGTGCAGGAGACGCCGCTGCAGAACGCGTTGGTCGCGGCGACCATCGCCAACGGCGGCGTCGAGATGCAGCCGCAGCTGGTGAAGGCGATCCTGGCGCCGGACTACTCCACCGTGCAGGGGTTCACTCCGCAGGTGCTGAACCAGAGCGTGATGTCCCAGCAGACCGCGAGCGAGCTGACGGACATGATGGAGGCGTCCGAGCAGAACTCCGGCACCGCCAACAAGTTGCCGAACATCACCATCGCCTCCAAGACCGGCACCGCCGAGCACGGCAACGACCCGAAGAACACCCAGCCCTACGGTTGGTACGTGGCGTTCGTGCCGGGCAAGGACATCGCGGTCGCGGTCGTCGTCACCTCGGGTGGCTCGTTCGACCTGGCCACCATCGGCGCGAAGGTGGCCGCGCCGATCGCCCGGTTGATGATCAACGCCGCGGTCGCGGGGAGCTGAGGCGGTGTTGACCTCGGGACAGCTGCTCGCCGATCGCTACCGGCTCGATCGCCGGATCGCGGTCGGCGGGATGGGTGAGGTGTGGGACGCCGCGGACACCCGATTGGACCGCAGGGTCGCGGTGAAGGTGCTCAAGCCGGAGCTGTGCGGCGACGCCGAGTTCCTGCACCGCTTCCGCACCGAGGCTCGCACGACCGCATCGCTCAACCACCCCGGCATCGCCGCCGTGCACGACTACGGCGAGACCGCCGCGCTGCCGGACGGGCCGCAGGACACCGCGTACCTGGTGATGGAGCTGGTCGAGGGCGAGCCGCTGGCCGCGATCCTGGCCAAGCACCACCGCCTCTCCGCCGAGCAGACCCTGGACATCCTGGAGCAGGCCGGCCTCGCGTTGCAGGCCGCGCACGAACGCGGTTACGTGCACCGCGACGTCAAGCCGGGCAACATCATGATCGGGCCCAACGGCACGGTGAAGCTGACCGACTTCGGCATCGCCAAGGCCGCGGACGCCGCCCCGGTCACCCGCTCCGGCATGGTGATGGGCACCGCGCACTACATCGCGCCGGAACAGGCGCTCGGCCAGGAGGCTTCGCCGGCCAGCGACGTGTACTCGCTTGCCGTTGTCGGCTACGAGTGCCTTGTCGGGCACCGCCCTTTCCTGTCCGAGAACGCGGTGACCGTGGCGATGATGCACATCAGGGACATCCCGCCGTCGCTGCCGCCCGACGTGCCGCCCTCGGTGCGCGCGCTGATCGAGGCGACGCTGGTGAAGGACCCGAGGCAGCGCTATGCGGGCGGCGGCGAGTTCGCGGCGGCGGTCGCCGCGGTGAAGGCGGGCGCGCCACTGCCCACCCCGTCCGGCCTGCTCGCCCAACAACACGCGGCCGCAGCAACACGCCGCCCAACAACACGCCGCCCAACAACACGCGGTAGCCGCCCAGCAGGCGGCTCAACAGCAGTTGCTCATGCAGCAGCAGGCGCAGCAGTTGCCGGTCGGTGTCCCTGGTGGACCGTCGACCATGCCGCCGTCGGCGCCGGTGCCGCCGCCACGGATGGGCGGGTCCGGTCCGCAACCCGGACTCAGCTACCCGGTGCCGGGGCGGCCGCCCCGGCACAACGCCGTGTGGGTGCTGCTCGGCCTGCTGCTGCTTCTGCTCGTCGGGCTCGGCGTGTGGGCGATCATCGAGGCGGTCGACCACGGCGGGTCGCATTCCCCCGGCAGCAGCGACGCCACCGGCGCGAGCGGTGCGTCCGTTGCCAGCACCGCGCCGCGCGGAGGGCCGCAGGGCCTGCTCGGCGACGGGCACAGCGCCCAGCTCAGGATCAACCAGAGCGACTATCTCGGTCAGCCCGCTGACCTGGTGATTTCCGAACTGCACCGGGACGGGCTCGACACGACGGTGATCACGGACAACGGCGCGACCCCGGCGAACCCGGCGAGTTGCCCGGTCAGTTCGGTGACACCGACGGGCACGGTGCCGATCGGCACCGTTGTCACGATCACCTGCAGACCACAGGGAGCGGCCGGATGATGCCGATTACCGGAATACTGCGGGGTCGACAGGGCATGATGGGTAGACCGTTGACGAGGAGCGGGACCAAGCACTCATGACTACTCCGCGACTGCTGTCCAACCGATACGAGCTGGGCGACACGATCGGCTATGGCGGCATGTCTGAGGTCCACCGTGGCCGCGACGTTCGCCTGTCCAGGGACGTCGCGGTCAAGGTGCTGCGTGCCGACCTTGCCCGCGATCCCCAGTTCCAGGAGCGGTTCCGCCGCGAGGCCCAGAACGCGGCCGCGCTGAACCATCCGGCCATCGTCGCGGTCTACGACACCGGCGAGACGACCACGGAGTTCGGCCCACTGCCCTACATCGTGATGGAGTTCGTCGACGGCAGGACCCTGCGCGACATCGTCAAGACCGAGGGGCCGCTGCCCAGCAAGCGCGCCATGGAGGTCATGGCGGACGTGTGCGCCGCCCTGGACTTCAGCCACCGGCACGGCATCGTGCACCGCGACGTCAAACCGGCGAACGTGATGATCACCAGGACCGGTGCGGTCAAGGTGATGGACTTCGGCATCGCCCGCGCGGTCGCGGACGGCCAGGCGCAGATGACCCAGACCGCGGCCGTGATCGGCACCGCGCAGTACCTCTCGCCCGAGCAGGCCCGAGGCGAGTCGGTCGACGCGCGCAGCGACGTGTACGCGGCCGGTTGTGTGCTGTTCGAGCTGCTGACCGGCGAGCCGCCGTTCACGGGTGACTCCCCGGTCGCGGTGGCCTACCAGCATGTGCGGGAGGACCCGAAGCCGCCGTCCTCGCTGAACCCGAGGGTCAACCCCGCGCTGGACGCGATCGTGCTCAAGGCCATGGCCAAGGGCCCGGCCAACCGCTACCAGTCCGCCGCCGAGATGCGCGGAGACCTGGTCCGGGTGCTCTCCGGCCAGCGGCCCGCCGCGCCGCAGGTGATGACCGAGGCCGACCGCACCTCGATCATGGGTCAGGGTCGCACCGAGGTCATCCCCGCTGGTGGCCGGCACCGGCCGGACATCCTGGACCGCGACTACGACGACTACGACCCGGACGAGGAAGACCGCATCGCCCGGCGCAGGCGTGCCTGGATCATCACCGCGGTGGTGCTCGGCGTCATCGTCCTGATCGCGCTCGCCGTGTGGCTGATCCCGAAGCTGGCCGGTACGGGCGGCAACCCGAGCACCATGGTCAAGGTGCCTGCGTTGCAGGGCAAGACGCAGTCCGAGGCCGAGCAGCAGCTCAGCCAGGCCAACCTGACCTGGAAGCTCAACTCGGTGCCGTGCCAGCCCGGCCCGAACGGCGCGCCGGGACCGTGCACCCCGGACCAGATCAACAAGGTGCTCTCCAGCAGCCCCAACCAGGGCGTCCAGGTTTCCGAAGGCACCCAGATCACCCTGAACATCGGTGCCCCACCGTCGAATGTGCAGGTGCCGGACCTCAGTGGCATGACCGTCACGGACGCGACGGCCAAACTCCAGTCGATCGGCCTACAGCTCTCGCAGAGCTCCAATCCGACACCGACCCTGAATTCGGCCAAGGTCAACACGGTCGTGCCGAACAGCCAGACCCCGGCCGCCGGCACCACGGTGCCCTACAACTCCACGGTCACCGTGACGATCTACTCGCAGCCGCAGTCGGTCCAGGTCAAGGACGTCACCGGTCAGCTGTACGACGCGGCCCGGTCGACGTTGCAGGCACAGGGTTTCAAGGTGCAGAAGCAGGTCGCGCCGAGCGCGGACCCGGTGAACACGGTCGAGGCGGAGAGCCCACCCGGTGGCACCAGCCAACCGGTCGGCACCACGATCACGCTGACCGTGTCCGACGGTTCGCAGGCCACCTTCCAGATGCCGGACCTGAGCGGCAAGACCGTGTCCGAGGCGCAGAACGCGCTGCAGGCCCTCGGCTGGACCGGCACGTTCAACACCATCTACACCCAGGGCAACCCGCTCAACGACGGTCAGATCGCCGAGCAGCAGCAGGATGTCGGCAGCCAGGTGCAGAAGAACGCGACGGTCGGCATCACCGTCTACAAGTTCGGCGGCGGCCCGAGCACCAGCGGTAACGGCGGCGGCCCCATCCACTGACGAACGGCGATCGGGCCCTGCGGATCTCTCCGCAGGGCCCGGTTTTCGTTGGGGTGAGGGAAACTCAGACGTGCGCTGCCGAGGCCAGCGTGCGCATCTCGGTCTCCAGTTCGGCAACGCGTACCGGCGGCACCTCGTACCCGCACACCGCGAGCCAGTTCGCCAGCATCCGGTGCCCGCCGTCGGTGAGCACCGACTCCGGGTGGAACTGCACGCCCTCGACCGGCAGTTCCCGGTGCCGCATGGCCATCACGATGCCGCTCTCGGTCCAGCCGGTGATCTCGAAGTCGGCCGGCACGGTGTCCCGCCGCACGGTCAGCGAGTGGTAGCGGGTCGCGGTGAACGGATCGGGCAGCCCGGCGAGCACGCCAGTGCCGGTGTGGTGCACCTGGCTGGTCTTGCCGTGCAACAGTTCGGGCGCCTGTTCGACGACGCCGCCCCAGGCCGCGCCGATCGCCTGGTGCCCGAGGCACACGCCGAGCACCGGCAGGTTCCGGCCGGCGCACGCCTGGATCACCGCGATACTCTGGCCGGCCCGCTGCGGCGTGCTCGGTCCAGGGCTGACCAACACCCCGCCGTAGCCGTCCAGGGTCTGCTCGATCCGCTCCGGGCCGAGCTCGGGGGTGTCGTTGCGCAGCACGTCCGAATCGACCCCGAGCTGGGCCAGGTACTGCACGAGGTTGTAGACGAAACTGTCGTAGTTGTCGACGACCAGCATCCGCATGGTGCCAGCCTAGCCGCCGGTGGTCACGTTGTTGAACGGCAACAGCGGATCGACCGCGGGGAAGACCACGAAGAACAGCAACGCGATCACGCCGCACACCAGCACGAGAGACAGCAGCAGCCGGACCGCGAACGGTCCGGGCAGGTGGCGCCAGATCCAGCTGTACATCAGCTGGTCTCCTTCAGCTCGGGCGGCGCGTTGTTCGGGTGCGCCGGGTCCTTCTGCCAGTCCTTGACCAGCACGGCGTGCAGGATCATCCGCTGCTTGTCGGAGAACTTCGGGTGGCAGGTGGTCATCGTCATCAACGAGGCCTCCTGGCCGGAGGACAGGTTGGTGTACGGGTAGTGCGGCACCGGCGCGATCACGTCGCCCTCGGTGGGCAGCACGATCTCCTGGCCGTTGGTCTGGCTGTACTCACCGGTGAGCGGCACCACCTTGGCGTCGCCGTCCGGGCCGTTGCACAGCGGGTTGGCCGCCGGGTTCCAGCCGTTGCGCTGGCTGGCCAGCGGCAGCATCCGGTAGACGTACCAGTCGGCCTGCGTCTCCACCACGATCGCATCGCACGGCTGGACCAGGTCGAGGTCGTTGAACGGGGCCCCCTCACCGACGCGGTGGCCGGCGACCGCGAAGTCGCCCGGCTGACCGGGCAGCGCGGTGCCGGTGTAGTGGCCCGGTCCGATGGCCAGGTCGGCCTGGGTGGTGCCCTCGATGATGGTGAACTGGTAGTCGACGCCCAGCGCCGGGATGAACATCTTGGCGATGCCCTGGCCGTCGGTCACGTTGTAGTGCGCGTTGCGCCCTGACCCGACGGTGTCCCACTCCTTGTTCAGCGCCTGCGTGGCGGTGGACTGCTTCTGCGCCGAGAAGATGTTGGTGACGTACACCTCGTAGACCACGAAGAGCAGAACCACCATGCCGGCGGTCAGACACAGCTCGCCAACCGTGCGAAACACCTTGCCGCCCCGACCGCCCACGGCCGGCGGCCGGGTCGAGCGTGGTTCGTCCTGGTCATCAATTTCGTCGGGATAGTCCCAGTAGTCGTCGTCGTATTCGTCGCGGACCGGCGGGATGTAGGTGGTCTCGGCCGCGTCGGCGCCGCGCCCTGGCCCTGGTCGTCCTGGCCCTGGCTCTGGGGAACGTCGCAGGTCGGAGACGCGCGGGAGGAACTCGGTCGGGTTCTCGCCCGGCCAGGAACCATGGCGGGGCCGACCGTCACCGCGACCGTCGTTGCGACGATCGCCGCGACCCCGAGGCACCGGTGGCTGTTGACTCACCGTCGAACCTCCGAACCGTGTGGAAACCACCCTCGTGGGCGAGCCCGACACAACGATCCCGGCAGCATGTGCCTACTCGTTGTTCGCGAGCCCACTCAGTTACGTTAACGTGTTCACCTGGATGTGGTTGCGCGGCTATCGCATCCGCAGGCGTGAGCCCACGTGCCCAGTTCCAGCCAGGCGAGGACAGTATGCCCAAGTCGAAGGTCCGCAAGAAGACCACGTACAGCGCACCCTTGGACCGTCGCACGCCGGTCAAGGCGAAGATGGCTGGCCCGTCGAGCCCGGTGTACATCGGCGTGATGCTCGGCCTGATGCTGATCGGTCTGGCCTGGCTGGTGGTCACCTACATCGCGGAAAGCAAGATCGGCTTCCTGAACACGCTGGGCCCGTGGAACTTCGCCATCGGCTTCGCGCTGATGATCGGTGGCCTGCTGATGACGATGCGCTGGCGCTGACCTGCGGTTACCGACCATGACGACCGACGCCTGACGTCACCGGATCGAGGTTTGGCCGATCCCTCCGGGTCGCAGCCGGTTCACCCGTGCGTCATCGAACGACACAACTGTAAGTCATCCCCACTGGGGATAACTCCTGTGGACAACCTGGCGCGAGCCGGGTTCAGGGCTTGCTGCCGACGCCCGCGTAGACGCCGGCCCGCCACGGGTCGCACACGTTCAGCTCGCCGCGCCACTGCGGGGTGAACACCAGACCCGGCTCGACCAGCTCGTACCCGTCGAACAACCGCAGCACGCTGGGCTTCGGCCGCAGGATGGCCGGGTTGGCGGTCGTCTGGTACTCGTCGACCGCGTCCTGCACCTCGGGCCGCTCGTCGCTGGTGCCGTGGCTCAGCGCCAACCAGCTGCCCGGCGCGGTGGCGTCGCGGTAGGCGGCGACGATCCGCTCCGGGTTCGCGCCGTCCGGTACGAAGTGCATGGAGGCGAACATCATCACCGCGATCGGCTCGTCGAAGTCCAGCAGCTCCTTGGTGATCCGGTGGTTGAGCACCGACTCGGGCCGGGTCAGGTCGGCGCGCACGATGGCGGCGTTCGGGTTGTCCTGCAGGATCAACTCGCTGTGCGCGACCGCGACCGCCTCGAAGTCGACGTACACCACCCGGCAGGCCGGGTCGACGGCCTGCGCGATCTCGTGGCTGTTGCCCACGGTCGGGATGCCGGAACCGAGGTCGAGGAACTGGCGCACGCCCCGCTCGGCCAGGAACTTCACGGCGCGCCGCAGGAAGCTGCGGTTCTCGATGGCCAGGAACGGCGCGTCCGGCAGGATCTGCGTCACCTTCTTCGCGAATACCCTGTCCACGTCGAAGTTGTTGGCGCCGCCGAGGAAGTAGTCGTAGACCCGGGCCGCGTTCGGCTTGCTGAGGTCGACGTCATCCGGCACCCAGCCCAGCTCCTCGGCAGTCATGCCTGATGTCCTCCGGTAAGCACCGTGACAGTGGGAGAACCCATCATGCCCCATCCCGACGGCACCCCCATGGCGCAGTGGTCTCCCCGACCCGCCCTGGTCGGCATCGGCTGGCTCGCCACGCTCGCCCTGCTGGCGACCGCGCTGTTCAGCGGCAGTGGCCAGACGCGCCTGTTCGCCGGCGTCGCCACCATCGCCTTCGCGCTTGCCGCCGGTTACGGCACGCTGCTGCGGCCCAAACTGCACGCGGACTCCTCCGGCATCGTCGTCCGCCTGGTCAGCGGACGGCTGCGACTGCCGTGGCAGAGCACCCGGATCAAGCTGTCCCGCACGCACCGGCTCGGCCGCACCGTCACCCTGCTCGAACTCGACGGCCGCGACGAGCAGGGCGAGGAGCAGCTGGTCGTGCTCGGCTGGCTTGAGCTGGGCGCCGACCCCGAGGACGTGCTCGACGTGCTGCACGCCCTGCGTCCCTAGCTCAGCCCCTAGATCAACGCCTGAATCAGCGCGGCCAGCTGGGTGTCCCGGAGCAGCACCAGCCCGATCAGCGCCACCACCGCGACCGCCACCGCGCCGAACTGCCAGTTGTTCCGGTTCTT
The DNA here is from genome assembly GCA_963818685.1 of Candidatus Melainabacteria bacterium. Classification (GTDB taxonomy): domain Bacteria; phylum Actinomycetota; class Actinomycetes; order Mycobacteriales; family Pseudonocardiaceae; genus CAJCJE01. Next base: position 360,123 of record CAWFTJ010000009.1, on the reverse strand, counting down.
CGCCGGCGCGTAGATGATCGCAGCGGTCATCAGCGCGCCAACCACGAGGCCACCGACGTGGCCGAGCACGGAGATGCCCGGGATGGCCACGCTCAACACCAGGTTGATGGCGATCGTGGCGATCACCGCGCCCGGGTTCAGCTTGAGCTTGAGCACCACCACGAGCACGCCGCCGAGCAGGCCGAACACCGCGCCGGACGCGCCGGCCACCGAGCTGTCCGGGCTGGCGAAGACCAACACCGACACCCCGCCGCCGAGCAGCGACACCAGGTAGACCGCGGTGAACCGGACCCGGCCGAGGATGCGTTCCAGGTCCTTGCCGATCCACCACAGCGACAGCATGTTCATCACGATGTGGATCGGCGTGACGTGCAGGAAGCCGGCGGTGATCAGCTGCCACCAGCTCCCGTGCGCGACCGCGATCGGGAACTCGGCCCACTGCTGGAACAGCGGCGAGCTGCCGACGTCGCCGATGCCGCCGGCCTGGATCGCCGTTATCGCGTAGACCAGCACGTTGACCGCGATCAGCACCGGCACGACGATCGGCTTGTCGGTCAGCTCGGCGCCGGCGACGGTGCGCTGCCGGAACGGGCGCGCGGTCCGTGCGCCGTCCGAGACGCACTCGACGCACTGGTAGCCGACGGATGCCTCACGCAGGCACTCCGGGCACGCCGGCCGGTCACACCGGCTGCAGCGCAGCCCGGTTGGCCGGTCCGCGTGCCGGAAGCACGCCGGTAACTCGACCTGTCCGCCGAACTGGCCGGCCGGTGGCCCCGATGGGCCAAGTGGCGTTGTCATCTGCTGCTGCCAGGCAGGCGCGGAGGGCTCAGCCCTCGCGCTTGACGTCCACGTCGACGCTGTTGATGACCACGTCGGTCACTGGCCGGTCGCCCCCCTTGGTCGGGGTGGTCGCGATCGCGTCGACAACGTCCCGCGACGCCTGGTCCGCGACCTCGCCGAAGATGGTGTGCCGGAAGTTCAGGTGGGTGGTCGGCGCCACAGTGATGAAGAACTGCGAGCCGTTGGTGTCCTTGCCCGCGTTGGCCATTGCCAGCAGGTAGGGCTTGTTGAACTGTAGTTCCGCGTGGAACTCGTCGGCGAAGCGGTAGCCGGGGCCACCCCGGCCGGTACCGGTCGGGTCACCGCCCTGGATCATGAAGCCGTCGATCACCCGGTGGAAGATCGACCCGTCGTAGAACGGGCCCGAATTGCCGGACTTGGCGTTGGGTTGCGAGTACTCCTTGGTGCCCTGAGCCAGACCCACGAAGTTGGACACCGTTTTCGGCGCCTGGTTCGGGAACAGGTTCAGCCGGATGTCACCGAGCGAGGTGTGCAGGGTCGCCGTAACGGTCGCCCCAACGAGCGATGCATTGCTGTCAGCCACGCCGCCATCGTGCCATCTACGGCGGGAATGCGGTGGACGGGGCAGGATAGATGGCGTCGGAGCCCGGCAGCACGACCCGCGCATGCGCGATGGCCGAACCGGGTATTCCAACAGTTGGTTGATCAAGAAACGTCTGGAGTGCGACGATGGAAGAAGTGAAGGCCATGTCCCAGGCCGGCGAGTCGGTTGGCAAGGCCGTCCGCACGATCCGGCGTAACGCGGCAGAGCAGGCGGCCAAGGGCGCCGCGGCGGCAGAGCACATGCTGTCCGAGGTCGACGAGCTGGTCAAGCAGAGCCGCAAGGCCCGGCGCAGGGCACGCAAGAACGCGGCCAAGGCCACAAAGGGGATCAGCAAGGACCTCGCGGCCAAGGCAGCCAAGGCACGCAAGACCGGTCGCAAGGCCCGCAAGCAGGCGAGCGCGACCGGAGCCGAGTTCGGCCGCCGGGTGCAGAAGAAGCTGGCCAAGCTGGAGCGCAAGACCGCCAAGGTGCGCAGCAGGGCCGAGAAGAACCCCAGCGGCAAGCGCGGTGGTCGCCGGCTGCTGTGGCTGCTCGGCGCGGGCACCGTCGCGGCGATCGCGGTGGTCGTGGTGAAGTCCCGCCAGTCCGCCAAGCCAGAGGAACAGTCCGCCCCGGTGATCCCGCTCGGTGGCGAGACCCAGTCCAGCAACGGCTCGGCACCCAGCAACAGCCAGCACGCCGCCGAGAAGAACTGATGACAAAAGGGCAGGGTGCCGTGCGCGGCACCCTGCCCGATCAGCCGTTCACCAGCCCAGCGAGCTGACCACGTGATCGGTGATCACCTTGGTCTTGATGGTCTGCTTCTGGTTGCTGAGTACCACCACCGCGTGGCCGTCCTTGGCCACCGCGTAGACCGCGCCCGTCCGCGTCGGCTCCGACCCGCCCGACCAGCCCGCCGGCTCGTTCGCCGGGTTCGACGTGGTCACCGGCGCCTCCTGGTTCACGATCGCCCTGGCGACGGCCGGCGAGCCGGTGTAGACCCAGACGGTCAGCTGCCAGTTGCCGTCCGGCCGGTAGAAGAAGCAGCTGGGCTGCGACTGCCCGTCCGGCGCGGAGAGCTTCACCGTGGTCACGTGTTGCCCGTTGGCGTCCTCCGCCGTCACCTTGTCGAGGTACGGGCATGACCCGGTCGTGGCAGGCGTCGGCACTGCCGGAGCGGCCACCGACTGGGTGGTCGTGCTCGGCTGCGGGGCCGTCGTCGTCGGTGCCTGCGCGCCGGTCGAGTCGGGTCCGCAGGCCGCGAGCGCGGCGCAGGCGGCCAACAGGGGAAGGGCGCAGAGCGCGGCTCGTCTCATAGGCCCGGGAGTCAACCAGACGGGCCGCACCAGCCACCGACCGGGCTTGCGCCGCAATGGAAATCAGCTCAGATCGCCGCCGTGGAGCAACCAGGTGTAGAGCAACCCGATCCGCGTCTCCGGGTCCATCTGATGCCCGCCGCTGTCGTCGATCCGGGTGATCGCGTCCGGCACGTGCCGGGCGAGCCACTCGCCGTGCCCCGGCGGCACCAGCACGTCCTTCGTGCCCCACCACACCGAGGTCGGCACGCTGACCGACTCGACGTCGAATCCCCACGGACGAGTGAACGCCAGATCGTCGTCCACCCACCCGGTCACGCTCGCGCCGACCGCCTCGGTCATCCCCTCGCGCAGCACGGTCGCGATGTCCGGCCTGCTCAGAATCTCCCGGTCCGCATCGGGAATGTCGAAGTCACCGAGCAACGTCGCGGGATCCGCGGCCAGCCGGGTGAGCATGCCGTCGGCCTCCCGCCGAAGCTCGGCCGCCAGCCGCTCCTCACTCTCCAGCGCCCAGCCGAACTCCTTGATGTTCTCCGGGTCCATCCCGTCGAAGAAGGCGTCGCCCAACCGGTCGTAAGGCGCGACCCCGACAACGCACGCGGCCCGCGTGACCCTTTCGGGCAGTCCTGCCGCGACCGCGAGGCAGTGTGGCCCACCCCCGGACCCACCCGTCACCGCGAACCGCTCGATCCCCAACTCGTCCGCGATAGCCGCGACATCGGCGACGCAGTCCGCGACAACCCGGCCGTGATGTCGGGAAGAGCCCCCGTATCCCGGCCGGTCGTAGGTGATCACCCGCGCGCCGATGGCCGCGACCTTGCCGTCGTCCGGATGCCGGTTCAGCCGGGATCCGGGAGTGCCGTGCAAGCTGAAGATGGGGAGCCCGTCCGGATCGCCCCATTCGGCGAACGCCAGGGTGCGACCGGATGACACCGTCACTGTGCGCAGGTTCATTCACCGATGCTAGGGCCAACACCCAACAGACAACTCGCCGATCCACAGGGGGACTCTGCGTCGGTAGGTGGGGAGCACACTTAGCCACCACCTGGCCAAGTATGGCTAAGTATGGCTAAGTTGATTGTCGTCGAGCAGGATGTGGGGCGAATGGATACCGTCGTGCTGGTTGAGCGGATGCGGCGAATCGGCGCAGAGCTTGGCGATGTTGAGGTGAAGGCGGCCGTAGGCGGGCTGCCGGCCAGCGTGCCTGAAACGGTGAGTGCGTTCGCAAACGGATCGGGTGGCACGCTGCTCCTGGGACTGGACGAGACGAACGGGTTTCGGCCGGCTCCGCGGTTCGACCCGAAGGCGATCCGTGACGCGCTCGCTGGTGCCTGCGCGGACAAGCTGGAGCCTCCAGTTCGCGCGCCGATCGAGGTAGAGGAGTTCGAGGGCAGTTCGATCGTTCGGCTCGACGTGGCCGGACTGGATCCTGTCGAGAAGCCGTCGTTCGTCAAAGCTCGGGGCGCGTACGGTGGCTCGTTCATCCGCGGTGGCGACGGTGACCGGCGTCTCAGCCACTACGAGGTCACCCAGCTGCTCGCCAACCGGAGCCAGCCGACTCACGATCATGACCCTGTCATCGAGGCGACCGTCGAGGATCTCGACCCCGCGAGCGTCGATGCGTACCTGGCGCGCGTGCGGACGACAACCCCTCGGTTCAGGGAAACCGAGGACGACGTGCTGCTGCGCCGACTGGGAGTGCTGCGCCGCGATGAAGCCGGCGTACAAAGGCCGACGATCGCGGGTTTGCTGTGTTTGGGACAGTATCCGCAGGAGTTCTTTCCCCAACTGTTCGTATCGTTCGTCGCATTGCCCGGCTTGACGATCGGCGATACGGCACCTGACGGCACCCGCTTTCTGGACAATCGAACGATCACCGGTCCGATCCCGACGATGGTCGCGGACGGCATCGCGGCGGCGATCCAGAACATGCGCAAGGCTGCGGTCATCCGCGGGATCGGGCGGGAAGACCGGTACGACTATCCGCTCGCCGTGGTACGGGAGTTGCTGGTGAACGCCCTCATGCATCGGGATTACAGTCCCGAGGCTCGCGGCGCTCAAGTCCAGGTCGAGCTATACCCGGATCGCCTGGTGGTGAAGAGTCCTGGCGGCCTGTACGGACCGATCACACCAGAGCAGCTCGGCACCGACGACCAGGTGAGTACCTCGCGAAACCAAAGGCTCGCTTCGCTGCTGGCCGATGTGACTCTGCCGGGTTCACGCGGCGAGTCACTTTGCGAGAACCGCGGATCTGGTCTGCCCAGCGTGATGGCGGAGCTTCGCCGCGTCGGCATGAGCCCGCCAGAGTTTGATATAGGGCCTGGACAAGTGGTCATCAAGGTGCCGCAAACCGCGCTGCTCTCGCCGGAGACCATCCACTGGATCGGCATGTTGGGGTTGAGTGGTCTCACCGATGAACAGCATTTGGCGCTCGCGATGATGCGCAACGCCGGTCGAGTGACCAACTCGATGCTACAGGCGTGGGGCGTGAATCCGACTGCCGCGGGACGGGCACTTCGGGATCTGGTCGTCCGGCGCATCGCGATCAGCACTGGTGGGCGCCGGTATGCCAGCTACCGCCTTGTGGAAGACCTGCCGACGCTGTTCGATCCGACGCCGGCCGCGAACGAAACAGTCAATTCGCCCGCCGCAACCGGCGTCGAAGCAGACCTCGACGCCGTGGCGCAGGCTATTCGCGCTGGTAACGTCACGGCAAAGACCCTGCGTGAACGGCTTGGCATCAATCAGCGAACTCTCGCCCGTCGGCTGGCCGAACTGACCGCCCGCGGCGTCATCTCGCCGACGCGGCCGACGCGCAGCAGCCAGCAGAGTTACCGAATCGTGGACGACCGCAGCGACAACACCGCAGGCGAGAGCCGGTGAGGTGGGCTGGGAGTGGACCTTGGGGAAGCTTATTCGAACCCTGGAACGACAGGCGGAACCACCGAAGGGGTCCGGGGGCTTGCCCTCGGCTGGGGTGTGGGGGCTCGGCCCCCACAAGACACGCGGAACGCAAAAGCTCGCGCTCTTTGCGAGCACGAGCCTCCGTGCGTGGGCCTAACGTGGCACAATCCGAACCCTTTGATCATGGTCGAAGGCCCCGAAATCCAGATCGAACCAGTCGGCATCCGCCGGCCCCCAGCGAAGGTTGCCCAGGTCGAGAGCGGTGACGCCTGATGGCCACCCTCGCCCTCACCGCTCCCGTGCGCCCGGCCGCGGACCAGGCCGTCATCGTCAAGGCAGTCACGGTCATCATCGGCACGGTCGTCGGCCTGACCTTCACCTTCGGCTTCGGCAACGTCCTCACCCTCGCCCTGCGCCTCGGCGTTCTCATCTGGGTCGCACCCCTGATCGCCCCCGCGGTCGACCTCTCCATCCTGGGCCTGCTGCTGGGCACCCGCCACCTCGCCCTGCACGGTGCCACTGTTGAGCAACTCCAGTCGGCGCGTGGGCTGCTGATCTTCGCCAGCCTCACTACCCTCGCCCTCAACGTCGCCGACCCACTCGTCACCGGCGCCTACGGCAAGGCCGCCTTCGACGCAGTCGGCCCACTCCTGCTGATCGGCTGGGCGGAGGTCGGGCCGGGGTTCCTCCAGGCGATCTCCGCGATCGGTGGGCAGGCCCGCGAGATCGCGGAGCCTGCTCGGACTGGGCCAGTGCCCGCGGATCAAGACCGCACGCCGTCGACGGGCGAGATCGACCCGGACGAGGACCCTGTACTGCGGGGAATGCAGGAGCGGCGCAGGTCGGACACCCTTCCTGCTGAGTTGCTGGCTCGGGCCAGGAAGGAAGACGCCGCACACCGGGCGGTTCACCAGAGGCCCATCTCGGCGGACAGGTTGCGCACACGGTTGGGAATCGGTGCGGAGAGGTCTCGCCGACTCGTTGCTGTCGTGCGTTCCGAAGTCCAGGCCCAGACGGCAACCGGAGTGGACGGCCTTGACTTTTCGGCCCGCACAGGAGCAACAGCCCAGAATGCTTGGCCGGAACCTCTCCCGCTCGGAGCGTCACAGTTCTCGAAGGAGTCTACGAGCCTGTGCGTATGAAACGCAGGATCACAAGGATCAATGCGGCTGCTCCACCGAAGGCTCCGCATCCTGCAAGTACGGCTGTTGGTACGGGCATCCCGCCCAGCCAAGACAGCACTCCGGCGCAGAGTCCGAGGACGAACGCCGCCAGAATCGAGACAGCTGCTTGGAGCGCACGGTGCTGCGTGTCGTGGTCTGGCCCTTCGGGGGCGCATGCGGTCTCCAACGCATTGGGCTCGAAGCTGACGAGCCCGTTTGGCAGGGGCACGCCGGAGATCCCGCGGCAGCAGCAACGGCTTTCGAACAATTGGTCTCGGACCTACTACGGGTATGGTCCTGATCATCCTCAGACGCTGGCCACCCGCAGCAACCTCAACTCCCTGCGGGGTTAGAGGCACGCCGGAGGTTGCCCAGGCCGAGGGCGGTAACGTCTGATGGCTACCGTCGCGCTCACCGCCTCGGCGCGCGACCTACCCAGTAACATCCGCCATGTTGGGCCACCTGAGCAGGAAAAGGTTAGGGAACGGATTGAGCGAGGAACCGGAGAAGTCGTTTCGTAATGAAATTAACGGAGTGTTCTTGGGGTCAAGCCTCCAAGCGCAGACAATATACGGCGGGGTTCATTATCATGGGAGCGCCAGCATAACGCAACCGTTTGAAGACGCGGTGCGAGACCTTAAAAGTGGGGACGAAGCCGCTCAGCTGGATGCTTTGCGCCAGCTTGATAATATCGAGCAACAAGTGCCTCGGCTTCGCCAGGAAATCATGAATGTGCTTTGCGACTGCCTTCGATGCTCGCCTGGAGGAGTTAGGTTAAACAAGTCCGGGCGTGACGGGACAGGGTCGAGCGACGCGCAAGCGCTGGTCGGGGATCTTCGGGTTAAAAGGGCTATTCAGCAACTAATCCGTAAGCATCTCTATGAGGGTACCGATCCGTGCGGTCCGGATAGATCAGACGTACATCCGCCGCCGAGGAAGCGGGTTCCAGTATCTGTGGATCTGGTTGACGCTACGCTAGTTGACTTCGACCTGTCGGGCTGTGTTCTTGACGATATCCTTCTCGATGGTGCTTGGTTTGTTGGTTCGCTGGCGGATTTTCGAGGAACCAGTTTTGACGGTTTGGTGACAACTTTTGAGGGTGCAGTATTTGAGTGCCCTACGATGTTCAGATCATTCTTCGATTTCGGTGCATCTTTTCGAGGTGCTTGTTTTATGGATGACGTGTCATTCGATGGATCGGTATCTCCGGCAATGGTCAGCTTCAGGCGGGCATATTTCAGTCGAACTCCCGGCTTTACGGAAGTCGATTTCTTTGACATAGAACCACCAGATTCGCATCATCCGGTACTCTTTTGATGATGTTCTCGTTTGGGCATGTGTGCGCCGAGAATTTCGGCGCTTTGCGGACGATGCTGCTACCCAGGCCGCGTAGACGCGGAGGGTGGCTGCGTCCTGCCAGCTTGTCGCTCTGGTCCGCTGCGAAGCACAGACCCAGACCGCATGACCGCGCCTGCGATGGCCGACGCTGTTGACGTGTCAGCAAGTACAACGCCGTGAAGAAGTCTCACCGTTTGAAGCACCTCTAATGTAGAGATGTGATTGGCGGTGTTGCTGGACGCTGTACCGGATGCCGCCGTCCGGATAGTAGCGCGACTCAACAGGACCGAGCGATATGGCGGGATCATTCGGTCAGACCGGAGTTGGCTTTGACGACTGCCCCGCCACAGTCGAATTGGCGACTGGTCGAGCCGGGCCGTCAGAGGAGACGGCCACTCCGGCCGACAATTGCGCGACAAACTGGATATTCCGCCAACCGCAGTCCGCTCGGCTTATTGTTCATGGGTTTCCGACGTTCTGATTCGGGCCTGCGGTATCTGGTGCCCGGTGACGTGTCCCATGCCCTGACCGAGTTGTCGCAAGAATGGGGCCGACACTTTCACAACGGCGATCCGGATTATCAATCCGACCAGAAGTGGTACGAGGCAGCGGCCCAACATGAACGATAGCGTGCCCACGAAACCCGACCGAAGCTAAGAATCAGCCACCTACATTCCTTTGCTGCTGCCCATAGGTGTCGTCTCACCCGTCCTACGGGCGGTTACTGCGGAAATCCAAGATCCGCCGCCCTGATTACCTACCCAACGTTGCGTGACGCGGCACTAGCTGACGGCAGCTACACAGGTGTGGTGCCTTCGGCGTCTTCCAGGTCCTGACCGCCGTTGCGGTGGTCGGCGGACACGCCAAGGATCGGTAGCAGATTGCCGTCCTGGTCGATGCAGTCGAGTAGATCGCGGTGCGGGATGTCGTCAACCGCGTACCGGTACCGACGGATCAAGAGATTGCGCATCGCTTCTTCACCGGGCGCTTCCTGCCGTCCGCGGAGGTTCCACCGACGGGCAACTGTGGCCGTTTGCATATAGATGTGCATGTCGACCCGGTTATCTGCGAACACTGCGAGCGGCATTTTCGGGGACACTGCGGTCTCAGGTCGCCGGGCGAGCTCCATTATTTGCATCGGGTCGGCGAACTCGGGTCGGATTCCTGCCTGCTGCATCCGCCAGTTCATTGCGGCATTCAGGTGGGCGACCAGAATCTGCCAGTCGAGCCACCCATCTGCGCGTAGCCGCACGATCGTCGCCCGGCCGCCTTCATTCGTCAGAAGGCGTGGCAGGGTGTATCGCAGGGCGTCGTTTGCGACCTCGTACCGCTCGCGAACGGCCTGGAGTGCGTCGTCACGGTCGTAGCCTGGGCCGGTTGCAGTGGAGGCGGCAAGAGGCTTCCGTTCGACTGGCTGGAACGTGTCCGACGATGGCGGCCTGCTTGCGTCGGCACACCGGTCGTAGTGATCATTATTCAGGAGTGCCGCAGTTTCCTCGTAGGGCCGACCGACCGACACCTTGTGGACGAGACCGCCTGCGAGCAACCGTTCCAGGAGACTATGAAGGTCGCCCGGCGGGCGGACGTGCACTGCATGGAGGAGTTGAAAGCACATCGCGACGACGACTCGGTCGCGCGCGTCCGGGTCATCCGGCGTGTCGGGCAGGACCACAGTGGCGACGATCTCAGGCTCTGAGTCGTCGATGTCGCTGTTATCGACATCGCGACTCGCAGCCGGCATCACCTCAACAGCGACGCGGACAGTGCTGTCGATGAGGACCGGGTTCATGGGCGCGATGTCGGCCAGGATGACCTGGAGGGCAGCCACGAACCCCTCGGCGGCCAACACTATGGCCCGGTTGTTGTTGAACTCGAAGATCCAGCGGATGCCGAGAGCCTGGAAGTCAATGCTCCTGGTGGGACCGACGTCACCTAGGACCGGGCCTGCGAGTTGCTCGGTGGCCTGAGCTTGGAACTCTTCCTCGGTCAGGTTGAATGCTGCGTCAGTGTGCTCGACGACCTCGACCAGCCCCTCATACCAGTCCGTTGTGTAGTGTGCGGCTCGGATGAGCGGTTCGATCTCGGGCCAATACCTGCGGACGCCGGCCAACTCTAGAGTCGCATTCGTCTGGTGCGCGGCAAGATCGGGGTATTTGTCATAGTTGAAGGGGTCGATCAAGAGCTGGGCTCGGGCAAGGAGCGCAATCTCGGTCAGTGCCGCCGCGTCAACCCAGGTGCCGGTCTCATGGGCGTACTGCGCTGCTTCCAGGAGCGCCTTCGGTGCGTGCTGCTTCACATTGGTGTCATCGCTCATCATCCCCAAGGTCGCGGCGGTGCACGCGTACATTTTCGCCGCGTACGTTAGCCCAAGCCTGGCGTACAACGAGCCTAGGTACCGCATCGTCAGGATGGCGCCGTAGAGCGTGTCGCCGTTGAACCATTTCAGCTTCGCGTTGTGCAGTTCGGCGAGTGCCTTCAGTGGCTTGCCTGCCTGCACAAATGCCATCCCGCGATCGCGGCAGCGTTCCGCAGTAGCGTTGTCACCCTGAACCTCGGCCAATGCCGCGTCGAGGCCATCACGCACCTTCTCATAGCTTGGGTACTCGGCTGCGATCGGTGCGAACATCGTGAACACGCGGGCCAACTGCCTGCACGAGTACACCCGGGCTCGCGGCAGCAGATCCACCAATTGCTCCAGATATCTCATCGCCGTCGCGATGTCGAACAGCTCGGTGTCTTCGAGTGCAGAGACGTCGATCTCGAATTCGTCCAGGCGCATCCCGACGCCAGGAGCGACCTCGGCCGGCGCTGGTTTGCCGTGGGCAGCCTCGGTCTTCTCCCAGTTCGGGGTCAAGTGCGCGAACGCAAGCGTCCCGGTCAGCGTCGCGGCACGGACCGGATAAATGTTCACGTCGGTCGCGTCGAGCTGGTCGACGAGGTGCGCCCGAAGCCGCGTCATTGCCAGGGTGATTTCGGATGCCTCCGCCTTGGCGACACCGGTTTGCCACATCGAACCCCAGTACGAGGCCAGTGTGACGGCGTCGTCGACGATGTTCGGCTGGCTGCTCGTGCATGCGTAGTCGATAGCGCGGCGGACCAAATCTTCGATGCCTGCTGCGATCCCCATGCCACGAAACCGCGCGACGGCCATCTCGTAACAGGCCCGGAACACCAACTCGGTGTCCGTACCGTCGTTGGAGTCAGCCAAGAACGCCCCCATGAAGTTCAGCCACTCCGGCAGGTCGGCGTTCGCGACCTCGTCCCACGTAGCGTGTCGCAGCCCGCGAATGACCTCCCCTTGTACCGCAGGCGTCAGAGCGACTGGCCCTTTGTTCTGCCGTAGGCCCTCGATGAGGTCGGCATACCACTGCGGTGCCGGCTGGTCTTCCGGTGGTGGGATGAGGTGCGACGGCAATTCGAGGTAGTGCCGCGCGACCCACACCAGGTCTGGCTGGGTAAGGAATGTTGCGATATCGCCACCGCAGAATACGTCGAGTGTTACCCCGTACTGCTCCCGAGCGGTCTTCTGTAGATCGTGGGTAATGCCTTCTGCGATGGGATGCACGGTGAAGAACGCGACATGCTCGACTGGTGCTGCGTCCTCGGCGCAGATGCCAGCGAGGTCGTCGAGGACTTTCTGCTTGAGACTTCTGCTCTGGACGGTGCACGCGATCACCACGGGTGAGGTCGACGCCGCAGCCGCGAATCCCGCCGAGTGCGGCAGTTCGTCGGGGAGCCGGGTTGTGAACGATTCCGCGTCACGCTGTTGGTCTCCACCCGAGCTCACTGGACCGGTCGCGATGAGGATGTTCGCGCTGATGCGCTTTTGAGCAACCCGAGTCGCAATTTCCTCGAACCGATGGTGTTCGTTCCTTGACGACATCGAATTCAGGCGGAACTGGATATAGGACTCTGCTTCCGGGATCGACTCAGTCACAGACCAATCCTTTACTTGTCTGCCTGCGGTGAGAGACCGCGCGAGGTACGACGCAGGTGAACGGGAAGCTCGTGAAGGGGTTTGATGGTCGCACCGGGCTGGATGACCGTGCCGTCGTGCTCTTGACCGAGGAGTTCACCGAAGATCGTTCCTGCGACGGTGAGTTGGCTATCCTGACAGGCTTCGACCACGCCCAGGACGAGTCCTTTGATCGTGGCCTTGCCTCCGGGTTCGACTAGCAGGTTGTTCACTCGCGCCGAGGTTTCGATTTCGGCACGTCCGCCATCCGCGACGATCAGCCCGCGTTCGACCGAGCCGCTCAGTTGCAGGCGCCCGCCAGATTGGACGATGAGCTGTCCCCGGACAACGCCCCGGATGTGCGCGGGCCCGCTGATTTCCTGGTTCCCGTCGATAACGAGGAGGTCGTCGTCGGACTCCAGTGCCCTGCGGGCGTCGTGCAGAGCAGCTTCGGCGTCGGCCAACCGCTCCTTGGCGAGCGTGCGGGTATCCGCAAGATCGTCAGGCGGCAACTGGAGCACGTAGACACCTTTCCCCTGCACACTGCGCAGCAGACCGGTCTCGATGAGGAGGGACTGGGCGCCACGCACCACGTTGAGCGATGCCCCGTAGTGCTGCTGCAAATTGGACAGTCCTGGCAGAGGTGTTCCGACTGGCCACTCGCCTGCCTTCAACCGTCGTTCCAGGTCAGCAGCAATCTCGCGGTATCGGGGCTCCACGGGTCCAGACTATCATGCATATCTGAACTCTAAGATAACCGAGGTGCGGGTGATAGGGTGCGCGCAATGGTCGAGGTGCATGCCGCCGCCGCTTCGCGGGACGACCCATCAGCGATCGGTGATCGAAACGCCGAACACCCTCCCTCCGCTGATGGGAGCGCCACTGCTGATGGCATCGCTCACCACTTGGGGATCTGAATCAGCCGAATCAGGAGTCAACGAGCCCGCCGGAATTCGGTCTGTCGCAGGGCGACGGCAAGGTGAACCGAGCGGTGGGGTGTTCGTGCAGGGTCACAAAACCCCCGTTGGACAGCACGACCGAACTAATTGCATAACCGCAGGTCAAAGCCCTACCAGGGGCTACCAATAGAACTACCAATGTCCCTACCTGTGGAGATGAGGGGAATCGAACCCCTAACCCCCGCCTTGCAAAGGCGGTGCTCTGCCAATTGAGCTACATCCCCATGGTTCGACGTCCTACTTTACGCCGAACCGCAAAAAACGAAGACCAGGCGAGGGCGTGACCACCCGAGCACGCCCGATCTTCGTTGACCTCAGCTGGCCGACAAGCTCACTTGTCGTTGGGAGTGACGGCCTCGCGCCACACGTCGGCGTCGACCTTGTTGGACCGGCTGCGACGGACGATGAACAGCACAGCGCCGGCAACAGCCGCAAGTGCGAGGATCTTCTTCACGATGGATCGCCTCCTTGAGCGGCGGGTTGAGAACTGCGAGGTTGCATCCCGCGGAGGGATCCCCCGAGCAGTGGGCCTAGGAGGACTTGAACCTCCGACCTCTTCGTTATCAGCGAAGCGCTCTAACCGTCTGAGCTATAGGCCCCCGTGCACCCGAAACATTACCGCACCCGCCACCGGCCGCCCAAACCGGGCGTCGGTGCCGGATGGGTGGCTCATTCCCGCTCGGCCAGGGTGACTTCGAGGCCGCCGGCCAGGTCGGCGGACACGTTGTAGACGAAAGCGCCGACCGTGGCGAGCGCGGTGAACAGGACGATGTTGATCGCGCCGATGATCGCGGCGACGCCGAAAACGCGCTGCACGGTGATCAGCGCGGTGGCTCCGCCGGTGCTGGACTGCGCGAAGGAGTTGTAGTCGCTGTTCAGCTTGTCCCACACACCCATGCCGTCGAGCACGCCGTAGAGCACGCCGACCGCGACCAGCCAGACGAAGAACAACGCGACGGACAGCACGAACGCCAGTTTCAGCACCGACCACGGATCGACCCGCTTGACCTGCAAGCTGGCCCTTCGTGGGCCACGACCCGGCCTGCGCAGGGCGCTGGGCGGCGCGCTGGACGCGCTGGGCCGGGGCGCGCTTGGCGGCGGCGGAGTGGCGAGATTCACGGTGGTCCTGCCGACCGGGTCCGGTCCGAGCCGAGCACCCGCGTTGACCCCGCTCGCGCCGGGCATGGCGGAGGCGGCCGCGGTGCCGGTGACCACCGTCGAGTAGTCCTCCTTGCCGCGCGCGTAGCCCCAGTCCTCGAACCGGCTCGGCTGCTCCTCCGGCTGCACCGGCGCCTTGTCCTCGTATTCCTTGGCGTACTGCGCGTCGCTCGGCACCCGCTGCCACGGCGGCGGCGCCGCGTTCACCTCGGGGCCGGCCGCTGCCGGAGCGGCAGGAGCCACGTTCTCGGCGGGAGCGGCGGCCGCCCCGTTCTCGTTCGCACCCGTCGCAGCCTGCTTAGCGCCGTCGGTCTCCGCGCTGTTCCGTGCGACCTGCACGGTCGGTGGGTCCTGGCGATCCGGCTTCTCGGGTGAAGTCACGAGTAAATCCCTCAGCTCGACGGTTCGGTGTTGTCTTCGGCGGTCTCGGATGCGGCGGTCTCGGATTCGGCGGTCTCAGATGCGTCAGCAACGGCCTCGACCACGGTCGGTGTCGTTTCGGGCGACTCATCCCCGTTGTCGGGGACGTCTGAGGGGTCCTCCGCGTTGGCCGCGATCGCGACCAGGGTGGTGCCTTCGCCCAGATTCATCAACCGGACGCCCTTGGTCTGCCGACCTGCCTTGCGAACTTCCCGCGCGTTGGTCCTGATCACCCCGCCGGACGAGGTGATCGCGTAGATCTCGTCGTTCTCCTCGACGATCAACGCACCTACCAGCCTGCCACGCCTGCTGTCGTACTGAATGGTCAGCACGCCCTTGCCGCCGCGGCCCTGCACCGAGTAGTCCTCGATCGGCGTCCGCTTGGCGTAACCGCCGTCGGTCGCCACCAGCACGAACCGCCCCTCGACAACGACGCCGATGGACAACAGCTCGTCACCGTCGTTGAACCGCATGCCCAGCACGCCGGAGGTGGCCCTGCCCATCGGCCGCAGCGCCTCGTCGGTGGCGTGGAACCTGATCGACTGGCCGCCGGCCGACACCAGCAGCAGGTCGTCCTCGCCAGAGCAGAGCACGGCGCCGACCAGTTCGTCGTCCTCGCGCAGGTTGATGCCGATCAGGCCGCCAGCACGGTTGGAGTCGAAGTCGGCCAGCTTGCTCTTCTTGACAAGGCCGCTCTTGGTCGCCAGCACCAGGTACGGCGCGACCTGGTAGTCCGCGATCTGGATGACCTGGGCGATCTCCTCCTCGGACTGGAAGGCGAGCAGGTTGGCCACGTGCTGGCCGCGCGCGGTGCGGTTGGCCTCTGGCAGCTCGTAGGCCTTGGCCCGGTACACCCGGCCCTTGTTGGTGAAGAACAACAACCAGTCGTGCGTCGAGCAGACGAAGAAGTGCTCGACGATGTCGTCCTGTTTGAGACCCGCGCCCTGCACGCCCTTGCCGCCGCGCTTCTGCGCGCGGTACAGGTCGGTTTTCGTTCGTTTGGCGTACCCCGTGCGGGTGATGGTGACGACAACGTCCTCGACCGCGATCAGGTCCTCGACCGACACCTCGCCGTCGAATGGGATGATCTTGGTGCGCCGGTCGTCGCCGTGCTTGTCGACGATCTCCATCAGCTCGTCGCGCACGATGGTGCGCTGCCGCTCCGGCTTGAGCAGGATGTCCTCGTAGTCGGCGATCTCCCGCTCGATCTCGGCAAGGTCGTCGATGATCTTCTGCCGCTCCAACGCGGCCAGCCTGCGCAGCTGCATGTCCAGGATGGCGGTGGCCTGGATCTCGTCGACGTCCAGCAGCGACATCAGGGCGGGCCGCGCCTCCTCCGCCGACGGCGAGCGGCGGATCAGCGCGATGACCTCGTCGAGCATCTCCAGCGCCTTGACGTAACCGCGCAGGATGTGCGCGCGCTCCTGGGCCTTGCGCAACAGGTAGCGGGTCCGCCGGACGATGACGTCGACCTGGTGGTGCACGTAGTGCCGGATGATCTGGTCCAGCCGCAGCGTGCGCGGCACACCGTCGACCAACGCCAGCATGTTCACGCCGAAGTTGTGTTGCAGCTGGGTGTGCTTGTAGAGGTTGTTCAGCACGACCTTGGCGACCGCGTCGCGGCGCAGCGTGATCACGATGCGCATACCGCGCCGGTTGTTCGACTCGTCCGCGATGTCCGCGATGCCGGTCAGCTTGCCGTCCCTGACCAGGGTGGCGATGTTCTCCACCAGGTTGTCCGGGTTCACCTGGTACGGCAGTTCGGTGACGATCAGCGCGGTGCGGCCCTTGCTGTCCTCGTCCACCTCGACGACCGAGCGCATCCGGATCGAACCGCGACCGGTGCGATACGCCTCCTCGATGCCGGAGGTGCCCAGGATCAACGCCTTGGTCGGGAAGTCCGGCCCCTTGATCCGCTGGATCAGCGCGGCGAGCGTGGTGTTCTCGTCCGCGTCCCAGTTCTCCAGCGCCCACACCACACCCTCGGCGACCTCGCGCAGGTTGTGCGGCGGGATGTTGGTGGCCATGCCGACCGCGATACCGCTGCCGCCGTTGACCAACAGGTTCGGAATGCGCGATGGCAGAACCTGCGGTTCCTCGGTCTTGCCGTCGTAGTTCGGCGCGAAGTCGACGGTTTCCTTGTCGATGTCGGCCAGCATGGACATGGCCAGCGGCATCAACTTGGCTTCGGTGTACCGCATCGCGGCGGCCGGGTCGTTGCCGGGCGAGCCGAAGTTGCCCTGTCCGTCTACCAACGGGTAGCGCATCGACCACGGCTGCGCCAACCGGACAAGGGTGTCGTAGATGGACGCGTCACCGTGCGGGTGGTAGTTGCCCATCACGTCGCCGACAACGCGCGAACACTTGACGTGGCTGCGATCCGGCCGCAGGCCCGTCGCGTACATCGAGTACAGCACCCTGCGGTGCACGGGCTTGAGCCCGTCGCGCACATCGGGCAGCGCTCTGGCCACGATCACGCTCATGGCGTAGTCGATGTAGGAGCGCTGCATCTCCTGCTGGATGTCGACCGGTTCGATGCGGTCGCCGGCAGGCGGCAGGGTTTCGGTCACGATTGCACTTCCGTCTCGGGACTAAGGGTTCGCGGTCTTTCCGTGCTGCGCAAGGAAACTCACACGTCGAGGAACCGCACGTCCTTGGCATTGCGGGTGATGAAAGAGCGACGAGCTTCCACGTCCTCGCCCATGAGCACACTGAACAGTTCGTCCGCGGTCGCCGCATCGTCCAGAGTGACCTGACGCAGCAGCCGGTTGGCCGGATCCATGGTGGTTTCCCAGAGTTCTTCCGCGTTCATCTCGCCGAGACCCTTGTACCGCTGGATGCCGTCGTCCTTGTTGATCTTCTTGCCTGAGCTGATGCCGGCCTCGAACAAGGCGTCCCGCTCACGGTCGGAGTAGGCGTACTCCGGATCGATGCGCTGCCACTTGATCTTGTAGAGCGGCGGGCAGGACAGGTACACGTGACCGTGCTCGATCAGCGGCCGCATGAACCGGAACAGCAGCGTCAGCAACAAGGTGGTGATGTGCTGACCGTCCACATCGGCGTCGGCCATCAGCACGATCTTGTGGTAGCGCAGCTTGCTCAGGTCGAACTCGTCGTGGATGCCGGTGCCAAGCGCGGTGATCAGGCTCTGCACCTCGGTGTTCTTCAGCACCTTGTCGATGCGCGACTTCTCAACGTTGATGATCTTGCCTCGGATCGGCAGGATCGCCTGGTAGCGCGACTCCCTGCCCTCCTTGGCCGAACCACCCGCGGAGTCACCCTCCACGATGTAGATCTCGCACTCTTCCGGATCGTTGGACTGGCAGTCCTTGAGCTTGCCCGGCAGGCCGCCGATCTCCAGCGCGCCCTTGCGGCGCACCAACTCCCGCGCCTTGCGCGCTGCCATCCGCGCCTGCGCGCTGGCCAGCGACTTGTTGATGATCGCGCGCGCGTCCGCCGGGTTGCGCTCGAACCAGTCGGCAAGGTGCTCGTTGCAACTGGTCTGCACCATCGACTTCACTTCGGTGTTGCCGAGCTTGGTCTTGGTCTGGCCCTCGAACTGCGGCTCGCGCAGCTTCACCGACACGATCGCGGCCAGACCTTCGCGCACGTCGTCACCGGTGAGGTTGCTGTCCTTCTCCTTGATCAGCTTCTTGTCCCGCGCGTAGGCGTTGATCACCCTGGTCAGCGCGGCGCGGAAACCCTCCTCGTGGGTACCGCCCTCGTGTGTGTTGATCGTGTTGGCGAAGGTGTAGACCGACTCGGAGTAGCCGGTGTTCCACTGCATCGCGACCTCGACCTGCATGGTCTCGGCCTTGGCCGTGAACGAGATGACCCCGGGGTGCACGGCCTCGCGGGTGGCGTTGATGTGCTTGACGAAATCTTCCAGGCCGCCCGGGTAGTGGAAGGTGCGGTCGCGCGTGCGGCCCGCCTGTTCCTCCTCGTCCGCCTCGGCGATCCGCTCGTCGTGCAGGTCGATGCGCAGGCCCGCGTTGAGGAAGGCCATCTCCTGCAACCTGCGGGCGATCGTCTCAAGGTTGTACTCGGTGGTTTCGAAGATCGTCGGGTCCGCCCAGAAGGTGATCCTGGTGCCGGTGCGCTCGGTCTCCTCGCCCCGGTTCAACGTCTCAGCGGGCTCGCTGTTCACGTAGGACTGGGTCCACTCGTAGCCGTCCCGCCAGATCTGCACGTCCAGCCGGGTGGACAACGCGTTCACCACGGAGACGCCGACACCGTGCAGGCCACCGGACACCGCGTAGGAGTCGCCGCCGAACTTGCCGCCCGCGTGCAGCGTCGTCAGCACCACCTCGACCGCCGGCCGCTGCTCGATCGGGTGCATGTCGACCGGGATGCCGCGACCGTCGTCGAGCACGGAGACGCTGCCGTCCGCGCCAAGGGTCACGTCGACCCGAGTCGCGTAGCCGGCCATCGCCTCGTCGACCGAGTTGTCCACGACTTCCTGCACCAGATGGTGCAGACCGCGCTCACCGGTGGACCCGATGTACATGCCAGGCCGCTTGCGAACTGCTTCGAGACCTTCGAGGACTGAGATCGACTTCGCGCTGTACTCGTCGTTCGTGGTTGTCACTAGTCCTCGCTGTCTGTTCCGGCCAAGCTCACTTGGCACAGGTCCACTCAAAGCTCTACTGACATTCTACTTGGCCGCATCCGCGTAAGTGGGCCAAGGACACCCCTAGAAAGCTCGCAGCGGGACGGAAGTCATTCGGGATGCCTCCGCGCGCGTTCACAGTATTTTAGCTTCTCCAGATTGCTGCCAGCCACCCGATCGGCGACTCGTCAGCCATAGGTGTCGCGCGGGCCCCGACCGGGGATGTGCCGGTCCCCGTGCCGCCAGCTCGGAGCGCTCGGACCTGCGACTTTGAGCCGCTTGACCACCCCGTTGCCCACGCCTGCCGCGATTTTGGTGAGCAGTTGCCGTTGCAGCAACCGCAACTGGGTCGCCCACGCGGTCGAATCGGCCCGCACCGTCAGTTCCCCGTCGGTCAGCGAGATCGGCACGGTGTGCTCGGCGACGTCCGGCCCGACCAGCGCACTCCACCTGCTGAACACCTGACCACCGTTGAGCTTCTCGGTCCAGCCCCGCTCGGTCGCCATCTTCTTGACCAGCCCGCCGAGCGGCTGCGGATCGCGATCATCCGGCCGAGGCCCCGACCACCGACGGCGGCGGCGGGCGATCGTCTCCGAACCTCGCGCACTGCGCGGCCGCCCCCGACCCCGCGCCTTGGCACTGGCCTGCGCCGCCCGCAACGCCTCCCGAGCGAGGTCCGAACCTCTCGGCGGTTCACCCGGTGTATCGGCTCCGCCACTCGTCGGCATGATCTTATCGCCGGAAATGTCGCTCTTTCCGCCGATTTCACCGCTGCCGGTGACCTTGTTATCCACATCATCCACAGGTTTGTCCCCAGATGTGCTACCCATCACCGTCACCTCGCTCACGCAGGGTCAGCCGGCCCGACTGATCTGACCGCCCGCGATCTCGAACCGGATCCCGACCAACTCCGCCGGCACGTCCTCCGGCACCGCCGCGGTGATCAACACCTGCTCGGCGGCCGCGGCCACCTCGGCAAGCCTGGACCGGCGGCGCCGATCCAGCTCGGCGAACACGTCGTCGAGGATCAGCACCGGCTCGGTGCCATCCGCGCGCAACAGCTCGTACGCGGCCAGCCGCAACGCGAGCGCGAACGACCACGACTCACCGTGACTGGCATAGCCCTTGGCAGGCGCCTCGCCGAGGATCAACTCCACCTCGTCGCGATGCGGCCCGAGCAGGCTGACCCCGCGGTCGATCTCCTGCGACCGGATCTTGGCAAGCCCGGTGAGCAGCGCCGCCTCCAACGCCTCCCGGTCGGCGGCCCCACCCGAATAGGGAGTGGCCTCACCAAGACCGCACTTGTACCTGATCTGAACCGGCGCGGACTCCGGCGCGACCCCGGCATACGCCTTGGCCACCTGCGGCGCGATCTCGGTGACCAGGTCCAACCGGCCCGCCAACAACTCGGCACCGTGCCGAGCGAGGTGCCCGTCCCAGACATCGAGGGTGCGGATGTCGCCCGCGCCGCCAGCCCTGCGCGCACTGCCCGCGGTCTTCAGCAACGCACCGCGCTGCTTGAGCACCCGCTCGTAATCCGTGCGCACCCCGGCATATCGCGGCGCACGTGCGACAAGCAGATCGTCGAGGAATCGGCGACGCTCGCCAGGATCGCCTTTGACAAGGGCGAGATCCTCCGGTGCGAACATCACCGTGCGCACGATGCCGAGCAGCTCCCTCGGCCGGGACACCGGTGCCCGGTTGATCCGGGCCCGGTTCGCCCGACCGGGGTTGATCTCCAGCTCCAGCCGCAGCTCGCGACCGTCGTTCACCGCGATGGCCCGGACCACGGCGTGGGAGGCGCCGTGCCGGACCAGCGGTGCGTCGGTGGCGACCCGGTGCGAGCCGAGCGTGGCCAGGTAGCCGAGCGCTTCCACCAGATTGGTCTTGCCCTGACCGTTGGATCCGAGCAGCACGTTCGGACCGGGATCGAAGGCCAGATCAGCCTGCTCCCAGGAGCGGAAGTCGCTTACCTGTAGGCGCGAGACGAACACGGGATCAGGCGGGTATCAAGCCGGCGACGCCGGACCTGCCGCGTGCACCGCGTGCCCACCGAACTGGTTGCGCAGCGCGGCGACCGCCTTCATGGTCGGCGAGTCCTCCTGCCGGGAGGCGAACCGGGCGAACAGCGCCGCCGAGATCACCGGCAGCGGCACCGCGTGGTCGACCGCCTCGTTCACCGTCCACCGGCCCTCGCCGGAGTCATCGGTGTAGCCGCTGATCTTGGTCAGGCCAGGGTCCTCCTCCAACGCCTTGACCAGCAGGTCGAGCAGCCAGGAGCGAACGACCGTGCCCCGGGTCCACGCCTTGAGGATGCCGTGCACATCCTTGACCTCGTCGACAGCGGTGAGCAGCTCGTAGCCCTCGGCGTAGGCCTGCATCAGGCCGTACTCGATGCCGTTGTGCACCATCTTGGCGAAGTGACCAGCGCCGACCTCGCCGGCGTGCGCGAAGCCCTCCTCGCGCGGACCTTCGGGACGCAGCGCGTCGAAGATCGGCATGACCCGCTCGACGTGCTCGTCCGAGCCACCGACCATCAGGCCGTAACCGACCTCAAGACCCCACACGCCGCCGGACACGCCGCAGTCCAGGTAGCCGATGTTCTTCCCGGCGAGGAACGCCGCGTTCGCCTTGTCGTCGGTGAACCGCGAGTTGCCGCCGTCGATCACCAGGTCACCCTCGTCGAGCAGGTCGGCGAGTTCGTGGATGGTGTCCCTGGTCGGTGCGCCTGCCGGCACCATCACCCAGACGGCGCGCGGCGCTTCCAGCTGCTTGACCATGTCCGCGAGCGAACCGGAGTCGCTCACGTCCGGATTGCGGTCGTAGCCGACCACTTCGTGTCCTGCGCGACGCAGACGTTCGCGCATGTTGAAACCCATCTTGCCAAGACCGACGAGTCCGAGCTGCACGGTCGCAGTCCCTCTCTGCTAGAGCCGGGACCTCAGCGGCCCCGATCGGTTGTGTCGCCTCACCCGCCAGATCAGCCGTGTTTCATGTGAAACAACCGATCAGCCGGGCAGCCGAACCGGCATCAGCAGGTAGAGATACCCGCCGAGCACCTCCCCATCCTCCCCCACCGGTTTCACCAGCGCGGGCCGGTTGGGTGTGGTGAAGGACAGATGTGCCCGGTCGGTGTGCAGGGCGCCGAGACCGTCGAGCAGATAACCCGGGTTGAACGCGATCGTGACCGGCTCGCCCGTGTAGTCGACCGTGAGCTCCTCCTCGGCACTGCCCTCGTCGTCGCCGCCTGCGGAGAGGCGAAGCGTCGAGTCGGCGAACTCCAACCGGACCTGCGTGCCGCGCTCGGCGACCAGTGAAACGCGCTTGATCGCCTCGACGAGTGGAGAGACCTCCAGCACCGCGGCGGAGGTGTGCTCGCTCGGCAGCAACTGCCGGTACTTCGGGAACTCCGCGTCGAGCAACCGCGACGTTGCGCGGCGGCCGTTGCCGGCAAGGCCGAGCAGACCGTCGCCGGAGGCGAGCGAAACCTCCACGCTGCTGCCGGCCGAACCGAGCGTCTTCGCCGCCTCGGCCAACGTCCGCGCCGGCACCAACACCGCGACGTCCCCGACATCGCCGGTCGGCTGCCAGTCGAACTCGCGCATGGCCAACCGGAACCGGTCGGTCGCCACCAGGGTCAGCTTCTCGCTGGCGATCTCCATCCGGACACCGGTCAGCATCGGCAGCGTGTCGTCCCGGCCCGCCGCGATCGCGACCTGGGACACCGCGGACCCGAACACCTCGCCGGGGACCTCGCCCGCGCGCTGCGGCATGGCCGGCAGCTGCGGGTAGTCCTCGACCGGCATGGTCGGCAGGCTGAACTTGGCGCTGCCACAGGTGATGCTCGCGCGAGCGCCGTCGACGGAGATCTCCACCGGCTGCGCGGGCAGCGCCTTGGTGATGTCGGCCAGGAGTCGACCGGACACCAGCGCCTTGCCCTCGGCCGCGATGGTCGCCGGAACGTCAACGGTCGCTGACACTTCGTAGTCGAAGCCAGCGACGGTCAACGCGCCCGAATCTCCACCCGCGTCCAGGAGAACCCCGCCTAGAACCGGGACGGGTGGTCTGGACGGCAGGCTGCGGGCGACCCAGGCGACGGCCTCGGCAAGCCCGTCCCGCTCGACACGGATCTTCATCGAACGTCGTCCCTCCTGGTCAAGCACTGGTGGTGGCCTGAGTGAACCCGCCGGGGACGGCCTGTCCGGCCGAGCGGGCGAGATTCGTGTCCCGTCGGTCGGCGGTGTCGCCTGGTTCTGGCTGACCCGCCGCACCCGGCACGAGGCGAACCTCTGCGTGGAGTCCCACCGTAGAGCCTTCTCGGCGGTCGCGTCATCCGGGGAGGGGGATCTCGATGTCGCCCGGATGGCGGTTGCCGCGGCTTGTCCCCACTGTGCACAGCCCCTGTTTTTCTTTTGTTTTTTCTCTTCAAAGAGCTAAAGACAGCAGAGACAGTAGGTGCTGTGGATTGTGTGGGTAACTCAAGTTTTCCCAGGTGGCTAGGCCGCGTCGGCTGTGGATCACCTCGGGACAACCCGGGGGACAAAGTGGCTACTAGGTGGATAACGTGGATTTCACACGCCTGCGTCCACAGCAGGCCCGAGTTGTCCACATCGCCATCCCCAGATGTGGGTGTGTCCATCCCCAGGTTGATGGGGACGGAATCTCACCTTGCCGGGCGACGCCGCGCCCAACTTTTCTGCGGTGGGTAGATCCCCGGGCACCGGCCGTCGCCAGAAAAGTCCGCCGGCTCGGCCCGGCCGCGCACCTATGTATGTACGCCGTGCACCTATATATGTACGGAGCAGAACGGGGCCCCACGAACCGTGTCCGTGGGGCCCCGTCGGGTCGTGGTCGGGCGGTCAGCCCCTGGCGCGCTGCTTGATCCGGGAAGTCAGCTCCTGAACCTGGTCGTAGACCCTGCGCCGTTCCGCCATCTCCTTGCGGATCTTCTTGTCCGCGTGCATCACGGTGGTGTGGTCGCGGCCGCCGAAGGTCTGCCCGATCTTGGGCAGCGACAGGTCGGTCAGCTCCCGACACAGATACATGGAGATCTGGCGCGCCTGGGCGAGTGCCTTGGTCTTGCCGGGCCCGCACAGGTCGTCGATGGACACGCCGAAGAACTCGGTGGTGACGACCATGATCATGGAGGCGGTGATCTCGGGCGCCTGCGAGTCCGGGATCAGGTCGCGCAGCACGATCTCGGCCAGCTGCACGTCGACCG
Organism: Candidatus Melainabacteria bacterium; assembly: GCA_963818685.1. Lineage (GTDB taxonomy): Bacteria > Actinomycetota > Actinomycetes > Mycobacteriales > Pseudonocardiaceae > CAJCJE01. The sequence continues at coordinate 335,696 of CAWFTJ010000009.1, read as the reverse complement.
GCTGCCGGTTCAGCGACGCGAACGCGGTCACCCGGATCAGCGCGCCCTCCAGCTCGCGAATGTTGCGCTCGATCCGGTCCGCGATGAACTCCAGCACCTCGGCCGGCACGTTCAACCGGTCCTGCGCGGCCTTCTTGCGCAGAATCGCGATCCGGGTCTCCAGCTCGGGTGGCTGGATGTCGGTGATCAGGCCCCACTCGAACCGGGTGCGCAGTCGGTCCTCCAGGGTGCCAAGCCCCTTGGGCGGACGGTCCGAGGAGACCACGATCTGCTTGTTCGCGTTGTGCAGCGTGTTGAAGGTGTGGAAGAACTCCTCCTGAGTACCTTCCTTGCCCTCCAGGAACTGGATGTCGTCGACCAGCAGCACGTCGACATCGCGGTAGCGGCGCTGGAACGCGACCTTGCGGTCGTCCCGCAGGGAGTTGATGAAGTCGTTGGTGAACTCCTCGGTGGACACGTAGCGAACCCGCATCCCAGGGAACAACCGCTGGGCGTAGTGCCCGACCGCGTGCAGCAGGTGCGTCTTGCCCAACCCGGACTCGCCCCAGATGAACAACGGGTTGTAGGCACGCGCAGGCGCCTCGGCCACCGCGACCGCCGCCGCGTGCGCGAAGCGGTTGGACGAGCCGATCACGAAGGTGTCGAAGGTGTACTTCTCGTTCAGCCGAGTCTGCGAGGTCTGCGGCTTGGCCGGCGCCGTGAACGGCTGGGTCGGCGGATTGGCCGAACTGTTGCCTGCGAAGGTCGGCCAGATCTCGTGCACCGTGGCGAGCCCATCGCCATCGGCCTTGTCCTCGCCGTCATCGTCGCCGTCGTCCGGTTCGGTCTCCGCGCCCGGCTCGATGAGCGGGGTGATCGAGACCACCCCGCCGTCCATGGCGGGCGCGCCGAGATCGATCGGCCCGGCCGGTTCGGCCACCGGATGCGGAGCGGGACGGGGAACGGCGGCGTCCACCTTCACGGCGAGCGAGACCGCCTTGCCCAACCTGCGCGACAGGGCGGCGGTGATCGGATCCCGCAGCGCGCGCTCGATCGCCTCCTTGGCGAAATCACTCGGCGCGGCGAGCAGTGCGGTTCCGTCGAGCAGACCGATCGGCCGGGTCACCCGCATCCAGGCCCGCTGCTGCGGAGACAGCGTCCCGTCCGACAGCTCCTGGACGACCTGTTCCCACACGAGACCGAGGTTGCTCTGCTGGTCGGACACCTGCGGGTTCCCCTCCCCTCACATCCGGCGACGCCGCTTCGGGCCGCGCCCTTCAGGCCGATCCGCGCGGGGGCGTGGGTATCGGCGTACGAGTACCCGAGCGTAGAGGTATCCACAGGGTTGTCCACAACTGTGCACGAGTGTGCGGCAGTCCACATCGAACCCCCCGCAGGTTCAACGTCGTGCTCGCCTGGGCGGCAGCTCCCTCAACTAGGTCCCTTGCCCACAGCAGAAGGGGCACGCTAACAAGCGTGGCGCCTGGCCACAAGCCTTCGGTCGGGGCAAGTATCGCGAAGGGCGCCCGACTGCGCCGAACGACCTGGCCAGCTACCCCCGATTTGGTGAGGCCGGGAGGGGATGCGTACCCTCGTAGGTGTCTCCGCTTGCGGCAGGCGATTTTGGCATGCCTGTGCGGCACTCATCGCATGAGCTTCTTACCAGTGCTGATCGTCATGTGCCGGGGACACTGTAGGACCTGCATCAATTCGTATCTGAAGCCGGGAGAACGACCGTGAGCAAGGGCAAGCGCACCTTCCAGCCCAACAACCGTCGTCGCGCCAGGACCCACGGGTTCCGGCTGCGCATGCGCACCCGTGCCGGTCGGGCCATTCTCGCCGCCCGGCGGCGCAAGGGCCGCGCCGAGCTGTCCGCCTGATCCTGCGCGAAGCCGTGCTCCCCGCGGCCGCCCGGCTCACCAGTAGCCAGGAGTTCGGGACGGTGGTTCGCCGGGGACGTCGTGCTGGTCGGCCCCGGCTGGTGGTGCATGCCCTGATGGCGCCCGCCCCCGGGGACGACGCCGTGCACAATCCCGATGGGACTCAAAGCGCGCCCACCCGGACTCGGCCAGTGCCGACCCGGGTGGGCTTTGTCGTGAGTAAGGCGGTCGGCAACTCGGTCGTCCGGCACCGGGTCAGCCGCCGGCTGCGGCACCTGATGCGGGAGCGACTCGGAACTTTGCCGGAGGGCTGCACGTTGGTGGTCAGAGCGTTGCCAGCGGCTGCCGCCGCCTCCAGCGCGGATCTCGGGATCGACCTGGATGCCGCGCTGCGCCGGCTCAGCCGGTAAGGACGCATTGGTGTGAGCGTTTCCGAACTCGTACATCGGCCCGGACCAGTGGCTCGGCTACTGGTCGCGATGATCGGTGTCTACCGTCGGTGGATCTCCCCGCTGCTCCCGCCCGCTTGTCGGTTCTACCCCAGTTGCAGCGCGTACGCGGTCGAGGCGGTGACCGTGCACGGCGCACTGAAAGGAAGTTGGCTGGCGTTCCGCCGGCTCTTGCGCTGTGGGCCCTGGCACCCTGGAGGTCTGGACCCGGTTCCGCCACCCACCCGTCCTGGCGAGGAGTAGTTTTCCGTGAACTTGAATTTCATCTACTACCCCGTCTCGTTCATCCTGTGGTGTTGGCACTGGGTGTTCGGGATCGTGCTCGGCCCGAGCAATGCCTTCGGCTGGGCGCTGTCCATCGTGTTCCTCGTCTTCACGCTTCGGGTGATCCTGCTCAAGCCGGCCATTCATCAGATCCGGTCGATGCGCAAGATGCAGGCGTTCGCGCCCGAGATCAAGAAGCTGCAGAAGAAGTACGCCAACGACAAGCAGCGCCAGGCGCAGGAGATGCAGAAGCTCCAGCGCGAGCACGGGGTGAACCCGCTCGGCGGCTGCCTGCCGATGCTGCTGCAGATCCCGGTGTTCATCGGCCTGAACCACGTGCTGCGCTCGTTCGTGAACCCGAACGTCGGGAACTACTTCTTCAGCGCGCATGACGTCAGGACCTACCTCGACGCCGACCTGTTCGGCGCGCACCTCGGCGACGCCCTGCTCGGTATCGGCACTCTCGGCGGCTCGCCCGGCTGGCACTGGGAGGTCGCCCCGGTCGCCATCCCGCTGATGATCCTGGCCAGCATCGCGACGCACTTCACCGCGCGCCTGTCCGTGAACCGCCAGCTGTCCACCAACCCGGCTGGCACGCCGCAGAGCGAGTTCATGCAGAAGATCACGCTGTGGATCTTCCCGCTCGGTGTGCTGATCTTCGGTGGCGGCTTCCCGGTCGGTCTGCTCCTCTACTGGCTGAGCAACAACGCGTGGACCCTCGGACAGCAGCACTTCGTGTTCACCAAGATGGACAAGGAAGAGGTGGTCAAGAAGGAGCAGGCGGTCGAGCAGCGCGCCGCGCTCGCGCCGAAGGTCGGCCAGAAGCCGACCCAGGTTCGCCGTCGCCCGGCCAACGCCACTGGTTCCGACACCGCAGCCCAGTCGAACTCGTCCACCAAGCCCGCCCCCGGCGCGAAGCCGGCCGCCGGTGTGAAGCCCACCGCCGGCGCCAAGGCCGCCGGAACCAAACCAGCGCCGGGTGCCAAGCCCGCTGCGGGCACCAAGTCCTCCGGCAGTCGCCCCACCCCAAAGTCCGGCACTCAGAAGCCCGCTCAGGCAAAGGCCGACGGTTCAGCTAACGGCGCCACGGGCAGCCCCGAGATTCCTGGCCTGGTCTCAGGCCGTTCCCGGCGAAACAAGCAGGACCGCAAGGGCAGCTGAGGCAGCTGTCGGTTCTGGAGAGGAGACAACGTGTCGGAGACGTTGCAGGAAAGCAGCGTGCCTTCCGATTCCATCGCGGAGGAGCTACCCAAGGCGCGGGAGAGTTCGGACCGCTCCACTGAGGACTTGCTGGTTCAGGAAGGCGACATTGCCGGCGACTACCTGGAGCGGCTGCTGGACCTGCTCGACTACGACGGTGACATCGACCTCGATGTCGACGCCGGGCGAGCGGTGGTGAGCATCGACGGCGGCGAGGATCTGGAGAAGCTGGTCGGTCCGCGTGGGTCCGTGCTGGAGGCGTTGCAGGAGCTGACCCGGCTCGCGGTGCAGCAGGAGACCGGCGCGCGTAGCCGGCTGATGCTGGACGTCGCTGGCTGGCGTGCGGCTCGCCGGGAGGAGCTGCGGGAGCTGGGTCGGTCCGCTGCGGAGCAGGCGGTGAAGACCGGCGAGCAGGTGAAGCTTCAGGCGATGACGCCGTTCGAGCGGAAGGTGGTGCACGATGCGGTCGCCTCGGTGGCCGGCGCGCACAGCGAGAGCGAGGGCGAGGAGCCGCGGCGACGCGTAGTGGTCTTCGCCAAGGCGTAGGCAGAGCATCGAAGGATGCGGCTCGTTTCACGTGAAACGAGCCGCATTTTTTGTGCCCGCACCCCGCCGCGTCCCGCCCGGTGTGCACGACGGACAATTAGCGAATCGGCGAGTTTCACGTGAAACGAGGATGGATGAACGCGTTGGTCGCGGCCGACCGGCTCTTCGGCGATCGGTTGCCGCTCGCCGAACGGTACGTCGATATGCTGGCGCGGCAAGGGGTCCAACGCGGTCTGATCGGTCCGCGTGAGGTCGATCGACTCTGGGACCGACACGTGCTCAATTCGGCGGCCATCGCCGAGTTGGTGCCGGACGGCTCTCGGGTGATCGACGTCGGATCAGGCGCCGGCCTTCCCGGCATTCCACTGGCCATCGCCCGGCCGGATCTTTCCGTCGTGTTGCTCGAACCGATGGCACGACGGATCGACTGGCTGACCGAGGTAGTGGACTCCCTCCGACTCGACGTGATCGTGCGACGTGGTCGCGCCGAGGAGGGCGACGTCCGCCGAGAGCTGGGTGGCGCGGATGTCGTCACCGCTCGCGCGGTGGCGCCGTTGGCCAAGTTGGTGAGTTGGTCGCTCCCCTTGCTCAGGCCGGACGGATGGCTGGTCGCGCTCAAGGGCGCGAGCGCGACCGAGGAACTGGCCCGGGACGCAACCGTGATCGCGCGTGCCGGCGGTGCCGAGCCATCGGTGCGGATCTGTGGCTCCGAACTGCCCACGCCGACCACGGTCATCGTGATTCGGCGCGACAAACCGGCGAGTGGCCGTGACGACCGGCGACGGACAAGGAAGGATCGCTGACGTGCACCCCGATCCCCCGACCGGAACGAGGGATGTTCCACGTGAAACCGCGACCAGTGGCCGAGGTCGCCACGGCGCCATCGAACCCGAGGAGGTGCCGCACATGGTGACGCCATCGTTCAGCTCGCCGAGTTCCGGCAGCGAAACCAGCACGGAAAACGGCGACGGCGGCTGGACCCCGATCGCGGAAGAGGCAGAGCGCGCCGCACGCGTGCTGCACCCGGACTCGTTCCTGCCCCGCCCGAAGCAGCGCAGGGTGATGACCATCGCCAACCAGAAAGGTGGCGTCGGCAAGACGACCACCGCGGTGAACATCGCGGCCGGGCTCGCCATCCGCGGCCTCAAGGTGCTCGTGATCGACCTCGACCCGCAGGGCAACGCCAGTACCGCGCTGAGCGTCGAACACCGCTCCGGCACTCCCTCCGTGTACGAGGTGCTGATTGGCGAGATCTCGCTCGCCGAGGCGGCCGCCGTCAGCGACCAGTCGCCGAACCTCTACTGCGTGCCAGCCACCATCGACCTCGCGGGTGCCGAGATCGAACTGGTCTCCATGGAGAACCGGGAGTCGCGGCTGAAGGAGGCGCTGTCCGACGAGGCGCTCGACCAGTTGCAGCCGGACTACGTGTTCATCGACTGCCCGCCCTCGCTCGGCCTGCTGACCGTCAACGCGATGGTCGCGGCGGACGAGGTGTTCATTCCGATCCAGTGCGAGTACTACGCACTGGAAGGTCTCGGCCAGCTGCTGCACAACATCGAGCTCGTCCAGCAGCACCTCAACCCTCGGCTGAGCGTGTCCACGATTCTGCTCACCATGTACGACGGCCGGACCAAGCTGGCCGACCAGGTGACCAACGAGGTGCGCAGCCATTTCGGCGACACCGTGCTGACGACGGTCATCCCGCGTAGCGTCAAGGTGTCCGAGGCGCCCGGCTTCGGGCAGACCGTGTTGGCCTACGACCCGGGCTCGCGTGGCGCCATGAGCTATCTGGACGCCGCGAAGGAACTGGCCGAACGAGGCGCGCAGCAGGGAGCGAGCAGGTGACCGAACGCAAAGGTGGGCTGGGCAGAGGGCTGGCCTCGCTGATTCCGTCCGGGCCGCCGCCCGGTGCGGCTCCCCGACCCAACCTGGCGAGCGTCCCCGACTCGGGCGGTGCTCGTTACCCAGGACGGTCCCGCGGTCACCGGCGCCGTGGCCGGTGCGGTCTACCGTGAGGTGCCGACCGACTCGATCACGCCGAACCCGAAGCAGCCCCGTCAGGTATTCGACGAAGACGCGCTCGCCGAGCTTGAGTTCTCGATCAAAGAGTTCGGCCTGATGCAGCCGATCGTGGTCCGGGCGCTTCCCGACGACCAGTTCGAACTGGTGATGGGCGAGCGCCGCTGGCGCGCGTCGCAGCGTGCTGGCCTGGAGACCATTCCGGCGATCGTCCGGGAGACCGCCGACGACGACATGCTGCGCAACGCGTTGCTGGAGAACATCCACCGCGTGCAGCTGAACCCGCTCGAAGAGGCGGCCGCGTATCAGCAGCTGCTCGAAGAGTTCGGCGTCACCCACGAGGAACTGGCGAACCGGATCGGTCGCAGCAGGCCGGCGATCACCAACATGATCCGCTTGCTCAAGCTCCCCCTCCCCGTCCAGCGTCGGGTGGCGGCGGGCGTGCTCTCCGCCGGCCACGCCCGTGCGCTGCTCGGTCTGGAAGATCTCGGCGCCCAGGAAGAACTCGCCGCCCGGATCGTGGCCGAAGGGCTCTCCGTCCGGGCCACCGAGGAGATCGTCACCCTCGCCAAGAACGAGGCACCGGCCAAGCCGAAGCCCGCGCCGCGCAAACCCATCCAGGCGCCTGGACTTCAGGAGGTCGCGGATCGGCTGTCGAACAGCTTCGACACCCGTGTGAAGGTCGAACTAGGCAAGCGCAAGGGCCGGATCGTAGTCGAGTTCGCGTCAGTTGACGATCTTGAACGGATCGTTGATCTCATGTCGAGAAATGAGACAAATGGAATTTAATTTTCGATGACCCATCACACCAGCTCGTTTCGTCACGGTGACAGGAACTCTCCGTCGCGAAAATCTAGCTGTGGGTCACTGGTGACGAGTGACGGCGCGCTCCACGAGTCCGGCGAAAATCTCGCCGAGCGAGCGCCCGGCCGCGTCCGCCGCCATCGGCAGCAGTGAGGTTTCAGTCAGTCCCGGCGACACGTTCACTTCGAGGAACTGCACGGTGCCTTCCGGCGCGACGATCGCATCCGTTCGCGACACGTCCCGCAACCCGAGCAGCCGGTGCGCGTTGAGCGCCAGATCCGTCACGGCCATGTGGATCTCCGGCGCCAACCGCGCAGGTGCGTGAAAAGCGGTGAGCCCGGCCGTGTACCGCGCGGTGTAGTCGTAGATCCCGTGCTCCGGCACGATCTCCACCGGCGGCAGTGCCTCCGGCCCGTCCGGCCCCTCGATCACGGTCACCGCGACCTCGACACCGGACACGAACCGCTCGGCCAACACGGTGTCGCCGTAGGCGAGGCAGCCGACCATCGCCGCGGGCAGCTCGCTCGCCTCCCGCACCACCTGCGCGCCCAGTGCGGAGCCACCCTGGTCCGGCTTGAGCATCAACGGCAGCCCGAGCCGCTCCACCATCGCATCCAGCACAGCCTGCGCCCCGAGTTCGCGGAACGTGCTGTGCGGCAGCACCACCCAGTCCGGCGTCGCGATCCCCACTCGCACCAACTCCGCCTTGGCCGTCGGCTTGTCCCATGCTCGCCGACACGCCTGCGGATCGGTGCCGACGTAGGGCACGTCCAACATGGCCAGCACGGTCTGCACCGCGCCGTTCTCGCCCGCCCCGCCGTGCAGCGCCGCGATCACCGCGTCCGGACGGGACTCGCGCAGCCGCTGCACGAGATTGGTGTCCACATCCCACTCGTCGACGGTCAGTCCGACCGAACGCAATGCGGAGGACAGCCGTCTGCCCGAGCGCAGCGACACCTCCCGCTCATGGGACATCCCGCCGGAAAGGACAGCGACCCACCGGTCCGACACCGCGACTCCTGACATTGCTCGCCTTTGTGACGAGCGGAGCCTACGCGAGATCGGGTGAAGGGGACTGCGGCCCGGACACGGCACGCGTGGTGACCGGTCCGAACGTGCGGAACAGCTCCAGCTCGTCGGCAAGCACGTTGGCCAGCCGCCGCACGCCTTCCCTGATCCGCTCCGGCGTCGGATAGCAGAACGACAACCGCATCTGCCGCGAGCCGAACCCGTCGGCGTAGAACCCGGTCCCCGACGCGTACGCGACGCGCGCGGTGATCGCCCTTGGCAGCATCGCCTTGGTGTCCACGCCCTCCGGCACCGTCAGCCAGACGTAGAAGCCGCCGTCCGGCCTTGTCCAGCTACACCCGGCCGGCAGATGCTGATCGAGCGCGCCGAGCATGGCGTCGCGCCGCTCCCGGTAGGTCTGCTGGAACTTCTTGATCTGCCCACGCCAGTCGTGTGTCTCCAGGTACCGGCTGACGATCATCTGGTTGATGGTCGGCGGGCACAACGTCGCCGACTCCGCCGCCAGCACCAGCCGCTCCCGCACCGCGTGCGGCGCCAACACCCATCCGACCCGAAGCCCGGCGGCGAACGTCTTGGAGAACGACCCCAGATAGACCACGTTGTCCCGGTCGTAGGAGCGCAGCGCCGGATACGTCTGGCCGTCGAAGCCGAGCAACCCGTACGGGTTGTCCTCGACCACCAGCACGCCCGCCTCCGCACAGATCTGGAGGATCTCCTGGCGCCGAGCCACCGCAAGCGTCACACCGGCCGGATTGTGGAAGTTCGGGATCGTGTAGAGGAACTTGGCCCGCTTGCCCGCGGCGGTGACCGAGGCTATGGCCTCCCGCAACGCCTCCGGCACCAGGCCCTCGTCATCCATGGCGACATGCACCACGTTCGCCTGGTAGGCCGCGAACGACCCGAGCGCGCCGACATAGGACGGCCCCTCGGCGAGCACGACATCGCCCGGATCGCAGAAGATCCTGGTGACCATGTCAAGGCCCATCTGCGAACCCACCGTGATCACCACGTCATCCGGATGGGCGTTGATGCCCTCCAGCGCCATGATCTCGCAGATCTGCTCACGCAACCCGACAACGCCCTGCGCCGACCCGTACTGGAGGGCGACGAGACCGTCGGCGGCGACCAGCTCGCCGATCTCGGTGGACAGCGAGTCCAGCGGCAGCGCGGCCAGGTTCGGCATGCCACCTGCCAGCGACACCACCTCCGGCCTGCTGGCCACCGCGAACAACGCGCGGATCTCGGAGGCGGTCATGCCCGCTGTGCGGGCGGCATACCGGGCCAGATGCGGATCGAGGCTGCGGGCGCTCGCGCTGGCGGGCACCGAGGGCAGGTCACCGTTGCTCATCAGGGCCCTTTCCTGCGAGATCGGAACACCCTGGCCATATGCCGGGTAGATCGGACGAGTGTAACCACCGTACCTGTAGGGCTAGTCACCTTTCGTCGGCGATCACATACGCCTATGCTTTTTGCGTGCTCGATGCCGCTTTCGCGGCCAATCTTTCGGGCAATTCGGGCTGGAGGTCGAGTGTCGGGACGCGTTGTGGGCGTCACACTGGACAACTTGGACCAGCTGCCCAAGCGCTGCCGACGTTGCGTGTTCTGGGAACTCGCCCCGCATCTGCGCGAAGAGGCCGAGCAGTACGGGCAGACCGACTTCGAGAAGGAAGCCTGGGTGTCCAGCGTCCTGCTCGAATGGGGCTCGTGCGGCCGCCTCGTCTACGTCGACTCGGTGCCCGCCGGCTACGCCTTCTACGCCCCGCCCAGCGTCGTGCCAAGGGCGGTCGCCTTCCCCACCGCGCCGATCAGCGCGGACGCGGTCATGCTCACGGCAGTGCGCATCCTCCCCGAGTTCGCCGGCGCCGGCCTCGGCAGGCTGCTCGTGCAGGAGGTCGCCAAGGACCTCACTCGCCGAGGCGTCAAGGCTATCGAGGCGTTCGCCGACGAGGAGCCCGAACCCGACGCCAGCTGCGTCGTGCCCGCCGACTTCCTGCGCTCCCTCGGCTTCAAGACCGTGCGCCCGCACAAGAAGTGGCCACGGCTGCGCCTGGAACTGCGCACCGCGTTGTCCTGGAAGGAAGACGTGGAAGCAGCCCTGGAGCAGTTGCTGAACACGGTCAGCGTCAGCACGGCGGGCTCCATGGCCGACCTCGCCCGCGGCTGACAAAAGCCGGCCGTCAAGTCGACTTGTCCACAACCCCCGAAAACCATCCACACCCTGTGCACCACCGCTTGTCCCCGCCCACCACCGCCCAATAGGCTCGACGCGGGGCCGTTCCCCCGGGTTGGGCGGGGGGGTATTGGTTGGTGAAAGAAATTCGCGTTTTGGGGCGGATTACTCGGCTTTGGCCAGTTCGTGCTTGAGGATGTCCTCGAAGGTGAACGTGCCGGTGGGCTGGTCGTTCTCGCCGAGCAGGTACAGCCGCTTCACCGCGATCAGGATGCTTTCCGCGACCAGGTCCCGGAAAGCCGGGTTGGTGAGCCGGTCGCGGTCCGCGCGGTTGGTCAGGTAGCCGACCTCGACGCGCACGGCGGGGCAACGGGTCAGGCGCAGTGGTTCCCAGGTACGTGGATGTGAGCGGCAGTCCAGCATGCCGGTGCGTGCGGTCAGTTCGCGCTGGATCAGGCCGGCGAGCGCCTCGCCGACGGTGGACGTGATGCCGTTCGGGGTGCCGTAGTGGAAGCACGCGACGCCCTCGGCCAGCGGCGAGCGGTTCGCGTCCACGTGCAGCGACAGGAACAGGTCGGCGCCGGTGTCGTTGGCGAACGCGGCGCGTTCCGGGTCGGTCGGATTGTGGTTGGCGCCGCGCGAGAGCATCGCCTCCATGCCCGTCGCGGCCATCTGGCCTTCCAGCCTGCGCGCCAGGTCCCACATCAGGTCGGCCTCGTGCACCTGGCCGTACGTCGCACCGCGATCGTCGCCGCCGTGGCCGGGGTCGACCACGATCCGCTTGCCGCGCAGCAGCGGACCGGCCTGCCGGACCCGCTCCTGTTCGCGCAACAGCACCGGCCGGCCGCCGCGGACCTTGGGCGCCAGTTGGCGCAGGGCTCGGATCGTGGCCGGGCCGCAGATACCGTCCGGGACCAGGCCGTAGTCGCGCTGGAAGTTGCGCAGCGCCTTCTCGATCTGCGGTCCGAACGTGCCGTCCGCCCTACCGGCGTCGTAGCCGAGTTCGAGCAGCTTCTCCTGTAGGGCGAACACGTCGTCGCCGGTCATCGGCGCGGAGACCAGGTAGGCCAGCGGCCGCCCACCGAGGTGGTAGGTGGCGTCGCGCAGCGCGCGGAACGTGGCCGGGCCGACCACCCCGTCGGTGATCAGGCCACGCTGCTGCTGGAACGTGCGCACCGCGTGCTCAACCGCCTGGTCGAAGACCGCATGGTCCCCTGGGCGGTCGGACGCGGCAAGCAGACCCAACGCGGTGAGTGTCGAAGAAATCTCGGCTACCGCCGGACCGACGTCGCCGCGACGGCGTACCTGCATGCACCCTCGCTCGGCTAGGGCACCGACACGAACGGTCGGCGCTGGGGAAAGACGATGTTCCGGCTGGGTGGGGGTCCAACCGGAAATCGGTTATCACATTGTGCCCTGTGCTTCGTCGAGCTAACCGGAGGGATACATGGTGCACCCGGTCGGACGCGCAGCGTAGGCCGAGTGGACTCTGCGTGACCACGATCGAGTGGTCCATCGACCCTTTCGTGGCGCCAGGGAACACGACGAAGGGGTGGGCTCACGGTGTCGTGAACCCACCCCTTCGCGGTGTCGCGACTACTCAGCCGATCACGTCGGCCAGGTCGTTGAGCAGGGCGGCCTTGGGCTTGGCACCGACGATCTGCTTGACCGGCTTGCCGTCCTTGAACAGGATCAGGGTCGGGATCGACATGATCTGGTAGTCGCGGGCGATGTTCGGGTTGGCGTCGACATCGACCTTGGCGATGGTGAGCTTCTCGGCGTGCTCGGTCGCGATCTCCTCCAGCACGGGAGCGACCATCTTGCACGGCCCGCACCAGGTCGCCCAGAAGTCGACGAGCACCGGCTTGCTGCTGGTCAGGACGTCTTCGCCGAACGAAGCGTCGGTAACGGTAACCGTGGAACCGGCCATGATCTCTCTCCTCGTGGGTGATCGCTTGTTGTGCTGTTGGTCACATGTCCCGAGCCGGCCGGCCCGGTCAGGACGCGGCGTAGCCGCCGCCGACGAACTCGGCCGCGCGTTCTGCCGTCTGCTCGCCGTGCTCGGCCAGCCACCGCTCCGCGTCGATGGCCGCGGCCGCACCCGAACCGGCCGCGGTGATCGCCTGCCGGTAGGTCCGGTCCACCAGGTCGCCGGACGCGAAGACGCCGTCCAGGTTCGTGTACGTGCTCTGACCCCTGACCTGGACGTAGCCGTCCTGGTCGACGTCGATCTGGCCGGCGATGAGCTGGCTGCGCGGATCGTGCCCGATCGCCATGAACAACCCGGAGATGGGCAGTTCCGATTCCTCGCCGGTCACGGTGTTGCGCACCCTGATGCCGGACACCGAGTTCTCACCGAGCACCTCAAGCACCTCGGTGTTGGTCAGCCAGCGGATCTTGTCGTTGTTCCTGGCCCGCTCCAGCATGATCTTGGACGCCCGGAACTCCTCCCGCCGGTGGATGATGGTGACCGTCTTCCCGAACTTGGTCAGGAAGGTCGCCTCCTCCATCGCCGAGTCGCCGCCGCCGACCACCGCGATGTCCTGGTCGCGGAAGAAGAACCCGTCACAGGTCGCACACGCGGACACCCCGTGGCCGAGCAGCCGCTGCTCGCCAGGGATGTTGAGATACCTCGCCGCGGCACCCATGGCCAACACGACCGCCTTGGCCGGGTAGCGCACACCGTTCGCGGTGACGTACTTCACGTCGCCGGTCAGGTCGAGTTCCTCGACGTCCTCGGCGCGCAGTTCGGCGCCGAAGCGCTCGGCCTGGCCGCGCATCTGCTGCATGAGCTCCGGCCCCATGATCCCGTCCGAGAAGCCGGGGAAGTTCTCCACCTCGGTCGTGGTCATCAGGGCACCACCGAACTGGGTGCCTTCGAACACCAGCGGATTCAGTTGTGCCCGAGCCGCGTACACGGCCGCGGTGTAACCAGCCGGGCCGGAGCCGACGATGATCAGGCTCCGAAGCTGTTGGGTAGCCTCCGCCACTGCTCGACCTCCGCGTCACGTTGGGTGCGCTGCGAAAGACCCGTGTGTTTCGAGCGCATTGCTGTAACGCGATCGTAGGGGCCGGTTGTTCCTGCTCCATCGGGCGACGGCCATCACATATTGGAGCCACTTCTCCAATATTGCGCTACGCGTTCCTCAGCTGGTCGTCGGTGCCGGAACCGAGGTCGGGATGCCGCCGATCACCTGATTGGCGAGAGTCGACGCGGACGTGGCCGAACAGGTCGGACCGACCACCAGCAACCGGTACTGCGCGAGCACACCGGTGGTCAGCACGAGCAGTGTGCCCGGCTTTCCGTCCAGGGTGATCTGCATGGCGCCGGCCGGTTTCTGGTTCGGGTCCTGGCCGTTGGCCACCAGACAACCGGCGAGCTGCCGCTGATCGCTCAACGGGCCGTAGTCCGACCTGCGCAGCGCCTTGGCGAGCGCGACCGAACCGAGCTGGCCGCTGCTCACCGACAACCGCGAACTCGGCGTACCAGCCGCGTTCTGTTGCGACGGCGACGGATTGCGAGCCCAACCCGGGCAACACCACGATGGCCGCGCCGATCAACGCGGCGGCAACGCCGACGAGGCCGGCGGTCAACGCCAGCCTCCTGCTCTTCCTCTTGTCCCGGCCCGCGTGCTCGCGCCTCGGCCGGTCCCGCGCGGCATTGATGTCCACCACCGGAGCGACATCTGCGGCGGCCCGCGCCCGCGCCTCTGCGGCGATCGCCGCGTCCAGCCGGGCAGCGAAGTTCGCCGGCATGGCCGCCGGCGGCATCGTCCCGAAATCGGCAAGGCCGGCCAGGTCCGCCCTGGTCGCATCAAGTGCGGCGAGCGTCGCACCGGCATCCGGGTCGGCACGCACCCTTGGCCACAATCGGGCGGCGATGTCATCGGGCACGGCGCCCGCATGCAGATCGGCCAACACGTCCAGCGACAGCGGAGGCTCGCCCGACATGCCGCCGCGTTGCCGCATGTCGGTCATCGGCTCTCCCCACGACGCGTCGGACGAATACTGGCTGCATCAGCATGCTCAACTGGGACGTTCGCATCCGCACTCGGGTTCCGCAGGTGCCCCAGAAGTTTGGCCAGTTTCGCCCGCCCGCGCGCGCACCGACTCTTGACAGTGCCCTCCGCGATACCCAACATCCGCGCGGCCTCGGCGACCGAATAGCCCTCGACATCCAGTAACAGGATCGGCAACCGCTGCTCTTCCGGCAGGCTGGCCAGCGCTTCCGCCACGATCAGCCGGGTTTCCCGATCCGCCATGGCATCCCGGTCGACGACCGGTTCACCGGGGCCGGTCTCGGGCAGCGGTACGGTCGGCCGCGCCTGCCTGCGCCGAATTCGGTCCAGGCAGGCGTTCACCACGATGCGGTGCAGCCACGTGGTCACCTGGGATTCGGCGCGGAAGGACGAAGCGGCCCGGAAGGCCGAGATGAACGCCTCCTGCAACGCGTCGGCCGCCTCCTCCGGATCCCGCATCGTGCGCAGCGCAACCGCCCACATCCGGTCCCGGTGCCGCCGCACGATTTCGTTGAAAGCGTGCAGGTCACCAGCGGCATGGGCGGCGATGAGCTCGGCGTCCGATCTGGTGGGGGCGGTCACCGGCCAAGCGTATCGGGGGCGGCCCTGCCCGACCTTCCGGGAACCTACTGAATCTACTGGGCCTGGGCGTAGGTGATTTCGCCGATCGAGCTCTGGAAGCTGCCCTGGCCCGTCGGTGCCAGCTGGGTGATCCAGACCAGGATGTACTGGCTCGGCTGCGCCTGGTTGAGCTGGATGATGGTCTGCCCGTTCACCAGCGTTCCGGTGCCGACGATCGGGGTCTGCGTCACGTCGCCCGGCTGGTCCGAGTCACAGGTGTGGATCTCCACCACCGTGCCAGCGCTCGGCGAGTTGATCGCGACCTGCGCCAGCTTCACCGGTTGGTCGAACGTGGCCATGATGCCGATACCGGGCTTGTACAGCGGGAACTGCTGTTGGTAGGTGCTGGTCTTCCACAGCGTTGTCGGGTCGCCGTCGATGACCAGCTTGGCCTTGCCCGGGTTGTCCGAGCCCTTCACGTTGAACTCGGCGACCCGATGCGGGGTGATCGCCGCACCCGGGTTGACCGCGGCGCTGGACGACCCGGGCGGCGCCGATGTCGGATGCGGGGCCGCGGTGGTAGTCGTGGTCATGGCGACCGGCGGGCCGCCACCTGATGAGCCGGAACCGGAGAAGAAGCCGATCACCGAGGTGACCACCCAGATCACGATGGCGAGGGTGAGCACGGTGACCACGGTGAACCATACGGTCAGCTTGCGGCGCCGCCCCTTGTCCTGCACGGGTTTCTTGGTGATCCAGACCGCGTCGTCCTTGTCGGGCTTGCCGCTCTCCTCGATCACCGGCATCAGCGAGGTCGCGGCCTCCTCCTCGGCGACCTGGTCGAGCACCTGCAGGATGGCCGCGCTGGTCCGGATGCCACCGACCGCCGTGTCCTCAAGGCTGCGCACGGCGATGCTGGACAGTTCGGCCGGCACGCCAGCATGCAGGATGTTCGGCGGCACAACGCTGCCGTCCGGTCCGGTCGGCGCGCCCGGTACCGCGGTGGGGCCGTCCGGCAGTGCCCACCGCCCGGTGAGCAGCAGGTACAGCAGGGCGCCGAGGCCCTTCACGTCGTCGCGCAGGGTCGCCATGGGCAGCGGACCGGGGAAGGCCAGCTTCAGCGCGCCGTCCGGGGTGACCCGCACCCGCTGCGGATGGTCGACGCCGAGCACCAGGCCGACGTGGTGGGCGCTCTCCACGGCCGCGGCAAGCGGTTCGAGCAGCCGGGACGCGGTCGCCGAGGGAACCGGGCCGTCACTGACCACGTCGATCAGGTCGGTGCCGTGCGTCCACTCGGCGATGATCATGCCCAGGATGCCCTCGCTGGGCACCACCCCACTGCCGAGACTGAGCACGTCCAGCACCCTGGACACGCCAGGATGCACGAAGTTCGCCGCGTGCATGGCGCGTTCCAGGGTCCGACCGGCGCCAACAGCCGCGGTCGAGTCGGCAGGATCGCCGACGAGGATGGTGAGCGCGACGTCGCGGTTGAGCTGACCGTCGCGGCCACGCCAGAACTGGGCGTTCGCGCGGTCGTCGATGCCGAACTGGGCGAGCAGGCGATACCGGCCGTCGCCGACCACCCCGCCGGGCAACAGCAGGTTGTTCACCGGGCGCAGACCGCGTCCGGTCCCGGCGCCTCTGGCGTACTCACTCGGCCCACTCACCGCGATCTCCCGTTTCCGCGCATGCCCCCGAGACCGGGCGCTCCTCTCCTGGCCGCAACCGTCGGTAACTCCCCGTTGAGCCTACGGGAAAACCGGGCCGGACTCACCGCGTACCGCCCCGGCCCCTGCTCAGCCGCGCCTGAGCAGGCGATTGATCCGGTTGAACGCCGGCGTCACCTCGGATACCCGCAGCAATCGCATCAAACCGAAGGTGATCGCAAGGCCGAGCGCGGTGCCGATCAGCAGGGTCAGCCAGGCGTGCAGCTCGACCGCCGCGGTGCTGTGGTGCGCGCGCAGCACGAACTGGATTCCCTCGGAGATCAACAGTGCCGCGGCCGCGCCCCAGATCGAGCAGACGATCACCTTGCCGATCGTGGTGAGCACCCGTTTCATGCCGAGTCGACCGATGCGGGCACGCAGCCAGATCGCGCCGACGATCGCGCCGATCAGGAACGAGAACCCGTTGGCGAAGGCGAGGCCGTACACGACGTGCCGCGCGTCCAGCACGTTCGGCACGACGTTGAACAGCGCGATCCGCACGGTGACCATGATCAGGTTGATCACGGTCGGGATCCACGCGTTGTTCATCGCGTAGAACACCCGCAGCTGTAGCAGGGTGATCGAGTAACAGACGATGCCGAAGGAGGACGTGGTCAGCGTGAGGCCGAGCTGCGTGGCGTTGGCCCCGCCGTGGCCGAGGGAGAACAGGGCCTGGCCGATTTCCGGACCGAGCACGGTCATGATCGAGACCAACGGAATCAGCATCACCGAGGTCATCCGGCTGCCGGTGGACAGGTTGTCCACCACCCCGCCCATGTCACCGGTTGCCGCGGCCTTGCTCAGCCTCGGCATGATCGCGGTCAGCAGCGACACACCGACAACGCCATAGGGCACCTGGATCAGATTCCACGCGGACGCGTAGACCGAGTAGCTGCCCGACGCCGCCGCGGTGGCCACCTTGGACAGCTCGGTGTAGCCGACCTGGGTGATCAGCGTGTACAGCACCAGCCAGCCGGCGAGCTGGCCGAACTTGGCAAGCCGCTTGTCCAGCCCCCAGCGCCAGCGGAACCGGAAACCGACCTTGCGCAGCGAAGGCAGGATGACCAGCGACTGCACCACGATGCCCAAGGTGGTGCCGATGCCGAGCACCAGCAGCTTCGGGTCGCCCATCCGCACCGGGTTCAGCGAGATCTCCCCCGGCATGACCGCGTAGATCCCCAGCGTCAGGAACATGATCAGGTTGTTCGCGACCGATGCCCAGGCGGGTGCCTTGAACGCGTGCTTGGTGTTGAGGATGCCGGAGACGATGCCGAACACGCCGTAGAAGAAGATCTCCGGCAGGATCAGGTAGGTCAGCGCGGTGGTCAGCGCGGGCTGGTCCTTGCCGGAACTGCTGAAGTAGATCTTGGTGAGCAACGGCGAGCAGGCCACCGCGATCACGGTGCCGACCAGCAGGATCACCAGGGTGACGGTGAGCAGCCGCTGCGCGAACGACTCACCCTGATCCTCGTCCTCCTGCTGGGCCCGGACGAGGCTCGGAATGACCACGCTCGCCAGGACGCCGCCGAGCAGCAGCTCATAGACGATGTTCGGGAAGTTGTTGGCCAGGCTGTAGGAGTCGTTGATCGCGCCGAAGCCGATGATGCTGCCCAGCATGACGGTGCGGATGAAGCCGGTGATCCGGCTGACCAGGTTCGCGATCAGCATGGAACCGCTGGCCTCGGCCAGCGACGGCTGTATGCCATCGGCCCTGCCGCCGGGTTCCTCCTCGGGCGACTGCGGAAACCCGGCAGGAGGCGGTGGCGCCCAGCCGGCCGCGCCGGGGATCGCGGAGAACTGTTCGGTCAGTGCCTCGTTCGTCCACGCGCGACGTCCCGGCATCGGCCACTCGACCGAGTCCGGCCGGTCACCGGGCCGCTCGCCAGGCCACGGTCCGGGCGGCCTGCCCCGCTGTGGCCTGCCCTGCGGCATCGGTGCCACCCGTCGCGTCGGCTGCTGTGGCGGTTGCCGCAGGGGCTGTTGCGCCGGGGGTGGCGGTTGGTTCGGCTGCTGTCCCGGCCAGTTGGGCTGGCTGCCGCGACGGACCGGTTGACCGGGTGGCACCCCTCGGCGCGGCTGGCCGGGCGGCGGCATCGGCCGACCCCGCCGCGGCGGCTGCTGGCCAGGAGCAGGTTGACCAGGGGGCGGCTGCTGGCCCGGAGGAGGTTGCCGATCTGGAGGAGGTTGGGGCGGCTGCCGGAATTGCGGAACCTGCCGAGTCGGCTCGACCCCCGGAGGCGGCATGGCCGGCCTGCCGTTCTGCCCGCCGTCGCGTCGACCGCCATCGGACGAGCCGGGCTGCCGCGCGTCGCGGTACGGCGCGACGCGCTCCCAGTCCTGCGGCTCGCCTCGGCGGGGGGCGTTCATGAACGGTTACTCGGCTCCTGCTCAGGGGCGGGTGCGGCGAGCTGTTCCTGCTTGTTCGACCGCGCCCTGCGATAGATCCGGCGCGCGGACAACAGCACCAGCGCTCCGAACGCGACGCCGCTGACCACCAGAATGATGGTGCCGTACGAGGTCGAGACCAGTTCGAGCCGGGCGGGCGAGCCCAACGTTGTGTCACCAGAAGGTGTGGTCAGCGTCTCGGTAAGGCTGAACCGTCCGGTCCTGGCGAGCTTGGCCTCGATGAACAAGGTCAGCGGGCTGTGCGCGGGAATCTCGGTGGTGGACGGCGCGGGCGGCTCAAGGCCGGGTTCACCGGAGAAGACGATCTGGACGCGCATGTCGACCGGCAGCTTGTTACTCACCGTCACCGGCAGCGGGCTGTTGCTGGACGCCCGGGAGATGGACGCGGGCGGTGGCTCGATGGTGATCGAACCGGTCAATACGCTCAATTGACCGGCAGCCGTGTTAATCGCGTTCTGGCCCGCCGCGTTGCCGGCGCCCCGCCACGCGCTCGAAGCACACCGCAGCAGGTCGACCTGTAGCGGTGCGACCAGCGCGCTCGGCTGGAGATGGGTCGGATTGGTCGGGTCGGCGTGCATGGCGCTCAGCACGTCCTGCTGGGCCTGGTTCTGGGCGACGATCGCCGAGGTCAGCGGGATCGGCAGCTCCTCGGCGGTGCTGGCCGGTGAGGAGTTCAGCGTGGCGGCGTCTGCCGATGACTGCTGACCGACCAGTGAACCGAGCCCGGTCGGGGTGGCGTGCTGCCCGTCAAGCAGCGAGCCGACCGTGCTCAGCAAGCCCTGTAGCTCCGGCTCGGACGCTGACCAGCGGCGCGGCGGCGCGACCAGCATCGGCTGGTTGCGCGCGGTGCCGAACACCGCCTGGTAGAGCAGTGCACCGATGCCGTTCTGCGTGTTCAGCACCGACTGGCTGCGCGGCAGGCTCGGCGCACCCGCCACCGTCGAGTGGTCGGCGCTCCCGTCCAGGGCACCGGAGACGAGCGGATCCACGGTGGCCGCGCGTACCGGTGTCACCGTGCTCACCCCGCTCAGCGGCACGACGCCGGAGCCGGTCGACGGGGTCAGCGCGTTCGGCTCGACCAGGGCGGTGGTCAGGCCAAGCCCGGCGAGGTCGGTCATGGAGTGCTGGTCGATGGCGTTGCCGATCGGCCACAGCACGTTGTTGACCTGCTGGATCGAGGTGGGCTTGAAGTCTGCGGCCAGGTCGGCCTGCTCGCTGACGGCCAGCCGTTCCAGGTCAAGCGCACCTGAACGGGACAACGCGGCGACGTCTGCGTCCGCGTAGGGCAGCGGCAGCACGCAGTGCCCGCCGACCACGCCGCGCAGCGTGCTCAGCCACTGTGCCGCAGCGGTCGCGCCGGTACCCGGAATGGTGCCCCCGGACGACGTGCGTACCAGGTACCCGTGCGACATGGCCACGACCGTGTCCAGCAGGTCCGGGTCGATCGCGTAACAGATCGCGGAGCCGACCGAGGACGGCGCGTGCCGGGCCGCGTCGAGCAGGTTGGCGAGCCGGCCGCCCTCGCCCAGCGACGTGGCCAACTCGTCGTCCTGCAGCACCGGCTCACCGCTGGTGGTGGCCGAAAGCATGGTCGGTGTGTCAACCAGTGGCCACAGCAGCGTCAGTTGGCGGGGCCCGCCCGGGTTCGGCGGGCTTGCTCCGGGCACCGACCGGACCGGCAGCAGCACGCTGTCCGTGGCGAGCCGGGCCTGCCTGCCGTAGTCCGGGGTGCCGTCGACGTTGATCAGCATCGGATACACGCCGGGCTTGGTGATCGCCAGACCGTTCGGGCCGGAGACCGGCACGGTCATGGTGATGGTGTCGTGCTGGCCGGGTTCGAGCTGACCGGCGATGTTCTCGAACGGGGTGCCGCTGTTGGGCACCACCTCGCCGGCCATGCCGGCCGCGACGGCCTGCTCGCTGTTGGCCGCGCCGCCGATGCGCAACTGACCGAGCAGGTGACTGATGGTCCGGGTGCTGACATTGGTGATCGTCGCGGTCACCTTGACCGTGTTGTCACCGCTGTTCGTCGCCGCGATCACCTGCGGGGTGATCGAGTCCACGTCCAGCCGCAGCCAGGACTGCTGGCCGGTGATCGGTTCCGGTGCGTGTGGTTGGCCGGCGACCGCGACGCCCGCCGGGACCAGCGGGCCGAACAACGCCGCGGACGCCGCCGCGCATAACGCGACCGCGAGCTTTCTCACGCCGGCTCCGCTTCGTTGTGCTGGCTGGTCGGACTGGTGGAGACCTCGTCGGCGAGCAACCGGATCGCCCTGCGAACCAGCCGCCGCTCGTCCGCGTAGGCAAGCAGCTCGTCCAGTTCGCCGAGTGCGACCCACGCGACCTCGGTGACCTCGACGTCCTCGTCGGAGAGTTCGCCGCCGGTGGCTTCCAGGAGGAAATGATGCACCGTCTTGTGCACGCGCCGGTTCTCCACCACGAACCAGTAGTCGATCGAACCCAGCTCAGCCAGGACGATCCCGTCGATGCCGGTCTCCTCGTGCACTTCCCTGATCGCTGCCTGCGGCGCGGTCTCGCCGGCCTCGATGTGCCCCTTGGGCAGCGACCAGAGCAGGGTGCCGCGTCGGTCGAGCCGACCGATCAACGCGGCAGCACCGTGATCGAGATCGACGACCAGACCACCTGCGGAGGTTTCCTCGACAGTGCGCAGCCGCCTGCCGCGACGGCGGTTTCGCCGGGTCGGCTTGGCACCTCCGGACCGACTTGGCGACGGCGACATATGTGCAATGTTAATGCGACCAGGTCGAGACCAACGTGGGCGGTCGTGCGCGATCGACGACTCTCCGTATCCGGTAGGCGTGCCCGATATCCTGGGCGTCCTATGTCTGCATCCCTCATCCGGCTCGCGCCGGTCGCCGATGAACTTGCCGCCCGCTTCCGCGCGGCCGGGCACGAGCTGTACCTTGTCGGCGGCAGCGTGCGGGACGCGCTGCTCAGTCGGCACAGCAATGACCTGGACTTCACCACCGACGCCCGGCCCGGGCAGATCCTGGCCGTGCTGACCGGGTGGGCGGATGCCATCTGGGACACCGGCATCGCCTTCGGCACCGTCGGCGCGCGCAAGGGCGAGCACATCTGCGAGGTCACCACGTTCCGCGCGGATTCCTACGATCGGGTGAGCCGCAACCCCGAGGTCACCTTCGGCGACTCCATCGAGGCCGACCTGCTGCGCCGCGACTTCACCGTGAACGCGATGGCCGTCGAACTCGCCTCCGGCACCTTCGTCGACCCCTACGGCGGCATGACCGCGCTGCACGAGCGCGTTCTCGACACGCCGGCCACGCCGCAGGAGTCCTTTGCCGACGACCCGCTGCGCATGCTGCGCGCGGCACGCTTCGCCAGCCAGCTCGGCTTCGAACCCGCGCCGAGGGTGATCGCCGCCATGACCGAGATGACCGAACAGATCGATCGGATCACGGCGGAACGCGTGCAGGCGGAGCTGTCCAAACTGATCACCGGCGCGCACCCGCGACACGGCATCGAGCTGCTGGTCGACACCGGCCTTGCCGAGCACATCCTGCCCGAGGTGCCCGCGATGCGCCTGGAGATTGACGAGCATCACCAGCACAAGGACGTCTACCAGCACTCGTTGGTTGTGCTTGAGCAGGCCATCGACCTCGAACAGGCGGAAACGCCCGGCAAACCCGATCTGGTGCTGCGACTCGCCGCGCTGCTGCACGACATCGGCAAGCCGAGGACGCGCCGGTTCGAGGATGGCGGCGGCGTCAGCTTCCACCACCACGAGGTGGTCGGCGCCAAGATGGTGCGCAAGCGGATGAAGGAGCTGCGCTACGCCAAGGACCTCACCGAGGACGTGGCCAAGCTCGTCTACCTGCACCTGCGCTTCCACGGCTACGGCAAGGGCGAGTGGACCGACTCGGCGGTGCGCCGCTACGTCACCGACGCGGGGCCGCTGCTGCCAAGGCTGCACAAACTGGTCCGGGCCGACTGCACAACACGCAACAAGCGCAAGGCGCAGCTGCTCCGGGACACCTACACGGACCTGGAGAAGCGCATCGCGCAGCTGGCCGAGCAGGAGAACCTGGCCAAGGTGCGGCCGGACCTCGACGGCAACCAGATCATGCGACTGCTCGACCTGCCGCCCGGCCCGCTGGTCGGTCAGGCCTGGCGGTACCTGAAGGAGCTGCGCCTGGACCGCGGCCCGATGGACGCCGACGAGGCGAAGGCCGCACTGTTCGCCTGGGCGCGGGAGCAGGGCATCACCCCGCCATCTGCCTAGGCGGTCCGGCCGTGCACCACGGCGACGTATCCGGCAAGGCCGAGCAGATAGAGCACGGTCGCGGCGAGCACGACCCCGATCGCGCGGCCGTTCAACGGCGTCACGAGCGCGGCAATGCCGATCGCGATCGCCTGGGTCGCGTTGAGGACCATGTCGTAGACGGCGAACACGCGGCCTCTTGTCTCGTCCGGGATGTCCTGCTGCAGCGTCGAGTCCACGCACAGCTTGACGACCTGGCCGATCGCGTTGAGCAGGAACGACGCCAGCAGGATCGAGGGCAGCACCATCGGCAGCCCCAGCCCGGCCTCGGTCGCGGCGAGCAGCACCAGCCCGGCCACGATCGTCATGCGCCTGCCGAGCCGGCTGACGATCGGCCGGGTCAGCAACCCGGCCAGCAGGATCCCGGCGCCGCCCGCCACCGCGACCTCGGCGAGACCGGGCAGGCCGGCGCGCAGGATGCCATCGTCGTGAAAGCTGTACCGCAGCAACATGACCGTGACCAGCAACGATGCCCCGAACGCCGCGCGGTGCGCGAACAGCGCCACGAACCCACCTGCCACGCTCGGCACCCGAAGTACGGCCCGCGCCCCGTCAAGCAACCCGCGCGCGATGGCGACCACCGTGCGCGTCGACTGCGTGATCGTGTCCGGCCCGAGGTCGCCCGGCGCGAACCGCGCCAATGCGGCGGCCGCGGCCAGCGATCCCACGATCGCGCACGCGGTGACCAGTCCCGACCCGGCGTTGTTCGACCCGAACACCGCACGCAGCCCCACCGCGGACCCGGCGCCGATGACGGAGACCACCGCGCCGAGCGTGGTCGCTACCGCGTTGCCCTCGACGAGGTGTTGCGCGGGCACCACGTGCGGCAGCGCGGCCGACAGACCCGAATCGACGAACCGGCTGATGCCGACCGCGATCAACGCGCCAACATAGAGCGGGAGGCTGGGCAGCCCGGTGGCGACCGCGGTCGCGGTCAGCAGGATCAGCACGCCCCGGGTGAGATTGCCGACGAACAGCACCCGCCGCCGATCCCACCGATCAAGCAGTGCGCCGGCGAACGGGCCGATGATCGAGTACGGCAGCAGCAACACGGCGAATCCGGCCGCGATCGCCGCCGGATTGGGCGCCCGCTCCGGATCGAACAGCACCGCGCCGGCCAGCCCGGTCTGGAACAGACCGTCGCCCCACTGCGCGGCGAACCGGCTGATCAGCAGCCGGCGATAGCCGGTGAGCCGAAGCAACCGCCGAACCCCGAGCCGCGGCGTGGCCGAAGCGCTCGCGGCGCGCCGAGATGTCACGAGGTCCGCTGGAACTCCCACAAGCCGAGCGTACGGGCCAACCCGGACACCGCCCATGGCCACCACCACGCCTGAACCGGGTTGTCCACAGTTCCAACCACTTGGCCCAACCCGACTCTGTCCACAACCCCCCAAAGTTGTCCACACCCTGTGCATCGCCATTTGTCCCCGCCCACCACCCCCCAATAGGCTCGACGCGGGGCCGTTCCCCCGGGATGGGCGGGGGGTGTGGGTTGGTGAAAGAAATTCACGTTTTGGATGTGCGCGGTGACCTGATTGGACGGTGCGGGGAAGTAGGACGGCCGACGCACCCGATCGCCTCTCGGCGGCAATGCGCGACGTGGCTCCAGCCGGACGGTATTCCACGACGGCGTAATCAAGTGGGCCCGGGGGATACGGGGTGCGCCGACCGAACTGGACAACGCGGCGCGGGCCGGTTTCGTTCCCGCCGACGCGATTTCTTCCCTCGGCGTACATCACAACGAGGCTCGGCTGGTGGGCGACATCGGCCGAGGTGGGATCATGGTGTCGTGCGACCGGACGATGATGTCGAACCCGGGACCTTGTTGGTCGCGGCACCCAGCTTGGTGGACTCGAATTTTCGCCGAACCGTGGTCTACATCATCGATCACCGCTCGGAAGGAACGCTCGGCGTCGTGTTGAACCGACCGAGCGAGGTGGCGGTGCATGACGTCCTGCCGGCCTGGGGTCCGCACGTGAGCCGGCCACAGGCCGTCTTCGTGGGCGGACCGGTCGAGCAGAAGACAGCACTGTGCCTCGCGGCGCTGCGCACCGGCGAGGACGCCCAGTCGGTGACCGGCGTGATCGGCGTGTGTGGGCCGGTCGCGCTTGTCGATCTCGACGCCGATCCGGACATGCTGGTGCCGAAGCTGCGCGGGCTGCGGGTGTTCGCGGGCTATGCCGGCTGGGAGAGCGAACAGTTGGCGGGCGAGATCGCCCGCGACGACTGGATCGTGGTGCCCGCCCTGCCCAGCGACGTGCTGAACCCGCCCAAGATCGACCTGTGGGGTGCGGTCCTGCGCAGGCAGGGCATGCCGCAGGCGCTGCTCGCCACCCACCCGGGCGACGTGCATCGCAACTGATCGGGCTACCACGCTGATCGGGCTAGGACGCGAGCGACTCGGTGTCGACGTCGCCGAGGTACTCGAAGTGCCACCACTCGTTGTCGAACGTGCGGTACAGGCCGAAGCGATGACCGTGCCTGTCCAGCCAGCGGGCGCCGCCGTAGGGCCGCAGGTCCATGGCAGTGCCGCGGACGTGCGCGGACTGGTGCGGCGGCAACACCCAGCGTCGTGCCTGCGCCACCGAGCCGTAGCGCTGGACCGCCGCGTCCCAGAGTCGTTGCTGAGCGGCCCTGCTGCGTTGCCCTGAGGTGACGCCGATCAGTTCGCCATGGCGCCAGAACGCCTCGGTCCGAGCCTTGGTCAGCGCGACCCGGGTCTGCTCGGTGAGTCCGGCCAGCTTCTCGCGCGGGAAACGCAGCGACAGGGCCCACTCGCTCGCGGTCTGTTTGGCCCGCCGTCCGCCGCGGACGAGCGCGGCAAAGGGCAGCAGCACCCTGGCGAGCGTCAGGGTGGCGACTCGATAGGCGTGGTCACGCAGGCGTTCCTTGCTGGAATCGGGCCAGGTCGAACGCTCGATGTCGGCTTCGAGGATGCCGGAGAACGACCCGATGAGGGTCATTTCGCTCAGTGAAACAGGAACGGCGGGAAAGGGAACCGTGGGTGCCGAGTCGAACGCGTAACGTGAGCCTTGCAGCGACTGGAAGCGGACCCGTCGACTCGTGTAGTCGCCCGGTCGGGTTGAAGGGTCCGTGGCCGTCATCGGCCGCGTCTGTCCTGACCAGCGGCTGCCCAGGCAGCCGCTATGGGTACGGCAATCCGCTTCATGGCATTCCCCCGAATCCCAAATCCCCGCTTTTCTCAGCCTGCGGAGGGCGCTGCACACCCACCGCACGCACAGCCGACACAGCTTGCCGGATCGCTCTGCCTGCTGGCAAGCATGACTTTCGCCGCGCGGTCGCCGAGGACACCACCGGTCGCGGCCAACACGATGGCCGCGACCAGACCGATTCCAGCGGCTGTCACGCTGCCCGCAAGCGTCGACAGGCCGAACGCCGCCGTGCCGGAGAAGGCCGCGATCAAACCGGCGACCATGGTGGGCAGGCCGGCGACCCGGTTGGTCAGTTCGAAGCTCTCCCAGTCGGTCAGTGCGCTGGCCGTGCGCACGCCGAGTCTGCCGGCCGGGGTCAGCCTGCCGCGCCAGCCGAGATAGCCGGTGCGGCCGAGCAGGACCGCGACGGCGAGTAGGACCAGCAGCAGGACCAGACGCAGCGCGAAGGGGGCGACGTCGGACTGGGCAGCGGCCGCGGTGGCGAACTGGACGGGATGCACGTTTGCAGGGTAGGCAACCGCGCTCGGCCAGCAGGTCAGCACCCCACCGCCGCCGGCGGGCCGACACCGGTCAGCTGATCAGGCCGACCTCCTCGGCTAGCTCGGCGAGCATCGACTCGAACAGCGGCTCCGGTGCGGACACCGCGAACGGGAACCGGCCGAACACCTCCAGCGCGACCTGGCCGTAGAGCCGAACCCAGAAGCGCAGCATGGTGTATGCCGCACCGATCGGGAACACGTGTTCGGGCAGGTCGAGACCTGCTTCGGCGAGGGTGTCGAATAGTGTTCGGCGGAACTCGGCCAGGTCGTCCCGCAGTTGCGGGGGCACCTTGTCGTCGGCGGGCATGGCCAGCTGTCGGGTAGCTAGCACCCGCCCTGCCACGGTCAGGAAGATCCGGCCGAACGGGTCGTTGAGGTCGTTGGTCGGCGCGCCGGTACCCGGTGGGCTGGCGAACACCAGGCTGAACTCCTGCGGGTGGCGCAGCGCCCAGGTGCGGAAGCCGCGACAGACCGCGAACACCTGCGCGGGCGTGTCTTCCGGGGGGATGGCGGCGAGGTCGGTGGCCATGTCCGCGGCGAGGTCCGTGCAGATGTCCGCGCACAGTTGTTGGATCAGGTGTTCGAGGGAGGCGTGGTAGCGGTAGATCGCGGGCGCGGTGATGCCTATCTCCCTGGCGATGGCGCGCAGGGTGACCGCCTCCCTGCCCTGGTTGATCAGCAGGTCGCGGGCGACTCGACGGATCTCCTGCTGGGTTTCGTCCCGGGAGCGCTCCCGACGTGTGGTCTCGGTCATACCTGTCCCGACTACTTGGTGAACAGTGTTAACCCCCGTACCCTGGCATGGTAAACAGTGTTCACTAGTGATCTGTGATGCGGCCACCGCCGACGGGCCGCCAACGGATACGGACATCGTCCACCACAAACGCACAGGAGGTCGCGGGGATGTTCGACTGGTGGGGATCGATGGTCCATCGCCGTCGGTGGATGGTTGTCGCCATCGTCCTCGGCGCGACCCTGCTCAGCGGAATCTGGGGCGCGAGCGTGTTCGGCCGGTTGAGTCAGGGCGGCTACGACGATCCGAACAGCCAGTCCAGCCGGGTCGCGGATCTCGTCGCAGGTCAACTCGGCCAGCGCGCCGGTGACGTCGTGGTCGTGTACACCGCCCAGGGCAACCGAACCGTCGACGATCCACGGATCGGCACCGCGGCACTCGCCGTCCTACTGGGACACCCGCTCCCCGCGACTGGCCACCGCCGACCGTTCCCGTGCGATCGCCGAGATCACGCTGAACGCGGACAACAACGCGGACAACAACGCGGACAACACGCGACCGCCGACCAGCAGGCCGACGCCTACGCGCGCATCCGGCACAGCCTGGACATCGCCGGCCTGACCAGCGAGATCGGCGGCACCGTACCGACCGACGTCGCGATCACCGATGAGTCCAACTCGGACCTGGAACTCGCCGAGGCGGTCTCCCTGCCGATCACGCTGATCCTGTTGCTACTGATCTTCGGCGGCGTGGTCGCGGCCGCCCTGCCGGTCATGGTCGGCGGACTGGCGATCGCCGGTTCACTAGGCGTGCTGCGCCTGCTCTGGCACCTGGTCGACGTGAACAGCTTCGCGGTCAACGTGGTCTCCCTGCTCGGCCTCGGCCTCGCCATCGACTACGGCCTGTTCACGGTCGGCCGGTTCCGGGAGGAACTCGCCGCAGGCCGCAGCACTGCCGATGCGGTGCGTGCCACCGTCGCCACCTCCGGCCGCACCGTGGTCTTCTCCGCGACGCTACTGGTCATCGCCCTGGCCGGACTGCTCATCTTCCCGCTTGGATTCCTCCGCTCACTCGCCTACGGCGGCATGTGCGCGGTCGCCATCGCCGCGCTGGTCTCGGTCACCCTGCTGCCCGCCGTGCTCGGCCTGCTCGGGCATCGTGTCGACAAACTCGCCCTGCCCTGGCCCCGACGCAGCCCGACCGCGCTCGCCGCCAGTTCATCGCCGCTGCTGCGCAAGCTCGCCGACGCCGTACTGCGCAAGCCGATTCGGTTCGCCGTGCCGATCGTCGCGATCCTGCTGGCGCTCGCCGCGCCCTTCCTGTCCGTGCGGTTCGGCGCCGTCGATGACAAGCAGTTGCCGCCCGGCAGTGCGACGAGGCAGGTCGCCGAGACGATCAGCACCTACTTCCCCGCCGACAGCGACAACGGCGCCCAGGTCCTGCTGCGCGGCGCGCACGGCAACCCACCCGATGCCGCCGACGTCCAGCGGTTCGCCGCGCGGATAGCCGCCCTGCCCGGAGTTACCGGTGTCAGCCCGGCGGGCGCTCACGGCGACCTGGTCCTGCTGGACGCGACGTTGGCGGGCGACCCGCTCGGTGACACCGCGGAGAACGCGGTCAGCGCGATCCGGGCACTGCCGGCGCCAGTAGGTGAGCAGGTGCTCGTCGGCGGATTCTCCGCTTCGGTAGTGGACAGTACGAACAGTGTGGTCAGCCGGGTTCCGCTGATGATCGGCATTCTGGTCGCGGCCACGCTCGTGCTGATGTTCCTCGCCTTCGGCTCGGTGCTGCTGCCGATCAAGGCGGTGCTGATGAGCGCGTTGAGCCTGTCCGCGACGTTCGGCGTGCTCGTCGCGATCTTCCAGCTCGGCCATGGCGCCGGCCTGCTCGACGTGACGCCCGAACCGGTGCAGCCAGGCATGATCGTGCTGATCGGCGCCGTGGTGTTCGGCCTTTCCACCGACTACGAGACGTTCCTGCTGTCCAGAATGGTGGAAGCACGCGAATCCGGTATGTCCACATCGGACTCGGTGCGCACCGGTCTGCTGCGCACCGGCCGGATGATCTCCTCGGCCGCGCTGCTGTTGATCGTGGTCACCGGCGCGTTCGGCCTTTCCCAGTTGCAGACCATGCGCTTCCTCGGCGTCGGCATGATCGTCGCGCTGCTGCTCGATGCGACGGTGGTCCGGATGTTGCTGGTTCCCGCCGTGCTGCGGCTGCTCGGCAACGCGGCCTGGTGGGCACCGGCGTGGCTGCGCCGCCTGCGAGGTCGGCTCGGTCTGGCCGATCCCGCCGAACACGACGAGACGCCCGCCGAGGGTCGACGAGTGCTGGAGTCGGTGAGGTGAGCCGGGGATCGCGGGAGCGTCAGGCGTGGCTGAGCCGGGTCGCCCGGTACCGCACGACCATCTGCTGCACGCCGAGCGTGACCGCAAGGTAGAGCAGTAGCGTCGCGGTGCTCAGGCCCTTGGCCGCGCTGTCGATGAGTGTGTCGCCACCGAGGTGGATGGCGATGGCGACGATCCAGAGCAGCACGGTCAGCACGTTGCCCTGGCGGAACAGTTGGCCGTTCTCGCGCCACAACCGCACGGTGTAGGCGCGGATCACGCCGAACACGGCGGCAAGTACCAGGCTGGCCACGGACAGCAGGATGGCCTCGCTGTTCACCGGGTTCGCCTTGAGGTACTGCCCCGCCTCAAGCAGGCCGATCACCGCGAGGACCAGGAAGATGAGCGGGCGGCTGTCCTCCCTGACCGAGCGCTTCTGCACCTGCCTGGCCAGCAACAAGATCACGACGGCCACGCCGATGACGATTTCGGTGATGTTCACCGTCACTGCTCCGTTCGCTGCGCGTGGAAACCTCTGCGAAGCCACGATGACGTTGCGACCACGAACAGTCGTCAATCCCGGGTTTGAGCCCGGGTTGATTCCGTTCCGCGCATATTTCCCGGCACACTGGAGACATGGCCGACCACACCGATATCGTGCTGTACACCCGCCCGGGGTGCCCGTTCTGCTCGATGCTGCGCGCCGCCCTGCGCGCCAACAAGCTCACCTGGACCGAATTGGACATCTGGCAGGACCCGGACGCCGCCGCTGCCGTGCGCGCCGTCGCCAACGGCAACGAGACCGTGCCGACCGCGAACATCGGTGACGCCTGGCTGGTCAACCCGTCGATCGAGCAGGTGCGCAAGGCTCTCGAAGCCGCTGCCTGACGGCATGGCTGCCCGACACCGCGAGGAGGTATGGTCTAGACCATGTCGAACACGCGGCTGACGGGGGTCGGGGTCAGTCCGGGCGTCGCGTCCGGACCCGTTGTGCTGGTGGCACCGCCGTTGCCGGAGCCACCCGAGCATCCGGCCCCCGCCGACCCGGCCGTCGAGGCCGCGCGCATCGAACCGGCCGCCAAGCTCGTCGCGGACCGGTTGGAGGCCGCAGCCAAGGCAGCGGACGGCGAAGCAGCCGCGGTCCTGGAAATGACCGCCGCGATGGCCGCAGACCCGGCACTCATCGGCCAGGCCGAGGAACTCGTGCGCGATGGCCTGCCGGCGCCCCGCGCCGTCTATCAGGCCGCGGGCACGTTCGCGGCGGCGCTGGAAGCAGCGGGCGGCTACCTGGCCGAGCGCGCCACCGACGTCATCGACATCCGCAATCGGCTCGTCGCCGAACTGCTGGGCCTCGCCCCGCCCGGCGTCCCCGAGCTGCCAGGGCCGAGCATTCTGGTCGCCAAGGACCTCGCCCCCGCCGACACCGCCGGGCTCGACCCGGCCAGGGTGCTCGCGCTGGTCACCGAGGAGGGCGGCCCGACCAGTCACACGGCGATCCTCGCCAGGGCGCTGGGCATCCCGGCCGTGGTCGCCTGCCGAGGCATCCTCGACCAGGAGCTGACCGGTCTGGTCGTGAACGGCGACAGCGGTGAGGTCGAGGTGACCACCGGTCCCGTGCACGTCCAGGCCGCGACCACCGGCGCGAAGACCGAGTGGAACGGCGTCGGCAGCACCTCCGACGGCCACCGGGTGAAGATCCTCGCCAACGTCGGCAGCGCAGCGGACGCCAAGGCCGGTGTGGCGCAAGGCGCGGAAGGCGTCGGCCTGTTCCGCACCGAGTTCTGCTACCTCTCCGCCACCGAGGAGCCGGACGTCGAGGCTCAGCGGAAGGCGTACGCCGAGGTCCTGGCACCGTTTCACGGGAAACCAGTGATCGTCAGAACGCTGGACGCCGGCGCGGACAAGCCGCTCGCGTTCCTGCGCCTGGCCCCCGAACCCAACCCCGCGCTCGGCGTGCGCGGCCTGCGCGTTGCCCGCGACCGGGTCGACCTGATCGACCGTCAGCTCGCCGCGATCGCTGCGGCGGCGCAGGACAGCGGCGCCGAGGTCAGCGTGATGGCCCCGATGGTCGCCACCCCCGAGGAAGCCGCCTGGTTCGCCGAACGCGCACACGCAGCGGGCCTGAGCAGGGCAGGCGTGATGATCGAGGTTCCGGCGGCTGCACTGTCGGCCAAGGAGGTCTTCGCCGAGGTCGACTTCGTCAGCCTCGGCACCAACGACCTGGCCCAGTACGTCTTCGCCGCGGACCGGCAGGTCGGTGCCGTGGCCGCGCTGAACGACCCGTGGCAGCCCGCGCTGCTCCGCCTGATCGCCCTGGTGACGGAGGCCGCCCGCGCAGCGGACAAACCAGCAGGCGTGTGCGGCGAAGCCGCTGCGGATCCGCTGCTCGCCTGCGTACTTGCCGGCCTCGGCGTGTCCAGCCTGTCGATGAACGCGCCAGCTATCACCCTGGTCGGTGCCACGCTCGGCGAGGCCACCATCGACGCCTGCCAGATCGCCGCACGAGCCGCCGTGGCCGCGCCCGACCCGCGAGCCGCCCGTGCCGCGGCCCGAGCCGCCCTGCGCATCGGCTGACCCGTCCCCAACACCACCACCAAAATCCAAACCCCAAAAACCCGAAACCCCTTCACCTCCCCCAAACCCAACCCACCGCTCCCAAGGGGGATGCCCCCGCTACTGAAACTAGTCGAATTTTTGGGGCGGGGTTGGGTGGGAGGGGCGAGCTGTGGATGGATTTCGGGGGGTGTGGACAACTGCCTGTGAGCGGTGATGGCCGGCGGGCTCAGCTGTCAGTATCTAGGCCATGTTCGATGGCGTAGCGGGCGAGTTCGACCCGGTTGTGCAGTTGGAGTTTGCGCAGCGTGGACTGCACGTGGCTTTCGACGGTCCGGTGCGAGATCACCAGGCGATCGGCGATCTGGCGTGCGGTCAGGCCCTTGGCGACCAGGCGGAGTACGTCCGTTTCCCGGTCGGTGAGCCGTGGCGCCTGCTCGTCATCCGGGCCGCTGACCGACATCCTGCGGTACTCGCCGAGCACGAGGCCGGCCAGGCCGGCGGTGAACACCGCGTCGCCCGCGGCGGTGCGCCGGACCGCGTCGACGAGTTCCTCCACCGACGCGGATTTGACCAGGTAGCCGGACGCGCCCGCCTTGACCGCCTCCAGCACGTCGCTGTGCGCGCCGCTGGCCGAGAGCACCAGCACGCGGGTGCTGGGCAGGTCGCCGGTGATGCGCAGGATCGCGTCCACGCCGGAGCCGGAGCCCAGGTTGAGATCCATCAGCACCACGTCCGGCCGCACCGTGGCGGCGATGCGCACCGCCGCGTCGGTGTCGCCTGCGGTGGCCGGCACCGTGAAGCCGCGTTCGGTGAGGTCTCTTGCGACCCCGTCCCGCCACAGCGGATGGTCGTCGACCACCATCACCGAGATCGAACCGTCTTTGCCCGGTTCGCCGCCCCGAATCTCGCCAGCGCTGGTCATGTCTTCGCCTCCCTGCCACGTCCCCGCACCCGGGGCACCCGCAGCTCCCACTCGGTGCCCTGCCCAATGCCGGTGGTGAGCTCGGCATGGCCCCCCAGCTCGCTGATCCGGCCTCTTATCGATTTGGCGACGCCCATCCGCCCCTCGCGTTCGGCCGCGCGCAGCCGGTCGGCGGGAATGCCGGGGCCGTCGTCACGCACGCTCAGTACGACGCTCTCGCCAAGGTCCTCCAGCAGGATCCACGCCTTGGCCTGTGGGCCGGCATGTTTGTCCACATTGGCCAGTGCCTCACGCACGACACCGGACAGTTCGCTTGCGGTCGCGGCCGGCAGCATCACTCTGGTCGCCGGGACCGATACCGCGACCCGAGGGGTGGTGAGGATCTGTAGGTGTGCGCGCAGGTCCACTTCACCATCCACTGTGGACTCCGGTGGCGCCGCGGAGACCAGCGAGCGCAGCGCGATCTCCTGCTCGCCTGCCAGGCGCGCCAGTTCCGCCGCTTCCCCGCCGAGTTCGGCGCCGCGTCGCTGCACCCTGGCCAACACCTGTAGCACGCTGTCGTGGATCGAGCGGGCGAGCCGTTCGCGTTCCGCGGTCGCGGCTTCCGAGCGCAGTGCCGAGGCCAGCCGCGCGGCCGACCGACGCGCGGTCCTGGTGGCCAGTCCGATGGCGAAGCCGACGGAGACCAGCTCCACCGCGTCCCTGGCCAGGTCGACGTCCACGTATCCGTGCGTGCCGAAGTTGAACGCGGACAGCACGAGACCGAAGACCACTCCGCCGATCGGGCCGCCGCCGATCGCGCCTGCCGCGAGCACGCTGGTCACCCACACCGTGGTGAGCAACGGCGTCGGCGCCTGGCTGGACAGTTCGGCCGGGGTGAACACGAACCGGGAGCTGAACATGATCACGCACGCGATCACCAGGTCGAGGATGATCAGCCACTGCCATCTGCTGTTCTCCCGCAGGTAGCAGTAGCAGGTGATCGCGCTCCACACGCCGAGCACGGCAACGGCCACCCAGCCGAGCGCGGGCCGGGCGTACTGCTTGTCGTAGAGGCCGGTCATGGCCACCGCGAACGCGTAGGTGGCGACCCGCAGCACCACCGCAGCGCGCCACCACGGGGTGATCGGGTCGGCCGGCATCGCGGTACCCCCCTCCCCATGAACTAAGGCACGCTGCGCCAAGGTCCGCTCCCTTCAGGGGACCATCCTGCCCGGTTCGGGGCGGCTGGTAACCACCGGAGCGAGATCCCGGGGCGAAAATCTCACTCCTTGTCTGGTGCCTCGTTCGACTGGTCGGAGTCGGACGCGTCCGAGCCGGAATCTTCGGGATCGGGCCGTACGGCAGGTTCGAGTTCGCTCTGGGCGGACAGCGGCACGGCTTCGCTGCGGTGCAGCGCGTGTACCTGGTCCGGGTCTATGGACGGGTCGTGCAGCAGGGAGCGGATCCCGGAGTTGAGCACCGCGAGCAGCGGCACGGCGAGCAACCCGCCCGCGATGCCGCCGGTGGCGATGCCGGTCGCGATGGACAGCACCACCGCGAGCGGGTGCAGTCGCACGGCGCGGCCGAGCAGCCACGGTTGCAGGATGTGGCTCTCCAACTGCATCACCGCGATCACGATCAGCAGCACGATCAACGCGGCCAGCAGGCCCTTGGCGACCAAAGCGACCAGCACCGCGACGGCGCCGGCGATGACCGCACCGACGATCGGCACGAACGCGGCGAGGAACACCAGCGCGCCAAGCGGCGCGGCGAGCGGCACACCCACGATGGCGACGCCGACGCCGATGCCGACCGCGTCCACGATCGCCACCTCGGCGGTGGCTCGCACGTAGGAGACCAGCGAGGAGAACCCGCGCCTGCCGGCGACGTTGACCCGGTCCCTGATGTCGACCGGGACGATCCTGAGCACGAACGCCCAGATCGACGCGCCGTCATGCAGGAAGAAGATGGTGGTGAACAGGGTGAGCAGCATGCCGGCGAGCACCTCGCCGACGGTCGCGGCGGTGGTGAGCGCGCCGGAGGTGAGCGAGTCGGAGTTGGCGCCGAGGCTGCTGATGAACTTGTTCAGCACGGTCTGCAGCTGTTTGGGGCTCAGGTGCAGCGGGCCCTGCTCCAACCAGTTGCCGATCGTGCCGATGCTCTGGTTGACCTGGGTCGCCAGCGCGGGCAGGCCGTTGGAGAACTCGTTGATCACGAACGTGAGCACGCCGCCGACCACGGCAAGACCGCCGACCAAAGCGATCGCGGTGGACAGGCCGCGCGGCACGTGCCAGCGGTGCAGGCGGTCGACGACCGGGGCGAGCAACGCGGCGAGCAGCAGCGCGATGGCCACCGGGAAGACCACGATGCTGAGGTAGCCGGCGATCCAGACGATCAACCCGATCGCGCCGATCACCACCAGGAAGCGCCAACCCAGTGCGGCGCTGACTCTGAGCAGCCGCGGAACGCTCGACGTGACGTCGGTTGCCTTGGCGTGGTTCACGCGACCACGTTATCGGGCGAGCCGGACGAACGTGCGCCACGGAGCCCTCGCCTGCATAACTACTCCTCGTGTCCGGTGGAAACACGCTGTGTTCGTCACACGATCAGGGCAAAGTGGCGCGCCGGGGATGCGCGAGGCTGCCGAGAACTGACAACCTCTGCGGAGTCGACGTTGGGTAGCCGTTCGATATCGATTCGGCCACACGTAGCGAACCTCACAGCAGCGAATCTCAAAGCAGGGAAAGGAAACGCCGATCGTGGGTAGGGCAACCGCTGGAGAGCGCCGCAGGCCGCGGCTGCTGTCCCGTGCGCTGCTCGTCCTCGGCGGCGCGACCGCGGCGACCGCCGCCGCCTGGCTGCTCTCCTCGCAGACCGCGTCCGCGGACCCGCTGTCATCGGTTCCCAGTGCGCCGGCGGTTGTGCAGGGTCTGTCCACATCGGACACGTCGGCCACATTGGATACCGCGGTCACGTCCTTCGAAACTCCGCTGTCCACAACGGTCAGTGCGGTCACCGAACCGAGCCAGCGCGCGGTACTGCCGCTGCCGACCGTGCCCGCCACCACCACCCCGGTCGGACTCGACCAGCTCACCACCGGCCTACGTGGCACGGTCGGTCGGCTCGGCGACCGGCTGCCGGTTGAGCGGGACCTGCCGACCCAGCTGGTCCAGCACTTCGCCCGAACCCCGGTTTCCCCTCCGGCCGCACCGAGCATCGCCGTGCCCGCCGCCGCCCCGGTCGCCCCGCACCACATCACCGTGCAGGACGGTCCGTTCGTCGGACAGCACAGCAGGATCGGTGGCGTCGTCGGGTCGATCGCAGGTCCGTTCGACGGCGGTCGCGGCACGCAACCGGCCCCGCGCAGCCCCGGCTCCGTCCCGTTTCCTCCGCTCACCGTGCCGGGCCTGCCCGGCACCGGCGGGAGCAGCGGTGGGTCCGCCGGCCCGGCCGGGCTTGGCCTGACCACCGGCGACGCCGGGGCGATCCTCCCCGAACCGCACGTCGTCGACGTGCTCGCACCGGCAACCGAGCCGGTTGCGGTACTGCCCGGCAAGCAGCCCGGCGTCACTCCCGACTGATTTCGGCGCGCGGCCAGCGGTAGCGCTTCGCTACCGGCGAATTCCCCAGTGAATTCCACGGCACGCGCGCTTTTTCGCGCGCCCGTACGGCCGCGCCGATTCCGCTGGAGCGCCCGCACGTGCGCTCGGCCAATCCCCCATAGACCCCCGAAAGGGAATCCCGCAAGGGAACACGGAAGGAGATCCAATGCAAACCTGGGCTAGGCGCGGTCTACAAACCGCGCTGGTCACCGGTGGTTTGCTGATGCTCGGCACTGGCATAGCTTCTGCCCACGAGAACGTCAGCCCGGACCGCCCCGCGTCACCAATCGATGGTGGGGTCTCGGTCCCTGTGCGCGTTGGCAACAACGCCCTTGGCACGCCGTTCGGCCAGAAGAACCTGCCAGGTGTCGACCGCACCGTCAGCACCGACCAGGTCACCAATGCGTTGCCGCAGAGCGCGGGACTGCCGACCGACGGCGTCTCGTCGACGACCGGCAAGCTCCCGGTCGCGCTGAGCAAGGCGGCACCGGCGCTCACCAAGGCAACACCCGGACTGGCCAAGGCACTGCCGGCCGGCGGGAACCTGCCGAGTGTCAGCAACGTGCCCACCGGCAACCTGCCGGCCGTCGGTTCGGCCACCTCGGGTGTCACCGGCAAGCTCGGCGACCTCACCAAGAACGTCTCCGGCGCGAGCAGCCTGCCGGCTGCGCTGCCAGGGGTGCCAGGCGTGCCAGGGGTGCCGGCCGACAGCACGCAGGCGCTCGGCGGCGACCCGCTGTTGGGCAACCGAGGCCGCGTCGAAGTGGTGGCCCCGGTCGACATCTCGGGCAACGCCATCGCGGTCGGCGGTCCCGCGTCCGTGACGAACAACTCGGACCAGACCGCGAACGTGCCCGACCCGGTGATCACCGGATTCGACCCGGGCTCGCTGACCAACAACGTGGTCGCGGTCAACTACGCGCTGCCGGTGCAGGTCGCCAACAACGCGATCGGCGCGGCGGGCAACGCGGGTACCGAGGGCACCGCGAACCAGTCCGCGACGACCGGCGGTGACATCGTCACCAACGGCAGTCACCGCACCCTGTCCGGCAACGTGGCCGCAGGGCAGCTCGCCACTCCCGTTCAGATCGCGGGCAACGCGGTCGCCGGTGGCGGCCAGGCGTCGAGCACGTCCACCAACAGCATCGCGGGCCACTCCAACGGTTCGATCCTGACCGACGGTTCGGTCGGCGCGGGTTCCGGCAACGTCGCCGGCGTCCCGCTCGCGATCCCGGCCGAGCTCGACGGCAACGCCATCGGCGGCGCCGGGCTTGCCGGGGCCAACTCGACCAACACGGCCAACACCACGGCCGGCTGCACGGACCTCCTCAACGCACCGCGTGGCGCTGGTCTCCAAGCCAGCACCATGCCCGGCTACGTGCAGACCAGTGGTTTCGACGGCGTCCTCTCCGGCAACGGTGCCGTGCCCGCCGCGGCGAACCCCGTTGAGGTCGCCGGCAACGCGATCGCGGCGATCGCCAACACCGGCACCGAGGGCATGACCACCAACACCGACTCGGCCGGTGGCTTCACCACCACCAACGGCCAGGCGTCGACGGGGTCCGGCAACCTCGCCGGTGTGTCGCTGGCCAACCCGGTGCACGTGTTCGGCAACGGCGCGGCTGCCGGTGGCACCGCGGACGGAGTTCAGGCCAACTCGGAGAACGCGAAGGCCGGTGGCGTCACCTACACCAACGGCACCGACGGTGTCCTCGCCGGCAACGACGCCAGCGGCCCGGTCGCCGGCAGCACCGACGTGTTCGGGTCGGCCGCCTCGCTGATCGGCAACGCGGTCGGCACCGGCGGCAACGACGTGATGGCCACCAGCGGTGGCTACACCGGCACCAACGGCTCCGGCGCGACCGGCGGCGGCAACATCGTGCAGACCCCGATCGGTGCGCCCGCCGAGGTGTTCGGCAGTGCGGCGAGCGTGGGCGGCAGCGCGGTCGGCACCGTGCCGGCCGAGTCCAAGACCATCACCTCGGGCGGCAACTCCAACACCAACGACGACTTCGGCAACCTGTCGAGCAACGTCGTGGACACGCCGACCTCCCTGGCCGCGCAGGTGTTCGGCAACGCGGCCGGCCTTGTCGCCAACGACGCCGGCAGTGCGGACAGCCGCACCACCGTCACCACCGGTGGGGACGCTACCGGCACCGGTCGCCAGGGCACCGGCTCAGGCAACATCGTGCAGGCGCCGACCGCGCTGCCCGTGCAGGTCATGCACAACGCGGCCAACCTGGTCGGGATCGGGTCGGCGCTCGGCTCGAACACCACCAACATGGGCGCGGGCGGCGACGCCACCGCGGACGGCTCCGGCGGTTCGGTGTCCGGCAACGTGGTCAGCGCGCCCAACTCGGGCCCGGTGCAGGTGTTCGGCAACGCGGTCGCTGGCGCGGCCAACGACGCGGCGCTCGCCGACAACCAGACCACGACCTGGGCCGGCGGCGACACGACCACCGACGGCACCGCGGGCTCCGAGTCCGGCAACGTGGTCAGCGCACAGGTGATCCACACCGCGCAGGTGTTCGGCAACGCGGTCGCGGCCGGCGGCAACGCTCTCGGCCACGCCACCAACGAGACCAGCACCGCAGCCGGTGGGGCCACCACCAGCCACGGTGACTGGGGTGCCATCTCGGGCGACCTGGTGACCGCGCCGGTCACCGCGATCGCCCAGGTCTTCGCCAACGGCGTCGCGGCCGCCGGCAACACCGACTCGCTCGGCGCCAACCAGCTGAGCAGCGTCGACGGCGGCCCGACCAGCACTTCAGGTCATGGCGCACTGTCCGGTTTGGACGACTCCTTCCCGGTGGGCGTTGTCGCCCAGGTCTACAAGGTGCCGGTGCAGGTGCTCGGGCGCGCGCTCGTCGCGGGCGTCAACGACACCAAGGTCCTCGTCGGTGAGGCGCCGGCAGCGGTCGACGTGCCGCTGAGCCTGCAGAACGCACCGACCATGCCGCAGTTCGGCCTGCCGACCGGCACGGACGCGCTGCTGCCGATCAACAAGCTGCCGAACCTGGCGGCGCTGCCGCTGTCCTTCCCGCACCTGGGCGGCTTCCCCGGCCTGCCCAGCCTGCCGAAGGTCCCCGGCCTGCCAGGCAGGCCGAGCACCCAGGACCTCCCGGGTGTTCCGGCCGGGCTGTCCAACCTGGCCGGTGGCCTGCCGGCGCTGAGCCCGCTGCCCGCGGTGCCGATGCTCCCGGCCCTGCCGACCGCGCTGCCGACCGCGCTGCCGACCCCTCCGGCTGCGCTGCCGGGGGTTCCCAGCACTCAGGACGCACCGACCGGGCTGCCGAACCTGCCCGCACTGCCCGGCCTCGACTCGCTGGCCCGCGAACTGACTGGCTTCAGCGGCGACCTGCCGCTCGCCGGCCTGCTGCCGAGCACACCGAGCACGCAGGGCCTGCCCGAGGTGCCGCTGGCCACCCCGTCGACCCTGCCGGGCACGGGCGACCTGCCCTCCCTGCCGGTCGACGGCCTGCCGATCGGTCACGGCCAGCCTGGTCTTCCGGTGGCCCTGCCGGACGTGCCGCAGGTCGGCACGCTGCCGACGGTGTCCTCGTCGCTGCTGCCGGGCACCCCGGACCTGCTGCCGAACCAGGCTCCCGGCTTCCAGTCGGAGCAGGCCCTGCCGGGCGTCGGCGGCCTGAGCGACCTGCTGCCCGGCCTTGCCGGGCTGCCGGCGTTCTCCGCTCCGGTGTTCTCATCGTCCCTGCCGACCGCGGGTGACCTGCCCGCCATCGGCGCGGACGGCCTCGCGCCGACCAGCATGGTGCCGGCCCTGCCGGCCAACGGCCTGGCCGGTGGCACCAACCTGCCCAGCCTGAGCCAGCTGAGCAACCCGGGCACGCAGGACCTGCCGACCTTCGGCACCCTGCCGGAGCTGCCCACCCTGCCCGCGGCACTGACCCTGCCCGGCATGCCGGCCCTCCCCCTGACGCCGCACCTGCCCTCAACGCAGAGCATCGCGTTCACCCCGGGGCTGACCGGTTCGGACCTGGATCTGCCGAACTTCGAGAACGCGGTGCCCAACCCCACCAACATCGCTGTTGGTGGCGCTCCGGTGTCCTCGCTCGGTGACGTGGCCACCGCGCCGGTCGCCGGCGTGCAGGCCCCGGGTGCACTGTCCTCGGTGGACGCTCCCGCGCTTTCCGCGTCGGACGCCGCCACGGGCTCGCTCAAGAGCCTGGCCGGCCAGGGCCTGGACGGCGTCCAGCTGCCCAGCGCCTGATCGGCCTGATTTCCTCCGATAACACGGGGCCCGGGAAGCGACTGCTTCCCGGGCCCCGCCCTGCGTTGTCGGGTCAGCGCGCCAGTCGGGATTCCAGGTGGGTGATGACCGAATGCACGGGATTGTTGCCGTCGCTGGTCACCCAGCCGACCCGAACCTTCGGCGCGACACGTTTTCCGTCCAGCCGCACGGCTCGTTCCAGCAACTCGCGTGCCAGCGCCGCGACGGATTCGCCGGTGCCGCACGGATGTTCGGCGATCACCAGGAACGCGTCACCGCCGAAGCGGGCGACGGTGTGATCCGCGCGCAGACCCTGCCGCAGCCGTCCACCCAACGCGGTCAGCAGGTCGTCGCCATGCGGGAAACCGAACTCGGTGTCGATCGCGGCCATGCCGCAGATGTCGGCAAGCACGGCGGAAACCAGGGTGCCGTGCGTGCGCGCCCGCAGCAGCGCCTGGTCCAGCCGGTCCAGCGCGAGCGTGGCATTGGGCAGTTCGGTGAGCGGGTCGAGTAGCCCGTGCGAGCGGCCGACATCGGTGTTCACCGGTTGCAGCAGCACCAGCATCAGCGGCTTGCCCGCCCGGCTGACCGGGTAGTACTTGGCCCACAACCGGGTCTGCCGCTCGGCATCGCCGACCCGGATGGCCAACGCGGTCGCGGCGCCGGTCCGCGCCAACTGCTCGACGAGATCCTCGGGTCCCGGCAGTTCCGCACCGTTCTCCGCGCAGGCCCGCCAGTGCGCGGGAAAGGTTCTGGTGCGCAACTGCTCCTCGGTCAACCCGAGCAGTTCCTCGGCACGCGCGTTGTGGGCGAGCACTGCACCGTTCTCATCGCCGAGCAACATGCCGACCGGAAGTTCGGCGACCACGTCGGTCCACACCGCGGCCCCGCCGATTGCCATGCGGAAAGTGTTCTCGGCGCTGCCTGGCGATTCAAGCATCGGCCGTGACCCGGACCGGTGATCTTTGCCTTTACCCAATCAACGCGTGCACCAAAATCAACGCGCGGCCCGCTGGCGCGGAAAACAGGTCACGAATCGCGTTGCCAGCCGCTGCTCGCCGATCAGGCGCAACGGGTGCGAGCGCAGCGCGTCGGCCAACGGCAGTCCGTCGAACACCACCGAGCGCAGTGTGGCGACGTCGCCGTCAAGAACCACCTCCGGCTCGCGCACGGCGCCGCGCGCGATCGTGAACTCGCCGTCGGCGATCTCCGCGCGGAATCGGTCGCCGTCCAGGCACAGCTCGACCCGCACTCGCAGCGAACCGGCCCGGTGCCGGTCGAACTGGGTCTTCAACGCCAGCGCGAAGCCGTCGACGCTCAGCTCGGCGCCCGCGTCCATCGCGTCCAGCGGCACGACGCTGCCCCAGCGGCCCAGCGCGATCAGCACGTCCTCCAGCTCGTAACCGCGCGACGTCAACTCGTACACCCGGGTGCTGGCCGGCGGGCCGAGCCGGTAGTTACACACGATGCCGTCGGTTTCCAGTTCGCGCAGTCGGGCGGCGAGCACGTTCTGGCTCATCGC
Organism: Candidatus Melainabacteria bacterium; assembly: GCA_963818685.1. Lineage (GTDB taxonomy): Bacteria > Actinomycetota > Actinomycetes > Mycobacteriales > Pseudonocardiaceae > CAJCJE01. The sequence continues at coordinate 292,777 of CAWFTJ010000009.1, read as the reverse complement.
GGGCAGGCCCCTGCTGAGTTCGGTGAAGCGTTTGGGGCCGAACAAGAGCTCGCGCACCACGAGCAGCGCCCATCGCTCACCGACGACGTCCAGTGCGCGTGCGGTGCCACATGGATCGCCGTAACTACGCCGTCCCGCCACAAAACTAATATTAGCTTTTCATTGTCGATCAGGACCGTTTCCTACTAAAGTAGTAGCGCATGGCGACCTTCATCCTCATCCCCGGTGCCGGCGGCGGCGCCTGGTACTTCCATCGGCTCGTGGCCGTCCTCACCGAACGCGGCCACGAGTGCGTCGCCGTCGACCTCCCGGCCGAGGACCCCGACGCCGGCCTCGCCGAATACGCGGACACGGTGCTCACCGCCATCGGCAACCACCGCGACGATCCTGATCTCGTCGTCGTCGGCCAGTCCCTCGGCGGCTTCACCGCGCCGCTGGTGTGCGCCAAGGTCCCGGCCACGATGCTGGTCCTGCTCAACGCGATGGTCCCCAAGCCAGGCGAAACCGCAGGTGACTGGTGGGCCAACACCGGCTCGGCGCAGGCCCGCATCGCCAAGGCCGTCAAGGACGGCCGCGACCCCGAGTTCGACCCGATCGAAGACTTCTTCCACGACGTGCCGGCAGACGTCACCGAGCAGGCCATGGCGGCGGGGGAACCGGCCCAGTCCGAGGGGCCGTTCGGCACCCCGTGGCCGCTGACGGCCTGGCCGGACGTGCCGACCCGGTTCATCCAGGGCCGCGACGACCGGTTTTTCCCACTCGAATTCCAACGCCGTGTCGTCGCCGACCGGCTCGGCGTGGCCATCGACGAGCTACCCGGCGGCCACCTGGTCGCCCTCAGTCACCCGGTCGAACTCGCCGACCAGCTCGAAAGCTACCTGCGCGAGAGCGGATCGACCGAGGGCTGAGCAGATCAGAGCCCGGTGTGGAGGAAGGGCGCCCACCGGCTGGGCCGGTAGCGGTGGTCGTCGCGTTCGCGGTACTCGCGGAGGGTGTGGTGCAGGGCGTCCGCGGCGCAGGCGGGGTCGAAGCCCCGCGCACCGGTCAACCGGGCGTAGACGCCGTCGGTGATGTCGGCGGCCGCGTCGTCCCATACCGACCAGAGCGTGCCGATGACGTGCCGCCAGCCCACATAGTGCAGGGCCGAGGCGAAACTGATCGCCTCGTCGAGGTTGCGCACCCCGCCGGTCGCGGTTTTGCACGCGGACAGGAACGCGAACTCGCCGCCCGCGCCGGCCGCGACATCGAGGACGCGCACCCGACCACTGGTGTTCCAGTCGTAGGGCACCAGGCCACCGTTGGCCGGCTCGGTGAGGTCCTGGTCGCCGTGGCAGGAGGCGTGCACCCAGGCATGTCGGGTCAGGTGGTGCAGGATGCCGGCCCTGGTGGCCTCAACGCCGGCCAGGAGGGTGCGTTGGGACTCGCGGAAGAATCCGGCCAGGATCGCCTTTTCGCGGTCGACCGCTGTCAGCGTCGGCTGGTCGGGGGTGTCGCGCAGCGCGATGTGCAGCAGCCGTTCGTCCATAGTGGACAGTGTCCTGGCGCGGGCTTCGGCCAGTGCGCGCAAGGTCGGCGTGTAGGAGGACACGACGCGGTCAAGCACGCTGGGGTCACCTGGCTCGTCGTGGAATCCGGCCGCGTGCAGGGGCAGCGCGGTCAGTGGCCCGGTGGGACACCACCACACCCTGGGCCACGGCCGATCCCCGGTGGGCGTCTCCTGGTAGCCGAGTGCGGTGAGCACGGGCTCGGCGATCGCCTCCCACAGCCATTGGAGCATGACGGTGATGACCTGTTCCAGCGCGACAAGTGCGGTGGGGCTCTGACGGAATTCCTGGAGCGCGCGAAGATAGGCGTTCGTGCGCTCGTATGCGGCCTCCATCGTGAGGTTGGGCAACGGTTCGACCCTGATGCCGTTGGCGGACACCAGCAACGCGTCGCAGCGCCAGCGGCTGACATTGATGACCACGACGGTGCCGTGGCCGGCCGCGCGGCGTAGCACCGAAGCGTCCGGCGGGCGGGCGAAGTCGCGGAAACCGGGCAGGGCCTGGATCTGCTTGATGAGAACGTCCCATTCGCGGGCCGCGGCCATGCGGGCATCCACCACCGCCGAGGGATCGTTCCCGGCCATGGCGTGCGGGGCGTCGAGTTCGGCGCGCAGCGCCGCAAGGCGAGCGGCGAGCCGCGGCTCCGCCTGGTGTAACGCGGTCAGGTCGGTGCGGGTTTCCAGCAGTTGCGACCACAGCACACCTCGGCCCTGTTCAAGGATTTCCAGTGCCCGGCCGGGCTGGCCTGTCGCGATGGCGCAGGCCGCGCCGTCGCCGGCCAGCCCACGGGAATCCTCGGTCAGCCGTTCCCGGCTGCCTCGGCCCAGCCCGTGCCAGGCCAACAGCGGCAGCAGGCGCACCGCGGTTTCGTACCCGTCCGCCGCGTCCGGCCACCGGCGTGACTTGGCCGCCACCTCGCCCCACGCCCGTGCGGCGCGCAGCCGGGTCCGGACGCTCGCACTCGTCACCGTGGTGGCCTCGCGCCGGGCGTCGAACGCGGCCTGCGCATCGGCCGGATCGTGCCGCTCGGCGAACCGGGTCTCCAGCACACCCGCGAGGTTGTTCAGGCAGTTCGCCCGCTCGGGGTGGTCGGCGGCGATGATGTCGAGCGCTTGCCGCGTGAGCCGGATCGCCGCGTCGAGATCCGCCGGATCGCCTAACAGGTCGAACCGGGATTCCAGGGCATTGCCCAGGTTTCCCCACCGGTGCGCGAGGGCCGAGTTGCCGGCCGGGGTGGCGTCGGCCGCTGTGCGCATCGCCGCGATGGCGTCTTCGAGATCCTTCGGGTTTCCCGACCGCTGGAACCGGGTGTGCAGTGCCGCGCCGTAGTTGGCCAGCGGACGCGCCCGATCGGCCCAGTCCGCTGGCGCCGCGTCGACCGCCTTGCGCAGGTTGGCGATCGCGTTGTCGAGATCGGCCGGATTGCCGAGCTGGTCGAACCGGATCATCAGCGTCGCGCCGATGTCGGACAGCCAGCCAACGCGGCTGGGGTGATCGTCGGCGATACCGGAGACCGCCTCCTGGAAAGCCGCGATGGCGGCGTCCGCGTCCGTTGCCTCCCCCAGTCGCTCGAACCGGAGGTGGAGGGCGCTGCCGAGGGTGGCAAGGTGGCGTGGCCGGTCGGTATGGCCGGCCGGGGTGGCGTCGATCGCCGCACGCAGTGCGGTGACGGCGTTTTCGAGATCCGCCCTGTCTGAGGTGCGCCGGAAACGCGCCTCCAGCACGGAACCCTGGCTGGCCAGCCGGCTCGGCAGGTCGGGGTGATCGGCGGGGGTGGCCGCGAGCGCCTCGCTGATGGCGTCGAACGCGGCGTCGAGATCGCCGAGGTTCGCCAGCAGGTCGAACCGGTTGTGCAGCGCGGCGCTGAGGTTGGTCAGGAAACTCGGGCGATCGGAATGGCCGGGCGGAGCCGCGTGCAGCGCTTCGCCCAGGGCGTCGATCGCCGCGTCGAGGTCGGCCGGTTTCCCGGCCCGCTGGAAGCGGCGCACCAGCGTGCTGGCGAGGTTGCTCAGCCGCCGTCCGCGGACGCTGTCTCCGGCCGGGATGGCCTGGACGGCTTGCCCCAGCAGGTCGATCGCGGCGTCGAGATCCGAGGGGTCGCCCGCCGCGTCGAAGCGGACCGCCCGTGCGGTACCGAGGCCGGCGAGGCACTCCGCCCGGCTCGGATCACCATCGGGAGCCGCCCGAATCGCTTGGTTGAACGTGTCGATGGCCGCATCGAGATCCGGCCGCGTCCCGGCCTGATGGAAACGAGCCGTCAGCGCCGTGCCCAGCTCGGCCAGGGCCGTGACCCGGCCAGGATGGTCGGCGGGTGCCGTTTTCGTGGCCGCGCTCAGCTCGGTGATCGCGTCGTCGATATCCGCGATGTTCCCCGTCCGCTCGAAGCGTTTGGTCAGCGCGTGTCCCAGCAGCGACCAATGGTCGAGGCGGTCGGGAAGATCCTCGGGTGTGCGCTCGACCGCTTCGCGCAACGCCGCGATCGCGTCGTCGATGTCCGCCAGCCTGCCGAGCAACCAGAACCGGGCCTCCGCAACGGCGGCGAGCTGCGCCAGGAACCGGGGACGGTCGGGGTGCTCGGCCGAGGTCAACGCGATCGCGTTGGTCACCGCGGTGACCGCGTTGTCCAGGTCGGTGACGTTCCCGGCCAGGTCGAACCGGGAATGCAACACCAGAGCCAGATTGGCGAGGTACACCGTCAACCCGAGGGTCGGCAGGTAGCTCGGCCAGTTGGGGTACGCGCGCTCGGCGAGCGCGATCGCTTCCCGCAGCGCGTCGATCGCGGCGTCGAGGTCTGCCGCGTCACCGGTCAACTGGAAGCGCAGGTGCAACGCCACGCCCAGGCTGGACAGGTATCTCGGCCGGTGGGGATGTGGGATCCTGGTCGCGTCGACCGCCTTCCGCAACAGGCCGATGGCCCGGTCGGCATCGATCGGCCCGGCCATCCCGTCGAGGGTCGCCCCCGCCTCCTCGGCCCACGCTTCTGGCTCGGTTCCTGTCGTGACACCGGCCGCCAGCACCTGACAGACATCCTCGGGAACCAGGCCCGGGTCGGCGCGGCCGACCTCGGCGAACAGGCCCACCGCGACCCGCAGGTCCAGACCGCCCTCACCGTCGGGTAACGCCTGGAAACGGCACCGGTGCAGCGAGGCCGCCACGGTCAGCACGTCCACGCGCACCGCGACGCCGGCACCCGAGGCCAGTGCCGCGCGCCAGAGCCGGTCGGCCTCGGCCAGCGCCTCGTCGGCGAGAACCACCGAGGCGTCCCCGTCCGCGATGAACGAGTGCAGCCGATTCGTCAGCGAATCAAACAACTCCTGCATGGATTCCCCCACGGGTCGTACCGTAGCTACTGTTCTGCCGGGAGGACCAATGGCCGACGACGATGACCTGATCATGCTGGGGTGGTTCTGCACGCACCTCGCGGAGTTACGGGCCGACGCCGACCGCGACGGCTGGCGAACGCGGTTGGATTCCGCCGAGGCGGCACTGCGCGCAGGCAGGTCCGCGACCCAGGTGTGCCGCCGGCTGGGATTGGCCATCGACACAACGCAGTTTCGCGCGCAGTCGCCCGGCCCGCTGCACACGCTGCGCGATCTGGGGGTGCGGCCGGTCCAGGTCGCGGGGGATTACGTGTGCCCGCACGGCGAGTGTGCGCGTCGCGAGCAGCCGGACCGGCACGGGCACGAACCCCTCTGCGCGAACGGGACCCCGATGCTGCTCTCCTCGGACCTGCTCGGGCGAGCATGACCGACCTGCTCACCTCGCTGGGCACGAAGATCGCGGACCGATGGCTGGCCGGGCTGCTGCTGCCCGGCCTGCTCTTCACCGCAGCCTGCGTCTGCGGTTACTTCCTCGGCTGGCGGCACGCGCTGGATCCCGGCTGGCTGACAGACTGCCTCGCACACGCCGGCGGCACGCTGTCCGGGAAGCCCTCGGCGATCCTGGTCACGGTCATCCTCGCATTGCTCGGCGCGACCGCGGCCGCGATCGCCGCCCGCGGCCTTGGCAGTGCCGTGCACCGCGGCTATCTCGCGCGCGGCCCGCTGTGGTGGGTGCTGCGCCGCCGTCGCAGGGCCAGGGCCGCCGCCGCGCACCGCCGTCCGCTCCCACCCGTCCGCTACCTGCCGCGACACGCAACGCCCATCGGGGACCGGTTCCGGCTGATCGGTGAACGGGTGGACGCGCAGTACGGTCTCGACGCCACCCTGGTCTGGCCCCGGCTGTGGCTGCTGCTGACCGACACCGACCGGACCGCGGTGCAGACCGGCTACGGCCAGTACCAGGACGCCACGACGCTCGCCGGCTGGTCCCTGCTGTACCTCGGCCTCGGCGCGCTCTGGCCACCGGCACTTCTGGCAGCCGTCGTCGGCGGGACGATCGGTTATCGGCGCGCGCGCTCCGCAGGCGCCGTTGTCGCCGATCTCGTCGAGTCGAGCATCGACGTCCACCAGTCCGCCATCGCCGCCATTGCCGGTATCGCGCTACCCGACGGACGCATCACCCACGCGCTGGGCCTGCGCATCAACGACCTGTTGAACAAACGCGCCTGATCTCTCACCCAGACGGGACGACGCTTACCGGGTCGGCCGGAATGCGTCCCGGTGGTCCTGGAAAAACTGGCCGGGCGTCCCAGTATCCGGGACACTTCCGGGGTCAGGACGGCGTTGTGCCCGGCTCGGGCCCAGGCCATCCCGGTGAGAGCCGCGTCAACGGCCGCCGGGTCGGTGCCGTGTCGCAGCATCTGCTCACGGGCGGTGTCGAGGGGAAGTTCGACCGTGGGGACAGGGCGGTCCAGAACGGATTCCATGATGGTGGACTGGTCGGGGACGCTGAGCAGGTCCGGACCGGTGAGGGTGTAGGTCCGTCCCGCGTGGCCTTGCATTGTCAGTGCCTCGGCGGCGACGGCGGCCACGTCGCGTGGGTCAATGACACCCTGGGCGGCCGTGCCGGTCATGTTGGGGACGGGATGCCCGGCATTGATCAGGTGCGCGAAACCCAGGACGTTCGAGGCGAAGCTGGAGGGCCGCAACACCGTCCAGGCCATGCCGCTGGACCGCACGGCCTGCTCGGCCCGCAGATGCCAGGCTCCGACCGTCCTGTCGCCGATCGTCTCGCCGGTACCGATCGCGGACAGCTTCACGATGGTGGTCACTCCTCCTGACCGGGCGGTTTCCAGCATGGCCAGGTCGTGACGCGGGATGGGTGAGGCTGGCGCGGTAAGCAGGAAAACCGCCCGCACATCGGCCACCGCCGCTGCCAGCGAGGCCGTCCCGCCCGTGAACTCGTCGACAAGGTCCTGCCGCTCAGTGCGTTCTTGGGGGACGCAGCCGACCGCCTCGCTCATGAGATGGCCGATCTCACTCCCGAGGCAGCCGGTGATCTGTTCGGCCAACACCTCGCCGATGCGCTTCCAGCCGGTGAACAGGGCGGCAACCCGGAGCGAGACCAGCTCGTGCGCGAAGCGACCATGTTGTCGTCCGCAGGCACCGACGGGGTGGCAGCGGCAGCGCGGCGGCTACACGTCAGCGAACGCCACCTACGTAACCTCTTCATCGAAGGCGTCGGCCTGTCACCCAAACACTTCGCCCGAATCGACCGGGTACGAACCGTGCTCGACTATGCCCCGCTCCGGCCATGGGCCGACCTCGCCGCCGAGGCCGGTTACTACGATCAGGCGCATCTGACTGGCGAGTTCCGCCGCGTCATGGGCGTGCCTCCTGCGGCGTTCCGCCGGGGTGAGCTGCCCGCTCCCACCCCGTGCCACGCGCCGGAGGTCACGACTGGGCGAGATCGCTGAAGCGGCTGTAGTGCAGCTGGTGCGCGACGGTGATCGTCGTGATCGGGCCCGCCCTGTGCTTGGCCAGGATCAGGTCGGCCTCACCGGCGCGCGGATCGTCCCGCTCCCACGCGTCCGGCCGGTGGATCAGGATCACCATGTCCGCGTCCTGCTCCAAGCTGTTGTGCACCGAAATCCCGTTGGCCACGAAGTTGTGCGTGCCCGGCACGGTCGCGTCGAAGACGTCCTGTTCACCGAGGCTGGTGATCTCGGCGACCTCGTCCCAGAACACGTCGTTGGTGGCCAGCATCTCCAGGTCCCCGTCGTCGAGGACCGCGGCCACCCTCGCCAGCCGGGACCGGCTCGGCGCGTGCTTCCACGTGGTCGAACCGCAGAAGCGCGAGCTCATCGCATCGGCGAACTGGCGGTGAGTCATGTTCCGGACCGTGAGCAACTCTTTCACCCGCTGCCATACCTCTCGTGGCACGGTGTCGAGGTTGGTGTTGCCGACGATTCCGCCGAGCCGAGCCGCCACTGCCTTGGCGGCGATGCCGCGCATCCCGTGCACGCCCACCTTGTCCAGGAACAGCAGTTGGTTTTCCGCGCCGTGGACATAGAGGTGCCAACTGTCACGGTAGCCGGCCTTTCGCACCCGCTTGATCCGGCTGAGCACACCGAGCCGAAGTAGCAGCATCGCGATGTCATCGACCAGTCGCCGGCTGGTCGACGCGTAGTAGATCCGGGCCTGACCGTGCCGCTCGTCCCACCGAACGGAGCCGTCCGTCGCCCACAAATGACGCAGGAACAGGGCGACCTGCTCGTCCGGTGCCGAGAAAACCTGGCGCGGCACGAACTTCTCATGGCTGCGAAGCCCGAACAGTCCCAGTCCGTCCAGCCATGCCGCAATCGGATTCCGCTTCCCGTGCGTGAGCCGGTAGGGCGCGGGAAGCCGCAGTGAGGTGCACCGCGCTGCCGGGTGGTCGTCCCGCACGGCTGTGACTCCGAAGTGTCGTGCGGCCTCGGTCACCGCGCGCAGGTTCGCCTCGTCAGTGCTCGCATACCGGATGGGCTGGCGTCGGACAAAGGATCCGTCGCCGATCAGATGCCCGAGCAGCACGACCTCCGCTTCGGCCATCGGTGTCGGCTCGATCGGTGCCGGCACCAGGCGTGGCACGGCGATCCGGTCACCGCTCGCGAGCTCACCCAACGGCACCCAGCCGTCAACGGTGAGGAACGGGTGATTGGCGGTCGCCTCCACCTCCCGGCCCGAGGTGAGCCGCAGCCGGAAGACCTCCTTGAACCCGCTCGGGAACACCTTCGTCATGGGCCTCGGCACGAGCCGAAGACGGTCGTCGGTCGACCACACGAGCGGCCGTTCACCGGAAGCAAGCAATTCGCCCAACGTGACCTCGGTGCCGTCGTCCGCGCGCAACACCCGCGTTCCAGCAGTCAGGCAGCCGGATTCGCGCAGGTCAGACAGCATCGGCCGCTTGTCGGTGCGCTGTTCGGGGCCACGGTTGAGCTGGCTGATCGCGATCACCGGCACCTCAAGTTCCTTGGCAAGCAACTTGAGCTGCCGGGAGAACTCCGACACCTCCTGCTGTCGCGACTCCACCCGCTTGCCCGAGGTCATCAGCTGGAGATAGTCGACCACGATCAGCTTCAGGTCGTGCCGCTGCTTGATCCGCCGCGCCTTGGCCCTGATCTCCATCATGGTCATGTTCGGCGAGTCGTCAACGAACAGCGGCGCCTCGCTGATCTCGCTCATCCGCCGAGCCAGTCGCGTCCAGTCATCGTCGGTCATCCGCCCACCGCGCATGTCCGCCAACCGGATCTTCGCCTCGGCCGAGAGCATGCGCATGACGATCTCGGTCTTGCTCATTTCCAGCGAGAAGATCACGCTCGTCATCGAGTGCTTCACAGAGCACGACCTGGCGAAGTCCAGTCCGAGGGTCGAGTTGTGGGTGGGCACCATGGCTTTGCCGGCCAGGTAGAGGCGTGCGGTGTTGTCCACCTCGACGCAGCGGACCGGCACGCTCTCGACCCGCCGCACCGCGACGATGAAGCGGGAACCGGTCTGCGACAGGTCGGCTTCGCGACGGCGTTCCTTGTGCAGCAAGCGTTTGCGTTCCAACTGGAACACCATGTCATCGGTCTCGAAGGACAGGGTGTACGCGGTGGCGGCGGGCTCGGCGGAACGACCGTTGACCGCTTTCGTGGTCAGGCCACAGTGGTAGCCGAGCGAGACCACCAGCTCCCGCACGTCCTCGGCCAGCCGCAGGTTCGTCACGCTGAACTTGACACTGCCGTCCTCGGTCACCGTGCCTTCGGTGTCCAGCAGGCCGGCGAGCAGCGCACGCCGCTGGTCGGCGGACGCGCGCAGGTAAGCCGACGGGAGGTGCTTGTCCTCGTCGCCGAGCACGTCGAAGCCGTCCTCCTCGACCTGGCCGCCGGCCAGCCACACGCCGAGCGAGTACGGCGGCAGCGGCAGTTCGGCCGCTGGCAGACACAGCGGTTGGGTGTTGACGACCGAGTGGTTGGGTCGCTGGTCCGCCGTGGCATGGCGCAGCGTCGCGGCGATCTCCTCGGTGGTGCGCGTGCGCTGGTCGGAGCCCTGGGAGGCGTTGGTCTCGGTCAGCCACTGGTGCCGCGCGTCCGCGACCAGCACGGTGCCGTCGGAGAACTCCACCTCGTAGCACGGCCTGCCGTGCATGACCTCGCTGGCGGCGACCACGCGCGTCGGCAGGCCGTCCGCGCCGAGCAGTTCGTCGCCGACCCGGACCTCGCCCATGGTGGTCCAGCCGGCCGGGGTGGGCAGCGGGGTGTCCAGCGCGAGCGCCTTGCCGACACCGGGACGGGCCGCGACGATGATCATCTGGCCGGGGTGCAGGCCGTTGGTGACCTCGTCGAGGTCGACGAAGCCGGTTGGCACGCCGAGCGACGAGCCGCCGCGCGATGCGATGGCGTCGATCTCGTCCATGGTGGGCTGGAGCAGTTCCTCAAGCGAGGTGTAGTCCTCGCTGGTGCGCCGCTCGGTGACCTCGTAGATGGCCGCCTGGGCGCGGTCGACGACCTGGTCGATCTCGTCGCCCTCCGCGCCGTTGTAGCCGAGCTGCACGATGCGGGTGCCGGCCTCGACGAGCCTGCGCAGGATGGCTTTCTCCGCGACGATCTCGGCGTAGTAGCCGGCGTTGGCCGCGGTGGGCACGGTCGCGATCAGTGTGTGCAGGTAGGGGGCGCCGCCGACGCGACCGAGTTCGCCTCGGCGTTCGAGTTCGGCGGAGACGGTGACCGGGTCGGCCGGCTCGCCTCGGCCGTAGAGATCGAGGATGCAGTCGTAGACGGCCTGGTGCGCGGGACGGTAGAAGTCGCCGGGGCCGAGGACCTCGATCACGTCCGCGATCGCGTCCTTGCTCAGCATCATGCCGCCGAGCACGGACTGTTCCGCGGCCAGATCCTGCGGTGGTTGCTTGTCGAACCCACCGGCCATCGGTGTCCGGTCGTCCGTCAGTGCCACCGCGTCGCCGCCCCTTCGCTCAGGTGTTCGAATGCTACCGCCGTCCAGTGACGTTCCAGCGTCAATTCGGGACCGGCCGCCAAGGGACGCTAGAACACCCACATGGCCCAGACAAACCGTCCTGTGCACGCGCCTGTGGACAGCTTGGGGACAGCTTTCACCCTCCTGACCACAGGCGCGAATCACGCTGGGGACAACCTGGGGACAACTCACCACTGGTCAGGTGAACCCGCAGGTCAAAGCCTGTGTACTGGGTGTGGAGAAAATCGCGCGAAACCGCCTCGGCGTGTCGGCGAAAGCTCGTCCTTCGGCGTGTCGCGACGGGCGGGACGAGTGAGTTACCCACAGCGGTGCGAGTGCGCGGTGCGATGGCCGCGTTACGACGAACGAGCGACAGCGCCGACCATCCGGGTGACCCGGAGTGGCCGGCGCCGTGCTCGTGAATTCGCTTAGTCGGTCGCGGTGACCTCAAGGTTGAAGGCCACCGACACGTCGGGGTGCAGCCGGACGTTGACCGAGTGCTTGCCGAGGGTCTTGATGTGACCCTTCAGTTCGACGGTGCGCTTGTCCAGGCTCGGACCGCCGGCCGCCTTGACCGCGGCGACGATGTCGCCGGTGGTGACCGAACCGAACAGCTTGCCGCTGCCGCCGGCCGCCTTCGCCGGCAGCTTGACATTGCCGAGGCCCTCGATGGTGGCCTTGATCTCCTTGGCGTGGTCGAGGTCGCGGACCCGACGGCTCTCCTGGACGCGGCGGATCGTGGCGACCTGCTTCTCGGCACCGCGGGTCGCCGCGATGGCAAAGCCACGGGGCAGCAGGAAGTTGCGGCCGTAGCCGTCCTTGACCTCGACGATGTCGCCAGGACCGCCGAGGCCGCTCACGTCAGCGGTGAGAATCAGCTTCATGGTGTGTTGGCTCCTGCGATCAGCGGGCGGTCGAGGTGTAGGGCAGCAGCGCCATCTCGCGCGCGTTCTTCACGGCGATCGCGACGTCGCGCTGGTGCTGGCTGCAGTTGCCGGTCACCCGACGGGCGCGGATCTTGCCCCGGTCGGAGATGTACTTGCGGAGCAGCCCGGTGTCCTTGTAGTCGATGAGGTTCGCGTTCTTGTCCTTGCAGAAGACGCAGACCTTCTTCTTGGGCTTGCGAACAGGTGGCTTTGCCACGGTGAGAACTCCTGTGTTTCAAACGCTGGAAAGGAAGACTGGACGGGTGGAGGACCTGCCGGTCAGAACGGCGGTTCCTCGGCGAAGCCACCGCCGCCGCCACCGCCGCTTGGGGCAGCAGCGGGCGCGGAGCCCCACGGGTCGTCAGCTGGCGCACCGCCGCCGAAGCCACCGCCGCCCCCGCCACCACCGCGGGAAGCCTTGTTGACCTTGGCGGTCGCGTAGCGCAGGGACGGGCCGACCTCGTCGACCTCCATCTCGATGACGGTGCGCTTCTCGCCTTCCTTCGTGTCGAAGGAGCGTTGGCGCAACCGGCCCTGCACGATGACGCGCATGCCCCGGGTCAGCGACTCGGCCACGTTCTCCGCGGCCTGCCGCCAGATCGAGCAGCGCAGGAACAGCGCTTCGCCGTCCTTCCACTCGCCGCTCGCCCGGTCGAGGGTGCGCGGGGTCGACGCGACCGTGAAGCTGGCCACCGCGGCACCCGCTTGCGTGAAGCGCAGTTCCGGATCGGCCGTCAGGTTGCCGACCACCGTGATTATCGTTTCGCCAGCCATGTCGCTCGACCTCCGCTTCGGTTCAGGCCCGAGCGGCGTCGCGCCGCAGGACCTTGGTTCGCAGGACGGTCTCGTTCAGCGACAGCTGGCGGTCCAGTTCCTTGACCGCGTCCGGCTCCGAGTTCACGTCGACGAGGGCGTAGATGCCCTCGGAGTGCTTCGCGATCTCGTAGGCGAGCCGGCGCTTGCCCCACACGTCGACCTTTTCCACACTTCCACCGGAAGTACGGATGACGTTGAGGAAGGTCTCCAGCGACGGCGACACAGTGCGCTCGTCGAGACTGGGGTCGAGGATGATCATTACCTCGTAGTGACGCATTGAGACCACTCACCTCCTATGGACTGGTGTGGTCACGGACGTTCCGTGACAGGAGGGCCGTTGCGTCAGCAACCCGTCAAGGCTACCAGCAGCGCGAACGCGGTCCGTGACGAGGGGGACCTACACGGGCTTGACCCTGCGCAGGACCCAGGTGCGCACCAGGCCGGCGGTCGCGCCGGACAGGGCGAGCACGGCCAGCAGCATCGGCAGGCCGATGCCGTTGCCGCCGGGCAGCGACGCCGAGCCGAGCGCCTGCGCCTCGCCCGCGGTCTGGATGCCGTCCGGCACCGCATTGCCGTTGCCGAGCACGCCGTAGCCCGGCGCGTACCCGGGCACGTCGCCGCCGTAGCGGACGCCGGGTGAGGGCGCGAACAGGCCGGCGCTGGCGAACGGGATGCCGGAGTAGCGGGCCAGCGGCGACTCGGCGAGGCCGTCGTCGAGCAGTTGGGCCGCGCCGAAGGCGGGGTTGTCCAGCAGGGACATGTCACCGGCGCCGGGCAGGGTGGTCACCGGCTCGTTGCTGCCCATGCCGCTGCCGGGGTCGGTCTGGCCGCCACCGGAACCACCGGAGTTGCCGGGCGGGGTCTGGCCCGCGCCTGGACCGCTCGGGTTGCCGGGCGGGGTGGTCTTGGCGCCGAGGCCGATGCTCTGGCCGGCCTGCGTGCCCAGGTTGGACAGGGTCTTGGTGCCGTCCTGCACGGGGGCGACCACGCTGTTCACGCCCTGCACGGTGACGCCGCAGCCGTTGGTCAGCGCGGTCTGCGCGTCGGCGACGACGGTGCCGAGGATGGGTCCGAGCAGCGGTATCTGCTTGATCGCGGCGACTACGGCGCCCGCGACCTGGCCGCCGGTGATGTAGCCGGTGCCGGTCGGAATCGCGCCGATCGGGATGGGTGGCAGCGCGTCGAACGCGGATTGGAAGGCGGAGCCGAGCAGGCCGAGCGAGACCGCGTTCACGATGTTGACCAGCGGTTGCACCACGGCGCCAGGACTGAGTTCCACCGGGGTGCCCGGCGTGCCCTGGATAGTGGTCGCGCAGCTGCCGATGACGATCGGGGTCGCCGCCTGTGCCGGGCTCGCGGCGAACAGCCCGGTACCCGCCACGGCGACAGTCAGTGTCGACGCGGCGACGAAACGAGTCCACCGTGCGCGCATACCTTGGTCCCTCCGGTCACTACTGGCCGGTAGCGTCATGAAGTGCAACGACCGTATCCCGCTCCGGTGACGCGGGATACCCACAAGAGCGAGCGGCATCACCCTCATCAGGGATTTCTCGCCGATTGTCAGCCGATCGTCGCAGTCACGCGCCCGGTTCTGCCACCTGCCCGGTGCCCACTACCCTCTGAGGAATGCGCATCGGTGCCCACGTCCGGGACGAGGACCCACTCGGCGCTGCGGAGCGGGCCGAGGCCGAGGTGGTGCAGTTCTTCCTGGCCGACCCGCAGGACTGGCGCTCGCCCAAGCCGCACCCGCAGACCGAGGGGTTGCTGGCCAGCGGGTTGACCGTGTTCATCCACTCGCCGTACGTGCTCAACGTCGCCTCGACGAACAACCGGGTTCGGATTCCCAGTCGCAAGCTCGTTGTGGAGCATGCCAAGGCCGCGGCCGAGGTGGGTGCGCTCGGGCTGGTCGTGCACGGCGGCCACCTGAACAAGAGCGAGGACCCCAAGGTCGGCTTCGACAACTGGCGCAAGCTGTTCGAGCGACAGGCCGAGGCCGGCGGGTTCGCGGTGCCGATCCTGATCGAGAACACGGCGGGCGGCGACAACGCGATGGCACGCAGTTGGGACGCGCTGGCCAGGCTGTGGGACGCGGTCGGCGAGTTCGACGCCGGGTTCTGCCTTGACACCTGCCACGCGTTCGCGGCGGGCGAGGATCTCACCGACATCGTCGACAGGGCCAAGGCCATCACCGGCCGGATCGACCTCGTGCACCTGAACAACTCGCGGGACGAGTTCGGCTCCGCCCGCGACCGGCACGCCAACATCGCCGACGGCACGATCGAGCCGGAGCTGCTCGCCGCGGTCGTGGCCGGGGCGAACGCGCCGGTGGTCGTCGAGACACCGGCGCAGGGGCAGGCCGAGGACATCCGCTACCTGCGGTCGGTGCTGGAGCGGTGACCAGCGTGCGTGCCGACGGCCAGCCGCCCGGCTTGCCATCGACCGACGAGTCAACCGAACCGGTGTCGACGAAACCGAAGCGCGCCCGCGATCTCGGCGCGCTCGCGCTGGCCGTCGTGATGCTGCTGTGCGGCCTGACCCTGGTGCTCGGCTTCGTGAACAAGGACCGCTGCACCGGGCCGGTCTACGACTCGCTCGGCCGCACCGAGGACTTCCTCAAGCGCGCCTACTCCGACGTCTGCTACTCCGACATCCAGTACCTCTGGGTCGGCAGGGACATCGACAAGCACATTTTTCCCTATGTCGACGGTGGGATCACCGAGGACGGCCAGCTCACCGGCGGGTCGGTCGAGTACCCGGTGTTGACCGGCGTCCTGATGTGGCTCGGCGCGTTCTACGCGCGCAACGACCACGAGTTCCTGCTCTGCTCCGCAGTGCTGCTCACGCCGTTCGCGCTGTTCACGGCCTGGGCGTTGGGCCGGTTGGCGCGCTGGCGGGCGTTGATCTGGGCGCTTGGGCCGCCTCTTGTCCTGTACGCGTTCCACAACTGGGACCTGGCCGCAGCGGCCTGCGCGGTCGGTGCGGTGTACGTGCTGCACCGGGGTTGGGGCCGGGCTGGCCGGAACCGGCCGCTTGTTCAGCGCGCCACGTTCGCGTCGGTGCTGCTCGGGCTCGGGTTCGCGTTCAAGCTCTACCCGGCGATCTTCGTCGTGCCGCTGATGTTCTACGTGCTCACCGGCGGGTTCAAGGGTCGTGAGCTGCCGGCTGGCAGGCGCTGGGACGTGCGCGGCATGCTCCAGGTCGCACTCGCCGCGATCACCGCGGCGAGTGCGGTGAACCTGCCGTTCATGCTGGCCGGGTTCAAGGGCTGGCAGGCGTCGTTCACCTTCCAGGCCATGCGCCAGGTGGACATCACCACGAACTCGATCTGGTTCTGGGGCTTCCGGCCCGAGTCGGACCCGAACCACGCCGCGTTCCAGGACCTGGTCAGCGTGCTGTCCCCGCTGACCATCCTGGCCTCGTTCGCGGTTGCCTGCCTGATCGGCTGGTGGCGCTTCCGCAAGGAGGGCACCTATCCGTGGATCGCGGTGTCCGCTGCGATGCTGTGCGGGTTCCTGCTGTTCCACAAGGTCCACTCGCCGCAGTACACGCTGTGGCTGGTGCCGATGTTCGTGCTGATGCGGGTGCGCTGGACGTGGGTGCTCGCGTACGGCATCGCGGACATCGCGCTCGGCGTCGGCATCTTCCGCTACTACTACTCGATCGAGTACCTGCACACGTACGGCATCTACGGCGGGTTCGCCGAGCAGGCCACCACGATCGGCATCTGGGGCCAGGCCGCGTTGCTGGTCTGCATGTTCTTCGTGTTCGCCAACGGTCGCTCCACAGCGGACTCGCTTGACGAGCGGGCGGATCTCAGCCAGCCACCACCGCAGGTCGGCGAGCCCGCCCCAGCCTGAACACGTCCGGCGCGTCGTCGAGGAAGCCGCCGCACGGATCGTCGTCGCCGGCGACGCGCACCGGGTCCCTTGACGGCCGGTAGATGTCGCGCACGATCAGCACGCACAGGCCGAGCACGGCCAGGTCGCGGATGATCACCATGCCGAGGAACCAGCCCTGCGGCAGGCCCCGATCGGGCATGTGCTGGCTGGCCAGCGCGCCCTCCAGGTAGTAGGCCATCCTCGGGAACCAGACCAGCGAGTCCAGCACCATCCAGGCGATCACCGCACGCCACCTCGGCACCGCGAGCACGGCCAGCGGCACCAGCCACAACGAGTACTGCGGGCTCCACACCTTGTTGGTCAGCAGGAACGCGGCGATCAGCAGGAAGCACAACTGCGCCAGCCTCGGCCTGTGCGGCGCGGCGAGGGCCAGGTAGGCGATGCCGACACAGCAGAGCAGGAACAGCACCAGCGTGACCGTGTTGAGCACCGACGGCGCGGTGTTCGGCGGCAGGTTCGGGTCGAACCCGGCCCAGCCGGTGAAGTAGGAGATCACGTTGTAGACCGAGTCCGGGTCCGCGCCCCTCGTGGTGTTGAGCCGGAAGAACTCCCACCACCCGGACGGGTGGAGCACCGCGATCGGCGCGTTGACCACGAGCCAGGTGATCACCGTGGCGAGCGTCGTTCTACCGCCTTCGCGCAGCCTGCCCGCACGCAGGCACAGCAACAGAATCGGCAGCAGCAGGAACGCGGGATAGAGCTTGGCCGCCGCGCCGAGGCCGAGCATGACGCCGGCCAGTACCGGGCGTTTTCGGGCCCAGGCCAGCAGGCCGACCGCGGCGAACGCGGTGGCGATCGCGTCGAAGTTGGTGAAGGCCTGCACGATGACCAGCGGCGAGGCGGCCATCAGCACAGCGTCCCACGGCCTGCGTCGCGCGGTTCTGGTCACCGCCCAGACCGTGACCAGCCAGAACAGGGCCAGGAA
The DNA here is from genome assembly GCA_963818685.1 of Candidatus Melainabacteria bacterium. Lineage (GTDB taxonomy): Bacteria > Actinomycetota > Actinomycetes > Mycobacteriales > Pseudonocardiaceae > CAJCJE01. Next base: position 275,353 of record CAWFTJ010000009.1, on the reverse strand, counting down.
CAACGCGCTGAAGTCGAAGTAGACGATCACGGTCAGCGCGGTCGGCAGGAAGCCGGTCGTGCTGGCCAACTGCACCCAGCTCTGCGCGAGCTTGGCGTTGATCCACTGGAACAACCCGGTCAGCACCGGGTACTCCATGTAGCGGACCTCGGCCTGCGCGGTGCCCGGGTTGTCGATCCAGGACGTCTTGTACGGGAACATGCCCGGCTGGTCGAGCCGCTCCGCGGTGTAGAGCGGCACGACGTCGGAGTAGCAGAACGACACGTACTGCCGGTCGGCCTGCCAGTTGAGCTGAATCTGCCCGCTGGTGTCGCGGTACTCCTGGATGCACGGCGACTTGTCCAGCCAGGCGAACATCAGCGTCACGCAGGCGATCACCAGGACCACCCGCAGCGGCGACCAGTACCAGTGCCGGCCGATCGCGGCATGCCGGCCGAGCGGGCCGCCGATGGTCTTGGTGACCTGCTTGCCGATCGACTCGGTCCAGCTCGGGATGACCCGTTCATCCGGTTCGAGCGTGTCGACGTCATCGGCCGACGACGCCGTCGCCGGCGTGGTCGTCTCTCGCTCCTGCGCTTGCGACGGGCTGCTCACCACCTGCCGGATCGTACGGGGCGCCGTGTTGCAACCGTGTCGGGCACGCCTTGCCGACACGAGTGTGGGCCGGCAGCGCTGCTGCCGGCCCACACCCGTTGGTCATCCGTGCTGGTGGTCATTAGCCACCGGGGTTCGGTACACCAGTACCTCCGCCGCCGCCTCCGCCCCCGCCGCCATGACCGGTGTGGCCGGTGCCCGTCGGTACACCGCCACCACCCGAGGGCTGGCAGATCAGGCCACAGGTGCCGCCGCCGGGTGGGTTCGTCGTGTCGGTCGGGGTGTCGGTCGTGGTCTGGTTGGTCGTGGTCTGGCTGGTGCTGTTGTTGTCACCATTGCCGCCACCGCCACCGGCGTTGTTCGGCTGGCTGCTCTGGCTCGGCGGAGCCTGGACCGCCGGCGAGTTGGTGATGAAGTTCCACGAACCATTGATGTCGTTGTAGGTCGCGAACTGCTGGGCCGGCGAGTTGCCGAGCACGCTGTCCATGTAGGTCTTCCAGATCAGACCCGGGTCCTCGTGGCCGAACATGACGTACGGGCTGTGGCTGCCGGGCTGCTCGGTGTTGTTGCCGACACCGAAGATCGGCGCGGTCCGGTCGTAGTGCCCGATCCACACCGCGGTGACCACGTTCGGCGTGAACCCACACATCCAGGCGTCGGAGTCCCAACCGTTCAACGCGTTGCCGGTCACCGGGTCGTTGTAACCCTGGGTGCCGGTCTTCGCGGCCACCGGCCGGTTCCCGTTCAGCGTCAGCTTGTCCGCCGACGCCACCTGGTTCATCGAGTCGATCACGGTGTGCGCGATGGACTGGCTGGTCGCCTCGTCACCGAAGGCGGGCTTGGCCGGCTGGGCGAACGTGTACACGGTCGCGCCGGTGTCGTCGGTGACCTTGGCGATGAAGTGGGTCGGGATGTAGTTGCCGTAGTTGGCCAGCGTGGCGTAACCCTGCGCCTGATCCCTCGGCCGCACCGGGTACTGGCCGATCGAGATACCACCCTCGGTGACCCCGTTGAGGTCCTGGAGGCTGGTCACCGTACCCGGCCCGGTGCCCGCGGTGTTCCTGATCTCCTGTGGGATACCGGCCTGCCACGCGGTGGCCTGCACCTTCTTGACGCCGGTGTTGATGCCCATCGCGTAGAACACGGTGTTCAGCGAGTTGGTCATCGCGTCCTTGACCGTGACGACCGGTCGGCTCTCACCCTCGGAGTTGTGCACGGTGTGGCCGTTGAAAACCACTGTCGCGCTGCCGTTGTAGAGCGCGTTCAGGCCCTCCTGGGAAGGATCGTTCTCCAACGCGGAGGCGAACACATAGGGCTTGAACGACGAGCCCGGCTGGTGCGGCGTGTCGGCCATGTCGTACTGGGTGGCTTTCGGATCGTTCCCGCCGTACCAGGCGATGATCCCGCCGGTGGTCGGATCGACCGAGACCAGCGCGGCGGCCTGGGTCGCCTTGATCTGCTTGCCGTCCACCGTGACCGGCTTGCCCTGGTACATCATGGGGCCGCCGTCGGTGTAGTCCGCGTCCTTGGCCATCACCTGCTGCACGGACTGCTCAGCGCTCTGCTGCGCCGCTGGCTGGATCGTGGTGTAGACCTTCGCGCCCATCCGCTGCATGGTGTCCATGTCCAGCTTGTTGGCCTGTAGTTCCTGCTCGACCTGGCTGACGATCAGCTGCCGGTCCCACGGCAGGTTGCTTGCCGCGCTGGTGGGCGGGTTGGGGGTGGGTAGCGCGGTGTTCTGCTCACCCGGCTTGAGCCAGCCGTCCTTGGCCATCTGACCCATCACGTAGTTGTACCGCTGGAGCTGGTACTTCGTGCTGTTCGCCCGGCCAGGCGACTGGATCAGCCCAGCGAGCAACGCGGCCTGCGGATCGGTCAGCTTGTCCGGTGTCACCCCGTAGTACGCCTGCGCCGCAGCGCCGATGCCGTACGCGTGCCGTCCGAAGTAGACGATGTTCAGGTAGGACGCCATGATGTCCGGCTTGTCCACGGTCCTGCTCATCTTGTACGCCTTGACCATCTCGGCGACCTTGGTGGTCAGCGGCAGTGAACCGAGGACGCCGGGATTGGTGGCCTGCTTGATGTACTCCTGGGTGATCGTGGAGGCACCGCCGGTGCCGCCGGTCGCCTGGTTCTTCACGGTCCGCAGGATTGCCTTGAGGTCCACGCCCGCGTTGGTCTGGAAGGTCGCGTCCTCCGCGGCCTCGACGGCGTGCTGGACGTTCTCCAGTTTGGGCAGGTCGCTGACCTGGATCAGCTGGTGGGCGTTCTGGTCGGTACCGATCTTGTCCATCACGGAGTTGTCCGCGTAGTAGATCGTGATCGGCTGGTTGAGCTTGGCCGCGACCGCCTGCGGGTCGGGCACCTTCACGATCTGGTACATGACGAAGAAACCGACGATCGGCACGATGATGCCCAGACCGACCAGTACGTACAGGGTTCGCCTTGTCCGGCGGAAGATCTTCTGCTTCAGGATCGTCTTGCGATCCTCGTCGCTGAGCAGGCCGACGCCGGCCCTGCTGTCGTAGCGGCGGTCGCGCTCGCGGTCGTCGTAGCCGGCCGCTGCCGCGTTCGAGGCCCATTCGGTGGCGTGATCATCATCACGGTGGGTCAGCAGATCGGGTTCGCGGCCGTAGGACTGCTCCGGCCGGTCGACCGGAGGGAGGTTCTCGGTCGACGGCTCGAACGGGCCGGCCGGTCGCCCGCTGCGACTCGGCCCACCGGGTCCAGCGGGACGGCCCTGCGGGGTGCCCTGCTGCGGTCGCTGCCCCGACGGGGGCCGGCCACCCGGCTGCTGCGGGCCGCGCGGAGCACCCGGCGGCAGGCCCTGCTGCGGCTGGCGGGCAGCGGGACGCTGCTGCCCAGGCTGCTGCTGCCCAGGCTGTTGGCCTCGGCCCCTCGGGTCTCCGGGCGGCGTGCCACGGCCAGGGGTCCGCCCCTGGGCCGGACGCCGGGCCGGCGGCGGCTGGCGGCGATCTCCGCCCTGCTCGCCGCCCCCTCTGGCTCCCCCGTCAGGTTCGCCACCCGGCCAGTCCTGGCGACGGCGTGGCTCATCGTCACGGTGGTCATTCACAACTACAAGGCCTCCCAGATCGCCGCACTCGGGTATACGGCGGTAGGTGGTCGTACGCTCCCCGGTCGTTCACGTCAACCGGACACGCCAACCGGGCAGGTCAGGCGCGGTGTCACTCCGACGCCGTCCTCCTCCGCGGGCCGTGGACATCCACGTCCCTAGTCCCCAGGACGTATGACTGCACCAGGTGGTTCCATGTGCACGTCCGACAAACTTCAACCACGTAGACGTTGAACTCGCCGTAAAGCGTGGCCATCCTGCCGAGTTCGTCCGGTGTGCGCGCCGAGCCGGAAGCGTGCTTCAACTCGTCCCCGTACACCCAGGAGACCAGCGTCAACGGCTCCTTGCGGCACACGGGACAGGTCACGTCGCTCGGCCGGCCGTGGAACTTCGCGGCCCGCAGCAGGTACGGGCTGGCGTCACAGACCTCGGAGGTCCCGACGCGGCCCGAGTAGACCTCCGCGAGCAGCGCCCTGCGCTGCAACGCGTAGTCAACCACCTGCCGTTGGGTTCGCACGTTGAACAGCGTACGTGCCGCACTCGGCTCACCGATCGTCCGTTTGGGTCAGCATCGCCGGTATCCAGCCACCGGCCGTGTTCATCGCCACATCCGACCGGCATAATTCGAGCATCCGATGTATCGCGACGATATAGTGGAGTAAAACATCGAGCGACAGAACGAAACTCGCACACCCCGTGTGTGCCCGGCGTCGCGTGGAGGTGACTCGTGATCGAATTCGCCATCCTCGGCCTGTTGCACGAGGCGCCGATGCACGGCTACGAGCTACGCAAGCGTTTGGCTAGTCGGCTCGGTGCGTTCCAGGCGTTCTCCTACGGCTCGCTCTACCCGGCACTGCGCCGGTTGTCGCGAGCCGGCCTCATCGCGGAGGAGCAGGCCGAACCCAATGGTGAGCACGCGTCATGGGGCCGCAAGGCCAAACGCGTCTACAAGCTGACCGCGGAAGGCAAGGAACGGTTCGCCGCGCTGGTCACCGAGGGCGGCCCGGAGACCTGGGACGACGACGGCTTCGGCGTGCACCTCGCCTTCTTCTCGCGTACCCCGGCCGAGGCCAGGATGCGCATCCTGGAGGGCAGGCGGCGCAGGGTCGAGGAGCGCAGGGAGGGCCTGCGGGCCACGTTGGCCCGCGCAGGTGAACAGATCGACCGCTACACGCGGGAGCTGCACCGGATGGGCCTTGAGTCCAGCGAGCGCGAGGTCCGCTGGCTCAACGAGTTGATCGAGCACGAACGTGCCGAAGCGCAGGCGCACACGGACACATCGGAAGAATGACAGAAGGAGGCCCCGAGGACATGGGCGAGCACCGCCGAAACATCCGGGTCGCGATCGTCGGCGTCGGTAACTGTGCGGCATCCCTGGTGCAGGGCGTGCACTACTACCGGGACGCCGATCCGGAAACCCGGGTGCCGGGTCTGATGCACGTGCGGTTCGGGGACTACCACGTGCGGGACATCGAGTTCGTGGCAGCGTTCGACGTCGACGCGAAGAAGGTCGGCCGCGACCTGTCCGAGGCGATCGTGGCCAGCGAGAACAACACCATCAAGATCTGCGACGTGCCGCCGCTCGGCGTGCCGGTGCTGCGTGGCCACACCTTCGACGGCCTCGGCGAGTTCTACTCCGAGATGATCACCGAATCCGACGAGCCGCCGGTCGACGTCGTCGCGGCCCTGCGCGCCGCACGGGTCGACGTGCTCGTCTCCTACCTGCCGGTGGGTTCGGAGGAGGCGGACCGCTTCTACGCGCAGTGCGCCATCGACGCGGGCGTCGCCTTCGTCAACGCGCTCCCGGTCTTCATCGCCTCCGACCCGGCGTGGGCGGCCAAGTTCACCGAGGCCGGCCTGCCGATCATCGGCGACGACATCAAGTCCCAGGTCGGCGCGACCATCACGCATCGGGTGATGGCCAAGCTGTTCGAGGACCGAGGCGTCGAGCTGCTGCGCACGTACCAGCTGAACTTCGGCGGCAACATGGACTTCATGAACATGCTGGAGCGCAAGCGGCTCCAGTCCAAGAAGATCTCCAAGACCCAGTCGGTCACCTCGCAGATCCCGCACGAGATCGGCAAGGCTGATGTCCACATCGGACCGTCAGACCACGTGCCGTGGCTCGACGACCGCAAGTGGGCCTACGTTCGCCTTGAAGGCAAGGCATTCGGCGACGTGCCGCTCAACCTTGAGTACAAACTGGAGGTCTGGGACTCGCCGAACTCGGCAGGCGTGATCATCGACGCGGTGCGGGCCGCCAAGATCGCGCTCGACCGCGGGATCGCGGGTCCGATCAACTCGGCGTCGAGCTACTTCATGAAGTCCCCTCCTGTGCAGTACTCGGACTCGGAGGCGTACGACGCCGTCGAGCGGTTCATCCGAGGCGAACTCGACCGCTGAGTCCTCGCGCGAACCCGCTCGCCGGGCGCACCCCGGCGAGCGGGTTACCGTGCTCGACATGCTCGACATGACAGTGCACGACCGCCCGCTCGCGCTGGTGACCGGTGCCTCCCGAGGTATCGGCGCCGCGATCGCCCGCGCCATCGCCCCAACCCACCGCGTCCTGCTCGGTGGCCGCGACCAACGCGCCCTCGACGAACTCGCCGCGACGCTGCCTGACGCGCGGCCCTTCGCGGTCGACCTGACCGACCCGCAATCCCTGCTGGCGGCAACGGAGGCACAGGGCGTCCAGTCGCTCGACGTCCTCGTGCACAGTGCCGGCGTGGTCACCATCGCGCCGCTGGACCGGACTCCCGTGCAGGTGTGGCGGCAGACGCTGGACCTCAACGTCATCGCCGTCGCCGAGCTCACCCGCGTGCTGCTGCCCGCGCTGCGCGTCGCGCACGGCCAGGTCGTGCTGATCAACTCCGGTGCCGGCATGCGGGTCAACCCGAACTGGGGTTCCTACGGCGCCAGCAAATTCGCCCTGCGCGGCTACGCGGAAGCGCTGCGCGCGGAAGAACAACCCAACGGCGTCCGCGTCACCTCGATCTACCCCGGCCGCACCGCGACCGACATGCAACGCGACGTGCGCGCCGCCGAAGACGGCGACTACGACCCGGATGACTACCTGCGCCCGGAAACCGTCGCGGAGGCCGTCCTGTTCGCGCTGCGCACCCCGCCCGACGGCCACCTCACCGACCTCACCCTCCGCCCCACCCGGCAACGGTTCAGGCGCTGATGCGGGAGTTGGGGCGGTGCGCGGTGCCGGACTCGTCCCTGGTGGCGAAGCGGGCGGGCGCGCCGTGCCGGGCGCGCCCGATGCGGTCGGCGTCGACGCGGAACGCGGGTCGGTGCGCGCTGGCGCGCTGGCGGGAACGCAGCCAGGCCAACCGGTGCAGTGCCTCCGCGTGGTGGTCGGTGATGGTCACACCGGCCTCGTCGAACGATTGCAGAACCGCGCGGTTCAGCTCGACGGTCACCCGGTCGCGCCACAGGGTGCGCTCCGAGGACGTGTCAAGGCCGAGCCGCTCGGCGACCTGGGCCGCGACGCCGTATGCGGATTCGTCGGCTAAGCCTCTCGTGCCGATCTCGGTGCCGACGTGCCAGGTGTTGAACGGCGCGGCCGGATAGTTCAGGCCGCCGATGCTCAGCCGCATGTTGCTGATCACCGGGACCGCCGGCCAGCGCAGCCCGAGATCGGCGAACCAGGGCAGGTCGGGATGGGTGAGCCGCACCTCGTAGCGCACGTCGTCCGGCACCGCGAACAGCGCGGTGCCCTCGTGCGCGGTCTCCACGACGAGCGGCAGGTGGTCGAAGCGGCTGCGCGGGGACGGGGGCTTCCAGCCCATGGCGCGCAGCGCGTCGGTGAAGCCGACGTAGCGGCGGTCACCGGTGACCGCGTCGCCCGCGCCTCGGTAGCCCGCGTAGCGGATCAGTTGGTCGTTCCAGATGTGCGGTCCCGGTGAGCCGGGCGCGTCCGGGGCGAAGACGGTGATCAGCGGGCGGATCTTGCCGCTGCCGGCCGCCTGGCGGAGGTGTTCGACGCATTCGGCCGCGACGGCCGCCGCGTTGCGCAGGCCGCGCAGGTCGCGGACCTTGAGCTGGCGCCACGGCACGCCGCTGGTGCACCAGCCGGAGTCGCGTAACGCCACTCGGGCGCCGTAGGCGAGTTCGGCCGAGGTGTGCCGGTAGGTGCCGGTGTTGGCGATGTCCGCGCGGACCTTCGCGAGCCTGCGCGCCATCGAGCCAGCGCTGGAGTGGGAGTCGTGGAACATCCGGATGAACTCCTCGGCGACCACCACGTCAACGGGTTCGACCTGGTCGAATCCGGCAAGCGGCGCGGCGAGTGGTGTCACGATTTCATCACGAACGACGGTCACGGGCGGGAAATCTACCCAGCGGAGCCGCTCACCCGTCACTGCCAGAAGAGTCAATACGAGCGGAGTGGCACCCTCGCCCGAACGGGTTGTATGCAGACGGAGGGTGGCGGCAACGTGGCGCGTCGGCCGCTTGAGTACCCGGTCGGGTGGAGATTCAGGCGATGACGCGCTCGAAGATCAGGTCGTGGCAGATCCGGCCCTCGTCCCTGGCGCGGTTCTCGAACTTGGTGACCGGGCGCCAGTCGGGGCGCGGCGCCCAGCCGCCCGGCTCGTCCGGGTACACGTTGCGCAGCAGCGGCTCAGCCGAGCACACGGCCATCATCTGCTCTGCGTAGTCCTCCCAGTCGGTGGCCAGGTGCAGTCGCGCGCCGGAGGCGAGCTTGGCGGCGAGCAGCGCGACGAACTCGGGCTGGACGAGCCTGCGCTTGTGGTGGCGCTTCTTCGGCCACGGGTCGGGGAAGTAGATGCGCGCGCCGGCCAGCGAATCGGCGAAGATGTGCTCGGCGAGCAGCACGACCGCGTCGCCGTGCAGCAGGCGCAGATTGGTGATGTCCATGCTCAGCGCGCGCATCATCAGCCGCGCGAGACCGGGCCGGTAGACCTCGACGGCGAGGTAGTTCAGCTCGGGCGCGGCCTTGGCCAGCGCGGCGGTGGTCTCGCCCATCCCGGAGCCGATCTCCAGCAGCACCGGTGCCGCGCGGCCGAACCACTCGGCGAGATCGACGGGGCCCTCGGGCAGGTCGGTGACCTCCCGGCCCAGTTGGGCCCAGTGGTTGTCCCAGACACGCTGCTGGCCGACGGTCATCCGCTCGCCGCGTCGGGCGAAGCTGACGATGCCGTTGCGAACCGGGGACGGGGATTCGGGAGCCACGAACCGTGACGGTACCTGGCCGCCGCCACGCTACCGGCGGTCGGCAGGGCTCAACCCGCGAACTCGCCCGATTCCAGCCATTCGAGCTTGCCGCGCAGGTCGGCGGGGCCACCGATGGGCAGCGGTTCGGCAGCGGGTTGACCGGCGTGCGCGAGCACGACGTCCAACCAGCCGTGGTGACGGTGGGTGAACATGACGGTGGTGGGCACCAGCGGGAGGTCAGCGGCGTCCAGTTCGGACGGTACGTACTCCCAGTAGCCGTCCTCGCCAGGCCCTGCCCACGGCATGTAGGCCCAGCCGGCGCGGCGGTCCAGGATCTCACTGACCTGGTCCTCGATGGCGAAACCGCCCATCCTGGACTGCAACCGCTGCGCGGCCAGCGCGCGCAGCCACCACGGCGCGTTCACCTGGGCGCCGGTGGCGAGCACTCGTTCGTAGAGGTGCAGGACGTCGGCCTCGGGTGCGCGGTGGATCCACGCCCGTCTCACCTGCGAGGGACGGCGGGCGGCGCCGATCGGGCCGGTGGGTTCGACGGCGCGGGACCATTCCAGATCGAGCAGTGGTTCGACGCGGATGGGCCGAACCACCGCGGCGACGTTCGGTGGAACCGTTTTTGTGGCTGGACGTTGCAGCAACGCATCAGGGTCTGCAACCGCCATCGCTCACCTCCGATGCGCGCCCGATACCGGGCCTGGGGGGCCGACTCCTGTTGACTTGCACCCACCTTCGAGTTGATCCCTCGAACAGCGGATTGTCACGTTTGTGTGCCGCAACTCACCGATCATGCCGCTGATCGGTTAACTCGGTGTTCCGCCGATGTTTCCCAATTCCGTAATCGACCATCATGTCGCCCACCGCCGAATCATTGGCGAGGTGACAACGACGGCAACCTCAATCCGCGGTCTGTTCGGCGCCTCCCGTTGACCAGCGGTAGCGAACACGCACAGTAGTCCCACCTGAGTGGGTGGCGCTTCCGCCGAACGGGTGAAACACGCAGGTTGGCTGCTGGCGTGCCGCAGTATGCCGTAGCGTGCAATCGACTACTCGTCGTAGCAAAGATCTCTGCGACATCTCGCGCGGTGGCCAGGCGCCGCCGTCGAATCGAATCAGAGTTAATCGCTGTGTGTGAATCCGACAGAATCGATCGGAAATCAACGTGCGCATGTGACGAAATCGATTGCATTCGCTCGTGATCGGAATTCGATGCTTTCGTCGCGCGCGAAGAGGCCGGGCCACCCCCCGATGGTGACCCGGCCTCTTTCCCCTCAAGGCCCACCTGCCGGCGCTGCCAACGCGCACGGCGGCGGGAGCTTCTCCCTACGCGTCGCGGCGCTTGGCGACCGTGAGCGAGATGCCGAACAGGATCGCGGCGAAGGCGGCGAAGTAGATCAGCGAGCCCCACGGCGAGAGCGGCATGTTCGGGTGGTCGCCTCCCATGGAGACTGGTGCGAAGTTGGAAGCCTGCATGAACGGCATCCACTTCTGGATGTCCGGGCCGACGTGCGGGACCAGCGCGATCAGGTTCTCCACCAGCAGGCTGTAGACCAGCAGCAGGGTGATGGCGCCGGCGCTCTGCCTGATCAGGATGCCGACCGCGATCGCGATGACCGCGGCGAGCGCGTAGATCAGGCCGATGCCGGCCACGTCGCGCCAGGCGTCCGCGTTGTTCAGCGCGAGCTGCGCGCCGGGCCGGATGGTGCGTGCGATGAACCAGGACGCGAAACCGATCACCTCACCGACGATGCCCGCGACAAGGCCGACAACGCCCGCCTTGGCCAGCAGCAGCGGAACCCGGCTCGGCACCGCCTGGAACGAGGCGCGGATGGTGCTGAAGCGGTACTCGGTGGTGACCGACAGCGCGGCCATCACCATGATCACGATCAGCCCGAACACCGCGCCCGCCTGGCTGCCCGCAACGGTGAGCGGGACCTCGCTCGGCTCGTTCGCGCTGAACAGGGCGGAGAAGCCCAGTGTCAGGGCAAGGGCGATCAGGATGCACCACAGTGGAGAGCGGGTGCTGAACAGCTTGATTCGTTCGACAGCGAGCAGAGTCATGTCTTTCCCCGTCACTTCCCGGCCGTAAGCATCGTGTCCGTAAGCAGCTCGTCGGCGTCGGTGCGGTACTCGACCGCGTCGCCGGTCATCCGCATGAATGCCTGTTCCAGCGAGCCGGCCTGCGGGCTCAGCTCGTGCAGGACCACCCCGTTGGTGGCCGCGATGTCGCCGACCTGGTCCGTGCTCACGCCGCTGACCAGCAGCGCGTCCTCCTCCGTCCGCACGTCCAAACCCTTGTCCAGCAGGGCCAGCCGCAGCGTGTCCGCCTGCGGACTGCGCACCCGGACGGTGTTCTCACCGGCTTGTTGGATGAAGTCGGTCGTGGTGGCTTGGGTGATGAGCTGGCCTTTGCCGATGACGATGAGGTCGGTGGCGGTGAGGCTCATTTCGGAGAGGAGGTGGCTGGAGACCAGGACGGTGCGTCCCTGGTTGGCGAGGTTGTGCATGAACTTGCGGATCCAGAGGATGCCTTCTGGGTCGAGCCCGTTGACGGGTTCGTCGAAGAGCAGGACGTTGGGGTCGCCGAGGAGGGCGGCGGCGATGCCGAGGCGTTGGCTCATGCCAAGGGAGAAGCCGCCTGCGCGGCGGTTGGCGACGGCGGTGAGGCCGACGAGGTCGAGGACGTCGTCGATGCGGCTGGTGGGGATGTTGTTGGAGCGGGCGAGCCAGTGCAGGTGGGCTCGGGCCGAGCGGTTGGGGTGGACCCATTTGGCGTCGAGGAGGGCGCCGACGGTGCGGAGGGGTTGGTGAAGGTTCTTGTAGGGTTGGCCGTTGATGAGGACATGGCCCGCGTCGGGTTTGTCGAGGCCGAGGATCATGCGCATGGTGGTGGATTTGCCGGCGCCGTTGGGTCCGAGGAAGCCGGTGACGCGTCCGGGTTGGACGGTGAAGGACAGGTTGTTGACCGCGAGTGTGCGGCCGTAGCGTTTGGTCAACCCAACCGCCTCAATCATGGACAACTCCTCGTCGATGTTCCGGTGCCGTCAGCCGGCTCGGGTTGGTACTCAGCATGCCGGCAGCCCCGCTGCCCCCGCGTCGACCTTGAGTCCAGACCTGCCGCGATCGTGACCTACCGTGGTCTGAGCTTCGCTCATCCCGAAGTCGTAGGAATCCCGGTTGGCCGTGAATTCACCCTGTCGTTGATCAGACGCCTCAGTCGGGTGACGGGTTGTCGTGATCAGTCTGCTGGGAACCAGCGGCGCAGCGCGAGCGCGAGGCCGTCCTGTGCGACCGGCGCGGTGACCTCGTTCGCGACCGCCCTTACCTGTTCGGGCGCCTGGCCCATTGCGACCCCGTGCGCGGCCCAGGCCAGCATCTCCACGTCGTTGAAGCCGTCGCCGACGGCCATGGTGTCCCGCGCGGCGATGCCCAGTTCGAGCCGCAGCGTCTCCAGTGCCGATCCCTTGGTGACGCCGGTCGGTGTGGCCATCAGGCAGGCGTCGCCGTGGTCAAGGGCGTAGTGCACGCCGGGGATCTCCACGCCGCCGAGGACCTCGGCCATGTCCGGGTAGGTGTGACCAGGCCAGAGCACGCTCATTCTCGGCGTGCTGAAGCTGACCAGCGTGTCGAAGTCGACGACGGTCGTGGTGCCGAAGAAGCTGCCGAGGTCCATGCCGACGGTGGCCCTGTTGCCGACGCCGACCTGTTCGGCGATGAACACCGCGTCCGGAATGAGCTTGCGCAGCACGCGTGCCGGCTCGGCAGGGTCGAACGTCGTTGTCCTGACGACCTCGCCGCTCGCCGCGTCCAGCAGCACCGCGCCGTTGGAGCAGATCGCCCACCCGGTGGCCAGGTGCAGGCTGTCCAGGAACGCTCGCACGCCGATCACGGTGCGGCCGGAGCAGAGCACCACCTGCGCGCCGGCCATGACCGCCGAGCGCAGCGCGGCGCGCACCGGGTCGCTGATCCCGCTCGGACCGGTACGGCGGATGTCGGTGCCCTCCAACGCCAGCGTGCCGTCGATGTCGATCGCGATCAGTCGGGGCTGCCACCGCGCCTGAGTTGCCACGATGACAGAGACTAACCGTCGCCGGGGCGGACCAGACCGGTCTCGTAGGCGAGCACGACGGCCTGAACGCGGTCGCGCACGTCGAGTTTGGCCAGGATGCGGCCGACGTGCGTCTTGACGGTGGCCTCGGACAGGAACAGCTTGCCGGCGATCTCGGTGTTGGAAAGGCCGCGCGCCATCAGCACCAGCACCTCGCGTTCCCGCTCGGTGAGCGAGTCCAGCACGCGTGCGTCGCGCAGCTCGCCGCCGGACTCGCCGAGGAAGCGGTCCAGCAGCCTGCGCGTTGTGCTTGGCGCGACCACCGCGTCACCGCTGGCCACCGCGCGCAGCGAGGAGACCAGCTCGGCGGGCTGGGTGTCCTTGAGCAGGAAGCCGCTCGCGCCGTTGCGCAGCGCGGACAGCGCGTACTCGTCGAGGTCGAAGGTGGTCATCACGAGTACCTTGGCCAGGCCGGAGGTGGTGATCTGCTTGGTTGCCTCGACGCCGTCCAGGATTGGCATGCGCACGTCCATCAGCACAACGTCGGGCTTGAGTTCGCGGGCCAGTTCGACCGCGTGGCGGCCGTCGCCGGCCTCGCCGACCACGTCGATGTCCGGCTGCGCGCCGAGCACCATGCGAAAACCCATCCGCATGAGTTCCTGATCGTCAACAAGCAGTACCCGGATCACGCGGCCCAGCGTAAAGCGATCAGGACAGTGCCGGCGTCTTCGCCCCTCGAACCGGGAATGTCGCCCGCACCTGCCAGCCGCCGCCCGGCATCGGGCCCACGGCGAGGGTGCCACCGAGCACGCTGGCCCGCTCGCGCATGCCGATCAGGCCGTTGCCGCCGGACACCCCGACCACCTCACGCGCCTCCTCGCCGTCCTGACCGGGCTCGCCGGGTCCGCCGTCGAGGATCTCGACCTCGATCAGGCCGCCGACCCGCTCGACCCGCACGTGCGCCTCGGCGCCGACGCCCGCGTACTTGAGCGTGTTGGTCAGCGCCTCCTGCACGATCCGGTAGATGCCGAGACCGACCGTTGCCGGCAGGTCGGCGAGATCGCCTCGGAACACCAGCCACACCCGCACACCGGCCGATGTGACCTTCTCGACGAGTTCGGGCAGGGCGGACACGTCCGGTTGCGGGGTGCGGGTGTCGCGCTCGTCCGTTTCGTTGCGCAGCAGTTCGAGCAGCCTGCGCAGCTCGTGCAGGGCGCCCCTGCCGGTCTCGGCGATGGTGCGCACCGCGGTCTCGGCCAGGTCCGGGTTGTCGCGGATGGCGTACGCGGCGCCGTCGGCCTGCACCACGATCACGCTGACCGCGTGCGCGACCACGTCGTGCAGTTCGCGGGCGATCCTGGCGCGTTCCTCGGCGACCGCGATCTTCGCCTGCTGGTCCCGTTCGGTCTCCAGCAGTCGCAGCCTGCTCTCCATTTCGTTGTGGTACGCGCGGCGGGCGCCGACGAACTCGCCGAGCACCCAGCAGAACCCGTAGATCACGCCCGCGCCGAACAGCGTGGACCCGATCACCGAAGTGCCACCGGGGGCGACCCGCCAGAACGCCCAGATCGTGGTGCCGATCACCAGCAGGCCCGCGTACTCCAGCGAGCGTCGCCGGTTCGTGCAGGTCACCATCGTGTAGAGGGCGACGCCGAGGGCGAGGTCGCCGCCGCGCACCACCAGCGGGGTGTGTCCACCGTACGAGCCGTGCGTGAACACCTGGATCCAGGCGCCGAACATGATCAGGTAGCTGGCCAGGACGGGGCGCCTGCGCCGGAAGATCACCGGGATCAGCAGGAACGCGCCTACCAGCACGTACCAGTCCAGGTGCGCCGAGGTCCACGGATCGCCGCTGATGCCGCTGAGCAGGTCGAAGAAGCCGAGGGCCACTGCGATCATGGTGTCCCCGAACATCGGATGCGCACGCATCCACAAGCTCAGCCGCCGCACCTTTCCAGGTTAGGCAGTGCCTGCCGGCACGACGTCACCCTCCGGGACGACATGCCGCTACCGCCCAGGGCTGACGGTGCGGCATGGCACGATGACCGCGCTGCCGGGAGCCGAGGAGGTTGGGGTGATGAGCGCGGGGAGTAGTGGCTCGTTCGCCGGTCCGCTCTCGGCCGCGGTCGCCGAGGCGTGCGAGCGGCTGCGCCCGCAGGTCTCGCCGGCCACCGCGGTCGGGTTCGACGACGTGCTGTACCGGTTGGCCGCGCCGTTGCAGGTCGCGGTCGCCGGCAGGATCAAGTCCGGCAAGTCCACTTTGGTCAATGCGCTGATCGGCAGGCGGGTCGCGCCGACCGACATCGGCGAGTGCACCCGGCTGGTCACGCGGTTCTCCTACGACGCGCTTGACCGGGTCGAGGTGATCTTCACCGACGGCACCAAGCAGGTGCTCCCGTTCGACGACGAGGGCATGATCCCCGCCGATCTCGGTGTCGACCTGGACCGGGTGTCGCACCTTGAGGCGTACCTGACCAACGCGGTGCTGCGCGAACTGACCGTGATCGACACGCCCGGCCTCGGCTCGCTGGACTCCGGGTCGGTGGCCAGGACCGAGCAGGTGCTTGACCCGGTGTCGGCGAACGCGGTGGCCGGCGCGGAGGCAGTGCTCTACGTGCTGACCCAGTCGGTGCGCGCGGACGACCGCGAGGTGCTGGCCGCGTTCACCGCGGCGACCGCGAGCCGCGACGCGGGCCCTGTCAACGCGTTGGCCGTGTTGAACAAGGCGGACACCGTGGTCGCCGACTCGGTGCCCGGCTCGGACGGCAACGTCTGGCAGGCCGCGAGCCTGCTGGCCAGGCGCCAGGCCGAGGTGCTCGGCACGCGGGTCGCGGACATCGTGCCGGTGATCGGACTGCTCGCCGAATCGGCCGAAACCGGCCGGTTCACCTCGGCCGACGCCTACGCGCTGCGCGATCTTGCCCAGTTGGACGATGCGACCACCTCGACCATGCTGGTCTCGGCGGAGCTGTTCACCACCTTGGAGTCGCCGGTGCCGGCCGCGACCCGCGCCCGGCTGCTCGCCTGCCTCGACCTCTACGGCATCGAGTGTGCGATCACCGCCATCCGCGATCAGCCCAACATCACCACCGGTTCGCTGCGCCGCCTGCTGCTCGACCTGTCCGGCCTTGCCGAGGTGCGCGCCAGGTTGGACGCGGTGTTTCGGGCCAGGGCGGACGGGATCAAGGCCGCCGCCGCGCTCGCCTCGATCGCCGCGCTGGCCGCCGCGTCGGACGAACCGGGCGAGCGGCAACGCGTGCACGACGCGATCGAGGTGCTGCTGGCCAGGCCGCAGGCGCACCAGTTGCGGCTGCTCGAAGCGCTCACCCTGGTCGCGTCCGGCGCGCTTGACCTGCCGGACGAGCTGGCCGATGAGGTGTTGCGGGTCGGCGGCGCGGTCAGGGTGGACGAGCAGTTGGGCAGGCCGGGCGCGGAACCGGACGAGCTGAGCGGCCACGCGCTGGAGCGGGCCGCGTGGTGGCGCTCGTTCGCCTCGTTCGGGTCGACGCCCGCGCAGAGCCGGGTGGCACACGTCGTGCACAGGGCGTATTTCCTGATCTGGCAGCAACTGCGCGAACAAGGGGGATCGGCCTGATGTCGCAGGGAACCGATCCGCCAGATCCCGCGTCGCAGATGGGCGTGAGGCCCGAAGACGTCGACCTGATGGCCGAGGTGGAGCCGGTGGATCCGATCGATCCGTACGGCCTGCTGGAAACCGCGCTCGCCGAGCGGCGAGCCGCTGTCCTCCTGTGCCTCTACGCCCTGGACCGCGCACGCAGCACCGGGGTGGCCACCCAGCTGGAACGAGGGCTGGCCGAGGTGGGCATCGTCGCGGTCCGACCGGACGGGCAGCGGTTCGACCCGGCCCAGCACGAGGCGGCCGGCACCGTGCCGACGGACGATCCGGAGTTGGTCGGCCTGATCGCGGAGACCGAGGCGGTCGGGTTCGTCGATCACGGCCGGGTGCTGCGCGCACCGGTCGTCCTGGTGTACGCGGGTCGCGAATGACCGAGTTGCCGCAGGTCGTTCGCCAGGCCAAGGAGCGGCTGCTGGAGCTGCTCGCCGAGCTGGACCCGGCCGCGGTCGCCTGGGTGGACGCGCAACGGGCCGCCAAGGCGGTCAAGCCGACCGTCGTGGTGGTCGGCGAGACCAACCGGGGAAAGAGTTCGCTGGTCAACGCCTTGTTGGCCACACCAAACGCGTCGCCGGTCGACGCGGACGTGGCCACCAGCAGCTATCTCGTGTTCGGCCACGCGCCCACCTGGCAGGCCAGCGCGCACTACCCGGGTTCGACGGCCTCGGTGCCCTTCGACATCGCCGAGCTGCCCAACTGGGTGACGATGCGCGGCGAGTTGCCGCTCGGCGCGCTGCCGCCGAGGTTCGTCACGGTCGACGGACCGGTGCCACTGCTCGAACGTTTGACCATTGTGGACACTCCAGGTGTCGGCGGGTTGAACTCGGTGCACGGCGAGCTGGCGAAACAAGCCGCGCGGGACGCGACCGCGCTGCTGTTCGTCGTCGACGCGTCGAGCCCGTTCACCTCTGGGGAACTGGGTTTTCTCGCCGAGGTCGGCGAGCGGGTGGAGACGGTGCTGTTCGCGTTGACCAAAGTGGACGCGTTCCGCGGCTGGCGGGAGATCCTGGACGCGGACCGCGCGCTGCTCGCCGAGCACGCGCCGCGTTTCGCCGGCGCCACCTTCCACCCGTGCTCGGCGCGGATGTTCGAGTTGGCCGGCACATCGCCCAACGAGCAGGCCGCTGCCATGCTGCGTGAGCGCTCCGGCATCGTCGAGCTCCAGGTTGCCATGCAGGAGCTGCTGATCGGGCGGTCGGTGATGCTCACCGAGGCCAACGGCCTGCGCGCGGTCGCGACCGCGCTCGCCGCGCAGGAGGCCGTGCTGGCGGCGAAGGTACGCGCGCTGGACGCCGGGGTCGAGGAGGCCGCGAGCCTGACGCGGCGCCGCGACGAGCTGGTCACCGCGCGCCGCTCGGCGACGCGGGGCTGGCAGGTGCGGCTGCGCGCGGAGATGCAGCGGGCGCGGATGGCGACCGGGCACGAGGTCAGCAGGGAAATGCGCGACCTACAGTCCTGGTTCCGGCAGGCCATCGACGCGGCCGACCGCGCCACCCTTCCCGACGCGCCGCGCCAGGTCGACGCCGCGTTGCGGCTGGCGTCCTTGCGGATCTCCGCGACCCTGGCGCAGCGGCTGGGCCGGGTCGCGGACACCGTGCTCACCGAGTTGTTCTCCGCCGAGGAACTCGCGGTGCTGCGCGCCCAGTTCGTCCGGGAGGGTCCGCCGGTGGTGCTGCGTGCGCTTGAGCGGCGGGCGCCGAGCGCGGAGGACAAGCTGCTGGTGTTCATGGGCATCACCGGCGGGTTCGGCGCGGCCAGGGTGGCCGCGTTGCCGCTGGGTTTGCTCGGCGCGGCCGCGCTCAACCCGCTCGTGCTGCCCGCCACCATCGTGATCGGTCTCGGCGCCGGCTGGTGGCTGGCCCGCACCCGCAGGTACGCGGCCGAGAAGCAGCAGATGAAGCAGTGGCTCACCGAGGCGATCGCGGACGCCCGCGCGACACTCGATCAGCTGGTGTCCGAGCAGCTGATCGAGGCCGAGGCCCAGCTCTCGCTCGCCCTCGACGAGGCGCTCGGCAAGCGGATCGACACGATCGAGGCCGAGCTGCGCGAGCTGGACCGGACCATGAAACTCCAGGCAGGCGAGCGGGCGAAGGAGCTGGCCAGGGTGAACGCGGCACTCGCCGATGTCCACTCCGGTCAGGCGCGCGCCGCTGACCTGCTGGAACAGCTCAGGGCCCTGCGCGACCGCCACTAGTACAACTGGTGGTTGGACCAGGGAACCAGATCGGCATACGGTGAGTCTGAGCAGGCAGAGAAAAGCCCCGCGTAGAAGATCCGGCCGAGGGGGACACGGTGTACATCGACAACGGTGATCCAGGCGACTCCGGTGAGTTGCGGATCGACGTCGACGGTCACGAGTTCACCGAGCAGGAGAACTACTCCTACGCGGGCGGCGAGGTCATGGATTCCTACGAGTTGACCGAGGCCGACGGTGACCACCTCGTCTACACCGACGAGCACCACACCGGCGCGGCTGACCTGGTGACCGAGTACGACGAGCAGGGCAACGTGGCGCGCCAGGCGCACTTCGAGTCCGGCCAGTGGGTCTCGACCGGTTCGCAGGACGCACCGAGGGCCGGCGCGGACACCGGGGCGGCCAGCACCGGCG
Source organism: Candidatus Melainabacteria bacterium (assembly GCA_963818685.1). GTDB lineage: Bacteria > Actinomycetota > Actinomycetes > Mycobacteriales > Pseudonocardiaceae > CAJCJE01. The sequence continues at coordinate 256,206 of CAWFTJ010000009.1, read as the reverse complement.
ACGGCCACGGCAGCGGGCAGCCGATCACGGTGGACACGACGACCGGCGAGCACAGCGTCGGACCGGCCACGGTGGACACCGACCATGACGGCAAACCGGACACCGCAGTGGTAACCGACGCCAACGGCGACACGATCATGTACACCGACGCCAACGGCGACGGCCAGGCCGATGTGGCGACCGAGATCACCACGGACGGCAAGGTCGTGATCGCCGACCACACGGGCCCGCACGCCTGGACCGAGGAGCAGGCCGGACATCTCGACCAGAACGGGCAATACCACGTCGATGGCGGCGCAGGCGGCGCGTTCGATCCGCAGGTCGAGGCCCAGCAGCCCGACGCGGCAGCCGACGAGCACTGGACCGACCCGAGCGACACGGCAAGCGCGTTCACCGGCCACGGTGTTGTGCGTATCGACTCGGTCACCGGTCAGTGGATCTCGCCCAACTGATCTTTTCGCCTACTGAAACCGAGATCTCATTGAGATCTGGCCCGCATACACGAATCCACAAGATTTTTTCAGGGTCACTCATCCGGCGCAATCTTTTCGGTGCTTAATCGATCCCCTGATCGTTTTTGTGAGCGAGCCGACAGGTCAGGACTCTGCGCTGTGCGGTCTGGCCAGCTAATCTCGGGTAATCCCATTTCTCGTAACGCCCGTCTCACCAGCGGGCGTGCGAAGCCATTTCCAAGGACGACGACGTCCCGCTGGTTCGCGGCACGGAGGCTGCCGAATCGCGGGACTACGTGTCGTCCAGTCAGGAGACGACGCGAGATGACCGCTGTGTCAGACGCTCAGGCCGCGCCGGAAACCATCCCCGGTCTCGACAACGCACCGACCAGGCACGCTCGGTTGCTTGCCTGGGTGCGCGAGGTCGCCGAACTGACCACCCCCGACGAAGTGGTGTGGGTCGACGGGTCCAAACAAGAGTGGAACCGGCTGACCGGCAAGCTGGTGGACGCGGGCACGTTCGTGCCGCTGAAGAAGAAGGAGAACTCCTTCTGGGCAGCGTCCGACCCGGACGATGTGGCCAGGGTCGAGGAACGGACTTTCATTTGTTCGGCCGACGAAGCCGACTGTGGCCCGACCAATAACTGGATGGATCCGGCCGAGATGAAAGGGATCATGACCGAGCTGTACCGAGGCAGCATGCGCGGTCGCACGATGTACGTGATCCCGTTCTGCATGGGCCCGCTCGGTGCCGAAAAGCCCATGCTCGGTGTCGAGATCACCGATTCCGAATACGTCGTGGTGTCGATGCACGTGATGACGCGGGCCGGGGAGAAGGCGCTGGCTCGCTTTGGCGATGACGCCGAGTTCGTCAAGTGCCTGCACTCCGTCGGCGCCCCGCTTGAGCCGGGTCGGCAGGACGTGCCGTGGCCGTGCGACACCACCAAGTACATCACCCACTTCCCCGAGGAGCGGACGATCTGGAGCTACGGCTCCGGCTACGGCGGCAACGCGCTGCTCGGCAAGAAGTGCTACTCGCTGCGCATCGCGTCGGCGATCGCGCGCGACGAGGGCTGGCTGGCCGAGCACATGCTGATCCTCAAGCTGATCTCGCCGGAGGAGAAGGTCTACTACGTCGCGGCCGCGTTCCCGTCGGCCTGCGGCAAGACCAACCTGGCGATGCTGGAGCCGACCATCCCGGGCTGGAAGGTGCAGACCCTCGGCGACGACATCGCCTGGATGCGCTTTGGCAAGGACGGCAGGCTCTACGCGGTCAACCCGGAGTACGGCTTCTTCGGCGTCGCGCCGGGCACCGACTACCACACCAACCCGAACGCCATGCGCACCATCGAGAAGGGCAACACGATCTTCACCAACGTGGCCCTCACCGATGACGGCGACATCTGGTGGGAGGGCATGGGCGAGGCCCGGCCGGCGCACCTGACCTCGTGGAAGAAGCAGGACTGGACGCCGGGATCGCAGGAGAAGGCCGCGCACCCGAACTCGCGGTACTGCACGCCGATGTCGCAGTGCCCGATCCTGGCGCCCGAATGGGACAACCCGGAGGGTGTGCCGATCTCCGCGATCTTCTTCGGTGGGCGAAGGGCGACGACCGTTCCGCTGGTCACCGAGTCGCGCGACTGGCAGCACGGCACGTTCATGGGTGCCACCATCTCCAGCGAGACGACCGCCGCCGCCAAGGGCAAGGTCGGCGTCGTGCGTCGCGATCCGATGGCCATGCTGCCCTTCATCGGCTACCACGTCGGTGACTACTTCCAGCACTGGCTGGACATCGGCAAGCACGCGGACGCGACCAAGCTGCCCAAGATCTTCTACGTCAACTGGTTCCGGCGCGGCGAAGACAAGCACTTCCTGTGGCCGGGCTTCGGCGAGAACTCGCGCGTGCTGAAGTGGGCGATCGAGCGGATCGAGGGCAAGGCAGGCGCGCAGGAGACGCCGATCGGCTACGTGCCGACCCTGGCCGATCTCGACACCGAGGGCCTCGCCCAGGACCCGGCCGACTTCGCCGAGGCGCTGAAGGTCGACGTCGAGGAGTGGAAGACGGAGCTGCCGCTGATCGAGGAGTGGTTCGACAAGATCGGCGACAAGGTGCCCAGCTCGCTGCACGACGAGCTGGCCGCGCTGCGCGAGCGCCTCAACGGCTGAGCGAAACCCTGGTTGTCCACAACCTGTGGATGGACTTGTGCACAGCTGTGGACAACTAGGGTCCGGCGAGCACGTGCACGGTCGCGGTGCCGAGGGTCGGATGTGTCGCGGTGAGCCGGATCGGGCCGGGGCGGTTCGGCAGTGAACGCAGCCAGACCGCGCCGACACCGCCGAAGTCCGCGAACGCGAACGGGTTGTCTCCCACCAACAGCGCGGGACCGGTGAGCAGCAACGAAACCGAGCCGCTGACATAGGGCCGCTGGTTGCCGTGCGCGTCGAGCGCGCGAAACACCACCCTGGTCGCGTCGCTGCCGTCCGCGTTGATCGCGGCGTCGTCCGCGACGAGGCTCAACCGGTCACCGCGCGGATCGCTGGCGAACGTTTTCGTTGTGACAAGGCGGTTTCCGACGTAGCCGTCGATGCGCAGCTCGGGCAGGTCGGCGCCGGACACGGTGAGATCGGCGAAGGCGGGCGGATACCGCAGGTGGGGAAAGCGGTCACGGTCCGGAAGGGCCGTGCCGTGGTGTTGGCCGGCAACGAGAAGCTCAAGACGGTCGCAGTTCGTCGCGATCACGGTGTCCGGTCCAGGGCCGTCCGCTGGCGAGTTCGGGCCGAAGTCCCAGAAGAAGGCGGGTGTGATGACCGGGCGCACCGCAGGGTCCACTTGGGACTGATAGAGGCCGGCGCCCGGCTTGGGCACCCGGAAGGTGTCGACGACGCCAGGCCACTTCACGTTCTGGTAGATGTGGCCGTTGAGCGAGTCGTAGTCGAAGCCCGCCCAGCCGAGCAGGCCGGCGTAGCGCTCGTCGCCCATGGCGATGTCGTGCACGGTGGCGTGCATGACCAGCTGGGTCGCGAGTACCCGCTGGGTGTCGATCCAGCGGTAGTAGGGGGCGCCGTCCAGCGCGCCGACCGCCTCGGTCACCAGGTACGGCACATCCGGCAGCGGCGGCAGCAACGTCGCGTTGCCGGCCGCGTCGGTGTGGTAGTCGTCGAAGGCGAACACATCGGCCGACCAGCCGTCGGTCGAGTAGCGGTCCATCGCGCCCGAGGTCTGCCGCGAGTCGTCCAGCTGCGCGGCGACGGCCGCGGTGCGCACGTAGAGGTCCGGATAGTTGGCGGTCTCGTTGAGCCGGATGCCCCACAGGATCACCGACGGCCTGCTCCGATCCCGGATGATCATGTCCCGCACGTCCCGCACGGCAAGGTCCTGCCAGGCGTCGTCGCCGACGAAGTGCCAGCCGGGCGGCTCCTGCCACACCATCAGGCCGAGTTCGTCGCACGCGTCAAGGAAGTGCGGCGACTGCGGATAGTGCGAGCAGCGCACCATGTTGCAGTTCAGGTCGTCGCGGAGGATGTGCGCGTCGCGGCGCTGCACCCTGGCCGGCATGGCCAGACCGGCGTACGGGTAGATCTGGTGCCGGTTGAGCCCGAAGATCTGGTACGGCGCGCCGTTGAGCAGGAAGCCGTCCACGGTGAACGTGGCATCGCGAAAACCGATCCGATTGGTGTACTCGTGGCTGGCTCCGTCTGCCATCAGCAGGGTGGTCCGGACGTCATAGAGGCGCGGGTTTTCCGGTGACCACAACGAGATCTCGCCGAGTTCGGTGAGGTTCAGGCCGATCACCTCGGTGCCGGTTTTCACCGAAACCGGCGTTGTCGCGGAGGCGAGGACACGGCCGTTGTCGAGCAGTTGGGTGCGCAATTGGCCGGAACCCGTTGTGGCCGCGTCGATCGTGACCAGCACGGCCACGCTCCGCGCGTCGGTCAACACCTTCTCCGGCCTGGCGAACACGTCCGCGATGAACACCGGTGGCACAACGCGCAGCGACACGTCGCGGTAGATGCCGCCCGGCTCCAGATAGTCGACGGCCGAGGTGCCGGTGGGTGAGCCCTCCGGGGGGACCGCCTGCCAGGTCGAATCGAGCACGACCGCGAGCACGTTGTCCGACTCGGTCAGCGCGTCGGTCAGCTCGACGCTGAACGGGAGATAGCCGCCCGCGTGCGCGGCAAGCTGCTTTCCGTTACAGAACACGGTCGCGGACACCATGGCTCCGTCGAAGTCGACGAATATTCGGGTGTTCGGCGCGAACGGGCCGGGCAGGTGCCGGCGATAGGCCCAGATCCGCTGCCAGGTCGAGGGATCCCAGTTCCGCCAGGACAGCCGCGCCACCGAGTGCGGCAGCGTGACCGGCGCGAAGCCGGCCTCGTCGAAGCCAGGATCGGTGGCGCCGGCCGTGTGTTCACCGAACAACCAGCCGGTGTTCAACGAAAACCGGGCCCCTGCCGGTCCGCGCGCCGGCGTGGCGGCAGCACGACCCCAGCCCAACGTCGCCAGCATGCCGCCGGTGAGCATTCCCGCCCGTAGCAACGACCTTCGCGACAACCCGGACCTCCGCATGGCAACCGATCTGACCAGCGCGGCGGAGCGTCGTCAATGGTGTGCGGAGAGCAACCACCATCCGGACCAGTCACCGGAAACTGTCCACAGGTTTGTACACAGGGCGTACTGGGAAATCAGTTGTCGCGCGCACCGATGAACCAGCACCATTGCCCGTACGTCCTATGGATGAAGGCGGGTCAACCGCCAAAGGGACGAAACCGCGATGAAGGAGGTGCGCCGTGGTCGCAGCTGGGCTTGCCATGTTGGTACTGGCCGTGGCCGCCGTCGTGATGGTCCTCGTGTTCCCGGGCAGCAACAGCTCCGGAACTGATCACGATTCGGACACCGCATACCAGTAGGGCCCCCGTTATCGGATGACGCGCGCGTTACGGCGGTTTAGCATCGCCCGACGTGGCGCAATGCCCCTGCCGAGAAGCTTGCGAGGGCCAACAATGTCATCCTCCCCACCCGACGAACGGCGATCCGGCCGGTTCAGCGCGTGGAACCTGCTGCTGCTCGTTCCGCTGCTGATGCTGGTCACGCCGTGGTTCAACCATGACTCACCACGGCTGGTCGGGTTGCCGTTCTTCTACTGGTTCCAGTTCCTGTTCGTCATCGTGGGCGTCGCGTGCGTGTGGATCGTCTACGCGATGACCAAGAAACCGGCAAATCGTTCCAAGTCGGACGATGGGGAGGGCCGGTCGTGACCAGCCAGCAAGTTATCCAGCTCGTCGTGTTCCTGATCCTGTTCGCCCTGGTCACCGTGCTCGGGTTCGTCGCGGCGAAGTGGAAGGCCGGCGACAACCTCAACCACCTCGACGAGTGGGCGCTCGGCGGCCGCCGCTTCGGCGGCTGGGTCACCTGGTTCCTGGTCGGCGGTGACCTCTACACCGCCTACACCTTCGTGGCCGTGCCCGCGCTGGTGTTCGGCTCCGGTGCGATCGGCTTCTACGCGCTGCCCTACACCGTGATCCTCTACCCGATCGTGTTCCTGCCGGTGCTGCGGCTCTGGTCGGTGTCGCGGACCAACGGCTACGTCACCCCGGCCGACTTCGTGAAGGGCCGTTACGGTTCGCCGCTGCTCGCCCTGCTCATCGCGATCACCGGCATCGTCGCGACCATGCCCTACATCGCGTTGCAGCTGGCCGGCCTCGAATCGGTGCTGCGCACCATCGGTCTCAACTACGGCGGTTTCCTCGGGCACCTGCCGCTGTTCATCGCGTTCGTGATCCTGGCCCTCTACACCTACTCCTCCGGCCTGCGCGCGCCGGCGCTGATCGCGTTCGTCAAGGACACGCTGATCTACCTGGTGATCATCGTCGCGGTGATCTACCTGCCGATCCACCTCGGCGGCTTCGGTCACATCCTCGACCAGGCCGCGGCCAAGCTGGCCACCAAGAGCCCGACCACCCACAAGCCGGCCGGGTCGATCCTGCTCACCGGCACCAACCAGCTCCAGTACGCGACCCTGGCGCTGGGTTCGGCGCTGGCGCTGTTCCTCTACCCGCACTCGGTCACCGGCGTGCTGGCCTCGAAGAACCGCAACGTGATCAAGAAGAACATGATCGCGCTGCCGGCCTACTCCTTCGTGCTCGGCCTGCTCGCGCTGCTCGGCTACGTCGCCATCAGCGCGGGGATCAAGCCGCTCGTCAACGGCGCGACCGGCAAGGCGGACACGAACACGGTGGTGCCACTGCTGTTCGCGCACTCGTTCCCGGCCTGGTTCGCCGGCATCGCCTTCGCCGCCATCGGCATCGGCGCGCTGGTCCCGGCCGCGATCATGTCCATCGCCGCGGCCAACCTGTGGACCCGCAACATCTACAAGGCATACCTGCACAAGCGCGCAACGTCCGAGCAGGAGGCCAGGATGTCCAAATGGGCCTCGCTGGTCGTCAAGTTCGGCGCGGTGCTGTTCGTGGTCGCCATCGACCCGACCTTCTCCATCGACCTACAGCTGATCGGCGGCGCGCTGATCCTCCAGACCCTCCCCACGGTCGCCATCGCGCTCTACACGCGCTGGCTGCACGCGTGGGCGCTGGTCGCCGGTTGGGTCGTCGGCATCGGCTGGAGCGTCTACCTGCTCTACACGATTCCGGCGGCGACCGGGAAGGGCCACTTCGGCGGGTCCGCGCTTGCGCTCGGCAAGCTGTCCATCTTCGGCTGGCACCCGTTCCCCGGCTCGACCACCCAGATCTACGTCGGTGTCGTCGCGCTGATCGCCAACCTGCTCGTGGCCGTGGTGCTCACCCCGATCCTCCGCGCGGTCAAGGCGTCAAGGAGGGCGTGGACGAGACGCTCGGCGCGGACTACCAGGCCGAGGAGGGCGATCCGATCCGCACGCCAGGCGGCGCCCTGGTCGGCTGACGAGAAACTCGGAACTGGGCCGCGGATCAGTCCGCGGCCCAGTTCCGGCTCAGAGCACCTTCGCCAGGAACGACTTGGTGCGCTCGTGCTGCGGGTCGCTGATCACGTCCCTCGGCTTGCCCTTCTCAACGACAACGCCGCCGTCCATGAACACCAGCGAGTCGCCGACCTCGCGCGCGAAGCCCATCTCGTGCGTGACCACCACCATGGTCATGCCGTCTTCAGCCAACTGCCGCATCACGGTCAACACGTCGCCGACGAGCTCAGGGTCCAAAGCGGACGTCGGCTCGTCGAACAGCATCAGCTTGGGCCGCATGGCCAGCGCCCGCGCGATCGCCACCCGCTGCTGCTGGCCGCCGGACAGTTCCCTCGGATAGGCGTTGACCTTGTCGCCGAGGCCGACCTGCGCAAGCAGTTCCGCGGCGCGGGCCCGCGCGGTCGCCTTGTTCTCGCCGCGCACGTTCACCGGCGCCTCGATGATGTTCTCCACCGTCGTGTAGTGCGGGAACAGGTTGAAGCGCTGGAAGACCATGCCGATCTCCTGGCGCTTCGCGGCCACCTCCCGGTCGCGCAGCTCGTAGAGCTTGTCGCCCTTCTGCCGGTAGCCGACGAGTTCGCCGTCCACCCACAGCTTGCCGCCGTCGATCTTCTCAAGGTGGTTGATGCAGCGCAGGAAGGTCGACTTGCCAGAGCCGGACGGCCCGATCACGCACATCACCTCGCGCCGCTGCACCTCAAGGCTGATCCCCTTGAGCACTTCCAGCCGGCCGAACCGCTTGTGCACGCTCTCGGCGAGCACCATGGGCGTTGTCATCGTGCCTCCGCTGCTCGGCGCTGCGACAGCATCCTGCTCAGCCACCCTGGCTCGCGCACCTGCACCGCGCCGCGCGAGTAGCGGCGCTCGATGTAGTGCTGGCCGATGGACAGCACCGAGGTCAGCACCAGGTACCAGAGGCTGGCCACCACCAGCAGCGGGATCTGCTGGAAGTTGTTGCCGTAGATGAACTGCACGACGCCGAAAAGGTCGTGGATGGCCACGATGGTCACCAGCGACGTCGTCTTCAGCATCGAGATGACCTCGTTGCCGGTCGGCGGGATGATGATCCGCATGGCCTGCGGCAACACGATCCGCCGCAACACCTTCATCCTGGTCATGCCAAGCGCCTCGGCCGCCTCGGTCTGGCCTGCGTCGACGGACAGGATGCCGGCGCGCACGATCTCCGACATGTACGCGGCCTCGTTGAGCCCGAGGCCAAGCGTTGCCCCGACGAACACCGGGATCAGCGCATTGGCGTCGAAGTAGACGAACGTCGGTCCGAACGGGATGCCAAGACCCGGATAGCGGTAGAGCAGCCCGATGAACGACCAGAACACGATCTGCACCAGCACCGGGGTGCCTCGGAAGAACCAGGCGTAGAGCCAGGCGATGCCGGACACGATCGGGTTGGTGGACAGCCGCATGATCGCCACGACGATGCCGAGCACGACACCGATCACCATGGCCAGCACGGTCAGCTCGATGGTGACCACAAGGCCGTCGAGCACCTGGCCGCTGAACAGGTACTGGCCGACCGTGCCCCACTTCCAGGCCGGGTTGGTGACCAGACCGTGCACGAACATCGCGGCCAGCAGCAGCAGGATCACCGCGGCCACCCAGCGGCCCGGATGCCGGACCGGGACCGCGACGATCGCCTCGGGCGCGGCCGGTTGTTCGTCCGACCGCGCCGTCTCGGTCGTTGTCATCTCAGGCGGAGGGGTTGAGGTTCGCGGTCTTCACAGCGCCCGACGCGACCCCCCAGTGCGAGAGGATCTGCTGGTAGCTGCCGTCGTCCATGAGGTGCTGCACGGCGGCCTGGACGGCTTTGTCCAACGTGCCGGCCGACTTCGGGATGGCGATGCCGTACGGCGCGGTGTCCACATTGCCGCCGACCTTCGTGAACGCGTCACCGGTCTGCTTGAGTTCGTAGTCGACCACCGGGCTGTCCGCGAGGTAGGCGTCGATCCGCCCGGCCTGCAATGCCGAGTTCACGTCGCTCTGCTTGGGGAAGCCCTGCGCCTTCGGGGCCGGCTTGTTCGCCTGCTGGCACATCTTCACGATCGAGCCGTCCACGTCCGGCTTGGACAGCTGGTCGAGCTGGGTGGTGCCCTGCTCGGCGCCGACCGACTTGCCGCACAGGTCGGTCAGGGTCTTGATGTTCCCCGGGTTGCACTTGGTCACCATGGTCGAGGTGCCCGCCGTGAAGTAGCTGACGAAGTCGACCTGCTGCTCGCGCGCCGAGGTCACGGTGAACGAGGACATGCCGAGGTCGTAGCGGCCGGCCTGGATACCGGCCAGGATGCCGTCGAAGCTGGCGTTGACGAAGTTCGCCTTCAACCCGAGGGTCTGCGCGATCGCGTTGCCGAGGTCGACGTCCATGCCGATGATCGAGCCGTCACTCGCGGTGAACTCGTTGGGCGGGTAGCTCGCGTCGGCGGCGATGGTCAGCGTGCCCTTCGCCTTGTAGCTGGCCGGCACCTGCGCGGCGGACGCGCTGTCCGGCTGCACGGTCAGGTTCAGCGGGGCCGGGCTTGGCGCCTCGGTCGCGGCGCCGGGCGTGCAGTTGCTCCCGCTGCTTGCCGAGCCACCGGGGGCCGAGGTCGTCGCACCGCAACCGGCAAGGGCCATGGCCGCGGTCACGGTGGCCACGCACACCCCGGTGACGACGAGCTTGCCTGTGCCGATGCCTAGGCGACTCAGTGAGTTGGACAGCCGGGTTCGGACAGCCACGGTGACACTCCTCGCGACGAGCGTTCGGTCTTTCAACCGAGTTGATTGGGGCATCCTGCCATCCGATGGCCTCGACGTGCAGGGTCGCGCCCGTTAAGTATTCGAGCCGAAATCAACCGACCGTTCGGACGGCATGCGCGTTGAGCACGACCGCCATCGCCTCGGTCAGCCTGGCCGCGTAGTCCAGGTTGATCGACTCGTTCGGCACGTGCGCGTTGCTGTCGAGGCCGAGCACGCCGGTCGCGATGAACTGCGCGGTCGGGTACATCTCCTGCAACAACCCCATGAACGGGATGGACCCGCCGAGGCCAAGCGTGCGCCAGGGCGCGCCGCCGAACGCGGTCTCGCTCGCCTCGTCAAGCGCGGCGGTCAGCCACGGCGCCAGCGGCGGCGCCTGCCAGCCGTCGGCCGCCTCGACGTGACCGAGTTCGATCTGCGCCCCGTAGGGCACGTCGGTGGTGAGCGCGCGCCGGATCGCGGCAAGCGCCCTTGCCGAGTCGGCGGTCGGCGGCAGCCGGAAGCTCAGGCACAACGTGGTGAACGGCCGCAGCACGTTGCCTGCCGAGTCGGGGTCGGGCAGGCCGGCGGCACCGGTGATGGACAGCGTCGGCCGCCAGGTGTTGTTCAGGGTCAGTTCCACGTCGTCGTCGGAGACCGTACGCACGCCCGGCGTGAGCGGGAAGTGCTTCAACGCACCCGGCGCGGCCTCGACACCCGCGCGCACCTCGGCCAGCAGCTCATCGGAGATCTCCACGTGCAGTTCGGGCAGCAGCACCTCGCCGGTCCTGCTGTCCTCCAGCCGGTCGAGCAGCTCGCGCAACACCCGGAACGAGCTGGGCACAACGCCGCTGGCGATGCCCGAGTGCTGCCCGCCCTCCAGCACCTTCGCGGTCACGTGTACCTGGGCCAGGCCGCGCAGCGAGGTGGTCAGCCACATCCGCTGGTAGTCGTTGGCGCCCGAATCGAGGCACACCACCAGCGACACCGCGCCCAGCCGGGAGCGCAGCCGCTCAAGGTAGGCGGGCAGGTCCGGGCTGCCGGACTCCTCAGCGGTCTCCAGCAACACGACGCAGCGCCCGTGCGCGCCGCCCGCCGCGCGGACCGCCTCGATCGCGGTCAGCGCCGCGTACGGGGCGTAGCCGTCGTCGGCGGCGCCGCGACCGTAGAGTCGACCGTCGCGCACCACCGGCGTCCATGGGCCGAGGCCCTCCGCCCAGCCGCCGACCGGCGGCTGCTTGTCAAGGTGGCCGTAGAGCAGCACGGTCCCGGCCGAGGAATCGGGCGTGCTGGCCGGCACGTCGATCAGCAGGCACGGCGATGCGCCATCCGACACCACGATCTCCGCGGTGACCTCCGGGATGCCGCGGCCGAGCGCCCAGTTCCGCACGTGGTCGATGGCCCGGTCCAGCTCGCCGTGCGTGGCCCAGTCCGGGTCGAACGCCTGCGAAACAGCGGGTATCGCGACGAGATCGGACAAGCTGGACAGGACGGTCCCGTCCCATGCCGAGGTGACGGTCTTGCGCACGGCTGCGGAGTCCAAGCGGGGAGAAGGCATGGCTCGATCCTGCCACCGGCATGATCGCATTGCGGAATGTGGCGAAGGCCACGCCCGCTGGGCCAACCGGGTGTCGACCGTTCGAGTAGCGCCGACGACCAGCCAGTACGGCCGTCCCCTAGGGCGACCAACCATCTGCCTTCCAACTATTTCCGCTGATCAGTGCCGTTTTTCTAGCGTTCGATCAGTTGCCGGGACTCACCGGATCGGCTTCGCTCGTGCCAGGATGGGAGATGAACCGTCAGTGTTGACGGTCACCGTGCGCTCCCAAACCGGGCAACGGCGGTGGCCTTCAGCATGGCCGGCGCCGGACGCCACAAGCGCCCGGCCCGGCCACGTCCGACTAGGAGAGACGCGCCATGTCGTCCCCAGAGCGCTGGACCGCGGCCCGGCCGGATACGCCGGCCGCCATCGCCGCCACACCGACAGCAGAACAGGTGATAGCCGGTTTGCGAGCGACGAGTGAAGGCGGTGCCGACCTGGTGCAGCTGCTCACCCCGGAAGGTGAGCGGGTAACGCACCCGGACTTCGACATCGACATCGAGTCCGCGCAAATACGTGCGCTGTACCGGGACATGGTCCTGGTACGCAGGGTGGACCGCGAGTCCAACGCCCTGCAACGCAAGGGAGAACTCGGCCTCTGGGTGCCCCTGCTCGGCCAGGAGGCCGCCCAGGTCGGCGCGGGCCGGGCGTTGAAGCCGCAGGACATGGCCTTTCCGAGCTACCGCGAACACGGCGTCGCCTGGTGTCGCGGCATCGACCCGACCGACCTGCTAGGCACCTTCCGAGGCACCGACCACGGCTCGTGGGACCCGCTGGAGAAGCGCTTCGCGCTGTACACGATCGTGATCGGCAACCAGGTGCTCAACGCCACCGGTTACGCCATGGGCCAGCGCTTCGACGGCAAGGTCGGCAACACCGACGGGAACGGCAACCACGCCGATGACGACGAGGCCACCATCGTCTTCTTCGGTGATGGCGCCACCAGCCAGGGCGACGTGCACGAGGGCTTCGTCTGGGCCGCCGTCTACGACGCGCCGCTGGTGTTCTTCTGCCAGAACAACCAGTGGGCCATCTCCGAGCCGACCGAGCGGCAGAGCCGCCTCCCGCTCTACCAGCGCGCCCGCGGCTACGGCTTCCCCGGCGTCCGGGTGGACGGCAACGACGTGCTCGCCTGCCTCGCGGTCACCCGGTGGGCGCTCGATGAGTGCCGGCGCGGCAACGGCCCGGTGCTGATCGAGGCGTTCACCTACCGCATGGACGCGCACACCACCACCGACGACCCGACCCGCTACCGCCTCTCCGACGAGGTCGAGGAGTGGAAGCTGAAGGACCCGATCGAGCGGGTCCGCGCCTACCTCGCCCGCAACGGTCTCGCCGAGCACTCGTTCTTCGAGGAGGTCGAGGCCGAGTCCGACCAGTTGGCGGTGCGGCTGCGCGAGTTCTGCGCGAACATCCCCGATCCGCCGCCCGGCCGGATCTTCAGCAAGGTCTACGCCGAGCCCAACCCGGTACTCGACGCCGAGCGCGACGAACTGCTGACCTACCTTGCTGGGTTCGGGGGTGAGCACTGATGGCCGCTCCCACCCTCGACGCGTCGACCACGTCCGCGAAGGCCGCGAAGCCGCAGACGATCACCATGGCCAAGGCGCTCAACGCCGGCCTGCGCGCGGCCATGGAGGCCGACCCCAAGGTGCTGATCATGGGTGAGGACGTCGGCAAGCTCGGCGGCGTCTTCCGGATCACCGACGGCCTGCAGAAGGACTTCGGCGAACACCGCGTGCTGGACACCCCGCTGGCCGAGTCCGGCATCATCGGCACCGCGATCGGTCTTGCCATCCGCGGTTTCCGACCGGTCTGCGAGATCCAGTTCGACGGCTTCATCTTCCCCGCCTTCGACCAGATCGTCAGCCAGCTGGCCAAACTGCACTACCGCAGTCAGGGCAAGCTGCGGGTGCCGATCGTGGTGCGGGTGCCCTTCGGCGGTGGCATCGGCTCGGTCGAGCACCACTCCGAGTCGCCGGAGTCCTACTTCGCGCACACCGCGGGTCTGCGGGTGGTGTCCTGCTCCAACCCGGTCGACGCCTACTGGATGATCCAGCAGGCCATCTCCTCCGACGACCCGATCCTGTTCTTCGAGCCGAAGCGGCAGTACTACTCCAGCAAGGCCGAACTGGACCTGTCCGCGCCCCCGCAGCCGCTGCACACCTCCCGGCTGCTGCGCACCGGCACGCATGCGACGCTCGCCGCGTACGGCCCGTCGGTCAAGGTCTGCCTCGACTCGGCGGCAGCGGCTGCCGAGGACGGCATCGAGCTGGAAGTGATCGACCTGCGCACCCTGTCCCCGCTGGACCTCGGCCCGGTGTTCGACTCGGTGCGCAAGACCGGCAGGCTGGTGGTGGTCAGCGAGTCGCCAGGCGAGGCGTCGCTGAACTCCGAGATCGCCACCAGGGTCAGCCAGGAGTGCTTCTACTCCCTCCAGGCGCCGGTCCTGCGCGTCAACGGGTTCGACACCCCGTATCCACCGTCGAAGCTGGAAGAGGACTTCCTGCCCGACCTGGACCGGGTGCTGCACACCGTTGACCGTTCGCTGGCCTGGTAAGGGGAATCGGCATGCCTGACTTCAAGAAGTTCCTGCTGCCCGATACCGCCGAGGGGCTCACCGAGGCGGAAATCCTCACCTGGCACGTGAAACCGGGCGACGACATCAAGGTCAACACGATCCTGGTGGAGATCGAGACGGCCAAGGCCGCGGTCGAACTGCCGAGCCCGTGGGCGGGCCGGGTCACCGAGTTGCTGGTGGAAACCGGCCAGACCGTGGACGTCGGCGCGCCGATCATCGTCATCGACGTTGACCCGAACGGCACGGCACCCGCCGCTGCTGAACCGTCCACTGCCGACAGTGCCGCAGTGCCGAACCTGGTCGGCTACGGCCCCAAGGGCGGCGCGGGCAAACGCCGTCGCGCCAGAATCGACGCGGCCCCTACCCCCGCACCGGTCGCGGTGACCCCAGAACCGGAACCCGAGCTGGATCTGGCGCCCGCTCCGCGCCGCCGGCCAACTGGTGCCGCTGACCAAGCCGCCGGTGCGCAAGCTGGCCAAGGAACTCGGCGTCGACCTGCGCGCGCTCACCGGCTCCGGCCAGGGCGGCGTGATCACCAGGGAGGACGTGCAGCGCGCGGCCGAAGCCCCCGTGGAAAAAGCCGGTCCGACCTACGATGCCGCGACCAGGGAACGGCGGGTGCCCATCCGCGGTGTGCGCAAGGCGACCGCGGCGGCCATGGTGTCCAGCGCTTTCACCGCGCCGCACGTGACCGAGTTCCTCACCGTGGATGTCACGCCGATGATGGAGTTCCGGGCCAAGCTCAAGGCCAGCCCTGCCTTCCGCGACGTCAAGCTGACCCCGCTGGTGTTCTGCGCCAAGGCGGTCTGCCTTGCCGTGCAACGGACTCCGGACGTCAACGCGACCTGGGACGAGGCAGCTGGCGAGATCGTCTACAAGTCCTATGTGCACCTCGGCATCGCCGCGGCCACCCCGCGTGGCCTTGTCGTACCCAAGGTGCGCGACGCGGAACAGCTCTCGCTGCGCGATCTCGCCAGCGCCATCGACGGCCTGACCAGCACCGCGCGGGACGGCAAGACCCCGCCCGCCGACATGGTGAACGGCACGATCACCATCACCAATGTCGGCGTGTTCGGAGTGGACACCGGAACCCCGATCATCAATCCTGGCGAGTCCGCGATCCTCGCCTTCGGCGCGATCCGCGACATGCCGTGGGTGGTCGACGGCCAGATCGTGCCGCGCAAGGTCTGCCAGCTCTCGCTGAGCTTCGACCACCGCGTTGTCGACGGCCAGCAGGGCTCGCAGTTCCTCGCCGACGTCGGCGCGCTGCTCGCCGACCCGGCCACCGCGATCACCTACTGACGCGGTTCTCCCGCCGGGGCCTTTCCAAGCCTCGGCGGGAGATCAGCGCCTGCGCGGCTTGGGGATGTCGAACATGCCGGAGAGCCTGATCGCGTACCGGATGTCGCCCTTGAACCTCAGCCGTCGCGTCGCGACAAGTCGCGGAAAGCCGACGCTGCCCGCGACCATCCGGAGGAAATCGGCCAGGCTCAGCGTCACCGTGACGCTCGGGTCGCGGTCCATCGACCTGCCGGTCAGGCAGGCGCCGGAGGCGAAGACGGTCTGGAACCGTTGGTAGTCAACGCCTTCGCCACAGTCGATCCGCCAGCGCACCACCCCGTCACTGCCGGCCGCCTTCTCCGCGCGCACGTGATCCGACATCCGCCGGAACACCTCGCCAAGCACCATGTCCCTGGCGCTCGGCGAGCGCGCCACCTCGGCGATCTGCTGCTCGGACGCCCGCGAGATCAACGTGACCAGGGTGACCGTGTCCAGCGCGTGCAGTGCGATACCGGCGTCGGCCCTTGCCAACAGGTCAAGGGTCTCGACGAGCTGGGCAAGACCGCGCGGACCCATCTTCCTCGGGTCAAGGGCGCGCGCGATCATCTCGATATCGATGTCCTCGCCTCCTTGCGGCAGAGCCTACGAGGCGCGGGGCAGATCGAAAAGGCTGGTGAGACCGGCCGCGAAAGCCAGATCTCCCTTGATGCGCAGCTTCCCGGTCATGAACAGCACAGGGCCGGAGGCATTGCGGGTGATCAACTTGAGAAAGTCGGCCGGATGCACGGTGATGGTCACCCTCGGGTCGCGCCGTGGCTCGGCGTTGACCACGCATGTCCCGCCCTCGATCACCGTCTCATACCGGTCGTACCCGCCAGCGCCGCTGCCTCCGCTGATCCGCCAGTGCACCACAGCGCGGGTGGATGCGGCCCTGTCCGTGCGAAAGTGCTCGCCCATCCTGCGGAAGATCTCGCCGAGGATCCGGGCACGCAGCTCCGGCCTGCTCATCGCGCCCTCGACCTGCGCGTCGGACGCCTTGGCAATGATCCTGGCGAACGTGCCCGCGCGCATCCGGCTCAGGTCGATGTCCGCGCCCGCATTGGCCAGCCGGTCGAGCGCGGCGAGCAGCCGCACGAACTCGTCCCGGGAGAGCGTGCGTGGGTCGATCGCGCTGCCGAGCACTTCGATGTCGAGGTCGAGCGCCGCGACCTGGCCAGGGTCGAGCCCTTCGAGCGCGTCGACGAGCTGACGCGGTGACAGCTGACCGATGGTCTTCCCGGTCAGCGGCCGGCGCGGGCCTGGGTTGGACATGGCAGACCTTTCGCTTACCTACTCTGGAGTAAGGCTACGTATCAGTAGGTATTGCGGCAAGTCGAACCGCTACGCTGATCGGCAGCCCTGCTGCCCAAAGAGGTGTCCATGTCGCTGCCTGATTCGCCGCTCGCCGAGCCCGAGAAGCCCGGTCGGGCCAAGCGCCTGCCCCGAGAGGTGCGCGAGCGGCAGATCCTGGACGCCGCGGTCACCGTGTTCTCCCTACACGGCTACCACGGCGCGTCCATGGACGAGGTCTCCGACGTCGCGGGCATCTCCAAGCCGATGATCTACGCCTACCTCGGCTCCAAGGAAGACCTGTTCTCCGCATGCATCCACCGCGAGGCTACCCGCCTGCTTGAGGCGATCGTCGGCGGCATCCACCAGGAAGAACCCGCCGACGTGCAGCTCTGGCACGGGCTAAGGGCGTTCTTCGGCTTCGTCGGCGAACACCGGGAAAGCTGGCGGGTGCTGCACCGCCAGTCGCTGGCCCAGGGCGGACCGTTCACCGAGGAACTGATGGCCATGCGCGAACGCGCCATCAGCCTGGTCGCGGCCGTGCTGGTGCGCACAGGCAGCGACGAGGGCGTCGGCCACGCCGCGTCCCGAGCAGGCGAGGCACTGGCGGCCGCGCTGGTCGGCGCCGGCGAATCGCTCGCCGACTGGTGGCTGGACCACCCAGAAGAAACCGTCGACGTGATCGCGGCGCGACTGATGAACCTGGTCTGGATGGGCTTCGGCGACCTGCTCGAAGACCGCGTCTGGAAGCCACCGCCCGCTTAGCATATTTGCAGCGTCTACCAATTCCGGCTCGATAAGATGCAAATTTGAAAGCGTCCTTGATAATGGCAGATTTACATTAGGGAATGATCTGCTGTACATCTGCTCGAACTGTTCCGCCGAGTCCAGGTACGACTACAAGTGTCCAATCTCCGTTTGAAGGAATACTCAGGTTCACTGGTGATTGCTTGTAGTGGCCCCCTACGTATCTAAAATGGTCTACCGTTCTCGAAGTTTGACAAATTGTGTGAATCAACAAGGAACACGTCGGACTCCACCCCGCTCAGTGTTGTTTGAAACACTGCGCCGGCGTTTTGGTAGCCAAGAGGGAGCCTCAAGTAGTTCATTGCCGTGCCTCCATGAGGTTTGATTTTTTAATAGTTCGGTTGGTGTACAGAACCTTCACTCGCTATCATTGGTGTCTGAACGGCTCGGATTCGGTACTGGCGCAACTCTGTGTCGTCAAGCTGCAATATTAGACTGTAGTTTCCCGGTGTTGGGATTTGAACATTGGTTATGGTTACTCCGAGAGGAACGAGGCTCGGATCTCCGAGTTTGGTCTCGAACCCGGGAACTGACCGGAAATTGGCTTCTATTTGGACCGGGAGACCCCTACCTTCGGGATCGTGAAGTGTGACCCTGATTACGTGGTCTTTCATAAGCTCGTGGAACGGTATTTCAAGTACAGCGCCTATTCCGAGTGTGGGTTGGAGGGCTGGAAAGCTGGGAAATCTCAGCAAAGAGAAGAAGCCCCCGTTCACGTTCAACTTGCCGTCCGGGGCCATCGCTACGTGTTCGGCCGCGAAGAAGGCCACGACGGACGTCTGGGTGATGGCTGCCGGTGAGGCTGGCACATCGGCGGGCGTCAGGTCTGTCATACACACATGCTATTCTGTGTATTACAGCAGGTCAAGTGGAGGATTAGTGCTGGACATCTACAGGTACGAGGTCATCGACTGGGATGATCCCGAGCTCGATCCTGATCCCGATCCCGCCACGAACAACCTCCTCCACTGTGAGCAGGCGGATCACCTCGGTCCGCAAGCCGAGCTGATCGTGTACGAGGTGCTGTACGAGGGCCTGTGGGCAGAGATTCGGTTCAAGACGCAGACGGCGCGTTACGCCGTCGTGGGGGTGGCGCTGTCGAACATCTGGCTCGTACTCTTTAACGAGTCAGCTGTCCGCTCAGACTGGTTGCGGCCAGTGACCGGGTGGCCGGCCGAGGCCGCTGAGATTCGCGAATGGGAGCGAGCGACAGGAGAGCGATGGAGGAGGCAGCGATGAGCACCGAACGTCCTCGTGACGTGGTGGAAGGGTCCGGGCGTCGTGGTGATACTCGGCGCCTGGATCAGATGATCTCTGTGCGGCTTGATCCAGCACTTGTCGCTGCGTTGAAGCAGTTGGCAGCCGATCGTGGCGTGTCTTTGAGCGATGTCCTCCGTGAGGCTGCCCTCCTGCTGATCGAGCGTGATCAAGCAGCAGAAGTTGAAAGTGTGAAGAACGTCACCAGGTTCAGTGTGCGGGTAACTAATGGGCACTCAGGTCCGGTGGCAAACCAAACGTTCGACCGAGAAATCCCAGCGTCTGTATGACCTAGACATGGGGATCGTGCTGGCTGTCTGCCTGATGCCCTTGATGCCGTGCAGTGCGTTCGCGAACTCTGACCGCAACAACCATCGAACAGCACACCGTACACGCCAGACCGCTTAACCGGCGCTGATCGTGCCGTCCAGGTGCGGGGTGTCCTTGCCCGCATGCCGCAGCGCGAACCGGAACCCGTCGTCGGTCTGTTCCGCGTACAGCGTGACCGTGGCCGGCAGCAGGATCGGCCGTCTGAACCGGACGTCCACGGTGTACGCGTCGGGCAGGCGCCCCTCGAAGAAGGCCAGGCAGCGCGCCTTGGACCACATGCCGTGCGCGATCGCCCGCTTGAACCCGAACAACCTGGCGGTCAACGGGTAGAGGTGGATCGGATTGTGGTCACCGGAGACCTCGGCGTAGCGCCGCCCGGTGTCCCCGCCCAACCGCCACCGCGCGGCAGGCTCGCCACCCAACGGCTCCTGGCTGGCCGCCGAACCGCGCTCCGACGGCCCGGACGAACCACCCCGGCGCAGGTAGGTGCTGACGTCGGTCCACACCACCTCGCCGTCCGCGAGCGCCTCGCTGATCATGTCGAACTGGGTGCCGCGCTCGTGCGGCCGCAGCCCCTCCGCGTGCACGCGCAGCACGAACGACTCGTCCGCACGCAACGGCCGGGTCTGCGTGATCCGGTTGGCCAGGTGCACGAGCCCGATCATCGGAAACGGGAAGGTCGGCTCGGTCATCAGCTTGGCCTGCAACGGAAAGCTCAACACGTGCGGAAAGGTCGCCGGCAGCACGTCGGACACCCGGAACCCGCACACCCGGTCGTAGCCGGCCAGTCGCGCCCTGTCGATCCGCACGTCGTTCTGGACGAACGTGGTGCTCGGCAGCTCCGTGCCGGACCGACCGAAGCCGGGCAGCGCTGACAGTACGGGCAGGGCGCCCAGCGCGGCCCTGCCGAAGATCGACAGCAGGTTCGGCGACGACTCCAGTTCCACGGTCATCTTGGCACCTCTCACGCGCCGAGCAGGCTCTGCCCGCACACCCGGACGATGTTGCCGTTCACCCCGGCCGAGGCCGGATTCGCATACCAGGCAATGGTTTCCGCAACGTCCACCGGCAGGCCGCCCTGCGACATGCTGTTCATCCGCCGCCCGGCTTCCCTGATGAACAACGGAATCGCGGCCGTCATCCGCGTCTCGATGAAGCCGGGCGCCACCGCGTTGATCGTGCCGCCCAACCGGGCGAGCTTCGACGCGTAGCCGTTGACCATGCCGATCACGCCCGCCTTGGACGTGCCGTAGTTGGTCTGGCCGACGTTGCCTGCGATGCCCGCGATCGAGGACACCTCGATGATCCGGCCGTTGGCACGCAACGTCTTCTTGGCCAGCAGCGCGTCGTTGATCCGCAGTTGGCTGGCCAGGTTCACGGACAGCACCGTGTCCCAGCGCGCCGCGTCCATCTTGCCCAGCGTCTTGTCGCGGGTGATGCCCGCGTTGTGCACCACGATGTCCACGCCGTCGTGTCGGCTGCGGAAGTACTCGACCAGCTTGGCGGGCGCGTCATTGCCGGTGATGTCCAGTTGCAGCGAGGAACCGCGCACCTCGTTGGCCACAGTGGACAGATCAGCGCCCTGGCTCGGCACGTCGAGGCACACCACGTGCGCCCCGTCCCGCGCCAGTACCTTCGCGATCGACGCGCCGATCCCGCGCGACGCGCCGGTCACCAGCGCGACCTTGCCGTCCAGCGGCTTGTCCCAGTCGTCCGGCTCCACGAGGTCGTGCTTCGGCACCCCGATCCGGATCACCTGCGCGTCCACGTAGGCCGACTTCGCCGAGGCGAGGAACCGCACGGTCGACCCGATCGCCCCCTCCGCACCCGACGCCACGTAAACCAGCTGAGCCGTGGCCCCGCGTTTGAGCTCCTTCGCCACCGACCGGATGAACCCCTCCAGCGCACGCTGCGCCACCTTGGTCGGAATGTCGTTCACACCCTCCGGCGGCGTCCCGAACACCAGCACCCGCCCACTACCGCGCACCTTGCGGATCACCGGGTGGAAGAACTCGTACAGCTCACGCAGCCGATCCGGCGAATCGATGCCGGTCGCGTCGAAGATCAGCGCCCCGTACCGCTGCCCCTCGTCCCCGGCCGACTTGGCCACCTCGGCGTCGGCGGCGATGAGCGTGTCCTCGATCGAATCGAGCACTCGGCCGGAGCCGCCGAGCAGGGCGGGGCCGGTCAGCAACGACTGGCCGGGTTCGTAGCGGCGTAGTGCAATGGGATCGGGCAGGCCCAGCCGGCTCACCACCAGCTTGCCAACGGCCGAGGTCGCGAACTGCTGGTACCGATCCGTCATGATGACCGCCTGCCCTCTCTGCCTACTCGCTGGTAAGGCTACTCGTCGGTAGGTTATGCTGAACAGCATAGGGCACTTCCGGGTGGTTGGAGGACAGATGGCCGGAACCAACACGCCGCGCAGGGTCGCCGTGCTGGGTGGCAACCGCATCCCGTTCGCCCGCTCCAACGGCCCCTATGCCACCGCGTCCAACCAGGACATGTTCACCTCGGCACTGGACGGCCTTGTCAGCCGGTTCAACCTGCAAGGGGAGCGGCTCGGCGAGGTCGCCGGCGGCGCAGTGCTCAAGCACAGCAGCGACTTCAACCTGATGCGCGAATGCGTGCTCGGCAGTCAACTCGCTCCGGAAACCCCGGCCATGGACGTGCAGCAGGCGTGCGGCACCGGTCTCGCGGCCATCATCGGCACCGCGAACAAGATCGCGTTGGGCCAGATCGAGGCCGGCATCGCTGGTGGCGTCGACACCGCGAGCGACGCGCCGATCGGCATCAACGAGGACCTGCGCGCCGTGTTGTTGCAGTTCAACCGCACCAAGGACCTGATGGGCAGGCTGCGGCTGCTCACAAGGCTGCGTCCCGGCCAGATCGTGCCGAACATCCCGCGCAACGCCGAACCACGCACCGGCCTTTCCATGGGCGAGCACGCCGCGATCACCGCCAAGCAATGGCAGATCGGCCGCGAGGAACAGGACGAGTTTGCCGCGGCCAGCCACCAGAAGCTCGCGGCGGCCTACGAACGCGGCTTCTTCGACGACCTGCTCACGCCGTTCCTCGGCCTCACCCGCGACCAGAACCTGCGGCCGGACTCGAACGCGGACAAACTCGCCAAGCTCAAGCCCGCCTTCGGCGGCCCCGACGGCACCATGACCGCAGGCAACTCCACGCCGCTCACCGACGGCGCGTCCGCCGTCCTGCTGGCCAGCGAAGACTGGGCCGCGGAACGCAAACTCCCGGTCCTCGCCTACCTCACCTTCACCGAAACCGCGGCAGTCGACTACGTCCACGGGAACGAGGGCCTGCTGATGGCCCCCGCCTACGCCGTCCCGCGCCTGCTCGCCCGCGCCGGCCTGTCCCTCCAGGACTTCGACTTCTACGAGATCCACGAGGCATTCGCCTCGCAGGTGCTCGCCACGCTGAAGGCATGGGAGGACCCAGAGTTCGCCAAGGACAAACTCGGCCTCGCTGAGCCACTCGGCTCGATCGACCGCGCCAAGCTGAACGTCAACGGCTCGTCCCTCGCCGCAGGCCACCCGTTCGCCGCGACCGGCGGCCGGATCGTCGCCACCATGGCCAAACTGCTCGCCGAACGCGGCTCCGGCCGTGGCCTGATCTCCATCTGCGCGGCGGGCGGCCAAGGCGTGACAGCCATCATGGAACGCTATAACTGAATCTAGAGTCAACGCTAGATTCACTAATACGCGATTCGAACCGACACGCCCATCAACGAATCTGGCGGGCTATCGGACGAACCCTAGAAATGGCGATACGGTCCGATGATGGACCCGGTCCGTAACCCGTTCGCGCCCGGCGCAGGCCAGCGACCACCGGAACTCGCCGGCCGGGACCGCGAACTGGACGCCTTCGACGTCGTGCTGGAGCGGGTGTCCCGATCTCGGCCCGAACGCAGCCTGGTGCTCACCGGTCTGCGTGGCGTCGGCAAGACCGTGCTGCTCGGCGAGTTACGGTCGATGGCCGTGCGCAGAGGGTGGGGCGCAGGCAAGATCGAGGCCCGCCCAGAAGCCGACCTGCGCCGCCCGCTGTCCGCAGCACTGCACCGCGCCATCCGCGACCTCGCCGTTCGGCACCGCGCCCCCGATCGGGTCGAAGGCGTGCTCGGCGTGTTGAAGGCGTTCGCGCTGCGCGCCAACCCCACCGACGCGAAACTCCGCGAACGCTGGCAGCCGGGCATCGACGCGCCGGCCGCCGTCGGCCGAGCCGACTCCGGCGACATCGAGATCGACCTGGTCGAACTGTTCACCGATGTCGCCGAGTTGGCCCAGGACGTGGGCACCGGTGTCGCGCTGCTCATCGACGAGATGCAGGACCTGCGCGCCGATGACGTGTCCGCGCTGTGCGCCGCCTGCCACGAACTCTCCCAGTCCGGTGCGCCGTTGGTCGTGGTCGGCGCCGGCCTGCCGCACCTGCCGGCGGTTCTTTCCGCCAGCAAGTCCTATTCCGAGCGTTTGTTCCGCTACCTGCGCATCGACCGCCTGGAACGCGAAGAGGCGGACCGTGCCGTGCTCGCCCCGGTCGAACGCGAGAACGCCGGTATCGCGCCGGCTGCGCTCGATGCGTTGTTCGAGGCGTCCAGCGGCTACCCGTACTTCATCCAGGCTTACGGCAAAGCGGCCTGGGACGCCGCCCCCGCCGACCCGATCACTGCCGAAGACGTCGCGGTCGCCGCACCAGAGGCCGAGGGCGAACTCGCGGTCGGCTTCTTCGGCTCCCGCTACGAACGCGCGACCCCGGCCGAGCGCGAATACCTGCGCGCCATGGCCGAACTGACCGAAGGCCGCGACGAGGGCGCCGGCAGCACGGACGTCGCCGTGTTCCTCGGCCGCAAACCGTCGTCGCTCTCGCCGTCCCGGGACAGCCTGATCAAGAAAGGTCTCATCTACTCGGCCGAACGCGGCCAGATCGCGTTCACCGTCCCGCACTTCGGCCGATTCCTGCTCAGCAAGGACGAGTAGTGCACTATCAAGCGATCTAGGAATTTCGCTAGAGACGCCTCGACAGCCCGATAAGCAACAATAAGCAACTAAGAGTTGCCTGAAAGGGTGAATTATCACTCTCATTCGAGTGTGACTCAGGTCACATCTATCGTATGTGTAACAACCAGTCTCGTCGTGCCGATGGACATTATGGCTCCGCAGTGCTGACGGACCCCCGACCTGGCAGCACTGCGGAGCATCCATGTATCTCCCCCGTCCTGCCGCCGGCAGGGTTTTGTCGCACGTTGCCCAGGTCGCTCAATTGAGCATGAGAGCCACAACCGGCGCCGGGATGGCCCAGGTCGGCGGCCTGGTGTCGGTGATGTTCTTGGTCGCCAGGACCCCGTAGCCGTACTTGCCTTCGACGACTCGGGCTTCACCCCGCCAGCCCTGTGACACCCATTTGGCCTCCAATGGAGTGGTGCGCTCCACCCGTCCTCCCGAGGGCATCGGGACTGGCCCGAGATCGACTTCGTTCCCCGCGCCGGTCCGGATGTACCCGATCGTGTCGCCACTCATCCAACGGCCCGGTTCGTGGTCGTCGATCGCCACCGCCAAAGCGATCGACACTGCCATCTCGGTGAGCGACGGCATCGCCGGTTCGGGCAGTCCGGCCCGTAGCCGGTGACCGAGCCAGGCCAGCAGCGGATCGGTCAGGTAGAACTTCGACTGCGAGCCGGAAATCCGAGCACCTGTCTCAGCGATCTGATGACACCACAGGCCCGCGAAGCTGTGCGCCAATCGGCTGAGCCGGACATCGAACGTCTGTGCGCTCTGGTATCCAAGCGCTTCGGCGGTGTTCCTGCGGTTGAGGGGGGACGTCGAACGATGTTGCAGTTCGGCCAGCAGACGTGGAATGGAGTCTGGCGGGGCGTCGTGGTCGACGTCTCGGTGCAACCAGGCTGCCAGATCTTCCACAAAGGACTGGCTCACCATCCCGTCTTTGGCCTGTTCGGCAACAGCTCGTGGGAACCCTCCCGAGGTCAGATACGACTGCCAGGCCAGATCGAGGTCATCGGCGTGGAGTTCGAGGTCCTCCGCCATGGACTTGGCTTCCTCGCTCTGCAATCGCCACGGTGGGAGCGGTCCAGGCCGCGCGAGTTCTGGGCGTGTCGCCGCGAGGACATCCCGAAAGCGCATCGGCAGCAACAGTCGCGTTCGCCGACACGCTGCGCTGCCCGCCCGACCCGCGAGCAGATCTCCTTCGACATCCGCCGTGTCGCTCCAGGACGATCCGGTGCAGACGACTGTGTCATCGCCGACCGGCGTGTTGTCCCGCAGGTACTTGAGTGCCGCCGTCCAGTCATCAATGCCGGTTACCTCGTCCAGCAACCAGATCCTTGGACGTGATCCGGTCCGGTCGACCGACCTGGTGAGGTCTCTGCCCAGCACGAGCGCACGACGCAAATCCTTGGCCCGCATCCCATCGGCAGGCAGGTAGATGATCTGACGTGGGTCGATATCGTCACGCCCACACAGGGCGGCCGCGGTATCCTTCATCGCCACCGACTTGCCAACTCGTCGTGGTCCGCGAAGGATCACGAGCTTGTCGTCGACGGGGCCGTGCGCGACGTCATCGAGAACGCTCGGTCGGTAACCGAGGTCGTAGCGCGTGCGGTCAGAGAGAACGCGGTCGTGCGCGACCCATGAGCGCGAGTCGCCGCCGTTGGCGACCGCTCGCCACCACGGGTTGATCTCACGAAAGCGACCTTGGATCTCATCGTCACGCACGGCATAGACTTATCAAAACGGGGGCCCTTCTGCTCGTTAAGTCACCCAAAAGGGCGGGGGTTCTGGCATGCGCCACCCAACCCTCGGGATGGGGAACAGGACACCGGCTGACTGATGTTCAATGTCGCGTGACCTCTACACCGCAGCGTCGTCGTGCCCGTGTGCGTGCTCCTGAGCTGGTCGGACGCGGTTGGCTGAACACCGGCGGCAGGTCGTACTCGATCAAGGATCTGCGCGGCAAGATCGTGCTGCTCGACTTCTGGACGTTCTGCTGCGTGAACTGCATCCACGTGCTGGACGAGTTGCGCCCGCTGGAGGCCGAGTTCGCGGACGTGCTGGTCACGGTCGGCGTGCACTCGCCGAAGTTCGCGCATGAGGCCGAGGCGGCCGCGGTGGTCGACGCCGTCGAACGGGCCGCCGTGCACCATCCGGTGTTGGACGACCCGGAGCTGGCCACGTGGCAGGCGTACGCGGTGCACGCGTGGCCGACGCTCGTCCTGGTCGACCCGGAGGGCTACGTGGTGCACGTCGCGGCGGGCGAGGGGCATGTCGACGCGTTGCGCCAGGTGATCAAGGAACTCGTCGTCGAGCACGAGCGGCGCGGCACCCTGCACCGGGGTTCCGGCCCGTACGTGCCGCCTGCCGCGGCCGAGACCGAGACCGAGCTGCGCTTCCCCAGCAAGGCACTGCCCACGCCGAGCGGCACCCTCCTGGTCGCGGACACCGCACATCACCGCATCGTCGAACTCGCCGACGACGCGCGCACCGTGCTGCGCGCGATCGGCACCGGCACGCGCGGTCGCGCCGATGGCGCCCCCGACCGGGCGAGCTTCGCCGAGCCCGGCGGCCTCGCCCTGCTGCCGCCGGAGGTCGCCGCGCGGGTCGGCTACGACGTGCTGGTCGCCGACACGGTCAACCACCTCATCCGCTCGATCCGGCTCGCCGACGGGACGGTCGGCACGGTGGCGGGGACCGGCGAGCAATGGCGCAACGGGCCGACCGGCGGCGTGGCCACCGAGGTTGACCTGTCCAGCCCGCTCGACCTCGCCTGGTGGCGGCCTGCGAACGGCGTCGTGCTCGCGTTGTCCGGCAACCACACGCTCAGCCTGTTCGACCCGGTCGATGCCACGGTGCGCCGCTTCGCGGGCAACACCACCGAGGGCCTGCAGGACGGTCCGGTCGCGGAAGCGTTCTTCGCCCAGCCCTCCGGTCTCGCCGCGACCGAGGACAAGCTCTGGCTGGTGGACGCCGAAACGTCCGCACTGCGGTTCATCGAGGCACTGCGGTTCATCGAGCCGGAACCGGACTTCGTGGTGCGTACCGCGGTCGGCACCGGCCTGTTCGACTTCGGACATCGCGACGGCGCGGCCGACAAGGCGCTGCTGCAACACCCGCTCGGCCTCGCCGTGCTGCCGGACGGCAGCGTCGCGATCGCGGACACCTACAACGGCGCGATCCGTCGCTACAACCCGGACACCGCCCAGATGTCCACGCTTGCCAGGGATCTGGCCGAACCGTCGGACATCGTGGTGCTCGGCGAGGACCTGATCGTGGTCTCCTCGGCCGCGCACGAACTCGACCGGCCCATCCCGCCCGGCCTCGCCGACGAACTCGTGCACGGCCAGGCGCACGAGGTTCGGCGCCCCGCAACGGATCTCGCGCCCGGTGAGGTCACCCTGACGGTGATCTTCGACCCGCCGCCCGGCCAGCGCATCGACGACCGGTACGGCCCGTCCACCCGCCTGGAGATCACCTCGTCGCCGCCGGAACTGCTGCGCTCCGGCGCCGGCGTGAGCACCGACCTGAGCCGAACCCTCGTCCTCGCCGACGATGTCCCGGACGGCGTGCTGCACGTGATCGCCCAGGCGGCCAGTTGCGACGCGGTCGGTGAGCATCCGGCCTGCCGGCTGTCCCGGCAGGACTGGGGTGTGCCGGTCCGGCTGCGCGACTGGGGCGCTACCCGGCTGCCGCTGGTGCTCGGCGGACTGGACGAATGAGCCGGCCAGTACCATCAGCTGCGTGTCCGACCCGAAGCTTGAGATTCAGCTGCTGTACGACCGGATTCTGGTGAAGGTGTCCCAGGAGGAGGGCGAGCGCCGCAGCAGCGGCGGCATCGTCATCCCGGCCACTGCGCAGATGGCCAAGCGACTGGTCTGGGGCGACGTGCTGGGCATCGGCAACAACGTGCGCAACGTGAAGGTCGGCGACCGGGTGCTGTACAACCCGGACGACCAGCTCGAAGTGGAGATCCAGGCCAACACCTACCTGGTGATGCGCGAGCGCGACGTGCACGCGGTCGCCGCCGAGCGCACCGAGCACGGCACCGGCCTCTACCTCTAGCACCTCCAGAACGCCGCTACCTGTAGAACGCTGAACGGGGCGGCCTCCAGATTTCTGGAAGCCGCCCCGTTTGTCCTGGCAGGGATCAGAACGCGGCTTCGTCCACGTCCATCAGGCTGTTGTCGGTGGTCTCCACGACCTTGCGCCGCGCGGACAGTTCCGGCAGCACGGTCTTGGCGAAGAACGACGCGACCGCGAGCTTGCCCTGGTAGAACGCGGCATCCTTGGTGGAGGGGCGGGCGGAGGGGTTGGCGTCCAGCTTGGCCAGCGCCACCTCGGCTTGGCGCTGCAACAGCCAGCCGACCAGCAGATCACCCACGCTCATCAGCAGCCGCACCGTGTTCTGGCCGACCTTGTAGAGGTTGGCGGTGTCCTCCTGGGCGGAGGTGAGGAAGCCGACCATCGCGCCGAGCATGCCCTGCACGTCCTCCAGCGCCTGCTTGAGCAGCGCGCGTTCCTCCTTGAGCCGGCCGTTGCCGGCCTCGGACTCCAGGAACGTGCTGATCTCGCCGGCCAGGTAGCCCAGTGCCTGGCCCTTGTCGCGGATGATCTTGCGGAAGAAGAAGTCCAGCGACTGGATGGCCGTGGTGCCCTCGTACAGCGAGTCGATCTTGGAGTCGCGGATGTACTGCTCGATCGGATAGTCCTGGAGGAATCCGGACCCGCCGAGGGTTTGCAGGGACTGGGCCAGCTGCTCGTAGGCTCGCTCCGAGCCGACGCCCTTGACGATCGGCAGCAGCAGGTCGTTGACCCGCTCCGCCAATGCCACGTCACCCTCGCCCGCGGCGATCTGGTCCTGGAAGGTCGCGGTGTAGATGTAGACCGCGCGCAGGCCCTCGGCGTAGGCCTTCTGCAACATCAGGCTGCGGCGCACGTCCGGGTGGTGGGTGATGGTGACCCTGGGCGCGGTCTTGTCC
The DNA here is from genome assembly GCA_963818685.1 of Candidatus Melainabacteria bacterium. Lineage (GTDB taxonomy): Bacteria > Actinomycetota > Actinomycetes > Mycobacteriales > Pseudonocardiaceae > CAJCJE01. Next base: position 226,889 of record CAWFTJ010000009.1, on the reverse strand, counting down.
GCCATCTGCGGCAGGTCCGCGCCCTGCACCCGCTCCTTGGCATAGTCACGCGCGTTGAGGTAACCGGTGGACAGCGTGCCGATCGCCTTGGTGCCGACCATCATCCGGGCGTACTCGATGACCTGGAACATCTGCGCGATGCCGTCGTGCACGTCGCCGAGCAGCCAGCCCTTGGCAGGGACACCGTGCTGGCCGAAGGTCAGCTCGCAGGTGGCCGAGGCGTTGAGGCCCATCTTGTGCTCGACGTTGGTGACGAAGGCGCCGTTGCGCTCGCCCGGTTCGCCGGTCCTGGTGTCGAACAGGAACTTCGGCACCAGGAACAGGCTCAGGCCCTTGGTGCCGGGCCTGGCCTCGATGCCGGGGCCTTCGGGCCGGGCCAGCACCAGATGCATGATGTTCTCGGTGATGTCCTGGTCACCGGAGGTGATGAAGCGCTTGACACCATCAAGGTGCCAGCTGCCGTCCTCCTGCAACACTGCCTTGGTCCGGCCGGCGCCAACGTCCGAACCGGCGTCCGGCTCGGTGAGCACCATGGTCGCGCCCCAGCCGCGCTCGATCATCAGCGTGGCCCAGTGCTTCTGCTCCTCGGTGCCGTTCTTGTCCACGACCGTGGCGAAGTTCGGGCCCGCGAGGTACATGAACACGGCCGGGTTCGCACCGAGGATCAGCTCGGCCGCGGTCCACTGCACGGTGGGCGGGATGCCGAGGCCGCCGAGGTGGTTGGGCAGGCCGAGCCGCCACCACTCGCCGTCCCAGAGCGCCCGGTAGGACTTCTTGAACCCCTCGGGCAACGTCACCGAGTGGGTCTTCGGGTCGAACGTGGTGCCGATTCGGTCGCCCTCGGCGAACGACTCGCCGAGCGGTCCGGTCGCCAGGTTGTTCAGTTCGGCCAGCACACCACGAGCGGTGTCCTCGTCTGCCTCCTCGAAGAGACCCGTGCCCAGCCGCTGCTGCACGTTGAACACCTCGAACAGGTTGAATTCGAGGTCTCGGACGTTGCTCTTGTAGTGGCCCATCGTCGCTGCTCCCCTGTCGTGCCGCGACATCATGGGACAGATGTCGCTACTCACCGGTAACATACAGTCTATTACCGCGCGGTAACACGGGCAAGGCGGCGCCGTGCGGAATCACTGAACAGGCGGATGTCCGTTCGCGCGCCGTCGGGTCTCGGGAGATCTCGACAGCGGTGCCAGCGGCATTCCAGCTGGCTGGCCGTCCGTGCCGGACACCGTCGGGAACGGGCTGTCCCTGTGCACCACCAGCAGGCCGAGCCGGAACGCCACCGCGACCGCGTGCGCCCGGTCCCGTGCGTGCAGCTTGCGCAGGATGTTCTTCACGTGGGTGCGAATCGTCTCGATCGACACGAACAGCGCTTTCGCGATCGCCGAGTTCTCAAGGCCGTCCGAAATCAGCTGCAACACCTGGTACTCCCGCCGCGACAGCGGCTGCCGCGTGGTCGCCGAGGCCCGCACGCCCAGCCCGCCGGCCAGCACCGCCAGGTCGGGGTCGAGGTAGCGGCGTTCGGCGAACGTGCATCGGATCGCCTCGACGAAGACGGCGGGCTCGGCAGTGCGCAGGATCACACCCTGCACGCCCGAGCTGATCGCGGTGTTCAGGTAGCGCGCGGTACGCAGCGGCTCGCGCACCACGCTGAGCAGGGCGAGCGAGTCATCGCTGCCCTGTAGCAGGGAGCCGAGATGGCAGCGCGGGTCCAGCATCGCGTCCACCAGCACCACCTCGGGTCGGGTGCGCTCGCACAGCACGATGGCGGCGTGCAGGTTGCCGGTCATGCCGAGCAACCGCACCCCGTTGGTGCGGGCGAGCAGCGCGCCGAGTCCGTCCCGGAACAACGGGACAGGATCGATCACCATCACCCCGATGGGTCGGCCCTTGGTCGGGTCGACGCTGTTGGGCATCGATGCTCCATTCCTGTTGTCGACGGGTTGGGGACGTAGCCAACGCGGCGGCGTGACGGAATGGAGCGGAAACCGTGGGCAAATGACCGCAAAACTCACCCTCACGGGTGGTTTACGCGCGAGTAAGTAACGATCCGGACACCGGAAGTTCTGGTCATGCCCGCCCTGGGCACGCACGCGGCCGGTGACCATGTTTGACTCGATCGACCGCACCGAAGCAACACCAACCACCGCAGGAGGCCCGTCCGCATGGCTCTGCAGAAGCCCGACGTCGACCCGATCGAGGGCGATGCGCCGACCGACCTGGAAACCCACGACATCACCGTCGGCGAGGGCCAGGAGGCCACCTCCGGCAACACCGTGACCGTGCACTACGTCGGTGTCGCGCACTCGACCGGGGAGGAGTTCGACGCCTCCTGGAACCGCGGCGACCCGTTCAGCTTCCGGCTCGGCGCGGGCCAGGTCATCTCCGGCTGGGACCAGGGCGTTGCCGGCATGAAGGTCGGCGGCCGGCGCAAGCTGGTCATCCCGCCGCACCTTGGCTACGGCAACCGGGGCGCGGGCGGCGTGATCAAGCCAGGCGAGACCCTGATCTTCGTCGTCGACCTGCTCGGCGTCCGCTGACCCGACGTACCGCACCGGCGGTCCCGCTCGCGCGAGGCCGCCGGTATGGCGTCAATTGACCCTGGTCGGCACTTGTGTCCTCCCCGGCAACAGCGCCCGCCTGTGGCAGGCTTGTCCGGTGTCCGATCGCGCCGCCACCACGTCCGCCCGAGCCAGTTGAGTGCCGAACCAGCCCATGACTGACCTCGAAGCCAACCGGTCGCTACCGCCCCGACCGGACACGCACACCGGCCTCCCCCGGCCGCCGCACGCTCCCGGCTTCGGCGGCGACCCGAACGCCAAGGCGGCCGACCGCGAGTCCGCCGGCCTGCTCACCCGGAAACCGGGCGCACCGCCCGAACACGGCCCCGCGCTCGTCTGGTACCGGCTCAACTGGCGGGCCGGCCGCTGCGTCGTCGGCGCGGACTGGTTGTTATATCGGGGCGCCTGGGTGAAGACCTACGAACTCACCGATGTGCGCACGCAGTCGGTCGACGGCCAGGTCCTGTTGTCCCTCACCGACTCGGGCGGCCGCACCGTCGAAGCCGGATTCGCCGCCCTGCAACGTGACCGGCGCGTCTGGGACTACCTGTACAACGGGATTCGCCACTCCATCGCGGCAGGCGCCGAACTGCACGGCACCGCCCGCCAGTACTTCGTGGTCGGTCTGCCACCCCGCCGAGGCTGAGGCGGCCATCTGGTCGAAAAGCCTTGACGGCCGCCTTCGATACGCAACACTTTCCTGTGGCGGCAACAAGCCGCGCTGGGGAGGGATCCCGGTCCACCCGCCCGACAACGACGCGGGTGGCCGAGATCAGGGGAGGTGCACCGATGTCGGACAACACGACCGCGATCCAGTTGACCGAGAGCGAACTCGCCACCGGCGCGATCAAGGCGCTCACCCTCCCCGGCGAAGGCGGCACCACCCGCATCGTGTCGGTCCGAATCCCACCCGGTACCAAGGACGGCACCCTGCTGCGTGTCCCGGCCCCCGGCGGCGACGTCCACGTCCGGATCAGCACCGCCACGGCTTTCACGGCTTTCACGGCTTTCACGGCGCCGACCTTCACGCCGCCCAACATCCAGGCTCCGACCGCCCCGCCGCCGACCTACGGCCCTTATGCTCCGGCTCGTCCGCCTGCCCGATCCCGGCGCAGGGTAGTCCTGCTGACCGGCGTGGCCGCCGTCGTCGTGATGGTCGTCGTCGCCCTGATCACCGCCAACTCCAATGGCGGCGCCACGGACACGACCGGCCAGGGCTCGCAACAAGCCGCGCCGCCAGCACCCACCACGACAACCCAGCCGCCGGAATCCGCGGCCACCTACCAGCAGGCGCTCAACGGCCTGGCCACCGCGCTGACCAACGGCCTCACCGAGTTGACCAACGCCAAGACCCCATCGGCGATCTCCACCGCGACCACCGACTTCGGCAACGCCGTGCAACAAGCCGAAAGTGCGTTCAACGGCTCGCCGCCGGTCGACACCCAGGCCGCCAACAAGGCGCTACTGGCCGCGTTGCGCGCCCTGACCCTCGACGACCTCAGCTCGGTGAACACCGCCGCGCTCAGCAATCAGGTCTGCCTCGGCCCGGCCGCGACCGCGCAGCTCAGCCGCTCCGACAGCCTCGCGCAGTTGCGCACCGCGATCGCCGGCCTCACCTCCGGCGGCCTGAGCTACCAGTTCGGCGCCACCCTGCCCCCGGTCACCCAGGACGGCACCCGCACGGCCAACACCGGCGCGATCGTCGCCGGCGGCGTGCACCACGGCCTCGGCCAGTTGACGATCACCAACGGCGGTGCCGCCGACGCCACCGTCGGCCTGGTCGCCGGCGGAGGCGCGCCCGTGGTCACCGTGTACGTCGGCAAGGGCGGGTCGTACACCCTGCACCACGTCGCCGACGGCACGTACACCATCTACGTGACCAGCGGCAGCGACTGGGATGCCGGCGCCAGGCTGTTCAGCCGCGGCTGCCAGTTCCAGCAGTTCGACCAGACCATGGACTTCACCACCACGTCCACCCAGTACACGACCTACACGATCACGCTGACCCCGGTCCCGGACGGCAACGCCACCGAGAGCGACGTCGACCCCGGCTCGTTCCCGCACTAGCCACCGTGCGCAGCGGAAGGCTGGCCAAGATGATCTGGAAACGACGAAGGCCCAGGTCTACAGAGGACAACCTCTGACCTGGGCCGTTTTACTGAGAGCGGATGACGGGAATCGAACCCGCGTTCTCAGCTTGGGAAGCTGATGTTCTACCATTAAACTACATCCGCGAAGCGAACCCAGCTTACATGGTCGCCAGGCGCAGGGTAACACCGCCCGGCTAGGGTGGTTCGCGTGTTGCTGAGCGATCGGGACCTGAGCAAGGAACTTGAGGCTGGGCGGCTGGTGCTTGATCCCTATGATCCGGCCCTGCTGCAGCCGTCGAGCATTGATGTGCGCCTCGACCGGTATTTTCGGGTCTTCGACAACAGCAAGTACACCCACATCGATCCGTCGATCCAGCAGGACGAGTTGACGTCGCTGGTCGAGAAGAAGAACGACGACGAGCCGTTCGTGCTGCATCCGGGCGAGTTCGTGCTGGGGTCGACGTTCGAGATGGTGTCGTTGCCGGACGATCTCGCTGGCCGGCTGGAGGGCAAGTCGTCGCTGGGGCGGTTGGGTCTGTTGACGCACTCCACGGCGGGTTTCATCGATCCGGGTTTCAGCGGGCACATCACGCTGGAACTGTCGAACGTGGCGAACCTGCCGATCACGCTGTGGCCGGGGATGAAGATCGGCCAGCTGTGTTTGTTCCGGCTGAGCAGCGCGGCGGAGCATCCGTATGGTTCGGCTCGGGCGGGGTCGCGGTATCAGGGGCAGCGGGGGCCGACGCCGTCGCGGGCGTATCTGAACTTCCAGCGGTTCGACACCAGTAGGCTCGAAGACGCGAGCAGGCCCGAAGACGCCAGTAGGCCCGAGGGCGGCTGAGTCGGCCCGGAGGGCGAACTCGGTGTGACCCTGGGTCGTTTTCGGGGGTTTCCCCCACTGTGCGCGCCCCCTGGCAGCCCGTAGCGTCGTCGCCGACATATTGAAAACGGGGATGGGGGCTTGGGACGATGGTGATGCGGGGGCGGTTGCTGGTCCTGGCCGGGACGGTTCTGGCGGTGGGTGCGCTGGCCAGTGGTTGCCGCTACGGCTTCCAGGCCGAGAGCAACGAGGCGACTGACGACGCGGCGTTGACGCAGAGCATCACCGAGGTGCACGTGGCCAGCGGTGCGGGGGACGTGAGCATCCAGGTCGGTTCGAGGGCTTCGGTGCACCGGGAACTGCACTATGACGGCGACAAGCCGGGGCCGAGTACGACCGTGGCGAACGGGGTGCTGACCCTCAACGACTGTGGTCAGAACTGCACGGTGGACTACATGGTGACGGTGCCGGCGGCGGCCAAGATCGACGGTTCGACCACTTCGGGGGACATCACGATCGCCGGTGCGTCGTCGGTCGATGTTCAGGCGAGTTCGGGTGGCGTCTCGGTCGCGGGTGCGACCGGAGGGGTGAGCGTGACCACTACCTCCGGCGACATCAAGGCCGCGTCGGTTGGTTCGGATCTGCGGGCGCAATCGAGTTCGGGCGACGTCACGGCGAACGGGGTGGCCGGTGCGGTGACGTTGCAGTCGACGTCTGGCGGGATCGTCGCGGGTGGCCTGCGTGGTGCGCGGACGAGCGCGCATTCCTCCTCGGGCAACGTTTCGGTGACTGCGGACGTGGTTCAGGACGTGGACACGGAGTCCTCCAGCGGCGATGTCACGATCATCGTGCCGAGCGGAAGCTACCGGGTGAACACGGGTTCGGGGTCGGGTGACCGGCGGATCGGGATCGCCGACGACCCGTCCGCCCAGCACACCATCAGCGCGACCACGAGCAGCGGTGACGTGCAGATCAAGGCGAAATAGCCCAAATAGCCCCAAATAGCAGAGCACGATCCTCAGGTCAGATCAGGTCAGGTCGCTGTTGCGGCCTGGCCTGAGGCGCGTCCGGGCCCGATGTGACGGCAAGCACAGGCCGTCACGAGCGGGAGCGGGAACAGGGTGTCGATGTCGACCCGTTGTACGGGCAGGAAGGTTGAGCGCGGTAGGCTCAAGTCCGTCGCGGCTCACCTGAGACCAGCCGAACAGAACAGCAACACAGCACAGGAGGATTCCATGGCGCGAGCGGTCGGCATCGACCTGGGGACGACCAACTCCGTCGTCGCCGTCCTTGAGGGCGGTGAGCCGACGGTGATCGCCAACTCCGAGGGTTCGCGGACCACTCCGTCCGTGGTGGCCTTCGCCAAGAACGGCGACGTCCTCACCGGGCAGCCAGCCAAGAACCAGGCCGTGACCAACGTCGACCGGACCATCCGGTCCGTCAAGCGGCACATGGGCACCAACTGGACCACGGAGATCGACGGCAAGAAGTACACCCCGCAGGAGATCAGCGCGCGCGTGCTGATGAAGCTCAAGCGGGACGCCGAGGCGTACCTCGGTGAGGACGTCACCGACGCGGTGATCACCGTCCCCGCCTACTTCGAGGACGCGCAGCGGCAGGCCACCAAGGAGGCCGGGCAGATCGCCGGCCTGAACGTGCTGCGGATCGTGAACGAGCCGACCGCGGCCGCTCTTGCCTACGGGCTGGACAAGGGCGAGAAGGAACAGACCATCCTGGTCTTCGACCTCGGTGGTGGCACCTTCGACGTGTCGCTGCTGGAGATCGGCGACGGCGTCGTCGAGGTCCGCGCGACCAGTGGTGACAACCACCTCGGTGGTGACGACTGGGACCAGCGCATCGTCGACTGGCTGGTGGAGAAGTTCAAGGCAGCCAACGGCATCGACCTGACCAAGGACAAGATGGCCATGCAGCGGATCCGCGAGGCCGCTGAGAAGGCCAAGATCGAGCTGTCCAGCTCCTCCAGCGCGAACATCAACCTGCCCTACGTCACGGTCGACGCGGACAAGAACCCGCTGTTCCTGGACGAGACCCTCTCCCGCGCCGAGTTCCAGCGGATCACCTCCGACCTGCTGGACCGCTGCCGGGCCCCGTTCAACAACGTGATCCGCGACGCCAGCATCAAGATCGGCGACATCAACCACGTCGTGCTGGTCGGTGGTTCCACCCGGATGCCGGCCGTCACCGACCTGGTCAAGGAGCTGACCGGCGGGCGAGAGCCGAACAAGGGCGTCAACCCGGACGAGGTCGTCGCGGTGGGCGCCGCGTTGCAGGCCGGTGTGCTCAAGGGTGAGGTCAAGGACGTCCTGCTGCTGGACGTCACCCCGCTGTCCCTTGGTATCGAGACCAAGGGTGGCGTGATGACCAAGCTGATCGAGCGCAACACCACGATCCCGACCAAGCGCTCGGAGATCTTCACCACGGCCGACGACAACCAGCCGTCCGTGCAGATCCAGGTGTACCAGGGCGAGCGCGAGTTCGCGGCGTACAACAAGAAGCTGGGCATGTTCGAGCTGACCGGCATCCCGCCGGCACCGCGCGGCGTGCCGCAGGTCGAGGTCACCTTCGACATCGACGCCAACGGCATCGTGCACGTGAACGCCAAGGACATGGCGACCGGCAAGGAGCAGGGCATGACCATCACTGGTGGTTCCGCGCTGCCCAAGGAAGACATCGAGCGGATGGTCAAGGACGCCGAGGCGCACGCCGAGGAGGACAAGCGCCGCCGCGAGGAGGCCGAGGTCCGCAACCAGGCCGAGTCCCTGGTCTACCAGACCGAGAAGTTCGTCAAGGACAACGACGAGAAGCTCCCGGCCGAGACCAAGGAGAAGGTCAACGCCGCGCTGAAGGACGTCAACGAGGCGCTCAAGGGCGAGGACATCAACGCGATCAAGTCCGCGGTGGAGAAGCTGGCGACCGAGTCGCAGGCGATGGGTTCGGCCATGTACGCCAACGTGAACGCCGACTCCGCCGCTGCGGGTGCCGGTGCGGGCGCTGCGGGTGGTGCCGCTGGTGAGTCCGGCAGTGCGGATGACGTGGTCGACGCCGAAATCGTCGACGAGGACAAGTGACGCACGGCCCGTCCGAGGCCACGAGTCCTTATCAGCGAGGAGACGTCATGAGTGAGCACGGCGGCGAGGAGCCGCACGTGGTGGTCAGGGACCGGCGGCGGATCGATCCGCAGACCGGCGAGGTGCGTCCGCCCGAGGTCGACGACGACGAGGAGTCGTCGGCAGGGCGGCACGCCGCCGACGAGCCGGAGGCTCCGGTGGCCGCGCCCGCGGCCGAGTCCGAGGTGGACGACGACGTGCGCAAGCAGTTGGAGGAGCGCACCGCCGATCTGCAGCGGCTGACCGCTGAGTACGCGAACTACCGCAAGCGGGTCGAGCGGGATCGGGAGCTGGCCGCGAGCAATGCCAAGGCGATGCTCGTCGGGCAGCTGCTCTCGGTGCTCGACGACATCGAGCGGGCCGACGCGCACGGGGACCTGACCGGGGCGTTCAAGTCGGTCGCGGACAAGCTGGCCGCGACCTTGCAGCGGTCCGGGTTGACCGCGTTCGGCGAGCCGGACGAGCCGTTCGACCCTTCGGTGCACGAGGCCGTCCAGCACGACACGTCGCCGGACGTGGCAGGGCCGACGGTGTCCGCGGTGCTGCGCCGCGGCTACCGCTTCGGCGACCGGGTGGTGCGCGCCGCGCTCGTCGCGGTCACCGACTACGAGGCGCCGGCCGGTGCGTCCGACGAGGTCACCGAGCCGGCCGGAACCGAGCAGGATTGATCACCACTGACGCGAGAGGAGGAGACGTCCGGTGAGCTCTAGGGATTGGATCGAGAAGGACTTCTACCGCGAACTGGGCGTCTCCTCCGACGCCCAGCCCGAGGAGATCAAGAGGGCCTACCGCAAGCTGGCCAGGGAGCTGCACCCGGACGCCAATCCGGGCGATGCCAAGGCCGAGGCGCGGTTCAAGGCCGTCTCCGAGGCTTACGGCGTGCTGGGTGACGCGGACAAGCGTAAGCAGTACGACGAGCAGCGCAGCCTGTTCGGCTCCGGCGCGTTCCGGCCGGGCAGCGGCGCCGGCGGGTTCGGCGGTTTCTCGCCGGGCGCGGGCGGCTTCGACCTTGGCGACCTGTTCGGTCAGGCGACCCAGCAGGGCGCGACCGGTGCCGCGGGTGGCGGTCTCGGTGACCTGTTCGGTGGCCTGTTCGGCAACCGGCGGGGCGGCGGGAACGCCAACGCGACTCGGGGCAGGCGCGGCGCGGACGTCGAGACGGACATCCGGATCGACTTCGCCGAGGCCGCGCGCGGGGTGACCGTGCCGCTGCAACTGTCCAGCCCGTCCACCTGCGACACCTGCCACGGGTCCGGCGCCAAGCCGGGCACCTCGCCGCGCACCTGTCCGACGTGTAACGGGGCCGGTCTGGTGACCAGAAGCCAGGGCGCGTTCGCGTTCAGCGAACCGTGCGCGGACTGCCGGGGCACCGGCCGGCTGATCGACAACCCCTGCCCGGAATGTCTGGGCAGCGGCACGTCGACCAAGATCAGGACGATGACCGTGCGCATCCCGCAGGGCGTCAACGACGGGCAGCGGATCAGGATCGCCGGCAAGGGCGAAGCCGGTGTCAACGGCGGGCCGAGCGGCGACCTGTTCGTCCGGGTGCACGTCAACCCGCACCCGATCTTCGGCCGCAACGGCGACGACCTGACCATCACCGTCCCGGTGACCTTTCCCGAACTCGTCATGGGCACCACGCTGACCGTGCCAACGCTGGACGGGAAGGTGTCGCTGAAGGTGGCGCCGGGTACTCCGAGCGGGCGGACGCTGCGGGCGCGCAAGAAGGGCATTGCCAGGCGCGACGGCAGGACCGGTGACCTGCTGGTGACCCTTCAGGTCGCGGTGCCCGCGAAACTGGACGACAAGGCGAAGGCGGCGCTCGCCTCCTACGCGGACGCGACATCGGGCCAGGACCCGAGGTCTGAACTGAACGCACTCCTCGGCGCGGGAGAGACGTCATGATCAACCAGAACGCGCGATCACCGTTCCCGGCAGGCGCAGACGAGGACACCCCGGTGTTCGTCATCTCGGTCGCCGCGCAACTGTCCGGCCTGCACGCGCAGACGCTGCGCAGCTACGACCGGCTCGGCCTGGTGACCCCGGGCCGGGCCACCGGCGGTGGCCGGCGCTACTCGGCGCGGGACATCGCGGTGCTGCGCGAGGTGCAGCGCCTTTCCCAGGAGGACGGCGTCAACCTCGCCGGCATCAAGCGGATCATCGAACTGGAGAACCAGGTCGACGCGCTGCGCGGGCGGGTAACGGAACTGATGGAGGAACTGGCCTCCGCGCACGTCGCCGCCGAACAGGCCGCCGCCGCGGTGCATGCCTCCTACCGCCGGGACCTGGTCCCGGTGCGCCAGCCCGAGACCGCGCTGGTGGTGTGGCGGCCGGAACGCCGCCGCAGGCGCTGATCCGCGGGTGCGAGGGCAGGTCAGTCGATGGTGAACGGGTCGTAGGAGATCCGATCGAGCGGGGTACCGGCGACCAGCATCCGCGACACCGTGGAGCGGATCATCGCCGGTGATCCCGCGACCAGCACGTCCCGCTCGGCCCAGGATCCGCCGAAGAACCCGAGAGTACACCGGACAGACCGGGATTTTCCCGTTGCCTGGGCAAAGACTTACGGCAAAGGACGAGTGTTTTATTCGTCTTTTGGGCATACCAAAGAATCGTGGGATGATCCGCGGATGCAACAGATGTGGATAGAAGCTATTAAATGGGCAATGGGGCTGACCCAAGGAGATGCACATCCGCGCCCTATGCAGTAGATACTGCATGGTAACGGTGCCGTTACCGTAACCCGTCATCTAATGCTTGCCCGCTGGCCCGCTGTAATCGCATAATCGGAGACATTCATGGAGCCTTGGCATTCGGCAATTGCAAATTCGGATAAGGCCAATCTCTGGATCCGCGGATACGAGATTGGGTCGTTGATGGAACGTGCAACTTTCGCCGACGTCGTGTTTCTGCTCCATCGATCCCGATTGCCCAATCAGGACGAGCGGAAGTTGATCGATGCAATTCTGATCGCCGTTGCCGATCATGGCTCGGGAAGCCGTCCTGTGCGGCGGCTCGGCTGGTAGCTTCTGGAAACCGCCAATCGTCGTCGGCTGCCGTAGCGGCCGGCGTTTTGGCAATTGGAGATGAACACGGAGGAGCAGGCGCCGGCTGCATGGAAAAAATAGCGGAGGGGGCGGAATTAGCTCGCCTGAAAGGTATCTCGATCGAGCACGCCGCGGAGCGGATCTTCGACCAGGCGCGATCTAAAAAGGAACGCCTGCCGGGACTTGGGCACCGCGTTCACACTGACCGCGATCCACGCACCGGCGTTCTCTTTACGATGGCTCGCGAGAGCGGCTTGGCCCGTGATGGCGTCGCCTTCATGGAAGCGCTGGAAGCGGTCGCTTCGAAACGCGCCAAGCCGCTTCCGATCAACATCGATGGCTCTTTGGCGGCAATTCTTTACGACTTGGGCTTCTCTGCGGCGTTCGGCAAGCTCATTTTTATCATCGGGCGAGTAGCCGGGCTGACGGCCGAAGTAGCCGAGGAGCATGATCGCGAGAAAGCGATGCGAATCAAAATTCCGGTCCTCTATGATGGCGTGCCGCCCCGCCCGTTGGATTGATCGAATGATTTCCCTTAATAAGTTAATCGACACTAAGCGAGAAGAAACATGACAACCCTGACCGCCGCGCCCTCCGGCACACGAGAAATAACACCAGAGGAGCGAAGCTACGCTCAGAAACTATTGCAGGGGGCCAGAACGGCAATGGCCGCCATAGAGCATTACGATCAGGCAGCCGTGGACCGGCTCTGCCGCGCCATTGCTTGGGCGACGGCCAATGACCGGACAGCAACTCGCTTGGCGAACATGAGCGTGGACGAAAGCGGAATGGGTGGAAGGGAGCCTACCCGCCGCGCCAAGATCCTCAGCATTCTGCGGGACACGCTTCGACAGAAGAGTGTCGGCATTATAGAAGAGATTCCGGAGAAAGGAATCGCTAAATATGCCAAGCCCGGTGGCGTCATTGCCTCTTTGATACCGGTCACAAGTCCCTATGTTACCCCCGCAAGCACCGCCATTTATGCGCTTAAGTGCAAGGATGCGGTCATTTTCTCTCCGCATCCAGCGAGTAAGAAGACAACCAATGAAGCAGTGCGCGTCATGCGCGCGGCTCTAAAGAACGCTGGCGCTCCTGAGGATCTTCTGCAATGCGTGGAAAAGCCGAGTATTCCCTTGGCCCAGGAGTTGATGGCCATCTGTGACTTCACGATTGCGACGGGCGGACAACCGATGGTGCGCGCGGCGTATAGCTCCGGGAAGCCTGCTTATGGAGTCGGAGCAGGTAATGCCACGATGGTGATCGATGAGACCGCGAATATCGAAGAAGCCGCACGAAACACGCGTATTAGCAAGACGAACGATAACGGATCGGGGTGCTCGGCTGATGGCAATTTGTTTGTCGAAGCTTCCATTTATGATTCTTTCCTCGAGCAGTTACAAAAGGAAGGAGGGTATGTCGTCAACGACCAAGAGAAGCAGCAGTTGCTGCGGACTTACTGGGATGCTGAGGGGCATCGAACGCCTGCAACAGTCGCCAGAGCAGCATCCCGTGTGGCGGAGTTAGCGGGCTTCAGCATACCTGCTAACAAGACATTTCTCATTGTTCGCGAAGACCAGATTGGCAAGGAGCACCTGTTTTCCAGCGAAAAATTGGGAACTGTCCTTGCTATTTTCAAGTACTCCGGATTCGAGCAAGCCCTCGACATGGTGCGTAGAATTTTCGAGGTCGGCGGTAAAGGTCATTCCTGCGGAATTTATTCTTTCGATAATGACCACATTCACCGGCTCGCACTCGCAGCGCCAGTGAGCCGGATCATGGTCCGGCAGCCGCAATCTAAAGCGAATGCCGGTTCATTTACAAATGGAATGCCGCAGACCTCCAGCATGGGATGCGGTTACTGGGGCGGAAACATAACTAACGAAAATATTTCGCTCAAGCATTACATGAATGTCACCTGGGTAAGCCAGCCGATTCCTGAGGACAGACCTTCTGACCAAGAGCTATTTGGCGAATTCTATAACAGCGAGATCTTCTAGCATGACTATCCAACAAACGACAGCTTCGGCTCCGCTTCAGGGTTTGGGCGAGAGCCGGAACGGCACCGCTCCTGGGAAACGCATTGCAGCTTATCTTCTGACGGAGTATCTCGAGCGCCTTGGCGTCGAGGTTATCTTCGGTCTCTGCGGCCACACAGTTATCGCCATGTTGGATGCATTAGGCAACAGCAGCATCCGTTTCATATCCACGCGCCACGAGCAAGTGGCCGCTCACGCTGCCGAAGGTTACGCTCGAGCATCCGGAAAGACAGGAGTTTTGTTAACGCACCTGGGACCGGGTCTGACCAATGCGACCACAGGTGTCGCAAACGCCGCATTAGATTCCATACCGCTGGTCGTGTTTGCGGGGGACGTCCCTTCTTATTACTACGGCCGGCATCCCCATCAGGAAGTAAATCTGCACATGGATGCCGACCAGTATGAGATTTACCGCCCCTTCTGTAAGCGCGTGTATCGCGTGGACCGGGTCGAAGATCTTCCTCGAATTGTCGAGCGGGCGTTCCATTTGGCGCGAGCGGGCCGGCCCGGTCCGGTGCTTGTCGATGTTCCGATGGACATCTTTTCTGCAGACCTCGCAGTGAATGCGTTCGTGAGCGTCCCGGCGCCGATTGCGCCACCTACCATCGACCCGTCAACGGTGGAGCAGATCCTGGAGAAATTAACCGCCGCCGAACACCCGGTGCTTTACGCGGGTGGCGGAATTCTCTCCTCGCGTGCGTCCGCGGCACTCGCCTCTTTAGCGGAATCATTAGAGATACCTGTTGCTCATACGCTTATGGGTAAAGGTTGCCTGCGCGAGGATCATCCACTGCTACTCGGCATGTCAGGCTTTTGGGGCACGCCAATCGCAAATGAAAAGTGCCGAACGGCGGACCTGATCCTGGCCATTGGCACTCGGCTCGCCGAAGCGAACTCTAGCTCGTGGGATCCTCGATTTACATTCTCCATTCCCCCTACTAGGCTGATTCACATCGATATCGATCCGGCCGAGATTGGGCGCAATTACCCGACCGAATTAGGCGTCATCGCCGACGCCAAGCTGGCCTTGGAGGCACTGGCGGCAGCCGCGCGCGGCAGAAAACACCCGCGTCGGGAAGGCCTTCGCGACGAGATCCGCCGCGGACGCGAAGCGTTTTCCTCAAACTGGGCCCACCAGTGGAATTCCGATCAGTACCCGTTACGTCCCGAGCGGATTCTTAGCGAATTGAGAAAGGCGATCCCTGAAGACGCATTCATTGTCACGGATGTCGGCTGGAATAAGAATGGTGTCGGGCAACAATTCCCGATCACCGTCCCGGGTACCTTCATTACGCCGAGCGGCTTGGCGACCATGGGCTTTGGTCCATCAGCCGTCTTGGGTGTTAAGGTTGCACAACCGGGAAGGGCGGCGGTGGCTCTCATCGGTGATGGTGCATTCAGTAGCAACATGTCCGTGATTGCAACTGCAATGGAAGCAAACATACCAGCAATCTGGATCGTGATGGATAACTCCGGATTCGGCACCATAGCGGGCTTGGAGGCGAGCCATTACGGCTGGGATTTCGGTTGCATGTTCGCCTGCAATGGAAAGCCTTACAGTATCGATTACACAGCCATTGCGCGTGCGTGTGGCGCAAATGGTATCGCAATTCAATCTGCCGGGGAACTCGGTCCCGCTATACGAAAAGCACTGACGTCCGGAGTGCCGACTGTGATCCAAGTGCCCATGGAAAATGCGCCGACGCCCACTCCTGGATATTGGAACATCAACGATATTTACCGCAAAGGTGCGTAGCAAACTGACGCAATAGCGCGAGAGCACGCGTCCGTATGGCCAACCGCAACTCGATTTCACATCCAGTCAAGGTTGCATGGCATCCGTCACGCCCTGATCCGCGCTTTCCTCCAGCTTGGCTATGTTGGTCCGTTTGGGGCATTGGGGCCGCCTTTTATCTAACTGGCTTTTATCAGCGCGTTTCTCCCGCCGTGATGACAGGGGAGTTGATGCGCGATTTCCACATCGGAGCAAAACAACTCGGGAACCTCTCTGCCTTCTACTTCTATCTCTACGTGGCCATGCAGATCCCAATCGGGATTCTCATCGATCGTTGGGGCGCGAAAGCGGTCCTCATTGGGGGATCGATCAGCGCCGCTTTCGGCGCTTTCCTATTCGGGTCGACCCAGGGATTCGCGCTTGCCTGTGTTGGACGAGCAATACTTGGCGCCGCAAGCGCCGTCGGCTGGCTCGTGATCTTGAAATTGGCGACGCACTGGTTTCCGAGCCGCAGATTCGCCATGCTGTCCGGCCTCGGCCTCTTCTTTGGCAATATTCGGGGCGCTTACGGCACAGGTGCCGCTGCGATTGCTTATCGAGGATTTCGGGTGGCGCACGACTTCTCTCGCCTCGGCGATAGTGATCTTAGGCGTCGGCATTCTGGCTTGGGCAATCGTCGAGAACGATCCTTCAAGTAAAGGCTTTCTCAGCTATGCCCCGGACGAATTGAAGGATCGCCCGATTACCGATTTCCGAAGCCTGCTGGTCGGATTCAGGCGAGTCTTCCGATACGCGAACACCTGGCTGATCTTCTTTGCACAGGGTGGAATGGTGGGTCCTGTGCTTGCATTCACCGGTCTCTGGGGCGTTCCATTCCTTTCCCGGCGGTATGCCTTGACCCCTAAGTCCGCTGCCGCAGTCTGCTCCGTCATGATCATCTGCTGGGCTGTTGCCAGTCCAATTTGCGGAAGCTTGTCTGATCGCATGGGCCGGCGCAAGCCTATTTATCTTGCTGGCGCGCTCATCTCTACTGTCGGTTGGGTTGTCCTCTTTTATGTCCATATGCTCCCACTCACGGCATTCATCACCGTCGCCGCCGTTACAAGTCTCGCCTGCGGCTCAGGCGTCCTCGGGTTCGCCTATAGCAAGGAAAAAGTGCCGATCCGGTACATCGGGACCATCTCCGCCGTCACGAACATCGGTAACATGATCGGTCCCACTTTGCTTCAACCTGCGATTGGCTGGATGCTCGACAGGAAATGGGCGGGGGAAGTCTCGAACGGATCGCGCGTTTATGGCGTCGGAGCCTTCCAGGCAGCATTCGCCCTGATAATCGTTTGGTCAACGCTGTCGTGCATTCTGATTAGCCTCACTAACGAAACTTATTGCGAACAAAATGTGTGAACTGTTCGCGCGGTTTCCTTCAAGCCACGCCGTACTCATATTTGCTGGTTCCCTTAAGATGGGACTGTGACATCTAGGGCCACGATGTCCGCAGCCGGCAAGTGTTCTGAGCAGAACGTGAAAGAGCAGCTTGATCGGGTTTTGGGAAGCCAGGCCTTTGAACAAGCAGATCGACTGAAACGCTTCTTGACCTTCGTTGTCACGGAGGCGCTCTGTGGCCGCGGCGATCAACTGAAAGAATTCCTGATTGGTATAGAAGTGTTCGATAAGGAGTCTTCTTTCGATCCTCGTACTGACCCCATTGTCCGTGTACAGGCCCGGCGCCTCCGGGCGCGATTAGACAAATACTACGCTGAGAAGGGCCAAAGCGACACCGTTCATATCGAATTGCCTAAGGGCGGGTATACGCCTATTTTCAGGCAGTTTGAACGTTCCGCACCGCAACGGACTGTCGCTGCTGCGTTCGTCAGCCGAAACAGTGTAATCGTGGTTCCATTTGCTGATCACAGCCAGGATGGTGATCAGGAATATTTCTGCAACGGCATCAGCCACGAAATCATTCATGCACTTTCGAAGCTTGAGCACGTCCGCCTGATCGCGTGGGATCGGGCGGTCATGGAGAAACATGGCTCGCGTGAGGTGGCGGATGCATCCGGCGCCGCGATGATCATTACCGGAAGCGTTCGTAAGTTTCGGGATGATCTCCGTGTAACTGTTCACATTATCGATGCAGCCAGTGGCTGTTATTTGCGACAGACTCAGTCGACAAAAAGATCGGCAACTTGTTTTCCTTCCAGGAAGAAATCGCGGGCAAGATCGCAGAGAAACTCAAAACCGAATTGCTGGGAATCGGACTCACCGGTATCGGTAAACGGCCCTCGGAAAATCTTGCCGCATACAACCTATACTTACAAGGCCGCTATCATCTGAACCAGCGCACCGAAGAAGGACTCCGAAAAGCTGCGGAGTTCTTTGAGAAGGCAATCGTAGAGGACGGCCAATATGCTCTTGCGTACGCTGGGTTGGCTGATGCGTACAGTCTGCTGGGCCATTATGGAGTACTTGCGCCTGCGGAGGTTTGGACAAAGACAGCCTCCAACGCCGCAACTGCAGTTCTGTTGGATGACAACTCGGCTGAGGCGCACACCTCTCTTGCCCATGTGAAATCCACGCAGGATTGGGACTGGCTGGCCGCCGAGCGCGAATTCCGTCGCGCGATTAGACTTGGCCCGCGTTATTCGACAGCTCACCATTGGTACGGCGTTTCGTGCCTTGCGCCTCTCGGAAGAATCGATGAAGGGCTTCAGGAGCTTTTCTTCGCGCAGGCGCTCGATCCGGTATCCCCGATTATTGCTCGCGATCTCGCCGTGATGCACTATTACAAGCGAAACTTTGATACAGCACTCGAGCAATGCGATCACACCATTGAATTGAATCCCCACTTCTCCCCGGCTTATTGGACACTCGGTATCATTCAAGAGCTGAGGAAAGACTTTGATGAATCTGCCGCCGCCTTTCAGCGTGCCATCCAGCTATCACCAAACACGCCCCGCATGCGTGCGTCCCTGGCGAGAACGTTCGCATTGTCGGACAGAAGAACAGAGGCGGAAGATATTGTGCATGAACTCTATGAACTTGCGACCAGACGTTATGTTTCTCCCTTTGAGTTCGCGTCCATCTACTTTGCGTTGGATCACGAGGAGTTAGCATTCGAGTGGTTGCGAAAAGCAGTTCAGGACCGCTGTTTCGAGCTCACCTCTATAAAAGTCGATCCTCGATTTGACTCGCTCAAAGCCGATACAAGATTTACCTATGTATTCAAACAGCTTGGCCTTGGATAACTAGACCGCCGGGTAGCGAGTGTAACCGTAAGGTCACCGTTAATTTGTTCTCAGCAAGGTGTTTCGATGTTACGGTCGGGGAAGATGCGCATTCACCTACGCTTCTTGAGAGGCCGTGCCCCTTTCGGCGCTATGGCGTTGCTTGGCATTTTTTCTGCCTTTACTGGACCCGCGCCCCGGATGACAGGGCAGGCACTTCCCCGCAATGGACCTCAAGGCAGAATGCCGGTTCCCCCTCAGGGTGCCCGCCGCAATGGACAAAAGGCAATCCTGATATGGGCGGATACTCGGAACGGAATCGCTCAGCATGAATCGGTGTCCCATGCGATGGCCGTTATCGAGCGCCTTGGGTACGAATCGGGCGCATATTTCGCATATATTCGGACCGATTCCAACATCATCTCGAAGCATCCGAAGATGACGAACGGTCAACCAGCCAGCGGCGGTCCCAGTCTGGCCAACGTCGATGCCATCTTTTTCCTTGGGCACAGGGAAATTGAGCTGGACGCTGATCAGAAGTCTGACTTATTGGCATTCGTTCATGACGAGGGCAAGGGTTTCGTGGCTGCGCACACGGCCTTGACGGCGTTCGACTCGTGGCCGGAATTTGGACAGATGCTCGGCGGACGGTTCGACGGACACCCATGGGGAAATATTGAAGCTCCGGTAATTAATGAAGAGCCCGCGTTTCCTGCGACGAAACATTTGCCTCGGATCTTCACGATTAAGGACGAGTTCTATAACCGAAAGACTTCTCCCGAGACAAGATAGACGTGCTGCTACGACTTGACACCAGCAAACTCGATATGTCTAAGCCGGCAGTCCATCGCAGCGACGGTGATGTGCCGTTGGCTTGGGCGAAGATGTACGGCAAAGGGCGTGTTTTCTATTCATCGTTTGCCCACGACGCCAGTACCTGGGACAATCCTGACATCCAGAAGATGTACTTTGAGGCGATCAAGTGGGCCCTCGGGCTGACAGATGGGGAGGTCCGGCCCCATCCGATGAGAGGTCTCGAGGCCGCCGCTCAGAACCGGTGATCACATCGCGCCAGGTCGGCGCGCGACTTGCTTCCTCCAGTTACACTGGAAGTACAGTCACCCCTCTATGCTCGATGGCGCCCTCGCCAAAGTTTTTGGCACCAAACACGATCGCGAAATCAAAAGGATGCGGCCCTTGGTGGCTGCCATCAATGATCTCGAGCCCGAGCTCCGCAAGCTTTCCGACGCAGAATTAGCCGCCAAAACGCAAGACTTCAAACAGCGCCTGGCAAATGGCGCGTCCCTCGACGACATCCTCGATGGAAGCCTTTGCCGTTTGCCGCGAAGCGGGCCGCCGCGCCGTCAACATGCGCCACTTCGATGTGCAGCTCGTCGGAGGCATCGTCCTTCACCGCGGTCGAATCGCTGAGATGAAGACCGGCGAAGGAAAAACGCTGGTCGCCACCCTACCCAGCTATTTAAATGCGCTCGCCGGAAAAGGCGTTCACATCGTTACCGTCAACGATTACTTGGCCCGCCGCGACGCGGAGTGGATGGGCCGCATTCACCGCCTGCTCGGCCTCCGGGTCGGCACCATCGTGCACGATCTCGACGATCGGGAACGCCACGACTCTTACGCCGCCGACATCACCTACGGCACCAATAACGAGTTTGGCTTCGATTATCTGCGCGACAACATGAAATTCCGCCTGGAGGATTACGTCCAGCGCGATTTCAATTTCGCCATCGTCGACGAAGTCGATTCCATCTTGATCGATGAAGCGCGCACGCCTCTCATCATCGCCGGCCCCAGCGAAGAATCCACCGACAAGTACTACCGCGTCAATCGCATCATTCCTTATCTCGAACGCGGCGAAGTGATCGAAGGCAAAGAGCCCGGCCAGTCCTACACCACCGGTGATTTCACAGTGGATGAGAAGCACCGTGCGGTCGGGCTCACCGAAGAGGGTTACGACAAAGCTGCCCGGCTGTTGGGTGTGAAAGACATCTACATCCTCGACACCATCGAATGGAAGCACCACGTGCGAAGCGGCACTGAAAGCCCACGTCCTTTATGAGCGCGATCGCGATTACGTCGTCCAGGAAGGCCAAGTCGTTATCGTCGATGAATTCACCGGCCGGCTCATGCCCGGCCGCCGCTGGAGCGATGGTCTCCATCAGGCTGTCGAAGCCAAGGAAAACGTCAAGATCGAGCGCGAAACGCAGACCCTCGCCAGCATCACCTTCCAGAACTACTTCCGCATGTACAAGAAGCTGGCGGGCATGACCGGTACTGCCGACACGGAAGCCGCCGAATTCAGCAAGATCTACAACCTCGAGGTCACGGTTGTTCCAACGAACATGCCGATGATCCGCACTGAATTCTCCGACGTTGTCTACCGCACCGAAGACGAAAAATTCAGGAACGCGGCCAAAGAAATCAAAACCCTGAATGAGAAAGGCCAGCCCGTTCTCGTCGGCACAATTTCAGTCGAAAAGTCGGAAAGACTCTCGGGCGTATTGAAGAAGATGGGCGTCCGGCACGAAGTGCTGAACGCCAAGAATCACGAGCGTGAGGCGCACATCGTCGCCCAGGCTGGCCGCAAAGGCGCCGTCACCGTGTCCACCAACATGGCAGGCCGCGGTACCGACATTCTGCTCGGCGGCAATCCCGATTTTCTGCTCGATGAGCGTTTGCGAAAACACGGCAAAACGCCTGAGCTCCTCCCGCCCGGCGAGCTCGACGAAATGAAGGAGGCCATCCGCCGCGAAATAGAAGTCGAGCGCCAGGAAGTCGTGGCCCTCGGTGGCTTGCACATTCTCGGCACGGAGCGCCACGAATCACGCCGCATCGATAATCAGCTCCGTGGCCGCGCTGGCCGCCAGGGCGATCCCGGCAGTTCCCGCTTTTATCTCTCCTTGCAGGACGACCTCCTCCGCATCTTTGGTGGCGACCGCATGCAGCGCCTGATGCTGCGGCTCGGCATGGAAGAAGACGTGCCGATCGAATCGCGCCTCATCTCGAAACGCATTGCTGCCGCTCAGAAGGCCGTCGAGGCTCAGCATTTTGCCTCCCGTAAGCACATCCTCGAATATGACGACGTGATGAACAAGCAGCGCCAGGCCGTCTACTCCATGCGTCGGCTGCTGCTCGAAGGCGCCAATCAGAAGGAACGCATTCTCGATATCGTTCGTGGCATCGTGGGCAGCTTCATCGATCAGTTCTGCCCTGATGGAGTTCGCTATGACCAATACGATCTCCCCGGTTTGCAGACCGCCGTTCTCAATCAGTTCGGCGCGAAGATCGATCCCGATGAGCTGGCCGGCATCAACCGCCGTGACGTCGAACAGAAGGTCAACGATCTGCTTGATTGAGCGGTACGACGAAAAAGAACGCATGATCGGTCCCGACAACCTGCGCCAGGCCGAGCGCATCATCATGCTCAATGTCGTCGACAACCAGTGGAAAGACCACCTCCTCTCGATGGACCATCTCAAGGAAGGCATCGGCCTTCGCGGATACGGACAAAAGGATCCGCTCATCGAGTACAAGAAGGAATCCTTCACCATGTTCCAGGACATGATGGACCGGATTGAAGACGAGACCATCAAGTATCTCTACTTCATGCGCATCGAAACTGGAAATGTTCCGCTGCCGTATCCCGAAGTCGAAGAGGAATCCGAGGAGGATGAGGAAGAAAGTCGCTCCTGAAATCTCCGCGGCTCAGTTGGAAGCTCAACAGAAGGAAGCCCAGCAATCGGTCCTCGACCTCACCAGGAATATCCAGCGAAAGAAAGACAAGGAACTCGCGGAACTGCAGTTTACTGGCGGCGAAAGCAACGGCCAACCGAAAACCGTCAATAAAGCTGCCAAAGTGGGTCGCAACGAGCTTTGTCCCTGCGGAAGCGGAAAGAAGTACAAAAAATGCCACGGTGCTGCCGCCTAGCTCTTCGGGCTCCCTCTATTATGTCTCCTTTTTATCTCCCAACTGTCTGCTAGCGATCAGACCCTCTGGCGGGAATATGGCCTAGTCCACTCCGCCACCACTCGCCACGGCGCTTGGACCCTCACCACCTACCAGATGAAAGATCTCACCGGCGCCCTCGCGGCCTGGGAGTGGCTTCGTTCCGCAAAAGCGCGTTCCTGCGATTTGGCTTCGTTTTGCACCGAAGACGGCAACCGGACGCTCATCTTCGAAGACAACTACGTTTTGTCCTTTGATGGCGCCCGCCCTCGAAAAGCAGAAGTGGATGCGGTCGTTCAGGCCCTCCCCAACAAACAAGACACGTCTCTCCCGGCCCTCCTCACTTTCCTTCCCCGGCAGGGTTTAGTTCCAAATTCAGCAAGATACGTCCTAGGACCGGCTTCCGAACAGGCGTTTGTTCCTGAGCTGGCTGGGTCGGATGTGGGCTTTGATCGCAGGTGCCGAGGCTCAGGTCGCCCAATATAAGGTAGGCAACACTAGCGCACCAGTTCGTTTGGCAATTTTCTATTATCCGACCCCGGAGATGGCCCGCCTCCATACCATCGCCTTCAAACTGATCCACGGCGCGCCGCGTCAAGCGCTCTGCGTTCCTGGTCGCAATTGTGTTCCCGCCCGTACTCAGACGATGCAAGCCGACACTCTCTTGGGCAGAGTGCAGTACGAGGCCAACATCACCTGGAACGAGGTTCCGCCCCCGAGCCCGTTGAAACCGCTCTACCAATTGCTGCTCAATATCATTTATTTGAGCGTCATCCTCTCAGCGATTTGCCTAGGCGGAGGGCTGATTTACGCCGGCATGAGGATCTATCGCCGCCGCTATGGCCACCTCGAAGCCGACGAATCGATGATCACTTTGCACCTCACCGGAGATTAGATTCGTCACCGGCGCTAAACAAAACATACGGCGGTATTTAGATGCCCCGATTGGCCCATTTCCCACACCAAAAACACACCTTTTGCACAGCACTGGGAAAAACATCTTTCCCCCGTAAATGGTTTCGCTCAGCGGTACTTACAGCGCCTTCAACACCGTTGGAAAAATGCCCTTGACTTCACCCCCCGCTGGCCCTACACTCCAATCACAAACAGGTTTTGGCGGTTGCGATACCGTCGAATCTGGTTCTCCCATCAAACGTAAACTCTGGTGCGCCAGAGTCCTGGTAACAGGAAGAAAAATGCTCATTCACCAGAATGAGCATTTTCTTTGCGTTACCCGCCCCATCCGGCATTTATGAGCCCGCGTGCTCCCAAACCTGCGGATCTGCCGCAGACCTGGCGCGAGCGCCTGCGAGCCCTGCGAAACATACCACCCCTGCTCAAAATGGTCTGGGAAACCAGTCCCGCCCTCAGCATTTCGACGCTGCTCCTCCGCTTTGTTTCGGCCCTGTTTCCGCTCGCCATCCTCTGGATCTCGAAGCTGATCATCGATCTGGTCGTCCGCTCCATTCGCCACCAGCACATCGACACCAACATGATTTGGAAGCTCCTGATTCTGGAACTGGCGCTTGCCATTGCTTCCGACACCCTCGGCCGGTTTACGACTCTCGTCGACAGCCTCCTGGGCGACCGGTTTACGAACTACGTCAGCATTAAGCTGATGGAGCATGCGGCCTCCCTGGACCTCATCTCCTTCGAAGATCCGGTCTTCTACGACAAAATGGAGCGGGCGCGCCGCCAGACCACCGCCCGTCTCGGGATGCTCGCTTCTCTCGCCACCATGGCGCAGCAGCTCCTCACGCTACTCTCCCTGCTCTCCGCGGTCATCTTTTTCGCCTCCTGGCTGCTCTTGCTGCTGCTCGCCGCCACCATCCCCGTTTTTCTTGGCGAAACGCGTTTCGCCATGCTGAATTACTCCATCCTGTTCCGCCAAACCCCTGAAAAGCGTGAGCTCGATTATCTCCGCTACCTGGGAGCCAGCGCACAAAGCGCCAAAGAGGTTAAGATGTTCGGTCTCGGTCAATACCTGGCTGATCGTTCAGGTGGCTTGTTCGAACGTTTCTATGCCGAGAACAAGCACCTCGCCGTCCACCGTGCCATTCACGGAACGCTGATCAATCTCATTCCCACAGCAGCCTACTACGCGGCTTATGCCCTCATCCTCGTCAGGGCGCTCACTGGCGCACTGAGTGTTGGTGATCTCACGCTCATGGTCGGCGCCTTCTCCCGCGCGCGAACCATCATGGAGAATCTCGTTTCAGGCTTGGTTGGTGTCTCCGAGCAGGCGCTGTTCGTCACGGATCTATTCGATTTCTTCGAAACAGCTCCTCTGGTCACGTCCGGTCCGGGCGCGCTGCCCATCCCTCACCCAATCCGCATCGGGTTTGAGTTTGAGAATGTTTCCTTCACGTATCCGGATGCCGATCACCAGGTCTTATCCAACGTCAGCTTCCGTTTCTATCCCGGCGAGCGTATCGCACTTGTGGGCGAAAACGGAGCTGGCAAAACCACGCTCGTCAAGCTGCTCGCGCGGCTCTACGATCCCACCGAAGGCCGCATCCTCCTCGATGGCATCGATCTGCGCGAATACCAGGTCGACCAGCTCCGCCACGAGATCGGCGTCATTTTCCAGGACTACATGCGATACGACATGCTGGCTTCGGAAAACATCGGCGTTGGCAGAATCGAAGAGCTGGGAAACCAGGATCGCGTTCGGATCTCGGCCGAGAAGAGCTTAGCAGCCCCTGTTGTGGGAAAGCTTCCCAGGATGTATCAGCAGATGCTCGGCAGACGTTTTGAAGGCGGCGTGGATTTGTCGACCGGCCAATGGCAGAAAGTGGCCCTCGCCCGTGCCTACATGCGGAATGCGCAAATCCTCATCCTCGACGAACCCACCGCCAGTCTCGACGCCCGCGCTGAGTTCGAAGTCTACCAGCGCTTCGTCGATTTGACCGCGGGGAAGATGGCCGTCCTGATCTCGCACAGGTTCTCCACGGTTCGAATGGCGGATCGGATTCTGGTGTTGGAGCATGGACGCATCGTCGAAGAAGGCTCCCATCATCACCTGGTTGCACTCGGGGGAAAATACGCGGAGTTATTCGAATTACAAGCGGCTGGTTATCGATAGCTCTCCGAATACTGCGCCCGCGGGGTAACACGTGGGCAAATTTTGTGCTCTACTAAGCGATAAGCCCCAGCTTGCTTCGAAAAGGGGTCCCCAGGAGATCCACACGCCACATGACACGCAACAGTTTACTGATTTTCTTTGCCGCAGCCGGCATATCGGCAGCTCCCGTTTGGGCAGCTAGCGCGGCGATTGGAGTCGCCACCGCCGTCAACGCATTTTCCGTGAATAATTCGCTGGTGACGGGGAGCACGAACATCTTGGATGGCGCCGAGGTTCGGACAACCACCGCACCCAGTGACGTGCACCTGCAGAATGGCGTGACGGTTCACCTTGCCACACGGTCTGTCGGCACGGTGTACAACGATCATCTCGTGTTGCGCGAGGGTGCCGCTCGCGTCGACAACTTTGACGAATACACCGTCCAAGCGGGACAGCTTCAAGTCCAGGCAGAAACGCCGGGAACGCACGGTGTGGTTCGGCTGGAAGGCAAGAAGCTGGAGGTTGCTTCCATTGGGGGCACGATCAGAGTGACCGATGGAGGCGCGATGCTGACGCGTGTCACTGCCGGCACGAAATTGGCTTTCCAACAAACCGGCGCTGCGCCTATCGCTCCAGAGAAAGGGCCGTTTCCAGAGAAGAAAGTGATGTTCTGGACGGCGACTGTTTGCATCGTAAGCGCTGGTATCGTCGGCGGTATTGCCGCTTCCCAAGGCAAGAGCCCCTTCTAGGCCGGGAAACTGAACCGCGCACGTAAGCAAGCGATCACACCCACGGTACCCTGGGGAAGTTGAGAAACCCCGCCAGCCGATTCTCCGCTCTCGCGCTGAGCGTCCTCGCATTTTCCTGTTTTTGGTCTCCGCATCTCGCCGCCCAGACCGAACCAGCGGTTAACGCGCTGCCGTTAATGCCGTGGCCGGCAAGTGTCACCCTCCAGCCCGGTGTGGCCGAAATTGACGCGAATTTCACCATTTCTGTCTCGGGTGCTGGTGTGCGTGATCCACGTGTAACGGACGCGGTTCTGCGAACGTTTTCCCGCCTTTCGCGCCAAACTGGCATCCCAATTCTTCCAAGAATGATTGGCCCCGGCGAGAGCGCCACTCTCACTCTCATCGTGGAAGAACCCGGCCATCGATCGCCCCAGCGCCTCGGCGACGACGAGCGCTATTCGATGAGCGTTTCGAATGGTCGTATCCAGCTCTCTGCCGATAACCCAATCGGAGCGCTGCGTGGGCTCGAGACCTTTCTGCAATTAGTCCAGCAGAATACGACTGCGCCCGGCAGCCACACCGGCATCTCCGGGTTTCTCCGTGCCTGCCGTGACGATTCAAGATCAGCCGCGCTTCGAATGGCGGGGTCTCTCCCTCGACGTATCGCGCCACTTCATTCCCGTCGATGGCATAAAGCGGACCCTTGACGGCATGGCGGCTGTGAAGCTCAACGTTCTCCATTGGCATTTATCGGACGACCAGGGCTTTCGTGTGGAAAGCAAGCGGTACCCGCGCTTGCAGCAGTTCGGCTCCGATGGTCTTTTTTACAAGCAGACGGAAATTCGTGATGTCATCGCCTACGCGCGTAACCGGGGCATCCGGATTGTGCCTGAATTCGACATGCCCGGCCATGCCACGAGTTGGCTGCCGGGTTATCCAAAGCTCGGCAGCGGCCTTGGACCTTACGAGATTGTGCGCGGGCACGGAGTGCTCACCGCGTTGATCGACCCAACCAAAGAATCGACCTACCGTTTTCTGAACGGCTTCATCAGTGAAATGGCGAAGCTGTTTCCCGACGAATACTTTCACATCGGCGGTGACGAGGTCAACCCTGGAGAGTGGAACGACAATCCGCGCATCCAGCGTTTCATGAAGAAACATCATCTGGAGAACGCGAAGGCTCTGCAGGCCTACTTCAATAAGAGACTGCTGGCGATCCTCACCAGGCGTCACAAACGGATGGTCGGTTGGGATGAAATCCTGCAACCGGATTTACCGAAGACCATCGTCATTGAAGCGTGGCGCAACGAACAAGCTCTCGCCCAGGGAGCGAGCGAGGGCTACGAAGGCATCCTCGCGGCCGGATATTATCTGGATCTGATGCAGCCTGCCTCCGAACACTATGCAGTCGATCCCCTCAAAGGCGGCACTGCGAATCTCACGCCCGCGCAGCAACAATTGATCCTTGGCGGCGAAGGCGCCATGTGGGAGGAATTGGCAACTGCTGAAAACGTAGACGCAAAGCTCTGGCCTCGGCTTGGAGCCATCGCGGAGCGCTTCTGGTCACCGGCATCCGTTACCGGCATCCGTTCCATGTATCGGCGGCTGGAAGTGACGAATCGCTGGCTCGAATGGCTTGGTCTGACCCAACGCTCCGGCCTTGAATTGATGCGGGAGCGTTTGGCCGGGTCGCTGCCGATACAGCCTCTCGACACCTTCGCATCAATCCTCGAGCCAGTGAAAGGCTACGCGCGCCATGCCGAGCGGTACACGAGTACCACTCCGCTGAACCGGTTCGTCGATTCGATTCCGCCTGAAAGTGACGCAGCGCGCGATTTTCGCAACGCCATCGATGCCTATCTCGCCAGTTCACCCGGTCAACGGAATAGTGACGAACTTCGCAAGCAGCTCACCTTCTGGGCGGAAAACATTCCGACGGTCCGGCCAATTCTCGAGAGCAACTCACTTCTGACGGAAAACCTTACCGTAGCCGACGCTCTTGCGATTCTCTGCCGCATTGGCCAGGAGTCGCTGTCGTATCTGGACGCCAGCACCGGGGCGCCTACGGTGAGGGCCACCACCGATTGGAAGCAGCAAAGTCTTAATCTTGTGAACGAGGCTGGGAAGCCCAAAGGCGACATCTTGATCCGCATTGCGCCGGGCATCCAGAAGCTCGTCGAAGCTGTGCAGACAGTGGGAAATTAAGAGCGCATGAAAAAGGTGTTGGTATGCGGTTCCGGCGGTTTTATAGGCACCCATTTAGTACGTTTTCTGAAACAGCAGGAGTGCTGGATTCGAGGCGTGGATCTGAAGCGCCCGGAATTTAGCGAGAGCGTCGCGGACGAGTTTATCGAGGGGGATCTTCGCAACCAGGCATTCGCCGAAGCCGTCGTCGCTGATATCGCGGAGGTGTACCAGCTTGCTGCCGATATGGGCGGCGCTGGATATATCTTTACCGGAGATCACGACGCGGAGCTAATGCACAATTCCGCCGCCATCAACCTCAACATCCTCCAATGCGGATCGCGCGCGGGCGTGAAGCGGTTCTTCTACTCCTCTTCTGCATGCATTTATCCCGAATACAACCAGCTCGATCCTGATAATCCCAAGTGTTCCGAGGACTCCGTCTATCCAGCTGCCCCCGACAGCGAATATGGCTGGGAAAAGCTCTTCAGCGAGCGCTTGTATTTGGCGTACGCCCGCAATTATGGCGTTCAGGTTCGCATTGCCCGCTTCCACAATATCTTTGGACCCGAAGGCGCATGGACGGGTGGAAGAGAAAAAGCACCCGCAGCGATCTGTCGCAAGATCGCGGAGGCGTCGGACGGCGGAGAAATCGAGATCTGGGGCGACGGCAAGCAGACGCGCTCTTTCTTATACATCGACGAGTGTCTCGAGGGTGTTCATCGCCTCATGCGTTCGGATTTCTCAGGCCCGGTGAACATCGGTTCCGAGGAGATGGTCACGATCAATCAGCTCGTCAAAATGATCATGACGATCTCTGGCAAGAATCTATCGGTTCGACATGTTCCCGGCCCGCTCGGTGTACGTGGCCGCAATTCAGACAATCGATTAATCGCTGAAAAATTGAATTGGAAGCCTTCCACGCCCCTGCTTCACGGTTTGGAGCGAACGTACGCCTGGATCGATCACCAAGTCAGAGTTTGCTCAGCCATCGCGCAGGCGTAGCGCTAATTCGGCTATCATCGTCTACGGTCATGCCGGATACCATTCGAACATCTCCGGACACAACGCCTCCCCGGGCGCAACCCGAATTCTTCATCATCGAGCCGGGGGTGGTGTATCGCAGCTTTTGGCTGCTTCGCAAGGCTGTGAATGCAGCCTATGAGGACAATTGCTTCAGCATTGCGAAAGGCGCCGCTTATTCGTTTCTGCTATCCCTGTTTCCCGTCCTCACCACGCTCACATCTATTTTGATTCAAGTGAACGCTCAGCCGGTCGTTCAAGTCATCCGCAAATTCGTCGGGCAAGTCGTTCCTCCGGGCACTGAAGAGATCATTCTCTCGCGGCTTCATGCCCGCGGCGCCAAGCCTATTTCACTCTCGGTTGTCGCGATCTTATTGTCCCTGTGGGCTGGATCGGGCGCAATGATCAGCTTGATGGAAGGCTTCCAGGCCGCCTATCGTATTCCGTCGGGCCGCCCGTTCCTCAAGCAGCGCAGCATGGCGATTTTCCTGGTTTTGATCGCAGCGTTCCCGTCTGTTGGAGCGTCCTCCCTTATCATTTTTGGAAACCGTCTCGAAACGCAATTCATTCACTGGATCGGGGTTGAGGATATCAAGCCCTCCGTAGAACTCGCCTGGCGCCTCGCGCGCTATGTGCTGGCCTTTTGCACGACCACCTTCGTCACCGGCTTGCTCTACTTCTTTGGCCCCAATCACCGGCCCGAGCCGAGATCGGCCAAAGGCATAACCTCCTCGCGCTTCCTGCGGGTCTGGCCTGGTGCTTTTGTAGCTACCGTCTTATGGCTGCTCGCGACAGCCGGTTTCGCGTGGTATGTCGGCCATGCCAACTACAACATCGTGTACGGCAGTATTGGAACTGTCATCGTGCTGCTGATCTGGCTATACCTGATTGCCTGCATCGCCCTGATCGGTTGCGAATTCAATGCAGAGCGCGAACGCATCAATTCCATGCCCGTCCTGGTGTAAGAACAAACGCTCGCTCGCGGTTACGACTCTATACTGAGGGCGTGGCCTTTAAGCTACATATCAACTACGAACCGCGGGGCGACCAGGCCAGCGCCATTCAACAACTGACCCGCGGCGTGTTCGATGGCGACAAGCACCAGGTGCTCCTAGGAGTGACGGGCTCCGGCAAAACATTCACGATGGCCAAAGTCATCGAAGCCGCTGGCAGGCCGGCGTTGGTTCTTGCTCATAATAAAACGCTCGCGGCGCAACTGTATCACGAGTTCAAAGGCTTTTTCCCAACCAATGCCGTTGAATACTTCGTGAGTTATTACGATTACTATCAGCCCGAGGCTTACATTCCTTCGGGCGATATCTACATCGAAAAAGAAGCCACCATCAATGATGAACTGGACAAACTGCGCCTCTCGGCAACCCGGTCTCTCTTTGAGCGGCGCGACTGCATTATCGTTGCCAGCGTGAGTTGTATCTACGGCCTCGGCTCGCCCGAAGCCTATTACGGCATGTTGCTCATGCTCGAAAAAGGGCAACGCATCAGCCGCAAGGAGCTGCTGCAAAAGCTCGTCGAGATCCTCTACGAGCGAAACGATCATGATTTCCGCCGCGGCACATTCCGCGTGCGCGGGGATGTCATCGAGCTTTATCCCACCTACGACGACAATGCGTACCGCATCGAGCTGTGGGGCGACGAAATTGAGTCGCTCAGTCAGATCGATCCGCTTACTGCACAGGTGAAGCAGACTTATCTGCGGCTGCCGATCTATCCCAAGACGCACTACGTCATGGACGCGCCGACGCGCCAGCAGGCGATGGTCAGCATCGAGCACGAGCTCGAATGGTGGCACAAGGAGCTAGAAGCCAAAGGAAAGCTGATCGAGGCGCAGAGGCTGTATCAGCGCACCATGTTCGATCTCGAGATGATCAAGCAGATCGGATATTGCCACGGCATCGAAAACTATTCGCGTCATTTTTCCGGCCGCCTGCCTGGAGAAGCGCCGCCCACACTGCTCGATTACCTGCCTAATGATGCACTCCTGTTCATTGATGAAAGCCACCAAACCGTTCCGCAGTTGCAAGGCATGTACCATGGTGACCGCTCGCGCAAGGACGTGCTGGTGGAGTACGGGTTTCGAATGCCGAGCGCCCGCGATAACCGCCCTCTCACCTTTGAGGAGTTCGAGAATCGGGTGAATCAGGTCGTTTACGTTTCCGCGACGCCCGGTCCGTACGAATTGACGAAATCTGCCGGGGTGGTGGTCGAACAGATCATCCGGCCTACGGGGTTGATTGATCCCGAAGTCGAGGTGCGGCGAATCAAGGGTCAAGTAGACGATTTGTTGCACGAAATCCGGGTACGGGCGGAACGGAACGAACGTGTCCTCGTGACCACCCTGACCAAACGCATGGCCGAAGACCTGGCGGAATATTATTCCGAAGTCGGAGTCAAATGCGCCTATTTGCACTCGGAGGTGAGTACGCTCGACCGCATCAAAATCCTGCGGGATTTGCGCCGCGGTACTTACGATGTTCTCATCGGAGTCAACCTGTTGCGGGAGGGCTTGGATCTGCCCGAAGTGTCGCTGGTCGCGATCCTCGATGCTGACAAGGAAGGTTTTCTGCGGTCGAGCGGCTCGCTCATCCAGACCATGGGCCGCGCCGCGCGGCACCTCGAGGGGCGAGCGATTCTCTACGCCGACGTTCTGACGCAGAGTATGCAGCGGGCCATGCGCGAGACGGATCGCAGGCGCGCTATTCAACGGGCCTACAACGAAGCTAACGATATCACTCCGCAATCCATCATCAAACCCATCGATATGAGCCTGATTGCAATTGCCGAAGCAGACTATGTCACCATTCCTCTCGAAATCGAGTCAGAATCGCGAGATAGATTTAACACCCGAGCAGCGCGATGCCCTCATCGTCGAGTTGGAACACAAGATGCGAGAGGCGGCTCGAGCCTTCGAATTTGAGAAAGCGGCAAAGTTTCGTGACCGGATGAAAGCCTTGAAAGCGAGCGGCGTGGATGAAGAAGCACTTGCAACTCGGCTTGATAGCGGAAGGTAATTCCACAAACTCAGCGGTTCTGCGCCTGCCGAAGATAGCCGACGAGCTTGGCCCGGTGAAATCAGTGACGCTCCGCGTAGCGCGCCGCCTTTCGAATTTTTTGCGCGCCGGATACGCGGTCAGTGAATACAAGGATTTGGACGCGGCGCGGGTCGTGCTCTTACGTGTTCCGGACTCGCTCCGTTCCGCGGATAGTCGACGAGCTTTGCGCGTCTGACCTGGTCTTCAAAGACTTATCGTTCGTGCTATGCGAAAGCTGGTTGACGAGCGATGTCCTGGCCCCGCTTCAGAGGCGAGGTGCTCCGGTGGCCACTATGGTCGCTGTTCCGTCGACCGGGCGGAACTGGTTCGCAGTCGAGGGACAAACTGCTGCGGTGCGCCAGATCCGCCGGATTCTCGAGGTGAACGCTGCGCGAGCTCTGGAGCTTCGGCCCGGCACCAAACCGCTTTATTTCGCCGCGGAACTCCTCGCGACCGCAATTCCGCTCCCGCTTTACCTGGCGGCACAACAAGCTCTTCGAATGAGCGGCATATCCGGAAATCATCTGCATACAGTGCTGGATGAAATGGCCCGTGAGATGTTCAACAACGTGTTAAAGGGAGGCCGCATGAGCTGGGGCGGCCCGCTTAACGAATGCTCTCCCGCGACCGCCAACCAATATCTCGAAATGTTGCGGCACAGCATCCGGCGATGGCTGAGGTGGTGGATGAGCAGCTGGCGTGGGCCTTCCGCAGAATGTCGCGCACGGCAAAGAGCACACCAATCGCTCCAGAGGGGCCGCCCATAGCCGCAGCGCATGGAGCAGCAGGAACTTCTTGATAGAATGGAGTTTACATGCCCGCATCGCCCCGCCGTAGATCGGCCGTCGTCAATATCGGAGGCGTAAAAGTTGGCGGCTCGCATCCGATTGTGGTGCAGTCGATGACGAATACCGACACGGCGGACTCGGCCGCGACGGTCAACCAGGTCATGGAACTGGCGCGCGCCGGCTCTGGAGCTCGTCCGCGTCACCGTCAATACCGAAGAAGCCGCGCAGGCCGTCCCGAAAATTGTGGATACGCTGCGCAATTTCGGCGTTAATGTCCCCATCATTGGCGATTTCCATTACAACGGCCACATCCTGCTGAAGAAATATCCGGACTGCGCGCGCGCGCTCGCCAAGTACCGCATCAATCCAGGCAACGTGAATATCGGCCGCAAACAGGATGATAACTTCCGCATCATGATCGAAGCGGCCATCGAATATGACCGTCCCGTGCGAATTGGCGTGAATTGGGGATCGCTCGACAGCGTTCTGCTTACGCAGATGATGGATGACAACTCGCGTGCTCCCGAGCCGCTCGATGCCATGGAAGTGACCATGCGCGCGATCGTCGAAAGCGCCATTCGGAGCGCCGAAAATGCTGAGCACCACGGGCTTGCGCACGACAAAATCATCCTGAGCGCCAAGTGCAGCAGCGTGCAGGATCTAGTGCATGTGTATGAGATGCTCGCAACGCGCTGCGACTATCCACTGCACCTGGGCCTTACCGAAGCAGGTCTGGGATCAAAGGGAATTGTCGCCACGACGGCGGCCATGTCAGTACTTCTGCAGCAGGGAATCGGCGACACCATCCGCGCCTCGCTCACTCCGCTGCCGAACGGCGACCGTACCGACGAGGTCATCGTCTGCCAGCAGATTCTGCAATCGCTGAACCTGCGCAGTTTCACCCCGCAAGTGGCCGCCTGTCCCGGCTGCGGCCGCACCACCAGCACGTTTTTCCAGGACATGGCGGACCAGATCCAGACCTATCTGCGTGAACAGATGCCGCTCTGGCGCGAGAAGTATACCGGCGTCGAAGAAATGAAAGTAGCGGTGATGGGCTGTGTCGTGAACGGTCCCGGTGAATCGAAGCACGCCAACATTGGTATTTCATTGCCCGGCACATTCGAAAAACCGGTCGCTCCCGTGTATGTCGATGGCAAGCTCTCGACCACCCTCCGCGGCGATCACATCGTGGCCGAGTTTCCGCGATATCCTCGACAACTACGTGGCGCGCCGCTACGGCGTGCCGAAGAAATCGAAGACGGTTGCCTGAGGGACCCGGCGAATGAGTATCGACGAAAGACTCGACCGGTTGAGGATAGCCTACTTCTGCACCAGTCTCTGGATCTCGTCTAATTCTTTTCCAGCTTCCGCCCACTTTCCTTGCGAGCTCAACTCCGCGATAGCGCTGCAGATGATCGCGTATCTGCTGCAGCGTTTGGACAGCCTCATTAGATACGCCAGAAGGTGTTGAGGGCGCAGGCGGTGTCCCTGCATTTGTGCCGGCTGTATTCTGCCCCGGCGACGGCTGATTTCCAGTCTGATTACTGCGCTGCGTGCTGCCCAGGTTCTGTATGAGTTGCGAAAGCGCGTCCTCATAAGTATCGGCGTACGCGAGCCGGTTGCCCATCGCCAGCGCGACCTTTTTTAATTGCGGCATGCTGGCTTGCGACGCCTGAATGTAAATCGGTTCGACATACAGGAAACTGTTGTCGATCGGCAACACCAGCGTCTGCCCACGCAGCACCTGCGACCCCTGCTGATTCCACAACGTCAAATCTTTCGAGATGTTCTGGTCCTGGTTGATGCGCGCATCGATTTGCATCGGGCCGTAGATGATGTTCTGCTTTGATAGCTGCTCAAACACGAGCTCGCCGAGGTGCCCGCCATCGCACCGCGCATACATCACGCCGATGAGGTTGTCCTTATTCGCCGGCGTAAACGTCGTCAGAAGCATGAATTCCGGCGTGTCGCTGTCCGGCAGAGTCGCAACGACATAAGTGGGCGAGACGGAGCCCGCGCCTTCGGTTTGGCGCGTACCGGTGTGGGCAAGATCCCACAAGTCGGCGCGATTGTAGAACGCTTCGGGATCGCGCATATGGAATGTGCGATAAATCTCCGCTTGCGCGTTGAACAACATCTCCGGATAGCGCGCGTGCGCCCGCAGATCCGCCGGCATGGCCGATTCCGGCTTGAACAGCGAGGGGAATAATCGCCAGTACGCCTGAATCAACACATCGCCCGGATCGAACACGTAGAGATTGGTCTCTCCCGTGTAAGCGTCGATCGTCGCTTTGATCGAATTGCGAATGTAATTGAGCGATTCCCCGTTTGAGAGACTCATCTCTCGCGAGTAGGGGTGGCGATCGGAAGCCATATATCCGTCCGCCATCCACACGAGGCGGCCGGAATCTGTCAGGACGAGGTAAGGATCGGAATCCCAGGCGAGAAAGCCCGCCAATGTAGAAAGCCGCTCGAGGATGGGCCGGTGAATCATCATGCGGCTGTGCGCCGTCAGGTATTCGGTCAGCAGAATGTTGGCGTCGCCGTACGCGACAGTCGCGGCCAAGCCGCATCCCGAAAGAGGAGATCGGGAAACCGCCCGTGCCGCTGTAGCTCGTGTAGACGCTCTGCGAGCCGGACGGATAATTGAATTCCTGCTGTCCCGTGTCGACAAATACCGGCTCATGCGCCACTTCGCTGTAGTAGATTTCCGGCTGAGTGAATCGAAGGCTTTTCGTCGTTACCACCGGCGGAGCATCTTTGATGAACAGTACCGGCAAACCGTCCGGCGTAATGCGGTTCGATTCCGCCATCACGATGCCGTAACCGTGCGTGTACATGAGATGCGGATTGATCCACCGGCTCGCCGCCGCTCCCAGCTGGCGAATGTCCAGCTCGCGAGGCGAGATCAGCACCTGCCGCAACTGCCCGTCGATCTGATAGCGGTCAACGTCGGTGTCGATGTAAACATAAGGCCGTAAGGGCTGAATTTGCGAGATCGTGTCGTGAAACGCGCGCCAATCCCAAAGCCGCACGTTATCGAGCAGAGGTTTGTGCTTCGCGTAGTCGATTGGGATTTCCGGCGCTGCCTCCAGGGTGGTTTCTTTCACCCGCTGATTTAATCCGTAAGCTGAGCGCGTCGCCTCGATGTGATGCTGAATGTACGGCCGCTCGAGGGCCAGCTCATTCGGGCGCACATACAGCCCCGCCACCAGCGATGGCACAATATAACGCACCGGGAGAACAAGCAGTAAGACCAGCGCCAGTTTTCCACGCTTTGCGAGGACCAGAATTGCGGCAAGAATCGACGCTAAGATCAGCAGCCACTGCAGCGGCAGGACGATGTGGTCGGCGACCCAATCGACTCCGACCAGGTATTGTCCGTGATCCTGCAGCAGAAAATCGAAACGATTGAAATAGAACTTGATCGCCAGTCCTACGAGCAGAATGGCTGCGACCGAGCGTACGAAGGTCGAGTCGAATGCTTCGCGAATCGAGATCTGTTGAAAGTCGAAGGTGCTCCCGCTATACATCCCGGGCAGGCGCTTGCTGAAATTCTCAGCGTGCGCCGCGACCCAATAAATGATCAGCGCAAGCACCGCCCCTACCAGTACGACCCGCAGCAGCATGCTATAGAACGGGAGCCCGAAGAAATAGAAATGCAGCGACTTGCCGAAAATGGGATCCGAAAACTCTGCCGCGGAACGGGGCACGCGTAAGCCGCCGAAGTATTTCACGACTGTCCAACTGTCTACTGTGGCGTTTGCGATTCCAATGGCGAACAGCGCCAAAACGACGAATGCCAGCCGTGATACAAAGGAGCGTCGGAACACTCCGAAGACCGGGCCCTCCACCGCGGAGTGGCGCATTCCCAGCTTGAACGCGATCCAGAATGCGACGAAGAAGACTATGATCGCCAGCAGGATTGGCCCGGTGCCGTAGATCAAAAGATTGATCCAGGTGTCTACTTGCCCCAGTTCGGACCACCACGAGTAATCGATCAGGGTTGAGGCGATGTAGCGGGAACAGAAGAGAAGAACGATCAGCAGGATGATAAGGAACAGCAGTCCGCCGCGCCGTTGACGCTGCCGTTGCCCGATGTATCGATCTGGCATTTAGCCGTAGCTTCGAGAGAAAGGGCTAGTATAGCTCGCGGCTACGCTGATGGATGTCGAGTCGTATCGGCCCATGAGGCGCGCAGACCCGCGCGATCGAAAGGGAGCGGTCTACTTTTTGGACGATTTCGCCGAGATGGTCTTGACTTGCTCCACCGGAGCGGCTGCCACTGCAACCGCCTGAGGCAACCGGAAATCATCGCCCATCATGCTGGCCATGGCGTGTATTTCCAGGCCTTCGGCTTCTGGTGTGAAGATGAGGCGGCCGCGCTCCGCATCAAGATCGGCTTGAATCCAATCTCCCGCGCGTACCTGATTTGTTGCGATGAGATTCGAAAGCGGATGCACCAGAAATTCCCAAATGGTGCGCTTCAGATGACGCGCGCCGTATTGGATGTTGGTACCTTCTTTGAGCAACAGCTCCTTCGCGGAACTCGAGACCGTGAGCACAAAACATTTTTCCGCCGGGGACAGGAGGATACGCTGCTGTACCTGCGCCAGCTCGAGATCCAGAATCCGCCGCAGCTCCGGCTCGCCCAGGGGCTTGAACGCTACCACCTTATCGATCCTGTTCATGAACTCCGGTGTGAACTTGCGCCGCGCCGCTTCGATACCGCTGCGTGACATCTTTTTGGCCAGGTCTTCGTCGATGAGACCGGGCTGAGTGTTGGACGCCGGCTTCTGAAATCCGAGCTTCGGGTTCAGAAGCGCGCTCATCTCTGTCGAACCCAAATTGCTCGTCATGAAGATCATGGATCGGGAAAAGTCCACCTTACGGTTGTCGCCGAGCGTCAGAGTGGCTTTATCGAGAATCCCCAACAGTAGGTTCCACAGTGCGTCACTCGCCTTTTCGATTTCATCAAAGAGGATGAAGCTCAGCCGCATCGATTCGGTGTGATGCTGATTGATCACTTCCTGGCTGAGGAGAGGATGCGTCTCGCGATGGCCCAGATAGCCGGGGGGCGAACCAATCAGCTTCGCGATTTCATGGCTGTGTTGAAACTCGCCACAGTCGATCTTGATCACAGCATTCGGACTGTGGACCAGCGCTTCCGCGGTCGCTTCTACAGTTCTGGTCTTGCCGGACCCCGTCGGCCCAAGGAACAAAAAGTTGCCTATTGGCCGGCCTGGCGCCGACAGACCCGTGATGTGCATCTGGTAGATGTTCACGATCTGCTCGATCGCTTCCTCCTGCCCGACAACCAGCTTGAGCAGTGTCCGCTCCAGCGATTCGGCTTCCTTGCCCGTCCGGGTAGGATCAAGCACTTTTCGGAGGCGGCTCATAGTGATCCTTCTTTCTACTTGGGGCTTTTATGCACATGACGGCTTCTATTCACGTGCAGAGGGCGTGTGCTGACCTTCAGCCCCAACCCCCCAGACCCCAATCTCGTTAGCTTTCAACCGATGTAAAGCAACCGGACTGCCAAAACCCGCCGCGCTGCTTCTACTTCCCTTCATCGTCAGAGCCGGGTCTTTCGTGAATAGCGGCTGGTACCTTTTCTCCTATCGGGCTTTTCTGATTAGTACTTTTCTGGCTTCGAAGGTCTCACTTCAACCCGGCTCACCAGGGTCCTGGCCGGTTTTCGCAAGATATCCAAAACGATTTCCGCGATATCCTCGGGAGCAATCTTCCAATTCGATCGATGGCTCGCCTCCTCACCGGAAATTCCGGTATCGACGCTGCCCGGCATGATGTAACTCACGCGAACGTTGTCCCGCCG
Source organism: Candidatus Melainabacteria bacterium (assembly GCA_963818685.1). Classification (GTDB taxonomy): domain Bacteria; phylum Actinomycetota; class Actinomycetes; order Mycobacteriales; family Pseudonocardiaceae; genus CAJCJE01. Next base: position 187,608 of record CAWFTJ010000009.1, on the reverse strand, counting down.
GTGATCGAGCATCATGGCCTCGCTGAACCCGTTCAGCCCGAACTTCGAGGCATTGTAAGCCGCCCCGCCGGGAATTGGATTTTTCCCCGCCAAGCTGCCAATATTGATGATCCAGCCGCCTCCGGCGCGTCGAAAGCGGCCCAGTGCTTCGTGGCTGCAATAGAAAGTGCCGGAAAGGTTTGTGCGGATCACCTGGTCCCATTCCTCTACAGTCAGCTCGGCGGTTGGCCGGAAGATTCCAACGCCCGCGTTATTGATCAAAATGTCCAATCCGCCGAGCTCTTGATCCGCGAACTCGAACAACCGTCTGACCTCCGCGGCATCCCCCACATCGGCGGTTCGCCCGGCTGCCTTGCGCCCGTTCCCCACTTTTCCCAAATCCTCCAGGGCCCGCCCAAGCTGCTTCGCATCGCGCCCGCAAATCGCCACGTTGGCTCCCTCCGTTAGCAGCATCCTCGCGATCTCCAGACCGATGCCTTTCGTCGCCCCCGTCACAACCGCTCTCTTCCCGGCCAATAACTCGCTCATGAAATTTGCTTAAACTCCTTTCCCGTATTCACTGATTCGGCGGCCTCTTACCACCACCAAGTCCGTCGTTCTGTCGCTGAAATAGACCACTCGCGCCGCCGGAAGAATGCAGCTTTTCACAACTCTTGATCTGCAGGTGAGCCGTCACCCGCCCCGTATACTGAATAGGAGTCCCCGCTATGAGCGTTCTCTGGCTGCGGACAGCCGCCGCCTTGTACTCGTGCGGCTTGCTGTACGCGCTGATCTACGTGTTCCGAAAGAGTACCGGCCTTTTCACTCCGGCACTCATAGCGTTCGCTGTTGGAACAGTGTTCCACCTGGTCTCGATCGTCGAGCTTCGGGCCGAAACCGGCCATCTACCACTCAATAATTTCTACGAGACCAGCTCATTTTGCGCATTTCTGATCGCCGTGCTCTTTCTGTTGGCGTATAGCTACTACCGGATCTCTATCTTCGGCGTCTGCCTCTTCCCCCTCGTGTTTTTCATGACGCTGATCGGCGCCACTGAGTTCCCGGTCGGTTCTTGGAGCAGCCCTCAAGTGCGCAACGTCTGGCTGATCGTCCACATCACCACCGTTCTGGTTGGATATGCGGCTTTGATCCTCTCGGCGGTTGCATCCGTGTATTACCTGCTTCAGGAACGGCAGCTCAAACGGAAGAACGTTACGCCGTCATCAAACCGTCTGCCTCCGCTCGCGATTCTGGACCGCGTCATCACGCAATCCATGAACGCCGGTTTTGTATTCATCACCATCGGCGCTGCCACTGGCGTCGTTTGGGCCTCCATCGAAAGCGGGACGGCCTGGATTCTCAATCCCGCGGATCGCCTTCTTCCTATTTACCTGGGCCTTTTATTTCGCCATGATTGTCCTGCGCGCCTCCGCCGGTTGGCGCGGACGCCGCATCGCTTGGCTCGCGGTCAGCGTGCTCGGCTGCTCCATCATTACCTGGGCGACGCATGTCGGCTTGAGGACTTTTTGGTGGCGATGAAGCTAGCACTGGCCGGCATCAATCACCGCACTGCTCCGGTCGAGGTGCGCGAGAGGCTCGCCTTTCGTTCCGAAGATATTCCCGCTGCATTGTCGGGCATGCAGGCTCGCGGCGCCAAGGAAGCGCTCATTCTCTCCACCTGCAACCGAGTCGAAGTGACGGCCGCCCTTGCGGATGACACGCCGGCCGGTACGCTCATGGACGCGCTCGTCCGCGACCGTGACGGTCTGACGCTCGATGCTGTCCGTCCGCATCTCTATCTGCTCCAGGAAACGGACGCGATCCGGCATCTCTTTCGAGTAGCCTCGAGTCTCGATTCGATGATTGTGGGCGAGCCCCAGATTCTCGGACAGCTGAAGCAGGCCTTTGCCCAAGCGCGCGACCAAGGGACCATCGGCAGAGTGCTCGATGTGGTCCTCACCCGCGCCTTCGCCGTCGCCAAGCGCGTCCGCTCCGAGACCGAGATCGGACAGAGCGCCGTTTCCGTCAGCTACGCCGCGGTCGAGCTGGCGCGTGAGATCTTTGGCTCTCTCGACAGGAAGACGGTCCTCATCATCGGCGCCGGGCAAGATGTCGGAAGGAACGGCGCGCCACTTATCGCGAGCCGGCGCCAGTCAGATCCTCATTACGAACCGCACCGCCGAACGCGCTGGGCAAATGGCGCGATTGTTTCAGGGCGCGATCGTTCCTTACGATTCGCTTGCGCAGCGCCTCTCTGGGGTCGACATCGTTATCGCGTCTTCGGCCGCGCCGGGATACGTGCTCACGACCGGCATGGTGCGGCGAGCCATCGAAGCGCGCAAGAATCTGCCGATGTTTCTCATCGATATCGCCGTTCCCCGCAACATCGACCCGGAGGTCAACAGAATTGAGCACGCGTTTCTCTATGACATTGATGATCTGGAGCGTCTCGCCGTGCCGCAATCTCGAAGCGCGGCACGAGGTAGCCGGACAGGCCGAGAACATCGTGGCCGAAGAAGTTGCGCGGCTCGAAGCGCGCCTTCGCGAGCGCGACGTCGCTCCCACTATCGTGAGCCTGCAGGAGCAGCTCGAAATGATCCGCCAAGATGTTCTCGATCGCTATCGGCCCGGCTGGGCGTCTTGACGCCGAGAGCAGGAGCAAGCGCTCGAAGCGCTCACGCAGGGCATCGTGAATAAAATTGCCCACGGCCCCATTTCAGAGATGAGGCGGCACGCAGCAGACAAGAAAGCCGGCGACGAAGCTCGCGAGGGCGAACTGGTAACTGCCGTTCGCCGCATCTTCCGGCTGCGCGATCCCTAACGTCGTGTTGACGATCGGTTCTCGCGGTTCCGAGCTTGCGATATGGCAGGCGCGTCACGTTGCCGCGCAATTAGAAGAATGCCGGCAGTCGCGACCCGCATCGAGATCATCAAGACCACCGGCGACCACCTGCAGACCGCTTCTTTAGTGCAGGCCGGCGGCAAAGGCCTGTTCACAAAAGAAATTGAGGAGGCGCTGCTCTCCGGCGCCATCGATCTGGCCGTTCACAGCTTGAAAGATCTGCCCACGGAAAACACACCTGGGCTTAGCGATTGCGGCGATTCCCGAACGCGGCGATCCGCGCGATGCCATTCTCGGCCGCAAGCTGAGCGATCTTCCACACGGCGCTCGCGTGGGGACCAGCTCAGGACGGCGTTCTGCACAGCTGCGATGGCTGCGGCCCGATCTTGATCTGCAGCCGATCCGCGGCAATGTAGATACGCGGATACGCAAGCTGAAGGAAGGCCAATATGACGCGATTGTGCTGGCGGCCGCCGGTGTGCATCGCCTGGGTCTTGATTGTGAGATCGCCGAAATCTTCGATCCCGCGCAGATCTGTCCCGCGCCGGGGCAGGGCGCTCTGGCGATACAGACGCGAGAGAACGATTCCGCCTTCGCGATCTGCGCGCAACTGAATCACGCAGCCGAGCAGGAAAGCCGTCACCTGTGAGCGCGCCGTACTCGCCGCGCTCGGCGGCGGATGTCAACTGCCGGTCGGCGCATTCGCCGAACACATGGAACAATTCTGCGCGTCATGGCTGTCGTTCTCTCTCCGGATGGCGCGCAGCAACTGCGCAGCGAGCGCAATCGGCTCTTGCGGGATTCGAAGCCTAGGCCGTGTCGTCGCCGACGATCTGTTGGCGCAAGGCGCGGCATCCTGCTCGCGCAGAGCACAAGTAAGTGCGGCCGCTCGAAGGTCTCCGTATCGTTGTCACGCGCGCTGCGGAGCAGAGTGAATCCCTCGCCGCTCCGCTGCGGGAGCTGGGCGCTCAGAAGTCATTCTGCTGCCGCTGATCGCCATTGCGCCGCCGTCGGATCCAGAGCCTCTGCGCCGCGCCGCCGCGTCCTGCGATACCTATGATTGGATCGTTTTTACCAGCTGCGAATGCCGTCACCGCATTTGCAGCCGCGCTTCTATCCCGCCCGTCAGAGCTCGTATCGCGACAATCGGTGCAGCGACGCGCGAAGTGGCCGAGCGACACGGTTTCGCCGTTGCCCTCACCCCCGAAAAATACGTTGCCGAATCGTTGATTGAGGCGTTCGGCCGTGAGGAGCTATAGCAGGCTCCCGAATTCTCATTCCGAGCGCAGCCGTGACCCGCGACCTCGTCCCACGAGAGCTGCGGAAGCGTGGCGCGCACGTGGATGTGGTCGAAGCCTACCGCAACGTGCTTCCGCCCGAAGCCGCCGGACAAGCCTCGGCCATCTTCCGCGAGCCGTATCCTGATTGGGTCACCTTCGCCAGCTCGTCCGCTGTCTCAGAACCTCGTGCAGCTCATTGGAACCGAACGGCTCCATCGCATCAACATCGCGACGATCGGCCCCATTACGTCGGACACCGTGCGCCACCACGGCCTGACCGTGACCGCCGAAGCCGAAGTTCACACCATCGAGGGATTGATCGAGGCATTGACCAACGCCACGAAACGCTAAGGCGGTGGTTTTTGCGGGTTCGCACGGGGCCAGCCCGCACTCGGAGGAGCTTGCGTGCTCTGATGGCGGATTCTGAGAAGGCTGGCCGGCTGCGTCGCTTGCGGAGCCTGCGCGGGTGGAGGAGTTGCTTGCTGACTCGAATCGGAGTCATCGTCAATCGTATTCACCCGCGGCGCAGAGTCTTCGTTGACGGCGACTCTGCGACCTTTGGGCGTCGGATCATCTTGCGATGGAGTCGATCCCGGCGCTTAGATCGGCAGGTTGCTGAACGCGCTTGATCACAGGTCCCGAATGTTCCTGAGAAGCAGAGGCGGACAGGTAGACGCGGCGGTAGTGGATTTCAGCCTCTTGAAAGCGCCGCCTGGCATCGTTCGAGAGATCGACCTGCACATTGCGCTGATCGGCTGATGTGGATCCCTCCGGCAAGTAAAAGTAAAGCGCGTAGCGTTGACGCAGTCTGGCCAGCGTGTCTTCGAGCGCGGAGGCGTCGTCCACTTGCATGGTGTCGCCGCCCGAATCGCGCGCGATCTCGGCCGTTCCGGCGGAATGCGAGGGATCTACTCCGCCGTAGCCGCCCGGACCACGACGGCCGCCTGGGCCCAGAATCACGGGACCCGTGCCCGGGAAAGCCAACGCCGCCCCCTCCTGGCCAACCGCCTCCCCCGCTTCCCCAAGTGCCGCGTGGGCGTCCGCCGCCGTTCATGCCCGGCACGTCATAAGGAGCTTGGAAAAAACTGAGAACCGCATTCGCCCGCTCCAGAGCCGCTCCCACTCCTGCCTCATCTTCCTGATCTTGCGTCTGATCATCCGTCAGGATCACAATCGCGCGGCGAGCATCCGGCCGGGCCTCGCGCTGCACATAACTCGCCGCATCCAGCATCGCCCGCGTAATACGCGTTCCGCCATTGAATCGCTCCGAGCGCAGCAGGCGATTCAGCTCATCCGGTCACTTCACCACGGCTGTTGCTGAAACGCAGCCGGACCCGCGTAGACGTGTCGAATACCATGATCGCCACGCGATCCTTCTCCGCGAGCACGTTCAGCGCCTGTTGCGCAGCGGACGCGATCCGTTGCACATGCGGCCGCATACTACCGCTTACATCCAGCAACAGGAGGATGTCGATCGGCATGTTCTCGCTGGCAAAATTCTTGTATGGGCAGCACGCGCCCATCCAATCGCAGAACGAAATCCTCTGAGTTCCAGACCCGTTATGGCGCGTCCCTCGCGATCAACCACCTGCGCATCGACGCGTGTCAACGCCACATCGCTCTTAAATACGACCGCGATCGTCCTGGGCCGATAGCTCAAATCGCAAAGAAGCACTAACAATGGGATGAGGAAACGCATATACGAAGTCTTAGTCGAAGCCTTCTTTTGATACGCGCCGGCGAAGCGTTACGTTTCTACGCCGCCGCAAAACATCCTATTAAAATGACAACCGATGCCCTGGACACACCGAAGCTTTTGGATCGGGCCGCTCCTGATCGCGGGCATTCTGGCGCTCCTCGTTGCAGCTAGTCCGCGGTACGCGGCTGCACGACATCTATAAACGGCAGCTCGGGGAGACCCGGCGCGAGCGGCTGTTCCTCGCCTCGGTGGGTTTCTTCGTCGCGGTTGTGGTAATCCGCGGCATCACCATCGCCATCCACAACAATATCGGCCCGTTTCATAACGTGTCGATGCGCGGCCGGCATATTCATCACATGGTCTGGGGAATCCTGTTGCTGCTGCTGGTCGGCTATTCGTGGCTGCTCGAGATCGGAACCGGCTCTGCCAGCTCCTGGCGCTGGGCCGGCAGCGCTTACTCCATGCTCTACGGCATCGCCGCCGCGCTGATTCTCGACGAATTCGCCTTATGGCTGAACCTGAGCGATGTCTATTGGCAGCGGGAAGGACGCGAGAGTTACGAAGCCATGGCGCTATTTGGCGGCATCCTCGCGAGTTGGCGTCTTTGGCGGCCCCTTCTTCCGTGGCATCGCCCGCGAGATCTTCGGCCGCAGCGAGCGCCCCACTCCTCAGTGACGAACGAGCGGTTACCCGTTAGCCGCTCCCAAACACCGCTCGATACAGAATCTCCGTCAACTCTTCTGGCGATTTGTCGGGCTCGAGCGGAAGCACCGTTCCCACCGAAACCGTTACCCGGCCCGAGCGAAACCATCGCGCGCCGGTCGCCTTCAATTCCCCGAGTCCTTCCAAACGCACCGGCAAGGCGGGCGTGCCGAGCTCTTTCCATAACAGTCCCGCGCCCGATTTGAACGGCTGAGGAGTGCCGTCGTCCGACCGGCGTCCTTCCGGAAAAATGATGACGCTATAGCCGCGGTCCATGGCTTCTCCGGCATGCCGAAAGCTGCGCCGGAACCCGCTCCGCTGCGGCAAAGGAAAGATGTTGAACAATGCGGTCACCAGAAAATATTCCACCGGCGCAACCAGATTCAGGAACCAATGTCCCTGATTCCGCGCGTGCCGCCAATCGAGGATCATCTCCCCCGACATCGCCACCGCCACGCGCCGCCGAATGCGCCCGGGCAGTGCATACAAAATGAACGGAACGTCGTAAGACGTCACGTGATTCGACACGATCAGCAGCGGCGCGGAAGGCCACTGCGCGAATGTTCTTCGCCGGGCTTTTCGCTGCCGGTTTGGCAAGAAAGCGAACCAGCGGCATCGCAATGCATTCGAGAAATACACTTCGAATCGCCTGCATCACCGGGTTCCACGGCCAGTGCGGATAGCAATGTTCGTGCGCTCTCGTCATGTCGGACGAGTCGCCGGGCGCGCCTGCGTAATCAGCTTCCGTATGTCTTCGGGCGTCTTTACCTGCTCGAAAGCCGCATCGTCGAGCGACACTCCAAACTGCTGCTCCAATTGCGCCTGCAGCTGCACGCGTCCGAGGCTATCCAGATTCAACTCGCCGCCCGAGCGTTTCAAGGTCCGGCGAACCGACCTCGCCGCTTGCGATCTTCCGTGCCACTTCCCGCCGCAGCACTTTCCCGGTAGACGTGCGTGGCAAGTCCGCTTCCGGCCAAACGACCCAGCGGCGAATCTGCTGGAATTCCGCCAGCTCTTGATTCGCAGCGCTCACCGCCGCCTGCGGATCGGCCGCGCCATTGACCACCAGTGCAGCGAGCGGCTCCGGTCCATGCTCCGTATCCGCTTCAATGACTGTGCAGGCCTTCACGCCGGGTTGCTGCGCCAGCGCCGCTTCCAGATCTTCCGGATAAATATTGAGACCGGACGAAGTCACGATGACATCTTTCTTGCGCCCGCGAAATCGCAGATTGCCATGTTCGTCGAACTCGGCCAGATCTCCAGTCGCGAGCCAATCCGAGTCCTGCTTTTGAAGCTGGCCCGCTTGCCAACTCGTGTTCGAAATGGTGTCGCCGCGCACCAACACCTCGCCTTCATTGCTGAGCCGTACTTCGCGCCCGGGCAGTACTTGGCCGATGGTGCCCTGTGCGGGCCGGAAGGGGTGATTCAAGCTCACCAGCGCCGTGGTTTCGGTCATGCCGTAGCCCTGGACGACCACGAATCCGAGCGCATTCCAAAACTGCTCGATCGCTGCCGGCAACGACGCGCCGCCGCACACCAATGCCCAGAACTTGAGACCGAAGACGCGATGGATATCGCGAAAATGCCACCAGCGTTTCCACGCGCTCCGCTGCTTTCCCGACGCCAGCCGGGAGCCGAGATCCGGGAATCGCTCCAGCAGATAATTCTGCAGCAGATCAAGCACCCGCGGCACCGAAGCGAGCACCGAGATTCGGTCCTTATGTATTCGCTCCACGATCTCGCCCGCTACGATTCGCGATTCGTAGTGCACCTCGGCCGCGAGCAGCGGTGGAATCCACAAGCCCATGAACTGGCCAAACACGTGACTCAGCGGCAAGGTATGCAGAATGCGAATCGGATGCACCAGCCGTTCGTATTTCAGATACTTCTGCATCTCCTCTTCGATCGGCCGCAGGCTCGCCAGAACGTTCTTATGCGTGTGAACTACGCCTTTCGGATCGCCGGTTGTGCCGGAAGTGAAGACGATCTGGAGCGCATCGGTTTCGCGAAGGTCTTCGATCGCGCCGCCGCGGTCTCGTTTGTGACAGTGCTGCTCGAACTGTTCAAAGAAGAGCAGCGGGTTCTCCGATCCGAGTGCTCTCAGCTTCTCTTCACTGCCCACGATGAGCTTCGGGGACACTTCCCGCTCGACACGTCTTACGAATTCATGAGTGCTGGCGAAATCGAGAGGCACGGCGAGAACGCCCCGCAACACGCAACCGAAGAATGCGGCAATCCATTCGGCTCCGTTTTCGCCCCAAATCAGGACGCGGTCGCCTTTTGCGATGCCGCGATTCGCTAATTCGGCCGCGAAGCGCCGCGCTAATGTTGCGAGTTCGCCATAGGTTGTCTTCCGCTGTCGAAGACCGTGAGACGCGATGATGGCAATCTGCTTGCGTGGCGCGCGAAATCGTCCACCAGCGAAGCGAGGTTCTGGCGGCGGCCAGACACGCAACTTCCGGCACAACTCCAGGCTATGACGTGGGCTTCGAAGCCTCCGCGTAGTAGCCATCGCGAGCCTGCACCACCAATCCCTTGCGCTTCACAGTCACCTGAATTTTGCGGAATCCGCCGATTCCGTCTCCGGCCGGTCCGACGTGTAGCCCAAGCTGTACTGGTTGCGCAGCTCCTCTTCGATCTGGTTGTAAATCTGATCGACGGAGTTCTTCTTCGACACTTCGAAATAGCTGCCGCCAGTCTCTTTCGAAATCTCTTTCAAAATCTTCTTGCCATCCGGCCGGCCCGATACGGGACCACCCCGGCCGCCGCCGCCCGGCCATCCTCCACCCATGCCGCCTCGACCGCCACGCCGCCTCCCATCCCTGGACCGAATGGCGCTCCGGAACTTCTCCTCATCCGCGATTCGCACCGCGTAAGCCAGCGTATCGGCGCGCTGAGCGGAATCGATCGCTTCCCGCTCGGAAACTTTGCTCGCATTATCTTCTCCGTCAGTCAGCATGATCAAGGCCTTGCGTCCGGTCTTGCTTCTGCATCAGGTCGTCGGAGGCCAGGTACACCGCATCATAAAACGCAGTGCCCCCTGCTCCGCGACCACCACCTCCGCCACGGCGGCCACCACCTCTACCGCCCCACTCCGCCACCGCTTCCGCTGTTTCCGCCCGATTGGCTGTTCCCGCCATTGCCCCACTCCGGTTTATTCAGCTGATCCAAGGCCTGTTGCAAACGCTCGCGTGAAGAAGTCACATCCTGCAACAGCTCCACCTCACGATCGAAGTGGATCAGGAACGCTTTGTCTTTATCCGGTCGTAACACCTGCTGGAAAAACGTGTAGCTTGCGTCCCGCTCGGTTCCGAGCATCCGCCGCTCACTCCCGCTGGTGTCGACCAATAAGCCGAGCGTCAGCGGAAGATCGCTCTGTTTCGCGAAGTAACGTATGGTCTGCGGCCGCCCGTCTTCTTGCAGCTCGAAATCGTCCTTGGTCAGGTCGCGCACGATCTGCCCTTCTTTGTCGCGGACGGTCGCGAACACGTTGACCACTTTTACGCCGGTTGAATATGTCGGCGTCTGCTGCTTCTCCTGCGCCCACGACCAAACGGCTCAACGGAACCAGCGAAATTCCATAAAGAAAGGCCCGGCGGCGCGAAATGGCGTTCAATTTGCTTTGAGTTCAATCATATTGCGTAGGGATATTACTACGCAACGTGGGATGTACTAGCTTTTCGGGCGGTTCCCGCTATTTGCGCCCGGGCATCCGGCGCGGCTGTGCGAATCCGGGCTTGGCGATCGAAATTTCATCGCATTCATTCCTTGCAGGCGATCCTCGTCCACGCGATTGCCCGCCCCATAACTCAGGCCCGATTTTACTCGCAGCTCTTCATTCAACATCGAGGGGAATCGGCCGCCAAACAGCGTATTGACCAGGAGCATCGAATTGCGATCAGGGCTGGTGCGGTCGAGCCCGGGCTGCGCGATACAGCCAGTAAGGGAGGGGCGTCGGCATCAGGCCGATAACCAATCTGTCAAGGGCGACGGTTCTTACCGCATGCGCAATGTGGTTAACGACGCGGACGTCGAGTCTTCACTCCCTGATCGACGTTTATACCCAAGTTCATCGAGAAGACGGGCATACAACGTAGGTGCATATGGAACATTGGAAAGGACAGCAGTTCAATCGATCCCAGCGACCTCTTTAGTCCGCATACCCGTTTTACGCGCCGATGACAATTTCAACGGCGTTGCCACGCTCGTTCTTACCTAGGATGCGATTTTGCGCTTCAGGATACGTACGAGTCCTAAGCCAAGCAGGGGCGAGCCCAGCAGGAACAGGGCCGAAGGCTCTGGGACACCACTCATTTCACGTTGGGCAGTAACAAAGATGCCGTCTTCAAACTGGTTGATAGAGTTCCCCGTAAACGTAAACGGGGTGATCGTGAAGCTGCTGCCGGTATAATGCACATCCCACATCGTACTGCCCCCGGTTTCATCGGTAACGACGGCATCCCCTAGCAGGCCCGTGAAGTTGCTCGCAGCGGCAAATTGGACATTAGAGGGGTAATTGGCCACATAAAAACCCTGGAGGGGGTCGGATGCGTTGAGATTCAGTGGCACAAAGCTGACCGTCTCCGCGCCTGGAAAGCTCCCGATCGACCCTACTACCGTGACGACCCCGGCCGGGCTGACAAGACGAACCGTGCCGCTACCTTCCGAACTGACCAGCAGATCGCCGGCGAAAGTTCCCCACGCGCTCGTGGCAATGTCCATTCCTTCGCTGTCCTCGCCGACGGATGCCAACAGGCTTACGGTGCCGCTAGAGTTGACTTTATAGATGTTCCCCGAGGTCGATGTGACCAACATGTTGCCTCCAAAGGAGGAGCCGGGGTCAAAAATATCTGACGCACTGTCCCCGCCGCGGCCGGAAGCGTCGTGAACAGGTTCGACGACGCGCCGTTGTTGGTGTAATGATAGATCTTACCGTCGGCTCCCGAGCCCGCATAGACGTCCCCGGTGGGGAAGCCGCCTTGGCCCAGTGATGCGCCTACTACAACTTCACCGACAGAACCCGAGGACTCCGGAAGTGGCGCACCGAAAGCCGTGACACTGCCACCTGTGAGGCTCGTAGAATAGAGCTGATTATCGAAATACACCGATCCCACAAACTTGTTCCCGGCATAGTTGTAGGCAATAGCGCTCGTATTGCCGCCTTCAACCGCGCCGATGCTGGAACCAGTGACGAACGTAGTGAAGCTGATATTGCTGGCACGCGCGGCAGTTGAAACGGCCGAAAACAAGATCACAACCCACAATAGGTGCTTTTTCATTTTTGGAAGGGCCTCCGCCCCTTGCCAGAATCTCTACTAGGGACTTCCGGCATCTGTAACTATACCCCGGGTCTGCTTATTGTAAAGCAGGCCTGGAACTAATTAGTACTAGTACATTTGGGGGAGGCCCGTGAGGATGCTGAATCTGAACCTGATCAGCTTGTGAAGAAACAGGAGGGTTCTGCGTTGCCTTTTCAACTGCGGACAGAAGGAGGTTCCGGGAACTCCTTCTAGGCTGCTGTCGCGGTCCGCTCGGTTGCCTTTGAAAGCTCCGAGCATCGAGGCATCATCGAGATGAAGTTTAGTTGCTTCGACCAGATCATCAAGTTGCTTCTCACTCGTGGCGCTGGCGATTGGCGCCGTGATGCCGGGGCGCTGGATCAGCCAGGCCAGTGCTACACGGGCCGGCGTCGAGCTATGCGCTTGGGCCACTGAGTCAAGAGCTTTGAGGACGGCCAACCCGCGCTCATTCAGATATTTCTCGACGCGAGTGCCTCGCGCTCTTCCCTTCAGGTCCGATTCACTGCGATACTTCCCAGTCAAGAAACCGGAGGCGAGTGCGAAATATGGCGTCACACCAAGGTTGTACTTTTGAACGACCGGTGCGAGATCTGACTCATACTCCTCGCGTTCCATCAAATTGTATAAAGGTTGCAGCACCTCGTACCGCGGCAGATTGCTTCGCTTGCTCGTCTCGAGAGCTTCACGCAGTCGCGCGCCTTTGTGATTAGAAGCTCCGATAAAACGTACCTTGCCCTGGTGAATCAACTGCTCGTAGGCTCGAAGCGTTTCTTCGAACGGCGTGTTTTCATCGTCGATATGGGAAAAGTAAAGATCGATATGATCGGTCTGGAGACGCCGCAATGAATCCTCCACGGACCGAGAAATGTAGTTTGCGCTAAGACCCTTCCTGCCGTCTCCCCAATCCCATCCAACTTTGGTGGCCAAGATCACGTCATTGCGCCTGCCGCTTCTCGCGAACCATTTGCCTAATATCGTTTCGGATTCGCCACCTGCATTCCCAGGAGCCCACTTAGAGTACACATCCGCGCTGTCGATGAAGTTGAGCCCCGCGTCAAGAGCGCGGTCAAGCAGACGGAACGCATCCTGCTCACCGACAGTCCATCCGAAGACATTTCCACCCAGCGCGATCAAAGATACTTCCAGATCCGTATTCCCCAGTATTCGCTTCGCTGTCACGAATCCTCCTCGAACCTTCGATGCCGCAGCCGGATAATGCGATTCACCATCGGAGAAGGGCCGCTCCGCAATAAGATTAGGCTGATGCCAGCCCCGGCAAGCTCACCGGATCCACCAACCGCAAGCGCCTTCTGCATACCAGCTAAGAACTTTGGTATGTCATGAGCGGTCTGATCCAAGTGCGCCCCAAAAATGGAGCCTAGAATCGCTACACCGAGCGTCGCGCCCATCAATCGGCCGACGTTCACCAGTCCGGAAGACATGCCGGACCGCTCCCGTGGCACTCTCGATACCGCTACAGTCATGATCGGACCAGTGATCAGGCCAAGGCCAATACCGATTGCAAAGAGGCGCAAGAATAAAGACGGATAGCTCGATTGTGCATCGGAGAAGGCCAGTCCGAAAATGCCGGCGCCGGTCAATGCCAGACCGGTTGTGATTGACACTCTTGCTCCTGCGCGACGGAAGAACCGGGCTGCGAATAGCGAGACGACGAAAAAGCTAACCGACATCGGCAACAGCTCGAGACCGGCCATAACCGCCGTTTGCCCCCGAACCGATTGCAAGTACAACGGGAAGATGAAAAGAAGAGCATACATGCCAAACGTCATCAGAGCGGCATCGGCAATCGCTGCTGAGAATGCACCGTCCCTGAATACATCGAGCGACACAAGCGCACCGGATTTCCCGCGCTCGGTTTTCAGAAAGCCGATTACGCTGGCCGTACAGACAATAAATGAGGCGATGATCCAGGGAGATCGCCAGGAGAGCGATGGCCCCTGAATGAACCCAAACGTCAAACATCCGAGAAATAGAAGCGCGAGTGTTTGACCGGCCAGATCGAGTTGCCGTCCCTTCGGATCGGAAGACTCGGGAACCCGTGCGATCGCAAGCACAATCACCGCGATGCCGAAAGGCACTACTAAAAAGAAAACGCTCCTCCACCCGAACTGATCCACTAACAGGCCGCCCACGGTTGGACCTACTGCCATCGCGAGGCCGTTGAAACCTCCCCAGATCGCAATGGCGCGTGCACGTTCTCCTTCATCCTGAAATGTGACGTTGAGGATAGATAGTGACCCGGGGAGCTGCAGTGCAGCTCCGGCGCCTGCCACACCTCGACCCGCGAGAAGCAGGGAAGTATTCGGTGCTATCCCACATACGAGCGATCCCAACGTAAACAGGATCATGCCAATGACAAAGATCCGGCGGCGGCCAAAAAGGTCTCCCAGGATGCCGCCCGTCATGATGAAGCTCGCGTACGTCAGATTGTAAAGATCGAGCACCCATTGCAAGACAGTGATGCGGGCATGAAGTTGGTTTTGAATGCTGTGCAACGCAAGATTCACGACGGTCGTATCCAGGATCGCCACAAATGTTGCAATGCACATGGTGGCGAGCGTCAGTCTCTTCTGCGTTTCATCGTTCATGTATTCGGCCGGATTTCTCCTGCGGGCAGACTAACAAAAATACAAGGCAGAACGTTTCGATGTCGAACGAAATGTCCTGTCACTTGCGCCCCGGAAGTGGACCGCATGTATCAGGCGTGGTGCAAATCGGTGCTATTGCAGATTGCGTTGTGGACTACCATACACGGATACAAAACTCGCTCCGAACGAATGGTGATTAGTCATAAACGCCTTCGACATACCATTCCTGCCTCCGCATCTCCCGATAGATACGATAGACCGCGCCATCATCTAACGCCACATCCCATTCTTCGCGGCTCCAGCAGGTCGCACTCCACCATTCGCCCGAGGTTTTCCAGGGTCCCGCTGCACGAATCACGTCTCCTCGCACGCCGGGCGCAATCACCTTCTTCGGTGCTACTCCCGCCACCATCACGCGCGCCTGTAATGCTGGCCGAAACAGACGAATGACTAACCGCAGCGCTTCGGGTCCCATTCCCGGCTCTCGTGCTTCAGCGGCGGACGCGTTGAAGGGCGCCATCTGAAACGCATCCGGCCGGTGCGTATTCTCGAGTTGTCGGCGTTCCCGCATTCTCTTTCCCCACCATCCCTGCGATGCGCGCCAACGTGATTTGCAATTTATCCGGCGGCGGTGTGGGCGGAAGAAAAAATCCGCCTTGTACGCGCCGTGGCGCGGCCGGCTCGATTCGCAAAGTAAACGCAACAATAGGCGCTGCGGGAGGATGCCGCTCCAGATGCAGCTGCAGCAGCTTTAAAATCGTCTGGCTTTCCACCACCGGTACCGGAAATTCCAATTCACACCGGTATTCCTCGCACGCTTCCAATTCGAATCGCGCTTCCAGTGTTCGTGCGGCTCTCGATTGCGATCGCAACCGCCCGCACAATTCATTCAGCACGCTTCCGAATAGGAACAGCAGAGGTTCCAACAGCCCTAGCGGATGCTCCAACTCCATCCGCTCCTCATAATTCGCCACCGGCGCGGCAACCCGCAGCGGCCGGTCGATCTTCCCGCAGGCCAGATTGCGCAGATACACTCCGGCTGTACCTAAACGCTCGGCCACTCCGTCCTCCGCGAGCGCCGCCAAATCCCCGCACATCTTCAACCCCCAACGATGCAAAACATTCAGCAACGCACCATCCACAGGCACATCATGTGTGAACAGCGCAGGCAGAGGAAGGCGCGCCAGCTTTAACCGCTCTTCGCCCGGCGTGGCCAAAGTGACCCCAGCCAGATTGCGCGCCAGCAGAATCGCCGTATCCACATTGGACGCAATCGCCAGGTTCGCCTCCAGCTTTCGCTCATGCCCCAAACGGGAAATCTCCGAAACGATCTGGTGCGGAGAGCCGATCAATTTACGTAGCGGAGCGATCGAAAAAACCGCTGTATTCTGCGACCCGCGCTCCACAATCGGCGAAAACTCGAGCGCCAGCTCGAACAGCGCTTCCCCAACCTCCGGGCCCGCCAAGTGCAGACACACGTACATTCAAGCCACCCTGGGAATCGAAAGCGTTTCCACCCGCGACGCCGAAGGTTTACGTACCATCGCATTTACCCGCATTCCCCGCAGCAGTAAAAAAGGCGCTTTTCCGGCCCAATTTAAAACTTTAGATATTAGCTCTAAATTGCTGGATGAAAGATCTTGCCTGGGCCACAGCGGTTATTAATAGGAGAATCGTGGGCGTATGCTCCACCGCCCGGCGAAAGCGGTACCAATACGATAAAGGTATGCGGTTCAATGCTCGTGCGTCTGCTTCGCACAAATCCAGCAGCACCACGCCAAATCCTCGCGCATGCAGAAGAAGGTCCGCAGCTCGCATCGCATGCTCGGCATTTCCACCGCACCGCACCCAAATCACCCGGCTTAATTTCACCCCCGCCACAACCGCCGAGGCCGGATGAAAACTATCATCGAGATCCACTACTGCGCAAACTTCGCCCCGTGCCGTAGCCTGCGCCAGAATATGCAGGCAAATCGCGGTGCGCCCCGACGAACGCCGCCCACTCACTTCTGCAATCGCGCCGCGTGCCAGCCCGGCCGGAAAAAGCCCTTTCAGTGCCTCGCTCTGGAGAGGAATAAAGTTGGATGCCTCCTGTGTTACAGGAAGGGTAGAGGCTGATTTGCAAAGCTCCAGACATCGAAGGGCTCCCGTATTCGCCATTTATTCGCCTAACCCATTCTGCTCCATTCCACCGCCAAAATCAACATGAGCCAAATATTGCCCAATGCACCAGCGGTACACCCAAAGAAAAAACACTCGGAAGAACTGGGCGACTTCACCACCACCATCCAGGTCATCCCCATTTCGGTGCTCGCCATCATCATCGGCGTCATCGCCACTTACGTAGCTTGGTTTTTACTCAAGCTGATTGGCCTGTTTACCAACCTCTTTTATTACCAGCGCATCGATACCGCCCTCTCGTCCCCGGCTGGTAACCACTTGGGCGTGTTTGCAATCGCCGTGCCGATTATTGGCTCGCTGATTGTGGGTCTGATGGCGCGTTACGGTTCCGAACGCATTCGCGGCCATGGCATTCCGGAAGCCATCGAATCCATCCTGATGAACGGAAGCCGCGTTCATCCCCGGCTCGCGATCCTGAAGCCGCTCTCCTCTGCCATCTCCATCGGATCTGGCGGACCGTTTGGCGCGGAAGGGCCGATCATCATGACCGGCGGCGCGTTCGGCTCGATGATCGCGCAGTTCTTTCATCTCACCAGCGCAGAGCGCAAGACTTTGCTGGTGGCCGGCGCAGCCGCGGGCATGTCGGCCACCTTCGCCGCGCCACTTTCGGCGGTGCTCTTGGCGGTCGAGCTGCTGCTCTTTGAATGGAAACCCCGCAGCGCCATTCCCGTCGCTTTGGCCAGTGCCACCGCAGGTGCGGCGCGACGCTACATCCTCGGCGTCGGGCCGTTGTTCCCGGTTCCTGCTCATCCGGTCTTCATCGGACCCGAAGGCCTGCTCGGCTGCGTGGTCGTCGGAGTCGCCGCCGGCGCGCTCTCGGCGCTTCTCACCCTGGGCGTCTATGCCGCGGAAGACGCCTTCCAAAAGCTCCCGATTCACTGGATGTGGTGGCCCGCCATCGGCGGCGTGTTTGTCGGCATCGGCGGCCTCATCTTCCCGCAAGCTTTGGGCGTTGGTTACGACACCATCGGCCTGCTGCTGAAAGGCGATGTCGCGTTCCATTTCCTTCTCGGAGTTCTGCTCGTGAAATCCGCCATCTGGATGATCTCGCTCGGATCCGGCACCTCCGGCGGCGTTCTCGCCCCTTTGCTGATGATGGGCGCCGCACTCGGCGGCATCGCCGGCATGTTTCTGCCTCACTTCGGCATCGGCTTCTGGCCGCTCGTCAGCATGGGAGCCATTCTCGGCGGCACCATGCGCTCGCCCTTTACCGGCATCGTGTTCGCCATCGAATTGACGCACGATTTGAACATGCTGCTGCCATTATTGGTCGCCTGCTTTCTGGCGCATCTCGTTCACCGTGCTCACGCTTGAAGCGCTCCATTCTGACCGAGAAGATCTCCCGCCGCGGTTATCATTTAAGCCGCGAATACGCGCTCGATCCGCTGGAGATTCTCTTCGTTCGAGAAGTCATGCGAACCAACGTCGTCGCTCTCCCCGCCGACGCGCCGCTCGAAGAGGCGCGCGAGGCCATTCGTCCCACGCAAAAAGAACATGGGCAGCACCTGTTCCCCATCATCGAAAAGGATCGCGAATTGATTGGCGTAGTCAGTCGAAACCACTTGATGAAGCTGTTTGCGGAATCGCCGGTGAGCCCTGCGACCACCCCTCTGCGCGAAATCGCCTCCGGATTCCCTGTCGTCGCCCGCGCCGATGAACCGTTGCGCGTCGTGGTTTACAGAATGGTCGAGACCGGCCTCACCCGCTTGCCCGTCGTCGACCCCGGCGATGATAAGCGGCTTCTCGGAATGGTGTCGCTCCAGGATCTCCTTGTGGCCACGCAGCCGGAATCTGGAAGAAGAGCGTGCTCGCGAGCGCGTCCTCCGTCTTCGCATGCCTCTCGGCCGCCGGTCGAAAAGCAGAGAAGATCACCGTAACCGAAGCGCCCGATAAGGAGATCTAACTTCGCGTGGAATGACCGGCCTCGACGCCAGTGAGTTTTGGATCACTCGCCTGCTCCTTGAGCGTGGCATCGGCGTCATCTGCCTGATTGCCTTTCTTGTCGCACTGAACCAGTTCAAGCCTCTGCTCGGCGAGCGCGGCTTGCTGCCCGTCCCGCTGTTCGTGAAACAGGTTCCGTTCCGCGAATCACCCAGTCTGTTCTACTTCTTCCCGCGCGATGCTGCCTTCACCATCGCCGCCTGGCTCGGCATCGTGCTCTCCTGTCTGGTCATCTCCGGCATCGCCTCGCGCTATACCTGGCTCTCCATCAGCGTCTGGGCCGCCATTTATCTCATCTATCTCTCGTTCGTGAATGTCGGCCAGACGTTTTATGCTTTTGGCTGGGAATCGATCCTGCTCGAAGCCTGCTTCTTCGCTATCTTTCTCGGCGGCGCGAAAATGCTGCCGCCCGTCATTCCGATTTGGCTATTTCGCTGGCTCCTGTTCCGCATCATGTTTGGCGCGGGCCTTATCAAGCTGCGTGGCGATCCTTGCTGGCGCAACCTGACCTGCCTCGACTATCACTACGAAACCCAGCCCATGCCAAACCCGTTGAGCTGGTACTTCCATGTGTCGCCGCATTGGACCAATAAAGGTGGCGTGCTGTTCAACCACTTCTCCGAATTGATTGTTCCGTTCTTCTACTTCTTGCCGCAGCCCATCGCCGGCATCGCCGGTGTGATCACCATCATTTTTCAGCTCTTCATCATCCTCAGCGGAAATCTCTCCTGGCTGAATTGGCTGACTCTGGTCCTCGCATTTTCCACGCTTGATCGGCAAATTTCTTTCCTATGTCCATTCGTTTGCCGCCCCGGCCATGCATGCCTCCAGCCCAGTCTTCCGTTGGGTCACCATCGGTCTCGCGGCTCTCGTCGTGGCGCTGAGCATTCCCGTCGTCATCAACATGCTTTCTGCGCGCCAGATCATGAATACAAACTTCAATTCGCTGCATCTGGTGGGTACCTATGGCGCCTTCGGCAGCATCACGCGCACGCGATATGAAGTAATCGTCGAAGGCACGGATGAAGCAGTACTCACTCCCTCCACCCGTTGGCGCGAGTATGAGTTCAAAGGTAAGCCCGGGGATGTCCATTACACACCTCCGCAAATCGCGCCGTATCATCTCCGGCTCGATTGGTTGATGTGGTTCGCCGCCATGTCGGGCTACCAGGATTACCCGTGGTTCGTGAATTTTGTCGCCAAACTGCTCGAAGGCGATCGGCCCGTATTGAGTCTGCTCCGAAAAAATCCGTTCCCCAATCAGCCCCCGCGCTATGTCCGCGCGCTGCTCTACGAGTATCACTTCACGACTCCCGAAGAGCGAAAGCGGACCGGCGCCTGGTGGAGCCGGACCCTCACGGGCGGTTATTTCCCCGCCGTGTCTCTCGACAATCCCGGTTTTCGCCAAGTGTTGAAGATCGAAGGCTGGCTGCCGTAACGCGCATACGCGAGCTTGTAACCGAGCCGCCACGGCAACGGAGCGGTACCTATATCTCTACTTCGACCTGCTCGCGCCGCACCGTCGTCTGTAAAACCGGCGGCCTTCAAGAAAAACGTCAGCGCCGTCGCGACACATCCTAGCAGTATCGGCGCGGTCAGTGCGGCATGCAGGCCATAATGATCCGCTAACGCTCCGAAAGCCGGCGCGCCGAGCCCGCCAATTGTCCCCGCCAGCCCGATCGTCACTCCCGATGCGGTACCCACTCGGTTCGGCAGATATTCTTGCCCCAGCACCACCATCACCGAATACGGCGCGAACAGCGTGAACCCAAGCGGCGCAAGAATTACCATTGCAAGCGAAGATTTCGTTGCAAACAGCAACGCGGCCATGAACGGCAACGAAGCAGCCAGACATGTGGAGACCACGCGATGCCGCGGAAACCGGTCGCCTAACTTGCCGCCCACTAGAGTGCCCGCCGCTCCCGAAAACAGGAAAACCGAAAGTGCCGAGCTGCCCATTTCTCTCGAGCTTCCGAATACATGAATCCAATACAAAGGAAGGAACGTATTGAACGCGAAGAAAACCAGCGAGCGGCAGAGCACGGATGCAGTTAGAAAATAAAAGGGCCGCCACTGATCTACAGCGGCCGCTGGCTGTGCAGCCCGCCGCCTCGCGCGTGCGAGCATGGCGACGCTTCAGCCGCTGCAGTTCCCAATACAGAAGGCCCCCGCACATCACCGTCGGGATCGCCAGAAACAAACTTCCGCTCAGTCCCTCCCAAGCCAGAACGGCTGTCGTGATCACCGGTCCGATCGCGAATCCTAGATTTCCGCCGACCGAAAACCAGCTCATTCCTACTCCGCGCTGCTTGCCCGAAACTTGATGGATCAGCCGCGCCCCTTCGGGATGAAACGCCGCCAGTCCAATCCCGCTGATCGACACCGCCGCGATCAGCCACGCATAGCTCGGAGCGATTCCCGACAACGCCATGCTCATCCCCGCAATCAGCAGCCCTGCCGTAGCCAGCCACGGCGTCGGCCGCCGGTCCGCAAACCATCCGAAGAATGGCTGCAGCAACGAACTGGTTGAGCTGATCGCCATCACCAGCCCCGCCGCCACTGAATACGAAAAATGCCGCTGCGCAATGAACAATGGCAGCATCGCCGGAAGCGCGCCCTGGCTCAGATCCGACGCCAGATGGCTCAGCGCAAGTATCGCTACGGGACGCGCGCTTCATCGAAGAAACGAAATCCCTTCCCCAATGGTCCAGATTATGAGCGCCCCGGTAAACATGATATGAAACGATATATGACCCTGCTGCTCGCAACAGCGATGCTATTCGCTCAGCAAACCAGAAACCCCAACCAACAGCAACAGAGCCATCCTCAAAATAACCCGCCGCCGCAACAGCACCCCCAGCCCAACTCCGCCGACGTGCCGCACCAAAAACCAGGATCGAATAACCCTGATCTCCAGCAACAGACGAAAACCTCCCCCGCCGAAGTCCACGAAAACCCGAAGCCCAAAACCAAGCACAAGAAGAAGCGCCCATGAATACCGTCAAAACAGTTCTTCTTCTAGGCGTCCTAAGCGGACTGCTCCTCGTTCTTGGGCGAGCTCTTCGGCGGCCGTAACGGTCTCTACATCGGACTGCTGCTCGCGATCGGCATGAATTTCTTCAGCTACTTCTTCTCCGAGAAAATGGCGCTCGCCACCTACTCGGCTCAGCCCGTGACTCCGGAGCAAAATGCGATGATCTACGCGCGCGTCCAGCCCATCGTCGGCGGCTTGGCCCAGCGCATGGGCATTCCCATGCCGAAACTCTGGCTCATTCCCGACAATTCGCCGAATGCCTTCGCTACGGGACGCAACCCGCAGCATGCATCAGTCGCATTCACCGCTGGAATTTTGGAATCGATGTCGGATGCGGAGATCGAAGGCGTCGTCGCTCACGAATTAGGTCACGTTCTGCATCGTGACATTCTGATCAGTTCGGTCGCTGCAACCATCGCCACCGCCATCACCTTTCTCGCGCGTATGAGCTTCTTCTTCGGAGGCACTTCGCGTGACGAGGACAACGAAGGAGGCGCGGTCGGCGGGTTCCTCATGTTGATTCTCGCTCCCATCGCCGCCATGCTCATCCAGATGGCCATCTCGCGCAGCCGCGAATACGATGCCGACGCCGCCTCCGCCAAATACACCGGCAAGCCGCAGGAGCTGATTTCAGCGCTGCAAAAACTGGAGGTCTATTCCAAACGCGTGCCCATGGATGCCACGCCCTCGACCGCGCACATGTTCATCATCCAGCCCTTCACGGGCGCAGCCTTGATGCGCCTTTTCTCGACCCACCCCTCGACCGAAGACCGCATCGCACGCCTCCAACAAATGACCTAATCTTCAACGCACCGCTCTCGAATCCCTTCCTTCCAACCGCCATATAAGAGGCGCTTCGCAGAGCCCGCCAGAACAAATCCGCATCTCTGCTCTCTCCTTTATAAAGCCGCACCACGTCCGCGACTTTCACTTGCCCCGCGCCTGCCGCAACCTGCTCGATTAAATCTCCAGCGCCGAGTTCACCCTCCTGGATAACTGAAAAATAAATCCCCGACCGCCCGCTCGCCCAGAATCGCCTCACCATGTCCTCCCGGCTGAACCGAATCCCCAATTTGAAGCACGGCATTCTGGGCTGTGCAACCTGCAGGATCGCCGAACCGATTCGGAACTGATCGCCGATATGAGCCGACTCTTCATCCAGGCCTTCGCTGGTCAAGTTCTCGCCGAAATTACCGAACTGCAGACTGATGTCCGGCAATTGCTCCGCCCAATAAGCGTAATGTTCGAAAGCGTAGAGGTAGACAGCCTTATGAGGGCCGCCGTGCACCCGAGGATCGGATTGTAGATCGCCCGCCAGATTATGTCCCCGCAGAGCGACTCGCCCGTCGACCGGTGATTTGAAGATGCTCGTCAGAACCGTGCCATTGTTGAGCTCCACCGGGCGCGGCTTCCCCACCTGCACCGAGATTACCCGCCTGGTTCCGTTCATTTCCATCGTCTATGCTGACGTGCTCAACTCCCGCGTCTTCTCCGCCGATGGCCATCTCCAGTTCCGAATTTCCGGCTTGTCTATGCCTTCGCTGTAGGCGTAGTTAATGCTTTCGATGATCTGCCCTTTCAGCCACTCCTTCAAATGTCCGCCGGGACCCTGTAGCCGTGGAACGCGGTCGATCACGTCAATCGCCAAATTGAACCGATCCACCTGGTTCCGGATCGCGAGTTCTAACGGCGTATTGATGTTGCCCTTTTCCTTGTATCCGCGTACGTGTATGTTGTCGTGATTCGTCCGGCGATACGTGAACTTGTGGATGAGCCAGGGATATCCGTGGAAATTGAAAATGACCGGCCTGTCCTTCGTGAAGAGAGAATCGAAATCACGATCGGAGAGACCGTGCGGATGCTCCGTATCAGGCTGCAGGCGATATAAGTCGACCACATTGACAAAGCGGATTTTCACATCCGGGAAGTTCTCCCGGAGAATGGCAACCGCAGCCAATGCCTCCTGCGTCAGAATATCGCCCGCGCTCGCCATCACGACATCGGGCTCCACGCCTGCATCGTTGCTCGCCCACTCCCAAATACCGACGCCTTTCGTGCAGTGAATGATCGCCGCATCCATATCCAGATAGACCAGGTGCGGCTGCTTGTCGGAGACGATTACGTTCACGTAGTCCTCGCTACGTAGGCAATGATCCGCCACGCTCAACAGGCAGTTCGCATCAGGAGGCAGGTAGATCCGCGTGATCTCCGCGCTCTTGTTGCTGACCACATCCAGAAAGCCCGGATCCTCATGCGTGAAGCCGTTATGATCCTGCCGCCAGACGAGCGATGAGAGCAAGATGTTGAGCGACGAAATCGGAGCCCGCCAGTCGAGTTCCACCTTCGATTTCTCCAGCCACTTTGCGTACTGGTTGTACATCGAATCGATAATGTGCGCGAATGCCTCGTACGTGTTGAAGAGCCCGTGGCGCCCCGTTAGGAGATAACCTTCGAGCCACCCTTCGAGCGTGTGCTCGCTCAGCATCTCCATCACGCGTCCATCAGGAGCAATGTCCGTGCCATCGGCGTCCTCCGGCTTGATCGCCGCGAGCCACGTCTTCAGGCTTGCTTCATAGACGTCCTGCAACCGATTGGACGCATTCTCGTCCGGGCTGAATAGACGGAAACTGCTCATGTTCCGCCGCATCACATCGCGCAAGAACTTGCCGAGCGTTTCGGTCGGTGAAATTTCCTTCGTTCCTGGCCCATCGATCGGAACTGCATACTCGCGAAAGTTTGGAAGAGTGAGAGCTTTGCGCAGCTTCCCTCCATTCGCGTGAGGATTGGCGCTCATCCGGCGTTCTCCCGCGGGCGGCAGCTCCCGCAGCTCGGGCCGCAGCGTCCCGTGCTCGTCAAACAGTTCCTCGACGCTGATAGCTCCGCATCCACTGCTCGACGATCCGCAAGTGTTCAGGATTCGTTTGCACGTCGAGCACTGGCACCTGGTGCGCTCGCCAGAAATTTTCCACCTTGTGCCCGTCCACTTCCTTTGGCCCCGTCCATCCTTTCGGCGATCGAAGGATGATCATCGGCCAGCGTGGCCGGTCCGGTCTCGCCCGTCTTGCGTGCCTTCTGTTGAATCGCACGGATCTGCGTAATGCATGTCTCGACCGTCGCGGCCATCTGCTGATGCATCAGTTGCGGATCGTCACCCTCGACCACGTGCGGCGTCCATCCATATCCCTGGAAAAGATTCTCCAGTTCCTCCGGAGTGATGCGCGCCAGCAGCGTGGGATTCGCGATCTTATATCCATTCAAATGAAGAATCGGCAATACCGCACCATCGCGGATCGGATTTAGAAATTTGTTGGAATGCCAGGATGTCGCGAGCGGCCCCGTCTCCGCCTCCCCATCTCCGACCACCACACTCACGATCAGATCCGGATTGTCGAACGCTGCTCCAAACGCATGCGACACGCTGTAACCCAACTCGCCGCCTTCATGGATCGATCCCGGCACCTCCGGCGTGCAGTGGCTTCCTAGCTGGCCCGGAAAAGAGAAAGCGCGGAACAGCTTGAGCATGCCCGCTTCGTCTTGGCTCTTCTCCGGATAGATCTCCGAATACGTCCCTTCGAGGTAGCAGTTCGAGATCACTGCAGGCGCGCCATGCCCTGGACCGGAAATGTAGATCATGTCCAGGTCGTACTTCCGAATGACACGATTCAAATGAACCCAGGTGAAGGTCTGCCCGGGATCGGACCCCCAGTGCCCCAGCAGCCGATTCTTGAAATGCTCTGGACGAAGCGGCTCCTTCAGCAGAGGGTTGTCATGAAGATAAATCATCCCTGCGCAAAGATAATTACAGGCGCGCCAGTACGCGTCCATCTTGCGAAGTTCTTCAGAGGTAAGAGCCTGCTTGGACGAAGCCTCGCGATTCTGTGTGGATGTCATAAGAGACGATCCTATCGAAATCGCGCAATTCTACTGGGCGGGTGTGCCTTCGATCCTCGCGTCAGTCCTTCTCGCTTCGAGGACTCTTCAACAAACTGCGCGGATTGGAAAGTGTTTTTCTCTTTCTCGTCGAGTCGCCCATGCCGCTTCGTTGTAACATGCTGGCAGGTTTGCCCGGTTCATTCACGGCTTCGTCCGTGCCGGGAATGGACGAGACCGCGTCCCCGGCACTGTCGAGCCGCTCGATCTCTGCACTTTCCTCGTTTAACGTTACATTGTGCTGCACAGTTTCACGTTCTTGTCGTTGCGTGATGTGAATCTCTTCCGTGACAACCCACTGCTTTTCTATCCTGAGAACCTCGGAAACCACCGGAATGATTAGCGTGTTGCCGTTGCGTTGCACAGGCTGCGGTCCATCGACCACCCGCTCTGTCTTGACGCGCTTCACTTCCACATGCGATTTTCGTAGTTCCTGTTCCACGATCTCGTCGTGGCTTTCCACGCGCTTGGTCACGCGAACGCCGCCCGTTACAACCGGAACGGCATCCGCGTGTACTTCCTCGCGGATGATCGGAATGACTACGTCTTTGTCCTTCTCATCCATAAATGCAATGTGCGATTAACGGGCCGTTGCTTGGGATTTCCCGCTCACTTTATTCCATCCTGAACGAACCGCTTCTTTCATCTTCTCCCAAGTGCTGTTGGGATATCGCTGCCGATAATCAGCTTGAAGATCGGACTCGACCTCATCGAACGATCGTCCCTTGTAGCGGGGGTCCGAAGCGATGTCGTACCCATAACGGTATGCCGGCTGGTACGTGTCGTACGACGCGCCGCTTGCGGCGTATCGCTTCTGATAATCGGCGCGGAAATCGGAGTCATCAAACGCCGCTCCCCTTGCACTGGGAGTTTGCTCCACGTTGACTTCTGTATGTCGCACCGTGTCTCGAACGGTTTCCGTTCGTTCAGAGACATCCTTTCCAACCCGGACTTCCTCCACCACACGGGCCTGCTTGGAGACCACCGGCTCTTCTGCGAACTCCTGAACTTCGATGACCTGTTCCTGGCCACCTGATAAATCGGCACTCGTCGCGGAACGGTTCACAGGCTGGCGCTCCACTCGCACGCTTTCTTCCCGCAAGGAGACCTTTTCTTCAAACGGTTCCTCGACCACCCGGGAGTAGACGCGAACACCGCCCCGGAGGACCTGGCGCTTCCCGACCTGCATCTCCTCTTGCACCACAGGAATTGCGTTTGTGTCGTTGCTGCCGCGTTCGGCCACTCCCCGGCGCGTGTCAGCTTCCGCTCCTCGCTCGGTGTCAATGTCGAGCGGAGAATGGCGGTTCATAATCTCCTCTACAGTAGTAATTTCGTCCTCATCTACGTCGACCCTCAGCAAACAATTGCCTTGTGCCACCGCATTCTCATATCCCGAGCGATCGGGCGCCTCATGCTCTCCGAAGATCGACTTGAACCATCCGCTGATGCCACCTTCCGTGGATGCGGCTTTCGAGCGTGACGGCTTGCTGTCACTTCCACCAGTCTCGATATAAATATCGTTGCGAGGGATTCCAGCCGCTTGCAAATCTGTTGCAGCAGCTTGTGCATCCGTGCTGCTACGGAAAGCAGCAATGATCGTATTTTGTCCAGGCACAGTTGTGTCCTCCGTCTAGCTGGACGTCTTCCACGCTCAAATAGCTTCTGCCTCATGCGAGCAATATCACACTCGTAATATTGCGCGGCTGGTCGCAGCAGCAACAATTGTTCTCGAATTCAATCCACACTAGGACATCGCTGATTGGCCGCACCAGGAGCGAATCAACAGGAGGAGATTTGATGGCCACCAAAGCTGGCAGTTCTACCGGAGATTTCCCGGACACCTTGGGCGACGCGGCCCAAAGCGTAAGGGATAAAGTGAGCGATGCAGCCAGCGCTGCAAAGCAGAAAGCATCTGATGCCGGAAGGCAGGCAACCGACAAGATCGATGAAACAGCGCGGACCCGCAGCCGACGCATTGCAAGGCGCGGCCTCAACGCTTCACCAAAAGGCTGAAGATCTGCCTGGCGGCGAAACCGTAAAGAGCGTGGCGCATTCTGCAGCGGAGAAGCTGGAGTCGACCGCCGGGTACATTCGAGAGCACGATGTCAAGGCGATGCTGTCGGACGTCGAAGAGATTGTCAAGCGCAACCCCGGCCCCTCGCTGCTGATTGCTGCCGCTCTCGGTTTTCTGATTGGCCGTGCCTTCCGCGAAGACTAGCAGTCTCCCTCAACGGACGCTTAAAGATGGCTGCAGAAAATAGCCGATCGATCGCGGATGTCCTCCAGGACATCCTCGCAAACGTGCAATCGATCATCCGTTCCGAAGTCCGATTAGCGAAAACTGAAGTCACCGAGGAAGTAACAAAAGCTGGGCGCGCTGCCGGCATGATGGCCGCGGCGCGTTGAGCGGATTGTTTACGGCTTGGCTGTTATTGCTCACCATCCTCTTTGCGCTAACAACAGTTATGCCCATGTGGGGCGCCGCCTTGCTACTGTTCGTCCTGATGGCTGCCTTGAGCGCGATTCTGCTCATGGCAGGTAAGAAGCGATTCAAGACCGTTCATACAACACCGGAAAAGACGATTGAAACGATGAAGGAGAACGTCGAATGGGTGAAAAGTCAAACCAAATAGAACGCGCAATTCAAGTAGAGCGCGGGCAGCTCGGAGAGAATCTGAATGAACTTCAGTCCAAAGTTCAAGAAGTTACCGATTGGCGTGTTCAGTTTCAGAAGCGGCCCATGCTTATGGTCGGTGTTGCTCTGGGAGGCGGATTGCTCCTGGCGTCGATGACCGGGCGAAGATCGAAGTATAAACGCCCCTATGGCGGGGATCAGGGTGACGGTGGGCGCGAACATCGACGCGGAACCGAACTGCAAAAGAACAAAGCACTCGAGACTTTCGACATCATCAAAGGAGCCATGATCGGCGTCGCGGCAAATACCTTCGAAGACTTCTTGGGGCAGCTCATCCCTGGCTTTAAACAACAGTTTGAGAAAATGGCGCAAGAAAAAGGCTCTCGCCTAACCTCCGCGGGGCCAGATCGCTTGACCCAAGCAATGGGGTAGCTTCAACGCTTTCGCCGACGGAACAAATCTTCCACTAAATCATTTGCGTCGACAATGACATGTGGCGTCTGACGCTCGGCTTCGTTCCGATTCTGCTTCTGTTCATTGGCGAGGCAATCTACACTGGATATTTCCCGGCCTCGTATGATTCCCTTCGATGACGCGCACCTGGCTGTCCACTATCCGGAAGACCGGCGCTTCCGAATCTGGATTCGTCCTTCGATCTTAGTTCTCCTGATCGTGCTCGCTCTCGTTCCATTCGTCGTGGCTTGGGTGCAGCACGCATTCTTCGGCCTGCCCTACATCGTTCCTTCCTCGGCTTCTCTCGAAGGCGCACCCAGCGGACCGCATGGCTTTCCCGTCTGGATCCGCTGGAGTCACTTCTTCAATCTCATCTTTTTATTCATGCTGATCCGCAGCGGCCTGTCGATTCTGATGGATCATCCCCGCTTATATCTGAATGACCATTGCACTCCCGGCACCGAGTGGATCCGCTTCACTCCATTGACAGTGCCCAAGGACCGCCTCTGGACCGCCAAGGACGACGCCCGCTACATCTCGCCCGCCTTTGCGTTGCCAGGCTATCGCCACACCGTCGGCATCGCGCGCTGCTGGCATTTCATCAACGTGTATGGCTTCGTGCTCACGGGTGTTTTCTTCATCTGCGGCTTGCTCACCAGCAATCAGTGGCAGCGTCTGGTGCCCACCTCCCCCGCAGTCTTCCTCGACGCCTGGAACACTTTTGTCAACTATGCAAATTTCCACTTGCCGCCCGAGCCGAATGGCTTTTACGGCTATAACGCGCTCCAGCAAATAGCCTATTTCGCCACCATCTTCGTGATGGCCCCGCTCTCGATTCTTACCGGAATGGCCATGTCTCCCGCGCTGGTAAATCGTTTCCCGAAATACGCAAGATTTTCGGCGGTCGGCAGGCAGCCCGGTCCCTCCACTTTGTGATGCTCGTCGGATTCCTGGCGTTCATCATCGTGCATGTGACGCTGGTCGCCCTCACTGGCTTTACCCGCAATATGAACCATATTGTCCTCGGCACTGACGACCTGCGCCCCACCGGGATGATTCTCGGCTTTATCGGCATTGGGGTTGTGCTGCTTTGCTGGGTGGCAGCCCACTATATTTCTTGGTATTTCCCTCGCGGCTTGCAGCACGCACAGAAGGCCATCACGGAACCGGTCAAGCTTCTAACGCTCGACCGCTTGATTCCCCGCGAGCATTACACCAAAGATCAGATCTCACCGCACTTCTGGCCCAACGGCAAAATGCCGGTCCGTGAAGACTGGAAGCAACTCGCGGCCGATGGCTTCAAGGGCTACAAGCTGAAAGTCTCCGGCATGATCGACAACCCGGTCGAGCTTTCCATCGACGACATGCTCGCCCTCGGAGCCGAGGACTCCATTACCATGCACCATTGCATCCAAGGCTGGTCGGGCATTGCGGAATGGCGCGGAATCTCCATGCGCAAATTGATCGAGCTCGTCAAGCCCAAGCCCTACGCCAAAGTAGTCGCATTCTACTCGTTCGGAGGCTCACTGTACGGCGGTACTTACTACGATACGCAACAAATCCACAACGCGATGAAGCCCGAATGCCTCCTCGCCTTTCAGATGAATGGCCAGCCCTTACCCACCGTCTATGGAGCACCACTCCGCCTGCGTGTCGAAAACCAGCTCGGTTACAAAATGGTCAAGTGGATCGAGCGCATTGAATTTCTTGAGTCCGAGAAACTGCTCGGCGAGGGAGAGGGCGGCAAGAACGAAGACGACGAATATTTTGATCTGCTGCCGAATATCTAAAGCGCGATAATCACTGGCCGTGAGGGTTCAGCCTATCGTGTCGATTTGTGCGAAGATGCCGGCGCATGCAGGTGATGTTGTAAGAATTCTTGCAGCGCCACCGCATTGTTGTGCTCTGTATCGTGCGAGCTGTAAACCAGAGTCGCCGTTCCATGGCGCGCAGCCTGGAGGATTGGCTGCCAAGCCTCGGGGTTAGCCTTCAGTTCGGCAAAGTAGCGGCGTCGGAACTCATCCCATTTAGCTGGATCGTGATTGAACCATTTCCGCAGTTCGGTGCTCGGAGCTACATCTTTAAGCCAACTCTCGATCTTGAGCGAGGTCTTCTTCATCCCCCTGGGCCACAGCCGCTCTACCAGGAATCGTGTGCCATCCGTGCTGCTCTCCGCATCGTACGCCCGCTGCAATTGGATCATTGCAAGATTCCGTTCGCTCCGGTGTCGGATGCCCACCGGCTACTTATGCATAGTAGGTTAACTAAATGAAGAGGGGCGAATCTCAAAGTCTTCCAACTCCTCCGCTCCATAAAGCCGAGCATGTTTTCCGGCTTGTCGAGCGGCTGAAATTAACCTGGCTGCTGGCCCACTTGCCGTAATCCTGCTTACGGCACAGGCCTTCGTCATCAACCGCGTCGCCGGAATCCCGTACCCCTTCTGGCAACGAACAAAGCTGAACACTGACTCTATCTAGGAGCATCCGCGGTCGAGCGCATGTCGCTGATTGGCACGGTCGCTGTTTCGGCCGAAGTCCATAGCGGATGATTGTAGCTAGCACCATTTCACAAGGAGCAATACTTTTATGCCCGGAGATTCCCACCGGAGGGCTGCTGAGTTCCACGAACGAGCCGCTCATGCTCACCGCGCTGCTATGGAACATCACGGTAAGCAGGATCACCAGACTGGACACGAGCTCTCGAGACAAGCTCTCGAGCACTCCGCTAAAGCGTTCGAGCACGCTCAAGAGGCTCACCGGCAATCTGCCGAACACCTCGCCACCCAAAAGACTGATCCGGACGCCAAGTAGTTCTTCCTCACGCAGTTTCTTCGGTTCGTCGGAGTCGCGCGCAGCGGGGTAGTTTCAACTTCGCTTTCGCCGACGGACAAAATCTTCCACCAAGTCATTTGCGTCGACAATAACGTGCCGCGCTTCACCCCCGGCTTCGCCTTCGTCCGCAACGACCATGCCTGCGTTACTTCCATGGGAATCGTGTTTCAGCACCCACCCCATGCCGTTCGCCGCTCCAATTCCGGCTTGCAATATCTGATGGGTTGTCTTGCCGGAATAAAGCGCCTTGTTCATTGCGGCGAGCATGGCTTCGATCACGTCAAAGGGGATTTCGATCGGCACACGCAGATTCTATAACCGAATTGGAGGAAGTATATCTCACGCGCTCCGCTCGGCGCCCTGGTCCAGAATTAGCTGGTTGTGCGTGCAGACCGGGCAGTCGCAGCCGCCACGCTCGCGCGGCCTCGGCAGATTGCCCACGCCGGTGGGTCCGATATGCCCATCGCTTCTCAGCTTCTCGCGATCCGTCACGTCCAGCCAGGTATCGACCGTCATGCGCTGAATTCCATGCCTCGCGTCCCGCTCCTCGTCTGTACCGGTCCATTGATACTCCGGCGGCACCCCATCCCGGAAATTCATCCGTCGATAGATCAGTTCGGGCGGCGGAAGCATCTTCTTTCCGGCTTGAATCAACTTCTCATTCGAAGGAAACAGCGTGGTCACCGTCTTGCCGTCCTCGATCTCCACTTCCACCCACTGATCGAGAATCGCGATCTTCCGCCTCTTTTTCGGATGATCCTGCCCCTGAAACAGCGACTCCCCGCGCGTTTGCTCCGGCTCCGGCGGCTTGGCCTTCGCTTTCACCGCTTTCTCTTCCGCTCTCCGCGTTTCCCGGGCCGCTTGCGCCTCCAGCTTGGCCGCTTCCAGCCGCATCCGCTCCTGTTGTTTTTGCGCCTTCAGCTCCAGCTCGGCGATGCGCTCCGCTTGGCGCTCGAAGGCTTTCGATTCCCGCTGGCGGCTCTTCCGCAGCTGCTCCAGATTGCCGAGAGCACGGGAAAACGAGCGCTCCTGAGTGGTGCGGTAGCGCGTGAATCGCTCGATCTTCCGGTGATGTTCTTCGGTCCACTCCATCGGATCGTAGGTTTCCGCGCAGATTGCCTGCTCGGTCTGGTTGTAACGGCGCATTGCCCGTAAGAGATACCACTCGGCCACGGCTGCCTTCGACACCAGCCCGCGCGAAAGCTGCGTGTGCGGATGGTAATCGTCCAGCCAGCCCTGTTTCAGGTCGTTGAATTCTTCTTCGCTCTCATCCGGCAGAATCAGAATGTTCGAGCACAATCCATGCGTCACCGCATTGCGGCTCGAACGCTCTTTCCCGCGCGGTGTGGTGGGCCCAGTGGACGGGTTGGGCTTGTCTGGATCGGGCATAGGTCTTCCTGCCGCGATGCTCCCAGGCCAACATCTGCGAGTCCGCTCCCATTTGCGTGTAAGATGCTCACTGGAAAGGCGCGAAATAGATTTTCGTCGCCTGTCACCGGCGTCGAAATCGAAGCCACAAAGGAGTGACAAGAGCCGTTACCAGCAAGATTGGTTAGCTGACCTCGACGCGGACGCCCGTTGATGTTTAAAAAGCCAGTTCCTAACTGCCGACCAATTGGACTCTCCTCGGTTGCATCCACGTAACCCCTTGATTTGCTCTTCCAAATAAATTTCTTCCGGCCGTGACCGCCTCCGCGGCCATCTCCCCGCCAGGGGGAGTTCGTTTCGTAAAATGCCCGCTCCGCACCTTCCTCGCGCCCAAGCGAAGCGTCAAATCGTTTGATACACTCAGATGTGCGGACGCGGATTTTAGGAATAATCCCCGCCCGCTTCGCCTCCTCCCGATTTCCTGGAAAAGCTCTCGCTCTGCTCGGCGGCAAGCCGATGCTGCAGCACGTATATGAGCGTGCGCAGCGATCCTCCTATCTCGATGACCTGCTGGTCGCCACCGACGATGAACGGATAGCCGCCGCTGTCCGGCAGTTTGGCGGGCGTGTGCGCATGACGCGCAGCGATCATCCCTCCGGCACCGACCGGCTCGCCGAAATCGCGTCCTCCGAAGTTGCCGCGCTATATGTGAACATCCAGGGAGACGAGCCGCTCATCGATCCTGCCGCCATCGACGCCGCCATTCTTGCATTGCACGGAGATGATTCCATCGCCATGGGCACTTTGCAAAAGAGAATCGTGGATCCGGCGGATATCGTCAACCCCAACGTCGTGAAG
This sequence comes from Candidatus Melainabacteria bacterium, assembly GCA_963818685.1. Taxonomy (GTDB): domain Bacteria; phylum Actinomycetota; class Actinomycetes; order Mycobacteriales; family Pseudonocardiaceae; genus CAJCJE01. Next base: position 153,966 of record CAWFTJ010000009.1, on the reverse strand, counting down.
GTGGTCACCAATCTATTGAACGAGGCCATCTACTTTTCGCGCTGCCCGATTCCCTATGAGCGTGACGGATCGAGTGGCCTGCCGCTATATGCCAAGCACGTCGGCTTATATGTGTATCGCCGCGATTTTCTGTTGCGCTACCCGGATCTGCCCGTCGGTCCGCTCGAGCGCGCCGAGTGTCTCGAGCAGTTGCGAGCGATTGAAAATGGCTATCGCATTCGCGTCGTCGATACGGAATACGAATCGCTCGGTGTGGATACGCCCGAAGACCTGGAGCGCCTGAATCATCTGTTTTACGACATTTACGTGAGCGGAATGGCAAAATACATCTTCATAACGGGCGGTGTTGTTTCGTCACTAGGAAAAGGAATCGCCGCCGCCTCTATCGGATGCCTGCTCGAAAGCCGCGGACTGCGGGTCACGCTTCAAAAATTTGATCCCTACCTGAACGTCGATCCCGGCACGATGAGCCCGTTCCAGCACGGTGAGGTCTTTGTCACCGATGACGGAGCCGAGACCGATCTCGATCTCGGCCACTATGAGCGCTTCACGCATGCAACGCTCACCCAAAGTAACAACCTGACCTCCGGCCGTATCTACGAGAACATCATTACGCGCGAACGGCGCGGCGATTATCTCGGCAAGACGGTGCAGGTGATCCCGCACGTCACCAACGAGATCAAAGCCGCTTGCCGCAAAGTGGCGACAGGCGTCGATATCGCAATCGTCGAGATTGGCGGTACGGTCGGCGACATTGAATCTCTTCCGTTCATGGAGGCCATTCGCCAGATGCGGCATGAGGAGGGACGCGAGAATACGCTCTTCGTCCACCTGACGCTGGTCCCGTGGATTGCCGCGGCGCAAGAGCTCAAGACGAAACCCACCCAGCACAGCGTTAAGGAGCTGCGCGCGATCGGTATCCAGCCGGATATCCTGCTTTGCCGCTCCGAGCGCCAGTTGCCGCAGGACGTCAAGGAAAAGATCGCCTTGTTCTGCGACGTCGATGTCAGCGGCGTCGTCACTGCCAAAGATGTGCACTCGGTCTACGAAGTTCCCGATGGTCTTTGCGGAGCAGGGCGTGGATGAAAGTATTCTGCGGCTGCTGCACGTGGACGCAGGCACCTCGCAACATGTCGCAGTGGATCGAGATGGTCGACCGGATGAAACACCCGCTGCGCGAAGTGAGCATCGGTCTGGTTGGCAAATATGTCGAGTACGAAGATTCCTACAAGAGCCTGAAAGAAGCTCTGCTGCATGCCGGAATCGCGCATCAGGCGCGCGTGAACATCGAATGGATTGAATCGGACCGCATGGAATGGCCCGAATGCCGCAGCTACCTGCGCCGCTTCGATGGAATTCTGGTGCCGGGCGGATTCGGAAAGCGCGGTATCGACGGAATGTTGAACGCGATTCGGTTCGCGCGCGAAGAAAAGGTGCCGTACTTTGGCATTTGCCTCGGCATGCAAACCATGGTCATTGAGTTTGCGCGGAACGCCTGCGGATTAACCGATGCCGATTCCACCGAGTTCAATCCCGCGACGCCCTATCGTGTGATTTTCAAACTGCGCGAGCTGAAAGGCGTCGACGAATTGGGCGGCACCATGCGCCTGGGAGCGTATACCTGCTTGCTCGCGGAAGGAAGCTTCGCGGAGCAGGCCTACGGCGCGAGCGAGATCAGTGAACGCCATCGCCACCGCTATGAGTTCAACCGCGAGTTCGAGCCTCAACTCACCGAGCATGGAATGCGGCTCACCGGCCAAACCCCCGACGGCGTGTATGTCGAGATCTGCGAAGTTCGCCGATCACCCGTGGTATCTGGGCTGCCAATTTCATCCTGAATTCAAGTCCAAGCCGCTCGAGCCACATCCGTTGTTCACGGCTTTTCTCGGCGCGGCATTGCAGTACAGAGAGAACAAATCCCGCCCTGTTGAGGAGATCTCGGCCGCTCCCGAGTACTCCCACGCACGATGAACCAACGCGTCGTCGTTGGTCGAAGGCCGCGCCCAGATTTCGTTCGCGAACGATGCACCACTCGCGCTGATTGCCGGACCATGCGTCATCGAGAGCGAAGAGCATGTGCTCCGCATGGCTCGAGCCATCCGCGAAATGGTGGGCGCTTACGTATTCAAGGCCTCCTTCGATAAAGCGAATCGCAGCAGCATCCATTCCTATCGAGGGCCCGGTCTGTCGAGGGTCTGCGAATTCTGGCCGAAGTGCGCAAGCTTGGCATTCCGGTCCTCACCGACATCCATGAGCCGGCGCAAGCCGCCCGCGCCGCCGAGTCCGCCGACATTCTGCAGATTCCGGCGTTCCTCTGCCGCCAGACCGACCTGCTGGTCGAAGCGGGCAAAACCGGCCGCGCAATCAACATCAAGAAAGGACAGTTCGTCTCGCCTTCCGACTTCGCCAACGCCGCCGAAAAAGTCGCGAGCACCGGCAATCGGCAAATCCTTCTTACCGAGCGGGGCTCCTCCTTCGGCTATCACAACCTGGTGGTCGATATGCGCGCTCTGCCGATCCTGGCGCGACCGGCTATCCGGTTGTATTCGACGCCACGCATAGCGTGCAGCTTCCCGGCGCGGCTGGAAGCGCATCCGGCGGCGAGGCGCAGTTCATCGAACCGCTCGCGCGTGCCGCCACCGCCGTCGGCATCGGCAGGCATCTTTATCGAAGTGCATGATGCTCCGGAACGGGCGCTCTCGGACGGCGCCAAACGCGTCTCCGGCTGGACTCTGCTGCCCGGCACTGTGGAAGCGTCTGCAGGCGATCGATTCGCTTATAAAAGTCCCTTATTTCGGGGTTCTTTCCGAGCCGCGCGCGCCGGCAAACGGTCCCCCGACGGCCTTTCACCTGACTTTTTCAAGTAATCTGAGACAACGTTGGGGCAATCCGGCACGTCGTATCATGGTGAGTTGTATGTTGCCGTATCTCCGTGAACGCCGGCGCCGCCAGCGTGGCTTTTCCCTCATTGAGCTGCTGATTGTCATTGCCATTATCCTGATCATCCTGTCCATCGCCTTCCTCAGATGAGCAAATCGAGGATGCATGCGCAGGAGATGGCCGCCATTGCCACCCTGAGGACCATCAACACCGTCGAGACGCAATATATGTCCCAATTCGGCAATTTTGCGACCTCGCTTGCGCAGCTCGGACCGCCTGCTTCGAGCGGCGGCGCCGAAGGGCCCCAAGCGGCTGGGTTAATATCGGGGAATCTGGCCAGCGGTTCGACAGGCGGATACAATTACACGATCACGCAAACACCTGCAGGCTACGCCGTTTCGGCCGTGCCAAAGGCTTTCGGCAGCACGGGCCGCCGTACCTTCTACTCCGATCAGACTGGGATTATCCGGGAGAATTGGAGCCAGGATCCCGCGACTGCTAACAGTCCGGAGATCAAGTAAGCATACTCTTCTGCGCGTTCGCGCTGCTTCCGCTCCTGCGGGCCGCGCTGCTGCAGGCGCGGATCCGTTACGAACAGAAGATCCGCCCCGGGCAGCCGATCTGGCGGCAGCACTCGGGCAGATGTCCCTCGATCCCGAGCAGACCTACCGTGTCCGCGAACTGAGCTTAGCGCGAGGCGATATTAAGATCTACCTGACCGAAGGCATTCTTTCCTTTGTCACGCCGGTGACCGGGCACGTAGTAGCCGCCATCTTTACCACCACCGGAGCCGAAGCCGGAGATGCCGAAGTTCTGGTTCTGCCTCCGCAGCGCAGTGAACGCGCTTCGCTCGCATCCTTCATCAAACGTCCGAATCTCGACGAGCATTTTACGTCCGCGCTGTTTCTGTTTTCCGATGACACCGTGAAGGAGCTTGTCCAACAGATCGAACAGCGTCCTATTCGCAAGGCGCCCGAAATAGTCGGCTCAGATTGCGCCTGCTCTGAATCCGGTCATTCGCACCATCAGTTCGGACATTAATGTCCGGCTGGTGCAATCGATGCTCGACAATCACAAACCCGCCGACGGCTTTTTCTTTTCCGTGATTGACGCACCCAGCTGGGCGTCTTCGATGTGATGTACGATCCTACCGATTTCGAGCCCGTTTCCGTCGGACGCGTCGCCCATCAAACGAAGGCGGCACCCACAGAAATTCCAGCTCTGGACTGCCTTCCGCCCGCGCCGTGCGCCTCCTTATGTACCGCCGCCCGTCCGGCATCAGCGACTACCAGATCGACGCTACGATTCGGCCGGACCTGAATATGTCCGTGACGGCGAAATTCAAATTCGTGAGCGGACCGGCGGATGGCCGCGTCATCTCGTTTGGCTTGTCGGAGCGATTGAAGGTCGCCTCAGCCACCATAGACGGTAAGCCGGTCGGAAGTCTTTCAGCGAGAGTCGATGCGCATCAGCCGAGCTGAAAGTCGCGGGCACCTTCCTCCTGATCTCCGATGCGCCTCTCCCGCCGGGCAGTGATCACTCGATAGAAGTTCGACTATGAAGGATCGGTCATCCGGCAGACCGGGGACCGCATCTATTTCGTCGATGAACGGAACGAGTGGTATCCGCATACCGGTCCCATGCTCACCACCTTCGACCTGACGTTTCATTGTCCGGAGAGCCTGCGTCTCGTCTCGACAGGCGAGCTGGTCAAAGAGGAAGTGCTCGGGGGCATACGAACCGTTCATCGAAAGACTCCGGTTCCGGAACGGCTCGCGGGTTTCAATTTGGGCGATTACAACGTCGTGACGGAAGAAAAGGGCGAATACAGCGTGGAATGCTATGCGAACAAATCGTCGGCAAGCGGTCTCGCGAACATTCCCGCCGGAAACCGAAGCCATCCTTGACTACTACACTTCGCACTGGACGAAGCTGCCGATTCACAGTTTGGCCGTATCCCCTATTCCCGGCTACTTCGGCCAGGGTTTCCCGGGACTGATCTATTTATCGACCGTTTCCTATATCCCCCAGGAAGAGCGTCCCACCGAGCTGCGCAATTCGCGAATGGATACTTTCTTTTCCGCAACTGCTTTTGCCGCATGAAGTCGCGCACCAATGGTGGGGCAACGTGGTCAGCGCGGCGGATTACCGCAGTGGCTGGCTGATGGAAGCGATGGCGAATTACGCGGCGCTCCAGTTTCTGGAGCAGGCCCAGGGACCAGGCGCTATGCACGATGCGCTGACTACTTACCGCGCCGATCTCGAGCACCAGGAGAACGGCAAACCAATCGACTCCGCGGGCCCGGTGGATTTCGGCGAACGTTTGATTGAAACCGCGGGATCGGTGGCTTGGCACACCATCGTTTATGAAAAGGGCGCCTGGGTTCTGCATATGCTCCAGCAGCGCCTCGGTCCAGAGAACTTCGCACAGATGCAAGCTCGACTTCTCCGCGAATTCAGCACCCACCCCATCCGCAACGACGATTTCCGGAAGGTGGCCAGCGACTTTATTCCCGCCGGGCAACCCGACAAAACCCTCAGCCTGTTCTTCGATACTTGGGTTTATGGAACCGGCATCCCTAAAATGTCGATCGAGCATTCCGGGGACGACATCAACCTGAATCTGTCGGGGGTCGACGAAGACTTCATTGCCGATGTGCCCCTCCGGTGCCGGTCCGGCAGATGGCAAAGAACAGATTCGCTGGGTGCGGGCCAGTTCCGGTACCAGCTTCGTCGGAAGGGCCAAGGACGTTAAATCCTGCGAATTGCCCTGCCCGACCGATTTTTTGTATTCTCCTTAACAATTTTTAGTAAAAATACTGACAATCTTTTGTGAGATCCGCTATACTTGGGACCGACTACCCTCCTGGTTAACACATTTCAACTAAATCTGGCGGTCCTATTTGGCAGGTTCTCGTGTCCTATCCTTCGCAGCACTTTTCGTAGGTTCGCCGGGTCCGCTTGCGGCACAAGGCGGCGCTACTACTCAGCCAGTCGGGCAAACCGTTTCTCCGCTCCCACTCTCTTCTTCTGGAGTTATGGCTCTGCCGACGTTCTCGCCGGTTGGAAATCTCATCTCGAAAGCGCCCGGCTGTAATCCGTACGATATCCAGACCGCCAAAGACCTGACTTTCCAGCAGAGAGCCTGTTATCTTGGGACAGCGGCTTGTGGCTCCTTCCATGATCGTGCGCGCGGGGCTCTCGGGCGCATACGGCCAATGGAGAAATAACGATCCGCACGTGGGGAATGAGAATATCGACGATTTCGGCCGGCGCTTTGGTTCCTTTTACGCCAGGCATACGGCGCAGAACGCCGGCGAGTTATTTGCCGGTTACCTGCACCATGAAGATCCCCGCCCGCATGTATCCCTCGAGCACGGTTTCTGGAAACGTACTCGGGCGGCCATGGTCAGCGTACTTGTGTCGAACGATGCGGATGGCAACAGCCGGGTTGCTCTTGCCCCCATCGCGGGCTCCTTGGCGCAGGCTTCTCCGGAATGGCTCTCTCGGAACGACACGACCACCTTGACGATGGCTTCCGGCGCACGGGATTCTCTTACGGCGGTTACTTCGGCACTGCCATGATGCACGAATTCGCTGCCGGATCTCTCCAACCTTGCCTCCCGCCTGCTGCACAAAAAGAAGCCCGATTAGTTTTCTGTAAACCTTTTTCTCCCTAAGCCGTTCCATTTAGGTGGATCGTTATGATTGGCCTCATGGCGGAGCGGCTGGAAGTCCACGTAGGCGCCGAGCTACGCGAGTTCGGCAGCTGGATGACTTCCGAGCAGAGCCGGATCTTCCGGTTGTGCCGCCGCATGCTGCAGGATGCCGATGAAGCCGACTCTGCCACTCAGGATGTTTTTCTCAAGGCTTACAAAGCGCTGAGCAAGAGTACCGAGTGAGCCGGCCGATCTCGACAACCCGGCCAAATGGGTAACTCGCATCGCGGTGAATACGTGCCTGGATCGTCTCCGATCCCGGGCCTGGAAAGTCTGGCGGCGGCGGCCGGCGCAGCAAGACGAAGAGATCATCCTGCAGATGACGCCAGGCGGAGAGCCGGATGCGGAAACTCAGATGTTCGCGAAACAAATCCAGCACAGACTGGAAGTCGCGCTCGCCAGACTATCGGACCGCCAGCGTGCAGTTTTCTCGCTTCGGCATTACGATGGAATGGCGCTCGAAGATATAGCTGACGTTCTTAAACTGGATGTAGGGACTGTCAAAGCGCATCTCTTCCGGGCAGTGGCCAAGATGCGTGAAGAATTGAAGGATTTATACATAGCACGCAGATAAGAAAACAGCGTGCGGAGGAATATATGGAGTCCAAGGTGTCAGGACATTGGACCGACGAGCAGTTAATCGAGTATCTGTACGGCATAGGCTCTGAAGATCGTCATCTCGACGCCTGCGCTGACTGTCAGGCGCGCTTGTCTTCCATGCATGCGCGGCGTCAGGCAGTCGAGATGAATTTACCTCGAGGAAGACGTTAATTTCGAATTTCTGGCTGCGCAGCGCCGCAGGATCTATGCGAGACTTACGACGCCGCAGCGCTTCTGGTCCCATGCACAGCTTCGCCGCTGGGCTTCGGCGGCGGCCACCATCCTGGTTCTAGGCGGCGGATTGCTAGTCTATGAGGATCACAAGCAGCAGCAAATGAATAATCAGATCTCTGACGCCCAGCTTGCGCAAGAGGTCAGCAGCATGGCCCAGGAATCCGAACCGCAGGCCACCGCGCCCCTGCAAGTGCTTTTTGAAGAATGACCCTCAAGCTGGCTCGCACTCTACTGCTGCTTGTGCTCGCGACCGCGGTATTCGCGCAGAATCGCGCTAACTTCCCGTGGTGGAACAGCCCTGTCAAAAATGATATCGGTCTCACTGCCGCCCAGAATCAGCGAATCCGGCAAATTGTGCGGTCGTACCGGAGCCGTTTGCTGGACGCACGAAACGATGTGCAGAAGGCTCAGGGCGATTTGGAAGATCTATTCAACGATCCGGAAGTTAGCCCTCAAGCCGCACAGCCGATTATCGAGCGGCTGGCCGAAGCACATGCCGTTTCGAACCGTGTTTTTCTCTCCATGAGCGTTGAATTGCGCAGCGTGCTCACCATGGATCAATGGCGTCAGCTGGTGCGGCGCTGGGATGAAGTCCAGCGCAAGAAGCCCTCAGACACTCAGGTGCCGCCGCAGTAATTCCTGACGAAGATTGCTGACGAACGTCAGGCCGTCGCCTCGATCTCACGGGTGATTCCTTCCCACTGAGCTAGCGTCTGTTCGAGCTCGGCGCGTTGCGTTTCGAGCAGATTAGAAAGGCGGGCTGCTTCGTCGCGGCCTGCGAAATCGGAAAGGGAAAGCTCCGACTGGTGAATCTGAAGTTCCAGGTCCGCGATACGCGCTTCCAGCTCCTTGGCTTGGTCCTGCATCTGTTTCAGCTTGATCGGATTGATCCGTTTCGCGGACGTGCTTCGAGACGGCATAGCTACCGGTTCGGCTGGCGGAACACCGATCAGCACATCCTTCAACGTGGGGGTCTGGGCCGCGCCGCCTTCCTTGCGCCACAAATAGTCGGCGAAGTTTCCCGGATATACGCGAACCTCGCCATCGGCTATTTCGAAGACCCGATTCGCCAGATGCTCGATGAAGTAACGATCATGCGAGACGAACACGACCGTACCGGTGAACTTCTCGAGCGCCTCCAACAACACGTCCTTGGCGCGCAGATCCAGGTGATTGGTCGGCTCATCGAGCAAAAGGAAGTTGGAAGGCCGCAGCAACATGCGGGCGAGGGCGTACCGATTGCGCTCGCCGCCCGATAACACGCCGATACGCTTGAATGCATCGTCTTCACTGAACAGGAAGCAACCGAGCAAACTACGCAGCTCTGTCTGCGTTGTTCGAGGAGCCGCTTCGCTCAGATCGTCCAGCACGCGGGCATCGGGATCAAGCTCCTTGTATTGATCCTGCGCAAAATAATCTGCCTCAACGTTATGCCCCAGCGTGTAATCGCCCGTGGTCAGCGGCTCAATTGCCGGCGAGCAGCTTGATGAGGGTCGATTTCCCCGCGCCATTGACGCCGATCAGCGCAATGCGGTCCCCGCGCTCGATCGTAAAATCGACGCCGCTGAAGACGTGTTTATCGCCATAGCTCTTCGCAACATTCTTGAACTGCGCGACCACTCGCCCACTGGGCTTAGGCTGCGGAAACGAGAAATGAATGGTCTTTTCTTCCGGTGGCAGCTCGATGCGCTCGATCTTCGCCAACTCCTTCATCCGGCTCTGCACTTGCTTTGCTTTTGTCGCCTGATAGCGGAAGCGGTTGATGAAGGCTTCCAGTTGTTGAATCTTGTCCTGCTGATTCTTGTATGCGGCTTCTAATTGCGCCAGGCGCTCTGCCTTCTGCTGCCTGTATTTTTCGTATCCGCCGGTGTAAAACTGGACCTTCTTGTTCCAGATCTCGGCGATCTTCTTTACGGTCACATCGAGAAAGTAGCGATCGTGCGAGATCAGGACGTAGGCGAACTCGTAGTTGACGAGATAGTCTTCCAGCCAGTTCCGCGCCTCCAGATCCAATGATTGGTGGGCTCGTCGAGCAGGAGCACATTGGGTTTTTCGAGCAGGAGCTTGGCCAGCGCGATGCGCATCTGCCATCCGCCGGAGAACTCCTGCGTTTGGCGCAGCCAGTCTTCTTTGCGAAATCCAAGACCGGCGAGCACAGCTCCAACTTGGGCCTCGATTGCGTATCCGTCCCTGGTGCGGAACTCGCTATCAGCGCGCTCGAATCGATCAGCTACCTGCTGATATTCTTCGCCTCCCGGATCGATCTCGCTCATCTTCGCCGTGAGAGCCTCTAGTTCCTGCTCCAGCTCTTTCACGTCCGCGAAGACGCTCATGCACTCGGCAAAGACGCTGCGGCCGCCCACCTGCAATCCATCTTGTGGCAAGTAGCCGACGCGGATGCCCTTCATGGAGGACATAGAGCCGTAATCTAGCGGCTCCAGCCCCGCGATGATTTTCAGGAGAGTGGATTTGCCGGTGCCATTTCCACCTACGAGTCCGGCTCGTTCCTTTGGTGTAATGAGCCAATCCAAGCCTTCAAAAAGCAGCTTGTGGCCAAACCGCTTTCCGGCTCCGGTGAGTTGCAGCATCCCTGAACTATTTTCTCTAACCTGCGAAACAGTTCAGTGCATTCGAAATATAGTTCTTCAAATCAGGACGCTTGACGATGGCGTCCAGAAAGCCGTGCTCCAGGAGAAATTCGCTGCGTTGAAAACCTTCCGGAAGCTTTTGGCGAATGGTCTGCTCGATGACGCGAGGGCCGGCGAAGCCGATGAGAGCATGTGGCTCGGCAATATTGAGATCGCCGAGCATCGCAAAGCTCGCCGTGACACCGCCCGTAGTCGGATCGGTCAAGACGCTGATATAAGGAAGGCGCGCTTCGTCCAAACGCATGAGTGCCGCTGCCAATTTCGCTAACTGCATCAGGCTGATCGCACCCTCTTGCATGCGCGCCCCACCGGACGCGGAAACGATGATGAGCGGAGTCTTTTCCGCCACGCAACGCTCAATGGCGCGTGTCACCTTTTCGCCGACTACCGCGCCCATGCTGCCGCCGATGAATTTCAGCTCGAGCGCGCAGATCTGAACGTGGCGGCCGTTCAGGGACCCACTTGCGCAAATGACCGCATCGGGAAGCTGCGTCGCGGCCTGCATCTCTTGGAGTCGCTGCGAGTAAGGCTTCGAATCGACGAATCCCAGCGGATCGGAGGAGTGCAGAGTCGAATCATGAGTGATGTACGTACCGTCGTCGAATAGCTGCTGCAGGCGTTCGACCGCGCTTACGCGAAAGTGATGTCCGCATTTCGGGCAGACGCGCAGATTATCTTCGACGGCTTTTCGCCAGATGATTTGTCCGCACCCGTCGCACTTCTGCCATAGTCCCTCCGTGCGGACATTCTTCTTCCCATCGTCCGGGGGGTCGCCTTCAAGGGGCGGCTTCTGCCGCGTGAACCACGCCATATAAACCGATCACCGTCTAAGGTTGTGGCTGCGGATTAGCGCAGCTCAACAGGGCGCTCGGGAGGAGGCGTAAGGGCGTACGCGCTGACCAAGCTCTCATCCCCGGCATTGTTGATGGCCTTCACTCCTAACACCACTTCGTCTATGTTGACACCGGGCAGCGTATACTCGTTCACCTTTCCGACAAAAATCTCATGTTCCCAGAACGGAGCCAAGGTTGAGCGCATGACAACCGCATAACCCGCAAGATCTTCTACTGGTTTCGGGTCCTGCCACCGAAGCATGGCGTCATACTGCGTTCTGCCACGCGAGAGATTCGGACGCCGGCCGGCCGTTTGCAGCGCCATTGGCGGGCGGACGGTTTACTTGCGGAGGAGCGGGAGCAAGCGCGAGGCTGGCCAACGCCGCAGCATTCACCCGGGCCACATTGGCGGTGTAGGTTGGGGAAGCATTGGCAAATGTATCGTTTTCACTGTGTTGATCCTGCAGGTTTTCGACGGGCGTGGTAAAGCGGACCGCCGGATAGCCCAGTTGATTGAACGGCGTGTGATCACCGCCGCGGCCGAAGCGATCGTAGCGAAAAACCAGGTCGACGTGGAAGCCGGGCACATAGCGATCGGCGCAATCCTTGATATAGCGGGCTAGTTCCCGCGAAGGCGAATCGTTCGGATCGTCCGAGTAAACGTGGACCATGTAGCTGTTCATGCGCCCATCGCCACCGACGTCGTTCCCGATAATGTCGTTGTTGAGAACCGCTTCGATCTGCTGATTCTCTTTCTTGGCCTTATTGGCGTAAAGAGTGCTGCCAACGAGACCAAGCTCTTCACCCGCGAACGCCACGAACACGACCGTCTTCTCAAACTGGTACTGGCTCATGACCCGGGCGAGTTCCATGACCGCGGAGGTTCCGCTGGCATCGTCGCTGACGCCCGGCGCGGGAGCGTCGATAAATCTGTTCGCGATCCACGTTAGGCGGTGCACCTTCGCCTCGCGGCACAACCGCGGCGCTCGGATTCGCTTGACCACCGGGAGCGCCATTTGTGCCGCCGGCGGAGCGGGCCGAAGCATTGGGACCGTTAGGCGCGGTTCTGCGACCCAGATTTACGGAATCGTAGTGCCCGGAAATGATCACACGTTTATCGGCCTGAGTGGTGCCGGGAAGAACTGCCACGACGTTCACGACGTTGACGTCGCGGATAATGCGGCCCTGCTTCTTCACGTTGTAGCTGTCGAAGGAAACTTGCAGGCGAGGGCTGTAACTGCGGAACTGATCCGCGATCCAGTTCCGTGCCGCACCGATACCGCGATCCGGCTGCTTCGGATCCGTATAGTCTCCTCGCGTTACAAAGGATCCGAGCTTCTGCATATCCGCGGAGACGTGTTCCGCAGAAATCTCATTCACGATCTTCTGAACCGTGGGATCAACTTTGTTTACAGTCTGGGCGCTGCAGGTCAAAGCGCCCAGCGCGAGCGCGACACAAAAACCAGAATGCATGGACAAAAAATTACCTTCGAATACGACTTTACACGCATCGCTGTTCGGATGTCGGCGGACGGTGGCGGCGCGAGCTCGAATTCCCGTTGGGAGCGCTTGACTTTTAGCTATCCATAACTGGCTCAGCTGAATACTCGAGAGCGGGCGATCGCTTTGGCCATTTACGCCTCGATCCGAAGATGACCAGCAAGCCTCCGCCGATCAGGACCGCCGTAGCTGCCTCGGCAGTTGGAGGAGGATCGGGGGGCAAAGAGCTGGTTCCGAACTAGAAATCGTCGATCACTGCTGCTGAGCCTGATGTTGTCGAAAGCTCAGCCCAAGTGATGGGATGCGAGATAGAAAAGCCGAAGAGTCCGCTCGAAACCGGAAAGGACTCTCCGTCGGATAGGACAAGCGTGAGGGGGTGACTGGTACAGGTTGTGCAGTTGATGCCCAGCAGAATGGCAGTCTCGCCAGTCGAGGGAGTTGCGGCGTTGATAGAGCCGATGCCGTCCGAAGCTCCGGTCAGAGTCCCGTTATTTGCATTCCCAACCAACGTGTAAGAGCCGTTGTCCGGTCCGGTGAAGACGAAAGCGATGGATGGATTTCCTGACGGAGTTAGCGTGATCCCCGCGGAAGTGCTGTAGGATTTCGTCTGAATGCCCGAGCTGGTGAAGTTTAGTTCGGTTGGCGCTCCTGTTAAGCTCGCCTTCCAGGCGTTAAAGTCGGTGGTCGTAATTATCGTGGCGCCAGCCTCGCCAGTGAAAATCAAAGGACAGGCCAGGACCAACCCGGCCAAATATCGCAATCTGCGGTACATCTACACACCCTTCCGGAAATGTTGTTTACGTAATGGAGTGGGGCGAGGCGGGTTTCGATCTAAACCAGAAATGCCCTTATGGTTTGAACCAAAAAGGAACGGAGGGGAGTGCTAGTGTTTTAAGCTCGCGAGGATCTGCCGGCGATATTCTTCCGCTTTGCGGTAGATCTCCTGCTGATTCAAGGTCAGAACATGGCGCGCGCTCACAATCTCGCGGCCGTTGATGAAGACATCTTCCACATCGGCCGCTTTCGTGGCGTAGACGATTTGCGAATAGACATTGTAGAGCGGTACGGAATTAGGATGAGCGAGCGAGATGGTGATGAGATCGGCGCGTTTTCCTTCCTCGAGAGATCCGATCTCTCTCTGCATACCGAGCACTCGCGCGCCGCCGATGGTGGCCATTTCTAAAGCCTGCTGAGCCGGGAGAGCGGTAGGATCCATCAGAGTTATTTTCTGGAGCTTCGCGGCAATATTCATCTCGAGAATGAGATCGGCTGTGTCGTTGCTGCCGGCGAACCCATCGTTGCCAAGCCCGACGTTCAGGCCCAATCTCAACATCTTCATAACCGGCGCGACTCCGTCGGCGAGTTTCATGTTGCTCGAGGGACAATGCGCCACTCCCGTTCCGTGCCGCTTCAGAATCTGCAAGTCCGCGTCGCTTTCCCAGATGGAATGCGCGGCGATCACCCGTCCATCGAGCACACCCAGCTTCTCGAGCAATTGGGTGGGAGTCACGTGGCGTTTCGCGAGAGCATCGTCGACCTCTTTCTTAGTTTCCGAAAGATGCGTGGTGAGCGGCACACCGTATTTCACGGCCAGCTTATGGGAAGCGACCAGCGCCTCGTCCGGGGTGGTATAAATCGCATGCGGCGCGACCGCGGGCACGATGAGATCGTCGTTGCGAAACCGCTGGATGTAGTGTTCGGTAGCGGCGATCGCCTCCTGCCACGTTTTGTGATCCGGGGCAGGGGAAGCCGATGATAGTCTGCTCCGAGCACGCCGCGCACGCCCGCCTCTTTGGCCGCCTCGGCTTCGACGTCCTCGAAGTAATACATGTCGGTGTAGGTTGTGATTCCGGCGAGAACCATCTCCAGGCAAGCAAGCCTCGTCCCCCAGCGCACGAAATCGGGCGAGACGTTCTTCGATTCTGCTGGAAAGATGAAGTCATCGAGCCACTGCTGCAGCCGCATGTCGTCGGCAATCGCTCGGAATAGCGACATGGGCGCATGCGTGTGCGTGTCGATGAGACCGGGTGCAATCAGCCCCTCGGGTTTATCTAATGTTTGCTTGGCCTGAAACCGGTTTGCGATGGCGCTTTGTGTACCAACTCCCACGATGCGGGCGCCGCGAATGGCCACAGCGCCGTGATCGATCAGGCGGTGCGCGGCGTCCATCGTGACCACGTATTTCGCGCGGATCACCCAATCGGCGGGTTCCGCTGCTGAAGCTTCGGTGGCGAGAAGCGCGAGGACGCAGAGTGCGCTATAAAAACGACGCATCGAATGGCCTTGGGAAGATTTGTTTGACGGACATAGTTTCTTGTTGACCGGCGAGATTCGCCAGAATCAGTTCGGCATCGCCACAGAACTCCCACAGCAGTTGGCGGCAGGCGCCGCAGGGTGGTGTGAGCATCTGGGTGTCGGCGACGACCGCGATCCGAGTCAATCTTGCCGCGCCTTCCGAGATCGCTTTAAACAACGCGACCCGCTCCGCGCATATCGTGAGCCCATACGTGGCGTTCTCGACGTTACAGCCGGTGTAGATGCGGCCGTTCGCGTCTTCGACGGCGGCTCCGACTTTGAACTTCGAGAACGGCGCATGCGCCCGTTCCCGGACGTTGGTGGCGGCTTGAATGAGCGCGTCCATAAGTGGATCAGTTTCGCTCTGCGACAGCGGAGCTTAAACTCGCATCTTTCAGCGAGACGCACCAGGAGCCGTAGCCGCGCTTCTGCGATTGCGGATCGTCTTCGATCTGGAATAGAACATCGAGCCTCGCGCCGGGTGAGAAGAGCGCGGCACGATCTCCGAAATTCCAAGCGTTGCAAAACAGCAGGCGGCCATTTTGACGCAGCGGCACCTTGAAGTGAATCCCCTCCTTGAGCACCTTCAGCGGTCCGGCTACTTCAATGTTCGCGGGCATGGAAGATAGGTGCTGGATTGCCGAACCCGAAGGGTCCAAGCGAGAGGATCTGCTTGATGCAGGCCTCCGTGAGTTCGGCGAAAGAGGCTTCGGCATCGATGAGGTGCAGTCGGCCGAAAATCCTCAGCAGTAAGGCGGTCGGCAGCGAAATCGCTGAATCGGCGTCGAAACTCTTCGAGATGGGTGGCGCGCAGAGTCAGGCCGGCGGCCTGCCGGTGTCCTCCAAACTTGGTGAACAGATCGGGCATGCTTTCAAGCGCCTCGAGCAGATGAAAGGCAGGGATACTGCGGCCTGATCCGGAAAGGAATGGCTCATCGCCCTGCTCCGCCGCGGCTTCACTGAGAACGAATACGGGACGGCTGAAGCGTTCTACAAGCCGGCTCGCCACGATACCCAATACTCCGGCATGCCATCCCGATCCCGCGAAAATAATAGCGGAGGCGGCGTGTGCGTTAGGATCGTCTTCGCATTGCTTCAGAATCGCCTCTACGATCTCGCGCTCGACTTCCTGGCGTTCCCGGTTGAACGCATCTAATTGGCCGGCGAGCTCGCGAGCGCGTGCTTCGTCTGTTGTCAGGAATAGCTCGATTACATCGCGGGCGCTCGACATGCGTCCGGCTGCGTTGATGCGTGGCGCGAGACGAAATGCAACCTGATGGGCGGAAGGACAGTCGCCATCTTCAAATCCGGCGACTGCCAGCAGGGAACGCAGCCCGTGATTGCGTACCTGACGCAGACCGGACAGGCCGCGCTGCACGATGATGCGATTTTCGCCAATGAGCGGGACGATATCGGCGACGGTCGCGATGGCAACGGGTTTCAGCAAGGAATCGAGCAGAGCCGATTGCCTGGCGCGCGGTAATCCGGCTAACGCGAGCAGAGCCTGCACCAGCTTGAATGCAACGCCAGCACCGCAAAGGTGCTTGTCCGGATATGCACAATCGCGGCGATTCGGATTTAGAACCCCGAGAGCTGGAGGCAAGTCGGCATTTGGGAGATGATGATCGGTAACGATCACATCGATGCCCATCGAATTCGCGTGGCGGACCACGTCATTCGCGCGGATGCCGGTATCGACGCTGACAATCAGCCGGATTTATCCCGCGCTGCGCGTTCAATAACTTCTTCGCGCATTCCATATCCTTCTTTCAAGCGGTGCGGGATATGGAAGTCAGCATGTCCGCCTAGAATTTCAATCGCTTTTTTGAGTACGACGATGGATGCGGTGCCGTCGACATCGTAGTCGCCATAAAGCAGGATCGGCTCGTGCGCTCGGATTGCCGCTAGTAGACGGGTGCCGCACGATGCATGTCCTGCATCAACATTGGATCGTGCAGGGAATCGAGTTTCGGAGACAGAAAATCGCTGGCCGCCGCGGTATCGATGAAGCCACGGTTCACTAGTACGGCAGCGACGATCGCATGCAGCCCGAGGCTTTTCTGTAGCGCAATGGCGGCGTCTCGAGAAACGCGGGGCGGCGCCCAACGCGGAGTGGGACGCACCCACTGCTTTCGATTACTCGAATTGGACATCAATTCTTCGAAAAATATCCGCCAATCGGGCCTTCCTCGTCCGTGTCTTCTTCAGAAGCGGCATCTAATTCGGCAAGAATGTCAGTCAAGGCTTGATACCACTCGGTATGCAGCTCATATAAATAGATACGGCCGTCCATGCCGAACGAGAGCTCAATCGAGCAGGTAAAGCCCTCGTAAGCCTGCAACTGGCGCAGGCGCTTTTCGTAATTACGCTTCTCCTCGCGCGTAAAATCGGTCTCTTCGAGTTGCTCGAGCGCTTCCTCGATCTGGTCCAGAGAGAATGCCTGATGGTTGAAGACTACCAGCTTTGTACCCGCCTTGCGGCCAGTCTCGAGGAACTCGCGAAAATCGGGATGACGCTCGGTGTCCCAATACACCTGAATCAGAGAGTCCGGCATCCGATGGAAGCCATAAAAGACAGCCAGGCCGGACTGTTCGAAATAAGCCAGGATCTCTTTCCGTAACGTTTCCAGATCGACAGCCATCCGCTCCAAGCTATCAAATTCAGAATTCTTTACACGCAACACAAAGAGAACAAAGGCGCGAGGCCGCGATCGGAAGTCCCTTGACAGTAACCTCGATTCTGCGCGGAACATCCTTAGGACGAGTTCTTTTCTTACGAGAGCGACTGCCAGGGACTTCTTTGCGACTTAGCGTCATCCTATTCCTACTTCTGTTTGCAACAGCCGAGGGCGTCTTTGCCCAGAGCGGGTTCGTCAAATCGGGCGATCAACCGGTCCCTGGGGCAACGGTGACGATTGCGCAGCGCGACCACACGTTCTCGACAGTAACCGATCAGGATGGACACTACGCGTTTCCGCCGATTGCGCCAGGCACGTGGACGGTGAGCGTCGACATGTTCGGCTTTGAATCGCTGAAGAAGGAAGTGGACTACGGGGCTGCGAACGGGCCTGTCAACTTTGACCTGCAATTGAAGGAATCGCCCGTACGGCAACGATTACAGCAGGCTGCAGCGCGCCGAAGCGCAGCGGGAGGAAACGCTGCGAATCCCGTGGAAGGAGGACGAGCCGGTGGATTCGGCGGCCGCCCTGCGCCGAATGGCGCGGCAGGTAATGGCGGAGGCTCAGGCGTCAATGGCCAGCAGCAGGCCGACCAGACACTCGAGAATGAACTCGCCGCCCAGCAGCAGAGCTTCGCAACGCCGCCTCCCGGCAGCCAGAGCAGTAATGAAGCGTTCTTGGTTTCGGGAAGTCTCAGCCCTGGAATGACGCAAGGCAGCCAAGCGGATTCCGGACCGGACATGAGATTCGCGGGGCAAGGCGGATTTGGCGGCCCGGGCGGAGCGAATGGCAGTGCTCCTGGATTTGGTGGAGCTGCTCCGGCCGGAGGAGGTGCTCCCGGTGGGGGTGGTTTTGGCGGAGGCGGTGCAGGCGGTTTCGGAGGCCGGGGGGGCGGAGGTGGTGGAGGCTTCGGCGGTAGAGGTGGAGCGAACGGGGGCCGTAATGGAAGGCGTCCCGGACAAACAGCCGGTGCGACGTTCGGAAACCGTCGGCGTCAGAATCAGCAGATTCACGGGCAGGCGTCATTCACCATCGAGAATTCGGCAGTGAATGCCAAACCGTTTTCCCTGAATGGTCTCGATATTCCGCAGGCGGCCTACGCCCAGACGCGCTTCAGCTTCATTATCGGCGGACCGCTGTTGGTACCGAAAATAGTCAAGGATCCGAGCACGCAGTTCTTCGTCACCTATTTCGGTACACGAGCGCGTAACCCGCAATTGTTCACGGAGACGGTGCCGACCCCCGAAGAGCGGCTGGGCAACTTCTCGCAGGCGACGCAATCGCTTGGTACGTCCGCGACGAGCGTACCAATCACAATTTTCGATCCCAGCCACTCACACGCCTTTCCAGAACAACACGATCCCCAGCTACCTGCTGAATCCAATCGCGCAGAATCTGCTCAATTTCTATCCACTTCCTAATCAGCCGGGGACCGCGAACAACTATCAATCGAAACGGCAGCGGCGACCAACTCGGATAATCTCGGGGTGCGATTGCAGCGAAACATCACGAAAAAGGATCGGCTCTCTTTGAACTTCCAATTTCAGGACCGGAACGGCGATACGCCGCAGCCATTCGGATATTCGGATGCGACAAACGGTTATGGATTGAACGCGACCCTGCAATGGACGCGTAATCTGAGTTCCAAGGCGATCAGCAATGCTCAAGTACGGTTCAATCGAACTATAACGAAGTGACCCCTTACTTTTCGCTGCTGCCCGACGTGTCGGCACAATTAGGCATCCCCGGGATTTCAACGAATCCGCTGGATTACGGGCCGCCGACCCTGAATTTCACGAACTTTGCGACTTTGAGCGATTCGACGGCTACTCTTACGCGCAACCAGACGCAGGGCGGGACCGAGAGCGTCAGCATTTTGCACGGCCTGCACAGCATCACGCTCGGCGCCGGTTACACGAGAGCCGATTTGAGCACGCGCACGGATCCGAATGGGCGCGGCACGTTCAGCTTTACCGGGATCGCAACCAGCGTGTTGAACGCGAATGGTCAGCCGGTGACCGGAACAGGCTACGATCTGGCGGATTTTCTGCTTGGCTATCCTCAATCGAGCTCCATACGGTACGGCAATACCAGTAACTATTTTTACGAAAATCAATGGACTGGTTACGTGACGGATGAATGGAAGATGCGGCCCAATTTAACGCTGACCCTGGGAGTTCGGTACGAATTCTTTTCGCCGTGGGTACAGAAATATGGCCGAATGGCAAACCTGGACATTGCTCCAGGGTTCACGAACATTGCCCTAGTTACGCCCAATATGCCGGGGCCTTATACGGGGGCGTTTCCGAATGGATTGATCAATCCTGACTACCACAATTTCTCGCCCCGTGTGGCGTTGGCTTGGAAGGTGCCGTGGACCAAGCGCTCGACGGTGGTGCGTGCCGGCTACGGAATTTACTACAACGAGCAAGCTTACATCTCATTGGCCTCACAGTTGGCGCAGCAGCCGCCATTTGCCACCTCAAACGCAGTAAACACGAGCTCGAAGGATATACTGACGCTGCAACAGGGCTTCCTCACGACCAACCCGCAAGACATTACCAATACGTTCGCGGTCGACCGCTTCTATCGAACGCCGTATGCGGGCACTTGGAACGTGACGATTCAGCACGATTTCGCGGGAGGATTCTTTATAGAGACTGGCTACACGGGAACGAAAGGCACTTTCCTTGATGTAAGAATCCTGCCGAACGAAGCGGTTCCTGGCAGCCCGGAGTGCTAACTCAACGTAACCAGCTAGGCAATGCAGTCGGGTTTACTTACGATGAGCCGGTCGGCAATTCCATCTTCAATGCGTTTCACGTGCGGGCGGTACGGCGATTTAGCAAAGGAATCTCGTTCAACGCCTTTTACCAGTTCGCCAAATCCATCGATGATTCGTCCACCTTTGGGGGAGCGGGCAATACCGTTGCGCAAAACTGGCTGGATATTTCAGCGGAGCGCGGGCTTTCGAGTTTCGATGTCCGGCACGAGTTTCAGGCAAGTTTTGTCTGGACTTCGCCCATAGCTGCTCCGGGGAACCGGGTTGCGGCGGATAGTAAGTTGGGAAGACTCCTGAAGGATTGGCAACTGAGTGGGTCGCTGACGGCACAGACCGGGAATCCACTGACTGCCAGAGAATTGGGCAATACGGCCCAATTGGCCCAAACCGGAGGAATCGGCAGCGAGCGCGCAGAAGCCACTGGGCAGCCGATCGATTCCGGTACCGGATTTTTCAATTTAGATGCTTTTACTACGGCGCCTCCCGGCTCCTATGGCGACGCGGGCCGGAATACGATTCCGGGACCGGGAGTGTTCGGATTGAATGCTGCCTTTGCTCGGTCGTTCAATCTTGCGGAGAGAAGGCGCTTAGAGTTCCGGTTCGAAGCGAATAACGTGTTGAACCATGTGAACTACACGAATTTGTATACCGTCGTGAATGCGGTGAATTATGGTCTGCCGAGTGCGGCCGGCGCCATGCGTACCCTGGATGCGGTTGTGAGGTTCCGATTTTGAAGACGATAGCGCTTTTGTTGGCGGCGCTGATGAGCTTGCAGCCTGCACTGCCACAGCAGCGGGCCACGTTTTCGAGCACGACCAGTGTGGTGATCGTGAACGTGACGGTACTGGATCGAAACGGCCAGCCGATCGAGAATCTGACCAAGAACGATTTCGAGCTGTTCGAAGACGGCAAGCCGCAGAAATTGCAAGCCGTGGACCTGCAACGATTGAATGCCAAGACCTTGCCGCCGGTGAATGAGGACGAGGCGCCGGCACCTCCGCCGGAGCCGAAGGGCTATAATCCCGAGGCCGAAAAGGCGGCCCAGAAGAGCAGCCTGTTATCGAAATACCAGGACCGCCGGCTGATGGTCATGCTGTTTGACTTCTCCTCGATGTTACCGGCGGAGCAGATCCGTGCGAAAGAAGCCGCCATCAAGTTCCTGACGAATCAAATGACGGCGAGCGATACGGTCTCGATCATGATCTTCGGGACCGAGCTTCAGACGGTGCTGGATTTTACTTCGGACCGCGATTTGCTGATTGCAACCATCAACAAATTTCGGGTTGGCGAATCGAGTGAGAACGCGACGACTGCGGATGAAGGCGCCGACGCGCAGGACCAGAGCGGGCAGTTCGTGGCTGATGAGACGGAGTTCAACATTTTCAATGCGGATTTGAAGCTGGCGGCTCTTGAAGATGCAGCGCGGAAGTTGGGGCAATATCCGGAGAAGAAGGCGCTGATTTATATTTCGAGCGGCATTCAGAAGAACGGCGTGGATAACCAGTCGCAGTTGCGGGCGACGGTCAATACGGCGGTTCGGGCGAATGTGGCGTTCTATCCCATAGACGCGCGAGGTCTTTCGGCGCTGGTTCCGGGCGGCGATGCGAGCCAGCAGGGCGCGGTAGGGAACAACCTTTATAGCGGAGCAGGCCAGCAGTCGCTGAAACAGAACTTTACTAACCAGCAGGAGACCCTGGCGACGCTCGCTCTGGACACGGGAGGGAAGGCGCTGCTTGATTCGAACGATCTTACCGAGGGCATCAGGCAGGTGCAGAAGGATTTCACCAGCTATTACGTGCTTTCCTATGTGAGTGCAAACACGGCGCAAGACGGGCGATATCGGCGCATCCAAGTGAAGCTGTCTCCGCGTTTGGGGGATTTGCGGGCGAAGCTCGATTATCGGCAAGGCTACTACGGACCGACGACGTTTGCGCGCATGCGGGATGTGGATAAGGAAGCTCAGCTGTCGCAAGCTTTGATATCGGACAATCCGGTGACGGATTTGCCCATTGCTGTTGAAGTGGATTATTTCCGGCTGGAGAAGGACAAGTATTTTGCGCCGATTTCGGTGAAAATTCCAGGTTCAGCGCTGGCCTTTCGCAGCAAGGGATCGAAGCAAGCAACGGAACTGGATTTCATTGCGGAGGTGTTCGATGCGCGAAAGCGGCCCGCGGCGACGGTGCGGGACACCATTCCTTTGAAAGTGGACCAGACGGTGGCGGGGCAGGTGGTGCAGAAGAGCATTCAATATGACACGGGCGTGACCCTGACGCCGGGGACCTATAGCCTGAGGTTTGTGGCTCGCGAGAACGGCGAGGGCAAGGTCGGGACCTTCGAGATGCCGTTTACCATTCCGGATCTGGCTTCGGGGAAGGCCTTGCGGGTCAGCTCGCTGATTTTGAGCAATCAACGCGAGCCGGTGAGCGAACAGGTGGCGGGCGTCAAGAATGACAAGAAACCTAGCTGAGAACCCGCTGATCGATAACGGGCAGAAGCTGGTGCCGAACGTGACGAAGGTCTTCCGGCCGGGTCAGAACATGCTGGTTTATGTAGAGGTGTATGACCCCACGGTTCCCAGGATCTTACCTGAGAACTTCCGGACCGCGGACGTGGAGGCGAGCCTGGCGCTGTATCGCAATAACAAGAAGGTCTTCGAAAGTCCGGCCGTGCGGGCGAATCGCATGAATCAAAAGCGGCAAGGGACGCTTCCCGTGTGGCTGCAGGTTTCGACGTCGGGCATAGAGCCGGGTGAGTATCAATGCCAGGTGAACCTGATCGATGAATTTGCCCGCAAGTTTGCGTTTCCGCGGACCTCGCTCGCGATTCTGCCGCCGACAGCTCCCAAAGTCGCGAAACCCGCCACTGGGACGCCCTGATATTTGCCCTATATATGTGATAGCATCCGAGTATGCGAGTTACTTATAGCTGGCTGCGGGCAGAGGCGTCGGAATCTTTTCCAAACAACTCTGCTGTGACTGCTCTGATTTGCTTGCCGATTACGATGCGGCTGGAGCGGGTTTCCGGGATTGCCCGCCTAGACGCCCCCAGCGGCCGGATCGCTGCGTACCGTGCGGCTGAAGCGGTTTCTTTTCCCGCTTGCATTGCCCGGTCTCCAACTTGGCGGAAGATTTCGTGCATGCCGCAGATGACAACCATTTGGACTGGCGCTTGCTTCCAAGTATCTCAGTGGTGGAGTCTGGCGGCGGCAAGGCTTACAGGAACAACAATATCTTCGGCTGGAACAATGGAGAGCAGTTTTTCCCGACCTTTCGCGCCGGCTTGAGGAAGTTGCTTTCAAGCTGGGCAAGAGCCCGCTTTATCAGAATCGGGATGTAGTTGGAAAACTGCAGCTGTATAACCCCGACGATACCTACGCCGACACAGTAATGAATGTCATGAACCGGATCAGCCCGGCTGTGAATTTGCAGTAACAGCGCGCAGGCTCGTCCGCCGTCAGAACGAGTTCGTTTACGCGCAACTAACGACTATGCGCTATTCAGCGTCAACGGCCGAAACTCGCGGAGCGGCGGCCGGGCCCTGGCGGCGGCGGAGGCGGCGGTTCCACCACAACTACTTTTTTAGGCCGGGCGTCCAGCCGCGCAGCAATCATCTGCTGGTGCAGCTTGAGCGAATTTGGGCGTGCCCGGTTGGCCGCCCTGCTCATGACGTCCTTTTCCGTGATCTCCTGAGCTGCCGGCAGATACTTTTGCAGGTAATTCTTGAGGCGATCCAGGACGAGCCGCTGTCCGGAACGCATGAGCAGAAAGAGCAATATCTCGCCGGGAACTTTAGAAAGCAGCGTGTATAGAGCCGATGGTCTTTGCAGTTTGGCCGTCGCGAGTTCCTTTTCGAGTTTGGCCGCCTTGGCCTTCCAGCCTCGCGGCGGCATCCAGGTCAGATTTCGGAATCCCGACCAGATTGATAAGCTGCGATCGCTCTTTGGGCGACGAGTTTTTCGAAGAGCAAGAAGAGGAAAAGCGAATTGGCGTTGGCTCGGATCTCGACGCCGAACGGCAACGATTGACGCGCCTTCTGCAGCTTTTGGAATCCTGTGAGGTTTAACTTAGGGCCGGAAAGGGCAGGCGAGATCAAGTACAGCAGGTTCTCGTCTTCCAGCGCCTTAAGCATGTCACCAGCGAGAGGATCCAGCGCAATTTGCGCGGAGTTCGTGCTCGAGCGCGCTCGGTGGAATCTTGGTCTCGAGCTTCGCCTCGCGGACGTTTTGATACTGGGTCATGGTGCGCTCGTCGACCGTGAATCCAAGTCTGGTGCGGAAGCGAATCAGCCGCAAAATCCGCGAAGGATCATCGTATAGTGCGTAATTCGTGACCGCGCGCAGTTCTTTGCGGCTGAGGTCGCCCAGGCCGTTGGTGGGGTCAAGAAGCAAGCCCCGAGAGGCTTTACTGAATGAAAGCGCGATCGCATTCACCGTGAAATCGCGCCCACGCAGATCCTCATGAATGGTCGCGGGCTGGACTTGCGGTTTCGCGCCCGGCTTCAAATACTTCTCTTGCCGGCCATGGAGACGCTGACCCGGACGTTGCCGCGAAAGCCCAGCTCAGC
This sequence comes from Candidatus Melainabacteria bacterium, assembly GCA_963818685.1. Classification (GTDB taxonomy): domain Bacteria; phylum Actinomycetota; class Actinomycetes; order Mycobacteriales; family Pseudonocardiaceae; genus CAJCJE01. Next base: position 129,235 of record CAWFTJ010000009.1, on the reverse strand, counting down.
GCTCTTGCGGGTGTCGTCCACTTCTAGAACCTCCGCGCTCGCTTTTGGGCGATGGCTCTGGCGAATTTAATGCCGCCGCCTTCGATTGTGAAATCGAGATCGCGGATGGGAAAGCCCCCCATCATGTCGCGCATGGCGCCGCCGGTGAGGAACAGGTTGAGGTTGGCGTCCGCAGCAGCTTGCGAACTTCCGCTACTGCTTTGTTCTGTTCAGAGTTCAGATGGCTCTCCAGCATGAACATGTAGTCGCTCATAGCTCGTTGCTCCTCCAGGCCCGGTGGGGCGCGGTTCGCTTTGGTTCGTCCAGCACAACAGCTCCCGGGCGGCCTGTGCGTGTGCGCCGGGCGGCCCGGGGATGGTGGTCGTCCACGGTTTGCCGCAGCCGTGAGCGCATGACGTGAGTGTAGATTTGCGTAGTGCCGATATCGGCATGCCCGAGGATCGTTTGCACGCTGCGAAGATCCGCGCCACCTTCGAGGAGATGAGTCGCCACGGTATGCCGGAGAACGTGAGGACTGAGCCCCCGGAAAATACCGGCCGACTTGCCATGCGCCCGGAGCAGTTTCCAAAAACCCTGCCGGGTCAGCGGCGTTCCGCGCGCGCTCACAAAAAGGTACGGGCTGATGCGTCCTTTTAATAGATGCTGGCGCTGCTGTGTCGAATATCGCTCCAGCGACTGGAGGGCTTCTTTGCCCACGGGAACTAGCCGCTGCTTATTACCTTTGCCAATCACTCGCACGGTTCCTTGCAACTCATCGAGGTCCGAGATGCGGACTTTGATCAACTCGCTGACGCGGAGACCGGTGGCATACAGCAGATGGAGCATGGCGCGATCGCGGAGGCCGGTTGCGGACTCGTCACGGGGCGAGCCCAGTAGTCCGTCAACGCTCGAATAGTCCAGGTATTTGGGGAGTGAGGAGCCGATCTTGGGAGCGACCAGGAGCTCCGTCGGGTTGCTTCGGATATCACCCTCTTCAACGAGGAAGCCGAAGAAACCACGAAGAGTAGTGACTTGCCTCGCAATGGAGGCATTAGACAGCCCAGAGGCGCGTAAATGATCCAAATAGGAACGAAGCGTGTCCAAAGTGACCGAGCGCAAAGGCACGCTGGCGAGGACCCCGCCGAGCCGGCTGAGATCGCGCCGGTACGCGTCCAAAGTATTATTAGCCAACCCCTTTTCGGTCCGGCAGAAGTGCAGATACGACCGCATTCTTTGCGTCGAATGGTGTCGTCCCTTTCATTCTGCCAATGATACAATATCCGCGAAATTGTTTGAAACAAAGTGACTTCTCAAGCACACCTTGCCGTCTAGTACTGCCAAACGAGTCGTTCTGTACCGGTTCGACCGGCAACCAGTGGGAGGGATCGTCAACCCCACGGCGTATCTATTGGAGAACGGAGTGGAGCTGATCACGTTCGATGGCAATCTGCACAGCGCGTTGTTCACGGAATTTAAGGCGCTCTGTTTCGCCTCCGAAACCGCGCAGCCTGACCTTTTTACCCAGCACAGTCTTTTCGAGCGGCGGCCAAAAGTTCCAGGATTATGGACGCGATTCACGTTTCGCGACGGGGACCGGCTGGACGGCATTCTTTCGCATAACCTTCTGGAGTGGCCGGCAGCAGGGTTCTTCATCATTCCGCCACGCGCGGGAGCTGCGAGGCAGCGGGTATTCATCCCGCGAGCGGCGCTGATGAGTACTGAACTCCGAGGAGTCGTGGGAAGATCGGCGCTCTCGTCGCGTCGTGAAGGGCCTGTCGCTGGCCCGGACCAAACTCAGCTCACAATGTTCGACTCGTGATGCCGGCGGTTGCCGCTCTCGGGCTCGCGGTGTCCTTCTTTTCCAAGGAGTAGTAAGAAAGCTGGCGCCACTCGCCGTGTGGACCATTCGGCTTGAGCCAGAGGAAAACGAGCTCATCGAGGGTGAATCGGCGGGGGTAAGGGGTGGAATGCCAAGCGGTTTCCAGTCGAGTGAGGACGGAATCGAGCTCGGTATCAGGCACAGGCCCTCCGAGCGTCAAATGGGGACGGAACTCAAACTCCTCGCTGGACTGCAGCAGGCCGGTATTCAACGTTTGGTGAAGTTCGCGGAGAGCAGCATCTCCGCCGCCGATGGCCAGATACAAAAAGTTGGTTTCGGGAAAAGAGCGGACCGAGGCCAGCTCAACTTCAAACGCCGGAACCTGGCGCAAGATGGTTTGCGCCCGCTTGGAAGCTTCTTCCACCGGCAGCTTCAACGGTCGCGGGGGAAGGATGGTGATGTGAGGTTGTGGAGTATGATCGCCGGGCAATGCCTGCCGTAGCTTGTGAAGAACGGATCGCAACGGATCCGGTATGTAAGTCACTAAGGCGCAGGAACCCCATGGAGGTGTTTCCGGGATATCATTCATCGTATCGAGTTCTTAGGACAAGCATCACCTGCATAGGGTTAAAGCGTGGATTCAAGATTGCGTTTTACTCCAGCTCCGGATACGCCCCATTTTCGATGCGGGCGCGCTCCGAATACGCAAGGCTCCAGTCTACCTCGAAACAAGTGAGTCGTACTAGAGTACGTATCGGCAACAACGAGGTCTATTACAAATGTTTACGGGATTTTGTAATTTGATCGTTGCAGCTGCGGTCACGGCTCTATCGCCGCTCCGACGCCCTCGCCTTTCAGCTTGGCGTTGAAAGCAGCAATTTGCGAGCGCTTCAGCTCATTCAGCGCATTCTCGTATCCCGCTAGTTCCTGCTTATATAGGTTGTTGACCTGGATCTCAGCGTCCGTTGGGGCGAGTCCGCCGCCGCTGCCGCTGCCGCGGCCGTTGACCACATTCCCGATGAGTCCTGCCAGCCGCTCGTACAGCCGCATCGGAGTGGTGATACTCTCCTCGATACTCACGCTCGTTCCGTGTATCTGGAAAACCTTGTCCTCCAAACCGGTCACTTTGCCGTCCAAATCTTTCGCAGCCGCCAGAGCCGCGGTTTGATTACCCCGGTCAGTCAACATGCTTTCGAGATCGCCAAGTTGCTTTCGCTGCCATTCCAGATCGTTGACCATGTCGACGACTTGATTCAGCTCATTCAGCAACTGCCGGCTGAACGCGACCTCCTGTGTGATGCTCGCGTCAGTGGCTTCGGTCGCCGGATCGCGCACTACGTTCAATGGCGCCGAGAGCTGTTTTCCGTTGACACCGAGTTGCACCGTATAGGTTCCGGGCGCCACGCGCGGTGCGCCCTGAAATTGCATCAGGTTCACCACTGGCCTCCAGCCTTGCGCCGGCAGCTTGACCCACGGCGCATCCGGAGGAGGCGTGCGGAGCTTGATGACATGGGCCGGTTCGAATTCGAGATTCCACCACAATCGGTTGAGCCCTGCTCTGCCGTTTACCGTGAGCGTGCGGACGATGTCGCCGTTGGTACCACGAATCGTGACCTGGACGTTTCTTGCTGGTTCCTTTAGATAGAAGTCGATATCGGCGCCTTCCGGCGGATTGTCGCCAACCTTGCCTGTATCGCCGGAAACCGTAAGTTCGGTGCTACCGAGACGGCGGTAACGATAAGCCTCACGCGGTTTGAACAGATAGGAATCGGAACTTTGCGCCTTATCCCACTCGCGCAGCGGTGAGATATCGTCCAGGATCCAGAAGCCGCGTCCATAGGTCGCAATGGCGAGATCGCTATAGTGCTTCTGAATTGTCAGCCACTTAATCGCGGTCGGCGGCAGGTTATTGCGCAATTGCGTCCAACTGCCGCCATCGTTCCAACTCACATACAGAGCGTTGTCGGTACCCAGGTACAGCATTCCCTGGCGGTCCGGGTCTTCTATAACGCATTCAGGCGAGCTTAGCATCGTTTTCGGCACATCGGAGGAAATCATCTTCCAGGTCTGTCCGAAGTCGGAGGTCTTATAAACGTAGGGCGAGTAATCACCAACCTGCTCGAGATTGATGGTTGCGTATGCAGTACCCGCCGCGAAATGCGATGGTTCAATGTTCTGCACGGTTCCCCAAGGCGGCAGGCCAGAGAGATTCTTTGTCACGTTGGTCCAGTGAGCGCCGCTATCGCGAGTCACCTGGATCTGGCCATCCGTGGTGCCCACCCATATCACACCGGCCTCGAGAGGCGACTCGGCGATCGCGAAGATCGTCTCGCCTGAATAGGTGCCGAGATTATAGGGAATCACGCCGCCGGAGTTCTCTTCATGCGATTTGTCGTTCAAGGTGAGATCCGGACTGATCTGCTTCCAGGATTGTCCTCCATTGGTGGTCATCAGGATATATTGCGTGCCGACGTACACGCGGTTGTGGTCGTGCGGCGAAATGGCAAGCGGAGTGACCCAGTTAAAGCGATATTTCAGATCTTTGGGAGCGTAACCAAACGGCGCATCCGGCCATGGAGAAACCATGTGCGCTTCCTTGGTCTTCATATTGATCCGGCCCACATCTCCGTAGTAAGAAGTAACCCAGAAAATGTTGTCGTCCGTGGGATCGGGTACCAGGAAACCATCTTCGCTTCCAGCAACATTGAACCAGTCGCCGAGAGAGATGCCGCCGCGGCCTCCGTGACCGTTGTTGCTGGGCCCCCCTACTGAGCCGCCGTCCTGCTTATTGCCATAGACGTTGTATGGAATGCGGTTATCTGTCGCGACGTGGAACAACTGCGAATTCGGCAACAGCACGCGCCGGTACGTCTTGCCGCCGTTCCAGGTGATCGCGTCGCCCTGATCGTCGCTAACCATGAAATGGTTTGGGTCATTCGGGTCCATCCACATGTTGTGCAGATCGCCACCGGCCCGGGTTGGATTCGAAACCAGCGACTTGCCGCCGTCCTCCGATACAAACCATGCTTGTCCCAGGAAGTAAAGCAGATCTTCATTGCCGGACGAAATGCCGAACCGGCTGTCATAGGGGAAGCGGCCGCCAATAGCGTAGTTGTAATTGACCAAGTGCCACGACCTGCCGCCATCATCGGAGCGATAAAACCCAGGCGGCTCATCTTCGAGCAGCGCATACACGCGGTTCGAGTTGGTGGGCGCGATATTCACAGCGACACGGCCTAACGGATGGTCCGCGGCGGGCAGTCCATGGCCGGAGATCTTCTTCCAGGTAGCGCCCGCGTCATGAGTAACGTACACGCCGCTACCCGGGCCTCCACTATGGAGGTCCCAGGTATGAATGATGACCTCCCACATGCCCGCGAACAGCGTGTTCGGATCGCGGGGATCCATCACCAGGTCGGAGCAACCCGTCTTATCGTCGACGAAGAGGACTTGTTTCCACGTCTTGCCGCCATCGGAGGTCTTGAAGATGCCGCGTTGGTTCTCGGGTTTATAAGCTTGTCCCACAGAGCAGGCATAAACTGTATTTGCGTCCTGTGGATTGATCACGATGCTGGTGATATGACCCGTTTGATCGAGTCCCATGTGCTTCCAGGAGCGGCCCTCATCGGTCGATTTATAGATTCCGTCGCCCATATCGGGTTCGACACGCACAATCCAGGGCTCTCCGGTACCGGCCCACACCTCATTGGGTGCTGAGGTCGCGACGGCGAGCGCGCCGATGGACCCGGAATCCTGATGCTCGAAAATCGGCTCCCAGGTGACGCCGTAATCAGTCGTTTTGTAGATGCCTCCATTTGCATTGCCGACATAGGCGACCGCAGGCTGGCCAACTACTCCTGTGATTGCCGATGTGCGTCCGCCCATGGGACCGATGAAGCGGAAGTGGAGTTGCGCGAGTGGGCCCGAAGACTCGGGTGGCTGAGGCGCGGACGGCGGCCCCTGCTCTTGGGCCGATAGGCGCTTAGGCGGCGATGAAATGATCGCGAACGATGCGAAAAGAAATAGCGAGGCGCGAGCAATAGTTTTCATGTCCCTTTGTGGCCTTCATTCTTACCCGCTGCGGCAGTGCGGAACTGCTGGTCCAACGTAGCTGGGCCGTAATAAAGCGCATTGAAGAAGAGCTTGAACGTGGCATGCGGCTGGTCACGGTTTTGAACCCGAAATCCGAATAGAATCACATGCCCTTTTCCCAATGACACATCAACGGCAGCCGCCCGGTCGTAGAGGTGACTCTCACCGAGAATCCAGCCGCTCTCGAGAACATGATCGCCGCCATATTTAACGATCGTTCTTACCGTCCCTCCGGGAGCGAAATACCAGGGCTGAATTTCGTATGCCGAGCTGCGGGAAAAAAATGCCGAGGTGTCGTCCGGCATGCCGTACCCGACCGGATCAGAATTGTCTACTTTCGCATCCAGGATTGAGCCGGGGCAGAAAAAATCAGTCGGCTTCAATCCTTGCACCACATCAGTCAAGGGCAAGCCCCAATTCTTGATGAACAAGTGCGCGGCGTCTGCTAGCGCAATGACCGTGCCGCCGTTTTGCACAAATGTCTTCAGACCATCCAGACCTTCTTTGCCGACTCCGCCTGCGTATTCAGCTGGAATTCTGCTGGCGGTAATTCCATTCAGAATGCTTTCCGGAGCCTGATCTGCAAAAACGATCACATCGTATTTCGAACTCAAATCTCCGGCGTGAATATCGGCATTCCGAATCTCGGAATACGGAAATTCAAACTGCTCGAGCATCAGCCTGGTCCAGCCTTCATCCATGTTTCCGCCCCAAGGATTGTAAAGCGCAAGGCGCAGAGGCTTCAGCTTGTAAGCTGGAACGGAAATCGGCTGTTCTGCCGCAGCCAGTGGAAGAGAAAGCGATTGTGCAATCGCTCTCACATCCGCCTGCTGTTTGCCCTGCGCGGGGATGATCATCGCACCGGCAGAATACGATGCGGCGCCAGCCGTGAAATGGCCGCTGAGCCCAATACACCTCGTGGCCGTTCTTCAGCAAACGGTTCAGCGCGATCAAACTGTCGTTACGTTCGTGATCCAGGACAAACGCGCTCACCCCGGGACCGCCCGCACCGACATTCGGACTCGGTGGCTCGGCGCGGTTGATCACACGGCTCAGGTCCGCTTGAAACTTCTCTTTGACCATGGCGTCCGCGACACCCATTTGTAGCGGCAGCGTCCATCCGGCCACGTCGTACGGTGGGATCGGTGGACCGCCTGGGAAAGCCCGGAGATCCGGATATTTTTGCGGCCTCCATGATGTCTTTTACAAATGGCCGGAATGGTTGCGCCATCAGCAAGACGTAAGAGCCTTTCGGATACGTCACGCCATCGGCCACAAAGTCAGCATTGGCCATTCGGACTTCCGCGCCTTGATCGATCAAGAGATTGATCATCTTGACGGCAGTATTCGGATCGCGCTGGCTGGCCGGTACGACATACGCGTAGGGTGGCTCCGTTTCACCTTTCTGGATCTCGTCGCGACCCATTTCATAGAAGCCGCGCAGGAAATGTTCGCGATAACGAGCGGCCGTATCAAGCACTGCGATCGCGGCCGTGTACTCGTAGTCGACTACGTCGCGAAGACGCCACGTCCCTCCAGGCCAGGGATTCGAGAAATTCGCCCGCAAAGCATATTCAGGAAGGCCGGGATTGTTTCCGGTCAGCTCGCTGAGCTTCTGCGTCACCGGAGACGCCACGTTCGGCGATGCCGTCTCTGTCAGGACGCTCACCATGTTGTGGAACCACGGCTGCTGCAGTGAGTTTCCCTCCCACCAGGATGTGTATGCGATGCTCTGCGCAACTCCGGTGTGATGCGCGTCCTCCTCCGCCGCAGCCATGTGCGTCCCAAGCAGGTTGATGCCGCGCCAAATGAGCGGGTGAATGTTCGGATTCAGCGGATCGAGGAAAGGCGGAACGAAGATGCGCGCCCCGGTGCGGCCCATCTGGTGAATGTCGTAGAGTACCTGCGGGAACCATTCCTTGAAGTAGAACTTCGTGACGACCTTGGTTTCATCCAGGTTCAGCATGAACCAGTCGCGGTTGTTATCGTGTCCGACATATTTGTGATAGAGCCAGGGGAGCGGGGCGTTCTCGTACTTCGTATGGACGTTCTTGTTGTACCAATCGGCGACTGTGATGTTGCCATCCGGATTATGCGAAGGCCATAGCAGCATGATGTCCTGGTCCAGAATGCGCCGCATCTCCGGCGTATCCTGCGTCGCAAGATCATAGGCAAGCTCCATGGAAAGCTGCGTCGCGCCGATTTCGCTCGCATGGATCGAGCAACTGATCGCAACAATCAGTTTGCCGTCGGCGATCAGCCGCTCGGCATCCTCCGGAGCCAGCCCACGCGGATTTGCCAGTTTCTGCGAAATTTCCTTGTAATGATCGAGCTTGCGCGAGATTCTCCGGTGACGAGATGATCGCCACAATCATCGGATTGCCTTCCGAAGATTTCCCCGCCTCAACCAGCTTCACTTTATTCGATGCCGCGCCAGAGCGTCTGGAAATATTCCACGATTTGGGGCCACTTCACCAGCTTGTAGTCGGCGCCCATCTTGAAGCCGAAGTATTGTTCCGGAGACTTTAGATCCTGCGCGGAAGCGGCGAGAGCTGCAGCCGCATAGCAAAACGAGCAGCGGCAGGACCAGGGCACGACGCCTGGCCAAAAGATTATTCATGCTTTTTTCTCCGTTACTGCGTGACGCGGATTTCGCCGGTGGCTTCTTTGGGATGGTGCGCCGGCGGGTGTCCAAACTGGCTCGATCCATCCGCTGGGGGCTTTCGATTCGCCGCGCACCAATTGCAAATATTCGCGAGCGATGCGGCTTGTTACGGGGCCGGGAGCCGTCGCGTAAGCCAGTCCATCGATCTCGCGAATCGGCAGAACTTCCCATCCCGTACCCATAAAGAACGCTTCATCGGCGACATACAGGTCCGTCCGCGTGAGATCGGTCTGTTTCGACGGTCATGCCCATGTCTTCGATCTTCGACAGCAGCGTGGCCCGCGTGATGCTATCCAGGATTCCGGCCGATAGAGGCGGGGTGTAGACCACACCTTTGCGAACAGTCGCGATGCACGCTCCTGCGCTTTCGGTGATCATCCCGTTTTCATTCTGAAAGATCGGACAGTCGTAGCCGCTCAGCCGCGCCTCGATCATTCCAAGCCGCCCGTTCGAGTAATTGGAAAACGCCTTAATTCGCGGCGGCAGTAACCGTTCGGAAATGCGGATCCAACTCACGATGCACGCGCGGCAAGTATGTGCCGGCGGGTTAGAGATAAACGGCCAGGTGTCGATCACCAGTTCGGTCGGCGCATCGGCAGGCACCATCTGCTCGCGAATCAATCCCGATGCAAACAGCCAGGGCCGCACGTAAGTGTCTTGCCTGGTCTCATTTGCCGCGAAGAAGTTCGAGCACGCTCTCGACCATCTGATCAACGCTCCACGAGCACTGGATTCTCGCCAGCCGCGCTGAGGAGATCAGACGTTCCATGTGCTCTCGCAAGCGAAAACAGAACAGCTGCTGTTTTCTGTCGCTCCAGTAAGCCTTCAGCCCTTCAAAAACTGACGCCACCGAGCCATGGCCAACGGCCGTCACATGGACATTGGCTTCTTCCCAGGGGACGATCTCGCCGTTCCGCCATAGGAATCGCGCATGCGCTGTGGGGTCGGCGACGACACTGTTGATCATTTCGCTTGCCTCAGAAAATGAACTTGACTGCAAACTGCAGCTGACGTGAGGAGGGAAGGCCCCCTGACGCCGAAATGGTGCTGGTGATCTTGCCCGCGTTCGGATTGGGAGAACCGGGGCCTGTGTACAGGCTCGTGTTTGGGTTCGAGAAATTCGGATGATTGAAGAGATTGAAGGCTTCCGCGCGGATCTGGATCGTCATCGATTCATGAATGCGCGTGTTCTTCATCAGCGCCACATCATCGTCCACGAGCGATGGGCCAAAGAATTGGTTACGGCCTTCGTCGCCTATCATGCCTAGGGGCGCAAGGCTGAAATCTGCAGGATTGAAGTACTGGTTGATATTTCCCGGCCGCACTACGTTGTGAAAATTGACACCCGCATTAACGTTGGGAAGGCTGGGGCTGTTTTGCTCGTTCAATCCGACGCAGTCAAAGCCGCACATAACGGTAAACGGCAGGCCGGTATGGAACGCAAATATATTCGAGATCTGCCAGCCTTCGGAATACCAGTGGCCATGGAAGGGAAGCGTATAAACCACGTTCGTGGAAATGTTGTGCTGCCGGTCGAAGCTGCAGTTGCCTCGATTGCGCGAGAGCGGATAAGGATAGAGCGGCGCAAGGTAGCCGCCGTTGTCGACCGAGTAGGTAGCGGATCCGTTGTCCAGGCAATGAGAAAACGTATAGTTTGTCTGGAACATCAAGCCGTGACGTGAGCGCTTTATTCGCCTGCAATTGCAGAGCGTTGTAACTCGAATGCGCCCAGGGCAAAATCTCGCCCATATCCCCGAAAGTCGGATCGATGCGCGGATTTGTCACTAGCGTCAAGCCCGGTTCCTACCTGCTGCTCTGTTGCAAAGACTGGATTCTGCAACGTCCCCGAATTTATGGGCGGATTGACTTCTATCTGCGTAAGTAAATGTGAACTCTGCGAGCCCAGGTAGCCGACGCTGAGCACGATTCCCGCGGGTATTTCGTGCTGAATATTGGCGCTGTACTGGATCGTATAGGGAGTGGTGTTGATGTTATAGCCCAATGCATCGTGGATGGAAGGAAGCGGCGGCGTACATTGCGAGGCGCTCGCCGTGCAGCTGAACGCCACCGGCACGGTAAAAGCAGGGAAAGGAACCGTCACCTGATTAAATGGTGGCGAGAAATTATACCCGACACCGTAGCTCCTCGGCTGGTACGGGTCGTGCACGATGGCGAACCCCGCATGGAAAACCGTTCTGTGTGCCGCCGAATGGCGCCCAAGCGATTCCGAGGCGCGGGTCGAATTCTTTAAGCGACGGATTGTTCACGAACGGGTGCGGAACGTTCACATAGCCGTCTCGGTGGATTGAAATGGACTCACGAAGGCATACAGCTTGTTATGAATCTCGATGGGATTGGATTCGAAGTCATACCGCAGTCCAATATTGATCGTGAGATTCTTAGTTGCTTTCCAATCGTCCTGGATGTACAGGGTCAAATCTGTTTCCCGGAAATCACGATTGCTGTCGGCTTGGCCTGGCAAGCGCACCGATGAACGAATACGGCTGCCCGGTCAGGAACGAGTTCGCAGTCGGAGTCCCGGTCGCGCTGTATCCCCAAGCCGAAAAATAGTAATTTCCGGCTGGATTCACCGGCGTATTGGTTGCAGTTTGATCCCTCAGCAGCCACGCGCCAAAAGCCAGGGAATGCGCGCCCTTGACCCAAAACACTTGTTCGCGCGGCTCGAACTTGTTCTGCACGTAATCGAAAATCGGCGCTGTTGGTGTATTCAGGCCAAAGTCGGATGACAATGCCGGGACACTGTAAAAGCAGTCGTAGCCGTTCGTCGGATTGCAGTTGAACGGACTGATGCGTGTGGGTGTGTTTCCCACCTGTACCGTCCGGGTGAAATTGAACTGCGCCTGACTGATCATAGTGCTCGAGACGTTTCGTGTCCAGCCGATAGTGTGGAACTCATTGTGGTCGAAGGCGGTTTGCGGATACAAACCGAGACTGTTCGCCGCGAAAGGCTCCGATAATGTCGCGTGATCGTAGATCGACCGGGCGAATATCGAATCCTTGCTTGACACGTTGTAATCCCACCGCGCAGTCATGTAGTTTTCAACGCCGCTCTGGTTTCCGCTGAGGATCGCTTGTGACGTTCCGTTGCCCAAATTGAGCGCGCCGGCGGGCGGCAGCGGAATCCCCATCAGAGAGTTCAGGACGGTCTGTTCATTCGTGCGGGCCGCGCTGCCGGGAGCGAGCGTGTTGATATAGTTCGACACTTCCGTTCGGGCCGCCTGGTTCGGCATGATCACGACCGGAGCTTCTCCCAGCGTCTGCCACAGTCCCTCATAGTTGGCGAAGAAGAACATCTTGTTCTTCATGATTGGTCCGCCGATAGTTCCGCCGAACTGATTCCGCTGAAAAGGCGGCTTACCGGTCGACGGAACGAAGTACGGATTTGCGTCGAATATCTGCATCGCGGGCAAACTCGTACGCCGAGCCATGAAAACTGTTCGTGCCAGACCTTGTGACCGCGTTCACGCCACCATTGGCGCCGCCAAACTGCGCGCTCGCCGCGCTCGTGTAGGTCTGAAACTCGGCGATCGAGTCAACGCCAAGCGAAGTTCCCAGCACCGCCGCACCGGTGCCCCGATCCCAAAAATCCTGAATATCTTGCCCGTCGATCTGCTCTTCCTGCCCGACTGGCCGCGACCCGGCGAACGAGTACACCTGTGAGCGGCCAATGTACGCCGAAGACGCCGCGTTCGTTACCGGCACGACGCCCGGCGTCAGCACGATAAGCTGTTCGAAGTTGCGGCCGTTCAGCGGCAAGTCGCGCATCTGGCTCTGGTTGATCAGTCCCTCGACAGTCGAGACTCGCCGATTCAACGTGCGCCGCCTGCTCTGACACGGCGATTTCCTGCCGCATTTCGCCGACTTGCAGCGTGATATCCACCTGGCGCGTCTCGCCGACCGCAAGCGTGATCTTCTGCCGCAGTGCGCGTCTCAAAGCCCTGCATTTGAACTCTGCACCTGGTATTCGCCGATCGGCAGGCTGGGTGCGACATACCGCCCCTCGGTATCCGTGACCAGCTGGTAGTCACGCCGGTCTGCACGTTCTTGACCGTTCACATGCGCGCCGGGCACTATCGCCCCTTGAGCGTCACGAACGGTACCACGAATGGTTGCGGTACCTAATTGGCCACAGGGCCAACACCGGCGCACGCGAGCAAAAGAAGAATCCCGTACCTAAGCGATCGATATTGGAAATCATGCTCGATCCTCCACACCCTGATCACGTCGATCAGAGAGGAGTCTACACGGTTTGCAGGCGAATTTCTTGTACCCGCTTAACAATTGAACAGAGTTAGCGCACGCTCGGCGGACCGGGCTTATTCGATTCGAACGATGCCGGGTTTGGGCCCGTGGAAGCGCTCGAAGATGGCAGGATCGTGCCCGGGGATGATCAGGCTCTCCTTGGCCGCCAGCTTGCGCATGCGGTCCTGTGCCCTGAGATTCGAGTCCTTGTCGAGCGAGGCGGCAATCGGCACATGCTTATCGAGGTTCTCGTACAAGTACACGTTGTCGGAAGCCAGAATTACCGTTCCCGCTGCCGTATTGACGCCCACGTACTGGGATTGATAGGTGTGTTTGCCACCGATGTAGCAAGTGATTCCGGGAATGATCTCCTGATCATCGCCCTCGACGAATGACAGCCGTCCCTCGATATTCATCTTCACGAACGCGAGCACGTCATCGGGCTCGATGCCGCCATGGGTTTTCGGGTTGTGCCAGGCCTCGCCCGTGTAGTACGTGTACTCATCGCGCTGCACCCAGATGCGCGCTTTGGGAAACAGGTCCGCCCCGTCGGCGTGATCCCAATGCATGTGCGTGATAATCACGTCCGTGACGTCTTCGGGCTTCACACCCGCCAGTTCCTCGACTGCATCGGAAGGTTTTTTGAAATCGCGGATGTTCCAGTGCTTGAAAAACTGCTGGCGATAAAAACCGGAGTCGACTAAAATCGTGTGGCCGTTTCCGCGCACCAGCCATACGATCATGGCGATGTCCATCTTGCGGGAGGGATCTGCTCCCAACACCAGCCCGCGCACGGGGAAATCGGCGATGGTTCCATAGCGAATCGCATCAACGGTGTATTGCGGCTTATCCGCCGCAAAAGCCCCGGAAACACAGGCCACAGAGCCGAGAACGCCAAAAACGGTCAGCCATAAATGCGCGCAAATGCATGTCACTCTCCTGAACTTGAAACGAACTGGGCGACAGCATAGCACGCATTCGGCGGGACGGCTGCGAACAACTTGACTGCGCTGTAACCGGAAGTTAACCTAAAGCCAAGAAAAGTAGTGCAGCGTCGACCTGCAGACCACGAGATCTGACGTTTTTCGCACTTTCCAGAGCGGGGGCAGAAACTATGGATAAGTCAGGCGAAGGGCGATTCCTCGGAACGGTCCTAACTTCCCGTAAACTGACCAACTTTGCGCTGGTGGAGAGCCAATATAGCTGCGGGGCAGAATCTGTCCTGGCATTCTCACGACCGGGCATTTCTCTCGATCGAGCTTCAGGGCTCTTATGTGGAGTGCTGCGGTTCGTCCACGCTGTACTGCGATGTGGGCCAGGTGATTTTTCACACCGCGGGTGAATTCCACTCGAATCGGTTCTTCGAGAATGGAGGGCGATCACTGAACCTGGAGATTCTGCCCCATTTTGCCGATCGTCTGCGGGATTATGGCATCGATACGCGCACCCGCACGACGCTCTGCAGCAGGCATTTCAGGCAGCTCGGAATCAAGCTTCGCACGGAAGCTTTCCGCTACGACGCGGTATCCGAGCTGGCGATAGAAGGTTTAGCCTTTGAGATCCTTGCCGACGTGCTCCGCAGCCGCATGACGCTTGCAAATCCCAGGCGGCCGGATTGGCTGGCGCGCGTCAACACGTTGCTTCACGAACGCTATCGTGAATCGATCACTCTCAAGGAATTGGCCGAATACGCTCACGTGCATCCGGTACATCTGTCACGTGCATTCCGCAAACACTATGATTGCTGTATCAGCGACTATGTTCGCCAGCTACGCCTGGCCTCAGCATGCTCAGAGCTTGCGACCTCCGAGTCGCCTATCGCCGAAATTGCGGCGCGGAACGGTTTCTCCGATCAGAGTCATCTGTGCCGAATGGTGAAACAGCGCACCGGAATGTCTCCGCGTGAGGTCCGGCGGCTGCCTCGGCCGCTGACGCTATCACTGATGACGGCTTGCTGGTGTTGCGGAGCTAGAATACAAGCTTGCACGTTGCCTTTAGCCGCGCAAAATGAAGAGGTACTGGCCGATATTGATCCTGCCGGTGCTGCTCCTTTTGTGGTGGGGACTGGGTCATCGTCAAACCTCACCGGAGATTCATTTCGCGGCTGTGCAGCGCGCGATGATTCAGAGTACGGTATCGACCAACGGGAAAGTCGAGCCGGTGGAATGGGCGGCGGCGCGTGCTGAAACCGCGGGCGTTGTGCGTTCGGTTTCGGTTCAGCGAGGGCAAAGCGTCGAGGCAGGGCAGACGCTGGTGAGGCTGGACGCCACCCAAGCGCAGTCGGATCTGGCCGAAGCCGAGGCGCGCGAACAGGAAGCTCAAGCAGAGAGCACGACTCTGGGGCAGGGCGGCAAGGCAGCCACTCTGGCGAACCTGAACGATTCGATCAAGAGTGCGCAAACGGCTGTAGAGGTCGCGCAGCGGAATTATGAATCGGAGCAGCGGCTGCTGGCCGGGCAAGCCGCAACAAAACGTCAGGTGGAGGAGGCGAAAGATGCTCTCGATAAGGCGAAGCTGCAGCTTTCGGCGTTCGAGGATCAGCGAAGGACGCTGGTGACATCGAGCGATCGCAGCGTGGCGCAGGCAAAATTGCACGATGCCCAACAGGCGGTCGCGCTTGCCCGTCACAAGGTGACGTTGGGTGACGTGACCTCCCCGATTGCGGGCACAGTCTACCAGTTTGACCTGAAGGTGGGCGCATATCTGCAGCCGGGCGATTTGGTGGCGCTGATCGGGAAATTAGATCAGGTGAAAGTCGTGGTGTACGTGGACGAACCGGATTTGGGCCGCGTCGCGATGAACATGCGCGTCAGCATTACCTGGGACGCGCGCCCGGGTCAAAAATGGTGGGGACGCGTGGACAAACTTCCGACGGAAGTGATTGCGCTCGGGACGCGAACGGTGGGGGAAGTGAGCACGATCATCGATAATCCCAATCACGATCTGCTTCCGGGAGTGACGGTGAACGCGACCATCATTTCAGAGGTGGTCGAGAATGCGCTGGTTATTCCCAAAGGCGCTCTGCGGACTCTTCGAGGCGCGAATGGAGTATACAAGCTGAAAGGGAAATCCATCGCTTGGGTGCCGGTGAGTACAGGAATCAGCGATGTGAATAATGTGCAGATTCTTTCGGGCCTGTCCCCGGGCGACCGGGTTGCCGACCGGGTTGTGGAACCGACCGATGCCGAGATGAAAAGTGGCATGCGGGTGCGGCCGGTGGTCGAGTAGCGAAACCGGGATGGGATGCGCGCGGCTTGGGTCGTGAAGCGCGATCTGTCAATCGATATCTGTTAATCGATATGGACGAGCACCGGGGCTTCGGAAGCGGCGAGCACGGCTGCCGCATCGGCCGCGGTAAACTCCTGCGTCTTCGACGAATGATTCATTGAGCAGAATTTCGGGCCGCACATGGAACAGAACGCGGCATCTTTGAATCCTTCCTCAGGCAGCGTTTCATCGTGCATCGCTTCGGCGGTCTCGGGGTCGAGCGAGAGCTCGAATTGCCTGCGCCAGTCGAAGGCGAACCGTGCACGGGAGAGTTCGTCGTCGCGGTCGCGGGCTCCCTTGCGATGCCGGGCAACATCGGCGGCATGCGCCGCAATCTTATAGGCGATAATCCCTTGCTTCACGTCTTCGCGATTGGGCAATCCGAGGTGCTCTTTAGGAGTGACGTAGCAGAGCATGGATGCACCGTACCAGCCGATCATGGCCGCGCCGATGGCGGAGGTGATGTGGTCATACCCTGGAGCGATATCGGTGACCAGTGGACCCAGCGTATAGAAAGGCGCTTCGTAGCAGATGTCACGCTCCTTTTCGACCTGCAGGGCGATTTGGTCCATGGGAATGTGTCCCGGACCTTCGATCATGACTTGAACGCCGGCCTCCCAGGATTTGCGAGTCAGTTCGCCTAGCGTTCGAAGTTCCGCGAATTGCGCGGCATCGCTGGCATCGGCGAGACAGCCGGGCCGCAATCCATCGCCGAGCGAGAAGCTGACATCATGCTTCTGGAAGATTTTGCAGATCTCATCGAAGTGCTCGTACAAAAAGTTCTGCTTGTGATGCTTGACCATCCATTCCGCAAGAATGGCGCCGCCGCGGCTCACGATTCCGGTGATGCGTTTGCTGGTTAAAGGAACGTATTGGACCAGCACACCCGCGTGGATCGTCATATAATCGACGCCTTGCTCGGCTTGCTCTTCGATCACTTCGAGCATGACCGCGAGACTGAGATCCTCGACACGCCTTACGCGGGTCAACGCTTCATAAATGGGGACTGTCCCAATCGGCACTGGCGAGGCGTCTATGATGGCTTGCCGGATGCGCGGAATGTCGCCCCCGGTCGACAGATCCATCACTGTATCCGCGCCGTATTTCACCGCATAGTTTAGTTTTTCGAGTTCTTCCCCGATATTCGACGTGGTCGAGGAGTTACCGATGTTCGCGTTAATCTTGCATTGCGAAGCCACGCCGATGCACATCGGCTCGAGGCGGTCGTGGTGGATGTTCGCAGGAATAATCATGCGCCCGCGCGCGACTTCATCGCGGATCAGATCAGGAGCGAGGTTCTCCCGCTGAGCGACATACTCCATTTCGGGGGTGAGGGTTCCCGTTCGGGCATAGTAAATCTGGGTGCGAACCGGATCGTTAGCGTGAGAGGCCATCCACTCGCTGCGTTGCATGTCTCGATTATAGGTGGAGACGCGTCCGCGATGAGTACACTGAGATGAGAGCGATGGTGAAGAGAGTTTCCACGTATTTCGGAGCGCTGATTCTGGCAGGCCTTTGTTGGGGCGCCGGCGGCGCGAACACGATTCGCAAGGCCCCGGAATTGGCGTTCACAGTTCCCGGGCAGGGACCGAAGCTATTAAGCCAATACCGCGGGAAGGTGGTAGCGCTCGAATTTATTCTGACGACTTGCCCGCACTGCCAGGCGGCCGTACCGGTGATGGGCAAGTTTCAAGAGGAATATGGTAACCGCGGTTTTCAAGCCCTCGATGTGGCGATCAATGGGCTGGACGATGGCCGGGGCCCTCATGACGCTGACCTGCTGGTGGCAGCTTTCGCGAGAACCTTTCGCGCGGAGTTCCCGGTGGGCTGGGTTCCGAGGGACCAGATGGTAACGTTCCTCGGTTTCAGCATGGCCGATCGGATGGTGGTGCCGCAGTTGGTACTGATCGATCGCAAGGGCTATATTCACTACCAGACGCCGCCGCTGGGTGATGAGAACTCGATGAAAGAAGAGACGATTCGCCAGCGGATCGAAGAGTTGCTGGCGCTAGGAAATTCCAGTTCGCGAACTACGTTGGGCAAATCGCGAGCCGCTGTTGCCAAAAAAAGTCCCTAGCCCTGCATAGCGCGGACGAAACTCGTCTGGCCTATAGACAAACTAACCTGTAACAAATCCCAGTATTCGCCCCAAGAGTGACCCACGTCTTACCAATAGGGTAATGTTCCTCATCAGGTCGACTAGTGTAAACTTCAAAGCTAGTTGGATCCATAGAGCCGCTGCTATACGGCTCCGGGAGTGCAAGTGAACCGAATCGAGACACCTAGCCTCTTTAACCCCGCGGTTCGTCAGCCTTTGTCGTGGAGAAGTCACGCGACAAGCGGGTTTGTTCACGCGCTATTATTGCTTCTGGCGCTTGCCGTTTGGGTTCCAGATGTAAGGGAGATTACGATGCCGAGAGAACGTGTGACGCTTCTTGCGCCACCGCTCCCGGAGTACAAACCCAAGCCGATCGTGCATCCGCACATTCAGCCCCCGGTAGTGGCGAAGGTTGAGGTACCGCGGAAACGGCTTCCGGAGATCAAGCCACCGGTGGTGAAGCCGCCGGAGATCAAGCAGCCGCTCATCGCAGCGGCGCCGGTAATCCGCGATGTTCCGGTAACACCAAAACCGTTGCCTGAGCCCAAGATAGAAGCCCCAGCGCCCAAGCCGGAAATCCATACCGGGGTCTTCGAAACCACTGAGCGGGCGAAAGGGCCTCAAATGGACAAGCAGTTGAAACTCGGGGGCTTCGGCGATCCGAGAGGCGTTCCGGCATCCCCCACTTCCCACCAGTCTTCGTTGACGATGGCGAAGCTGGGCTCATTCGACCTGCCCGAAGGCGGCGGCAAAGGCGGAGCGAATGGCAAAGGTCAGAGCGGCAGCATCCGTGCCGGGACGTTCGGCGACGCCGGTCCAAGCTCCGCGGGATCAGCAGGCACCGGTCATGGCGGTACTATCCAAACCGGCGGCTTTGGAGACTCGACCCCTGCCGCGCCGAGTCAGGTAGAGCGTGCCAAGCCTGCTGAGCCGGCGACTACGCCAGTAGAGATTCTGTATAAACCGAAGCCGGTGTACACAGAAGAGGGTCGAACCCTGAAAATAGAAGGACAAGTCTCGATACAAGTTGTCTTTCAGGCATCGGGCACAATTCACATTGTTAAAGTCCTCCACGGGCTCGGACACGGACTCGATGAAACAGCCGAACAGGCCGCGATGCAGGTGCGCTTCCGCCCCGCTACACGCGGCGGCGTGCCCGTCGATACAAACGCCACAATCTACATCACATTTGAACTGACTTAGCCAGCTTTTATGCTTTTAACGAAATTGACCAATACGACTGTCTTCGGGCAACTGATTCTGTTAGCTGGTTTCAGTGCTGGCTCCCTGGGAGTGGCGCAGCAGGTATTACCATCGAACCCGACCACTGTTCATCCCGCCGATCCGGCTAAAGATCTGGAGAAAATCCTGAACGGGCACTCAGGCGGAGCCGGCCAAGAACTTCGATGAAGTTGTCGATCGCGCCATCAACCGCGAACGCCTTTTGATATCGGCGCTGAGAGGTAAAGAGCCGGTCGTCGAAACGTACATCCAGGAAATGAAGAGCGATTCGGATCTGGGGTGGGTTCCTGTGCACGATTTTTATTATCTGGGGAAGCTGGATATGACGCGGGGGAACATCCATGCGTCATTCCTCCCTACTAGTTCAGCGATAAAAAAAGTTCCCCATCTGCTGACCAGCATGTTCTCGACCGAATACAACCCGCGCGGATTCGCCGACATGATGTTCCTGGACGAGAAGAATTTCGATCGGGCTCATTACAAGATCGATTACGTGCGGCGGGAATTTCTGGGTGATGTGCGTTGCATCGTCGCCGATGTATTGCCATTGAGGAATGCCGGTCAGCGGGCGTTTTGAAGGACGCATCTGGATCGAAGATCGAGACTATACGATCGTGCGCCTGAATGGCAAATATGTGCCTGCTCCGAACGACGCTTTCGCGCATTTCGATTCCTGGCGGGTGAACACAGGGCCTGGTCTATGGCTCCCGTCCTATATTTACGCTCAGGATGAAGGGTGGCACTTTGGTCCCGTCCACACCGGGCCGATGAGGGCCCAAACGCGGGTTTGGGATTATGAATCCGAAAAAGCGAAATCCGAAGAGGCGTTCACAAACCTGACGGTCGATGCGCCTCAAGGCGTCAAGGACCAGAGCGACGCGGCAGGGGAAAATTCACCCGTTCAGGCTAAGCGGATGTGGGAGACGCAGGCCGAGGACAACATCATTCACCGGCTCCAGGATGCCGGACTGGTTGCTCCCCCGGGCGAAGTGGACCAAGTGCTGGACACAGTCCTGAATAACCTGGAAGTCTCGAATAACATCAATATCGATCCGCCGGTGCGAGTGCGAATCTTGTTGACCACTCCGCTGGAATCGGTTGCGGTGAATCGCACCATCCTCATGAGCCGCGGTCTGATTGACGTGCTTCCGGACGAAGCGTGTCTCGCGTCTGTGCTGGCGCACGAATTGGCGCACATCCTGCTAGGGCACTCTGTCAACACGAAGTATGCGTTCGAAGACCGCCTTCTGTTCGATGATCAGGCAACTCTAAAGAAGATCTCAATCGCCAGAACGCAACAAGAAGAGCAGGCCGCGGATGAAAAGGCAATCGCTCTCCTGAAGAATTCTCCTTATAAAGACAATCTCCCGCGGGTAGGCCTTTTCTTGCGGATGCTGTCTACGCGGAGCAACGAAGTGCCGCATCTGATCCGGCCGCTGATCGGGAATCGTCTGGCTGATACGCACAAAGATATGCGTCTTTCAGGACTGATGGAGATGTCTCCGGAACTTCAGGTTCGAAATCCGGGACAGATCGCCGCACTGCCTCTTGGTTCCCGGGTGCGCATGGATCCCTGGTCCGATCAATTGCATTTGATGAAGACTCACAACGTACCGCTGCTCTCAGCCAAAGAGAAGCTGCCGTTTGAAATCACGCCGTTCATGCTTCACTTGACGCGGGAAGATAGCGCTTCGATTACCGGTGCTGCGCCGGACGGAACTGTCAAGCCAAACTGACCAACATTCGCGCTTGCGAAGCCGGTTAAAGCCTGCGAAGCCGGTTAAAGATGGAACTCTTCACCGATCCGGTGAACGCATACCCGCTCAGGACTCGATCCCGCTGCCGCTAAAAGGCGTTCGATGGGCTCGAGTTGCGGTTCCCGGCTCAATTGGAACGTCTGGTGATGAACCGGTAATACAAACTCCGCGCCGGCATCATTCGCCATGGCCAACGCCTGCTCTGGATTGCAGTGCACGCGGATCCATGGATCATAGGCGCCGATAGGCATGACCGCCAGATTCACCGGCGGCGAGGAACGAACTTGCCGGAAGGAGTGCGTGTAAGCAGTATCGCCTCCGAACAGAATGCGATGCCCGCCAGCCTCGAGCACGTATCCGTTGTAACCCCGGTAAATGTCGCTGCGCATGCGCGCGCCCCAATGCGCCACCTCGAAGGCCGTGAGCTTCGCCGGGCCAACTTGAATCGTCTCTCCCCAGCGGAGCTCGTCGACTCGCGCGTAGCGCCTAGGCCGCAGCAAATCCGAAGTGAGCGAAGCCGTCACAACTCGCGTTTGGAGGCTTTCGAGTTGCCGCAGACTAGGAATATCGAAGTGATCCATGTGCGCATGCGAAAGAACGATCAAATCGATCGGCGGAAGATCCACGATCGGCGCCGCCGGATCAATCAGCCGCTTGATACCAAGCGTCAAAGGGCCGAGATTCAATCCGATCCGTCGGCTGAAAACCGGATCAGTGAGTATGGTGAATCCATCCAGCTTCAAAAGAACGGTACTATGGCCGAGCCATGCCGCGTGCAGTCCTTTCAGCGGCCACATTTTGGGATTGGGCCGATTCGGAGCCGGAGTGCTTTCTCGCTGCGTAATCCTTCGAGATTTCGCGAAAGAGCGCGGGTCCGGCGCGGCGCAGGAATCGGGCCGTTTCAGGAGCGCGCCTCAACCGTGTGGAGATGGTCGCGCCCATACTATGTGGATGCCTGCCAACGGCAGAATGGTTCTAAGGGACTGGCGACCCGGTCAGCGGATCGCGAAACCTGAGAGATTCTGGGCTTTTTCTTCGTGTTCCTCAACAGTCCGGACGTTCGCCATGCGCGGCCCGGTGTGGAGAGCAGCGGCGAACTCGCTCGAGACGCGCCGTGCGGTCCAACGGCGTAAACCTCTACGCGGCCGTCCGCTAGATTGCGCGCCCAACCGTTAAGGCCCAGAGCAGCCGCTTTGTGTTGTACAAAAAAACGGAAGCCCACACCTTGCACAGTTCCTCCAATAATCCACCGCTTGGCGGCGTTGCGGTCCATATACAGACATTTTGAGCCACCGCTGTTTGCCACACTGGGGTAAGATCCCATGGCATTTCCAGTGCAGCGCTTACGGCGCTTGCGTTCTTCCGAAGCATTGCGGAGCCTGGTCTCTGAGACCCGGCTTTCTCCGTCGCAGTTTATTCTTCCGCTGTTCGCGTGCGGGGGAGAAGGTGTGCGGAAAGAGATCAGCTCCATGCCGGGGCACGCGCAGCTTTCAGCCGATCATCTAATCCGCGAGTGTGAAGAATGCCGAAAGCTGGGAATCGGTGGAGTGATTCTGTTTGGAATACCGGAACACAAGGATGAGTCTGCTTCTGGAGCGTATGCAGCGGATGGGGTGACTCAACGCGCTGTTCGAGCATTGAAAAAGGCGTCTCCGGAATTGCTTGTGATCACGGATGTTTGCAACTGCGAGTACACGAGTCACGGCCACTGCGGGGTGATTAAGGATGGCGAGGTGGACAATGACGCAACGCTCGAATGGTTAGCAAGAACGGCTGTCTCGCATGCCGGAGCGGGTGCGGACGTTGTGGCCCCGAGCGACATGATGGATGGCCGGGTCGGCGCCATTCGAAAGGCGCTTGATGAGGCGGGATATAGCAACACGCCGATTCTCTCTTATGCGGCGAAGTATGCTTCCGCTTTTTACGGTCCATTTCGGGAAGCGGCGGAATCGGCGCCTCAGTTCGGCGACCGGCGCGGCTATCAGATGGATCCCGCAAACAGCCGCGAAGCGATGCGCGAAATCACTCTCGATTTAGACGAGGGAGCGGATATGATTCTGGTCAAACCCGCCATGCCATGTCTCGATATCATTCGTGGAGCGCGCGAGCGGTTTGACGTGCCTCTCGGCGCCTATCAGGTCAGCGGCGAATTCAGTATGATCATGGCCGCGGCGAACAACGGGTGGCTCGATCTGGATCGAACGATACATCGAATCGCTAACCGGAATCTGCCGCGCAGGCGCAGACTTTGTGCTGACCTATTTCGCCAAACGCGCGGCACAACTGCTGGGAGTGAAAGTTATTCCTGCGGTAATTTCCCGGAGAGGTAGTATCGCTCCGGTGGACTGTGCTGTCCGGAGACCACCGCGCTTCGCACGATGTGAACGGCTACGGCCTGACCCGGTTTTAGGCTGGCTTGCACCTTCATGACATCGGCCGGCGTTGCCACGGGTTGCCGATTGATGGAAACGATCGCATCCCCTTCTTGCAGGCCAATGTCGTCGGCGAAAGATCCAGGATCGACCGAGATGATTTTTACGCCGCTCTTATCGTCGATGTTGAGATCCTGCCGCTCCTGCTCCTTTAAGTTCTGAATGACCATTCCAAATTTGCTTTGCGAGCTGCGGGCTTCGGAACGTCCGGTGTTTCCGGGCGGTTCCCGGCAAATTGGGGTTCGTTGGCCCAAACAACCGCGCGTTCCTCGACTGTTACCTTGAAGTCCAGCCGCTTGCTGTTGCGATCTACGGTAAACAACGTCTTTGAGCCGATAGGCAGATCCGCCACTTTATTGACAAGCTCTTCGCCATCTTTGATTGGCCGGTCGTTCATCGCGACGATCACGTCGTCGACCTTCATTCCTGCTTTACCGGCCGGGCCGTCGGGGGCGACCTTGTCGACGAGCACTCCATGATCCAAGCCGAACGCTTCCAGCGTGTCGGCTCCGCCGTTTCGTTTCCACTGAATGCCAATGGACCCGCGTACTACGCGTCCTTCGCGGATGATGTCGTTGTAAACTTTCACCGCAGTATTCGAAGGCAGGGCAAAGCCGATCCCTTCATAATTGCCGCTGCGAGTGGCGATCATCGTGTTGACGCCGATCACTTCGCCGCGGATATTCAGCAAAGGACCGCCGCTGTTGCCGGGATTGATGGCGGCATCGGTCTGCAAGAAATTTTGGAATGACCCGGCGCCCGGCAAGTCGCGCGGCGTCCTCTCCGCACTGACTATTCCCGCCGTCACAGTTGCCTGAAGTCCGAATGGCGATCCGATCGCAATCACCCAATCGCCCACTTGCACGCTATCGGAATTGCCCACCTGCACGGGTACGAGCGGCTGTTTGGTGTCAATCTTGAGCACGGCAACATCCGTCTCCGAATCGAACCCGACGACCCGCGCCCGGTATTCGGTGTCATCGCCGTTCAACTTTACTTTGATGCGGTCGGCCTTATTGACCACGTGATGATTCGTGATGATGTAGCCGTTCTTGTCAACGATGAAGCCGGTGCCGGAACCCTCTGTCCGGAAAGTGTGCGGATCAGGCGCACCGAAGAAACGCTTGAACATCTCTGACGGATCCTGGCTCTTCGGTGGTTGGCTGTCGTCCTTATCCTGATCGTCCGTCCTCACCGCCGGCCCGTTTGCGCTTGCCAGGCTTCGGCAGATAATCGGATTCGATGTAAACCACTGATGGTTCCACCCGCTTGGTGAGCGTCGTGAACTCGTTCGAGATCGGAACCGCTTGCGGAATGTGAATCGGCGTAGCGTCCGGCGCAACGGCCGAATTCTGCCGGTCCGCCTTTACTCCCGGTGTTCATCACGGTGCCGATTACGATACCCAAGACGAGCGTAAAGAGCAGCAAGGTAAGGCTGAGCAGTTTCTGCTGCTTCATTTTTTGGAGGAACGGCATCGCCAGAGAACCCTTTCGGAGCGGTAGCTATCTAACCAGTATAGAGAACTTGGCCTCCTTCTCGCTGGTAGAACAACACAAACGCGTCTGCTGTTGCTACTTCGGATGTCATCCGGCACGCGCAGGTTTCATTTCGACGGCCAAAATGCCGGTCAGAATCAAACCCCCTCCCAGCACTCCGAGCGCCGTGAGCCTTTCGCCTCCCACCAGGACCGCGGTGGCGAGCGCGAAAACAGGCTCCAACGCAAAAACCAGCGCGGTCCGCGTCGCGGTGGTGTATTGCTGCGCCCAGGTTTGTAGCGCGAAAGCGATGCGCAGTCGCGAACACGGAAGTCACCAGGATTGCGAAAAGGACGCTTCTTGCTCCACACTGCGCGCGGATGTTCCACTCCCGAGCGAAATGGTGGACAGAACGGCAGCGCAAAGGATTTGGCCTAAAGCGACCGCTTCGAAGCGTTCGCGCTGCGAATAGTAGCCGAGGACCAGCAGGTGGAAGGCAAAAGCCACGGCGCAGCCAATGGTCAGCAAGTCGCCGCGGTTCAAGATGGAATTGGCGCTCGAGCGAGGGGAGCGTCAGCAGCACCATGCCGACTGTCGCGACCGAGATGCCAAGCAGTTCGGGAATTTGCGGCCATCGCCGATAAATCGCCGCGCTGATCAGCGGCACCAGGACGATGTAAAGCCCGGTGAGAAATCCGGAATTTCCGGCGCTTGTGTACTTCAGGCCGAAGGTCTGTAACATGTACCCGAGCCACAGAAACATGCCCGCCGCTCGCGCCGCCGCGCAAGCCTCGCCAGAGCGCGCGCGAGCCGACTCCGCCGCAGCGCGCCCACGAACATGGCCGACATGCAGAAGCTGGCCAACCAGAACCGCAGTGCCAGGAAATAGGTCGTTGAGATCTCATTCAGACGCTCGTTTGACAACTACGAACGTCGTGCCCCAGATCAGGGCAACGATGGCGAGTACCAGATCAGCTTGCCAGCGTTGCGGGGATTTCTTCCTAGCGGCCTCGCTGCCCGCGGCACTCACACGGGTGCGGTATCAGAATCGTTGGCCAGCCGGACCTGCCCTTCAAGCGCCGCTAGAAGCAGCAGGATTCGCTGAAGCCCTAGTTCGCGGCCCTCCGGCTGATACCATTCCTGTCTCGTGTGAGCCCCGCCGCCCTGACCGCCTGCTCCGATCGAGATCGCCGGAAGTCCCATGGAAAGCGGGACATTCGCATCGGTCGAAGCGCAATCGACACGGGAGCGAATGTTCAGATATGCATCGACCGCCTGAATCGTTCGAAGCAGACCGCGATTGCTCGGGCAGCTTACCGCCCGGGACGGGAACCGAGTTCCTTGATCTTGGCGACGTTAGGCGGCTGGCGGTCGCGGAGCGGTTTTCGCGCTCGAGGCCACGTTCCACGGCAGAGGTGAGCAGAGAAGATAACTCCTCGAGAATGGCGGGATCTTCCGAGCGAAGATCGAGCTTGGCGCGGGCGCTCGAAGGAATCGAGTTGATACTGCTGCCGCCTTCGAGAATTCCAAAGTTATAAGAGCAGCGTCCTTTGCGGTCCGCCGGCCGCGCGAGTCTCCGCGTTCTGGATAAAAAAGCTGACGGTATCGCTGAGCGCGTGAACCGGATTGGGCGTTCCGTAGTCGTTCCAGCTATGCCCGCCCGCGCCCGTGAAAGCGATTTCAAAGCGGCGGCTCGCCAAAGCCTGTGCGGTGATGTGCTCGATAGACGGACCGTCGAGAACAAGGAATGCCCGAGATTTGGCCGATTTGTGGGAAGTTGCGGCACAGATATCGCATACCCGTCAGATTGCCTTCGCCCTCTTCACCGACGTTCGCAACCAGCAGCAGCGATGCCGCCAAATCGTGCAGCTCCGGTGCTTCGGCCAGCAGTCTCGCCAGTGCGAGAAGCGCGGCCAATCCTGAGCCGTTATCCGATGCGCCAGGCCCGAGCAGCCGTCCATCCGGGCCAAAATAGACTTCTTCCGGACGATTCGGCGCAAATACCGTATCGAGATGCGCGGACAAAACGAGAGACGTCTGCGAAGTGTCGCCGCCAAACTCCGCGACTACGTTCCCGGCGCGATCGAATTTGCGCGTTCCAGCCGAGCGATTCTAACTGCGCGTGGAACCATTCCGCCCGCTGGTGCTCAAAAAATGTCGGCGCAGGAATTCGGCAAAGCTGTAGCTGTTGTTCATTGATCCATGCGCGCTCTCGAACAAACCAGCGCTGTGCGTTCGAGAGGGCCGATTGTTGCGCCAACTGCCCTATGCGGCGGGTGTCCGGCGAAAGCGCCGAGGCTCGCGCACCAGGGTTTCAGGTTGAGTGGCCAAGCAGCATCTCGATAGCTTTAGTTTACTGCGGGGCGTATGCGTAAACGGTTCGGCTGCTGAATAGGGACAGCCTCATTCGGACGCCAGCCAGTGCGTGACGACCGGAGGTTTAGGACCGCGATGGAATTGCCGTGCTTCTTCTTCCACCTCGCGGTCGGCCAACGTGACTCGATCATGCTGGCGCAGGTGTTCAGCCCAATTTTCAACGAGAAAGCTTTCGACGTGCCGATTGCGGGGCGGCGGCATCTTGAAAAATGCCCCAGCGGATCGCGCCATCGCGCAGCCGAATTCTTCCCATGGCGCGCATAGCGACCGCAAATTCATTGCGCTGCTCCGGGTCGACATCGTATTCCACCATCACCAGCACGGGTCCGCGTTCGGGATCGGGCGGCGTTTTGAATACCGGTTCAGGCCAGTGTCCGGATCGGGTGATGTCACGCTCCCCGCCCAAGCCGGATGGGAAACCGCTTCACAAGCAGCAGGCTCAGCAGGCAAGTGACACCCGCCGCATAGAGGCTCGCCCGATTGCCATAACGCTCCGCCACAGCGCCCCACAGCATGCTGGCGAGCGCCATGCCTCCCTGGAAAACCAGCAGATAGGCGGCTAATGCGCGAGCGCGGACCCAGGCCGGCAAGCACCGTCTGCGCGGCGACGTTGAAGCTGGACATCTCGGTCACCCACGCCACTCCGGCGGCGAACATCGCGATCGCGGCAATGGTGAAACTATCAAGCCATCCGAGCAGCGCGGTCACGATTCCCCAAACCGCCCCCGCAGACACGATCAGTTGATCGGGCGAAAAGCGCAGCCGAAACTTGGCAAGCAGCAGCGCAGCAGCCATCGAACCGACGCCCATGCATCCCAGCAGCACGCCATAGCCGGTCGCCGTTGCCTTCAAATCCGTTTTGGTGATGATCGGGAGCATCGCCCAGATCGCGCTTCCGCCAATCATGAAAGCTCCTGAACGCACCAGCACGGAACGAATGCCGGGCGAATACCGCACATACCGCAAGCCCGCCCAAGTGGCTGAGACGATGCTTTCGTCCTTCGCTGAGCTCTGCTCTTGAGGAGGCCGTCTTCCAGAAGTAGAGAACGACGATCACGCCCGACGAAAGAGAGCGCGTTCAAAATGAACACCGCGCCGGGATTGAAGGCTGCCACCATGAAGCCCGCCGATCGCCGGACCCACCGCCCGCGCCAGGTTGAACCCGACGGAGTTGAGCGAAATCGCCTGGGGCAGATCTTTGCGGGAGACAATTTCGGGCACAATTGCCTGCCAGGCGGGATTGTTGAGAGTCGACCCCATTCCGAGCGCAAACGTCGCGAGCAGAAGGGTAATCGGAGACACCTTCCCGATCACCGCCAGCCATCCCAGAACGCCCGCCGCGAACGCCATGAATGCCTGCGTAAATATGAGCAGTTTGCGCCGGTCGAATAGATCGGCGGCGGCCCCTGCGGGAATGCCAAGCAGAAACACTGGAAAGCTGGTCGCCGTCTGAACCAGAGAAACGTAAAGTGGCGAACGGCTGATCTCGGTCATCAGCCAACCCGCGCCGACGTTTTGCATCCAGGTCCCGATGTTGGAAGCTATGGACGCGATCCAAAGCGCGCGAAACAAGCGGTTTGCGAGCGGCGCGAATGGGTGATCTGTTTCTTCAGCGGTAGGGAGCGGCTGCGCGTTTACGGCCATGTCTGTCTCACAAGCTCGGCAGGACCCGCGCCTAATGCGCTAATGATCCCGGTAGAACTTGCTGATCCAGTCACGAGCTATCAAAACGTCGCCCTCTGTGAGCATATGACCGGCTCTCTCCCAATGTAACGTGACCTCCGCCTGAGCCGATTTGAAGATGCTGGCTAGATCTTCGGCTTGATCGGGCGGCGCAATGGCATCTTGGCTACCGCTCAACACGAGAATCGGTTTGCCCTTCAGGTTCGGTGGCTCCGCTGGCCGAAACGGAACCATGGCACGCACGAGAACCGCACCTTGAAGCCGGTCCGGAAACCGCAGCAGCAAGCTCGCGGCAATATTGGCGCCGTTGGAGAATCCGACGGCCAGCAGGTGCTCGACAGCAATTCCGTAGGATTGTGACGCGGCATCGATGAAGTTGGCCAGCTCGATCGTGCGGGATGCGAGATCCTGCTGATCGAAATGTCCTTCGGCAAAACGCCGGAAGAAGCGCGGCATCCCATTTTCGAGTACCTTTCCACGAGGACTCAACAGAGCCGCCCCAGGAGCGATCACCCTCCCCAGCGGAATAAGGTCGCTTTCGTCGGCACCCGTTCCGTGCAACAGAAGCAGCGCAGGCGCGGTGGCATCCGTTGCAGGCTCGAATCGATGAACGAAGCCGAGGTCAGGCGAAGAGCCCGCACTCATGCGCTGGCCGTGAGAACTTGCGGATGAACAAGCGGCGGCAAGATACGCTCGAGGTTCGCGCGTAGTGGTTCGTATTCGACTGGCAATGCCAAGGACTCACCAAGACTGTTCTTCGGCTTCATCGATCGCCATGCCGGGACCATCGGTGACAATTTCGAATGCACCCCGCTCCGCTCCCGGAAATAGATGGAGTGGAAGTATTTGCGATCCATCACGGGAGATACGTGCAGTCCGAGCTGTGTGAGCTTGCTGAGCCATTCACGCTGCGACGCATCGTCCGCGGTGCGGAACGCCACGTGATGAATGGTTTCGGCGCCCATACGTCCACGCTGAGCGTTAATAGGCTGGAGTAAATCAACGAACCCTCCTTCCGGATCTTCGCCAACGACGAAGCGATGGAGCCCTCGCTCTTCATCGAACTCTGCGTCGCCGAAGGTCAACCGATCGGTGTAGAGATTTGCGGAGCGCGCTTCCCTAGCGACGCTCAGCGCTATCGATTGAACGTGCCATCCTATTGTCTCCAATAAAACATCTGGTTGGATGCAGGGCGGCCAGGAAAGGTGCGACCAAGCAGCAGCCGCTTCCGACTCCCCGCCTTCGCACTTTGAAAAAACGAACCCAATCACCCCGCCCGGGGGAGTTCGTTTCGTAAGACACCGCTCGCGGCACCCCGATCACGCACCCCGAAAATCTATTTCGCGCCTTTCCAGTGAGCGTCTTACGTGCAAACCGGAGGCCTGTTCGGTCGTTCTACTTGGGAGCATCGCGGAACCGCGACCCTGAGACAGCGCCACGCATACGCCGTCGCAACCCGGTACTCGCTCGCCTCTACAGAGGTAAACTGAACGGAGTTTCCTTTAGCGAGGAACTTAACAAATCAATGATGTTCAAGCCCTGTGCCATCCTTCTCCTGACCGCGAGTCTGGCGCTCGCTGCGAACTATGATTCCTCTGTCTTCAACTCCCTGAAATGGCGGAATATCGGACCCAATCGAGGTGGCAGATCTCTCACCTCCACCGGTGTTCCTAGCCGTCCCCTCGAATACTATTTCGGAGCCGTTGGCGGAGGCCTTTGGAAGACCGTTGATGGTGGCACCAGCTGGAAACCCGTCACGGATGGCCAGCTTGGCAGCTCCTCGGTCGGCGCAGTTGCGGTATCCGAATCGAATCCCGACATTGTGTTCATCGGCATGGGCGAAACCGAGTTGCGCGGCAATATCATGCAAGGCGACGGAGTCTACAAATCCACGGACGCCGGCAAGACGTGGCACAAAACCGGCTTGGAAAATACCCAGGCCATCGCTCGCATTCGCATCGATCCGAATAATCCCGACATCGTCTACGTTGCCGCGCTCGGACATCCCTACGGCCCGAATGCAGAGCGCGGCGTCTTCCGCTCCACTGACGGCGGGAAAACCTGGAAGAAAGTTCTCTACCGCGACGATCATTCCGGCGCAATCGATCTCTGCCTCGATCCCCACAATCCCAAAGTCATCTTCGCCGCGCTGTGGGATGTCTATCGCACGCCGTGGCTGTTGAACGACGGCGGCCCCGGCAGCGGACTCTTCAAATCCACCGACGGCGGCGACACCTGGACTGAAATCACGCGCAATCCGGGCCTGCCGAAAGGCATCATCGGCAAAATCGGAGTCGCTGTTTCAGGCGCCGATTCGAATCGCATCTACGCCATGGTCGAAGCGAATGACGGCGGTCTGTTCCTTTCCGATGATGCCGGCGCAACCTGGACTCTCGTCAGCCAGGACCGCCGCGCGCTGCCAGCGCGCTTTCTACTATTCGCGCATCTACGCCGACCCGAAAGAGAAAGACACCATCTACATCATGAATGTCGCTTTCTTGAAATCGACGAATGGCGGAAAGAAGTTCAGCCACGCTGCGGCCCCGCACGGCGATAATCACGATCTCTGGATCGATCCGAACCAACAACCAGCGCATGATCAACAGCAACGATGGCGGCGGCAACGTCTCGGTCGATGGGGGCGCAACCTGGACCGCGAGAACTTTCCCACCGCGCAGCTCTATCACGTCGCCATTACGAAGGACATCCCCTATCAGGTCTGCGGCGCGCAGCAGGACAACACCACCGTCTGCGTCCAGAGCGACGGCCGGCGCGGATTCCGGCAGCTCCGGCGTGTTTGCGCCGTATTACGCGGTCGGCGGAGGCGAAAGCGGCTATATCGCGCCAGATCCCACCGACCCGAATATCTTCTACGCGGGCAGCCAAGGCGCGTTGCTGACCCGATTTGACCGCTCAACGGGAGCCATGCGCGACGTTCAGGTGTTATCCGCTGTTCTTCTCCGGCATGCCCGCCTCCGCTCTGAAAGAACGCTGGCAGTGGACCTTACCCATCGTCTTTTCGCCCGTCGATCCGAAAATCCTCTACACGTCCTCGCAGCATCTTTGGAAGACCACCAACGAGGGCCAGAGCTGGGAATCCATCAGCCCCGATCTGACTCGTGCCGATCCGAAAACTCTGGGCGATTCCGGCGGCCCCATCACCAAAGATCAAAATGGGCCTGAAATCTACGGCACCATCTTCACCATTGCGCCCTCGCATCAGGATGTGAACACCATCTGGACCGGTTCTGATGACGGCCTCGCGTTACATCACGCGCGATGGCGGGAAGCATTGGACTAACATCACGCCGAAAGATCTGCCCGAATTCAGCCGCATCAGCATGATCGATGCCTCGCCGCACGAACCCGGCACGGCTTACCTCGCGGCCAAGCGTTATCAGCTCGATGACCGCAAGCCGTACATCTATAGGACGCACGACTTCGGCAAGACCTGGACCAAGATCGTCAACGGCATTCCCGACAACGATTTTGCCCACGTCGCGCGCGAAGATCCCAAACGCGCGGCCTGCTCTATGCGGGC
Organism: Candidatus Melainabacteria bacterium; assembly: GCA_963818685.1. Classification (GTDB taxonomy): domain Bacteria; phylum Actinomycetota; class Actinomycetes; order Mycobacteriales; family Pseudonocardiaceae; genus CAJCJE01. The sequence continues at coordinate 96,545 of CAWFTJ010000009.1, read as the reverse complement.
ACCGAGCATGGCATCTATGTTTCCTTCGATGATGGCGCGAACTGGCAATCGCTGCGGCTTGAATTTGCCTGATACCCAAGTTGCCGATCTGGTCGTCCAAGACGATGACCTTGTTGTCGCGACGCACGGCCGTTCCTTCTGGGTTCTCGATGACATCGACATTCTGCGGCAGTTGGAACCCGTCCGATCACCGCATCGGCACTTCATCTGTTCAAACCCGATGAGGCGTCCGCTCATTCCGTCCAGCCGCCATCGATTACTACCTGCAGAAGCCTGCCGACAAGATCAGCGATCGATATTCTCGATTCGAACGGCAATGTTGTTCGGACTTTACGGCCTCGCCGAGACGAAAAGAAGAAGTCGCCCAACGCCGACGACGATGAATCCGACTTCGGGCGTCCGCGCAGCAGTCCGCCGTGACTCGCAAGCCGCGGGAACCAATCGCTTCACCTGGGACCTGCGTTATCCCGGCGCAACAGTGTTCGAGGGTGAAGTTTTGTGGAGCGCGCGTGCGGAGCAAGGCCCGCTCGCGGTGCCGGGCAACTATCAGGTGCGCGTGACCGCCAATGGCCAAACCCAAACCCAGCCTCTGGCGGTCAAGCTGGATCCTCGCGAGCATGTCACGCATGGCGGAGCTCGCAGGATCAATTCAAGCTCGCCTCCAGGTTCGCGATCAAGTCAGCGAGGCCGACGAGATGGTCATCAAAATCCGCAAGATTAATAAAGAGGCGAAAGATCGCGCCGACAAGGCCAAAGACGAAACCGTCTCCGCCGCCGGCGCTTCGCTTCGCGACAAACTTTCCACCATTGAGGAAGAGATCTATCAGGTGCGCAATCGCGCCAATGAGGATCCTCTGAATTTCCCAATCAAGCTGAACAACATTATCGCCGCCTTGGCGCGCACCGTTGAAACGGGCGACTATCCTCCCACCGAACAGGATTACGAAGTGTTCCGCATTCTGACCGGACGCCTGGACGCAATCGAGGCAAAGTTCAACGAAGCGCTTCAAAGTAGACCTTGGCACATTTCAACGAGCTCTTAGCGTGCCCATCAGCTCGCCGAAATTCAACTAGGCGCCTCGACCGATCATCAATAAATGCCCATACTCGTGCAACGAAGGTGAATAGTAATTCATGCTTAAAACATTTCGGACTTCTGACATCCTGCTTGTTCCTCGCGTCCGTTTGCTCCATGCGCAGGACATGAGTGTTCTCAAGAATCTGAAGTGGCGGCAGGTCGGCCCGTTCCGCGGCGGCCGCGTCGCGGCCGTCACGGGCGTCGATTCACAGCCCGACATCTACTATTTCGGCGGCGTCGGGCGGCGGCGTTTGGAAAACCACCAACGGCGGCGTGGATTGGCAGCCGGTTTCCGATGGCCAGCCATTTGGCACGTCCTCGGTCGGCGCAATCGCCGTTCGCGAATCCGATCCCAACATCGTTTATGCCGGAACGGGCGAATACGACATTCGCGGCAATGTCTCCGCATGGCGACGGCATGTACAAATCCATGGACGCCGGCAAAACCTGGAAGCACATCGGCCTTGAAAACACGCGCCAGATCGCCCGCATTCGCGTGACATCCCACGAATCCCGATCTCGTCTACGTCGCGGCGCTTGGGCCATGTGTGGGCGCCCGAATGAAGACCGCGGAATCTATCGCTCGAAAGATGGCGGCAAGACCTGGGAAAAGATTCTCTACCGCGGACCGAAGGCCGGCGCCATCGAGCTGGTATTCGATCCCACCAACGCCAACATTCTCTATGCGGGATTCTGGGAAGTCTATCGCAAGCCTTGGGATCTCGAAAGCGGCGGCCCCGGCAGCGGTCTCTTCAAATCCACCGACGGCGGCGACACCTGGACGGATCTGACCCACAATCCGGGCCTGCCGAAAGGCGTCATGGGCAACATCGGCATCACCGTCTCTGCCGCGAATCCGGATCGCGTGTACGCGCTCATCGAAGCGCGAAGACGGCGGTGTTTTCCGGTCCGATGACGCGGGCAAAACCTGGACCAAAGTGAATGACGAGCGCAAACTCCGGCAGCGCGCCTGGTATTACGGCCGCATCTTCGCCGATCCGAAAGATCCCGAACAAAGTCTACGCGACCAATGTCGAGTTCTTCCGCTCCGACGATGGCGGCAAGACCTGGAATCACGATCAGGCCGCCGCACGGCGACAATCACGATCTCTGGATTGCGCCCAGCAATCCGCAGCGCATGATCGAAGCGCAACGACGGCGGCGCAACCGTCAGCACGGATGGCGGCAAGAATTGGACCACCGAAAATAACCAACCCACCGCGCAGTTCTATCGTGTCGCCCTCGACGACGATTTCCCGTACCACGCCTACGGCGCGCAACAGGACAATACGACGGTTAAAATTGCAACGCGCAGCGCAAGCGGCGGCATCACGCGAGCGCGATTGGTACCCGGTCGGCGGCGGCGAGAGCGGATGGATCGCGCCCTGGCCAAAGACACCAACGTCGTGTTCGCCGGCTCTTATGACGGCCTGATCACGCGCTACGATCACCACGATGGCCAGACCCGCAACGTCACCGTTTGGCCCGACAACGAAATGGGCTGGGCGCCGGATGCGCTGAAATACCGCTTCCAATGGAACTTCCCGCTGCTGTTTTCGCCGCATGATCCGGACCTGCTGTACGCCGGCGGCAACGTGCTGTTCTGCCTCCACCGATCAGGGTCAGACCTGGAAGCCGATCAGCGGCGATCTGACGCGCAATGACAAATCGAAGCAGATCTCTTCCGGCGGTCCGATTACCAAGGACAACACCAGCATCGAGTATTACGACACCATCTTCACGGTCATCGAATCGCCGGTGAAGCAAGGCTTGATCTGGGTGGGCTCCGATGACGGATTGGTTCACCTGACTCGCGATGGCGGCCAGCATTGGGAAGATGTCACGCCCAAGAACATGCCGGAATGGATGCAGATCAATTCCATCGAAGCTTCGCCATTCGATCCCGGCACGGCGTATTTCGCCGCCACGCTGTACAAATTCGACGATCAATCGCCCGTTCCTGTACAAGACCACCGATTACGGCAAGACTTGGCAGTCAGATCAATAACGGCATTCCGCAAAACGCCTTCACGCGCTGTATTCGCGAAGATCCAAACAAACGGAGATCTGCTCTATGCCGGAACGGAAACCGGCATCTATGTCTCCTTCGACGGCGGAGCGAAATGGCAGTCGCTCCAATTGAATCTGCCCGTCACGCCCATCGCCGACCTCGCGATTCAAAAGCGCGAGCACGAGCTGGTCGCCGCCACACAAGGCACGGGCTTTCTGGATTCTGGACGATACTCAGTTGCTGGCTCAACTCACAGATGGCATCGCGCAATGAAGACGTCCATCTGTTCGCGCCCAAGCACGCCTATCGCGGCGCGTTTGGCCGCGGCTTCGGAGGCGGACTCTCCGGTCCCGCGCACGTGGGCACGAATCCTCCCAACGGAGCAGTCATCTATTACTGGCTGAAAGACAAGCCGCAAGGCGAAGTGACGCTCGAGTTCATGGACGCGCAAGGCAAGCTCGTGAAGAAATTCTCGAGCACGGCCCGCCGAGCGTCCGCGTCCGGCTTCGGATGCTTCCTCAGCCGAACAAATCCAGCAGGAGGAGCAAGCAACGGGCGGCCGCCGCGGCGGTGGTGTCCAGCGCGTTCCGGCAAACCAGGGCCTGAACCGCTTTGTGTGGGACCTTCGCTATCCCGATGCAACCAGCTTTCCCGGCATGATTCTTTGGGCCGGCAGCGTACGCGGACCGGCGGTTGTTCCCGGCACTTACCAGGTGAAGCTCACCGTCGACGGAAAGTCGCAGACTCAGAAATTCGAGGTTCGCAAAGACCCGCGCGTTCAAACCACGCCCCAAGAATATTCAGCCCAGCTCGAGCTGCGATCTGCAGATGCGCGACAAGCTGAGCCAGACCAATCAGGCCGTCATCCAGATTCGCGACGTTCGCCGGCAGATCGATGAGCTGACCGCTCGCCTCGGCTGCCGGCGATACCGCGAAATCGAGAAGCGTCTTGGATCGCGCCAAATCGCTTTCCGACGAACTCACCACCATCGAAGAAGCGCTGTATCAAACCAAGAGCAAAGCCAGCGAAGATCCGCTGAACTTCCCGGTCAAGCTGAACAACAAGCTCGCGGCGCTTCTCGCCGCTATCTCCGAAGCTGATACGCAGCCCACTGCTTCGCAGCAGCAAGTCTATGAAGATCTGGCGACAATATGAACGCGCAGATCAACAAGCTGAAACAGGTCATGGATTCCGGCGTTCCAGCTTTCAACAAGCTCGTCCGCGATCAGGATGTCCCAGCCGTTGCCGTGAAGACCTCCGGAACACCTTGACGGGTTTAGCGGAGCGGCTAAGGCGTGGTAGTCGGCAGACTCGCGGCGGACCATGCATCGAATCCGCCGAGCACGTTCAAAACGTTTTGAACGCCGCTGGCCTCCAGGAGGCTGCACGCGATGGTGCTTCGGTATCCGCTCTTGCAATAAACCGCCGTGGTGCGCTCCCGGTCCATTCCTGAAAGTTGCTTCGGAAGGTTGTCCAATGGCGCGTGCCGCGCGCCGTCTACGTGGCCGCTGTTCCATTCGGGAGGCCGGCGAACATCCATAATGCGGATGTTCGGATCTTTCGGAGCGCACTCTGCAGCTCATGCACGGAAATTTGGCCGGTTTGCTGAAGTGGAAGTCCCGCTCGAACCCAACCGGTAATTCCATCGATAACGAATCCGGCCACTCTTTCAATTCCCACTCTTGCAAGGCGTTGGCGCGCTTCTTCGACCGCCTTTTCGTCTTCGGCGATCAGAATCAGGTCGCGATCAAGCCCCAGAATCGAGCCCGCCCAGGACGCAAATTGCCCGCTCAAGCCGATGTTGACCGATCCAGGAATGTGCCCGGAGCAAAACTCGCCACTCGCGCGCGTGTCGAGGATGGTTGCACCCTCGCGCTGTTTGGCTGCCGCTTCTTTTGGAGAAAGCGCAGCGAGCACCGGCAAATCAGACAACGTCGCCGCCCCGCGCCGGTTCAGATCTACATCGCGCTGGAAATATTCCGGCCGCGCGGGCAACTCGTCGGTCATCAATCGAATGAATTCATCGCGAGTCATTGGTTGCAGCGCGTAATTGAACTGCCGTTCGCGACCGATCGTCGAGCTGCGATCCGGACTGATATTGCGACCGCACATCGAACCCGCCCCGTGCGCCGGGTACACCAGAACGTCATCCGGCAGCGTCAGCAATTTGTTGCGCAGGCTGGCGTAGAGCAATCCAGCGAGTTCTTGCGGTGTATGGCTCTCCGCCAAATCCGGGCGTCCTACGTCGCCGATGAACAAGGTATCGCCCGTGAGCACCGCCCAGGGTCCCGGCCCGCGCTCTAAATCATGAACCACCACGCACATGCTCTCGAGCGTGTGACCTGGAGTCGCAACAAAACGCAAACGGCACTTGCCGAACTCGATCTCATCGCCGTCCCGAACATTCTTATGCGGAAAAGACGCACCCGAGCCGTCACCAAGATAGATCTGCGCTCCGGTTCGCTCGGCGAGTTCCCGATGTCCCGAGACGAAGTCTGCATGGAGGTGAGTCTCGATGACGTGAGTGATTTTGAGCCCATGATTGCGAGCGGCTTCGATGTACAGATCCACATCGCGCTGCGGGTCCACAATGGCCGCCGTACCCTCCGAACCAACCAGATACGAAGCCTGTGCCAGGCAGCCGAGATAGAACTGCTCAAAAATCATAGTCTAAGGCAGTTTACCGCGCTGTTCGCTTTCGCACACCCGCGTCTCATAGGTGGCTGGCCCGGAATTAATTGTCGCTGATGAATCAGTCAGTTACGCTTGATCCCGCGCGGCAGCTGACGTGCCACTCGATATGTTGAGACTGTTGCCATGACCGGAACGTTCACCCAGGATATTCACTTTGCTCTTCGGCAATTTTTGAAGCGCCCCGGGTTCACTTGCATGGCCGTATTGATCTTGGCTCTCGGGCTTGGTGCAAACACCGCTATATTCAGCGTCGTCAATGCTTTTCTGCTTCGTCCCCTTCCATTCAAACAGCCTGATCGTCTGGTGGCACTATTCGAGCGCAATGTCCTTACCAATGATCAGCCACCATTCAATCCCGTCTCGCCCGGTAATTTCCTCGACTGGCAAAAACTTTCCACCAGCTTCGAGCAAATGTCCGCCTGCGACAATTTCTCCAATCCTCTGCCGGTGAATCTCGCCAGCCCCAGCAGTAGCTTCATCCCGGAACGCGTAGACGGCTCCGCCTGCTCGAGCAATTTGTTCTCGACGCTCGGAGTTGCTCCGTTGCTGGGCCGCACCTTTCGCGCCGCGGAGGATCGTTATGGCGCTCCCAAAGTTGCTGTCATCAGCTTCAATCTGTGGCAGCGGCGCTTCGGAGGCGATCGGAACATCATCGGCAAACAGATCCGGCTCGATGGCGAGAACCACGAAATTGTTGGTGTCATGCCTTCTACTTTCTCGTTCCCTTTTCGCACTGTGGAAGTGTGGACTCCGCTGCTCGCTTCTATCCCGCCGGAGCGGCAGGTCCGGCACGATACTCACTTCCTAGGGGTCCTCGCCCGCTTACGTCCCGGTGTTTCGGTCGAGCAAGCCCGGGCCGAAATCGATGGCATCGCCGCGCGATACAAGCGAGCGCATCCGGAAGAAGTCACGGGAAGAGGCGGCAATGTTATTCTGCTTCATGACGCTCTGATCCACGATGTCAGAACCTCGCTGCTCGTGCTGCTCGGCGCTGTCTCCTGCGTGCTTTTGATTGCCTGTGTCAACGTGGCAAATCTTCTGCTTACGCGAGCGTCCGGGCGCAGCCGTGAAATTTCTATCCGCGCCGCGATCGGCGCTAGTCGTGGCCGCATCGTCCGTCAGTTACTCACCGAAAGCGTACTCCTGGCGTTGGCCGGGGGAGCGCTCGGTGCAATGCTCGCGACTTCTATCGCGCAGATCTTGGCTGCTCATGCGCCCGGAGCGGAATCCGTTCTTCCCCCGGGGCTATTCCGCTTGATCCGGTTGTCTTTCTCTTCACCTTTGGAGTTGCGCTGCTCACCGGTGCTGCCGCTGGCCTGTTTCCCGCCATCCAGTCCTCGCGAACTGATCTCGCAAACGGCCTGAAGGATAATACCCGCTCAGCCACCGCGAGCCGTTCGCATGGCCAGTTTCGCAACGTCCTTGTCGCCGCGGAAGTAGCGCTTTCTCTCATGCTTCTGATTGCGGCAGGACTTCTGCTGCGCAGCTTTTCTCATCTGTATCAGGTCAATCCCGGCGTCCGTGTCGACCATACCCTTACCATGGCGGTCTCACTCCCCGATGTGCGCTACAAGGAACCGGCTCAAAAGGCTGCATTCTTCCGCGAGCTTGCCGATCGCATGCAATCCGTGCCCGGCGTCATCTCGGCGGGCTTGGTTTCCTGCGCTCCCGTGGATGGCCACTGTGACGATCACGTCTTCGATATTGAAGGCCATCCGCTTCCGCCGGGCCAAATGCGGGATGCGCTCGACCGCGGAGCCGATCCGCGATACTTCACCGCTGCCGGCATTCCACTGATTCGCGGACGCACGTTCTCTGAACAAGACGGTATCGGCTTCGATGAGCAACATCCCAAAACGGGCGCGGTGATCATCAGCGCCTCCATGGCCAAGACCTATTTCCCCCATGAAGACCCCATCGGCCAACACATCTTCTTTGGCACGGATGTCGAGAAACAGAGGCGGCAAGGCACGCCCGTGCCTCGGTACCAAGTGATAGGCGTTGTGGGTGACACCATCACAGAGCTGGATCAAAGAGTTGAGCCCACGATCTACGTTCCGCTTCTCGATGGACGCTATGAAGAAGTGTATGTACTCCTGCACACCGCCGCCGAGCCGCGTTCCGTAATTGGGGCCGCACGCCATGAAATCCAGAGACTGAATCCCGATCTGGCGGTCTACGAGACCCGCACCATGGAAGAAATCCTCGGCCGCTCCGCTTCCGACCGCCAGTTCAGCATGCTTCTCTTTGGGTCGTTTGCTGGGTTGGCGCTCTTGCTTGCTGCAGTTGGCTTATACGGCGTCCTCGCTTACGCGGTTGCGCAGCGCAAGAGCGAAATTGGCATCCGGATGGCGCTCGGAGCCAACCACGCCGACGTAAGCGCTCTGGTCCTCAAAGAAGGAATGAAGCCTGCCGCCGCAGGAATCATGGCTGGACTGCTCGGCGCATTGTTTGCCACTCAGGTTCTCAAGAGCTTGCTTTTTGGAACTGCTCCTACCGACCCGCTTACTTTCTGTCTGGTTCCGTTACTCTTACTCGCTATTGCAGCTCTCGCCTGCTATATCCCTGCGGCTCGCGCTACTCGCATCGATCCGACGCTCGCATTGCGCACCGAATAGGGATCTAGATCGGTAACAGGTTCATTGCGGCTTCGATCTCCGATCGCGTATGTTCATCACCCTTGCGCCGGCAGATCTCGATGCCTTTTTCGTACATCGCACGCGCATCCTCTATTTGATTTAGCTTTTCGAGTGTCTGTCCGCCGTGGTAATAAGCCGCTGTGTAGTTTTCATCGTTCTGAAGCAGCGTACGCGAATTCCGACGCCGCTTCCTCGAACTGTCCGCTGTTTGCGTACTCCATTGCCAAGCCGTAACGCGCGAAGCTGTTGGCCGGCGCTTGGTCTGACCATTTGCTTCAGAATGTCCACCCGGTTCGTTGCCATGCTGCTAAAGTATAGCAGCGCCAAATGATCAAGGGTCGTTAAGCACCGACCACGAAGTCGTCGGATATGTAATCCGAGGATCGGCCGAACTGGAACTAGAGGGTCAGATTGTTCGTCTCCAGCCGGGTGATTCCTGGGTAGTTCCCAAAGGAGCACATCACACTTCTCGGATTACGGAGCACTTCAAAGCCGTCGAAGCAACCCACCCGCCGGCGCATGTCCACGCACGCGCGGTAGCGTTTCTAACTAAGAAGCGTGTTCGCGAACGTGGCGAGCAGCTTTTCCACCGCCCCAGCCGCCTTAGCCGTCTTCTCCCGCGCGCTTTTCGATGCTTCCTCGAATTTCTCTGTGCTCTTCCTTTGACGTGTCCAGCCAGGGACGCCGCCGCTCTCCATGCCGGAACTCAATCCTTCTTTCCCTCTCCGCACCGCTTCATCAAATAAGCCGAGCGACCAACTCGTACAAGCAGGCATCACCATGCAATCCCGACAACCGTTAATCCACAACCCACTCCGATCAATGCGGCGCCGATCAGGCCCGATTTTGAGCTCGTGTCCATCTTTTCTCCCTCATCTCGTAAGACTTCGGATCAGAGGTGCGTGGTTTCGGTATATGTGCCGAAAATGTATCGCAAGGCGTCGCAAATCTCGCCCAATGTTGCGTAACTGCGAACTGCGTTCAGAATGTAGGGCATGGTGTTCTCCGAACCCTCGGCCGCCCGGCGCAATGCATCGAGCGCTTTTCGCACCGCGCGCATTATCGCGGCGCGTGCGCAGATCTGCCAATTTCTCTTCCTGTTTCTTTTGCGCCGTTTGGTCGATCTGCAACAGATCTATAGGCTGGTCTTCGGACTGGAAACGGTTCGCCCCGACCACGATACGCTCTTCTTCTTCCACTTCGCGCTGATAACGATAGCTTGCGCTCGCAATCTCGCTCTGCGGGAATCCCACTTCGATGGCGGGAATCATCCCGCCCAACTTGTCGATACGATCGATGTACTCGTTACCCGCGCGTTCCATCTCTAGCGTCATCGTTCTCCACAAAATACGATCCGCCGAGCGGGTCCGGCGTATTGGCCACGCCCGTTTCATACGCCAGAATCTGCTGCGTCCGCAGCGCAATCGTCACCGCCTGTTCGCTCGGCAGCGCATAAGCTTCATCGAGCGAATTGGTATGCAGAGATTGCGCGCCGCCCAACACTGCCGCCAGTCGCCTTGATCGCCGTGCGCACCACGTTGTTATAAGGCTGCTGCCAAGTGAGCGAGCACCCCGCGGTTTGCGCGTGGAAGCGCAGTTTCAGGCTGCGCTCGTTCTTCGCGCCCGTAACGGTCGCGCATGACGTAGGCCCAGATCTTCCGCGCGGCCCGGTACTTTGCAATCTCCTCGAAAAAGTCGTTATGGGCATTGAAGAAAAAGCTGAGCCGCGGCGCGAACTCGTCGACATCCAAACCCCGGTCGAGCGCCCAATCCACATATTCCATGCCGTCGCGCAACGTGAACGCCAATTCCTGTGCGGCGGTCGATCCAGCTTCGCGAATGTGATATCCGCTGATCGAGATCGGATTGAATCGCGGCGTGTGTCGCGCCCCAAACTCGATCGTATCCGTCACCAGCCGCATCGAGGGCCGTGGCGGAAAGATGTACTCCTTCTGCGCAATGTACTCCTTCAGAATGTCGTTCTGAAGCGTGCCCGAGACCCGCTGCCAATTCACACCCTGCTCTTCGGCAACTGCCAGGTACATCGCCCATAGGACGGCCGCCGGCGAGTTGATCGTCATCGAGACGCGTCACCTCCCCGAGCGGAATCCCGCGGAATAGGATCTCCATGTCCTCGAGCGATGAAATCGATACGCCGCACTTCCGACTTCGCCCTCGCTCATCGCGTGGTCGGCGTCGTATCCCATCAGCGTGGGCAAATCGAAGGCCACCGAAAGCCCGGTCTGCCCCTGCTCCAGTAAATAGTGATAGCGGCGATTGGTCTCTTCCGGAGTCGCGAAGCCGGAAAACTGCCGCATCGTCCACAGCTTGCCGCGATACATATCGCGGTGAATGCCCGCGCGTGTACGGGAATTCACCTGGATTCCCCAAGCTCGCGCGCCGGATCGAAATTTTTGAGCTGCTCCGGGCCGTACAGAGGCTCGACCGGAACCCCGCTGATCGTGGTGAATAGGCGTTCGAGGGTCTTCATTTTTCGCTACGCAGCCGCCGTTAGTATCGTATCGTAGCTGCCGATCTTCTTTGGCGATCCGCGGGCCATGGAACTGGTAATTACTAGTGTACTAGGGTTCTCCCCAGTGCTAATCTCTTTTTACCCAATCGTCATAGCAAGGGCGAGACGGGTATCCACTGCAAGGCCCGATCCCATACGAACTGGTCCGTGGCGACTGGGCCTTCGGTTTATTGCCCGGCCCTAATCGAAGATCTCGGAGAAGGGAACTTCGATGCAAGTGCCATCGAGTTTCACAAATCCACCCGTTGCTTCTTCCATTCCCGTGGCGCGGTAGATCCAAACGCGCTTTTCTGCGGGATCGATGACCCAGACAACCGGCACCCCGAAATCCAGATATTCTTTCACTCGGACATTCGTGCGCGATACAGTGTCTTCGGGTGACAGGATTTCGATGCAGAGCAGCGGGGCCTTCGTGAGAATCTGTTCGTCCGGCTTGCCGCGCGTGACGATTACATCAGGTATGCGGAAGCGTGTCGGAGCCACCTGAAACCGCCATTCGGTAAGCGCAGCGATTCCGGTTTCGCGAAAACGAGTGCGAAAGAACGATACCAGGTTGGCCTTGTATCCACGCGTGATCTCGTTCTCCCAAATTCCGCTCCTCAACTACGCCGTCTACGTAATCGCAATCCGGCTGATAATCGGTTTTCAAGTACTCTTCGACGGAGATCTGCATGTTCGGCTATGGCAACAGTATGCCACTGATCTAGCTTACGCGGTTATCGATGCGGATACCGAGTTCGCGAAGTTGCCGCTCGGGAACCGCTGATGGCGCTTCGCACATCAGATCGGCGGCTTTTGCGGTCTTGGGGAAGGGAATCACTTCGCGAATGGATTGCTCTCCCGCCAGCAGCATGACCAGACGGTCGAGGCCGAGCGCGATGCCGCCATGCGGAGGTGCTCCATACTCTAACGCCTCCAGCAAAAATCCGAATCGCCGCTTAGCTTCTTCTTCGCTAAACCCGAGGCCGCGAACACTTTGGCCTGCACGTCCCGCCGGTGAATACGAATCGAGCCCGATCCCAGCTCAATCCCGTTCAATACCAGGTCGTACGATCGTGCGCGGCAGTGTGCGGGATCGCTCGTGAGTTTTTCGAGATCGTCGTCGTGAACCGAGGTGAACGGGTGGTGTGCGGCATTCCATCGTTTCTCCTCTTCGTCCCATTCGAACATCGGGAATTCGACTACCCAAAGAAATTTCAATACCTCGGGATCCAGAAGTTTGTGCCGGTCGTTGTATTTTTGCGCGATAAATAATCGAAGCTGGCCGGACGCCTGCAGCACCGTATGCTCCGGCAGGGCCCGCGCTTTTCTCCAGCCCACGCAGCGAGCATCAGCAGATCGTCTTCACCCGGATTCACTCGCTGGCGCAAATTCGCGACCTCCCGGGGAAATCGCGGTCTAACCGTTTCGCATATCGTCATAGACGCGCAAGCCGCGCTCTTGTCCGAACGCTTTAATCTCGTCGCGTTCTTTGCGGCTCAATTGCCCCACCTTCGGAATATGGATTGCCACCAGTGGCAATCCCTCAATGGTCAGGTTTGATCCCGGCAAAGAGATCTTCTACGCAATGAAAAGGCGGAATCCTCAGATCGGGCTTGTCGCTGCCGTAAGAGCGCATGGCCTGTTCATAAGTAAGCCGGGGAATCTCATTCTGGCCGTGGTTCCAGCCGCCTCGCACACGCTCCGGATCAGGCGCTCCACCGCGTTCTACACCTGCTCTTCTTGCGGAAACGACATCTCCAGGTCTATCTGCGTGAACTCCGGTTGCCGATCGGCGCGCAAATCTTCGTCGCGAAAGCACCGCACAATCTGGAAATAACGGTCGTAGCCGGCGACCATCAAAAGCTGTTTGAAGATCTGCGGGGATTGGGGCAGAGCATAGAAGTTTCCGGGCTGTACGCGGCTCGGCACCAGATAGTCGCGCGCGCCTTCGGGAGTCGAGCGCGTCATGAACGGCGTCTCAATCTCGAGAAAGCCTTGCGCGTACAAGGATTCGCGAATCGCAAGAGAGATCTTCGAGCGCATGATGAGGTTGCGCTGCATGCGTGGCCGGCGCAGATCTACGTACCGGTACTTTAATCGGACCTCTTCCTTTACGTCCACGTTGTCTTCGAGAGGGAACGGCGGAGTGCGCGATTCGTTTAGAATCCAGATCTTCGCTGCGGCGACTTCTATTTCGCCTGTGGCAATGCTTGCATTCACAGTCTCCGGCGTGCGCAATTTACCTCGCCTTCGACTGCTGCGACGAACTCAGCGCTCAATTCTTGCGCCCGCTGATGAGCTTCAGGATTCTTGCTCTCATCGAACACGAGTTGGGTGATGCCGTCGCGATCTCCAGATGTATAAAGATCAAACCACCGAAATCGCGACGCCGATGAACCCAACCCATCAAGCACAACCTTTTTCCCTGCATCGCTCTGCGCGCAATTCGCCGCAACTGTGTGTCCGGCGCAAGCCCCCTAAAAAATCCAACTTCACTTCTGCCATTTTTCGAGCAACTCTTGGCGGGTCAGCGCCTGCTGTTCTCCAGACGCCATATCCTTCAAGAGATAAGATTTTGTGACAATCTCGTTGTCACCGACGATCAGCGTGTATCGTGCCGCCAATTTATCGGCAAGCTCCATCATACGTTTCAGTTTGCGCTCGATTCCAATTTCGACCGAAACGCCGCGCGCCCGGATCTCACCCGCCAATACCGCGCAATGTCGAAGCGCGGTGTCGCCCATCGGCGCAATGTATAAATCCAGGGCCGGCGCCTGGAATGTGCTGTCCTTCCTCGACGGTCATCACCAGGCGGTCTTCTCCGATCGAAAATCCAATGCCCGGCGCAGGCACCTTGGATCCAAGACTCTCCGCCAGTCCGTCATAGCGTCCACCGCCAAGGATCGCATTTTGCGCGCCCAGCGCGCCATGCGTGATTTCGAATGTCGTCCGCGCGTAATAGTCGAGACCCCGAACCAGACGCGGCTTCACAGCATAGGCAATCTGCCGGTCGTCGAGAAACTCCCGAACCCGACGAAAATGCTCGGGATCCTCTTCACTCAAATAATCGAGAATCGACGGCAGCTTTTCAATAATCGGCTGGTCCTCAGGAACCTTGCAGTCCAGCACGCGCAACGGATTCGTTTCCGCGCGCCGCCGGCAGTCCTCGCACATCTGGGGAGCAACTTCTCTTCAATTCGATTCGCAACGCCTCGTTGTATTTCGCGCGGGATTCCTTCGAGCCCACGGAGTTGATCAGCAGCTCGAAATCGCGAATCCCCAATTCGATCAGGATTGCGACCACCAGCTCGATGACCTCTGCATCAACAGCCGGTGAATCCGACCCGATCGCTTCGGCGCCGATCTGATAAAACTGGCGGTATCGCCCTTTCTGCGGGCGCTCCCGTCGAAACATCGGACCGATGTAGTACAGCTTCTGCAGTCCCGTTTGCTGATCGAGCCGGTGCTCGATGTAGGCGCGAAGCACGGAGGCGGTATTTTCCGGACGCAAGGTCAGGGAAGTGCCGTCGCGATCTTCGAACGTATACATCTCTTTGCTGACGATGTCGGTGTCTTCCCCCACGCTGCGCGCGAACAGCGCCGTCTCCTCGAGAATCGGCGTGCGGATTTCGCGGTAATGAAAGCGCGTGAAAATGCGACGTGCCGCGGCTTCCACCTCATTCCACAATGCGCTTGAAGGAGGCAGAATGTCCCGCATTCCCTTCACGCTGTGAATCACGTCTGCTCTTCTCTTGTACTCCGTGGTGAGCCGGATGTAGTTGTTGCAGTTCTTGCGGAATCGCTCTTGTTCTTCCGCAGTGACTTCGCGGCGCACCCTTGCGGGCATGCCCATGGCCAGCATATTCGGCGGAACCTGCATCCCTTCGGTCACCAGCGCGCCGGCGGCAACTACCGCGCCGCGGCCTATCTTTGCGCCATTCAGTATGATCGCGCCGATCCCGATCAATACTTCGTCTTCCACTTCGCAGCCGTGCAGCACAGCGCGATGGCCAACAGTGACGCGATTGCCGATGATGCAGGAATGCAGTTGGTACTCGACGTGAAGGACGCTGTTGTCCTGAATGCTCGTGTCATTCCCGATGCGAATGTAGTTCACGTCGCCGCGGATCGATACGTTGAGCCAGACGCTCGACCCTTCGCCGATCACCACGTCGCCAATCACGTGTGCGCTTGGATCGATGTAAGCGGAAGGCGCGATGCGGGGCATCATTCCCTGATAAGGCCGGATCATGAATTGTCATCCTAGCAAGACTTCCCGCAAGCACGGGTCTGTCAGGCTTTCGGCATCAGAGAGGCGAAGGCTTCCGCCAGAGTTGTGCTTCCTCGCCGCACCTCGCTCGACTCAGATTCAATGTCGATGTGGCCGAGATTGTGCGCTTCATACATTTGCGCAACTAAGCGAGCGTAACTCTCGCTCAGGCCGCCTTCGACCAGAGCGGCGACCCACCTTTCCGGCGGGAGTTCGCGAGGCTCAACCTGCCGTCCGACCGTACCGCCCATTGTTTGTACGACCTCATCGACTGAGTAACGTCTGGGACCTTCGACATGCAGGATGTGGACGTCTTTGCTCGCGCGATCGGGAGAAGCCAGTACGCCGGCGGCGATCAAGCCCACATCGGGAGCTGAGACCAGCGGAAGAAGTCTCGTGCTCGGACGGTAAAACGCCGGGAGTACGCCGGTCCTGGCAGCGCTCTTGATGAATCGGCTCCAATTCTGCATGTGCTCTGCCGAACGAAGGAACGTGCAGGGGACTGGAATCGACATCAGCCTTTGCTCGAGGCGATGAAACGTGAGCGTAACGCCGGTCCCCGTCTCGTGATGTGCTCCGTAATCGGAAATGGCGGCGATGAAGCGAGGCTTTGCATCCTCAACTGCTGTGGTGATTGTCCCAATCATGCGCTCGTGATCAGCCGAAGCATCTTCCGCTTGCGGATTCATCGGTAAGACGACGAGCACCTCGGTCGCTCCTCGAAGTGCCAGTCTCAGCCCCTCTGCGCCATGGATATCCGCAATTGCGATATCGCAGCCAGTTTGTGCCAAGCGTTCGGCTTTACTGGCATCTCGAACGATCGCTCGAACGGGAAATCCGCGACGCCGGAGTTCGCGAGCCGCAGCGCCGCCTATTCGGCCCGTGCCCCCCAAGACTGCGTACATGATTTCCTATTCATAGCGTAGAGCTACCGTGGGATTCACGCGCGTGGCGCGGAGAGCCGGGATGTAGCTGGCTAGCAGTGCCACACTTGATAGCACCGCGCATACGATGACATAGGTTAGGGGGTCGCGTGGCGGCGTCTCAAAGAGCAAGGACTGGATCAACCGCGCAAGTGCGGCAGCGCCGAGAACCCCGGCGGTGATCCCGACAACTGTCAACACGACGCCCTGCTGGAGCACCATGTGGAGCACCTCCGATTGCGAGGCTCCCAGCGCCATGCGGAGCCCAATCTCGTGAGTCCGCTGCGTCACCGCGTAAGCGATAACGCCGTACAGGCCGACCGCCGTAAGCAGCAGCGCGATTCCGGCGAAGCAGCCGAGCAGCACGGTTTGGAAACGGGCGCGGCCCAGATCGAGGGCCAGATAATCGTCAAGCGGGCGAACGGCGTAGAGCGGTGCATCGCGATCCATGGACGAGAGCACCTTACGCACCCCCAGCGCAATCGTATTCGGATCGGTGGCCGTACGGATGACGAGCGTAGGCGCGCCCCACATCAGCTGCGGAAGTGGAATGTAATAGGCGGGCGCGGGCGCCTTCCTCAGATTGCTCGTGCGGATATCGCCGACGACTCCAACGATCTGTCGAGTCTTGTAGGCGGCCCGGGCCGCGCCCTCACCCGCGCCAATCTCGATGCGGCGGCCGATCGGGTCCTCATTCCGGAAATACTTCTTCACAAAAGCTTCCGTGACGATCATCACCGGGGTGGAATTCCGCTGATCACGCTCGCCGAACGTTCGCCCTCGTATTAAGGGAATCTGCATGGTCTCGAAGAAACCCGGTACAACAACGTAGAAGCCGGAAACCGGCCGATTTTCCTCCGGTAAAGGATGGTCGAGCAGATTAAACGAAACGGTCCAGCCGTCGCTGTTCAGCGGAAGCGGTACCGAACCCGCTGCGCTGACTACGCCGGGCAACCCCCTGATGCGATCCGTCAGTTCATGAACGAAGCGGTCCTGCTGGTCGGGATTGTAGCGAGTCTCCGAGAGATCGAAGCTCGCGGTGAGCACATGGGCTGGATTGAATCCTAGCGGTGCATGCGACAGGCGGCCGAGGCTCCGAATCAGCAAACCGGAGCCGATCAGCAGCATGACTCCCAACGCAGTCTCCGCAACGACGAGTCCCGCGCGCAGGCGGCTATGGCGTAGGCCGGCCGTAGCGCTTCGGCCACCCTCCCGGATTGCTTCCATAAGGTTCGGCGAGGAGACGCGCAGCGCGGGTATCAACCCGAACAAGATACCCGTCAGGATCGCGAGCCCAGCCGTGAACAGCAGCACGCGAAAATCGATGCCGATCTCTTCTGCCCGCGGCAGGTTCGTGGGGTAGAGTTGCAGCACGCCCTTCAGGAATGCAGCAGCCACTATTACCCCCCATACCGCGCCCACCGCTGAGAGTACGAACGATTCGGTAATCAATTGACGGATCACACGCCACTGGGTAGCTCCGATCGCCGACCGAATAGCGATCTCGCGCGCACGTCGACTGCTCCGGGCGAGGAGCAAATTCGCCACATTCGCGCAGGCGATCAGCAAGACCAGCCCGACCGCGCCAAACAGGATCAACAGTGAGGTGCGCGTTTCGCCGATCAGATAATCAACCTCCGGGGTTACGCCGATTCCCATGTATGAATTCCAGGTCGGATATTGCGATGCCAGAGCGTGTGCAATCGAAGTCAGCTCGCCGTTGGCTCGGGCAAGCGTAACACCGGGCTTGAGGCGCGCAATCGCTTCCCAGGAGTGATTTCCACGCTGAGCGGTCGTCGGGGTGTCCTTCGGATCATCAACCTCGGCTTCGCGGGAGCACGTCAGCCACATGTCCCGGCGCTCGGCGCGAATCGGAAACTGAAACCCGCGAGGCATAACGCCCACCACCGTGAACAGCCGTCCGCCCAACGTGATTGAGCGGCCGATGACATGCGGATCGGCGTCGAAATGTGCCCGCCAAAACGCATCGCTCAGGATGACGACGTGGTGCCCCGGTTGATCCTCCTCCGGGAGGAAACTCCGGCCGAGGATGGGGCGGGTCCCGAGGAGTTGAAACATTCCGGCGGAGACGTTCTCCACCTCGACATGCCGCGGCTCGCCGAAGCCTGTTGCCGTGTATTCATTATCTTTAAAAGCCGCGACAGCCTGGAACGAGTGATTACGGCTGCGGACGTCAGCGAAGTCGGGATAGGAAACACTCCCGTTCGGGATTCCACCAGTTCCGCGCCGTGTATCAAATTCGCCGAGAGCGACGAGCTGCTCCGGAGCACGAAACGGCAGGGGCTTCAGGAGCACCGCGTTGATCACGGTGAACATTGCCGTAGGCGCGCCGATCCCCAGCGCAAGCGTGATAATGGCGGTGACCGCGAAACCCGGGGCATTCAGCAGGTTGCGGAAGGCGTAGCGTACATCGTTGAAAAGAGTTTCCACGCTCACTCCGGATAGAATATTCTCGCACCGGTCCGTGCACGGGAGTGGCCGCCGCCGATTCAGCGCGCTTTACGAGGATATCGACACTAATGGATGGAACTGGCGCGTTCGTGGGACGCGGCTGTGCGTAGGCGGACGGCTTGCGACAGCCGTCCGCCTCGGCCCTTTACTCCTCTAAAACCAGGCGAAGACCGCGCCCGTGCTTGCATTGGCCCCCCAGACCGCCGCCGCGTTTCCGACGAGGACGTAGCTCACGCTGGCGCCCATAGAGGTAAAGTTCTGTGTGGTGGAATTGTACTGATAGAGATTTCCGGCAGCGTTGACGCCCCAAACCGCTCCGTCGTATGTTGTCCAGATCTCTGCCAGCGCCGTACCCGGAACATTAACCCAGCTGCTCGTGGCCGTGTTATACCGGTAAACCTGGTTCTGTGCATTCACACCCCAGATATTGTTTGCGTTTCCAACCGAAATCTGAACTAACGATCCTGGAACGTTGACCCAGGACGTCCCGTTGAATCGATAGACCTGGAGCTGTCCGTTGATTCCCCAGACCGTGCCATCCGCTCCCACCGAGAGCGTTCCGAGTTGGCCGGGGATGTTGGTCCAGCTCTGCGAAGTGAAATTGTACGTATAGGTCTGACCGGAGGCGTTAATTCCCCATACGGCACCATTCGCACCTACCTGGATCAGGCTTAATGCGCCAGGTATGGTGTTCCACACGTGCGAAGAAGCATTGTACTGATAGATGCTGCCATTGGCATCAACACCCCAGACGTCTGCTCCCGCACCCACGGAAACCTGTGACATGGCAGGAACTCCCGAAACGGGCTGGAAATTCTGCGTTCCCGAATTGAAGTACTGGACTACGTTGGCCCTGACGCCCCAAACACTGCCGTCCGCGCCAACCGAAATCTGATCCACGGCGCCGGAAACGGCAGAGAGTGTTTGATATGACCGCTGCGTCACGCCGGTCATTTGGAAGATTTGCTGGTTGTTCAGCCCCCACACAGTACCGTTGGCGCCTGCCGCGATGCTGGTCAAAGTGCCCGTAACCTGAACCCAAATCCCACTCTGCCCGTTCCATTGATAGATATTTCCCGAGCTATCCAATCCCCACACGTTCGCTCCATAGCCGACCATCACCTGCGCCATGCCGGGGGTGGTTGCGTCCATGCTGTTGCGCAGTACGTCGTAGTGGTACGCGACGCCGTTGCTCACAGCCCACAGATCGCCATCCACGCCTACCGAGATTTGCGTGAATCCGACTGTACTGTCAACCAACCCGAAACTGCCCGTTCCCGGGTTATACCAGTACACCGAGCCGCTCGAATTTAGTCCGTACACGGCACCGCTCGAACCAACCGCGATATGAGCTAGTTGAGCGGATGACCCTCCCACTTGGGCAAACGTTTGCGTAGACGCGTTGAAGTGGTAAATATTCGACTGCGCGTTGAGGCCCCAAACATCTCCATCGGCGCCTACAGCTAATTGGCTCAAGGACCCCGGAATGTTGGTCCAACTCGAGCTTGTCGAATTCCAATGGTAAATCTGCTGCTGCGCATTGAGGCCCCATACTGCCGTGTTCGAGCCCACCGCAATTTGAGCCAGCGCACCGGGGATATTCGTCCAAGAGCTGTTGGTGGAATTGTAACTGTAAATTTGCTGGGAACTGTTTATGCCCCAAACGCTCCCGTCAGCGCCTACGGAGATCTGGGTCAAAGCTCCCGGAATTTGCTGGGCGGTTTGTGCCGGCAACAGCGCCGGAACGGCCAAGAGCGAAAACAAGCTCACGGCCCCGAATAGCGCCCCGCTGGGCCGCCATCTTCGCCACTCAAACGGAAAGATACTCATCGCGCGCACTACTTTTGGTGTTCTATACATGTCCTGAAGCTCCTAGTTGAAAACCCCGGTTACAACTCTCAAACGCAAATGGTCGTGCGATGTCGCGCACATATACAAGAAAGCTACTCAGTGGCTTCCGTGTCCAATTCTGTTTGTGTACTTACATTCGATACTACCTGCACTCATCGGCTAGAAGCAACTAAAGAATAATCCGGTTTTGTGACAGGGAGACCCCCATGCTGCCGCTCTCTAGCACGGCTTTTTTCCTTAATCTCTTAGGCGATTAAGAGTGCGGGATGCTCGTCGGCAGGGCTCCTCCGCGCCACCCTTCGGAGGAATCCCGGAGTCAAAAGAAGAAGTCGCCATTCACCGGTTTCCCTCCGGCCTTTCCCGCCAGCTCGGCTCCTTATTCATCGACGCCAGCGTAAAGCGCCTCAGTGCATGAATCGCCCGCCCGTAGGTCTTTATCGCGTGGGACGACAAGAGTGAGCCCGGCGGTGCGTCCATGAACGGCATGAACTTATCGGGAAATCCGGGCATGGTGCATCCGATGCAGATGCCTCCGACGTTGGGGCAGCCGCCGATTCCACCCATCCATCCGCGCTTTGCGACATTGCATTGCACGACCGGTCCCCAGCATCCGAGCTTGACGATGCACTCGCGTGCGCCGTAGTATTCGGCGAATTCCCCCTGTTCGTAATAACCGCCGCGATCACAGCCCTCATGGACCGTCTGGCTGAACAGCCAGGTGGGGCGTAGCGAGTCATCCAACGGGATCATGGGCGCGTGACCGGTCGCCTGATGCAGCAGATAAAGCAGCGTCTGCATGAAATTGTCCGGCTGAACGGGACATCCCGGCACACACACGATCGGGATCTCCGCCTTGGACTTCCATTTCCAGCCGAGGTAGTCCGGCAGACCCATGCAGCCGGTTGGGTTTCCTTGCATGGCGTGAATGCCGCCGTAGGTCGCGCAGGTACCCGCCGCGATGACCGCCCAGGCGTGCGGCGCTAAACGGTCAATCCATTCACAAACGGTGATCGGCTGCCCCGTGTTCGGATCTGTGCCAAATCCGCTCCAGTAGCCCTCCTCCTTATTCTTTTCGTCGGGAATGGAGCCTTCGATTACTAGAACGAACCCGCCCAGCTTACCTTCGGCCGCCCGGTGAAACGGTTTCAGGAAATCGTCGCCTACTTCTGACGAAAGCACGGGATTATGGAAATGGACTTTAGGAAGCCACGGCAAGCCGCCCAGTAGGACGTCTTCGAGACTTGGCTGCGTAGCCGCGGTCATGGCGATCGTATCGCCGTCGCAGCTTAGACCGGCCGTAATCCAGAGGATGTCGATCTCAGCCATCGTGCCAGTGGCTGAGTTTGGTTCATCTCCGGATTCTGTGGCCTGATTCATGGGATCGTCTCGTGCGTCAGGCCTCCTGATTGATATCTTATCGGCTATCGTCCGCCCGGTGCAGGGGGCCTGTTCTGCAACGCCCCGGCAATCGCTACGGCTCGCGCGCGGCCGGCATCAGCATCGCGAACCGGGCGATGGTCCCCACTTAGAATGAGAGTCATGCGAACTGCCGTCCTCTTCGCGTTGCTGGCGATCGCGCTCGGCGCTCCTCTTTGCGTCGCGAAGACGCCGTTCACGTTCGACGCCATGATGAAGCTCGCCCGGATCGAGGATCCGCAGTTGTCTCCCGACGGAAAGCTGGTTGCGTTTACAGTCCAGAGAGTCGATATGGCGAACAACTTGAAGCCCGCTCACATCTATGTTGTTCCTGTGAGCGGCGGCAACCCGCAACGACTGACAAATGACGGGAATTCAAACACACGCGCTCGCTGGACGCCGGATTCCAAGCGCATCCTGTTTGTCTCCGATCGCAGCAATGGCCCGCAGATCTGGTCCATGAACGCCGACGGAACCGATCCACGGCCCATCACCAATCTGCCGACTGGAGCGGGTGGCGTGACGCCTTCCCCCGATGGCAAGCTGATCCTATTTACCAGCGATGTGTACCCGGCGTGTGCGCCTGCGAATGCAACGGCAGGAGTTGACTATGACCGGGCCTGCAATCAGACCAACCTCGATCAGGAAACCGCCGGCAAGATGAAGGCTCGCGTCTTCACGTCGTTACTCTATCGCCATTGGACTCAATATGAAGGCAAACGGCGGCAGCACCTATTGCTTCAGTCGCTGGATGGAACGGCCCGGATTCGCGACCTAACGCCGGGCGATGGGAACACCCCCCCGTTTTCGCTAGGGGGGCCCGAGCCGTACGTCTTCTCACCCGATAGCACCCAGATCACTTACGTTGCCAACACCGATCCGGACCTCGCCATCAGCACCAATTCGGATCTCTTTACTGTGCCTGTCACAGGCGGCGAAGCCAAGCGCATCACCACCAATCCTGGAGCCGACGAAGGGCCGCTCTACTCTCCCGACGGCAAGTATCTCGCCTATCGAACACAAATTCGTGGCGGGTACGAAAGCGATCAATGGCGCCTTGCGATCCTCGATCTCGAAAGCGGCAAGATGAACACGCTCACCGACTCACTCGATCGCTGGGTCGAATCCTATACGTGGTCGCCTGACTCGAAGCAAATCTTTTTCACGATCGACGATCATGGCACCACTCCCCTGTTGATGATGCCGGTTGCGGGAGGCGCTATTCGAACCATCGCACAGGGGCCTACCTCGGTCAGCGACGTGCAATTCACCGCCGACGACAAGATCATGATCTATACGGAACAGAGCGGCTCCCGGCCTCCCGAGATCAATAAAGCTACCTCGAAAGGTGGTTCCGGAATCCCGTTGACCCGCCTGAACGACGCCATATTCGATCAGTATCAATTGACATCACTCGAGAAGATTTCAGTCGACGCGGCGGACGGCGCAAAGGTCGAGAGCTTCCTGGTCAAGCCTCCCGGCTTCAACGCGTCGGTCAAATATCCAGTCCTGTTCGCCATTCATGGAGGGCCCGAGGGAGATTGGGGCGAATCGTGGACTTACCGGTGGAATGCGCAAGTGTTCGCAGCCGCCGGCTACGTGGTGGTGCTCCCCAACCCGCGTGGCTCTATCGGCTATGGGCAGAGTTTCACGGACGCGGTCAATGGCGATTGGGGTGGCCGCGCTTATGACGACATCATGGCGACGGTGGATTATGTCAGCAATTTGCCGTACGTTGACAAGGACCGGATTGTGGCTGCCGGTGGCTCGTATGGCGGCTACATGATCGATTGGATTCTCGGCCACACGGATCGCTTCAAAGCGCTGGTTTCTCACGCGGGCGTGTACGATTTGCGAAGCGAGGCCGGAACCACGGAAGAACTCTGGTTTCCGAAATGGGAATTTCAAGGATTCCCTTGGGAGAACGCCGATCAATACGAAAAATGGTCGCCCAGCTCCTATGTGAAGAACTTCAAGACGCCCACTCTCGTGACGCATGGCGAGATGGATTATCGAGTGCCGATTGGCCAAGGCCAGCAACTCTTCACCGCGCTGCAGGAGATGAAGCTTCCATCGAAGATGGTCCAATTCCCGGACGAGGGGCATTGGATTCTGAAACCGCAGAATAGCCAATTCTGGTATGCGACCGTGATCGATTGGCTGAACACCTACGCCAAGACATCTCCCGCCGGCGCGAAGGCCGCCGCAGCCAATTAGATATCGAACAAGTCGGCTGCGCCCCCCACTATATACTCTTCGCGGGGAAGAACGCCCATGAGTAGCGCGGCGATTCTGAAAACAATAGCGCCGTGCTTGTATCCGGGAGGAGGCAATTTGATCAGCTCCCCTTTGCTGAGCTCATAATGCGTACCATCAGCTTCGCGTTCGGGGAGCGCAAGAAATTGGTCCAGGGTCAGGATGGTCTTTGTCGCCATCGTTATAACCAGTTTAGATGGAAGAGCACCCCGGTCGACGACCCTACACGTATTATCCATTTCGAAATGTGCGTGGTCGACAATAAGGGTTTAAAATTCACCGGCTCTCATGACCCAGACCATCACACGTAGGAGATCGCCCTTCGCGCTCATCAGCGCGCGCCTGCTGGCGTTCCTCGCGGTTCTCGGACCGGGCTTCATCACGGCGAACGTTGACAACGATCCCGGCGGGATCTTGACCTATTCTCAGGCTGGCGCGGAGTTCGGCTATCAACTTCTATGGACGTTGATTCCGACCACCATCGCTCTGATTGTGGTTCAGGAAATGGCCGCACGCATGGGCGCGATCACCGGCAAGGGGCTTTCCGATCTCATCCGCGAAGAGTTCGGATTACGCGCCACCTTCTTCACCATGGTCGTCCTCGGCCTGGCCGATTTCTTCAACATCATCTCCGAATTCGCTGGTCTCGCCTCAGGCATGGGGATCTTCGGAGTCAGTAAATACATCGTCGTTCCCATCGGAGCGGCTCTCGTCTGGGGGCTCATCGTCCGCGGCCGCTACAAACCAGTCGAGCGAATTCTAATCGTCGCCTCGCTCATCTACTTCGCCTATCCGGTTTCCGCCTTCCTTGCGAAGCCCAATTGGGATCTCGCCATCAAACAAACCTTCATCCCCGCCTTCAGCAGCGATCCGGCTTACATCGTCATGATTGTCGGTCTGATCGGGACCACCATCACGCCCTGGATGCAGTTCTATCTACAGGCCGCGGTAGTGGAAAAAGGTATCGACCGGCGCAATTACGGCCTCTGCCGTCTGGATGTGATTACCGGTTGCATCTTCACCGAGGTAATCGCGTTTTTCATCGTGGTCGCTTGCGGAGCAACCATCTACCACTCGCATCACCCGCAAATCACCGATGTTGCGCAGGCGGCGATCGCATTGGTCCCGTTCGCCGGCAAATTTGCTTCCTTGCTGTTTGCTGTGGGATTGATCAACGCCGCCCTGCTCTCGGCCGCCATTCTGCCGCTCGCCACCTCCTACAACATCTGCGAGGGTCTCGGCTTCGAATCAGGAGTCGACAAGCGCTTTTCCGAAGCGCCGGTCTTCTATTGGCTCTACACGCTCTTAATTGGCGGGGCTGCGGCAGTCGTGCTGATTCCGCGCTTACCGCTGCTGAAATTTATCATCTACTCGCAGGTGGCAAACGGAATCCTGCTCCCGTTCATCCTCGTTTACATGCTGTTGTTGGTCAACCGCCCTCATCTGATGGGCGCTTTCAAGAACAAGTCGTGGCAAAACGCCGTCGCGTGGACCACCGCCGTCGTCATGATCGTGCTGACCATTGGCATCATCTATACGAGCATCGTGGGATAAAACTGACCCTGAAGAGTAAACAGCCGTTCGCACCTATTAGGCGAGTCTTTATGTGCCCAACCTGCCTCTCTCGACAAGTACGGAAATCGCATTTTCGTCTCCGCGATCTGCCGCTCATGCTGGTTCAAGCCAAAGCGACGCGGTGCATGACCTGCTTTCGCCGTTTCTACGAATGGCCCTGGCTCCGGAATCTCTAGCCCTCGTGTGAATCCGTAGCACCGGCAAAACGCCTGTGCGATGCGCCTAAGGGCGGTTTCTCGCCCATTTTCCTACCTGCCGCCGAATGCTACGATCAGGTCGGGGACCGCCCCGGAACCTGAAACTCGCGATGAACGGATCCACGATTTCCGCGCCACCAGTGGAACCCGGGCAGAGCCTTGTCCTGCCGTTTGAACCCCTCCCGCAGTTTCGCCAAAACGCGCTCGAAGAGACCCCGGATCGCGCTGATAATCGGGGCAAGCGCATCGGCATCTTTATCGTTACTTACAATGCCCTCACGACTCTAAGCAAGGTGCTCAAGCGCATCACGCCGGACGTTTGGCGCAATGTCGAGCAAGTGGTGGTCTTCGACGATGCCAGCCAGGACGCCACGTTTGAGCTGGCCTTTGGCATTCAGGCCATGACGAATCTGCCGAAGCTGCGCGTTCTGAAAAACCGGAAAAATCTCGGCTACGGCGGCAATCAAAAGGCCGGCTACCGCTATTTCATCGAGCAAGGATTCGACATCGTGGTGCTGCTGCACGGTGATGGCCAGTACGCGCCGGAGCTCCTCTCGCACATGTATGCGCCGCTGGTTCGCGGAGAGGCGGATGCGGTGTTCGGCTCCCGCATGATGAAAGATTTCGGTGGCCCGCTGAAGGGCGGCATGCCTCTCTACAAATATCTTGGGAACCGCGTGCTGACCGCCTTCGAGAATCGTGCGCTTGGTTTACATTTGACGGAGTTTCATAGCGGCTACCGCGCCTATAATCTACACGCCTTATCGCAGATCAAGCTCGATAACCTGACCGACGATTTCCACTTCGACACCGAAATCATCATCAAGTTGCACCATCAGAACTTTCCGCATTCTCGAAGTGCCGATCCCGACGTTTTATGGCGACGAGATCTGCTACGTCAATGGCACCAAGTACGCCAAGGCCATCGTGCGAGCCGTGTACCGCTATGTGGAAACTTCGCGAGCGGTGCGCTCCTATCCGGAGTACGAAGAATATTTTGTTCCCTACGCGATCAAGCGCAGTCTCTATTCCGCCCACCATTACGCGTTCCGGCTGGTGGGAAAAGACCAGCGCGTTCTCGAAGTGGGTTCAGGCGAGGGCGATTTCGGCGCGGATCTGGCGCGTGTGGGTAATCGCGTCATCGGCGTCAATCCGGCGTCCCACCGTTCCAATAGCGGCGGGTTATGAAAACGTTGTCCACGCGGATCTGGAGCTTGGTCTGGGCGAGCTCGCCCGCGATTCAAACCAGCAATTCGATCGTATCCTGTTATTGGACACGTTGGAACACCTGCGTGACCCAGCGCGCCTTCTCGAAGATTGCCGCGCACTCCTCGCCCCTCGCGGGAAATTGATCGTCTCTGTTCCGAATGCCGTAAACTTGACGGTCCGGCTAATGGTTCTATTTGGCCGATTCCGCTACGACGATCGCGGCATCCTCGATTGGTCCCATCTGCGATTCTTCACTTCGAAGACCATCCGCGCTCTACTCGAGAAGCATGGTTACCGCGTGACCGGCCGCTACCACACGGTCGTGCCCCTCGAACGGGTGATTCCCATGCGCCCTGATGCCTGGGTAATGCGCTTTGCCAACCGCGCTGCTGCGCGGGATTACGGCGCTTCTACCCGGGCTTTTCGCCTATGAGATTGTGCTGGTCGCGGAGCCGTAGAATGCTGGCGAGATTGTCATGAAGCTAGTTGCTTGGGCACAGAAGCTCGGCTGGGTCGGCGGTTTGGCGATTGCAGTGGTGTCATGGATCGGCGTCTTTCGGCTCATGCTGATCCCAAGGCCTTGGCCCCGTTCGCTCGTGTCCTTGCTTTTGTTCTTGGTAGCTGCAATGGGGTTCGGTTGGGCGGCTTTCTGGGCCGCGGTCGGGCGCAAACGGCAATGGTCCGATCGGTGGTGTTATGTCGTCGCCGTCTTGTCCTATATGCTGGTTGGATTTCTACTCGGGATAGAGGGCGGAATCTGGTTTGCTGTAGTGATTGCGAACGGGGCGATGCTTGTGGGCATACTGTGCCGCAAAATCGCGTACCCCCAATTGAGATTGGGCGGCCCAGGGCCGGAGCCGCCGATTTCTCTCCACATCACCTGATGGCGCTTGAGATGTGACCATCGCGCTGCGTGCTCTTCGATGAACCGTTTTCCTGGGCCGGATCATGCGCGAGAATAGGTGTTGCATGAGCGGCAGTTCCAGTTCGAGTGGGATGACGCGAAGGCGGTTGCGAATGTTCGCAAGCACGGGGTGTCCTTCGAACTCGCACGTAGCGTATTTAGCGACCCGCTCCTGCTTACGACAGCTGATCTGCAGCACGGCGAAGGCGAAGAGCGCTGGTTCTCAATTGGACGGGCCAGAAATGGTGCAATGCTCTCGGTCGCTTACCTGTGGACCGAGTCTGGTCCGTCAATGACGAAGTCCGGATAATCTCCGAAGGTCCGGATAATCTCCGCTCGCAAGGCGGCACAGATGGAGATTCGTCAATATGAAGAGAGCCTATGAACGATCTGCTTAGGAATGACGACGACATGCCTGCCGAGATAGACTTCACCAAAGGCGTTCGCGGTCTCCATCACATTCCTGCGGATGCAAAGGTCTTTGTACCCGCTTCGATCGAACGCGGAGTCTGGGAATATTTCTCCGGGAAGGCCGAGAAACAAGGCGTTGATCTTTCGGAACTTCTGACCGAAGTACTCAAACGTGATATCGAGATCAACGAGGCATTGAAGTAGCCAGGGTGCCTACCGAAAGCTCGCCCGAGTTCCTTACGGGATCTGAGATCAAGGTGTCACTGTCGCGCTCTGCGCTGGCGCATCTTGCCGCGGAGGCGCGAGCAGCAGCGGATCTTTGGGCATCACGATCCAGCAAACAAGATAAAACAGCAGCCCCAGCCCCGGCGGCCAAATCGCAAACACCAACATCAACACACGCACCAGCGTCACGTCTAGCCCGAGGTATCGCGCAAGACCTGCGCAGACTCCCGCAATCTTCTTCTCGTCCATCGGCCGCCGCAGCGTTCGCCCCGGTTTGCCTGTCTCTGACGTGAAACTGTTCTTTCCCGTCGTGGTGCCGCATTGCGGACAATAACGGAAGGCGTCCGAAACTTCAATTCCACAAGATCTGCAGTACATATCCATCCTCTCTCTGGGCCCCTCTCTGAGTAACGCAGGGAGCCCGTCAAAAGTTCCCCGGTCCTCTAATGGCCAGCGTCCCACAGACATCTAAGCTCTCGCAATCGGCTCGCCGCAATGCATGTTATCCTTGACCCACGTGGGCCTGTTTGCGCCCAAATCTCGCCTCTTTTCCTTGAAAAACTGTGACCCGGAACGAGAATCTGGACAATCCGACAGCCGTAGCCTTGCTCATCGACCACACGTTACTGAAGCCGGAGGCAACCCAAAACGATGTCGCGCGTATTTGCGGGGAGGCTCGTGAATTCAGCTTTGCGTCCGTTTGCCTGAATCCGTGTTGGGTTCGCTTCGCGGCGGAGGCGATGGCCGGGTCCCCTGTGCGTGTCTGTACGGTTATCGGCTTTCCGCTCGGAGCCAATGAAACGCGCACCAAGCTCCACGAAGCCGAGCTCGCATTATCCCAAGGCGCGACGGAACTAGACATGGTTCAGAACATCGGCGCGTTGCGTTCGCAAGAGTTTCAAGTTGTAGGAGCGGAAATAACCGCGCTGGCGAATCTCGCTCATTCGGGCGGCGCCATTTTGAAAGTCATTCTCGAAACCTGCTTGCTTGACCCATGACGAAAAGACGGCCGCGTGCCACTTGGCGAAAGACGCGAATGCAGACTTCGTCAAGACCTCGACCGGCTTTTCCTCAGCCGGTGCAACTGCTGACGATGTCCGGCTCATGAGGCAAACGGTCGGCGAGTCGATGGGTGTTAAAGCCTCGGGTGGAGTGCGCACCCTCGACGCTCTGCGCCAAATGGTCCTGGCTGGCGCGAACCGCATCGGCACCAGTTCGGGCGTGGGTATCCTCCATGAACTCAAGTCCCCAACCCCGCTCCCTCTGGGCGGTGCGAGAGTGCCGGGCGGCAATCCGGGCGACAAATACTGATGCCCGCTCCCAAGACTCAAGTCCGCTTCCGGGAACGTGCCGAACTCCTCGATTTTCTGCTCGAAGTCAGCGCGGTCACAGCGGAAACGCTCGATCTGGATCGTCTTCTCGCGAATGTCGCCGAAATCGTGAAGGAGGTTATCCCTTACGAGCTTTTCGCCATCCTGCTTTATAGTGAGCGCACACGCACCCTCAGCATGCGTTACTCGATCGGGCATCGGGACGAGGTTGCTAAGAACCTCTCCGTTTCGCTCAACGAAGGGATCACGGGTTCGGCTGCGGCCCTGCGCCAACCTATTCTCGTGGCCGACGTGCGCACGGATCCCCGTTACTTGAACGCGCTCGATGCAGTCCGCGCCGAGCTCTCTGTTCCCATGCTGGTTCGCGGCAAGCTGGTGGGCGTTATCGATCTGCAGGCGACCCGCGCCAATGCCTTCTCTGATCAGGACCGCGCCCTACTTGCGCTCATCGCGAGCCGCGTCGGCGTCGCCATTGATAACGCCAGGCTCTACCGCCGCGTCGATCGGCAGAACCGCACCCTACGCGTTCTTACTCACCTCTCGCAAGAATTCAGCTCAATTCTCGATATCGATGAGCTGCTCACAAAGATTGCAGTTACCGTGCGCGGCCTCATCAACTTCGACGCCTTCAGTATTTTTCTAGTCGACGAGGAGCGTAAGCTGCTCCGCTGCCGCTTCAGCCAGCGTTACGACGAGCGGGTCACCATAGATAACATCCGCGTTGGTCAAGGTCTCACCGGCGCCGCCGCAGAATCCCGCCAGGTGATACGCGTCGCCGATGTGAATCAGGATCCCCGCTATCTCGAATCGCATGGCGATATCCGTTCTGAAGTTGCTGTTCCGCTGATTCTGCAAGACCGTTCGTGTCGGCGTCATGGATCTCGAAAGTGCCCACTTGGCTTTCTTTACTGACAATCATGTCCGGATTCTCAGCCTGCTTGCTCCTCAAATCGCGAGCTCCGTAGAGAATGCGCGTCTCTATGAAGAGCTCGCCAAACGCGAGCGGCGCATGGAGGACGATCTCAAAGCCGCCTACAAATTGCAGCGCGTCTTAATGCCCCGTACTATCTCCGATGTCATCGGTCTTGACGTGGGGCTGAGAACCAGACCCGCCCGCGGAATCACTGGCGATCTCTATGATTTTTTCGAGCACAGCCATGAGTACACTCTCATAGCCTTCGGCGACGTCAGCGGCAAAGGCGCGGCCGCCGCTCTTTATGGCGCGCTCATCTCCGGCCTGCTGCGCATACTCGCGCCTCGCCGCCGCAGCCCCTCTCATCTGATGAAGATGTTGAATGAAGCGCTGCTCGAACGGAAAGTAGACGCGCAATACGCCACGCTTTCCCTCGTATTGTGGGACTCGCGAAGCCTGACCTTCACCGTTACCAGCGCCGGAACCCTTCCACCTCTGCTCTGCCGCAACGGAGAGATCACTGAGTCTCGAGCCGAAGGCATCCCCATTGGCTTGCTTGAGGATCAACAGTATGATGAAGTCCGAATCGTTGCTCAGCCCGGCGATTTGCTCCTGCTCTACTCCGATGGCGTCGAGGACCAACTGGGTGATAACGGCGATTATGGGCACGACCGCCTGAGGAATCTTCTCAAGAGCAACTGCAGCCACACTCCTCAACAGCTCGTGAAGGACATATTCGATGACATTGATGCTTTCCGCGGCCCAACTTCCCTCACGGACGACCAAACCGTGATTGCTCTCCGGGTGCTTTAGCCTGAAACACGTGTCCATCGCCGGCGAATTCTGGTATCGGGATCACAAGCCTGACGTGCGAAGCCGTCGACTTGACCGGCCCTTGCGAACACTCTACGGCACTCCAGCTTACGTGTATTCGAAACAGGCGATCGTGCATCGTTTTCACGCTTATCAAGATGCTCTCGCCGGACTCCCGCATCGAATCTGCTACTCCGTAAAAGCCAATTCGAATCTGGCCGTGCTGTCGATTCTCGCGCGCGAGGGTGCTGGCTTCGACATTGTTTCAGGCGGCGAGCTCTATCGCGTTCTGGCGGCCGGCGGCGATCCGGCGTCAGTCGTATTTTCAGGTGTCGGCAAGACAGAATCTGAGATTCGATTCGCGCTGGAAAAAGGCATCCATAGCTTTAACTGCGAATCGGAAACAGAAATCGAATCGATCTCTCGTATCGCCGTCGTCCCTTCAGCGAACTGCCTCTATCGCTCTGCGAGTCAATCCCGACGTGGACGCCGCAACTCATCCGTACATCTCAACTGGCTTCGTGAGCACAAGTTCGGTGTTGATATCGCCGTTGCTGAGGCGATCTACCGTCGCGTTGCCGCCCTTCCCGGCATCGTCGCCAATGGTGTGAGTTGCCACATCGGCTCGCAGATCTTCGATATTGACACTTTGCTCGAAGCTGCCGATAAAGCGCTTGCGCTCGCTCTCCGCCTCCGCGCGCAAGGATTTCCGATTCGCGATCTGGACCTTGGCGGCGGGCTTGGCGTCCCGTATCGGTCCGCTGATCCAGCCGTCCCGGTGCCGGCTTTTATCGAGCGTCTGCGCGACAAGGTTCAATCGCTCCCACTGACGCTCCTGCTCGAGCCCGGCCGATCCATCGTCGCGGAAGCTGGCATTTTGCTGACTCGCGTCCTGCTGATCAAACAAAATGGTGAAAAGAAATTTGTCATCGTCGATGCCGCCATGAACGATCTGATTCGGCCCGCTCTCTATCAGGCCTATCACGAAATCGTCCCCGTAATCGAAAAGCCAGGGACTGGCGAAATGAAAGCGGATGTCGCCGGACCGATTTGCGAAACAGGCGATTTTTTTGCGCGCGCCCGCAATCTTCCTGCTGTCGAACCGGGCGATCTGCTCGCCATTCGCACTGCCGGCGCGTACGGCTTTGCGCTGGCTTCCAATTACAACTCCCGCCCCCGCGCCTGCGAATTACTCGTCGATGGCGCCCATATCCACACGGCTAGAGAGCGCGAGACTTACTCGGATCTGATACGCGGCGAGTCGCCCCTCGCTTGCGAGAAAGCAATCACCACATGACGGATTCCCTCGCAATCTCTGTACAGGATCTCCACAAATCGTATGGCGACATTGAGGCCGTCCGCGGCATCGACCTCGAGGTCCGCTCCGGCGAAGTGTTTGGACTGCTCGGCCCCAACGGGGCAGGGAAGACCACCACGATAGAAATTCTGGAAGGCTTACGCCCCCGCACCAGCGGCAAGGTGTCTGTCCTCGGCTTCGATCCCGCCGTCCAGATCAAAGAAATCAAGAACAACATCGGCGTCTGTCTCCAGGCCACGAACTTGCCCGATAAGATGAAGGTCCACGAAGCGCTCGAGCTGTTTGACGCTTTTTATGCCCGCCACACCGATCGCGACGCCGTGCTGAAACGCCTGCAACTCTGGGATAAAAAGGACGCCTTCTATAAGTCGCTCTCCGGCGGCCAAAAACAGCGCGTAGCTTTGGCGCTTGCATTGTTGAACGATCCCACGCTCCTATTCCTTGATGAGCCCACCACGGGACTCGATCCGCAGGTGCGGCACGAGATCCACGGCGTAATCCAGGAGCTGAAGGAAAATCGCCGCTCTATTCTGATCACGACTCACTACATCGAGGAAGCCGAGCGCCTCTGCGACCGTGTCGCCATCATCGACAACGGCAAGATCATTGAGCTCGGTAGCCCGCGCGAAATCCAGCAGCGTGTCCTGGGACAAACATTGGTCGAAGTCACGACCAATGAAGCCATGCCGCTCGAACACATGCCCGATGGGCTGCGAAACGAAAAGTACGTTACTCGCGATGACGGCCGCACCCTCTCCATGCGCAGCGACTCACCGGCCGCGCTCATCGTTGAGCTTGTGAAATGGATCGACCAGCACAATCTGCGTCTCGTCGACATTCACATGACGCGTCCGACCCTCGAAGACGTGTTTATTGAGCTTACCGGAAAGAGACTCCGCGAATTGAAACCTTACATTGCCCAGATCAGAAGCAATCTGCGGTTGATGGGCCGCGACCGCTCCACTCTATTCTTCAGCTATTTGTTCCCGCTGGTGTTCTTCTTCCTGTTCGCGCAGCTCTTCGATGCCAAGCAAAGCGCCGCCGCCATGGCCCAGGTCATCTCCATGGTGCTCATTATCGGCGTCCTCGGAAACGGATTCTTTGGCGCGGGCATGCGCGCCGTGCAGGATCGCGAGACGAACGTTCTGCGCCGTTTCAAAGTCACGCCCATCAACGCCTCGCCCATCATTGTCGCCTCCCTGGTCTCGGGATTGGTCGCCTTCCTTCCCTCAGTCGTTCTGTTCTTCCTGTTCGGAAAAACCATCTATCATATGCCGGTGCCGCACAATCTTTTCGCGATTTTTGTGTTCATTTCCATCGGCGTGGTCGCCTTTCGTGCCATGGGCATGATCATTGCCGCGGTGGTGAATTCCGCGCAGGAAGCCGGCATTTTGACGCAGCTTCTGTACCTCCCCATGTTGTTTCTTGAGTGGAGCGACTTTCCCCGTCAGCATCATGCCCATTTGGGTCCAAACCATCGCTCAGTTCATGCCCGCCACTTATCTCTACCAGGGCATGCAGTCGATCATGATCGGCGGCGAAGGAGTGGCAGCAAACCTGCTCTCCGTCGTTGCGCTGCTGATTACTTTGGCTGTCGCTCTCATCGTCGGCACGAAGCTCTTTCGCTGGGAGAAGGAAGAAAAGATCAGCGGGCGCGCCAAGCTCTGGATTTTGGCTGTCCTCGCCCCGTTCTTGATCATGGGCGTCTATCAGGCGCGCACCAGGCAAAACATCGAAAAAGCAAAAATCCTATCTCGGAATGCCGAGCGTAACCGCTCCGTGCTTTTTCAGAACGTCAAAATCTTCGTGGGAAATGGCTCGATCATCCAGAACGGCGCGGTGCTCGTGAAAAACGGCAAGATCGCCCAGGTCTTTTCGACCCCGCCCGCCTGATACCAAGTCGTTCGATGCGGAAGTGATCGAGGCCTCTGGAAAAACGCTGATGCCGGGGCTGATCGACATGCACGTGCATATCGGCGCTCCCGGCGGGGTCTTTCAGGACCCGTCGAAGTATGCAGACCCGAGTGCGCCCGAACGCAGGCTTGCTGCCTACCTCTATAGCGGCATCACGGCCGTGCGAAGCACTGGCGACTTTCTCGATGCCTCGCTCAAGCTCCGGTCGCAAATAAATTCCGGCGAGTACCTCGGCGCTCAGTTCTTTGCTTGCGGCCCTCTCTTTACAGCGCCGGGCGGGCATCCCATGGAGTTGCTGAAGTACATGCCCGAATCGCAAAGAAAGACCGCGAGCAGCAGTTCGTTCGCTTACCGAAATCCGCGGACGAAGCCCGCAAGCAGGTTGACGCTCTCAAGACCGCGGGAGTGGATTGTATTAAGTCGGTACTCGAAGCCGGGAACGCGGAGTGGGGTCTCTTCAACCGTCTCGATACCGGCATTTACGACGCCATCGTCGCCGAAGCCACTAAGGATAACTTGCCATCGGCCACGCACACAGGCAACGCGGGGGACGTGAAAGATGCAGCCGACGCGGGCACAACCACCGTTGAGCACGGCTCCATGATCGACCTCATTCCTGTCGCCACATTCGCCGAAATGCAGCAGAAGGGAATCGCTTATGATCCTACGCTGAGCATCTTTGAGGCCTTGGTGGACTCTGAGAACCGGCAATCCCGAGCCGCTCAACCGCTCCTTGGTTCAGCAAGTGGGACCGCCGGATCTTCTCACATCCACGCGCGCCATGCTCCAAAAAGAAAAGCCTGAGCCGCTGGAGCACTTCAACGGTTTTATGGAGCGCCTGAATCACAATCTGATGAACGCCTACAAAGCCGGTGTATTACTGATCACGGGCAGCGATGCCGGCAACATGCTGGTCATTCACGGTCCGACAATTCAGCATGAGTTGGAGCTTTGGGTAAAAGCCGGCATTCCGTCTGCCATCGCCTTGCAGGCCGCAACCTATAACGCTGCCAAAGTCCTGCGTGCGGACGATCGCATCGGCTCCATTCAGCAAGGCCGCGATGCCACCATGATTCTTCTCGAAGGCGATCCGCTGCAGGATATATCGAATACCGAACGAATTTCGCTCGTGATGTTCCGCGGCGAACGAGTGTCTCGTTCCGACCTTTTCCATCAGCAGCCGTAACGCACCCCTTACCGTAAGCGACAGGCTACTAATGGAAGTTCAAATGATCGTCATTTGGCGCTCGTCACCATGATGATTTTTCCCCTTGCGTCTGGTTCGAACCGCATTTGCCTGATACGCTCGCCACGAACACTGTAGACTCCATCCGAAGTACCGCAATAGATTGTGTCTTGAAGACGGTCAATGGTGTAAATGTAATCAGGAATATCGTATTTCTTCACAGCCGCCGTTTTGATGTCGTAGCGCAGCAGTCGCCGCCGTACGCCGCCCTTCCGTTGCCGCATCAACCAATCCAGAGATCGTCCGCGTCCAGCCGGATTGCCGATCCGGACCACGCTGCAATTTGCCGTAGGTTACGCATCTCGAATTTGTGTGTTCGCACGTCGAACGAACCGACAGCCCCCACACCAGACGTCCCTTCGCCATCGTAGAAAGTGTTCGCAAACCAAATTCTCGATCCCTGCTGGCAATCGGGCCGATGTTGTTCTCCAGTTCGCCAGGCTCCTGTTCGTTAGAGCGCATTTGCGATCCATGGCCATGGTTGGAACCGGCACGGGATAGAATTGCGGGTTCCGGATTTCTGCGTCAGGGCAATACCCGAAGGCTGGTGGGACTGTCCTGGAGGCGTCTCCGGTACTTCCAGCAATCGCCCGTCAGGCAGCCGTACTGAATCCGGTTCCGCAGTGGATACTGGTCTGGCGCCGGGAAGATTGGTGATCTTATATGCCGGGAGGGCATCTCCTGGCCGAGGGTCGATCTCCAACTGCATAGGCGGCCCAAAGAAGAACCGGAATACACCAGCCGCTCCTTCCGAATTTTGAAGAGGTTAACGCGAGCATTCCGTAGGGGAATTTCAGCGGCGGCTTTCCGCTCGAGAGGTCGTAGACGTATTTGATGCTTCCGCCATAGATGCCGTAATCGTCGTAGAAGTGAAGATTGAGGGATTTAACGCCAGCCTGGCCGATGGTGGGGCCACCCCTGGTTTCGTTGTTGGGAAAGATGTCGAGTACAAGGAGTACTCGGTTTGACCTGCCGGCTACCACAAACACGCCGGTCTGCGTCTTGCCGGGTACCGGAGAAAGTTTGGGAATGCCTTGCGGGCCACAGGGCGTTGTTTCAGTTGGCGCCGCTTGAACAATGATTACCGATCTCGTGGCATCGAGAGATTCTTTCGCTGTCGCCGCGAACCAATTGAGCCCCGCGTCTTTCTTCCGGATCGCTTGTTGTACAGAGCGGAGATCTTCCTTTTGAAGATCTGTTCCCGCGATCGCGCAGAACGCGGGCACAATCCCGAGGCATAACAAGCGGCAGAACCACATGATGCGATCGTACAGCGAAATGATTCAGGTTGGCGGCTCCTGCTTAATGCCTTCCAAGGATCGGTTTTTCGGTGGGATACTTGAGGAGGCGATTGGGTGCGTGGCGTCTCAACGTTCGAAAATGTGGCATTTGATTTCTAAGCTGATCAAAGGCTGGTGGTTACTGGCGTTGTGTGGCGTTCTTGACGCGGCAATTTCTATCATTTACTTAATTGGGCAGAGCGCGCACGGACCGCAAACTCACCATGCGTGGCACGGCACGGTCGAGTTTCTGGGTAAGCTCACATTGGCGGCAGGAATTTGCACGCTGGCAACTGGCGTGTGGAACTCCAGGACGCGCAAGTCTTGGCTTCTGGTGCTGAATGGTCTTGCTTGTGGCGCACTCGGAGCGATCTTTGCTTTCTGGACTGGCCCTCTCGCCTTTCGCACTGTTGCGCTGTTAATAGTCGTTATGGCCATCAGCATTGGCGTTTATGAATTCGTAACCGCACGAGTCTTACGTCGTCTTCTGGATGAATGGCTCCTTGGCACGACCGGAGTGATTTCTGTCGGTTTTGCTGTTGCGTTTCTTGCTTTCGTGTTTCGATGGATCAAGCTCGAACCAGGGGCGCCAAATCAGTCCTTGCACTGGTTGGGCTCTTACTTTGGCTTCAGCGCAATCTGCATGCTGGTGCTGACGCTACGCCTGCATAGGCAGGATCGCCTTTCCCAACATTAGGTGTCCAGAATACTGACCTTAGTGCTGCAATCGTCCTAGGTATTGCTACTGCAAGAGTCGCGTCCAGGCGCTGTCCCGCGCTCATTCAGCATAGGATACGGGCAAAGCCTCTTGTCACGATCTTCGTTGGAGCGATTCCAGTCGCGGCGACTCGCTTCCAGAGGTCCATCTGTTCATCGCTCATAAAGAATCGCTTCGGAACAATCGCCACACCGGGGCCCATATGAAGGAGAAAGAAAGTCTTCGTTTCATTGATTGTGTGCAGGTCGGTCCAATTGACTTTCGTCCGATCCCCGGATCCTCGTCTGCATTCGATACCGTCCGCAGAAAAGGCTAAACTTACTGTCTCTTTTAAACAGCCTTTCACTCCGAGTTGCCGGCAGGCTGTCCAAAACATGAGGACCACGTTCAGTGCCAGCCAGAGCCCGAAAAGAATGGCGAATAGGCACAGCATGAAGAGGAACTCGCGCCTGGGGCCGGCAGCGAGGAGCGCGAGAGCTACACAGGAAATGAAAAATGCCGCGATCACCAGAGGCCAAGTTCGGCGAAAGCGATAGTACAACTGCAAGCGCAGAGAATCCGCAAACCTGTACGCGCCATGCAATTCGATCATCCTAGGCTTATCGGAGAAACCAAATGAAGGTTTAGAATTTACCTACTTGATACGTACTTGAAAGGAGCATGCCACAGCGTGCGAACGCTTCTGGCGCTGGTCACCTGGGCTACGAGAACGTCTTGAACTCGATCACATCCCCATCTTGAACGACATATTCCTTGCCTTCGGTCCGGAGCTTGCCCAGCTCCCGCGCCCGCGCAAACGATCCCGCTGCGACCAGATCGTCATAAAACACGCATTCGGCTGAGATGAAACTCTTCTCGAAATCAGAGTGAATCACGCCTGCTGCTTGTGGCGCCTTATCGCCCGCGTGAATGGTCCAGGCCCGTGTCTCTTTCTCGCCAGTAGTGAGAAACGTGCGGAGGCCCAGCAACCGGTACGCCTCCTGAATCAACTTCCCAGCACCCGTGTCTGTCACTCCAAGGCTGGCCAGATACTCGGCTCGGTCTTCAGGCGAGAACGCGACCAGCTCAGCCTCTATGTCCGCCGACACCACCACCGCGCTCGTATCGTGATGTTCTTTCGACGTACGCTCGCACTTTGCGAACATACTCGTTGTCATCTGCTGTGGCCAGATCCTCTTCCGCCACATTGCAGGCGAATAAAGTTGGCTTCGCGGTCAACAGAAAAAATCCCTTCACCAGCGTCTTCTCTTCCGGCGTGAGATCGAGTGTCGCCACCGTCTTACCGGTGTTGATGTGACTCTCCAGTTTCTCCAGCAGCTCCACTTCCGCTACCGCTTTCGCATCGCCGCTCTTCGCCGCCTTCTGTTGTTTGACCTTCCGCTTCTCCACTGACTCCAGATCCGCCAGCACCAGCTCCGTATTGACGATTTCGATATCGCGGACCGGATCTATCGTGTCCATCACATGCTCGACGTTCGAGTTTTCGAAGCATCGCACCACTTGGATAATCGCGTCTACCTCGCGGATATGTCCCGAGAAATTGGTTGCCCAGCCCTTCCCCTTGACTCGCGCCTTTCGACAACCCCGCAATATCGACAAATTCAAAAGCGGCCGGCACGATTTTCTGCGATTTGCTCATCTTCGCGAGTACTTCCAACCGCGCATCCGGCACCGTGACGACGCCCGTATTGGGCTCGCGCGTGCTAAATCGATAATTCGCCGCCATCGCCTTCCGGCTTTGCGTAACTGCATTGAACAGCGTGCTCTTCCCAACGTTGGGAAGACCCGCAATTCCAGCTCTCAACATGTATCTCCATCTTCGCGTACAGTAAATCATTCTCTCCGAATGGGATTATTAAAACGTGCAGTTTGAGGAGGAATTGACGCGCGTGCTGCCGCCGGATATTCCTCATCGCGACCGGCTCATCCAGAAAGCCGCGCAACATCTGCGCTTGATTCTCGAAGCGAATGAGAGTATGAATCTCACGCGCATCACCTGCCCTCGCGAAGCGGCAATCAAACACGTCTACGACTCGGTTGCTCCGTGGCAGCATTTCCGCGGAGTGAAGCGCGTTCTCGATGCGGGTACCGGCGCCGGTTTTCCAGGCATCCCGCTTTCCCTCGTGCTTCCGGAAGTCCGCTTTACTCTGTCAGAATCGACGCAAAAAAAAGCTCGCTTCGTGGACTCCGCCGTGGAGTTTCTGGAGCTGCCGAACGTCCATGTCGTCGCTCAACGGGCTGAGGAACGAGCCGATTCCCGCCATCCCGAAATCATTACTGCCCGCGCGGTAGCTCCCATGACGCGCTTCTCGAGTTGTTCCATAAAGCTCTCGGGGAAGGCACTCGTATCCTCC
Source organism: Candidatus Melainabacteria bacterium (assembly GCA_963818685.1). Lineage (GTDB taxonomy): Bacteria > Actinomycetota > Actinomycetes > Mycobacteriales > Pseudonocardiaceae > CAJCJE01. The sequence goes on along the minus strand of CAWFTJ010000009.1, from coordinate 56,011 downwards.
TTTACAAGGGGCCGGATATCGACCACGAACTCGCCGAAGCGAAGAAGCACCGGGTCTCCGTCGAAGTTCTGTGCCGGTACGATCTGCCCGATGGCTTGGGAACCCGAACTCTACTAGAGCTTAAGCTCACCCTCGCTGAACGCGCAGCGCCTCATAAGCCAGCACCAGCCATCCCAGGATGAACGCAACGCCGCCAATCGGCGTGATCGCGCCCAGAATCCGCGCGCCCGATATCGCCAGCGCATACAGACTTCCCGAAAAGATGATGATGCCGATCAGATAGAAGCCATGCGGCGCGGGCTTGTCCGGCCGTCGTGATCGCGTTTGTGCGGGCTAACAGCGCCACGAACATGATCCCGAGCGCATGAATGAAATGATAGAGAACCGCCTTCTCATACACCGACATCGAATAAGCGTCAAGCCGCCCTCTCAACCCGTGAGCGCCAAACGCTCCCATCCCGACCGCCAGCGCCATGAGCACTGCCCCAATTGCGGTCCAATTCATGTTATGCCCGAAATATCAATGAGCCACGAGAGCGTGCTTCTCGCGGCAAGCATCCGAACAATAGTAGAACGCTTGACCGCCAATCTGCCGCCGAAACGGTGTCGATTCCGCCACGTACGTTCCGCAAACCGGATCCTTGTGAAGCTCGCCGCCAGCTCGGAACGCCGCGGAATCCCCGGGCGTTCACCCCCGCGTGCGTCGGTGGGCGGGTTGCGGAAGCTGTTTGCAACGAACCGCCCGTGAATCCCCTCAATAGGCTCGTGAGCACCGCGCGAGCGACGATCACAACCAAAATCGTAATTAATAATTCGAGAATCGCGCGAAACATAACAACTGTCAAGTCTTCCGGAGCCGGCCTTCCGGCGTGCCCGCGGGCCAGCCCCTACTGTGGCGGTTTCTTCTTCTTGGTGGCGTTCGGATTCGTGACCTTGACTTCCACCTTTTCGCCCATCGCCTGCAGCATCGCGGTCGCCTCTTGTGCATGCAGCTCCATTCGGCTGCAGCTCCAAGTATTTCTGCAGCGCTGGTCCCGGTATCAGGTGGATAGATTTGTTGACCGGTCTTCGCATCTACCGACCCCTTCATCATCAACGAGCTTCCATATTGGAACCACGCGTCGGCATAGTTCGGATCGGCATCGGTGGCTTTCTTGAAGAACTCGGCGGCTTTATCCGCCTGCCCGCTATTCACCAGGTTCGCGCCCATGTTGAAGTAAGCCTTCGCTGCCATGCTCGGATCCAACTGAGCTGACTTCGTCAAAGCGTCTGTAGCTTCCGGAATCTTCCGCTCAGCTCCGTAGATGTTGCCTAGCTGGTTGTAAACGGCAGCATCGTTCGGCTTGAGCGGCAGTCCTTTGTTATAAGCGTCAATCGCCTGGTCATACGATTTGGTTCTGTCGTCGCCGGTCTGAGTAGCAGCCAATCCCGCATAAGCCTCGCCTAAGCTGTCCCAAACAGCCGCCTTATTGGCATCGGTGTCGGCCAGCTCGACGGCCTTGTCGAGACTGTCAATCGCGGTCTGGTAATCCGCTGCTTTCTTCGTCCTTGTCCGGCTCGGCAGCCGCTGCCTTTGATGGCGTCCTGGCCGCCGTTATACGCATCGTTCAGGGCCTTGTTCTTCTTCATGGCCTCCGTTCGCTGCTTCAGCTGCGCCTCGTATTGCTCCTTCTGCTCCTTCGTCATGCCGCGCTGCTGCTCCGCTGTCAGTTCCCCATTCGCATTCGCCTGAGTCGTCGCTGCCTGCTGCTGCTTCAGTCTTGCTCAAATCGAAGTTCACCGGCACAGATTCGCCATACTTCGATTGAACGCCGCTTACCTTGTCCATGGCCTTGCCGTCTACTTCACAGCTGACGTCATACTTCCCGAAGGGTAAGCCGGTGTACAGCCAGTGCCCCTTCTTGTCCGTCTTGACCTGATAATGTCCCTTGATATCCGTTCGGTCCAGCTTGATGACCGCCCCTTTTAAGGGCTGGCCGTTTTGATCCTTGACATCGCCTTCCAGGGTGGTTGTCTGGGCCCACGCGCTGCAGGCCACCAGCAGAACGAAACCGCTAAGAACAAGCGCACGTCGCAACTGGGCGAGCATATCCTTACCTCTCCTAAATTCTGAGATTTAAGCCTAAGAATACTATACCGTTTCACCGTTATCGCACCGATTCCGGCAACCGTCGCAACTTCGCCGCTCGCGCCGCATCTGGTTGATAGCTCCCAAATATTGACGCTACAATGCCGGGTAATAAGAGAAATAAGGTGTTTCGGGGCCTTGCTTCACTAGCCGTCTTAGGCGTGCTGTTTCTCTCCGTGCGGCCACTTCGCGCTGGCGACTTGAACAAAGCAGAAGAGCTCTATAAACGAACAGATTACGAAGCTTCTCTCGCTCTGCTGGACAAATCCAGCAGCGATTCCGCCACCCTGTTCCTGATCGGCCGCGACTATTTCATGCTCGGCGATTTTAAGAAGTCCACAGATTACCTGCAAAAGGCTACGCTTTCCGACCCCAAGAACAGCGAGTACATGGACTGGCTCGGTCGCGCCTATGGCAAACGCGCCGAGACTTCCAATCCCCTAACGGCGCCCAGTCTCGCCTCGAAGGCACGGCAGGCGTTCGAACATTCCGTGGCGCTCGATCCGAGAAATAGTGACGCGCTCGGCGATCTTTTCGATTTCTACTTGGAAGCTCCCGGCTTTTTGGGCGGCGGCTACGATCGCGCCAGCAAAGTAGCCGACCAGATCTCCGCCTTGATCCCGCTGAAGGGCTTTTCCTCAAAGCGAAGCTCGCCCAGAAGCGCAAAGAATTTCGACACTGCCGAACAGCAGCTTCGGCAAGCCGTCGCAGTCGCTCCTCAGGCAATAGGCCATGTGATCGCATTGGCCAAGTTTCTGGCGAACCAAGGTCGTATTCGGGAAAGCGATGCGGTGTTCCTCGAGGCCCAGAAAGCCCACCCGAATGCTCCCACGATCTGGTTTGCACGCGCCGATCTGCTGATCAAGCAGAAGCGCAGCTTGGACGAAGCGAAGACTCTTCTCCAGAAATACATCCAGGCGCCGATTACGGTAGATGATCCGCCCAAAGAAGCTGCCGCGCGTTTGCTGAAACAAGTCGGCGGCGCCTTAACGTCCGAGTAGCCGGCTACTGGTGCTCGCACGGGAGTGCCGCTAACTTCCAATGAATCTCGCTGAGGCCATCAGATTCAGTCTCGCAGGCGTTGCGCGCCAATCGGCTGCGCACCTTTCTCACTGCATCTGGGCCTGATTATCGGCAACGCCTCGGTGATCCTTGTGGTCACCATCTCGCTCGCGAGCAAAGATCTGATCCTCGATCAGATCCGCGGAATCGGCTCCAATCTCGTCTATGCCAGTTATCAGGCTGGCGGGCAAAACACCGCGCAAGTTCAGGCCGATTTCGTGAAGATTGCCGACGTGCAGGCCATCCGCGACACGCTCGGCAACCGCATCATCGCGGCTTCCGCCGTGATGAACACCAACGATCAGATTGTCGTCAACGGCAAGATTCGCGAAGTCACCATCGATGGCGTGGATGAGGAATATGCGCGCGTGCGCAACCTCGTGATTCTGAGTGGCCGCACGTTGGACGAAAGCGACTTGGCTCTGCGCGAGCACGTTGCCATGCTGACCGATAAGCTCGCCATTCGCATCTTCGGAAGCCAGGATGCCGCCATCGGCCAAAACATCAAAATCAGCCAGCTCCGGTTCACCGTCATCGGCACCTTTCGCGAGAAGACCAGCACCTTCGGCCAAGGTGAGATCACCGACGAAACCATTCTCATCCCCATCACCGTGATGAAGTACTTCATGCCGTACGAGCGCATCGACCCGGTTTACGTCGAGGTCCGCAATGCGGCCGATGTCCCCACCATCCGGCAGGAGGTGGACGATATCCTGCACCACCGGCATCGCCCAGGCGCCGCCTACAACGTGCAGGACTTGACCGCCATCCTCGATACTGCCGATCAGATCGCAACCGTGCTGACCGTAGTGCTGGTCATCGTATCCGCAATCGCCCTGATCATCTCCGGCATCGGCATCATGAACATCATGCTGGTCACGGTGACCGAGAGGACCCGCGAAATCGGAGTGCGCATGGCAGTCGGCGCATCGCGTCGCGAAGTGATGGTGCAGTTCCTCGTGGAATCCGTGCTCATTAGTTTGGCGGGCGGGCTCGTCGGGATTATCATCGGTCTGGCGCTGCCCTTGAGCGTCCGTCTATTCACTCAGCAGGTGCGAGTTCCCATTTCCCCGCTGTCCATGCTCGTCGCCTTTGCGGTCTCCTTCACCGTCGGTGTAGGTTTCGGTCTTCTGCCCGCCCGCCGCGCCTCTCAATTGAATCCCACCGACGCTCTGCGATACGAGTAGTCTTGAAACCAAACTCCGCGAGTATTGTCAACCAGGTATGTTCGACTTCGGTCCAAACGACAGCGCAATTCACCGCGGAGATCGGGAAGACACCGGCGACAATCGAAGCGCGGCCGGATGAAATGGGCTCTGGTCCCGCACAGCCCACTGCGGATCCCACCAGTTTCGGCGCTACCAGTTCCATTCGCCATCGCGAGCACCAGCGGCTTCGATGCCGAAGAAGAGCTTCGCGACAGCGACGGAATTGAAATCGTGGAAGCGACCGACGGCCGCTTAGGACTCACCGACATCGGGGATGTGCCTGCCGACGACTGGGCGGCCGACACCGGTCCCACAAAGAACCCCGACACGGAAAGCAAGCCCTAACTCCGAGTCCTCGCCTACACCTTAGCCCCTCGCGGGCTGAGGCCGTACTGGTAACAACGCTGGACCCAAACGCCCGTCCGGCCCTTGAGCACCCTACCCCCGCGATTCAAAAATAGGACATGGATATCGCCAGTCTTGAGATCTTGCGGCAAAAATGGCAGAAGGCCGTGAGTGAGCATGCGGGCATGTTGCGCGATGGCCGCATGAGCGGACTGAACCCCGAAGAGTTGGGCGAACTCAGCCAGAGCTATGTGCTTCGCATCGACTTAGCGTATACGCGGCTCATGGAAGCCGAAGCGCGCGAGCGCCTGACCGCCCGGCCACGCTGATTCCGTCACCTGGTTTGCATCCCTTCCGCCGGCTCGCCCATACTTGCGCGGATATACTAAAACGTGAAAAGGGTCGCAGGCGTCTTATCTCCCCAGTAGACACTCGATGACCGGAAAACAAGCTGGTTGGCCTTCCAGAGAGATGAGTTGCGAGTAGCGGTCCGTTTATTCCCGCAAGTTGTAATAGCGACTTGCCTGGCGCAGATCGTGTCCGCACAGCAGGTCCTAACCTGGCGCGACGCTCAAAATACGTTTCGGGCCAATAATCCGAATCTGTTGGCCGGGCAAGTGACAATCGAGGAGTCACGTGCCGACGAGATCACGGCAGATCTCAGGCCAAATCCCAATCTGACCCTGGGATGGGATCAGTTCACGCCATTTAATGGCAATCCGTACCGGCCGATTTCCCAGTCCTATTTGTTTTGGAGCGTGGATTACCTGCACGAGCGCGAGCACAAGCGTGAACTGCGGCTCGCAAGCGCGCAACAAGCGACTGCGATTTCCATATCTGCCCAATCGGATCTGGAGCGAAACTTGATGTACAACTTGCGCGATGCCTTCGTCCGCATGCTGCTGGCCAAGGCTGTACGGCAGGTCGCACAAGACAATATCGAATACTACGACAAGGAAATCGCGATCGGCCGGGACCGCCTTAAAGCGGGCGACATTTCGAAAGTCGATTTTCAACGCGTGGAATTGCAGCGGGTCCAATTCGAATCAGACTTGGCAACGGCGGAAGTCAATTTGCGTACCGCAAAAATTGACCTCTTGACCCTTCTGCGGGATCCGACCCCGGTGGAACAATTTGACGTCTCGGAGAATTTCGATTTTGAGGAGCCCGTCACAAGCTTGGATGAACTCCGGAAACTGGCCGTAAATAGCCGGCCGGATCTCAAGGAAGCGCAGCAGTCGCTCGAAAAATCGAGGACAGATCATCAGCTTTCGGTGGCAAACGGTTCCGCGGACCCGACCTTCAGCGTCGATGCATCTCACCAACCTCCTCCGCTGAATACGTACGTGGGCTTCAGTATCAATTTCCCGCTGCGCATTTTCGACAAGAATCAAGGTGACAAGCTACACACGTTGCTTGATATTGGACGAAACGAAAAATTGCGCGACGCCGCCCAGCTGACTGCGCTTCACGATGTGGACTCCGCATACGCAACTCTCGAAAGTACCCTCAAGCTACTCCAGCCGTACAAGACCAAGTACCTGAAAGAAGCAGTGGATATAAGAGAGGGCGTGTCGTTCGCATACCTGCACGGAGCCGCATCGTTGCTCGACTTCCTGGATGCGCAGAAGGAATATCGTGATACCCAACTGAGCTATGTAAATCTGGTGGGCGCCTATTTATCCGCCGCGAATCAATTGAATTTTGCCGTTGGACGCGAAGTAATCCGTTGACGCGCGCCTGCTATTCGGCTCGTGAATAGCATCTGCCGCCGCCAATTATTTCGCGCATGTATAATCGAACGGAAGCACAGGAAACATCGCTTCTCAGGCCATGAGATTTTGGCTGGCGGCATTTCGGCTCGCCTCCGCTCTTCTGCTGATCAGTGTCGCCGTCGACATGATCGGCGTGGACATCCTTGAACAGGTGGTCCATAAGACCCAATCCGCGCAAAATTTACCCTGCCCTGATAACGGTGTTTCAGACGATTGTTTCTGCTGTTGCGCACACGTTGTGCTCACATTTCCCGTACGTCTTTTCCGGGTAGAGCTGGGTATCTACCTGGAAGCTATCCGTACGCGAACCCCTTCCGCTGTCGCCCTCGATCCTCCTTACCATCCTCCGCGCGCTTAACGTCTGCCTCGTAGTTGTATTCGGCAGGGGTGCCGCGTGCGCCCCGCCTTATTTCCATCCAAATGATTCTCTTCGTCCTCGCTTTCGCGATTCTTTTTACGTCTAGCGGCAGCGCTGCGGTCACAAGCAGCGGCTCGACCCAACTGCTCATTCAACGTGTCCGCGAGAGTGCGCGCCGCGAGCCCCCTGGCCTCGAGATTCAAAGCTTACTCGCAGCCGCGGAACTGCTGCGGCCCACCGAGCCCTCGGCGGCGGCTACGTTTATTAGGGATTGCCTGGCGATCCTCGAATCCGGAGAGCATATCGACGCACAGATTACGACAAACGTCCTTGAGACAGGTATGCGCATAGATCCGGCAGACGTCCTCCAAACGGTTCCATTCATACCCGATCGGCGGGCAGTGGGTAACGTGCTGATTGATTATTACCTGCGGCAGGGGCATCCGGAAGAGGCGATCGCACTCGCCGATCGGTCGCGGCTACAGGGCCTCACCGATTTATCCGGCGCAGTTCTTATTCTTAGGCAATTAGTTCGGCAGCAGCCTGGGGGCGCAGTCGCCTTCTTCAACAAGATGCTAAGTTCACTTCCGCCCACCCTGAACCCGGAAGAAGCTCTTTTTCTGCTGAGGTGCGTTCGCGAGATCGTGCTCGCAAACCCACCACTCGCGCTCGAGGCCATCCGCCGCATCGCCGTCTCGGCCGAATCGGACAAATTCTCCAGTGGACTTCCCGGCACGCTCACGGCGAAGTATCGAATTGCCGGTCGTGATATCTGGACCACCGATGTTCGCGAATCTGTCCTGTTGCCCGCATCCGCGTACTTGCATGTGTTGACGCCGGACAAACATCCGGAATTTCCCCTCAATCCCGAGTGGCAGAACCTGTTGAGTGCGGTCAATTGGCAGACCATCCTCAAAAGCACACAGCCTCTTCAAATCGTCTGGTCGAAGCCGGATTCAAAACCGGTGCCGAAAGCGGAGGGGATCGCACTTGCCGGCCGTGAGCTCTCGCCAGCCGCATCGGCTTCACTACTCCCTCGCAAGCCCGAAGAAAGCGCGCCCGAAAGATCAGTTGACGACCTGTTCGAAAGGCTGCAACAGCCAGACGTTTCGAAGCGCGCGCGCAGCGCTATGGAACGGCAAGCCCTTCAGCAGATTCGTGGCATGTCCCCAGACCGTCAACGTGTTGGCGCCGCGGCGAAGTTGTTATCGCTCGCCGCCGTCCAGGAGTAATGCGGAACCCTTGCAGCCCATCGTGCAATTTCTCCTGGGTTCACTACTCCCCTTGGCGCGCGGCGATGTTCCCTCCACGGTTGGCGAACCGGAAGATGCCTGGTGTGCCTCCATGTATTCTTTCGTTGCACTGGAAATTCATCAGCATCACTTGACTACTGCAGAGGACGATCCTTCGCTCACGACCCGCTTGGCTCTGCTCGATTTGAGAGATCGGATTCAGCAGGCATATGACTTCACATTGACCGATGCGAAGCAACGCCAATATTCTCTGCGCCAGTTTCGCGGTCATGTGGTGGTGCTGCAGTTTTGGTCCCCGTCCTGCGGAACCTGCGCGAGGAGTTTGCCTGGCCTCGAAAAGCTCTACCGCGACAATGCAAAAAACAATGTGGTCGTGCTTGGTATCAGCCACGAGCCGGACGCAGTCACAAGCTCTCTCGTCAAAGACCGCGGTTATACATTTCCGTTCCTGCTCGACGAAGACAGTCGAGTCAGCGGATATTTCGGTATTTTTGTGGTTCCTACTACCATCGTGATCGATCAGACCGGCAGGATCGTCAGTTCGATCTTGGACGAGGCGTCACCCGCTCGCTTCAGCGGATTGTGGGTAAGCTGAAGCCCCGATAAAGAAGCCGCAGCTTTCGTCACACTTGCAATACGTCGCCCTTGCGCGCCACAAGCGAATAGAGCACCGGGGCCAGGAAAATCGACAGGAAGCAGCCGCGAGATCATGCCCCCGACAATCACGATCGCGAAAGGTCTCTGTGAGTCGCTCCCTATTCCTGTCGACATCGCCGCGGGCAGCAGACCGAAACAAGCCACCAGGGCCGTCATCGCGATCGGCCGTAGGCGCAGCACCGAAGCATCGAGGACGTCGCACTCATAGTGTCCTTCCCTTCCAGCCGCAGCTTGTTAATGAAGGAGTAAAGAATTACGCTCGTTTGTACCGCTACACCCATTAGCGCGACAAATCCCAGCATCGACGAAACGCTGAAAGTTGTCCCCGTCATCCAGAGCGCAAGCAATCCGCCGACCGGCTGGGTGATCAGCACGCTGAAGAAAATGATCAGCGGAAACTTTAAATTGCCGTACAGAGCAAACAGAATCAGCAAAATCAGCAGCACCGTAAGCGGCAGAATCACCCTCATTTGAGCCATCGAGGAGAGATAGTCCTGATACTCTCCGCCCCAGTCAAACGTGTAGCCGATTGGCAGTTTGACGCTTTGAGCCAACCTTTTTACGCGCCTCTCCCACTGCGCTGGCCAGGTCGCGTCCGTCAACGCTGAACTGCACGCCGATGTATCTCGAGTTCGATTCGCGATAGATCAGCGAAGCGCCGTTTTCAATATGTATGTCGGCGAATTGGCTCAACGGAAGATGTTGGCCGTCGGGCGTAGTGATCAGCAGATTCTTGATCGCGGTTTCGTTATTTCGGAACTGCTCCTGCATTCGCACAACCAGATCGAACTGCTCCTCTCCCTGAATCACTTGGGTCGCCGCGGAGCCCCCGAGTGCAGTCTCAATCAAAGTGTTCACGTCGCTGACATTTAAGCCATAACGTGCGATTTTGGCGCGGTCTGGCTTGATGGTCAGGCTAGGCTGTCCCAGTTCGCGAACGATTACGATGTGAGTAATGCCGCGGACGTGCGAGAGAACATCTCTCACCTGCTCTGCCTTTTGCTCCAGCGATCTTCAAATCGCTGCCAAAAATCTTGACCGCGAGCAAACTCTTCAATCCCGTCTCGGCCTCGTCCACGGCATCCTCAGCGGGCTGCGTGTAGTTGAAAATGACCCCGGGAAATGCGGAAAGCTTCTGCTGAAGCGCGTTGATCAGCTCCGGCTTGGTATGAATATCGTGATGCCAGGACGCGTCCTCATACGGTCGCAGCCCAACATAGAACTCATTATTGAAGAATCCGGTCGGATCCGTCCCGTCGTCAGGCCGCCCCAACTCGTTCGCGACCGTCGTCACCTGCGGGAAGCTCAGCAGGATGTCGCGGATCTGCGGAGAAAGCTTCGAGGCTTCTTCGAAGGAGATAGTGTACGGCGTGGTAGCGCGCACCCACAGCGCTCCTTCATCAAGATGCGGCATGAACTCTGCGCCAATTCCCGGAATCAATAGCAGGGAAGCGCCGAAAATCGCCAGGCACACGATCACCGTCAGCAGCCGATTCCGCAGACACACTGCAAGCAACCTGCCGTAAGAATCGCGGACCCGGTCGTATAGTCTGAGTTCTGGTTCATGTACGTGCTTCCGAAGGAAATACGCGCACAGCACCGGCAACAACGTCAGGGCGCAGATGAGTGAGCCGACCAGCGCGAAAGACATCGTATCCGCCATGGGCCGGAAGAGCCGCCCCGAAGGTCCGGTCAGCACATAGATGGGAAGGTATCCCGCGATGATCACCGCGATGGCATAGAAGATGGGCCGTTCGACATCGCGCGCCGCGGCGCGGATTACTTCAAGCAGGTTATAGTTCTGGCCGTGCCGCGCCGCCAGCTCGCGGAAAATGTTCTCCACCATCACCACCGCGCCGTCCACGATGATTCCGAAATCGATTGCCCCGATGGATAGCAGATTCGCCGGAATGTGGCGGCGGTCCAGGCAGATGAAGGCGAACAGCAGTGCGAACGGAATGGTCACCGCTACGATCAGCGCCGTGCGCACGCTGAACAGCATCAACCCGAGAATGACCAGTACCAGAATCATGCCCCGCACAAGATTCCGTTCGACTGTGCGCGTCGTCTCCTCGATCAGATAGCTGCGGTCGTAATAAGGAACTACCTTGACGTCCCGCGGCAATACGTGCTCGTTCAAATCGGCCGTCTTATCTTCAACTCGCTTCAGAATTACCTGCGCCTGCTCGCCCACGCGCATCAGGATCACGCCTTCTACCGCTTCCGGCTGCCGCATGTATCCAAATTGCCCAAGCCGAACGGCGTGGCCGATCTGCACTTGTGCCACGTCATGCACATACACCGGAATGCCGTTGTGCGTAGTCAGCACGATGTTTCCGATATCGGTGGTATTTCTAACCAGTCCCAGTCCGCGAATGTAATAGATCTGGCCGCCCTGTGAGTAAAACCCGCCACCCGCATTGGCGTTGTTGGCGCTCAGTTGTTGCTGCACCTGCGCGACAGAAATACCGTAAGTCAGCAGCTTATTTGGATCGAGCAGCACCTGATACTGCATGGTCGTGCCGCCAAACCCGGAGTCGTCCGCCACACCCGGTATCGACCGGTACGTGCGTTCGAGCACCCAATCCTCGATGGTCTTCAGTTCCTGTGGTGTGCGGTCCGGGCTCTGCACGACGTAGCGGTAAATCAACCCGCTCGGGCTGTACAGCGGCGATAGGCTCGGCGTTACGCCCGGCGGCATCGTGGCATTCGCAACCCGCTCGAACGCCTGCTCCCGTACGAAGTACGGATCCGCCCCATATTCGAAATTCATCTGAACGGACGAGAGCCCATACAACGAGATCGACCGCAGCGACTCCAGACGCGGAATGCCGTTCATCTCGATCTCGATGCGGAATTGTGATCAGGCGCTCGACTTCCTCCGCCGCATGGCCGGGCCATTGAGTGATGATTTCAACGTGCGGCGGCGAAAGGTCGGGATATGCGTCGATGGGCAATCTCTGGAAAGAGATCGCGCCCCAGATCATCAGAGCGAGTGACGCGATGACGATCAGGAACCGTTGCGAGAGAGCAAACGAGACCAGGCGTGAAATCATCTCCGGAGGCGCCTATTGATAGCTGCTGGCGAACTGGAGAAACACGCTGCCTTCCGAAACCACTTCTTCGCCTACCTTCAGCCCGCTCCGTATCTCCACATCACCGTTCTGCTCCGCGCCCACAACCACCGACCGTCGGGCAAATTGGCGCGGCTCCACTTCCACATACACGAATGGTTCGTTTTCCGTGTCATGCAGCACCGCGGAGACTGGAACGCTCAGAACGCTTTTCTCCGTCTTGGTATGGATCACGGCCTCCAGATACATGTCTTTCTTCAGCAGATCGCCAGGATTGCGAGTGATAATCCGCACAGGAGTTGTGCGTGTGTCCGTATCCACCATGGCGCCGATGTAAGAAACCGTGCCGTGAAATGTCCGGTTAAACGAGGAGTTCGTTTCCTCTACCGCATCTCCCACGCGCACCAACGGCAGATCGCGGTCGAAGATGTGCCCTTGCACCCAAACTGTCGAGGTATCGCTTAGCACGAAGCAGACGGTCGATCCCGCCTGAATCAACTGGCCAGGCGCGACCAGCTTCTGCACGACCGTGCCGGCAATCGGCGCGCGCACCGCAAGCTCGGGGCTGATCGCCACTCCTTGCCGCTCCGCGTTGTCGAGCTCTTGTGGAGTAATCGCAAAGATCTTCAGCGCCTGCAGGCTGTTTTGGACATCGGTGGCTGCGTCGTTGTACGTTGCATCTGCGCTCTCTACATCTTTCGTTGCGGCGGCTCCGTGGGCTAGCAAATCCTTCTCCCGGTCCAGAGCCTTGCGCGCCAGCTCCTGCTGGTCCCGCGCCTTCTTGTAAGTGGCTATTGCGTTGGTGATATCCGGACTCGCTACATACAGCAGCGCATCCCCCGCCTTCACGTGCGATCCGTAGTCTGCCACGATGCGCGTAATCGGGCCGCTGACTTGCGTAATCGCCTGCGTCGTGTGATCCTCGTCCCAATCGACCGTGCCCGTGGTTGTAACTGTGATTTGCCAGGTGGTGCTCCGTACGGGCCCAATGTGCAGATGCGGAAGCTGCTCCTGCGATACCGTAAACAGACTAGCTTTGACACTTTGCGCTTCGCTCGGAAGATTACTCTCAGCGACATTCCCGCGTCCGCAACCCGCTTGAAAAAAGCTCAGCGCCAACGCCAGAATGCCTGCTGAGGTGACCCGGCTAAGCTTCGGAGCGCCGTTCATGCCAGTACTATCGTTCTCAAGTGGATTAGCTCGTTCCTGATCATATCCTGGAGAGTTTTCCGCGAATCGCAATGTCGAAATATAGCGCACCGTTTGCGGCGCGATTCCACATAAGCGCGCCGAATTCAGAGCCAAATTCTCTTGACGTATGAAGTTATGGGTTGGCTACTTAAAAATGGCGAGGTGCAAGGCCGCAAGAACTACTGAACCGGCTGCGGCAGCGTCGCCGGATCGAAGCCGCTCGCGAGATACGGCTTCAGTTGTTCCCAACCTAGCGCTACTGAGATCGATCCCGCCGCTCGCGGGGCTACCGAATACTCCGCAAAGTCCACCTCGAATCTCCGCGCAGTAAGTGTCCAGCCGTTTATCTGCTTCACCGAATCGAGGACAGCTCGGCGCGCCGTATTGTCGTTGTATAGATCTTTCGCATGCTCGCCTGACCTCAGCTTCTCGTAGCAGAGCTGTCCCAGGAACGCCTCCCAGCCGCTGCCCGGCCGGAAAATATCGTCCGCCTTCAGCGCACGGTGAAGCTCCATCCACCATTCGAACGAGATCGTGTACTCATTCGGGTGCGCGGCGCCATAGCCATACGTGCTGTTCTCCAGATCTACGGAAATAAATCGCTCATTGGCAGCCTTCAATCTGTAGGAGACATCCATCTCTGAGTCCGCCACATTGGACGCCTTGAACTCCGTCGCCGTAGCCCGCCCATCAATCGCCTCTGAGCTCATGCTCACCACCTGTCGACGGACCGCTGCATTCCACGCCGCCTGCTGTGGCGTTGGCTGGTCGATCTCCGGCCAGCTGAACCGCCCAACACCAAAGCCCGGGTCCGTCGACCCTGGTTGCGGCTTCGCTGTGTCTGGCGCAATCAGCACTTTCACGCGCGGGAAAAACCTCATTCCACCAACTCGCTTTACTCCCGTCTTCAGCATCTGCAGCTGCGTCGTGTATTCATTGGTCAGGCACACGGCGATTCCGCGCCCCTGGTTCTTTTGATCTGGACAGACCTGCCGCAGCCACTGGAGCCACTTCCGCTGATCCCGCTGCACTTCGGCCGCCCCCGTCGGCGAGAACTCCGCCAGCACTGCTTTGTACGCAGTCGCCGTGCTTTCATCCAACTGAGACAGCTTCGGGTCGCGGCAGATCGCCTTTTCCTGTGGGGTGATCGCTTTGCTGCACTCAAAGCTCGCCGCGGCTCCGGAAGATCCGCAGCAACAGATGAGAAGGATGACCAGACAAGAATGCCGCGGACGCATGACTTCAGTCCTCACAGTAAGCAGGATATCCGTCTTGTGCTTCTGGCTCTGGATCTTTCCGGCTACGCACCCGCTCCCGGTAGCGATGGCATTCGCCGTTACGTTTCTGTTGTCCGCTGCCGTCGCCCGGTATTGTTGCTGGGCGGAAGAATTTCCTTGCATAAGGACCACAATAGTAGTAGATTAGACCGCGTGAGTAGTTAATCGCTATGCCTCTTCCAAAACTTAGTAAGCTGGAGCTGCAGATCATGGACGCCCTCTGGAAACGGGGGCCATGTTCAGTTCGGGAGATTCAGGAGTCGTTTCCGGCAAAGAAGAGACCCGCCTACACCACGGTGCAGACGATGGTCTACCGGCTTGAAGTCAAGAAAGCGTTGCGCCGCGTCAAGAAGATCGCTACGGCGAACATCTTCGAGGCGGCGGTCTCGCGTGACGCGGCGGAGCGCCGGCTGATCGACGACCTGCTGGGCTTGTTCGGCGGCAGGAGCCGACCCATCATGGCCCATCTGATTGAATCGGGCACGCTCACACTTGATGATGTGCGCGAGGCAGAGAGAACTCTCCTGAAGCTCGCCGGAGAGGATCAACCAGAATGAATCCAGGTTGTCTCTCCTCGCTTGCAAATCACTTGTGGCAATCGACTCTGTTCGCGGGACTCGCCGGATTGCTAACACTAACCCTGCAGAATAATCACGCACGAGTGCGCTATGGGGTGTGGCTGGCGGCCTCATGCAAATTTCTCATCCCGCTCTCTCTGCTAGTAGCGATGGGCGGTCATATCAGATGGCAGTCTGTTCCGGACACAACGCGGTCCGACTGGTCGGTCGTAATGGAGGAAGTCAGTCAGCCATTTACGGCGCCGGCAGTCTCGTCTCCTTTATTGAATGCGCCACCCGCTGCCACCCCGCTTCCGGGAGTTCTGTTCAGCATTTGGGCAGGCGGGTTTCTCGGCATCAGCTGTTCGTGGTGGATTCGTTGGCGGCGCATTAGGGCTGTCGTTCATGCCGGGTCACCCGTGCACATGGAAATACCGATTCGTGCAGTGTGCTATCGCACCTTCTTGGAGCCGGGCGTGTTCGGTGTTTTCCAGCCGGTGCTGTTGCTGCCCGAAGGCATTTTTGAGCGATTGACGCCGGCCCAATTGCAAGCTGTCCTTGCACATGAACTATGTCATATCCGTCACTGGGACAATCTGATCGCTGCGATACACATGTTGGTCGAGACCATCTTCTGGTTCCATCCTCTGGTGTGGTGGATTGGGAAGCGGATGGTCGACGAACGGGAGCGAGCCTGCGACGAAGAAGTTCTGCGGCTCGGTAGTGAACCGCGGGTCTACGCAGAAGGGATCCTCAACGTTTGCAAGTTCTACGTCTCGTCGCCACTGGCTTGTGCGTCTGGCGTGACCGGATCCGGCCTGAAGAGACGAATCGAAGCGATCGTGACGAATCGGGCGGCGCGCAATCTGGACACGCGTAGAAGGATTTTGCTGATCGTGGCCGGAGTTGTGGCGCTCATCGGCCCCATTGCCGTTGGCATCCTGGGAGCTCTGCCAAGCCGGGGCCAAACCCACGCTGAAACCGCTATTCCTGTATTCGAGGCTGCCTCGGTTAAGCGCCATCGGGATACTAATGGCAGAAGGGAGAGAACCCGCACCATCGAGCCGGGAAGAATTACATGTCGGGACATTAGCCTGGGCGAGTTGATCGTCATGGCATACGGCGTAAAACCCTATCAAATCTCAGGACCCGGATGGATCTTGGACCGTTCCGGTTCCGACGTCTACGATGTAATCGCAACAGCCGGAAACCCGGCGCCCGTCGCACAGGTTAAGCGTATGCTCGGACCATTGCTGGCCGAGAGGTTCCATCTGGCATTCCATCGCGAAACCCGGGAGCTTCCCGTGTTTGCCCTCCTCGTTGCGAAGGGCGAACCTAAGTTCAAAGAACCGGGCGATGGGGGTGACCCCAGCATTAGACCGGACGGCGAGGGTGGCCTGTCTTTCAAGAACTTGTCCATGGAAGACCTGGCGGATTGGCTCACTATGCTGCCCTCAATGGGGCGGCCCGTCATAGATCACACCGGCTTGGCAGGCAGCTTCTCGTTCCACGCAAACCTCTTCTATCTTGAAAAGGGAACGCCTCCGGACGAGTTGAAGAGGACCATGGCCAATGCCGATGCTGCCGACACTCTTCGTGCGACGCTACGAGAGCAGCTTGGACTCAAGCTAGAGGCGCAAAAAGCGCCACTAGAGATCCTCATCATCGATCACGCGGAGAAGGTTCCGACGGAAAACTAGCACCGACTCCGAGGACCGCCCGCCCGACCGGTGCCATCGTGACAACACTGATCGGACTCACCGCCTGCTCGGCCAGGGCCAGCTACGAAAACGGCCTGGTCACTTCTCGAAAGCAGACCTGGGTCATTCCTGGGGAGCGCCGAAGCTCTGCACCACAGAGACGCCTTCGACCGCCTGATCATCTCAACCGGCCTCAGCGACGATTTTCCCATTTCGTGCGACGAGCGATTTCGCAAATAGAAAAGGTTGCGGGTCGTTTGGTAGGAGAACGGGCACAATTGCCCAGTTGATCCGAGGTAATCAACCCGATCGGGTACGGGAGTACATCTGAGCTGCGAAGACTGGAGTGCCCCAGAACTCCGATAAGAAGCTTCCAAGTCTGCGATTCGCTTCCCGATTTCCGCCGCGGTGGAGTGGCGGCCGATCACGACCTCTCCCGGAGTTCAGACCCCTCGCGTTGCGCTGGAACGCCTGTTAGGCGGCTGTAATCCGAGGGTGATATTAGCTAAGAATTTTCTTAGTGGTACAACATGCGTTATTTCCCTGCAACCGGGTAGATGTTAACAGATACTTATTGGCGTAGAAGGATACTCGTCGGCACAATCAGAATTTTCGGTCTTTACGTTGGCTGGCCTACCTGCCCTCCTCGCGCCGTTCGCTCAAGCAGGCGGCAGAACGCTTCAATCTGGAGCGGAACCTACATGTGGCCGCTTACGGGATTGCACGCAGCCATTGGCAGGCTGACGGATCTGGGGGGCGGGAAATGGAATTCCGTGAGGATCGATGACCGACGTCGGGCAGAGCTTTAGGTAGGCATGGGACTCGATATTGAATTACAGGACGAGTGGGGCTCCAAGTTGGACTCTGTTGGGGATCCCAAGAATTACTTGGGCAAGTTGTTGCCTCGGAGCGACGACGATAATCGCCCAATTCTGGCAGGTATCGACTCGTATGGGAACACCGTTTTCAATCGGATGCAGATGAGATGGTTTCTTCCCGAGTGGGCTGATGTTTCGGGGCGCGCGCAAACGTCAGAAGAGCGCGAGCTGGTATCCAAGGTAGAGGCGATGGCGCACCGCCTTCGCGATGAGACGCACCTGTATTTGAAGTTCATCGGTGATTAGCCTGAGTCCCGAGCGGTGTTTGCACCGGCTTCAGAGGTGGCACGTCGCGCAAATAAGCAATTCAACCACGCCTTTCTGCTCGCAGGAGGCGCGGAAGTGACCGCTGGCGAACTTCGAGCCGTTATCGACCCGTATCGCAAATGGCAGTCCGCGCCTATGAAGTTCGTTGTGCTTCAAACCGTGCTGCCGCTTTCGCGGGTAATCGGTGTCAGGGTAATCGGTGTCAAGGTAATCGGTGTCAAAAGGTAATCGGTGTCAGGTAATCGGTGTCGGTAATCGGTGTCAGGTAATCGGTGTCAAAGACCTCATTACACGAAATCGGCGTAATCGGTACCGGTAATCGCTATCAGCGCTCACGAGTGAGACCTATCTTTCCGGGCGCTTGGTCACGACGGGCTACGGTCCCGCGAATCGGGTCGTGCGGTGACGGGGACGCTGGCGGGGCAGAACACGACTTACGTGTCGAACCTCGCCTACACGCCGCATGGAGCGCCTTACAGCTACATGTACGGGAACGATCAACGGCCCAATGGGAAGAACCTCTGGGTTAGGGTAATCGGGGTCAGAGACGTCATTACACAAAAGTGTTACAGCGATGGAACGTCGGCGATCAGCTATACCCATGACAGTCCGGAGTATCTAATGCGAAGGGCCGCTTGACACAAGTAAGTAACTCGGCGGCGACGACGAATTACACGCCCTATGATCTGCTGGGCTGGGTAACCCGGCACTGAACTGCGTCCAGGGGGCGGCGGACGCAGGTGCGGCGGGCGGCGCGGTGTTGGGAGCAGGCGGAGGCGCTGCTGTTGGCGGCGCATTAAGATATCTAGGCGGAATGGCGGCTGGGTTTCTGAGCTGTACCAGTAGCACGGAGAGCGGCGGAGGAGGTGGTGGCGCAACGGACCATGGAAACGACCGATTAGGGCAGAGAAACGTCTCGCAGCAAGATGTAGACAAAGCGATCGAAAGTGCAAAGGAAACCGGCCAAGTCACGACCCAAATAGGCAAGTATGGAACGCCTCAAAACGTATACAACGGCACGAACGGATTGACCGTTGTTGTCGAGACAGCTGAGAGAAATGTCGGAAAGATCATTATGGCGTAGTGGAGGTAGAGTGATGATCCCACTGTCAACCATTGACGCAATACTGCGGGCGGAGGACGTTGAAGGTCTGCTCGAACTCGGTGCGCCGAAAGATGAGTACTCACATGAGGCTGCGAGAATCACGTCGGAACTGGACGCGCTTATACCAGGCGATGCGACTGAAGATCGCATCGCCACTGTCGTTGCGAATGTGTGGGCTAAGTCGTTCGGTCTCTCCGAGGAAGACCTCGATAAGCGGTGCCCAGCACTGCGCCGAGTAGCTCGGCAAATCATGGCATCGCGCTCGTAGTCAGCGAAGCATACATGAAGAATGTCGAACGGTGCCGGCGCACCGCCTTAAGTTGACATGTCGCCCTGGGTGCTAGGCAATCGGTGCCAAGGCAATCCGTGCCGGCAATCCGTGCCAAAGACCTCATTACACGATATTGGTACCTATCGCTACGACAACGATGAGAACCTGCATACGAAAACCGATGCGCGGAGTATCACGAGCACTTACGTATATGACGCGCTGGACCGCCCTACCGCAGATCTCCTATAGCGGCGGGACACGGGCGGCTTCCTACGCCTATGACACGGCATCCTCGGCTGCTTAAATATTTATGAGAGCCGCCCACTTTAACGAAAAGGCGGACATCCTCTTCCTCGGTAACAGGCCAAGCAAATAAAGCTTCTTCTCTCTCTTTCACCGACTTACGCCGATTCTGTGCCCTCAGCTCCTCCACTCCGTTCCCGCCCATGCTACGCTCCGATCGATTTCAGGAGGCATCCCCATGACATCTCGCGAAGCTCGAACACAACGCCGCGCCGCCGAGCGCAAAGCCAAAAAGATCGAATATAAGCAACACCAAGCCGCTGCGCTCAGAGCGACGGAGCCCACGCTCGAAGAAGAATTCTCGCCCGAACTCATGGCCGAAGCCAATGCCACCCGCGAACGGATTCACCGCGCCGCCGGTCTCCAGCCGCTAGACTGCGTAGCAGGTCGCCAATCACTAAACCGCGCAAAAATCAATCGCGAAAACGCCGCCCACTCGACGGGTCCGCGCTCCGTCATCGGAAAATTGGCTTCGTCTCGCAATTCCTTAAAGCACGGCCTCGCCTCCGGCCAGATCATCATCCCGGGCGAAGATCCCTCACAATTCGAAGCCTTGCTCCACGATCTGCTCGCCGAGCACCAGCCGTCGACTACCACTGAGGAACTGCTGATCCACGAAATGGCCCAATCCTATTGGCTCTCGCAGCGCGCTCTCCGGCTCCAGAATGAATGTTTCAACCGGGACGGTGTCGACGAAAAGCGTCTGTCCCTATTTCTGCGCTATCAAACCACCCACGAGCGCGCCTTCCATAAAGCGCTGAATGCATTGTTAAAGCTCCAGAAACAACGCGCCCGTGATTTCAAATCTGGCTTCGTTTCGCAAGGCGCCGCGAATGGTGCGCCAAACTCTGGCTTCGTTTCGCAGAATGCGCTCGATTCCGCTGCCGCCCTCCCCGAACAGCACTCCGAAGGACAGTTCGTTCGGCAAAATCGGTGTTCCGAAGCCGCGTGAAGCTCTTACAAACCGGAGACTGTCACCGCGCCTCGGGCGGCGCCTGGTTCGCCAGACTGGCCTACGTTTCCTTTGTCGACCACAAATGTGCCCGTATCGACGAACGTCGGAATCGGCAGAAAAGGAATTCTGAGACCAATTGCCCGAAAGCGGATTCGGTGGATGCAGATGAAGATCGCCCAGTACCTTCGCGCCAAAATAAGCCATCGTGAATGGCTTCTGAGCGATGGTTGCGGAAATCACGCCCTTTTTTATCCAGTCCAGCGTTCCCGGGTCGGTATCCATTGCGACAATCGTCACTTTCCCGCCCATGTTGGCTCTATTCACGACGTCGGCTACCGCCGGACACGACAACGCTTCCAGGCAAACAAACGCGTCCACTTTGGCCTTGCTGTTGATCAGTCTCTTGGCGTTGTCAAATGCCACATCCGAATTGCCGTTCATATCTACGATGTCTGTGATCTTGATGCCGGGGTGCTCGGCGAACGCAGATTGATACCCCTGAAGCCGCTCCTTCAGGTTCGTTTGGTGCCGGCATCGTGAACACCGCAACGTTGCCTTTGCCGTTCAGCAGTTTCGCGGTCAGATTTCCTCCGATCGTTCCCGCATTGAAATTGTCCGTGCCGACGAAGAACAGGCGCTTACTCTGCGAGTGCGTCCGAATCGAACGTGATCACCGGGATGCCTTGCGACACGGCTGAATTGATATCGGGAGTCAGCAAGTTGGCGTCGGCCGCCGAGACCAGAATGCCCGCCGGTTTCTGCGCGACCGCTCTTCGGAACGCGTCGTGCTCTCCGTTAACATCGTGCCTGTCCGGACCGTCCATCGCCGATTTGACCTTCATCTCCGCGGCAGCGCGGGTCAGTCCGGACAGCGCAGTCTGGAAGTACGGAATCTTTGAGTTGTCGCAAACGAGTATATACATTCTCAGCAGGGTTGTGCGGTGAAGTCGCACAGCCAATCATCAAAAGAAAGGCAGCTGAGAGGGAAGCGGTAGTCATCGCCCGCTTAGCTATTCGCATGTCATGTACCTAGCGCGGGAGTATATCACTGGCTCAACACTGATAATAGAGCCGGTGGACTCCGCGATCGTTACGCCATTTCTGGAGGGCTCAATTCAGCGGTTTCGTCCATCACCCGCCGCACGCCGCGACTGCCGCATTCGTGCTCACCCACGGCGCCGGCGGTAATTGCAGAGCCCCCCTCCTGGTTGCGATTGCGGCTGCGTTCTGTTCCGCCGGATTCGTTGTGTTGCGTTGCGATCTGCCGTTCCGCCAGCGCCGTCCTTTTGGACCGCCCTTCCCCGAACAGCGCGGCCATCGATCGGGAGGGATTACGGGATGCCGCCAGACCGCCATGTGCGGCATGACCTCCGGGCCCGTCTGTCTTGGAGGCCACTCCTATGGCGGACGCCAGGCGACCATGCTCGCTGCCGAATCGCGCGAATCCGCCGCTGCCTTGCTGCTGCTCTCCTATCCCCTGCATCCGCCCTCGCAAGCCGGACCAGAAGCGCACGGCCCATTTTCCCGCCTTGCAGACGCCTGCACTCTTCATTCATGGCGCAACTGATCCATTTGGGTCTATCGAGGAGATGGAAATCGCTCTTCGACTGATTCCCGCACCCACCAAGCTCGTTGCCGATCGAACGAGCCGGTCACGATCTCGCTGCGCGGCAAATTCGATGTGCAACGGCTTGCTGTCGAAGAGTTTCTGAAACTCGCGATATCCTCGAACGTATGATTGCCGATTCAGCTCGCGCGCAGCCGAACGCGAAGAGCTGATCGGCCGCCGGATCGCCCTTATCAGCATGAGCGTGGGCGCCGCGCTCGCCGTCACCAAAATTTTGGTCGGCATGCATGCCGGCTCCACGTCGGTTGTCTCCGATGGTCTCGAAGCTGCCGGAGATGTCCTTTCTTCCAGCATCGTCTACGCCGGACTCTGGTTGGCCAGCAAGCCTCCCGATTATGAACATCCGTATGGTCACGGCCGCTATGAAACCCTTGCCGGCTTGTTCGTCGGCGCCATGCTCTTTCTCGCGGCAGCCGCCATCTTTTGGCATGGTTTCACCTCTCTCGGAGTGCCGCAGTGAACTTGGAGCCGTACGCGCTCTATCCGCTCATCGCTGCCGTTTTCCTGAAGACCGGTTTGGCTACCTTGAAATCTCGCGTCGGCAAGAAGAATTGCCAGCACTTCTCTGCAGGCCGATGCCTGGCACGATCTTACCGATCTTCTTTCGACAGCCGTCGCCTTCATCGCTGTAGTGCTCACTCTCACCAGACCCGTGCGCTTCGGTACTGCCGACCACGTCGGAGGCTTGTGTCATCGGCGTCATTATCTTTTTTATGTCCGTCCGGGTTGTGCTCCGCACCGTCGCGGCAGCTTGTCGACACCATGCCCGAAGCCGGCAAGATGGGCCAAATTCGCGAAGTAGCCCTGGCTGTTCCGGGCGCGCGCGGTATCGAAAAATGCTTTGCCCGCCGCACTGGCTTGAAATACCACGTCGACTTGCATCTGGAAGTCGATCCGGACATGACCGTTCGGGAATCGCACCGCATCGCTGCCGAAGTGAGATCCGCGATCAAGAGCACGCCTTCGGTGGGTAGCGGACGTACTCGTTCACGTCGAGCCGTCCGATATGGCGGAAGAACCAAGCACCTCACAAGGTTTCTTCAACGATTCGATGGAAAATAAAGAAATCGCGCGGCTTCTCTACGAAACCGCCGACCTGATGGAAGTGGCGGGCGAAGATGGCTTTCGCATCCGCAGCTACCGTAACGGCGCTTCCGTCATAGCCAGCTTTCCGGAGCGGGTTGCGAGCATTATGTGCGATCCCGAGCGCAAGGTTACCGAGATCCCTGGAATTGGAAAAGGCCTCGCCTTCGTGCTGTCAGAGATCTGCCAGCGAGGCTCATTTGAACGTCGTGATCAATTGCTCGCACGATATCCTGCCTCCGCTCTCGAATTGCTCAAGATCCAGGGGCTGGGGCCAAAGAGCATCGCACTGCTTTATGAACATCACAACGTCAAAACGGTAGACGACCTGGAGCGCATTTGCCGCGAGCACAAGCTGCGCGAATTGCCGCGTATGGGCGCGAAGCTTGAAGAAAAAGTTCTGCGCTCGATTGAGGCCTATAAGAAGAGCGCCGGACGCTTCCTGTTGAGTTTCGGCCGCCGCACCGCCGACGAGCTCAGCGCCGAAATCGCCGCTTTGCCGGGAATCGAAAAAGTGGAAGCCGCAGGCAGTCTGCGCCGTGGCCGTGAGACTATCGGCGATCTCGATCTGCTGGTCACTGGCCCCAATGCCGCCGACGCATTAACCCACCTCGTGAGCCACCCCAAATCCCAGGAAGTTCTTGGCCAAGGTCCCAACAAGGCGAGCGTTTCCTTCGGCCTCGAGCGCATGCAAGTGGATGTCCGCGCTCTGCCGCACCAGAGTTTCGGCGCCGCTATGCAGTACTTCACCGGCAGCAAGGAACATAACGTGGTTCTCCGGACAAACGCCATCAAGCAAGGCCTGACCTGAATGAATACGGCCTCTTCACCATTGAAGGCAACCAGCTCGTCGCCGGGGAAAGTGAGGAAGAAGTGTACGGGCGGCTTGGATACGCCTGGATTCCGCCTGAACTGCGCGAGAACTGCGGCGAGCTTGAAGCCGCGCAAAATGATGGGCTGCCGAAGTTGCTTCAGCTCGGCGATTTGCGCGGCGATCTGCACATGCACACCACCGAAACGGATGGCAAAGCTTCGCTTCGGGAAATGGCCGGCGCCGCCGCGGCCCTCGGGTATGAGTACATCGCCATCACCGACCATTCGAAGGCTCTTGCAATGTCGAATGGACTCGATGAGAAGCGGGTTGTCGCGTTTGCCGCGGAAGTGCGTGAACTCAATCGAGTCGGTCTCCCGCTCCACATTTTTTCGGGACTTGAGTGCGACATCCTGCGCGATGGTTCGCTCGACCTTGCGGAAGACGCCCTCGCGGAGTTGGACCTCGTCATCGGCAGCGTCCACAGTTACATGGGCCTGGAGCCGCAAGAAATGACCGATCGTCTTTTGCGTGCCCTCGATTCCCCCTCGCTAAGAATTCTTGGCCATGCTACGGGTCGCATCCTGCTGCAGCGGGAACCTTACTCATTCGACTTCGAGCGCATCGCAAAGAAGGCTGCCGAGCGCGGCGTGTTTCTCGAAATCAACTGCCAGCCCGGAGCGTCTCGATTTACCTGGTGACCTCGTACGCTCCGCTAAACGCATGGGCTGCAAGTTTGCCGTTTCGACGGATGCGCATCGCCCGGCGCATCTTCACAACCTGCGCTACGGCGTCATCACGGCGCGTCGCGGCTGGCTCGAACCTCGCGACGTCTTGAATACCAGGCCGCTCGCGGAATTCAAAGCCGCTTTCGAATCTTATGGAGACGGAGCGTAATAGCCGAGCCGCCAGCGTGCCTTCAGTTCAGGCAACCCTGCCGGCTGCTTAAGCTTCACTTCCACGTGGCGAAACTTGCCATTCCTGTCCTGGTTGGTTGGGTAATATGCCAGCACATATTGATTCCGTAACACGATGCCGATCTTCGTTGCAATGCTCGGCAGATCGCTCGATTTCGTTGCGGCGAAAGCTCGTCCGCCTGTCTGCTCCGAGATCTCAGACAGCAGCCGTGGCCCGGAGATCTCCGCTGCACTCAGTGCGAAGTACGGGAACACTTCGAACACGCCCATCGAATAGATCTGTACGTCCGCTTCGCGAACGAGATCTTTGATCTGGTCTGCCGTGTATCGGCTGTTATTGTCGCCGCCGTCGGAAACGATGATAAGAGCTTTGCGTGGATTCTTCGCGTTCTTCATCTCGCGTAATCCCATGTGCACGGCGTCTAAGAGCGCAGTCAATCCTTGTGGCTCCGCGGAGGTGAGCTTCTGTTCGATCTCGCCGGCGCGATCGGTGAATGGGACCGACAATTCCGCCTTGTCGCTGAATTCGATGAGAAACGCTTCGTCGCGCGGGTTCATCGTCCTCAGGAACTGAGCCGCCGCTTGTCGTGAGGTCTCGATCTTAGTACCCATGCTGCCGCTGGTATCGACCAGCAGGCCCACGGACAGGGGCGCCTCTTCCCCGGAAAGCTGCTTGATGTTTTGCTCCTTGCCGTCCTCCAGGATGTTGAAATCCTGCTTCTCCAGGCCCAAGACAAAACGGTTCGAGGCGTCCGTGACGGTTACGGGAATGAGTACGAGCGTGGTATTTACCCGGATCTTATATCCGGGTGCGGTTTGTGAGGCCGACTGACCCGCTCCCGATAGCGCTGAAAAAAGGCCAGCGCCAAGGATGAAGAGGATGAAAGAAATACGCTGCACGAGTACCTGCTCCGCGCGTGCATGAGTCTAACATATGGTGCTATGCTGCTGGAGTGATCGCGCAATAACTAGAGGAGAGAAGAGATGAACTTAATACGGGATTTCATTTTCATCGTCCTGTTCTTTGTGTTGCTTTTTGCCTGGCTGATCGCCTGGCTTGCTTTCCACGTGGCCGGCGGCATGATCCATCTGTTGCTTGTCATCGCGGTGATTGCGCTGATCCTCCACTTCGTCCGCCGCGGCCGGACTGCTTGATTCAGCGTTTAACTGTAGCCGCGCTGTTCCTTCTCTCGACAGCTGTAGCTCGCGGCCAGGATTCGCAAATCGATCGGGTTTTGCATCAGCTGGAACAGGTGCATTCTTTCTCCGGCATCTCTATCTCGCCCGACGGCAAGTGGGTTGCGTGGACGCAACCGGTCCCGGGTGAGGCGCAAAACACCGAAATCTACCTGGTGAACTGGAACGATTCCAGCGCCAAACCACGGCGCGTCTCCGCAGGCAGTAGTGTGGCCTGGTCCCCAGATAGTGCGCAGCTCGCTTTTCTATCTCACCCCGGATCATCGCAGGATCAAGTCTTCGTCGTTCCGGCTGCCGGAGGGAATCCCCGCCGCCTGACGAACCTGAAGGGCTACGTCACCGATATTCACTGGGCGCCCGACGGCAAGCGCCTCGCGTTCTTGTATGCCGAAAACGGCGGTGGGGGTGGACCGCTCGAAGCTGTACCCGCGCAGACAGGTCCCATCGGGAGCGACATCCATAATCAGCGCCTGACGATTGTGAGTGCCGCAGGCGGCGACATGCGTCAGGTCTCCCCCGCTGCGCTGAATATCTACGAATACGACTGGTCTCCTGATGGAAACCGTTTTGCGGCGCTGGCTGCGCCTGGACCGGCCGATAACAACTGGTGGATTGCTCAGCTTTACGTTCTAAATATCGCGACCTCGCGAATGGATGTTCTTTACCATCCGCCGGTAGAGCGGCAGCTTGCCGTGCCCCGATGGTCTCCCGATGGCAAGCAGATCGCTTTCATTGGCGGCCTCATGAGCGACCAGGGTTTTAACGGCGGCGATATCTTCACGATCAGCAGTCAGGGCGGAGAGCCTCGCGATATCACTCCGGGAACCAAAGCCTCCCCGAGCGGCCTGATGTGGCAGAATCCGCAAAAAATCGTGTTCACCGAAGCGCTCGATGGAGGCAGCGCAATCTGCACGCTGGATGTCCCGGCCGGCCGATCCGAGATGTTGTGGAAGGGCGGTCAGGATCTTTACGAGAGCGGTAATTACGCCAACTTCTCTCTTGCGAAGGACGGAAAAACCAGCGCCGCGATTCGATCTTCCTGGGAGCAGGCGCCCGAGATCTGGGCAGGTCCGGTCGGAAGCTGGCGTCAATTGACGCACGCCAACTCCGATCAGCGGCCGCACTGGGGAAAAGCGGAAAGCGTGATCTGGAACAATCAAGGCTTTCGCGCACAGGGTTGGCTGCTTTATCCTGCGGATTTCAATCCGGGTAAGCGCTACCCCATGGTTGTAGAAATTCACGGAGGACCATCCAATCTCAAGTCAGCCTCCTGGCCAACCCCGGGCTTCGACATGTCTGTGATGGCGAGTCTGGGGTATTTCGTCTTCTTCCCCAATCCTCGCGGCAGCTATGGCGAAGGGGAGGCATTCACCCGTGCGAACGTCAAGGATTTTGGCGGCGGGGATCTCCGCGATGTGCTCACCGGCGTAGACACAGTCTTGAAAAAAGCGCCCATCGACAGCAACCGCATGGGAGTGACCGGATGGAGCTACGGCGGATTCATGACCATGTGGACGGTCACGCAAACCAACCGCTTCCGAGCCGCGGTATCCGGTGCTGGTATTGCGGATTGGTTGAGCTACTACGGCGAAAATTCAATCGATGAATGGATGATTCCGTTCTTCGGCGCATCCGTTTATAATGATCCGGCCGTGTACGCCAAGAGCTCGCCGATTACGTATATCAAGCAAGTGAAAACTCCCACCCTGGTGGTCGTCGGCGAGCGCGATGGCGAG
Source organism: Candidatus Melainabacteria bacterium (assembly GCA_963818685.1). GTDB lineage: Bacteria > Actinomycetota > Actinomycetes > Mycobacteriales > Pseudonocardiaceae > CAJCJE01. The sequence goes on along the minus strand of CAWFTJ010000009.1, from coordinate 28,276 downwards.
TGCCCGGCGCCGCAATCGTTCGAGTTTTGGCACGCTCTGAAGACGCTCGGCGTCCCGACACAACTGGTCGTCTACGCAGGCGAGGGGCACGCCTTCCACGATCCGAAAGATCGCGTAGATGTCCTGCGGCGCACGCTTGCCTGGTTCGATCGCTACCTGGGAAGCTCTAACGTGAGTAAATAACGTCTTTGTTGTGGTGCGGCAGCAGCGCACCGATAGTTGCGCCAACCACAGCGCCAACGGCTCCGATGATCGCTCCAAACTCACCCCGCGAGATGCATGGTCCGAATTGATTCTTATTGCATCCGCCGGCGGCGGCACCGACCGCGAACCCGCCTCCGAACCCGATCAGCGCGCCAATTGCCGCGGATTTCCCGCGGCCTCCTCCACCCTGCCGGTAGCGCTCTACTTTGACCACTTCTTGCTTTTTCGCGCTCACATCTCCAACCGTCAGTTGTTCCGGCGTATAGTTCTGGAATGCTCCGGTTACCGGTCCCCGGCTTGTGAGGGAGAGGCGAACCCGATCGCCTGTTTTCAATTGTGCAAGCGAGTCCCAGTTGTGCCGGTCTTGCGCATTGGCAGCAGTCCCGAGCGCGGCTAAGAGACCCAGTGTAAATAGCAGCCGCATCGTAATCCTCCAAAGCCGGGAAACCCGGTTCGGACGATTATAGAAGCTTTCAAGGCCGTTGCGCCACGTTCAACGGCGCTGCGCTAGCGTGAGGCCGTCGGCGATGGGAACCAGCACCGCCAGGACGCGTGGATCTTTGTGGATCTTCTCATTCAGCTTCTGTATAGCGACAACGTCAGCCTCTGAGCTTTCGTTTTCGAGCACACGGCCATGCGACAGCATATTGTCGAGCGCGATAAGACCGCCGGGGCGGACCAGTTGCAGCGCCTGTTCGTAATACGTGTCATATCCGGTTTTGTCGGCGTCGATGAAAGCGAAGTCGAAGGTTGCGCTTGCCCCGTCATCGATAAGGCGTTGCAGCGTTTCGGCAGCAGGCGCCAGCCGCAACTCGATCTTCTGGTCCACGCCCGCTTCCTTCCAATAGCGTTTGGCTACCGCCGTAAACTCTTCACTCACGTCACACGCAACGACGCGTCCGTCCGGAGGGAGCGCCATCGCAGTAATAATCGAACTGTATCCGGTGAATACTCCCACTTCCAGGGTTCTCCTCGCGCCGATCGCGCCCAGCAATACCCGGAAAAATTGCCCCTGTTCCGGCGAGATCTGCATCCGCGCTAGAGGATGCGCTGCCGTCTCTTCGCGCAGCCGCCGTAGAACATCTGTTTCATCCACTCCCACGCGACGGAGATAGTTGGTTAGCGCTTCACCCGCAAGATAAGCTCTTCGTGTCGGCCATTCTCCCAGCCTAGACCGCCCAAATCGCGAGTTCTATGGTCAAACGCCAGGTTCTACGGCAAACTAGAGATATACATGCGAGTTAGCACCTCCCTTCAGGAGTGCGCGCTATCAGAGCGCCTGAACGACAGAAGGGCCATCGAAGATCACTTTACGCGTACTGAGGGCACTTTCCGGCACTCGCGGCTATCGCGCAAGTTTGAGCGGCACGTCACTTCGCCGCTGTTGAAGCACGGGCTCCGAATAGCCGGTCTATACGGCCGAGGCGTCCGAAATGCGCTTGCTCCGGTCGTTCGCAACGTAGAGATGCATTTCGCCGGTCTGCCTCCGCAATTTGATAAATTTCAAATCCTCCACATCTCGGACCTGCACATTGATGGAGTGGACGGGCTCGCGGAAGTCCTGGCCGAGTTAGTCAGCGATTTGAAACCGGACGTATGCGTTCTGACCGGCGACTACCGTTTTGAGGACCGTGGTCCTTGCGAAGAGGTTTACCGGCGCATGAAACCCATCGTTTCAAGCGTCTCGGCGAAGCACGGGATTTTCGGTATCCTCGGCAACCACGATTCGTCCGAGATCGCCGTCACGCTCGAAGAAATGGGTGTGCGGATGCTGGTCAATGAGGCAGCGGAGATCCGGCAACGGAATGCGGCAGTGTGGCTGGTGGGGGTCGATGATCCATTTGACTATCAATGTGACGATCTTCCCGGTGCTTTAGCTTCGGTTCCTCCCGATGAGTTCAAGATTCTACTCGCTCATGCCCCGGAGCTGTATAACGAGGCCGCCGATCGCGGCATTCATCTTTATCTCTGTGGACACACGCACGCTGGCCAAATTCGGTTCCCCGGCGTCGGCTCTCTCCGTCACAACGCAAGATGCCCCAAGCCGCTTTCCTATGGGCCTTGGACCTATCAGCAAATGCGCGGGTACACAACCGCCGGCGCAGGCTCGTCGATGTTACCGATCCGCTTCAATTGTCCGCCTGAGGTTGCTCTCATCGAATTGCGAGCCTGTAGTCCATTTTCTCCTTTTGTTCGCCTATAATAAGACCGGATGTCTGCCGGGCCTTACGTGGAGCTGCACGCACGCTCCGCATTCTCCTTTTTGGAAGGCGCTTCACTGCCGGAGGATTTGGCGTCGCGTTGCGCGGAACTCGATCAGCCGGCTATGGCGGTCACCGATGCGCACGGGGTATATGGCTCGCCACGTTTTCATCTTGCGGCGAAGAAGCTGGGAATTCGGGCATTGATTGGCGCCGAAGTCGGTTCTTCCGAGAATTGCCGGTATACGCTGCTGGCAGAAAACCGGCAAGGATATCAAAACCTGTGCCGTTTGATTACGCGAACTAAATTCCGAGGCCCTGGTCCCGGCAAGCCGGAAAATCCGTTCGCAATACAAGAAGATTTTGCCGAGTTCGCTCAGGGATTGATTTGCCTGACCGGCGGTGAAGAAGGACCGCTCGCGCAGGTGTTCCACACATTCGAAGGTCCGGCTGCCGCGCGAGAGGCTAGAAGAGGCCTCGAACGTTTAGTTGGTTTGTTTGGCCGGAAGAATGTGTTTGTGGAAGTGCAGCGGCATTATCGTCGCGAGCAAGAAGCTCGAAACCAGGCGCTTGTTGAACTGGCGAGCAGCATGAAACTGCCGCTTCTCGCGACAAACGGCGTGACACAGGCAACCCCAGACCGCCGGGAACTCGAAGATGTTCTCACTTCTATCCGGCACAACGTGCCAATTGCGGAAGCGGGAACGCTACTCAATTTCAATGCAGAGCGGCACATGAAGAGCTCGAGCGAAATGCAGGAACTATTTGCGGATCTGCCGGATGCATTCGCGAATACCGGTGATCTGGCAGGGCGACTGGATTTTACGCTCACCGATCTTGGCTATCAGTTCCCAAAGTATCCGGTGCCGCAGGGCCAGACGGAAATGTCCTACTTGCGGCAGCTCGCGGATGCCGGAGCACGGCAGCGCTATCAACCGTATTACGAAGCGGCGCAGCGTCAAGTAGAGCGCGAATTGGCGCTGATTGAAAAGCTGAGCCTTGCAGGCTATTTTCTGATCGTTTGGGACATAGTCGAGTTTTGCCGCAAGCACAACATTCTTGTGCAGGGACGTGGGTCGGCGGCCAACAGCGCAGTTTGCTATTCGCTCGGAATTACCGCGGTGGATCCGGTCGGAATGGATTTGTTATTTGAGCGTTTCCTGACGGAAGAGCGCGGGGAGATGCCGGATATCGATCTCGATTTGCCAAGCGGAGATCAGCGCGAGCGCGCCATTCAATACGTGTATGAGCGGTACGGGAAACTCGGCGCGGCAATGACTGCGAATGTCATTACGTATCGCGGCCGCTCAGCTGTGAGAGACGTCGGAAAGGCCTTGGGTTATGAAGAACCAGAGATCGCGCAACTAGCCAGCCAAATCAATCCGTTCGAGTGGAAAGATTCGAAAGACAGCCTGGAACGCCGCTTTGCGGAGCAGGGCTTTGATCTGCGCGATCCACGCACTTTGAAATTCTTTTCACTCACGACCGAGATTCTGGATCTGCCGCGTCACCTCGGGCAGCATTCGGGAGGTATGGTGATTTGCCAAGGCCAGCTCGATTTGATCGTTCCACTGGAGCCGGCTACGATGCCGGGGCGCGTAGTCGTGCAATGGGATAAAGACGATTGCGCGGATCTCGGGATTATCAAAGTGGATCTGCTCGGTCTGGGCATGATGGCCGTGCTCGAAAATACGATCGAAATTATTCGTGATCATTACGGCGAAACAGTGGATCTTGCACACTTGCCGGACAAAGATCCGGAGGTCTACGCCTGCTTGCAAAAAGCAGATACGATCGGGTTGTTTCAGGTAGAGAGCCGTGCGCAGATGTCGTGCCTGCCGCGCATGAAGCCTGCGACGTTCTATGACATTGTGGTGCAAGTTGCGATTATTCGTCCCGGGCCGATTGTGGGGCAAATGTTGCATCCCTATTTAAAGCGGCGGCAAGGTTTGGAAGAGCCTGTTTGCCTGCATCCGTCGCTAGAACCTGTTTTGAAGAGAACGCTTGGCGTTCCCTTATTCCAGGAGCAACTGATCCGGATTGCCATGATTGCGGCGGGATTCAGCGGCGGCCAAGCGGAAGAATTGCGGCGCGCTTTTGGTTTCAAGCGTTCCGAAAAGCGCATGAAAGAAGTAGAGGTGAAGCTGCGCGAAGGCATGGAGAGGAAAAGCATCACCGGCGAAACGCAGGATCGCATTGTGCAAGCAATTACCTCTTTCGCGCTCTATGGATTTCCGGAATCGCATGCAGCGAGCTTTGCTCTGCTTGCTTACGCCAGTGCTTATTTGAAGTGCCATTACCTGGCGGCTTTCATGGCTGCAATGTTGAACAATCAGCCGATGGGATTTTACTCGCCGGCGACGCTAGTTAAAGACGCCCAGCGGCACGGGCAGCGATTTAGGCCCGTGGATATTCTGCGGTCTGATTATCTCTGCACGGTGGAAACCGATGGTAAAGCCAAGTATGTGCGGTTGGGATTCAATTATGTACGCGGCCTGAGCTCCGCGACAGCGCGAAAAATCGAGCAGGAGCGTAATCGAGACGCCGTTTACGTCGTTGCGTGATTTGGTCCGGCGCGTTCCTGAATTGCAAAAAGATGAGATCGCCGCGCTTTCAGAACTGGGTGCATTGAACGCTTTGCCGAAAGAGAAGTGCGACCGGCACCGGCGGGGCGCCTTGTGGCAAGCAGAATTGGCTCTGCAGCCCGTAGGAGAATTGCTGGAATCCGCAGCCGAGGAGAATGGCAGTTGCGCCGCTTGAACCCATGACACCTGGACAGCGCACATATGCGGATTTCAGCAATAGCGGACTCAGTATCGGCAAGCATCCGATGGCGTATTATCGCGACCGGATGCGCGGAATGGGCGTCCTGGATGCCGCCACGGCAAAAGCACAGCGCGACGGCATGATTTTGAAAGTTGCCGGATGCGTCATTACGCGCCAGCGCCCCGGCACGGCGAAGGGATTCGTATTCCTGAGCCTGGAAGACGAAACGGGCATCGTGAACGTCATTGTGCAGCCGGATCTTTTCGACCGAAGGCGCCACGTCTGCACTACCGCGCCTTACGTTCTTATAAAAGGCGTGTTGCAAAGCGTCACGGGCGTGATCTCCGTGAAGGCAGGCGAGATCGAGGAATTAAGCTTTCGCGACGCGGCAATCATGCGTTCGCATGATTTTCACTAAGAAATAAATCAGCCACTTTGACCGAGAATCCCGGCAGCAAGTCCCCTCGGCGGCGCAGTTACGCTTGCCGCCATCCTGCCAGTGTAAATTGAAAGCGGTCTTCCAGGATGAATCGCCGCAAATTCCGGAGATCGGCATTGCCCGGCAGTATTTCACGATCGATCCGGCGGTCACGGCGACGGTGGAAGAATGCATCCAGGTCGGCCTGCCGCTTGGTCGTGAATTTCTGTAGCTAAGGAGAAAGAAAGCGAATGGCGGACAAACATCGCGTTGTCATTTTAGGTGGAGGCTTCGGCGGCCTGTATGCCGCGCAAGCGCTGAAGCGCGCGCCAGTCCAAATCACGCTGCTGGACCGCCGCAACTTCCATTTATTTCAGCCGCTGCTGTATCAAGTGGCGACCGGGTCGCTGTCGCCGGGCGAAATTGCCGCCCCGCTACGCGGCATCTTGAGCCGCCAGAAGAATACGCGGGTGCTGCTCGAAGAGGCAGTCGACATCGATCCATCCGCGAAGCGAGTCGTCCTGAAAGACCATTCCGACGTTGAATATGATTCGTTGATTGTGTCGACCGGGTCGCAAAGCGTGTATTTCGGGCATGACGATTGGCGGGAGTGGGCTCCGAGCCTGAAGAGCGTTGAAGAGGCCACGATGATCCGCCACAAAATCCTGTTCGCGTTCGAAGCCGCGGAACGGATCAGCGACATAGAGGAGAGGAATGCCTGGCTGACTTTCGTGATTGTGGGCGCGGGAGCCTACCGGAGTAGAGCTGGGCGGCGCACTGGGTGAGATTGCGCTTCATACCTTGAAAAACGATTTCCGCTCCATACGGCCGGCGGATGCGAGAATTCTCGTTCTGGACCACGCGCCGCGCGTATTAGTAACCTATCCCGAAGACCTGTCGAAGAAAGCAGAGAAGTCCCTGCTGAAATTGGGCGTTCGCGTGCGATGTGGAGTTGACGTGACCGCTGTTGATGGCGGCGGTGTAACCGTAAAAACCGCCTCGGGTCTCTCAGCGCATTCCTTCGCATACCGTCATCTGGGCAGCCGGAGTAGGGGTGTCGGATTTCGGCCGGCAGTTAGCGAAGCGCACGGGGGCGGAAACGGACAAGTCAGGACGCATCAAAGTGACGTCCGGAGCTTACGATCCCGAACTTTCCCGACATCTTTGTGGTGGGCGATCTCGCCTTAGCACGTCAAAACCGGATGGAAAACCATTGCCCGGCGTCGCCCAAGTCGCCATGCAGGGCGGGGCATATGCAGCCAAAACGATTGTCAAACGGTTAAAGGGAACTGCAGGTGAAATTGAACCTTTTCGCTATTTCGATAAAGGAGATTTGGCGGTCATCGGGCGCGCTGCCGCTGTCGCGAACATATTTGGCGTTCACCTGTCGGGCTTTCCCGCCTGGCTGGTTTGGCTGTTTATTCACTTGTTTTATATTGTGGAGTTTCAAAGCCGGGTACTTGTTTTCATACAGTGGGGGTTCCAGTACCTGACGTTCAACCGCGGAGCGCGCCTGATTACGGGCACCGCGGCCGCCGAATCTGTAGCGAGTAACGCGCCTCTCGAGAACACCGCTGGTATCTAATGTGCTCTATGCTGATTGGTGTAATGTTTGATTTGGTTTAGGATGCGACCATAGGACTCATATGGAGTTGCTGATTTCCGGGCCGGAAGGTTCCTCTACCACGGTTCAGTTGAACAACGACTTATTGTCGCTGGGCCGCGCCGCCTGAGAATCATCTCGCCTATCCGGAGGATCCCTGGTTTCGCGCTATCACCTGTGCTTCGAGCATCAGGAGAGCGGTCTGGTTCGTGAAGGACTGCGCCAGCCGGAACGGCACGGTGGTCAATGCAACCAGTCTGAAGGAGCCGCACCGGCTGAAGGGCGGCGATCGAATCTATGCCGGGCCATTTGACCATCGAAGTTCGTGATCCCGCCAGGCCGCAAGCCAACGTCATTTCGTTCGTGCCGCAAGAGTCGCGAGAAGACCACGCGCGAGGCAACCATTGTCACCAGCCTCGATAAAGTGCTTGGCAAGGCCGCGGAGCCAGGCCCGCAGCAAAAGGAAGCGCCGCTCACCACTGGCCGGGTCGTGCGGGCCTTGATTCGCGCTGGACAGGAGCTGGCGGGTCACCGGCCTTTAGAAGAACTGTTCGCCGTGATTTTGGATCTGGCGCTTTCTGCAATGGAAGCGAAGCGCGGTGTGATTCTCACGCTGGAAGACGGTGAACTTGTAGTTCGCGCGAGCAAAGGTGAAGGTTTTTCCTCAGCACGGCTGTGCGCGACCGCGTCATCAAGGAGAAATGCTCGCTGGTGGTGAGCGATGCCCAATCGGACGACGCGCTGCGGCAGCAGAAGAGCATCGTGATGCAGCAGGTACGAAGCATGATGGCCGTGCCGTTGCAAACGGGCGATCGTGTGATCGGCCTGATTTATGTGGATAACGGCGCGTTCTTTCGCCCGTTTTCGCAGGAAGACCTTGATTTGCTGACGGTAATGGCGAATGTCGCCGCCATTCGCATCGAGCATGCGCGGCTCGCGACCGTCGAGCAATCGGAAAAGCTGATGGAGTTAGAACTCACGCAAGCGAGCGAAATTCAGCAAAGTCTTTTGCCCGCTCCAAGCGCCGGTTGTCGAGGGTTACGATCTGGCGGGACTCAATCTGCCGTGCCGCACGGTCGGGCGGTGACTACTACGATTTTCTTCCTTATAAGGATGGACGCCTTGGGCTTGGTCGTCGGCGATGTATCCGGCAAAGGATTGCCAGCGGCGCTATTGATGTCGAGCCTTCAGGCCCGTGTTCAGATGCTCGTCGAAACTGCGCCAGATCCGGCAGCCGCAGTCACAACCCTGAATCGCAATCTGGCCGAGCGCTGTCCCCTGGGCAAGTTCATCACATTTTTTTACGGACTGCTCGATACCGGCGACGGGCACTTTGCGCTACAGCAACGCAGGACACAACTACCCTTTAGTGCTGCGGGCTGACGGCAGAGTGGAGCCACTGGGCGGCAGCGGCCTGATGATGGGAATATTCCCCTGCGTGAAATACGAATGCGCGAGACCAGGCTGGAGCGCGGCGAAATGCTGGCGCTATTCAGTGACGGGGTAACAGAGGCGTGTACTGCGCGACGACGAGGAATTCGGCGAAAACGGATTAGGCGAGTTTCTCGCCGCGCGGAAGTCCGAGTCCTGCGGAGATATCGTCAAGGCGCTGGCGGAGCATGTGCGCGGCTGGTGCGGCAATACTTTGTTCGCGGATGATTTCACCATCGTGTTGGTTCGCCGGCATTAAGCATAATTGAACAGAGTGAGTGTGTGTTGAAAATCCTTCGCGCTTTACTGCCTCTGGTTGTGTTCTGCTGGCCCGCTCTCTGCCAGGAAACGGCCGGGCCGCTTCGCGAAGCAGCTGGATGATCACGATTGCGTCTGCTTTAGCAGCAGTTGGTGCTCCGAGCGTATCGATCGCGGTGGTTCAAAATGGCCATATAGCGTATGCGCATGCGTTTGGAAAATCAGATATCGCAAAAGGCCGTGCAGCGGAGGCGAGCACGCGTTATGCGGTTGGCTCCATCAGCAAGCAATTCACAGCCGCCGGGTTGCTTCTCGAGCAGGAGCAAGGAAAAGTGTCGCTCGATGATAAAGTCGCGAAGTACTATCCGGACCTGACCCGCGCGAATGAGATCACGATCCGTGAATTGCTCTCGCACACGTCCGGGTATGAAGATTACGCGCCGCAGGATTACCTCATTCCGGATTGGACGAAGCCAATTACTCCTGACGAAATCCTGAACCGCTGGGCCAAGAAGCCGCTGAATTTCGATCCAGGGACGCGCTGGCAGTACAGCAATACGAACTATCGTTCTGGCGGGCAAAATTCTGGAGAAGGTGTCTGGCCAAAGTCTCTTACCCTTTCTGCAGGAGCACATTCTTCGGCCGCTTGGAATGACGACTGCCGGCGATTGCGAAGTACACAGCGCGAGCGATGCTACAGCATATACGCGCTATGCACTCGGTCCACCACGCGTCGTCGGACGCGAGGCGAGCGGTTGGTATTTCGCAGCCGGAGAGTTATGCATGACGGCTCCCGATCTGGCGCGCTGGGACATCGCGTTTCTTCAAAAAAAGATCTTGTCCGCGAAGTCCTATGAAGAATTCACGCGCGAGGTAAAGCTGAAGGACGGCAAACCGACGCACTATGCACTTGGAGCTTCAAGTCGGGGATTTTCGAGGCAATCCCATGATCTCGCACGACGGCGAAGTATCCGGCTTTTTGGCGAGCAATACCGTTTTCCCGACGAAAGGTGTTGGCATCGTCGTTTTTTCTAACGAGGACGGCGTTAACTTGATCCAGCCCCTCTCCCGCAGAAATTGGGTCACTGCTTCTTCAGCCGCCAAACGCGACTGCGGAGAAACAAGACCGGCAGGTGAGGTCGATTCTGGAAGGATCTACAGCAAGGCCATGTCGACCGTTCGCTGTTCACAGCCAATGCCAATTCGTATTTCAGTGAGCTAGCACTGCGCGATTATGAAACTTCACTCGCGCCGCTCGGCAAGCTACAGTTGCTGACTCGCGTAAACGAGCAGCTTCGCGGCGGCATGACCCATCTTTCGTATCGGGCACACTTCGAGAAGAACACTGTCGTGCTGAATATTTACGTGTTGCCCGACGGCAAGTTCGAGCAATTTCTGGTGGAAGAACAGTTGTAAAGCGATCAAGCCACCGGTTTAGCGCTGAGTGCTGCTTCCCGAAGCCCCATTCTGCATCTGCGCCGCCATCATCTTCACCAGCTCAGCATTGCTCATGGGATGCCATCCGTGCGGCTTCATCGGACGGCCGTAGTCAAAGGTCGCGCCCGCATCGGTAGTCTTGAGAAAGTCTTCCAACAAATACACCGCGACGTTTAGATAGAAGCTGTCCATATCGCCACAGTAGAGGTGCAGCTTCCCTTTCACCTGCGGCCCGAGGTTGGCCCAATGCTTGTTCAGATACTCTCGGAGATCATAGCCGTGATCGCGCATGTAATTCGCCACCTCGCGATCGATCTTGCCCGTCATCTTGTCCCATAATGGCCGCGGATAGCCGTCGGGTCCGACCGGCCCATACACCGCTTCCCACGCTTCAAATTGCTGGCCTGAGCGGCCATGAGTGCCGAGCACTTCTTCAAGCTCGCTCATACCGCGCATCGTCTCGACCACCTGTCCTTCCGGCGTGCGCATCATGGGCCGCTCCGGAATGGCGTAGTCGTATCCCGGAACCAGGAACGCGCTGTCGTCCTGGTAAATATTCACTAATTGGTAGCGGCGGAAATCCACTGGATCAGGAAAGAACGTCCAGGTGCCGTTGAAGAAGTCGGGATGATAAACCTCCAGCGCAAGCGATTCCCAGCCGCCCGTCGACCCTCCGGTTAGTGTGCGTGCGCGGGGATCGGAAATCATCCGGAAGCGCCGTTCCAGATACGGAATCATCTCCTGAAGCAGAGCATCGCCGTAAGGGCCATTGTTGGCGGAATTCACTGCGTAGGAATCATCGAAATACGGGGTCGGGTGCTGGAAGGTAACCGCGATAACGCGCGGAAAATCTGGCGATGTCCACTGTTGGTAAAACTCGTAACCGGCGCGTTGATTCCCGGAGGCCGCCTGACGATCCGTGAAGCCGAATGGCGCGCCTAAGCCGAAGTGGCCTTGGCTGTAGATGGTGGCGTATCGGGCGTTGGGATGATCGTCATAGCCATCCGGCAGCAAGACAGTTGCGCCGATGTACATCGGATGACCCCAGAACTGGGTCAGTAATTTGCTTTGAATCTTGACCCGCTTCACCCATTTCGTGTCAGCCGCTACCTGGATCGGCGGAATCACCTGATCCATGTGCAGCTTTATGGTTTCAGAGGAAGAGGGATCGAAGTGCACGCGCTGCGGTTTGCTGTACAGGTTTCCCGGCGAGCGGTTAAACTGCTGCCCTTCCCATTGATCCATATGAACCCAGATAGTGTGTCCATCGGAGCGGTGGACCTGTGTGTAGATATTGATCAAGGCTTGGACGTAGTAATCGCCCGCGGGTACGTCCTTCAGATACTTGACGGGATAACCCAAAGTGCTCGCGGAGATGGAAGCGCCCTGATCCGGCCGTAATTGAGAAACATCCTGTCCGAAGATCAAACCGGGGGCGCGCCAGGCGCCGGACTGAAGCCGCGGTTCCGGAGTTTCTTTCTTAGCCAGCATGACGAATACGCGGCCGGTGATGGCCTCCGGGTGAGCGCCGCGGGTGAAAGAAATCTCGAACTTCGCCGGCGCGCTCTGCGCCTGGTGGGCATTAGATCATGCGGGTAGCTTGAGAACGCCGCAACCAGCGCGATGAATTCGAAGCTTCGCCTGAGTCGAGAAATTCATAATGTCTGAAGTCTACATCAAATGGAGCTAGGGGTAGTGGGTCAGTTTGACCGTACGGATTAACACTTGTGGCCGACAAACCGGAAACCTGGATTGAGCTTGCTAGCGGCGTTTTTCAGGACCGATCCGCTCGTGCGCGGGCGGACTGTTTCCGGATCGCGCGTGACACGACCAGAATCCGGACCGTTTCCTCGGCGTGAGCGTTATGCTGCTATTAACAGCAACCAACAACCGCATCAGAACCAGGTCTTCTGCTTATAATCGCGATACGCGGCGCCGAACTTCTCCGTCAGCACCCGCTCCTCTTTCCGGCTGCGCACCACCTGGAGCGGAATCAGGACCGCAAAAATCAGCAGCAGCCACGGCCGTCCCATCCAGATGATGATTCCCAGTATGAGCAACCCGCCAAAGAAGTAAATCGGATTGCGGATACGCGAGTAGAGGCCCGTCGTTACCAGCGTGGTCGCCTTGGCCTGCACGCTGAAGGCGCGCCCCAGCTCAATGCGCGCTGCTACGAACAAAAGAAATGCCGGCGCTGCAACGGCAATTCCCACAATGCGCCATGCAGTCCATGGCAGATGCGCGGCATGCATGCCAAAGAGCGGTAAGCCGATGATTAGCACTACCAGCGTCACCAAATTGAGTTTCATGATCGTTCGTTCAATCTCGTTGCAGTCAGGACCATCGTAGTGTGCCGGGGGCTCCGCACCATACCAAAGTCATCCTAAGCCCGGCGGCGGTGATCGTCATCCCCGAATACGCGATCCCGGCGTATCTCATTCCCGATCGAAACGCTCCCCCGGCTCTCAGGTTGTGTCGAAACCGATGTTGATCGAGGTTCTGTCCGGATCGCCAGTGATCCAGGATGGGACATGCCGCGAACGGCGATTCCTCTTGCTGGCCGGCGGCGCTTGGCTGGCGACGATCTCAGTCTACTCCGCCCGTAACGTCTGCACCGGATCCAGTGCCGCTGCTCGCCGTGCAGGCAGATAGCTTGCCAATACGCTAGCCGCAACCAGAACGAGTGGCACTGCGGTGTAGGTGAGGGGATCGACCGGGCTGACGCCGAACAGAACTGACTTCATAAGCTGCGTCAACCCCGCCGCGGCGGCCAATCCAATCACGGCGCCGGCTGCGGCGAGTGCCAGGCCATAGCGCACGAACAGTCGCCTCACAGTTCGCGGTTCCGCCCCCAGCGCCATCCGGATTCCGATTTCGCGTGCCCTTTGCGATACAGCGTACGAGATCACGCCATATATGCCGATCAAACCGAGCATCAGCGCCATAGTTCCCGCGATTCCCAGCATCACCAGCGTGAAGGACGTCGTTGCCAGCGATTCATCGTAGATATCTCGCATTGTGCGGACAGAGGCAAGCGGCAAACTGGCATTCACCGACCAGACGGCCTGCCTGACCTGGCTAAGAAAGCTCTCGGTTCCGGCGCGTTCGCTTCGGATCACGAACGTTACGGCGCGCGTGACCGTGAGGTCGCCATTAGGAACGAAAAGGTTACGCATCAGGACAGGCCAATAGACGATGGCGGGCGCCTTCTCCTGAATCCCATTTTGCCGCACATCCTGAACCACGCCGATCACTTCCTCCCACGGCGTGATCGAATACTGGCGGAGCCGTTTCCCGACCGCGGCTGAGGGAGTGCCCCAGAACTCGCGCGCCAGGTTCTCGGAAATCATCACCGTTGATCTGAGATCGTAGACATCCGTCCACGTGAATTCGCGACCGGCAATCAGCCGCGAGCCAAGCGTACGCAGGAACCCGGGAGAAACATTTTCGAACCGCCGTAAGGGCGCAACATCCCCTGGGTACGTCTTGCCTTCCGGAAACACATTGTCCCAGTTGGGATGCCCCGCTTCCATCGGCGCCTCACTCGCAAACCCAACCGACGTCACCCCGGGAATCGCCCTCAGCTTATCGGCCAGATTGTTTTGGGTCCTCATGACGACCTTGGGATTCGGAATGAGCGAAGACGGAATCGAGATGCGCACGGTTTGCAGATGTTCTGCGCCGCTGAACCCCGGCTCGACAGTTCGCAAAGCCTGCGCCGTCCGGATCATCAGCCCTGCGCTCACCAGCAGCACCAGCGCGAGCGCTACCTGGGCCACCACCAGAACATTGCGGGCACGATGCCGCTCGCGGCTGCCGCTTGCCGTTCGGCTCGCGCCCCGCAGCGTGGTCGAAATCCGCGGACCCGCATATTTCACGGCGGGAACCAGACCAAGGAACAGTCCCGATAACACGGAAAGCGCCAGCGTAAACCCGAAGGTGCGTGCATCCATCGAGACTTCGTTCAGACGCGGCAGATTCGCCGGGCCAATTACCGCCAGCAGCCGCAGACCAGCATATGCAAAGCCCACACCGAGCACGCCGCCCATCAAGCCGAGCATCACGCTTTCCACAAGCAGGCTCCGGACGATTCGCGCCACGCCTGCGCCGAGCGCCGATCGAAGAGCGAGCTCGTGTTGCCTCCCCTCCGCGCGGACCAGCAACAGATTGGTAACGTTGGCGCAGGCGATCAGCAACACCAGCGTGATGGTCCCCATTACCACCCACAACACGTCGCCCATATTGCCGACTACCTGTTGCTTCAGCGGCCGAATCGTGGGCCGGATCTTCCAGTTCTCATACCATCGACCGTTGGTATTCGGGCCATTTGACCATGTGTCCATCCAAACCGGTAGCAGCCGCGCCACGTCCGCATTCGCTTGCGCAATGCTGACAGCAGGTTTAAGCCGCCCGATGCCATTGAATGCGAATCCAGCCAGGATCACCCGGCTTCGATCAAATGCCAGGGGCAGAATCAGAACGGGGTCTGCCTTGACAATCCGGAAGCCTTTCGGCATGACGCCGACGATTTGCCGCGGAAGCGAATCCACTATCAAATTTCTTCCGATGACGGATCGGTCGCCCCCAAAATGACGCTGCCAGTAGCCGTAGCCGAGCATGACGGTGGAGGAACGCCCCGAGAAACTGAGAGACGGCGGAGGAGCTTCGGGAATCTGGTCGGCTGGCAGGAGCCATCGGCCTGCCGCCGGCGGAACTCCAAGCGCCTGCAGCACTCCGTCACTGACCAGGACTGTGCGAACCTGTTCCGGCTCGGCCAGACCGGTGACATTCGCAGTACCCGGAGTCCACACGCCAAGTGACTGGAATGTCCGGTTCTGCTCGGCGTACGTGAAATACATCGATGGCGAGAGGTTTAGTCCGTCGGCGGCATTCGCCAGTCCCGCTGCGCCCGGCGCATCCTGATGCAGCGCGACGAGTTGCTCGGCTCTGGGGTACCGCAGCGGCCGGAGCAAAACGCTGTTGACCACACTGAAGACGGCCGAGTTCGCGCCGATGCCGATGGCAAGCGTCAACAGCGCCGCGGCGGTAAAGACCGGATTTCGTGCCAGGACGCGCAGTCCGTAACGCATGTCGCCCACCAGCGTGTCGAGAAACGCGATCGTGTTCATGCGGTAAATCTCCTCTCGAATCAGGGTGCGGTTACCAAGCTTTCTCAGTGCTGCCGCGCGCGCTTCGTCATACGGCAGGCCTCGGGCAACGTTTTCGTCAGCCTCGATGCGCAGGTACGACTCGATCTCTTCGGATCGCTCGCGATCCCATTGCACGCGCCGGAAGAAACGTCGCAAGCTCATTTGTTACTCCGTGGCCGGTTTTAGAATGCGGCCGATGCCTCGCACTATTTGTTCCCAGCGGTGAGTCTGGACGGTCAACTGTTTCCGCCCGGCTTGTGTCAGACGGTAGTACTTCGCTTTGCGGTTGTTTTCCGAAGTGCCCCAGAAGGATGCGATCCACCCGCGATCCTCCAATCGATGCAAGGCGGGGTAGAGGGACCCGTGTTCGACCTGCAGGACATCCTCCGACCCTCGCTCGATGGCATGCGCGATGGTATGTCCGTGGGCCGGGCCCAGAACCAGCGTCCGGAGGACCAGCATGTCGAGAGTTCC
This sequence comes from Candidatus Melainabacteria bacterium, assembly GCA_963818685.1. Classification (GTDB taxonomy): domain Bacteria; phylum Actinomycetota; class Actinomycetes; order Mycobacteriales; family Pseudonocardiaceae; genus CAJCJE01. The sequence continues at coordinate 12,334 of CAWFTJ010000009.1, read as the reverse complement.
CTGAAGCATTTCACTTTCGAGCGGCGACTCGCGTCTGGGCATGGTATACACTATATTTCCCTCGATCATCGACCGGAAGACTCTCCCATTTGTACGTAGCAACCGTGATTTCGTTCGAAAAATTTCAAAAGACAATCGAGTGGACGTGAAGGGCCGTCTGTATCGATGCTACTCAGGCTGAACAGGGATGTTCTGTCGCGTTCGGGGCGTCTTCGAGAAGGAAACTCCGTGATCGCGCGGCCGTGTAACTCTCGCCCCAGAAGTGATCACAATGTTCTGTATCGTGTCCAGTTGGTCGGCCATCCGGAAAGTATTTACGGATGGACTGGAATTAGTCCCGGAAAATCCGCTTTCCGTCACCGATCTGGTCAGCGCTCAAGCGCATTCCTCACGTTCCCCTGTCAAGTTGGCCCATAACGCGCAGACCACCTCGGCGAAACGGCTCAGAGTTCCAAACTGACGCACTACCGAGCTGTGCCGAACCCGCGTCAGCGTCCGCCGTTCCAGCGCGGCAGCTGCGGAATTGCCTCGCCATCCGCTCGTGGATCCGAAGCGCCGTAGTTGATGCCGCGCCCGTCACGCATTACGGCGTTGCCGCGTCCCATTTCGCTCGAATACGGATCGACGACGTGCAATTCGTGTCCTTTCGCCGCCAGTTCGTTCCGCACGGTTTCGGGAACACGCGATTCGATCATCACGTCGCAGCCGCTGAAAGTCGGCTTCGTGAAGCGTGCCGCGCTCAGCGCCGCCTGAATGTTCATGCCGAAATCCGCAATGTTCGAAACAAACTGCGCGTGGGCCTGAGCCTGGTTGAAGCCGCCCATGATGCCGAAGCCGATGGTTTGATCGCCCTTCTCCATGAACGCCGGGATAATCGTGTGCAGTGGACGTTTGTGCGGCGCGAGCGAATTCGGCTTGCCAGGTTCGAGCGTGAAGAGCTGTCCGCGATTCTGCAGAGCGAATCCTGTCCCGGGCGCGACCAGCCCCGTGCCGAATGAACTGTAATTGCTCTGAATGAGCGACACAATATTGCCGTCTTGATCGATGACGGTCAGGTAGGTTGTATCGCGCCCCATCGCATTCAGCTTCGCGTTGAGGTCTGATGGCAAAACGGTGCAGTGCGCCTTCGAGGGATCTATGAAATCCGCGCGCTTCTTTGCCAATTCTTTCGATAAGAGCTGCTGCACGGGAATCGGCGAGAACTTGGGATCGCCGACATACTGCAAGAGATCGGCGTAAGCCAGCTTCTTTGCTTCGATCATGACGTGCAGTGCCTTCTCACTGTTGTGGCCGTATTGGTTCAGCGGAAATTGCTCCATGATATTCAGCATCGAGAGTGCGGCGATGCCTTGGCTGTTCGGCGGCAGTTCGGAAACCTTCCAGCCGCGATAGGTGGTCGAGATTGGTTCGACCCATTCGGGTTGGAACTCCGCGAGATCCTGTTCCGTCATCGTGCCGCCCTGGCTGGTCGAGAACTGCACCAGTTTCTGAGCCAGCGGTCCGCGATAAAAGCCGTCACGGCCGTGCGCGGCGATTAGCTCCAGCGATTCCGCGAGCGCAGGATCACGAAATACTTCGCCCGTCGCCGGCGCGTGCCCTTCCGGCAGGAAGGTCTGACGGAAGCCCGGCTGATCCTGCAGGATTGCACCTGCCGATGCCCAACTTTGCGAAACCATCTCCGCGATCGGCGCTCCGTTCTTCGCGTAGAAAATCGCCGGCTCGAGCAGCCGATCGAACGGCAGTTTTCCGAATCGCTTGTGAAGGGCATCCCATCCGGCCACTGCGCCCGGAACGGTTACGGAGTGAATGCTCTTGCGCGGCAGCGACTTTGTGATGCCCTTCGTTTTAAGGAAATCGATCGTCAGCTGCGCAGGCGCCCATCCGCTGGAATTGAGGCCGTAGAGCTTCTTAGCATTCGCATCATAGATGATGGCAAACAGATCGCCGCCGATTCCGTTCATCATCGGTTCGGTTACTCCAAGCACTGCATTGGCGGCAATGGCCGCATCGACCGCGCTGCCGCCCTGCCTCAAAATGTCCGCACCCGCCGCGGAGGCAAGCGTCTGGCTGGTCGCCACGATGCCCAGGTGGTTGACCACCATCGATCGGCCGTAGTCACGCCCCGGCTCTCCTCTTGAACGAGTGCTTTGCGTAAACGAGGCAGGAATCAACAGGCAAACGACAACAAGTGGAATACAGACGCGAATCCGCATAAAGGAAGTCCCGGGATCAAGAATATCTCAATCCCGGGACTGTGGTCGCGAGCGGGAGTTCCAGATGGCTTAAAGCCGGGCTGAAACTACGGTCGGGGTGGCTGTGGCGGAGGGTTGCCGGCCGGCGGAGTCACGCCTGGTATCTGCGGTCCCTGGTTGGGCGGCACACCGATTTTCACTCCGATCACTTCGCCGGAGACCACCAGTTCCACGCGCCGGTTCAGCTTGCGGCCAGCCGCCGTATCGTTCGAAGCGACTGGATAGCTCTTTCCATAACCCAGAGCGGTAATGCTCTGCGGATTTACTCCTTGGCTGATCAAGAAGTCGTGGACAGCGTCCGCGCGATGCTCGGAAAGCTTCTGATTCAACTCATCGCCGCCGGTGCTGTCGGTGTATCCTTCCACCTGGATGTTAAGCCCAGGATGGGACAGCACGATACCGGAGAATCTGGCTAGCGCCTCGCGAGCGGGCTCTTTCAACGTGTATTTGCCGGTATCGAACAAAACGTCGCTCATATTGACGACCAGGCCACGGGGTGTTTCCCGCGTAGGCAGTACGGCGTTGAACTGCTGCAGCAATTGCTCCCGCAACTGGTTCCTCTCGGCTTCCGCTTGTTGACGCAGACGGTCTGCCTCAGTTGCGGATTGTTGCGCCTTCGCGGCTTCCGCAGCGGCTTGCGCGCGGGCTGCATCGGCTTGGGCCCGTGCGGCATCAGCTTCCTGCTTGGCCTGCTCCGCAGCGGCCTGTTGCTGCGCCGACAACTGCGCCTGTTGTTGGGCTAGCTGTTTCTGGCGAGCTTCTTCCGCCTCTCTGCGCTGGGCTTCCTCGGCTTGCTGTTGCGAAAGCGCGGCCTGCTGTTGGGCGGCAGCCTGGCGGGCGGCGGCTTCCTGACGCTCCGCATCCAACGCCATCTGCTGTTGACGTCTCAAGGAAATGGTGCGCGCGTCTTCCGCTTTCTGAGTAGCTTCCTTAGCGGTCATGATCGCGGGGTTCCACTGCTTACGTACTTCGTAATCTTCAGCCTGATTCAGCAGGTTCGTCGCGTTTTGAAAGGTGTCGCCGCTGTACTGGTCAGCCTTCGCGTAACGCGCGATCTGAATTGCATTCATTGCTTCGTATAGCTCCAGCGGGCTTTTCTTGTTGGAGTTCATCGTAACCGGGTGCTGCTGCGATTCAGGCACGTGATACGTATACTGCCCACGCGGCAGCAATTCATATTTGGCGTCTACGATTTCGGTTTTTCCTAGAGTGTCTTGACGGATGATGTTCTCCATCACCACCACATCGCTTGGCTGCCGAACCGCAAAATAGGGCTCTGCAGTGACAATCATTCCGAAGGACTGCAATTCGGTCGTGATGTCTCCCTTAAAGTTGCCATTCGAATCGAGCACCACTTCGCCTAAGTTCGCGGCGTGCCCGTCCGGTGTAATGGCCCAGAGTACGTAAGTGAGGAACTCAGACCCAAAGCTTGTAGCCGCCGGCAGGTTCTTCACATCGAGCTTGATCTCCATGTGGCCAAGCCGGCTGTTCACATCAGCGGTACCCTTCGCTTGCGGCGCGAGCGACGTACCTTGAAAGTCGATTTTCGTCCAGCCGCTGCGGTTTCTATAGCTGACCGCCTGAATTGATCGCGAAACTACCTGAACCCGGAAGATCGGCGTTGAACCGCCGGGCGCAGTTTGCTGCTTCGAGGTTGGATTCGCCTCTTGACCTAAAAGACCAAGGGGCAGACATAACAGAACAGTTGACACTAATAACTTCATAGTTTTTCCCTTTCAGGTAGTAGCACGCCGCGTACCAAAGTCTCGATTGTTCGTTTTCTTTCAGTTATGCCTCCGGCCAAGTCCTGGGATATGTAGTTTTTTCAGGTACAGGACGGAAAACGGGGCAACTCGAGGCCGCACGGCGCCTCCCGCTAAGATCGTAATGTGACTCCGCCGGAGCTAGGCACCCTTGAGCCGACGACGCAGAAACCCTTCTCATCGCCGTTGCTGACGATTTTCCTCATCGTAGCGGTCGATATTCTCGGGTTCACGATCATTCTCCCGCTGCTGCCGTTTTACTCGGAACGCATGGGCGCTTCGCCCACGGTAGTCGGCGAGCTTGTTTCCACCTACGCCATCTGTCAACTAATTGCCGGACCCATTCTGGGGCAGCTGTCCGATCGCCTGGGCCGCCGTCCGATTTTGTTGGTCAGCCAGGTTGGTACTCTTGCCGGGTTCCTGCTCCTCGCTTTCTCGACGCACATCTGGCTGCTGTTTGTTGCGCGCGCCATTGATGGAGCGACGGCCGGCAACTTGACTATCGCTCAGGCCTACATCAGCGACGTTACAAAGCCAGAAGAGCGGGCGAAATCGTTTGCAGTGATTGGCATCGCGTTCGGGTTCGGCTTTCTGGTAGGGCCAGCCATATCCGGCTTTCTGGCGCACTACGGATATCAGGCCCCCATTTTTCTCGCGTCGGCGCTTTCGTTCACGACGATTTTATGCACCTTTTTCCTGTTGCCGCGCCGCGAAGTCATTCATGCGCACAATGAGGCAGAGGCGGCCGAGGTAGGGCCGGGTGGGAAGCGGCTATCGCTGATCTCGTGGGGAGACTACCGAAAATATTTCCGCGATCGGGAACTGGCCCGCCTGCTGATGCAGTGGCTCCTGTTTTCCTTTTCCTTTTCGACTTTCGTATCCGGCTTCGCCCTCTTTGCCGAGCGCCGCTACCAATGGAACGGCCATCCTGTAGGCGTGCGGGAGGTCGGTTACATTTTCGCCTATAACGGTTTCCTTGGCATTATCATGCAGGGCGGGGTAGTGGGCCGGCTCGTCAAGTGGATGGGCGAACGGAAGGTCGTCCGTCTCGGATTCCTGACCGCGATGGCCGGGTACGCCGCCATCGGTTTCACCAGAACGGTTGGGCAGTTACTCTGTGTGAGCGCAGTGTCCTCTATCGGAGGCGCTGGTTTGCGGCCCGCTCTTACTAGTCTGGTGACCCAAAAGGCAGGCAAACGCGAGCAAGGCGTGATTATCGGTCTGACTCAATCGTTGATGTCCGTCGCTCAAATCACCGCGCCGATCATCTCCGGTCTGCTCATCGATCATCGTTATCTCACCACTTGGGCGGTATGGGCAGGCGTGCTTGCAGGTCTCGCCCTATTCTTCGAACCGCGAAAATACATTACGAATCGGTCTGCTCTTCCTTAGGCCGGCCATGTCATGGCTTAAGCTCCGCACATCCGAATGGGTGTTGGTTTGCTTCTTCGCTTATATCGCGATCGTTTCGCCCTGGTTTCCCGATCGGCCGAATCTAAAGGGTCAGCCGCTCTGGGTTCTATTGGCCATGTTCGCGCTGTTTTCCCTTTTAGCGCGACTGGAGGCGACAGCCCTGAGAATCCCGATCAGCATGATTCGCGATTGGTTGCCGGTCTTCCTGATTGTGGCAGCGTTCCGCGAAATGGAACTGTTCTTACCGCCAAGCTTTGAACATCGTTATGAGGACTATTGGATTACCTGGGATAAACTTCTTCTTGACCATTGGCGCCTCCGCAGGGCGATCGAGAGCCTCGGCAGTGCGATTCCGTTGTATCTAGAACTCTGCTATTTCCTGCTTTATGGCCTTGGCCTTTTCTGCGTGGCCGTGCTGTATGGTCAGCGGCGCCGCGAATCCGTAGATCGATTCTTCACCATTTTTTTGCTCGGAACGGTGCTCGCATACGGACTTTTCCCTTATTTCCCGTCGCAGCCTCCACGTATCGTGTTTCCTGAGTTGGATAACCCCTCGATCATGACCTGGGCGCGGCAACTGAATCTTTGGATTTTAGACGTGGCCACCATTCACGCCGGGGTCTTTCCGAGCGCGCACGTTTCTGAAGCGTTCTCGGCAGCTTGGGCGATGTTCCTCTTGCTCCCTAAGCGAAAGATCTTCGGCTGGGGATTGCTTTGGTACGCGATCAGCGTCTCAATCGCGACCATCTATGGCCGTTATCATTACGCCGCCGACGTGCTCGCGGGGTTCGGAATCAGCCTGGTCACAGGCGGGCTCTGCCTGATTTTGCGCTGGCGCGATTTGCGCGGGAGGTGATTAGCTGTCCGGCCAGATACTCCTTCAGTGTTCTTGTCGTCTCGCCCTCGATCTGCGACCACGCAGCGTCAGAGATTGATGCAAGTTCCCGATGGAGTTATTCATCTTTCTCTCCTTTAAGTGATCCTATTCTGAGCGATCTCTCGCGCACGCCAGGGGCCTCATGCGGATCGGATACCGGCGACGTGCCGACTGCCGCGGAGGCCGGCCCGTCCGCGCTGAGGTTATCGAGAAACGTCGATGAGGGCACGAAAAACAAACCGCCCGTGACCGCGCGGCTGAAATCGAGCAGGCGGTCGTAGTTGCCCGGCGGTCGTCCGACAAACATGTTCTCAAGCATCGTTTCTGTGATGCGCGGAGTGCGGCAATAGCCGATGAAGTATGTCCCGAACTCCCCATGTCCAGGCCGCCCGAAGGGCATGTTATCCCTCAGAATCTTGACCTCTTTGCCATTCTCGACAATGGTCGTCAGCGCATTGTGCGCAAATGCCGGCTTCTCAGCGTCATTCAACTCGATGTCCGAAAGTTTCTTGCGGCCAATAATGCGCTCCTGCGCCTCCACAGGAAGAGAATTCCACCCCTTCATGTCGTGAAGGTACTTCTGTACGATGACGTAGCTGCCGCCTGCAAAGGAAGGGTCTTCATCGCCGACAACCGCAGCCTCACTAGCCGCGCGGCCTCGTGGATTTTCCGTGCCATCGACGAACCCTATGACATCGCGATCATCGAAATACCGGAAGCCGTGAACTTCGTCGGCAACCGAAATAGCAGCACCGAGCTGGTCCATGATCTGAGCTGCCAATTCAAAGCAGAGGTCCGGGCGTTTGGCTCGAATGTGAAACAGGATGTCACCTGGGGTGGAAATGGCATGGCGATCACCTGCGCGAATCTCTCGAAACGAGTGAAGCTCAGCCGGACGAGGTGACCCAAAGAGCTTATCCCAGACATCAGACCCGAATCCAACTACGCAGGTAAGACCTGCTTCAGCATTCCGGAATTCAACGGCGCGCACCAGTCCTGCAAAACCGGCGAAGAAGGACCGCAGGGTCGCATAGTGATCCCGCTCGGGACGGATGCAGACAACCAGGAAGATCGCCGCGCGCGTTAGCGGACCGATCACAGGCTGTGGAAGAACGATTTCGTTTAGCTCTTTGGGAGTATCCATCTCTTCCCGCGCACTAAGTAGGCGACGTTTTGTCCCGTAAGTTGCCAGCGCGGCAAACCGCTCTTGAAAGCGTGATCCGTAATTTTCTTAAGGCCGTGCTTCCTCTTTTGCAACCCCATAGTAGATGCCGTTGAAGATGAACTTGAAGGTCGCTTGCGGCTGTCCGCGGAAGGCCACCTCCGGACCGAACAAAAATACCTTCCCTGATCCGAGAGAAGACTCTGCGATGGCGACTCCGCCATCCAGATATTGCTGCCCCCAGGCCCAGCCGCTATGCAGAGGAGTTCCGTTTGCGAACCAGGCTACCGGAGACGTGCCCTTGAGAGATGAATCGGGCTTCAGGCGAAACACCGGGCTGTTGTCGAAGAATACGTCCACCTTATCCGGCATTCCATAAGCCAGCGGATTTGTGTTATCGACGCTGACCGTCAAAAGCGAACCCGGAATGTAGTACTTCTCCGGCGGAAGCGGCCGCTCTTTCCCATCCGCGGTTCTCTCCATCAGTGCGCTCGTCACGGGCAGGCCGAGGTAGCCAGCCAGAGATGTGGATGAGCCGATCGTCACCACCGCTCCGCCTCCTTCGACAAATTTCCGAATCTCCGGAATCGTCTTTTCCGTGGTGATGCGGCCCAGCCAGGGACGGAATTCGGCAGGAATCTCTTCAGCCCTTGGTTGTCCGCCGCCGAATCCTCCGCCACGCCACCTCGGCGCTCCTCCGCCGGTGGCTGCGCGAATGGCGCCATCGGTGAATACTAAAACGTCGTATTTCTGCGCGAGATCTCCCGCATCGAGCTCTTGCGGATAAACCACCTTGAACGGAAACTCGTACTGCTCAAAAATCCAGCGTGTCCATCCGGACGGCATCAATCCTCCGTATTGGTCGTACAGCGCGATGCGAACGGGCTTCAGCTTCAAGGCGCTGCCGGTTGGACGCCGCGCTACGGCATACACGGGAACACCAAGCTCCTTGGCTCCGCGCTCGAGAATCGGCCGCGCGGCGGCAGTAGCCGGCACCCAGATCGCTCCCGTGCCGGGATCTTTCACGTCCGGGTCGTTGAGCGCTGCTCTTCAGCCAATAAACATCGCACTTTTCCTTCAGCAAGCGATTCATGAGCACGAACGAATTGTTGATGCGATGGCTGAGGATGTAGCCAACCGGGCGTGCCGCGCCGGTGATCGAAGCGGGCGGCGGATCGAGCAATCCGTTCACCTGTTCAAACTGTCCCGTCGAATCCCTCGAAAATGCGGTCGAATTGCACGCCCATCTGGAACGCCAGTGTGTACCCGGTCGCGTCGTAGGGCGGAATGGGAGGCCCGCCAGGATACCGGAAATCGTTGGGATGGTCTTGCGGCTCGAACATGTCCAGGACGTGCGGGCGAAATGCCTGCGCCGCCTTCACCACGTATGAACCCGCGGGATAGCTCTTGCCCGCCCGCTTCGAAGCTCGCCGTCGCGCGTTCGACAATCACTCCATTCTTCAGCAGTGCATTCAAAAACTTGATGGTCGTCGGTAAATCCGGCTGGGCCGGAGGAATAACGTAGCCGCGCGGATCGCGCATGGCTGGATCGTGAAGAATTGTGTCGTATAGCTTCGCTGGAACAGTTTCTCGTTCCACCGAAACCCTGCGGCCGCTGGAGGAACAGCAGCTTCGAGGCGCTCCTCTCCTCAGCCGCCGCCGCTTCCACGGCCTCGATCCGCTTCGGAGTGATCGTCCATGAGTCTTTGTTGCCTCGCTCAATCGAGTTCTCACCCATCCGGTAGACGTTGTATAGAAGCGTCTCGCGATAGCGGGAGGCGAAATCGAGTACGGCGCGATTCGCCGTCAGCGAATATTCGATCGATTGGCGCAGATGCCACTTCTGAGGCGCGATCGGAAACGGTAGATCGCCTTTCGGCAACTGCGTGGCCGGCACGAATGGAATATCGATGGGCGTGGGACTGCCGATGATTTCCGTCAACAGCCCGATCATGTTGTGAAAGTAAGTTGTCGTGCGAAGGCCGCCGTTATACCAAGTCGAGTAAGTGGCCGCGCTGCGCATCCCCGCTCCCGGCTTGTCTTCAGCTTCCATGCGGCTATGCATCGCCGAACCCACTTGATCGAGTTCCATCATGATCAGCGGATCGAAATGATAATTGAACGGATCGCGGAACGGAGGCATAAAAATCACCGCGCCGGGCGGGCCCGTCTGGTGGTGGTTATACATGATTTGCGGAAACCACTCCAGATACAGCACGCGATTGATGTTGGTGGATTCCGGCATGTTGCACATAAAAAAGTCGCGGTTGTCGTCGTGTCCGACGTACTTATGCCAGAGCCGCGGAAGACCGTTCAGGCTGCGCTTGGTCGGATCCGGATTACGCATGTACCAATTGGCCACCAGCTCCTGACCATCCGGATTATCCTGCACGAACAGAATGATCACGTCATTCAGAAAGCGCATGGTCTCCGGGTCTGTGCGGCTGGTCATCTGGTAAACCATTTCGGTGAGAGCTTGCGCGCACTCGACTTCGCTCGCATGCAAGCCGCCATCGATCCAGATGACAGCCTTCCCCTCGTGCGCCAATGCGTGCGCCTGTTCGTCGGTGAGTCCTTCGGCCACAGCGAGCTTGCGCGAGATCTCCTTGTAATGATCCAGCATCTTCAGATTTTCAGGCGAGGTCACGATCGCCATGTACTGCGGCCGGCCCTCCGCCGTCTTGCCGATATCGACCAGCTTCATGCGGTCCGATTCCGATGCGAGCTTTTTCCAGTAATCCACCAATTGCGTGTAGTTGGTGAGCTGGTAATCGTCACCGAGATTAAAGCCGAACTGTTCCTTCGGTGTGGTGATCTTCGGCGCGGTTTGAGCGCATGCGGGCCAGACACTCAGAATCGCGGCGAGCGCGAACAGTGGCGAACGGCTGTATTTTTTTGCTATTGGCATAAAGCGGTGGAAAACATCCAAGTCTAGAACAATGGCTTTCAGACCGGCGGTTTGGTTACGCCGTCGTCCGCAATTTCGAGCGGCATCCTACTTCGGCGGGTTGGCGGGATGCAGATAACTCTGCCAGGAACCGGTACACTTCCTGGCGCGACTCGCGAGCCATTTTCGTGTCCGTGCGATTGAAGTAATGGCCGCCCGGTGCATTCTCATACACCTTGTACTCGAACTTTTTGCCCTCCGCCTTCAGCGCCTGAATCAGATGCTCCACTTCCAGGTAATTCACGTCCTCATCGTTGGTATTCGTATGAATCAGCAGCGGCGTCTCCAGGCTCTTCACGTGATTCACCGGCGATCGCCTGCGATATTCCTCGATGTCCTCGCGAACTGTTTTTCCGATGTGATACGGAGCTGAATAAAGCTCCCGATATGACTCCGGCTCATAACCCATGCGCGCCACCAAGTCGCTGACCGGCACGCCCGCATAAGCTACCGCATAAGTCTTGGGGTGCTCCATGATGTTCATTAAGGTGATGGATCCGCCGTGGCTCCAGCCCATCATGCCGGCGCGAGTTGGATCGAGGAAGCTGTATCTGTCCAGCATCCACAGCGTGCTGTTGTATACGTCATCGACTTCCCGGCCGCCGTAATCGATATCTTCATAAAACCCGCGGCCATAACCGGTGCTGCCCCGGTAATCGCACGCAATCACGCTGTAACCCTGCTCGAGAAGTTCGCGCATCACATGCAGATCGCTCGTATCGAAATTGGCGTGCACGCCCTGGTGGGCGAAGGTGATCAATGGCTGCTTTTTTGAGCGGTCGAGATTCTTCGGAATGAAGGTATAGGCGTGGATGATTAACGGGTTCGTCGCGCCGGGCGCCTTCGGATTCCTGACATGCGTGGGAGGAGAGCTCGTATATTCGATCTTGTCCACGTCGGCGATGTCGGCCATCCTCGTGAACCAGAGCAGGTCATCCACTCGCTTCAAAACCTCGTCGCTGTTGCCCGAGTCGAATATTGCGGCGCCGAGGCTGCGGCGGGAGTACCGGACTGCGGCGGAGCAGGCTGTTGTGCAACCAGCGGCAGGAGAACGTTAAGCGAAAGGAAGAGAGAAAGGAGTTTTTTCATCTGTTTGAGATTCGCGAGCTCGCGGTAAGTTTTCTTGCGGAACGAGCCAAGCATCGGTTTTACCAAACGAACCCAGGTGGAGCGAAAGCTGGCTGCGGAACGAACCCCACTGATGCGGGACCGGGCGTTTTGCGAAACGAAGCGACTTCGTGACCAGCGGGCCGTACAAGCGATGGCCGGCCCCACTTGGGCAGGCTTTTTGAAATTACCGAACCCGATCGCGTCGCGCTGGTCTTGCGGAACGAACCCAGTTTCGAGCGCCGTGCGTTTTGCCAAACGAAGCCAATTCCGATGCATTTTGGACTTGAAAATACGAACCGATCCTGCATAAGGCCAAGATTGCGAAACAACCGATCTCCTGGCCAACTAGTCCATGTAAGCGAGGGCCAGCCCCGCTTGGGGGCCTTTGTGAAAATACGAACCCAATCGGCACGTTTCGAAAGGGCGCTGCTTATACCAATGAAGAGCGATGCATTTCGGGAATACAGTAGCATGAGAAGTTTCGAGGCGTCACGGGCCTGGTGGGACTCGACAGCTAAGTGCTTCCGCTCCATTAGATTGAGAAGAGAAGATATTTGCTTTGCGGTGGGAACCACTTGGGCGGTCGTGATCGAGAACTACCTAGATCTTCGCAGACCCGGATGATGTGAGCAAGAGCAGAGCCCGCTCGAACCGTACAGCCGGAGCAGCCGACTAGTGGGCAACGAAGCGATGGCTTTTCCGAATCGGATGACATCGTCCTGACCCGCGCGATAACAGTGCTGGTTCGCAACCTATCGAGATTGCGATCAATTGCGAACCAAGTTATGTGTAGCGCGAACGAGCTTTGCC
>CAWFTJ010000008.1:0-860309 GCA_963818685.1 Candidatus Melainabacteria bacterium | reverse complement strand
TTACCGCTGAGCGGGGCGGCGTGCCGATGCCTCCTTTGAGGCGACGGCGATATCGCCCTCAGTCATTGCAGCCGGCATTTCGGGACAGAGCGTGATGCCGTCATTGGCGATGATGTAGATGCGCATTGGTGGGTTCTCCCTGATCTATCCCGCGGCCCGCTGCCGCCGGTGACGCCGCTCACGCTCTCTTTGCCCACCAAAGCCACTGCATTCCGGATAATATTGTGGCGTTGTTGGGCGCGGTCCGAGCATGGAATTGCTCGTTTGATGCTGCAGCTCGTAATGGCAAAAACGGCGACAGTCTCAGCGAACTGGCGCCCAAGGTCCGCTATACAATTCGAAAGCCGACCGAAGTCGAACAGTAAGGCGGGTCTCAGTTTGACCCTAACCCGAACTCGGGTAATTTCGCAGCTTCGTTACAACATCGCTCATTGGCATGCTCTCGACGGTCGGCCGATACGGGACATACCCGCGGTGACCGCGAGTACTGCGTTGGCGTCTCGCCGCGGGCTCACCACGCCTCAAACGGCGAGGAAGGCGATAAGAAAGAATGGCTGCAGCAGCAGCAACGGCCGCAGCGTCGGAACCCCAGCGTGCTCGAGCGCCACCTGATAGGGGCGGAGGTCGATCTCTGCCAACAGATCACCCTCGTGGACTATCTGGCCTTCCTTGAAAGCGATCCGGATCAGCGGTCCATGGATTTGGCTGCGCACGACGACCGTGTTCCAGGCATCGACCGAGCCGATGCCGCGCTGATAGACCGGCACGTTGCCGGACTCGACCGCCGCCGCGACGACGGGCACGGCTGGGGCAGACGCAACCGGTGGTGCGGATGGTTTATCGGCGCGGCTGGTGGAAAAGCTGAGAGCTACGCCCAGCAACAAAGCTGCGCAGCAGGATGCCACGATCGCTGCGGTCCTCCGTCGCACCGTCATCTCCCGCTGTTTGCGCCCGTCTGCTCGCGGCAGCTAGCGCGGCTGCTGCCCACGGCTGGGGTTCGGTCGATGATTATGGAAAACCAAGTGAAATTTAGTAAAAATTGGCCAAGCAGCTGGTGACTTCCAGGGTCTGCTGCTTAGCTGCTAGGGCAGCCAACTTCGAGCTCAATGAGCTTACAATGTATCGTCGCTCTCTCGTGCTTGCGATCGCAGCCGGCTGTGCGCTTGCCGCCGGCAATGCCGTCGCAGCGCCCGAGAACGTGTCCGTGGCACAAATCCCCGGCGTCAGCGGTGACATTTGCGCCCACACGTGACTTCAATTCACCGAGGAGGGACGTCCATGACAATTTTGAGCTAATGCGGTGTGATCCGGCTGTTAGCCCTTAGCGTATTGTTGATCCTCTCTGGGCTGCCGGGGCGCAACAGCGCCCGCCGATTGTCGAGAAGCTCGCCAAGACCTATGGTTTCGATTTGTTCGGGCAAATCGAAGCGATCCGCTATACCTTCAACGTACAGTCCCCAGGACGCGATCTCTCTCGATCATGGATTTGGGAGCCCAAGACCGACCAGGTCACCTATGAGGGGAAAGATAAGTCGGGCAAGCCGGTGAAGGTCACGTACCTGCGCTCGCAACTCGGCAGCCAGTCTGCCGAGGTAAAAGACGACATCGATCCGGGCTTCCTAAATGATAATTATTGGCTATCCTGCCATTTCATTTGTTCTGGGACACCAACGCCACAGTGGAAGATGCCGGCATGCAGAAACTGCCGCTGGGCAATGGTTCCGCCGAAAAGGTCGTCGTGAAGTATCCTTCCGGCGGCGGCTATTCGCAGGGTGATACCTGGGAACTCTATGTCGGCCCCGACGGCCGAATGAAGAAATGGGCTATCACGCGGGAGGACCCACCAAGCATGAGGTCATTGCGACCTGGGCTGACTACAAGAAAGCGGGACCGCTGCTCGTCTCACTGGAGCACCGCGGAACGAACAACGGCCAGCCGGCGCACGTTTTCTTCTCGAATGTGGCCGTCAAGCTGGTGGGGTCAAACACCTGGCTGGACGCGAAATAAGCGGAAGGTCTCCAATGAAATACGATCCCATTTCCGATATGCTCAATTTCCTGCAGCAGCCGGCCTTCGTGTCCGGTCCGACCTGGCCTACCGCGGTGTTTGGGTGCTCGTGCTCGCCAGCCTGGCGATCGCGGTTTATGCCTTCGCCGCGATCCCGGGCCAGCGCCGCGCGACTCATCTCTGGAACTGGGTCTTTCGCTTTCTGATCGGCTGCATGTGGTGGCAACAAACACTGTGGAAGCTACCGCCCTATTATACCGATCATCCCGACCAGCCGTTTGGCGACACTGGACTTGCCTATTGGATGGGGCTAATGGGCAAGTCTGCGGCCATCCCGCTGCAGGCCGATTTCGTCAACAAATCGTACTGCCGCATTTTTACGTGTTCGCGCCGGTTGTCTATTCGCTTGAAGTGCTGACGGCAGTGTCGCTGATGCTGGGGATATTTGTCCGGTTTTGGGGCGTCATCGGTGCGCTGCAGATCCTCAACCTCTGGCTCGGCCTCTACAATGCCGCGGGGGAATGGCCGTGGACATATTTTTTCCTGCTCGTTCTGCAGTTGATCTTTGCGGTCCACCGCTATGGGCGCAGCCTCGGCCTCGATGCGGTTATTGTTGCGCGATCGGGCGCCCGGCACACGCTCGCAAGCACCCTCTTCGCCGAGGTCACATGAGGCGTCCCGTTGACAGCGCCGGCCCGGCAGTCTTTTGGCTAAGTCCCCAACGTCCGCTTAGCAGGGGCGAAGTCGTGGATCAAATTGCGCAGGGCCAGGCCCGCCGCCCGGCCCACCCCTTTGCCAATCCAAATCATGCACTGGATCGGCGCAACCGCTATCATCTGCATGTTTCTGAGCGGCTGGGCGATCTATAACGCCTCACCGAGCTTACCCTTCACCTTCCCCCGGGGTTTGACGCTCGGAGGCTGGCTCGCCGCCGAAATCGCCTGGCATATCTCCGTCATGTGGGTGCTGTTCGCGGACGGGCTCGCCTATATCGCGTACGGTATCGCATCGAAACATTTCTGGCGCGACCTGCGCCCGACCGGACCACGCGCCGTACTACGCGATCTTTCGGATGCCCTCCGCTTTCGGCTTACCCATCGCCTTGGTCACTACAATGCCGTGCAGCGTCTGTTTTACAGCGCCTGATCCTTTGCCTCTGCCTTAGCGTACTCACTGGGCTCTGGATCTGGAAGCCGGTGCAACTCGGCTGGCTCACTGGGCTCTTTGGCGGATATCCGCTGGCACGCAACATCCATCTTGCCATGATGTGTTGTATTGTGGCTTTTCTCGCTGTGCATCTCGTGCTCGTCGCCATCTACCCACGGGCACTAGTATGATGTTTCCAAAATAACGTACCTATGGGGGTCATGCTGCATTGTCGATTTTGTAGTGCCAGGTGTGGAGGACTGGCTCGCGATTGATGTCGTCGATGAAGGCCATCAGGCGTTCCTTGAGTTCGTGTTTGGAGCTGACGCGGATGTGGCGCAGCACCGAACGCGCGACCTTGGAGAAGAAGCCCTCGATGAGATTGAGCCATGACCCATGCGTCGGCGTGAACGTGAAGGTAAAGCGGCCAATCGGCTGCTCCGCGAGCCAGCTTGTCGTCTCGCGCGAGACATGGGCGGAATGGTTGTCGAGAATGACCTCGATCGCGGTGTCGGCGGGGTAGGCGGCGTCGAGGAGGTTGAGAAACTCGATGAATTCTCGACTGCGGTGGCGTTCCTTAACCAGGGCATGGACGTGACCAGTGAGCAGATCGATCCCGGCCATCAGGGTCAGGGTGCCGTGGCGCTTGTACTCGTGATCGCGCATCACGGTCGGGCTGGTGCGGGGCAGTGGCGGGCGATCCGGCGCGGTCGTCCCGATCGCCTGGATTCCGGGTTTCTCGTCGTAAGAGACGAGGGCGAGGCTCTCGCCACCACTGCCGTCTTGACCCCGACTCTTCCCCCCTTCCGCCCGCAGCATCGCCACTTGCCGGTAAACGCAAAGGATCTCGGCCATCTTGGGCTCGAACTCGGGATCGCGCTGTTCCAAGTAGTAACGCACCTTGTGCGGCTTAACTTCTTGCTCGGCCAAGATCTTGCACACCGTCCCTTGGGCCAACTTGCCCAGGCTCGGATGCCCGGCGGACGGTCCGTGTTGCCGGGCATGTGCAGCGAGCAGCCGGGTGGTCCACAGCTCGTGGGGATAACCCAACTCCCTGGCCTTTCGACACGCCAATGCCACCAGCCAGGTTTTCGCCTCTGCCGTTATGACGGGATCGCGTCCCGCACGCGGCCGATCATCGAGTGCCTCGATCACCCCCAGTTCCGCCGCTCGCTCCAGACAACGTGTCACGGTCTGCTGCGTCACCCCAACCGTGCGCGCCACGGCGTAGGCCGACGGGTCCTGCAAGTAGGCCAGAATGATCCGCGCCCTTTCGACCCGGCCCGTCGGCTCGATCCGAGACCGAGAAATCGCCATCAAACGTTGCCGCTGCTCCGCATCCGTCGGCAGCGCAATCACCCGGCGAGGTGCTACCATTGGATCCCCCCAATCCAATCCCCTGCCTGCCTCTTACCACATCTCGTCCAAATGAGAAATCAAACCCAACATATTGATATTTCGGAATCTTTGTACTAGTTTCGATGGTTACGAGCACCAGGCACGGAGGAGGCGCCGTGATCAAGCGTCCTCGCGTCGTCCCCTGGTCAGCGCCGCCGAGATAGCGCCTGAAATCGCCAAGCTGAGCCGGCGGGGGCTGCTGCGCAAGGGTCTGTCGCTGGGCAGCCTGGCGCTGTTCACCGGCTGCGATCTTTCGACCCATTCCGGCGTCGATGCTGCGACTTTGGCGATGATGAGCTTCAATGATCGCGTGCAGGCGGCGCTGTTTAATCCGCAGCGCCCTGCCGAAACCTATCCGGCGAGCGCGATCACCCGACCGTTCCGCTTCAACGCTTATTATCCATTTGGGAGACCCGCATGGTCCCAGAAGATTGGCGCCTTGCCGTCACCGGGCTAGTTAGGACAAGTCCCCGTGGACGGTCGACCGATGCGCGGCCTGCCGCAGCAAGCTCAGATCACCCGGCACATCTGTATCGAAGGATGGAGTCAGATCGGGCAGTGGAGCGGTGTGCCATTGCACTTCTTTCTGCGCGGCGTCGACGCGGATCTTCGGGCACGTTATATGCCTTACCTGCTTTGACGGCTATTCGACCATATAGACATGGCGAGCGCGCTGCATCCGCAAACCATTTTGGCGCTTGATTTTGAACAGCAGCCGCTCACCCCCGAATGGGGAGCCCCGGTGCGGTTGCGAATTCCGGTAAAGCTGAGATTCAAGAAGCACTGAAGAACCTACATCGATTGCAGTGACGAACACCTATCCGGGAGGATATTGGGAAAACCAAGGCTACGACTGGTTCTCGGGAGTATAGGACGGCAGAGCCCCATGAAACTGACAACGCTTACCCAGGATGAGCTGCTGCGGACGCAACTCGCGAGGGTGCTAGACCTCAGCGGAGCAGCGGGGCGGGCGGCGGCCCCAGTTGTCGATCTTCTGGTTCGCCTCGCCTTGGCAAAAGCCTTCTTTGCCCTGGGAATGTTCCCCGGCATTGCTTCGCCCCTTTCCCTGCGGCGTGGCCGATGATCATTGTGCAAGTGGTTGGACCGGTGCTCATGGCCATAGGACTTCTAGTCAGGCCGGTTGCACTGCTGATGCTGGTACTGACTTTGCGCGCGCAGTTCTCGGGCGCAACGCAAGAGGAGCACTTGTTCTGGGCAGCATTGTTTGGCTGGTACGTCGTGCACGGTCCCGCTTCGCAGTCACTTGACCGCCTGCTGAGCAAGGGTATGAAGCATAGTCCACTGCCCTTGGCAACGCTCGCGATCGCTGCAGGAGATTGGGTCAGCCGTGCGATCGGCCCGCTCTATGTGCTTGCAATACGGCTCTGGTTGGCCGCTGCCCTTGCCGGGCCCGCTCTATCCAATACCATGCTGCCGACCATGCAGGGCGGCATGCTGCTGTTGTACTGGCTTATTATCGGTGCTGTCTTGCTGGCTTTGGGCTTGTGTACGCCTGTGGTGGCGGCCGTCCTGTTTGTAGCGGGGTGCGGTATGGCGATGGCCGGGTCAGGTCACGGCATGGCGATCTATGAACCCTTGCTTTTGGCTTTGCTGGGGCATCGGGGGCGGGACGTTATTCGCTCGATTATCTGATCGGCCGCTGGGCGCGTCGCGCAGTCCGCCTGCATCCCGACATGCCGCATGTCGTTATAGTCGGGGCGGGATTTGGGGGCATGGCATGCGCGGCGGCGCTGCGCCATGAACCGGTGCGCGTCACGTTGATAGACCGGGAGAACTATTACTTGTTTCAACCGTCGCTGTATCAGGTCGCAACGGCTGCCCTTTGCCGGCCGATATCACGACCCGGTGCGCGCCGCGTTCCGCAATAATGCTCGAATGCGGGTGCTGCGCGGCACCGTTACCGCGGTGGACGCCGCTGCGCGCCGGGTGATCGCCGATGGTCGTGGGATTGCGTTCGACACGCTCGTGCTCGCGACCGGTGCGACGCACGGATACTTCGGTCACGAGGAATGGGCAGTCTACGCACCGGGGCTGAAATCGGTCCCGGACGCCACCAGTATTCGCAGCCGGATCCTCGACGCCTTTGAAAAAGCCGAATCAACCGAAGATGCTGCGCTGCAGCGGAAACTGCTGACATTCCTTATCTGTGGCGCCGGACCGACCGGTGTGGAGATGGCTGGTGCCATCGCAGAACTTGCGCATCGCGGTATGGCCAAAGATTTTCGGAATTTCGACCCTGCATCCGCTCGGATCTTTCTGGTCCAGGCCGGGCCACGGGTGATACCGCGTTCAGCGAACGACTATCGGCCTTTGTGCGCAGCCCATCGGAAACGCCAGGCGTCGAAGTGTACACCGATAGCCGGGTCGAGCTGATTGACGGGGACGGGGTGTCGTGAATGGCGAACGAATAACGGCCGGTACCGTTTTGTGGGCGGCCGGGGTGGTCGCGTCGCCGGCTTCGGCGTCTTGGAGCCAGGCTGATCGTACCGGCCGCATCAAGGTCGGCCCTGATCTCTCGGTTCCGGATTCCCCGATATCTTTGCGATCGGAGATACCGCGCTTTCGTTCGCTTGGGATGGCCAACCTGTTCCTGGGCTTGCCCCTGCAGCGAAGCAGGGCGGCGCCTATGTAGCCTCGGTTTTGCGAGCCCGACTGCGCGGCCGCCAAGCCGCCGCTGCCGTTCCGCTATCGCCACCAGGGCAGCCTGGCCAACGATCGGCCGCAAGAGCGCAGTTGCGGATTTCGGACGGATGAAGGTCACCGGTGCGGCGGCATGGTGGCTTTGGGGCGCCGTGCACGTCCTTTTTCCTGGTCGGCGTACGCAATCGGCTTTCGGTGATGCTCGGCTGGCCTGCGCATCCTGCCGATGACCGGCATGCTCATCGTCGGCTCGCCGTTGTCCAGCATCATCAGCAACCGGATCGGCGCGCGCATCCCGATCGTGGCCGGCATGCTCTTCGCCGCGATCGCCCTGTTCGGCCTCTCGCACGTCGGCCCTGCCGACGGCAGCTGGGGCACGCTGTGGTGGTTCATGCTGCTCGGCCTCGGCCTGAGCCCCGTCATGGTCGGCGCGACCGACATCATCGTCGGCAACGCCTCGGTCGAACTCGCCGGCGTGGCCAGCGGCCTACAGTCCACGTCCATGCAGCTCGGCGGCACGCTCGGCACCGCGGTGCTCGGCGCGGTGATGTCCAGCAAGATCGCGGAGCTGTTCCCGTCCGCCTGGTCCGCCGCACACCTACCGCCGCTGTCGGCTGACGCGTCCGCCCAGGCGCAGAGCGCCGTTTCGGTTGGCGTCGCGCCCGTGCCGCCGGGCACGCCCGCCCCGGTCGCGCAGGTGATCACCCAGATAGCGCACGACACCTTCCTGAGCGGCATGCACAGCGCGTTCCTGATCAGTTCGATCGTGGCGCTGGCCGGCGCGGTGATCGGCCTGTTCGCTCGTCCCGGCAAGTCCGAGGGTGCGGTCGCGGTACACGTCTGAGCACCGGATGTCGATCAGCGCGTACGTCGTTCGTGCTAGCGTGGCGCTCTGGAGGGCAGTCAGCAGAAGGAGAGTGACGGTCAAGTTGGGGATCATCGACGGTCTCGACGGGGCGATCATGCGGGCCGGCAATTCGTCCTTCAGCCGATACCTCGCCGAGCAGGCGCCGGAGTTGCTGATGAGTCGGTTCAGGGTTGATTCGGGTTCGCTGGTGGCGAACGAGGTCGTCGAGAAGGCCAAGCACGGCACGACGATCCTGGCCACCACGTACGCGGACGGCGTGATCATCGCCGCCGACCGCCAGGTCACCTCCGGCTCGACGGTGAGCAGCCGCTATGGCGAGAAGATCATCCCGGCGGACGCGTACAGCTGCATCGGCACCGCAGGCACGGCCGCGCTCGGCGTGGAGATCGCCAAGCTGTTCCAGGTCGAACTGGAGCACTACGAGAAGATCGAGGGCTACCCGCTGAGCCTGGCAGGTAAGGCGAACCGGCTGTCCAAGATGATCTACGAGAATGTCGGCATGGCCATGCAGGGCCTGAGCGTCGTCCCGCTGTTCACCGGCTACGACCCGGAGACCGGCGAGGCCAAGATCTTCTCCTACGACGCGCTCGGCGGCCGGACCGAGGAGTACAAGTACCACTCGATCGGCTCCGGTTCGATCATCGCCCTCGGCGCGCTGAAGAAGCTCTACGCGGAGAACATGAGCGAGGAAGAGGCCCTGCTGGTCTGCATCCAGGCGCTCTACGACGCGAGCGAGGAGGACATCTACACGATGGGTGTCGACCTCACCCGCGCGATCTACCCGATCATCTACACGACCACCGCCGCCGGCAACACGCAGGTGTCGAGCGAGCGGGTCGGTGAGCTGATGCGCGGCGTCATCGACGAGCGCATGCGCACGCCGGACGGTCCTCGGGCCCTCCCGCGCTAGAACTCTCGCTTGTTCCTGGTGGGGTAAACCCCACCAGGAATGGGGGAGCAACCCTGCTGTCCGGTTCGGACCGAACCGCGAAGACTCGGTTTCGTGCTTCCCGTACTGGAAATGGACAGTGACAATGGCAGTGACCGGGGCAGTGACTTCGCCCGCCTGCGCAAGCTGATCACCGACGCCGGCCTGCTCGACCGGCGCCCCGGCTACTACGCCGCCCGCATCGGCCTGGTGACTTCGGCCTTCGTGGCCGGCTGGGCAGTGCTGGCGCTGGCAGGCGACTCCTGGTGGCAGCTGCTCACCGCCGCCTTTCTGGCCGTGGTGTCCGTGCAGATCGCCTTGGTCGCGCACGATCTCGCGCACCGTCAGGTGTTCCGCACCCGAGCGCCGAGCGAGATCGCCGGCCTACTCGCCGGCAACCTGGCTATCGGCATGTCCTACGGCTGGTGGATGGATAAGCACACGCGCCACCACGCCAATCCGAACCACGAGGATCTCGACCCGGACGTCATTCCGGATGTCCTCGTGTGGTCCAAACAGCAGGCGCGGGCCAGCCGAGGCATCGTGCGGTTCATCGGCCGCTGGCAGGCGTTCCTGTTCTTCCCGCTGCTCACCCTGGAAGGCGTGAACCTGCACGTGTCCAGCGTACGCGCCCTCTCTAGATCGTCACTGGCCAAGTCGTCACTGCGGCACAGGAAGACCGAGGCCGCGCTGCTGGCCGTGCACTTCGTCGCGTTCACGGCGGCGCCCTTCCTCGCCCTCTCGCCGGGCAGGGCCGTGTTGTTCCTGGTTGTGCACCAGGTGCTCTTCGGCGCCTATCTGGGCTGCACCTTCGCGCCCAGTCACAAGGGCATGCCCATGTTGCGCGGCACGCAGCAGTGGGACTTCCTGCGCCGCCAGGTGCTCACCTCGCGCGATGTGCGCGGCAGCGTTCTGGTGGACGTGGCAATGGGCGGGCTGAACCACCAGATCGAGCACCACCTGTTCCCCAACATGCCGACGCCGAACCTGCGCAGGGCGGTGCCGATCGTGCGTGACTACTGCGCGAGCATCGGGGTCAGCCACGAGCAGACCGGCCTGGTCGACTCCTATGTCCGCGCCCTGCGCCACCTGCATCGGGTCGGCGCGCCGATCCGGTCCTGACCTACTAAGCACAACTGTAACGGGTATCTGCGGGATAGGCGTTACAGTCGTGTGTAGTGCTTTTCAGAGGTCGAAGGTGCCTCGGGCAACGACGACCGCGGCACCGGCCACCTCGACCGAGGTGATCTCGTCGGTGTCGCCGTGCGCGGTCGCGTACATCGCGGACGGGCGGCCCATCTCAACCCCCTGCATGATCTCGATCTCCTTGCCGAAGGGCACAAGACCATGTCGGGCAAGGTGGATCGCGAGCGGGCCGGCCGCCGATCCGGTCGCCGCGTCCTCTGCGACGCCGTAGGCGGGCGAGAACATCCGCATCCGCCATTTGACGCCCTCGCCGGCGAAACAGTTCGCGGCCACGTCCAGGTGCTCGGCCAGCTCCAGCAGGTTCGGCCGCACCGAGGACAACGCCTCGACGCTCGGCAGGCCGACGTACACGTGCCGAGGCCCGTTGCGGTAGACGGTGACCGGCAACGTCGACTCGGTGAGGCCGAGGGCGGAGAGTAGGTGATCAGTCTGCGGGTAGCGCTGCCATTCCGGGATGGGCTGGCGCATTCGCGCGATGCTGATGCGGCCGGCAACCCGCTCGAACTCGAACGGGATCGTGCCCATGTGGGTTTCCAGGCTGATCGAGTCGCCCCCGGTCCGCTGACCGAGCACGATGGCCGTGCCCAACGTGGGGTGACCGGCGAACGGGAGTTCGTTGACCGGCGTGAAGATCCGCACCCGCACATCACCGTCGCGCTCGGCGGGTAGGACGAACGTGGTCTCGGAGAGGTTCAACTCCTTGGCGATGCGTTGCATCAGCTCGGGCGTGATGCTGGAAGCATCCAAAAACACGGCGACCGGATTGCCGTGCAACGGCTTTTCGGTGAAGACGTCGGCGACGACATAATCGAGCATGACCCGCACGGTACCGGCCGACCGCGTCGTCCAACCGGCGATTTTCGGCGGTTGGACGCGGCATGACGCGCGCGACGGGCTGATCATGTCCACTTCGGACTATCCACAACCACGCGTCGCTCGGCTCACTGGCGGGCGCCGCGGCCGGCGCCGGATAGTCGTTGCAGCGTCAGGGCCGCGAGCGCGCCGAGCCCGACCAGGCTCAGCGCGATACGCGGGCTCGGCAGCGGACGCGGCTCGGGCATCACCACGATCGGTTCGGCGGGCGGCTCCGGTCGCTGCTGTGCGGTCGCGGTCCACGCGGCGGCCAGGATCAGCACCCTGGACACGAAGTAGACGAACACCAGCAGGCCGACCAGCGAGCCGAAGGTGACCCCGGTCGGCGAGCGACCCAGCGCGTTCAGGTACAGGTTCGCGACCCGCTTGAGGATCTCGAAGGCGATCGCGGCACCGGCCGCGCCGCGCACCGCGAAGCGCATCGGCACCGGCTCGCGCGGCAGCTTGGTCAGCACCCAGCAGAACACCAGCCAGTCCGCGATCAGCGCCAACACCACCGAAGCGACCTGCAAGCCCACGTTCGCCCAACCGAACCCGGACCAGCCGACCAGCCGCAGCAACAACCCACCGAGCGCGGTGCCTGCCTCGGTAAGGCCGAACGACACGGCGATCGCGAGCCCCAGGCTGCCCAGTGCGATCAGGTCCCTGACGATCGTGCGCAGCAGCGGCTGTTCGGGTTTGCTCTTGTCCCACATGCCGGTGAGCGCGTCGCGCAACGCGTTCATCCAGTTCCAGCCGGAGTAGAGGCCGACGACCAGACCGAGGATGCCCAGCTTCACGCTGTGGTCGATCACGTTGTCCACCAACGTGTTCATCAGTGGCCACAGCGCGCCGGGCAGGACCGCGTGAATGCCGTTGTGCAATTGGCCGAGCAGCAGCGGGTTGCCGCCGAGCACGAAACCGGCGGCCGCGAGCAGCACCATCACCAGCGGAACCAGCGACAGCACACTGAAGTACGTGATCGACGCCGCGAAGTGGTAGCCGTGGTTGTTCACGTACCGGTCGATCATCCGCGCGAGATGATCGAACCACCCGTACCGCTCGCGCCATGCGCGAATCCGGGTGGCGGCCCGCCGGCCTTCGTTGGTCGTCACCTCCTATGTCTACCCTGCCGACCGGGCTTCGACACCCTGGTGGCCAGTCGCGCCAACCGTTCGACGGTCTCGGCAAGGGGTGCGCGGGTGTCCAACTCGACGGTGGCCGAGGCACGCAGCAGCGGCTCGATCACCTCGGTGTCCGAGATGATCCGCGCTCGCTCGTCCTCGGTTCGGCCGAACGGGTTGGTGTCGCGGGTGGCTATCCGGGCCATCATGACCGGCAGCGGCGCGCTCAGCAGCACGATCTCGGCGAACCTCGGGTAGAGCGCGCGCTGATTGGCCACGGTGCCGGCGACGAACAGCGGCATGCCGGCGGACTCGTGGTCGTCCAGCAGGGCCGTGAGCCGGTCGAGCCGTAAGAGCCGCTCGGGTCCGGTCTCGTCGATCCAGTCGTCGAGATCGGTGTCGACGGTGGGGTAGCCGCGATCGGCGAGCGCGGCCAGCACGGTGGACTTGCCGGTGCCGGACATGCCGGTGATCAGGATCGCGGTCACCCGGTCACCACGATCAGCGGGACCTGCTGCTCGATCGCGGTGAGCGAGCCGTGCTGGCCGACCATGACGGCCTCGTGCGACTCGGCTCCGGTGCGCACCACGCCCGCGCTGCCGAGCATGGCCGCGACCACGTCGCCGATGCGCGGCCGGACGTGCTCGGCAACGGTCGGACCGAACCAGCCAGCCGTGATCGCCTCCTCCCTGGTGCGCACCATGGCGCGCTCGCCGAGCAGGGATCGCCAGCGCGCCAACACATCCGACGTCGCGTCCGGCTCGGCGTAGACGTGCCGAACGCGTGCCTCACCGCCGAGCAGACGCACGCCGTCGAGCAGTTCCGGATGGTCCTCGACGGCGATGCGGTCCGCGCCGGTCATGCTGACCATGCCGTGATCGGCGGTCACCACCAGCAGGCCGTCGCTTGGTAGCGCGGCCGCGATCGCCGCGGCCATCCGGTCGATGAAGCGCAGTTGTTCGCACCATGCGGGCGAACCAGGGCCGTAGGCGTGGCCGAGCACATCGAGATCGCCGTGATACGCGTAACAGAACGCTCGCCCGTGCGCGTTCAGCGCGTCGGCCGCGGCCGTGACCAGGTCGCCGAGCGCGTGACAGGGCACGAACCGGGCGCCGCGCAGCACCGCCCTGGTCAGGCCGGACCCTCGGTGAATCAGCGGTGCGGCCATGCTCACCAGCACGCCATCGGCCTTCGCGCGCTCGAACATGGTGGGTTCCGGCTGCGCCTGCTCCGGCACGATCCGCTCGCGCAGGTCCTGTCGGGGACCGAGTTGGCTGCTCCAGCGCAGCGCGTTGAGCAGCGGTTGACCGGGCATTTCGAAGGTGTAGCCGACGATGCCGTGTCGGCCTGCCGGCAACCCGGTGCCGACGGACGCGACGCTGGTCGCCGTGGTGGCCGGGAAACCGGCGGTCAGCGGTGCGCTGGTGCCGAGCGCCTCGGTGAGGAACGGCGCGCACTCGGGATGCTGGCGCAGCAGCTGCCAGCCGAGACCGTCGACGAGCAGTAGGCACACGGTGCGGGCCCTCGGTATCGCGAGTCCGTTGGTCAGACCCGGTACGCCCTGGGCGGCGAGTAGCGCCGGGACGAGATCGGCGAGGGTGCGCCCGCCACCGTGTTCGCCACCGTGTTCGCCATAACGGGGGAGGAGGAGCAGCACCGACTGCGGGTCCATACGTTCATCGTGCCGCGCGTGATTCCACCAAGCACGAATTATGTATCACAGTAGTTTCAGTGCTGAGTAAAATTACTCTTGGGTACAGCAATAGCGAAAAGACGCCGGTGCCCGCAGCCCACCCCGCGAACACCAGCCCCCGGCTACTCGTTGCTTACTCGTCGGTGTCGGGCTTGGCGTGGTCTGCGACACCCGGCGTCGGATCCCGGTTGAGGTCGATCAACGGGTCAGGACCGCTGCCGTCCTTGCGGGCGTGGCGCCCGGTCGGCTGTGCGTCGACGTCCTTGTCATCTTCCTGTGGCACGAGCAAATCCCCTCCTCGCGTGAAGGGCCACAGTTTACGACCACGCCGAACCAGCGTTTGTGCCGGCAGGGACTACCGTTGCCGGCGGATGTGAAAAAGGACAGTGCAATCTCGACCGCGCGCGAAATCGTTACGGTTCAACGTTTTCGCGATGGATCGCGTAAATCGCCACCAGGGGACTACGTTGTCGCCATGAGCGATCTGTTGCCCGCGTTGCGTGGCGTGTTCGGCGACCCGGCCGATCTGGTCCGGGTGGACGGCGTCCCGTTATCCGCGTCCGGACTGCTCGGCGCGGCCACCGCCGTCGCAGATCGGATCGCCGGCGCGCCGGTGGTGGCGATCTCGGCGACCGCGAGTGCCGGCACGGTGGTCGGGGTGGTGGGTGCGCTGCTGGCCGGGGTGCCGGTGGTGCCGATGCCGCCGGATTCCGGGCCTGCCGAACGCCGGCACCTGCTCACCGATTCCGGCGCGACCCTGGTGCTGGACGCGGAGGGCAGCTTCCCGGCCGACGACGGCGTCGCCGTGGTGCCCATCGACATCACGGCGCGGTCGGCGACGTCGTATCCGGAGCCGGCCGACGATTCGGTGGCGTTGATCCTCTACACCAGCGGCACGACCGGTGCGCCCAAGGGCGTGCGGCTGTCCCGCGCGGCCATCGCAGCGGACCTGGACGCGTTGGCGGACGCCTGGTCGTGGGCGCCGGATGACGTGCTCGCTCACGGTTTGCCGCTGTTCCACGTGCACGGCCTCGTGTTGGGCGTGCTGGGTGCGTTGCGGGTCGGGTCGCGGCTGGTGCACACCCGCCGACCGACACCGGAGGGGTATGCGGCGGCGGGCGGCACGCTGTATTTCGGCGTGCCGACGGTGTGGTCGCGGGTGGTGGCCGACGAATCGGCGGCGCGGGCTTTGGCCGGGGCCCGGTTGCTGGTGTCGGGCAGCGCGGGGTTGCCGGTGCCGGTGTTCGAGCGGCTTGCCGAACTGACCGGGCGGCCGCCGGTGGAGCGCTACGGCATGACCGAGACGCTGATCACGGTGAGCGGCAGGGCGGACGGCGAGCGCAGGTCAGGTCAGGTCGGGTTGCCCGTGCGCGGGGTCCGGACCAGGTTGGTGGGGGAGGACGGCGCTGTGCTGACCGAGGCGGACATGGTTGGCGAGTTGCAGGTGTGCGGCCCGACGTTGTTCGTGGACTACCTTGGCAGGCCGGACGCGACCGCGGCGACGCGCACGGACGACGGCTGGTTCAAGACCGGTGACGTGGCCAGGATCGGTCCGGACGGCTGGCATCGGATCGTCGGCCGCGCGTCGACCGACCTGATCAAGAGCGGCGGTTACCGGATCGGCGCTGGCGAGGTGGAGGATGTGCTGCTCGGCCATCCCGGCGTGCGTGAGGCGGCGGTGATCGGCACGCCGCATCCGGATCTTGGCCAGCAGGTCACCGCGTTCGTGGTGGCGGACGGGGTGAGTGGCGCGGAGCTGACCGAGTTCGTGGCCAGGGAGCTGTCGATCCACAAGCGGCCGCGCCAGGTGCACCTGGTGGACGCTTTGCCGCGCAATGCGATGGGCAAGGTGCAGAAGAAGATGCTGCCCGGATCGTGAGACGACCCGGGCAGCGGCGGTGTGGGAGGCCGGCTGTGCCTTTCGCCGAAGGCGGCCTGTGCCTTTCGCCGGGGGGCTTTCGCCGGAGGCGACAGGTCAGACGCCGCTGATCTCCTCGATCAGCCGGTCGACGTCGAAATAGGCGCTCTCGGTGCCGGCCGGCACCAGTTCGAGGGTGGTGTGCAGGAATTCCTCTGTGGCGTCGCGGCCGAGTTCGAAGACCGCGTTGCCGCTTGGCGAGGAGATCTCCAGCAGCAGCAGTTCGTCGTCCTCGTCGTCGGGCCGGAAGCGCACATCGCCGAGGCCTGCGGGGGCGTCGAGGCCGGCGATCAGCAGGTCGCGGGAGAAGACCCACTCGATCCACTGGCCGCGTTCCGTGCAGAAGGCGACGGTGACCGCGAACGGCTCGTCATCCCGGTAGGACCAGCGGGTGTGGACCGGCTCGGTGGCACCCTGCAGGGCAGCGACCTGTTCGTGGTGGATGGTGTTGGTGGTCATGTGCTCACCCCTCCTGTCGTTCGCGGTGTCGACATTGAGACCGGAGGTGTTAGGCGGTTCTGACGCGAAAAGCGCTCAACTCGCCCGATCGTGCTAAGCGTTACCGGTCGGGTGTCATCCCTTCTGGCGACAAATCGAGCTGGTCGCGGCCTATTTCGAACCTGGCCGAGCCGAATTCGGTGCTGCGCGCCGATGCCGCGCGGTACGGTCGCCGGGTGGACGCGCAAGCCCTGGTCCGGGTGCTGGCCGAACCCGTCCGGATGAAGGTGTTCGCGGCCGTCGTGCTCGGCGCGGACAGCACCGCCTACGCGGCTGAGTTGGCCGGCGTCACGGTGCGGGACGCAGCGGCTGGCCTGCATCGATTGGCCGAGGCCGGGCTCGTCGAGCAGGCGGGCGAGCGGTGGGTCGCGCGGATCGAGGTGTTCACCGAGGTGGCGCGCAAGGGTGCGACGCCGCGCTCGGTCGAGGATCACGGGTACACCGATCCGAAGGTGGCCGCGACGGTCGGCACGTTCGTCCGGGGCGGCCGTCTTGTCGGCCTGCCGGCACAGCGCGGTCGCCGGCTGCTCGTGCTGGAACACCTCGCCCAGTCCTTCGAACCGGGCGTGGACTACCCGGAAACCCGAGTGAACGAGATCCTCGCCGGTCTCGCCGACGGCGGCGCGGTCGACCACGTGACCCTGCGCAGGCACCTGGTCGACGAGCGGTTGCTGCACCGCAGCGACGGTGTCTACCGCCGCAGCGGCGACCGGGTGGACGTCTGATTCACCGTGACGTCCGCCGCCGCGATTACCATGGACTCCAGTGCCCGACGGCGATGTCAGGAGAGCACGGTTGCCGGAACTCGGACTGCGTGACACCAACGGCATCCTGCGCCAGCCGTGGATTCGACCGGCGCGGACGTCCGCGGGGCTGGGCTGGCCCGGAATGTACGTGTCGACCCAGCGCGAGGCGCCCTACCGGGCCAGCTTCGACCCGGCCAGGACCCACCTGCTGATCCTGCATCTCAACGGCCCTGTCACCGTTCGCAGAGGACACGGCGGGCTCACCTCCTCCTGCCGGATTCCGGCTGGAGGACTGTTCCTGCACCCGGCGGGCAGCGACCTGACCGTCGAACTCGGCGGCGCCCTGGACACCGTGCACGTCTACCTGGCCGACGAGCAACTCCAGGCCGCGATCGAGGCCGACCGGCCGGTGCGGCTGGCCGAGGAGTTCGGTGTCGCCGATCCGCTGTTGGAACAGCTCACCCTCGCCCTGGACGGCGTGCTGCGCGACCGGCCGCCCGGCGCGCGCACCTACGTCGACCATGTCGGCGGACTGCTCGCCGCGCACCTCGCGCACCGGCACGGCATGCGAACACCCGAACCGCCCCGCTCCGGGCTCGGCACGCGAGAACTCGACGCGGTCCGGGAGCTGATGCACGCGCGGCTGGCCGAGCCGTTGAGCCTGGCCGAACTCGCCTCGGCGGCCGGGTTGAGCGTGAGCCAGTTCGCCCGCCGGTTCAAGGTCAGCACGGGCACGGCACCGCATCAGTACCTGCTCGGCCTGCGCGTGGACGCGGCAGCGCGGCTGCTGCGCACCAGTTCGCTTCCGATCGCGGACATCGCGGTCAGCTGCGGGTTCTCGCACCAGGAGCACCTCACCCGGGTGCTGCGCGCCCGCCTCGGCACCACTCCCGCCGCGCTGCGCCGCGCCGGCTGACCATCCCGCGGGTGCGCGTTTCGTGCAGGCGGACGCCGCGCACGTGCAGGAGGATCGAACCATCTGGCGCCGATACTGATCGGTCAGCGGGTCCTCATCTGCACAGGGGTGCGACGCGATGGAGAGCTTCGAATACTCGGCCACACCGGCCAGGGTGATCTTCGGCAGCGGGACGGCGGCGCGACTGCGCGATGAGGTGCTGCGGTGCAACGCGAGCCGGGTGCTGCTGCTCGCCGGACCCGCCGTGTCGGCCGCGGCCCAGCAGGCCCGCGGGGCGCTCGGCGATCTCCTGGTCGGCCATTTCGACGCGCCCGCCATGCACACTCCGGTCGAGGTGACCGAGAAGGCGTTGCGACTGCTCAAGGACGTTGACGCGGACTGCCTTGTCGCGATCGGCGGCGGGTCAACGGTCGGGCTGGGCAAGGCGCTCGCGCTGCGCACCGACCTGCCGCAGGTCGTGCTGCCAACGACCTATGCCGGTTCCGAGGTGACCGCGGTGCTCGGCCAGACCGAGAACGGCGTCAAGACCACCCTCACCTCGCCTGCCGTACTGCCGGAAACGGTCATCTACGACGTCGAGCTGAGCAGGTACCTGCCGTTGGAGATGTCGGTGACCAGCGGGATCAACGCGCTCGCGCACGCGGTCGAGGCGCTCTACTCGATCCAGGCGAACCCGGTCACCGACCTGCTCGCGCTGGACGCGATCAAGCGCATCGCCGCCGCACTGCCGGTCATCGCGCAACGCCCGACCGATCCGGACGCGCGCGCGGAACTGCTGCACGGCGCCTGGCTGGCCGGTATCTGCCTTGGCAGTGTCGGCATGGCGTTGCAGCACAAGCTCGCGCACACCGTCGGCGGCTCGTTCAACCTGCCGCACGCGGCAACGCACGCCGTGCTGCTGCCGCACACGATGGCCTACAACGCAGCTGCGGCACCGGAGGCCATGCGCCGCATCGCGGACGCGCTCGGTGTGCCGGACGCGCCGGCCGGCGTTTTCGACCTGATCTCGTCGCTGCCAGCGCCGACCTCGCTGCGCGCGCTCGGCCTATCCGAGCAGGAGCTGCCCAGGGTCGCCGCGCTCGCCTCGGCCCGTCCCTACCCGAACCCGCGCGAGATCACCGAGGCCGGCCTGGCCGAGCTGCTCCGCGCCGCCTGGCACGGCGACCGCCCGGCCTCGGCCCGCAAGCCGGTGCCCGACCTGGCCTGGCTGACCGCCGAGGTGGTCGCCAGCTTCGCGAACACCCCTGATCCGCGCGTGCGCGAACTGCTGGCCAACCTCGTCCGCACCCTGCACGGCTATGCGATCGACAACGACCTCACCGAGCGGGAATGGGCCTGCGCCATCGACTTCCTCACCAGGACCGGGCAGATCGCGACGCCCACCCGTCAGGAGTTCGTGCTGCTGTCCGACACGCTCGGCGTGTCCAGCGTGGTTGACGCGCTCACCAACTCGCGCAGCCCGGACACCACGCCCTCCGCGGTACTCGGACCGTTCTATGTGGAGGGTCCGCCAAGCGCGGAACTGGGCGCGGACATCGCGGGCGGCCTCGCCGGCACACCGCTGTACGTGACCGCGCGCATCACCGACCCGGACGGCAATCCCATCGCCGGCGCGGTCGTGGACGTGTGGCAGTCCAATGAGGACGGATTCTATGACGTGCAGTTGCCCGACCCGGACGGCCCTGTGCTGCGCGCCCGGTTCACCGCGGACGACGACGGCGGCCTGCGGTTCTGGTCGATCCTGCCTTCCGCCTACCCGATCCCGGCCGACGGCCCGGTCGGCCGGCTGCTCGACGCGGTCGGCCGGCATCCGTACCGCGCGCCGCACGTGCACTTCATGATCATGGCGCCCGGCTACCAGAAGCTGATCACCCAGCTGTTCGTGGCAGGCGGCGACTACCTCGACTCGGACACCGTGTTCGGCGTCAAGGACGGCCTGATCGTCGAGTTCGTCCCACACACCGGCCCCACCCCGGACGGTCGCACTGTCGACGGCGAGTGGCGCTCGCTCGACTTCACCTTCCACATCGCGCCCGCCCAGGAGAGGACATCATGAGTTTCGACACCGATGTCCTGGTCGTCGGCAGCGGTCCGGCCGGTGGCGCGGCCGCGCTGACCCTGGCGACCTACGGTGTGCCGACCATCCTGGTCACCAAGTACGGCTGGGTCGCGAACACGCCCCGCTCGCACATCACCAACCAGCGCACATTGGAGGTGCTGCGCGATCTCGGCGTCGAGGAGCAGGCGCTGGCCGACGGCACGCCGCAGCACCTGATGGGTGACACCGTGCTGTGCACCGGGCTGGTCGGTGAGGAGATCGGCCGGATCAGGACCTGGGGGACCGGCCCGGCTTCGCTGTCCGAGTACGCGAGTGCCAGTCCGAGCGGCATGATCGACCTGCCGCAGACCTACCTGGAACCGATCCTGCTGTCCAACGCGGCCAAGCGCGGCACCAAGATCCGCCTTGACACCGAGTTCCTCTCGCTGGAACAGGACGAGGACGGCGTGAGCGCGTGCGTGCTCGACCGCGTCCGCGGCGTGGAGTACACCATTCGCGCCCGCTACCTGATCGGCGCGGACGGCGGGCGCAGCCTGATCGCCGAGCAGATCGGCCTGCCCATCGCCGGGCAGAGCGGGAAGGCGGGCAGCATGAACATCGTCTTCGAGGCCGACCTGTCCGCCTACGTCGCGCACCGGCCCAGCGTCCTGTACTGGGTGATGCGGCCCGGCGCGCATCTCGGCGGCATCGGCATGGGCCTGGTGCGGATGGTGCGGCCGTGGCACGAATGGCTGCTCACCTGGGGTTACGACATCGATCAACCGCCGCCCGATGTCGACGACGCGGCCGCCACCGAGATCGTCCGCGACCTGCTCGGCGTGGCCGACATCCCGGTGCGCATCACCTCGACCTCGCTCTGGACGGTCAACCACAGCTACGCGACCCGGTACTCGGCCGGTCGGGTGTTCTGCGCAGGCGACGCAGTGCACCGGCATCCGCCGACCAACGGTCTCGGCTCCAACACGTCCATCCAGGACTCCTACAATCTCGCTTGGAAGCTCGCCATGGTGCTGCGCGGCCAGGCCGGTCCCGCGCTGCTGGACAGCTATTCGGCGGAACGCGCGCCGGTCGGCAAGCAGGTCGTCGACCGGGCCAATCTGTCCCGCGACCAGTTCGGCCCGATCTTCGAGGCACTCGGCATCGCCGGCGGCGGGGACGACGAAGGCATCACCAAGGGCCTCGCCGCCTGCCGCGCACCGGACGCGGAGGGCAAGAAACGGCGGGACGCGCTGGAAGCCGCCATCCAACTGAAAAATTATGAATTCAACGCGCACGGCGTCGAACTCAATCAGCGTTACGTGTCCGGCGCGGTGCTCGACGACGGGAGCCCGGCCGAACAATGGCCGCGCGACCGCGAACTGTTCCACCAGCCGAGCACCCGGCCCGGCGCGAAACTTCCGCACGCCTGGCTCGTCGACGACAACGGACAACGAGTGTCCACTTTGGATCTTGTCGGTCACGGTTCGTTCACGGTCGTCACCGGAATCGCCGGGTTGGCCTGGGTCGAGGCGGCCGAGAAATGCGCTGCCGAGTTCGGTGTCCCGCTGACCGCCGTCCGCTTCGGTGCGGAGAACGCGCGCGACGCGTACGGCGAATGGCGCAGGGTCAGCCAACTCGACGAGGAAGGCGCACTGCTCATCAGGCCGGACGGCTACATCGCCTTCCGTCACCCGAGCGGTCTTGATTCCGCTTCCGCGCAGGAAAAGCTGCGATCCGCGCTGGCCAGCGTGCTGGCCCGCACCGAAAAATAGTCGTAAACATCCTACTTGTGTCATCAACTATCCTGTTCTTTCGGGCCGAGTTGAGGAGTGGGGCTGATGGGTTTCTCGATAGCGCGGGCGCCGGCCGGACTGACGAGTGACACGGACCTGCGCAGGGCGCGGGATCGCATGCACACGACGTGGTCCTGGCTTGATTCGCACCACAGTTTCTCCTTCGGCCGGCATTTCGACCCGGCGAACACGCACTTCGGTTTGTTGCTGGTGTCCAACGACGATGTCGTCAAACCCGGCGCCGGTTTCGAGACACACCCGCACGAGGACATGGAAATCGTCACCTGGGTGTTGCGGGGTCAGCTCGTGCACCAGGATTCCGAGGGCAACGCTGACGTGATCTATCCCGGTCTCGCGCAGCGGATGAGCGCGGGAACGGGCATTCTGCATTCCGAGAAGAACGACTCCTGGCGACTCACCGGCCAGGCCGAACACCACGATCCGGTGCACTTCATCCAGATGTGGGTTGTGCCGGACGAACCCGGCATCCGGCCCGGCTACGAGCAACTGGAGATCGACGACGAGCTGTTGCGCGGCGGCCTCGTCCCGGTGGCCTCGGGCATGCCGCGCGACGCGGGCCACAGCGCCATCCGGATCAAGCAGCGCGACGCCGCCCTGTTCGCCGCGCGCCTGGTCGCCGGCGGCAGCGTCGAACTGCCGGCCGCGCCGTACGTGCACCTGTTCGTCGCGCGCGGCACCGTCCGGCTGGAGGGTGCGGGCCTGCTCGGCGCAGGCGACGCGGTCCGGATCACCGCGTCCGATGGGCAGCGGGTGAGCGCGGTCGAGCCAGCCGAGATCCTGGTCTGGGAGATGCACGCGCGCATCGAGCCGCGCTGATTCCCTACTTAAGCAGGCTTTGTCGGGCGTCGGGCCGCACTAGCGTCCTGGCATGCCCAGTAGAACCCTGCTCGTCAGCGCGCTGGCCGCGTCCCTGCTCGTCGCCGGACTCACCCCGGCCCTTGCCGCGCCCCGGTTACCCGGGCCGGCCGAACACCACGTGTTCTCGGCCGACGCCACCAAGGTCGGCGAGTTGTCCGACCCGGTGCTGCGGGCCGAGGCCATGGCGGCGCTCACCGCGACCCAGTTCCCGCGCGCCAACGCCTACGGCGCGCCGACCCTGTGGAACGAGGGCGACACCGGCCAGGGCACGTCCATCGCGACCGTGGTCTCCTTCGGCGACCCGGACATCGGCGCGGTCATGGCCTCCTACGACAAGGACACCGGCTTACCCCCGGCCCAGGTGACCCAGCTCCAGCCGGCCGGGCCGGTGCCCACCTGCGACTCGCTGAAGGACACCAACCCGACGACCTATCAGGACTGTCTCGGGTGGCGCGGCGAGGCCGACCTCGATGTCGAGTCCATGCACGAGATCGCCCCGTCCGCACACATCTTCGTGGTGGCCACCCCCGTCGACGAGACCGAGGGCATGACCGGTTTCCCTGAAATGATGACCGCCATCGACTACCTCGGCGAGCACAAGCTGGTCAACGGCATCTATCTGGCCACCTACACCGCCGAGGGCGACTTCTCCTCGCCCGATGAGATCACCAGGGACCTCGACCCGACGTTCCAGCGCGCGGACCGGGCCGGCATCTCGCTGGTGATGGCCTCCGGCGACAAGGGCCCGACCGTGCAGGAACTCGACGGCAGCACCGACTACCCGTACCGCATGCCGACCTGGCCGGGCAGCGACCCGTACGCGACCAGCGTCGGCGGCACCCAGTTCTCCGGCGAGGATCAGGGCCTGCCGTACCCGGCCTCGCCAGCGGTGCGGTTGCAGCACCCGGACAGCTTGTGGAACTCACCCGACGGCTACGCCTCCAGCGCCGGCATCTCCGGCATCTACCAGCGGCCGAGCTGGCAGAACGGGGTCAAGCAGAGCACCGGCAGCGGCATGCGCGCCTACCCGGACATCACCATGCACGGCACCTCCGGCACGTCCGAGGCCGCGCCGCTGTTCCTCGGGGTGCTCGCGCTGGCCGTCGAACTCAACCACGGCCACAACCTCGGCCTGGTCAACCCGGCGATCTACCGGGTGCTCGGCCCGGCAGGCCTGCGGGACGGCGTACAGGACGTGAGCACCGGCGACAACGCCCTGTCCGACGGCATCGTCCCCGGCTACGCGGCCGGACCCGGCTACGACATCGCGTCCGGCTGGGGCACAGTGGGCGATCTCTCAGTGTTCGTTCCCGCGCTGATCAAGGCGATTAACTGAGCCGATCTGGTTCACTTGGGGCCGTGACCGTTCTGATCGACCCGGCCGACCTCGCGGCCGCCGACCTGCGTGAGTTCCTCCGGGCACACCTCGACGACATGGAGCCGACCGCCCCACCGGAGAGCCGGCACGCGCTGGACCTGACCGGCCTGCGCACGCCCGGCATCCGGATGTGGGTGGCCCGCCTCGACGGCACGCTGGTCGGCACCGTCGCGCTGAAGCGGCTCAGCGACGACCACGAAGAACTCAAGAGCATGCGCACCGATCCTGCCCGACGCGGCAGAGGCGTGGCTTCCGCGCTGCTACGCCACGCGCTCGCCGACGCGCGAGCGCGCGGCGTACGCCGGGTGTCGCTGGAAACCGGCAGCATGGCGTTCTTCGAACCGGCCCGCGCCCTCTACCGTAAGCACGGCTTCACCGAATGCGGTCCGTTCGGCTCCTATGTCGCCGACCCGAACAGCACGTTCCTGACCCTTCCGCTGTGACCGCAGGTCAAGGCCTGTCACAACCGACATCCGAACCTCGCGCCAGAATCAGCACGACGGACCGTTCTTGCTGGCACACTTGATGACTGTGATGTCCGAGTCCAGATGGACAACGCGCGCGTTGCGCAGGTACAACCGCGCCGCCGCGCTGTCCCGGCTGTACGAGCAGGGCTCGGCAAGCCGGCAGGAACTGGCCGAACTCACCGGGCTCAGCTCGGCGACGGTGACCAATGTGGTCACCGAGCTGCTCACCGACGGGCTGGTGGTCGAGGCCGGCTCGGTCAGCTCGGCGGGTGGTCGGCCGCGTGGCATCCTGCGGGTGGCCACCGAAAATCTGCGCTTCGCCGGGGTCGATGTCGGCGAGACCGAGATCAGGGTCGGCCTGTTCGACGGCGCGCTCAACCCCCTGGAGATGACCAGCCGCAGCCCCGACGACAACCTCGCTCCCGGCCACGTGGTCAGCCTGGTGACCGACGCGATCGCCGAGGTCACCGCGCACGGCGACGGCGTGCCGCTGCTCGGCGTCGGCGTCGGCGTGCCCGGCGCGGTTGATGACCGCGAGACCGACGACGGCCTTGTCTACGCGCCGACGCTCGGCTGGGACGCGGTGCCCTTCGGCGGCATGGTCGCGGCCGGCGCGCACGCCCCGGTCCACCTGGAGAACTGCGCGACCGCGCTCGGCCAGGCCGAGATGTGGTTCGGCGCCGGTCGCGGCGCGGACCGCGCTGTGGTGACGCTGCTCGGCATCGGCATCGGCGCTGCCCTGATGACCAGCGACTCCGCGCCGCGCGGCGGGTCGGGCCTGACCAGCGAGTGGGGCCACACCGTCGTGGAACTGGACGGCAGGCCGTGTCGCTGCGGTTCGACCGGTTGCCTTGAGGCGTACGTCGGCGCCGAGGCCGTGCTGGCCCGCTACCGCGATTCGGGCGGCGATCAGGCGGTCGGCGCGCTCGGACCGCAGGAGGCGTTGCGCGCGCTGGTGGCTCGCCCGGACACCGATGACGTTGCGCGCGACGTGCTGGACCACGCCGCCAAGGTGCTCGGCGTCGGCGTCGGCAACCTGATCAACCTGCTCGCCCCGGACCGCGTTGTCATCGCCGGCTGGGCCGGCATGGTGCTCGGGCCGCGCATCCTGCCACGGGTGCGTGAGGTGGCCAGGCGGCACGCATTGCCGCACTCCTGGGCTGCGGTCACCATCGGGCTCGGCGAGTCCGGCCAGGACGCGGTCGCTCGCGGCGCGGCCAGCCTGCCCATGCGCGCCCTGCTGCGCAGCGGTTCGCTGCCGGCAAACGCGGTGGTCAAGGCCGGCTGAGTTGGACAACTGACAACTATGCGGTCAACGTCCGCGGAGCGGCTGATGCCATCACACCTGCCATGGGCCGAGCCGGCCTCCCCCGCGCGAGGGAGGCCGGTCCGGACAGGACACGGTCAGCTCGGCAGCGTCCACTGTTGGTTGGCGCCACCCGCGCAGTCCCAGATCTGTACCTGTGTACCTGGGGTTGTCGAGAAGTTGGTGTCGTCGAGGCACTTGCCCGAGTTGGTGTTCACCAGCTCGCCGTTGGACTGCGCGTGCCACTGTTGCGCGCCGGTGCCGTTGCAGTCGTAGAGGTCGACCAGGGTGCCGTTGGCGGTGCCAGCGCCGGTCACGTCGAGGCACTTGCCGAGGACGGTCAGGGTGCCGTTGGCGTTGACCGTCCAGTTCTGCGCGCTGGTGCCGTTGCAGGTGTAGATCTGGATCGGGTTGCCGTTCGCCGTGCTCGCGCCGCGGTCGTCGAGGCAGAGGTTGCTGCCCTCATGCGAAGTGATCGGACCGGTCGTGCCGCCACCGCTGCCCTGCGTGCCGGACCAGGTGAAGGTGGCCGAGGTCGCGGCAGGCAGGTTGTAGGTGAAGCTCTCGTTGCCCCAGTTGATTGTGGTCGCCTGGGTGCTGCCGGTGCCGTTGTAGGCGACGACCGCCTTTGAACCGTCCGGGTTGATCCAGGCGACGTCCCGCACGTCGCCGGTCTCGTTGGAGTCGATCCGGTACGCGCCCGGCTTCACGAACTTGGTCAGCTGACCCATGTCGTAGTACTCGATGGTGTAGTCGACCTGGCCGCTGCCGTCGTCGTGCACGGTGATCAGGCCGGTGCAGGTGCCGCAGCCGCCGTTGTGCGGGCCGTGGGACTGGTCGACGCCGAGGCTCCACTTCACCACCGACTGCCCGTAGTCGCGGGTGTAGTCGATGATGTTGTTCATGTCCTCGTTCTGCTGGTTCGAGATCCAGGTGCCGCCCGAGTGCTCGGTGTCGAACTCGCCGATGTTCGGGTACTGGTTGTGCACCGTGGTCTGCTCGCTCGCACTGCCCTCGTCGTAGCCGTGCCAGGCGACACCGCCGAAGTTCGGGTCGTCGCGCACTGCCGCGTCGTCGACCTCCTGCTGGCCGTAGCCCGCGTAGGTGCTCCAGTTCCAGTCCAGTGCGAGGACCTTTGTGGACAGACCGGCCGCGTGCAGTGCCGGCAGCAGGTCGGTCACGCCGAAGTAGTCGAGGCCGTTGGCGTTCCAGTTCATCGTCGGGTAGGTCGACCCGTCGCAGCAGCCCGGCTCGTTCTGCTCGGACACGTAGTCGACGTGCACGCCCTGGTTCTCGTACGCCTGGATGGTCTTGACGAAGTACTGGGCGTACGCCGCGTAGTACTGCGACTGGAGGTAGCTGTGGCTGGTGAAGTTGTCGTCCGACTTCATCCAAGCCGGCGCGCTCCACGGCGACATCATCAGCTTCAGGTTCGGGTTGAGCTGCTCGGCCTGTTTGGTCAGCGGCAGGATGTCGGTCAGGTCGTGGCTGATCGAGAAGTTCGACAGGTTCGGATCGGTCTGGCCGGCCGGCATGTCGTCGTAGGAGTAGTTGTAGCGGGCCAGGTCCGACGCGCCCATCGGGTTGCGCAGGAAGTCAAGGCCGATGCCGCTGTTCGGGTCGAACAGGTTGGTCATCACCTGGTTGCGGGTGCTCGCCGAGATCGAGTTCGACGAGCCGAGCAGGTACGCGGTGGTGTCCGTCATGGACGCTCCCGCACCGACGAACCGCTGATACCTGGTGTTCTCGTTGACGGTGATCGTGTTGGCGCTGCTGCCGGTGCCCGAGCCGAAGGTGACCGGGCTCTGCTGTTGCAGGCCGCGGGTGACGTTGCGACCGCTGGAATCGTTCGTTGTGGTCAACCAGATGTTCACGGTCTCACCGGCGGCATGCGCCGGCGCGGCCATGGTGAGCCCGGCGACCACGAGCACGGCACCCAACGCGCAGGAGGCCAGCGCACGCAGGCGGGATGAATTGGTCATCGTTGACATTGCCTTTCCCGGTCGGAAATCACCTTCGAGCGCGGACCGCGTTTTTTGACTGTTAACGCAATGGGAACTGAGTTGTCTGGACCACTCTTTCTTTCCGTTGTGGTTTAACACGTAAATTATGGGAGCGTCAAGAGTTGTCGGCTTTCTGGCACGCTCGACATCATGGACGGAATCACCCGCGGTTGAGGGAGGAGCGCCATGACCAAGCAGGCCGGCAGGACAGTCCGCGACCTGCGCAGGGCGAACCGGTCCGCACTGCTCGCTCGGCTGTACTTCGACGGCCCGCTGTCCCGGCAGGAGCTGATCACCACGGTCGGGCTGAGCGCGGCCGGCGTCAGCAAGCTCATCGCCGACCTGGTCGCGGAGGAGTTGGTTGTCGAGGCGGGCTCGGTCGATTCGGACGGCGGCCGCCCGCGCACGCTGCTGCGCGTCAACAACGGGGCGTACGCGGTGATCGGCGTCGACGTCGGCGAGACCAGGGTTCGGGTCGAGCTGTTCGACCTCGGCCTGAACGAACGCGCCCGCGCCGAGTTCCCGGTCGGGCCCGGCGAGTGCGACCCCGAGCACGTGGTCGACCGGATCAGGGCCGGCCTGCACATGGTGATCTCCAGCGGCGGCATCGAGCCCGACCGCATCCTCGGCGTCGGGGTGGGCGTGCCCGGCCTGGTAAGCCGCGAACCGCCGGCGCGCCTCGACGCGCAGACCCTTGGCTGGGTCGCGGTGCCGTTGCAGGACATGCTCGCCGAGATCACGAACCTACCGGTGTACATCGACAACGGCGCGACCACGATGGGCCAGGCCGAGATGTGGTTGGGGGCGGGCCGAGGCGCGGGCTCCTGCGCGGTCGTGCTGATCGGGTCCGGCGTCGGCGCGGCCATCATGGTCGGCGGCGCCGCGTACCGCGGCTTTTCCAGCAGCGCGGGGGAGTGGGGGCACACCACGGTCGCGGTATCCGGCCGGCGGTGCCGGTGCGGGGCGCTCGGCTGCGTCGAGGCGTACGTCGGAGCGGACGCGGTCATCGACCGGTATGCCGAGAAGCTATTCGGCGAGCGGCCGCTCGCCGAGGACCACGAGCTCGCGCTCGGCCAGATCCTGGACGCCGCCAGTTCGCTCACCGATGGCGAGGCTGCCGAAGCGGCCAGTACGGTGCTGGACGAGACGGCCACCTACCTCGGCATCGGCATCGCCAATCTCATCAACCTGCTGAACCCGGAACGGGTCCTGCTCGGCGGCTGGGCCGGCCTCCTGCTCGGCCAGCGGATGCTGGGCACGATCAAGGAGGTCGCCGGCCGCAACGCGCTGCGCTACCCGTTCGGGCAAACTCGTATCGACCTGTGTCAGCTGGGTTCACATGCCGTTGCGCGGGGTGCGGCAACGCTGCCGGTGGCCGAGTTCATCGCCGAGGGCGGTCGGCCCCCGCGCGGTGCGAGTGTGCGCACCGCGCAGGAGCTGACCAGTTGATCCGGGATTCAGTCGAGTAAGCGTTTTCCCTGTTGCCAC
This sequence comes from Candidatus Melainabacteria bacterium, assembly GCA_963818685.1. Classification (GTDB taxonomy): domain Bacteria; phylum Actinomycetota; class Actinomycetes; order Mycobacteriales; family Pseudonocardiaceae; genus CAJCJE01. The sequence continues at coordinate 830,996 of CAWFTJ010000008.1, read as the reverse complement.
GAGTGATTGCGGGTCGTTCGTGGCCAGGCAACGGGAACGGTGCTTTACGGGAGCGTCCATTCCTGGTTCGCACTACCCGCGCAGTCCCAGATCTGTAGTTGGGTTCCTGATGTTGTCGAGGAATTCGGGTCGTCAAGACACTTGTTCGATTGCGGGTTGTAGAGTTCGCCGTTGGACTGGGGTATCCAGACCTGAGCACCGGTTCGGTTGCAGTCGTACAGATCGACGAGTGTGCCGTCGGCTGTGCCGCCGCCGTTGATGTCAACGCACTTGCCGAGGATCTGCAGCAGACTGCCGGCCTCCACCACCGTCACCTGCTGCGCGTTCGTGCCGTTGCAGGTGTAGATCTGGACCGGATTGAAGTTGGCTGTGCTGGCCGAACGGTCGTCGAGACACAGGTTGCTGCCCTCGTGCGACACGACAGGGCCGGTGTTGCCGCCGGGCGGCGGGTTGCCGCCACCACCGCTGGTCGAGTACGCCGCGACGTAGGCGATGCTCATGGTGCCGCCGGAGGAGGTGCTTCCGTTGGGCGATGTACAACCACAGACGCCGTTCGGGTACGCGCCGCCCATGGCCAGGTCGTAGATGATGTCCATGCTGTGGTCGAACGCCTGCTGCCAGGTCGACGTGCCCACCTGCGACTCGCTCACGCTGAAGTAGGAACTGCCGTCCAGGTAGAACGTGATCGACTCGTTGGACGTGTTGGTGCGGTCGAGGATCATGCTGTACGTGTGGTAGCCGGTCTGGCAGCCGCCGCAGCCGCGCAACCCGCTGCCGATGCCGTTGCCCTCGTTGCACGGGCCACCCGGATCGGTTCCACAGTGGATGGTTCCGGACACCTCGGAGAGCGCGTTGACGTCCTCCATGATGTCGATCTCGCCGTTCTCCGGCCACTGACCCGGCCCCAGCATCCAGAACGCCGGCCAGTAACCGAGACCGTTGCCCGGGTTGGGCTGCTCGATCGAGGAGGTGACCTCCAGTTCACCACCGGCGGGCGCGCTGACGATGTCGCCGGTGTGGATCCGGCCGGACGTCCAGTTTCCCCCGTTGTTCAGCGCGGTGATGTCGAGGTTGCCGTTGCCGTCCAGGTGTGTGTTCGCGGTGGACGTGGTCATCGTCTCGATCTCGCCGGTGCCGAAGCCGGTTCCGGTGTCGTAACTCCAGTTCCCGTCCGGCGCGCTGCCGGACGAGCCGTTGAAGTCGTCGCTGAACACAGTGGACCAGCCAGATGGCGGACCGGGCACGCTGGCCGGAGCCGTGGTCGAACGGTTCACGCCGGCCGTGGCGGGAGAGGACGGTGCCGCGACCGCGTGCGGCGCGGCCGCCGTGCTCAGCGCGGCAACAAGGCCGAGCGGTGCGACGACCGTGAACGCCGCCGCCACGAGTCTGCGTCCGCTGCGGCCCTTTCGGTTCGAGATCACCCGGTTGGAGATCACGCGATTCGAGATCGCCCGGTTGGCGATCGCCCTGCTGGCGGATAATTCGCCAGGTTCGGCCGCACTGTCTGGGCTGCTTCGTCGGGATCCGAACATTGCCACCCTGCCTCCGAATTCGACATCCGCGCATGGCGCGGTTCCAGTACGAATGGTGGGCACGGCGGGCCGCGCCCAGCGCAGTCGCCCGGTTTGTCAGCGCCCGCGCAGCCGAAGTCGGCGGTTGTCGCCGCTGACAACCGAGCAGCCGGATCGCGACCGGTTACAGGTCCGGTCGGCAACCCAGTGTGTCGCAACGCTTCCGAGAGTTCATCGCCGTGGAGAGCGGTGCGTCGGACGCGTCACCCAGAGTATGTTGTTGGACACAACAAACGTCAAGTCATCGGGCCATGATTCCTTGAGAATTGGTCCAGACCCCGGACGGGACCGCGCCGCCGGTGCTGACCTGGTGCGAGGCCAGCACCGACGGCACGGGATCGTGGTGCTTTACCGCAGCGGAATCAAGACAAAGTCGCGAGATCGACGGCGTTCGCCATCGCCCGGTAGCCGGCCGCGTTCGGATGCAGGTGGTCGCCAGAGTCGTACTGCGCCTGCATGGCCACTGGATCGCCAGGATCGCGAATCACCGCGTCGAAGTCAACTGTCGCATCGAAAATGCCACCGTTGTCGCGAATGAAGTTATTGACAGATTCACGCCACGCCTCCGCCTGCGGCGTGTATTCCGACCAGCCCTTGAACGGCGTGATCGTCGCGACCACGATCTTCAACCCGTACGCGTGCGCGGTCGCCGCGAACTGTTTGAGGCCGGCGATCACCTGATCCGCCGACGTGCCCGCCTTCACGTCGTTGATTCCCTCCAGCACCAGCACGCTGCGCGCCCCACTCTGGCTGATCATGTCGCGGTCCAGCCGGGACACGCCGCTGATGCCCCCGTTCCCGGTGCCGTACACGCCGGTGAAGTGGTCGTTGACCACCATGTTCGCGCTGATGCCCTCGTCGACGACGCCCAGCGGCGCGGTGCCCTGCCGCGCGAGCAGTCGCCGGGCCAGGTCGTTGGGCCACCGGTCGTTTCCGTTCACGTCCGACCCGTACCCGTCGGTGATCGAGTCGCCGAACGCCACCACCGTGCCGACCGGATGCGCGGGCACCACGTCGATCCCGGACAGGACGGTCCAGAACCCGAAGTCGTTCGACACCGGGAAGTTGTTCACGTCCGAGGTCCGGTCACCCGCGTTGTCCGCGCTGGAGTACATGTCCTGCATGCCGAGGCTGTGCTCGGCGGCGAGTTGGACGGTGCCAGGGAACCACACGCTCACCAACAGGTTGGTGTCGGCGGGGAGGGCGAACGGCAACGGGTCGCTGATCGCCTGCCCACCACCCGGCAGGGTCACCTGCCGCCTCCCGCCGAAGGTCAACGTCGCGGGCGCACTGGTCGCCACCGAGGTCGACTTCTGCACGGCGATGGTGACGTGGCCGACGGTCAGCGGCGCGTTGACGAAGTCGTTGTCCAGCCGGATCCGTACCTGGCCGCCGCCGACGCTGGTGTGCTCGACCATGCGCAGTGTCCGATTCGTCCACGGCCCCGGCACGATCCCGTCATCCAACGCGGCCGACCACGTCCCGACCCACGGTCCCGAAGCAGGCCGCACGGCCAGCGCGAACACGTGTAGCAGCGGCGAGCCCAACGTCGTGCCGACCATCGGCAGGGTGACCGACCTCAGCGCGGTCCCCGCCTTCAACGGCACCGAAACCGAGTAGAACTTCGTGCCCACCGCGCCGGGCCCACTTGGCGTGTTCCAGTGCGGGAGCAGCAGGGTCATGGTGTCGGTCGGCCCGCTCACCCAGTCCGGCGCGGACAGGGTGTAGCTCTGCGTGGTCCCGTCCGCATAGGTGATCGTTCCCGTGCCACCCGCCGGCCCGTTCGTGCTGGTGACCAAGAACGACAGTGCCGAACCGCTTCCGTTCACCCCGATCTGCTGACCGTTGGCGAGCACGTTGTCCGGCTGTCCCGCCGGCACGTTCGGCACTGTGAACCGCGCGTTGTCGACCGTGACCGAGATGCCCGGCTGCCAACCGGCCGAGTCCAGATCCTCCTGGGTGAAACTGTGCCCGGTCCCGTCGATGTTCGCCGCGCCCGGCGTCGACGACGGGCTGATCGCCACATTGTCGAACGCACTCGCCAGTCCGGCCGCGTGCCTGGCGGGTGTGGCCGCGGCGGGCGCGACGACTCCCAACGCCAGAGCGGCCGCAACGCCGAGCACGCATAATGTGCGCGGTCTGCCCTTCCTCGAATGAATGAAAGGTGTCACCGTTGTCGCCTTTCCTATCGCAGGGAATTGTTGAGCGGGAAACTCGAACGGAATCAACAAACGCAGGCCAGAGACCCGTGACAACGTTGTCATATGTATGCAGAATAACAGTGTGAGCAGGGCCAGGTCAATTTCCTGTCCGGTCAGGACAAACAATGAATACGCGAGTGCGCACATCGAGTATGCTGCGCTAACTTGGCTCGTGTGACAATGCTGCCCTGGTCGGCCGAACTGGCCGGACGCCTCGACGAACTGACCATCGACTCCCAGTTGCTCGCCGACAACCCGCTCGGCGACCCGGCCAGCAGGCCGTTGTGGGTCTACGTCCCGCCCGGTTACGACGACGAGCCCGATCGCCGTTACCCCAGCATCTACGTGATCCAGGGCTACACCGGCCACCTGGCGATGTGGCGCAACCGCAAGCCGTACCGCCAGCCCTTCACCGAAACCGCCGACCAGGTCTTCGCCAGTGGCACGGCGCCGGGCGCGATCGTCGTCTACGTCGACGCCTGGACCCGCTACGGTGGCAGCCAGTTCGTCGACTCGCCCGCCATCGGCCGCTACCACTCCTACCTCTGCGACGAGGTCGTCGGCCATGTCGACGCGCGCTACCGCACCATCCCCGACGCGGCGCACCGCGCGATCACCGGCAAGTCCAGCGGCGGCTTCGGTGCGATGATCACGCCGATGCTGCGCCCCGACCTGTTCGGCGCGTTCGCAACGCACGCGGGCGACGCCCTCTACGAGTACTGCTACCTGCCCACGTTCCGCGACGTGGTCCGGCACCTGCGCGGCTACGACGGCGACATCCAACGCTGGTGGGCCGATTTCCAATCCAGGATCGCGTTCACCAAGAAGGAGGACGCCGACCTGCTGATCACCCTCGGCTGCGCCGCGGCGTTCTCGCCGACTCCCGACGGCCAGGTCGAACTCCCCTTCGACGCCGTGTCCGGCGTGCTCAAGCCGGACGCGTGGCAGCGCTGGCTCGACTGGGACCCGGTCCGCATGGCACCGAAGTACGCCGACGCGCTGCGCTCCCAGCGGGCGATCTGGATCGACGCGGGCACCCGCGACGAGGCATCGCTCGACCTCGGCGCCAGCGCGTTCCGCCAAGCCCTCGCCGAGATCGGCGTCGTCGACGACGTGATCCGCTTCGAACACTTCGACGCAGGCCACGCCGACATCGACTACCGCTACCCGCTCTCGCTCGCCTGGCTGGCCACCCGCCTCGCCTGACCTGCCGTGATCCCGCCACAAGCCATACGATCCGCGAGTGGCTCAAACCGCACCAACCGTCCAGGGACCAACCGTCGGATCGCCGGGGAGGCCACTGCCGCTCGTGCTGCGCACCAGCATGGGCCTCGCCGTCATCGGCGTGAGCGCCAGCATGTGCGGGGCGGTCGTGGTCACCCTGGTCCTGGTGCTCTCCCGCGAGCCGGCCACCGCCGGTCACCCCGGCCTCGTCCTCGGCGTGACCGCGCTCGGTTACGTGATCCTCTCCGCCGCCGTCGGCACCGCATGGGCGTGCTGGCTGCAACGCCGCGCCGTGCACTGGCTGGTCGCCCGCCGGTCCCCGACCCTGGCCGAGGCGCACCACGCCCTGCGCCTCCCGGCCGACCTGGCCCGAGTCACCGGCGCACTCTGGCTGATCGGCGCTGTCCTGCTCGCCGGCCTCGCCGCCCTGCTCGTGCCCGCCTGGCAGGCGCTCGACCTCGGCCTCGCCGTCGCGCTCGGCGGCATCGCCACCACGGCGATCGGCTTCCTGCTCGGCGAACGCCTTGTCCGCCCAGTGCACACCGCAGTGCTACACATCGTGCCGCCCGGCAGCGCGGGCTCGGCCACCGTGCGCACCCGTCTCGTGCTCACCTGGCTGGTCGCCAGTGGCCTCCCGCTGCTCGCGGTCCTGTTGGTGCTCGCCCTACCTAGGACGGGCACGACCGAACCCACCGGCAGCCTGATCTTCCTCGCCGGCATCGGCCTTGTCGTCGGCGCGTTCGCCACGGTCGTGTTCGCCCGCTCGGTCACGACCCCGCTGCGTGGCATGCGCACCGCGCTCGACCTGGTCGCGCGCGGCCGCACCGACGTGCACGTTTCGGTCGACGACACCAGCGAGATCGGCCTGCTGCAACGGTCGGTCAACGACATGATCACCGGCCTGCGCGAGCAGGAGCGCCTGCGTGACCTGTTCGGCCGTCACGTCGGCACCGATGTCGCCGCCGAGGCCCTGGCACACGGCGCCCAACTGGCCGGCGACGTCCGGCAGGCGACCGCGCTGTTCGTCGACGTCGTCGACTCGACCGCGCTGGCCTACGGGCTGCCACCGGAGGAGTTCGTCGCCAAGCTCAACCGGTTCTTCGCGTCGGTCGTGGACGCGGTCGGCGCACACGGCGGCCTGGTCAACAAGTTCCAGGGCGACGCGGCGCTGTGCGTGTTCGGCGCGCCGAACCCGTTGCCCGACGCGGAGACCGCCGCGCTCGCGGCCGCGAGGGAGATCCGCGACGCGGTTCGGCGCACCGGCGAACTCGATCTCGGCATCGGCGTCGCGTCCGGCCGCGTGTTCGCCGGCAGGCTCGGCGCGCGCGAACGGTTGGAGTACACGGTGATCGGCGACGCGGTGAACGAGGCCGCCCGCCTGACCGAGAAGGCCAAGCAGGTGCGCGGCCGCATCCTGGCCAGCGACGCGGTGGTGTCCTCTGGCACGCCAGAGGAGCGCGCCGACTGGGAGCCCTAACCGGTCGCTGCGGCTACGCGGCCGCCGCGAGCGCACCCAGACCTGGACGGCTCGGCTCGCGTGACCGAGATCAAGTTGCGACTCCGTGTTGCATGCGCCATTATCAGGCGTGTGCAACTATCGAGCGGAAGGATCGCGGATTTGACTGAAACTCCGACCATCACCCTCAACAACGGGGTGGTCATGCCGCGGTTGGGCTTTGGCGTCTTCCAGATCCCGGATGCGGAAACCACCGAAGCGGTCGGCGCTGCGCTGCGCGCCGGCTACCGCAGCATCGACACGGCGGCCGCCTACCGCAACGAGAAGGGCGTCGGCATCGCGCTGGCCGAATCCGGTATCAAGCGCGACGAACTGTTCATCACCACCAAGCTGTGGAACGGCGACCAGGGCTACGACGAGGCCCTGCGCGCGTTCGACCGGAGCATCGGCGCGCTCGGCCTCGACACCGTCGACCTGTACCTGATCCACTGGCCAACGCCTGCCAAGGACAAGTACCTGGACACCTGGCGCGCGTTCGAACGCATCCACGCGGACGGCAGGGTCCGCGCGATCGGCGTGTCCAACTTCCAGCCGGAGCACCTGCGTCGCCTGATCGACAACTCAGACGTGGTGCCCGCGCTGAACCAGATCGAGTTGCACCCGTTCCTGGTTCAGGAGGAGTTGCGCGCCTTCCACGCCGAACACGGCATCGCGACCGAGGCGTGGAGCCCGCTGGCCAAGGGTGGCGAACTGCTCGGCAACCCGACGGTCACCGCCATCGCCGACCGGCTCGGCCGTACGCCAGCCCAGGTGGTCATCCGTTGGCACCTGCAACTGGGCAACGTGGTGATCCCCAAGTCGGTGACGCCGTCGCGGATCGAGGAGAACATCAACGTGTTCGACTTCGAACTGACCGCTGACGACGTGGCCGCGCTGACCGCTCTGGACAAGGGCCTGCGCACCGGCCCAGACCCGGACACGTTCAACTAGCGACCTCGTTCTCGGAAGCCGGGCGGCGCGGGCGGATCAACACACGACTCGATAGTGCGTCGTCAGCCCGCGCTCGTCGTCGAGCACGTGATACGCGATGCCCGGTGGCTGCTGCCTGTCGACGATGTCACCGTGCTCCCACGGCATCACCAGCGTCGACACCACTCCGGGCGCGACGAGCACAGGCAGCCCGACGAACGTACTCGCCGCGGGTGTGTGCGCGTGTCCGCACAGGACGGCGATCACCTGCGGGAACCGGCCGATCACCTCGGCGAGCCGTCCCTTGTCGGCCAGCAGCATCGAATCCAGGTACGGCTGGTGCATCCGCACCGGCGGATGGTGGAAACAGACGAACGCGGGCGTGTCCGTCGGAGTGTCCCGCAGCACGCCGTCCAGCCAGGCGAGCGTGTCGTCGGTGAGGAGGCCGCCGTCCTCGCCCGGAATCGTCGAGTCGCACATCGCGAATGTGGCGCCCGGCAACCGATGCACCTCGTTGATCGGCTGCTCCGACGGCGCTCGATCGGTCAGCCCGACCCGATAGTTGGCGCGCACGTCATGGTTGCCTGGACAGTGCAGCACCGGCCGAGCCGAGGTGAGGATCTTCGCCGCCTGCTCGTACTCCTCGACAAGACCGTGATCGGCGATGTCCCCGGTCACCAGAATCGCGTCGAGTTCGCCAGGCAGGTCGTTGAGATGGTTCATCACCCGCATCGCACGCCCGACACTGTGCTCCGAGCCGTCGATGTGCAGGTCGCTGATGTGCGCGAAGATCATCACTTCGCGCCGCCCACCAGCTCGTCGGCGACCGCGCGCCATGCGGTCAGCGCGTCCGCGATCTGCTGGCGGCCGATGTTCACGTGGGTGAGCATGCGCAGCTTGCCGCCGACCGTGGTGACCAGCAAACCGTTGGCCGCCAACCGTTGCACCCATTCCCTCATGCTGTGGCCGTGCCGGGCGACATCGACGAACAGGATGTTGGTCGCCACCTTGGCCGGGTCGATACTGCCCGGCAGGATCTCGGCGACCCCCTCGGCCAGCGTGCGCGCGTTCGCGTGGTCCTCGGCGAGCCGGCCGGGACCTTCCCGCAGGGCCAGGATTCCGGCCGCGGCCATGATCCCGGCCTGCCGCCACGCCCCACCGAAGAGGATCTTGCGTCGGCGCACTTCGGTGATGAAGTCGTTGTCGCCGACCAGAATCGACCCAATCGGCGCACCGAGTCCCTTGGAAAGGCAGAACATCATGGCCGACGTCTCCGCCGCATAGTCGGCTACGCTCGCGCCGGTGACGGCGCACGCGTTGAAGATGCGCGCGCCGTCGAGATAGAGCGGAAGATCATGATCCGCGCAGATCTTGCCGATCGCGCGGACCTCCTCGACCGGCAGCACGGAACCGCCGCCGACCTGGTGGGTGTTCTCCAACGCGACCAGGTCGACGACCTCGACTCCGTACAGGTCCGGTTCGAGCGCGCTGGCGATCTGGTCGGCGTTCACCAGCCCGTCCTGTGCCCCGGTCACGTGGTGAAACGAGATCCCGGACAACACGGCAGACGAGGCGGCCTCGGTCTCGCCGATGTGTGCGGTGGTCTCGCAGATCACCGAGTGTCCCGCTCGGGCGAAGATGCTCAGTGCGATCTGGTTGCACATGGTGCCGGTCGGCAGGTACGCGGCCGCTGGTTTGCCGGTGAGCTCGGCCGCGAGGTCCTGTAGCCGGTTCACTGTCGGGTCGTCGCCGTACCAGTCGTCGCCGACCTCGGCCGTTGCCATGGCGTGTCGCATGGCTGCCGACGGTCTGCTCACCGTGTCCGATCGAAGATCGACGGGTGCGTCCATCACCGACGTTGCTCCCTCCGGTAGAGATCTGCTGGTCGTTCGCTCGTTCATTGACCGAACCAGCTGTTTAGCCGCTTATCAAGGAGTTGCCAAGGGCCACTTCGGACCAATTGGCTCGGGTCGGCGGCCTGCCGTACTCCGGTCGGGTGGTCTTGTCCGAGACGCTGTCGGAAATGTTTCTATCCGCTCAATCGCTGGCCTACGATGCTCAGCGCTTGGCGAGGCGGTCGAACAGCTTCCGCGATGCGACATAGCCGAACACCGTCAACGCAACGCACCAGGCGACCGCGAAGATCCACTCGTTGCCGATGTGAGTGCCCAGCATCAGCCCGCGCAGAGTCTCGGTGATCGGCGTGAACGGCTGGTACTCGGCGAACTGCCGCAGGCCCTGGCTCATCGACGCGGCCGGCACGAACCCACTGCCGAGGAACGGCAGCAGAATGAGCGGCATCGGCAGATTGCTCGCGCTCTCCGGCGCCTTCGCGAACAGGCCCATGGCCATGGCCACCCACGTCATCGCGATGACGAGCAGGGCGAGCACACCGATGGCACCCAGCCACCCCAGCAGGCCCGCGTGCGGCCGGAAGCCGACGGCCACCGCGACGCCGAGCAGCACCCCCATGCTCAGCAAGGTCTGGATAACGGCGCCGACGACGTGCCCGGTGAGCAGTGCGAACCGGGATATCGACATGGTCCGGAACCGGTCGACGATGCCCTCGGTCATGTCCGTGCACACCGCTATCGCGGTGCCCACCATGCCCGAGGTCGCAGTCATGATCAGCATGCCCGGCGCCAGGTAGTTGACGTAGCTGCCGCCGCCGATACCGGCGCCGAGGGTGTTGCCGAACGCGTAGGTGAACAGCAGCAGGAAGATCAGCGGCATCATCAGCGTGCTCAGCGACACGCTGGGGTAGCGCAGCGCGTGCATCATGTTGCGGCGCAGCAGTGTGCGGGAGTCGGCGAAGACGTGGTTCGCGGCGGTCATCGGAGTGCTCCGGTTTTCGTGGTGGGGTCGACGGGGGAATGGGTGGAGCTTTCGGTCAGGGCGAGGAAGACGTCGTCCAGATCCGGGGTGTGCACGGTGAGCGAGGCCGGTTCCAGCTGCGCCCGGTCGAGCTGGTCCAGCAGGAAGCGCAGCGACTTGACGCCGCCGTCGCTTGGCACCTGGAGGGTCAGTTCCTCGTCGTCGCGGTTGGTCTCGCCGAGAACGCGGGCGGCGACGTCGAGTTCGGCCGCGTCGGTGAAGCGCAGGCTGACGTGCCCACCGGGGATCAACCGCTTCAGCTCGGCGGACGTGCCCTCGGCGACGAGCCTGCCCTGGTCCAGCACGGCGATCCGGTCGGCGAGCTGGTCGGCCTCCTCCAGGTACTGGGTGGTGAGGAAGATCGTGACGCCGTCCTGTTCGACCAGATCGTGAATGATCTGCCACACGGTGCGCCTGCTGCGCGGGTCGAGGCCGGTGGTCGGTTCGTCCAGAAAGATGATCCTTGGGCTGCCGACCAGCGTCATCGCCAGGTCCAGCCTGCGCCGCATGCCGCCGGAATACGTGGCCAACGGCTTTTTCGTCGCCTCGACCAAATCGAATTTCTCCAATAATTCGGTCGCCCGACGACGCGATTCGCGCTTACCGAGATGGTGCAGCTGGCCCATCAGAACGAGGTTTTCAAATCCGGTCAACAATCCGTCCACCGCCGAGAACTGCCCGGTAACGCCGATGGCCGCGCGCACCGCGTCAGGTTTCACCGCCAGCTCGTGCCCGGCGATCCAGGCGCGACCCGCGTCCGGTTTGCTGAGCGTAGACAGAATGCGCACTGTCGTCGTCTTACCGGCCCCGTTCGGGCCCAGCAGCGAGAAGATCGCGCCTTCCTTGATATCGAGGTCGATTCCATCAAGCACCACCTTGTCCTTGTAGGATTTACGCAACCCGGTCACGGTGATAGCGGAAGAGGGCATACTCATCCCATTCATTCCTTTCAAATTACCTGAAATGCTCGAAAAGCGGCCGTGCGCCATCACAATAAAAATAGCTGTCCCGAAGATTATTCAAATCCCTAAAGAGCAGCCCCCACCCTCCCTAAGGGGGGCGGGCCCACGGCCCCGCTTGTTCAGTGTAGTCACGAGATGCTGCGGGGCGGGTTTTGCGGAGGCGCTTGTGGACAGTTCGCGCGGCTGTGGACAACCACGACTATCCGTTTTGTGTCAACGAGTTCGTGTGCTATGGCCGGTCAGGCGACCGTCGTGGCCCGCCGGATGATGATGTTGCCGAAGGAGTTGCGGGCGTAGACCTCGACCTTCTCACTCGCCTGGTCCGGCTGCTCGACCGTTTCCATCAGGTTCTGCACCGCGCCGACCTTCGAGTTGACGTCCAGCCACGCCGCGCTGCCCTCGTGGATACCGACCTCCAGCTCACCGATCGAGGTCTCCAGCCGGAGCGAGCCGCGGGCCACGTCGCCGACGCGGATGTTGCCGTTGGCGGTCTTCGCGGTGACCGTCGCACTGGGCTGCTCGACCGTGATGTTGCCGTTGGCCGCCTGAATCTGCACGTCGCCGGTTGCCGTGCGGATCCAGCTGTCGCCGTTGGAGTTCTTGATGACCGCGGGACCGTCGATCTCGCGGATGCGCACGATGCCGCTGCCGGTCTTGACGTTCGTCCTGGACACCGCATGGTCGAGGGTGATGTTGCCGGCCGAGGCGCGCAGCTCGACCGGGCCGGCCTTGTCGACCTGGAGGTCGCCGGCGGACGTCCGCAGGTCGCACCGGCCGAGTTCACCGGTGCAGACGAATCGACACATGCTCGCGGTGCCGTGCACCTGTGAACCGGTGGGCAGTTCGATGACGATGTCGATCGACTCGTTGCCGCCGAACGGCGTGTACAGCCGCCAGGTCTTGGGCTGCTTGACGGTCAGGCTGCCCGCGCCGAAGTCGACCTGGGTCTGCTCGGCGGCGCGCACGTCATCCTTTTTGGACTCGTCGGTCGGGCGCACCTCGACGACGGTGTCGGTGCGGTCCGAGGCGATGATCTTGACGTTGCCGAGAACCAGGTCGATCGTTGCGGAAATCGGTCCTGGAGTTTCGAATGTGGGCATGACTGTCCCCTTGAATGTGGGTGGATGGTGGCGGGTCTAGCGGACCCAGCCGGTGAAGTGTTGGTTGCCGACGCGCGACTGTGCCTCGACACGCGGAGCCGTGCCGCTGTCCAGTGCTGCCGCGGCCGCGCGGACCAGCCAGACGTTGGCGGAGATCTTGTCCTTGGCCGCTGCCTCCTCGATGCGCGCCTTCAACTGTTCGGGCAGGCGCACGTTGATCCGGGCCATGGCGCCGTCTTCGCCGTCGATGACGGTGACGGGCGGCGGGGCGGCGACGGGCGCGGAGCGGGTGACTTCGGCGAAGGATTCGTCGGTGGGCGGCGGCGTGACGACGAAGCCGGGTTCGCGGCCACGCAGCCGCAACTCGACCGAGCCGGGTGCGAGATCGGTGGTGATCTCGTCGGCGGCGGCCGAGAGTGCTTCCAACAGGGTCAGCCGCACGGCCGAGTCGAGCGGCGCGGTGAGGCGCTCGGCGAGCGCGCGGGCGTCCTCGCCGCCCGCCTCGGCGGCCACCGCCAACTCGTTGCGGAGATTCGCGACGTACGGCGTCAGGTCCATGGCACAAATATGGCACATGGGTGGCACAAGTGCAAGCGGGACTGGTGCCAGATGGCACTTCCGCAGGTCGGAGGGGGTGCCAGGTCAGGCGCGCAGGACTTTGTCGAGGAGCTGGACCGTTGCCGCGATGGCCGGCTTGAGCTAGGTCTCGTCGTCGCAGAAGCCGATGTGTGTGTCGGTGGGCAGCCAGACGAGTTCCCTTGGGTCTGTCAACCGGTCGTACACAAGGGCAGCCTGCGCGGGCGGGCAGGCATGGTCGGTTTCACCGTGCACGATGAGGGCCGGCACGGTGACGAGGTCGGCGACGGTCGCGGTGTCGAGAGTCAGCATGGTGTAGCCGGTGTCCGCGGTGATCTCGTTGCGATAGCTCGGCGCGCGGCGCCGCGCGCCGAGCCGTAGCACTCGTAGGGCTCGCCACCGGCTATCAATGCGTCGCCGCCGGCCGGCGGCGACATGCGGCAGATAGGCGACCTCGCCGTCGCGGTCCTCGGCCGCCAACACCTCGATCGCCTGCCGAAGCGCGGCCCGGTACGCCTGGGCGCCCATGGTCGCGCGCACGGTGCGCGGGTCGGGGTAGAAGCCGGCGATGCCGACGTAGGCCGCGAGGCGCGGGTCGTACGCCGCGGCTTGAGTGCGTAGCCCGCACCAGCGCAGATGCCGACGATCGCGATGCGGTCCTCATCGACCTCCTGCCGGCCGGCGAGGTAGGTGGTCGCGGCACGCAGGTCGGCCTGTTTGCCGGCCGGGTCCTCGCGGAGCCGGACCCGGCCGTCCGACTCGCCGAAGTTGCGGAAGTCCAGCGTCAGAGTCGGATAGCCGGCGTCCGCGAAGCGGGCGGCGTAGGTGTCCGGGACCTGCTCCTTGACCTGCGGTGACGGGCCTGCGATGACGATCCCGGGGCCGGGTGTGTCGGGTACGGGGACGGGCAGGTGGAGGGCGCCCGCGATGGTGCTGCCGTCCACGGCGAAGCGCACAGCCCTGCTTGGTGGTCCTGCTTGGTGGTCATCGTGTCCCCCATAAATCGGTCGAATTCGGATGAACAGAATATAGCGATGGGTCCGTGAGCGGGTGGCTCACGGACCCATCGGTTATCTCATCCGCGCCCCGGGATCAGCCGATGGCGAAGAGCGTGTGGCCGGGCATCAGCCGATGGCGAAGGCGAACACGTGCAGCTGGCCCTGGTCGATCGAGGTCGGCAGGGTGATGCTGCTGACGGTCTTGCCCGAGGTCAGTGCCGCGTCCGCGGCGAACACGTAGGTCTTGATCTGCTGGGCGGTTCCACCGGACGTGCTGTCCCGGTAGGTCGTTGTGGCGGCGATGACGTTGCCGAACGCGGGCGGGAAGGAACTCGCGCCGAGCGTCCAGTCGCTCAGACCGAACTTGATCGTCTGCGATGTGCCGTCGGTGAAGTGGACGACGAACTCGCCCTGTGAACCCGGATCGGCGTTGGTGGCGCTGCCCAGGATGCCGATCTTCGCCGCGCCCGCCGCGCCGGTCAGCGCGATGGTCTGGCCGCCTGCCTCGATGTTGTCGAGGTCGCCCGGCCGCTGGTTCGGCCACAGGTAGTTCAGGCCGTCGACCGTGACGGTCGCGCCCGGCTTGAGGCCCTGTGCGGCGAGCTGCTCAGCGGAGTAGGCCCAACCGTCACCGTCGTAGTTGGCCGAGCTGGACGTGCCGTCGCTGATGATGCCCGCGTCGTTGTAGTACGGCCACAGCGAGCCCGGCTTGGCCACGTCGATCTCGATCGCGGTGCTGGGCAGCGCCGCCCCGGTCGAGGAGGTCAGCGCGAAGGTCACCAGGTAGCGGCCCTCGGTGCTGGGCGCGGTGACCGCGACGGCCTGGCCGGCATCGGTACCGGCCGGTACCGACACGGTGCCGTTGTTCGGGCCGACGGTCAGGCCGCTGGTCGCGGTGGCCTTCCAGGTGACGCTCTGCGCCGCGTTGGACAGGCTGCGCACGCCGAGGTTGATGGTCGCGTCGGCACCCGGCGCCACGATCACCTGACCGGCCGAGCTACCACCGGAGGTGGTGTAGCCGAGCGCGGGAACCAGGTTGGTGGTGTCCGAGGGCGGTGCGGCCGACGGCGCGCTGGCCCAACCGGTGTTCGGGGTGGTGCCCAGGGTGTAGTCGAGGGTGCCACCGTTGGTCAGGTCGGCGGGCGGGAGGTACGCATTGGTCCACGCCTTGCCGTTGTTGTTCAGGCTCTGCACGTACGGCGCGTTCGGCGCGGCGGCGGGAGCGTTGATGGTGAGCGACTTGCCGTTGGGCAGGTGGATCAGGGTGTTGGTGAACACCGGGCTGCCAAGCGCGAGCGTTGAGGCGCCCGGGGTCTCCGGGTACATGCCCACCGCGGACCACACGTACCAGGCGCTCATCTCGCCGAGGTCGTCGTTGCCGAAGAAGCCGTTCGGCGCGTCGGTCCAGATCTGCTGCTGCACCTGGCGGATCGCGTTCTGGGTCTTGTACGGGGCGCCGACGTAGTCGTACTCCCACGGGATCTCGACGCTCGGCTCGTTGGACAGGTCGGCGTTGTCCGAGCCGGGGGAGGAGATGTTCTGCATCAGGGTGTCCAGCCTGCTCTGCCAGGCAGCGTTGCCACCGGCTGCCTTGGCGAGACCCTGGATGTCCCAGTTGATCATCGGCGTGTACTGGGCGGCGTCGGCCTCGACGAAACCGTTGCCGCTTGACGGGGTGAAGCCCGGCTCGAACTCGCCGTTGAGGTACTTCGGCTCAAGGTAGCCACTGCCGGGGTTGAACACGTTCACCCAGTTCTGCGCCCGCGCGGCGAAGGTGGCCGCGTCGGTCTTGTCACCGAGAGCCGAGGCGAAGGTCGAGATCGCGTGGTCCGCGGTGTCGTATTCCTGCTGGGTGGAGACCGGGCCGTAGAAGTTGCAGCAGCCGTACTTGCCGTCCATCGGCAGGTAGCCCATGGACTCGTCGTAGTTGTAGCCGGGACGGATGTCGCTCGACGGGCTGGCCTCGGCGAGCATCGCCTGCAACGCGGTCTTGGTGTCGAAGTTGCGGGCACCGAAGGCGTAGGCGTCCGCGATGATCGCGTCGGCAGGGTCGCCGACCATGACGTAGCTCTCCCCGTTGTTCAACGCCCACTTCGGCAGCTGGCCGCTCTGCTCGTAGTCGTTGATCATGGAGGTGATCGAGTCGGAGGTCTGCTGTGGCGCGACGATCGCGGCAAGCTGGACCTGGGACCGGTAGATGTCCCAACCCGAGTAGTTGGCGTACTGGACGTGACCGGTGGCGACGTGGTGCACCTGGTCGTCGAAGCCCATGTACTCGCCGTTGCTGTCACTGAACACGTTGGGGTGCAACAGCGCGTGGTACAGGGCGGTGTAGAAGATGGTCCGCTGGGTGGTGCTGCCACCGCCGATCTGGATCTTGCTCAGGATCGAGTTCCACGCGTTGTGCGCGTTGGTCCTGACCTGGTTGAGGTTCCAGCCGGAGTTCTCGGCCTTGATGTTGGCCGCCGCGTTGGTCGTGCTCACGTAGGAGACGCCGACCTTGGCCTGGACGGTCTGGTTCGTCGTGGTGTCGAAGGTGACGTAGGCACCGTCCGCACCGGCCACGGGCGGGGTGATCTGCGGCGCCGCCTTGCCCTTGGGCTGCGGGGTCGCGCCGTGCACGGCGGGGGTCTCGGTGCTGGTCTTGCTGTGCGTGTCCTTCGACGACGTGCTCGGGGTCGCCTTGGCCGTTGGCGCCGCGTCGGTCATCGCCTGTGAACCGGGGCTGACCTGCGAGTTCTTCCAGGTCCCCGTCGCGGTGAACGGCTGGTTGAACTGCATGTCGAAGTAGAGCGTGTACTGGTCGGCGGCATTGCAGAAGTTGCCGCTGGTCACCCAGCCGGTCACTTCCTTGTTGTTGATCACCTGGAAGTGCGTCGCGCTGTCGGGGGTCGCGCCGTCGGAGAGCTTGAACAGCAGGTTCGAGCTGGTGCCGGCCGGGAAGGTGAACTGGCCCATGCCGGCGCGGGTGGTGGCGCTGAGCTGGGTGGTGATGCCGTTCGCGGCGAGACTGTAGTAGCCGGCGGAGGCGGATTCCTTGGTGTGGTCCAGCGGCAGTGTCGCCGAGGCGGGGTCGGTGCCGATCGCGCCGGTGGTGGGCAGGATCGGGATGTCGCCAGCGGCAGGGCAACCCGGACCGGAGATGTGCGTGAGGCTGAAGCCGGTGACGGACTTGTCGTTGTACTCGTACCCGCCGCCGTCCGGGCGGCTCGGCGTGTCCGGTCCCCATTGGACCATGCCGAACGGCGTGTCCGCGGCCGGGAAGTCGTCGACGGAGTTCGAGGTGCCGATGAACGGATTCACCAGCGAGGCGGGGTCCTGCACGTAGGTCGCGGGAGCGGCGGACGCCACCCCCGGTACCAGTAAGGCCCCGATCGTGCCGGTGGCCGCCACCAGCGAGCAGACGAGCGGTCTGAATCGTGCCATCAATACCTCCGGGAAGGAGTTCTCGCCGTCCGGCGAGAGGGGAAACCTGGTCACGGGAACGGGCGTCACTGTCCGGGCAGGACGAAACGCCCGGTGTCCGTTCGCCGTGGCCGATGTGCCAGCGACGAAGCGCCGGGGCAAAGAGGGGGGAGTAGGTGGAGCGGGGGAGGCGCCGTGCGGGTGACGGCGGAACAAGTCGGTGACCGCAGGCTGCACAGTGTCACCGCGGCCTGCCTTTCTCTCGGGGACCGTAGCGCGCAGCACACGACAGCGTTGTCAACAGCGCTGGGCGCGCCACAGCACCAGGCCACACCCACTGGTGAGGTCCCTGGCCGACCGAGATGACAACGTTGTCACGGCTGGTACCCCTATAGACAAATACAGGGAAAGCGCGGAGTCAAGACGCCGTACGGTGCCAAATGTTGACAAGGGGTCCAGACGAAAGTAGGTGGCGTTGACGGGTCCCGGGTGCCTGCACGGGTGGGGGTGAGCGGTTGTCGATCAGCCCCATGTCTGTCTGGTGTGGACCGTGGGTTGACACGCCCGCGCCCTTCGGCAGGCGAACTTCCACCGATCCGCCCTTGACATCGATTTCGACGCTGACGGTGCTCGGGCCACACTGTCGGCTATGTCCTATGCTGCCGCCTCGCCGGGCACGGCGATCTTGTCGTCGGGATGGATTCCGGGCCTTCGCGCGTTGGACGTAAGAAGTGTCAGTGACAGACAGGAGGGAGGCCGTCGTGGAGTTGGGACCGGAGGATCTTTATGAGGTCGACTCGGATCTCCCAGACCTGCGCGGAGCAGTGCTTTTGCAGCAGCTGGACGGGTTCATGGACGCGGGCTCGGCCGGTAGGACCCTCACCGAGCACCTGCTGAACACCCTCGAACACCGGGTGGTGGCGCGGTTCGACGTGGACCGGCTGATCGACTATCGCTCCCGTCGACCGATCATGACCTTCGTCACAGATCACTGGGCCAGCTACGACGCGCCCGAGCTGGTCGTGCACCTGCTGCACGACGCGAACGGCACCGACTTCCTGCTGCTCACCGGGCCGGAACCGGATCACGAGTGGGAGCGGTTCAGCGCCGCCGTCCGCCAGTTGGTTGAGAAGTGGGAGGTGCGGCTGACCGTCTCCTACCACGGCATTCCCATGGGCGCCCCGCACACCCGGCCGCTCGGCGTGACCGCGCACGGCAGCCGCACCGAGCTGCTCGCCGGGCACCAGCCGCTGTTCAACCGGATTCAGGTGCCGGGCAGCGTGAGCGCGCTACTGGAGTACCGGCTGACCGAGGCGGGTCACGACGCGCTCGGCTTCGCCGCGCACGTGCCGCACTACCTGGCCAACGCGACCTACCAGGCCGCGGCGTTGACGCTGCTCAACTCGGTCGCCCAGGCCACTCAGCTCTCGCTGCCAGAGGACGCGCTGCGCGAGGCCGCTCGCCGCACCGACGCCGAGATCAACAAGCAGGTCGAGGACTCGGCCGAGGTCGCGGAGGTGGTGCGCGGGCTGGAGCGGCAGTACGACACGTTCGCCGAGGCGTCCGGCCGGCAGAGCCTGCTCATCGACGACCAGGGCATCCCGACGGCCGAGGAGCTGGGTAGCGAGTTCGAGCGGTTCCTGGCAGAACAGGGCAACCCGGATTCCCGCGAATAAGTTCGTCGGGGCGGCCAACTAGGCTGGTCAGCAGCCCTGCTGTTCGAGGAGCAGGGCGGAGAGAAGAGAGCTGACCTTGTTGGTGTTGCACGGGCTTGCCGCGCTGTCCGGCGAGTTCGTGCTGTGGGCCGAGGATGCGGACGCGCCGTCCAGGCTGGCCCGCCCGGTGCGCGGTGACGCGGTCAGGCCGCATCCGTTCGCGGCATCCGCCGAGATGCTTGACCGCCTTGTTGGCGCTGAGGCTGCCCCGACCGAGGTCCTGCTGCCGTCCTACTCCTCCGGCCCGCTCGCGTCGCCGGAGCTGGTGCGTGACCCGTTGACTGCGGGCGCGCCGCAGCGGGGCGCGATGGCGATCCGGGCGTGGTCGGTGCCCGCGGCGCGGTTGAGCGCGGGTGCGCTGCTCGCCGCCGAATTGACCGGGCGGACCCAGCTGACCGAACTGCCGGACATGCGGCTTGGCGCGGCGAGCCGCTATCTGCTGAGCCTGGTCGAGCTGGCCAGGGAGTTGGTTGACGCAGGACGTGTGCTGCCCGGTGTGGTGACCTTCCCTGACGAGAAGCCGAGCGCGCGGTGGCGACCGGCACTGTCCGGAATGGACGCCGTGCGGCTGGACGCGGTGCGCCAGGCGATGCCGCCGGCGTTCCGCGCGCTGGCCAGCCAGCCGGGCGCGAAGGTCGGCACCGCGCCGCCGTTGCTGCTGCGCACCGCGCTGAACGCACTGGTCGACGCCGAGGTGCGCGCCCGGCTCGACAAGCCGCTCGGCGCCGAGGTGACCGACGTGACCACCGCGTGGCTGGCCGCCTTGACCGGCGACGACGCCGAATTCGACGCCGATCCGGACGCGGTGCGCGCGCTGGCCGAGAAGCTCGCGCAGTGGCAGGACAGCGCGACCCAGCACGGGCCGGTGCGCACCGGTTTCCGGCTGCTCGCGCCGGACCAGACCGCGGACGGACCGCACGATCCGGACCAGGACTGGCGGTTGCAGTTCGTGCTCCAGGCCGTGGACGAGCCGAGCATGCTGGTGTCGGCCAAGCAGGTCTGGCGCTCCGCCGACCACGTGCTGCGCCGCTGGGTGGACGAGCCGCAGGAGGTGCTGCTCACCGGGCTCGGCAAGGCGAGCAGGCTGTTCCCGAGGCTGGAGCTGGCCCTGCGCGGCGCCCGGCCCGCCGAACTCGAACTCGATGTCAAGGGCGCGTACGACTTTCTGACCAGCGCGGCCGACCTGGACGCTGCCGGGTTCGGCGTGTTCCTGCCGGCCGCGTGGCGCAGGCCGGGGGAGTTGAGTCTCAAGCTCAACGTGACCAGCGCCGGCACGTCCGGCGTGGTCAGCCGCAACGACGGCGCCGGGTTGAAGATGCTCGTCGACTACCGCTGGGACCTCGCGCTCGGCGACACCCAGCTGACCAAGACCGAACTGGACTCGCTGGCCGCGGCCAAGGTGCCGCTGGTGAACATCCGTGGCCAGTGGGTGCACGTCGACCAGAAACGACTCGCTGCCGGCCTCGCCTTCCTCAACACGTCGGGCAGCGGGCAGATGTCCGCGGACGAAGCGCTGCGCCAGGCCGCCTCCTACGGCGAAGCTGACGCGCTGCCCGTGCCGGTCAGCGGCGTCGGCGGTACTGGCTGGCTGGCCGATCTGCTCACCGGTGGTGTCGAGGCCAACCTGGAACCGGTGTCGCCGCCGCCCGGCTTCCGCGCCGAACTCAGGCCCTACCAGCGGCGTGGCCTGGCCTGGCTCGCCTTCCTGGACCGGCTCGGCCTCGGCGGCTGCCTCGCCGACGACATGGGACTCGGCAAGACCGTGCAGCTGTTGGCGTTGGAGGCGTTGCGCCGCGCGGACGGCACCCGGCCGCCGACCCTGCTGGTCTGCCCGATGTCGCTGGTGGGCAACTGGCAGCGGGAGGCAGCGAGGTTCGCGCCGAACCTGTCGGTCTATGTGCACCATGGCGCGGACCGGCTGGCTGGCGAGGAGCTGACGGCGCGGGCCGCCGACCACGATTTGGTGCTCACCACTTATGCGATACTTGCCCGTGATCGCGCCGATCTGGGCGAGATCACCTGGGACCGGATCGTGCTTGACGAGGCGCAGAACGTGAAGAACGCCGCGTCGCGTCAGGCCAAGGCGACCCGTGGCTTGCCTGCGCGGCACCGGATCGCGCTCACCGGCACGCCGGTGGAGAATCGGCTCGCCGAACTCTGGTCCATTATGGACTTCGCCAATCCCGGGATGCTGGGCAGTATCGGCACCTTCCGCGCCCGGTTCGCCGTCCCGGTCGAACGCTACGGCGACGTGGAAGCGGCGGCGCGGCTGCGTCGGATCACCGCGCCGTTCGTGCTGCGCAGGCTCAAGACCGATCCGAAGATCATCGACGATCTGCCTGACAAGATCGAGATGAAGCAGCTGTGCAATCTCACCGCCGAACAGGCGTCGCTGTACCAGGCGGTGGTGGACGACATGCTTGCCAAGATCGACAACAGTGAGGGCATCGAGCGCAAGGGCCTCGTGCTGGCGACCATGTCCAAGCTCAAACAGGTGTGCAACCATCCGGCGCAGTTCCTCCGCGACGGCAGCCGGATCGCCGGCCGCTCCGGCAAACTCGCGCGGCTGGAGGAGATCATCGAGGCCGCGCTCGACGACGGTGACAAGATCCTCGCCTTCACCCAGTTCGCCGAGTTCGGCGCGATGCTCGTGCCGCACCTGAGTGCCCGGTTCGACACCGAGGTGCTGTTCCTGCACGGTGGCAGCGGCAAGCGGGCGCGGGATGCGATGGTCACCCGGTTCCAGTCGGCGAACGGGCCGTCGATCTTCCTGCTCTCGCTCAAGGCGGGCGGCACCGGCCTGAACCTCACCGCCGCCAACCATGTGGTGCACCTGGATCGCTGGTGGAATCCGGCCGTCGAGGACCAGGCCACCGATCGGGCGTTCCGGATCGGGCAGCAACGCAACGTGCAGGTGCGCAAGTTCGTCTGCATCGGCACGCTGGAGGAGAAGATCGACACGATGATCGAGGAGAAGAAGGCGCTGGCCAACATGGTCGTCGGCGCCGGCGAGAGCTGGCTGACCGAACTGTCCGATACGGAGCTGCGCGAACTGGTGCGCCTGTCCGAGGACGCCGTCGGTGACTGAACCTCGACGTTTCCCGAGCCAAGCGTGGTCGAGCGGGCCGCGCAAGGTGGACGGCGGCATCAAGGCACGCAGCAGGCGTGGGGACATCGGTCAGAGCTGGTGGTCGCGCCGCTTCCTTGAGGTGCTGGAGTCCTTCGGCATGGGCGGGCGGTTGCTGCGCGGCAAGAACTACGCGCGGGCCGGCCAGGTGCTCACCATGAACCTGTCCACGAGCCTGGTCGTCGCGCAGGTGCAGGGGTCGCGGCCGGAGCCCTACCGGGTGCGGATCGCGGTCAAGGCGTTCACCGACCGCGAGTGGCTGCGCATCGAGGAAGCCCTTGCCCAGCAGGCGTTGTTCGCGGCGAAGCTGCTCGCCGGCGAGATGCCGACCGACATCGAGGACGTGTTCACCCGACTCGGCCTGCGACTGTTCCCGGGCACGCTGCGCGAGCTGTCCATGGACTGCTCGTGCCCGGACTGGGAGGTGCCGTGCAAGCACCTCGCCGCCACCTGTTACCTGCTCGCCGAGTCCTTCGACGCGGACCCGTTCGAGATCCTGGCCTGGCGCGGCAGGAGTCGGACCGAACTGCTCGACCGGCTGCGCAGGCTCCGCGACGGCGGCCCGCGCCCGGTCGACCCGGCCGAGGCCGAACCGGACACCGCCCGGCTCGACGATGCCATCGCCCAGTTCTGGCTGCCCGGCCCGCAACCCGACCAGCCGTCGGCCGAGCCGCCGATGCTGCGTCCGGACGCGCTGCTCGATCAGCTCGACCCGATCGGCATCGCCGTTGGCGGACGTGCGCTCTCCGAGCTGCTCCGTCCCGCCTACCAGGCGCTGAACAGGGAAAACGCCGAGCGCGTCAGCGGAGGAGTAACGGGTTGAACACGCAGCGGCCGCCCGGGTAAACACGCAGCAGACGCCCCGTACGCTATGCAGGAACATGAGCGGCTGCCAGCCGCGGTGATCGTCGGCGTCTGCGGCCGGCCGGTGAGATGTGAGGGACGAAGCGGCGATGGCGAAGAGCGGGTCGAGGCAGCCTGGCAAGCAGGGCGGGTCGGCCAACAGCGGGTCGGCCAAGAAGAAGGCAGGCGGCGCCGGGAACCGGCCCGGTCAGGCCGGCAACCGCAAGAACAGCGGCAAGTCCTCGGCGGCATCCGCGCAGCGCGCGATCAAGGGCGCCCGGCGGAAGTCACTGGTGAACGTCGTGCTGCCAGTGGCCGTCGTGGTGATCGTGGCCGCGGCGGTCGTGGTCGGCATCGTGCTCTCGCGCGGCGGCAACAGCAACGCCAACGCGACCCAGCCGACCCAACAGGACTCCAGTTCCGCGCTGCTTGCCCGCACCAGCACCGGCCTGACCGGCCAGACCGTGGACGGCATCTCCAGCAACGACATGGAGCAGCTGGTCTTCCACATCCACGCGCACCTGGCCATCTACATCAACGGCGTGCAGAAGTTGGTTCCGTACGGCGTCGGCATCGTGCCCCCCTACCAGTTGCAGCAGATCCCGGCCGGCAACCCGGGCGCCGGCAGCGAGTTCGTCGGCGGCGGCAGCAAGTTCTACTGGCTGCACACGCACGACGAGACCGGCGTGATCCACATCGAGTCGCCGAAGCAGGAAACGTTCACCCTCGGCCAGTTCTTCGACGAGTGGGGCCAGCAGCTCGGCCCGAACCAGGTCGGCTCGAACAACGGCAAGGTGATCGCCTACGTCAACGGCAAGGTGTTCACCGGCAACCCGCGCGACGTTCCGCTTGCCGCGCACAACGTGATTCAGCTGGACCTCGGCAAGGACGTCGCGCCCGACCCCTTCACCTTCCCGAGCGGCGAATGAGCGAGACACCCGAGACCCCCGACACCGAGGAGCAGCCGACTTCGCGCCGTTCCGGTTCGTTCACGGGCCTGTTCGTCCAGCAGGGCGCGGACGGGCCGCGCTGGCGCCGTCCGGTGCTGTTCGCGATCGGCGCGGTGGTGATCATCGCGGCCGCGGCCGTCACCTGGGTCGCGACCAGTCCCAACCTGCCGCCCGCCGCGATCACCGTGACCAAGGTGTACGCGCCGCCGACCTCATTGGACACCGCGGACGTCTACTTCACGCTCAGCAACAACGGTGCCGGCCCGGACACACTGGAGAGCGCAACCGCCGAGTACCAGACCGGCTCGGCCGCGAAGAGCGTCACGCTGTGCTCGGACGACCCGTGCACCGGCCCGGCCACCATCGACATCTCCTCGACCAGCACCACGCTGTTCGCCCCTGGCGGCCCGCACGTCCAGATCACCGGGCTCGGCCCGTTACGCAAGGGGCACCAGCCGCTCCAGCTGACCCTGACCTTCGCGCGGTCCGGCACGCTGCACATCCTCGCCCCGATCGGCACTGCGGCCGACCTGAGCATGATGGACGTGATGACCTACGGCTTCATGGGTCACTCAACGCCCGGCGACGGCATGAGCGACATGCCGGGCATGTCCGGTATGAACAACATGCCCGGTATGAACATTAATAACATGCCCGGGATGGCCGGCAACTAACCCTGCCGCACCCGCAGGCCGTCGAACGCGACCGCGACGATGGTTTCCGCGATGTCGACGCCGGTCATGCCGCGCTCGCGCGGGCGGTACCACTCGATCAGCGAGTTGACCATGCCGAACAGCAGCCTGCTGGTGGTCGCCGGGTCGATGTCCGCGCGCAGGTCGCCCTCGTCGCGGGCCCTGGTCACCAGCTCGGTCACCAAGCGGTCGAACTCGCGCCGCCGGGCCAGTGCCGCGCGCTCGACCTTGGTGTTGCCGCGCACCCGCAGTAGCAGCGTGACGAACGGCAGTTCGCGCACGAGCAGGTTGACGCTGCCGCGCACCAGGTCCTCCAGTTGACCGATGGCCCGGCCGTCCCGCTCGCGGATCTCGTCGGCGACCGCGAACAGCCCGTCCAGCGCCCGGTCGACGGCGAGGCGCAGCAGCTCCTCCTTGCTCGGCACGTGGTAGTAGATCGCGGACTTGGTGATGCCCAGCTTGCGGGACAGGTCCTCCATGCTGGTGCCGTCGTAGCCGCGCTCGTTGAACAGCCGCACCGCCACGTTCAGCAGGGTCTCCAGGTCGTAGCCTGGCCTGCCGCGCCGGACCTGGCGCGGGGGAGGGGCGGCCGTCATGCGTTCCGCCTGTCCACGACGCGTTGCAGCTTGCCGACCGAGCGCGGCAACGTGTCCGGGTCGAGCACGCTCACCTCGACGCTGACGCCGATCCCGTCCTTGACCGCGCAGGCCAGCTCGCGGGCCGCGTCGATCCGCCGCGCCGCCGTGGTTTCCCGGCGCGCCTCCACCTGCACGGTCAACTGGTCCATCCGATCCTTTTTGGACAAAACGAGTTGGAAGTGTGCGGCGAGACCGTCGGTGCGCAGCACGATTTCCTCGATCTGGGTGGGGAACAGGTTCACGCCGCGCAGGATGATCATGTCGTCGCTGCGGCCGGTCACCTTGGCCATCCGCCGCATCATCGGCCGCGCCGTGCCGGGCATCAGGTTGGTCAGGTCGCGGGTGCGGTAGCGGATGACCGGCATGGCCTGCTTGGTGAGCGAGGTGAACAGCAGTTCGCCGGTCTCGCCATCGCCGAGCACGTTCTCGTCGATGGGGTCGATCACCTCGGGGTAGAAGTGGTCCTCCCAGATGTGCAGGCCGTCCTTTGTTTCGACGCACTCCTGCGCCACGCCCGGCCCCATCACCTCGGACAGGCCGTAGATGTCCACCGCGTCCAGGTTCAGCCGCTGCTCGATCTCCTGACGCATCTGCTCGGTCCACGGCTCGGCGCCCAGGATCGCCACCCGCAACGAGCACGCGCGCGGATCGAGTCCGGCGCGTTCGAACTCGTCGATCAGGGTGAGCAGGTAGGACGGGGTCACCATGATGACATCGGGCCGGAAGTCGTTGATCAGCTGTACCTGCCGCGCGGTCATGCCGCCCGAGGCCGGGATCACCGTACAGCCCAGCTTCTCCGCGCCGTAGTGCGCGCCGAGCCCGCCGGTGAACAGGCCGTAGCCGTACGCGACGTGCACCTTGTCGCCCGGCCGCCCGCCCGCCGCGCGGATCGAGCGGGCCATCACCCGTGCCCAGGTGTCGATGTCGGTCTCGGTGTAGCCGACCACTGTCGGTTTGCCCGTTGTGCCGCTGGACGCGTGGATGCGGCGCAGTTCCGACTGCGGCACCGCGAACATGCCGAACGGGTAGTTCTCGCGCAGGTCGTGCTTTGTCGTGAACGGGAACTTCGCCAGATCGTCGAGGCTTCGACAGTCGTCAGGGTGCACACCGGCCGCGTCGAACTTCTTGGTGTAGCAGGGCACGTTCGCGTACGCGTGCCGTAGCGTCCATTGCAGACGTTGGAGTTGCAGCGCGCGCAGCTCGTCGACGCTCATGCGCTCGCTCGGGTCGAGCTCCGGTCTCATTTCGCAACCTCTCGGGAACGACCACGGAATTCCGCGATCACGGTGCGCCCTTCGGGATCGTCGCCGTCGGGATTGGCACGGTGCACGGTGACGTCGTAGATGCCGTTGCGACCGTAGCGGGTCCGCGCCTCGGCAACAGCTACGAGCACATCGCCCAGTCGGCCTGCGGTGACGAAGGAGATCTCCGCGCCCGCCGCGACCGTGACCGGTCCGTAGCTGTTGCAGGCGCAGGCGAACGCGGTGTCGGCGAGCAGGAACAGGTAGCCGCCGTGGGCGATGTCGTGCCCGTTGACCATGTCCTCCCGGACGCGCATGCTGACCACGGCACGCCCCTCGCCGATCTCAAGCACCTCGATACCGAGCGACTGTGAGGCCCGATCGGCGGCGAACATCGCCAGGACCGCGTCGTGTGACACCCGGCTCTCCAACCTTGCTAACTGACCGAATGGACGGTTAATAATGTATCCGGCCAATGGTGTCAAGGGAAGGACGCTCGATGACCGAGAACATCCCGCGCAAGCTCGGCGTGATCGGCGGCGGCCGGATGGGCGCCGGGATCGCCCAGGTCTTCGCCGCGGCGGGCACCGAGGTCGTTGTAGTAGAGAGTGACGCGGAGGCGGCAAAGGCGGCGGGGGAGCGGATCGCGGCCGGGCTGCGCAAGGCGGTCGAACTGGGCAAACTCGACGACGCCGACGAGGCGTTCGCGCGGGTTGGTCTGGTCACCGAGCCGACCGCGCTGCCGGCCGACGCCGAGGTGGTCATCGAGGCCGTGCCGGAGATTCCCGCGCTCAAGACCGAGATCCTGGCCGCAGTGGAGGGCGTACTCAACCCGGACGCCGTGTTGGCCAGCAACACCTCATCGCTGTCCATCACCGAATTGTCCTCGGTGTTGCGCCGCCCGCAACGGTTTCTCGGCATGCACTTCTTCAACCCGGTGCCCGCGTCCAAGCTTGTCGAGATCGTGCTGACCCGCGCGACCGCCGAGTCCGTGCGGGACAGTGCGACGAGCTGGGTGCGCGCCATCGGCAAGACCGACGTGGTGGTCAACGACTCGCCCGGCTTCGCGACCAGCAGGCTTGGTGTGCTGCTCGGCCTTGAGGCCATCCGCATGCTGGAGGAGGGCGTCACCGATGCCGAGGGCATCGACACCGCCATGGAACTCGGCTACCGGCACCCGATGGGCCCGCTGCGCTCCACCGACCTGGTCGGCCTTGACGTGCGGCTGGCCGTCGCCGAATACCTCACTTCGAAGCTCGGTGACCGGTTCGCCCCGCCGCAGCTGCTGCGCGACAAGGTCGCACGTGGCGAGCTGGGTCGCAAGAGCGGTCGCGGCTTCTTTGAATGGACAGAGCTTTGAGTGGAACTGAATCGGGGTTATTATTACTTACTGAACGGACGGTTGGTTAATACCGCTGGAGGCGAACCGGATGGCTTTGTTGCGCAGTTACGTGGCAGGCGGCTGGCACACCGCGCCGGACGAGGGCACACCACTGCACGACGCGACCACCGGCGAGGAGGTCGCCCGGATCTCCTCGACCGGCATCGACATGGCGGGCGCGCTCGCCTACGGCCGCACCGTCGGCGGGCCGGCGCTGCGCGCGTTGACCTTTCACCAGCGGGCCGCGCTGCTCAAGGAACTCGCCGGATACCTGCGTGAGCACCGCGAGGAGCTGTACGCGCTGTCCGCCCGCACCGGTGCCACACTCGGCGACTCCAAGTTCGACATCGACGGCGGCATCGGCGTGCTGTTCGGCTACTCCAGCAAGGCCCGCCGCGAACTGCCCAACGACACCGTCTACGTTGAGGGCGCCGTCGAGCCGCTGAGCAAGGGCGGCACGTTCGTCGGCCAGCACATCGCCACCCCGCTGCGTGGCGTCGCCATCCAGATCAACGCGTTCAACTTCCCGGTCTGGGGCCCGCTGGAGAAGTTCGCGCCCGCCTTCATCGCCGGCGTGCCGAGCCTGATCAAGCCGGCCAGCCAGACCGCGTACCTCACCGCGCGCCTCGTCGAGCTGATCATCGAGTCGGGGCTGCTGCCCGAGGGGTCGGTCCAGTTCGTCGCCGGCAGCGTCGGCGACCTGCTCGACCACGTCACCGAGCAGGATCTCGTCTCGTTCACCGGGTCGGCGTCGACCGCGAACAAGCTGCGCGCGCACCCGGCGATCGTGCGCAACTCGGTGCGGTTCAACGCCGAGGCCGACTCGCTGAACTGCTCGATCCTCGGCCCGGACGTGAAACCGGGCAGCATTGAGTTCGATCTCTACGTCAAACAACTCGTCACCGAGATGACCGTGAAGGCGGGCCAGAAGTGCACGGCCATCCGCCGCGCGTTCGTGCCGGCCGAGCAGATCGACGCGGTCGCGCGACGCGGCGAGCGAGCGGCTGGCCAAGGTGACCGTCGGCAACCCGACCGGTGAAGTGCGGATGGGCGCGCTGGCCAGCCTTGAACAGCGCGAGGAGGTGCGCCGCTCGCTCAAGTCGCTGATGTCGGTCGCCTCCGTCGTGTACGGCGACCCACAGCACGTCGACGTGGTGGACGCGGACGCCGAGCGCGGCGCGTTCATCTCCCCGGTGCTGCTGCGCTGTGACGACGTCGACCGCGCCGAACCGCACGAGGTCGAGGCGTTCGGGCCGGTCAGCACGCTGCTGCCGTACACGTCGACCGAGCAGGTCGTCGAACTCGCCGCACGTGGTGCCGGCAGCCTGGTCGGTTCGGTCGTCACCGGCGACGCCGACTTCGCCAGGGATGTCGTGCTCGGCGTCGCGCCCTGGCACGGCAGGATGCTGGTGCTCGACGCGACAGACGCCAAGGAGTCGACCGGCCACGGCTCGCCGCTGCCCGCGCTCGTGCACGGCGGTCCCGGCCGAGCCGGTGGCGGCGAGGAGATGGGCGGTATTCGCGGCGTGCTGCACCACATGCAGCGGACGGCCGTGCAGGCCAGCCCGGCCGTACTCAGCAGGATCACCGGCCGCTGGGTCGCCGGCACCGAGCGCGCCGAGGGCGTGCACCCGTTCCGCAAGTCCCTCGCCGACCTGCGCATCGGCGACTCGGTGGTGGCCGGTCCGCGCACGGTCACCAAGGCCGACATCGACCACTTCGCCGAGTTCACCGGCGACACCTTCTACGCGCACACCGACGAGGCAGCGGCGAAGGCGAACCCGCTGTTCGGCGGGATCGTCGCGCACGGCTACCTGGTCGTGTCGTTCGCGGCCGGCCTGTTCGTCTCGCCAGAGCCCGGTCCGGTGCTGGCCAACTACGGCCTGGAGAACCTGCGGTTCCTCACCCCGGTCTATCCCGGTGACGAACTCACCGTGACGCTGACCGCCAAGCAGATCACCCCGCGCGAGAACGCCGACTACGGCGAGGTCCGCTGGGACGCCGACGTGACCAAACAGGACGGTTCGTCGGTGGCGAAATACGACGTGCTGACCCTGGTGGCGAAGTCATGACAACCGTCGAAGAACCCGAGCTGCTCGAACACTTCGAGCACACCATCGAGCGCGACCAGCGCATCGAGCCGCGCGACTGGCTGCCGGAGGGCTACCGCAGGACCATGATCCGGCAGATCGCGCAGCACGCGCACTCCGAGATCATCGGCATGCAGCCCGAGGGCAACTGGATCACCCGCGCGCCCTCGTTGCGGCGCAAGGCGATCCTGCTGGCCAAGGTGCAGGACGAGGCAGGGCACGGGCTCTACCTGTACTCGGCGGCGGAAACGCTCGGCGCGGACCGGGCCGACCTGACCGACAAGCTGATCAACGGGAAGCAGAAGTACTCGTCGATCTTCAACTATCCGACGCTGACCTTCGCCGACGTGGGCGTGATCGGCTGGCTGGTGGACGGCGCCGCCATCTGCAACCAGGTGCCGCTGTGCCGCAGCTCCTACGGCCCGTACGCGCGGGCCATGATCCGCATCTGCAAGGAGGAGTCCTTCCACCAGCGGCAGGGCTACGAACTGCTGATGACCATGATGCGCGGGACGCAGGCCCAGCGGAAAATGGTGCAGGACGCGACCAACCGCTGGTGGTGGCCGTCGCTGATGATGTTCGGCCCGCCGGACGCGGAATCGCCGAACACCGAGCAGTCCATGGCCTGGAAGATCAAGCGGCACACCAACGACGAGCTGCGCCAGCGGTTCGTCGACATGTCCGTGCCGCAGGCAGAAGCGCTCGGCGTCACGCTGCCAGACCCGGACCTGAAGTGGAACGCGGAGCGCGGGCACTACGACTTCGGCGCGATCGACTGGGACGAGTTCCGCAAGGTGTTGCGCGGCAACGGCCCGTGCAACACGCAGCGGATCGCCCAGCGCCGCAAGGCATCCGAGGACGGCGCGTGGGTGCGTGAGGCAGCTGCCGCGCACGCGGCGAAGAAGGCGGGAGTCCGGGCATGAGCGAGATCAAGCACGACTGGCCGCTGTACGAGGTGTTCGTGCGCGGCAAGCGCGGCCTCAACCACGTGCACGTCGGCTCGCTGCACGCGGCCGACGACGAGATGGCCCTTCGCAACGCCCGCGACCTCTACACAAGGCGCAACGAGGGCGTGAGCATCTGGGTCGTGCAGGCGACCAGTATCGCCGCGTCCAGCCCGGACGAGAAGGACCCGTTCTTCGCGCCAAGCGGCGACAAGGTCTACCGGCACCCGACCTTCTACACCATTCCCGACAACGTACCGCACATGTGAGGGCGAGACCGATGTCCTTCGACAACGCCTACGAGGCGCTAGGCGAGTACAGCGACGACACCAGGTGGGCGTTCGGCACCGGGTTCGCCGAACCGCTCGCCGGGGTCGACACCAGTCTACCGTCCGGTGTGGACGGTGGCGCGCTCGCGCGGTACTGCCTGATGCTGGGCGACGACGCGCTGATCATGTCGCACCGGTTGCAGCAGTGGTGCACGAACGCGCCGGAGCTTGAGGACGAGGTCGCGCTGGCCAACATCGGCCTCGACCTGATCGGCCAAGCCCGGCTGCTCTACGCCCGCGCGGGCAAGGCCGACGGCACCGGGCGGGGCGAGGACTACTACGCGTTCTTCCGCGACGAGGCCGAGTTCGGCAACGTCCGGCTTGTCGAAGCGCCGAACGGCGACTTCGCCTTCTCCATGGCGCGGCTGCTCGTGTTCGCCACCTGGCGCCTTGCCCTGCTGAACCGGCTCACCGCGTCTCGTGACCAGGTGCTCGCCGCCATCGCGGCGAAGGGCATCAAAGGAGGTCACCTACCACCGCGACTACGCGGCCAACTGGGTGGTCCGCCTCGGCGACGGCACCGAGTTGTCGCACCAGCGCATGCAGTCCGGTTTGGACGCTGTGTGGCCGCTGGTCGACGAACTGTTCGTCACGCATCCCATCGAGCGTGGCCTGGTGGGCGTCGCCGTCGACCCGGCCGAACTGCGGGCCGAGTTCGACGACGTGCTCGCCAAGGTCATCGACACGGCTACGCTGACCAAACCGGAAGTCGCCGCACTCGGCGGGGTTTCCGGACGGATGGGCCGGGACGGCGTGCACACCGAGTCCTTCGGCTTCATCATCGCGGAACTGCAATGCGTCGCACGGGCCCATCCGGAGGCGACATGGTGACCGCGCGCGCCATCGCCGAAACGGTGACCGATCCCGAACTGCCCATGCTCACGCTGGCCGATCTCGGCGTGCTTCGCGAAGTGTCCGAATCGGACGGTCGGGTAGCGGTGACCATCACGCCGACCTACACCGGCTGCCCTGCCATGGACACCATGCGCGACGACCTCGAACACACGCTGCGCGACGCGGGCTATGCCGAGGTCGACATCCGGGTCGCGCTGAGCCCGGCCTGGAGCAGCGACTGGATCAGCGCGGAGGGCCTGCGCAAACTCGCCGAGGCCGGCATCGCCCCGCCCGCTCGCGCGCCGAAGCCCGGCAGTGGCCCGATCCCGTTGAGCCTCGGGCCTTCGGTGCGGCGCGTGCGTTGCCCGCACTGCCAGTCGGCCAACACCGAAGAGGTGTCGAGGTTCGGCGCGACCGCCTGCCGTGCGCTGTTCCGCTGCCTGGACTGCCGCGAACCCTTCGAACACGTCAAGGAGATCTGAGTGATCGCGACCCTGACCTCCCGTCGCCGCACGGATTTCCACACCCTCACCGTCGCCGAGGTCAGCCCGCTGTGCGACGACGCGGTCGCGGTCACCTTCGACGTGCCGCCCGACCTCGCCGCCGACTACGACTTCCGGCCCGGTCAGTCGCTCACCCTGCGCAGGATGGTCGACGGCCGCGAGGAGCGCAGGTCCTACTCGATCTGCGCGCCTGCCGGCGCCAAGCCGAGGATCGGCGTGCGGGAGGTGCCGGACGGGCTGTTCTCCACCTGGCTGGTGCGCGACGTCCGGCCCGGCGACGAGATCGAGGTGGCCACGCCGACCGGCAACTTCACCCCGGATCTGTCCGACCCCGGACACCACGTGCTGATCGCGGCAGGCTCGGGCATCACGCCGGTGCTCTCCATCGTGTCCTCGGTCCTTGCCGACCCCGCCAGCACGGCCACCGTCCTCTACGGCAACCGGCGCACCGGCACGGTGATGTTCGCCGACGAGCTTGCTGACCTGAAGGACCGCTGGCCGGCCCGGCTCGACCTGGTGCACGTCCTGTCCCGTGAACCGCGCGAGACGGACCTGTTCACCGGCAGGCTCGACACCGAGAAGCTCACCCGCCTGCTCGACGTGCTCGTCGACCCTGAGTCGGTCGACCACTGGTGGCTGTGCGGGCCGTTCGGCCTGGTCACCGAGGCGAAGGCGCTGCTCGCATCGTTGGGCGTGCCGCGCGAGCGCGTGCACCAGGAGTTGTTCTACGTCGACGACGTACCGCCCGAGCCGGTTCGGCACGAGGAGCCCGGCGTTGTCGGGGCGAGCAGCGAGGTCACCGTGTTGCTCGACGGTCGCAGCACCACGACCAGCATCCCGTGCGAGACGCGCATCCTGGACGGCGCGCAGCGCGCCCGGCCGGACCTGCCGTTCGCGTGCAAGGGCGGGGTGTGCGGCACGTGTCGCGCCAAGGTCGTCGACGGCGAGGTGAAGATGCTGCGCAACTTCGCCCTCGAACCCGCCGAAATCGCGGCCGGATTCGTGCTGACCTGCCAAAGCGTCCCGGTGTCCGACAAGATCACCGTTGACTACGACGCCTGAGCGCTACGTCGACAGTCGTACGTGACAATGACGGTGCTGAGCCGATGCGCACACCGCTGACCAGCGACGATCATGGTGTCATGACAGCGGAATCAGAAACACCGAGCGAGGGCGTGCGGGCGTCGAACGCGGAACGCGAGGCGTTCGTCGAGACCGTGACCAAGGCAAGCCAGGACGGCAGGCTCACCGTGTCCGAGGTCGAGGAGCGGATGACCAGGATCTACGCGGCGACCTTCCGCGAGGAACTGCCGGCGATCGTCAAGGACCTGCCAAGGGAGTCGTGGCCGGTCGACTATGGCAGGCCAAGGCCGGAGCCGCTGCCCGAACGGCGCGACAGCGGCTGGGGCGCCGCGCTTACCGTGCACGCCGGCATCGTCTCGGTGATGGCGATCACCCTCATCGCGGGCTGGGTCCATTCGCGGGCGCCGTTCTTCTGGCCCGCCTTCCCCATGTTCTGGCTCGGGCTGAGCCTGTTCGTGCACTACCGGATCCGACAGCGCTGGCTGGCGAACTGGCGCGGCGGCAGGCGCGGCAACCCCGCCGACGCGACCATGCCCGCGTATCGCGGTCCGTTCAGCAGCAACCGCGCCGCGTAACTAGATTTGACATGGTGAGGTCGACGGGCGGCGAAGAGTCGGCCGGCGGCGAAGGGGAGTGATGGGCGCGGAACGGAAACCGGACATCGGCCGGCTCGGTGTCGGGCTGGCCGCGATCGGCAGGCCCGCCTACATCAACCTCGGCCGCGCGGACGAACTCGGCACCCGCCGAGGCATCGACGAGCTGCGTGCGGTCAGCTGGGCCGTGCTGGACGAGGCGTACGCGGCCGGCATCCGCTGGGTCGACGCGGCGCGTTCGTACGGCCGCGCCGAGGAGTTCCTCGCCGGTTGGCTCGCCGATCGTCGGCACGCCGACGTGACCGTGTCCAGCAAATGGGGTTACGCCTACGTCGGCGACTGGCGGCTGGACGCGCCGGTGCACGAGGTGAAGGAACACTCGCTCGCCCGGTTCGTCGGGCAGCTGGCCGAAACCCGTGCGCTGCTCGGCGACCGGCTCGCGCTCTACCAGGTGCACTCGCTCACCGTGGACAGCCCGCTGTTCGGCGACCGCGAACTCCAGGAAGCACTGGCCCGGCTCCGGGCGGACGGCGTCCGGGTCGGTTTCTCGACCTCCGGCCCGGCGCAGGCCGACACCGTGCGCAGGGCGCTTGCGCTGACCGTGCTGGGCCAACCGGTGTTTTCAGCCGTCCAGTCGACCTGGAACCTGCTGGAGACCTCGGTCGGCCCAGCGCTGGCCGAGGCACGCGCGAGCGGCGCCCTGGTCATGGTCAAGGAGGCCATGGCCAACGGCAGGCTCGCCGTTCAGCCGCCGGAAACGGTCACCAAACTCGCCGCGCGGCACCAGGTCGGACCGGACGCGATCGCCCTCGCCGCCGCGCTCGCCCAGCCGTGGGCCGACATAGTGCTGCTCGGTTCCGCGGGTGTCGAGCAGTTGCGTGCCAACCTGGCCGCGTCGGACGTGCACCTCGAACCAGCCGAACTGGACGAGCTGGCCACGCTCGCCGAACCGCCGACCGACTACTGGGCCGAACGCGGCGCCCTGCCCTGGACCTGATCCCAGGCGCCGTCGAACGCCTCGACGCACAGGTCGACGGTCATGATTCTGGACTGCCGGACGGTCGCGTAGACGCTGCCACCGCGGCCGACGAGCCGGGTGACGATGGGGTCCCGTTCGTCGACGAGGGCGTTGAGCGCGCGGCCGTGCTCGTCGGCCAGCCTCGCGTAGGTCGCGCGGCTGGCCACCAGCCAGTTCACCACGTCCTGCGGTTCGGGCAACACTGCGTCTGGCACGCCGCGCAGCCGTTGTTCCCGTCCCGCTGTGCGCCGGTTCGGGTCGGTGAGGGCATGGGGTTCGACGTAGGCCAGCCAGATGGTGCTGGTCACGGTGCCGTGTCTCCGTTCGGGTCGGTGATGGCGCGCAGTTCGCCTGCTGGCAGGCGGTACGGCGTCGGTGCGGGGACCCTGCGCCCTGGCATGCGGTTGAGCGCGAACACCTCGGCGATGGCGCTGTCCGCGCCGCCCGAGTACGTCCACAGCGCCTCGGAGGCGTCGGGTGGCGTCCGGTCGTTGTCGAACATGGTTCGGTAGGCGACCGCGGTGCGCGCGTCGTGGATGATCACCACGTCGGTGAAGAAGTGCCGGTGGCAGATCGCGATCAGCGGTGGCGGCGGATCCTCGCCCACCTGGTAGACGGTCCAGCCGGGGACCGAGGCGAGCTGGGTGAGCCAGCGGTTCAGTTCGTCGTCGTGCATGCGGGTGTCGGTTCCCGTGTTCTTTCCGGAGATGGGCCGCGGTGGGGCAGGCGAGGAGGAAGAAGCACCGGGGCGGTGAACGGGGATTGTTGACCGGTGCCCCTACCTGCCCCACCGCGGGGCTTGGGGATCAGGCGTTTTCTTCGAACGTGCTTTGTTGGTCGTGCTCATCCGAGCGCGACAACCGCTCATCGCGACGTTCGTCGGGCCCGGTCCAGTGGGTCATGCCGAAGAAGCTAGGCATTGCAGGTTTCGCCAGCGCGTCCCATTCGAGTGAATTACCGGGTGAAGGCCGAGAAATCGGCTGACTATCGTGTCCCACATGGCTGTGGGAACGACGCGAGGCAAGCGCAGGCTGGGCCGATTCATCAGGCCGATCCGGGAGCGCAGCGGTCTGAACGCGGAACAGGTGGCGTCCAAGGCACAGTGTTCCCGGCAGACCGTATCGAGGTTGGAAGCCGGCGATCATCTGCCTCGACTGCCGTTGTTCCGGAAGTTGTTGACGGCGATCGGCGCGACAAAGGAGGAACGCGAGCAGGCGCTGCAACTGTGGGAGGTCGCGGACGCGTCCTCGGTGGAACACGCGGCTCATCTGTCCGCCAACTACCAGCGCTTCCGACTCGACGAGAAGGAAGCCGATGTCGAACGCACGCTGGACACGGTGATCATTCCGGGTTTGCTGCAAACCGCGGAATACGCGACCGCTGTATCGAACGGCGCGAAGCGAATGCTCACCTCGGAGCGCTGGGAGCGGCTCGCGGCCAGTGAACGTCGAAATCGACAGCGATTGTTGACCCGCCAACGAAACCCGCTGAAATTGCACGCGCTGATCGACGAGGCGGCGCTGCACAGAATGATCGGTGGCGTCGAGGTTATGTCGGCGCAGCTCGACCACCTGGCCACCGCTGCTACCTGGCCAAATGTCGAGATCCAGGTGCTGCCTTTTGATGTCGGCTCCTACGGACCGCTGTCCGGACCAATGATGCTGCTCCACTTCCCAGAGGAAGATGACTCTGATTCGGCGTATGTGGAGAGCATTCTGGGCGTCGAAATTGTTGCAGAATCGAGTGACGTGGCCGCGCTGATTGCAGTGTGGGACGACATCGCGGCTGCGGCTCTGTCGTCCAAACGGTCGATGGAGATCATCAAGGCAGCAAGGGAATCACTGAGAAATCATGGACCACGAGCGAGAGTGGCGAAAAAGTCGCCGTAGCAATGCTCAGAGCTTCTGCGTCGAGTTATCCGTGGCTTCGACGTGGACCGGTGTGCGTGACACCAAGAATCGACACGCTGGCACGCTGACCTTCAGCTCCGTCACCTGGGCCGCGTTCCTGGCGTCGATCAAGAACACCTGAGCGCGGCGCCGTTCGGGCAGGTCACAATGCTTGGGTGCGGACCCTGCTCATCGACAACCATGACTCCTACACGTTCAACCTGTACCAGTTGATCGCGAGGGTCAACGGCGCCGCACCCACAGTGATCCGCAACGACGTCGACTCGACCGGTCTGGACCTCGCCGGGTTCGACAACATCGTGATCTCGCCGGGGCCGGGGCATCCGACCCGTTCCGAGGATTTCGGCATCTGCGCCGATGTGATCGCCACCACCTTGATCCCGTTGCTCGGCATCTGCCTCGGTCATCAGGGCATCGTCAGCGGAGAAGGCGGCCTGGTCACGCGGGCGCCCGCCGCCCGGCACGGCCATCTCACCACGCTGCGGCACGACGGCACCGACCTGTTCGAGGGCCTGCCGGAAACTTTCACCGCAGTGCGCTACCACTCGTCGGGCGCGGCGGCACCCCTCCCGCCGACGCTCGTGGCGACCGCATGGGCCGAGGACGGCGTGATCATGGCGCTACGGCACCGCGACCGGCCGCTGTGGGGCCTACAGTTCCATCCCGAGTCGGTGGCCGGCGAGTTCGGCGCCGACCTGCTCACCCGGTTCCGCGCCTTCACCCCGACCGACCGCCCGCCGAACAGCGCCCCGATCACCATCAGCCGGCCAGCGGCTGGCCCGGATCGGTTGGTCGTGCACACGTTCGACCGCGCGGTGAACACCGAGGCCGCGTTCCGCGCGTTGTTCGGCTCGGCCGAGCATGCGTTCTGGCTGGACAGCGCGCACGTCGAACCAGGGCTCGCGCGGTTCTCGCATCTGGGTGCGGACACCGGACCGCGTGGTGAACTCCTCACGTACCGGGTCGGCGAGGGCCAGGTCACGGTCGAATCGGCGGACGGGGGAGCGCGCACCGTCGCCGACACCACCGTCTTCGACTACCTTGACGCGCAACTGGCTGCCCGGCGCGTTGAACCGCCCGCTGACCTGCCCTTCGATCCGGCGTGCGGCTATGTCGGGTACTTCGGCTACGAGTTGAAGGCCGATTGTGGTGGACGCAACAAACACCACTCGCCGGCACCGGACGCGCAGTGGATCTTCGCCGACCGCACCGTCACCGTCGACCACGAGGCCGGCCGCACCTATGTCGTCGGGTTCGACGACGACGAGTGGCCCGCCGAAGCCGTCGCCGTGCTCGCGAACCTGCCGGCGGACCGACCGGTCGCCGCGCCGCAGGCCGAGCCGGTCGATGTCGAGCCGTGGCTGGTTCGCGACCGCGCGCGGTACCTGGCCGACGTCGTCGAATGCCAGCACAAACTGCACGCGGGCGAGAGCTACGAGCTGTGCCTGACCAACACGGCCCGGCTGCCCGCGGACGGCGCGGACGGCTTCGCGGTCTATCAACGGCTGCGCGCGGCCAACCCCGCCCCTTACGGCGCCTACCTGCGCTTTCCCGACGTCCAGGTGGCGTGTTCTTCGCCGGAACGGTTCCTGCGCGTCGACCGGGAGCACAACGTCGAGACCAAACCGATCAAGGGCACCATCCGGCGCGGCGCGACACCGGCCGAGGACGCACGGCTCAAGGCGGAACTCGTCGGCAGCCGCAAGAACTTCGCGGAGAACCTGATGATCCTCGACCTGCTGCGCAACGACCTCGGTCGGGTGTGCGAGGTCGGCTCGGTGACCGTGCCCAGGATGATGGTGGCCGAGACCTACGCCACCGTGCACCAGCTGGTGTCGACCGTGCACGGCAGGCTGCGGCCCGAGATGAGCGTGCTGGACTGCGTGCGCGCCTGCTTCCCTGGCGGCTCGATGACCGGGGCGCCCAAACAACGCGGCATGGAGATCCTGGACACGCTGGAAACGTCCGCGCGCGGCGTGTACTCGGGTTCGCTCGGCGTGCTCGGGGTCACCGGCACGGCCGACCTGAACATCGTCATCCGCACCGCGGTGCGCATCGGCGACGAGTGGCATGTTGGCGCCGGTGGCGCGGTCGTGCTCGACTCAGATCCGGCGGAGGAGTACGCGGAGATGCTGCTCAAGGCGTCCGCGACCGTGCGCGCGGTGGCGCCCGGGTTGCCGGCGAACGACGTAGATGGCCGCGCGATTGCCGACGACTTACGTAGCGGAGAACTACCGCGGGGAACCGACGACAACACAGCGTGTCGAGGCTAGTTTTCGTTCGTGGGGACGGGACACCGCGCCCACGATGACTGGCACCTCCGCCCTAGGATGGCACTGTGGACGATGTCGCGCCGGTAGCGGGCTCCGACCCGAAGCGGCTGCTGTTCCTCTTCTCGGACACCGGCGGCGGGCATCGGGCCGCGGCAAGAGCCCTCGCACAGACCCTTGAGCAGTGGTATCCGGGGGAGTTCGAGCCGGTGCTGTGCGATCCGCTCGGTGGGCCGGGCTCGGCCTGGCTGCTGCGCAGGATCAGCCGGCTTTACGGGCTGTCCATCCGGTTCGCGCCGTGGGTGTGGGGGAGCATCTACTACACCTCGGACTGGCGCGGTGGCGTGCGATTTCTGCGCTCCACGCTGCTCACCCTCGCGCACCGGCCGGTCGCCGACGCCATTGCCGCGCAACGGCCGGCGGCCATCGTGAACCTGCACCCGTTGACCGGTTCGGCCGCGGTCAGGACGCGTGAGCGCGCGTGCCGCGAAACCCCCGTGCTGACGGTGGTCACCGATCTGGTCAACCCGCACTCGTCCTGGCACGACCGCAAGGCCGACCGGATCGTGGTGCCGCCGACCGCGGTCGGCTGGGCGCGCGAGCGCAAGCGACTCGGCCCGGACCGTCGGGTGGAGATCGGCCTGCCGGTGTCGCCGCCGTTCACGAACGGGGTGCTGCGTGGCGAGGAACGGGCCGCGTTGCGGCGGCGGCTCGGCATCGACGAGCAGCGGTTCACCGTGCTGCTCACCGGCGGCGGCGAGGGCGCGGGTGGGATCGCGCGGCGGGCAAGGGCGATCCTGCGCCGCTTCGACGACGTCGCCGTCGTCGCGATCTGCGGTCGCAACCGGCGGCTGCGGGAAACCCTGGACGAACTGCGCGCCGCCTACCCGGACCGGTTGACGGTGAACGGGTTCGTCGACAACATGGCCGACTGGCTGCGCAGCGCTGACGTGCTGGTGAGCAAGGCAGGGCCGGGCACGATCGCCGAGGCGACCTGTTGCGGCGTGCCGCTGATGCTCACCTCGCACGTGCCCGGGCAGGAGCGCGGCAACACCGAGTTCGTCGTGGACGCGGGCGCCGGCCGGCACACGCCGAGCGTACGCAGCCTGTTGCGCACGCTGGTCGAACTCCGCGCCGATCCATCCATTGTGGATCGAATGGCGTTGGCGTCCGCGCGGCTCGGCAGGCCGGAGGCCGCTCGGGAAATCGTGGACCTGTTGGCCGGTCTGCTCGGTGTCCGGGCCGGTTCGCTCGCCGGTCGGG
This sequence comes from Candidatus Melainabacteria bacterium, assembly GCA_963818685.1. Taxonomy (GTDB): domain Bacteria; phylum Actinomycetota; class Actinomycetes; order Mycobacteriales; family Pseudonocardiaceae; genus CAJCJE01. Next base: position 790,236 of record CAWFTJ010000008.1, on the reverse strand, counting down.
TCGCGTGATCGCCGTCGCGGAGGTCGCGGAACTGTGCAAGCGCGCGGACGTGGTCATCCTGATGCTGGCCAACGCCGATGCCATCGACGAAGTGCTGCGCAGGGGCAAGGTCATCGTCCACATGGGTACGACCGCGCCCGGTTACTCGCTGGGGCTCGAAGCGGACATCCGAGCGGCGGGCGGGCGGTACGTGGAGGCGCCGGTGTCCGGCTCGCGCGGGCGGCGCGGACATGGCCGCCGTTGTCAAGGCCATTGAGGCGCGCGGAAAAGTCAACGCGGGCGGGTGAACCACCCGCCCGCGCTTACCTCGGATCGAGAGGGCTTCATGTTCAGCGCACCCGCTCCCGTCACCAAAAGCGGCGATCGTCTGCACGAACTCGTTCGTGCGATCGGCGAGTTCGGCACCGACCTGATGAGCGTGGTCGGCAACACGGCGGCGAACATCGTGGTGTCCCCGTTCAGCGCCGCTACGGCAATGCAGATGGTGTGGCAGGGCGCGGTCGGTGAAACAAGCCACGAGATGGCGAGGGCGCTGCACATGGCCGACGCCGCCGACACGGCGCACACCCAGCACGAACTGACGTCGACCATGCTGGCGAGCCTGCCGGACGAGGCGGTCGCACTGAACATCGCCAATACGATGTGGGTACAGGACGGCCTGCGCCTGGGCTCGGGTTTCAGCACGACACTGCGTGAGGACTACGCCGCCGATCCGTACAGTGTCGATTTCGTCCGGCGACCGGAAACCTGTCGTGAGGAGATCAACCGCCTCATCGCGGAGCAGACCGCCAACCGCATCACCGACCTGCTCGGTCCGGGCACGGTGAACGTCGACACTCGTCTCGTCCTGGCCAATGCCACCTATCTCAAGCTGCACTGGGGCGATGCGTTCGCGCCCGAGTCGACAACCACCGAGCCGTTCCAGTTGGCCGACGGCGGCACGGTGACGGTGCCGATGATGCACAGGAAGGCGGAATTCGGGTACGCACGACGCGACGGGTACCAGTCGGTGAGCATGTCGGACTCCACGCGCCAACTGGCGATGACGGTAGTGCTGCCCGACGGGCCGATCGCCGAACTGGAAGCACTGGTGCGCCGCAGGGGACTCGGCACCGTCCTCTCCGGTCTGCGCCCGATCGAGCTGACGCTCGACATACCCCGGTTCCGTTATCACGGCACCCATCCGCTCGTAACCGCGCTCCAGGAGTTGGGCATTCGTCGGGCGTTCGATGGGATCGCGGCCGAGTTCACCGGCATCACGCGGGACGAACGGCTCTACGTCAGCCACGTCGTGCAGGGAGTGGACCTGACAGTGGACGAACAGGGAGCCGAAGCGGCGGCCGCGACAGCGGTAGCCATCACGGCCGTCTCACTGAGCTTGGCACCCAGCCGGGTCACGATCGATCGCCCGTTCCTGTTCGCCGTCACCCACACCGGTACCGGCGTCCCGCTCCTGTTCGGCCGCATCTCCGACCCGTCACGTCCGTCATGACTCCCGCCGGTTCTTGAGGACTCAGCCCTGGCCGGTCTGGGTGCCGCAGTTGCCGCAGAACCGGGCACCCGGCGTCAGTTCGTTGCCACAGTTGGTGCAGTGCGGCACGGCAGCGACCGCGGTGCCGCAGTTCATGCAGAACTTCGCGCCGGGCGGCACCGGAGCCTGGCAGGACGCGCACGGCGCGCCGGCAGGTGCCTGCGGCGCCTGCTGTTGGGGCTGCGGGGCCGGTCTGCTGTTGGGGCTGCGGGGCCTTGGCCGGGCGGGAGCTGCTGCGGACCGGTCTGCGGCATGCCGGTGGGCGGCGGCCCGACGTAACCGCCTGGCGCGCCACCGGCGAAGCCCTGTGCGGGCGGGGGAGTTGGCGGCAGCGCGCCCTGCTGGACTGCCTGGCCGCCCATGCCGAGACCGGCCGCGAGGAAGGCGCCGCCGACCGCGTTGCCGCCCTGCGACATGCCCTGGCCAGCACCCAGTGCCAGCTCGCCCGCCGCGTACTGGTTGAAGCCGCCGGCGAGGCGTGAGTAGCTGGTGTCCTTGGCCAGCGTCTTGAGCTGCTGCGCGTCCTCGGGCGCCAGGTTGATGTCGAAGTTGCCCATCCTGGTCATGGCAACGCCGTAGGCGGCGAGTTGCTCGTTGGCCTTGGTGATGACCGTCTGCTCGATCTCCGGCGTATACGCGGACAGGCCAAGGATCGGCCAGCCGTTGCGCACGATCTGGTTGGTGACATCGGAACGCATCACCTTGAGCAACTGGTCGCTCACCCAGTTGGACACTCGGTCGTTGTCGGTGACGTCGACGGTGGACACCAGGTTGGTGATCAGCCGGATCGGGTCGGACACCCGCAGCGCGTAGTCGCCGAACACCCGCAGCGTCACGATCAGGCCGGTGGCCCTGTCCTGCACGTCGTCGATGCGGCCACCGAAGGTGAAGCCGGTGAACTCGCGGCTGTGCACGAAGTACAGCTCGGCGCGGTAGGCGTTGCCACCGGAGAGCTGGTCGATCAGTGCGCCGAGGCCGGGCAGCTCGTTCGCGTCGATCGCGTGCCGGCCGGGGCCCATGGTCTGCACGACCTGGCCGGTGTTGACGAACAACGCGACCTCGTCCGCGTTGACGATCGCGTGAGTGAACCGCCGGATGCTGACGTCCGGCCACTTGAACACCAACTGACCCTTGCGGTCGTCAGGAACCGCGATGAATTCCCGCCCGAACAGTGCCACGACACGCCTCCACGACGACCGATCGTTTTCAACCGCGACCCTACCGCCGCAGGTACTGCTAACTTCTACCCGATCCAGTACGGCCGTGGGGGCTGGACAGGCGAAACGGAGTGAACAACGGTGGACCGGATCGAGTGTCAGTGGTGCAGGTCGCAGAACCCGCCGGGCACCGTCAGCTGCCTCACCTGTGGCGCGCCGCAGGACGAACGCAACAAGGTTTCCGACTCCGGCTGGCGCGAGGCGCCCCGCCTGCGGGACATGACCGAGTTCCGGTTCTCCAACAGCACCTGCCAGGTCGAGGGCGAACTCGTGCCGGTGGCCGAGATCAACCTCGGCCCCGGTGACGCGGTGTTCTTCGAGCACCACGTGATGTTGTGGAAGGACGAGAGCGCGCCGATCTCCGCGCTGAACACCGGCGGCGGCATGCGCCGCTCGTTCGGCGGCATGCCGCACATCGTCACCGTCGGTCAGGGACCTGGCCGGATCGCGTTCTCTCGGGACGCACCCGGTGAGCTGGTGGTGCTGCCCCTGCATCCCGGCATGGAGATCGACGTGCGCGAGCACGCGTTCCTGGTCGCGTCCGGCAGCATCAGCTACTCGTTCGTGCGGATCAAGGGCCTTGCCAACATCCTGCACGGCGGCAGCGGCATGTACATGGACCGGTTCATCACCCAGGGCATGCCCGGCCTGTTGCTGTTGCACGGCTATGGCAACGTGTTCGAGCGGCTGCTGCGGCCGGGGGAGAAGATCCTCGTCGAGCCCGGCGCCTACCTGTACAAGGACTCGACCGTTGGCATGCAGGCGATCAAGACGCCGCTCAAGACCGGTCTGCTCAGCAGAGGCATGTACCTCGCCGAGATGACCGGCCCCGGCCGGGTCGGCATCCAGTCCATGTACGTGCACCACCACTCCGAGTGAGGCGCGACGACCATGACCTCACCCGGTAACTACATCTGCCGCTACTGCCGGCAGAACAGCGACCCGACCCAGTCCGCGTGCGTGCGTTGCGGCGCCCCGATCGACGTGCGTGCCTCGGTCAGCCAGTCCGGCTGGCAGAAGCAGCCGCCGGTCAAGGACATGGCGCGCATCCAGTTCGGCCAGTCCTACTGCCAGATCGAGGGCTTCCAGGTTCCGGTCGCCGACTTCACCCTCGCGCCGCAGGACTCGATCTACTTCTCCCACCACAACCTGTTGTGGTGCGACGCGAACGCGCAACTGTCCAATATGAGCCTTGCCGGCGGCTGGAGCCGGGTCATGGCGGGCCTGCCGCTGATCATGGTGGAGGGTCGCGGGCCGGGCCACATCGCGTTGTCCGACAACCATGCCGGCGACATCGTCACGCTGCCGTTGCAGAACGGCCAGTCGATCTGGGTGCGCGAGCACCGCTTCCTGGTCGCCACCGGGCAGATCAAGTACAGCTGGCAGCGCTCGGGCGTGTGGTTCGTCACCGGTTCCGGCGACGACCGCGAGACGCACTACCCGCTTGGCATGTTCGGCGACGTCTTCACCGCGCCCGCCCAGCCCGGCCTGCTCCTGCTGCACTCACCTGGCAACACGTTCGTGCGCGACCTCGGCCCGAACGAGACGATGCTGATCCAGCCGAGCGCGCTGCTCTACCGGGACGTGTCCGTGCGGATGCACCTGCACCTGGAATATCCGAAGTCGCCGGGCCTGAGTTTTTTCCGCTCGTTCAGCTACCGCACGGTGTGGCTGCGGCTGATCGGGCCGGGGCGGGTCGCGGTGCAGTCGGTCTACCAGCGGCCGGAGAAGTCCCAGCGGATCACGTCGCACTCGTTCGCTACGACTCGCTCCTGGTAGGCGGCCCGTCCAGTTCGCTGGGCGGGCTCAGCTCGTCGGACAGCGAGCGGAGCGTGTCCGCGGCGAGTTCGTCGCGCACCGCGCCGGCGACCAGCCTGGCCACGGTGCCGTCCGCGTAGGCGGCGTCATACTCGGCGGCCTCCCTGGCCAGCTGCTGCTGGATGCCGTCAAGCCGGTCCGCGTACACGGCAAGCCCGGCGACCCGGTCCACCAGCCGCTGCCAGCCCTGCTCGGCCGCGACCGCGCGCTGGTCACCGGGGATCGGCACGCCCGAGGAGAGCTGCGCGCGCAACGTGGCAAGGCCGAACGCCTGCTCGTCGATCTGGTCCAGCTCGTTGGCCAGGTTCAGCTGGGAGCGGTGCGCGGCAAGGTGCCCCGACGACCAGGCCGGGCTGGACACGATCCGTTCGACCAGGTCGCGGGCGACGATCACCAGCCTGCGCTCGATCGAGCCGGACAGCGGCCCGATCCAGTTCTGCCGGCTCTGCCACCGTTTGGTCTGGTGCAGCGCGTGCCGGTCGAGATGGGTCAGGCGCAGCGGATCGCGGTTGGCGTAAACGGAGATCGGGATCGCCGAACCGACCCCGAACACCAACCCGGCCAGCCCCACGATCGCCATGATCAACGTAACTAGCCCGCCACCGAGGGCCAGGCTGACCCCGTCCACCACCAGCAGGATCGTGCCGAGCAGCGCGACAAGCCCGGCCAGCACGCCGCCGCGCACGGCAGCCTGCTTGCGCGGATAGTCAAGGCCCTCCTGCGTGCATCCGGCCCGCACCCGCGCGTCCAGCTTGTTGGCCAGCTCGGCCGGTGGCTCGTACAGCCGCTGCTGGCTGTTCAGCGAGGTCGGTCGCAGGCCGGGGCCACCGTACTGGCCCAGCTTGTCCACCTGCGCGAGCACCCACGCCCGCGCGGCGGCCAACTCGGCCTGTTCCGTGGCGGCCCGGTCATCCTGCACGATCTCGATGCTCCTCCGTGCCAACCGAGCGCGCCACCATGGGCATCAATCGCCCAGTTTGTCCCGCCAGTTGATCCACGCGCGGGCCGTGGACAGGTCGAAGTCCGGGCCGCTCGTGCCGATGGTGAACGTGGTGATGCCCTGCTCAAGCAGTGCTGGCCCGTTCACGTCGGGGTCGCCGCCGACGCCGACCGACAGCTCGATCTCGCCGAGGTCGCGGCCCACCTCGGCGCAGTGCCGCGCGAGCACCTGCTTCTTGTGGTCGAAATCCGCGCCCCTGGTGAAGGAGTGCCAGATGTCGGCGTGCTTGGCGACCAGCCGCAGCGTCTTCTTCTCACCGCCGCCGCCGATCAGCACCGGGATCTTGCGGGTGGGCGCCGGGTTCAGCTTGGTGAACCGCGCCTCGATCCTCGGCATGGCCTCGGCCAGGTCGTCCAGCCTGCTGCCGGCCGTGCCGAACTCGTAGCCGTACTCGGTGTAGTCCAGTTCCTTCCAGCCGGAACCGATGCCCAGGATCAGCCTGCCGTCGCTGATGTGGTCCACCGTGCGGGCCATGTCCGCGAGCAGCTCGGGGTTGCGGTAGCTGTTGCAGGTGACCAGCGCGCCCAACTGGACCCGAGAGGTCTGCTCGGCCCACGCGCCGAGCATGGTCCAGCACTCGAAGTGCTTGCCGTACGTCTCGCCGGAGAGCGGGAAGAAGTGGTCCCAGTTGAAGATGATGTCCGCGCCGATGTCCTCGGCCTCGGCCGCCGCGCGCCGGATGGCCGAGTAGTCACCGTGCTGCTGGGCGATTTGCACACCGATCCGGACCGGACGTGAGTTCGCTGTTGCCATGATCTCCAGAGCGTAGTGGCACTGACCGAATGACACGAGTCCGTCGCCGGTCTGGCAGGCTTGCCGCATGGGCTTGTTCACGGTGGCGGAGGCCCGCGCGGAACTGCGCAGGCTGCGCCCGGTGCTGGACGAGTTGGTCGCGTTGCGCGCGGACGCAGCCGAACTCGCGGCGTCGCTGACCGTCGGTGCCGCGCCGAGCAGGCTCGGTGGCCTGCCGGAACTCAAGGCCGCCCAGGCCAGGCTCGACGAGCTGATGAGCATCGTGCAGCGGACCGGCGCGGAACTGAAGGGCTTCGCCCCGCTCCTTGTGGACTTTCCGGCCGACCTGGACGGGGTCGAGGTGCTGCTGTGCTGGCTGGAGGGCGACGCCGAACTCGCCTGGTACCACCGCGTCGAACTCGGCTTCGCCGGACGCCGCCCCCTACCCGATCAGACGCTGCCCGATCAGTAACCTGCCCGGCGAATCTCAGTAGACGCGATTCGCCGCGAGGTCGAACAGCCGGTCAAGGACCCGGTCGCCGGACTGGCGCAGGCCGCCGTGCTCGAACTCGTTGGTGATCCACGGCCGCAGGCCGCGCACGGCCGCCGCGGTCCGCATGGAGAACGTGCTCTCCACATACAGGTCGTCCCAGTAGACTGCGGCGGCGGCCGGAACCTCGTTGTGCCGCAACACCTCCGGGTCGTAGAGTTTCGGCCACTCGTGCTTGGCGAGGATCTCGGCGGCCTCGCGCAACGGCGTGAGCGCGCCGAAGTCCTCGCCCATCCACGGAAAAACGTGCTCGCCGGTGAACAGCGTCGGGTCCTCTGTGAACTCTGCCGGCATGACCCGGTGCGCGGACCAGTTGGTGGCGAAGCCGTCCGAGTAGCTTGACTCGTGCAGGATCCAGTAGATCGGGTTGCGGCCGAACGACATGATCAGTCTGACCACGTCCGCGCGGAACGCGGTGGAGTCGGGCGCGAGTTCGAGCAGGTAGTGCAGCTGCTCCATGCCATCGGTCGAACCGAGCACGTTGCCGACCATGCGCAGCCTGCGGGCGGTGAGCCGGTCGCCGTCGGCCAGGATGATCTCCTCGTGCTCCAGCCGCTCGCACACCGCGCGCATCCGCTCCCTGTCCTGCGGGTAGCGCTCGTAGTAGCGCCGGTTGCGCTCCAGCATGCGGGCGTAGGTGGCGGCGTAGATCTCGTCGGGGTGGATGCCGATCGGCGGTAGGCCGCCGGTGAGGAACGCGGCGCGCAGGCTCTGTGGAGCCACCGAAAGGTAGTGCAGCGTGCAGAAGCCGCCGAAGGACTGGCCGAGCACGGCCCAGGTGTCCACGTTCAGCTCGCGCCGGATCCACTCCAGGTCGGCGATGATCGAGTCGGCGCGGAAGTGGGTGAGGTAGTCGGCCTGCTGCTGCGGGGTCAGGCCGGGCAGCGTGCCGACCGGGGTGGAGCGGCCGGTGCCGCGCTGGTCGAGGAACAGCACCCGGTAGTCGCGCAGCGCCCGGTCGAGGAAGGCGGGCGAGGTGGGGTTGCGGGTGGGGCGCGGCGACTCGAAGCCGGGACCGCCCGTGAGGAAGACCAGGAACGGCCGGTCCCTGCCGTCCGGGTCGGCGACCTCCCTGGCGAACACGGTGATCCGCGCGCCGTCGGGTCGGGCGTGATCCAACGGGATCTGGAACTCGTGCTCGACGAGGACAAGGCCGTAGGTGTGGACTGTGCTGGTCATGCCGGTCATGCTGCCCCAACATCGCCGGGCGCGGCCACCGAATAGGGTGATGTCGTTTTTTCGCCAGTCAGCCGCCGCTCGAACGGGCATGCTTGATGTGTGCACGAGGACTTCGAAGGCTGTGTTCGGGCGGTGCAGGCCAAGGATGCCCGCTTCGACGGGTGGTTCTTCACCGCGGTGACCACGACCGGCATCTACTGCCGGCCGAGTTGCCCCGTTGTGCGCCCAAGGAGCGGCACATGCGGTTCTACCCGAGTGCGGCCGCGGCGCAACAGGCAGGCTACCGCGCGTGCAAACGCTGCCGGCCGGACGCGAGCCCCGGCTCTCCACTGTGGAACGAACGAGCCGACCTGGTGGCCCGCGCCATGCGGCTGATCGCCGACGGCGTCGTCGACCGGGAGGGGGTGCCCGGGTTGGCCAGGCATCTCGGTTACAGCGTCCGACAGGTCGAACGGCATCTCATCGCCGAACTCGGCGCCGGCCCGCTCGCGCTGGCCAGGGCGCAACGCGCGCAGACGGCACGGGTGCTGATCGAGACCAGCGCGCTGCCCATGGGCGAGGTCGCGCTCGCGTCCGGCTTCGACAGCATCCGCACGTTCAACGACACGGTGCGCGCGGTGTTCGCGTTGACCCCGAGCGAACTGCGCCAACGAGCCCTGCACGGGAAGCCGGTCGTCGGCAACGGCGGGCTGTCGCTGCGGCTGCCGTTCCGCGCGCCGCTGTGCCCGGACAACCTGTTCGGCCACCTCGCCGCGACCGCCGTGCCCGGTGTCGAGGAATGGCGCGACGGCGCGTACCGGCGCACGCTCGCCCTGCCGCACGGCCACGGCATCGTGTCGCTGCGGCCGTTGCCCGACCACATCGGCTGCCACCTGGTGCTGACCGACCTGCGCGACCTGACCATCGCCATCAGCCGTTGCCGCCGCCTGCTCGACCTCGACGCCGACCCGGTCGCCGTTGACGACCTGCTGCGCACCGACGACAAGCTGGCGCCGTTGGTGGACAAGGCACCGGGCAGGCGGGTGCCGCGCACGGTCGACCCTGACGAGTTCGCGGTGCGCGCCGTGCTCGGCCAGCAGGTGTCCACCGCTGCCGCACGCACCCACGCACACCGACTGGTGCGCGCGCACGGCGAACCCGTCGACGACCCGGCAGGCGGCCTCACCCACCTGTTCCCGACCCCGGCCGCGCTGGCCGACATCGATCCGGAGACGCTGGCCTTCCCCAAGGCCCGACGCAGCACGCTGACTTCGCTGATCGCCGCCCTCGCCAACGGTGGCCTCGACCTCGGCGTCGGCAGCGACTGGCAGGAGGTGCGCGCGAAGCTCGCCGAGCTGCCCGGATTCGGGCCGTGGACGATCGAGACCATCGCCATGCGCGCGCTCGGCGACCCGGACGCGTTCACCGCGACCGATCTCGGCATCCGCAACGCAGCGGCCGAACTGGAACTGCCCACCACCCCGGCCGCGCTGATCAGGCATTCGTGCGCGTGGCGGCCGTGGCGCGCGTACGCGGTGCAGTACCTCTGGGCAACCGGCGATCACCCGATCAACCGGCTGCCCGCCGACAAAGGAGCAGCATGACACTGACGCACTGCGTGATCGACAGCCCGGTCGGCACGCTGACCCTCGTCGCCAATGACGGCGCGCTGGCCGGCCTGTACATGGACAACCAGCGGCACCGCCCGCCCGACGAGGTCTTCGGCGAGCGCCGTGCCTGCGACGAGGCGCCCTTCGACGCGGTCCGCGCCCAGTTGGCCGAGTACTTCGCCGGCGAGCGCACCGAGTTCGACCTGCCGCTGGCCATGGCCGGCACCGACTTCCAGCGCACGGTCTGGGCCGAGCTGCGCCGGATTCCGTTCGGCGAGACCATTTCCTACGGCCAGCTCGCCGACCGGATCGGCAAGCCAAGCGCGTCCCGCGCGGTCGGCCTTGCCAACGGGCGCAACCCGATCGGCATCATCGTGCCGTGCCACCGGGTGGTCGGCTCGAACGGCGACCTCACCGGCTACGGCGGCGGCATCGAACGCAAGCGCGCGCTCATCGCGTTCGAGAAGGGCGCTGGCCAGCTCAGCCTGATCTGACCGACAACGCGTTCAGCAGCGTGGGCAGCACCCGCGCGGCGAGCCGATCCGGTTGGGTCGGATCGGCTCGGCTGCCGTGCCGAAGGGACAGTCCAGCGTAGACGGCGATCACCAGCCGCGCCAGCTCGTCCACCGCGATGCTGGGCCGTCGTCCTGCCGCGCGCAGTGCGCGGTCGAGCAGTTCGGCGATGTGTGCGCGCACTCGTCGTTCGTGCGCGAGCAGTTCCTCCGCGGCGTCCGGGTGACGCATGGCGAACAGCCGGAACTCCAGGCTCACCAGCGTCCAGCCATCCGCCTCCTCCTGGGTTTCCACGGCCTCCCGCAGCAGTTCGTCCAGCAGTTCCGGCCTGCTCTCGACCCGGTCGGTCAACTCCTCGAAGTGCGCGAGCACGGCGTTGGCCCGCTCCTGGAGCAACGCGAAGAACAGCTCCTGCTTGCTGGCGAAGTTGGAGTAGAACGCGCCGGTGGTCAGGCCGGCTCGCTCGCAGATGTAGCCGATAGACGCGCCGTCGAACCCGCGCTCGGCGAACGCGTGCAGCGCGCCGTCCAGCAGTGCCGCGACCGTCCTCGGCCTGCGCTTGGTCGGCGACTTCGGCATCATCACCTCCTTGGGTCGTCGCGTGCGTCACCCAGAATAGCGATCCCTATCCGATAGGGAATACTATTCGAGTCATGACGGTGGCGACAACACGGCAGTTGGGCCTGCGCACCAAACGTGGCTGGGTGTTCAGGGACGTCGATCTTGAGCTCGCGGAGGGCGAACTGCTCGCCGTCACCGGGCCCGCCGGCAGCGGACGCAGCATGCTGCTGCTCGCGCTGACCGGCAGGGCCAGGCCGAGCGCGGGCACGCTGACCGTGGCCGACAGTCAGCGCAGGGCCAAGATCCGCCAGGTCACCTCGGTGGCGCGCATCACCGGTGCCGTGGAACTTGAGGACGACCTGACCGTCGGCGACCTCGTGCGCGAGACGCGGTTGCTCAGCAGGCCCGAGATCGACTACCGGCACGCCGCCGAACTCGTCGGTTTCACTGTGGACAGTGCCACCCTGGTCGGCGATCTCGCGCCGGACGAGGCCACCCTGTTCGCGGTCGCGCTGGCAATCACCCCTGCGCCGTGCCTTGTCGTCGTCGACGACGTGGACGTCGCGGTCACCGCCGAGCAGCAGCGCCGGATCTGGGCCGCGCTCGCCGACGTCGCCCGCTCCGGCATCGCGGTCGTGGCCAGCGCCGTCGAGCCCGATCTGGCCAAGGCCGCTGGCGCGCGCGTGCTCAGCCTGCCGGTGCACGGCGAATTCAACGAGATCCCCACCGAGATCACCGAGATCACCAAGATCACCGGCGACGCGCAGGAGGACGGTTCCGATGCGACCGATTAGGTTGGCGCTGCTGGAGATCAAGCGGTTCCACAAGCCGCTGCAGATCCTCGCCCTGCTGTTCATCGTGCTGGTGCCGCTGCTCTACGGCGGCCTGTACCTGTGGTCCAACTGGGACCCGTACGGCCGGTTCAGCCAGATCCCGGTCGCGGTCGTCGACGACGACCAGCCGGTGACCGTCAACAACCAGCGGGTCAACGCGGGCCAGCTGTTCGTGGACGAGCTGAAGTCGGACAAGATCTTCGACTGGCACTTCGTCAGCGACGAGCAGGCGCGCCAGGGACTCAACAACACCGACTACTACTTCGAGATCTCGGTGCCGCGCGACTTCTCCGCCAAGCTCGCCAGCGGCGCGACCGGCACGCCGCAGCGCGCCGGCATGCTGATCACGCTGGACGACTCCAACGGCTACATCGTCGGCAAGATGGCCGAGACCGCGCAGTCGGAGTTGCAGAACAAGATCAGCGCTGCCGCGGTCAGCGCCTACTTCGAGTCGGTTTTCGGGAACCTGCAAACGCTTCGGGACGGCATCACCCAGGCCGCCAGCGGCGCCGGCCAGTTGCGCGACGGGCTGAACACGGCTGCGACCGGCAGTGCCAGCCTGGCCAGCGGCATCGGGCAGCTCAAGACCGGTGCCGACAAGCTGGCACCGGGCGCGCAGCAGGTGTCCGACGGCGTCAACCAGATCGCGGGCGTCGTCGTGCCGGCGGCCAACCGGATCGCCGCCGCCATTCCCGGCGTGACCAGCACGGCGTCCTCGGCGGCGAACACCGCTGCCTCGCTGGCGGGCGGCGCGGCCCAGGTGACGGGCGTGATCTCGGGTGGTGCCGACACGATCCAGGGCAAGGTCACCCAGCTCGGCCAGGACAACCCGCTGCTACAAGCCGATCCGAACTACCAGGCGCTGGTGCGGTTGACCAACCAGGCCGCGAGCGACGCAGGCCAGGTGAACACCAACGCGGACAACGTCCGGGACACCACGGCCCAGGTCGCCGCCGCCGCGAAGACGCTGGCCAGCGAGGCGCCACAGTTGCAGGCGCAGGTCAGCGGCGCTGCATCGAAGGTGCAGCAGTTGGCAGACGGCGCCAAACAGGTCGCCTCCGGCGCCGCGCAGCTGGACACCGGTCTCGGCACCGCATCGACCGGCGCCAACCAGCTCAACTCCGGCGTCACCCAGCTCCAGGCCGGCGCCGACAAGCTGGCCAGCGGCCTGAGCAACGCGGAAGACCAGCTGCCGGTGCTCACCCCCGACCAACAGAAAAGCAACGCGAACACGCTGGCCTCACCGGTGGACGTGAAGCTGACCAACCTGCACCCGGCGGCGACTTACGGCGTCGGCCTTACCCCGTTCTTCTTCTCGATCGCGCTGTTCGTCTTCGGCATCACCGCGTTCCTCATCCTGCGGCCGTTCTCCGCCCGCGCCATGGCGAGCAGGGCAAGCAACGCGCTGGTCGCGGTGTCCGGCTGGCTGCCCGCCGCCGCCTGCTGCATCACCGCCGGCATCCTGTTGTACCTGGTGGTCGACTTCTCGCTCGGGCTCAACCCGGTCCATCCCTGGCAGACGATCGGCCTGGTGATCCTGGCCGCCGCCGCGTTCACCGCGATCGCGCACCTGTTCCGCACCTGGCTCGGCGGGGTGGCCAGCGCGGTGATCCTCATCCTGTTGTTGTTGCAGCTCACCACGTGCGGCGGCACGTATCCGTACGAAACGCTGCCGCTGCCGTTCAAGGTGCTGCATCCGCTGCTGCCGATGAGTTACCTCGTCGACGCGTTGCGGGTGACCACGGTCGGCGGCAACGGCGCGCACCTGTTGCGCGACACGCTCGTGCTGGCCGGGTTCCTCGTCGCGGCACTGGTGCTCACCACGGTTGTGGTGGCTGGCAAGCGGGAGTGGCGGATCGACAAGATCAAACCGGACCTGAGCATCTGAAATCTTGACCTCGTAGACGCTCGCAGGCCACCGCTGCTCAGCTCTGGTGCCACATTTGACCGGGATCATTCAGCGTGTGCTGATGGACAGGACGGCTCACGCAGGTTCGTCCAGGACGGTGGGCACCCTCGTCGTGCTCGGCGACTCGGTCGGCGTTGGACTTGGCGACCCGGTGCCAGGTCGCGGGTGGCGGGGGTTCGCCCCGCTGCTCGCCGAGGCGCTCGCCCCGGCCCGGTTGGTCAACCTCTCCGTCAACGGCGCCCGGCTCGACTCGGTCCGCCGTGACCAGCTCCCCGCCGCGTTGCGGTCCCGACCCGACGTCGCCATCGTGGTCGCGGGAATGAACGACACCCTGCGGTCGGACTTCGACCCGAACCGGCTGCACGCGGACCTCGACAAGATCGTGTCGAGCCTGACTGAGTCGGGCGCGCTGGTGCTGACCATCCGCTACCACGACCACGGCAGGGTGTTCCGGCTGCCGAGGGCGCTGCACCGGATCCTGCTCGATCGGATCACCGAGCTGAACGCGGTGTTCGACGTGGTCGTCCGCCGGCACAATGTCGGCGTCGTCGATCTGGCCGAGTTGCCCGGCATCTACCGCAGGACTGCCTGGTCGGTGGACCGGCTGCACCCGTCCGAACTGGGGCACCGCACCCTGGCGAACGCGTTCGCGCAGCGTGTCGCCGAGGCCGGCATCGCGGCCGGCGAGGTGTCGCTGACCTGCGCGGGCGGCCTGGTGGTGACCAGGACGCAGCGGGCGGCCTGGCTGATCGCCAAGGGCATTCCGTGGCTGATCCGGCGCAGCACCGACCTGGTGCCGCACCTGGCCGCGACCATGCTGCGCGCCGCGTTCGCCGACCAGATCGCGGCGGGCCGGGCCCTGTTCGACGAGGAACCCGAGCCAGCCGAGATCGTCACAGAGCAGGTCTGAGGATCAGTTCGCCCGCAGCCGCGCCAGCCGGGTCGCGCTCGGCCAGCGCACGTCGTACACCCAGCCCGCCTTCTCCAGCAGCCAGATCACCCGGGCCGACACGTCGATCTGACCGCGCCGCACACCGTGCCGGGCGCAGGTCGGGTCGGCGTGGTGCAGGTTGTGCCACGACTCGCCCATGCTCAGGATCGCCAACGGCCAGAAGTTCGCCGACCGGTCGCGGGCGACGAACGGGCGCTGTCCGATCAGGTGGCAGATCGAGTTGATCGACCAGGTCACGTGGTGCAGCACGCCAACCCGGACCAGGCCGACCCAGAAGAACGCGGTCAGCGCGCCCCACCACGACCAGGTGAGTAACCCGCCGATGAGCGCAGGCGCGAACAGCGTGACCGCGGTGCACAGGCCGAACAGCCGGTGCACGATGCGCAGGTCCCGGTCGGCGAGCAGGTCAGGGGCGAAACGGCGCTGGTTGGTCAGGTCGCGCTCCAGCACCCACCCCAGGTGCGCGTGCCAGAAGCCGCGCACCAGCGCGACCGGTGACGTGCCGAAGCGCCACGGCGAGTGCGGATCACCCTCTCGATCGGAGAACGCGTGGTGCCTGCGGTGATCGGCGACCCAGTGCAGGATCGGCCCCTGCACGGACATGCTGCCCAGCACGGCAAGGCCGACCCGCACCCACCGCTTGGCCTTGAACGCGCCGTGCGTGAAGTAGCGGTGGAAGCCGACGGTCACCCCGAGACAGGTGACCGTGTACCAGATGGCTGCCATCACCACGTTCACCCAGTCCAGGCCCCAGCCCCAGACCCAGGGCACGGTGGCGAGGACGGCCAGCACCGGAACGATCACGAACACGTACACCATGACGTGCGCGGCGAGGCCGCGTTCCGGGCCGAGCAGGGGAGCTTGGCCCCTCCGCTCCGGCGCGACGGAGTGGATCGGGGGGACGAGCGATGGCTCCATGGCCTGATCACCTCGGTGTCCGCAGGAACGGGCACGCCCAAGCAGACCCGATCTACTGGGCCAGTCGTTCACGATCCAACCAACCACAGCGCACCGCAAGGTGAACAACCCGGGCACGTTCACCCGGGCACGTTTACATGGCCATGATCGACCAGGTGTGGCCACCGTCGGTGCTGCGGTAGACGTGCGACGCGCCGATCGGGCTCTGCGGCAGTCCGGCGACCAGATAGCCCGTGCCCGAGCCGGGGAAAGCCAGGTCCCACATGCCGAGCACATCGGTGACGGTGAGCGTGTTCTGCCAGGTCTTGCCGCCGTCGAACGTGGCGTAGAGCAGGTTGGCGTCCGCGGCCTGGGTCGCCGTCACGGCTGCCGTCGCGCTGATCGTGGCGAACGCCTGCTCGTAGCCGGTGACCGGCAGTGGGCCCGCGTTGCCGAACGCCTTGCCGAGCGCCGGCGCGACCACGAGATTCTTGACCTGCTCGCCCGGCTGCGGATCGGCCGGGTCGCCCGAGCAGACCACCTGCACCCGACCGCCCTGCGGGCCGGCAAGCGACGGCGTCGTCGAGTTCACCGGGCACGGGACCGGTGCGCCGGTGAACGTGCGGCCGTCGTGGGAGTACCAGTAGCGCTCGGTGTGGTAGGAGTTTCCTGCGGCGACCTGGAGCACGCCGCCGATCGAGGTGATCTTCGCGTAGTCGTAGGGCAGACCGGTCGCGGCCAACCGGGCGACGGGCCGCAGTGTGTTCGCGGTTGTCGCGCCCGAGTAGATCGTGACGGTGGCGTCCTCGCCGGTGCCGACCGCGAACACCAGGTCGTTGAACACGGTCACCGACGAGATGTTGATCTGCCCGGTCGGGTCGAGGCCGGCCAGCGAAACGGTGGACCAGTGCCGCGCGCCGTCCTGAGTGGCCAAGAGGTATTCGCCGTCGGTGGCGAACATGGTCTCGTCCGACGCGACGGTCAGCACGACGTGGTTGGAGTTGGCGGGTAAGGCGATCGGCGGCGCGGTGAGCTGCTGCCAGGTCGTGCCGCCGTCGTCGGTGGCGAACAGGTACTGGCAGGAATCAGACCAACTGCACGGCGCATAGCCGAACACGAAGCCGTGTCGTGCGGTCAGCCAGCTCGTCGAGGCTGGTTGGAAACCGGTCGGCACCGGCGACGGTGTCGACGCGGTGGCGACTCCGGCCGGCGCGATCAACAGGGCGGCGCTCACGGCGGCGAGTGCGATCGTGACAAATCGACGTGTTCTCACGGTTGGCAGACGCATGAACACGGTCCGGAGTTGTCTGGCCGACCCAGGTTGTCATACCAACTGGTTGGTATTAGTTTGTCCCGAGCGTCGTGCAGACCAATGGAGGTCGCGTGTTCCTCGCCAGCACCATGCAGGACTTTCCGCTCACCATCACCGCGATCCTGCGCCACGGAGCCACCGTCTATCGCGACAGCGAATGCGTGACCTGGACCGGCGCGTCGGCACGGCGGATCAACTATGCCGAGGTGGCAACGAACGCGGAACGGCTGGCCGCCGCGCTGGCCCGACTCGGCGTGCGGGCGGGCGACCGGGTCGCCACCTTCGCCTGGAACAACTCAGAGCATCTTGAGGCGTACTTCGCCGTCCCGTGCATGGGCGCTGTGCTGCACACGCTGAACATCCGACTGTTCCCTGAGCAGCTCGCGCACATCGTCAACCACGCCGAGGATCGCTTCGTCATCGTTGACGGATCGCTGATCCCGCTACTGGCGAGGGTGGCAGGCGAGTTGAAGACGGTCGAGGCGTTCATCGTGATCGGCGACGCGGACGCGTCCGCCCTCGGGGACAAGCCGATCCTGCGCTACCACGAGCTGATCGCGGCCGAGGAACCCGGCTTCGCCTGGCCAGAACTTGACGAGCGTGCCGCAGCCGCGATGTGCTACACGAGCGGCACCACCGGCGACCCGAAGGGCGTCGTCTACTCGCACCGCTCCACGTTCCTGCACGCGCAGGCGCTGCTGTCGGCGAGCATCTCCGGCGTCACCGAGACCGACCGCGTGCTGGCCATCGTGCCGATGTTCCATGTCAACGCCTGGGGCCTGCCCTATGCGTCCTTCCTCTCCGGCGCCAACCTGTTGATGCCCGGCCCGTTCCTCCAGCCCGAGCCGATCGCCGCGTTCATCGCGCGGGAGAAGGCCACGGTCGTGTCCGCGGTGCCGACCATCTGGCAGGCGCTGCTCAACTACGGCGAGACCACCGACATCGACCTGTCCTCGCTGCGCTCCGGCACGTCCGGTGGCGCGGCCGCGCCGAGGAGCCTGTTCGAGAAGTTCGAGCAGCGCTACGGCCTGCGCATCGTGCAGGGCTGGGGGATGACCGAGACTTCTCCGTTGGGCGGCATGGCGTTCCCGCCTGCCGGTGTCGAGGAAGGCACCGAGCAGGACCTGGACTGGCGGATGAAGTCCGGCCGCGTCGCGGCCGGGGTACAGATGCGCATCGTCGACCCGGACGGCGAGGAACTGCCCTGGGACGGCGTGGCGACCGGCGAGATCGAGGTGCGCGGGCCGTGGATCACCGGTTCCTACTACCGAGATCCCGCGCCGGAGAAGTTCGACGACGGCTGGCTGCGCACCGGTGACGTCGGCACCATCGACCAGCACGGGTTCTTCCAGATCACCGACCGGGCAAAGGACGTGATCAAGTCGGGTGGCGAGTGGATCTCCTCGGTCGAGATCGAGAACCACCTGATGGGGCACCCAGCCGTGCTGGAGGCCGCGGTGATCGGCATCCCCGACGCGCGCTGGGACGAGCGGCCGCTCGCGTTCGTTGTCCTCCGCGATGGTGCCGAGACGACCGCCGAGGAACTCGCCGCGTTCCTCGGCGACCGCGTCGCCCGCTGGCAGATCCCGGAGAACTGGACGTTCGTCGCGGAGATCCCCAAGACCACCGTTGGCAAGTTCGACAAGAAGCCGCTGCGCGCCCGCTTCGCAGCGGGCGAGATCACCGTGCGGCGGACGATCTAGCGGGACGACCCTTCTCTGGAGCCCACAGTGGGTCGCGCCCGAGCGCGGCCAGTATGGCGTCGAACTCGCCCGCGTCCGGCCCGATCTCGATGGCAGGCCGGAACGACGCACCGGGTTGGAGCCGCTCCGGCCCGTCCGGGATCATCGCCACGAGCCGCTTGGTCGCGCGCACCGCGTCGAGGTCGGCGTCGAACTCGATGTCGATGGCGCGCGCCACGTCCCAGGCGTGCACCAGGTAGTCGACGGTGTGCATGGCAACGGCGATCTCGCCGGGGATGGGCGCGTCCTTGGCCACCTCGGGAATGGCGAACCGCCGCGCCGGCACGCCGTCCTCGGCGAACGCGGCGAGCACCTCCTCGGCTGCCTTGCGGTATTCGGCGACCGGGTCTGGCCCGAGTGGACGGTTCGCCCAGACCGCGAGGTCGCCGCCGTTGCCCTCGGCCGACGCCGCGAATCCGCGGTGTTGTGCGGTCATGTGGATGAGCAGGTCCATCAGGTTCCAGTCCGAGCACGGGGTTGGTCGGTCCAGGTCGGCTGCTTGCACGCGGTCGACGACCGCGATGCTGGCGCGGACCGCGTTGGCGTCGTGTGTCACGATATTCGTAAGCATCTGCATATCATGTGCTCATGCGTACGATACGTCAAGGCGTATTTTGTCAGCCATGGCGTCGAACCGGGCCGATCTCGCGGCGATGATGTATCCGCTCAGCCGCGCGCTGATCGCGGCGGAACTGCCGATCCTGCGCGCGCACCAGATCTCGATGTGGGGCTATGCCGTGCTGAACGCGCTGGTCGAGCAGCCGATCCGGACCCAGTCCGCGCTCGCCGCCGCTATCGGCGCCGACAAGACGCGCATCATCGGCGTGCTCGATGAGTTGCAGGGGCGCGCCCTGATCGAACGCACACCCGACCCGGACGACCGCAGGGCCCACCAACTAGCCATCACCGAGCAGGGCCGCACCCTGCGTGACGCGGTGCGGGGCGACATCCAGCGCGGCGAGGAACGGCTGCTCGCCCGCCTGTCCGCCGCCGATCGCCGCGCGTTCCTGCGCGCGCTGGCGATCCTCGCCGAACTCCCGACCGAGGAGATCACCTACTCGGAACCGTGACAGATCGGCAGGCCCGACCGGACTACGCCTGAGCGATCTGGTCCAGCCACTGCACCAGCAGGGCCTGCTCGGCCGAGGACAGGCCGATGTCGGCGCCGGGCAGGCTCGCCTTGAGCGCGATCGCGTGGCTGGCCGCGTTGGTCGAGCCCTCGGCTTTCGGCGCGTCGGTGGTGATGGCGGCCAGGATCGCCTCCCGCAAGCGGGGCGACAGCTCGGGATCGCGATCTTCCGGTTTGGTCGCGATCAGGTTCAGCGTGACCCCGGAACCCGCCGAGTGGATCATCTGCGCCGCCCGTTCCACGCTCACCAGCAACCGGCCCGCCGCGGCGACCCGGCTGACCAGCGAGTGCAGAATCTCCTGGGCTCGCAACGCGGCAGGCGACGTGTTCGGCCGCGCGTCGCCGTACATCAACGTGTAGAACGCGGGGTTGGCGACGCCGAACTCGACGTGCAGGTCCCAGCCCGCGCGCAGGTCCTCGACCGGGTCCTCGGACTGCGCGCGTTCGGTCTTGGCCTTGAGGTAGCTGGCGAATCCGTAGCTGGCCACCTCGTCGAGCAGGCCCTGCATGTCGCCGAAGCCACGGTAGATGGTCGGCGCCTGTACGCCGGCCGCCGCGCTGACCGCCCTGGTGGACACCGCGTCCCGGCCGCCATCGGCAAGGAGGGCGGCTGCGGCCCGGACGATCCGATCCCTGGTGGTCAGTGCGCCATCGGTCATGGAATCAATGTTAACGGAGTTGTGTTAGCGGTCGCCGTGCTGATCGCCGTGCCTTTACTCTCACGTCCCGTGAGGCTCTAGCGTCTACCGCATGGACGAGGGCAAACGCGTCGGCGAAGTGGCCAAGGCGACCGGGCTGACCGTGCGCACGCTGCACTACTACGACGAGATCGGCCTGCTCGTGCCCTCCGCGCGCAGCGAAGCCGGCTACCGGCGCTACCTCGCCGCCGACCTCGAACGGCTCTACCGGATCATCCGGCTGCGCAAGATCGGCATGACGCTCGACGATGTCCGCCGCGCTCTCGACGACGCCGACTGGCCACTGGACACCGCGCTCGCCCGCCACCTCGACCAACTCGACCGGCAACTCGCCGCGAGCCAACGACTGCGCGCCAGCCTCGGCGCCGTGCTCGGCAGCACCACGCCATCCACAAAAGATCTACTGACCGTGTTGGAGAACATGACCATGATCGACACCGCTGTTCAGCGACGCATCCCCGTCCTGGTCTACGCCGACATCGAAGCCGCCTACCACTACCTCACCGAGGTGTTCGACCTCGAACCCGGCAGGCTCGACCGCGACGAAGCCGGCACCGTGCATCACGGCGAGGTTGGCGCCGGCGACGGCGTGATCTGGCTGCACCAGGTCTCGCCGGAGTTCGGCCTCGACTCGCCAATGCACACCGGTGTGGAAACCGCAGGTCTGTCGATCATGGTAGACGATGTCGACGCCCACTACCTGCGCGTGCGGGCCGCCGGCGCGAACATCGCCTACGAACTCGCCGACATGCCCTACGGCGTGCGCGAATACGGCGTCCGCGACCTGGAGAACCGGCTCTGGTCCTTCATGACCCCGCTCGACTAACTCTCCTGGCCCTGCGTGCTCTCCCGGCCCAGCGTGGCCAGGATCGCCTCGCCGTACTTGGCGAGCTTGTTCTCGCCGACCCCGCTGATCCGGCCCAGTTCGGCAAGGCTGCTCGGCGCGTCCGAGGCGATCTGGCGCAGCGTCGCGTCGTGGAAAATGACGTACGCGGGCACGCCCTGCTCCTTGGCGGTCGCCGCACGCCACGCCCGCAACTGCTCGAACACACCCACCGCCGCCCCGGTCAGCTCGACGGCGGCCTTGGCAGGCTTGGCGGTCTTGGTGGTCGACCGCGAACGAGACCTGGCGCGCTCCGGGTCGCGGCGCAGCTGCACCGTGCGCCGCCGCGCCAGCACCTCACCGCTCGCGTCGGTCAACGCCAACGTGCCGTAGTCGCCCTCGACCGCGAGCAGCCCCTCGGCCAGCAGTTGGCGCGCGACACCGCGCCACTCGCTCTCGTTGAACTCGGTGCCGATGCCGAACACCGTCAACGAGTCGTGGTCGTGCTCGATCACCTTCGCGGTCTT
Organism: Candidatus Melainabacteria bacterium; assembly: GCA_963818685.1. Classification (GTDB taxonomy): domain Bacteria; phylum Actinomycetota; class Actinomycetes; order Mycobacteriales; family Pseudonocardiaceae; genus CAJCJE01. The sequence continues at coordinate 768,724 of CAWFTJ010000008.1, read as the reverse complement.
GCGGCCGAGCAGGATGTCGATGATCTGGCCCGCGCCGAACTTCTGCCGCCGCTCCCTGGCCAGCCGGAACACCGTGGACAGGAACTTCTGTGCGGCTATCGTGCCGTCCCACGACTCGGGCGGCGACAGGCAGGTGTCGCAGTTGCCGCAGGGCTCCGCCGCCTGCCCGAAGTAGTTCAACAGCCGCACTCGGCGACACTCGACCGTCTCGCACAGTGCGAGCATCGCTTCCAGGTGCGCGGCGAGCTTGCGCCGCTGCGCCGCGTCCCCTTCGGACGAGTCGATCATTTTCCGTTGCTGCACAACGTCCTGCAGGCCATAGGCGAGCCACGCGGTCGAGGGCAGCCCATCCCGACCCGCCCGCCCGGTTTCCTGGTAGTACCCCTCGACCGACTTGGGCAGGTCGAGGTGCGCGACGAAACGCACGTCCGGTTTGTCGATACCCATGCCGAACGCGATCGTGGCCACCATGACCACACCGTCCTCGCGCAGGAACCGCGCCTGATTCGCCGCGCGCACCCGCGCGTCAAGACCGGCGTGGTAGGGCAGCGCGGTGATCCCGTTCTGCACCAGGAAATCCGCTGTCTTGTCCACCGACGCCTTGGACAGGCAGTACACGATGCCCGCGTCGCCGGCGTGCTCGGTGCGCAGCAGCTCCAGCAGTTGCCTGCGCGGTTCGTTCTTCGGTTCGATCCGATACTGGATGTTCGGCCGGTCGAAGCTGGACACGAAGTGCCGTGCCTGCTCCAGGTTCAACCGCTGCGCGATTTCCGCCGCCGTCGTCGGTGTCGCCGTCGCGGTCAGCGCGATCCTCGGAATCGAGGGCCAGCGCTCGTGCAACGTGCACAGGTTCAGGTAGTCGGGCCGGAAGTCGTGGCCCCACTGGGAAACACAGTGCGCCTCGTCGATCGCGAACAGCGCGATCGTGCCGCGATCCAGCAGCCGCAGCGTCGCCTCGCCGCGCAGCCGCTCAGGGGCGAGATAGAGCAGGTCGATCCGGCCCGCGATGAACTCCTGCTCGACGAGGCGCTGCTCCTCGAAGTCCAGCGTCGAGTTGAGGAACCGCGCCCTGATGCCGAGCGCCTCGCACGCGTCGACCTGGTCCTGCATCAGCGCGATCAGCGGTGAGATCACCACACCGACCCCGGGCCGGACCAGCGCCGGGATCTGGTAGCACAACGACTTGCCGCCACCGGTCGGCATCAGCACCAGCGCATCGCCGCCGCCGATGACCTGCTCGATGATCTCCTGCTGCTGATCGCGAAACGCGTCGTAGCCGAAGACCCGGTGCAGCACATCGGTGGCGTCGGTCAGCTGGCGCTGATCTTGCTGGGTTTCCACCCGCGCGAGTTTAGCCTCGATCCACCAACCTGCGTTGCCAACCCATCGCCCAGGGCCGGTGGGCGGGCAGGCACAGCGCGGGCTTGCGCCGGGGGCAGGTGTCGTGTTGTGCCAAGGCCCAGCAGGGCAGCACCGAATAGATCGACTATGCGGCCAGTCGTATTCTGTTTGTCATTGTTCTGTTTGTCATTGTTCTGTTTGTCATTGTTCTGTTTGTCATTGTTCTGTTTGTCATTGTTCTGTTTGTCATTGTTCTGTTTGTCATTGTTCTGTTTGTCATTGTCTTGTCACATTTCTGAGTTCAGCACCTGTTCTATGACGGTGAGCGCCTCAGTGGGGAAAGGATGTCCCCAGCCCTTGATTTTCCCGTTCTCCGAGACCTGGTCCTCGACCTCCTGGAATCCCGTGTGGAATTCACGGAATGCCACGCGGGCTGGCAGTCGTGCCTTGAGAAGCAGGTCACCGCGGACCGGAGTCCAGGGTGGGTTCTGTGGCGTGAGCCAACCGGGTTCGCCGAGCCGGTGCAGGACGAGGGCGACATGTTGAGGCCCGCTGGTGGCGAGGTCGACGAACACGCCACCGGGTTCGTCGCCCCAGAGCGAGGACGCGACGAGCGAGCCCGACGCCACAGCCGCGACCGCGCCGGCGAGCGCGCCGAAACTGTCCACGATGGATGTTGCCGCGTAGATGCGTGAGTGCGGTCCGACGTTCAACTCCATGCGGCACCAGCCGTATCGGAAGTTGAACCGGACGTGGCATGCCTCGGACTCGATGAGCGCGTTCTCAATGAGCACGTTGCTCGCCCCCCGTGAGCTGTCTCCATATCCCCCTGATGGGTGCTCGGTCAGCGCGCGCTCGGAATTCGTGGCCAACGCGTCGAACCCGATCGGCTGGCAGGAAGGGCCCGGCTCATACAGCGGCGCGGATACCGGGCCCTCCTTTCCTGCTGGACAGTTGGCCCGCCTGCTACCTTCCCAACTCCACGTTCTCCAGCACGCCCAGCGCGTCCGGCACCAGCACGGCTACCGAATAGTACGCGCTCACCAGGTAGGAGATGATTGCCTTCTCGCTGATGCCCATGAACCGCACGGACAGGCTCGGCTGCACCTCGTCCGGGATGCCGGTGTGGTGCAGGCCGATCACGCCGTGGTCGTCCTCGCCGACCCGCATCGCCAGGATCGACGTTGTGTTGTCCTCGCCGATCGGCAGCTTGTCGCAGGGCAGGATCGGCACGCCGCGCCAGCCCGGCATCGCGCGCCCGTCCACCTCGACCGGGTCCGGGTAGACGCCGAGGCGGTTGCACTGCTTGCCGAACGCGGCGATCGCCTTCGGATGCGCGAGGAACAACCGCGTCTTGCGGCGCAGCCGCAGCAGTTCGTCCATGTCCTCCGGCGTTGGCGGGCCGTTGCGGGTCGGGATGCGGAACTTCAGGTCGGCGTTGTGCAGCAGGCCGAAGTCCCGGTTGTTGATCATCTCGTGTTCCTGCCGCTCGCGCAGCGCCTCGATGGTCAGCCGCAACTGTTGCTGCGTCTGGTCCATCGGGTTGTTGTAGAGGTCGGCCACCCGGGAGTGCACGCGCAGCAGGGTCTGCGCGACCGACAGTTCGTACTGGCGCGGTTCGCGTTCGTAGTCGGCGAACGTGCTAGGCAGGTCGAACTCGCCCTGGTGACCCGAGGCCAGGCTGATCTCGGCCTCACCGCGCTTGTTCTGCGGCAGGCTTGGACGCGAGCGGAACTCCGCGACCTGCGCCCGCAGCGCCTCGGACGAGTCGACGACCTCCTGGAACGACTGCCTGGTCAGCGACAGCACGATGCACGGCGTCACCGCCTTGACCGCATAGTCCCACTGGCCCTCGGCCAGCAGTGCCTCGGCACCGAAGTGGTCGCCGTCGGAGAGCGCGTCGAGCACGACCTCGTCGCCGTACTTGCCGCTGGCGATCCGGTCCGCCCTGCCGTGCGCCAGCAGATACACCTGGTCAGCAGGCTGACCGGGTTCGAAAAGCACCTCGCCCGCCGCGTACTCGCGCTGGGTGAACCTGCCAGCCAGCGCGATCAGCGCCAGCTCGTCGGTGAACCCGCGCAGCAGCGGCAACTCGGCCAGCTCGGCCGGGATCACCTGCACCTGCGAGCCGGTGTTGGTGAACTCGATCCGGCCGTCGCCCAGCGTGTAGGTGAGCCTGCGGTTGACCCGGTACACCGCGCCCTTGGCCTCGACCCACGGCAGGTGCTTGAGCAGGTAGCGCGGGGTGATGCCCTGCATCTGCGGCACGGACTTGGTGGTGGTCGCCAGCTTGCGCGCGGCCGCCGCGCCCAGGCTCAGCTGCGGTGTCTCCGTCGTGATATTCGGTTGCTCGGTTTGCGTCATGACCGCGGTCTCCCCAATTCCCGAATCACGTCAGCCTTCGCGCCCGATTTCCACGTCCTCCAACATGGCCAGCGCGTCCGGCACCAGAACGGCCGCGGAATAGTAGACGCTGACCAGGTAGGAGAGAATCGCCTTTTCGCTGATGTTCATGAATCGCACGGAAAGGCTCGGCTGGTACTCGTCCGGGATTCCGGTCTGGTGTAGGCCGATGACACCCTGGTTGTCCATGCCGGTCCGCATCAGCAGGATCGAGCTGGTCCGCTGCTTGGTGATCGGGATCTTGTTGCACGGGAAGATCGGCACACCGCGCCAGGCCGGCACGTGGTGGCCGTTCACATCGACGCTGTTCGGGTACAGGCCACGGCTGTTGAACTCGCGGCCGATCGCCGCGATGGTCTTCGGATGGGCCAGCAGGAACGCGGGCTCCTTCCACACCAGCGACAGCAGCTCGTCCAGGTCGTCCGGGGTGGGCGGCCCAGCCTGGGTGGCGATGCGCTGGTCGAGATCGACGTTGTGCAGCAGGCCGAAGTCGCGGTTGTTGATCATCTCGTGTTCCTGGCGTTCGCGCAGGGCCTCGATGGTCAGCCGCAACTGCTGTTCGGTCTGGTTCATCGGCTCGTTGTAGAGGTCCGCGACGCGAGTGTGCACCCGCAGCACGGTCTGCGCGACGCTCAGCTCGTACTCGCGCGGCGACTCGTCGTAGTCGACGAACGTGCCAGGCAGGTCGTACTCGCCCTCGTGGCCGGATGCCAGTTCGATGTTGGCCTCGCCGTGCGGGTTCGCGTCGACCGCCGTGCTCGCCTGGTACAGCACGATCTGCGCGCGCAGCGACTCGGACTGTTCGGCCAGCTCGTCGAACGCGCTGCGGGGCATCGCGAGCAGGGTGCCGCTGGTCAGCGCCTTCACCGTGTACGGCCAGGTGCCATCGGACTCGGTGAGCACCTGATCGCCGAAGTAGGAACCGCCAGTCAGCACGTCGAGCACGCTCTGTTCGCCGTACTTGCCGGCGCCGATCTTGTTCACCTTGCCGTGCGCCAACAGGAACACCTGATCAGCGGGCTCGCCCTCGGTCACCAGCACGTCGCCGGGGGAGAACTCGCGCTGCTGGAACCGGCCGGCCAGCGCGCTGAGCACCTCCGCGTCGTCGTAGCCGCGCAATAGCGGCAGTTCGCCGAGCTCGGCGGGAATGACCCGGCACTCCGAACCGGTCTGCACGAACTCGACCCGGCCGTCGCCCACCGTGTAGGTCAACCTGCGGTTCACCCGGAACGTGCCGCCCGGCACGTCGATCCACGGCAGCAGCTTGAGCAGCCAACGCGACGAAATGGCCTGCATCTGTGGCACGGACTTGGTCGTGGTGGCCAGGTTCCGCGCGGCAGCGGTACCGAGGCTCAGCTGTGACTGATCGGCACCACCGTCGACATTGGACTGTACTTCGGTCACAACACACACTCCTCAAGCGATCTGCCGGGCTGGGCGTCGACGGGCACTATTGAAGGACCGAAACCGCCGTCTCGGCAGTTCGGCCACGTGCGGACGGGTAGAATTTCGCGGACTTCTGCTTTGTTGGGCTGCTTTGCCGATCTGCCGGAAAACTTACGACAGGGGGGACGCTAGCACCGCCGTTCGCGCGCTCGCAGTCGCCCGAATGGGTTGCGCGACCATGATATCCGGCCCATTTGATCATGCTCCGTGTCACCCGAACGGCCGCAATCTCCGCAAGCCGCCCGGCGCGAATTCACCCGTCAATACCAATGTCGGTCACCGTTCAGTAGTAATTCATGATTCAGCTGGTGCCATGTTGATTCCGGCTGCTCTGAACGGGGTACCGGCTATCTCGGCTCGCGCGCCCTTGCCGTGCCCGCCGCGCGGCGACCGCGCCGCCACCGAACAGGACCACCACGACGGTCAGCGCCCAGCGGCGTTCGATATTCCGTTCTTTGTCGGACGCCTGCGCGAGCGTTCGAGCCGAGGACAACGTCGCTCGTGCGCCGGTCTGCACCGGCGGTGTCGGCGGCGGGGGAGTCGGTGTTGTCGCCGCGACGGTGGTCGTGGTCGGCGGCTTCGGCGGCGGGATGACCTGCACGGGAAGGGGTTTCGACGTCGTCGTGGAACTCGCGGGTGGAGGGTGCGGCGGTTGGTGGGTCGTGGTCGGCGGTGGCGGCGGTGGTGGAGTGCTCGGTGGGACCGGTGTGGCCAGACAGCCGGCCAGGTCGGTGATCTCCGCCGACGACCAGCTCGCCAACTGGATCGCCGGCCCCGAACCGTCCAGCGGAATCCGGTACAACCGGCTCTGCCCGAACACGTCGTCCTCGATCGCGTACATGATCTGACCGGCCACGACGACCGAGCCGTAGTTCGCCCAGCCGGGAAGTCCTTGCACCACCCGGACTTCCCGGGGCGCACCAGAACCCGGGTCGACGCTCACCACCGACGCGGCCCCGTCTCCGCTGCCCGCCACGCCGTAGAGCAGGCCATTCGAGTCGTTCACCGCGAAGTCGTCGACGCCGTCGGCCAGCCATTCGGGACGCAACGACACCCGCCTTGTCATCGAACCGAAATCTCCGCTCGACGGGCCAGCCCCGATCGCGTACAGCATCCCGTCCGATGAGACATAGAGGTCGCTGCCCAGCACCGCGTCGGACAGTCCGCCGTGCGCGCCGCGCACCTGTCCGAGGTCGGACAGGCTGCCGCGCGTACTGATACGCGCCAGCCGGTCGCCGCCGCGGGTCGCGATGCCGTAGACCACATTCTGTTGTGGCGCATAGCCTATCGCATTGACTCGATAGCTCAGTCGCGCCACGGTCGACGCCGTGCCCCCGGTCAGGTCCACCCGCATCAGGGTGGACGCGTCGCTGTCCCATTGCGCCGTTCGGACCTCAAGCGCGACGCAATTGGTGGTTGCGGCGGCGCCCGCCCCCGAGGACAAGAGGGACAGTGTCGTCGCAAGAACGACGCAGTAAACCACCGCCAACGGGCATAACCGGGAAAGACGTCTCACGAGCCGCCAGTTCTGATCGTTTCAGCAACTTGGGGGTATGGAGTCCACGGTAGCCCGTGTTCTAATACGGAACCAGAGAGGACAGGACAGGGACTGAATGAGTATCTATGTTTCCGGGCTTATCGCGGTGCTCGGCTCGGCGCTCATCGCGGTGGCGATCGCCCTTGTGATCCATCGTCGAAACCCGTCGGAAGGGCGATCGTCGAACAATGACGCTGCCGGGAATGTGTTCACCATTGTCGGCGGGCTCCAGGCGGTGCTCATCGCATTCGTGCTGATTTCCCTTTTCGACAACGTGAGCACTGTGTCCACCCAGTCGTTCACCGAGGCCAACGCGATTGTCGCGATCTACTGGGACGCCGACTCGCTGCCAAGCCCCGACCAGAACAAGATCCACCAGCTCTGCCTCGACTACACCAACACCGTGATCAACACCGAGTGGTCACAGCTGCGGGACGGTTCGACCACGGTCACCGGCCCCGGCTGGCAGCAACTCCAGAACCTGCACAACGCGGTCACCACGGCCGCCGTCGACAACAGCGACAACTGGCGGCTCAACGAGAAGACCGACGCGACCAACCAGCTCTGGCAGGTCTTCCAGGCGCGCCAGCAACGCCTGAACTCGGCCGGTGGCGGCGGGGTCAGCCTGGTCGTCTGGCTCGCCCTGATCGTCGGCAGCCTGTTCGCCATGGCGATGGCCTACCTGTTCGGCGGAGCCAAACTCATCCCGCACATGATCATGGTCGGTGTGCTGGCCGGCACCCTCGCCCTGCTGCTGTTCGCCGTCTACCAGATGCAGGATCCGTTCACCGGCGGAGCGGCGGTCGGCCCCGACGCGTTCACCTCGGCCCTGAGCAGACTCCAGTAACGGGGCAGACTCCAGTAACGGGGCAGACTCCAGGAACCGGGCAGACTCCGGTAACCGACCAGGTCGACCCCTCGCCGGAGGCGGATGCTTGTACCGTTGGTTCGTTCGCGCGCCACCACGAGGGGAGACTCATGATCACCGACACGGTCACCGAACAGGTCATCCTGCTCACCGAGACCGGCGAATCGGCTGGCGTCACCCCCAAGGCGACCGTGCACACCACCGACACCCCGCTGCACCTGGCGTTCTCCTGCTACCTGTTCAACACGAACGGTCAGCTCCTGCTCACCCGCCGCGCCCTGTCCAAACCCACCTGGCCGGGGGTCTGGACCAACAGCTGCTGCGGCCACCCCGCGCCCGGCGAGAGCCTCACCGACGCGGTCGTGCGCAGGCTGCACCGCGAACTGGGCATCACCGTGACCGAGGCAACGCTCGTCCTGCCGAAGTTCCGCTACCGCGCGGTCATGACCAACGGCATGGTCGAGAACGAGATGTGTCCGGTGTTCCGCGCCTTCACGGACGCGGACGCGACCCCGGCTCCCGACGAGGTCGACGACGCCCAGTGGGTCGACTGGTCCGCCCTGGTCGACGACGTGCTGGCCGGCCGCCGCGCCATCTCGCCCTGGTGCCTCGACCAGATCACCGAGCTGGCGGCACTGCCGGCCGACCCGCACGACTGGCCAACCGGAGACCCGGCCGACCTGCCCCCCGCCGCCCGGATCTGACCCGTCTGACCAGCACCGACCCTCCCCGAGCGGGCCTCGCTCGGCGCGCCGTCGCGCCAAGTCGCCAGATCCCGTCCGCATGATGTCGTACCCTGCGGATACTCTCGAACAAGGGTTCGGCAGGCGTTGCCGAACCCGATCTGGCTGCGCGACCTGGGAGAAGAAGCGTCCGTGACTGCTGAGACCCTGTACGGGGCCGACGACCTCACCCACCTGGAAGGTCTGGAAGCGGTCCGCAAACGACCCGGCATGTACATCGGCTCGACCGACAGCCGGGGCATCAACCACCTCTTCACCGAGATCGTCGACAACTCCACCGACGAGGGCATCGGCGGCAACGCCAGCAAGATCGTGGTCACCCTGCACGCCGACGGCAGCGTCCAGGTCGACGACGACGGTCGCGGCATCCCCACCGGCATCCACGCCAAATCCGGCCTTTCCGGCGTCGAACTGGTGCTCACCAGGCTGCACGCGGGCGGCAAGTTCGGCGGCTCGGGGTACAAGACCTCCGGCGGCCTGCACGGCGTCGGCGCCTCCGCCGTCAACGCGCTGTCCAAACGCTTCGACGTCACCGTCAAGCAGGATGGCAAGGTCCACTCGATGTCCTTCGCGCACGGCGTGCCCGGCGAGTTCGACGGACCCGGCCCCAAGGCCAAGTTCACCCAGCGCTCCGGCCTGCGCGTTGTCGGCAAGATGAAGCGCGGCGAGTCCAGCGGCACGTCCATCCGCTACTGGTACGACCCGCGCTACTTCGACAACGGCGCCGCGCTGGACATCGAGGCGGTCCGTGCCAAACTCCGCAACACGGCCTTCCTGGTGCCCGGCGTCACCTACGTGCTGCGCCAGGCCCTCGACGACCGCATCGACGAGCAGGTCTTCCACTTCGCCAACGGCCTGCTCGACATGGTCGAGTTCCTCACTCCGGACGGCGAGCGCCCGGTCTCCGGCACGCTGCTCGCCAAGGGCGATGGCATCTACTACGAGAACGCAGCGGACGAGAACGGCGTAATGCGGTCCAAAGTGGAGCGTCAAGCCGAGGTCGAGGTCGCGTTCCGCTGGGGCACCGGCTACGAGCGCACCGTCGAGTGCTTCAGCAACACCATCCGCAACCTGCACGGCGGCACGCACCGCAAGGGCTTCGAGCGGGCCGTGCTCAAGTCCATCCAGGACGCCATCTCCAAGACCCGCGGCCTGCTCAAACCCAAGGAGGACCTGCCAACCCTGGACGACGTGTGTGAGGGCATGACCGCCGTCATCCACGTGCGCATCCCGGAACCGCAGTTCACCTCGCAGACCAAGGACGAACTGTCCACCGCCGGCATCACCAAGGTCGTGCAGGCCGTCGTCGAGAAGCACATCAAGTCCTGGGTCGAGGACCGCAAGACCAAGACCGAGGCCAAGACCGTGCTGCAGAAGGTCGTCGACGCATCGCGCGTCCGGCTCACCCAGAAGCAGCAGAAGGACGCCGCCCGGCGCAAGACCGCGCTGGAAGGCGCGGCCATGCCGGCCAAACTCGTCGACTGCCGCGTCAACGGCATCGCCCGCAGCGAACTGTTCCTCGTCGAGGGCGAGAGCGCGCTCGGCTCGGCGAAGATGGCCAGAGTCTCCGAATACCAGGCACTGCTTCCGTTGCGCGGCAAGATCCTCAACGTGCAGAAGGCCAGCCTCGCCGACACCCTGCGCAACGTGGAGGTCTCCACCATCGTCCAGGTGCTCGGCGCGGGCAGCGGCCGCACCTTCGAGCTGAGCCAGATGCGTTACGGGCGCGTGATTCTGATGGCCGACGCCGATGTGGACGGTTCGCACATCAGGACCCTGCTGATCACCCTGTTCGCCAAGTACCTGCGGCCGGTCATCGAGGACGGCAGGCTGTACTCGGCCATGCCGCCGTTGCACAAGGTGGTCACCAAGGGCCGCAACCCCGAGACACACTTCACCTTCACCCAGCGCGAGATGGAGCAGACCGTCGCCCGACTGGAAAAGGCGGGCAAGACGGTGGCCAAGCCGGTGCCGCGATTCAAGGGCCTCGGCGAGATGGACGCGGACGAACTCTGGGAAACCACGATGAACCCGCTGACCCGATCCGTCCGCCGGATCACCATGGACGACGTGCAAGCCGCGGAAGCCGCACTGGAACTGCTGATGGGTGAGAAAGTCGAACCGAGGCGCAACTGGCTGGTCGAATCCTCGTCGCGGGTCGACCAGGAAGCCATCGACATCTGAGCTGACCTCTGAGCTAGGGCCTTGGGTTTCTTGGGTTTAAGGAGAAGTTGAACAATGGCACGCCAGCGCAAGGGCCCGGTCAAGAAGATCGACCCCGCCGCCTTCGACTCCGCCGGTGCGCAGGTCTACGACAACTCGCTGCGCACCGAGATCGAGGACTCCTACCTGGAGTACGCGTACTCGGTCATCCACTCGCGGGCGCTGCCGGACGCGCGGGACGGCCTCAAGCCGGTGCACCGCCGCATCCTGTACTCGATGAACCAGCAGGGATATCGGCCGAACTCGGCGTACGTGAAGTCCTCCCGCGTGGTCGGCGACGTGATGGGCCGCTACCATCCACACGGCGACCTCGCCATCTACGAAGCCATGGTCCGGCTCGCCCAGGATTTCTCGCTGAACGCACCATTGGTCGACGGACATGGAAATTTTGGAACGCAAGACGATGGCCCGGCAGCGAGCCGCTACTGCATCACCGGTGACACGCGCATCCGGCTGGCGGACGGCTCCAGCCCGCGCATCGCGGACATGGTCAACCTGCCGGCCGACTCCGAGGCCGACGCCGACTTCGAGGTGCTGGACAAGGACGGCAAGGCCGTTCGCGTCAACAAGGTCTTCAACTCCGGGGTACACCCGGTTCTGCGCCTTCAGACCAAGATGGGATTCTCGCTGCGCGGCAGCGAGAACCACCTCGTGCTCTGCCTGGAAGCCCCGATGGGGGTGCCGCTGTTCCAGTGGCGCAGATTGGATGAGGTCAAGCCGGGCGCGGTCGTCTGTGTCGCACGCAACGCGTGGATGCAGGTGACACCGACCGCACCCGAGTACATGCTGGGCGTGCTGGCCGGCGCCTGGGTGTCCGAGGGCTTCGCCAGCGAACACCGAGCGGGCTTCAACAACACCGACGAGCACTTCTTCGATGAGGTCCTGCACGCCTACGATCAGATCGTCGCCGGGAATCGCTATGTGTCCGAGCGCAAGACCCGGCGTGATCGGAAGCGAATTCATGAACTCGACGTGCAGGAATTCCGTGGGGGCATGGATGCCTTCCGCGCGAGCCCGCTCGGCGAGCTTGTTGGCTGCCAGGCGCGGGACAAGTACGTTCCCGACTTCGTCTGGAACGGCGGCTGGGGGGTCAAGCGGGCATTCCTGATGGCCGCTTTCGAAGGTGACGGCGGTGTGCGGGTCGCGCTGGACGGCTTCACCATCCAGTACTCGACCTGCAGCGAGCGACTCGCCCGCGAGATGCAGGAACTGCTTGCGGAGTTCGGTGTTACCGCGCGTCGGACCTGTTACACCCGGCCCAGCGGGTCGATCGAGCATCGACTGGTGATCTCCGGTCTGAGCAATGCACGCGCGTACGCCGAGCGTGTCGGGTTCCTGCGGACCAAGCAGGCCAAGCTACGCCAGTTGCTTACCCGTTCGCCGCTGCGTCCACATCGGCTCAGCCGTGATCATGTGCCGTTCGTGGCGGACTATGTGCGCGACGCACTCGATTTCGGTCGACGCGGCAGCGGGAAGACCTGGCTGACGCACCACAATTTCGACCGTCAGGAACGTTGGGCGGCTGAGCGGCTGCGCATCGTCGACCGGATCAAGGATCCGGAGGTTCTCGCCACCATTCTGCCGATCATGGATTCGGGCTATCGCTTCGAGACCGTGACATCGGTCGAGCCCGCAGGAGCCGAGCAGGTCTATTCGGTCCGCGTCGAGTCGGATGACCACTCGTTCCTCGCGGGTGGCTTCGTCAATCACAACACGGAAGCTCGACTGTCCAATGAGGCCATGCTGTTGGTCGGCGAACTCGGCGAGGAAACCGTTGATTTCCGGCCGAACTATGACGGTTCCGAACTCGAACCGACCGTACTGCCGGCCGCTTTCCCGAACCTGTTGGTGAACGGGACGTCCGGCATCGCGGTGGGCATGGCCACCAACATGATCCCGCACAACCTCGGTGAGGTGATCTCGGCGGCGCGGTGGCTGATCACGCATCCGAACGCGACGCTCGACGACCTGATGAAGCGCGTTCCCGGGCCGGACCTGCCGACCGGCGGCATGCTGCTGGGCCTTGACGAGGTGCGCAAGGCGTACGAGACCGGGCGTGGCGTTGTGCGGATGCGGGCGCGGGCGGAGACCGGGCCGCTGGAGGGCAGTCGCGGCCGGCAGGCGATCACCGTGACCGAACTGCCCTACGGCGTAGGGCCGGAGAAGATCATCGAGAAGATCACCGACGAGGTCACCAAGTCCAAGCGGCTCACCGGGATCGCGGACGTGAAGGACCTGACCGACCGGGAGAACGGCACCCGGCTGGTGATCGAGTGCAAGGTCGGCGTGAACCCGACCGCGTTGCTCGCCGACCTGTACCGGTTGACGCCGATGGAGCAGTCCTTCGGCATCAACAACCTGGTGCTGGTGGACGGCCAGCCGAGGACGCTGGGTCTCAAGGCGCTGCTTGAGGTCTTCCTCGGCCACCGCTACGACGTGGTGACCAGGCGGACCCGCTACCGGCGGCGCAAGCGCGAGGAGCGGCTGCACCTGGTCGAGGGTCTGCTGATCGCGCTGCTGGACATCGACAAGGTGATCCGGCTGATCAGGACGAGCGAGAACGCGCAGGAGGCCAAGGACGGCCTGATGAAGCGCTTCAAGCTCTCCGAGATCCAGGCCACCTACATCCTGGACACGCCGCTGCGGCGGTTGACCAAGTTCGACAAGATCGAGCTGGAGAGCGAGCAGGATCGGCTGCGGGCGGAGATCGCCGAACTGTCCACGATCCTGGACGACGATTCGGTGTTGAAGAAGCTGGTGTCGGACGAACTGGCCAAGGTCGCGAAGGAGCTGGCGGGACCGCGCCGCACCGCGCTGATCGACGGTGATCTCAAGGAGGTGCTGGCGGCGTCGGTGCCGGCAGGCCCGCTGGAGGTGGCCGACGACCCGTGCCAGGTGATCCTGTCCGCCACCGGCCTTGTCGCGCGCACGGCGGCGGAGTCGGAGGAGGCGTCCGAGGCGCGCAGGCGCAGTGGCCGGGCAAGGCATGACGCGGTCGCCGCGATCGTGCACACCACGGCGCGCGGCCAGATCCTGCTGGTCACCAACCGGGGCAGGGCGGTCAAGACGGACGTGTTGCCGCTGCCGGTGTTGCCGGAGGCGGCGGGCACGGTGTCGGTCAGTGGTGGCATGGCCGCCAACGAGCTGGCGTCGCTGGACAAGGGCGAGAAGGTGATCGGCATCGCGCCGATGGCCCAGGAGGGTTCGCCAGGACTGGCGCTCGGCACCCGTTCTGGCGTGGTGAAGGTGTGTTCGCCTGAGTGGCCGGTGCGGTCGGACGAGTTCGAGGTGATCACGCTCAGGGACGGCGACGAAGTGGTCGGCGCGACGTGGCTGGCGGACGGGTCGGAGACGTTGGCGTTCATGTCCTCGGACGCGTCGCTGTTGCGGTACGCGGCGTCGCTGGTGCGGCCGCAGGGGTTGAAGGGCGGCGGCATGTCCGGCATCAACCTCGGCGCGGGCGCGCACGCGGTGTTCTTCGGCGCGATCCGCACCGATGACACCGAGCACGGCGAGCCGCTGGTGGTGACCTCGACCGGGACGACGGTGAAGGTGACGCCGTTCGAGGAGTATCCGGCCAAGGGCAGGGCGACCGGCGGCGTGCGGGCGCACCGCTTCCTCAAGGGCGAGAACGGTTTGCGGCTGGCCTGGATCGGTCCGCGCCCAGCCGGGATGAGCGAGTCTGGTTCGCCGGTTGAGTTGCCCGAGGTGGACCTGCGCCGCGACGGGTCCGGGTCTGCGCATCCAGGACCGGACGTGGTTGGTCACCTGATCGAGCGAGGTTGACGTGGTGGTCCGGCGGCCGAACCCGTTGTGGTGGGTCTACTACACCTACGGCGGCCGGCTGCCGGACCGGTATCGCGAGTGGGTGCTGCGCGATGGCACCTGCCGCACCTGGCTGGTGCGGGTGTTCGTGCGCGGGCTCGTGCAGGTGTTGCCGGTTGCCGCGCTGCTGTTGGGCGGATTCCTGCTGTTCGGGCCGGGTTCGTGGCCGCTGGCCGTCGGCGCGGTGGTGCTGGGTCTGCTCGGCATGGTGCGGTACGTGCTCTCGTACTCGGTGGAGAGCGTCGATGGTCGGCTGACCCGCTACGGCTACCCGCCCGGCTACGGAACAACCGTCCGCAAGGCGCGGCACAAGGCCGAGCGCACCGAGGAACAGGCGCGCTACGACGCGATCTGGCGCAGACCGGGCGAGCGCTGAACAACAGCGAAGTACCGCAACGGCGAGGTACCGTTGAGTGGTGACGACCAAGCGCCCGAATCCAGTGTTGTGGGTGTGGTACGCGTTCGGCGGCAGGTTGCCCCCGCGCTACCGTGACTGGGTGCTGCGCGACGCCACGGCGCGAACGTGGCTGCTGCGCGCGGTGTTGCGCGGGTTCGTGCAGGTGACTCCGTTCGCCGCGCTGTTCGTCGTGCTGATCGTGGTGTTCGCCCATTCTTGGCTGATCGCGATCGTCGGCGTGTTGATCGGCATCGGCGCCATGTTGCCGTACTCGCTGGCCTACGCGGAACACAGCGTGAACGCGCGCCTTGGCGCATACGGGTTCCCGGCCGATCACGCCGTCAACATGCGCAAGCAGCGGTACCGGGCCGAGCACGCCGACGAGGAGGCGCGCTACCGGGCGACCTGGCGAACCAACTCGAACTGAACGGGTTTGCGGCTCTCCTTCTCGGGTAGCCCTTCTACATCGACGCGGATGTGGGAGGTGTTTGACGTGGCCGATGTTCGTCGGTTGCCGAGGCCGGTCGCGGAGGTCTGGGACTGGCAGTTGCGGGCCGCGTGCCGCAACTCGGACAGTGACGTCTTCTTTCATCCCGACCAGGAACGTGGCGAGATACGACAACGCAGGGAGGAAGCCGCCAAGGCGGCGTGCCGGCGTTGTCCCGTTGTGGAGCCGTGCCTGCAGCACGCGTTGGCCGTGCACGAGCCGTATGGCATCTGGGGTGGGATGAACGCGCGTGAGCGCAGCGCCGAACTCGCGCGCCGAGGGCACACCAGCGCGGCGTAGGCGCAGGATCAAGAGTGGACCTCGTGTCCGCGTACGGTATTCCCCGGCCGTGCGCGGACACGTTCCCTGCTCGGGCCGTGCTCAGCCCTGGTGCTCGCCGTTGAGGATCTTGCGAAGGGAGCGCAGGCTGCTGGCCAGCAACCGGGACACGTGCATCTGCGAGATACCGACCCGTTCGGCGATCTGTGTCTGGGTGAGGTTGCCGAAGAACCGCATGACCACAATGGACGCTTCGCGCTCCGGAAGCTGGGCAAGCGCCGGATACAGCGCTTCGCGGTCCTCGACGAGGCTCAGGTCGCCGTCGAGCACGCCGAGCTGGTTGGCGGCCTTGTTCGGCCCGTCGTCGCCGGGCTGTTCGTCCAGCGAGTCGCTGTGGTATGCGAGCCCGGCCTGGAGCCCCTCGTACACCTCGTCGATGGGCAGGCCCAGTTCTGCGGCGAGTTCGCTCGGCCGGGCGGAGCGGCCCAGTTCCTGGCTGAGCCGTGCGGCCGCGGTGGTCAACGCGGCGTGCAGTTCCTTGAGCCTGCGCGGCACCCGCACCGACCAGGTGGCGTCGCGGAAGTAGCGGCGGATCTCGCCGGTGATGGTGGGCACCGCGAAGGACAGGAAGTCGTTGCCGCGCGTGGGATCGAACCGGTCGATGGCGTTGATCAGGCCGACCGTGGCGACCTGGGTGAGGTCCTCCTCTGGCTGGCCACGGTTGCGGAACTTGCGCGCGATGTGCTCGGCGACCGGAAGGTACTCGGTGACCAGCCGGTCGCGCGCGCGAGCGCGTGCGGCTTCGCTGGTGGACTTGTCCGCCAGCAGCGCGAACAGCGGAGTGAGCTCCGAATATTCGTTGCTGGGGCCGTTGTCGGTCGTTGTCACGGGGTGATCCCGCCCACAGCGTGGACAACGTTACCGACCACGCATTGTCGAAAACGGGGCAAGCCGCCCTCCTCAACCGATTCGGAACCGTACTTCGACCGTTGTGCCTCCCGGTCGCGTGTGCAGTCGGACCAGGTCAGCCAGATCATGCACGATCACAAGACCCCGGCCGCGAGCCTGTCCCGGTAACGCGGGTTCTCGTCCGGCGAGTGGGTCGGTCAAGTCGCCTGCGTCGCTGACCTGCCCGACGAGGTTGGTGCCGTCGGTGAACATGCGCACGACCGCGTGGCCGTCGCTGTGCTCGATGCTGTTGGTGACGAGCTCGGTGAGCACCAGCGACCAGTCCAGCCTGCCGTCCTCGTCGAGTCCGGCCAGGGCCGCGAAGTCATCCGCGCTGCTACGCAGCTGCCGCAGCTGCACAGCGTCGCCGACGCCGAGTTCGACCGCGTCCTGCGGGGCCGGCAGTGGCTGGTTGTAGTCGGCGTAGACCTCGTCAGGGGCGTAGCTGCCGCTGTCCTGGGTGCGGTCCGCGTCGAGCAGCACCGGGTGGGTGCGCACCGCGTCGATCAGCGCCCGCGAGTCCAGCGTCTGGGTGTCGTACGGGCACAGCACGGACACGGCGCGACCGGCGAACGCCCAGTTGGTCAGGGCCTCGTGCTGGGCGCAGGCCGCGTACTCGGCTGGGGACCGCGCCGACCAGACCGGCTCGCCGACGATCCGCACCCACTGGTCCGGGTAGTCGTCGGCGAACGCGCGCAGCACGCCACCCAGGATGCGTCCCGGGTTGCGCCCCTCGGCGGACATGTCGATCAACCGGACCAGCTCCGCATCCCGCCCCAGGCGCGCAGCGATCAGCGCCAGCTTGTCCGACGGCACGGCGATCAGCACGGCATCACCCCTGCTCAGGCCGTCTGTGACGAACCCGAGCGTGCTGTGCAGGTACTCCTCGGTGCTGCGGTAGAACAGGGCGGGATGTTCGAAGGCCCCTGCCGGGCCTCGCCAGCGGGCAGCGGGGCTTTCCGCGGCGCGGGTGATGCTCATGTGCGGCTCCTCTGACGCACCACACCGGCTAGGCCGGGGGTAGTGCGCCCTCCTCCTGCATCTGCACGGTCCACATCAACAGCTGTACGACCACGCTGGCCAGTTCGACCTGCGCGCCACTGGCGCAGACCAGGTCCAACTGGTCCATCGCGTCCTGGTCCGACCCGTTGACCAGCGACAACACCATGCGGATCGCGCTGCGCAGAGTCGGCTCCAGCTCGTCGATGGCGACCTCGTCCCCTTCGACGTCGGTGAGTCGTAACTCCACGAGCGGGTCGAGGGTCGGATCGGGGAACAACCGTCTGATCAGGCAGGCGCCCGCCCTGGCCAGCTTGAGTGCCGCGGCGCGCAGCGCGGGTTCGCCGAGGGCCGCGAGGTCGGCGAGCGCGTCCATGGTGCCGTCCGAGTCGCCGACCCGGAGCGCGGCCAGCGCGCATCCGATCGCTTCCTCGAACTCCTGTTGGTCGTTCATGGGTCTGGGTAGCTCCTCGCGGCTGGCGCACGGCGTTATCCGGTACGGCCAACGTTCCCCGTACCGGCGTCGGCCAAACCCGGGCTGGTGAAGCCGGCCGCTGCGGGTAGGGTTTGGCCGGATCAAGCTGGGGCACCCTAGGCGCGAGCAGGCCGGCCTGCCGCGCCGGCACGGGTGAGGAAGTATCGAGGTGAACCTGTGTCCCAACCGCAAGCGGGGCAAGCTGAGCACAAGCAGGGCGACCTGGTCGACGTCGAGGTCCGCCTGCTCGCCGACCTTGGCCAGCTGTTCGTGGTGCGTGCGCTCGCCGCGACCATCGCGATCCGCCAGGACTTCGCCCTGGACGCCGTTGAGGACGTCAAGCTCGCGGTGGACGAGATCTGCTCGACCCTGGTGCCCAGGGCCGCGTCGGGGGAGCAGCTGAACTGCCGGTTCACCGCGTCCGAGGGCCGGATCGCCATGCTCGCCCAGGTGGTGTCGGACAGCGCCGCCCCGGTCGACGAGGAGACGTTCGGTTGGCGGGTGCTCACCACCCTCACCGACGAGGCGCATTCCTCGGTGACCCCGCTGGGTGAGGCCGGGTATCAGCTCGCCATCGAGGTCAGCCAGTCGCAGCCGCCGGCCTATCGTTCGTGACCGCTCATTCGTGATCCTCGGACCGGCCGCTAAGGTTGATAATCGATGAGTCGAACCAAGACCGCTCAGGAGGCCCCAGTGGGCGAAGGTCACTGGCAGCCCGGTGAACCAGCTTCGGACCAACCGGCGACGTCGGTGCAGTCCGCCGTGGATGGCGTCGCCATCGCGGCGGAACCCGTTGGCGAGCGGTGGTTGGTACTGCACGTCACCGGTGAGGTCGACATGCTGACCGCACCGGTGCTCGCCGAGCAGATCGAGTACCAGGTCGGTGCGGACGGCGTGGCCAGCGGGCGCGCGCTCGTGTTCGACCTGGCCGGGGTCGGCTTCCTCGGCTCGGCCGGCCTGGCCGTGCTCGCCGAGGCGTCCAAGCGTGCTGCCGACCAGTCGCTGCCCAAGGTGCGCGTGGTGGCCGGTTCGCGCTCGGTGCTGCGTCCGATCGAAGTGACCGGTTTGGACAGTGTGCTCGACATTCACCCCGATTTGACCAGCGCGACCGCTGATTGACGGTTTGCCGGCCCTCCCGCTCGGGTACTGGCACCTGGCGGGTGTCGGGCGAGAGGTGGACCGCGGTGGGAATGACTCGGATCGAGATCGGCGCGGACACGGCGATGCGCTGTGTCGACTGCGACCGGCGGGACCTGCGGGAGGTCGTGCTGGTGGACGAGGTCGGGTTCGTCCTGTTGCGCGGTGCCGCGTGCCCGCACTGCCACCGGCACCGCGCCGAGAACCACGACGAGTTCGGCGAGTTCGAGTTCGACTTCTCCATCGGCGGATAGCCTGGTGCGCGTAGCCCTGGTCAGCTCGGCGGGTAGCCCTGGTCAGCGCGGCAGTTGGGCCGCGTGCTCGGCCATGTTCGCAAGCAGGTCCCCGTGCTCGGCGACCCGGGCGACGACCTCGTCCGGCAGGAACATCAGGTCAGACACCCGAGCGCAGTCACGCACCTCGGCCCAGGTGACCGGGGTGGACACGGTGGGTTGTTCGCGAGCACGCAACGAGTACGGCGCGACCGTGGTCTTGGCCGCGTTGTTCTGGCTCCAGTCGATGAACACCTTGTCCTTGCGCTGGGCCTTGGCCATCACCGCGAGCACCTGACCCGGATGCGCCCGCGCGAGCCGTTCGGCCAGCGACTTGGCATAGGCCGAGGTGCGCTCGGCCGAACCGACCCGCACCGGCACGTAGAGCTGTAGACCCTTGGCGCCGCTGGTCTTCGGGTAGCCGACAAGGCCGTGTTCGTCGAGCACCTGCTTGATCAGCTCGGCCACCCGGCAGCACTCCACCAGCGTCGCCGGCGCGCCGGGGTCGAGGTCGAACACCATCAGGTCCGGCGGATGCTTGGCGCCGCGCGCACCCACCCTCCACTGTGGAATGTGCAGCTCGATGGCTGCCAGGTTGGCCGCCCAGATGAGCGTTGGCAGGTCGTCGATCATCGCGTAGTCGGCGGTGTCCGTGCCCTTGGTGCTGTTCGGCGTGTCCAGCCGCATGGTGCGCACCCAGTCGGGCGCGTGCCGGGACACGTTCTTCTCGAAGAACGAGGGCGAGTCGACCCCGTCCGGATAGCGCTTGAACGTGACCGGCCGGTCCTTGAGATGCGGGAGCAGCACCGGGGCGATCTGCCGGTAGTAGTCGATCACCTCGGCCTTGGTGTAGCCGTCGGCCGGGTAGAGCACCTTCTCCATGTTCGTCAGCCGCAGCTGTCGGTTCTCCACCCGCACGGTGATCTTCGTCTGCTGGACGACGGGGTCATCTGGTACCCCCTTGTTGGACCCGAGCTTGCGGCGCACCAGCCAGTTGCGCGGGTCCTCGTCGTGCGCGCGGAAGAACACGTAGCCGCCGTCGACCCGCTCACCGTGCAGGACCACCTCGACCTCGTCGTCGGACCACTTGACCGTCTCGTAGCGGCCCCGGTCCCAGATGATCATCTCGCCCGCGCCGTACTCGCCGCGCGGGATCTGCCCCTCGAACGTCGCGTACTCCATCGGGTGGTCCTCGGTGTGCACGGCGAGCCTGACCTTGCCCGGTTCGATCAGCAATCCCTTGGGCACCGCCCACGACACCAGCACCCCGTCCCGCTCCAGCCGCACGTCATAGTGCAGCCGCCGCGCGTGGTGCTCCTGCACGACGAACACGTCGTTGTTCCCGGTCGACAACGGGCCGTCCGCCGGCACCGGCTCCGGCGTCTTGCTGGCGTCGCGTTTACCGCGGTACTCCCTGAGATTCGCCATACCCCGAGAGTAATTGCTGATCACACGTCGCGAATGTTGGCGCGCATTTTGCGCGGTTCGATGTCGGCCTTGTCGAGGCCGAAGCTGATCACGTGCTGCGGGGTGATGCGGATCAGCGGGTCCTGGTCGGTAACCACCTCCGCGGTGCCGCGGATCTCCAGGCAGCGCACCCGCCACGGGTTCACCGACGCGATGTCGTCGACCACGAACGCGGCGCGGCCGTTCGCGGCGACGTTGCGGTACTTGCGGCTCCTCGCCATGTTGAACCCGCCGATGTCGATCGTGCCCAGCTCCTTGTTGTAGCTGAACCCGACCGGGCTGACCTGCAATGTTCCGTCAGGCTGCTGGGTGGCGAGCCGGCCGAGCCGCTGCTCGGCGAGGTAGTCCAGTTCTTCCTGCGTGAATGACATGCGCGCAGTATGAAACCTCAACAAAAGTTGAAGTCAAGGCCGCTTGCTATCGTGCTCGGGTCGATCATCGGGGACGGGGAGGACGAAACGTGGCGCTCGCGGAGATTGCGGGTCAGTCGGTCTACTACGAGGTGAGCGGGGAGGGTGACCCCGTCGTGCTGCTGCACGGTGGGCTCGGCAGCGGCGAAGCCTGGCTCGGCCAGACCCCGGCGCTCGTCGAGGCCGGCTTCCGGGTGTGGACGCCGGAGCGCAGCGGCCACGGCCGTTCCCCTGACGTGCCCGGACCGTTCAGCTACGACGCCATGGCCGAGCAGACCGCCGCGTTCCTCGACACGGTCGTCGACCGGCGCGCCCACCTGGTCGGCTGGAGCGACGGCGCCGCGGTCGGCGCGCTGGTCGCGAGGCACCGGCCAGAACTCGTCGACCGGCTGGTGCTGATCGGCCAGTACTTCGACCTCTCGGGCGAGGTCGAGGGTGGCCTGGTCAGCCAGTTGGCCGCGCTGCGCGACGAGCCGCCCGCGTTCCTCCGCGAGGCTTACGCACGCCTGTCCCCGGACGGCGCGGACCACTTCTCGGTCGTCTACAACAAGACCCTGGACATGGTGCTGAACTGGCCCGGTATGCCGCTTGCCGAACTGGCCAAGATCGGCGCGCCCACCCTGGTGTTGCAGGGCGACCGGGACGAGGTGCGGCTTGAGCACAGCGCGTCGGTGGCCACCGCCATCCCGGACGCGCGCCTTGCCGTGCTGCCCGGCACGCACGGGTTGCCGGCGGAGAGCCCGCACCTGGTCAACCCGCTACTGATCGACTTCCTGCGTGGCGGCCCGGCCAGCTTCGACTGGACCAACTGACCAGGACGACTGTTCGAGGAGATTCGAACAGTCTGGGTATCCTGGTGAGGTGGACCTGGCTCACCCGGCAACGGCGGCGCTGCGAATCGAGGACGTGCTCGCCGCGCTCAACCATCCGGCGCGGCTGCGCGTGGTGCGCACGCTCGCCGCAGCCGACGAGCTGACCTGCCAGGAGATCCTGCCGGACGTGACCAAGAGCAGCGCCAGCCACCACTGGCGGATGCTGCGCGAGAGCGGCATCGTCGAACAGCGCCGCGAGGGCCGCTACCTGTTCATGCGGCTGCGCAAGGCCGACCTGGACAGTCGCTTCCCCGGACTGCTCGACGCCGTAATAAGGGGCTGAGCATAAACGGCTTGGTGGGACCGGCACGGGTATCCGGCCCCACCCACGAGCGTCAGGCGGTCGCCTCCTCGGCGTCCGGCTGATAGTCGCGCTGCGCATCCCTGCTCAACCGCGGCCGCGACGCCAAGGACCCCAATGCCCACGGTCCCGGCCCGATCACCGCGATCAGCAGGAAGATCCAGGAGTACAGCGCGGCCGGCTCCCCGTTGTTCTCCATGGGCATCAACGCGAGCTTGATGTGCACGGTGAAGTAGGCGTATGCCATGACTCCCGAGCAGATCAGCGCCGCGACCCGGGTGCCGATGCCCAGTGTCACCAGTACGCCTGCGATCAGCTCGATCACCGCCGCCCACCACAGGGGCCAACTGCCGAACGGGACCGTCCCGCCGTGCGTGCCCGGCGCGCCGCCGAACACACCGAACAGGGACGCGACGCCGTGGCAGGTGAACAGAAAACCGACGACGATACGAAATATCGACTGTACCGGGCCGGTTAATGCCACCGCTTTTGGCGCAGGCTTCATGTGTCCTCCAGTCATGATGTGAATTTCATGTCCGACTTGACACGGCACGCACTCCCCTGAACGTCGTAGCCGTGTTTTGTCGCAGTGAGCCTGCTGATGCTGTGACCAGTGAAGCGGGACTGACCTGCACAGTCAAGACCGGAATCGGCCGAGAACATATTCTTGGAGAATTATCGGAAAACGTGGGTCGGGTGACTCGTGGAACTGCTATTCGCTCGATGGCCGAGGTAGCCAGGGGATTGATTGCGCGGCAATCCAGAATGAAATTTCCACGCATTGCGCCAATAGTGTGAATGTGAATTCGGTATTACGCGGGCCGGTCGGGAGGGGCGGGTCGGACCGGTGCGATCATGGGGTGTGGCCACTGAACGTTTGTCCGGTTCGATCGAACTGCCTGATGGCGCGATGGCCCGAGGTCGCGGCCTGCGCGACCCGATGCCGGCCGGTCCGCTGCCCGACTACGGCCTCTACCTCGGCTCGGCCACGCTGTGTGCTCGCCATGACGCCTCGTTGACCTGGTCGCACGACTGGCTGGACTGGCCCGATTTCCGCCTGCCTCGCGACCGCGTCGCCGCGATCGCCGCACTGAGGGCACTGCACGAGCGGGCGCTGGCGGGGGAGCGCGTCGAGGTGGCGTGCGACGGCGGTGTCGGGCGAACCGGAACCGCGCTGGCCGTACTCGCCGTGTTGGCGGGCGTGCCGCCGACCGGGGCGGTCGACTGGGTACGGACGCACTACCGGCGGCGCGCGGTGGAAACGCCCTGGCAGCGACGCTGGGTGCGGCACCTCTCCGGCTAATTACGAAACCATGGTTGCGTAATTGGTGACATCCGGTCTAGCCTCACTTTCGCTACTCAAGTAGCGAAAAAGAGGGGAACCGCCATGACCACCACATCGACTGCGGCCACAGCGCCGACCCGGAGCGTCGCGCTCGGCGTCGTCGGCCTCGTGTACCTGGCCGCCTGGATCGTCGGCCTGCTGGTCTGGCCGGTGAACCTGGCCACGAACGCCGGCGGCGCCACCGTGATCAGCACGTTCACCGGCCACCTCGGCCAGGCCACGACGCAGTACCTGATGACGGAAGGACTGGCCGGCATCATGCTCGGCATCGTGCTGATCGCACTCGGCCGCGCGCTGGCCAGCAGCGCCACGCTGATCGTCGGCAGCCTGGCCGCGCTGGTCTCGCTCGTGGAGACCGGCATCGGCCTTTATCTCGCCGATTCGCTTGTGCCGGCCCGCGACACCGCGTCGGCGCACACGTACTTCGGGCTGCTCAACCAACTCGACGGCGTCAAGATGCTGCTGCTGGCCGTGACCTCGGCGGTCGCGTCGATCGCGGCGTACGGCAAGCGCGCGGGAGCCGGCGCGAGCCTGCCGAGGTGGCTGGTCTACATCGGATTCGCGCTCGCCGTCGCCATGATCGCCTCCGGCATCGGCTACGTGTTCGACCTGCCCGGCATCGCCGTTGCCGCCGCGGCGTCACTGCCGCTGCTGCTGGTCTGGATCACCGGGTCCGCGCTCACCATCAGGCGCGTTCCAGCACCCCTCGGATGAACGCGGCCTGCCCGGCATGCTGGAGCGTGTCGGCGATCACGCTGATCAGCCGCACGGCCAAGGTCACCGGCGGATCCCATGCGGTGTCCACGATCCTCGGCAGATCGGCGTCGGTCAGCCCGCTCACGTACTGCACGGTCTGCTCGTACACCGCGTCGTGGTAGGCGAGCAGGTTCTCGGCCGACGCCCGCACCTTGGCCACCTGCGCGCTGGTGTGGCCGTAACCGGTGGCGAGCCGGTCCAGTCCGAGACCGAACTTCTTGTCCCAGCCCGCCGCCGTCCACACCTGCTCGATGCCGGCCACATCCGCGACGTGATCGTCCTGAACCCGCGTCAGGTGCCAGATCAGCCACCCGATCGAGTTCGCACCGTCATCGACCCGGTACGCCAGCTGCTCCTCGGTGAGCCCCTCGACCGCGTCGCGCACCTCCTCCCGCACCCGACCGAACGCATCAACCAACAATTCCGAGCTGGACACAGCGAATGTCTCCCTTCGTCGAATTCCGGCGTCGATCATAGGCGTCGACTACCCTTCGGGTCCGTGCTCAATCGGATCCCGCCGTGCCGACCGACCGACTTCGCGAACCACGAACGGCTGCGGCAGGAGATCCTGGAGTTCGCCACCTCCAACTCCGCTGGGCGGCCGCGCGTCGCGGTGATCACCGGACCGCCCGGCATCGGCAAGACCGCGCTCGCGTTGCGCACCGCGCACGATCTCGTCGATGCCGACATCCGGCTCTATGCCCGGCTCGACATCGACCCCGAGGCGCCCGGCGCGGCGAGCGAGATCCTCAAGCGGTTCCTCGTCGATCTCGGCGTCGACCCCGACGCCGTGCCGGACCGGCTCTCCGCCCGCGCCGCCGCGTTCCGCGCGCGGACCGAGGGCAGGCGGGTGCTGCTGATCATCGACGGCGCCAGCACCGCTGCGCAGGTTCGGACGCTGCTGCCGGAGGTCGGTCTGGTGATCGTCACCGAATCGCGCCCGCTCTCGGTCGACGCGCGGTTCTTCGCGCTGCCGCCGCTCGGCCCGGACGCGGCCCGCGCGTTGCTCGCCCGGTTCGCCGATGCCGAACCGGAGGTCGTCGAGCAGGTCGTCGAACTCGCGGCGGGCGTGCCGTTGGTGTTGCGCGTTGCGGGCGCACTGCTGGCCCGGCCCGATCGACCCGCCCTCACCGCGAACGACATCGTCACCACGGCCTACGAGTCGCTCACCGAGCAGGCCCGTCGGTGTTATCGCACGCTCGCGTTGCCCGGCACCACCGCCGAGATCGGCATTCATGCCATCGCCGCTGTCCTGCCCGGCATCGACGTCCGTGCCGCCATGGCCGAACTGGTCGCCGCGCAACTGGTCGACGAGACCGTCGACGGCCGCTTCGTGACCAACGAACTGATCCGGCGCCACGCCAGGACCGCCGACCTCGACGCGGCCACCCGCCTGCGTGACTACTACTTCGCGGCCACCGCCGCCGCCTACCGGGCCTCCGGTCGCTGGCCCCGGTCCGAATCCTGGTTCAGCTGCCCGCGCGGCGAGGGTGCCGTCGATCTGGACAGCGAGCGTGGCAACATTCGCGCCGCGCTCGAACACGCCTTCGCCTCGGGCGAACGGGAACTGGTCGCCACCTGGTGCGTGTTGCTCTGGCCGTACTACGAACACGGCAAGCACGTCGCCGACCTGCTCGCCACCCACCAACTCGGCGTCAACACGACGAACATCGCGCTGCGCTCGCTGTTGCTCACCCGGATCGGCTTCGGCCACCTGTTCGCAGGTGACACCGCAGCGGCCGTCGAAGCCTGCGCGCTGGCCGTCGACCTGGCCACCGAACCGCGACTCGAAGCGACCGCGCTGGAAGGGCTCGGCATCGCGCTGCTCGCCGACGATCAGCCCGACCGCGCCGGCCCGGTGCTGCGCCGCAACCTCGACCTCGCGCGCCGACTCGCGGAGCCGCGCCGCATCGCGCTCGCCTGCCTGCATGCCGCCAAGATCGAACCGGCCGAGATCGCGCTGCCGCTGCTCGACGAGGCCGCGCCGATCTTCGCGCACGATCAGGTCAACCTGGCCAAGACCGACCTGTGGCGCGGCCGCAAACTCACCGAACGCGGTGACCTTGAGCAGGCGCACCACGAGCTGGCTCGCGCGCTCACCATGTCAAGGCCGTTCGACCGCGCGGAGGTCCTTGTCGCGCGCGCCGATCTGAACGCGGCGGCCGGCCGACTCGACCAGGCTCGCGCGGACTATGCGCAGGCGCGAGCCGTGTTCGAGGAGTGGGGTTTCAGTCGACGGGCAGCGCGGCTGCCTGGTTGAGCGCGCGAATCACCAGGGCGGTTCCGTTGCGTAGCAACCTCACCCGCTCCGGCAACGCCGACCCGGTGCACATCAGCGCGGCGCAGCAGGCGCCGTCGTCCGCCGACAAACGTCCGCCACCGGCCAGGACGAACCGCAGCAGTCGACCGGCACGGTCGCCGATCACCCACTGCCCGGCCTCGTCGCGCGCGGCAGCGACCGAACAGCCCGGCAACGCGGCCAGGCTGCCCTCGATCCAGCGGCGGGTTGGTCCAGGACTGTCTCGAACCAGCGCGTCCGCGCGTTCCAACCAGGCTTGGCGCGGCTGGTTCGTGCCGATCACCAGGAACCGGCCGCGCCCGATCTCCGGCGCGCGATAGAGCACCTCCGCCGGGAACCGGCTCAGCTCGAAGCCGGCCTCGCCGCGTCGCACGCCGATCAGTTGCGCCTCGACCGGCGCCGCCGACACGGTTGGTAGCGGCACCGCAGACGTCGACGGTGGTGTGTCCGGTTCGGACAGTCGGAGTTCGCGGTAGATCGCGGCGCGCAGCAGTGCGGGTGATCGGCCAGGGACCGAGGTCGTCTTGGCGGTGATGGCGGCGTACTGGTCGCTCGCGTGTTGCGCGATGGTGTCGCGGACCGCGTCGAGCAACGGCTGCTTGGGATCGATGTGCGGCGCGGCCGCGAGCAGCGCGGCGATGGGGGAGGCCGGGTCGAGCAGTTCGCTCGGATGGCTGGCGAGCAGCAGTGGCGTGCCCTGGGCGGCCGAGTAGAAGGTGACCGAGCCGTAGTCGCCGATGGTCAGGTCCGCCGCGATCAACGCGGCCCGCCAACCCTCCTCGGGCGGCAGCACCACGATGCCGGCGCGACGGCAGTCGGCGAGCCAGGCATCGAGTTGGCCGGGCGAGTGGCCGAACCAGATGTTCGGATGCAGGGCTACCGCGATGCGGAATTCGTCGAGCGGGAGTTGCTCGGCAAGTCGCATCGGCAGATCGGGATGCCTGCCGTAAAGCGATTTCTCGCCCCAGGTCGACGAAACCACGACAAGGCGCTGGCGTTCGGTGAGTCCGAACGCGTGTCGATATGTTTCGCGCAGCGGCCTGCTGAGCAGAATGCGATCGAAACACGGGTCACCGGCGACGAGTGCGGCCGGTAATGCGGTCGGGCAGGAGCGGGCAAGTCGTTGCCGCTGTTCGGCATGCGAGAGAACCAGCACGGACGGGATCAGCCTGCCCTTGTGCAGCAGCCAGTCAGCGGAGAGTCCGAAAACCGGAAACCTCTTTCCTCTTTCCGGTTTCCGGTTTCCGGTTTCCGGTTTCCGGTTTCCGGTTTCCGGTTTCCGGTTTCAACAGTTTATTGTATCCCATTCCGTGTGGCAGAATGATCAGGCGTTTTCCGAGTTTGTGTAGTGGCCCGCCATGGCTGGCGGCGATGGCGGCGTCGAATTTCCATTGCGTCGCGTGGCGCCAGGAAATCGTCGGCAGCTTGCGGTCGGCGAGAAATTCGATCGTGCCGGAGGTGAACGCGGACGAGCCGGGGCAGGTGTAGTAGGTCTGCACGCGACGGTCCTCGGTGACCAGCGGCAGCACGTCGAGCAGTCGGGTCGCCGCGGTGACGTTGTGCACGACCACCAGCAGCCTGCGTTCGATCCGCGCGGTCTGCCACTCGTGTCGCCCGGGACCGGGGGTGAGCGATCGCGGCAGGTCAGCGGGCACGACGGTGGACCTTACCCGACCACGAACCGGGCAAATCGATCACGATGCGTGATCGATGACCAGCGCGCAGTTTCGCGGTGTTGCCGATCACCGCCGGCAAGGTACCGTCAACTTCACATTGGGGCTGGTTGGAGCGGCTGGAGGTGGCCGGCGATGCCGATGCGGGCGATGTGGAAGGGCTCGGTGTCCTTCGGGCTGGTCGCCATCCCGATCCAGCTGTATGCCGCGACCGAGAACAAGAACGTCACGCTGCGTCAGGTCCATCAAACCGACGGTGCGCGGATCCAGTACAAGCGGTACTGCTCGGCCGAGGACAGGGAGGTCCCGTACGCCGAGATCGCCAAGGGCTACGAGCTTGGTGACGGCGAGATGGTCGTGCTGACCGACGAGGACCTGGCCGACCTTCCGCTGGCCACCTCGCACGCCATCGACGTGGTCGAGTTCGTGCCGCTGGAGTCGATCGACCCGATCCAGTTCGACAAGACCTACTACCTGGAGCCGCAGAAGGCAGCGGCCAAGCCGTATGTGCTGCTCCGCGACGCGCTGCACAAGTCAGGCCACGTCGCCATCGCCAAGGTCGCGTTGCGCCAGCGGGAGAGCCTCGCGTTGTTGCGCGTGGTGTCGGACGTGCTGGTGATGACCACGATGCTCTGGCCGGACGAAGTGCGCACACCGGACTTCGGTTTCCTGCACGACGACCCGCCGCAGATCCGCTCGCAGGAGATGGCGATGGCGACCTCGCTGATCGACTCGCTGTCCGAGCCGGTCTTCGAGTCGGACAAGTACACCGACAGTTACCGCGAGGCCCTTGAGCAGTTGATCGAGAGCAAGGTCGCAGGCGAGGCGACCGCGAGGCCCGGCAAGACCGAGGACACCGGCGAGGTCGTCGACCTGATGGACGCACTCAAGGCCAGCGTCAGCGCGGCCCGCAAGAACCGTCCGACCACGCAGCGAGAAGACGGCGGAGAAGGCTGCGGTCGAGAGCGAGGAGGCCGACGCGAAACCGGCCAAGAAGACCACCACCCGCCGCTCCCGCAAATCCGCGTGATCACCGACACGCCAGCACCCCATTCGCGATTCCGTCCGACCCTGGTGGTAAGCACGAGGGTGGAAGGAGAATGGTGATGCGGATGGACAGCGGTCTGGACCAGTGCGACGGCACGCTCGTCATGCACGTCGAAGGGGAGTTCGCCGAGTGCACGGATCCTGAGTGCGTCGACCTGGACCAGCTCCGGCATACGCTGATCGTCGACTGCACCGCGTTGTCGGGCGGCTGCGACTGCGTCGAATGGCTTGCCTTCGCCCGCGTGTCCTGACCGGGCAGACCAGAATCACCGACTGTGCGCTTCGGCATCCTCGGCCCGATCGAGGTCCGGACCGACGACGGTGACCTGGTGCCCGTCGGCGGTCCCCGACCTCGGTCGCTGCTCGCCCAGTTCCTGCTCGACCCCGGCAGGCTGATCAGCACCGACCGACTGATCGACGCCCTCTACGGCGAGACGCCCCCGCAGGGCGCGGCCAACGCATTGCAGGCGCAGGTCTCCCGGTTGCGCCGTTCGCTGCGCGCTGCCGGCGCGGCCGAGGACGTCATCGAGCTGCATCCCGCCGGTTACCGGCTCGCCATCGATCCGGATCAGGTCGACGCGCACCGCTTTCTCCTGCTGGCCGCGCATGGCCGCAAGGCGCTGGCCGAACACGACGAGCGGCGCGCGGCCGAGCTGTTCGAAGCCGCGCTCGCCGAATGGCGCGGACCAGCCCTCGCCGACGCTCCCGACCTCGCCGTCGAGCGGGCGCGGCTGGACGAGCAGCGGACCGAGGCGCGCGAGGACAGGGCGCAAGCAAGGTTGGCGCTTGGTGAGAATGCGGCGGTCATCGCTGAGCTGCGCGAACTCGTCGCGGCTGAGCCGCTGCGTGAACGGCCGCATGGTCAGTTGATGCGCGCCCTGCACGCGCTCGGCCGCCCCGCCGAGGCGCTGGCCGTGTTCGCGGCCCTGCGTGAGCGGCTGGCCGACGAACTCGGCGCCGACCCCTCCGCCGAACTTGCCGACATCCACCTTGCCGTGCTCCGCGCGGAGGCCGCGCCGCCGGTCCGGCGCCCGCCCGCGCAACTGACCGGTCTCGTCGGTCGCGAGGCTGAGCTGGCCGCGATCGCGGAGCGGCTGGCCGGCGCGCGGCTGGTCACGCTGGTCGGGCCGGGCGGGGTCGGCAAGACCCGGCTCGCCGTCGAAGCGGCCTGCGGGCCCGGCGAGGTGTGTTTCGTCGAGCTGGCGCAGTCCGGCGCGTCGGTTGCACAGGCCGTCCTGGACGCTCTCGGGCTGCGCGACGCACCGGTGTGGCTCGGCGCGCCCCATCCGCCCGCGTTGATCGAACGCCTGGTCGGGGCACTGGCCGAGCGGGACATCCTGCTGATCCTGGACAACTGCGAGCACGTGGTCGCGCAGGCCGCGCGGTGCGTGCACGACCTGCTCGCCGGCTGTCCGAACCTGCGCATCCTGGCCACCAGTCGCGAGCCGCTTGCCATCACCGGCGAGGCGTTGTTCCCGGTTCGCCCGCTCGACGTGGTGCCCGCCGTGCGACTGTTCGTGTACCGGGCGCGGTCGATCGATCCGGATTTCGTCCCCGACGAGGAGGCGGTGCGCCGGATCTGCGTCGCGCTTGACGGCTTGCCGCTGGCCATCGAGCTGGCCGCAGCGCGGCTGCGCTCGCTGTCTATCGTGGACATCGCGGATCGGCTCGACGACCGGTTCCAGCTGCTGGCAAGGGGAAACCGGACGGCAGCGCCGAGACATCAGACGCTGCGCGCGGTGGTCGAATGGTCCTGGGACCTGCTCGACGACGACGCCCGCAGACTGGCCAGCAGGCTCGCCGTGTTCGCTGGCGGCGCAACGCGGGACGCGATCCGCGCGGTGTGCGGGATTGGCGAGGTCGACGACGTGCTCGCCGACCTGGTCGACCAGTCGCTTGTGGACGGCAGCGGCCGGTACCGGATGCTGGAGACGATCCGGCTGTTCTGCGCCGAGCGGCTCGACGCGTCCGGCGCGGCCGAGCAGGTGCGCAGGACGCACGCCGAGTACTTCCTCGCGCTCGCCGAGACCGCCGACCCGCACCTGCGCCGCGCAGAACAGCTCGACTGGCTGGCCACCCTCACCGAGGAACACGACAACCTGCGGGCCGCGCTGCGCTGGGCGGTCGGCGCGGACCAGGCGCTCGCGTTGCGGCTGATCGGCGCACTGTCCGGCTACTGGTTCCTGCGCGGGGTGCGCGGCGAGGTCGGCCCGCCAGCCGCGGACCTGCTGGCCAGGCTCGGCGCGCCGATTCCCGGCCTTGAGCAGGAGTACGTGCTGTGCGTCGTGCACGCCCAGCAGGTCGGACCGCTGGACCCGCAGCACCTGACCAGGGCCGACGCGATCATGTACACGCTCAACGAGCCGGTGCGCCAACCGTTCCTGATGGTGGACTGGGCGCTGCTCAGCGGGCCACCGGCCCGGTTCGAGCCGGACCATCTGCCGCCGCTGATGCGCTGGTTCGTCGAGAGCGACGATCCCTGGTGTCCCGCGCTGAGCGACCTGTCGGCGAGCTTCACCAGCTGGTTCGGCGGGGGAGACCTGGACAAGGCAGAGGCCGCGTGCGTGCGCGCCCGCGACGGGTTCCGTGCACTGGGCGAACGGTGGGGCCTCGCCCAGGCGGTCGAGGCGCTGGCCGCGTTCGCGGACGTGCGTGGCGACGTTGCCGCGTCGATCGCCCTCACCGACGAGGCGCTGGACCTCGTCGGGCAGCTCGGCGCTCGGGAGGAACTGGCCGACATGCGTTGCCGGCGCGCGGACCGGCTGCTCCGCGCGCGCGACCTGGCCGCGGCCGAAGCCGATTTCCGGGCGTCCGCCGAACTGGCCAGGATCGGCAGGCTGCCGGTCACGCTGGCGCTGGCCCGGCGTGGGCTCGGTGAGGTCGCGCGGGCCAACGGCGACCTGCGCGCGGCTCGGGACTGGCTGGAGTCTGCGCTGCGCGAGCACGGCACGGACTGGCTGAGCCGCAGCGCTCGCGCACGGGTGCTGACCTCGCTCGGCCGCGTCGCCGAGGCAGCCGGCGAGCAGGCGGAGGCGATCCGGTGGCATCGGCAGGCGATGACGGTGGCCAGGGACAACCACAACACGGCCGCGCTCGCGGACACCATCGCCGGGCTGGCCGGCGCGGTCGCGCCAACCGATCCGGTGCGCGCGGCCGGCCTGTTCGGCATCGCGCAGACCATCCTCGGCGCACCGCTGGTCGGCGACCCCGATGTCGCTAACACCGCGAACGCGCTGCTCGGTGCGCTCGGCGCTGATTGCTACGCGGAACTCACCGCTGTGGCACGGTGATCGTGTCCACTGGCCGAACCGGTGCTCGCTCAGCTGGGATAGTCTGGCAGTGTGATCGCGCTGGCCGCCCTGACCGTCATCTTGTCCAGGTAGCGGCTGAATCGCGGCCTGGTCAACACGTGGTGCAGGGTGTTGCGCAGCCACAGGCCGTGCGCGGTCCTCGGAGCCAGGAACGAGCCTGCGTTTCCGCCGATCTTCTGGCAGCCCTTGGCAAAGCCGCCGATCAACTCGGCATACCTGGCGAACGCGACGCGGTGATCGCCGCGTGCCATGGCGAGTTCGCCGGCAAGCAAGTACGCCGCGACCACGGCGAGACCGGTGCCCATGCCGCCGATGGTCGCGCCGTACCCGGCGTCACCGACCAGCGCGACCCGGCCCCGGACGAACGAGTCCATCCGCACCAGGCTGATCGAGTCGGCGTAGATCTCCTGCGCGGCAAGAAACTCCTTGAGCAGCCGAGGCACCTCCCAGCCGAGGCCGCCGAACCGCTCGGCCACGATCGCCCGCTGCGCCGCTTCGTCGCGCCGGTCGTAGGACAGCTTCTCGTCGTGCCAGATGAAAGCGACGTTCGCGGTGTCGCTACCGGTGTTGGATACCATGATGCCGAGGCCGGGCACGTTGTAGGACAGCCCGACCCGGTCGAGGCCGAGCAGGTTCGGCACGGTGGCGCCCGCGAAGAAGTAGCCGGTGGACTCGACGAACTCCGACTCCGGCCCGAACACCAGCGACCGCACCCCCGAATGCAGCCCGTCCGCACCGATCACCAGGTCGAACGTGCGCGGGGCGCCGTGCGCGAAGGTCACGTCGACTCCGGAGGGCGTCTCAGTGATCGAGGTGATCTGGTCGCCGAACACGTATTCGGTGCCCTCGACGCTCGCCTCGTACAGCACCCGACTCAGGTCGCCGCGCAGGATCTCCAGGTCGCCGCTGACGAACGAGGCCGGCAGGGTCACCTTGGTTCGGCCGTCCCGGTCCAGCAGGCGGTGGCCGGTCATGTGGGTCTCGTTGGCGCGCAGCGTGTCGATCAGATCCATCCTGCGCAGGATGTCCAGATGGACGGGGCCGCGGAAGTCGACGGCCTGGCCGCCCTGGCGCAGCGCGGGCGCGCGCTCGACGACGGTGGGCCGGAAGCCGTAGCGGCGCAGCCAGTAGGCAAGGGCCGGGCCCGCGATGCTGGCCCCGGAGATCAGTACGTTCTTGGTCATGGGCCCCACCGTCGCCGAGGCCGCTGACCATCCGCCTACCGTCGGCTGACCGTCGCCGCCTGCCTCGGTCAGGTGCGATACTGCGGCCGTGCGATCACAGTTGCTCTCCCGCCGCGACCTCGACTTCCTGCTCTACGAGTGGCTCGACGTCGAGGAGCTGACCAAGCGGCCGCGCTTCGCCGAGCACTCGCGGGAGATCTTCGACGCCGTGCTCGATCTCTCCGAGCAGATCGCCACCGAGCACTTCGCGCCGCACAACAAGCGCAACGACCGCGAGGAGCCCACCTTCGACGGCGAGACCGTGCACGTCATCGCCGAGGTGCGCGGACGCGCTGACGCGCGTTCGCCGATGCGGGCCTTGTCGGCGCCGCGATGGACGACGAGGTCGGCGGCATGCAGCTGCCGCAGGTCGTGGCGCAGGCCTGCTTCGCCTGGTTCAAGGCGGCCAACGTCGGCACGTCCGCCTACCCGTTCCTGACCATCGGCAACGCCAACCTGCTCATCGCGCACGGCAGCGAGCAGCAGATCGAGGACTTCGTGCGGCCGATGGTCGAGGGCCGCTTCTTCGGCACGATGTGCCTGTCCGAGCCGCAGGCCGGCTCGTCGCTGTCCGACATCACCACCCGCGCCGAGCCGGCAGCCCGACGGCACGTACCGGCTGTTCGGCAACAAGATGTGGATCTCCGGCGGCGACCACGAGCTGTCCGAGAACATCGTCCACCTGGTGCTGGCCAAGATCCCCGGCGGGCCGCCCGGCGTGAAGGGCATCTCGCTGTTCATCGTGCCGAAGTTCCTGGTGACGACGGCGGCGAGCGCAACGACGTGGTGCTGGCCGGGCTCAACCACAAGATGGGCTACCGCGGCACGACGAACGCGCTGCTCAACTTCGGCGAGGGCAGGCACCGGCCCGGCGATGCCGCGGCGCCGTCGGCTACCTGGTCGGCGAGCCGCACCGCGGCCTGGCCTACATGTTCCACATGATGAACGAGGCGCGGATCGGCGTCGGCGCTGGCGCGACCGTCGCTCGGCTACACCGGCTACCTCAAGTCGCTCGAGTACGCGCGCACCCGCCCGCAGGGCCGGCCGGTCGCGGCCAAGGACCCGAGCGCGCCGCAGGTGCCGATCATCGAGCACCCCGACGTCCGGCGGATGCTGCTCGCGCAGAAGTCCTACGTCGAGGGTGCGCTGGCGCTGATCCTGTACTGCGCCAGGCTGGTCGACGAGGAGAACACCGCGCAGGAGCAGGCCGACCGGCGAGCGCGCGCACCTGCTGCTGGAGATGCTCACGCCGATCGCGAAGAGCTGGCCGTCGCAGTGGTGCCTGGCGGCCGACGACCTGGCCATCCAGGTCCACGGCGGCTACGGCTACACCCGCGAGTACGACGTCGAGCAGCACTACCGGGACAACCGGCTCAACCCGATCCACGAGGGCACCCACGGCATCCAGGGCCTCGACCTGCTCGGCCGCAAGGTCACCATGCGGGATGGCGCCGGCCTCGCCCTGCTGGGCGAGACCATCGGCGCCACCATCGCCAAGGCCACGGCCGCCGGCGGCCTCGCCACCGAACTGGCCGACGCGCTGGCGCCGCGACTGGCCCGTGTCGCCGAAGTGACCGCGACGCTGTGGAGAACCGGCGACGCCGATCTTGCGCTGGCCAATTCCAGCGTCTACCTGGAGGCCGTCGGCCACGTGGTGGTCGCCTGGCTCTGGCTGGAGCAGGTGCTGGCGACCGACACTCGGACCGGCGACTTCTACGACGGCAAACGGCACGCTGCGCGGTTCTTCTTCCGCTACGAGCTGCCCAAGGTCGATCCGCAACTCGACCTGCTGGCCAGCCTGGACCGCACCACGCTCGACGTGGCCGAAGCCTGGTTCTAGCGCTCAAGGAGTTTCGTGATCGCCTCGGTCACCGCGTCCGGCGACTCCTCGGCCATGAAGTGGCCGAGCGGCAGGATGCGGTGGTCGAGGTCGGGTGCCCAGGCGCGCCAGATCCGCTCCGCGTCGTAGCCGAGCGCGGCGCCCCAGTCCTGCTGGAGCCCGGTCACCGGCATGGTGAGCACTCGCCCGGCTGCCCGATCGGCCCGGTCGTGGGCAAGGTCGACACCGGCCGACGCGCGATAGTCCGCGACGATCGAATCGACGGCCGCGGCGCTCGCGCGCAGGTACTCGGCGCGGACCTCGGCCGGGATGGTGTCCGGGTGCAGGCACCAGGCATCGAGGAAGTGGCCGAAGAAGTCGTCGGCGGCGGCCCGGATCATCCGTTCTGGCAGACCGGGCGGCTGCGCCATCAGGTAGAGGTGGAACGCGACCGAGGCCGTCTCGCCGTGCAGGATCTCCCACATGTCCAGCGTCGGCAGCACGTCCAGGCTGGCCAGGTGGGTGACGCGGTGCGGATGGTCAAGGCCGGCGCGGATCGCGACCAGCGCGCCCCGGTCGTGCCCGACCAGCGCGAACCGCTCGTGCCCGAAATGCGCGGCGAGCGCGACCACATCGTTGGCCATCGTCCGCTTCGAGTAGGTCTCCTCGCTGGTCGCGGCCGGTTTGTCGCTGGCGCCGTAGCCGCGCAGGTCGGGGCAGATGACCGTGTGCCGCTCGGCCAGCGCGGGCGCGACGTGCCGCCAGATCAGGTGGGTCTGCGGGAAGCCGTGCAGCAGCACGACCGGCGAGCCGCTGCCGCCGACGGCCACGTTGAGGTTGACGTCCGTGCTGACCGGGACCGTGTGGTAGCGCAATCCGGTGATGGCGAGTGGGGACATGTGCGTGCTTTCTCTAGGCTCGGGTGGTGGCCTGTTCAGCGTGCCGGTGCCGGATGAGCAACCGATGAGCGTCGTGCGCATCGGCGTGCTCGGCCCGATCGGCGCGTGGACGCGGGACGGTGCCCGGTTGGCGCTGCCCGGACCGCGCCATCGCGAGGTGCTCGCCCGGCTGCTCGTCGCGCGCGGTCGAGTCGTGCCGCTGGCCGTGTTGATCGACGACCTGTGGCCCGACGACCCGCCGGCCGGCGCGGCAGCGGCCGTGCGCACGTTCGTCGCAGCGCTGCGCCGCGCACTGGAACCCGATCGTGCGCCAAGGACCCGGCCGGAGTTGGTGATCACCGAAGGTTCCGGTTACCGCGTGCAGGCCGCGTGGGTCGATGCCTGGGATTTCGAGGAGCGCGTCCGCGCCGACCTGCCCGGTGTGCGGCGCATCGACCAGCTGCAAGCGGCGCTCGCGATGTGGCGCGGGCCCGCGTTCGACGAGGTCGCGGACCGGCCGTGGGCCGCTGGCGAGGCCGCGAAACTGACCGAGCTGCGGTTGAGCGCGGTCGAACAACTCGCCGAGGCACGGCTGCGGCACGGCCGACCCGATGAGGCCGTCGCCGACCTCGACGCGCACCTTGCCGAGCACCCGAACCGGGAACAGGCATGGCTGCTCAACGCGCGGGCACTGCACGGCGTCGGTCGCGGTGTGGACGCGCTGGCCGTGCTGCGCAGGGCGCGCACGCGGCTGATTGAGGAATTCGGGCTGGACCCGAGCGACCGCATTGCTCGGCTGGAACACGACATCCTCGCGGGCGGCGCTGCCGAACCCGAGCACGCACTGTGGCGCAGCACGGCAACGGCCTTCGCCTCAGCCAGTTCGCGGAGCCTGCTCACCGCGTCGGCCGATCTGCTGCGCGGGCTCGCCGTCACCAACGCCACCGACCTGACCGAGGCCCAGTCCGGCCGCGCCGCCGCCATCGACCAGTTGCGGTCGCTTGACGATCCCGAACTGACCGCCCAGGTGCTGGTCCGGCTGGCGGTTCCGGGTTTGTGGTCCTGCCTCGACGATCCGATGCGTTCGGCCGAACTGGTGAGCACGGCGCGGGCCTGCCTCGATCAGGCAAGCCCGGCGATGCGGGCCAGATTGCTCGCGCTGATCGCGGTCGAGTCGCGTGGCACGCGCGGCACGACCGGGCTGGACGCCGCGGTACAGGCCGAGGCGCTGGCCCGCGAACTCGGCGATCCCGAGATTCTCGTGCAGGCGCTGAACGCGCGGTTTCTCCAATCTTTCCACACCATCGGCGCCTGGCCGGAACGGGCCGCCATCGCCGAGGAACTGGTGACCGTCTCGCGGCGGCACGACATCTCCACCTACGAGATCCTCGGACACCTCGTCGGCCTGCAAACCGCGGCCGCGCTGAACGACATCGCCGAGGCCGACCGGCACGCCGAAGCCGCCGACCTGCTCGGCGTGCGGCACGAACGGGACCTGGTCGCCGTGTTCACCACCTGGTGGCAGGCGCTGCGCGCCGAACTGACCAAACAGGACAGTCGGGCCGCCTACGAGCGGGCACTGGCCACGTTGCCGGGCAGCGGCATGCCGGGCGTTGTTCGCGGGCTGGCGCCGTTGACCCGGCTTTGCCTCCGGCTGCGCCGAGGCGTGGATATCGGCGATCTGGCCGGCCTCGATTTCGGCCCGAACACGCCCTACGTGCGGCCGCTGTTCGAGGGGGAGTCGTTGCGGGCCGCGCCGGCGCCGCCACCCGATCACCTCGCCGAGCTGCGCTGGGCACTGCTCGGCGAGGCGGCACTGCGGATCGGCGACGCCGGAACGGCAAGGGCCGTACACGCCGCGCTCGCGCCGGCGGCAGGGGAGTTGGTTGGCGCGGGCACTGGCATGCTCAGCCTCGGACCGGTCAGCGAATGGCTGGCGAGGCTCGGCTGAGCGAGGTCAGCGCCGAGCCCGGCCCTCGTCCTTGTCGCTTTCCTCGACGCGCTCGTGCGCAGCGGCCCTGGTCTTCTCGGTGTGCAGGCGCATGGCCTCGGCCGCGCGCTCCTCGTCGCCGTGGCTGATCGCCTCGATGATCTCGGCATGTTCCTTCCAGGACGCCACGCCGCGCTGCTTGGCCAGCGGCGTGTAGTACCAGCGGACCCGCCGGTCGACCAGGGAGATCAGCTCCCCGAGTACCCCGTTGCCGGACATGGCGGCGATCAGGCCGTGCAGTTCGGAGTTCGCCGAGACAGCGGTTTCCACGTCGTTCGCGGTGGCCGCCGCCCTACCCTCCCTGAGCACCTTGCGCAGCTGCTTGACCGTGGCGGGCGAGGTGTGTGCCGCGGCGAGCCGAGCGGACTCGGTCTCCAGCAGGCAGCGGACCGCGAGCAGTTGCTCGACCTCGTCCTCGGTGGGTTCGTGCACGAACGCGCCCTGCGCGGGACGCAGCTCCACCCAGCCCTCGGTCTGGAGTCGTTGCAGAGCCTCGCGAACCGGCTGCCTGCTGACGCCGAGCTGTTCGGCCAGTTCGTTCTCGACCAGGTGCTGGCCGGGTTTGAGCACCCGGGAGATGATGAGTTCGATCAGCGAGTCGTAAACGGCCTTGCGCAGTGGCGCAGGCCGTTCGACTCGACGGGGGACGCTACCGCCCATTGGGTTCCGCCCCCAGCTCGGCCACGGCTTCACCTTAGCGTGGCCCGCTTGTGTGCGTCGATCAACAGCGAGGCGGCCTGTCCGGTCGTGTCCGGGCCCGGGTTCACGATCGACACCCATGCCTGGATCGCGTAGACCGGATGCGGGACGAGCCGGTCAAAGACGGTGTAGTCGAACTCGGCGGAATGCGCTGCGTGTTCGGCGGGCGGATAGCCGACCAGTTCGGTGAACCGTGCCTTGCCGACCGCGATGTTCAGCCGGAACACGCCCGGCCGGTCGAGGTCGGACTCGGTGTCGAAGCCCGGATAGTCCTTGATGACGATGGTGGCGAACGGCATTCGCTCGTTCGGCCCTGCGAAGACGAACGTGTCGCCCCAGGCGATCTCGGGCGCGCCACTCGCCTCGCTCGCCGTGTTCACGACGGCGCCGGGCAGTGTCTCGGTCACGAACGCGATGATCCCCTCGGGACTCTCGAAATCCATGGTCTCAAGCATGTCATTGAGTAACCCAGTGAGACTTCGACGAAGAATCCCGAGTTAATTGGCTGGCAACCTTCAAACGGTCTTGTTGAGCGGGTAGCGCGGTGCCCGGAACGGCCAGGCCGACGCCACCCAGGACGGCACGAACGCGTCGAACGCGCGGTGCACCGGTCCGCCACGCAGGTCGTCAATCACCCACCAGGAGATCTCCGCGTCCGAGTCGGACCGCTCGGGCGGATCGAGGTAGACGCAGCCGAACAACGCGGTCTCGTCGTCGTCGAGCAGCGCGTAGTTGAACGAGGCGTGCGCGGCGATCTCCCGCTCGTGATGCGCGAGATCCTCCCGGTCCTGCTCCTCGGTCATGGACTCCGGCGGCCAACCCCAGGCCCGGCCGTAGCTCGCCCACAGGCTCTCCCGCGAACCCATCACCGCTGGATAGTCGATGGGCGTGTCGTCCGCGCGGATCGGGCGCAGGTGGTAACCGGGACACACCTCGACCCTCATGGGATGGGTGAAATCAGCGGGAAGCCAGGGCATAGGCGCGAACGTACCCGCTCGGCGAGGCCGGCACCTGGTCGCGCGAGCTGGCAAGCTGGCGTGATGGCGGACTATCCAGCTGCGATCGTCGAAGTGAACCACGTCGAACCGGTGCCGCGCCGCATTCGCGGCTTCGTCGGCGACACGCTCGTCGTCGACTCGACCAACGCGCTGTACGTGTGGGAGTGGCCGAGCTACCCGCAGTACTACTTCCCGGCCGAGGACGTCCGGATGGACCTGCTCGTCGACGAGAACGCCGTCCAGCACACCCGGCGCGGCCCGGTCCGCCGGCACGCGGTCGAGGTCGGCGACGTGCGGCGCGACGGCGTCGCCCGGTTGTTCACCGACTCGCCGGTCGCGGGCCTTACCGGGCGGATCAGGTTCGACTGGGCCGGCCTGGACACCTGGTTCGAAGAGGACGAACAGGTCTTCGTGCACCCGCGCAACCCCTACACGCGGGTGGACGCGATCCGGTCATCGCGCACGGTCCTGGTGGAACTCGACGGCGTCGTGCTGGCCGAGTCCGGCTCGCCGGTGTTCGTGTTCGAGACCGGCCTGCCGACCCGCTACTACCTGCCGCGCACCGACGTGAACTTCGCCAACCTGCGGCACACCGACACCGAGACCGCCTGCCCGTACAAGGGCGTGACCAGCGACTACTGGTCTGTCGACGTCAACGGCACCGTGCACGCCGACCTGGCCTGGTCCTACAACTTCCCGACCGCCGCCCTGCTGCCGATCACCAACCTGATCGCCTTCTACAACGAAAAAGTAGACATAACAGTCGGCGGTGTCCGGCTGGACCGACCGAAAACGCACTTCTTCGGCTGAGCAGAGTTCCTGATGCGCGGAAGGCGCCGTGCGTTCCCGCTGATCTGCCGGCTACGGTCGAGGGATGCTGACCTCAG
This sequence comes from Candidatus Melainabacteria bacterium, assembly GCA_963818685.1. Taxonomy (GTDB): domain Bacteria; phylum Actinomycetota; class Actinomycetes; order Mycobacteriales; family Pseudonocardiaceae; genus CAJCJE01. The sequence goes on along the minus strand of CAWFTJ010000008.1, from coordinate 727,369 downwards.
GGGGCCCGATCACGAACTGGGCCGGCAACATCACCTTCCGCGCCGCACACGTGCACCGGCCGACCTCCCTCGACGAACTGCGCCGCCTTGTCGAAACCAGCGCCAAGATCCGCGCGCTCGGCACCGGCCACTCGTTCAACCTGATCGCGGACACCACCGCCGACCTGGTCCGGGTCGACGGCCTGCCGGCAACGGTCGAGATCGATCCGGACGCGTCGACCGCGACGGTCGCGGCCGGCCTGCGCTACGCCGAGGTCGCGGCCGCACTGGAGCGGGCGGGTTTCGCGCTGGCCAACCTGGCGTCGCTGCCGCACATCTCGGTCGCCGGTTCGGTCGCCACCGGCACGCACGGCTCCGGCGACACCCAGCGCGGCCTTGCCGCTGCCGTTGCCGGCCTCACCCTGGTCGCACCGGACGGCACCCTGGTCGACGTGCACCGCGACGCCGACCCCGGCGCGATCGTGGCGCTCGGTGCGCTCGGCATCGTCACCGCGCTCACCCTGGACATCGAGCCGACCTTCCAGGTGGCGCAGCACGTCTATCTCGGCGTGCCGCTTGCCGAGATCGCCGGCTCGTTCGATGCCGTGTTCGGCTCCGCCTACAGCGTCAGCGCGTTCACCACCTGGGAGAGTGGCGAGGCGAACATCTGGCAGAAGCGTCGCGTTGGCGCACCCGATCCGGCCTGGACCGGTGCGCGGCCCGCGACCGAGGCGATCAACCCGGTGCCCGGCATGTCGGCCGCGAACGCGACCGAGCAACTCGGCGTGCCAGGTCCGTGGCACGAGCGCCTGCCGCACTTCCGTCCCCAGTTCACGCCGAGCGCGGGCCGGGAACTGCAATCCGAACTGTTCGTGCCGCGTGCTTCGGCGGCCGAGGCCATCGCCGCGCTGCGCGAGATCGGCGAGCTGATCGCGTCGGTGCTACAGGTGTCCGAGATCCGCGTCGTGCGCGCCGACTCCCTGTGGCTCAGCCCGGCCTACCACCGCGACTCGGTCGCGTTCCACTTCACCTGGATCGAGGACGCGGTGGCGGTCGCCCCGGTGCTGGCGCAGGTCGAGCAGCGGTTGGTGCCGCTCGGCGCGCGACCGCACTGGGGCAAGCTCACCTCGATCCCGGCAACCGAGATCGCGGCGAACTACGTGTGCGCCAACGACTTCGCGGCCCTGCTGCGCAGGTTCGACCCGGACGGCAAGTTCCGCAATTCCTATGTGGACGATCTGTTCCCTGCCAGCTGACTTCTCGCCTCGGCTGACTTTCGCCTCAGCCGACGCCTCGGCCGAACTCGACGCCGAGCCGCCAGGTGCGCAGCTCGGCGTCCGGTCCGAGCAGGTTGGCCTGGGACAGGGTGATCTCGGTGACGCCCGCGTCCACGTACCGGCGCAGTTGCGCGGCAACGGATTCCTCGTCGCCGAGCACGAACACCTCGCCGGCCCGCTCGACCCCCTCCAGGTCGAGCACGCGCCGATAGGACGGGATCGCCTCGTAGAAGGCCGCCATCTCGATCGCCCGCTGCCGCGCTTCGTCCGGTTTGTCGGTCACCACGACCGGAATCGCGCCGATGACGCGCGGCGCCGGCCGCCCGGCCCGCTCGGCGGCCTTCGTGATGGCGCGGGCACGATGTGGTCGCCGAGCGCGCGCGGACCGGCGAGGTACGGGATGGTGCCGTCGGCGAGTTCGCCGGTCACCCGCAGCGCCTGCGGCCCCATCGCGGCAACCAGCACCGGGATCTCCGGCTCCGCGCCGGCGACCGAGGTCGGCGCGAACGGGCGGGACGTGACGGTCTCCCCCTCGTACGGTTCGTCCTTGCCGGCCAGCAACGGCCGCAGCGCGCTCAGGTACTCCCGCAGGGCCTTGGCGGGCGGCGGATAGCCGGCGCCGTATGCCTTCGCCACCATCGACGCTGAGCTCAGCCCGATGCCGAGCTGGAACCGGCCACCGGTCGCGGCCTGCGCGGTCTTCGCGGCCCCGGCCAGCAGGATCGGATGCCGGGGATGGATCGGCACGACGGACGTGCCGACCTGGATCTCGGGCACGGACCTGCCGACCAGCGCGGCAAGGCTGACCGCGTCGTAACCGGCCATCTGGGCGCGAGCCACACCGAGTCGATGCCGATCTCGGCGGCACGCCGGGCGATCTCGATCGCCCGGTCGACCTCGTTGGTGGTCGTCGGCTCGGACGCGAACGTGGAGAGGGAGATGCCGATTCTCATATTCGCGACAACCGCGCCCTGATCGTTCCTATTGCCCGCGTGCGGTTGCCAGTTCCTCGGTCAATCGAGCAACCAGGTCGGCGGCCGGCTCCTCGGTGACCGACCGCCAGTTCGTGCCCGCCCACAGGTGCAGGTTGTCCATGTCGCCAGCGGCCGCCGCCGCCGCGCGGATCGGCCGTGTCACGTGGTGGATCTCCGGATAGCCGAACGGCGCGTGCGCGTCGTGCTCGCGGATGAAGCCGTTGACCAGCCCGCGTGCCGGCCGGCCGGTGAACGCGCGGGTGAAGGTGGTCTCGGTGAACCGCCCCTCCAGCAGCGCGCGCCGGTGCGTCGCCGACGTGCCCGCCTCGGGGCAGCACAGGAACGCGGTGCCCAGCGCGGCCGCGATCGCGCCGCGTTCCAGGGCGAGCGCGATGTCCTTGCCGCTGGCCAGCCCGCCCGCCGCGATCATCGGCAACCGGGTCACCGCGCCGATGTCGGTCAGCAGGTCGAGCAGGGGAGTGGCCGGACCGCCCGCCGGCTGGGTCGGGTCGTCCCGGAAGATGCCGCGATGCGCGCCGGCCTCCGCGCCCTGCACGACCAGCGCGTCGACGCCGCTGTTCTCGGCCAGCCGTGCCTCGTCGACCGAGGTGACCGTGGCGATCAGCAACGCGTCGTGGTTGTCCTGGCGGATCCGATCGCACAGGCCGACATCGGGCCGGTCGAAGGTGAAGCTGATCGCGGCCGGATGGTGCTCGGCGAGCACGTCGAGCTTGGCTTCCAGCGCGTCGTCGTCCCAGGACGGCCTGCCCGGCTCGACACCCAGCATCCTGGCGTTGGGCACCAGTCGCTCGCGGTACGCCTCGATGGCTTCCAGGTCGCCGGTGCGCGGCGAGGGCAGGAACAGGTTCACCCCGTACGGCGCGTCGGTCAGCGCCTCCATCGCGGTGAGGCGCTCGCCGAACGCGGCGGGCGTGAGGTATCCGGCGGCGAGGAAGCCGAGGCCGCCGGCGTTGCTCACGGCCGCCGCGAGCGCGGGTGTTGACGGACCGCCCGCCATCGGCGCTGCGATGATGGGCATCCGGTTCGGCAACACGCGCACGATGATGACTCCGCTCCCCGACGAAATGGCCTTTGCCGACGATAGTCGGAGCGCAGGTGCGACCCGGATCAGGTGATACCGGCGGGTTTTGTCTGGTTTGCCAGCTCCGCTGAATCGGCCCGCGATCCCGGAGTACAAAGGACGTCAGTGGCACTGCGGAACCGGGCGTTGGGACGATGGGCGATGGTCGGGGTGGCCATCGCCGTGTTGTGTGCGCTGCCGTCGATCATCGCGGCCCTCCCGGTCGCCGAGGGTCCGATCAACGTCAACCAGTTGCGCCAGCGGATCATCGCATCGACCCGGCAACCGTTCCAGGGCGACGCGCAGAGCATCGCCGCGCTCGGCCTGCCCAACCTGCCCGATCTCGGCGACGTCACCGGTCTGCTCAGCGGAACGACCACCATGCGTGCCTGGTATGCCGCGTCGAACCAGCACCGGGTCGACATGATCACCGGCTTCGGCGAGCGCGACTACTACCAGACACAAGGTGCCGAATACGTCTGGGACTACGGCCAGAACCTGCTCAGCGAACTGGTCGGCACCGCGCCCATCCGGCTGCCGCAGGCCGAGGACCTGCTCCCGCCCGAGCTTGCCTGGCGCGTCTTCCAGGTCGACCCGACCGACGCGGTGTCCAGTCTGCCCGCGCGCCGGATCGCCGGAGTCGACGCGGCCGGCCTGCGGCTGCGGCCGACCGATCCGGACACCACGATCGGCCAGGTCGACGTCTGGGCCGACCCGAACACCGGTCTCCCGCTCCGGGTCGAGGTGACCCAGCGCGGCGCGACCAACCCAGTGCTGCGGACCGCGTTCTCCGACATCACCCTCGGGGTGCCTGCGGCGTCCGCGCTGACTCCGCCCAGCGGCAGGGGCTCCGGGTTCACCGTGGCGAAGGTGCCCGACCTGCTCGGCGCGCTCGGCAACGTCAGCCGGTTCACCCGGCTGCCAGAGGAACTGGCCGGCTATCCGCGCGCGCCGCAGGTGCCCGGCCTGCCGCAGATCGCCAGGTACGGCACGGGACTGACCTCGTTCGTGGTGCTCGCGCTGCCCGCCGACGTCGGCGACTCCGCGCTGACCAACGCCAAACAGGCGGGCGGCCTCGCCGTGCCGTTGCGGTTCGGCCAGGCGGAGTTGATCCAGGTGCCGCTGCTGACCGTGGCCGTGGAGAACCGGGGCAGGCGTAGCTTTCTCATCGCCGGACTGGTGGACCGCGCCGTGATCGGCAACGCGGCCGTGGACCTCGACACGTTCCGAGGGCGGTTCCGATGATCCGCACCCCCGCGATCCGTACCCCCGATCTACCTCCGCGCTGACCAAGCGTTTCGGCTCCGTGCTCGCCGTCGACGGGGTCGACCTCGACGTGCGCGCGGGTGACCGGTACGGATTTCTCGGCCCCAACGGCTCCGGCAAGACCACGACCGTGCGGATGATCCTCGGCCTCGTCTACCCGACCAGCGGCGAGATGGAGGTGCTCGGCAAACCCGCGCCCAGGCAACTCGCGTCCGTGCTGCCGATGATCGGCGCGCTGGTCGAAGGCCCTGCCGCCTATCCGCACCTTTCCGGCCGGGCGAATCTGGCCATCATGGACGCGGCGGGCCGGGGCGGGCCGCGTCGTACTCGACGTCGCCGGATCGGCGAAGCGCTGGAGCGGGTCGGGCTCGGCGGCGTGGATCGGCGCCCGGTCAAGGCGTACTCGCTGGGCATGCGGCAACGGCTCGGCCTGGCCGCCGCGCTGCTGCGCGCGCCGAAACTGCTCGTGCTGGACGAACCGACCAATGGACTCGACCCGCGCGGCATCGCCGAGATCCGCGACCTGCTCATCGACCTCAACGAGGCCGGCACCACCGTCTTCCTGTCCTCGCACCTGCTCCCCGAGGTGGACCAGCTGTGCACCAGGGTCGGCATCGTGGACCGCGGCCGGTTGGTGTTGCAGGACGATCTCGACGCGCTGCGCCAACCGACCGGCCGGGTGCTCGTGGAGAGCCCGGACGCGGCCGAGATCGCGGGCCAACTCGACGGCCAGGTCGCCGCGCGGGACGGCGCGCGGCTGCTGGTCCGGCACAACGACCCGGCCGAACTCAACGCGATACTGGTCGGCAGGGGCTTCCGCATCGGACACCTCGCACCCGAACGACGCACGTTGGAGCAGGTCGTGTTCGAGGTGACCGGTGCCGGCTCGGACCGCGTGGCGGGTGAATCGTGATCAGGGTCGAACTGGGCAAGGTGTTCCGCAGGCCGCGCACGCTGGTCAGCGTCGGGTTGCTCTGCCTGTTGCCGATCATCGTGGCGATCTTCCTTGCCACGACGCACATCGCGCCACCGCCCGGCCAGGGCGCCGCGTTCCTCTCCGCCGTGCTGAACAACGGCGAGCTGTACCCGGCCGCCGCGCTCGCCCTGGTGCTGCCGATCTTCCTGCCGATCGCGGTCGCCGTGTTCGCAGGCGACCTGGTGGCCGGCGAGGCCAGCACCGGAACCCTGCGCTACCTGCTGATCCGGCCGGTCGGCCGCGGCCGGTTGCTACTGGCCAAGCTGATCTCGGTCGTGGTGTTCGTGATCTTCGCGATTCTGCTGGTCGTGGTCACCGCGCTCATCACCGGCCTGCTGCTGTTCGGCACCGGACATGCCGCCGCCGTCGGCCAACCGGGTGGGCTGACCTCGTTGTCCGGCAACGCGTTGGGCCCGAGTCAGCTCGTCCTCCGGCTGCTTGGCGCGATCGGCTACATCGTGTTGGCCATGCTCGGCGTCGGCGCGGTCGCGCTGTTGTTCTCCACGCTGACCGACTCCGCGCTCGGCGCCGCGCTGGGCACCCTTGCCGTGCTCATCGCCAGCGAGGTGCTCGACACGTTGGACGCCGCCTCGACCGTCCGGCCGTACCTGCTCACCAACTACTGGCTGTCCTGGGTGGACTTCTTCCGCGATCCGGTGTTCTGGAACAACATCGAACGCGGCGCCGGTTTGCAGGTGATCTATGTCGTTGTGCTGCTCGGCGCCGCCTGGGCCAACTTCGGCACCAAGGACATCACGAGCTGAGCGTTTCCTAGCCGCGTCCGCCGTCTACAAGGGACTGGCACTGGCCCGGCGTCGGCGCGTTGATCGGCCCGCTGCCGAGTGCCATCAGAACGAGGCCGGTGACAAGGGGGTCGGTCGGCAGTTGGGCGTGCGCGACCTGTTCGGTCGGGCAGATCTGTTGCAGGGCAACGTTGATCGCGCCAGGCAGCCGCGCGGAGTCGGGTGGGGTGACGGTCTGGTCGTCCTCGCTCCACACCGACAGCCACGGCAGCCGCGCTGGCAGCGGCGTCGCGTCGAGTTGGCGCAGCAGGGCGCTGCCCGGCGCGAGTTGCTGGCAGGCGAGCGGACACGCGCCCGGCACGAGATTGGCGCCGACGGCGGCGATCCGCGCGCCGTGCAGCGGCGAGCCGAGCGTGACCACTCGCCGGGCCTCGTGCGCACCGCCGTCCTGCGCGACCCACAACCGGACGACCACCCCGCCCGCGGAATAGCCGACCACGTCCACCGAGGCCGCGCCCTGTGACAGTGCCGCGTGCACGGCGTCGTCGAGGGCGCGGACCTGGGTGTTGAGGTCACCGGTGCCGTTGCCGGGCAGGCTGAGCACCCGCGCGGTGCGGCCGGTCGCGGTGAGCCGATCGGCGAGCGCGGTCAGCGACGCGGTGTTGCCGCCGTAGCCGGGCACCAGGATCACCGGGCCGGGGTCGCTCTGGTCCGGATAGCCGCTCGGCGTGCCGCCGTTGCCGGAGGACAGTCGCGCCGAGGCGACCGCGGCGGCGATCACGCACACGCCGAGCACGGTCACCAGCAGTGCCCTGCGCCTGCTGCTGCGTCCACGCCACCATCCCGACCAGGCCACCCAGCCATGATGCCTGCTCAGCTGGTGAACGTGCCGCTGGTGACGTTGAGCCAGGTGCCGGTGATGGCGCCGGCCGCGTCCGAGGCGAGGAACACGGTCGCGTCCGCGACCTGGGCGAGGCGCGGCGAGCGGCGCAGCATCCGCATGTTGTCCAGCTGGTCGAGCACGCCCTGGAAGGCTGCCTCGTCCGCGAGCGCCTTGTTGACCATGCCGAGCTTTGCCGGCGACAGCGTCTCGGGCACGCCCGCCGTCCAGATGCCGACCACCCGCACGCCGCGTGGGCCGATCTCCTGGGCCAGGTTGCGCACGAAGGTGTCCAGCGCGGCGTCGGCAGGACCGGTGCTGCCCATCATCGGGCTGCCGTGCGCCGAACCGCTGTTCAACGCGATGATCACACCAGAACCCTGCTCGATCATGTGCCGCGCAGCCGCTTTCGCGGTGACGAAGTTGCCGCGAAGACCGGTGTCGACGGCGCGCAGCAGGTCATCGGCGCTCATGTCGATCAGCGGAATGCCCTGCACGTCGCCTCTGGTGATCAGGTTCAGCGAGATGTCCAGCTGGCCGGTCTCGGCCACCGCGGCGGCCGCGTGCGCGGCGACGGCCTCCTCGTCCAGCGCGTCCAGTACTGCGGTGTCCGCTCTGCCGCCCGCCGCGGTGATGCCGGCGGCCAGCGTGTCTAGGGTTTCCTTGGTGCGGCCGACCAGAAAGACGTGCGCGCCCGCTTCGGCGAACGCGGTCGCGATGCCGGTGCCGAGGCCGCCCGCGGCCCCGTAGACGATGGCGGTGCGGCCGTCGAGTGCCTTGCTCATGATGTGCTGCTCCTCTGTCGATGGGTGGATCGTGCTCGACAGTTGAGACGAAGCGCGGCCGGATCATTCATCGGTGGAGGGTGAGCGGCAGGCCGAACGCGGGCAGCAGGTGCGGCTCGAACGTGGTGATCTCGGCGATCAGCCCGTTCTCGACGCGCAGCACGTCAAGCAACTGCGCCCGGTAGACCGTCGTGCCTGGTCGCTGCACGTATCCTGCCACGGCCGGCTGGCCGTTCGCCCTGGTCGGCAGGTGTCGCCACCGGCCGAAATACATCGGCGAAGCCGGGTCGAAGGTCGGGCGGACGAAGGCGATGATGGCGTCCCTGCCCACGAACCACATCGGGTTCGGCGGCATGGTCAACTTGGCGTCGGCGCTGAGTAGGTCGGCCATCGCGGCCAGGTCCAGGTCGGCCGCTGCTGAGAGGTAGCGCTGGAGGATGTCGCGCTCGGCCGCGCTGGTCAGGGTGGGCCGGGTCCAGTCGGTTCGCCGTGCCGGCAGCCATTCGCGCAGGGCGGGCCTTGCGCGTTGCAGGGCGCTGTTCACCGAGGCCACGGTCATGTCCAATTGCTGCGCGGTGTCCGAGGCGGGCCAGCCGAGCACGTCGCGCATGATCAGCACGGCGCGCTGGCGGGGCGGAAGGTGCTGGATGGCGGCCAGGAACACCAGCTCCATGGTCTCGCGGCCGACCGACTGGGCCTCCGGGCTCGGCGCAGGATCGGCGACTCGGGCAACATCTCGTCCGGATACGCCTGCAACCAGGGGATGCGCGCGGGCGGCTCGGCATCGCCGTGTTCGAAGCCGGGAATCCGCTCGTACGTGCTCGGCGCGCGGTTGTGTTGGCGGAGAAAGTCCAGGCAGGCGTTGGTGGCGATGCGATAGAGCCACGCGCGGAACGTCGACCGGCCTTCGAAGCTGTCCCTGTATCGCCACGCGCGCAGGAATGTCTCCTGGACCAGGTCTTCCGCGTCGTCGTAGGAGGCGACCATCCGGTAGCAGTGCACGTGGAGTTCGCGCCGGTGCGGCTCGACCAGCGCGGCGAACCGCGATTCCGTAACAGGCTCGGCCGTGATGTTTTGTGATGGGACGATGTTTTGTGATGGGACACTGTCGGCTGGCGCCGTGGTCGCCGCGGTGTAGGCGTCCTTGGCGATCCTGCGCAGCCTGCCAACCGACCCGGACAGCGCGGTGACCTCGGTGTAGAACGGCACCGGCTGCTCGGGCACCAGCCCCTTGACCCTGCGCTCGATGTCCGCGATCAACTCGGGCACCGGATCGGCGGTCTGCGCGGAACGCTCGCGATACGCCTTCTGCCGGCAGGCGGGGGAGCAGTGCAGCGAGGTGCGACCCGGTCGCCCGCTCGGTCTGGCCAGCGGCTTGCCGCAGGTCCGGCATTCGGCCATGGCCGCAACCCCATTCGTCACGCGCGATTCCGTTATGAATCTAGCCCGAGCCTGAATCTAGCCCGAGATCGACCGTCATGGCGTGAATGGCGGCGTCGACGCGCGCGGTGACGCTCGGATCGGCCGGATCGAGGCGCGGGTCGAGCCGCACCCGCCAGACCAGCGCCTCGCTGTGCGGCTGCCGCCGCACGCTGATCGTGCCGATGTCCACGGTCGCGGTGAACAGCACGGTGGTCGCGATCAACCCGTGCGCGACCTCGACCAGGTCCGCCGGCTCGTCAAGCGGCACCGCGCGCGACTCGATACCGGACACCAGCAGCGCACTGTCCTGTGTGGACCATTGCACGTCGGCAACGTCCGCCCAGCCGATCCGCTGCCAGGCGCCGGCTTTGCCGTGACAGAGCGCGTGAGTGCTCAGTACCAGCACCGGCTCGCCGTTGCGTGTTGCCGTCTCGATCACGCGCTCGTGCTGCTCGGTCAGGGCCGACGCGACCTCGCGAGCGCCGCCCGAGCGGGAGCGCCGGCTACCCGCGTGCGGATCGCGTATACGACCGCGCTGACCAGGAACATGGCCGCGGCCAGCAGCAACCAGCGCCCCAGGTACGGCGCCTGCGTCTGGCCGGTCGCCGCCGTGTACGTTGGGGCGCCCTGCTGGATGATGCCGGGCAGGAACAACACGAACGTCAAGCCCGCGCCGAGGGCCGGAATCCGGATGTAGTTGACCGGCGGCACCACCGGCACGCCCTTGTGCGGCGCGCTCGGCACCAGCTTCAGCACGCCGTGCAACGTCCGGTCGGCCAACGCGTAGAGCGGGAACAGGATCAGGTCGTGCGCGACGACCGCGGCAAGGAACCAGATGACCATGCGCGGCAACAGTGGCGCGTTCGCAACGTGCACCGCGACATAGCCGGTCAACGCGAAGCAGCCGAGCAACGCGAGCAGGTGCAGCGGATGGGCCCCGTAGGCCCGGCTCAGGGATTTCATCCACCGTCCACATCAGATTGGCCGACAACCGACACGGCGGAGCGTAACCGCGGTCCGGACCGAGCCGGCCCGCCTGCGGTGATGCGTCAGCAAGCCGTAAGAGTTCAGCGGTAATCTGCGGTGATGGGGGAGACCAGTGCCCAGCAGGTGAACCTCGCCGATCGGGTGATCGCCGAGCGGGTCGGCCTGCGCGCGGGCGACGTGTGGCTGTTCCGCGAACTCGACATGGACGTGCCCTGCGGCAGGTCGGTCGCGCTGACCGGCCAGAACGGGTCCGGCAAATCGACCCTGTTGCGCTGTTTGTACGGCATGCAGGCACCGGCCGAGGGCCAGATCACCGTGTTCGGCACCCGACCCGACGAGCGGTCCGCCGAGTTCCGCCGCACCGTGTCCGTGCTGCTGGACGACTCAGCGCTGTTCGAGGAGTTCAGCCCGCGCCAGCACCTTGACCTGCTGCTGCGCTCCTTCCCCGGCGCCACCCCGTCGGCCGACCCGGTCGCCGACTGGCTGGCGCCTGCCGGTCTCGACCACCGCGCCAACGTGCCGGCCGGCAGCCTGTCCGCCGGCCAGCGGCGACGATTGCTGCTGCTCGGCTGCCTGGCCCGGCCGCATCGCCTGCTGCTGCTCGACGAACCGGAGCGCGCGCTGGACACGGCCGGCCTGGACTGGCTGGCCGGCGTGATCAGGCAACGCACCGAGGCCGGCGCGGCCGTCGTACTGGCCAGCCACTCGGACCGGCTGATCGACGCGTGCGCGGACGACGAGGTGAACCTCGGGTGAGCGGCGCATTGAAGCGGTTCGGCAGGTGGATCTACCGGATCAGCGACACGGTGCTGATCACCATCGGACTTGCCGCGCTGGCCAGCTCGCCTTTCTACCACCTGTCCGAGGTGCGTGCGCACCTGATCGGGTCGGCCTCCGCGCCGCCGTTCGCCGCGTTCGCCGTGCTGTGCCTCGGGCTCGGCCTCGCGTTGCGCTCGTTGCTGCGCCGCGACTTCCTCTGGCAGGACCCGGCCAAACTGACCTGGTCGGACGGCACGGACGGCCGCATCGCCACCATCGGCAGGCGACTGTGGACTGGCTGGGCACTGCGGTTCGTGCTGGTCGCCTATGCGACCGCGGGCGGGGCCGCGCTGTTCGGCGGTCCGCTTGGCTGGGTGCGGATCGGCATCGCACTGTTCGTCGCGGTCGCCGCCCTCGGCGTCGTGGCCGCGCGCCGCACCGCGTCAGTGCGCGGTCGCTGGGCCGAGCAGATCCTGAGCCTGATCCTCCCGCTGATCGGCAGTCTGCTCGCCGTTCGGGTGATTCCGACATCGTGGCTGTGGATCGTCGCCGTGGTCGCGGCCGTCGGCGCGGTCGGGTTGCTGATCGGTTCTGGTCCACCGTCGCGTCCGGCCGTGGCCACCAGGGCGCTGCGCGGTGAACTGGTCGAGCAGTACAACGACCGGTTAGTACGGCGGATGTCCGTCGCCTTCCTCGACCTGCTCGCGCTGCTGCCCGCGCCGAGCACGCTCACCTGGTCGCGGCTGTTCGCCGGACCCGGCGTCGTGCTGCGGTTCGTGCTCGGCGGCGTGCTCGCCCGCCGCGCCGCGCTGCTGCTCACCCTGTTGCTGGTGTGGGCCGTTGCCGTGGTGCACCTGGTGTTCCCGTTGCTCAGCACGGCCTGGCTGGTCGGTGTCGCGGGTTATTTCGCCGGACTGCCCTTCGCCGCGGTGCTCGCCAAGTTGCACCAGCAACCGGGCCTGCGTCGCTGGCTCGGCTGCGCCGACCTGGATCTGCGGCTCATCACCGCCGCGCTGGTCGTGGCGGTGATGGCGGTGTGGCTGGCCCTCGCCGTCGTTTTCGGTGTCCCGGCCACGACCAACGTGCTGCTCGCCGCGCTGCTCGCCGCGGCTGCCGTGGTGCGCACGGCCACCCGCCCCGCCATCGACTACGGCAACATCGGCGTGACGGTCACCCCGGACGGCAACCTGGTGCCCTTCGGCCTCGTGGTTCAGTTGGTGCGCGGGCCGGAGGTGCTGATCATCGGTCTGCTCATCGCCGACAGTGCCTTCGCGCCGGGCCTCAGTACCGTGATCTGCCTCGGCATCGCCGCCTTCGGCCTGATTCGATAGTCGGATATCTTCGGACAAGCCGGCTGGTAGCGCACAAGACCTGACATGGGCTAAGGAAGAACAATGGACGGTTCGGAAATTCTCGCCGCGAAAGTCAGCCACGGCTTCGACCACCTCGACGCGGACAACGATGGCTCGCTCACCGAGCACGACCACGTGCTGATGGGACAACGGGTCGCCGCGTCCCTCGGCCACCCGAGCGGCTCGGCGGAAGAAGCCAAGATCATCGACGCCTACGTGCGGATCTGGCGGGACCTGCACCTGCCGCACATTCCTGGTGGCGGCACCGCCATCACCAAGGAACAGTTCGTGTCCTCCACGACCAGCCTGGCCGCCGATCCGGCCGCGGCACAGGCCACCGTCGGTGCGCTTGCCGAGGCGTTTCTCGCCATCGCCGACGCCGATCAGGACGGCCAGGTCAGCCCTGCCGAGTTCCGCGTTTTCCTCAGCGGTCACTTTCCCGGCCTCAGCGAAGCCGAGGCCAACGAGGCGTTCGCGCACCTCGACACCGATGGCGACGGACACCTGTCCGGGGAGGAATTCGTTCGAGCGATCATCGAATACTGGTCGAGCGAGGACCCGGACGCGCCCGGCAACTGGTGGATGGGGCGACCGATCTACCTCCGCTGAAGCCTCCCCCTCCGCACAACGGCAACCGCACAACGGCAACCGCTCAGCCGGAAATCTCCACCTCCGCCTCGATCTCCACCGGAAGGTCGAACGGGAGCGCGGCCATGCCGACGGCGGACCGCGCGTGCGCACCCGCGTCCGGTCCCCACAGGCGCAGGATCAACTCCGAGAAGCCGTTGATCACCGACGGCGTCGCGGTGAATCCCGGCGCCGTGTTGACCATGCCGAACACGCGCAGCCACGCGGTGACCCGGTCGAGATCACCGAGCGCCGCGCGCAGGCTGGACAGCATTGCGAGGCCGGTGCGTTCGGCTGCCTGTTTCGCCTGTTCCGCTGTGACGTCCGCGCCGACCTTGCCGAACGGACCCGCGATCGAGCCATCCGGATTGAGCGGGCCGTGGCCGGAAACGAAGGCTCGGGAGCCGCGCACGCGCACGAACGGAAAGGGCAGGTCGACGCCGGGCGGCGGGATCAGCGGGGCGGGCAGGACCAGACCGAGATCGGCGATGGCGCGTTCGATTCGCATCCGCCAGCCCTACCAGAGACCCCCGGCCCTGTCAGAACCCCCAGCGGCTCAGAACCCCCAGCGGCTCGATCCCCAGCGGCGCTGTTCCCCGGCGAAGCTGTCGAGACAGGTGATCGTCTGTTACGGCCTGTCCCCTCTGCAGGCCGTCACAGTGATCACCGTCTCGCAGGGGACAGCCTGCTCGGCCGCCCGAAGCACTTTCTTGATTTTCGCTTGAATCCGCAGGTCAGCGGGGATTCAGCAAGGGAAGTGACCGGTCTGGACGGCGTGCGGGGCCGCAGCGGTACGCGTATGCCTCAGCAAACTAGCGGGACGGGTGTCCCGTCAACGGTCCATCCGGGCGGAATCGATTCACTGCTCATTCGATCGGCCATCGGCACGCGAGCATTTGCGCGTCGACACGCGACACGCCCACTACATGTAGTTCACGATCCGCCATTGACGCCCATGTATTGTGTTCCGCAGCTGGTTCGGCCGATCAAGCCAGATCGGTCGTCGCAAGAGGGAATCCGGTGCAAGACCGGAACTGCCCCGCAGCGGTGAACGGGAACGACCGCCGTCAGACGCACTGGGCTCGACGGGGCCTGGGAAGCGACGGCCAGTAGGACGTCGACGCGTGCCACACGCCGGCGGTGTCCGTGAGTCCGAAGATCTGCCAGCCCGTCCGCGATCTCGTGCGGATGTCCGCGCCCCGAGGGAGGGCGGGAGGACCACGCGACACCGGCACCCGCCCCGGAGCGGCCGGCCGTGTTCGCGCGCGCCTTCGCGCCTTCTCTCAGGTCTTTCGGACCTCCGCGAATCTCATGGGGAGACAGCTGTGCCAACAGCAACCACCACCGCCGCGACGATGCGGGTGCGCAAACGAAGTGGGGAGCACGAACCGGTCGATGTCGACAAGATCGTCCGCGCGGTCGGCCGCTGCGCCGTCGGCCTGCCTGACGTGGACCCGATGCGGGTCGCCACCAAGACCATCAGCGGCCTCTACGACGGTGCGACCACCTCGGAACTGGACCGCCTTTCCATCCAGACGGCCGCGGAACTCGTCGCGGAGGAACCCGCGTACTCCAAGCTCGCGGCCGGCCTGCTCGCCGGCTACATCGGCAAGGAGGTGCGCGGCCAGGGCGTGCACTCGTTCAGCCAGAGCATCGCGCTCGGCCACCGCGAGGGCCTGATCGGCGACGGCACCGCCGCGTTCGTGGCCGCGCACGCGCGCAAGCTCGACGACGCCGTCGACCTCGGCGCCGACCGCCGGTTCGAGTACTTCGGCCTGCGCACCGTCTACGACCGCTACCTGCTGCGCCACCCGTCCAGCCGCGACGTGATCGAGCTGCCCCAGTACTGGCTGCTCCGGGTCGCCTGCGGCCTCTCGCACACGCCCGCCGAGGCGATCGGCTTCTACCGCCTGATGTCCTCGCTGGCCTATCTGCCCAGTTCGCCGACCCTGTTCAACGCCGGCACCACGCACAGCCAGATGTCCTCGTGCTACCTGCTCGACTCGCCGCGCGACGAACTGGAGTCGATCTACCAGCGTTACGCGCAGATCGCCCAACTGTCCAAGTTCGCGGGCGGCATCGGCGTTCAATGGTCGCGGATCCGTTCCCGGGGCGCGCTGATCCGCGGCACCAACGGCCATTCCAACGGCATCGTGCCGTGGCTGCGCACGCTGGACGCGTCGGTGGCCGCGGTCAACCAGGGCGGCCGGCGCAAGGGCGCGGCCTGCGCGTACCTGGAGACGTGGCACCCGGACATCGAGGAGTTCCTTGAGTTGCGGGACAACACGGGCGAGGACGCGCGGCGCACGCACAACATCAACATCGCCAACTGGGTGCCCGACGAGTTCATGCGCCGCGTCGATGCGGACGGCGAGTGGTCGCTGTTCGACCCGGACGAGGTGCCCGAACTGGTCGACCTGTGGGGCGAGGACTTCGACCGCCACTACCGCGCCGCCGAGGAGGCGGGCCGGGCGGTGCGCACGGTGAAGGCACGTGATCTGTACGGGAAGATGATGCGCACGCTGGCGCAGACCGGCAACGGCTGGATGACCTTCAAGGACACCGCCAACCGCACCAGCAACCAGACCGCGGAGCCCGGCAATGTGATCCACCTGTCCAACCTGTGCACCGAGATCCTGGAAGTCACCAGCGACGCGGAAACCGCCGTGTGCAACCTGGGCTCGATCAACCTCGGGGCGCACCTCGGCGCAGCGGGCGGCATCGACTGGGCCCGACTGCGCGCCACCGTCCGGACCGCGGTCACCTTCCTCGACCGGGTCATCGACATCAACTACTACCCGACCGAACAGGCGGCGCGCAGCAATCCGCGCTGGCGTCCGATCGGCCTCGGCGTGATGGGCCTCCAGGACGTGTTCTTCAAGCTCGGCCTGCCGTTCGACTCGGCGCAAGCTAAAGAGGTCTCCACCCGCTTCGCCGAGGAGATCTACCTGACCGCGCTGGAAACCTCGGCCGACCTCGCGGCGGGCGCGGGCGCGCACCCGACCTACGCGCAGACCAGGGCCGCGCGTGGCCAGCTCCAGCCCGACCTCTGGGGCGTCACGCCGACGCAGACCGAGCGGTGGGACGCGTTGCGCGAGCGGATCGCCGAGCACGGCCTGCGCAACTCGCTGCTGATCGCGATCGCGCCCACCGCGACGATCGCCTCGATCGCCGGCTGCTACGAGTGCATCGAGCCGCAGGTGTCCAATGTGTTCAAACGGGAAACCCTGTCCGGCGAGTTCCTCCAGATCAACAGTTATCTGGTCGCGGAGTTGAAGTCGCGCGGCCTGTGGACCGAGTCGGTGCGCGAGAAGTTGAAGCGCGACGAGGGTTCGGTGCGGAACATCACCGAACTACCCGAGGATGTGCGCGCCCTGTTCCGCACCGCGCGGGAACTGCCGCAACGCGCCCTGATCGACATCGCGGCCGCGCGCGGCCCGTACCTGGATCAGAGCCAGTCGCTGAACCTGTTCATGGCCGCGCCGAGCATCGGCAAGCTCTCCTCGATGTACCTGCACGCCTGGAAGTCCGGCCTGAAGACCACGTACTACCTGCGCTCGCGCCCGGCCACCCGCATCCAGCAAGCCACGGTGTCGGTCAACACCACACCGGACGCCGACGCGATCGCCTGTTCCCTGGAAAACCCCGAAACATGTGAGGTCTGCCAGTGACCGCCCTCCCCGCGTCCAGTCTTGAGGGAACCGCTCGCCGCAAGGCACTGCTCGACCCCGGCATGGACCTGACCCTGCGACCGATGCGTTATCCCCAGTTCTACGAACGGTTCCGCGCCGCGATCCGCAACACCTGGACCGTCGAGGAGGTCGACCTGCACTCCGACCTCAAGGACCTGGCCACGCTCTCGCCAGCTGAGCGGCACCTGGTGAACCGACTGGTCGCGTTCTTCGCCACCGGCGACACCATCGTCGCCAACAACCTGGTGCTCAATCTCTACGAGCACGTCAACGCGCCGGAGGCGCGGCTGTACCTGTCGCGCCAACTGTTCGAGGAGGCCGTGCACGTCCAGTTCTACCTGACCCTGCTGGATACCTACCTCCCCGACGAGAACAAGCGCGCGCAGGCGTTCGCCGCGGTCGACAACATTCCGTCCATTCGGGACAAGGCCGAATTCTGTTACAAGTGGATCGACTCGATCTCGGCGCTGACCCGGTTGGAGACGCGCGCGGACCGGCGCTCGTTCCTGCTCAACCTGATCTGCTTCGCCGCGTGCATCGAGGGCCTTTTCTTCTACGGCGCCTTTGCCTACGTGTACTTCCTGCGTTCGCGCGGCCTGCTCAACGGGTTGGCCTCCGGCACCAACTGGGTGTTCCGGGACGAGTCCATGCACATGGCGTTCGCGTTCGACGTCGTGGACACCGTGCGCAGGGAGGAACCCGACCTTTTCGACGACGAACTGCACGCACAGGTGCGGCAGATGCTGCGCGAGGCCGTCGACGCGGAGGCACGCTTCGCCGAGGACCTGCTTGGTAAGGGCATCGCCGGCATGTCCGTCGCGGACATGCGTGCCTACCTCGAACACGTAGCGGACCGGCGACTCGAACTGCTCGGCCTCGCCCCCGAGTACGGCACGGCCAACCCGTTCGGCTTCATGGAGTTCCAGGACGTGCAGGAGCTGTCCAACTTCTTCGAACGCCGAGTGTCCGCCTACCAGGTCGCGGTGACCGGCACGGTCGGCTTCGACGAGGAATTCTGAACGCGGGTCCCGTTGGGTGGCATTGCACCGGCCACTCAACGGGACCCGCGTTCAGTGCCAGAGCACGGCGACTGTGGCGCCGCTCGTCTCGAACTCGTCGCCGACGATGAAACCCGTGTCGCTGACAGCCAGCGGTTCGTCGGCCGAGTCGCCGGGCAGATCAGGCAGTGCGCTGATCGTGCCGGTGCGGTTCCAGGTGACCGCATGCCCGCCGTTCGCGCCGTTAGAAGTGCCAACGATCTCCCCGAGGTCGTTGATAGCGCTCGCTGCACTGTCGTCGTCGCCGGGCAGCGTACCGAGATCGGTGATGTCGCCGTTGTTGTCCCAGCTCACCGCGTGGACCTTGCGGTACCCAGAGGTGGCGGAACTGCCTACGGTGATACCGAGGTTGTTGATGTCCTGCGCCACGGCACCGCCGATGCTTACGTCTGGCAGCATCGGCAGTCGCTGGTAGGTGCCGTCCGGGCTCCAGCGCGCGGGCCACCGGCCGTCGGCACCGGTCATCTCGCCGAAGTCGTTGACGGCGTACACCCAGCTCCTGGGTAGCCGGCTGGTGTCTCTAACGCGTGCACCGTTGGTGTGGCGGTCGTCGCGCTGGCCGGTACGGCGGCCAGAACCGTTGCGGCGACAAGGATTCCGGCGATGATGGCCTGTCTTCGGTAAGGTCTCAGCGGAGAAGGTCTCTCATGATGACAGCAAACCCCAACACTCACGGATACGGCCACAGTTCGCTCGAATAGCCGAAGCCCGGCATGGCCGAACTACCCACACGCCAAGCCGGTCAAGGCTCGCGGCAACGGACCAACGTGCAGCACGCCGAGCCGTTGCGTCGCGCGGGTCAGCGCGACGTACAGATCGGCCGCTCCGCGCGGGCCGTCCGCGAGAATCCGTTCCGGCTCGACCACCAGCACCGCGTCGAACTCCAGTCCCTTGGTCTCGGCCGGCAGCATCGCGCCCGGCACGCCGGCAGGCCCGATCACCACGCTGGTGCCTTCCCTGCCGGTCTCCTCGGTGACGAACTCCGCGATGGCGGCGGGCAACTCGTCCTTGGTGACCTTCCTCGACCACGGCGAAACTCCGCACGCGCGAACCGACTCCGGTGGCTGGACGCCCGGCGCGAACTCGGCAAGCAGCGCACCGGCGACCGCCATGATCTCGGCGGGCGTTCGGTAGTTCACGGTCAGCGACCGGTACACCCAGCGGCCCGGCACGTACCGCGCGAGCATGGCGTCCCATGACATCGCGCCAGCGGCCGACCTGCGCTGCGCCAGATCGCCGACCACCGTGAAGGAGCGGCTCGGGCAGCGCCGCATCAGCACCCGCCAGTCCATTTCGGACAGCTCCTGCGCCTCGTCGACCACCACGTGCCGGTACGTCCAATCGCGATCGGCGGCTGCCCGTTCGGCGAGGTCGCGGGTGTCGTGCTCGACGAAGCGGTCGGCAAGGTCCTCGGCGCCGAGCAGATCCTGGACGAGCAGGTGGTCCTCGTCGTCCATCAGGTCCTCGCGCTGCTCCACCTGCATGATCTCCAGCACGCCCCCCGCGTACTCGGCCTGCTCCCTGCGGTCCCGCTCCCGCGCCGCCGCGTCGGCCGACTCGTCGCGGCCGAGCAGGTCCACCAGCTCGTCAAGCAGCGGCACGTCCGAGACGGTCCAGGCTTCGCCGTCGGCGCGGAACAGCGCCGGGTCCGCGCCGGCCGCGCGCAGCCGCTCCTTCGACGAGTACAGCGGCGCCAGCAGGGTTTCCGGGGTGAGGACCGGCCAGAGTTCGTCCAGCGTCGCGGTGAACGTCTCGTGCTCGGCCAGCTCCTTGACCAGGTCCGACCGCAGATCCTCCCAGGCTTCCCGATCCGAGGGCGTCAGCCAGCCGCGGCCGATCCGGCCGATCGCGCGCTCGGTCAACGCCCACGTGAGGATCTCGGTGAACTTGGCGCGGGCCTCGTTGTGCGGAAGGCCGGTCGCGCGCGCCTCCTCCCGTGCCCACTCTGCGATGCCCGTGTCGACGCGCACGGTCACGTCGGCCAGGTCGATCGGCACCGGCTCAATCGGCAACCGCTGCCGATCCGCGATCGCCGCCTTGAGCACGTCCAGCATCGTCAGCGAACCCTTGACCCGCGCGGCCTCCGGTGTGTCCTCCGCGGTCACGCTCAGGCCGGGCACCAGGTCACCGGTGGTCATGAACACCACATCGGACTCACCGAGCGAGGGCAGCACCCTGGCGATGTGGTGCAGGAACGTCGGATTGGGCCCGACAACAAGCACACCGTGGCGTTCCATCCGCTCGCGCTGTGTGTACAGCAGATAAGCGACCCGGTGCAGCGCCACCACGGTCTTCCCGGTGCCCGGCCCGCCCTCGATCACCAGCACGCCGGGATGGTCGAGCCGGATGATCTCGTCCTGCTCGGCCTGGATCGTCGCGACGATGTCGCGCATGCCCTCGCCGCGCGGCGCGTTGACCGCGGCGAGCAGGGCGGCGTCGCCCTGCGCGTCACTGTCCGGCCTGCCGAACACCTCGTCGGTGAACTCGACGATCCGACGCCCGCGCGGGAGGAACTGGCGGCGCCGACGCATGTTCTCCGGGTTCGCCGCGGTCGCGGTGTAGAAAGCGCGGGACGCGGGAGCGCGCCAGTCGAGCAGCAATGGCCGGTATTCGTCGTGTTCGTCGAAAATGCCGATCCGGCCGATGTAGGAATGCTCGCCGCTCTGGGCGTCCAATCGACCGAAACACAGTCCGTTGTCGGCCACATTCAGCCGGTTGACCTCCTTGGCCAGCGCGCGCACCTCGACATCGCGTTCGACGAGGGTTCCGCCGTTTCCGCCCAATGCCGTGTGGTGTGCGGCCCTCATCCGTGCGCGGTCGGCGTCCAGCCGCGCGTAGAGCCCTGCCGTGTAGTCCTGCTCCGACCGTAGTTCCTGGTCGTACCCCTGAGTTGACAAATGTCCCTCGCCCCGGCTATTCTGATACTAGTTGCGGCGGGTTCTCTATTTGTGTGGAGGACGCGCCGATTTTTTATTCTCCACCTCCTGTCAAGACGGCTCACGGGCTGCCATTGTCGGCGTCGCGGGTTACCGTGCTGCTGTGCAGTTGCCCGTGATGCCGCCGGTGCGGCCGATGCTTGCCAAGGCCGTGCATGAGTTGCCGCGCGACCCTGGCCTCCGCTACGAACCGAAGTGGGACGGGTTCCGGTGCGTCGTGTTCCGCGACGGCGACGAGATCGAGCTGGGGTCCCGCAACGACCGCCCGCTGACCAGGTACTTTCCCGAGGTCGCCGAGCTGCTGCTTGCCGCGTTGCCGCAGCGTTGCGTCGTGGACGGCGAGATCGTGGTGGTCACCGAGGCCGGGCTGGACTTCGACCAGTTGCAGAACCGGCTGCACCCGGCCGCGTCCAGGGTGAACAAGCTCGCCGTGGAGACACCGGCCAGCTTCGTCGCCTTCGACCTGCTCGCGCTCGGTGACGAGGACGTGACCGAGGAACCGTTCGCGGAGCGGCGCCGCAAGCTGGAGAGCATCCTCAACACCGACCTGACCAGGGTGCTGCTCACCCCGATCACCGAGGACCCGGACACCGCGCAGGACTGGTTCACCCGGTTCGAGGGCGCCGGCTTCGACGGAGTGATGGCCAAGGCCGCCGACGCCCCGTACGAGCAGGACAAACGGGTCATGTGGAAGGTCAAGCACGAGCGCACCGCCGACTGCGTGGTCGCCGGCTTCCGCTGGCACAAGGACGGCAACGGCGTCGGCTCGCTGCTGCTCGGCCTCTACGACGACGAGCGGCAGGCTGCACCACGTCGGCGTGGCCAGCAGCTTCACCGCAGCGCGACGCAAGGAACTGGTCGACGAGCTCGCGCCACTGCGCGAGAACGCGCTTGAGCACCATCCGTGGCGCGGCTGGGCCGACGTGCAGGCCGAGGCGGGCGGCCGGATGCCGGGCGGGCAGAGTCGCTGGAGCGCCGGCAAGGACCTGTCCTGGGAGCCGCTGCGCATCGAAATCGTCGCCGAGGTCCGCTATGAGCACGTGCTCGCCGGCCGCTTCCGGCACGGCGGCCGGCTCGTCCGGTTCCGGCCGGACCGCACGCCCGAATCGTGCACCTACGGTCAACTCGAAGAGGTCGCGCCCGCCGAACTCGCCGAGGTCTTCCAGATCAAGTTGGGCGGCTGAGTGAACGACACGGCGTGGTGGCGGGATGCCATCGTCTACCAGACCTACCTCCGCTCGTTCGCGGACTCGGACGGTGACGGCATCGGTGATCTGGCCGGCATCGTCGACCGGCTGGACTACCTCGCCGCGCTCGGGGTCGACGCGATCTGGCTGAACCCGTGCTACCCGTCGCCGAACAAGGACGGCGGCTACGACGTTGCCGACTACACCACGGTCGACCCGGTGTACGGCGGCCTGCCCGGTTTCGACAAGCTCCTCACCGCGGCCCACGAACGCGGCCTGCGGGTGTTGCTGGATCTGGTGCCCAACCACTGCTCGGATCAGCATCCCTGGTTCCGGCAGGCGCTGGCCGCGGCAGCGCGGTTCGTCGGAGCGGGCCAGGTTCCACTTCCGCGACGGGCGCGGCCCGGACGGCGCGGAGCCGCCGAACAACTGGCGCTCCACGTTCTCCGGCTCGGCCTGGACCAGGGTGACCGGCCCGGACGGCGAGCCGGAGCAGTGGTACCTGCACAGCTTCGACTCCAGCCAGCCCGACTTCAACTGGACCAACGAAGAAGTCCGCGAGCTGTTCGACGACGTGCTGCGCACCTGGTTCGACCGCGACGTGGACGGCTTCCGCATCGACGTCGCCTACGCCATGGTCAAGCACCCCGACCTGCCCGAGCTGCTCGACCCGAGGGAGAACCCGTACGCCTGGAACCAGCCAGGTGTGCACGAGATCTTCGCCCGCTGGCGCGCGATCGCCGAGAGCTACCAGCGGGACATCCCGTTGATCGGCGAGGTGTGGCTCTCACCTGCCGAAGCGGGCGAGTACATCAAGCCGGGCCGGCTCAACCAGGTCTTCTACTTCGACCTGATGACCCAGTCCTGGGACGCGGCCGCGTTCCGCGCCTCGATCGAGGCCACCCTTGCCAGCGTGCCGGCGGGCGGTGGAGGGCCGGCCTGGACGCTGAACAACCACGACGTGCACCGCTCGGTGAGCCGCTACGGCCTGACCGACGCCGGGCAGGTGAACACCGAGGACGCGCACGCGCGCAGGACCCGTGTTCGCGGCACCGTCGACGTCGAACTCGGCGCCCGTCGCGCCCGCGCGGCCGCGCTGCTGCTACTCGCGCTGCCCGGCTCGGCGTACCTGTACCAGGGCGAGGAGTTGGGCCTGCCCGAGGTGCTGGACCTGCCGGACGACGCGCGGCGCGACCCGATCTGGTTCCGGTCCGGTGGCCGCGAACACGGCCGCGACGGCAGCCGGGTGCCCCTGCCCTGGACACCGGAGCGGCCCAGCTTCGGCTTCTCGCCGGCCGAGGCGGCCGACGCGGCCGATCCCTGGCTCCCGCAGCCCGACTGGTTCGCGGACTACGCTGTGTCCACACAGGACGGTGTGGTCGACTCGACGCTGAGCCTGTACCGCGCCGCGCTCCCGCTGCGCCGAACCCTGTTCTCGGACAACGATTTCGCCTGGCTCGACAGCGGAAGGGACGACGTGCTCGTGTTCCGGCACGGTGCTGGTGTCAGTGTGACCAACATGGGCGCCGAGCCGTTCACGATGCCGGCCGAGTGGGGCGAGATCGTGCTGCGCAGCGTGCGCGGCGAGGGCCGCGATCTCGCCCCGGACACCGGCGCGTGGCTACGCTGATCACGCTGATCAGTAGGCGCGGCCGAACAGCACCCGCTTGCCGTACGCCGACGGCTCACCGCACCGCACGCAGGCACCGGTGTCGGTCGGGTCAGCAGCGGGAACGCAGCGCGGCGTCGCCGCCGTCCCGGCCTTGATGTCGTCCTCGCAGGCCGGCCTGCCGCAGTGCAGGGCACTGGCCCAGCCGGTGTCGACCGCCTCGGTGAACTCCGACCACGAGTTCACCGACGCCGTTCGCGACTCGCGGAACTCGGTCGCGCGCTGGAGGAGGAACTCCTGGAACCGGGCCAGTTCCGCGACTACCGTCTCGGGCGCGGTGGCCAGGTCGATCGGTGTTTTGCCGTCGTCGCCGACGCGCCTGGCCAGCAGCGCGGTGCCGGCCGCGAGGTCGCGCGGGCCGATCTCCAGCCGGAGCGGGACACCACGCAACTCCCAGTCGTTGAACTTGTAGCCAGGGGAGTGCTGCGGCCGATCGTCCACATGCGTCCGAATGCCGGCCGTCGTCAGTCGGTCGGCAAGGTCGCGCACGGCGCTCAGTACGTCGTCTGCCTGGTCTCCGCGTGCGATCGGGACGATCACCACCTGATGGGGCGCGAGTTTCGGTGGCAGGACAAGACCTTTGTCGTCGCCGTGCGTCATCACGATCGCACCGATCATGCGTGTCGTCATGCCCCACGACGTGGTGTGGCACGGCTCCAGCCTGCCCTCCTCGGTGGAGTACTGGATGCCGAACGCGTTGGCGAAGTTCGTGCCAAGATAGTGCGACGTCCCACACTGCAACGCCTTGCCGTCGCGCATCATCGCTTCGACGGTGAACGTCCGCACCGCGCCGGCGAACCGTTCACCGGGCGTCTTCTCGCCGGGCACCATCGGAATCGCGGCGAACTCGCGCGCGACATCGTGATAGACGCCGAGCATCTGAAGGGTTTCCAGCATGGCGTCGGTCTCGTCGGCGTGCGCGGTGTGACCCTCCTGCCAGAGGAACTCGGTGGTGCGCAGGAACATGCGCGGCCGCAGCTCCCAGCGCACCGCGTTCGCCCACTGGTTGAGCAGCAGCGGCAGGTCGCGGTATGACGAGATCCACCTGGCCATCATCTCGCCGATGACCGTCTCGGACGTCGGCCGGACGACAAGTGGCTCCTCAAGTTCCTTGCCACCCGCATGGGTGACAACGGCCAACTCGGGGGAGAAACCCTCGACGTGTTCGGCCTCGCGGGTGAGGAAGGATTCCGGGATGAACAGCGGGAAGTACGCGTTCTGGTGGCCGGTTTCCTTGATGCGGCGGTCGAGTTCGGCCTGGAGCAGTTCCCAGATCCGGTACCCGTACGGTCGGATCACCATGGTGCCCTTGGCCGGCCCGCGCTCGACCAGCGCCGCCTTGGTGATCGTCTCGTTGTACCAGGACGAGAAGTCGTCCGTTTGGGAGGTGACTGCCATGCCGGGTGAGGCTAATCGACTCACGCGGAACCGGCGCGCGAATTTCAGCGGCTGGCGCCGAGGCAGATGAACGGGCGGCGGAACGGGTCGACCGCGCTGGCGTCGGCGAGCGCGACGGCCGGGGCGGCGCCGGCGGCGAGGCGGCGGTGGTAGTCGGCCATGGCGGCGGACGCGGCTTCGTCACCGACCCGGGTGACGGCCGCGGTCACGGTTCGGCCGCCCGCGGCGAGTAGGGCGCCCGCGAAGCCGAGGGCTTCGTCGCCGGGCCGGATTCGGGACAGCGCGAGTTCGCAGGCGGCGAGCACCACGTGTTGCGGTGGGCGGCGCAGCCGGGTGATCTCGTGCGCGAACAGCGCACCGTCCCACAGTTCCAGGTAGGAGAACAGTGCGTTCTCCGGCTCGTGCGTGCCGTGCGCGGCAACGTGCGCCAGTGCCGCGCCGTCGAGCGCGGCCAGCACGCCCGACACGGTGGCACCGTCGGTGCCGATCACCCTGGCCTGCGGGTGGTGCGCGCGCAGGCTGTCGACCTCGCCGACCGCGTTGCTCAGGTGCGGGCCGCCGACCAGCACGGTGTGGCCCTCCTGATCGTCGGCACGGGCCGCAGCCAGCCAGGCGGTCGCGGACGGCGCGACAACGACCGGCCTGCCGCGCAGCGAGGGGAGCGCGCCCCACGCGGTCGCGTACAGCGGGCCGGTCGGGATGATCACGAGTTCGCGGTCGCCGATCAGCTTGGCCAGCGGCCCGATCAGCCGGGTGTCCAACCGCTCGGCGCGGCGGAACGCGGAGTTGGCGACCGCTGACGCCAGCGGCGGGGGCAGCGAGTCCGGGGCGAGCGCGTCGAGGTCGGCGTGCAGTTCCTGGGCGGCCACCGCGACATCCGTCAGGTCGCCGAGGTGCAGCAGGCGAACCCGGTCCTCGCGCACGACCAACGCGGAGATCTCGTTGTTGGACCGAAGAAAGCTCACCATGGCCCGGTCCCCGAGCTGCGCCATGACCTCGGCGATGTCGGCGACCGGACGGGCCGCGCCCCACGGGCTGTCCTGCCAGCCACGCCTGATCATCTCCCGGCCCAGCGACGCGTGCCGGGACACCAGCTCGCGGCTGGGCGCGCCGGTCAGCCGGGCCTGCTGGATGGCCCGGCTCAGGTACCGGTACTCGCGCACCTTCTCGGCCAGCGCGGGATCCTCGGGTGGCGGCAGTGGCTGGTAGCGGTAGACCTGGGCCCTGGTCCGTTCCAGCCAGCCGAACAGCTGCCGCGCAGGCGAGCGCGAATGCTCGATGACCAGCCGCACCGCGAGCCGCCCCAGTTCGCGGCCGTGCACCGCGGTGCCGGACACCAGCTCGGCACCGGCCATCCGGTCGCGGACCCGGTTGAGTTCGGCGAGGCCGGCCCTTGCCTGGCTGAACGCACGGCGCCGGTCCCCACGCGCGACGGCAAGCTCGGCGAAGCAGAGCCTGCGCATCATCCGGTGATCGACCGGCGTGACCGTGCGCGGACGCGGTACCAGCGCGAGCTGCTCGGCAGCGGTGTCCACCAGGCCGCGCCGCAACCACACCCGGACCGCGAGCATCCTGGCCACCGCCGACTCGTCGACCAGCTTCACCTCGGCCAGTTCCTCGGCCAGCCCGACGGCCCGTTCGGCCAGTGTGGCCGAAACCTTGTCCCTGGCCAGCGCGTCGGCCACGTCCGCGCGCAACCGGATCAGCGAGACGATCGCGGCCCAGGCGCGGTCGCCGTGCCGGCGGAACCGGCGCTGTGCCAGGTTCGCGTACCGATGGGTGGTCGCCAGGTCGTCCTGGACGACGGCGGCCGCGGCGCGCAGCAGTTCGGCCTCGGCGAGGTGCCGGAAGTCGCGCTGCGCGTGCAGCCGAGGGATGGCGTCGTCGAGCAGGGTGGCTGCCTCGTCCGCGAGGCCGGCGGTGAGCAGGATCTCGGCCTGGTCGGTGCGGAGTTTGGGCAGCGCGCTCGGGCTCAGCTCGCGGTAGCTCTCGCCCGCCTTCTCCTGGTGCAGCAGGGCCTGCGGGATGTCGCCGATCCGCCAGGCGAGTGAGCCGTGCGCGTGCAGAGCCTTGGCCTTGAGGATGGTCAGATCGCCGGCATCCGGCCGGTTCGGCTCGGCGAGGCCGGAGTCCACCACCTCGGTGAGCCTGCGCAGGTCGCGATCGGCAGGTCCGGGATGGCCGACGGCGACGTGCGCGAGGCCGCGGTTGAGCAGGTTGGTCGCGAGACTGTAGTAATCGACGTCGCTTCTCGCGTAGCCGCGCTCGCCGATGGCGATGCCCTCGTCCAGTTCGGCGATGGCCTCGGCGAGGCGGTTCGTGCGTGCGTAGAGCAGGCCGCGCTGGCCGTGCACCTTGGCGGCTAAGTCGTCGCGCACCTGCTGGTCGGCGACCTCGGTGAGACCCTTCTCCGCCGAGGCGAGCCAGCCGAGGCCCGCGGTGAGGCCGTGGATCTCGGTGTCGGCGGAGGACAACGTGATCATGATTCGGGCACGCAGTTCGGCCGAGCCGGTCGGCTCGGTGTCCTCAAGCAGCCGCAACGCCCTTCGCAGCAGCCGGGCAGCGTCATGCGGCCGCCAGGTGTTGATGGCGGCCCGTCCTGTCCGGTAGAGCGCGTCGGCCTCTTGGCGTCGACCCACGTCATCATCAGATGAGCGCACTTGAGCTGCGCGGGTCGACTCGGCCACCGCGCTATGTCACCACATCGGCTCCCCGCGCCGAAACCCACCCGAGTGATCGACGCAGGAGCTGTGCCTGTTAGCGCATGATCGTCGGCGTCACCACCGTCCTGGGACGCTGCCCGTCCGGCACCGCGAGGTGCACCAGCAGTTGGGTGCAACCGAGCGGGACGTTGGTCAAGACGAACCGGCCGCCGTCATCCGCTGCGGTGGTCTGCGAGTCGTGCCCGTCGACCCGCACCTCGACGGTGTGCGGACCGGAGGGCACCAGCCAGCCGTCGAAGCGGTGGCCACCGGCGGCGGGCGCGATGCTGACCATGACGGTCAGGTCCTCGACGGTGAAGGTCATGGTGCTGGGTCCGGCTTGACTCCGCACCCCGGCCAGTTGAGCGGCCGGCGATCGCTGAGCGATCTCGATGAATTCCGGATTCTCCAGTTCGAGCGCGAACTGGATCCGTGCCACCAGGTCCGGCGGCATGGGATCGGCTAGCACAAGCAGGTCCCCCAGCTCGTTGAGCAACTCGGTGTCTTCGGGTGACAGGCCGAGGGCTGACAGTCCTTCCCCCGCCCTCCCGGACCCGGTCGGGCCATCGGGTGGGTTCACGACGAACCTCCTTCGGTCTCATTGGTGAGCGCGTCACGCAACGCGGTAAGGCATCGGCTGCGCGTTGGGCCGATGCTGCCGCGTGGCATCCGCAGTGTTTCCGCGACCGCGTTGTACTCGGCCCGGCCGGCCAGCACGGTGAGTCGCAGGAGCTCCTGGCAGCGTTGCGTCGAGTTGCCGGAACGCTGTCCAGAGGGCGATGTTGCGATCGCGTTGTAGGGCTTCCTGTTCGGGCAGGCCGTCCTGAGCGCGGAGCCTGTCGAGGACGTCGTCGACAAGCGGTTGTTCGTTCTCGACACTGCGCGCGACGCGCACTGCCTCACGTCGGGTCGTGGTGATCAGCCAACGGGCCAACGCTCTCGGTTCGGCAACCGAGTGCAGGTTGCGCAGCAGCGTCAGCCAGACGGTCTGCACCACGTCTTCGGCCTGGGTTCGCTCGATCCCCTGTGCTCGCGCGACATGCCAGACCAGCGGTGCGAGATCGTGAACAAGGGCATCGAGTGCCTGGCGATCGCCTTCGCGGGCCGCGACCAGACACGCCGCGTGTCGCTGGTACCCGCTCAGCTCCCACCAGGGCGCGTCCGCCATGTTCGCGTCCTCCAAGCTCGGGTCCGCACCCGACGTGGCCGCATCGACCCGGCGGTCACTCCGTTTGCCGGTCATAACCATGCGGTGATCCTCCTTGATGCGGTGTGCCGGGCATGTTCGCCCCCACCCTCCCCAGAGCGGCAGCGCGCATGCCGGTCGAAGTACAGGAGCGCACCGGAGCCACCCAGATACATCCCAGCCGAAGATTTTTCGCGGAGTTTTCCATCCGGGACGGTGGCCAGGACATGCGAGTGGCCGGGCGGTCACCCGCCCGGCCACCTGGTCTTCGCGTTCCCCCCACCCCGACGTGGACTGTCGAGGTCGGACGTCCTAGTTCGCCGGAACCGGAATGTCCTGGCTGCCCCAGCCGCCGTTGGCGGGCTGGGCCGTGCTCGGGTCGCCGGCCGGCTCCGGTTCGGACGGCGCGGCCGGTTCGCCCGGCAG
Organism: Candidatus Melainabacteria bacterium; assembly: GCA_963818685.1. Lineage (GTDB taxonomy): Bacteria > Actinomycetota > Actinomycetes > Mycobacteriales > Pseudonocardiaceae > CAJCJE01. Next base: position 698,007 of record CAWFTJ010000008.1, on the reverse strand, counting down.
CGGCTTGGTGTCGATCTCGCGTTCGACGTCGTCCGGACGGTGCCTGTCCTCGGTGTTGCCTGCCATGGTGCTGACCCCTCCCTGTTAACCCCGACGCCAGGTACGTCAACCCGAGGAGCAGCCACGCAGAGTGATCATTCGAGTAATCAAGTGTGGCAAGCGGGTGAACGTCCTAACAGCAGTATCCCGAACGGCGCAGCGAAGTAAAGGAATTTCTCACTGTCCGACGTGAAATTTGTCGAACCGTATTCTTCGAATAGAACTTCCGGGCATGGCGGAGGGCCCCCTCGCCCCCCGAACTCCAGGGAGGGGGCCCTCGTTGGCCAGGGTGCGCGCTGCCACGGTCGATGCCAGGCCCCTCCCGACTGAACATCGACCGTAGCCCCTGCGCCGGCGCACCCCGGCCGCTCTTGGGTGCCTCAACGAGCCACGTGGATCAAGAGCCGGAATGCCCGACTCAGATACAGCTTTGGCCAAAAAATCTTTCGCCGCTGAACTAAGTAGTTCTACGGAGTGTGTCCATTGACATGAGTAATGGTCCGATGTTTAAGTGGTCGGCGGCGCGGCGACCCCGTCGTGCCACGGAACGGAGAGCTGGTTCATCCGATCTCTCGCTGTCCAAGCCAGATCCGAGGTTGAGGAGTGTGACCCAATGGCGGGCCCTGCTCGTGCTCGTATCCGCACCGCGCTCGCCCTTGGCGGGTTGATCGCGGCCACCGCCCTGAGCGGAGGTGTGCCGGCCGCCGCGAGCGCGGCGCCGACCGCCCCCGCGCGCACCCTGTACGTCGCCCCGAACGGCACCGGGGTGTCCTGTTCGATCGCGCTCCCGTGTGGCCTGGCCACGGCACAAACCGAAGTACGCGGTCTGGCGAAATTGTTCCCCGGCGATATCGACGTCGATTTATCCGGCGGCGTCTACCGCTTGTCGCGCACCCTCGTTCTCGGTCCGCAGGATTCCGGCCAACGCGGACACGCCGTGGCCTATCGGGCGTTGCCCGGCCAGAAACCGGTGCTGAGCGGATCACAACGGGTGACGGGTTGGACGTTGTCCGACCCGTCGCACGGCATCTACCGGGCGGCCGTGGCCAAGGGCATCTCAAGCGATCAGTTGTTCGTGGACGGTGCCAGGGCGCAGCGGGCCCGCAGCGCGCTCAACCCGAGCGGGTTCAGCCTGGCCGGGTCGAGCTTCGTCACGAGCGACCCGTCCTATGCCTCGTTCACCAACCAGAGCCAGATCCAGGTGGTTGACGACAACGACTGGAAGCAGATGCGCTGTCCACTGCGGAGCATCACCAGGACGTCGACCGGCGGGTCGAGCCTGAACATCGATCCGACCTGTTTCGCCGACAACGTGACGCACGTGCCGAACGCCGGCTTCCCGTTCAACGGCAGCGGCCTGCCCGCGCTCAACGCGATCTCCTGGTTGGAGAACGCCTACCAACTGCTGACCAAACCCGGACAGTTCTACCTGGACTCCAGCGCCGGCTACCTCTACTACATCCCGCTGTCCGGCCAGAACATCGCCACGGCCGACGTTGAACTGCCCACCGTGGCGAACCTGCTCGATATCGCCGGCACCCCCGGCCACCTCGCCCCGGTGCCCTACGATGCGGCGGGCGCCAGCTACACCGGATCATGGGCGGCGTCCACCGGCCGGCCCTACGGCGACCTCGGCAACGCGGTGAACTACACCCAGACCAACGGCGACTCGGCCAGCTTCACCTTCACCGGGACCGGCGTCCAGGTGCTCACCGAGACCAACACCGACGAGGGCGACATCGACGTCTACGTGGACGGCACCAAGACCGAGACCGTGTCCGCGTACAGCGCGACCCGCGAGGCGCAGCAGCCGGTGGTGGACATCGGCGGCCTGAGCAACGGGCAACACACGGTCAAACTGGTGAAGGCGAGCGGCCAGTACCTGCTGGTCAACGCGTTCACCGTCACCCCGACCACGGTCGCGCCCGCGCACGACATCAGCTTCACCGGCATCACCTTCGAGAACTCCACGTGGACCTACCCGGACACGGCCGGCTACATCGACAACCAGGCCGGCGTGTTGTGGAACCCGACCAACGACACCCCGATCCGCATCCCGGCCGCGGTCCAGGTGCACCGGGGTGACCACATCACCTTCAGCAACGACACGATCGAGCACACCGGCGGCACCGGCATCGACTTCGCCGACGGCACACGGAACTCCGGCATCACCAACAGCACCATCACCGACACGTCAGGCGGCGGCGTCTCCCTCGGCGAGGTCGACGACTACTACCTCACCGATCCCGCGCTGATGACCACGTCGGACACCATCGCCAATGATTCGATCACCCAGATCGGCAAGGACTACCACGATGCCGTCGGCGTCTGGGTCGGCTACACCCGCGACGCGGTGATCTCGCACAACGAGGTCGGCTACACCGCCTACTCCGGCATGTCGATCGGCTGGGGTTGGGGCTGGGCGTCGGACTGCTCGCTCCAGGCCAAGCAAGGGCTGTCGGTGCCGTGCCGGCACGGCACCATCTACGCGGGCGGCAACCAGGTCACCGACAACTACGTGCACAACGTGATGGGCTGGCTGCACGACGGTGGACCGGTCTACACCAACGGCGGCCAGGGCGGCGGTCAGGGCGTGCCAAGCAAGCCGTGCACGAGCACCTCCACGTTCAGCGGCAACGTGCTCGCCGAGGGCAACGACACCAACAACATGCTCTACCACGACGAGGGCTCGTCGTGCTGGAACAGCTTTGACAACGTCACCGAGTTCGGCGGGGCCGACTGGACCGGCGAGTGGACGCCGACCATCAACACCATCGACATCCACGACAACTTCACCGACAACCCGAACTACTACGACAACGGCACGAACATGACCTTCACCCAGGCCACGATCGTGACCGACGGCAACTGGCCACCAGCGGCAAGGTCGATCACGGCCTCGGCCGGCTTGTCGCCCAGGCCGCCGCTGACCGGGCGGATCGACGACGACAACCTGGCCATCCAGTACTCGGGGTCGTGGTCGGCAAGCGGCTTCCGCGCCCTCGGCGACTACGACGACGGCGTGCACTACACGCAGGACAACGGCGCGTCCTCGGCGCTGACGTTCACCGGTACCGGCATCACCTTCTACACCGAGACCAATGTGGACGAAGGCACGATCGGCGTCAGCGTGGACGGCCTTTCCAAGGGCACGGTCAACGCGAACACGGCGACCCGCGCTGCGCAGGTGCCGCTGTACTCGATCAGCGGGCTGAGCCGGGGCCAGCACACCATCACGCTGACCAAGCAGAGCGGCCAGTACCTACTGGTCGACGGGTTCTCGATAGCGAGCTGAAGCACAGCGTGGGCCTGCGGCGACAACCGCAGGCCGCAGGCCCACGTCGCTCAGCCGCCGAGCACCTCGGCGGCCGCGGCCTCGAACGTGTCCAGCGCGCGCTCGATCACGCTGGTGCTCGCCGAGGGCACCCAGTGCACGGCGCGGCCGAAGCCGGCCTCGGCGTATGCCTCGATCGCCTTGGGGTCGGCCGGGATGCCCATGACTTGCAGGTCCATCGGCCGGTCCGCGCGGTCACGCAGCTCCTTGGCGCGGTCCAGGACGCCCTCGCCGGAGTAGTTCGGCATCCAGCCGTCCGCGTAGTCGAGCACCCGGTCCAGCACGGTCGGGCCGTTCCCGCCGAGGAGGACCGGCGGGTGCGGTCGCTGCGCCGGCTTGGGCCAGGACCAGATCCGCTCGAAGTTCACGAACTCGCCTGCGTAGCTGGCCTCGTCCTGCGTCCAGATCGCCTTCATCGCCTCGATCCGCTCGCGCAGCAGCTTGGTCCTGGTGCGCGGATCGGTGCCGTGGTTGGCCATCTCCTCCCGGTTCCAGCCAAGGCCGATGCCGAACTCGACCCGGCCGCCGGAGAGCACGTCGACGCTGGCGACCTCCTTGGCGGCGTGGATCGGGTCACGCTGCATCAGCAGGCACACGGCGCTGCCGACGCGCAACTTCGTGGTCGCGGCGGCAGCGGCGGTCATGGTCACGAACAGGTTGTAGGTGTGTGCGTACTTCGTCGGCAGGTCGCCGCCGCCCGGCCAGGGGCTGCGGCGCTCGGCCGGGATGTGCGAGTGCTCCGGGAAGAACAGCGCGGAGTGGCCGCGCTGTTCCACCAACCTCGCCACGTTCGCTGGGTCAAGGGCGTAGTGGGTCGCGAAAATCGCTATACCGGTGTCCACGTCTCAGAAATTGTAGTTGCTCACATTGCCGGCGGTGAACACGGTCGGCGGGCCGAGCACCACGGACGGGCCGGTCGAGCCGGCGGCCGGCAGCACGGTGTAGCTGCCCAGCGAGCCCGCGTCGAACTTCGAGCCGGCCAGCAGGCTGGCGCTGCCCGATGCGAGCCCGGCCGCCGCGTAACCGGCCAGGTAGCCGAGCTTGCCCGGGTCCCACAGCTCGAACTCCTTGACCGTGCCGTCCAGCACGTAGGAGCGCATCTGTGACGGCAGGCCAAGGCCGGTCAGCGTGAGGTGCGACAGCAGATCCTTGTGCGTGTCCAGGTATTGCGCGGCGGTGGAGATGCCGACCGTGGTCGGGGAGATGATGCCGGCGAGGTTCGGGTAGCCGGACAACAGTCCTTGTAGGACGGTCAGCGAGGTAGCCGGGTCGTCGTTGCCGTAGACGGTGGCGACCAGTTGCATGTTCGGGTACTTCTTCAACTCCTGCTTCATGTAGCCGATCCAGGCGTTCTGGTTGGTCGCGCTGGCGGCTGCCGAGAGGATCGCGATCTGACCCTTGCCGCCGATCTCCTTGGCCAGCAGGTCCACTTCGGACGTGCCGATCTGCTCGGTGTTGGCCTGATTGATGAACAGGTGGTTCGGTGTGTTGCCGCAGGAGATGTCCGAGTCGAACGAGACGATCTTGATGCCGGCCTGTGACGCCTGGTTCAGCGAGGGGCACAGTGCGGACGGGTCGTTGCCGGCGATCACGATGGCGTCCGCGTGCGCCTGGATCGCCGCCTGGATGGACGGGATCTGCGCGGCGGCGGTGTCCTGGGTGCCGCTGGACACCACCGCCTTGCCGCCGATCTCCTGCACGGCCTTCTGACCGCCCTGGTCGGCGATGACCTCGTACGGGTTCTGGGTGTCCTTCGGAATGAAGTACACCGTGAGGCCCTTCTTGAAGCCGTGCGCGGTCGGCGCCGTCGTCGAATCGCCCGCCGTGTTGTTGGACGGCGCGCAGGCGCAGGCCAGCACTGCGGTCAGCGCGATGGCGAACGCGCAGGTGACCGCACGGAACTTCCTCATGCCGACTGCCTTTCTCTCGTCGATTTCAGTTGCGGCGGGCGCGGGCGCGAACACGCCGCAGCGCCTCCCGACCGTTCGGGATGATCACGCTGATCAGCAGCAGTCCGCCGATCACGATGTTCTGGATCTCCGGTGCCACGTTCAGCTGGGTCAGCACCTGTTGCAGGCAGCCGACCACGACGACCGACAGCACGACGCCGAGCACGCTGCCCCTGCCGCCGAAGATCGACACGCCGCCGAACAGCACGATCGCCACCACGTTGAGTTCCAGCCCGGTGCCCGCGTCGTAGCTGACCGACGCGTTCTTCAGGGTGAACAGGATGCCGGCGAATGCGCACAGCACCCCGGAGGTGACGAACAGCCAGAACTTCAACCGGTTCACCCGGATTCCGCTGAACCGCGCGGCCTCCGGCTGCAACCCAGTGGCCACGATGGCCCTGCCCAGCGGCGTCGCGTGCAGGATCACGCCCGCGATCACCGCCAGCACCAGGAAGATCAGCGTGGAGGCGGCGATCTCCGTGCCGGCGATGGGCGCCGCGCCGATGGTGGTCAGCGAGATCGGGAAACCGGTGACGGTGCGCGGCGCGAGCACGATCTCGGCGATGCCTCGGAACAGCGCCAGCGTGCCGATGGTGACCGCGATCGACGGCAACCCGAGTCTGGTTACCAGCAGCCCGTTCAACGCGCCGCCGGCCAGCCCGACCAGCAGTGACACGCCCATCGCCGCCCACACCGACCACCCGGCGCTGAACAGCGCGCCCAGCACCGCGCCCGACAGTCCGAGCATGGACGCCACCGACAGGTCGATCTCGCCGGTCATGATGATCAACATCAGCGGGAGCGCCATGATGGCGATCTCGCCCATGTTCAGGCCGATGTAGAAGACGTTGGTGACCTGGAGGAAGTGATCCGAGGTCGCCGAGCCGAAGACCAGCGTGGCCACCAGCACTGCGACCAGCGCGCTCTCCCAGCGCAGCAGTGCACGCAGCGGCGAACGCCGGCCCGCTGTCGCGTCATCCGGCGGCAGGGGAGTGCGAGTCGCGGTCTCAGACGTCACGGTGCGCCCCCTCGGCCGTGCGCAGGCCGCGCGCCACCCGCAGGCTCAGCCAGCGGTCGAACGCGATGGTGGCCAGCAGCAGCGCGCCGGCTATCGCCTCGTCCCAGAACGCGGAGATGCGGGCCGCCACCAGCGCCTGGTTGATGGTGTTGAGCAGCAGCGCGCCGAGTGCCGCGCCGAGTACGGTGCCGCTGCCGCCGAAGATGGCAACGCCGCCGACGACGACCGCCGAGATCACGGTCAGCTCGTAGCCGGTGCCGCCGGTCACGTCGATCTGCGCGTGCAGCGCAAGGAACAGCACACCTGCCAGGCCGGCGAGGGCGCCGCTGAGCGTGAACGCGGTGAACACCCGCCGCCCGGCCGGGATGCCGGCGAGCATGGCAGCGTCCGGGTTGGAGCCAATCGCGTAGAGGTCGCGGCTGGCCCGGAAGGTGCGCATGGCGTAGCCGGCGATGGCGACCACGATCGCCACGATGACGGCCAGCCACGGAATGCCGACGATGGTCCGGTAGCCAACCGAGGTGAGCGCGGTCGGGATCTTGTCAGGGTCGATGGTATGGCCGTTGACGACCATGCCGTCGATGCCGCGGATGATGTAGAGCATCGCCAGCGTGACCACCAGACTCGGCACCCTGCTGACCGTGGTCACGATGCCGTTGATGGCGCCGATCAGCGCGCCGATCGCGATGCCGACCACGAAGCCGACGATCACCGGCGTGCCAGGATGGTGCGCGAACAAATCGCCGACCAGATAGGCGGAGAACCCGACCACCGACCCGACCGACAGGTCCACGTTGCGGGTGACCACCACCATGGTCTCGCCGACGCCCAGCAGCGCGATCAACGCCGCACCGGTCAACAGCTGCTGGACACTGTTGGCGTCGGCGAAGTCGTGGTTGGTCAGCGTGGTCACCGCGAACACCACCACGATGGCGACGCCGATGCCGAGTTCGCGGACCCGCAGCAGCGAGCCGGTCCGCGCGAAGCGGGGCGCGGTCCCGGCCGTCATGCCGCCGCCTCAGCGGCCTGGCCGGTGGCCGCGCGCATGATCGCGTCCTCGGTCGCGTCGGCCCGGTCGAACTCGGCGGTGATCCGGCCCTCGTGCATGACCAGCACCCGGTCGGCCATGCCGAGCACCTCGGGCAGCTCCGAGGAGATCATCAGCACCGCCATGCCTCTGCCAACCAACTCGTCCAGGATGCGGTGCACCTCCGACTTGGTGCCGACGTCGATGCCTCTGGTCGGCTCGTCGATGATCAGCAGCTCGGGATCGCGGGCCAGCCACTTGCCGAGCACGACCTTCTGCTGGTTGCCGCCGGAGAGGGTGGCCACCGCGTTGGTGATCCGGCCGAACTTCACCTGCAACCGCTGCGCCCACTCGCGGGTCAGGCCGCGTTCCGCGCGGCGCTGGATCAGGCCGAACCGGCGCAGCCGCGCGAGCGAGGCGAGGGTCAGGTTGCGGTCGATGCCCAGCTCCATCACAAGGCCCTGCTGTCGCCGGTCCTCCGGCACCAGCGCGATCCCGGCCGCCATCGCGGCCAGCGGCCTACCCGTCGGCAGCTCCCTGCCATTGATCCGGACCGTGCCCTCGGTTGGCTTGTCGATGCCGAAGATCGCCCGCGCCACCTCGCTGCGGCCCGCGCCGACCAACCCGGCCAGCGCCACGATCTCACCCCTGCGCACGGTGAAGCTGATGTCCCGCAACACGTTGTCCCGGCCGAGCCCGTCGACTTCCAGCACGACATCGCCCGGTTCGGTCGGCGTCTTCGGGAACAACGCGGACAGCTCGCGGCCGACCATGGACCGGATGATCTCGTCAACGGTGACCTCGTCGATCGGCGCGGACCGGACGAACTGGCCGTCGCGCATGATGGTGACCCGCTGGCAGCTGGCGAAGACCTCCTCCAGCCGGTGCGAGATGAACAGCACGGCAGCGCCGTGCGTGCGTAACGTGTGCACGACCTCGAACAGCCGCCGCACCTCGACCGTGGTCAGCGCGGCCGTCGGCTCGTCCATCACCAGCACCCGCGCGTCGAGGGACCGTGCTCCATTTAAGGACAGGGCCTTGGCGATCTCCACGATCTGTTGGTCGGCAACGGAAAGCCCGCGCGCCTGGCGCTCCGGGTCGAGCCGAACGCCGAGCCGGGCGAACAGTTCGGCCGCCGCCTTGTTCATGGCCGCCCGGTCGATCCGCCTGCCGGCGCGCAGCGGCTGCCGTCCGATGTAGATGTTCTCGGCCACGGTGAGGTCCGGGAACAGGGTCGGCTCCTGGTAGATGATGGACACGCCCGCCTCGCGCGCTGCGGCCGGACCGGTGAACACGGTCGGCTTACCGTCGATCAGCAGCCGGCCGCTGTCCGGTTGGTGCACGCCTGCCAGGATCTTGACCAGCGTCGACTTGCCGGCGCCGTTCTCGCCGACCAGTGCGTGCGCCTCACCGGGGAACAGGGTGATCTCGGCGTCAACCAGGGCACGTACCGGTCCGAAGCTCTTCGTCGCCCGTTCGAGCACGAGCAGCGGCTGGGTCGTCACCATCTCTCCAGACGCGAGCTGGAATGAAACCTTTCATGTGACGCAGGACGCTACCGCGCGGGCCCATACCGGTCAAGAATGGGCCAAACATGGTTATCTGGCGGTATCTTGAGCAGGTCGCAGACCAAAACGGCAGGAATATCGCTGATACGATTCAGCGCGGAGGAGGCGTCCGGGTGGCTGGATCGGCGAGCGTGAAGGACGTGGCCAAACGCGCCGGCGTGTCGCTCGGCACCGTCTCCAACGTCCTGAACCGGCCGGAGCGGGTCGGTCAGGAAACCAAGGACAAGGTGCTGCGCGCCATCGAGGAGCTCGGCTTCGTCCGCAACGAGGCCGCCCGCCAGCTGCGCGCGGGCCGTAGCCGCACCATCGGCCTGCTCGTGCTCGACGTCGGCAACCCGTTCTTCACCGACATCGCGGCCGGTGTCGAGGAGATGGCCGCCAGCGAGGGCCTTTCCGTGCTGCTGTGCAACAGCGCGGAACGCCAGGACCGCGAGGACCACTACCTCTCCGTGCTGGAGGAACAGCGCGCGCTCGGCATCCTGATCAGCCCGGTGTCCGGCAACAACCCGCGCCTCGGCGAGATCCGCGCGCGCGGCATGGCCGCCGTGCTCGTCGACCACCGCGCCACCCGCCGCCAGTGCTCGGTGTCCGTCGACGACGTAGTCGGCGGCGAGATCGCGGTCGCGCACCTGATCGAGTCCGGCTACGAGCGCGTCGCCTTCGTCGGTGGCCCGACCAACCTCAACCAGGTCGCCGACCGCCTCGCGGGCGCCCGCAAGGCGTGGCTCGCGGCAGGTCGCGACGAGCGCAAGCTGACCGTGCTGGAAACCACCGCGCTCAACGTGGCCAGTGGCCGGCAGATGGGCGAACGCATCGCCGCCCTGCCGCAGCGCCGCAGACCGCGCGCCGTGTTCTGCGCCAACGACCTGCTCGCGCTCGGCGTGCTTCAGGAGATGACAAGGCAGGGCCTTGACGTGCCCGCCGACATCGCCATCGTCGGCTACGACGACATCGACTTCGCGGCGGCTGCCGCTGTCCCGCTCACCTCGATCCGTCAACCCCGCGCCCAGCTCGGCAGAGCAGCCACCGAACTGCTCATCGAGGAGATCTCCGCGCCGGAAACCCACCGGCACCGCCAGGTCGTTTTCGAACCCGAACTCGTCGTCCGCGCCTCGACCCGGCCATGAGTTACTGAGCGCGGAGCTTGGCCAGTTCGGCCGCCACCCACGCCTCGTGTTCCTGTTCCTGCTTGCGGGCCTTGCGCGGATCCCAGAAACCGGCCATGACAAAGATGAACGGGATGAACGCGACCTCGCCGCCGACCGCGACCCAGAAGTAGGTCTGCCACTGGCCGGGCGACTCGGCGGCGGCCTGCTTGACGGCGGGCGCGTTGTCCTGGAGGTACTTCAGCGCGGACTGGACGTTCGCGTCCAGCGGGCCGGCGGTGGCTGCCGAGGCCGGGTTGGCGGCGATGGCCTTGACGGTGGCGTTCTCGGCGGGGGAGAGGTTCGGGTCCTGGCCGGTGGCGATCGCCTGCACCTGCGGGCCGCTGTCCACCAGCGGGGTCACCGAGTTGACCACCATCGGCACGAAGAACACGGCGAGCGCGATCACGATGCGGATCACCAGGCCCCACACGGCAAGGCCGGTCGCGGTGAGCGCGGGGTTGCGGCGTTCCACGGTCTCGGTGAAGCTCGCCATCCACGGCGCGTACGCCACGCCGAGGAACACCGCGATCAGGATCAGCAGCACGACGAACGTCGAGTAGCTGGTGTGCGGGTCGACGGCCTTGATCGTGAAGATCACCGTGAACACGATGGCCAGGATCGAGCCGACGAGCATGAAGGGCTTGCGCACCCGGATCAGGTCGGACAGGAAGCCGATCACCAGCAGCGCCAACGCGTCGAACGCCCAGAACCAGTTGCCGAGCGCGTTCGCCTCGGACTGGGTGTAGCCGTAGACCGTCTGGAAGAACACCGGGAAGAAGCCGACCGCGAGATAGTAGATGATCAGGAACACGCTGATCGCGAACGCCGATAGGATGATGTCCGGCTTGAGCATCTGCCGGAACGGGTTGCGCAGGCTCGCGGCGATGTCGATGCCCTTGGCCCGCGCCTCGATCAGCGCACGGTCCCGACTGGACACCATCAACTGGTCGCGCAGGCCCGGCGCGAGTTCGCGCAGGCCGACCGCGGCGAGCGCGAAGATCACCAGGCCGACGATGCCGCACACGGTGTACTGGTCCTGCCACGGCCGGGTGTCGCTGCTGGTGCTGACCATGATGCTGACGACGAGGCTGCCCAGCACCGGACCGAGCGTCCAGAACCCCATCGCGGACGCGCGCCCGAGTTGTGGGCTGAAGTCGCGGATCAACGCTGGTGTCGCGACCAGGATCACGCCCTCGACCACGCCCACCGCGATGAAGGCGATGCCGAAGGTCAGTTTGCTGCCCGCATGCGGTATCGCGACCAGACACAGCAGACCGGTGAGCAACAGGCCGACCGTGACGATGTTCGCCCTGCCGTAGCGGTCGGCGAGTCCGGCGGTGAAGGAGGCTGCCGCGCCGAGGACGTAGCCGACCACGCTGATGTTGACGTAGTACACGAAGGACATCTGGTACTCGGCGATGATCCGCGTTGCGACCGCGCCGGCCAGGTAGAACTGGTAGTAGAGGGTGATCGTGGCGAGCACCACGATGGTCAGGTTCAGCACTCTGGTCGCGTTGTCCGGATAGGCCGGGAGTTCGCGTCGCCAGAGGCGAGCCGCGCCAGGTCCGGTTGCTACGGTTGCGGTACCAGCCATGGGTCACCGTCCAGGCGCGCGTCGTTACGTGCTTGTGAAAGAGTTTCTTACCCCTCGGTAGGGTTTACGGCAAGGGCTGATCGGCTGATCAGCGGGGCGCATTCCCTACTTCCCGGCCGAATCCGGCGATATCGGCGGGGTGCGTGTCTGGCCTTCGGCCGCCACACGCACCGCGGGCCGCAGCGGTGGCATCGGCGTGCTCGGGAAGCGGCGCGACCCGCTCCACAGCGCGGGCGGCGCGTCCAGCGCCTTGGCGAGCGCGAGCGCGGTCAGGTCGTAGTTCAACCGCCAGCCGCGGAAGTGCGGCCACGCCTGTTCGGCGGTGCGCTCCAGCGGATAGTTCAACTCCCGCAACATGGCGACAGCGTGCTCGAACTCCGCGTAGGAGATGGAGATCTGGTCCGAGTCGGGATCGGGGTCCTCGTTGACCGGCATGCGCATGGCCCGCCCGATCTGGTTCATGGCCACGAACCCCATGCGCAGGCACAGTCGCGCGGTGTCCTTTGGCTGGCTGCTCGGGGTGAGCGCGAGGTGCAGCGCGGCAGCGTCCATCACGGACAGCAGCGCGGTCAGCCAGTGCGACAGCGGCCGGGGCGAGCGCAACCGGACCAGGGTCAGGTAGTGGTGTGCGACTCGGCGACCTCGGCGGCCCAGCGCTGCCAGGCCACGAACATCTCGTTCAACACGGACTCGGGGTCGCCGTCGTAGATCCCCCATCGGGTGCGGGCCAGGATCTCCGGCCCCCACGCAGGCGAGCCCGACCGCGAGACCAGCAGGGTCACCAGGGTCTCCCTGCGGTTGAACGCCGAGTACAGCGTCGGCAGATAGCCGACCTGTAGGCCGACCACGACCAGTCCGGTGTAGGCGGCCACGTAGTCCAGTGCGGAACTGCCGTTGTTGGTCGGCGGCGCGTAGCCGAGGGTGAACATCGACGACCCCGCCTCGGCGAACGCCTGCGGCAGCGAGTTCGGCACCACCGGCGTGAGCAGCAACGCGTAGCCGACCAGCAGCAGTCCGATCCACAGGGCGAGCCGTACCAGCAGGCTGATCGGCGACTGCCAGGCCAGGATCGCGTCGCGCCGCACGAACTTCTTGATCGGCAGGGTGATGACCATGAACGCGACGTCGACGGCGCGATCGGAGATCCGGGAGATCCGCGAGTCGTACCCGCGCGGCACGACCAGGGTGCCGACCACGCTGATCGCGGTGGCGAGGATGACCACGACGCCGATCGCGAACAGCAACCAGATCAACGCCGTGCTCACTGCCGCCCGCCTCTCGCCCCGCCCGCCTCTCGCCCTGCCGGTGAACTGCGACGATACCGACTCCTTTCGCGGGCCGGGCAGTCGAGATGGCAGGGTGGCGAGATCCCAGGGCGGCGGTGATCGGTGGCCCAGTCGCGGAGGGTGGGCGTCTGGCATGCTGAACGCGTGATCGTCCTTGAGGGCCTCTCCGCGCTGTTCGCCGTGTTCGTCCTGTTCCGCCTCGCGGGCGTCGACGGCAACCGGTACACGGCGTCGCTGCTGGCCCTCACCCCCTACTTCGTGCCGGTCGGGCTGGTGCTCGGCGGACTGCTGCTCGGCCTCGGCCAGGGCGCGGTCGGCGGGGGAGTGCTCGCGCTGACCGTGCTGCTCGGCGCGCTCGTGCTGCCACGAGCCGTGCCGGGGCGACAGCCGGCACCGGCCGGGCCGCGACTGCGGCTGCTGGCCAGCAACATCTATCTCGGCCGGGGCGACATCAAGACCATTGTCGAACTCGTGCGCGAGCACGACGTGGACGTGCTGCACCTGGTCGAGCTGACCCAGGAGAACGCGGAAGACCTCGACAGGGCCGGCCTGTTCGACCTGCTGCCGCACCGGGTTTTCCGGACCGCCGACGGAGGTCGGGGGACGGGCATCGCGTCGCGGCATCCGCTCCAACCGCTGGAACTGGCCGGTCCCAGCCGGCTCGAACAGCCGAGCGCGCGCATCGAGCTCGGCGATGCGGCCGTCGAAGTGGTCGCCGTGCATCCGTATCCGCCGACCGAAACGCCCACCACCTGGAAGGCGGAGCTGGCCGGCCTGCCGGCCGCCCCATTGGACGGTCCGATTCGGATACTCGCGGGCGACTTCAACGGCACCCTCGACCACGCCGCGTTCCGCAGACTGCTGCGCGCCGGCTACCGCGACGCCGCCGCGCTGCGGGGCGCGGGGCTGCGCGGCACCTGGCCGTCGAACGCGAGGTTCCTGCCGCCGGTCACCATCGACCACGTGCTGGTCGACCGGCGCGCGTCGGTCGCCGACTATCGCGTGTTCACCGTGCCGGACTCCGATCACAAGGCCGTCCTCGCCGAACTGGTACTGCCCGGCTGAAACTCGGTTGCCGCCGGTGGCCGCGCCCCGCGATGGTTCCGGTATGGGTTGGCTGGCGCGGGTGCGCATGGACGTGGGCCCGCTGCGGGATTCGGCCGAGTTCCGCAAGCTGTTCGCCAGCCGCACCGTCACCCTGTTCGGCAGCCAGATCACCGAGGTCGCGGCGCTCGTGCAGGTCAGCAGGCTGACCGGTAGCCCGCTCGCGGTCGGCCTGCTTGGCGCGGTCGAGGTGGTGCCGGTGATGTTGTTCAGCCTCTACGGCGGGCTGCTCGCGGACCGGCTCGACCGGCGCGTGCTCGCCTTCGGCTGCGAGGCCGGCATGCTGCTGGTCAGCGTCGGCCTCGTGCTCGACTCGCTGCTGCCGCACCCGGCGCTGTGGCCGCTCTACGTCGGGGCCGCCGTCGGCACGTCGCTGGCCGTGCTGCAACGGCCGTCGCTGGACGCGGCAGTGCCCCGGATCGTGGCCAAGGACCAGTTGGCCGCGAGTTCGGCGCTGCTGTCGCTGGGCGGCACCGCCAGCTTGATCATCGGCCCGGCGCTCGGCGGCGTGCTGATGGCCGGACCGGGACCCGCGTGGGCGTTCGGCATCGACGCCGCCACCTACGTGATCTCCTTCGCGTTCCTGTTCGCGCTGCGACCGCTGCCGCGCGGTGCCGGTGCCGAGCAGGTCACCGGGCTGCGTGGCATCGTCGCCGGCCTGCGTTACGCGGTCGGCAGGCGCGACCTGCTCGCCTCGTACCTGGTCGACATGGCCGCGATGACGCTGGCCTTCCCGGTCGCGCTGCTGCCGTTCATGGCGACCGCGTTGCACGCCGCCTGGGCGCAGGGCCTGCTGTTCTCGGCTGAGGCGGTCGGCGCACTGCTCGCGTCCGCGACCAGCGGCTGGACTCGTGGCGTTCGCCGCCACGGCCCAGCCATCGCGATCTCGGCCTCGGCCTGGGGCGCGGCCATCGTCGGGTTCGGGCTGGCGCCGAACATCGGCATCGCCGTCGCGTTCCTGGTGCTGGCCGGCGGCGCGGACATGTGCAGCGGGATCTTCCGCAGCACGCTGTGGAACAGCACCATCCCGGACGAGATGCGCGGCAGGCTCGCCGGCCTCGAAGTCCTCTCCTATGGAGTCGGCCCGGTGCTCGGCCAGCTGCGCGGTGGCGCCATGGCCGGTGTGCTCGGCGTCCGCTTCAGTCTGTCCAGCGGCGGCCTCGCGTGCGTGCTCGCCTCCGCCGCGATCGGCGCGACGGTGCTTTCGACCGGTGCCGGGTCGGGGAAGACCACCCGATCGGGTCAACAAAGTTCGTTGGCTGGCAAGGAAAAGTGAAACTTGTCTTGTCCGCCAACGGTTTCCGGCCGATGTGATTCAGGTCAAGTCAGTCGCTGGCCAACCTTCGGCGTCCGCTCGCGTCATAATGAACGTAGCCAATTGGAAGTGATCAAGACTGTGTTCGGGAGTTCGTGGTGTTTGCGATAACCGTGTTCGGCGTCATCCTGTTGGCCTGCGCGGTCGTGGTCGTTCGGTTGGCGCGGGATGCCCGGATCGATACCGAGTGTGAACAGGACGTGTTCGAGCGTCGGGCGCAGGCGCGGCGGGCCGCGATCGCGCGCGTCGTCGCCAGGTACCAGGCTTGGCGGCAGCGGCGGGCTGCGGTGCACAAGCCGGTCAGGCGGGTCGAGCCCGCAACGGTCCGGTTCGAGCCGGCAACGGTCCGGTTCACCCCGGTGACCATTCGACGCGATCGGGACATGCCAACCGTACCGGCCATGTCGCGTTGACCGAACGGACGGCGACTGTCTGTCCACAAACGAATTTGTGAGGTCGGTGTTTCCTCGACTTGGGGAAACACCGACCTCACAGTTCGTCGAAGACCAGTTCGGTGCGGGTGGACAGCACGTCCGGCATGCTCTGCAGCTTGAACAGCACCAGCTCGCGCAGGCTGTCCGTGTCGGTGGTGCGGACGAACAGGATCAGGTCGTTCTCGCCCGCGACCAGGCTGCCGTGTTCGATCTCCGGCACCTGCGCCATCATCTCCCGCACCGCCTGCCAGGAGTGCTGGCTCACCTTCACGTACACGTACGCGGCCAGCGACTGACCGAGCTTGCGCGGATCGGTCAACGCCGTGTAGCCGGTGATGATCCCCTCCTGCTGCAACCGCTCCACCCGCGCGTAGCAGCCCGCCCGCGAGATGTGCAGCCGCTCGGCCAGCGCACGCATGGAGACGCGGCCATCGGCCTTCAACTCGGCGATGAGTCGCAGGTCAGTCGGGTCGAGCCCGGCCATTTGTCCATCGATCGGGGCGGATCGCCGGTTATGGGAGGCCATACGTCCAGACGATACCGCCGATCCTGACCATCGGTCTGTGATCGTGCTGCTGGCCTGGAGGTTTGATCTGGGAAGGCAGATTATTCGAGCTAACTGTCTCAACGATCGGAGGCCGTTGTGCACACATCGACGTCGATCGCCTCCCTGGCGTTGCTGCCGACCGAGTCACCCCTCGGTCTGATCAACCCGGACGGCTCGCTGGTCGCCGACCCGAGCCTGACCATGCCCGCCGACGACGTGCTCCTCCGGCTCTACCGGGGCATGGTGCTCGGTCGCCGGTTCGACCAGCAGGCCACCGCGCTGACCAGGCAGGGCAGGCTCGCCGTCTACCCATCCGCGCACGGCCAGGAGGCGGGTGAGATCGGCGCGGTCGCCGCGCTGCGCGAACAGGACTGGCTGTTCCCGACCTATCGCGACTCGGTCGCGATCGTGTCAAGGGGCGTCGACCCGGTCGAGGTGCTCTCCCTGCTGCGCGGTGACTGGCACTGCGGCTACGACCCGGCACGACACCGGGTGGCTCCGCAGTGCACGCCGCTGGCCACCAACACGCTGCACGCGGTCGGCCTCGCGCACGCGGCCACAATAAAAGGTGAGGACACCGTGTCGCTCGTGCTGCTCGGCGACGGCGCCACCAGCGAGGGTGACACGCACGAGGCGCTGAACTTCGCGGCCGTGTTCAACACGCCCACCGTGTTCTTCGTGCAGAACAACGGGTACGCGATCAGCGTGCCGCTGAGCAAGCAGACCCACGCGCCCTCACTCGCGCACAAGGGCATCGGCTATGGCATGCGCTCCGCGCTGGTCGACGGCAACGACGCGGCCGCCGTGTACGCGGTGGTCAGCGAGGCGGTCGCGGCGGCGTCACGCGGCGAGGGCCCTACCCTGATCGAGGCGATCACCTACCGGATCGAGGCGCACACCAACGCCGACGACGCCACCCGCTACCGCGACCGTGCCGAGGTCGAGGAATGGCTGGCCAAGGACCCGATCGACCGCCTGCGCGCCCACCTGTCCGACCGTGGCCTGCTCACCGAGGCCGCCGACGCCGAGATCGCGGCGAGCGCGGAAGCCGAGGCGACCCGGTTGCGCGGCCGGATGAACATCGACACCGAGCACGATCCGCGCGCGCTGTTCCGCGACGTCTACGCCACCCAGACCCCGGCGTTGCGCCGCCAGGAGCGGGAACTGCTCGACGAGATCGCCGCGAACGATGAGGAGGGTCAACGATGACCAGCGTTGCCGAGCGGATACCCGACCTCGTCACCGCGCCCGCCCCGGTCACCATGGCAGGCGCGCTCAACCAGGCGTTGGCCGACGCGCTCACCGCCGACGACCGCGTGCTCGTCTTCGGCGAGGACGTGGGCACCCTTGGGGGCGTCTTCCGCGTCACCGACGGACTGGCAAGGCGGTTCGGCGACGGCCGCGTCTTCGACACGCCGCTGGCCGAGTCGGCCATCGTCGGCACCGCGATCGGCATGGCCATGAACGGCCTGCGACCGGTCGTGGAGATGCAGTTCGACGCGTTCGCGTATCCCGCGTTCGAGCAGATCACCAGCCACCTGGCCAAGCTGCGCAACCGGACGCAGGGCAGCGTCGAGCTGCCAGTAGTCATCCGGATTCCCTACGGCGGCGGCATCGGCGGCGTCGAGCACCACTGCGACTCCTCCGAGATGTACTACACGCACACGCCCGGCCTGCGTGTCGTCACGCCCGCGACTCCGGCCGACGCCTACACGCTGCTGCGCGAGGCCATCGACTGCCCCGACCCGGTGATCTTCCTCGAACCCAAGCGCCGCTACTGGGCCAAGGAAAGCGCGGCGCTGGAGAAGACCGGTGCCGGCATCGACCGCGCGCTGGTCCGCCGCACCGGCACGGACGTGACGCTGATCAGCTACGGGGGAGCACTCGGCACCACGCTGGAGGCGGCAGAGGCCGCTGCGGAGGACGGCATCAGCGCCGAGGTGATCGACCTGCGCAGCCTGTCCCCGTTCGACGAGGACACCGTCGCGGCCGCCGTCGCGCGCACCGGCAGGGCCGTCGTCGTGCACGAGGCGAGCCGGTTCTGCGGCTACGGCGCCGAGGTCGCCGCCACGCTCTCCGAGCGCTGCTTCCACTACCTTGAGGCGCCGGTCCTGCGCGTCGCCGGGTTTGACATCCCGTACCCGCCGCCCAACCTCGAAGCCCACCACCTGCCCAGCGTCGACCGCATCCTGGACGCGATCGACCGGCTCCAGTGGCCGGAGGTGAGCCGGTAGATGTCCGTTTTCAACCTGCCCGACCTCGGCGAGGGACTGACCGAGGCGGAGATCGTGTCCTGGCGGGTCAAGCCGGGCGATGTCGTGCACGTCGACCAGGTCATCGCCGAGGTGGAGACCGCCAAGGCGATCGTCGAGGTGCCCGTCCCGTTCGCCGGCACCGTCACCGAACTGTACGGCGCCCAGGGCGCGACGCTCGCCGTCGGCACCCCGCTGATCAGCGTGGACGAGACGCCGAGCACCTCCGAGGAGCAGGAGGGCAGCGGCAACGTGCTGATCGGCTATGGCACCAGTTCCACCGCCACCCGGCGCCGCAGGCGTGGCCGGGCACGCGCCTCGGTAGCCGAGACCAGGCTCAGCAAAGTCCACAGTGGACGGGTTGCGGTCGCGTCGCCGCTGGTGCGCAGGATGGCCAGGGAAGCCGGCATCGAGCTGCGCGAGGTCATCGGCTCCGGCCCGGACGGCCTGATCATGCGCGCCGACGTCGAACGTGCCATCGCAGCGCACACCCGACCCGAACGCGCCGCCGCGAATCCCGGTGATGACATCCGCCGGATTCCACTGCGCGGCCTGCGCAAGACCGTCGCGGACAAGCTCAGCCGCTCACGCAGGGAGATCCCCGAGGCCACCGTCTGGGTCGACGTTGACGCGACCGCGCTGCTCGACGTCCGGTCCACGCTCAACGCGGACAGTACCGAGCCCAAGATCAGCCTGCTCGCGCTGCTCGCCAAGTTCGCCGTGCTCGGCCTGCGCCGCTACCCGGAACTCAACGCGCGCATCGTCGACGACGAGATCCTGATGGGCGACGCGGTGCACCTCGGTTTCGCCGCCCAGACCGACCGCGGCCTCGTCGTCCCGGTGGTCCCCAACGCGCACGCCATGTCCGTCGAACAGCTCTCGCTCGCGCTCGGCGAACGCACCCAGCGCGCCCGCGACGGCGCGCTCGCGCCAACCGAACTCACCGGCGGCACGTTCACGGTCAACAACTACGGAGTGTTCGGAGTGGACGGTTCGGCGGCAATCATCAACCACCCCGAGGTCGCCATCCTCGGCATCGGCCGGATCATCAGGCGGCCGTGGGTGGTGAGCGAGGAGATCGTCGCGCGCAGCGTGACCGAACTCACCCTCGCCTTCGACCACCGCGTCTGCGACGGCGGCACGGCAGGCGGCTTCCTGCGCTTCGTCGCCGACTGCGTCGAGAACCCGCTCGCCATGCTGCGCCAGCTGTAGCCAGCAGGTCTAGGGGACGCGAGCCCAGGCCGCAGCCAGTTCCGGGCTGAAGAACACCGCGCCAGCCGCCTTGAGTTCCGCCGCCATTCGGTCGGCGAGCGTGTGGAGGTCCACCTCGGCCTCGGTGGCCAGGCCGTGCGCGAGGATCGCGGGCAGGAAGCTGCGAACGGTGTCGGCCACGTACTGCGGCATCACCGACTCGGCGGTTCCGCCCGGCGCCGTGGTCGCCGCGCCTTCGACCTGGAGGCCCGCGTCGCGCAGGATCGAGCCGATCTGGTCGCCGGTGTCCGGGTCGAGGCCGACCGCGCGCACCGCGCCCGCGACCCAGCCGACGGCGTCGGCGATCAACGGAATGTCTGGGACGGCGCGGCATCGGCTGATGTTGTAGTCGTGGAAGGTCACCACACCGCCGGACCGGACCAGGCCACTGAGCCCGCGCACGGTCGCGGCGGGCTCCCGCAGGTGCATCAGGATCAGCCTGCCGGCGAGCGCGTCGACCTGGTCGTCGAGCCGCACGTCGGCCAGGTCGGACTCGACGAACGTCACGTTGGTCCGGCCAGCCTCGGCAACGCGCGACCTGGCGAGTTCGAGGATGGCCGGGTTCATGTCAACGCCGATCACGCTGCCGCCCTGGCCGACCAGGTCGGCGAGCAGCATGCTCACGTCGCCCGCGCCGCAGCCGACGTCCAGCACTCGCATACCCTCGGTGATGCCGGCCAGCCGGAACAGATGCGCGCTGTGCGGGGCGAGGATGTTCGCCTGCAACTGGAGCCGGTCGGCCTCGGCCGAGGAGCGACCCAGCACATAACCATCGGTCATGTCGCCTATCCTGACAGTATCGCCGGATCTCGCGTGGCTCGGTCGGCGCGCACTCGCAGTCGAATAAGCGGCGGCGTATTCGACAGACCGTTGCGGCAATCTGGTGAAGATCGCAGGCTACCGTCGACATCGGCGCCGATCGAGCTAGGGTCTCCCGCGCGGACAAATTCCAGAAATGCTGTGCAATCGTTCGTTTGGATCTCATCTGGTTGAGGCTTGACGTCGATCAGCCTCGGCAGCAAGGTGGTTGCAATCGGTTGCAGAGCGCACCTGTGAGCAGTGAGGCAACAATGACCAGTTCTCCTCCCCGGACCGGTTGGATCGGCGTGGGAAGGATGGGCGCCGCGCTGGCCCGGCGCCTGCTCGACGCGGGCTACGACGTGGCGGTCTACAACCGAACCCGCGCCAAGGCCGACGCCCTGTCCGAACACGGCGCGACCGTGGTCGATCGGCCCGCCGACCTCGCCGACCGAGACGTGGTGTTCACCACGGTCTCCGCGTCCGACGACCTCGTCGCGGTCACCTCCGGCGAAGGCGGCCTTTTCACCTCGGCCGAGCACACGCCCGCGATCCTGATCGACTCGTCGACGGTGTCCGAGGAAGCGTCAGCGCGAGTTCGCGCGACCGCGATCGCGCGGGGCACCGAGTTGTTGGCGGCTCCGGTCAGCGGCAACCCGAAGGTGGTCGCCGCAGGCAAGCTGACCCTGGCCGTGTCCGGGCCGCGCGCCGTGTTCGAGCGCGTCGAGCCGACCCTGCGCGTGCTGGGCCGGGCGGTCACCTACGTCGGCGAGGACGAGGTGGCCCGCTTGGTGAAAATCTGTCACAACGTTTTCCTTGGGGTGGTGATCGAGTCCCTTTCCGAGGTCACCGTGTTGGCCGAGAAAGGCGGCGTGAGCCGCGCGGCGTTCCTGGAATTCCTCAATTCCTCGGTACTCGGCTCGGTGTTCACCCAGTACAAGACGCCCGCGCTGGTCAACCTCGACTTCACGCCGACCTTCACCATGCCGTTGCTGCGCAAGGACTTCGACCTCGGCCTCGCCGCCGCGCGCACGCTGGAGACGCCGATGCCGCTCGCCTCGGCCGCGGCACAGTTGGTCGCGTCCGCGGTCGGAGCCGGATTGATCGACGAGGACTTCGCCTCCCTGATCCTGGAGCAGGCACGCCGATCCGGACTGGCGCTCAAGTCCGAGGAAGCGCCGGTCGACGACGGGCTCGGCGGGTAAGAGCGGCGAATACGCCAAGAGTCCTCGCCGTCGAAATATGACGGGTCGCCGTTGTATGCACATGCATTCGTCGCGCGCACGGCGAAAATCCAGGGCTTGTCGAGGCGGTGGTACCAGACCTCGTCGCGGTCTTTCCCTATGCTGGGTCGGTGAACAAGGTCCCGACCATCAAGGACGTCGCACTGCTGGCGAAGGTGCACGCGGCAACGGCGAGCAGAGCGTTGAATCCGAGCACCCGGGACATGGTGAGTACCCGCACCGCCAACCGGGTGATCGAGGCGGCCAAAACCCTCGGCTACTCGCCCAATTCGGCGGCGCGCAGCCTGCGCACCAGAACGTCGTCGGTGGCCGGCGTGATCATCCCGGACCTGCGCAATCCCGTGTTCCCGCCGATCGTGCGCGGCATCGAGGACGGCCTGCGCGAGGCCGGCTACATGGCCCTGCTCGGCAACACAGACGGCGACGAGGAACGCGAGAGGGAACTCCTCGCGGCCATGCGTGGCCGACAGACCGACGGCTTCATCCTGGCCACCAGTCGCCGCAACGATCCGCTCCCGCCGGTGCAGGGCGGCTACCCGGTGCCGACCGTGCTGGTCAACCGGCGCACCGACGCCAGCGACACGCCGTCGGTCACCGCGGACAACACCGCCGGCGTCTACTCGACCGTGCGGCTGCTCGTCAAACTCGGTCACCGGCGCATCGGCCACGTGGCCGGGCCGCAGGAGACGTCGACAGGGTGGGAGCGCTACCGCGCGTTCCTTGACGCGATGGCAGCGCACGAACTGCCGGTCGAGGCGCGGCGCGTCACGTTCAGCACCGCGTTCACCGAGGAGGCCGGACTGGTCGCCGCGCTGCCGTTGCTGGCCGCCGACCCGAGCATCACCGCCATCGTCGCCGGCAACGACCTGATCGCGCTCGGCTGCTACCGCGCGCTGGAACAGCGCGGCCTGCGTTGCCCCGAGGACATCTCGGTGGTCGGCTTCAACGACATGCCGTTCCTTGACCGGCAACGGCCTCGGCTGACCAGCGTGCGTATTCCACACTACGAGATCGGCATCGAGTCGGCGCGGTTGTTGTTGGAGCGCATCGCGAATCCGGCGGCGCCTGCCAAACGAGTGGTACTGCCGGTCGAACTCGTACTGCGTGATTCCGCGGTACAGCCCCGCACCGACTAGTGTCCACTGTGGACCAGTAGGCGCACCGCGGTGACCACCGCGCCGCGATGCTCGGCAAGCTGGTCCGCTGCCACGTTCGGCACCGCGTTCGGACTACTCGGCAGCCACGCGGTCACCAGGCCGAGCAGGAACACCAGGAGATCCTCCGCGCTCAGCGTGCTCGGCAGCGTGCCGTCGCGCTGCGCCGCCGCGATCGCCGCCGACTTGTCGAAAAGGGAGTTCCGTACCTCCGTCGGGATGCCGGTGATCGACCGCTCAAGGCGATACCAGGTGGCAAGGCGCAACTGGTGCGGGTTGGCCAGCAGGTAGTCGAACAGCCTGCCCGCATAGCCCGTCAGGTCCTCCGGGGTGAACGGAACGGTGTCGAGCAGCCTGGTCACGTGCGCGTTCATCACCGCGTCGAACAGTTGGTCCTTGCCGCCGAAGTAGGTGTAGATCATCGACTTGTTCACCTTGGCGACCGCGCTGATCCGGTCGACCCGGGCGCCGGCGATCCCGTGCGCGGCGAACTCGTCGGTGGCCGCTTCGAGCAGCCGAGCCTTGGTGGCTTCGGCGTCGCGGCCCATGGTCGGGTCAAGGCGCGGTGGCATACGCCCAGATTAGGACCGTGATCCCGCGACCCGGTACGCGGTCCGCCAAATAACCAACCGGTTGGTTGACAGGTGGCTCGACTCGGCCTACTGTCGCTATATAAACAACTAGTTGGTTATATAGGCCGACCAGACCCGAGGGCCCGATCGGACGGGACCGGGGCGGTCGATGGTGGAGTGGGTTCGATGAGCAGAACGTGGTTGATCACCGGTAGTTCGCGCGGGTTCGGCTGGGAGTTGGCCAGGGCGGTGCTGGCGAGCGGCGACAACCTGGTCGCGACGGCGCGCAGGCCCGAACAGTTGGCCCAGTTAGCCGGCGAGTTCGGCGATCGGGTGCGCACCGTCGCGCTGGACGTCACCGATCCGGCCGCCGCCGAGGCCGCCGTGCGGTTCGCGGTGCGCGAGTTCGGTCGGTTGGACGTGGTCGTCAACAACGCGGGTTACGCGAACTCGGCCGCGATAGAGGACACCTCGCTCGATGACTTTCGGGCGCAGGTCGAGGCCAACTTCTTCGGCGTCGTCAATGTCACCAAGGCGGCCTTGCCGGTGCTGCGCGCGCAGCGGTCCGGCTACTTCATCCAGTTCTTCTCGGTCGGCGGCCGGGTCGGCGGCACGCCGGGCATCGCCGCCTACCAGGCCGCGAAGTTCGCGGTGGAGGGATTCTCCGAGGTGCTCGCCAACGAGGTCGCGCCGTTCGGTGTCAAGGTGATCATCATCGAGCCCGGCGCGTTCCGCACCGACTGGCAGGGCTCGTCCATGGCATTCGCGCCGGTCAGCCCGTACTACGAGACGACGGTGGGGGAGATCAACCGCTTCCGCGCCGACACCGACGGCAAGCAGCAGGGCGATCCGGCACGCGCCGCGCGGATCATCATCGACCTGCTCGACGTCGCCGAGCCGCCCCGGCGGCTGTTGCTCGGCGCGGGCGCGGTCGAGGCAGCCGAGTATGCGTCGCGGGAACGGGCCGAGGAGGCGGCGAAATGGGCCGAGGTCAGCAGGTCCGCCGATTTCCCGGTTTGATCTAGGCTGGCCGGGTGCCCAAGGCGAGCGACGGTGATCTTTACGAGGTGCTCGGGGTCGCCCGCGACGCCGACCAGGAGGAGATCAAACGCGCCTACCGGGCCGCGGTGAAGAAGTTCCACCCGGATGCCGAGGGCAACAGCTACTTCTTCCGGTTGATCCAGCAGGCGTACGAGACGCTCAGCGACCCGGACCGCCGCGCGGCCTACGACCGGACCGGCCGGGAGGAGGCCCCGCGCGCGCCGCAGCCACCGCCACCCGAGCGGCCACCGCCACCCGCGCAGCCGGGCCAGTGGGCGGCCGGGCCGAGCGTGCCGGCCATTCCGTACGACGAGATCCCGTGGTGGCCGCGGGTGAACCCGGACGCGCGGATCCGCTGGCGCGGCCGGCTGCGACCGGCCACGATCGGGTTCGTGGTGCTGGGCGGGTCGTGGCTGGTGCTGGTCGCGTTCGGTCTGGCAACGGAGGGCCTCGCGAAGGCCGGCTACTACGGCTATCTCGTGTTCGCAGCGGTCGTGCTGCCGACGTTGTGGTGCGTGATCAGCGCGCTGCTCGGCCGCAAACCGCCGCGCCCTGCCGTGTTCTGGTCGCTCGCGGCCGGCGTGTGCCTGATCGGTCTCGCCTATTACGCCCAGACCCAGCATGTCGCGACGGCCAGGCCGTCGACGCTGATCCGCTACGCGCTCGGCGCGCTGATCGTTCCGTTCGCTGCCGGATGGTACGCGCGTTCGCGCGGCCAGCAGAAGATCGACTGGCAGGCGAACCTGTGGCGGTTGCGTGGCGGCCGGCAGGGCGCGACCGCACGCACGGCCGATCTCGAACAGGCGGCCTCCCTCACCGCGGATCTGCTTTCCCGCTACCTCACCCGGATTCCGGCCGTGCGCGTGTTCCGCGACCCGGTCGGTTTCGGTCCGAACGTCGATCACGTGGTGTTGTGCGGCAGGCGGCTGGTGCTGATCATGTCGGTGGTGTGGCCTGCCGGCGACTACACCATCGGCCGGGGCGGCGATGTGCTGCTGGCCGGTCGACCGGCGCTGAGCGGATCGCTGGGCGTGGGCGCCGCGTTGCGCTCCGCGCGCAGGCATTTCCCGACGGCCGTGTCGCGCTCGGTCCTGCTGGTCTGGCCCGACCAGCCCGGCCAGCCGCCGCGCACCGGCTGGACACCAGCGAACGCCTATGGCGTGATCGGCCCTGATGTGCTGGTCAAGGACGTGGGCGGCTGGTTGGCGGAGCGGCCGGACACGGTGCATCGCGGCCTGTTCCGCGCCCTGGTCACCACCCGTCGTTGACCTCGCGTTACCCGCGAGTTAGTTGCTAAAGGGCAACTGATAAGTCTAGGGTGACTACTTGTGATGAGGACGCGTACTGAAGCACGGGTGGATACGAGAAGCGATCGCTACAAGTGGATCGTGCTGTCGAACACCACGCTGGGCGTGCTGATCGCCACGGTGGACGGCTCGATCGTGATCATCTCGCTGCCGGCGATCTTCCGAGGTATCGGCCTCGACCCGCTTGCGCCGGGCAACATCGGCTACCTGCTCTGGATGATCCTCGGCTATCTGCTGGTCACCGCCGTGCTCGTGGTCGCGCTCGGTCGGCTTGGCGACATGTTCGGCCGCGTGCGCATGTACAACCTCGGTTTCGTGATCTTCTCCGGCGCGTCGCTCGCGCTCTCGCTCGATCCGTTCTCCGGTGGGCTCGGCGCGTTGTGGCTGATCGGCTGGCGGATCATCCAGGCGTTCGGCGGCGCCATGCTCACCGCGAACTCGGCCGCGATCCTGACCGACGCGTTCCCGGCCAGGCAGCGCGGCATGGCGTTGGGCATCAACCAGATCACCGGGTTGGCCGGCCAGTTCCTCGGCCTGCTCGCCGGTGGCCTGCTGGCCGCGATCGACTGGCGAGCGGTGTTCTGGGTGAGCGTGCCGATCGGCGTCATCGGCACCGTCTGGTCCTACCGCACCCTGCGCGAGATCGGCACCAGGTCGCAGGGCCGGATCGACTGGATCGGCAACCTCACCTTCACCGCGGGCACCGCGCTGCTGCTCGCCGCGATCACCTACGGCATCCAGCCCTACCACGGCAGGCCGACCGGCTGGACCAATCCGACCGTGCTCGGCGGGCTCGGCATCGGCGTGCTGCTGCTGATCGTGTTCTGCGTCGCCGAAACCAAGGTCGCCCAGCCGATGTTCCGGTTGTCGCTGTTCAGGATCCGCGCGTTCGCAGCCGGCAACCTGGCCGCGCTGCTCACCGCGATCGCGCGCGGCGGCCTCCAGTTCATGCTGATCATCTGGTTGCAGGGCATCTGGTTGCCGCTGCACGGGTTCGACTACGAGCAGACGCCGCTCTGGGCCGGCATCTACATGCTCCCGCTCACCTTCGGGTTCCTCATCGCCGGTCCGCTCTCCGGCTATCTGTCCGACCGGTTCGGCGCGCGGCTGTTCGCCACCGGCGGCCTGATCATCGTCGCGGCGTCGTTCGTCGGCCTCATCGTGCTGCCGGTCAACTTCGGCTACCCGTACTTCGCGGGCTTGCTGCTGCTCAGCGGGCTCGGTCAGGGCATGTTCTCGGCGCCGAACACATCGGCCATCATGAGCAGCGTGCCGTCGAACCAGCGCGGCGTCGCGTCCGGCATGCGGTCGACCTTCCAGAACTCGGGCACCGCGCTGTCCATCGGCGTGTTCTTCTCGCTGATGATCTCCGGCCTGTCCAGCACGCTCCCGAACGCCTTGAGCAGCGGCCTACAGGCGCAGGGCGTACCGGGCAACGTCGCGGGGGGAGTGGCGTCGTTGCCACCGGTCAGCACCCTGTTCGCCACGTTCCTCGGCAACAACCCGATCTCGCACCTGCTCGCGCCGAGCGGCGTGCTGAACACGTTGCCCGCGCACAACGTGCAGGCGTTGACCGGCAAGCAGTTCTTCCCCCAGTTGGTGTCCGGCCCGTTCCACCATGGCCTGGTCATCGTGTTCAGCGCGGCCGCGCTGATGGCCGTTGTCGCGGCCGTCGCGTCCGTGTTACGCGGCAAGCGGCAGGTGCCGACCGTGTAGACCGCGTAACGCCGCCCCGCCCGCTAACGCCGTCGGACCGCGATCACCAGGCTGACCGGCAGGATCAGCACAACAGCCAGCGGCAGCACCCACCAGGCCGGGATCGTGCTCCGTGCGACGCCAACCGTGATGGCCAGCGCGAGCACGACCGCGACCGCGATCCGCCAGTCGTCGCCGACCACGAAGTCGTACAGGAACGCGCCGAACCCGCGCAGGCCCTTCATGAAACGTCCCCTCATGAAACGTCCTCGTACGGTCGCGCCGCGCTGAATTGTTTGCTGCGCAACAGCGCCACCAGACCGAGCGCGATCACCGCGACGGCCGGCGCCAGCACCAGCAGGGCCGCGTCCGAGCCGGGCCAGTTCGCGCCGGCGCCCTCCGCGCCCCAGAAGGTGCCGAACGCGGTCAGCATGATGCCGACGACGAACTTCAGCGTGTTCTCCGGTACCCGCGCCAGCGGCGCCCGCACCGCGAATCCGACCGCGACCACCAGCACGACGGCCGCGGCGGCCGCGATTGTGGCCAGGCCGATGGCGTGCTGGTTGGCGCCGAAGGTCAGCACGATGAACGCGACCTCCAACCCCTCAAGCAGCACGCCCTTGAACGAGACAACGTAGGCGTACCAGTCGGTGATCACGCCCCTGCTGTTCGCGCTCGCCGATTCGGCAGCGGTCGCCTGGGTGCGGAAGATCGCGTCCTCGTCGTGCAGGGCCTTGTGGCCGCTGGCACGCAGGATCGCCTTGCGTAGCCACTGCAACCCGAAGATCAGCAGCAGTCCGCCGACCACCAGTCGCAGCGCGTTCAACGGCAGCAGCGTCAGGGCCGGCCCGAGCGCCGCTACGATGACCGCCAACGCGACGATCGCCGACCCGACGCCGAGCCCGGCCGAACGCCAGTCCCGGGTGGTGCCGACCGCGAGCACGATCGTCAACGCCTCGACGCCCTCGACGACGCAGGCGAGGAAGACCGCGACGAACAACGCACCGCCGGTCATTGCCCCGCTCCGTCGGTCGGAGCCGGTCGCCGGCTGGTCGAGCGGTCATGGCATGCTGGCCGCATGAGCACCTCCTACAAGCTGTCGGAGTCTACCGTCCAGCGGGCCCTGCGGGTTCCGGAGATCACCGCCTTCTTCTGGATCATCAAGGCGCTCTCCACCGCCGTCGGCGAATCCACCTCCGACTACCTGGTGAACGCGCTCAACCCGATCGTCGCCGTCGGTCTCGGTTTCGTCGCGTTCGTGGCCTCGCTCATCATCCAGTTCTCGATGAAACGCTACCGCGCCTGGTCCTACTGGTTCGCGGTGGTCATGGTCGGTGTGTTCGGCACCATGGCGGCCGACGTGCTGCACGTGGGTTTCGGCGTGTCGTACGCCGCGTCGACCGCGTTCTACGCGGTGGTGCTCGCGGTCGTCTACTTCGTGTGGTTCCGCACCGAGCGCACGCTGTCCATCCACAGCATCGACACCGCACGCCGCGAGGTCTTCTACTGGCTGGCCGTTGTCGCCACCTTCGCGCTCGGCACCGCGGCCGGTGACCTGACCGCGACCACCCTGCACCTTGGCTACTCGTTCTCGATCGTGCTGTTCGCGGTGATCATCCTGATTCCGGTGGTCGGTTACCGGTTCCTCGGCTGGAACTCGATCTTCTCGTTCTGGTTCGCGTACGTGATCACCCGCCCGCTCGGCGCGTCGGTCGCCGACTGGGTGGGCAAGCCGACGTCGGTCGGCGGGCTCGGGGTGGGCGACGGTGTGGTCAGCGCGGTCCTGGCCGTGCTCATCGTCGGCTTCGTCGGCTATCTTGCGCTCACGCGGCGCGACGTCCAACGCGAGCAGCCAGCAGGCTGAGCCCGAGCGCGATCACCCCGGCCGCCAGCGCGCCGCCCACGCTGACCAGCGCCAGCTCGGCCGGGGTGTGGACCTCGCCGGGCAGGCCGAGCCAGCCGAGGATGTCGCCGCGCAGTACCGCCGACGCGGGCAGCCCGACGCAGGTGACCATCACCGCGAGCCAGGCAGGCCCTCGGTGGCTGCGCGGCGCGGTGATGTGCAGGACGGCATCGCTGACCAGGCAGAACGCGAAGAACCCGCCGGTGCCGATCAGGATGCCGGTGCCGATCAGCACCGGGTCGGTCCAACCCTCGCCGATGGCCTGCCCGCCGGTCATGCCGAGCCCCGCCAGGAAGCTCGCGCCCGCCGCGAATGCCACGATGTGCCTGCGCAGAAAACCGACCGGACGGCGCAGGTCGAGCATGGGCGTGCCGAACACCTGATCGACCAGCTGCGCGAGGTCGTCCAGCCAGTCCCCGTCCGGCCGCCCGCCCGGCAGCTGCCGCCGCGCGCTCAGCCAGGTGATCGCGCAGATGACCGTTGTCACGGTCAGCAGGAGGACCACCCCGATCAGCCGGGACGTGCTCGAATTCCACAATGGATGATCGGCGCGCAGGGCGACCGCGATCCACTCGGTCAGCATGGTTCCCGCGACCAGCACCAGGCTTGCCAGCGACGCGCGCAGCAACTGGTCGACCCGGAACCGGGGCAGTGGCGCCGATCGGTGCCACAGGGTCAGCCGCAGCAGGATCAAGATCGTGAGCACGGGCACCAGGAACTGGGTGAACGACACAACGCCGTCATACGGATCGTCCTG
The DNA here is from genome assembly GCA_963818685.1 of Candidatus Melainabacteria bacterium. Lineage (GTDB taxonomy): Bacteria > Actinomycetota > Actinomycetes > Mycobacteriales > Pseudonocardiaceae > CAJCJE01. The sequence continues at coordinate 667,670 of CAWFTJ010000008.1, read as the reverse complement.
CCACGGCATGCCGACGCGCAGCGGCTTGTCCTGCGTGGTGAGCACCGCGAACACGGTGAACAGCGCGCTGTTGAGGGCGGTGAGACCGATGGCGAGCGCGGCGGGACGGCGGGCCGGATGGCCGACAGGAAGAGCATCGACTGCGGAGTTCGGCATGCCGCGATAGTACGCGTCACATAGTACGCGTCAAGTACTAGGTGACCGCAGGGGTCGTTGCCGTGTTCGCCGTGTGGCCTGGCGCTGCGCGACCTGGTCACGATTAGGGTCGACGTCATGGCCGAGGAATCGTCGCGCACAGTGGCAGAACTCATCGTGCAGTGCCTGGAGAACGAGGGCGTCACGCACGTCTTCGGCATCCCCGGCGAGGAGAACATCCGGCTCGTCGAGGCGATCTCCCGATCCTCGATCACCTACGTGCTGACCCGGCACGAGCAGGGCGCGTCGTTCATGGCCGAAACGTACGGCAGGCTCACCGGCCGAGCGGGCGTGTGCTCGTCGACACTGGGCCCCGGCGCGATCAACCTGCTGCTCGGCACCGCCGACGCCACAACCAACTCCACCCCGCTGCTCGCGCTGTCCGCGCAGGTCGGCATGAACCGCGCCTTCAAGGAGTCGCACCAGCGCGTCGACCTGGTGCCGATGTTCGCGCCGGTGACCAAGTGGGCGGAACTCGTGGCAACACCGGGCGCGGTGCCGGAGATGTTCCGCAAGGCGTTCAAGCTAGCCCAGACCGAACGGCCCGGCGCGGTCTACCTGGCCGTGCCGGAGGACGTCGAACAGGCCGACGTGTCGGCCGGCCTGGTCCCGTTGCGGGTCAACATTCCGCGCCCGGACGAGCCATCCTCCGAACAGGTCGCGCGCGCCGCCGCCATCCTGCGCGCTGCCGACAACCCGGTGGTGCTCGCCGGCCACGGCGCGGCCCGCGCGCACGCCGGTGCCGCGCTGCGCCGCTTCGCCTCCACCCTCGGCATCCCGGTCGCCACCACCTTCCACGGCAAGGGCGTGTTCCCCGACGACGACGACCTCAGCCTCGGCGCGGTCGGCTTCATGCGGCACGACTACGCCAACTTCGGCTTCGACCGGGCCGACGTGATCATCGCCGTCGGCTACGAACTCCAGGAGTTCGACCCGGTCCGGATCAACCCGCGCGGCGACAAGAAGATCATTCACGTTCACCGGTTTCCGGCCGAGGTCGACGCGCACTACGACGTGTCGGTCGGCATCACCGCCGAGATCGGCGCCAGCCTCGACGCGCTCACCAAGTCGGTGCACCGCACGTTCGACGGCGGCACCGGCGAGAAGCGGATCAAGGAACTGCTCTCGGCCGAGTTCGAGCGGGGCAACGCCGACGACCGCTTCCCGTTGGCGCCGGCCAGGATCGTCGCGGACACCAGGGCGGCCCTTGATCGCGACGACATCGTGCTGGTCGACACCGGTGCGCTGAAGATGTGGATGGCCCGCCTCTACCCGACCTACGAGCCGAACACCTGCCTCATCTCCAACGGTCTGTCCACAATGGCCTGGACAGTGCCCGGCGCGATCGGCGCCAAGATCGCGCGCCCGGACGTCAAGGTGCTGGTCGCGACCGGCGACGGCGCGTTCCTGATGAACTCGCAGGAGATCGAGACCGCGCTGCGGATGAAGGTACCGTTCGTCATCCTCGTCTGGGTCGACGACGCCTACGGGCTGATCAGCTGGAAGATGGACCTGGAGATCGGCAAGAACGTGGACACCGGCTTCGGCAACCCCGACTTCGTCGCGTACGCCGAGAGCTTCGGCGCGACCGGCTACCGGATCACCTCGGCCGAGGAACTCCTGCCGACGCTGCGCACCGCACTCGCCGCGGACACCGTCTCGGTGATCGCCTGCCCGGTCGACTACTCCGCCAACCTCAAGCTCATCGAATCGCTCGGCGGCCTTGACGAATCGCTGACCTGAACAACTGCCGTGGGGATAGGTCGATGAGGAGAGTGGCACGGCACCCCGCCAATGACGAGAGTCCCAGCAGCCAGGACGGCACCGGCGATCGACGCTTCGCGCGCGCACAGTTCCCCGACTTCTTCGCTTCGCCCGCACTGTCCGGCGATCAGCAGACCATCATCGTGTATCGATGTCCGGGATCGAACCTGGACGCTGCCGTCGCCGTCCATTTTCGGCGAGCGTCCATTCAGTTTGTCGCTGTGCGTTACTTGATGCGGCAACTTGACGCGCTCGCAAAGCGAATCAACGGAGACTTCGCCTACTGGCAGGGACACCAATCGTCGGTACGCCCGATCCAGCAAGTGCGCGAGCCTCGCTGGATGCGCGCCGAGCCACCTACCTGGGCCGGCGTTCGCCCTCGACTGCCACTGTCCGCGACACGCTAACCTTCGTGGAACTTGCCTTGACCCCGCTCGATTTGACCAAGGAAAATCCAAAGGATTAAGAGATGAGTTGATAGGGCATGCTGTCGGGACGACAAGGAGGTTGTGGATGCCTGCTCTGCCGCTACCTGACCGTTTTGCCGGCGGTGAGTTGATCGGTCGGGGACCGGGCACGGAGGTATATCGCGCACACGACCAGGTGCTGGACCGATCGGTCGCGGTGAAGTTGTTCGCCCCCGACAGCGACCGGCTTACCAGGGAAAGGATGGACCGTGAGGGCCAGGCGCTGGCCCGGCTGGACCATCCCGGTCTGGTCGCCATCTACGACTCCAGCAGCTACCAATCCCGGCCGTACCTGGTCATGCAGCTGATCGTCGGTCCAACGCTCCAGGGTCGGCTGCTGGAAGGCCCGCTGCCCGTGCCGGTCGTGCTCGACCTGGCCGCCCGCCTCGCGGACGCGCTCAGTCACGTGCACGGCAGGGGAGTTGTGCATCGCGACCTCAAGCCGGCCAACATCTTCCTCGACCCGAGCGGTCGCCCGGTCCTCGGCGACTTCGGCATCGCCCTGCTCGGCGGCCAGACCCGGCTCACCAGCTACCAGGAGATCATCGGCACGCCCGCCTACCTCGCGCCCGAGCAGGTGCTTGGCGACGCGGTCGGCCCCGCCGCGGACATCTACGCGCTCGGCCTTGTGCTGATCGAGTGCCTGACCGGCGAGGTCGAGTTCGCCGGCGGGAGCAAGATCGAGGCTGCGCTGGCCCGGCTCAACCGAGCGCCGCGCATCCCCGCCGGCATTCCGGAACGCTTCGCCGTCCTGTTGCGCGCCATGACCGACGACCAGCCCGCGCGCAGGCCCGACGCACGCCACTGCGCGGAGGTGCTGTCATCGCTGGTCGCGGGCGAGGCCCAGCCGCTGACTCCGCAACGCAACGCCCATCGCAGCGGACTGCTCGTCGCGGCCGGCGCGTGCGTTGCGATCGCGGGCGTGGCCGGCATCCTTGCCATGACCATCCCGACCCCGCCCGCGCAGCCGACCGGCGCGACCAGCGCGGTCGGCGCGGTCGGCGCGACCACGGTCGCGCCGACCGCGCCGTCGCCGACGGCGAACCCGGTCACCCAGCCGCCCGCCGAACAACCGGTCGCCGACGCCACTCACGTCACGCACGTCGGCAAGCCGGCCGGGTCACCCACACAGCAACAACAGCAACAACAGCAACAGCAACAACAGCAACAACAGCAACAACAGCAACAACAGCAACAACAGCAACAGCAGCAACAGCAACAGCAACAACAAAGCGGCAACCAGGCCGGCGATCAAGGTGGCAGCCAGGGCGGGGCGTCCGGGGCCGATCATGCCAAGAAGCCCGGCAAGCACAAGGGTGGTGACTGAGGCGATCAGTCGAAGACGAGCGCACCCTGGGGTGACGACTGCGCGGGGCGGTTGGGTCCACAGTGTACTATGCCGTAGTGGCGGACGTCCTGACGCACTCGAACGAGAATACTTAAACGCTATAGTTTCATCGCTGGTAGCTGGTTAGGTCACGGAATTGCGGGAAGCCAGGGATTGCCCTCGGCGAGCATGACGAGGGTGTCGAAGAAGTGTTTGCCGTGTTTGGCGGCACAGTTGATGTTCGACGTCGAGATAGGTGTCATACGGTGCCCAGGCGTCATGGACCGCGAGCCCACGCAACCGGCCCGGTAGCAACCGGCCCAGTACCCCGGCGTCGTCGATACCGTGCTTGCCGCGCTTGGCATGGCAGGTGATCAGGATGTAGCGGTCGGTGCGGGCGCCGTGCACCCAGTGCAGTGCGCCGGCCACCCGCAGTCCGGTCTCGTCGAACCCGGCGACGTCAGCGGTGGCGATACGGTCGGCCACGATGTCGAGAAACTCGCTCAGCCCGTCGGCGGTCCGCTTCGTCATCCTCGCCACGGTGGCATCGGAGATCGGGGTGCCGAACAGTTCGGCCAGAGCCTGAGCGGTGCGTTTCTTGGAAAGGAACTGCCCGACATAGAGGTAGAGGATGATCGCGGTGATCCGTGGCCCGTACTGCACGGCGCCGTCACGTCCGGCGGAGCCTGGCCGCCGGTGGTGAGCCCACCCCGGCAGCGGCGCGCGATGAGCTGATGCTCGGTCACCCGCACCCGCTCGTCCGGGTCGGGGACCAGACTCAGTGTCGACCCCGGATGACCAGGCTGACCGCCCGGCTTCCGCCTGCTCTTACGCCGCAACGACTTCGGCACCGGTTTGACGAACGGCGAGTCCGACGACGGCGGCTTCGACGACTTCGTCGAATTCATCCCCAACCGGCGCTTCGACTCCGCGTTCTCCACGCGCAACTCGGCGACTTCGACCCGAAGCTGTTCGATGATCCGGGCCTGGGCCACAACCAGGTCGGCAAGCTCGTCATATGACGGACGCCCATCCCCAGTCTGCACACCGTGATCATCCCACAGAGACGATCAAGCCCTGCGAACGACCTGACCAGTTACGACGAAAGAAGCCCGCTGAACTGGGAGTTCACTCCGCGTCAACAGCTTGTCGACCGCCGGGATTGAACCTACCACTCCTTGGCTCCCAGAACTCGGCATCCTTTGTGAACTGGGCAAATAAAAGTATCCACAATGTACTGCGGCGCCCGCCGGCTCTGGTTTATCAGGTGTCGCGGGTGGCGTGGTCCATAACTGGCCCAGGGCCGCCTCGATAACGTGGCAGGCACGTCGCCGAGCCCACCACAGGTTCCGCCTTGACTCCTCAGGCCAGATCCCTTGCAGTTTAGGCATTTGTCCAGGTGGTTCACCCTCGGTCCTCCTTTAACCAGCCCTCCTGAACCACAACGAGCGCCATAAGCACTGTCGAACGCGGCGGGGCGGAGCTCGCGTGCAACGCGAGTTGGGTACGCCCATCCGGGGGCCCAGGTGCCGCCATCTGGGGGTCTGCGGTATCGGTCACCCCGACGAAGGAGTAGGTTACATGTTGTTACCCCGGACCTCGGTAGCGTGACGTGGCCGCGATGATCGCGGACACAGATCACGCCTCCAGGTCCTTTTTACATGGATGACCTCGCTTTTCGCGGACCGCCTCGAACAATGGTGGCGGCATGTGAATTGTCCGCGTTATCTCGCCCGTTGGCGCCCGCCGCGGGGCACCGCTATCCTGTTCCAGGAAATGAAGCCGTCATGCGACGCACCCGTACCACCGTTCAAGTCCTGATCGGAGTCACTATCGCGGCCGGGAGTTTGATCGCGTTCGCCCCAGCGGCGCAGGCCATCACCATCCCCGTGGCGTGTAGCGAGAACGCTCTGGTCGCCGCCGTGAACCTGGCCAACTCCACCCCCACCGCCGACACCCTCGTTCTGGCGGGAGGCTGTACGTATGGCATGACCACCAGCCACGGCGGCGCCGCGAACGCACTGCCGGTGATCACCACCCCGATCGAGATGATCGGCCCCGCCACCATCACCAACGCCTCGCTGCTAGGCCTGGGACTATTCCGCATCGCCGAGGTCAGCCCGACGGGCAGCCTCACCCTCACCACCGGGATCGCGTTCACCCGGGGCAACGTGCTCGGTGATGGCGGCGGCATCCTCAACCACGGCGCGGTCACCCTCACCGGAAGCACCCTGACCGGCAACACTGCTTCGGGCAACGGTGGCGGTCTCGCCAACGCGGACACCCCGTCTGGCACCGCGCCCGCTGCGACGTTCACCAACAGTCCGGTGTCCGGCAACACCACTCTGCTCGGCAACGGCGGCGGCATCTACAACGGTCTGCGCGGCACGCTGACGGTCACCGGCGTCTCCGGCAGTCCGTTGTTCATCACCGGCAACAGTGCAGGTCGGGGCGGCGGGATCTCCGCGCTCAACTCCACCGCGACGACCCTCACCCAGACCGCCGTGACCAACAACCACGCGCTGCTACTCCTGGGCACCGCCGGTGGCGTCGACCGCCAGGGCGGCACCATGACCACCACCAACTCACCCATCACCGCCAACACCCCGAACAACTGCGTCGGCAGCGTCCCGGCCGTGCCCAACTGCACCGGCTGACCACCGCACGCGCCAAACAGTCCCCCCATCAAATCAATTCACTACCTCACATAAAGGAGTACCTGTCATGGGAATTCCCATTCTCGGTGGCCTCATCGATTCCGTCGTCGGCATTGTCACTGGCGCCGTCAACGGTATCGCTCCCCAAGTTCTCGCCATCCTCCACTCCCTCGGCGTCTAGAAACTAGATCCGTCAGTTCGACCCGGCACGGCCCCAAGCCCAATCGGCTGAACGGGTCGTGCCGGTACTACTTTTCGAGATCAAGGAATGTAGTACCGGTGTGGGTCATCCGGGGTCGACACTGAGTCTGGTCCCCGACCCGGACGAGCGGGTGCGGCATGAGCACGGAAAACACTTCTTCGACACCCTCGTCATGCTCGCCGAGGGCAATCCCTGACTTCCCGCAACTCCGTGACCTAACCAGTTGCCAGTGATGATTAAATTGATTCAAATCCACAACACTGGTCCTGAAGGCTGATCGGGGATCAGGGTCGACCCTGATCTTTCGCCCTGATTCGCCGTTGTCCGGGTCGACCGGCCGGCTCCCGTGATTCACTGAGGCTCCGATCCGCTTGCTGAGCGTGAGCGGAGCGCATCAGGGGAGGTCTTGTGCACCGCGTTATCCGGCTCGCCGTGTTAGGCACGGCAGTCACCAGCGTGGCGTTGGCTGTGGTCGGCATCGCGCCGGCGACGGCAGCGCCCGGCCCCGACAACCATGTGACCGACAACCACGTCACCACGGGAGGGTTCCGGCCTGCCGCGATCGACTGGCAACCCTGCCCGGAAAAGCCGACCGACACCACGATCCGCTGTGCAACCATCCAGGTGCCCATCGACTGGGCGGATCCGACCGGTCCGACCTTCGGTCTGGCCATCGACCGGCAGGCGGCCGCCGACCCGGCCCATGACGACGGGCCGCTGCTGATCAATCCGGGTGGGCCGGGTGCTTCCGGCGTCGACTTCGCGCTCGACGCGGCCGGCTTCTTCAACCCGCAGATCCTGCAACACTTCGACATCATCGGGTTCGACCCGCGCGGCACCAACCGCAGCGATCCGGTGCAGTGCTCGACGAGCCTGCTGATGCAGCGTCCGTCCCCGGTGCCGACCAACGCGGCCGACTACGCGGCGATGCTGGCCTACAATCGCAAGCTCGACGCGGACTGCGCGGCCAACACCGGCGCCATCTTCGACCACGTTGACACCGCGAGCGTCGATCGTGACATGGACGCGATCAGGGCGGCGCTCGGCGCGCCGAAGATCAGCTATTACGGCGTCTCCTACGGCACGCTGATCGGTCAGGAATACGCCGAGCTGTTCCCGGATCGGATCCGCGCGATGGTGATCGACTCGAACATGGATCACCAGCTGTCCACGACGCCGTTCCTGGTCGCCGAGTCGGCGAGCGACGAGGACTCGTTCGACCAGTTCGAGGCGTGGTGCGACCGGGACAGCACGTGCGTACTGCACGGTCAGGACGTGCGGGCGATCTGGAACGAGCTGCAACGTCGAGCCGATGCCGGCACGCTCACGGTTCCCGGCACCACCAGCAAGGTGAGCTGGCTGGACCTGACCTCGGCCGCGATCAACTTGCTCTACGGGCCGCAGTGGTCGCCGCTGGCCACCGAACTCGACGAGCTCTATACCGGCAAGACCACGACCGTGAACCTGCCGGCCCCGGCGGCGAGCGGTGCGTTGCAGCCGTATCCGGTGCCGGTGTTCTGCGAGGACTGGTCGCTGCCGGTGTCCGGGTTCGCGCAGTTCCAGCGGGAGTTCGCGCTCAGTGAGGCCGTGGCGCCGCAGCTGCGCGTGTCGTCCGTTGCCTGGCCGGTGTTTGCCCTGTGTCTCGGCTGGCCGGGACCGGTCAATGATCCGCAGGCACGACTGGATGTGCACGCGGACGTGCCGCTGTTGGAGTTGAACTCGGTGCACGACCCGGCGACGCCCTACGCCTGGGCCGTTGACGACGCGGCTGCGCTGGGCTCAGCCGCGCGGCTCGTCACCTACCTCGGATGGGGGCACGGCGCCTATCCGCACACTTCGTGCACGCAGGGCACGGTGGACGACTACCTGATCGATCTCACACTGCCCGAGCCCGGCGCGACCTGTGCCGCGGTCCCGCCGTCGTCCGGTCAGACGCAGATGGCGCCGAAGGCCCCGGCTCCTGTGTCCGGCGGCATCGGCTGGTAGTCCACAGTGGACGTCTCCTGGTGGGCGGTGCTCACCAGGAGACGTCGAGCCTTACCAGACGCGCGGGATGAGCCTGCTGGTCTCGCGCATGTAGTCGGCGTAGGCGTCGCCGAGACCGTCGAGCAGCATCTTCTCCTCGATCCGGATCCGGTACACGACCGCCGCGATCAGCAGCAACTCGAACACGACGGTCGAGCCGGCGTTGCCGAACAGCAGCCCGACGCCGAGCGTGGCCACCAGTAGCCCGGTGTAGGAGGGGTGCCGCAGCACACGGTACGGGCCGGTCCGCACAACGCGGTGGCCCTCCTGGATGTGTACCACGGCGCGGAAGTAGCGGCCCAGTGCGATGATCGCCCACAGCCGGAACCCCGCGCCCAGCGCGATGACCAGCGTGATCGCGACAAGCCAGCCGGTCCGGTGGGACGGGAAGTCCAACGCGGGTACCGCACGCCGGATCAGCAGGGCGAGCAGGACGGCCGCCGCTGCGGCGACCACGATGCCGCCGTAGCTGCGCCACTCCCGGCTCGTGGTCCGCTCGCTGCGCAGTGCCTGGGTGAGCTGGAGCGTCACCTCGCCCAGCGCCCACAGCGCGACAACGACCTGCAGTGCGATCACGGAAGTGAACCTAGCTCACCTCGGCCGCGAGTTGTGCCGGCTGGCCCCTGCCGGCACGCCGCTACGACAACGAGGTGATGTTCGCGTTGTGGGGTAACGAACCCGCGCGGCGCCAGGACATACCGGCCGGGTCACACGCTTACCGACAGGGGAAGCCATCATGCGGGGTCGGCGAAGAATCTGTTTGTCCACCTTGGGTATCGCCGCGGTGGTCACCGCGCTGGTCACCGCGCAGGCCGCCGCGTTCGCGGGACCGGCGGCCGCGAGCGCGCCGACCATCGTCGATCTCGGCACGTTGCCGGGTGACGACAACAGCGAGGTCAGTGGGCTCAACAACGCGGGCACCATGGTGGGCGAATCGACCATCGGGTCGCTGTTCAGCCCCACCGCGACGCACGCGGTGAGCTGGAACGCCGCCGGAACCATCACGGCGCTGCCGCTGCCGCCAGGCGACACCGATCCGAACAGCGACGCCGTGGCGATCAACGACGCGGGCGTCATCGTCGGTAGGTCCAGCCAGGGCTACTCCTATCGCACGTTGCGCTGGAACACCGACGGCACGGTCAGCACGCTCAGCCCATTGCCCGGCGACCAGGACAGCTACCCGTCGGCCATTTCCGCCGACGGCACGGTCATCGGCACATCCTTCTCCGCCACCGGCCCCACGCACGCCGTGCGCTGGAGCCCGGACGGCACGGTCACCAATCTGCCCAACCTCCACAGCGACACCTACACCTACGTCTGGGCCATCAACAGCACGGACACGATCACCGGATACTCCGACAGTTCCACACAACCCGAGCACGCCGTGCGCTGGAATCCGGACGGCTCGATCACCGATCTCAGCACCGTGCTCGCCGGCCTGCCGGTGATCAACGCGGCCGGCGCCATCGCCGCGGTCAACAGCGCGAACCACGGCACTCGGCTGAACCCGGACGGCAGCACCGTCGATCTCGGGATGGGCTCCGTTCCCACCGCGATCGGCGCGAACGGCACCATGGTGGGCGGTGGCCGGGACGCTGAGTTCCCGCAGTACACGGCCCCGATAAGCTGGGCGCCGGACGGCACCGCGACGGGCCTGAAATGCCTGCCCGGCGGCATGTACAGCTGGCCCGACAGCATCGGCTGGGCCGAGGAGGTCAACTCAACGGGCACGATCGTCGGCTATACGGGCAGACCGATCAGCAATTACCAGCAGCAGGACCACGCCGTCTCCTGGACCCCGTCCGGTGCGGTGACCGCGCTGGGTGCCCTGCCGGGCGCCAACGAGAGCGACGCCGCGCTCATCAACGACGCCGGCACCATCGTCGGATCGTCCGACACGGCGAGCGGCCAGAGCCATGCGGTGATGTGGCGGGCGACGACCTGATGGCAGGCGTGGCGCGCGGGTGTCAGCTGTCGCGGGGGAGGAGTGTGCCGAGCGGGCCGAGGTCGATGTTGAGGTCCTCGGGGGTCAGGTCGAAGTGGTCGCGCAGCTCGCCCATGCGCCGGTCGAGCAGCATCAGCGAGGTGCCGAGACGCTCGATCTGCTCGTCGCTGAGCACGCCGCTGTCCACCCGGCGCAGCGCCTGCCGCTCCATCAGCTGACGCAACAGCTCGACGATGGTCAACACCAGGGTGGCGAGGCCGCGCTCGACGGATTCCGGATCGGCCTTGATCCGCTGCGCGGGCAGTTCAGTCATGATCGGCCTCCAACGCGCCGACGGACGACACGACCGCGTGTAGCGACACCCGCACCAGATCGATGTCGTCGATGGACAGCACCAGGTCGCCGCCGATCACGACCCCGTCGGCGAGCACCCGGTCGAGCAGGTCCACCAGCGAGATGTGCCGCTGCGTCACGTCGTGCCCGGTCATGACGAACCCGCCTCGGCATGGGCGGCGAGGTCGCTGTGCGAGAAGTCGTTGTGCGAGAAGTCGCTGTGCGAGAACGAGTACGGCGGCCACGGCCCGGTCAGGTCGAGGCGGAGGTCGGCACGCTGTCCGGCCAACTCGGTGACCAGCCGGCCGAACTCGGCGGCGCGCTCGTCATCGACGAGATAGGCGCCGTTGAGTACCATCGGGGCCGATATCCCGGTCAGCCGCGCGTCCTGGATCGGATGCCGGCGCGCGGCGACCGCCAGCGACGTCAACGCCTCGTGGATGCGCTGCGCCTGCCGGTCGGCGCGGTCGTCCTCGGCGCGCCGGGCGGACAACTGCGCCTGGCGGCGGCGCAGGTAGTCGGTTCCGGACGTGGCCGAGGCGGGCGCGGCCGGCGCGGGCGTCGCCGACGGCTCGACGTAGCCCTTCACCCCCCATTCCGCCCGTCCGTCCAGCCTGCGCAGCGCGGCCCGGAAGTCCTCGCCCCTGGTGTCGAGCATGGCGCGGATCCGGTCGTCGTCCAGGTACACGGTGGCCAGCCGCAGCGGCACCGTCACGCCGGCGCTGGCCGCGGCACGCACGACCTGGTCGTGGGCCTGCGCGGTCTCGGCCAGCCAGTCGAGATCCTCCAGGTTGCGCTTGAGCGCGGCCTCGCCGAACGACGCGAGGTCGACGGTGCTGCCCAGCGCGACGAGGTCCGCCAGTTCGATCGCTCGAACCGGTGACCGCGCGACCCCGACCAGGCCGTCCCAGTCGCCGCCCGCTCGCGTCACCGCGTAGAGCCACACTCCGGTCTCGTCAGTCATCGTCCTTGTCCTTGGACTTGTCCTTGGACTCCAGTTCGGCGAGCCGGTTGCGCAGTTCGCGGTTCTCCGCCTTCAGCTCGCGGTCCTGGCCGGTGAGCCACGGATCGTGTTCCCACCAGTTGATGCCGACTTCCTTTGCCGTCTCCAGCGACGCGATCACCAGCCGCAGCTTGATCGTCAGCAGCTCGATGTCCAGCAGGTTCACCTGGATGTCGCCGGCGATGACCAGACCCTTGTCCAGCACCCTTTCCAGGATGTCGCCGAGGTTGGTCGTCGACGAGTGGCCGCCGGCGGACATGCCACTCGACGGCGAGACGCTGACCGAACCCGGTCCGTTGGTCATGGTGTCCCCTTGCCGCGCGGGTAGCGCTGCGTTCGCCGATACGCCAGCAGGTCACCTGAGGAGTCCAGCTCGACCTCGTACAGGGCCAGGATGTCCGAGGAGGACGGAATCCGCCGGTCCTCGACGATCTCCAGCTCGACCCGCCAGCCGTCGTCGTTCGGCTGGACCGAGGTCACCATGTCCGGCTGCTTGGCGATCAGTCCGGTGATCTGTTTGGTCGCTGCCGCCGCCGCGTCCGATGCGGACAGTTTCGGACGCGGCGAGGGACTCGACTTTCGGGTGTTCTGCTCGTTGGTCGCCACGGCCCTCACCTCTTCTCCTCACTCGACTCGCTCGGCCCTCGGGTCAGTCGCAGGCCGCCGCCCGGTTGGGCCTGCATCCGGTCGAGCACCAGTCGCTCGATGCGGGCCAACTCGTCCGCCGAGATCTCGCCTGCCTGGTAGGCCGCGTCCGCGGCCTCCAGGTCGCGCCGGGCGACCGCAGGGTCCTGGAGTTCCTGTTCGACCCGCTGTTGGATGACCTCACCGAGCGACACGACCGCTCGCACCGGTGCCAGCGGCCAGAGCAGGATCGAGGAGAGCAGGCCCATGGCTCACCCCTGCGTCGTCACGAAGTCGTAGGCGGCGAGCGGCCCGAGCAGGCGCAGCGAGACCCGACCCGACCACGTGTCGGCAAGTTCGCCGATCATCGACTCCAACTCGGACTGCCGCGCGGTTTCCGCGAGGCACGCGACGTGCACCGCGTCCTCCTCGTGCGTTGGTTGGCGCACGTACACGTCCATGCCTCGGTCGCGCAACAGCTCGACGACCCGGCTCGTGTCCGCCTCCCGCTTGGCGCCGATGGCCTTGTCGATCAGCTCGCCCAGCGCGATGCGCTCCTGGCGGGTCGCGTCCTCCGGTTTGCCCTTGATCTGGTCCCGCAGCTGCTGGGCCTTTTCGTTCTCCTCAAGGATCTCGGTGAGGATCATGGCGTTCTCGTAGCGGCCCTTGACCACGTACTCCGCCTTGCCGTCCAACTCGTCAAGGGCGGCGCGGAAGTCGTCGTGGTTGGCGGCGAGCAGTTCATCGCGCACCGCGTCCTCGCTGTCCAGCACGGCACCGAAGCGCAACGGCAGCACCGGCACCTCGGACGCGGCCGAGTCCAGCAACCCGGCGTGCACCTTGAGGTCGTCCGGCGTGCCGAGCGCGCGCTCTGTCTTGAGTGGACTGACCAGCGCCGCCAGCTCGCCGTGCTCGATCACGCGCACCTCGGCGGGCGGGTCACCGACTCCCTTGGTGCCCTTGTCGATCCGCACGTCGCCGGGCACGATGCCGTACACGTAGATTCCGTCCGCCATGTCATCGGTCCTTCCGACGCCGGCTGCTCGACTGGGTCTCGGGTTGTTCGTTCTCGTCGTTCTCGCCGAGGAATTCACGTACCTTCTCGCCCGCGGCTTCGATCGCGCCCTTGGTGCGTGCCTTGCCGCCGCCCTCGTTCATGTCGTTGATCAGATCGGGCAGGCCCTTCTGCCCGCTGTTGGAGATGTCGAGCCGGTTCACCGCCTCGGCGAACCGCAGGTAGGTGTCGACACTGGCGACGACGACGCGCGCGTCGACGGTCAGCAGTTCGATGCCCACCAGCGACACCCGCACATAGGCGTCGATCACCAGACCCTTGTCCAGGATCGTGTCGATCACGTCGGCGAGGCTGCTCGCGGTCGGCCGCTCGACGCCACCGCCGCCGCCACCGGCCGGTTGAATCGCTGTCGTCATCCGGAGTCTCCTCCTCTCGCGCCGGCTTTACTCCTCGACCGGCGGCGGGACCGGGGTTCCGGTTCCTCCTCCGGTTCGTCATCCGGCGCTCGTTGGTCTTCGTCCTGTTCGTCGACGACGTGGCTGTCCCTGATCTCACCCCGCCAGCCCTCGACGTCGTCGCGGTGCAGCAGCTCGTGCACCATGGCGTAGCGCTGGAAGTGCTTGAGTTCCAGGCGGACTCGCCTGCCCTGCGCCCGCCACAGGTTGCCGGTCCGCTCGAACAGGCCCTGCGGCCGGTATTCCAGCACCAGCACGATCCTGGTCAGGTCCGGCGCCAGCTCGTGGAAGGTGACGGCGCCGTCGACGGAACCCTTCTCGCCCTTGGACCGCCACACGATCCGCTTCTCGGGCACCTGCTCGACGATGGTGGACTCCCAGGTCCGGTGCGACCAGAAGACCTGCGCCTTCCAGGTCAGCTTCTCCTCGCTGGCCTGCTCGACGTTCTCCACCTTCTTCATGAAGTTGGGGAAGTCCGTGAACCTGGTCCACAGGTCGTAGGCGAGGGCGATGTCCACGCCGACGTCGATGTGTTCGACGATGTTCGTCAGCTTCGGTCCCTTGCTCTTGCCCTTGCCCGACCCGCTGCCGCCGCCACCGAACGCGCTCTTGACGCTGTCCTTGGCCTTGCCGACCGCCGTGGAAAGCCCGGACTTGAGTGCACCGGTCGCCGCGGCGCCCTTGATCGAACCGGACCCGCCGCCACTGATTGCGGAGAGCAGGCCGCCCTCGCCCGCACCTGACGCGTAGTCGGTCAGGCGATCGGTCGCGTCGTTGACCCAGTGCGTCGCGGACGTGGCCGCGCGCTTGACCACCGTGCCGGCCAAGCTCTGTAACGCCTCTCCTAGCAGGTCGTTCGTGGCCGTCTTGCCTGCCTCACCGGCACGCTTGGTCACGCTCTTGGTGGCCTCGCCGGCTTTTTTGAGTGGTTTCGCCGCCATCGAGGTCACCTCCTGCTTCGACGGACGGGCGAACGTCCGCTGCTCGACTCGGCGCGTGCGGACACTCGGCGCTGACGCGGTTTCTCGTCTTCGCCTGGCTCGTCTGGCTCGTCGGCGTCGTCGGCCTGGTCGGCTTCGTCGGTCTCAGGCTCGGTCTCGTCGGTGTCTTCTTCGGTGTCTTCGTCCTGACGGCTGCGGACCTGATCCTGCAAACGGCCGCTGAGCGACTCGACCCGCTTGGTCGCCGCGGCGACGGTCGCCGCCTTCGCCGCGCCGAGCAGTTCGCTCTTGGCCGTCTCGGCCAGCTCGGCGACCTCGGGCACCGAGCTCAGCACGCTCATACCGCGTTTGAGCAGGGCGCTCGGTGAGACACCGCGCGCCCCCGTGATGCCAGCGCCGGCGATCATCAACGCCAGTCGCATCTTGCGTGTGCGCCCGAGCAGGTAGCCTGCGGCTACGCCGATCGCGACGCGCGCTCCGCTGTTCATCGATGTTCTCCTCTTGTCGCAACGCAATCGCGTGGGTGTCCCGGTTTTCCCCGACGGGTTACTTCCACGACTCAACTTCGATTACCCATGTTCACCATGCTTAGTCATGTTCATGGGCGCGGGAACCCGTATGCCGCAATCGCAATTACCAACTCGTGAGTAGGAAAGCGTACTGCGAAACGGCAATCACGTTCCGCGTGCGGAACAGTTCGGACCATTCGGGCGAGTGCGGTCCGCCACCCAGTCGTCTACAGTGGACCATTCGTCGTCCAGCCATGCGCCGATCGCGGCCGGCTCGCGCGGCACATCGGACGCGGGTATCAACGTGGTGCGCACCAACATGGTGCGGTGCACCGGCAGTCGCCACCACGGCCGGTCACGTCCGTCCGGGGTGAACGCGGTGTGCGCGAGCAGCAGCACATCCGCGTCGCGCGCGCCGGTCAACGCGGCCGTCGTGCCGCCGTGGTGCGGCGGCAGGGTGTGGGTGTGCCGCCACAGTGCGCGGGCGGAACGGCGGTTGCGCGCGGCGACGAGCGCGTTGCGCCATTTCGGCCAACTGAAGTTGCTGCCCTCGGGAAAGATCAGGAACGCGTCACCGGCCGACATCGAGGCGGCCGCCTGTCGGATGCGGTGACGAGCGCGATCACCGCCAGTGCCGACGAAGCACAGCGGCAGGTGCGGGCCGGCCAGATCGACCGACGGGTACAGGCGCAGCGCCGACTTCAGCGCGATCCGCAATGAGAGTCCGTAATGGACGGACAGCAGCCAGGCGACGAACAACGAGTCACCTGGTCCGCAGTGCCGGGAGAGCACAACCAGCGGCCGGCCGGACTCGGCCAGTTGCGCCTGGGTTGCCGAGCCCTCCTCCAGCGACACGTGCACATCGAGGATGGCGCCCAGCGCCCGGTAGGCGATGGCGAGCACGTCGTGCGGCAGCTGTTGCCAGCCATCGCCCTGGGTGTGCGCGATGCGGTACAGCACGCGCAGTTCGATCGCGGCATAGGCGAGCACCAGCGCGACCGTGCGGATCGGTCGGGTCGAGCGGGTCGCGGCGGACACGAGCGCCCCGATGGTCAGCGACAGTGGACTGGTGAGCAGCAGCAGTATCTCGATCCCGACAATCAAGGGGATCATCACTGCCCGACGCAACACGGTCAGCATCATGACGATCAGCCTCGCCGCGCCGGGAACACGTCGGCGGCCAGGTATGCCTTGGTGGCGAGGTAGGCCGCTTCGACCCGGTCGGCTATCCGGCGCGCGTCCCGGTAACGCAGGTTGGACCAGGTCGACGCGCGTCTTGGTGGCTGCCCGGTGGGCAGCACGTGCACCTCGACGCCGGTGGGAACCGCGCGCAGATCGGTGTTGAACCGGTGCCGGCGGGCGATCTCGAACGCGGTGAACCCGACCTGCCACGGATTGCGCGGCAGGGTCAGCTCCTCCTCGATCCGTCCGACGTGCAGCACCCAGATCCGCCGCGCGCCGTGTCGGACCGCCCTGGCCAGCGGCACGCTGTTCACCAGCCCGCCGTCGAAGAAGTGCTCGCCGTCCACGGCGACCGGTGGGAACACGCCGGGCAGCGCACACGAGGCCAGCACGGCCCGCACCAGGTCACCGGAGGTGAACCAGTGCTCGCGCGCGCCTTCGATGCTCGCCGCGACGCACTCGAACGGCACCGCCAGTTCCTCGAACGCGTGCACCGGCAGGCGCTCGTCGAGCAGTTGGCGCAGCCGCTCATTGCCGTGCAGCGCCGTGCCGGTGCGCGCCAGTTCGACCACCCGCCCGAGCAGCGAGCCGCCGAACACGGCGTCCTCGGCCAGCCGTTCCCAGGTGGCCACCAGCGTCCGCGCGCCGTCCGGGGTCGGGTCGGCGGCGATGGCAGCGCCGTTGATCGCGCCGATCGAGGTGCCGCAGATCAGCCGGGGCACGATGCCGGCTTCGAGCAGCGCCCGCGCCATGCCTGCCTCGGCCGCCCCGAGCAGGCCACCACCACCGAGCACGAATGCGTCGTCCGTCACTCAGGCAGGTTTCACCGATGCGGTGCTCGCAAAACCCGGGTCATCGGTTGGTGTCGGCGGTGATGTGCTCGAACAGTCCCGCGTGGATGCGGGTGCGCACGCCCCTTGCCCACGGTTCGTCCACCTCGTCGACCTCGACGGCCGCCGCGTTGTTGAGCAGCATGCCGAAGGCGAGGAACGACTTCAGCGCCACCGGATCGAGGCCGGTCGCGGCGACCGTGTCCCACAGGTGGGCGACCCGCGACCGGACCAGGTCACGGACCTCGTGGTCACCGCACGCGGCGAAGCCCTGCAACTGCAACATGAGCGTGGTGCGGTCGGCAAGCGACTCGTAGTACCGCGACCCCATCAGCGCCAGCGCGGCCAACCCGTCCGCGTCTCCGGCGGCGTCCGCCATGCCGGTGCGCAACCGGTCGAACGCCGCGCCGACCAGTTCCAGGAACAGCGCCTTCTTCGTGCCGAACATCCGGAACACGTACGCCTGCGTGATGCCGGCCGTGCGCGCGACCGCCTCGATCGACGCACCGTGCAGTCCATGCTTCGCGAACTCGCGCGCGGCGATGCCCAACACCTGGGCGCGTCGTTCCGGTCCGCTCATCCGCTCAGCCACGACCACAGGTTACTAGTTACTAACTACTAACTACTAACTGATACGGTGGCGCGATGGGCGAGGACATCTGGGCGAGCCTGGTCGAGCGTTTCGCCGACGACGCGTACGCCTCGGTGAAGGGGTACGTGCGCACCTACGTCATGCACCACCAGCTGATGGCGCACCTGCCGCCCGCTCCCGCGCGCCTGCTCGACGTCGGCGCAGGCGCGGGCCACCAGTCGTTTCCGCTGGCGCAGGCCGGTTACGAGGTCACGTTGCTCGACTCGTCGCCCGCGATGCTGGCCAAGGCCCGCGAGCGAGCCCGGCGGCTGCCCGAGGATGCCAGGCGGCGGGTGAGTTTCCTGGCGGCGGACGGCCTGCGTGCCGAGGAGACCGTGCGGGGTGAGCGCTTCGCCGGCGTGCTGTGCCACGGCGTGCTCGGCTACGTTGAGCAGCCGGAACCGTTCGTCGACCAGCTGTGTCGGTGCGTCGCGCCCGGTGGCATCGTGTCGATCATGACCGGCAACGCCAAGGCCGCGGCCGTGCAGCCGGCGCTGGAACGACGATGGGCGGACGCGCTCGCGTCGTTCGACACCAGGACCGGAATCGGCGTGCTCGGCCTGTCCGGCCGCGCCGACACGGTCGAGGAGGTCGGCGAGCTCCTGCGCGGTCGAGGGGTCGTGCCGGAACAGTGGTACGGGGTGTGGCTGTTCGTGGACTGGCTCGAATTCGGCGGCACGAAGCTCGATCCGCACGACAGGGACCAGGTCGCCGCGACCGCCGAGGTCGAACTCGAAGCCGCCCGGCGCGACCCCTACCGCCAGCTCAGCCGCGTCTTCCATCTCGTAGGACGCAGAGGTTCGAGCTAGCTGACCCAACTTCTCGGAGGCCGACATGACGGATGTGCGGGACAGTGGCAGGGTGGCCCTGGTCACGGGTGGCAGCAGGGGCATCGGCGCGGCCGTGTCGCGGTTGCTCGCCGCGCGCGGCCTGCGGGTGGTGGTCAACTACCGCAGCAGCCAGGGCGAGGCCGACGAGGTGGTCGCGTCGATCATGACCGAGGGCGGTCAGGCCATGGCCGTGCGGGCCGACGTGCGGGACGAGGCCGAGGTGCTGGACATGGTCGGGCGGGTGCGGGCCGCCATGGGCGAGATCGAGGTGCTGGTCCACAACGCGCTGATCCCCTACGCCATCAAGTCCTTCGACGAGATGTCCTGGGACGAACTGGGCGGCAAGCTGGAGCAGGAGATGCGCGCGGCCTTCGTGCTGACCAAGGCAGTCGTGCCCGGCATGACCGCGCGTGGCTACGGTCGCATCGTCTACCTGGGCACCGTGCTGGCCCGGCGACCGCGCGAGAACATGATCGCGCTCGGGGTCGCCAAGGCGGCGCTGAGCCAGTTCGCCCGCTACGTCGCGCTGGAAATGGGGCCGCGCGGGATCACCGTCAACGTGGTCGCGCCAGGACCGGTGGGGGAGACCACCATCGCCAAGGTCGCGCTCGATGAGGAAACGCAGCGGCGGCAAGCCGCGGCGACCGCGCTCGGCCGGATCGCGACGCCAGACGACGTCGCCCGCACCGTCGCGTTCTACGCCGGTGAGGAAAGCGGGTTCATCACGGGCACGACAGCGCCGGTCGACGGCGGACTGTCCATGGACTGAAGGAGGCCGCACCGGTGCACACCATCGACCTGACCTATGTCGGGCAGGGCATCCACGAGGAACTCGTCGCCTACGTCGCCGACCAACAGGACTACTACGCGCGGGAAGGTGTGCACGTCGCGCTGCGCGACGGCGTCAGCTGGCCGGACGAACGGGTCCGGCGCACCGCCACGATCGGGCTCGGCCGGTCGGTCCTGGCCAGGTTGACCGGCGGCGTGCCGTGGACGGTGCTGGCCGTCAACACGCAGCGGCCGCTGTTCTGGCTGCTCGGCCGCAATGCGTTCGGTTCGGCGGCGGAGTTGAAGGGGCGCCGGGTCGGCATCCACGGGCCGAGGACCGCGCCGGGTTGCTTCGCCCGCATCGTGCTCCGCAGGCACGGCCTCGATCCCGACCGGGACGTCGAATCGGTGGTGCTCAAACCCGGTGACTACAGCCACCACCTGCGCGGCCTCGCCGACGGCTCGCTGGACGCCGCGTTCGTCGGTAGCACCCTGGCGCCCGAGGTCGTCGCGGCGGAGAACGGCCTGCGGCTACTGGCCTTCGTCGGCGAGGAGTTCCAGATTCCCACGGTCGGCGTTGCCGTCGACCCGACCCACATCGCGCCGGACGATCCGGCCGTGCTGGCCCTCGTGCGCGCCAACCGTCGCGCGCTGCGCACCATCCACGACGAGCCCGACCTCGCCGTCCGATACGTCAACGCGTTGATCCCCAGCCTCACCGAGACCCAGGCTCGGGAACACTACAACCGTTACGTCGCGCCGTATTTCACAATCGACGGCCGCCATGATCCCGCGGTCGCCGCCGCCGCGGTGGCCGGCGTCGCCGGGGAACTGGGCGTGCCCACGATCCCCGACGCGGCCGACATCTACCGCACCGGCGAGGCCGGAGGTTCGGGGTCGTAACCTGTCGGCCATGGTGGACCAGCCGGATGTGACGCGGCCGAACGCGGCACGGATGTATGACTACATGCTCGGCGGCAGCGCGAACTTCGCCGTCGACCGGGAAGCCGCGGACGCGATGATGGCGGCCGGCGCAACCACCACCGCGCCCGCGCGGTTGAACAGGGCGTTTCTGCGGCGCGCCGTGCGGTTCATGGTCGAGCAGGGCGTCGAGCAGTTCCTCGATCTGGGCTCCGGCATCCCGACCGCGGGGAACGTACACGAGATCGCCCAGTCGGCCAGTCCGGGGGCGCGGGTCGTGTACGTGGACAACGAGCCGGTCGCGGTGCACCACGCCAGGGAACTGTTGGCCGGCAACGACGACGCCGCGATGATCAACGCCGACCTGCGCGACGTCGACGCCGTGCTCGGCCACGCGCAAACCCGGCGCCTCATCGATTTCGCGCGGCCGGTCGGCCTGCTGATGGTGGCGATCTTCCACTTCATCCCGGACACCGACCGGCCTGCGGACATCGTGTCCCGCTACCTGCGCGCCGCGTCCGGGGGCGGTTACCTGGCCATCTCGCACTTCAGCGACAACGGGCTGGTCCAAGCCAAGGAGGCCGCAACGCTCTACCGACGCACGGCCACGCCCGTCGTGGCCAGGAGCAGGGAGGAGGTCGGCGCGCTGCTGGCCGGCACGGACCTGGTCGAGCCGGGCCTGGTGTGGACGCCGCAATGGCGCCCGGACGGCGGCGACCCGGCACTGGGCGACCCGTCCGAGTCGCGCATCTACGCTGCGGTGGGCGCCTTCTGACGACCCGCGGCAGGGGTGGCCCCGCTGAAGAAGGGCCACCCCCCTTTTTCGCCTGGTCAGCCGCCGAGCTTGCTGTTGTAGTCGGTGATCTGCTTGTCCGCGTTGTTCTCGGCGTTGGTCAGCGCGGTCTTCGCGTCCTGGTTCTGCAACACCGCCGCCTGTAGGGCGTTCTCCACGTCCTTGCGCACGTCGGGCATGACGCCGACCGAGCAGCCCTGGGTCGCGTAGTCCAGCTTGGTGTTGCTCAGCTGGGTGATCGCGGTCTGGAACTGCGGCTTGGCCTGCACCCACGCCTGGTCGGCCGGGTCGGTCAGCGCGGCCTTGCTGATCGGGAAGTACCCGGTCGAGGTGTGCCAGGTGACCTGCGAGGACTTGCTGGCCAGGAACTTCACCAGCTCCCACGCGGCCCGCTCGTGCGCGGCGTCGGAGTTCACGATCCACAGCGAGGCACCGCCGATGATCGGTCCGCCCGCGTCGCTGGCGTTGATCTTCGGGTAGAAGCCGGTGGCGACGGTGAACGGCGACTTCGCCTGCGCGGCGCCCTTGGTGAACGAGCCGAGCGAACCGGTGGACTCCAGTCCGATCGCGACGGTGCCGGAGGAGAACGCGTTGTCGCCTGAGTCGGTGTTGCTGTCCAGCTTCTCGGCAAGGCCCTGGTTGACCATCTGCTGCCACCACTGCAACAGCTGGATGTTCTCCTGCGTAGCCAGGTTCACCTTGCTGACCCGTCCGGTGCGGCCGTTGTTGTTGTCGCAGATCGTCTCGTTGGCCGACGCGGCCCACTGCTCGAAGAACCAGCCGTAGAGCGTGGCGCCGAAGCCGTACTGCACGGTCTCGCCCGGCGTCGCCTTGATCTTCTGGGCGTCGGTCATGATCTCGGCGAGCGTGGTCGGCGGCTTGTTCGGGTCGAGGCCGGCCTTGGTGAACGCCTCCTTGTTGATGTACAGCAGCGGCATCGACGTGTTGAACGGCATCGAGTACAGCTTGTTGTCGACCGTGTAGTAGCCTGCGATGTTCGGCTGTAGGTCCGACACGTCGTAGTGGTCGGTGTCGATGAACGACTGCATCGGCATGATCGACTTCGAGTCGATCATGTACCGGGTGCCGATGTCGTACATCTGCATCAGGTTCGGCCGCTGGCCGCTTGACGCGTTCTTGTAGGCGGCGAGCGCGGTGTCGTACTGGCCCTTGTAGTTCAGCGTGACCTTGATCTTGCCCTGGTGCTGCTGGTTGAACTGGTTGACCAGCGTGGTCAGCGCCGCTCCGTTGGTGCCGCTCATCGCGTGCCAGAAGGTGATGTCCACCTCGCCCTTGCCGTTGAGCGCGTCCGGGCCGGGCGCCGAGGTGTCGCTGGACGACGACCCGCCGGGACTGGCCGCCGAAGTGCATCCGGCGATCGCCGCCGCCGCGGCCAGCGCCATGGCCAGCGCGGTGATGCCGCGCCGTGCCGTTGTGCCGCGCCGTGCTGTTGTGCGCACTGTCGAGTTCTCTCCTTCTGTTGTCATTTCACGGCCCCAGCGGTGAACCCGCGGACCAGCCACCGCTGCCCGAAGATGACCAGCAGCAGCGTGGGAAGCAAGGTGATCGTGACACCGGCCAGCAACAATGCCTGTTGGGTGCCGTTGCCGTTGGCCTTCAACGCGAACACCGCCGTCTGCAACGTGTTCATCGCGTTGTTCGACGACGAGATGATCAACGGCCAGAAGTACATGTTCCAGCCCTGGAGGAACGACCACACGCCCAGCGCGGTGATCGAGGGCCGGACGGCCGGCAGCACGATGGTGAACAGGAACCGCAGGTGCCCGCAGCCGTCGATCTGCGCCGCCTGGCGCAGTTCGACCGGGAACTGGAGGAACGCCTGGCGCATCAGGAACACGCCGAAACCGTTGGCAAGGAACGGCAGCACCAGGCTCCAGCGACTGTCCCCGAGGTCAAGGCTGCGGATGAACAGCGCGTTGGGCACCACGATCGCCTCGTACGGAATCATGATCGTGGCCATGAACAGCCAGAAGATCGGCTTGCGCAGTGGATTGCGCACGAACACCAGACCGTACGCGGCAAGGCAGGACGTGACCAGGTGGCCGACCATGATGACCAACCCGACGAACAGCGAGTTGAGGAACGCGGGGAACAGCGGCACCACGTTCTGCTGCCAGGCCGCGACGTAGCTGCCCAGCGTGTAGTGGCCGCCGAACAGGCCGGGCGGTTGGCGCACCAGGTCACCCTCGGGCAGGAACCCGCCGATGACGGTCAGCAGCACCGGGAACAGCAGCACGACCGCGGCCAGGATCAGCCACACGTAGGTGATCGTGCCCCGCGTCGTACTGGGTCGACTCAGTGAACGACTCAACGGCCGTGTTCGATTGACCGCTTCGCTCGCAAGCTCGCTCACCGGTAATGCACCCGCCTCTCGATCACGCCGAACTGGAGCGCGGCGAGCACGATGCCGACCAGCAGCAGCACCAGGCCCTGCGCGCTGGCCACCCCGTAGTCGTTGTTCCCGTTCTCGAACGCGTTGTGGTAGATGGAGAACACCAGGGTCGAGGTGCCGCCGTTCGGGCCGCCGTCGGTCATCACCTGCACCTGGCCGAGCGCCTGCAACGCGGACAGCGTGGTGGTGACGATCACGAAGAACACGCTCGGCGAGATCATCGGCAGCACGACGCTGACGAAGTGTCGGATGCCGGTCGCACCGTCGATCCGCGCGGCCTCAAGCACCTCTTCGTCCACTCCGGCCAGGCCGGCGCCCAGCACGAGCAGGTTGAACCCGGACGCCACCCACACCGTCACCCAGGCGACCGTGACCAGCGCCAGGTGTGAGTCGGTCGTCCAACCGGGCGCGGCAACGCCGACCAGCCGAAGCAGCCAGTTGACCGGCGACATCGACGGATCCAACATCAGCAGCCAGACCACACTGGCCGCCGACGCGGAGTAGGCGAAGGGCAGCGTGAACAGCGTGCGGAACACCCGCATCCCGGGCAGTCGCTGAGCCAGCGGCACGGCAAGGGCCATCGGCAGCGCGACCCCGATGACCACGACGACAACGGTGAAGATCAGCGTGTGCAGCAGGATCGCGCCGAAGTCCGGGGTGAACAGCGCCGCGAAGTTCGCGAGACCGACCGACCGGGTCGGATTGCCGTTGATGTCCGTGCCCCGTGTGGACAGAAAGATCGCCTGCACCAGCGGGAAGATCACGAACACGGCCAATCCGGCCAACGCCGGTACGCAGAACAGGAACCCCAGCAGCAGTTCCCGAGGGCCGCGCCGGTCGGCACGGCGTCCCTTTGGGATGGTCGGGGGCGCGGCATGCTCCCCGCGCCTTGTCACGGACGTGGTCACGAGCGGGGATTGTGCAGATGATCGGCGGACGGCCGGGGGTGTACCCGTGTCGGTGGTATGGACAACCAGTGTCGCCACGGTGACATCACACCGTTCGGCAGCATGTGCGGGTCAGGCATCTGGCCAACCTGCCACCGACCGTACCCGGATGGTCACCATACTCGGCGACTGTTGGAAAATGTTTATCTACGCGTTGTCTCCGGTTGATGTGGCGACAGGCTCCTGCCATGGCCGGTGAGCGGTCCTGATCAGTCGCGCAGGATGCGTGGCAGGCCGAACCACGGGAACAGCGCGGTGTCCAGGAAGCTCGTCATGTGCGTGATCCGCTCGCCGTCGAGGGTGAGCACCGTGATGCCGTGCGCGTGCGAAATGGGCGCGTGTGGATCGCGCACGTAGCGGCCGAACGCGGGCTGGCCGTTGGCCCGGCTGGGCACCAGCCGGAACGCCCTGGTGCCGCTCGCGAAGCAGATCTCGGCGAAGAACTGTGCCGCGGCGTCCTGGCCGACGTATTCCTGGGACAGCGGCGGCATGTTGACCGTCGCGTCCTCGGTGAGCAGGCTGACCAGGCCGGCCACGTCGCCGTGCTCGAACGCGGTGACGAACGCGGCGACGGTGCGCCGTTCGGCAGGGGAGTCCGGCAGCGGGGCCGCGGTGTTCGGGGTGCGGGCGGCGAGCGCGGCGCGAGCCCGCTTCAGGCCGCTGGCCACCGCGCTCTCCGTGGTGTCCAGCATGTCCGCGACCTCGGCACCTCGATAGCCGAGCACGTCGCGCAGCAGCAGGATGGCGCGTTGGCGGGGCGGCAGGGTCTGCATGGCGGTGACGAAGGCCAGCGAGATCGCCTCCCGGCTCTCCACCCGTGCCTCCGGGCCGGGAGCCGGATCGTTCAGGCCGGCCAACAGCACCTGCGGATACGGGTCCAGCCAGGTGACCTCCATATGTCGACTGGGCTCGGGCAGCGGCCTGCTCGGTTCGGGCACGGGACGACGCTGCCGGTCACGCACGGAGTTCAGACACCGGTTCGTGGCGATGCGGTACAGCCAGGTGCGCACCGAGGACCGTCCCTGGAACTCGGCGATGCCCTGCCACGCGGCCAGCAGCGTCTCCTGAACGAGTTCCTCCGCCTCGGCGACCGAGCCGACAATGCGATAGCAGTGCAGTTGCAGCTCGCCCCGGAACGGCTCGGTGAGCTCGCCGAACGCCCTCGGATCGCCGCTTCGGGCACTCGCGACCAGCTGCTCGTCCATGATCACATCCTCGCATCGTTTCGTCCTCCCACACCGTCACGTCTGTACAGACACCAGGCTGGGTCGAAATCGAGCGCTCGGTTTTCTCGTCGGTCGGTGTCTATCCGGACATGTCCGTTATTCAGTCATCACTTCGGCCTCCGGCCACCACCCGGCTCACCGCCGTGCAGCGCTGGACGTTGGCCCTGGCCAGCGTCGGCTCGTTCCTGGTTGTCCTGGACATGCTCGCGGTGTCCACCGCGTTGCCAGCCCTCCGCGTCGCGTTGCACGGCACGATCACCACGCTGGACTGGACGGTCAACGCCTACACGCTCAGCTTCGCGGTCCTGATGATGACCACTGCCGCGCTCGGCGACCGGTGGGGCAGGCGATCCACCTACGTGGGCGGCCTGCTGCTCTTCGCCGCCGCGTCCGCCGCCTGTGCGCTGGCGCCCGACGTCGGCGTGCTGATCGCGGCACGTGCGGTGCAGGGCGTCGGCGCGGCTGTGCTGATGCCGCTGGCGTTGTCGCTGATCAACGCCGCTTTCCCGGCCGAGCGTAGGGGCTGGGCGATGGGCACCTTCGGTTCGATGACCGGGCTCGGCTCGGTACTCGGCCCGATTCTCGGCGGCGTGATCACGCAGGCGGCGTCCTGGTCGTGGATCTTCTGGATCAACGTGCCGATCGGCGTCGCGACGGCCGTCGCCGTGCTGCTGCGCGTGCCGGACAGTCGCGGTCCGGTGCGGCGACTCGACCCGGCCGGCCTCGTGCTCGGCGGGATCGCCGCGCTCGCGCTGGTGTGGGGCGTGGTGCGGGCGGCCGGCAGCGGCTGGGGCGATGGGCTGGTCATCGGCTCGCTGGCCTGCGGGATCGTCGCGTTGGCCGCACTCATCGGGTGGGAGCGGCGCGCGGCGCACCCGATGGTGCCATTTCGACTGTTCGCCGACCGCGACTTCGCTACCGGCAATGCCGGCATCTTCCTGCTGAACGCGTCCCTGACCGCCGCCGTGTTCTTCACAGCGCAGTTCCTGCAGAACGCGCAGGGCAACGGCCCGCTGGCGGCCGGGCTGCGGCTGCTGCCGTTCGGCGTGGTGCCGCTGCTGCTCGCGCCGTGGAGCGGCCGCTCGGCCGACCGGCTCGGCACCCGGCCGATGATCATCACTGGGCTGATCCTCCAGGTCGTCGGCGTCGGACTACTGGCCGGATTCGCCGCCCCCTCGATGCCCTACCCGGTGCTCGCGGGCGGCATGGCCGTGGTCGCCGTCGCTCTCACGCTCGCCGTTCCCGCGATGACCAAGGCAGCGGTCGGCTCGGTCGGACCTGCCGACGTGAGCACCGCGTCCGGGCTGTTCAGCACGGTGCGGCAGATGGGCGGCGCGTTCGGCGTCGCGGTCACGTCCACCGCGTTCACCGCGACCGGCGGCTACGCGGGCGCCGGCGACGTGGCGTCCGGTTATCGGGGCGCGATGGTCGTGGCTGCGGTGCTTGCCGTGTTCGGTCTCGTCGTGGCGAGCGCGGCGCTCGCGAAGAGGCAGGCGCTGTCAAGGAAGTAGGTCGGAAATATGTGTCGCGTTACGTGTGCGGACCGACGGCGAATGGGTAACCGGCCGGTATGGCCAGCTCGTGGCCTTGGCGAGCGCACCCGCGACAGAGGAACGGATTATGTCCGATTACGTGCACAACACCCCGTATGTGGAGGACCGTCCCGGCGTTGACGCCGGCCGGTTGTGGGCGGGCGGCATCGCGACCGCGGTGGTGGCGGCCCTGATAGCGGTCGTCGGCCTGCTGATCGCGCGCGGACTCTTCGGCGTCGCGGTGCTCGCCCCGAAGGGCGCTGGCCTCTGGGGCGACGCGACCACGTCGACCTACGCGATCATCGCCGCGTTGGCGGCTCTCGTGGCGACCGGCCTCATGCATGTGCTCTGTCTGACGACGCCAACACCCAGTCAATTCTTCGGCTGGATCATGGTGCTGATCACCCTGATCGCGGTCGTACTGCCGCTGACCCTGGGCGTGGAGCTGAGCACGAAGATCGCCACCGCGCTGATCAACCTGGTCCTCGGCCTGGCCATCGCGTCGATCATCAGCAACATGGCGGCCGGCGCCCGCACGCTCTACCAACGCAAGCGGGCCGAGCGGATCGGGCCAGTCGGTCAGGCGCCGATGCCGAGGCAGGCGCCGCCGCCCCCGACCAGGGAATGGGACCAGTACTGAGTTCCGCTGGGACGCCCGTGTCGAGTCCTGAGCAGGTCGGCGTCCTCGGCGTCGGCCGGATCGGCGCCGCATTGGTTACTCGTCTGGTCGCCGCTGGACATGACGTTCGCGCCACCGACGTCCGGCCGGAATGCCGCGCGACGGTCGAGGAGGCCGGCGCGCGGTGGGCAACGGATACCGCCGAGGTCGCGGCCGGCAGCACGGTCGTGTTCACGGTACTGCCCGGCATCCCCGAACTCACCGAACTCGTGCTCGGCTCCGGCCAACTGCTCACGCGGCTGAGCACCGCGACGACCTGGGTCGACCTGACCAGCGCGTCGCCCGCGTCCGGCCGGGATTTCGCGCGCGCCGCCAGCGCGCACGGCATCGCCTATCTCGACGCGCCGATCGGCGGCGGCGTGCCCGCGATGCGTGCCGGCACGGTGCGCCTCTACGTCGGCGGCGACCGCGCGGTGCTGGCCGACGTCGAACCGGTGCTGCGCGCGTTCGCCGACACCATCCACCATGTGGGCGAGGCTGGCAGCGGCTACCTCACCAAGTTGCTGATCAACCTGCTGTGGTTCGGCACCGCCGCGCTCACCACCGAGGCGCTGCTGCTCGCCCAACGGCACGGCCAAGCTCCGCAGGCGCTCCGCGAGGTGCTGTTGGGCAGCGCGGGGGACAGCGCGTTCGTCAGCAACCACCTGCCGGCGCTGCTGGCCGGTGACTACCTTGCCGACTTCGGCCTTGATCGCTGCGTCGAGGAGTTGGACGCGGTCGAACAGACCGCCGACATTGCCGGAACCCCGCACCCGATCACGTCCGCCGTGGCCGAACTGCATCGAGCCGCGCTGCGCCGCTACGGTCCGGTCGACGGGGAGCTGATGGCCGCGGCGCTGCTGGAAGAACAAGCCGGCTCGCGGCCGCACGATCACCCGACCTCGCCAGCGTAACCAAGGCAGTCGAATCTTTTCTCGACTGATCCCGGCGCGTTATAACCTCGGTTTTTGTCAATGTTCTGTCCATTATCGGGCGTCGTTCGCTGTTTATCATTCCTCGCGTGGCCGGCTACGCATTCGATGTCTTCATCAGTTACAGCCGTCGCGGTAGTGCGCCGAAATGGTTGATGAACCACTTCTATCCGAAGTTCCGGGATTGTCTCGCCGACCAGATCGCGCCCGCGCCAAGGGTGTTCCTGGACAAATCGATGCCACGCGCCGTCGCCTGGCCCGCTGAGCTGCGCAAAGCCTTGCACGAAAGCAAGATACTGGTCGCGGTGCTCACCCCGCCGTACTTCGAGTCGCCGTGGTGCAGGGCCGAGCTGCGCAGCATGTTCGCCAGGGAGGACATGCTCGGGCTGGCCAGCCTCGCACGGCCACAGGGATTGATCTATCCGATCCTCTACTCGGACTCGGACAATTTCCCGGAGGAGGCGGACCGCCTGCGCAGGTCGTGGGTGGATTTCAAGCAATTCGCCACGCCTGAGCCGGTTTTTCAGGAAAGTCGCGACTGGCACGATTTCCACCGCAAGGTCACCGAACTCGCCAGCGACCTCGTGCAGCTGCTGAAGCAGGTGCCCGACTGGCGGCCCGACTGGCCGCTGATCGAGCAACCCGATCCGGTGCTGATCCCGTCGCCGCCGATTCCGAGGTTCGACCGATGACCGGAACCGTCGTCACGTTCTACTCCTACAAGGGTGGCGTCGGGCGCAGCTTCACCCTGGCCAACGTGGCCGTGCTGCTGGCGAGGTGGGGCTATCGGGTGCTCACGGTCGACTGGGACCTTGAGGCGCCCGGCCTGCACCACTACTTCGCGGCCGAACTGCCCGAACCACCCGATGGCGGGGTCATCGACCTCGCCTACGACTTCCTGGCCGGCGCGCAGGGGCCCGGCGCGCACGCGATCCGGCTCAACGTCCCCTCGGGCGCGGTGACGCTGCTCGCAGCCGGCCGGCAGGACAACGACTACGCAGGCCGGGTCCAGGCCGTGGACTGGGCGCGGTTGTACGAGCGCGGATTCGCCACGTTCCTGGAACGCTGCCGGCAGGAGTGGGTCGAGAACTACGACTTCGTGCTGATCGACAGCAGGACCGGCATCTCCGACATCGGCAGCATCTGCACGGCGCAACTGCCCGACCGGCTGGTCGTCGTGTTCACCGCCAACGAGCAGAGCGTCAAGGGCGTCGTTGACATCGCGCAGCGCGCCGATCGGGCGCGGGACCGGCTGCCCTATGACCGCCAGCGGCACCTGGTCCTGCCGATCCTGTCCCGCCTCGACAACCGCGTCGAGTACGAGCGGGCCGAGCTCTGGCGGCGCAAGTGTGTCGGGATCACCGCGCCGTTGTTCCGGAACTGGCTGGCCAAGAGCGTGCCGGAAGATCTCATGCTCCGCCATCTCACCCTCCCGTACGTGTCGTACTGGAGTTTCGGCGAGCAACTGCCCGTTTTGGAGGAGCGCACGCCGTCGGCGGATCAGATCTCCTTCGCGCTGGAGACGGTGGCCGCGGTGATCGCCCAGCAGTTCGACCGCACCGACCTGCTGGCCGACAACCGGGACGCCTACGTGGCCGCGGCCCGCTCGCAACGCCGCGACTACGACCTGGACCTGCTGGTGTCCAGCCCCCGGTCGCTGTTGCGGGTGGGCACCGAGCTGATCGACGAGATGCGCGGCCTCGGTGTCCGGGTGGAGCGCTCCGTGTCCGGTGATCCCGACCTGCTTGAGCAGACCAGCGACGCGGCCCGGCACCTGTGCCTCGTCGTCGACGACGCGGTGAGCCGCTGGCAGGCGGGCGAGGCAGAGCGGTTCCTGCGGCACACGCTGGACGCGGGCGACGACCGGCAGCTGTTCTGCGTGCTCACCCGACACACCGACCGGGAGCGGCTGCCCGCGTTCCTGCGCAACCTGCGCCATCTCCAACTCGACATCGGCGTGCCGGCCAGGCACGTGGCACGGCAGCTGCACCGGCTGATCACCGACGCCCCACCGAGCAGGGCCGACGCCGACCTCGACGCCCTGCGCGACGCCGCGTCCGCGTTGCGCACGGTGCCGGACGAACTCGCGCATCACGGCCGCTGGCCACTCATCGACGCGACCGTCCGCGACATGGCCGTCGCGCTGGACGAGAACGACCTGGATTCGTTGCATGACCTGACCGTGGACCTTGAGCTGCTCAACCAGGTCCGCGCGAGCGGGAACCTGACCGAGGCGCCGGACGACCTCCGAGGCTGGATCGCGGCGCTGCTGGCGCGCATCGATCGCCGGATGGATGTGTACACCGAGTGAAGGGCTGGCTGGATGGCTGAGTCGATGGGAAACCCGGAGAAGGCGGTACTGATCGCGTTGCTGCTGACGGACGGGGAGATCTCCACGCCGGAGCTCAAGCAGCGGCACGGGGTGGTGCTCACCAAGGAGTCGCGGGAGAAACTCAACGCTGCCGGCCTGATCGACAGCAGGACGAAGAAGACGCCGCACCACCACCGGATCACGCAGGAGGGCAGGGACAGGTGCGCGGAGGTGCTCGCGTTCGACAAGCGACCGACGAGGCCGACCGCGTTGCTCTCGACCACGTGGGAGCTTTTCGGGTCGGTCATCGACTATCTCGGCTGGCACGACGCGCGCCTCGCGGACGTGGTGCTGGAGTCGATGATCCGCGGCGCGTACCGGAAGTTGTCGCAGCGGCCGCAGGAGTTCGTGCGGTTGGCCACGCTGCGGCCGCAACTCGACGGCTTCGGCAGGGACGACGTGGACCGGGTGCTGCTCGCGATGAGCAGGACCGGCCTCGTGCATCTGGCCTCTGACTCCAACCGCAAGGCGCTGACCGAGGAGGACCGCGAGGCCGCCATCCAGATCGGCAGCGAGGCCAAGCATCTCGTGGCGATCGAGGCGTCATGACCGAGCAGCAGCGTCAGGCGCTCGCCGCACTCCACTTCAACTCCGCGGACGGGCCGGACGACGTCTGGCACGCCTCACCGTCGCATGTGGAGGGTCTGCATGCCAGGGCCCAGCATCGCATCGCGACCGCCGTCGCGGAGGCACAACGCAGCGCAGGGCCCAACCCCATCGGGCTGACCCTCCAGGGGCAGAAGGGTGTCGGCAAGACCCACCTGCTCGGCGAGGTCAGGCAGCTCGTGCAGCGCGGCGGCGGCTACTTCTTCCTTGGCGTGCTGACCACCGGCGAGGCGTTCTGGGAGGACATCCTGAAGGCCATGCGCAGCGAACTGTTGCGCACCGACGACAACCGCGAGTTCCAGCTGACCACGCTGTTGGGGCGGTTGTGCGACAAGGCCGACGTGCCGAAACCGATCGCCAACGCGGTCCTCGGCGACGCCCCGCTCACCCTCGACGCCCTGAACGGCTTCCTCGCCGCGCTGCGCCACCTCGACGCCCAGGTCGCGGTC
Source organism: Candidatus Melainabacteria bacterium (assembly GCA_963818685.1). Lineage (GTDB taxonomy): Bacteria > Actinomycetota > Actinomycetes > Mycobacteriales > Pseudonocardiaceae > CAJCJE01. The sequence continues at coordinate 635,119 of CAWFTJ010000008.1, read as the reverse complement.
GAGTGCGGCGACTCGATCCGAGCGCTGGTGCTCTACGGCGCCGCCAACACCACGCTGGCCGGGATCGGCAGGGGCTACCTGGCCGGACTGCCGGAAACCGGGCACGGCGAGCGATCGCTGTGGCGCATCCAGTCCGAGCCGAAACCGCATCGGACCCTGGTCACCGAGATCTCGCGGGTGCTCGCGCTGACCGGGCCGAGCGTGATCGCGATCGACCAGCTGGACTCGTTGATCGACCGGGTCAGCTCCGCGTTCGACGAGCGGGTGACCGACCCTGAGCTGGCCGTGGAACTCAGCGTGATCGCCGACGGCCTGATGCAGCTGCGCGAGACGACCCGGCGCACCCTGACCGTCGTCTCCTGCCTGCCGAACACCTGGCGGCTGCTGCGTTCGACAGCGTCCGACTCGGTCGACGACCGGTTCACCGAGACGCCGATCCTCGGCGCGATCGCCGACCCGCACGTGGCTCGGGCGCTGGTCGAGAAGTGGCTCGCGGTCATCTACAAGGCGATCGGCTTCACCCCGCCGCATCCGACCTGGCCGGTCGCGCCGAGTGCGTTCGGCAGGTCGTGGCGGGAGTTCACGCCGCGTCAGCTGCTGGTCCGCATCCAACTGCACGCGGAGAACTGCCTGTACGGCGAGATCCGCGAGCTGACCGCGTTCGACGAGAAACCCGTCGAGCCGACCGGGCAGGAGGTGGCGGCGCAGGACGGGCAGGAGCCGAGCTACTTCGCCGACCTCGACCGGCGGTTCGCCGAACTGCGGGAGCACGCCGACGTCGCCTCTGCGCTCAACGAGCACACCCAGGACGCGATCATGCCGGACCTGCTGCATGCCGCGTTGCAGTCCTGGATCACCGAGGTCGGCAACGACGACAAGGCGTGGCAGACCGAACCGCATGCCGACGACGACGGCCAGTTGCACGCGGCGCTGCGCAGGACCCTCGACGAGGAACGGGACATCGACGAGCGGTGGATGTTCCGCGCCATCGCGCCCCAGCACGGCAACCGGGTGCTGGCGCGGCTGCGCTACGCCAAGCAGGCCGCGGGAATCCGGTCCGGCGTGCGCAACCGGCACCTGGTGCTGCTGCACCACGGGCCGCGGGGCTGGTCGGGCAGCGTGACCAAAACCGAGGTCAGCGATCTGGCCCGGGTCGGCAGCCCATGGCTGGAGATCAGCACCGAGGACGTGCGGACCTTCTTCGCGCTCAACGAGATGCTCGGCAGGCAGAGCTACGAGCTGCTCAACTGGCTCGTCGCGCGCAAACCCGCCAGCAGGACGACCGTGCTGCGGCAGATCCTGCCCGACCCGACACCGTCCGAGACCGGCCACCAGGAGTCGCGACCGCCGCCGAGTGACGGCGAGATCGTGCTCGGGATGGGCGGCGAGATCCGCATCGAACTGGAGTCGCTGCGCAAGCACGCGGTGATCTTCGCGGGCTCCGGCACCGGCAAGACCGTGCTGCTGCGCCGCATCGTCGAGGAGTGCGCGCTGCGCGGCGTCTCAGCCATCGTGCTGGACCCGAACAACGACCTGGCGCGGCTGGGTGACGCCTGGCCGCGACCGCCGGCCGACTGGCGCGACGGCGACGCGGACAGCGCGGCCGAGTACCTCGCCAACGCCGAGGTGGTGGTGTGGACGCCGGGCCGCGCGGGCGGGCGACCGCTGGGCTTCCATCCGCTGCCCGACTTCGCGAACGTCCGGGACGACGCGGACGAGTTCACGGCCGCGGTCGAGGCGGCCGTCGCCGGCCTTGTGCCGCATGCCAGGGTCGGCGGCAGCGCCAAGGGCGCGGTGCGCGGCCGAGCCGTGCTGCGCGAGGCGTTGACGCACTATGCCGGCAAGGACGATCGCAGCCTGTCCGGGTTCGTCGACATGCTCGACGAGCTGCCAGACGGGGTCAGCAAGCTCAGCACCGCGACCAAGATGGCCGCCGACCTCGCCGAGACGTTGCGGGCCGCGATGGTCAACGACCCGCTGCTCGGCGGTGCCAGCGAACCGGCCGACCCGGCCCTGCTGCTCACGCCGACGGCCGGCAGGCGGGCGCGGATCTCGGTGATCAGCTTCATCGGACTGCCATCCGATGAGCAGCGGCAGGGTTTCGTCAGCCAGCTCCAGCTTGAGGTGTTCGCCTGGATCAAACGCAACCCGGCCGTCGACCGGCCGCTGGGCGGACTGTTCGTGATGGACGAGGCACAGACCATCGCGCCCTCGGGCGGGTGGACGGCGAGCACCCAGAGCACCATCCTGCTCGCCTCGCAGGCCCGCAAGTACGGGCTCGGCCTGCTGCTCGCCACCCAGGCCCCGAAGGGGCTGCACAACCAGGTCACCGGCAACGCGACGACGCAGTTCTTCGGCAGGCTGAACAGTCCGGCGCAGATCGCCGCCGCGAACGAGATGGCAAGGGCCAAGGGCAGCACGGTCGGCGACATCTCGCAGCTGGAACGCGGACAGTTCTACGTCACCGGCGAGACGTTCGGGTTCCGGCGCATGCGCGCCCCGCTGTGCCTGAGCTACCACCCGCCCGGCCCGCTGCGCCTTGAGGAGGTGCTCGACCGCGCCCGCAACGGTCACTCAGGTCACGCATAGCATCGTCGTATGCCGGACAAACGACCCGCAAGGGCACCGAAGCGCCGAACCGGGTCACCGCAGCCGGGGCGGTATCCGGTGCGGTTCGGCACGGCGGAGCTGCTCGCCGACGCCGACCGGCCGGGCGGCTGGCTGCTCACCGTCGACGACGTCCCACAATCCTATGTGGACCTCGACGACCCTACGCACCTGGATTTCGAGTACGTGCGGCGGATGGCCGAGATCGTCGACGCGATCGAGCCGGCAGGCGGCGCGCTGCACGCGGTGCACATCGGCGGCGGAGGCTGCACTCTGCCGCGCTACCTGGCTGCCACCCGGCCCGGCTCGCGGCAGCTGGTGGTCGAGGCGGACGGGCCGCTCGCCGAACTCGTCCGCGAGCAACTCGCGCTGCGCTCCGTGCCGAAGCTGCGCGTGCGGATCGGCGACGGCTACACCGAGATCGGCACGCTGCGCGCGGACTCCGTCGATCTGCTCGTCGTCGACGCGTTCGAGCGCGCGGTGATGCCCGGCGGCATGGCAAGCGCCGAGTTCGTCGCGCAGGCCGGCCGGGCGCTGCGCGACTCCGGGGTCTACCTGCTCAACGTGGCCGCCGATCCGGCCGGCGTGCTCAGCAGACGGATCGTGGCAGGCGTCCTGGCCGGCTTTCCGCACCGGCTGCTGGTGGCCGACCCGACGGTGCTACGCGGCAGGCGCCCGGGAAACCTGGTGGTCGCGGCCTCCCGCGCACCACTGCCGGTGGACGCGGTGGCCGGCCGGATCGCCCGCGCACCCTTCCCGGTGCGCCTGCTCGCCGGCGCGGACCTGGATCGCTACGCGTCGGTAGCGCTGACCGAATAACGCCTACCGGCCGGTCGCGGCGATCGCGACCCTGCCCGATCGTGACCCTGCCGATTACGACGCTGCCCGATCAGTCCCAGCGCACCAGTAGCTCCGGCGGTTTGCGAAAGATCAGGCCGCGCGGGGCGACCGGGCGGGCGAGGCGCAGGTTCGGCAGGGTGATGAGGGCGGTGAGCGCGGTGTTCGCCTCCAGCCGGGCGAGTTCGGCGCCGAGGCAGAAATGCGGCCCGCGCGCGAAGGCCAGGTGCGCGCGGGCGTTGGCGCGGGCGATGTCGAACCGGTCCGGCTCGGCGAACACGGCCGGATCGCGGTGCGCGCCAGCCAGCGAGAGGCTGACCAGGTCACCGGCGCGAATCCGGACGCCGGCCAGTTCGATGTCGCGGGTGGCGTAGCGGTCGAGCAACGCGGCAGCCGGTTCCCATCGCAGGGATTCCTCGACGGCGTTGGCCAGCGCGGTCGCGTCGGTCGGCCGCTGCTCTGGGTGGGTGAGCAGGTGCAGCACCGCGTTGGTGATCATGGCTGCGACCGTGTCGATCCCGCCGAACAGCAACACCGCCGCGTTGGACACCGTCGCGTCCACGCCCAGGGTCGTCGCGACCTCGGCCATCAGCGACGGCGGGGTCAGGCTGGCCTCGATGGCGGCGCGCAGCGCGGCGAACGCGTCGGTCGCGGCGGCGGGGATCGGCTGGCCAGCCGAGATACCGGACACGGCCGCGCTGATCGCCTCGTACCAGGCCAGCACCGTGCCCGCCCTGATGCCGGTGAGACCGAGCACGTCGGCGAGCACGGCCACCGCGAACGGGCCAGCGAACTCCCGCCGCAGGTCGGCAGCGCCGCGCGGGCGCAGCTCGTCGAGCAGCCGCTCGGTGTGCGCCCTGATCGACGATCCGAAGCGGGCGCGCACACCGGCGGGCCGAAAGGCCGGCGCGAACGGGGCGCGATGGCCGGCGTGCGCGGGGCCGTCGGTGGACAGCATGCTCGGCCCGACCACCCGTGCGGTGGAGAAACGCGGATCGTCCACGGTGAACGTGCCCGGATCCCGTAGCGCCTCGTCGACCAGCGCGTAGCTGGTGACCAGCCAGCCGTTCAGGACCGGCAGCCAGGCAACGGGTTCGTGCGCGCGCAGCCGGGCGAGCACCGGATGCGGGTCGTCGGTCAGTTGCGCGATGGTCACCTCGGCGCCGATCGTTGCCACCCTCCCAGCCTAGGACCGGTAGGCGGACAGTTTCCCCCTGACGGCTTCGGCGTTGTGGTGGTGCAGGTCGGTGAAGGTGTCCAGCGCGCCGCACCGGTTCGCCCATCGCCATCCTGGTGTCGCCGATCCGCTCAAGCGTCGCGGCTTCGTAGTAGCGGCGACCGAGCTTCCTGCGCAGGGCAAGGGCTTGTTCGTAGCATTCAACGGCACGCGGATAATCACCGAACTGGTAGTGGACGTAGCCAGGCTGGCCGACCAGAGCGAGATCACGGCTTCGTCATGACGTGAGCTGCCGGTGAATTGACCCAGCCGGTCAGTCGGTTGGGGGCGTAGGTGGAGTGGGTTGTGGCGTTGTCGGCACGACGTGGATGGTCACCGTCTGCCCCGGAGCGATGGTGCTGGTGTTGAGCGTGCTCAGCTGTCCTGGTGCGAGTTTCCAGGCCCAGCTCAGCGGATTCAGCGTGACGTTCCAGGTTCCCTGGGCAACGGTGACGGTGTCGCCCGTTGGATAGCCGAACTTGCTACCGGCGACGATGTTCTGAGTCGCCGGATCGACCAGCGACAACGCGGGCGAAGGTACGTCGGACTGCTGCCCGTCCTCGACGAAGTTCACCACGAAATTCGTGGTCGGGACGGTCGGGGGCAGGACAGTGGCCGATACTCTCGCCTCAGGGCCGTCCATCTGGTAGCCGACGAATGGCTGGAACACGCAGTCCGCCGTGTACTTGCCCGTGATGTTGGTGGCTTCATCGACGGGAAGGATCTCCGACAGGTGCAGGGTGACCGTCTGGTTGCCAGGCACAGTGATGCCCGGATTCGTCAACTGGTCCCAGCCGTTGCCGACGCCGAGCAGCCCTCCGGCCTCGCCGGAGATGTCGCAGTCGGCTTGGACGTCGTCGAGCGTGTTGGCGCCGGTGTTGGTCAGATTGAGCGTGACGTTGACCGTGTCACCCGCGTGATAGCTGCTCTGGTCGAACGACATCGATGCGGTGAGCGGTGTTGGCGATGGCGTCGCCGCGTACAGGTCGGGACCCGCACCCGCAGCGCCCACCGTGACGGTGCCGCCATTCGCCGGATGGACGTACCAGCCGGCCGGATCGTCGACACTGGCCGAATAACGGCCTGCTGGCAGGCCGGTCAGGCTGAAGTCGCCGTTCGCGTCAGTGGTGGCCGAATAGCTTTGCGTGCCGTTGCCGTTGATGCCGTTGAACGGCCCGGACAGACTGACCCGAACACCGCCAAGTCCCTCTCCAGAGTCCGGAGTTCCATTGCCGTCGCCGTCGGCGAAGACCACGCCGCTGTAGTCGCCGGTTTCCGCTGTCACGGCGGACGTGATGCTCACCGGTGGGCCGAACGTGTCACCCACACCGTTGCTGCCGAACTGGGACACCGGCGCGGAGAAGGTCACCGCGCCGGAGGCCGGATCGGCCGCGTAGCCCTCGACTTCCGACACGATGGTCTGGCCGGGCGCCAGGTTGGGTCCGGTGCCATCGGTGATCAGTGGTCCGACCGGGGCGGAGGTGAGATGATCCGAGCCGGTGATCGACATGGTCCAGATGGTGACGCCGGGCGCGGGCGCGGTGCCGAGGTTCTGGACGCTGACGGTTGCCTTGACGGTGTCGCCCGATGAGTAGTGGGCTTTGTCGAACGACGCGCAGACCTGGATCGGTTGGAATTGCGGATTGGCGCCCTGGTCGGGCGTGTCGACTACGCAGTCGTAGCCGGGAGTCGGATCGGCCGAAGCCGGGATGGCAAGAGCGAGGCTGCTGCCCACGATCAGTGCGGCCGACAGCGCGCCGGCAAGACGTGGCCGGTTGGCGAGCACGGATTCCCCCCCCTGTGCACCTGTGTGATTGTGGTGGTTGTCCCCGACAAACGAGAGAAAAGCTACGCGTCGGACAACCCGATGAACAGCGGCCAAATGGTGGAGTAGTCGACGTCCGGTCGTGGCAGGTGGGGCCAGCCGGTCGAGGCAGGGACCCCGCGCATGGCGTCGCGTCAGCCGCGGCGGAAGGGCCGCGCGACCGTGGACTTCTACGAGAACATGATCAAATTGTGGACAACCGCGAGTTCGCCGTGTTCGACGGCGACGAAGTGCCCTGCACCACCAGCTCCGCCTCTGAAATCCACAAAGGACGAAATCATGATGAGGGCCGACATTCGCCGTAGCTGGAGTTCATCGGCGTTCCGCCTGGCTGGTAGGCCGTCTCGGGCCAGCGACGCGCACCGAGTGCGTCGGGTATGTGGATCGCGAGTGGACGGACACCAGACTGTCGAGCCCGATCGCAGACATGGCCGAGCACCATGCTAACCCGCTGCTGTGTGGACTGTCCGGGCGGCCCAGTCAGCCGGGTGTGGGAACTGCCGACCGGCCACGACTGCATGATCACCATGCCCGTCGAACTCAGCGAACTGCTGTTCACGCTCAGCCAGTAGCGCACTCACGCCGACACGCGTCAGCGGCATGGGCGGATGTGATGGGACTCTTGTCCTATCATTCTGATACGGTGATGAGACAAGGGTCCCATCACCTGCTGGAGAGTCGCCGACTACGCGGCAGTTCACGTGCACGACCAACGGGAGGTCTCGTCATGGTGGTAGTCGTCTTCGGCGCCCGAGGTAATGTGGGCCGTCACGTGGCCGATGGCCTGCTGGCCGCCGGCGAGCACGTCAGAGCAGTCACGAGAAATTCAGCTGCGGGCCTGGCACCCGGGCTGGAAGCTGCCCGCGCCGACCTCGATCGTCCGGAGACGCTGCCTGCGGTGCTCGACGGTGCCGACAAGATGTTCCTCTACGGAATGCTCAACCCCCAGCGGCCCTACGACATCGAGAAGGTCGTTGCGACGGCTGCGGCCGCGGGGATTCGACAGGTGGTCCTGCTCTCATCGGTGTCGGTTCTGAACCCCGACGCCGACCACTCGGTCCCCCTCCTGAACCGCACGATCGAGCAGGCCATCCAACGGTCCGGTCTGGACTGGACGTTTCTCAGGCCGGGAAGCTTCGCCACCAACACCCGCACCTGGTGGGCCGACTCGATCCGCACCGACAACGTCGTCCGGCTGCCCTATCCACTGGCACAGTCGGCGCCGGTGCACGAGAAGGACATCGCGGCGCTCGCGGTGACCGCCCTGATCGAACCGGGTCACTCGCACCAGGCCTACACCGTCTACGGGGCCGAATCCCTGACCCTGCAACGCCAGGTCGAGCATATCGGCGAGGCGATCGACCGTCCCATCCGGATCGAACACGTCTCCGAGGAGCAGGCTCGCGCGGAAATCGGCAGGACGATGCCTCCGGTCGTGGCCGAGGCGATCGTGAGCCAGTGGGCCGCCGCCTCCAGCGTCCCGGCCCTGACCTCCGCCATCGTTGAAAAGATCACCGGCGCGCCCGCCCACACCTACGCCCAGTGGGCCGTCGGTCATGCGGACGACTTCCGCTGAGCGTGGCCGGCCAGGCGGGAACGCCGGCCACGCTCTGCTGCGTCGTCGTGTGGTCAGGACAGGGAACAGGACATGCCGTTGAGGGTGAAGGACGTGGGCTTGGCCGTGTCGCCGGTGTGGGTGGCTTGGAAGCCGATGGTGACCGAGCCGTTCGGCGCGATCGCGGCGTTGTAGGTGACGTCATGGGCGGTCACCTGCCCCGAGGACGGCGAGTAGGTGGCGTTCCACCCGGAGGTGATGGTCTGTCCACCGGGGAGGGTGAAAGCCAGGGACCAGCCGTTGATCGCTGTGGTGCCGGTGTTGGTGATGGTGATGTTCTCGGTCAGGCCGCTGTTCCAGGCGCTCACGGTGGTGGTGACGCCGCACGAGCCCGAACCGGGCGGTGGCGGGTTGGTGGAGCCGGTAAGGCCGAAGAAGTCGATGGCGTAGGCGGCCATGCCGGCTTCCGGCAGGATGTGCCCGGCGCCTTGGATGCTGTATGCCTCCACCTGGACGGTTCCGGAGGCGTCGGCGTAGCGACTGCGGTTCCAGCCGGGCTGCGGGGTGTCTGTGGACGTCGGTGTCTGGCTGAGCCCGAACACGTTGGTCCACTGCTTGATTTCTTCCTGTAGCAGCGAGTACGGCACGAGCGGGTCGGCGGTGCCGTGCCACAGTTGGACCCGTGGGCGGGGGCCGGTGTAGCCGGGATATGCCTGCCGGACGTCGTCGCCCCACTCCTGCGGGGTCCGGTTCATCGTGCCGCCGGTGCACTTGCTGCTCCCTGGCGGGTAGTCGGCGGCGTTGGCGAAGCAGTCGAAGGGCACGCCCATGAATGCCGCGCCGGCCTTGAACACGTCCGGGTAGAGGGCGAGCATCTCGTTGGTCATCATGCCGCCGGAGGACGATCCGGTGGCGAAGACCCTGTTCAGGTCGCCGCTGTAGTGTTGTTCGGCGTAGGTCACCATGGAGGCGATCGAAACGGGGTCGCTGCCGCCGCCACGGTGTTTGGCAGCGTCGGACCAGGTGTCGAAGCAGTTCCCGAACCCGGCCTGTTGTTCGGCGCTCGGATAGATGACCATGAATCCGTACCGGTCGGCGAGCGAGGCGAATTCGCTGCTTGCGTAGAAGCCGGGGCCGGAGCCGCCGCAGCCGTGCATGGCGACCACGATCGCGGGGTTGGCTGGGTGGGAGTCCGGCACGTAGATGTACATGCGCATGCCACCCGGGTTGTCGCCGAAGTTGGTCACCTCCGTCAGCGCGGCGGCGGGCGCCTGGGGCGCGGCGGATGCCTGCGGCGCGGACACGAGTCCGACGGTGGCGACGAGCAGGGTGCTGGCGAGTGCCACGAATGCTGTTCTGATTCCAGTCATCGTTGACCTCCGGTCGGGGATTCCGGATAGGGCGACGATAGGCATCCTCGTGACGACCGTCAAAGATCTGCCGATGTTGAGCGGACGTTGGAGGAAGAGGACGTTGTCGGATGGCTGGTCGGGTAATTCCGATATCGGGTGCGAGAGCATGTGTGTGCTGCGATGGAGCAGTTGTGCTGCCGGATGTTCGTTGGTGTGTCGAAGGTCGAGGCGTTCTCCCGCGAGATCTGGGTCCTGTGTGAAACTTACTTATACTTATTTGTGACGGTCGTCAGATGTCTGGCGAAATTTTCGACGGTAGGTTGTGGTGGTGCGTCCGGTGGGAGAAGTGGTGAGGAGTGGTGATGTCGGCGGTCGTTGACTCTCGCGCAGCCGAAGCGGCGTTGGCCGTGCGGCCCGAGACGCTGGTGCTCACCTTGTTCGGCGACCACGTGCTTGATCGCGGGATAGCCGTGTCGACCAGTGGCCTCATCACCGCGCTCGGGCGCCTCGGCGTCGGCGAACACGCGACCAGGGCGACGGTGAGCCGGATGGGGCGACGTGGTCTTCTCCGTACGGTACGCAGAGGCCGCCAGGCGTTTCTCGCACTGACCGAGCACGGGTCCACTGTGCTGCGCGACGGTCAGCGCAAGCTCGATGGCGACGTGGTCGATCGGCACTGGGACGGCCGGTGGACGCTGCTGACGTTCTCGATGCCGGAGACTCGACGTGCGGATCGGCATGCCCTGCGGACCCGGTTGGGCTGGTTCGGTTTCGGGCCGTTGCGCAGCGGCCTGTGGGTCTCGACCTCGGCCACGGACATCTCGCCCGCACTGGCCGAACTCGACCTCCTCGATCACGCCGAGGTGTTCCGAGCCGAGGCGTTCATGTGGACCGATCCCGCTCGGATCGCTCGGGAAGCCTGGGACCTGACCGAGATCGCCGCCGGATACCACCAGTTCCTCCTGCGGTGGACCGACAGGGCCTTCGACGAGTTCGACGAACTGTCCTGGCGGGTCCGGTTGGGCGCGGAGTGGTTGCTGCTGATCCGTCGTGATCCGGTGCTGTCGATGGCACTGCTGCCGGCGGACTGGCCGGGAGTACGGGCCGCCGCCTTGTTCCGCACCCTGCGCCACCAGTGGGTCCGCCCGGCCGACGAGTTGGCCTCGGCACTGCTTGAATCCATTGTGGATGGATGACGACGGCACGCTGGTGGCCGGATGTCAATGTGGGTCTATCTGCGCGTAGATACCGCTGGGTCATCCGGTCCTGGATGAACGAGCCAAGCGGGCCGGCGAGCGTGGCCAGCCGGCTCGCCGGTCGGGAGAATGCCGTGATGGCGAAGGTGACCGTGTCGTTGACCCGCTCGATCCGGAAGAATTCCTCGCCGCACTCGGGGTGTCCTGGCAACGTGCCGTACGCGAACCCGCGCCGGTGGTCTTCGTTGACAACGAAGACCACGCGGCACGGTGCGACCAGGCCCAGCCTGCCGATCCCGATGCGCAACCGCACCACGGCGGCTTCGACGACCTGTGGGTTCGAGGCTGCGACGCGCAAGCCTGCCCGTTGGTGCACCCGCCAGCTCAACAGTGATCGGGCGGCCTCGTCGAAGTCCGTGCCCGGCGGCAGCGTTCGTACGGCGTTGGTGATCCGATATCCGGCTGGAAGCCGACCTGCGGTCCGGCCGACCTCCGGATAGGTGAATGACGCCGCGCGCAGGCGGTCAGCACGGCCAGGAGGAAGCCTGATGACACTCATCAGCTCATTGTGCTCAATCCAACCGCGGAAAGGTGACGCTGCGCCGGTCGTCGTAGCGCGTCGCGTGCTGATGGCGCATACCGACGGCAGTGGGGACTGGTTACGTTACGTCGGAAGGGTCGCACGCGATAACGAAAGCAGGCGTGGACCGCCGCACGCCGCTGCCCGATGCCGGGCAGCAGGGCAGCACCTCCGGCGAGCGGGCGGGAGGCGGCCGGTGTTCGGGCGATCCGTACCGGACAGGTGGCGATGACGCATGGCTCACCATCGGAAGCGGCGGCATCTCAAGGCAGGTCTCATCGCCCTCGCCATCCTCGCCGTGGCCGGAACCGCGGCGGCGACCACGATCACGGTGATCCGCGGCGAGACGGGCGGTTGCACGGGGCAGCTCAGCGTCGAGGTGACCGCGGCACCGGCCGTCGCGCCGATCGTGACCACGGTGGCGAACGAGTTCAACGGCACGAACCCGGTCGCGGACAACCAATGCGTGCACGTCACCGTGAACGCGGAGAGTTCGGCCGAAGCCGCGGGTGAGCTGCCCACCGAGCAGATCGCGCCACCGGCTGTCTGGATTCCCGACTCGTCGCTATGGGCCCGCGAGGTCAACGCGCAGGCCAGCACCATGGGCTCGTTCGCGCCGAAACTGGAGGTCGGTGCCTCGCTCGCGACGACACCGCTGGTGCTGGCCGCGCCGGAATCGTTCGCGCGCACGATCGGTTGGCCCGCGACCAAACCAAGTTGGCAGGCGCTGGCCGGCGGCGCGCTGCCCGGCGTGATCGGCAATCCGACCACCACCACCGAGGGCCTTACCAGCGTCCTGATGCTCGAATCGGTGCTGGGCGAACCGATGAACGCGCCGTCGACGCAGCTGGCCGGCCTGCTCGTGCGGCTCGGCCCGCTCGCCGTCACCGACATCGCCGGCCAGTTCAGCAACGCGGGCGCGCATGTGTTCACCGCGTCCGAGCAGGCCGTCAACCAGGCCAACCAGCACGGCGGTTCGACGAAGTTCGTCGCGATGACTCCACGGGAAGGCACGTTCCTGTTCGACTATCCGGTGGTCACCGTCGTGTCCCGCGCGGACCTCGGCGGCACAGCGGACGCGGTCGCGCGGTTCGAGAGCGCGCTGCGGTCCGCGCACACCGCGTCGTTGGTGGCCGGCGCCGGTTTCGGGGACACGACCACCGCCGACGCGCGGCGCTATCCGCCGACCGTCGCGGTGACCACGCTGTTGCGCACCTGGGTCGCGGTCAACCTCGACACCCGCTTCCTGGCCGTGGTCGACGTGTCCGGGTCGATAGGGGAGACCAGCCCGAACGGCGAGACCAAGGCGGAGATCGTCCGCGACGCCACCAATGTCGGCCTCGCCCAGTTCCCGGACAGCAGCGAGATCGGGTTGTGGGAATTCTCCAACCAGCTGGCGCCGCCCAACGACTGGCAGGAAGTGGTGCCGCTCGGCCCGCTCGGCCAGCCGACGAACGGCGTGACCCGCCGCGCCGCGCTCCAGCAGGCCATCGGCGTGCTGCCCTCGGTGGTGCACGGCGGGACCGCGCTGTACAGCACCGCGCTCGCCGCCTACCAGGACGTGCTGAACGGCTACGATCCCACCAAGGTCGACGCCGTCGTGCTGATGACGGACGGGGCCAACGACACCGATCACGGCCCCGATCTGCCGACTACCCTGCAACAGCTCCGTGCGCTGGCCAATCCCGCGCATCCGCTGCCGCTGATCGCCGTCGGCATCGGACCGGCGGCCGACATGGACGCGCTGAACCAGCTCGCGGCGGCCACCGGTGGCAAGGCGTACCAGGTGGACACCGCCCAGGACATCGTCTCGGTGTTCCTGGACGCGCTCGTGCGGCGCACCTGCCAGCCCGGCTGCGGCTGAATGAGGTACCGGGGAAGAGTCGGAAAAGAATTGGATTCCTATTTTTCCTTGAATTCTGATCGACATCTTTAAAGATTGATGTATGGTGTCGCGACCACCGTTGTCTGCGGAGCGGAGGCACCGCATGGGCACACGCTTACCGGACACCGTGACCAGCTCAGCAGCCGACAGCGGGAGCCAGCGCAGACGGGCGGTGGTCGCCAGCACAGTCGGCACGTCAATCGAGTGGTACGACTTCTTCCTCTACGGCACCGCGGCCGCGCTGATCTTCCCGAAGCTGTTCTTTCCCGGCGACTCGGCGATCGCCGGCGTGCTGGCGTCCTTCGCGACCCAGTTCGTTGGCTTCGCCTGCCGGCCGATCGGTGCGGCGATCTTCGGCCACTTCGGTGACCGGATCGGCCGCAAGACCACGCTGATCACGACGCTGCTGTTGATGGGCATCGGCACGTTCCTGATCGGTTGCCTGCCCGGTTACGGCACGCTCGGCGCGGCAGCGCCGGTGCTGCTGGTGATCCTGCGCGTCGCGCAGGGCATCGGCGTCGGCGGCGAGTGGGGCGGCTCGGTGCTGCTGTCCATGGAATGGGGCAGGCCGCACCGCCGCGGTCTGATCACCAGCTGGCCGCAGCTGGGCGTGCCGATCGGACTGTTGCTGTCCACCGGCGCGGTCAAGCTGATCGAATCGCTCGCCGGCGGCGGGTTCGACGGCTGGGGTTGGCGGATTCCGTTCCTGGTCAGCATCGTCCTCGTGGGCATCGGCCTGTATGTGCGGTTGCGCGTGTTGGAATCGCCAGCCTTCCGCGCGGTGCGCGAGGCGCGTCAGGTGGTCCGGCTGCCGGTCTGGCAGGTGATCAAGGAGCAGCCGAGGGCGATCCTGTGCGGGGCGTTCGTGCGCATGTCCGAGCAGGCGCCGTTCTACCTGTTCGTCACGTTCGTACTCACCTACGGCACGAAACATCTCAAGCTCGCCCAGGGCGACCTGCTCGCCGACACCATGGTCGCGGCAGCGGTCGGCCTGATCAGCGTGCCGCTGTTCGGCTGGCTGTCCGACCTGATCGGACGCAGGCTCATGTACGGCATCGGCATCGTCTGCACGGCGCTGTTCGCCTTCCCGTACTTCGGCCTGCTCAACACCAAAGCCGCATGGCTGGTGCTCGTCGGCATCGTGGTGTCGTTGGTCTTCCACGACATGCAGTACGGGCCGCAGGCCGCGCTGATCGCGGAACGGTTCGGCACGAACGTGCGCTACTCCGGCGCCAGCCTCGGTTATCAGTTCGCCTCGGTCATCGCCGGTGGCCCGGCACCGCTGATCGCCACCGCGATCCTGGGCAGCACCGGCAGCAGCACGTGGATCAGCGTCTACATCGTGGGTTGCTGCGTGCTGGCCATGATCGCCCTGGTGGCCATGCCCCGGCAGGAGCCCGAGTTGGCCACGGAAGGCGACTGACCACAGTCCGACGAGCGGCGCTTCGCCGCGTCGCGCGGGCCGGACCACCGGATCACGAGGCTGCACACGGTGGCCCGGCCCGAGCCTGCTGACGATCTCGACTACCTGCGCACCCGCCCCGCCCGCGTGTTGGCATCAGCCTTTGCCGCGCCAGCCTTTGCCGCGACGCCGTGTGCCACTGCCGTCACCGACGACGTGGCAGACGACCAGCCGCGCACGGGCACCAGGCCGGAGAAACCGGCCGAGCTGGCCGGCCCGCTGGTGCCGGTCGTGCCGACGAACAGTGGCTGGACCGCGTCGCCCTGCCCGACGAGACCCTCATAGTCGCCGAGGAAGAAGCCGCCCGCGTTGGGCGCGCGGAGCAGGTCGAACACCGGGCCGAGCTGCCGCTCGCCGCCGAACGCGGAGTTCGGTCCTGCCGAGGTGGTCAGCCAGGTCGCGGTCGGCAACGTTGTGGTGTCACCGGGCTTGAGGTCGCGCAGGTCGTAGTAGGTGACGGCGACCGTGCCGAGCGCGTCGACCGCGACGGTCGGCGTGAACGCCTCGGCCTGCGGCGCGCCGTTCACCCGCACCGGCGCCGACCAGGTGCGCCCGCCGTCGGCGGAGTGCACCAGTTGCGCCTGGTTGTACTTGCCGCTGGTGAAGTCGGTGCCCTCGTAGGCGACATACAGCGTGCCGGTGTTCGGGTCGATCGCGGCCGACGCGAGACCGGCGCCGGTCCGCAGCGGCGCGCCCGTGTTCGGGTCGACGTCGGCGACGGAGGAGTCGGTGGCGACCGTGCTCGGCGCCGACCAGGTGCGGCCACCGTCGAAGGACCGCTCGATCTTGTAGGTCGACGAGGCGATGGTGTTGCCGGTCGCGTCGGTAAACACGATGTCGGTGTAGATGTCGTAGACGACGCCGGTGCGTCGGTCGACCTCGATCAGGTTGCCGATGGTCTGCTCGTTCGGCGCGGTCGCCACCATCACCTGGGGCGCTGACCAGGTGCGGCCGAAGTCGTGCGTCACGGACAGCAGGCCGGGGCCGGTTATCGTGTTCCCGTTGGGGCCGGTGTCCAGCCGGTCCCACACCGAGTAGGCGGTGCCGACCCGCAGCGGGTCCGCGGTGACCGAGTTCTTGTCGTCACCGAATTCGACCTGGGTGTCGTTGATCAACTCGGTCACGTGGTGCCAGGTTCGTCCGCCGTCGTGTGAAACCGCGGCGCCGACGCCGTTGCGGGCATCCTTGTCGTCGAAGTTCAGCGCGTTCGCGTAGGCGGTGCCGTCCGGCCCGAAGCTGACCCACGCGTCCGACGCCCGCTCGTAGTTCAGGCCGCCGGGGTCGCAGGACGAGAACGGCATTGCGGCCTCCCGCACGTGCCGGCCGCCGTCGTCGGAGTACACCTCGCCGATTCCGCGCGCCCCGCCGTCCGACCAACGGTCCTGTTGAAACAGGCCGATGAACTGGTCGTGGCTCAACGGGTTCACCGAAACCGACGGCTCGACGATGGTGCCGGGGAAGATCGTGCCGGTCTCCGCGCCGATCGAGCAGCTCGCGTAGGGATCGGTGCTGGTCACCTGGTTCACCTGCCGGTCGGCGGGCGCGGCGCCGGCCGTGCCGGCGGTCATCACCACCACTGCGGCGAGCGCACCCGCCGCACCACATAAACCGGACAATCTGTTCGCACGCATGCGTCCACCTCTTCGCCCTCGAATTGAAGCACGACGCTAGCGCGCCGAGGTCGCTCGGCGCCAACCCTCAATTCTTGGTATTTCCTTGGAGAACAGTGAACTGTGAGCGCCGAACGTAGCTAGCCACGCCCCGCTCGGCGCTCCACCATGCGTAGCGGCCCATCTCCCTGTAGCCGTCCGTGGCATCGATGAGCCAGCCGACGTTTTTGTTGGCGCCGCAAGGAGTTCACCATGCGCAGACCCCTGTCCAGAACCCTGCTCGCCGCGGCCGTCGTCGCGGTCACCGGCATCGGCCTGGCTTCCGCCGCCCAGGCAAGCCCGCTGGCGACCGGCATCACCAACGGTGGTTTCGAGACCGGCACCTTCTCCGGTTGGACCACCACCGGCAGCACCTCGATCGTCAGTTCCGGTGCGCACAGCGGCACCTACGCCGCCCGTGCCGGATCGAGTTCACCGACCAACGGTGACTCGACCGTCAGCCAGTCCTTCACCGCGCCGACCGGCACCACCGGCTTGTCCTTCTACTACAACATCACCTGCCCGGACACCGTGCGCTACGACTGGGCAACCGCCACCCTCGCCGACACGACCGCCGGCACCACCAGTACCCCGCTGGCCAAGACCTGCGTGAGCAGCTCCGGCTGGAAGCAGGTCACCGCGACCGTCACCGCTGGCCACACCTACAAGCTGACCCTGACCAGCCACGACGACAACTATCCCGGCGATCCAACCTTCACCCTGTTCGACGACGTCACCCTCACCGGTTCGGTCACCGGCAACGACTTCAGCATCAGCGACTCGCCGACATCCGGCGCGGTGAACCCGGGTGGGTCGACCACCAGCACCATCGCGACCACGGTCACCTCCGGCTCGGCCCAGTCGATCGCGTTGTCCGCCAGTGGCCTGCCTTCCGGCGCGAGCGCGAGCTTCAACCCGACGTCGGTCACCGCGGGCGCGTCCTCGACCATGACCATCGCGACCGCGTCGAGCACGCCTGCCGGCAGTTACCCGATCACCATCACCGGCACCGGACCGTCGGCGACACACACCGCGAGCTACACGCTCACGGTCAACGGCAGCGGCGGAGGCGGTAGCCTGACCGAGGTCAGCACCGATCCGTTCACCGACACCGACGCCCAGCACGCGACCGAGGTCGAGCCAGACACGTACTCGTGGGGCAGCACCGTGGTGTCCGGGTTCCAGGTCGGCCGGATCTACGACGGCGGGTCCTCCGACATCGGCTGGGCCACCTCGACCGACGGCGGCACCACCTGGCAGCACGGGTACCTGCCCGGCCTGACCGTCAATCAGGGCGGCGGCCAGTACAACGCGGCCAGTGACGCCTCCGTCGCCTACGACCCGAAACACGGCGTCTGGATGATCGCCTCGCTGCCGATCGACTCAAGCGGCAACGCCGTCGGCGTCGCCATCAACCGCTCGACCAACGGTGTCACCTGGCAGAACCCGGTCGACGGGGTCGGCTTCGACGGTCAGGGCTACGACAAGAACTGGATCGTCTGCGACACGACATCGAGCAGCCCGCACTACGGCAACTGCTACGTCGAGGCCGACATCACCTCATCCGGCAACGCCGAGATCATGTCCACCTCAACCGATGGTGGCCTGACCTGGTCCGCGCCGGCCTCGCCGGCCGATTCGCCGAGCGGTCTCGGCGGCCAGCCGCTCGTGCAGCCGAACGGCACGGTCGTGGTGCCGTACTCGACCAACGGCAGCTCGGTCCGCTCGTTCACCTCGACCAACGGCGGCAGCAGTTGGACCGCGAGCGTGCTGGTGGCGAACGTGCAGGCGCACGGCGTCAACGGCAACCTGCGTGACGGCGAGGGCCTGCCGTCTGCCGAGATCGACGGCGCAGGCACGGTGTACGTGGCGTGGCAGGACTGCCGCTTCCGGTCGGGTTGTTCCGCCAACGACATCGTCTACTCGACCAGCGGCAACGGCACCACCTGGTCGGCCGTCACCCGGGTCCCGATCGACGCCACCACCAGCGGTGTCGACCACTTCATCCCCGGACTCGGCGTCGATCACGCGACCTCCGGCAGTACCGCGAAAATCGGCCTGTACTACTACTTCTACCCGAACGCGAACTGCTCGGCGTCGAACTGCCAACTGGAGGCCGGCTACATCTCCAGCGCCAACGGCGGCGCGTCGTGGAGCGCGCCGACCACGGTGGCCGATCCGTTCAGCCTCTCGCAGATCGCCAGCACCAGTCAGGGTTCGATGGTCGGTGACTACATCTCCTGCTCGGTCGTGAACGGCAACAGCGTTGCGCTGCTCGCCGTTGGCAAGGCGCCGAGCAACGGCAAGGCGTTCGACGAGGGCATGTACGCGGTGTCCGGCGGCTTGCCGGTCACCGGCGGCTCGGCCCGAGCCGTGCCCGGCCACTCCGTCAGTCCCGTGACCGGAAACCCGACTCTGGTCCGCCGATAAGCAAAGGTGTGGTGCTCGGCTGAGTCGCCTCAGCCGAGCACCACACCCCTTTCGTTGATCACCAGCGTGGTCGGTGGTGTACCCACCACGGGTTCGGCGGATGGTTCGTCCTGGTCCACCCGCCACCAGTCGCGGTGGTGGCGGTGGTGGTCGGTGCCGAGCAGGCGGTGGCGGTTGTGGTCGGAGGGGTGCTGCTCGGCGCGC
Organism: Candidatus Melainabacteria bacterium; assembly: GCA_963818685.1. Lineage (GTDB taxonomy): Bacteria > Actinomycetota > Actinomycetes > Mycobacteriales > Pseudonocardiaceae > CAJCJE01. The sequence goes on along the minus strand of CAWFTJ010000008.1, from coordinate 616,321 downwards.
CCTGGGACGTACTCGTCGTGCCACCGGGCGAGGCGGTGGTTGTGCCGCTGGGCGCGGTGGTTGTGGTGCCGCCGGGTGCGTTTGTTGTGGTGCCGCCGGGTGAGGCGGTCGTGGTACCGCTGGGAGCGGTGGTGCTGCCCGGAGCGGTGGTGGTGCCCGGAGCGGTGGTGGTGGAGGCCGTCGTGGTGGTGGGGCCGGCGGCGGCCGTTGTCGTGATGGCGGTCGGGCCGCAGGTGGCCGGTGGCTGTCCGGCCGCCTTGAACACGGCCGCGGTGATGACCTGGTTGCCGTTCATGGTCAGCGTGATCGGGTTGGCCATGTGCAGGAGGTTGGCGCAGCCGAGGTTGGTGAACGACTGGTTGGCGCGCATGGCGAGGAAGGTGAACAGGTTGGTCGCCATCGCGGCGTCCACGGACGGGGCGTTGGCGAACATGGCCTGATCCTTGAACAAGCGAGCGATGCCGGCCTGGCTGTTGAACATGTTCTGGCAGTAGGTGGTCGCGCTGCCGTTGTCGCCACCGCCACCGATCGGCAACTGGTCGACGCCGGCCCGGTAGGCGTTGGTCTTCGTGGTGCTCTGGTTCGCGTTGACCAGCGTCATCGGGTCGTTGAGCGGCACGAGGGCGATCGGTGCCTGCTGGTTGGCGGCCGCGGACAGCTCGTCCAGCGGCAGTGAACCGCTGGGCTGCATGTCGCTGGACCGGTCGGGTGCGGTGAACGGCGTGCACCCCAGCGCCGGGTCGACGAACTGGTCGAGCAGCAGGTTGTCGCTGCCGTTGGCGAGGTCGACGGCGCCGCCGCCGATCGTGGCGGTGTTGGCGGTGTTCTTCTGGGCGATCTGGCCCTTGCCGTTGGCCAGGTAGTGGGTGACCACGTTGTCACTCTGGTCCTGGTCGATCAGTGCGAAGTCGCGGGTGGTCGGGCACGGCGCGCCGTCCTTGGCGGTGCCCGAGGGCGGAACTACCAGGGTCTTGGCGGCGATCGCCTTGTTCGCGGCCCGGAAGAAGGCGGTAGCGCCACAGTAGGCGAACTGCCCGAACACGGAGCCTCGGCTGCCGTTCACGCACTGGCCCTGCGCGAGCGAGCTGCCGTTGGCGGCGCGCAGGATCAGGGTGGTGCCATTGAAGCCGAACCAGATGCCGACCGTCGAGCCCGCCGGCACCTGGGCCGGCACCGGCGCTGCCGCTGGTTGCGTGCCGCGGTCGATCACCAGTGGGTCGTACAGCGACAGCTGCCCGGCCGGCGTGAGGATCGCGGCTTCGACAAAGGCCGACTGGTTGATGTTCGACTCGTTGCACTGCCCGTTGGCCGGGTTCGTCGCGGTGAGCTGATAGGGCGTGGCCAGACCGGCCGCGGTCAACGGGTTGGCTGGCACGATCAACGTGCAGTTCGGGTTCGGGGCGGCCGCGGGCGCAGCGGCCTGGGCTGACCGGAAGAGGAAGGCGGCGGCCGTGACGCCGAGCAGGGCGACCGGCATCGCGATCAGCAACACCAGTAACGCGGCCCTCGGATGCGAGCGACGCGCGGTTATGAGCTGGAGCTGGTACGGCCCGCGCCGTTTTTGGCGAAACACAAGCGGAGCTCCTCGAATCGTGTTGCGAATAACGGAAGGGCTTACGAAGTCCGATAACGGAACTATATTCCTGTGATCTCGGGTGGGTAACGAGCAAGTTAGCACCTCCGTCAAGAGTGGACGTTAACGAGTCATCGGCGGGTGCGGCTCGCGGGGTTACTCGGCTGGTCCGCATGGAGTAGCTGGTCGAAGGCGAGGGTCTGACCTGCGAGGTTCCTGCATTGAACCGACTTGCTGTGCACGGTGCGTCACTCGGTTGGCGGTATCGCCGGCCGAGGCGCGGAGGGCGCACGATCTCGTCGCTGATCAGCTGTCGTCTTTCGTCATGTGCCGAATTCGCGTGAATAATTTGTAGATATGTGACCTAAAGTAGTTATCACGACCCGATAAACCTCGACGGCAGGTGCGCGTCCTGATAGCCAGGGGGACGATGTCACAACCCAAGATCGGGAAGGTTGACAATGGTTTTACGTAAAACCCCAATGGTGATCGGTGTGCTCACCGCCGCCGCCGTCTCGGGCGGCACGGCCTACGCCATGACGACCTCGCAGCCCTCGGCTCCGTCGCCGAGCACGGTCGCCTCGGTGGCCGACGTCATGGCCGGTTCGTCGAACACCGTCTACCTTGAGGCCGACCTCAACGGCGCGAACGAGCGGACCAGGGCACATTCCGCGATGGGCGACCCGCACGGGAACGCGGTGGAGCTGCTGCGTATCAAGGGAAACCAGGTGGCTTTCGAGATCTCGTGGCACCACCTCGGCGCGCCGACGCTGGTCCGGGTGCACGCGGGCGCGTCAGGCACGACCGGGGGAGCGGTCATGCCGATGCTGACCGCGCCGATGCCGGACACACTGACCGCGGTCGCCGGCTCGGTGACCGTCAACGACACAAGGATGCTGGCCCGGTTGGTCGACAATCCCGGCCAGTTCTATCTCAACGTGAACGATGCCAAGCATCCCGATGGCGCGGTTCGCGGGCAGTTCCGCAGGATCGGGCCGGTCGACCTTGAGCGGATCATGCATGTTGGCCCGTTGGCCGCGTTGAACAGCGGCGGCCAGGAAGTGTCCGTGGGCGCGAACAACGCGCACGCGACCGCGTTCCTCGGGTTCGGCAACACCAGCATCAGCTACGCGGTGAGCTGGACCGGCCTGACCTCCTCGTCGACCTCGTTCACGGTCAACCAGGGCGCGGTCGGCGTCAACGGCGCCCCGGCGGCCAGCCTGTTCGCCGCGCCGCACGGCCTCGCACCCGGTATCACCGCGGTCGCCGGCACGACCATGAACGTGCCGGCCAGGACGATCGCGGCGATCAAGGCCGATCCTGCCATGTTCTACACCAACCTGACCACGGCCAAGTTCCCGCTCGGTGCCGTCCGCGGCCAACTGTTCATGGTCCCGCCCACCCCGACGACCATGCCCACCACCACGACCATGCCGACCATGCCGACCACGACGCCGATGAAGCCGACCACCACGATGCCGACGATGCCCACCCGGCCGTCGCAGCCGACGACCACGCCGTCGGCCAGCACCCCCGCGCCGCCGCACTGGTGACGGTCACCAGCCAGCGAGGGCCCGCACGGCGGAGCTGACCCCCCGCTCCGCTCGGCCCACCCACCCTGCCGGGCCCTCGCCACCAGGTGAGCGAGCCGGCCGCCTACTCGCGGCGGGCCGGCCGGCTCGCTCACCCCTCGCCACGCTGGTCTCCCGAACCGCACCGGATCAGCGGCTCAGCGACGCGCTCGCCACACGGCCACGGCGGCGGCGAGGCCGAGTGTCGCCGCCGTGGCCGGCAGCGCGGTGCGAGCGACCCGACGCAGCGGCGGGGGAGTCGGGCGCTTGGGCGGGCCGCCGTCGTCGTCTCCGTTGCGCGCGTTGTGCGCAAGGGCGATCACCTGGGCGGTGTGCAGGGCGTGCCGGCCGGTGTCGGCGTCGGCGATCTGGGTCTTGCAGGAGAAGCCGTCGGCCACCACGAGCGTGTCCGCGTCGGCGTCGCGCACTGCGGGCAGCAGGCTCTGCTCACCGCAGTCCATCGAGATCTGGTACTTGCCGGCCTCGAAACCCCACGAACCGGCAAGGCCGCAACAGCCGCCCTGTAGCGTCTGCGCGTCCAGCCCCATCTTCCGCAACACCCGCTGCTCCGGCTGGATACCGCCGGTCGCCCGGTGGTGGCAGTGGCCCCAGACCAGGGCGCGACCGGACAGCTTCGGCGGGGCGATGTCGAAGGTGTCGAAGAACTCCGCGAAATGGTAGGCATTGCGGGCCAGCCGGGCCGCGTCATCGTCGTGCGGCAACATTTTGCGCAACTCGTCCTTGAACACCGCGAGGCAGCTCGGTTCCATGCCGACGATCGGCGTGTCCGCGCGCGCGTGCTCACGCAGCTCGTCAAGCACGTGGTGCAGGTAGCGTTGCGCGCTGTCCAGGAAACCGTAGTCGTAGAGCGGCCTGCCGCAGCACACATGCGCATCGGGCATGATCACCCGCCAGCCCGCCGCCTCGATCGCGGTCACGCAGGCGACGCCGACATCGGTGTGGAAGTAGTTGTTGAACGTGTCCGGGAACAGCACGACCGGCCGCCCGTTCGGGTTCGCGGTGCCGCCCCGTTCCCTGAACCACTCCTGCAACGTCATGGGTGCGAACTCAGGCAGTGGCCTGCGCTGGTCGATCCCGGCGACGAACTTGGCGATCCGGTCGGCCAGCGGAAGCTGGGTCGCGGCATTGGCCAACTCGGGTACGCGGGAGGCGAGCCGGGCCCACTTGTCGATGAAGCCGAACGCGTAGGCGTGTCGTGGCCGCCACCGGCGCGTGGACTTGTAGTGGTGGTAGCGGAACTCCGCCTTGTAGGTCGGGATGTCCACGTTGACCGGGCAGTCGTTGGTGCAGCCCTTGCAGGCCAGGCACAGGTCGAGCGCGTCGGCGACCTCCTCGGACTGCCAACCGTCCTTGATCACGTCGCCGCGCAGCATCTCGAACAGCAGCCGAGCCCTGCCCCGGGTGGAGTGCTTCTCCTCCCTGGTCACCTGATAGCTCGGGCACATCGTGGGTGCGCCTTCTGGATTGCGGCACTTGCCGACGCCGACGCAGCGCAACGTCGCGTGCGCGAAGTCGCCGCGTTCCTCCTGATAGGCGAACTTGGTCGCCGGTCGCGGCGGGTTGTAGTCGGTGCCGAGCTTGAGGTTCTCGTCCAGCCGGTACGGGTCGATCACCTTACCGGGGTTCATCTTCCAGTCCGGATCCCAGATGCGCTTGAACTCGCGCATCGCCTCGATCAGTTCCTGGCCGTACTGGCGGTCGAGCAGTTCGGCGCGCTGCTGCCCGTCGCCGTGCTCGCCGGACAGCGTGCCACCGAAGGAAACGACGAGATCGGCCGCCTCCTCCATGAACGCCCGGTAGTTGGCGATGCCGCTCGCGGTGCGCAGGTCGAAGCTGAGCCGGCAGTGGATGCAACCCTGCCCGAAGTGGCCGTACATGGAGCCGCGAAGGCCGTGCTTGTCGAGCAGTTCGCGCAGCCGCGCCACGTATTCGCCGATCCGGTTCGGCGGCACCGCCGAATCCTCCCAGCCCGGCCAGTTGTCCTCGCCGCGCGCGAACGCGGTCGAACCGAGCCCGCCTTCCCTGATCTGCCAGATGTCCTCGCTGTTGCCGCCCTCCTGCTTGCTTTCCGCGATCACGATCCGCTCGGCGTCGTAACCCTTCGCCTTGACCAGCCAGTCCCGGAACGCGTGCGCGGTGCGCACGGACTCCTCGGCCGAGTCGGCGCCGAACTGCACGAGCAGCCAGGCGCGCGACCCGTCCTTGGGCAGCTCCTCGATGTCACTGACGTGCTTGGCCTGCTGTTCCTGGTTGTTGATCAGTTCCTCGTCGAGTCCTTCGAGGCCGATCGGCCGCCAGCGTTCGATGATTTCCGTGCAGTGCTCCGCCGCGCCGGCGAGTTCGGCGTAGCCGACAACGACCAGGGTGCGTTGCAGCATCGCCGGGGTGAGCATCAGCACGGCGCGCAGCACGGTGACGCAGGTGCTTTCCGTGCCGACCAGCGAGCGCGCCACGTTGAACCCGCGCTCGGGCAGCAGCTCGTCGAGGTTGTAGCCGGACACGCGCCGTGGCACCGTTTCCGCCGACTGGTAGCCGGCGCGGATCGCGTCGGCGTAGCGGTCCCGCAGGTCGCGCAGCCTGGCGTAGATCTCGCCCTTGCGGCCGCCCATGGCGATGATCTCGTCGAGCTTGTCCTCCTCGTTGTTGCCCACCCAGAACCGCTCGCCGTCGTAGGTGACGATCTCCAGCGCGTGCGTGTTGTCTGATGTGCGCGGGCCCGGCCCGTAGAGCTGGGACTGAACGGAGTGGATGCCGCAGGAGTTGTTGCCGATGTTGCCACCGATCACGCAGCGGGAGTGCGAGGACGGGTCCGGGCCGAACACCAGGTTGTGCTTGCCGGTGTGCTTGTTCAGCTGCTCGTTGATCACGCCGGGTTCGCTGACCACGAGTTTGCGTTCGACGTCCAGTTCGCCGATGCCGGTGAGGTACTTCGAGTGGTCGATGACGACGGCGTAGTTGACGGTCTCGCCGGACAGGCTGGTCCCGCCACCCCGGTTGAGGATGGGCGCGCCGAACTCGTGGCAGACCCGGTGGGTGGCGACCACGTCGTCCAGCGTTTTCGGGACCACGACGCCGATGGGGACCTGCCGGTAGTTGGAGGCGTCGTTGGCGTACATGGCGAGCGTGCCCCGATCGAAGCGCACCTCGCCCTCGACCGCCTCCCGCAGCGCCCGCTCCAGCTGGTCAACGGGAATCCGGGCGCTCCCGCGTGGCGTGCCCGGGATCGCCGGATCGGTCTTGGCCGGCACCTCACGCGTGCGTCCCGTCATCGACCTTGCTCCTTTCCATGGCTTGTGTCTGGGCTTGTGTCTGGTTCAGGCCCGAGCCTGGCCGTGCACGCGGTAGCGCTCGATGCGGTCCCAGCACACGTCGAGGCCGAGCCCCGGCCGGTTCGGATCGGGCCGCAGCGCGCCACCGTTCGGGGCGAGGGTGCCGTCGAAGGCGAGCCGCTCGATCCGCACGTGGTCGTGGAAGTACTCAAGGTGCCGCATGGTCGGCACGGCGCAGAACGCGTGCGCGGACACGGCAGGCGCGCAGTGCGCGGACAGGTCGACCTGGTGCGCGGCTGCCGCGCCACCGACCTGCAACAGCCCGGTAATGCCGCCGCAGCGGGTCACGTCCGCCTGTAGACAGTCCACCGCGTGCTCGGCGAGCAGCGTGTGGAAGTCCCGTTGCAGATAGCCGTACTCGCCCGCCGCGATCTCCAACCGGCTCGGCCCGTGCTCCCGCACCATCCGCAGGCCCTCGGTGTCCAGCGAGCTGACCGGTTCCTCGAACCAGCGCACGTCCCACTCGTCGGCGAACCGGTGCGCCCAGTACAGCGCCTCCTTGCGGCTCAGCGCGCCGTTGGCGTCGACGAACACCTCCGGCCGCGAACCGATCGCCTCCCTGACCTGCCGTAGCCGCTCCGGGTCTGCGCTCGGATCACGCGAGGTCTTCAGCTTCACTCTCGGAATGCCCTGTTCGACCCAGCCGGCCAACTGCTCGACGAGCCGGTCGAGCGGGTAGTTGGTGAACCCGCCACTGCCGTACACCGGCACCTGGTCGTGCGCGGCCGGCAGTACCCGGTACAGCGCCTCGCCGAGCAGGCGGGCCTTGAGATCCCACAACGCGATGTCCACTGCGGCGATCGCCATCGACCCGAGACCCGGCTGGCCGGCGTTGCGGATGGCCGCGTACATCCGGTTCCAGCAGTTGCCTGGACCGAAGGCGTCCGCGCCGGTCACCACCGACACCAGGTTCGACTCGATGAAGTGCGCTGTCGACACGTCGCCGTAGGTGTAGCCGATGCCGACCCGGCCCTCGGCGCGCGCCTCGACCAGCACCATCGTGGTCGAGTCCCATTCCAGTGTGCCGTCCTGCTCCTGCCCGTCCGGGCCGTCCGTCGGCACGGTGAACGCGTGCACCCGCACTTCGTCCACCGCTGCCGAGGACCGGCTCTGCTCAGCCCTGGTCACGGCCGGGCAGCCTCTCGTAGAAGTCGACCAGCTTCTGTCGAAAGCCGCGGACGCCGATACCGACCTTCTCCGGGTCGTGCAGGATGGCCTTGGCCGACTTCTTCGCCTGCGAACTCATGATGTGCGGCGGAATCGGCGGGACCTCGGCGTCGACCTTGAACTCAAGCACGACGGGTCGGTCGCTGGCCAGGGCCTCGTCCCAGGCCGCACCGACCTTGCCTGGCTCGTCGCAGTAGATGCCGCGCAGGCCGAGCAGTTCCGCGTACTTCGCGTAGGGCACGTCCGGGATGTACTGCGAGCCCATGAACTTCGGGTCGCCGCCCATGGCGCGCTGTTCCCAGGTCACCTGGTTGAGATCCTGGTTGTTGAACACACAGAAGATGAACGGCGGCCGGCCGCCGAGCCGGTCAAGATACCGCTTGACGGTGATCATCTCGTTCATGCCGTTCATCTGGAACGCGCCGTCGCCGACGAACGCGATGACCGGCCGGTTCGGGAACGCGAAGCGAGCCCCGATCGCATACGGAACGCCGGGACCCATGGTGGCCAGCGTGCCGGACAGCGAGGCCTGCATCCCCCTGCGCAGCTTGAGGTGTCGCGCCCACCAGTTCGTTGCCGAGCCGGAGTCGGCGGTCACGATCACGTCGTCCGGCAGCCGGGGCGACAGTTCGTGGGCCACCGCCTGCGGATTGACCTTGCCGCTGAAGTGCTGGTCCGCGCGGTCTTGCAGGACCCGCTCCCAGGTGCGCACGTTCTTCTCGATCCGCTCCCGCCAGCTGCGGTCGGTCTTGCGTTTGAGCAGCGGGATCAGCTCGCGCAGCGTCTCCTTGGAATCGCCGACCAGGTTCGCTTCCATGGGGTAGCGGGTGCCGATCAGCCGACCGTCGATGTTGATCTCGACGCCCCTGGCCTTGCCCTCGTCCGGCAGCCATTCCGCGTACGGGAAGCTGCTGCCGACCACGAGCAGCGTGTCGCAGTTCATCACCATGTCGTCACTTGGCTGCGAGCCGAGCAGGCCGATCGGACCGGTGACGAACGGCAGGTCGTCCGGCAGCACCTGACGGCCGAGCAGCGCCTTGGCGACACCGGCGCCGAGCAGTTCGGCGACCTCGATCACCTCGGCCTCGGCCTTGGCGGCGCCCTGGCCGATCAGCATGGCCACCCGCTCGCCGCTGTTGAGGATCTCGGCCGCCTTGCGCAGCTCGTCCGGGTTGGGCAGCATGCGCGGCTGGCTCCAGCCGACGCCGGAGAAGATCGCGCCGTGCTCCTTGGGCGGTGCCGGCTGCGCGGACTCCTCCTGAACGTCCTCGGGAATGATGACGGTGGCCACGCCTCGGGTGGTCAGCGCCGTCTTGAACGCCCGATCGATCACGTGCCGCACCTGCGCGGGATGCATGCAGACCTGCACGAACTCCGACACGTCCGCGAACAGGTTGTCCAGCGCGATCTCCTGCTGGTAGTGCCCACCCTGGGAGATCCGCTTCTGCTGGCCGACGATGGCCACCACCGGCTGGTGGTCCAGTTTGGCGTCGTAGAGCCCGTTGAGCAGGTGCACAGCGCCCGGACCCGAGGTGGCGGCGCAACAACCGACCTCGCCGGTGAACTTGGCATGCGCGCACGCCATGAACGCGGCCATTTCCTCGTGCCGGGTCTGGATGAACTCGGGGTCGCCGCTGGCCCGATCGAACGCGCCGAGCATGCCGTTGATCCCGTCACCGGGATAGCCGTACACGCGGTGCACGCCCCACTGGCGCAGTCGGTCGAGTACGAAATCCGAAACCTGTTCCATGATTCGTCACCGTCCGCTCGGGTTTTTCTGGTGTGTCGCGAATAACCGGGACCGGGCCGCGCTAGACCTCCACGCGCCGCCGGCATGGCGGGCGCACCCGCCATGCCGAACGCGACCGGGACTACCGTCGAACGGCCGATGTCACGGGTGCCGTGGTCCGACGGCCGCCCATTACCTCCAAGAAGGTCATGCCAAGGCCGAACAACACCGTCAGGCCACCGGCGATCACGTTGCTGATCCAGACGCCCGCAGGCGCGGGACCGGCGAGGATCACCCACTGGGCGATGATCGTCCACACACCGAGCAGCGGCGTCACCCAGGCCAGGTTGTGTGTCCTGCTGTAGGCGGACGTCAGGCCGAGGGCGAGCACCGCCACCGCAACACCGATGATCAGGTTGTTCACCGTGATCGGTGTCCGATCGTTGAACGTGATCACCCAGGGGGAGATCGCGGTGTAGAGACCGGCGAGGAACGTGCCGCCTTCCAACAGGCGTGCCTGCGGCGTCTCCGCCGTGCGTTCGTAGCGGGCACGCAGCTCGACGATGTCCGGATGCTGATCGATTGAGGTCGTGTTGACCATCTTGTTCACCTCCTCGGGGGTGGGATTGCAAAAGATTGCCCTGGGCAAACATTCAGTTCCCGACCAATCGCCGTAACCTGCGTCACGACCTGCGGGTATGATCGGCGATCAACTGGGTAGCCGCAGGGCCATGGACATGGAGCCGCCGTTACCGGCGTGGCCGGCAGGGCCGGTGTTGATGACCGACGCGGTCGACGCGTACCTGACGCACCTGCGCGCTGTCGGATCACCCGCCCACTGCCGGGAGTCCGGCTGGCTGCTGGGCCTTGTCGTCGACCTCGTCGGCCCGTACCGGGTGCTCGCCGAGGTCGACGACGACGAACTGGCCGTCTCCCTCGCGGTGCTGCATGAGATCGTGCCGGCCGCCCGTGCCCTCCGCGCGAGCGGCACGCTCATGGCCTGGTCACGGTGGTGCCGCTCGGTCGCGCTACCCGCGCCCGCGCTACCTCGGTCAGGTGAACGGAAACGGCATCTGCGTGCGGTCTGATGTGGATCGCCGACTCGCCTGGTTAGCCCGGCGTTTCAGAGGTATCCGGCTTGCGTGACAGGGACGATTGCCCACAACGGACGCCCGGTGCTGATCCTGACCGCGAGCATGGGCGCCGGCCACCTCCGCGCCGCCGACCACCTGCGCAGCAAGCTCTGCGCGTACTGCCCCTGCCGCACCGTGGATCTGCTCGACCTGTTGCCCGCCCGGCTCGGTCCAGCGCTGCGCTCGGGTTACGCCGCCATGATGCGCGGTGCGCCCTGGCTGTACCAGTGGATCTTCCGGGCCTTCTTTGTCCAACATGGACACTGGCAGCCGAGCAGCTCACCGCTGGTGACGCTGGCCGCGCCCCGGTTGCGCCAACTCGTCGTCGAGCACGATCCGCGCGCGGTCGTGTCCACGTTCCACCTCGCCGGCCAGGTCGCCGGCAGGCTGCGCCAACGGGGTCAGTTGGCCGTGCCGAGCGTCGTGGCGATCACCGAACCAGCGGCCCACCTGTTGTGGTGCCATCCGGGCACGGATCTGTTCCTGTGCCCGTATCCGTGGGTCGCCACCGAGGCGCGCCGGTTGGCGCACCGACCGACCCGCGCGCCCGGCCCGCTGGTCGACGAGGCTTTCCTGGACGTGCGGGCGAGGACGCGGGCCGGCACCGTCGCGGCGCTGCGCGAGGAACTCGGTCTTGGCGCCGATGAGCACGCGGTGCTGATCTCCGGCGGCTCCTGGGGCGTCGGCAGCCTCGACCGGACGGTGCGGGCGCTGGTCGGGGCCAGTCGGATCCGACCGGTCGTGTTGTGCGGCCACAACGAGCGCCTGCGGCGCCGGTTGAGCACTGTCGATGGCTGCACCGCGCTGGGCTGGCGCGACGACCTGCCCGCGATCTTCTCCGCCGCGAGCGCCCTCGTGGACAACGCGGGCGGCACCACCTGCGCCGAGGCGTTCGCCGCCGGCCTGCCGGTGATCGGCGCCGACCCGATCGCCGGGCACGGCCGGCTCGGGCAGTCGGCGCTGATCCGCGCCGGCCTCGTCGCGGACGGGCGGCGCGACCTCGCCTCGACCGTGCGCGCCGTGTGCGAGCCGGGGCACGAGGCGGCCGAACGGGTCAGCAGGGCCAGGGCGATGGTGCGCCCCGATCCCGAGGACAGCCTCGTCGAATGGCTTGCCGACCAGGGCGCCATCCCGCAGGCCGTCACCTACTGAGAACCGTGTTCGCGGTGCCGTGTTCGCGCAACGGTCCCGGCCGCAGGCCGCGAGCGCGGATCGCCGCGATGATCTCGGGCAGCGCGGCCACGGTGGCGTCCGTACCGGGCGGCCCGGAAGCGCCCGCGTCGTGCAGCAGCACGGTCGCGCCACCGACAAGGCCAGGCGCCAGCAGCGCCATGATGCTTGCGGGAGTGGCCGAGGCCGTCCAGTCCCGCGCCCAGACCGTCCACAGCACCGGACGCATGCCGAGGCGGTGCGCCGCGAGCGCGGCCTCCCCGGTGAGCACACCGTACGGCGGCCGGAACCAGCGCGGTGGCTCGCCGGCGGCCTCGGCCACCAGGTCGCGGGCCCGCGTCAGTTCGGCGTAGGTGCGTCGGTACGGGCGGCCGAGCAGGTAGTGGTGTCGCCAGCCGTGCACCGCGAGTTCGTGCCCTGCCGCCACGATCGCCGCGCCGACCTCGGGTTCGTCCCGCAGTCGCTCGCCGACCAGGAAGAACGTGGCGTGCACCCCGGCCCGTGCCAACATGTCGAGCACGCGCGGCGTGCGCTCGGCGCTCGGCCCGTCGTCGAAGGTCAGCGCCACGTGATCCGGCCTGCCCCGACCGGCGAGCGCGGGGAAGCGCGACCGCACGGGCGGCAGCCAGGTCGCGGCCGGACCGACGTGCACCGCGAGCCGCAGCGCCGCGGTCGTCACTGCGGCTGTCACTGCGGTCGTCAGGGTTCGGCTGTCCGCGCCGAGCATGCGCGTTCTCCTTCACCGGCCGGGGATTCGTCGGCTGGGGATGCGCCGGCCGAGGATGCGTCGGCTGGGGATACGTCGGCCAGCACGGGGGAGCGGGCCAGCCGAACCACCGCGATCGCCAGCAGCGCGCCCGCCACGATCTCCGGCAGCACGAACCAGCCGGCCCGCACCTCATCGTGGAACCCGAGCACGCCCCACAGGATCGACACCACCGGGTCGGCCAGGGTCAGTCCGGGCTGGGTCGCGATCAGCGGGCCCGCGTTCATCGCGGCCTGGACCAGATACAGCGCGCCGACCCCGGCCACGACCATCGCGTAGAGCCGCCAACTCGCCAACAGGGCCGGCAGGCCGTCGTCGAGTCGCGCGGTGACGCCCTTCATCAGCGCGGCGGCCAGGCCGAACCCGCACCCGCCCGCGACTCCCAGCACGGCGGCGGCCCGATTGCCGGCATCGCGCGCCAGTTCGAACCGCCCCCAGCCGACCAACGCGGCGATCACCGCGACGCTCACCACCAGCCCGACCGTCCACGCCCGCCCGGACATGACCCCGCCCGCCGTCTCGACCGGGGCGAGCGTGGCCAACAGGCCGCCAAGCCCGACGGTCAGCAGGCCGATCGAGAGAGCGTCTCGTGTGGACGGTCGGGCGTCGAAAGCGAAGCCGGCGGCGAGCAGCGTGATCGGCAACTCGACCACGAGAATCGGTTCGACCAGGCTCAGCGAACCGAACCGCAATGCCGCCGCCTGCAACAGGAAACCGAGGATGACCGCGCCGATGCCGGCGAACCAGGCGGGTTGGCGCAGCAGACCGAGCAGCATGCGCCAGTCGAAACGCCGCTGGCGCGGCTGGGTGCGGTTGGCCTTGCGTTGCAGGACCGACGAAGCCGCGTTCGCGCCGGCAGCCAGCAGCGCCAACACCCAGCTCAGCACGGCCGGTACCGGACGAGCGAGATCAGCTCCACGACTGCCGGCATACCCTGCGCACACCGCGCGATACACCGCGCGCGGGCGACAGGTATAGCGATCACCGGGCCGGGTATGCGGCCTCCCATCATGGTGCTGTCAAGTCCTGCGGCCGTCCGGACGAGTTGGGGCCACCGACTCCGAGCCCGGGACCTGCGGCGGGCCGCGCCGCACGCTCCGTAGCTCCGCGCGCTGCCCGGCAGGCTCTCCACCCCTGTGCCATCCCCCTGTGGGTCAGCGATGCGAACAGGAGCTTCCTCAGATGCGACAAGTACCTCCGGACGACGTCCGGGCCACCAACACCGAGCGCCAGGCCGTGGCGGATAGGCTCGTGCGCGCCTGTGGCGACGGCAGCCTTGATCTCGCCGAGTTCGAAACCAGGACGGCCGAGGCATGGGCCGCGACCACCCGGGGCGACCTCGCCCGCCTCACCGCCGACCTCCCGAACGAGGCCGCCCTGCGCGCGAGCGAATGCGCGCTACGCGCCCGCCAACGGATCGACCGGGCCTATCGGGCGTTGCGCGGGGCGAGCGTGCTGTGGCTGATCATCAGCACGATCAGCGTTGCGATCTGGCTGTTGTCCTGCGTCGGCCAGCAACACCTCGTCTACCCGTGGTGCATCTGGGCCGTCGGGCCGGCCGGGGGAGTGCTGGCCGGACTGTGGTTCTGCCTCGACGGCCGCGCCAACCCGAACGGTCACCAAGCTTAGCCGGACGTCATCGATCAGGCGACATCGTACTTGTCATCGATTGGATGACGTGGTATTGATGGTGGTGCGCGTTGACGACAACTTGTCGACCACAGGGAGGTAAACCGATGTTGATGCGCACTGACCCCTTCCGCGAGTTCGACCGGCTGAGCCAGCAGTTCTTCGGTACGACCGGAACGTGGTCACGTCCGTCCGCGATGCCCATGGACGCCTACCGTCAGGGGGACGAGTACGTCGTCGCCTTCGACCTACCCGGCGTCGTGCCGGACGCGATCGACCTCGACATCGAGCGGAACGTGCTGACCGTGAAGGCCGAGCGGCGTCCGACCGCCACCGGTGACAACGTGGAGATGCAGGTCGCCGAACGTCCGCTCGGCGTTTTCTCGCGACAGCTGTTCCTCGGCGACGCCCTCGACACCGAGCACGTGCGAGCCGACTACGACGCTGGCGTCCTCACGCTACGCATCCCGATCGCGGAGAAGGCCAAGCCCCGCAAGATCACCGTCGCGGGCGCCGACGACCACACCGCGATCACGCAGTCGGCGGACTCGCCGAAGGAAGTCCAAGCCTGACCGCGCGGTACCTCATCCCCTCCAGGGCCCGGCCGCATCGGCGGCCGGGCCCGACCGAACTCACCACGGCAGCCATGACAACAACCATTGACACCATTGTGGACACTGACGAGCCACTCCGTCGCGCCGTGCGCGGTTACCTCGACGAGGTGGCCGCCGCGCTCGGAGTCGGACTCGAATCCAGCACCATCGACCTCGGCACCCCGGTATCGGCCTACCTGGCGCTGGATCACCGGCTGCCCGGCTTTCCCGACCGCGACCTCGCGCTACTGTGGGACGAGGAACGCGGCTGGTCGGCCGCGATCGAATCCCGTTGCGGGGAAGACCTCATCGTGGTGGCGTCGCTCGACTCCGACACCCCCGCTCCCCCTGCCGATCGGGTCGCGCAGTTCGTCGAGAATCTCAGCGTGGAAAACCTCAGCGTCGAGAACCTCAGCAAGCCGTGCACGTACGGCGTTCGGGCCGGCAGCGCAGCTACTTGACCACCGTTACTTGACCACCGTGAGCAGCACGACACTGTCCTCGATCGCGTCGAGGCTGTGCCGGGCCTGCGGGATGACCAGCAGGTCGCCGGTGCGGCCGTCCCAGGCGTCCGCACCCGCGTGCAGCCGTACCCTGCCCCGCAGGACGAGCAGCGTCGCCTCGCCAGGACTCGCGTGTTCGGCAAGGGACGCGCCGGCGAGCAGAGCAAGAATGGTCTGGCGCAGCGCGTGTTCGTGACCGCCGTAAATCGTGTCGGCGCTGCGACGGGTCGCGCTGGTCGTCGCCCGTTCGAGATGTTCCCGGGCCAGGGCTTCGAGCGAGAACTTCTGCATGGCACTCGATCATAGGTGCGCGTTGTTCGGCTCTGCGCGTTATTGGGGAATGGCCTCCTGCGCGCGTAGCCAGGCGTCCGCCCGCCTCGGCGATGCCCGCGACAGCCAGGCGTCCTGCACGACCTCGGTCAGTTCCCGCAGCGTCAGTTCGCCGAGCCGGCTACCCCGAACCAGCACCGACGGGTGGCCGTCGAAATGCGGCGTCGTGAAGAACGGCGACGCTTCGTCCTGGATGAGCGACTGCTTGTCCGACTCCGACGGCACCCAGAACACGATCACGTCCGCATAGCGCTCGCCGGTCTCCGGGTCGAACGCGTCGGGGCGGCGGGTCCGGAAGAACACGAACGACTTGCCGCCCACCTGGTAGACCGGGTTGCCGTCGGAGCCGTGCACGACCGTGACGTGCGGCATCCCGAGCGCCAACTCGTGCACGTCCGCCACCCGCGCCCGACGCGATCTTCCCGGCATGCCAGCAGGTTACGCCGCCTTCCAGGTGGTGCCGCGACGTTCGTACTCGAACAGTTCCTCGACGGCGCGGGCGGTCCGCGAACCGAAGTCGCGTTCGAGGAGGTACAGGCCGAGGTCGAGGCCGGAAGTGACGCCGCCGGCACTGATCAGGTCGCCGTCGTCGACGACGCGGGCCCGCACCGCGTCGACTCCGCTGGCGGCGAGCAGGTCGATGCCGAGCACGTGGGTGGTGGCGGTCCGGCCCGCCAACAGGCCGGCCATGGCCAGCGCGAGCGATCCGCCGCACACCGTCGCGACCGTGATCGCCGGGTTGCCCAGGCACTGGCGGATCAACGGGGCCGCCGCGCTCGTGGCGAAGCGGGACAACAGCACCGGGATGGTGTCGACTTCGTCCGGGTCGCCGTCCACCGGGCCGGACGCCCCGGGCACCACGAGATAGCCCGGCATGGTCGGGTCGAGGGCGCTGGTCGCGGTGAGGGCGATGCCGGCCGTGCCGGAGACCACCTCCCTCGGACCTTCTGCGCTGACGAACTCGACGTCCAGGGTGCCGCCGAGGATGTCGCGGCCGGCCGTCATGATCTCGTACGGTGCGACGGCGTCGAGCGGGTCGAAGCCATCGAAGAGGACGAACTGAACACGCGGATTCGGCATGCGATCCATGTTCGGTGATCTCCGCGAACGCGGACAGTGGCGATCAGGACAGAATCCGCCTGAATCTGGCCAGCATGCTGTCGTGCCCTGTTCACGGTTTAACGTCAAGTCATGTACACGGTTGCCGTGCTCGCGCTCGACGATGTGATCCCGTTCGATCTGGCCACCCCGATCGAGACGTTCGGGCGGGTCAGGCTGCCGGACGGGCGCCCCGGCTACCGACTCGTCGTGGCAGGCACCCAACCGCTGGTCGATGCCGGACCGATGCGGATCGGCGTCGACGCGGGACTCGACGAGGCGCAACGCGCGGACCTGATCGTCGTGCCCGGCCGAAACGACCCGACGCGCCCGACGCCGCCCGCGATCTGCGACATGCTGCGCGCGGCCGTCGCGCATGGCTCACGAGTCGTGTCGATCTGCGTCGGCGCGTTCACCCTCGCCGAGGCCGGACTGCTCGACGGAAAGCAGGCGACGACGCACTGGCTCGCCACCGACCGCCTTGCCCGCCGCTACCCGACCGTCCAAGTGGACCCGGACGTGCTCTACACCGACAACGGCCAGATCCTGACCTCCGCCGGCGCGTCCGCCGGCCTTGACGTGTGCCTGCACATCGTCGAGCGGGACTACGGCGTCGCGGTCGCCGCCGACGCGGCACGGCTCGCCGTCGCACCGCTACAGCGGACCGGGGGCCAGGCCCAGTACATCCTGCGCAACCGCCCGACCTACCAGACCGCGACGCTGGAGAAGGCGCTGGCGTGGATCGAGGACAACGCACACCGTGCCCTCACCCTCGCCGACATCGCGGCCGCGGCGGGCATGAGCAGCCGCACGCTCGCTCGCCACTTCCACGCGGAGACCGGGCAGAGCCCGATCCAGTGGCTCACCGGCGTCCGCATCCGGCACGCCCAGGAACTGCTCGAACTCACCGACCACACGATCGACCGCATCGCAAGCCAGGTCGGCTTCCCGTCGCCGAGCAGCTTCCGCAGCCAGTTCGCGCAGACCGTCGGCGTCAACCCGGGCGCCTATCGCCGGACCTTCCGCCCCGCAGCGCAGACATAGCCGCTAGTCTTGTACCAAACACTCGGTACAAGACGGGGGTAGTCATGCCGTTCGCGGGAGGGCTCGGCCTTATCGGCCTCATCGGCGTCGAAGTCCTGATCGGCCTGGTGATCCTGGTCATCCTGTGGCCGACCCGCAGGTCGGCCGCTCGCCTGCTCCGTCGATGGGGTGCGGGCGACCCCACCGAGTCCGAGCTGGCCGAGGCGCTGACCTACCTGCGCAGGCGCCGGTTCTGGTACCCGTGGCTGTTGATCGGCCTGCCCGCCCTCCTGGACAGCACCGGCCTACTGCCGGGCAACAACAACGGCCTGCTGCCGGGCAACAACGACGACAGCATGTGGTCGATCCCGGCCATGCTGCTCATCGGCGCGCTGCTCGCCGAACTGTTCGCCCAGCGCCGCAGCCCCGCGCCGACGCGGGCGGCCGTCCCGGTGCACCGTGGGCTCACCGACCTCGTGCCGACCTGGGCACTTGTCCTGCACGCCGTCGCGGCGCTCGGCGCCTTCCTGCTGCTCGGCGCCGCCTTGGCCGGCGTCGGGTGGGCGCGACGCTGGTACCCGTACTTGTCGACGCACGTCCTGTTGGTGGCCCTGTTCGCCGCCGTGCTCACCGTGCTGGTCGTCTGGGTGGTGGTCGGCCTCGCCCTGCGCAGGCCGCCCGTTGCCGAACTGCGCATCGACCCGCTGCTGCGCACCCGCAGCGCCAGGGTCCCGGTCGGTCTTGGCACCGCCATGCTGTGTGCCATGATCGCCGGCGGCCAGGGCGGCGATCTCCGAGGCATGATCATCTGGCTCGCCGGCCTTGGCGCGTGGTCGCTCATCGCGGACCCGCTGCGCAGGCGTGTGCCGGCGTGAACCCGATCGAGGTCGTGGTCGACGCGACCAGCGGCCTTGCCCCGTGGCGCCAGGTGCACGACCAACTCGCCCGGATGATCAGCGCCGGCGCGCTGCCCGCCGGCACCCGGCTGCCGACCATCCGCCAGTTCGCCCGCGACCTCGGCCTGGCCCCCGGCACGATCGCCCGCACCTACCGCGAACTCGAACTCGCCGGCCTTGTGCACACCGGCCGCGCGCGCGGCACGGTCGTCGCCGAATCCGCCGCGGTCGACGCCAACGCCGCGCTGCACGAACTCGCCCGCGACTACGTCGCTGCGGCGAGGGCGCTCGGTGTCGACGCGGAAACGGCGACGGCGGCGGTGCTGGCCGCATACCAGGACTAGGTCAGAACGCGCAGATCGTGATCTTCGCCAGTGAGTAGGGGCACGGGTGGAACACGGAACCGCGAAGGGACGGTTCGCGTGGCTTGGGTTCTGAGGTAGGCAATCCTTACTGGCCGACGACGCGACCGCAGACGAACTCGGCGATGGCCGTGCCGAGCGCGTTTCCGGCGTCCTCCTGGAGGAAATGCCCTGCTCCGGCGATGACCGGGTGCGTCAGTCCGGCCGCGCCGCGCATGGCTCGGCGCAGGATCGGTGCCATGGCACCAGTGATCGGATCGCCGTCGCTGAACGCGATCAGGAACGGCAGCGTGGATTCGGACAGCGTGCGCCACGCGGTCCGATTGGCCTCGCTGGCTGGATCGTCTGGTGTGGTCGGCACCAGGGTCGGCATCGCCCGAGGGCCGGCCTTGAAGGACTCGTCCGGGAACGGCGCGTCGTAGGCGGCCAGCACCTGCGGTGACAGCGTCGTTTGGCAGCCGCTCTGCACGAATCGCCCGATGTCCAGCGTCGGTGCCTTCTCCACGGCCTGCCGGAACTGCCACCAGACCTTCGGCATCTTGGTGTCGCCGGTTGGCAGCCCGGTGTTCGCCGCCACCACGGCGGCGAACCGGTCTGGCGACTCGGCGACGAGGCGCAGGCCGATCAGGCCGCCCCAGTCCTGGCCGACGAGCGTGACCGAGTGCAGGTCCAACCCGTCCACGACCAGCGACCGCACCCACGCGACATGGCGGGCGTACGTGTGGTCGGCGACGTCGGCTGGTTTGTCCGAGCGGCCGAAGCCGACCAGGTCGGGCACGATCGCCCGCAGTCCGGCCTCGGCCAGCACTGGCATGACCGTCCGATACAGAAACGACCAGCTCGGCTCGCCGTGCAACAACAGGACGACCGGGCCGTCCTGCGGGCCGTCCTGCACGTAGGCCATGCGCAGCTCGCCCCCGTCCTGGTCGGGAACGCGGACATAGTGTGGCTGGTATCTGAAGCCAGGCAGGTCCGCGAAGCGGTCGTCTGGAGTTCGCAGCACGCGCATGACCTCACGCTACTCACCGACGTTCCAGTCACCGCGTCGCTGGGCGGAAGGCGATGATCGGGAGTTCGCGTACCAGCCGACGGCGCGCGTCGTCCGTGCCGTCGTAGGGCCAGCCGACCAGGCGACTGAGGATTCGGCGCACGATCGGCGCGAGCAGCCGGTTGCGTCGTTCGTAGTCGGCGAGCACGGAGGCGGCGTCGGGCTCGTCGAGCACGCGGTGGGCGGGAACGAACCGGTGGCGGCCGAGTTCGATCTCGACGGCGGGATGGGCCTGGATGTTGCGCAGCCAGTCGGTTGTGCGCCCGAAACCGGCCATGACCATGATCTCGCCGGTGGCCGGATCGGTCCGCAACACCTCGACGACGGTCCGGTAGCGGCGCCCGGAACGGCGGCCGACGTGGGTGAGGCGCAGGAACCGGTGACCGAGCAGCCAGCCGGCATGCCAGTCGTAGAGGCGCACCGGCGCACGGAAGACGGCGCGCAGCAGCGGTCCTGGACGGTACGGGGTGGTCGTCATAGTGCCTCCTCGGGGTCGCGCCACAGGCCGGTGGCGTAGAGGGTGCTCACGTCCTCGGCCCAGCGGCGCAGGCCGTCCGGGCCAAGGGGATCGATGCCGAGCACGTCCCGGATGGGTGCGCGGAGCAGGATCATGGCCAGGTCGTTGGCGAGTAGCACGGCGGCCCGTAGTGCGGTGTCCTGGTGCGCGGCGAGCAGATCCTGGTTGTCCAGTGTGGTCAGCAGGCGCACCGTTGCCGCGTGCCAGGTGCGGAACAGCCGCACGCCGACCGGGTCGCCGGAGAGCAGCAGTCGCCGGAGGTAACCGGGGAGCGGCGAATCTGGCGGCAGGGCGCGACCGATCGCGGTGGCGATCGATTCACCGTGTCCCGCGCGCAGCGTCGTCCCCTGCTCGGCGCCGGTCGCCAGGAGATCGTCGAACACGCCGCCCGCGTACTCGTCCACGGCTGCGCGCAGGCCGTCCTTGCCGCCGAAGTGGTGCACGACCAGGGCGGGGGAGACGCCGGCCGCGGTGGCGATCTGGCGCAGTGTGACCGCGTCGGGCCCATGTTCGGCGAACAAGTGCAGTGCCTCGTTGCGGATGGTCGCGCGGGCGGTCAGGTCGCTCGGGGGTGGAGGGGGAGGTGGGGATGGAGGGGGTGCTGAATACACGTTCAGTAGGTTAAACAGTTGTTCAGTCGGTCGTCAAGAGATTTCTTTGCCTAGGGAAATAGTTCTATAGTGCAAAAGTTGTCGTAGACGCCTGTTGGTCGAGGAACGTCGAGGAAGGCGGTATGGCGTGGGATCCGAGGTTGGTGCGGCGACCGGCACGGCGCTGGTCCGATCGGGCAGCCCGGCCGGATGGCTGCGGGCCGGCCGCTTCGGCTTGTTCGCCATCGCCCTGCTGGTCGGGCTTGGCGCCGGCTTCGGCGCGATCGGGTTCCGCTACCTGATCTACGGTTTCACCTGGCTGGCTACCGGGCAGGCCCAGTTCGGCCAGGACGGCCGCGTCGGCAGCGCACACCTGCCCTGGCTGGGCATTGGGTTCTTCGTCGCCATCCCGGTCGTCGGTGGGTTGCTCTACGGGCCGCTGATCTACCGGTTCGCTCGCGAGGCACGTGGCCACGGGGTGCCCGAGGTGATGATCGCCGTCGCCGAGAACGGCGGACGGATCCGGCCACAGGTCAGCGTGGTCAAGGCGGTCGCGTCCGCGTTGTGCATCGCGGTCGGTGGCTCGGTCGGCAGGGAGGGACCGATCGTGCAGATCGGCTCGGCGCTCGCCTCCAGTCTCGGCCAGTGGGTGCGGATGCCGGAGAACCGGTTGCGCATCCTGGTTGCCTGCGGCGCGGCGGGTGGCATCTCGGCCACGTTCAACGCGCCGATCACCGGCGTGTTCTTCGGCGTCGAGCTGATCCTGCGCGAGTTCTCCATCGAGGCGACCTTCACGGTGATGCTCTCCGCGATGGTGGCCGACGTGATCAGCCAGCTGTTCCTTGGCAGCGGGCCGTTCTTCACCCAGCTACCCACCGACATCAGCCTGCCCCACGTCTACAACTACCTGCTCGTCGCGGTGCTCGCGGTCGTTGCCGCGCTGATCGGGCTGGCGTTCAAGAACATCCTGTACAAGATCGAGGACCTGTGCGACACGGTGTGGGGCGACCGACCCGAGTGGGCGCGTCCCGCGGTCGGCGGCATCGTCCTCGGCCTGTTGTTGCTGGCCGTGCCGCAGCTCTACGGTGTCGGGTATCCGGTCCTGTACCGGGCGGTCAACGGGAACTACGCGTTGTGGTTCCTGCTCGTGCTGGTCGTCGGCAAGATGATCGCCACAAGCCTGACGATCGGGATCGGCGGTTCCGGCGGGGTGTTCGCACCGTCGCTGTTCGTCGGGGCCACGTGGGGGATGGCCTTCGGAGTCATCGTCGACCACGTGTTCGGGCCGGGTGCCGGCCAGCCGGCCCTGTACGCGATCGTGGGCATGGGAGCGGTGTTCGCCTCGGCCGCGCGCGGACCGTTGACCGCGCTGGCCAGCGTTGTCGAGATGACCGGCGATTTCAGCCTTACGCTGCCGGTGATGCTGGCGGTCGCGATCTCGACCATGACATCGCGGGCGATCAGCTACGGCACCATCTACACCACCAAGCTCCTGCGACGTGGCACGGACATCGATCGCGCCGTGCCGGCGCACGCTTTCGACGAACTGACCGTCGCCGAGGCCATGCACCCGTTCGCGACTCCGTTGGCCATACCGGATCAGGCCGCGACCGACGCGGCCGCGCCGGACTGGGACGCGCTGCTCGGCCCGGTGACCCGCACCAGGGCGCCACAGCTGATCTTCGGCAACGACAGCCTTGCCCAGGCCGTGCGTCAACTGGCACTGTACGGCCGGGACGGGCTGCCGGTCGGTTCGGTCGACGGCCGCAGCGTGCAGGGCTGGCTGACCAACCAGAGCGTGATGCGAACCGTCGCGCGCCAGCTGGTGAACGCGGAGCCGGAGATCGCGGCGGGGCAGCGGGCCGCCGAATGGGCCGACCCGGACGCTGGCAGTTCCTGGCACGCGCGCAACGCCGAGCTGCACGGTTATCACATCGTCGAGCGGACGCTGGCTGACGATTCCGGAGCGGTCGGCCGCACCATCGGCGAACTCGACTGGCCAGTCGGCCACCTGCCCGTTTCGGTGCTGCACAACCGACATCTGCTCGACGCGGAGCCGACGGTCCGGCTCGCCGCAGGTGACCGCATCAGCTTCCTCATCCCCGTCGACCCGTCCTGATCGGCCGTCCGGGGTGGGCGACGAGTGTCGCCCACCCCGACGCGGTTCACACGGGTGCCACGGCGAGCGGGAGGCGTTTCGCGGTCGTGAGCAGCCACGGATTGCGGAACTCGGCGGGCGGTTGCGCCGCGATCGTGATGTCGCGATAGCGGTCGAACAACGTGTCCAGCACGACCGACGCCTCCAACCGCGCCAGCGGGGCGCCGACGCAGAAATGGATGCCGTGGCCGTAGGCGAGGTGCGGATTGGGTTTGCGGTGGATGTCGAACCGGTCCGGGTCGGCGAACCGCGCGGCGTCCCGGTTCGCCGCGGCGACCCACAGCGTGACCATGGCGTTGGCCGGGATCGTCGTCCCGGCGACGTCCACCTCGGTGGTGGTGCGCCTGCCGAGCTGCGGGAACGGCGGCCGGTAGCGGATCACCTCGTCCAGCGCCCCCGGCCGTAGCGTCGGGTCGGCCCGCACCTCCGCCGCAGCCTGCCTGTTCGCGTCCAGCAGGACGACCGCGCTGGTCAACATCGCGGTCATAGTGATGTGACCGGCCGAGAGGACTGCGCCGACGAAGCCGAGGATCTCGTCGTCGTCGAGGCGTTGCCCGTCGACCTCCGCGTCGATCAGCCTGCCGGTCAGGTCCTCGCCCGGGTTGGCGCGGCAGCGGCGGATGTGCTCGCGCAGGTAGGCGTTGAGTTCGCGCACGGTCGGCGCCAACTCGGCCAGCGCGCGTTCCATGTCCTCCTGGGTCATGTCGTCGCGCACGTCGTCGCTGCCCAGCATGGTGGCAGCCCAGCCGCACAGTAGCGGCCAGTCGTCGACCGGGATGCCCAGCATCTCCGCGATCACCATGATCGGCAGCGGGTCGGCGAGCGCGTCGACGAGGTCGAACTGCTCGGCGCCGGCCTGCGCGTCCAGCAGGGCCTCGGTGCGCGCCCTGATGCGTGGTGCCAGCCCGGCGACCATCCTCGGCGTGAGCGCCTGGCTGACCAGGTTGCGCAGCTTGCGGTGCCGGGGCGGATCGACGCCCGTGATGTCGCCCTTGATGAACAGGTCGAAGTCCTCCTGGCTCGGCGCGAGGCCGGAGAAGTCCGATGAGAACGTGGCCGGATCGGACAGCACGCGGGTCACGTCGGCATAGTCGTAGAGTTCCCACGCCTGCTGCGCCTCGTTGTGGCGCACCGGGCCGTTTCTTCGCTGTTCCCGGCACCAGGCGATCATGCTGTCGAACGCGGAGGTGCCTTGTGCGCCGAGGTCGGTGAGGCTCATCAGCTCTGTTTCCTCGCGTCGGCGGCCATCTGTTCGCGCAGGCTGCGCGGTCGCATGTCGGTCCACGTCTGGTCCACGTAGGACATGCACTCGGTCTTCGTGCCACGCTTGCCGACCGCGGTCCAGCCGGCCGGCACGTCCAGCATCACCGGCCACAGCGAGTACTGCTCCTCGTCGTTGCGCAGCACCTGGTAGGTGGTGGTGTCCTCGTCATTCATCTGGAGTGTTCCTTTCTTCAACAGTGGAGTGCCGGGGAAAATGGCGGAGGGTGGGGCTGATGGTGGCCAGCACGGTCAGCACGGCGATGCCGGCCGAGCAGCAGAGCACGGCGCTGACGCCGGACACGGCCGAGGCGAGCGCGCCGCCAAGGGTCGGCCCGATCGCCGCCGCCGCGCCGGCCACCACGCCGAGCACGCCGGAGAGCCTGCCGCGCAGTTCGTCCGGAGTGGACAGCAGCTGCTCCGAGATGATCGAGGTGTTGGCGGCGGGCGGCAGCAGTGCCATGGCGGCGAACAGCACGCCCATCAGGTAGCCGTTGTGCACGAACACGGCGAGCGGGGTGAGCACGGTCAACGTCCAGAACACGCCGATGATGCACTGGTACGGACTCAGGATTCTGGTCAGTCGCGGTGCGGCGAGCGCGCCGAGAATGCCGCCGACGCCGAGCATCGCGACCATCACGCCGATCTCGCCGCTTGACATGCCGCGCGAGCGCGCCAGCACCACGATCACGATGTAGAAGGCGCTGAAGAACAGGTTCAGCAGCACCGCGCACAGCGAGGTGATCCTGAGATTGCGCTGCCGCCACATGAACGTGAGCCCCTCCAGTATCTCCCGGCCGATGTGACGGACCGGTGCCGGGGCGACGGGTTCGCGGGGGGGCAGGCGCAGGAAGGACAGGGCCAGCAGGGAGACGCCGTGGGCGAGCACGTTCGCCGCGAACGGCAGTGCCCGTCCGAGCGCGAACAGGAAGCCGCCCGCCGCGGTCCCGGCCAGGTTGCCAAGATAGCCGCGGGCCGCGTTGCCGGCGACCGCCCCGGCCACCTGCCCATCTGGCACGATGCTCGGCAGGCAGGCCGTTTCCGCCGGCCGGAACACCGACTCGCACACGCCGAGCACCACCGCGACCACGAGCAGCATGGCCGCGTTGGCCAGATGCCACCACAACGCGAGCACGAAGCCCGCGGTGACGACGGTCTGCACGGCCTCGCAGATCAGCATGATCCGCTTGCGGCTCCAGCGGTCGGCGAACGCGCCGGCCGGTATGCCGGCCACGAGTTCGGCGGCGGCGCTGACCCCGAGCACAAGGCCGGACAGCGCGGGCGAGCCGGTCAACACCAGCACGAGCAGCGGATAGGCGATGTAGGTCGCGTTGGTACCGAACATGGACAGCGCCTGACTGCCCCACAGGATCTGGTAGTTCCGGTTCCTGGTCAGTGGCACCACGACCGTGGTGGTCTGCTGTTCGGTCACTTCTGCCTCCGAGTGTCGGCCGCGATCGCATGCAGTGCGGCGAGGAAGTCATCGGCGACCGCGCGCACCGCGGCCGCGTCGATCCGGTCCGGCCGGTACAGCAACGAGAAGACGAGCTCGCCGTCCTGCACGCCGCCCGCGACCTCCATCAGGTGATCGCCGGGATCGGCGTCGGCCTGCTCCCGGCCGATGCCGCCGTGCACCGCGCGCAGCAGCTCGTCCGGTCCGTCCGGGTCGCCGTCCCGCGTGTCCCACTGGCCCAGGTAGTTGAACGCGATCGGCGCCGGTTTGTCCGCGAGCCGCGCCCGGACCTCGGGGGTGCCGAGGTAGCGCAGCGCACCGAAGCCGATGCCGTTGTCCGATATCGCGCGCAACTGCCGACGGACCGCGCGCACCCGTTGCCGCCACGGCTGCTCGCCCTCCGGCACGCTGATCGTCACCGGGTGCACGCTGGTGAACCAACCGACCGTTCTGGACACGTCGATCTCGTCGAACAACTCCTCGCGGCCGTGGCTCTCCAGGTCGACCGTGATCCGGTCCGCTCCGGTCCACCCGGTGACCGCGTGCGCGAGCGCGGCCAGCAGCACGTCGTTGATCCTGGTCCGGTACGCGGCAGGGGCGGAGCGGAGCAACGCGTCCGTGTCGTCGCGGTCCAGCCGCACCGACACCTCGGTCCGCGTCCCGCCCTCGCCCCGCGAGTCGGGCAGCTCCACGGTGGACACGTCCAGCCAGTGGTCGAGTTCGCCGTCGAAGCCGCCGGACGCGGTGTACTCGGCGAGCCGCGTCGCCCAGTCCCGGAACGAACTGGTGCGCCTGCCCAGGTCGACGGGTTCGCCGTGCGTGGCCTGCCGATAGGCGGTGGCCAGGTCGGCGAGCAGGATCCGCCAGGACACCGCGTCGACGACAAGGTGGTGCGCGACCAGGAACAGATACCGGGTCGGTCGGCCGCCCGCGTCGAACAGCATCGCGGTGAACAACGGCCCGGCGGCCAGGTCGAACCCGGCATGCAGCCGGTCGGCGACCGCGACGAGCTCGGCCTCCTCGACGAACGGATGCCGCAGCGGCAGGTCGACCGCGCGCACCGGCGGGTTCTCCGCCCGCCAGCCGTCCTCGACGCGCTCGAACCGCAGGCGCAGCGCGTCATGGTGCGCGAGCAGGGCGTTGAGTGCAGCGCCGAGCGCCAATTCGTCCACATCGGACGGGACCTCGACCAGCATGGACTGGTTGAAGTGCTGCGGCGCCCTGCCGTGCGTCGCGAAGAACCAGTGCTGGATCGGGGTCAGCGGCACCGCGCCGACCACCGGCGCGTCCTCGGCCTCCTCGTCACCCGCGACGCCGACCTGCTCGGCAAGCGCGGCGACGGTCTGGTGCACGAACAGGTCCTTGGACCGAACGGCAAGGCCGTTCTTCCTGGCCAGCGACACGACCTGGATGCTCAGGATCGAGTCCCCGCCCAGTTCGAAGAAGTTGTCGTGCACGCCGACCCTGGCCAGCCCCAACACCTCGGCCCACACCCGCGCCAGCACGGTCTCGGTGCGGGTACGCGGCGCCACGTGTTCGGGTCCGGACGTGCCGAACTCGGGCGCGGGCAGCGCGTCGCGATCGAGCTTGCCGCTTGCCCGCAACGGGAACGCCGCCAGCGCGACGAAGGCGGCAGGGACAAGGTGCTCGGGCAGTCGTCCGCGCAGGAACGTCCGCAGCTCGGCCGGGCTCGGCGCGTCGTCGCCGGTCACGACGTAGCCGACCAGCCTGCGTACGCCCGGCTTGTCCTCGTGCGCGAGCACCGCCGCGTCGGTGACGGCCGGATGGGCGCGCAGCGCGGCCTCGATCTCGCCCGGCTCGATCCGGATGCCCCGGATCTTCACCTGGTGGTCCACCCGCCCCACGAACTCCAACTGACCGTCGGCCCGCCACCGGACCACGTCGCCGGTCGCGTACATCCGGCTGCCCGGCGGGCCGAACGGGTTGGCCACGAACCGCTCCGCGGTCAGCCCCGGCCGATCGTGATAGCCGCGCGCCAGGCCGACACCGCTCGCGTACAGCTCGCCGCGCACGCCGATCGGCACCGGCCGCAGCGACTCGTCCAGCACGTGCAGGCGGGTGTTGTCGATCGGTCCGCCCAGTGGCGGCGCACCGGAACCAGGCGTCAACGGCCCGCTCCAGGTGACCGCGACGGTGGCCTCGGTCGGCCCGTACGCGTTGATCATCAGCCGGTCGCCCGCCCACCGGTCGACAAGGTCGGGCGGGCACACGTCGCCGCCGACGATCAGCGTGCGCAGCTCCGGCAGCCCGCTGTCCGGATAGGACACGGTGGCCAGCGCGACCGGCGTGATGGTGAGGTAGTTGATCCGCCGCGTGCGCAGGAAGTCGAGCAGGTCGGTGCCGAGCAGCGGGCCGGGGGGCGGGATCACCAGCGTGGCACCGGCAAGCAGGGCCATGCCGAGTTCCTGCACGGACGGGTCGAAGGTCGGCGATGCGGAGTGCATGACCCGCTGGCCCGCCCGGATGTGGTAGTCGGCGATGCCGGCCAGCACGATGTTCACCAGCCCCGCGTGCGTGACCCGGACACCCTTCGGCGTGCCGGTCGAGCCGGAGGTGTACATCAGATACGCGGTGTTCGCCGTGCGCAGCGGCGCGACCCGGTCCGAGTCGGTGACCGCGTCGCCCCGTTCGGTCGCGGCCATTTCGGTCAGGGCGCGGTAGTCCTCGGCGGTGAGCACCAGCGCGGGGCGAGCGTCGTCGAGCATCACTCGGATGCGCTGCTCCGGATAGTTCGGATCGATCGGCAGGTACGCGGCCCCCGCCGTCTGCACCGCGACCTGCGCGACGGTGTTGCCAACCGACTTGGGCAGGATCAACGCGACCACGTCGTCCGGCCCGATCCCGCGCCTGATCAGCAGCCGCGCCAACTGGTTGACCCTGGTGCCGAACTCCCGGTAGGTCAGGGTCTCCTCGGCCGAGTCGAGCGCGATCGTGTCCGGGTGCGCGGCGACCTCGGCCGCGACCAGCGCGGGCAGCAACTCGGCCGGCAGCGCGCGGTCGGTCTCGTTCCACGCGGTCAGCACCTTGGCCCGCTCGCGGTCGGTGAGCAGCGGCAGGTCGCGCACGGCACGGTCCGGATCGGCGGTGATCGCGGCCAGCAACACGCCGAGGTGCTCGGTGAACCGCTGTGCGGTGGCCGCCTCGAACAGGTCGGTGTTGTAGGTGAGCGCGCCGTTCAGCACGCCGTCGGACTCGCGGAACTCGACGGTGAGGTCGTAGTTGGCGGTGACCGAGGGCAGGCTCAGGTCCTCGATCGTGAGCCCGGCCAGCCGCGCCGCGCCCGCCGGCGCGTTCTGTAGCACCACCAGCACGTCGAACAGCGGTGCGCGGCTGGTGTCCCTCGTCGGCTTCAGTTCGTCGACGACGCGTTCGAACGGCACGTCCTGGTTGGCGAAGCAGGCCAGCACGGTTTCCCGCACCCGGTCGAGCAGCGCGGCGAACGGTTCGGCGGGCTCGATCCTGGCGCGCAGGGCGACCGTGTTGACCAGGAAGCCGACCACCTCGGCGAGTTCGGGTCGCTGCCGGCCGGAGGTCGCGGTGCCAACGGTCACGTCGTCCTGGCCGGACCAGCGGTGCAACAACACCTGGCAGGCGGCCAGCAGCGGCACGAACAAGGTGGTGTCGTGCTGCCCGGCCAACGTGCGCAGCGCGGAGGAGACCTCGGCCGGGATGGTGAACTCGC
The DNA here is from genome assembly GCA_963818685.1 of Candidatus Melainabacteria bacterium. Taxonomy (GTDB): domain Bacteria; phylum Actinomycetota; class Actinomycetes; order Mycobacteriales; family Pseudonocardiaceae; genus CAJCJE01. The sequence goes on along the minus strand of CAWFTJ010000008.1, from coordinate 586,699 downwards.
ACACCGCGCCGTTGCTGGTGTGCACGGCCGGCCGGGGCAGGTCGGTCGGCAGGTCCAGCGGGGTGAGGCCGGTCAGTTCGGTGCGCCAGTGGTCGAGCTGCGCGGCAAGCCCCTCGCCCTCCAGCCGCGCGCGCTGCCACGCCGCGACATCCGCGTACTGCCAGCCCGGCTCGGCGAGTTCGGGCCGGGCACCGCTGCTCAGCGCCGCGTACGCGGCTGCGAGGTCGTCGCCGACGATGCCCATGGACCAGCCGTCGGTGATGATGTGGTGCAACGCAACGGTGAGCACGTGCTCGTCCGCGGCCAACCGCAGCAGGCGCAACCGCAGCAGCGGCCCGGTGCGCAGGTCGAACGGCGTGGTCGCCTCCGCGTGCAACACGTCGGCCAGTTCGGACTCGGTCACGTCCACCACCGGCAGGTCCACTTCGGACGGTTCGTTGATCACCTGCACCAGCTCGGTGTCGACCTGCGCGAACGTGGTGCGCAGCGCCTCGTGCCTAGCCACCACCAGCGTGAACGCACCACGCAGCGCCTCGACATCCAGTTCGCCGCGCAGCCGCACCGCATAGCCGGTCAGGTAGGCGGTCGAGTCCGGCTCGAAGTCGTCAAGGAACCACAGCCGCTGCTGCGCGAACGACGCGAGCGGCGGCGTCCCCCTGGACACCCGGCGCAGCTCAGGTCCGGAGTCGTCGACGGTGTCGGTGAGACCGGCCGCGAACGCGGCAACGGTCGGCCGGTCGAACAGCGCCCTCGGCGACACCTCGACGCCCAGTTCGTCGCGCAGCAACGCGACCACGCGGATGGCGCGGATCGAATCACCGCCGAGCGCGAAGTAGTTGTCCAGCAGCCCGACCCGCTCGATGCCGAGCACCGTGCCCCATACCCGGGCCACCGCCTGCTCGGCAGCGGAGGTGGGCGGCACATATCCGGTGCTCGCCACGTCGATCGCGGGCAGCGCTGCGCGGTCGATCTTTCCGTTGCGGGTCAACGGAATCCGCTCGATCACCCCGAACGCGGCCGGAATCAGGTGCGCGGGCAGCCGCTCGGCCAACCAGGACCGCAGCCCCTCGGGCTCACCGGGCACGAGGTAGGCAACGAGTCGGTCGTCACGCGCGACGACAACGGCCTCGGCGACCTCGGGATGCGCGACCAGCACGGCCTCGACCTCACCCGGCTCTATCCGGAACCCGCGCACCTTGACCTGGTCGTCCACCCGGCCAAGGTGCTCAAGCGCGCCGTCCGCCCGCCACCGGGCCAGGTCGCCGGTGCGGTACATGCGGCTGCCCGGCTCGCCGAACGGACACGGCAGCCACCGCTGCGCGGTCAGCCCCGGCCTGCCGACATAGCCGCGCGCGAGCAGATCACCGGCGAACCACAGCTCGCCGGTGACCCCGACCGGAACCGGCCGCAGGTCGGCGTCGAGCACGTACGCGTCCCGCGCGCCGACCGGCCGTCCGATGGCGGTGTCACCGCCGCGCACCTCGTGCACGGTCGCGGTGATCACGGTCTCGGTCGGTCCGTAGGCGTTGAGCAGCAGCACGCCGGTCCGCTCGGACCAGGCGGCCGCCGCCTCCGGCGCGAGTCGGTCGCTGCCCGAGATCAGGACACGCAGCGTTGCCGGTGCCGTGCGCGTTCCGGCAGCCAGTTCGTGGAAGTAGCCGGCGGGCAGGTTCGCCACGGTCACCCGCTCGTCGTCGAACAACCGCAGCATCGCCTCCGCCGACATCAGTTCCTCGTCCGGGACGACGAGCCGTGCACCCGCGCACAACGCGGAGAGCACCTGCTCGATGGCCACGTCCACGGTCGGCCGGGCCAGGTGTAGCACCACGTCGTCGGCACCGATGCCGAACCGCTCGGTGATCGCGGCCAGGTGCGCGGCCAACGCGCCACGCTCGACGCCGACGCCCTTCGGCGTGCCGGTCGAGCCGGACGTGTAGACCAGGTAGGCCAGGTCGCGCTGCGAGGAGATGTCGGCGGGCGGGTCGGTCGGCTGGTCCGTCCACGCGGCCGGATTGTCGAGCACGATCGCCGCTCCCGCGTCCGCACGCAGCGCGGCCAGTCGCTCGGCGGGCTGGTCCGGATCGAGCGCGAGGTAAACCGCGCCCGCCCTGAGCACGCCCACCAGCGCGACAACCAGGTCGACCGATCGCGGCAGGCACACCGCGACCACGACCTCCGGACCGGCACCGTGCGCACGCAACCAGTGCGCGACCTGGTTGGCGCGCCTGTCCAGCTCCGCGTAGGTCATCGTGCCGACCGCCACCGCGTCCGGGTTGGCGAACGGCGCGAGCAGCGGGACGTCCGGCCGAGGCGCGTCGGCGCGGCCGAGATCCAGCAGGTGCCGATGCTCGCCCTCGCTCAGCATCGACACCGTGCGCACCGGATCGCCGAACCCGTCGCACAACCCGGTCAACAACCGCCCCAACCGCCGCGCCAGATCACCGACCGTGTCCGCTTCGAACAGGTGCGGGTCATAGCAGAGGTCGATGTGTAGTTCGGTGCCGAGATCGGCGCGGACCGAGAGCGGGAAGGTCGTGGTGTCCATGCCTTCGACGCCGGCGACGGTGAGGCCGGAACCGGTGACCGCGGCCTCGTCGACCGGATAGTTCTCGAACGCGATCATGCTGTCGAACAGCGGTAGCCCGGTGGCCGCGCGAATGTCGGACAGGGCAACGTGGTCGAACCGGCGCGCCTCGCTCTGCTCGGCCTGCACAGCACGCAACCAGTCCAGGACCGTGGTGTCGTCGCCGGGCGGCGTGATCCTGGTCGGCACGGTGTTGATGAACATGCCGATGATCGACTCGACGCCAGGCAGGTCCGCTGGCCGCCCGGACACGGTCGTGCCGAACACCACGTCGTCGACGCCGCCGTGCCGCGCCAACAACAGCGCCCACGCGCCCTGCACCAGCGTGTTCACCGTGAGCCCGTGTTCCCGGGCCGCCGTGCTCAACGTGGCGGGCAGGTGCAGCGGGACGATCTCGGTGGATTCGGTCCGGTGCGTGCCGGTCGGGCGTCGGTCGTAGGGGAGCGGGGTGGCCGAGTCGACCCCGGCCAGCGCCTGCCGCCAGTACGCGCGCGCGGCATCGTCGTCCTGAGTGGACAGCCAGTGCAGGTAGTCGCGGAACGGTCGCCTCGCCGCTGGCCGCGCGCCCGCGTAGCGCGCGCACACCTCGGTGAAGACCTGGCCAAGGCTCCAGCCGTCCAGGATCAGGTGGTGCACCGTCCAGACCAGCACCACCTCGTCCTCGGCGACCCGCACGACGGCAAGGCGCATCAGCGGCGGCCGATCCAGGTCGACGCCGGCCGCTCGCTCGGCAGCGCACACCTCAGCGAGGTCGGCGTCGTACTCGGTGATCGACAGCGGCGCGTCGGCGTGGATCACCTGCACCGGCTCGGCCACGCCGTGCCAGACGACCGCGCCGCGCAACACCGGCGTCGCCGCGACCACCTGCTGCCAGGCCGCGACGAGCGCGGGCAGGTCGTCGACCCCGGCCAGCCGGATGCGCAACTGGTCGACGTAGGCGGTCGAATCCGTGTCGGCGAGCCGGTGGAACAGCATGCCGGTCTGCAACGGCGTCAGCGGATAGATGTCCACAACGGACTTTCCGTTGCCGGCCAACCGGTCGACCTGTTCCTGGTTCAGACGCACCAGCGGGAAGTCCGACGGGGTGCGGCCACCCGCTTCGGGTTGCGCGCAGTGCGCGACGATGGCACGCAGTTCGGCGATCAGGTCGTCGGCGAGCCGGGCGATGGTGGCCTCGTCGTGCACGGCCGTCGAGTAGGTCCAGCCCAGTTCCAGCTCGCCATCGGCGACCGCGCCGGTCACGTCGATCAGGTAGCCGCGCTCCAGTTCGGGCGCGGCGTCCGCACCGGTCGCGGGCAGCCAGCGCCTGATCAGGCCGTCGCCAGCGCCGTCGCCCCACTGGCCGTGATAGTTGAACGACACCGCTGGCTGCGGTGCGACCGGCCCATCCGCGAGGTAGCGCAGCGCGCCGTAGCCGATGCCGTGGCTCGGCACCGCCCGGACCTGCTCCTTGACCGACTTCAGCGCCGCCCCGATCTCCGAGCCGGGCGACACGGTCAGCGCGAGCGGGTATTCCGAGGTGAACCAGCCGATGGTCCGCGAAACGTCGACCCCTGGCACGACCTCCTGTCGCCCGTGACCCTCAAGGCCGATCAGCACCGAATCCGTGTCGGTCCAGCGCGCCAACACTCGGCCAAGCGCGGTCAGCAGCACGTCGTTGACCTGCGTCGCGTACACCGGTGGCACCGCGCGCAGCAGCGCATCGGTGTCCGCCCTGCTCAGCCGCGCCGACACGGTGGCCGCACTGCCGACCGTGTTCTGGCCGTCCCGGTCGACGGGCACCCTCGGCTGAGTGGCGATCCCGGCCCAGTAGTCGCGTTCGCCGGCGAAGCCGCCGTCGTGCACGTGCTCGGCGAGGGCGCTGGCGAAGGTGCGGTAGCCGGTGCGCTCGGCCGGCAACACGACCGGTTCGCCCGCCGCGAGCTGGCGGTACGCCGTCTCCAGGTCCTCGATCAGGATTCGCCAGGAGACGCCGTCGATGACCAGGTGGTGCGCGGCCAGCAACAGGCTGTTGCCGCGCAGCGCGCAGCGCAACAGCGAGCCGGTAGTTATGTCCATTGTGGACTGCACGTCGACGTCGCCGAACTGGAGCAGGAGGTTCGGGTCGGCCTCGGCGACCACGTCCTGCGTTGTACCGTCGAAGCGCAGTCGCAGTGCCTCGTGCGCCTGCGTCACCGCGACCAGGGCTGCCCGCAGGATGTCCGGGTCGACGTGCTCGTCGAGTTCGGCGAACAGGGACATGCCGTAGTGGTTCGGCGCCTCGCCGTGCGCGGCGAAGAACCAGTGCTGGATCGGAGTCAACGGCGCGGGCCCGGTCACCTCGGCGCGGACCGCGTGTTCCTCGGTGGTGCCGACGAACGGCGCGAGTTCCGCGACGGTCTGGCGCAGGAACACGTCCTTGCTGGTCAGCGTGAGACCGGCGGCGCGGGCCCTGGCCACGATCTGGATCGACAGGATCGAGTCGCCGCCGAGCGAGAAGAAGTTGTCAGTGACGCCGACCCGCTCGACCCCGAGCACCTCAGCGAAGATCTCGGCCAGCGCCCGCTCGACCGGCGTCCTCGGTGCCACCTGCTCGGTCCGGCCGACGTCGAGCGCGGGGGCGGGCAGCGCGCGGCGGTCGACCTTGCCGCTTGGCGTGCTCGGCAGTTCGGCCAACGCCACGAACGCGGTCGGCACGAGGTAGTCGGGCAGCGACCGACGCAGCGCATCCCGCAGTTCGGTGGGCGACCCGCTCTCCGGCACCAGGTAGCCGACCAGCTCTGCCGTCCCGCACGGCGGCAGCCGCGGCCGTGACACCGGGCAGCCGCAGCAGCGCGGCCTCCACCTCGCCAAGCTCGATCCGGTGCCCGCGCACCTTGACCTGGTCGTCGACCCGGCCGAGATAGTCGAGGTTCCCGTCATCGGTCCACCGCGCCAGGTCGCCAGTGCGGTACATCCGCGAGCCGGGTGCGCCGAACGGGTCGGCGACGAACCGGTCTGCGGTGAGGCCAGGCCGGTTCAGGTAGCCGTGTGCCAACTGCGCCCCGGCCAGGAACAACTCGCCCGCGACGCCGACCGGCACCGGCCGCGACGCGGAATCCAGCACGTACGCGCGCAGGTTGCCGAGCGGCCTGCCCACCAGCGGCCGGTCGGCCTGGTCGACCCGGCAGACCAGCGCGTCGATGGTGGTCTCGGTTGGGCCGTAGAAGTTGTAGCCGAGCGTGGCCTGCGCCGATGCCAGTTCGCGCCACAACGGCTCGCTCAACGCCTCGCCACCGAGCATCAGGACGGCGGGCTGGTGGCGTTCGTCGCGCAGCAGGCCGGCCGGCAGGAGTTGGGCCAGGTAGGACGGGGTCAGGTCGAGGAAGTCGATCCGCGTTGGCGACCACGTACTCGACCAGCGCGTTCGGATCGAGCCGCAGGTCCTCGTCGATGATGTGCAGCTCGTGGCCGTCCGCCATGCAGCAGCGGCCCCTCCAGCGACGTGTCGAAGGAGAAGATGGCCGTCAACGCGACCCGCAACGGCCGACCACCCGCGTCCGCGACGAACCCGGCCCGGTGACAGCCGAGCAGGTTGGCCAAGGCGCGGTGCGGCACCGCGACGCCCTTCGGCTTGCCCGGTCGAACCGGAGGTGTAGATGACGTAGGCGGTGTTGTTCGGCCGCAGGTTGATCGCGGGGGCGGTCGTCGGCCTTGTCGCCAGTTCTTCTGGGTCGATCGCGTCGATCACCAGGACCGGCTTGGCGTCGTCGAGCAGATACCTGATGCGTTCCGCAGGCAGCGCCGGGTCGATCGGCAGGTACACGCCGCCCGCCTGCCACACCGCGAGCATGGCGATCACCATGTCTGCGGTTCGCGGCAACTTCAGCGCGACGATGCGCTCCGGTCCGACGCCGTGCTCGACGAGCAGGTGCGCCAGCCGGTTGGCCTGCTCGGCCAGCTCCGCATAGGTGAACCGGTGCGGACCGCAGACGAGCGCGGTGCGGTCGGGCGTGCGGGCGAGCTGTGCGGCGAACAGCTCCGGATACGTCTCGCTCGGCGCGGCCAGTTCGTAGCCGGACCAGTCGGTGAGCAGTTGCCGCCGCTCGGGTGCTGGCAACAGGTCGAGCGCGGCCAGCGGACGATCCGGCGCCGACGCAACGGCTGCGCACACCGCGAGCAGGTGCGCGGTCATGCGTTGGATCGTGGCCGCCTCGAACAGGTCGCTGTTGTAGACCAGCGAGCCGGCGAGTTCCGCGCCCTGCTCGACGAAGTCGAAGCTGAGGTCGAAGCTGGTGGTCTGCTCGGGCAGGGGCAGGTCGGACACGGCGACGCCGGGCAGTGTCGGCACCGGATTGGCCGCGTTCTGCAACACGACCATCGCCTGGAACAGCGGCGTCCTGCTGGTGTCCCGCTCTGGCACGAGCGCGTCCACCACCCGCTCGAACGGCACGTCCTGGTGGGCAAGGCCGTCCCGCACGGTGTCGCGGACCGCGTCGAGCAGCGTGGTGAACGACTCCGCATCGTCCACTCGCGACCGCAGCACGATCGTGTTGACGAACATGCCGATCAGCTCGGCAAGTTCGGTGCGCTGCCGACCGGACACGACCGTGCCGACGGCGAGATCCGTCTGTCCGCTCCACCGCCGCAGCAGCAGCGTGCACATCGCGACCAGCGCGCCGAACAGGCTGCCGCCGCCGCGCGCGGCCAACGCGCGCAGCCGCTCGGTCAGCTCGGCCGGCACGATAAACTCGACGACAGCGCCGTTGCTGGTGCGCACCTGCGGCCGGGGCCGGTCGGTCGGCAGGTCCAGCGGGGCGACGCCGGCAAGCTGGTCGCGCCAGTATCCGAGTTGTGGCGTCAGATCCTGGTCGCGCTGCCAGATCGCATAGTCCACATAGGTCAGTTCCGGTGCCGGCAGTGACCTGCCCTGGTAGGCCGCGCACAGGTCGTCGATGAGCACGCCCGTCGACCAGCCGTCGGTGATGATGTGGTGCATCGCGATGCTCAGCGCGTGGTCCTGGATGCCGAGCCGGATCAGCCGCACCCGCCACAGCGGCCCGGTGCGCAAGTCGAACGGCGTGCCGTTCTCCTCGGCCAGGATCGAGGCCAGGTCGCCTTCCTCGACCGTGATGCGCACCGGTGCTGGTTCGTGCACGACCTGCCTGCCGTCGTCGAACGTGGTCCGCAACGACGCGTGCCTTGTGACGACCGCGTTCAGCGCGTCGGTCAGCCTCGCGATGTCGAGCTGGCCGGTCAGCCGCACGCCGTACCAGGTCAGGTACTCGGTGCTGTTCGGCTCGAACTGGTCGAGGAACCACAGCCGCTGCTGCGCGAACGACAACGGCGCCGGACCGACATGGCCACTCGGCATGATCGCGGCCGGCGCCTGTTCGCCGGTCACGGCCGCCGCCTGCGCGGCCACGGTCAGGTGCGTGAACGTGGTGCGCGGCGAGACCTCGACACCGAGCGCGGCACGCAGCTTCGCGGCCAACCGGATCGAGGCGATCGAGTCGCCGCCCAGCTCGAAGAAGTTGTCCTCGACGCCGACCGACGGCAACCCGAGCAGTTCCGCCCATGCCCGCGCGATCACTTCCTCGGTCGCCGTGCGCGGCGCCACCGTGCTACCGCCGGTCGGCGCGTCCGGTTCGGGCAACGCGCGCCGATCGAGTTTCCCGTTGCGGGTCAACGGAAGCTCGGCCAGCGTGACGAACGCGGCCGGCACCAGGTGCGCCGGCAACGTGGCCGTGAGCGCGGCCCGCACCCGGCGCCGATCCACGATGTGGCCCTCGGCCGGAACCAGGTAGGCGACCAGTCGGTCGTCACGGGCGACGACCACCGCCTGGCCGATCTCGGGCAGCGCGAGCAACGCGGCCTCGATCTCGCCCGGCTCGATCCGGAACCCGCGGATCTTCACCTGCGCGTCCGCGCGTCCGCCGAACTCCAGCACGCCCGACGCGGTCCGCCGCACCACGTCCCCGGTCCGGTACATCCGGGTGCCGGGCTGGCCGAACGGGTCGGCGACGAACCGGTCCGCGGTCAGTCCCGGCCTGCCGAGATAACCACGCGCCAGGCCGGCACCGGCCACGAACAGCTCGCCAGGCACGCCGGCCGGGACCGGGCGCAAATCGGCGTCGAGCACGTAGGCACGCAGGTCCGGGATGGGCACACCGATCGTGCTGCCAGTCGCCGGCTCGGCCGCGCTCGCCGCGTCAAGGGCCAGGTAGGAGACGTGCACGGTGGTCTCGGTGATGCCGTACATGTTCACTAGGCGCGGCGCGTCCTCGGCGTGCCGCGCGTACCAGGCGCCGAGCCTGCGCAGGTCAAGCGCCTCACCGCCGAAGATCACGTAGCGCAGGCTCAGCCGCTCGTCGGTCTCGGCGGCCATCAGCTGGTAGAACGCGGACGGCGTCTGGTTGAGGACGGTGACCCGCTCGTCGGCAAGCAGGCGCAGGAACTCGCCGGGGGAGCGGGTCACCACGTGCGGCACCACGACCAGCCGACCGCCGTGCAGCAGCGGCCCCCACAGCTCCCACACCGAGAAGTCGAAGGCGTAGGAGTGGAACAGCGTCCACACGTCGGTGTCGGTGAAGCCGAACCAGTGCGCGGTCGATGCGAACAGGCGCACCACGTTCGCGTGCGGAATCAGCACGCCCTTGGGCTGCCCTGTCGAGCCGGAGGTGTAGATGACGTAGGCGGGATGACGCGGGTCGAGCGGACTGATCCGGTCGGCGTCGGTCGGGTTCGTGCTCGGGTACTCGTCGGTGTCGGGCAGCGCGTCGAGCACGGCGACCGGCTTCGCGTCGGCGATGGTGCCGTTGATCCGCTCGGCCGGATAGTCCGGGTCCAGCGGCAGGTAGGCGGCACCCGACTTGAGTACGGCGAGAACGGCGACCACGAGGTCGGCCGAGCGGGGCAGGACCAGCGCGACCAGCCGCTCCGGGCCCGCGCCCTGCTCGATCAGCCGGTGTGCCAACCGGTTCGCGCGCGCGTTCAGTTCCGCGTAGGTGAGCGTGTCGACGGCGATCGCGTCCGGGGTCGCGGCGGCCTGCCGCTCGAACAGTTCCGGCAGCGTCGCCCGGACGGTGGGGACCTGCTCGCCTGGCCACTCGGTCAGCTCGCGTTCCTCGGCCGCGTCGAGCATGGGCACCGTGCCGAGCGAGCGCTCGGGTTCGGTAGCAAGGCCGGTGAGCAGGCGCGCCAGGTGGGTGGCCATCCGCTCGATCGTGGTCGCGTCGAACAGGGCCGGGTCGTAGGCGAGGTGCAGGTGCAGCCGGTCGTCGGCGTGCACGCGTGCGGACAGCGGGAAGTTGGTGGTTTCGCGAGCCCGCACCTCGCGGACCCGCAAACCCGCGTCGAGCACTGCGTTCTCGTCGAACGGGTAGTTCTCGAACACGACCATGCTGTCGAACAGGTTCACGCCATCGGGCACGTCACTGCACGCCCGCGTCCGGGATACCGACACGAAGTCGAACCGCCGCGCATCGTTCTGCGCGTCCTGCAACGCATGCAGCCAGTCAACCACCCGCTCGCCGGACCGGACGGACGTCCTGGTCGGCACCGTGTTGATGAACATGCCGATCATGCCCTCCGCGCCGGGCAGATCGGCCGGCCTGCCGGAGACGGTCGTGCCGAACACGACATCGGCGCCGCCGCCGTAGCGGGACAGCAGCATCGCCCACGCCCCTTGCAGCAGCGTGTTCAACGTCAAACCGCGCTGACGCGCCATCTCCCGGATCTGGCTGGTGTCCACAACGGACAGATCGACGTCGACGGCAGCGGCCGACTCGGGCCGGTGCTCCGGCGTCGGGCGCCGGTCGAACGGCAGCGGGGTTGGCGTGTCGAATCCGTCGAGGACCTGGCGCCAGTGCGCGAGCGCCCTGTCCTCGTCCTGCGCGGCCAGCCAGCCGATGAAGTCGCTGAAGGGACGTCGCGCCGTCGGCTCGACCGACTCACCGGCCAGCAGGCCCGCGTACTCCTTGCACATCTCGGCGAACACCTGGCCGAGGCTCCAGCCGTCGAGCAGCAGGTGGTGCGAGGTGAACACCACGAACGCCTCGTCGCAAGGCAACGCGGCAACGGCCAGCCGCGCCAGCGGCGCGCGGGTGAGGTCCAGCCCCTCGGCCAGATCGGTGGCGAGCAGGTCGTCGAACCGGGTCTCCCAGTCGGCTTCGGCCAGCCCGCGCCAGTCGTGTTCGGTGACCGGCAGTCGCACCGAACCGTGCACCACCTGCACCGGTTCTGACACGTCCTGCCAGCAGATTCCGCTGCGCAGCACCGGAGTCCTGTCCACGACGCGCTGCCACGCGACGCCGATCAGCTCGGGCCGTGTGACACCGGACAGCCGCAGGCACGCCTGGTCGAGGTAGACGCTGCCGCCGGTGTCGACGAGGCTGTGGAACAGCATCCCGGACTGCAAACCGGTCAACGGGTAGATGTCGTCCACGCCGAGGCCGTTGCCGGCCAGCCGATCGACGGTGACCTGGTCGAGCTGCGCCAGCGGGAAGTCGGACGGAGTGCGCCCGCCTGCGGCCGGATCGGCGCAGTGCGCGATGATCTCGCGCAACGCGTCCAGCATGCCCTCGGCGAGCCGTCGCACGGTCGCGGCCTCGTGGATCTGGTCGGAGTAGAACCAGGTCAGTTCTAGTTCGCCGTCGGCGACGAACCCGGTGATGTCCAGCAGCGTAGTGCGGGTCGCGGTCGGCGCGAGGTCGCTGCCGGGCGGGGGCAACTGGCGGCGGACGAGGCCGTCGCCGGTCGCGTCGTGCCACTGGCCGTGGTAGTTCAGGCTGATCAGCGCGGTCGCGTCGGGAGGGCAGCCAATCCCGTGGTGCGGGATGGCGCGCAGCAGTTCCTTCGTCGCCTTGAGCGCATTGCCCCAGTCCTGGTCGCTTGACACGGCGATCGGGAAGGTGCTGGTGAACCAGCCGACCGTGCGGGACAGCTCGACCCGGTCCAGCACGTCGTCGCGGCCGTGCCCCTCCAGTTCGACCAGTACCCGGTCGCGTCCGGTCCAGTCGGTGAGCACCCGGCCGAGCGCGGTGAGCAGCACGTCGTTGACCTGCGTCCGGTACACGCCAGGCACGCTGTGCAGCAGTGCATCGGTGTCCGATGCGGACAGTCGAAGGGTTACCTTTCTGGTCGAGGCCACCGTGTTCGTGCCGTCGTGGTCGACCGGCAGTGCGCCGCTCGCATCCCCGACCAGTTCGGCCCACCTCGGCCCGTCAGCGGGGAACTCGGTCATCCGCTGCGCCCAGCGGACGAACGGCGTGCCGACCGGTGGCAGGGTGATCGCGGTGCCCGCGACCGCCTGCTGGTACGCGGATTCCAGGTCGCCGAGCAGGATGCGCCAGGACACGCCGTCCACAACGAGGTGGTGCGCGGCGAGCACCAACCGGGGCGGTGTCGTGTCGATCAGGACTGCGGCGAACACCGCACCCGTGGTGGGGTCCAACTCGTGTTGGACAGCTGCCTGTGACTCGTCGGTGATGACGCGCAGGTCGATCGGGCTCGCCTGCTGAACCTCCTGCCGCCATTCATCGTCGACCCGGACGAACCTGGTACGCAAGGCATCGTGCGTCGCGACAAGGGCGTTCAGTGCCGTGCGCAGGGCGGCGCGGTCCACATCGGGGTCCAACTCGACCGAGACGGACATGGCGAAATGGCCGAGCGGACCGTAGGTGTCGAAGAACCAGCGCTGGATCGGGCCGAGCGGTGCAGGCCCGTGCACCGGCTGCCGGTCGGGTTCGTGCTCGTCGGCGCTGGCGTGTTGGACGGCGGTGGCAAGCTCGGCGATGGTCTGGTGGCGGAACACGTCGCGCGCACCGATCAGCAGGCCGCGTTGCCGCGCGCGGGCCACGATCTGGATGCTCAGGATCGAGTCGCCGCCCAAGGTGAAGAAGTTGTCGTGCACGCCGACCCGATCGAGCCCGAGCACCTGTGCCCAGATCTCGGCGAGCGCGGCTTCCGACTCGGTGCGCGGCGCTCGGTCGGCCTCGTGCGTTGCCGGCCCGAACTCGGGTTCGGGCAGCCGGTTTCGGTCGAGTTTGCCGGTGCTCGTGGTGGGCAGGCTGGTCAGGGGGACGAACGCGGCCGGGATCAGGTAGTCGGGCAATCGTTCGCCGAGAAACGCGCGCAGCTCCGCGGCCTCTGGCAAGTCGGCGCCGACGAGATAGGCGACAAGGCGACGGCGTTCGCCGTCCGAATGCGCGGTCACGACCGCGATGTCCACGTTCGGATGCTGTTGGAGGACGGTTTCGATCTCGCCCGGCTCGATCCGGTGGCCGTGCACCTTGATCTGCTGGTCGGTACGGCCGAGATAGTCGAGTTGGCCGTCCGCGCGCCGGCGCACCAGGTCGCCGGTGGCGTACATCCGGCTGCCGGTCGGGCCGAACGGGTCGGCGCGGAAGCGGTCGGCGGTCAGTCCGGGGCGATCGTGGTAGCCGCGGGCGAGCTGTGCGCCGGCCAGGTACAGCTGTCCGGGGACGCCGATCGGCACCGGCCGCAGCCACTCGTCCAGCACATAGGCGCGCAGGTTGGCCAGTGGCCGCCCGATGGTGCCCTCGGCGACATCACAGAACGTGGCGTCCACTGTGGACTCGGTCGGGCCGTAGAAGTTGTAGCTGGTGGTGTGCTGTGCCTCGGCCAGGGTGCGGCGCAGCGGTTCGGGCAGGGCCTCGCCGCCGAGCATGAGAATCGCCGGCTTGGCGTCGGTGAGCAGGCCGGCCGGGAGAAGTTGGCGCAGGAAGGTCGGGGTGAGGTCGAGGAAGTCGATGCGGTGCGTTGCGATGTAGTCGACGAGGGCATGCGGATCGTGTCGGGTCTCGTCGTCGATGAGGTGCAGTTCGTGCCCGCCCGCCATGAGCACCGGCCCCTCAAGCGACGTGTCGAACGACAGCGACGCGGTCAGCGCCACCCGAAGCCGACCGTGGCCGCTCAGGAAGCCGGCCTTGTGTGCGGTGAGCAGGTTGGCGAGGTTGCGGTGCTCGACCGTGACGCCCTTGGGCGTGCCGGTCGAGCCGGAGGTGTAGATCAGGTAGGCGGCGTTGTCCGGCGTGAGGTCAGTGACCGGATCGGTCGCTGGTTGTTGTGCGTGGTCCAGTGATGTGAGCACCAGTGCCGGCCGGGCGTCGGCGAGCAGCATGGCGACGCGCTCGGCCGGCAGACCTGGATCGATCGGCAGGTAGACGCCGCCGGCCTTCCAGACCGCGAGCAGCGCCACGATCGCGTCGGCCGTACGTGGCAGGTGCAGCGCGACGACGTGTTCCGGCCCGATTCCCTGGGCGATCAGGTGGTGCGCGAGCTGGTTGGCGCGCTCGTTCAGCTCGGCGAAGGTGAACTGGTCCGCGCCGCTGACCAGCGCGGTCGCGTCCGGCGTAGCCTTGGCCTGCTGCTGGAAGATCTCGGGCAGGGTGCGTGCCGCGACTGGGATCACCGGGCCGTGCGCGGTCAGCACCTGGTCGCGCTCTGCGGCGTCGAGCATGTCCAACTCGGCCAGCGGCCGGTCCGGCTCGGCGCGCGACAGCCGCCAGCAACACGCTCAGGTGGCCGGCCATCCTGCGCACGGTCGCCTCGTCATAGAGGGCGGTGCTGTACTCGACCGACGCCGACCAGCACGCCGTCACGCACCTGGAACTCGTAGGTCAAGTCGAAGTTCGACGTCTCCCGCGCGAGATCCATCGCGGTCGCCGTCAGGCCGGCGAACTCGGGCAGCGCGGTCGGTGCGTCGTGCAGCAGCACCATCACGTCGAACAGCGGGTTGCGGCTCAACTCGCGCTGCACGTGCAGCGCGTCGAGCACCTGTTCGAACGGGGCTTCGTCGTGCGCGACCGCGTCCAGCGCCACGTCCCGCACCCGAGCCAGGAACTCGCCGAACGTCATGGTCTCGTCCACAGTGGACCGCAGGACGACGGTGTTCACGAAGAAGCCGACGATATCGTGTAACTCCGGCCGGTTGCGGCCGCTGACCACCGAGCCGACCGCGATGTCGTCCTGGTTCGACCAGCGCGCGAACAACACCTGGCAGGCCGCGACGAGCACCGCGAACAACGTGGTCTGCCGGTCCCGCGCCAGCGCGGTCAGCGCGCCGGTCACCTCGGCGGGCACCGCGAAGTCGAGCACGGCGCCCTCGGTCCGGTACACCGAAGGACGCGGGCGGTCGGTGGCCAGCTCCAGCGGCGGCACGTCGGCCAACTGCCGCGTCCAGTAGTCGAGCTGCTCGCGAACGGCGCCGGAGGCGAGCCGGTCACGCTGCCACACCGCGAAGTCCGGGTACTGCACCGCCAACTCGGGCAGCTCGGCCTGCCCGCCGTGGCTGTACAGCGCCGCCAGTTCGCGCACCAGGATGCCCATGGACCAGCCGTCGATCACGATGTGGTGTGCGCAGAGCAGCAGCACGTGCTCGTCGTCGGCGACCCGGATCAGTACCGCGCGCAGCAGCGGCCCGGTGCGCAGGTCGAACGGCCTGCCGTACTCGGCGACCAGCAACTCGTGCAGGTCCGCATCGCCCAGTTCGACGCGGCGCACCGGCACGCCCAGCTCGCCTGGCTCGTGCACTACCTGCCGGCCGACGCCGTCGACCTCGTCGAACGTGGTACGCAGCGATTCGTGTCGCGCCTGGAGGTCGCGCAGCGCGGCGGTCAGCGCGGACACGTCCAGCCGACCGGTCAGTCGCAGCACCGATCCGCTGTGGTAACTCGCGTCGCCGGACTGGAACTGGTGCAGGAACCACAACCGCTGTTGCGCGGGCGAGAGCGGCAGCGGCGCTTCGCGATCAGCCCTCGGGATCACGTCCGCCCGTGCGGTCCTGCCTGCGAGCCGCTCGCGCAGCCTCGCCCGCAGATGCGCGGGCAGCGCGTCGATCCGGTCCTGTCTTGATGACGTCATGATGTCGTTGTCCCCTCAGCCCTCGTCCGCGACGAGCCGTTCCAGCTCACGCAGGATCTGTTCCTCGACCACGTCGGCAAGCGCGCTGACCGTTCCCGCGGTCAGCACGTCCTTCGGCGTGATGGTGACGTCGAAAACGGCCTTGGCCCGCGCGGTGATCAGCACACTGCGCACGGAGTCGCCGCCGAGTTGGAAGAAGTTGTCGTGCACGCCGACCGAGCCGACTCCCGAGCACGTCCGCCCAGATCGCCGCGAGCGCACGTTCGGTGTCCGTGCTCGGCGGGGTGTGCTCTGCCGCACCGGTGACCACCGGTTCGGGCAGCGCGGCCCGGTCGAGCTTCCCGTTGGGGGTCAACGGGAGCGCGTCGATCGACATGATCACGGCCGGCACCAGGTGCTCGGGCAGCGACCGGCGCAGGAACGCGACCAGCTCGCCGTCGGCTGGCTTTTCCGTGCAGACCACGTAACCGACCAGTCGCTGCTGATGCGGCACAACGACGGCGTGCTCGATCAGCGGGTGCCGACGCAGCGCGGTCTCGATCTCGCCCGGCTCGACCCGGTGACCTCGGATCTTGACCTGGAGGTCCACCCGCCCGAGGTAGTGCAGGCGCCCTTCGTCGTCCCAGCGAGCGAGGTCGCCGGTGCGGTAGAGGCGCGCGCCGGGCGGGCCGAACGGGTCGGCAACGAACCGCGACGCGGTCAGCCCCGGTTGGTTGAGGTAACCAAGGGCCAGCCCGGGGCTGGACACGTAGACCTCGCCGACCGAGCCGACCGGCACCCGCCGCAGGTTCGCGTCCAGCAGGTGCACCCGGGTGTTCGCGATGGGCGCGCCGATGCTCGGCGGTTCGCCGGTCGGACGCAGCGGATCGCTCCAGGTCGCCACCACTGTCGTTTCGGTCGGCCCGTAGGCGTTGATCATCGTGCGGCCCGGCGCCCACCTGCTGACCAGGTCAGCCGAGCTGGCGTCGCCGCCGACTACCAGGTGCTGGAACCGGTCGAGCCGGGACAGCGCCGAGGCCGGGACGGTGGCCAGCGCGGCGGGCGGGATCAGCGCGTGCGTGATGCGCTGCTCGGCAAGCACGTCCGCCAGTTGCTCGCCGAGCAACGGCCCGTCTGGCGGGCTGACCAGGGTCGCACCGGCCGGCAGCGCGAGCAGCAACTCCAGGATCGACGCGTCGAAACTCGGCGAGGCGAACTGGAGCACCCGGTCGCCCGGTGCCACAGCCAGGTGCTCGATCTCCGCGCAGGCGAAGCTGGCGATACCGGAGTGCGGCACCAACACGCCCTTGGGTGTGCCGGTCGAGCCGGAGGTGTAGATGACGTAGGCCGGGTGGGCCAGGTGCAGCGGGGTGGTCCGGTCGGCGTCGGTCGGGTTGTGGGTCGGGCCGGTGAGCGTCGCGGTGTCCAGTTCGGTGATGGTCACCAGCGGTTGGCTGTCGGCGAGCATGAACTCGATCCGTTCGGCCGGATATTCCGGGTCGACGGGCAGGAACGCGGCGCCGGCCTTGGCGACCGCGAGCGCGGCCAGCACGATCTCCGGCGACCTCGGCAGCGACAGCGCGACGATCCGGCCCGGCCCGACACCCCGCGTGATCAGCTCGTGGGCGAGCTGGTTGGCCAGCGTGTTGAGCCGCGCGTAGCTGAGTTCACCGTCCGGTCCGTGCAGCGCGATCAGCTCCGGCGTCCGGTCGACCTGGGCCTCGAACAGGGCAGGCAGCGTGGTCGGGGTGATCACGCGGTCGGTCGCGTTCCAGGCGGCGAGCCGGGCACGTTCGTCCTCGCCGAGCAGGTCGACCTGGCCGAGCGGCTTCGCGGGTGCCTCGACGAACGCCCGCAGGACGCCGATCAGGTGATCGGCGAGCCGCTGGACGGTGTCCGGTTCGAACAGTGCCGGATCGTAGCCGAACTCCACGAAAAGCCGCTGGTGCGGACTGACCACTATGGACAGTGGATAGTTGGTGGTCTCGTTCGCGCGAAGCTCGCGCAGGCGCAGCCCCTGCGCCTGCGCGACCTCGTCGTTGATCGGGTAGTTCTCGAAGACCACGATGGACTCGAACGGATTCGTGCCGGCCGGCAGGTCGCTCCACCGCGCGATGTCGGTCAGCGAGACGTAGTCGAACCGGCGCGCGTCGGCCTGCGCCTGCTGACCCGCGTGCAGCCAGTCCAGCACCGACTCGCTGTCCGGCACGTCCAGCCGAACCGGCAGCGTGTTGATGAAGATGCCGGTGATCTCGTCCGCGCCGGGCAGGTCGGCCGGCCTGCCGGACACCGTTGCGCCGAAGCACACGTCGGACCGGCCGCTGTAGCGGGACAGTGCGAGCGCCCACGCGCCCTGCACGACCGCGTTCACGGTCAGCCGATGTTGCCGGGCGAACGCGTAGAGCCGGTCGGACTCGGCGTCGGACAGTTCGACCGGCAGCCACTCGCTCGACGTGGTGGCATGATCGGCGGCCGGATGGTGATCGACCGGCAGCGGCGTCGCCGTGTCGAAGCCGGCCAGCACACCGCGCCAGTACGCCTCGGCCGCGTCCCGGTCCTGGGTGGCCAGCCAGCCGAGATAGTCGCGGAACGGGCGACGGTCCGGCAAAGCGTTGCCAACCGATGCGCCAGAGCGCAACGCGGCATGCGCCGCGAACACGTCGGAGAGCACCGCGAACACGCTCCAGCCGTCCAGCAGGACGTGGTGGAACGTCCACAGCACGACCACCTCGTCCGCAGCGCACCTGGCGATCGTCACCCGCATCAGCGGCGCGGTCGCCAGATCCATGCCCCGAGCGCGGTCGCCGGCCAGCAACTCCTCCAGCGCGGCCGCCCGATCGTCGACCTCGCGCCAGTCCAGGTGCGTGACCGGCACGGTGACGCTGCACCGCACGACCTGGAGCGGTTCGTCGACCCCGGTCCACACCAGCGCGCTGCGCAGTACCGGTGTTCTGTCGACGACCTGCTGCCAGGCCGCGTGCAGCGTGGCCGGATTGTCCACTCCGGACAGCGTGAATGAGACCTGTTCGAAGTAGACGGACTGATCCCGCTGGGACAGGCCGTGGAACATCATGCCGGCCTGCATCGGCGTCAACGGGTAGACGTCGTCGACGTCAATGCCGGCGATGCGGTCGACGGTGGCCTGGTCGAGCCGGGCGAGCGGGAAGTCCGACGGCGTGTGCCCGCCGACGTCCGGCCGGGCGCAGTGCGCGATGATCTCGCGCAGCGCGCCGGTCAGCCGCTCGGCCAGCCCGGCGATGGTGGCCTCCTGGTGCGCGTTGGCCGAGTAGTACCAGGTGAAGCCGAGCGTGCCGTCCTCGACCGCGCCGACGATCTCCAGCAGGTGCGGCCTGCGTGCCGAGGCGCTGAGGTCCGAGTCGAGCGCGCCCGCGTGTTCGTAGAGGCTCGCCCCGCCGCTCGGCGCCGAGTCGAACTGGCCGAGGTAGTTGAAGCTCACCGCCGGTGTGACCGGCGCGGTCGGGCTGAGAATCCCGTTGTGCGGAACGGCGCGCAGGTTCTCCTTGGTCGCCTTGAGCGCGTCGCCCCAGTCGTTCGCGCCGCTCAACGCGACCGGGTGGATGCTGGTGAACCAGCCGACCGTGCGCGAGGTGTCGATGACCGGGCCGACCGGTTCGCGGCCGTGGCCCTCAAGATCGACAAGGATGCGCCGGTGGCCGGTCCAGTCGGTGAGCACCCGGCCGAGCGCGGCGAGCAGCACGTCGTTGACGCGGGTCCGGTACACCGGCGGCACGTCGCGGAGCAGCGCTCGGGTGTCCCGCTCGGTAAGGCGCGCGGTCACCGCGCGTGTCGAGGCTGGCGTGTTGGGGCCTTCGCCGTCGGCCGGGATCGCGACCTTCGCACTGTCCACGACGGACTTCCAGTAGTCGGCGTCCTCGGTGAACTCGCCGATCTCGGCCAGCCGGATCGCCCAGTCGCGGTAGGAGGTGGTCTTCGCGCCGAGGTCGATCGGCGTGCCGGAGCGGGCCTGCCGGTAGGCGCGGTCGAGGTCGGCCAGCAGGATTCGCCAGGACACGCCGTCGACCACCAGATGGTGTACGGCGAGCAGCAGTTGTCGTCGGTCACCGAAGTCGAACAGTTCGGCACGCAGTAGCGGCCCGTTGGCCAGGTCGAAACCGCGATGCGTTGCTGCCGCGATGGCTCGCGCGGCACCGGCCGGATCGGGTGCATCGGACAGGTCGTGCCGGCGCAGCACCTCGACCGGTTCGATCGGCGCATTGTGCTGGTGCCAGCCGTCCGCGCGGTGTTCGAAGCGCATCCGCAGGGCGTCGTGGTGCGCCAGCAGTGCGGCCAGCGCGTCGACCAGCGCGTGGACGTCCAGGTCGGCCCGCAGGTCGAGGGTGATCGACTGGTCGAAGTGCGCGGGCTCGTCCGGGTTCAGCGCGAGGTACCAGCGCTGGATCGGGGTGAGCGGGACCTCGCCGGTCACCGGACCCTGGTCGACGGTCACCGCGTCCACGTCGGCAGCTGTCGCGGCGAGCGCGGCAATGGTCGGGGAGCGGAACACGTCGCGCGGCAGCAGGGCGAGACCGGCCTGCCGCGCCCGCGACACGACCTGGATGGTCAGGATCGAGTCACCGCCCAGTTCGAAGAAGTTGTCCTGGATGCCGACCCGTTCGACGCCGAGCACCTCGGCCCAGATCTCGGCCAGCGTCTCCTCGGCCGGCGTGCGCGGCGGCAGGTAGCCGGTGCGTTGCGCGTCGAACACCGGCTCGGGCAGCGCGGACCGGTCCAGCTTGCCGTTGCGGCTCAACGGCAACCTCTCCAGCACAACGAACGCGGCCGGCACCATGTAGTCCGGCAGCCTTGTGCCGAGGTGGGCACGCAACTCGGCCGGTTCCGGCCGGGTGCCGGGCGCCGGCACCAGGTAGCCGACGAGCCGGTTCCGGCCGCGCTCGTCCGCGCGGGCCAGCACAACGGCCTCGGCAACACCGGGATGCGCGGCGAGCACGGTTTCGATCTCGCCAGGTTCGATCCGGAAGCCGCGGATCTTGACCTGGTCGTCGGTGCGCCCGACGAACTCCAGTTCGCCGTTGCCGTTCCAGCGGACCACGTCGCCGGTGGCGTACATCCGCTCGCCGGGCGGGCCGAACGGATCGGGCAGGAACCGCTCGGCGGTCAGGCCGGGGCGGCCGAGATAGCCGCGGGCAAGGCCCTCGCCCGCCAGGTACAGGTCACCGACCACGCGGCTCGGCACCGGTCGCAACCTGCGGTCCAGCACGTAGGCGCGCATATTGTCCTGCGGCCGGCCGATCGGCACCAGGTCCGGCACGGGCCTGTCAGGGCGCAGCGTGTGGTGCGCGGCGAACGTGGTCGTCTCGGTAGGACCATATCCGTCCACAATGGTCAGACTGGGGCAGGCTTGCCTGACTCGGCGTACCGCGGCCGCTGACACGACATCGCCGCCGGTCCACACCTCGTGCGCGCCGGCCAACGCGTCGGGTGCGTCCTGCGCGACCAGCCGGAACAGGCCGGCGGTCAGCCACAACGCGGTGACCCGGAAGCCGGTGATCATCTCGCGCAGGAAGTCGATGTCGACGTCGCCCTCGGGCGCCACCACGACCCGGCCGCCCCGCAGCAGCGGCACCCACAGTTCGTAGGTGGACGCGTCGAACGCGGCGGGGGAGTGCAACAGCGTGCACCGGTGCGCCGGACCGTCGAAACAGCTGTCGAAGGCGAGCGCGACCACGTCGCGGTGCCGCACCGCGACCCCCTTGGGGCGGCCGGTCGAACCGGACGTGTACATCACGTAGGCGAGGTTGTCCGAGTGCACTGAAACGTCGGGATCGGTCGTCGGCCGGTCGTCGAGCGCGGTGTCGGTCACCACCAGCGTCGGTCCACTGTGGATTGTGCGGCCCAGTTCGGCCCAGGCCCGGTCGGTGATCAACGCGGCGGCCTGTGCCTCGACCAGGATCATCGCCATCCGCTCGCGCGGCGCGCGCACGTCGACCGGCACATAGGCGCCCCCTGCCTTGAGCACGGCCAGTTCGGCCACCACAAGGTCGATCGAGCGCTCCATCAGCACCCCGACCGGCCGGTCCGCGCCGACGCCTAGCTCGACCAGTTGGTGGGCCAACCGGTTCGCCAACGCGTTCAGCTCCGCGTAGCTCACCGACTCCTGGTCGCAGCACAACGCGATCGCACGCGGATTGCGCCGCACCCGTTCGGCGAACAACTCGGTCAGGGATGCCGTCGGCAGGACGCGTTCCCCGCCCCTGCCGATCATCCGCGCCGCCTCGTCCGCCGCGAGCAGCCCGATCTCGCCGATCGTCCGGTCGCCGTGCTCGGCGATCTCGGCGAGCAGGAACACCAGCCGTTCGGCCAGCGACTCGACCGTGCCCTGGTCGAACAGGGCGCCGTCGTAATCCATGCCGATGGACATCCGCGCGCCCGGCTCGACCACGACGGTCAGCGGGTAACTGGTCGGCTGGACGTCGCCGGTCTCGGTGACGCGCAGGCCGAGCTCGCCGATCGCGGCCTGGTCGAACGGGTAGTTCTCGAACACCACGATGCTGTCGAACAGGTTGACCCCGGCCGGCAGATCGGCCCACCGGGACAGCTGCGCCAACGACGCGTGGTCGAAGCGCCGCGCCTTGGACTGCCGCCGTTGCAGGTCGCGCAGCCAGTCGAGCAGGTCGCGGTCTTCCGCGACGTCGATCCTGGTCGGCACGGTGTTGATGAACACGCCGACCATCGACTCGACACCGGGCAGATCGGCCGGCCTGCCGGACACGGTCGTGCCGAACACCACGTCGTCGCGGCCACTGTGCCTGGCCAGCAGCAACGCCCACGCGCCCTGCACAACGGTGCTCGGGGTGAGCCCGCTGCGTTGGGCGAACGCGGACAGCGCGGCGGTCCGCTCCTCGCTCAGCGCGCGGCGCACGGTCGCGCCGGGCCGAGCCGTCGTGGACGGCACTGGCTGCCGGTCGTAGGGCAGCGGAGTCGGTCCGGTGAGGCCGGTGAGCACGTCGCGCCAGTGCCGTTCGAGGGGTTCCTGATCCTGCCTTGCCAGCCAGGCGAGGTAGTCGCGGAACGGCCTGCGCACGGTGGCGGGCGCGTCGCCCGCGTACTGCTCGCACACCTCGCCGAACACCGATGCCGCGCTCCACCCGTCCAGCAGCACGTGGTGGAACGTCCAGATCAGTTCGACCTCGCCGGGCGCGACGGTGATCAGGTGCAACCGCATCAGCGGCGTCGTGCCCAGCTCGATGCCGTCGACACGGTCGGCGGCCAGCAGCGCGGCGATCGCCGCGTCCTGGTCGGTCCGACCGCGATCGGACCAGTCGTGCCGGACGATCGGGAGTCGCGCGGTGTGCCGGACCACCTGCACCGGCTCGGCAACGCCTTCCCACACGACCGAGGTGCGCAACGTCGGCGTGCGGTCCACGACCCGCTGCCAGGCTTGCCCGAACGCTTCTGGATCGTCCACACCGGACAGACGTAGTCGCACCTGGTTCACGTAGGCGTCGGTGTCCTCGGCGTCGGCGATGGTGTGGAAGACCATGCCGGCCTGCATCGGGGTGAGCGGGTAGATGTCGTCAACATCCGCGCCGGTCCCGACCAGCCGGTCGACGGCGACCTGGTCGAGCCGGGCCAGCGGGAAGTCCGACGGGGTGCGCCCGCCGACACCGGGCTGCGCGCAGTGCCGCACGATCGACACGACGGCGTTGCGCAGTTGGTCGGCCAGCCGCGCGACGGTGTCCTCGTCGTGCGCTTGCGCGCAGTAGTACCAGGTGAAGACCAGTTGGTCGTGTTCGGTCGCGGCCACGATGTCCAGCAGGTGCGGGCGCGGCGTGTCCGGTGCGGCGTCGCCACCGAGACCACCGGCCATCCCGCTGATCAGCCCGCCCTCGACCGATGGCGACTCGAACTGGCCGAGGTAGTTGAAGCTGACCGAGGGCTCGACCGGCGGCGGTGGGCTGAGAATGCCGTGCTGCGGGACGGCGCGCAGCGCCTCCTTGGTCTGCCGCAGCGCGGTCGGCCAGTCGCGGCTACCGGTCAGCGCGACCGGGTACATGCTGGTGAACCAGCCGATCGTGCGCGAGGTGTCGATACCGGGACCGACCGGTTCGCGGCCGTGGCCCTCCAGGTCGATGAGCACACAACGGTGCCCTGTCCACGCGGTCAGCACCCGGCCGAGCGCGGCGAGCAGCACGTCGTTGATCTTGGTCCGGTACACCGCCGGTACGTCGCGCAGCAACGCGCGCGTTGTCGCGGTGTCCAGCGGGACGGTGACCGAGCGCATGGTCGACACCGTGTTGGTGGCCTGGTGGTAGTTCACCGGGATGGTCGGGTCCGCGCTGTCCGCGACCGACTTCCAGTAGTCGGCGTCCTCGGTGAACTCGCCGATCTCGGCCAGCCGGATCGCCCAGTCGCGGTAGGAGGTGGTCTTCGCGCCGAGATCGACGGCAAGGCCGGCCCGCGCCTGACCGTACGCGGTCTCCAGGTCCTCGATCAGGATGCGCCAGGACACCCCGTCCACCACCAGGTGGTGCGCGACCAACAGCAGTCGCCGTTCGTCGAGCAGTTCGGCCCGGAACAGCGGCCCGTTGGCGAGGTCGAAACCGGGATCGGCCGGGGTGCGCAGCACGTCGACCGGTTCGACCGGCGCGTTGTACTGGTGCCAGCCGTCCGCACCACGCTCGAAGCGCATCCGCAACGCGTCGTGCTTGGCGAGCAGCGCGGCCAGCGCCCGGCGCAGCGCGTCGAGATCAGGGCGCTCGACGAGGTCCAGCACCACGGACTGGTTGAAATGGCCGGGTGCGCTGCCGGTGTCGCGCAGGAACCAGCGCTGGATCGGGGTCAGCGGGACCGGGCCGGTGACCGGCGCCTGATCGACGGCGGCCTCGGCCGGCATGGTGCCGACCGTGCCGGCCAGCGCGGCGATCGTGGTGTGCTCGAACACCTCTCTCGGGCTGACCATCAGGCCCGCCTGCCGCGCCCGCGACGCCACCTGGATGGACAGGATCGAGTCACCACCGAGTTCGAAGAAGTCGTCGGTGACGCCGACCCGTTCGACACCGAGCAGTTCGGCCCAGATCGCGGCGAGCACGGACTCGGTCTCGGTGCGCGGCGCGACGTGGCCGGCCGCGTCCGACTGGTGCCAGACCGGTTCGGGCAGGGCGCGCCGGTCGAGTTTGCCGTTGCTGTTCAACGGAAGCGCGTCGAGCGTGTGGAAGATCGCCGGCACCATATAGTCCGGCAGCGCCGCGCCGAGGAACGCCCGCAGCGTTGTCGGGTCCGGTCGCGCGCCGGCCGCCGGCACCACGTAGCCGACCAGCCGTTTGCGGCCGCCGTCGTCGACCGCGACGGTCACCACCGCCTGGGCGACATCGGGATGCCGGGCGAGCACGGTTTCGATCTCGCCGGGTTCGATCCGGAAGCCGCGGATCTTGACCTGGTTGTCGCTGCGTCCCACGAACTCCAGTTCGCCCTCCGCGTTCCAGCGCACCACGTCCCCGGTCGCGTACATCCGCTCGCCTGCCGGGCCGAACGGATCTGCCAGGAAGCGCGCGGAAGTCAACCCGGGGCGTCCGAGATACCCGCGCGCGACGCCGGCGCCCGCCACGTACAACTCGCCGGGCACGCCGGGTGGTACCGGCGCGAGGGCCGTGTCAAGCACGTAGCAGCGCATGTTGTCCAGCGGTCGCCCGATCGGCACCAGGTCCGGCACGACGCCGCCGATCGGATGGTGGGTGGCGAAGGTCGTGGTCTCCGTCGGCCCGTATACGTCCACAATGGTCAGACCGGGGCAGGCGGCCTTGACCCGGCGCATCGCGCCAGCCGGCACCACCTCGCCACCGGTCCACACCTCGCGCGCGCCGTTGAACGCGCCGGGGTCCTCCTGCGCGACCAGCCGGAACAGACCGGTGGTCAGGAACAACGCGGTGACCCCGAAATCCCTGATCATCCTGCGCAGCACATCCGCGTCCACGTCACCGGGCGGCGCCAGCACGACCCGGCCGCCGTTCAGCAGCGGCACCCACAGTTCGTAGGTGGACGCGTCGAACGCCTGCGGCGAGTGCAGCAGCACCGACCGGTGGGCCTCGCCGAAGGCGCGGTCGGCGGTCAGCGCGATCACGTCGCGATGCCGCACGGCAACGCCCTTGGGCTGCCCGGTCGAACCGGACGTGTACATGACATAGGCGAGGTTGTCCTGGTGCAGGCCGACAACCGGGGCGCTCGCGTCGTGCTCGGTGTCCGGCATGCCCAGCACCACGATCGGGCCGCCGTGCCGGATCTCGCTCGCGGTCGACGCCAGCACCAGATCGGTGACCAGCACCCGAATATCGGCTCCCGCCAGCAGTTGGCGCAGCCTGCCGATCGGCGCCCGCGCGTCCAACGGCACGTAGTACCCGCCCGCCTTGGCCACCGCGACCTCCGCGATGACCAGTTCGACCGAGCGTTCGACCAGCAGCGCCACCGGTTGCTCGGGCCGGACGCCGATGCCGATCAGCCGGTGCGCCAGCCGGTTCGCGCGGTCGTCCAGTTCGGCGTAGGTCAGCGTGACACCGTCGGCCACCACGGCGACCGCTTCCGGGGCGCGGCGCACCTGCCGGTCGAACAACTCGGGGATGGTGGCGTCCGGAACGGGCCGCGTGGTGTCGTTCCAGTCGAACAGCACCATGGCGCGCTGCGCCTCGGTGATCGTCGGCACCGCGGCCAAGCGGCGATCGCCACTGCCGAACTCGCGCAGCAGCAACAACAACTGCTCGGCAAGGCCCGCGATGGTGGCCTTGTCGAACAGGTCCGGGTCGTAGCCGAAACCGAAAGCCAACCGGCGCGTCGGATAGGCGACCACGGCGAGCGGGTAGTTGGTGGTCTCGATGCCGCGCAGCTCGCGCAGGCGAAGACCACGGGTGAGCGCGTCCTGGTCGGTGATCGGGTAGTTCTCGAACACCAGGATCGCGTCGAACAGGTTCGCCTGCCCCGGCAGGTAGTCGAACCGGCGCGCCTCGGCCGCGTCCTCCTGCACGTCCCGCAGCCACGACACCAGCTGCCGGCCGCGATCGACCGCGATCCGGGTGGGCAACGTGTTGATGAACAGGCCGACGATCGACTCGACACCGGCCAGTTCGGCGGGCCGACCGGACACGGTCGTGCCGAAGACCACATCGGACTCGCCGCCGCGGGTGGCGAGCAGCAGCGCGAACGCGCCCTGCACGACGGTGTGCACGGTCAACCCGTTGCGCTGGGCAAGCTCGCGCACCCGCACCGAGGCGTCCTCGTCCAGTTCGACCCGCACCGTAGCGCGCGACTCGGCGTGGTGCGTCGCGGCCGGTGGCCGGTCGAACGGCAGTGGGGTCGGGTCGGTCCGGCCGGCGAGGGCGCGTGCCCAGTGTTCGCGGGCGCGTTCCTCGTCCTGCTCGGCCAGCCAGGCGAGATAGTCGCGGAACGCGCCGCGCACCGGCAGGTCGGTCTCGCCCGCGTACAGCGCGAACAGGTCGGACAGCACCGCGAACACGCTCCAGCCGTCCAGCAGCACGTGATCGAACGTCCACACCACCTGGACCTCGGTCGCGGAAAGGCGCGCGATCGCGACCCTGGTCAGCGGCGCGGTGTCGAGATCGATCCCGGCCGCACGGTCCCGGTCGAGCAGTTCGGCCAGCTCCGCTCGCTGCTGGTCGGCGTCGAGGCCGGACCACTCGTGGTAGGCGACGGGCAGCCGCACCTGCTCGTGCACGATCTGTACCGGTCGCGGCACGCCCTCCCAGTGCACGCTGCTGCGCAGCACCGGGGTGCGGTCGAGCACCTGCTGCCAGGCGCGGCCGAGCGCTGCCGAGTCCGGTACCCCGTCCAGCACGAAGGTGAGCTGCTGGAAGTACACGCCCCGATCGGCCTGGGACAGCCGGTGGAACACCATGCCGGCCTGGGTCGGCGTGAGTGGATAGATGTCCGCGACGCCCCGTCCGACGCCGACCAATGAGTCTATTGTGGACTGATCGAGCCCGGCAAGCGGGAAGTCCGACGGCGTGCGCCCACCCGAGGACGGCAGTGCGCAGTGCGCGACGATCTCGCGCAGCGACTCCAGGGTGGCCTCGGCGACCGCCCGCACGGTGCGCTCGTCGTGCCGGCCCGCCGAGTGGAACCAGGTGAACACCAGTTCGTCGCCGTCGAGCCTGGCCACCACGTCCAGCAGGTGGCTGCGTTCGCCACTCGGATCGGCGGCGAGCGCCAGGTCGCTGTAGGGCGCCTGGTAGAGGCCGTCGCCGAGGGCAGGCAGCGTGGTCTGGCCGAGGTAGTTGAACCGCAGCGCGCGGGTTCCGGTCAGGCAGGTGTCGGTGCCAGTGCCATTGCCGTAGCGCAGCGCGCCGTAGCCGATGCCGCGCCGGGGCACCGCGCGCAGCTGCTCCTTGACCGTCTTGAGCGTCTCGCCCCAGTCCCACGTCGTGGTGATCGCGACCGGGAACATCGAGGTGAACCAGCCGACCGTGCGCGAGATGTCCAGGCCGCCGCCGATCTCCTCGCGGCCGTGCCCCTCAAGGTCGAGCACGATCCGGTCCGTGCCGGCCCAGTCGCCGACCGCGCGACCCAGCGCGGCCAGCAGCACGTCGTTGACCTGCGTCCGGTACACACCAGGCACGTCACGCAGCAGCGCGCCGGTCGCCGCCGCGTCCAGCCGGACCTCGACCTCGCGCGTTGTGGTGACCGTGTTCGGGCCGTCGTGATCGACCGGCAGTTCGGTGTCCGCGTCGACCGCTCGCCAGTGCGCGATCTCGTCCGCGAAGCCGCCGTCCTCGGTGTGCGCGGCAAGCCGGATCGCCCAGTCCCGGAACGCGGTCGTCTTCGGCCCGAGGTCGATCGGCCGGCCAGCGCGAGCCTGTGCGTAGGCGGTGTTCAGATCTTCGAGCACGAGCCGCCAGGACACCGCGTCGATGGCGAGGTGGTGGCAGGCGAGCACCAACAGTGGGCTCTCCCGCAGTCGTTCGACCAGCACCGCGCGCAGCAGCGGCCCGGTAGCGAGGTCGAACGGCTCCCACGGCAGCTGATCCGTTGTGGACAGTACGTCGCCTTCGGTGCTGGCAGCGTTGTACGCCTGCCAGCCGTCATCGGTGTTGGTGAACCGCAGGCGCAGCGCGTCGTGGTGGGCCGGCAACGCGTTGAGCGCGGCCCGCAGCGCGTCCCGGTCGACGTCGTCGACCAGTTCTACGGTGAGCCACTGGTCGAAGCGCTCCGGCCGGTCCGTGTTCAGCTCGAACAGCCAGCGCTGGATCGGCGTCAGCGGCACATCGCCGACCACCGGCCCCTGCGCGGCGTCGGTCGTCTCGATCGGCACGGCGGCCGCCGCGAGTCCGGCGACGGTCTGGTGCCGGAAGACGTCCTTGGTGCTCAACCGGAGCCCGGCCCGTGCCGCCTTGGCGACCACCTGGATACCGAGGATCGAGTCGCCGCCGAGTTCGAAGAAGTTGTCCTCGACGCCGACCTCGGCAAGGCCGAGCACGCTCGCCCAGATGTCGGCGACGATCCGCTCGGCCTCGGTGCGTGGCGCGACCCGCCGCGCGTTCGCCCCAGCCGCCCAGTCCGGTGCCGGCAGCGCGGCGCGGTCCAGTTTTCCGTTGGGGTTCAACGGCAACGCGGCCAACGGCACGATCGCCGACGGCACCAGGTGATCCGGCAGCGACCGGCCGAGCGCGCTGCGCAGGGCGGCCAGGTCCAGCTCGGCGCCGCCCGCCGGCACCACATAACCAACTAGTCGTTTGTGTTCGGCGTCTGTCCGCACCACGGCGGCCGCCGCCGCGACCCCGTCCAGCGCGGCGAGCGCGCTCTCCACCTCGCCGAGTTCGATCCGGAAACCCCGGATCTTCACCTGGTGGTCGCGCCTTCCCAGGTACTCCAGTTCGCCGTTGGGCCGCCAACGCACGATGTCGCCGGTCCGGTACATCCGCGCGCCGGGCGGGCCGAACGGGTCGGCGACGAACCGGTCCGCGGTCAGCCCCGGCCGGTGGTGATAGCCCCTGGCCAGGTCGGGACCGCCGAGGCACAGTTCGCCAGGCACGCCGACCGGGACGAGGCGCAGCAGCGGATCCAGCACGTACGCCCTGGTGTTCGCGATCGGCCTACCGATCGGCGGCGACTGGTCCGGGTCGTGACCGTTGGAGTACCAGGCGGTCGCGTACACGGTGGCCTCGGTCGGGCCGTAGATGTTCGCCACCCGGCAGCCCGGCATGGCCGACTTCAGTTCGCGCACCGTGCGCGCCGGCAGCGCCTCCCCGGCGAGCACGACCGTGTCCGCGCCGGTGCGCAGGGCATGCTGGTCGAGCAGGGGCGTGAAGGCGGACGGCACGCCGCTGATCAGGCTCGGTTTGGGCAGCTCGGCCGGCCGCTCGGCCAGTGCGAGCAGGTCGGCCACGATCTCGACCGCGCCACCGGACAGCAGCGGGCAGATGATCTCGAACACGGACACGTCGAAGTTCAGCGACGTCGACGCGACCACCCTGGCCAGTTCGCTGGCCCCGAACACCGATGCGGTCCAGGCGGCGAGGTCGGCGACGGCCTGCTGGGCGACGACGACGCCCTTGGGGCGGCCGGTCGAGCCCGACGTGTAGATGACGTAGGCCGGATGCGCGGGCCGCAGCGGTGCGGACCGATCGGCGTCGCTCGGGTTCGTCCCGGTGACGCAGCCGAGCGCGGCGCGCGTCGCGTCGTCGTCCAGCGCCAGCGTCGGCACGCTCGCCGGCAGCCGCTCGGCGAACTCGCGCGTGGTCAGGGTGAGCACCGGCGCGGTGTCGGCCACCATGAACGCGATCCGCTCCCTCGGATAGGCCGGATCGATCGGCAGGTACGCCGCGCCCGACTTGAGCACCGCGAGCAGCGCGACGATCAGCCGGGGCGAGCGCGGCAACGCGAGCCCGACGAACGTCTCAGGGGCGGCACCGCGCGTGACCAGCAGCCGGGCCAGCCGGTTGGCCATCTCGTTCACGGTGGCGTAGCTGAGCGGATTCCCCGCCGCGTCGAAGATCGCGGTCGCCTGCGGCGTGCGCGCCACCTGCGCCTCGAACAGGGTCGGCAGCACGGAAGCCGGCACGTGCTGGTCGGTGTCGTTCCAGGCCAGCAGTTGCCGCGCGGTCTCCGCCGAGGTCAGCATCGGCAGTTCGCCGACCCGGCCTTCGGGGTTCGCGACGATCCCGGTGAGCAGCACCTCAAGGTGCCCGGTCAGCCGTTCGATGGTGGCCGCGTCGAAAAGGTCGGTGTTGTACTCGACAGCGAGGTTGAGCCCTCGGTGCCGGGGCAGGAACTCGATCACCAGATCGAACCGGGCGCCCGGCCTTGGCAGGTCCTGTTCGGACAGTCGAAGTCCGCCGATGTCGGTCGGTCGCACCATCTCGTTCTGCAACACGACCAGCGCCTGCACCAGCGGCGTGCGACTCGGGTCGCGCCGAGGCCGCAGTTCCTCGACCACCTTGTCGAATGGGACGTCGCCGTGTGCGAACGCGCCGAGCACGTGTTCCCGAACCTGGCCGAGGAACTCGGCGAAAGGACTCATACGGTCCACAGTGGAGCGAAGGACCAGGGTGTTCACGAAGAAACCGGCGACCCGCTCCAGTTCGGCCCGATCCCGGCCGGACACCGCGGTGCCAACGGCAACGTCGGACTGGTTGGCGTAGCGGGCGAGCAGTACCTGGACCGCTGCGGTCAGCACCATGAACAGCGTCGAGTCATGGTCCCTGCCGAGCGCGGACAGCCCGGACACCAGTCCACCGGGCAGGTCGCGCCGGCAGATCGCACCGTTCACCGTCCGCTCGGCGGGACGCGGCCGGTCGGTCGGCAGTTCCAGCACGTCCAGCCCGGCGAGCCTGCCCTTCCAGTAGGCCAGATCGGCGTCGTCGACGGGCCGATCGTGCTGCCACACCGCGAAGTCGGGATACTGGATGGCCGGCTCGGGCAGCGATACCGGTTCGCCGCGCAGCGCGGCAGCGTAGCACTCGACCAGCTCCTCGACCAACAACCGAACCGAGGCGCCGTCGGTGACGATGTGGTGCTGGCACAACAGCAGTACATGGTCCTGTTCGGACAGACGAACCAGCGTGAACCGGGTCAGCGGCCCTGTGCGCAGGTCGAACGGGGTACGCAGCTCGTCGGCGAGCAGCTCGGCCAGCGCGTCGTCGCTCGCGCCCGGCACGTCCACCAGCCGCAGCGGTAGCTCGGCGCGGTCGGCGACCACCTGCTGGCCGACGCCGTCCACGTCGCGGAACGTGGTGCGCAGCGCGGCATGCCGCTCGACCAGCGTGGTGAGCGCGGCACGCAGCGCGTCGACATCGAGCGGTCCGGCGAGCCGCAGGCCGATGCCGGTGTTGTACTCGGTGCCCCCGGTCAGGTCGTCGAGCACCCACAGTCGCCGTTGTGCGGCCGACAGCGGCACCGGACCGTCGACCCGCGTGGGCCGGATCTCGTCCGTCGTGTGCGCGGCCGGTTCGGGCAACCGCTCGGCCAACTCCGCGATCGTGCGATGCTCGAACAGGACCCGCAGCGACGGCGCGACGCCGAACACCGAGCGCACCCTGGCCAGCACCTTCGCGGCCAGGATCGAGTCGCCGCCGAGGCGGAAGAAGTCATCGTGCACGTCGATGGCGCCGCTACCGAGCACGTCGGACCAGATGCCGGCAAGGGCACGCTCGGTCGCGGTGCGCGGCGGAGCGGCGACCTCGGCGCCGGTCAGTTCGGGTTCGGGCAGCCGCGCGCGGTCCACCTTTCCGTTGTGGGTCAACGGAAGCTCGTCGATGGGCATGATCGCGGCCGGGATCATGTAGTCGGGCAGCAGCTCGGCCAGGTGATCGCGCAACTCGGCGGGGGAGCAGGGCCGCGAAGCCACCACGTAGCCGACGAGTTGCTTGTGCCCGTTGCTGGTGTGCGTCGTGACGACGGCCTGCCGGACGGCCGGGTGCCGGTGCAGCGCCGCGCTGATCTCGCCGAGTTCGATGCGGTTGCCGCGGATCTTGGTCTGGTGGTCGGTGCGGCCGTGGTAGTGCAGGTCGCCTGCGAGGTCGAGGTGGGCGAGGTCGCCGGTGCGGTAGAGCCTGCTGCCCGGCGGACCGTACGGGTTGGCCACAAAGGCGGCCGCGGTCAGTCCCGGCTGGTTGTGATAGCCGTGCGCGATTCCCGGACTGTCCACATAGATCTCGCCGGTCTGGCCGGGCGGCACCGGCCGAAGCTCTGCGTCGAGCAGGTGTATCCGGGTGTTGGGCAGCGGGGTGCCGATGGTCGGCGGTTCGCCGGTCGGGGTGAGCGGACGGCTCCAGGTCGCCGCGATGGTGATCTCGGTGGGACCGTAGGCATTGGTGAGTTCACGGCCCGGTGCCCACCGCGCGACCAGGTCGGCGGTGGTGGCGTCGCCGCCGACGATCAGGTGCCGCAGGTCGGGCAGTGCCGCTGCCTCTCGTGGGGCCGCTTCCTCCGGTGGGATGGTGCCGAGCGCGGCGGGCGGGATCAGGGTGTGCGTGATCCGTTCGCGGCGCAGCGTGTCGGCGAGCGCCGTGCCGAGCAGCGGGCCCGGTTCCGGGGTGACAAGGCACGCGCCGGTCGGCAGGGCGAGCAGCAGTTCCAGGATGGACGCGTCGAAGCTGGGCGACGCGTACTGCAACACCCGGTCGCCGGGACCGACGCCGGTGCGCCGTGCCTGGTGTTCGGTGAAGTCGCGCAGACCGGTGTGCGGGACGAGCACGCCCTTGGGTCGCCCCGTGGTGCCCGACGTGTAGATGACGTAGGCGGTGTTGGCCGGTCGCAACGGCGTCAGCCGGTCCGCGTCGGTCGGGTCGTGCGCGGGACCGTTCGCCGGCGGGTCGATGTCCTCGGGCCCGAGCACCAGCAGCGGCTCGGTGTCGTCGAGCAGGTAGCTGATCCGGGCGGAGGGGTAGCCGGGGTCGATCGGCAGGAACGTCGCGCCGGTCTTGGTCACCGCCAGCGTGGCGAGGACCAGTTCCGGCGAGCGCGGCAGGAGCAGCGCGACCGTCCGGCCGGGACCGGCGCCGCGCGCGATCAGGGCGTGCGCGAGCCGATTGGCCCGCGTGTTCAGCTCGGCGTAGCTCAGCTCGCCGTCCGTCCAGTGCAGCGCAGGCAGTTCGGGCGTCCGCCGCACCTGCGCCTCGACGAGTTCCGGCAGGGTCAGCGGTGCGTACCTGGCCGCCCGGTGATACCGCGCGACGAGCTCGTCAAGCAGCTGCCGTGGGTCGCCACCCTCGGCGCAGGCGTGGTTGCCGCACAACAGGATCAGATGGTCGTCCGGGGCCAATCGGACAACGAAAACGCGCCACGGCTGTTGCGGAGTCGGCCATGGCGCGTCGATCAAGTCGTGCAGCAGCTCTTCGGGTCTTCTTCTTGCGCCGTCGGTGCGGTCGACGAAGATCGGGGTGGCCAGCTCGCGCGTTGTCTCGGCGAGCGCCACGACGTCCAGTTCACCGGACACGCGCAGCGTCGCGCTCACCGTGCTCAAAGACGTCATGAGGATCTCGTACCTCTCAGGATGGCAGGCGCGCTCGTCCGCGACCGGTCGCCTGCGGCGGTCGGCTCGGTTCGTGTTGCCCGCGAACGGAATCTGGTTGGGGGAGAACGGAATCTGGGTGGGGTGGTTCAGGCGGCGGAGTCGAGGCGCATGGCGATCCGGCCTCCGGTCTGCAGCCCGTTGATCCGGCCGGTCCTCGGATTGGCGAGGAACCGGCCACCGTTGACGCGTCTACCGGTCGCCGGGTCGCGGACGGAGAAGACGCCCTGGTCGTGCACTGCCAGTTCGGTGAAGATCTCGCCGGCCACCGCGATGCAGGGCCGACCGTCGCGCGGTGCGACCGAGTACTCAAGCTCGCCGTTGACGTAGCGACCGAAACACTCCGGTGACGGCGGAAGTGGATGGTCCATGGCGAGTGGTTCCCGGTAGTCGGCGACCGGCAGGCCCAGCAGGCCCAGCTCGGCGACCAGTTCGTGCCAGACCTGGTTTCCGCTGGCCGCGTTGCTGGTGAACGCGACGACGCAGGGCTCATCGGTGCTGATCCGCAGGTGACAGGAGGTCCCGTCGCCGGTGCCGTCGTGGCCGACCCACTGCCGGCCACCGTCGCGGTAGATGGCCAGCCCCAGCCCCCAGCCGTCGGCGAGGCCGAACGGTTCGGCTCCGGGAATGGCCTTGCGCATCAGCTCGACCGCGGCCGGGTCGAGCAACTCCGGCCCGCCTCGGTCGCCGGGCACCAGTTCGGTAGCGAAGGTGGCGAGGTCGCTCGCGCTCAGTGCGAGGCCCCCGGTCGCCATGGTGGCCGGTGTGATGGTCTGCCGCACCACGTGTACGTTTCCGGTTCCCGACTGGACACTGTGCCCTGGGCAGCAGATTCGGCCGGTCCGGCCCGTTTCGTCGTCGGTGACGAAGGACGGTTCGATGCCGAGCTCGTCCAACAGAATCGCGCGAATCGCATCCGGCCAGCTCAGCCCGGTGATTACCTCGACGAGATAGCCGATGAGCACGTACCCGAGGTTGGAATAGGAGAACGCGGCGCCCGGTGCGCACACCGGGACAGCGGCACGCGCACATTCCGCGAGATACCGCCGCGGCGAGGTCATCGCCATCGGCGACAGGTACTCGTCGAGGCTCGCCGGAAGGCCGCTGGTGTGGCTGAGTAGCTGTCGCGGTGTCAGCCGGCCGAACAACTCGCGACCATCTCGTAACCCGACAAGATATTGGTCGACAGGTTCGTCAAGGCTGAGCTCCTCGTCAGCGGCCAACATCATCACCGTCGCCGCGGTGAACATTTTGCTGACCGACCCAGATGGAATAGTGGACCGCGCCGTCATCGGCCGGTCGTCGCCGAATTCCTCGGCACCGGCGACAGCGGTGAGCTTGTCGTCCCCCCAACGGATGTCGAGCTGAGCTCCAGGCACGTGGTGATCCCGAATCAGGGTGTTCACCAAAGCCGAAACAGTTGCGTCGTCAAATAAGTCACTTTCGGTCACTGATCGTCTATCCTTTTTCCGTGGCGCCGAGACTGCCCCCTCTGTCTCTTTCGCGCCGACCTCACGCCATGGAACAAGCGAGAGTCTTCCTGGTGATCTGAATTCGTCGTCCTAAGGTGCCTGAACCATACCCACAATGGCAGCTCGCTATCCAGGCGGCTGTTCGTATGGCTGACTCCGCCGTTGTGGTGAGTTCCTACTCATGAGTACGTGATCGTCGGTCACCCGAGGTGACTCGCCAACTGCGGAAATCCGATGCAAAGCGACTTTTCTTTAGTGCATCCGGGTGGACTGGCGGTCGCTGCCGTAAAATCGTTACCCACATCGGACGGACTAGTGGGTGCGACCAGAAGGGCTATTCGCCCGGTAGTGGCACTGCTTATAACGAACCGATAACAGGGATTCTCGTCACAAATAGTGTCAAAATCGGATGTTTAGAATTCTGATAATTGGACAGTGCTCCGCACCGAGTAACCGGGGTGCGACCATAGCAGTGACCGCCGAACCGCCATCACTGTATGTGACGGGGTTCGGCGGTCAACGCAGTGTTACCAAACGAATCGATTGTTCAGCGCATCGCCCAGTTCGGGCAGTGCCGCGAAGAGTGCCGCGAAGAGTGCCGTGAAGATTCGGTGATCGCCCTCAGTCCCGGTGCTGCGGTGCGGCATCCACCGTGCCGCGCCAGCCACCGGTCGGAGTCCGCCGGGCTTCCACGAACTCCTTGAACTTGTCCAGGTCGCCCTGGAGCCGGTGGCCGATCGCACCGGTCGCGACGCCCGCGTGCTCTGTGACGTCCTCGGGCGACAGTTCGAGTTGCAGGTGTATCCGGGTGGTTGAGTCGTCGAGCCGGTGGAAGGTGACCACGCCGGACTGGTCCGGCCCGTTGGTGCTGCGCCACGCCACCCGCTCGTCCGGCCGCTGCTCGGTGATCTGCGCGTCGAACTCGCGGTGCACCCCGGCGATCGAGGTCACCCAGTGGGTGTGGGTGTCGTCGATCTGGGTGATCCGGTCAACGCCCGACATGAACTGCGGGAACAGCTCGAACTGCGTCCACTGGTCGTACGCGGTCCGGACGGGAACGGTCACGTCGATGGACTTCGCGTAGGTGGGCATCGGTAGGTACGCCTCCTTGGTCCCGTTGTCGATCTCCTCACGCACGCATACCCACCGCG
This sequence comes from Candidatus Melainabacteria bacterium, assembly GCA_963818685.1. Lineage (GTDB taxonomy): Bacteria > Actinomycetota > Actinomycetes > Mycobacteriales > Pseudonocardiaceae > CAJCJE01. The sequence continues at coordinate 550,177 of CAWFTJ010000008.1, read as the reverse complement.
AGCCCGACGTGTACCTACCGGTTGGCATATGCTCTTACCAACTACAGCCGTGTAGGAGTCGATGAGCGTGGATCGTTGGGACAGGCCGCTCAGCAGGCGTCGTGTGTTGGGGATGGGCGCGGCGAGCGCTGCCTTCGTCGTCGCGGGCTGTTCGACTGACGAACCAACCACCGCCCCGCCGGCCCGGCCGACCGCGACCGGTGTGACCCAGACGACCCGCGCGACCCAGGCGACCTCGTCGACCGGCACCGCGCCGCCCGCACCCGGCGCGCCGGCCGTCCAGGTGGCCCGCGCCAGCAGCGGCAGGCCCCAGGTCGCGCTGACCTTCCACGGCGCAGGCGACCTCGGCATCGCCAAGCAGATCCACGACACGCTCGGCACGGCGGGCGCCAGGGCCACGATCATGGCGGTCGGCACCTGGCTGGCCAGCAGCCCGGACGGCGTCAAGATGTTCTTCGACTCCGGCCACGACATCGGCAACCACACCTGGAGCCACGGCGTCATGGCCGACATGTCCACCAGCACCACGCTCAGCGAGATCGAGCGCTGCCGCGACAAGCTGGCCGAGCTCGTCGGCACTCCCGGATCGTTCTTCCGGCAGTCCTCGGCGCAAACGGCGACCCAGCGGGAACTGGTTGAGGCGGGCATCGCCGGGTACCGCCGGGTGCTGTCCTACGACATCGACGGGCTGGACTGGAAGGACCCCGGTCCCGAGGTCATCCGATCGGCAGTGGCCACCGCGACCGCGGGCAGCGTCGTCAGCCTGCACCTCGGCCACCAGGGCACGGTGGCCGCGCTACCCGGCATCCTCACCGATCTCGCCGCCCGTGGCCTTACCCCCGTGACAGCGACCGAACTGTTGGGATGAGACGCATGCCGACCAGTCGCCTCTCGTTCGTCGCCGTGGCCGCGGTGCTGGCTGCGGTGACCGGCTGCGCGTCGACGCCTGCGCGGCCAACAGCCACTCCGCCCACGTCGCCCATGTCCAGTGCGCCTGCCGTGCACACCGAGGACCTGAACCTGCTGCCCGGCATGCCACCCGTGCCGGATGCGCACAACGTGTACGCCGACGCGGGCGCCAACGAGTTGTCGGCAACGGCCAAGCTCGCGAAACCCCTCATCTACGTGCCGCACAACAACTCCGGCCAGGTGTGGGTGATCGACCCTGCCACGTTCCAGGTGATCGCGCGATACCCGGCGGGCGTGCAGCTGCAACACGTGGTGCCCGCCTACGACATGAAGGCGCTGTACGCAACGGACGACCTCGGCAACAAGCTGATCCCGTTCGATCCGACGACCGGCCTGCCCGGGGCGCCGATCCCGGTGATCGACCCGTACAACCTCTACTTCACGCCCGACGGCAAGTACGCGATCTCGGTGGCCGAGGCCCACCAGGAACTCGTCTGGTACGACCCGCGCACCTGGCAGCAGAAGGACGTCACGCCGACACCCGACTGTGCGGGCATCGACCACGCCGACTTCTCCGTCGACGGCCGCACCGCGGTCTTCACCTGCGAGTTCGCCGGCCGGGTCGCGGTAGTGGACGTGACATCGCACCAGGTGCTGCGCATGATCGACATGCCGGTCCGGCACATGCACATGGGGCCCCAGGACATCAAGCTCGCGCCGGACGGCTCGGTGTACTACATCGCCGACAGCGACGCGGGCGGCGTGTGGGTGCTCGACAGCCAGGCAACCACGGTGCTGCGCTTCATCGCGACCGGCATGGGTGCGCACGGCCTGTACCTGTCGAGGGACGCGACCAAGCTCTACGTCACCAATCGTATGGAGGGCAGCGTCAGCGTCCTGGACGCCTACACCGGCGCGATCGAGACGAAATGGCAGATCCCCGGCGGCGGCAGCCCCGACATGGGCAACGTGTCCGCCGACGGCAGCCAGCTGTGGCTGTCCGGCCGCTACAACGGTGTCGTCTACGTACTGTCCACAAAGGATGGTTCGCTGCTCGCGAAGATCCCGGTCGGCAACGGCCCGCACGGCCTGTGCGTGTGGCCGCAGCCCGGCCGCTACTCGTTGGGGCACACCGGCATCACCCGCTGACCGGGCACGCGATCATCATGTCATCGTAATTTCATCGGTCACCGCTACCGTCGCTTCGGTGCATCGACCGACTACTGGGGGTAAGCGTGGCTGACGGTGCCGGCGTCGGCGACCTGATCGACATGGCGTCCTCGGGGGTGGAGAACCTCGCAGGGGCGGCGACCTCCGCGCTCGGCAAGGCAGGGCCTGCCGGCGCGTTGGCGCAGCCCGTCGTGGACATCCTGCGCAACGTGTGGGAAGGCTACTTCGGGGTGCCGATCCCGCCGGGCACCACGAACTGGAACGCCTACACCCACCAGCAGCTCTACGACATGCTGTGGCACAACGCCGATGTCGGCGACGTCAGCTCGGTCGCGGACGAGTGGGGCCGGCACAGCAGCGAACTGGCCGACAACGCGGACACGCTGCACGCGCAGCAGTCCGCCCTGCGGGAGAACTGGACCGGCGCCGCGGCACAACCGGCGGCCGACCGGCTCGGGAGCCTGCGCGACCGGACCTCGGACATCGGCGCCCGCGCGGCCACCGTGCGGCAGTCCACCCAGCACGCGGGGGACGCGCTCGCGTTGGCGCGCAACACCATGCCGCCACCACCCGGTGACCCGACCGGGCTGGCCATCGCGGGTGCCGCGGCAGGCGCCGGGGTCGGCGCGCTGATCGGCGGCGCGCTCGGCGCCGGCGCGGGCGGCGTCGGCGCCGGTCCCGGCGCGCTGATGGGTGCCGCGATCGGCGCGGTCGCCGGTGGGGGCGCCAGCCTGTTCCTGGCCAATGTCGCGGCGGCCGAGCAGAAGGCGCAGGCAGTGCACGTCATGCAGACCTACGAAGCCAGCCTCACCCACAGCAGCGCCGCCCTCGCCTCGGTCGCGGGCGCGAACACGGGCGGCGGTGGCACGCTCTCGACCTCGCTGTCCGGCTATGTCGGCCCGGCGGCCGGCGGTGTGGGCGGGGGAGTGCCGTGGCACCAACTGGTCGGCAACAGCCCGCTTTCCGGGTCCGCGAGCACCGGGGCGAGCACCGGCCCGGCCTCCGGTGTCGGCGTGCTCGATCCAGCGCGATCCGGCCGGTTCGGGCTGCCGCAGGAGGAGATCGCGGGTGAGACCGCGGCCGGTGCGGAAGGCATGGCACCAGGGGCAGGCCGAAGTGGGCGGAGCGAGGACAGGGAACACGACAACCGGCTGCCCACCGTCGACCAGAAGCTGTTCGACATCGACTGTGACACGACACCGCCGGTCATCGGCGCGTAGCGGCCACCGCAGGAAGGAGAACCCGGTGAATTCCGCGACGCCAGGACACGGCTACCGGCTCGCGCCGGAGGAACTGGCCACGCAGGTCAGCACCCTTGGCACGCTCGGCGACCGGACCAGCGACCTGGTCAGCTCGGCCGGCAGGCTCGCCGAACGGCTGCCCAAGCTCGGTACCGCGCCACCCGCGCTGCACCTGGCCGCCCGGTTGCGCGACGCCGCCGGCCAGGCCGGTCTGACCGGCGAGATCAGCGCCGCCGACACCGAACTGAACACCGTGCACGCCGCGCTGCGCGAGAGCGTCGCCCAGTACCTGCATGCCGAGCAGCAGGTCGCCGACGCACTGCGGACCGCGCAAGGCGGCGCCGGATGACCTCGGTGCTGGCGAACGAACACGACACCTCGACTGTCCAGTTCGGACTTGTCGAGCTGGACCTGCTGGCAACGCATGCCGGCGTGCCGGTGCCGTTCCCGCTGCGGGTGCCCTCGTTCGGGCGCATCCCCGAGGAACGCGCAGTGCTGCTCGACGCGGCAGGCCACGCGCTGCGCCTGCGTGGCCTCGCGGACGACCACGGTCCGATCGGCCCGGCCGCCGAACTGGTCACCGCGCTGAGCGAGTATCGCGGCGCGGTCGACCTGGTCGCGGTGACCGAACAACGCGCACTCGGCGCGGTGGCGCTGGTGTCCGGATCGGCCGCGCTGATCTGCGAACAGGACCTCGGCGAAGGCGAGACCGGGACGGTCCGGGTGCGGCAGGTCAAGGACACCGCGCTGGCCGCCGCGCTGCAACCGCTGCTGCCGGCCGTCGCACCGGCCAGGTCCATGCCCGTCATGCTGCCCGCCCACGTCGTGGACAGCGCGCACCACCTGGTCGCCGACGCGGCCGACGACGCCGAACTCCAGCAGCGGTTGCGTGATCTCATGCGCGACTACGGCGGCGACCCGGACGCGCTCGACCAACTCGCCGCACTGCTCGCCGAACCGACCGGCCGCGGCCAGCTCGGCGCCACCCGGCGCAGCGGCAGCGGCGTCGCAAGAGCGGGCGCCGAACTGTCCTGGTTGGACGGACCGCGCGGCAGGGTGCGGGTCTACCGAGGCGCGGACGGCTGGGTCAGCGTCAACCCGTTGCGCCAGGCCGCCCTGCGCTTCGCCCTCAACGACCTGGCCATGATCGCGCGAGAACAGAGGTGAACACGATGGATTCGGCACGATGGCTTGCCGACTACGACAGGCAGCTGGCCAACACGGCGGCGACCGCGCGGGCGGCAGGCGCGGAGCTCGGCAAGGTGACCGGGCAGGCGCGTTCGGGACGGGGCGAGGTCGAGGTGCTGGTGACCGCCACCGGTGCCCTCGCCGACCTGCGCCTGACCCCGGCCGCACGCAGGCTGGAGGCCGACCAGCTCGCCAAGCTCATCATGGCGACGGCCCGCGATGCGCAGCGGGTGGCCGGCGCGCGCACGCTGGAGATCATGTCCGGCTACCTCGGCGACGGGCCTGCGCTGGACGCGATCAAGCAGCATCTGCCCGCCGAGACGCAGCCGGTCTCCTCGGCGGATGACGACTACTTCGCGGCGACTCCGGGGGTCATCCAGTGACCGACGCGGGACAGTTCCAGGTCGACCCCGAGCAGCTGCACGCGCACGCGGCGGCCGTCGGCGACCTGGCCGGCCAGCTGTCGTCGGTGGTTGGCGGGCAGCCGAGGGGTCTGCCCGCCAACGCACTCGGCTCCTTCGTGGGGTTCCTCACCGAGGGCCTGCAGGACGCCATGAACATGACGACGCGGGCGATCAGCGGTGCGGCGTCCGGAATGGACAATGTAGGCCGCCGCCTTGCCCAGACGGCAAAGGGCTACCAGCAGATCGACGCGCAGGGCTCCGACCAGCTCGCCGCCATCCACCTGCCCGCTGAGGAGTCCCGGTGACCAGCGTGAACCTCACCCAGTTGCTCTCCGACCTCGACTCGGCCACCTCGGCGGTGGCCGGCGGCGACTGGCTCACCGGCGGGCTGGACGGCGCGAGCGCCGCGCTGGACCTGCTCGGCTCCGGCTCAGATCCGCTGTCGTCCATTGTGGAGGCCGGGTTCGGCATCGTTGCGCCGTTCGTGCAGTTCCTACAGGCGCCACTGCAACTGCTCGTCGGCGACAAGAACGCCACGACCGCTGGGGCGCAACAGGGGCAGACCACCGGGCAGGGCGTCGACTCGGTCGCCGGCTCGTACCAGCAGGCCGCGAGCCAGCAGACCAGCGGCTGGTCCGGAACGGCCGCGTCGAACTACCAGAGCAGCGCGGCCGACCTGGCCAACGAGCTGCGCGCGATCGCCAAGTCGACGTCCGGGGTCTCCAGCGCGGTCAGCGCGGCCGCGAAGGTGGTCGGGTCCACCCAGCAACAGTGCGGCCAGCTGGTCTCCGAGGCCGCCACCAAGATCAACGCGATCATGACGCCCGCCATGGCCAGCGCGCAGGTGACCGGCGGGGCGAGCATCGCGGCGGCCATCCCGCAGGTGGTCGCGGTCGCCACCGACTACGGCGGGCAGATCGCGCAGAAGATGGGCGCGCTGCTGTCCAGCGGCCAGAACCTGGCCGCGTTGGTGCTGGTGATCGTGCGCTGCCTCGAAGTGGCCAACACCGCGCTGAACGAGACCACCTCCGGCGGTTCCAGTGGTTCCGGCGGTTCCAGTTCCAGCGGTTCCAGCGGTTCCGGTTCCAGCGGCGGTTCCGGTGGTTCCACCGCCAAGACCGGATCGGTCGCGGCCGCTACCTGAGATCGCCGCCGAGCACGGCCTGCTGGACTCGCCGCAGCTCATCGCCCGGCTCCATGCCGAGATCCTCGACAAGGCGGCGCCGCAGGCCGGTGAACACGGCCAGCGCGTCCGCCCGCCTGCCCGCCAGGTACAACGCGCGCATCAACAGCGCGGCAATCGGTTCGCTGTGCGGATGAGCGTGGGCCAGCGCGGACAGCTCACCGACCGCCTCGGCGCATTCGCCGAGGCGCAGGCGCCCATCCAGGCAGCGCAGGCAGAGCGCGAGCCTGCGCTCGGTCAGCCGCAGCCGCTCGCCCTCCGCGAACGGTCCGGGCAGCCCGGCCAGCGGTTCGCCCTGGAACAGCTCCAGCGCGCGCTCGTAACGACGCACCGCCTCGTCCAGTTCGCCCGCCTGGGCCAGGGCGTCCGCCTCGGCGGCAAGCTCCTCCAACGCCGCGGCGTCCACCCATGCGGACCTGCCCGCGAACCGGTAGCCACCCCGGTCGCGGTCGAGCACCGAGGCCGGCCCCGCGTCGTCGGCCTGGAGGCATTTGCGCAGCCGGTACAGGTACACCGGCACGACCTTCCCGCCGGTGCCGGGCGGGTCGAGGCCCCACACGTCCGCGAGCAGTTCCTGTTGGCTGACCGTCACGTCCGGCCGCAGCACGAGCGCGGCCAACATCGCCTGCTGCCGCACCGGACCAAGATCCACCAGCCGATCGCCGCGCCAGGCGCGCAGCGGCCCCAACACAGCCAGCCGCAGCCGCGCCGCCGGCTCCCGTGCCGACGCGGCGACCGACGCCGGCTTGGCAACGGCAGATGGCCGAACCTGGTTGGGCGTGACGATGCCGTTGTCGAACGCGTACACGATGGCGGCCGACCGGTCGCGCAGGTCGAGCTTGGTCAACACGCGGCCGAAGTGGCTCTTCACGGTCAGCTCGGAGATGGACAGCGCGGCGGCGATCTCCGCGTTGCTCAGGCCGCGGCCGACCGCGCGCAGCACGTCGAACTCGCGCGGCGTCATCTCCTCCGGCCGCGTGGCCGGCGACGCGTCCTGCAACGGCGGCGCGACCTGCCGATACGTGGACAGCACGCGCGCGGTGACCGAGGTGTCCAGCCACGCATCGCCGGCCGCGACCGTGCGCACCGCGCGGATCAGGTCCTCGGCCGAGGAATCCTTGAGCACGTAGCCGGTCACGCCCGCGCGCAGGGCTCCGGCCAGCAGCTCGTCGTCGTCGAACGTGGTCAGGGCCAGCACCGGCGGATGGTTGCCGGCGCGCCGAAGCCGTCGGGTGGCCTCGATGCCGTCCACCCGCTTCATCCGCAGGTCCATCACGACCACGTCGACCTCGGTCGCGGCGAGCGCCTCGGGTACGTCGGCACCGTCGCCGCACTCGCCGGCGACGACGAACCCGTCGCGGCGCCGCAGAATCCGGCGCAGCCCGGACCGCACCAGCTCCTGGTCGTCCACCAGCAGCACCCGGACCTCGCTCACCCGAGCTTCGCTCACTCGGCCTCCCTCGGCACGGTCACGTCGACCTCCCAGTAACCGTCGCACGGGCCCGCCCGCAGCCGCGCGCCGAGCTGCTCGGCGCGCGCGGCCATGCCGGCCAGCCCGGAACCGGGCGCCTGCCGGGCCGGGGCCGTTGCGGAGAGCCGGTTGCGCACGGTCAGCCGCACGCCGGTCGTATCGACCGTCAGCCGCATCTCGGCAACCGCGTCCTGGGCGTGTTTCATGATGTTGGCCAGGGACTCCTGCGCGATCCGGTACAACCCGAGCCCCGCCGACGAGCCGATCCCGCCGACGTCGCCGTCCTGCTCCAGATAGACGTCAAGGCCGGCCGCGCGGGTCTGCTCGACCAGTTCGACGATGTCCTCGGCGCCCGGCAGCGGCCTGGTACCGGCGGGAGCGCCGCTGAGCAGGCCGACGGTGCGGCGCACGTCGACCATGGCCGATCGGCCCACCCGCTCCGCCTCGGTCAGCGCCTCGACGGCCTCGTCGACGTCCCGGTCCTGTTGCAGCGCGTGGCGCGCACCCGTCAGATGCAGCAGCGTGATGCTCAGCGAGTGCGCGACCACGTCGTGCACCTCGCGCGCGATGCGCTGCCGCTCGGCCAGGATCGCCTGCTCGCGCACTGCCTGCTGGTTGCTCCGTTCCGCGGCAAGGGCGCGGATGTACCAGCGCAGCATCAGCCCGGCGCCGTAGCTCATCATCACGGCCGGCACATAGACCTCGGTGCCCACGAGGCCGAAGCCGATTCCGGCCGTCACCAGCACCGCGACCCCGGCGCCGGTCACCGCGACGGCCGGCGCCGGCCGGGCGATGGCGCCCATCTCGGCGCACAACGCGACCAGTTGCAGCGGAGCGAAGTCCGGCACGACCGGCTTGACCAGCAGCAACGCGACCGCGACCAGCACACCGACCGCCTTGAGCCAGGACGGCGCGATCTCGCCGGTGACCAGCCACATCAGCGCGGACGCTGCCGCCGCCAGCGCCGCCAGTACCAGCAGCGGCACCGGCACCAAGCCGATCCGCTGGACCAGCGCGGCGACCGCGAACAGCGTGCCGGCGACCACCACCGCGACCGGCACGAACCAGGGCACGGCGATACCGGAACGATCGAGGCTGCCCTCCAGCCTCGCCCGAATCCCATCGGTCAACCGCGTCCGCACCGACCCAGCCTAGGAACCGGCGACCCGGCCGTCATCGTGCGGTGGTAGGCAGCGGTCTGCGACCCTGGTAGGAGACGATGAAGGAGGGACAGGACCATGGCAGACGAGGGTGATCAGGCCGAGCACGAGGAAAGCGGCTGGGAAAAGGCCGAGGAGGCCGTGCGCGAGGAGATGGACGAGATCGAGGTGGCCGCGCTGATGACGGCCGACGAGATCAAGGACACCGTGCACGACGCCGTCGAGAAGCTGAAGGGAATCGGCCACCACGACAAGGATCACGGGTAGTGTCGGCGCCTCCGGCCAGGCCGGAGGCGCCGGTCTCAACTACTGGCCGGACGCCATGGCGTCGGCCGTACCGTGGTCGAACAGCGAGCACGGATTGTTCGGCAGAACCTGTCGGAAATCGTTGTACCGGAATGCCGGTACGTTCCCGACGCCCGGGTAGGTGAGCCGCAGCAGCGGTCCGTACTCGGCCTTGGACGAGCCGCCGAACTCACGGGTGGTGCCAGGGATGTTCGCGCCACCGAGCTGCCATGCGCAGGCGCCGCCGACATTTCTGGTGGTGTAGAACGGATAGAACGCGGCACCGGGCGGTGGATTCACACAGTTGGCGCCGGTCGAGCGGTTGCAGGGCACGGCCAGCGTGGCGTTGTCCTCGATGCGCGGCAGGTCGGTCTCGAACGCAACGCGGTCGAACTGGCGGAAGCCGTTGATCAGCGGGGAGGTGAATTCGATCGCCTGCGGCTTTGTTCTGGCGTCCACTGCCGGCGTGCCGGTGCCAGGCCAGACGTTCTGGTACGGCACACCGTCGTAGTCGTCGTCCGTCGGCGTCTCGCCCTCACATCCGCCGATCTTCACCAGCGTGGAGTCCGACGGGTTGAAACAGAAGTTGTCATCCGTGTCGATGGGTTCGGCTCCCGAGGACTCCGTGCAGACGCCGGTGTTCGGGTCGGCGGCCGCACAGTACTCGAAGTGGCCGATCTCGTCGGAGAAGGCGGTGTTGTAGGAGTGCGCCGCCCACGGCACCCGGGTCTGCTCACTGGACGTCGAGTACATCGGGTGGTAGGCGGACGGGACGGTGGTGCACGACGTCGCGGTCGGCTGGAACGCGACCTGGGCGAACCCGTTGCCGACCGACGCGGTCATGGATCCGTGCGAGTGGCCGCTCAGGTCGTCGATGTTGACCCGGAAACCGGCCCGCGTGTCGAACATGTGCACCGACAGCACGTCGCCGGAGTTCATGAACATGTCGTGCGCGGGGTCGAGGTTGAACCGGTCGTTGTTCGTCGGGTTGGCCGGCGTGGTTGCCTTGCCGTTCTTGGTGATGAACGCGAAGTTGACGTATTCGACACCCGCGGCGGCGAGGCAGGCGGCGTTGTTGAGGGTGCCGGTGTTCTCGTTCTCGGACAGGCTGTCGATGTTCAGCGCGGCACACCACTTGGTCGGGTCGCAGCTGACGCCGGCCGGCCACGGTGCCCAGCCCGGTGGGTAGAACTGCATCTCCATGAAGGCCGCACCGGGATGCTTGCCGATGTAGTGCGGAGATGCCGGGTTCGGGTCGTTGTAGATGTTGGTGTCCGAGTCGGGCCTGCACGCCGCGTTGACGGTGGGCGCAGGCGCCGACTGGTCGTCACACATGGCCATGCCGAACCAGAACGCGGGGTGCAACTGGAAGTTCCAGGTCGAACCCGACCCGTCCTGCTTGGGCCGGGCCGGCGGGTCCTTCGGCAGCCTGACGAGGTAGGTGTTGTTGTTGCCCGCACCGGGGGTGTTGCCGTAGTAGAGCAGGGACGGTTCGTCGTGGCCGACGTAGACGTCCTCACCGAAGACCGACTCGCTGTCCGCGACCTCGGTGCACCAGTTCGTGTTCAGCGCACAGTTGCCACGGTTGGCGTTGCGGGTTGGCGAGGTGGTCGCGCCGGTCGACGCGAAGGCTGACGGTGCGACCGCGAAGCCCGTGATGACGACGAGAACGGCCAGCAGGCAGATTCGTCTCGTTCGTAGTCTTGTTCTTGGTTGTCTGGTACTGGATGCCACTGCATTCACTCCGATCCGTCACGGACGCGGTGGCGCGCCCTACAGCGACGCTGCTGCGCGGGTGGTGTGCTCACATGCAACTCATCGCGGAACAGGGGCGCGCCGATACGGACCGGCCGGTCCTGACCTTCGTTTATCCTTGATAAATCACAGTACGTGACCAGATATCACTCACTGGGATCGCCTCCCGCGACCTCGACCATGGTCGGGTTCCGCGTGTTGGCAGGCGAGCACCTTTCGAACCTGGTCGAAATGGTTGCGGTGCGCTTTGTCCGTCTTGTAGCGTCCGGCGCCGGGTGGGAGGCACTTGTGCCGGCAACATTTGTGGGGTGGGGACGATTCCGCTGGAACCAGAGGACTACCGACGGCTGCTCGGAGTCCTGGACGCCGTGTCCAATGCGGACGGAGACGATTTCCTCCGCGCGCTCACCGAAGCACTCGCCAGCCACCTCGGCTGGATCGATGTCGTGCTCGTCCAGGACACCGACCGCGCGCTCGTGCACCTGTACGCGGCGGACGAGAACGCGATCGGCGACCGCGAGCGTGACCTGATGGCCTGCCTGAGTCGCTATCTGCGACCGTGGCTGCGCGAGCATTTCGCCTCGGTACGCGGACAACGCGATCGCGGCCTGTTCACCGACCGCGAGGACGAGGTCGCGCGGCTGATCGCCAAGGGGCTGTCCAACCTGGAGATCGCCAGGCGGCTGTGCATCAACGTCGACACGGTCAAGAAACACCTGCTGCGTGCCATGGAGAAGGCGCGGTGCGCCAACCGAACCCAGCTGGCGCTGTTCGTGCTCGGCCACCCGTTCACCGAGGTCGCCTGAGCCTCATGCGGCGAACAGGAGGTAGCTGCCGAGGCGAGCGCGGTGAACGTGATCAGCTGGCGTGGTTTGAGGCAGGTGAAGCACAGGTGCATGCCGATGCCGACCACGATCGCGCAGATTCGCGTCTGCGGAACGAGCAGGGCGGGCGGGAGCAGGATCTCCAGGCCGATGACGCCGATGGCCAACACGCGCCAGATCGCGATGGCACGCGGAGAGAGCGTGCCGAGGTGGGTACGGACGACTCCGGGCACGAAGTGCTCGCGGTAGGGCAGCTGGTTTCGGACTCGCGTGTAGACGTTCACCCACTGCGCGAGGTACCGGCCACTGCGGAACTGCCGTGAGCGGGCCTTGTGCCACGCACTGTTCCAGTACACGTCGGTGGTGACGAGCACGGCGACGCACTGCGCCCAGTCGTTCGCGCCGCTCAGCTGATGCCGTGGCAGTATGCCGGACCCGGGGCTTCCCGAGATGAGAAGGCAGCAACCCATCAGGATCGCGTAGCGGACGCTGTTTGGGCTGCCCAGGTAACACAGTTCGGCGGCGAGGCCGGCGAGAACGAGCACTGTGGACAGACGAGGAAGCACCCCGGCGGACAGACACATCGCCGGCACGATCCGGACGACGAGGATTGGTTGGTAGAGCGCTGTGAAAGCGCGGAACCGCCGCGTGCCGAGCCGGTCGAGGAGGGTGTGTGCGCCGAGCGAACCGGGAGCGAACCGGGAGCGAACCGCCGCCAGCCGCCGTGCCCGAGCGCGAGCGTGAACCCGCGGAACCGGCAGGCGTGCCGGACGACGCTACGCGCTGAGCTGGAAGTCCCAGATCACCAGCACCGGCGAACCGTTGTGCACGGCGGCCGCCGCCTCCTGACACCAGTACAGCAGGTCCCAGGACATGTGCGTGGGCAGCGATGGCGGCGCGAAACCGAAGCACAGCGGTGGCCGGGTCGGCTCGGCGCACTGCCTGACCTGGAAACCGAGCGGCAGCGCCGCGGCGAGGTACTCGCTGAGCGGACGGTGGTACTCGGTGAGCACGCTCGGCCGCCCATCCGGCCCGGGGCGGCGCGGCAGCGTGGGCCGAACGGTGGCCAGAACCGGGTGCGCATCGGAGATCACCAGATGGCCGCCGGGGCGCAGCACGCGGGCGAACTCGGCGAACACGGGGGCCAGTTCGGGCAGGTGGGTCAGCGCGAGCGCGCACACCACCGTGTCCACGGCGTCGTCGGCAAGCGGTATCCGCGCCAGGTCCGCGGTCAGCAGCGGGGTTTCCGGCAACCGCTCGCGCGCCTTGCCGAGCATTTCCGGTGACTGGTCGACGCCGATCACCCGGTGTCCGAGTTCGGCCAGATAGCCGGTGTGCCTGCCGGTGCCGCAGGCCGCGTCCAACGCGATGCCGACGGGCAGGCCGGCGAGCACGCCGCGCATGATCGGCTGCTCGATCTCGATCAGCCGGTTGCCTGGCCGGTCATAGTTGGGCGCCCAGTTCCGATACACCTCGGCCGCGCCGATCGCACCCGGCGTCGCGGTCAGCCCTTCATCGGCGAGCGCGGGATTGTCCAGCAGCGCGCGAATCTCGGCGATCCGGTTCGTGACGAACTCCTCGTCGGCGAACCCGCCGGTGAACCCGCGCAACAGCGCGGCGCCTTGCAGTCCGAGCAGATACCCCAGCGGGCTCAGGTAGGTCACCACCGGATGATAGTGGGGAATCGCCTTTTTGTCGGTTTCCCTGCGCGGCTTACTGTTCGCCCGCGTGTCGGGCGGGCGCGAGTGGCGCGAAGGTGGTTGCCCCGGCGAATCGGTTGGGGCGGAACGCGTCGAGCAGTGGCGCGGACTCGCCGGCCAGGATCTCCCGCGCGGCGAGCCTGCCAAGCAGCGGGCCGAGCGTGACACCGCTGTGCGTAGCGAGGATGTAGACGCGGCCGCTGGTGTCCGGGCCGGCGACGGTGTGGCCGTCGGCCGGCAGGCTGCGCAGGCCGAGCCGCACCTGTTCGATGCGGGCGTACTCGCCGCCGCGCAGGAGCGTGCGCAACCGCAGCAGCAGTTCCTTTGTGTACGCCTCGTCCGGCTCGGTGACGTTGAGGTCGAGCGCGTGCAGCACGAGGCGGCCGCCGCCGTCCGGACGGAGGTTGAGGGCGGGCGTGATCACCGGAACCGGCATGCGCACCGCGAGCGGGGCGGTGTAGGCGAGCAGGCCGGGGGAGGCGGGGTCCTCCGGCGCGATCATCGGAATCGTCGGTTCGATCGACCGGGTCAGCTGCCCTGTCCACCGCCCGACGGTCAGCACCGCGCGGTCGAAGTGTTCCGGTTTCGCGCCGAGAACGTGCACACGCACGCCGGTGGCGTCCGGTTCGACGGCCGTCACCTCGATCGGGCAGCGTAGTTCGGCGCCGTGCGCGCGGGCTTCGCTCCACAGTCTGGCCAGCAGGGCCAACGGATGCGCGTAACCTTCGCTCGGATACCAGACCAGCTCGGTGACATCGGGCGGGATCAGCAGGTCCGGTGCCAGTTCGGCGGCGCGCTCGCGTGAGACGCGTTCCAGCGGATAGCCGAACTCGCACAGTGCGGCGATGTTGGCGGCCAACCGTTCCCGGCCCTCGTCGTCGTCGGCCCATTCGAGTAGACCGCTGCGGACGTACCAGTCGCAGCCCTGCCCCGCCAGCGCCTCGTGTTCGACCATGCCGGCGACATTGAGTTCGTAGTAGGCGCGCGGGCGTTTGCGGTGCGCGTTGATCCAGCCGTAGGAGGTGCCGCTCGTGCCAGCGCCGGGCGAGGTTCGTTCGAACACGGTCACTCGCGCGCCGCCGACGGCGAGTGCCCTCGCCGCGGCGGCGCCCAGCACGCCAAGTCCGACAACCGCTATGCGCATCAGGTTCTCCTTCGGGTGGGACGGCCGAGTTTCACCATCCTCTTCGACACCCACCGCCCGCGTCAGGGGCGCGCGGCCCACACGGCACGTTCGGTGCGTACCGCGAGGTCGTCACGCCGCAGGACGCTGTGCGAGCCGTCAGTGTCGAGCAACTGGTCGAGCGCGGTGAGATCGTCGGGCGGGAGCTCGTCGGCAACCGCGCCGCGCAGGCGTCGCAGGGTGGCGAGCGCATAGCGGCCGACGGCGTCGGAGCGTTCGATGTCCACGGTGATCCTCCGGCTGCCTTCGACGGTGAACCCGGCTGCGGTCAGCTTGGGACCCCAGTCGGCGCCGAGGTGGGGCAGGTGCTGCGCGTGGTGGCGGTCGCTCGCGGCATGGCAGCGTTCCTCAAGGCCGGGACTGGTCTCCGGGGCGTTGGCTGGCAGGAAGCGGGGGAGGCCGGCGAGTTCGACGACGGCGAGCAGGCCGCCGGGGGCGAGGGTGTCGTGGATCTTGCGCAGTACGTGGTGGGGGTCGGCCATGTGGTGCAGGGAAGCCGATGCCCACACCAGGTCGGCCGTGCCAAGGTCCGGCCAGGTCGTGTCGAGATCGGCCTGGACCGGGTGCACGCGGTCGGCGACGCCCCGCTCGTCGGCTTTCTCCCGCAGGCGGCGCAGGTGCTCGACCGAGGCGTCGACGGCGATCACCCGCGCCAGCGGGAAACGGTTGAGCAGCGCGAAGGTGCCGGCGCCCGTCCCGCAGCCGAGGTCCACGATCCGGCCGGGATCGGCCGTGACGGGCAGCCACGCCGTGATCGCCGCGATCTGTTCGGCGAGCACTTCCGCGTCGAGGTCGAGGATTTCGATCTGGTCTTCGTCTGCTGGGTGAGATACTGGGTGCGTCATGCCGCCACGCTATGTCGATCACGCGCAGCGGGCGCGAATCCTTGCCGACACGGCAAACGACGTGGGTCGGAGCTGCCGGACACGCAAAGAACTCAGCGCGGCGGGCGTTGCTTGTCGTTCTGGTGACCTCGCCGGGCGTCGCGGTCGAAGATGCCCAGGATTTCGCACGGTCCGCCCGATGAGCCGATTGCGTGCGGCAGCATGGTGGGAAACTCGGCGGCCTGGTTGGTCTCCACCCGCAGGCGGCGGTTGCCCAGCAGCAGGATGGCCGTGCCGGAGAGCACGACGAGCCATTCGCGACCAGGGTGGGCGCGCATGCGGGCGGGATTGTCCGGCGGCGGATCCGTGATGCGCTGACGCACGACGGTCAGGCCGGGATCTGCCTTGACGGGCCATCGCATCAACGCGTGGGCCGCGTCGATCACCGGGCTGGCGATCACGTCGTCGGTGTCGGTCTCGACCAACTGGTCCAGCGAGGTGTCCAGGGCGCGGGCGAGGTCGACCAGCTGATCAAGAGCGAGGCGGCGCTGGCCGTTCTCGATCCGGCTCAGCGAGGACGTGCTCATCTTCGCGCGCCCGGCCAACTCCTCAAGCGACCAGCCCTGCGCCACCCGCAGCGCGCGGACGCGTGCGCGCACCAGGCTGTCCAGGTCCTCATCACCTTGCGTCATAAGCAAGACTATATGCCTGTCACGCAAACTGGCTGGCCAGGTCCGTTAGGGGCGGGCGTACCAGCCGAACCAGTCGCGGCTGGTCTGGGTGAAGTAGCGGGACGGCGGTGTCTTCTGGCTCGGGTACAGCGGGAAGCCCTGCGGCAGCCCGGTCGACTGGTCGTGGAAGTAGGCGCCGTTGACCCAGGCCGGGTTGATGTCCAGTTCCATCCCGCGCACCACGCCGGCCGCCTTGAGGATGTTGCCGAGAGTGCACACCGACAGCGCGGGCCCGGCCACGAAGACCTCCCCGCCGTTGGCGGTCACCCCGAATCCGGAGCGGTCGATGAAGGCGGTGTTGCCGACGGTGGCGCCCCACACCGCACTTCCGGACGAGCAGCTCGGACTGACCTGGCCGTTGTCGACCAGCATGATGAGGTTCTGGCGCACGCTCGCCACGTCGGACGTCATCCGGACCTCGTTGTTCCAACTGCCGACGGTGGCTCGCCCGTCCTTGTCGAGTACCAGGCTGGCCGCGTTGTCCAGCAGCGGAGCCGCGGTTCGGCCCTCGCTGTAGTAGCCGCCGTGGCTCTGGTAGAAGCGGAAGCCCGCGTTGAACGCGGCGACGATGCTGCTCTGGGTCGTCGGGGTGATCGAGGGCGCGGCCTGCCAGCTGCCGCCCGGGTCGAGGTAGCCGGGCTGTAGCTGTCCACGGACGAGGTTCGGGTCGATCCACATCACGCCGACGACGAAGGACGTGTGCTGATCGTCCGGGCGTAACGCGGCGACCCGGACCGCGGGTGCGCCCTTGACGGTCACCACGGTCTGCCACTGGCCTTCGCCGGGTAACGGGGCGCCGCCGGCGAGTACCGGAAGCGGAGGGGGAGCGGGCAGCTGTCGAGGGCCGGTGGGTTTGCTCGACGGTGTGATCGCGCCTGCGGCCGGTGGAATGCCGCCGGCGGGTGTGCCGCCGATCTTGGGCGGGTTGTGTTCGTACTGTTGTTTCTCCAGCCAGTCGATCACGCCGCCGAGGCCGTGGTCGCGACCCCATTCGGCCAGTCGGACGGAAGTGGGGTCGGTGCCGGGCGCGGTGAGCGCGCCGATGATGGAGGTGCCCGCCACGATCAGGAACAGGACGAGCAGCACGAGCAGTGTTCGTCGGGCTCGGCGGACCCAGCGGCGGCGCCAGAACCGGTGGCCTGACCTGGTGTTCCCTGGCGCCACGGCGGAGCCCTCGACGTCGGGAGGTGCGGGTAGCACCGCGACCGCACGGTCACCGACCGCTTCCCTCGGCGGCACCTCGGTGACCTGGGCCGGGTCCTGTTCGGGCGTCTCCATGCCCCTGCTGACGCCGCCCTGCCCGGGTAGGTTGTTCTCATCGGGCCTTTGTCACAGAAGTGCCGTGTCGTGGCCGGATCGGGTTCCATCACAGCTAACTTCCGTGTTATCAGGCGGGAACGCGCCGACCTTGACTCGATCATTGGTCTAGTCCACCTTGATATGTCAGCAACGAGCATCGGCGCCGGGCACCGCCGCCCGGCCAGGTGAGAGGGTGGCTATCCCATGCCGACCACAGCTGGCAGTGTTCCCCGACCCGCCCACCGTCCGACCGTCGGCAGAAAAGCGCTGGTGACGCTGGCCGCGCTGCTCCCGTTGGCTGCCGGCCTGCTGCCAGCGCCAGCCGCCGCCGCTGGCTCGCCTGCTGTCGCGCCCTATGTGGACATGGGCGAATCCGACGAGTCCCTGCTGGACACCGCGACCACCTCCGACGGCCTGAACTCCTACACGGCCGCGTTCATCATCGGCGAGGGCTGCACGCAGGAGTGGGGCGACACCGAACCCGTCGGCAACGACCCCTACATCGACCCGGAAATCGCCAGGGCCAAGTCGGAGGGTGCCTCGGTGATCATCTCCTCCGGCGGCGCCGACGGCTACTCGATCCCGTGGACGTGCACTGATCAGTCCACGATCGACTCGGCGTTGCAGAGCATCATCACCGACTACGGCACCGACGAACTCGACTTCGACATCGAGGGCGCCGCCGTCGCCGACACCGCGTCGGCGACGAGGCTGTTCACCGCCATGAACGACCTCAAGGCGAGCAATCCGGGCCTGCGGTTCTCGGTGACGCTGCCGGTGCTGCCCACCGGCCTTGACAACTACGGCATCGGCATCGTGCAGGCCGCGGCCAACGTGGGCGTCACGATCGACGTGGTGAACATCATGGCGATGGACTACTACCAGGGCGACCAGGAGATGGGTACGGCGGCGATCAACGCGGCCGAGGCGACGCTGTCGCAGTTGCGGTCGATCGACCCCGGCTACACCTACGCCAACGTCGGCATCACACCGATGATCGGGGTCAACGACGACGGCTCCACGTTCACCCTCGCCGACGCGCGGTCGGTGCGGAGCTGGGCGGCGTCCAACGGCATCGGCCGGCTGTCGTTCTGGTCGCTCACGCGTGACCAGAGCTGCGGCGGCTCCACACCGGCGGCGATCGCCAGGCCGATGGCGCCCGCCTCGTCACCGACGTGCAGCGGCGTCACGCAGGACCCGCTCGCCTTCACCTCCGCGTTCCTGACCGGCTGAGCCGGCTGAAATACTGGCCGCCTGGCTTCACCGAGCCCGGCGGAGCCGAAACCTGGCGAAGGGGACTGAGCATGCCCGCACGTACCTCGAAGGCTGTCTGGAATGGTGACCTGCACTCCGGCACCGGACAGATGGTGGTCGGCAACAACGCCTACACCGGCGAGTTCTCGTTCAAGAGCCGTTTCGAGGAGGGTGCGGGCACCAACCCCGAGGAACTCATCGCCGCCGCGCACGCCGGCTGCTACTCGATGCAGCTCTCGGCCATGCTCGCCGCCGCGGACAAGAACCCCACCAGCGTCTCCACCAGCGCGCACGTGACCCTGCAGATCGTCGACGAGAAGCCGACGATCACCAAGATCGCGCTCGACACGGTCGGTGTCGTGCCGGGCCTGTCCAGCGAGGAGTTCACCCGGTTCGCGGAGGACGCCAAGGCCGCGTGCCTGGTCACGCGGGCGCTGGCCGGGGTGGAGACGGTGACCCTGACCGCAAAGCTGGCCGACTGACCCAGCTGTTCGACAGACGCAGCTGTCCCACTGACCCAACTGTACGACTGACAAAGCTGTCCGGCTCGGGCACGGCGCGGGTGACCGCCCGTGCCCGAGCCTGCGTCGGCGCACGCGGTTTTCACGAGTACTTGCAGACAAAACTGCCACGGTCACCAACGTCACGGCACGGCCGGCACGTCGCCAAGTGGACTGCTTTCGTTGCCGGAATTGGCCATGGTCTCTCCGGCAACGGTGCAGCAGTCTTATGCCAGGAGGCGCTGCCCGGTCGATAAGAACGCGTCGCCGGAAAGTTGGTGATTGGCGAAATGTCCGCGATTCTGTGCGGCGTCGGCGGCTGTGTGCCCGATTCGGTGGTGACAAATGCCGACCTTGCCGAACGACTTGACACGACGGACGAATGGATTCGTTCCCGTACCGGGATTCGACAGCGCCATGTGGTCGAGAATGGTGAGTGCACCTCGGATCTCGCGGTGCGGGCCGGTGCGGCGGCACTGAAGTCCGCTTGTGTGGATTCGGTCGATCTGGTGGTGCTCGCCACCACGACTCCGGACCATCCGTGCCCGGCGACCGCGCCCTCTGTCGCCGGCGCGCTGGGTCTGGATCGGGTGGCCGCGTTCGACCTTGGCGCGGTGTGCACCGGATTCGTCTACGGACTCGCGACAGCGGCCGGATTTCTCGAAATCGGCCTTGCCGAGCGGGTGTTGTTGATCGGGGCCGACACCTTTTCCACGATTCTCGATCCGACCGACCGAGGCACCGCAGCGGTGTTCGGCGACGGCGCGGGCGCGGTGGTGCTTCGGCGTGGAGACATCGACGAACCCGGAGCGCTGCTGGCATTCGACCTCGGCAGCGACGGGGACCTTGTCGATCTGATCGCGGTCCGCGCAGGCGGGTCGAGAAAGCCGTTGTCGGTCGGGCAGGTCGTCACCGGGGACCATCGCTTCGGAATGCAGGGCAGAGCGGTGTACCGGCAGGCGACGCGCTGGATGACCGCCTCGGCGAACGCGGTGCTGGAGCGGCTCGGGTGGCAGCCGGGCGACGTGGACGTGTTCATCGGCCATCAGGCCAACCAGCGGATCCTGGAAGCCGTCGGTCGCGACCTCGGCATCGCGCAAGAGCGGGTGTTCGCCAACGTCGACCGGGTCGGAAACACCGTCGCCGCGTCCATTCCGCTCGCATTGGCCGACGCGACGGCCGCCGGGGTGCTGCGGCCAGACCACAAGGTGGTGCTCACCGCGTTCGGCGGCGGCACCACCTGGGGTTCGGTCGCGCTGACCTGGCCAGAACTGTAACGCGAACGAGGAGGAACAGTGAACCTGGAACAGATACGCGCCATGGTCGTCGAGTTCGTGCGCGGTGTGGACGGTGTGACCGCAGCAGTGCCGACCACCGCGAGTTTCGAGGAACTCGGCGTCGATTCGATGAGCACGATCGATCTGCTGATCAAGGTCGAGCACGAGTTCGGTGTCGAGGTGCCGGACGAGCGGTTACCGATGATCGGCAACATCGAGGACCTGGTGAGCTTCGTCGCATCCGCGAGACAGGAGGTTGTCCGATGAAGATCGACCCGCAGCCCGGCGCGAAGTTCGGTGTCACGGTGGAAGACTTCCACGCAGACACCGCGTCCGAAGCCGACATCGCGGCCCTGAAGCGAGCGGTCTACACGCACCGGATCGCCGTGTTGAAGGACCAGGATCTCGATCCCCGCGCCTTCCTTGAGTTGGGCCGCCGGCTCGGCACCCCACAGACCTACTACGAGCCGATCTACCAGCACCCCGAGGTCGCGGAGGTCTTCGTCTCCGCCAACGTCGAGCAGGACGGCAAGCAGATCGGTGTGCCGAAGACCGGGAAGTTCTGGCATTCGGACTACCAGTTCATGCCACGCCCTTTCGACATCACGCTGATCTATCCGCAGGTGGTGCCGGCGAAGAACCGGGGCACGTACTACATCGACATGGCCGCCGCCTACGACAAGTTGAGCGAGGAGCTCAAGGTCGCGGTGAAGGACACCGTCGCCCAGCACAGCGTGCGCCGGTACTTCAAGATCCGGCCAGCCGACGTGTACCGGCCCATCTCGGAGATCATCGACGAGATCGACCGGCGCACGCCCCCGGTCTTTCTGCCCACCGCCCACCAGCACCCGCACACCGGGGAAACCGTGCTCTACGTCAGCGAGGGCTTCACAACGTCCATCAAGGACAGTGAGGGCCGGGAACAGCCGGAGCTGCTGCGTGAGTTGCTTGCCGCGAGCGGTCAGCTGGACACCACGTTCGAGCACGACAACATCCACCTACAGACCTTCGAGAAGGGGGACCTGTTGGTGTGGGACAACCGCAGCCTGATCCATCGGGCGCGGCACACGACGACCGCCGAGCCGGCCGTGTCCTATCGGGTCACCGTCTATGACGACGACGAGGTGGCCAGATGACCACCGCGACCGCCGCGCGACCGGTCGACTGTCCTACGGACGAGGAACTGCTGGCCAGGGTGTTGCGCCCGTACAAGCCGAACTGTCGATACCTCAAGGCGATGACGATCTCGGGCGGTGGCGACGTCACCGGACTCGCCGAGCTGGCCATCGGCGAATCCTGCTACATCGAGGACACCGGTCACCTCAACGCGGTCGAGGTGAACATCGCCTACAACCAGATGCTGTACTACGTTCTCGCCACCTCGATACGGCGGCGGCTGGTTCCGGTGCTCGCCGACTGGACCATGGCCGAGTACTGGCGGCGCCAGCTCCCCGACATCCTGATCACCAGGTTGGCCACCCGGTTCCGCCGTCCGATCGACCGCAGTGGCTTCTTCGGCGAGTTCGAACTGCGCTATGCCACTCGACGCAGGCTCACCCCTGGCGGCCCGGCCCTGATCGCGCTGGACACCGCGTTCCGTTTCTGGGACGGGCGCGGTGGTCGCGCCCACGGCGAAGCAACCATCGCGGTCGGCGAGTCGTGAGATGTACTACCCGAACCTGTCCACGGTCGCCGGTGCGGTCGAGTTCCATGCCGAGCGCACACCAGCGACAACCGCGATCGTCTGCTCTGGACGGTCGCTGACCTACGCGGAACTGCACAGGAACAGTAACCGGATCGCACACGCCATCGTGTCGGCGGGGCTGCGACCGGGCAGCAGGATCGCCTACCTTGGCAAGGAGTCCGAGCACTACTACGAGATCCTGTTCGCCGCCGCGAAGAGCGCCACCGTGCTGGTGCCGATCAACTGGCGGCTCACCGCGCACGAGGTCGACCACATCCTGCGTGACTCAGGCACCGAGCTGCTGTTCGTCGAACACGCACTCACGGACCTGGCCAGGAAGGTGCAGGCGGACCTGCCCGAGTTGGGCACGATCGTCGAGTTGGACCCACAAGAGGAAGGCCAGCACGGATTCCAGGCGTGGCAGGCCGGCCAACCAGACACCGACCTGGCACCCGGCACCGGCCAGGACGATCCGATCGTGCAGCTCTACACGAGCGGGACAACGGGCCTGCCGAAAGGTGTCGTGCTGGCACAGCGGAGTTTCTTCGCCATCCGGGACGCGCTTGCCGGTGCCGGGCTTGACTGGATCGACTGGCAAGCGGGGGATCGCAGCCTGATCGGCATCCCCGGGTTCCATGTCGGCGGCATCTGGTGGGCCATGCAGGGCTTCAACGCCGGCATCACCAACGTGGCCATGCCCCGGTTCGACAGCGCGGACGCGCTGCGGCTGATCAGCGAACAGGGCATCACCACGGTCTGCGTCGTGCCGTCCATGCTGCGACTGCTGCTCGCCGAGCCCGATGTCGGCCCCGCCGACTTCGCCACGGTGCGCAAGATCGTCTATGGTGGCTCGCCGATCTCGGAGACGTTGCTGACCGAGGCGATCCGCGTGTGCGGCGCCGAGTTCGCCCAGATCTACGGGCTGACCGAGACCGGCAACACCGCGGTGTGCCTGCCGCCCGCCGATCACACGCCGGGCAACCGTCGGCTCCGCGCCGCCGGCAGGCCCTATCCTGGAGTGCTGGTCAAGGTGATCGACCGGGCGGGAAACCCGTTGCCGGTCGGTGCGGTCGGCGAGGTGTGCCTGCGGACCCCGGCCAGGATGCTGGAGTACTGGGCCAATCCGACGGCAACCGCAGTGACCCTTGTGGACGGTTGGATCCACACCGGTGACGCCGGCTACCTCGACCAGGACGGGTATGTCCACATCAGCGACCGGCTCAAGGACATGATCATCGTGGCCGGCGAGAACATCTACCCCACCGAGATCGAGAACGCGCTGAGCGGGCATCCCGCGGTCGCCGAGTCCGCCGTCATCGGGATACCGGACGACAGGTTCGGCGAGGCCGTGTGCGCGTTCGTCGCGACACGACCGGAGTGGCGGGTGAGTCCTCGGGAACTGACGGTGTTCCTGAGGGAATCGCTCGCGACGTTCAAGATTCCGTCGCGGTTCGAGTTCGTCGATCGGGTGCCGCGCAATCCCAGCGGGAAGATCCTGCGCCGCGAACTGCGCGCGACGTTCTGGCACGGCCGCAACCGGCAGGTCAACTGAGGAGGATGAGCATGACTGAGCTGTTGACGTTGGACCGGGTTCGGGCCGATGTCGCCGAACTGCTGTACCAGGAGCCAGCGGACGTCGCCGACACCGTCGACCTTGTCGAGTCCGGATTGGACTCGGTTCGCGTGCTCACGCTGGTCGAGCGGTGGCGCGAGGCAGGCGTCCGGATCAGCTTCGTCGAGTTGGCCGAATCGCCGACGGTGGCCGCCTGGTGGACGTTGTTGTCCACCCGCCTGCCAGGACAGGGCCATGGCTGACGCGGTCGGCGAGCGGATTCCACTTTCCTCTGCGCAGCAGGGGATCTGGATCGGGCAGCAGCTCGATCCGGACAGCACCGTGTTCAACACGGCCGAATACTCCGACATTCGGGGGCCGGTCGACGTGGACGCGCTGGTGGCGGCGATCCGCAGGGTCGTCGGCGAGACCGAGGCGGTGGGTGTGCTGCTCGCCGATGACACCCAACTCCTCGGCAGCGTCCCGGCGTGGTCGGTCTACCTCGCCGATCTGACCGACGAGATCGACCCGCTGGCGACCGCGCTGGCGTGGATGACCGACGACCTCGGCCGCGTTGTGGACCTCACGGCTTCCCCGCTGTTCGGGCACGCGGTGTTCCGGCTCGCCCCGGATCGGGTGATCTGGTATCACCGGGTGCACCACATCGCCATGGACGGCTACGGTCTCGGCTTGTTCGCCCGGCGCGTCGCCGAGGTGTACACCGCGTCGGTCGAGGGCAGGGAAGCTCCCGAGTGCTGGTTCGGGTCGCTGCGCGCGGTCGTCGACGAGGACATCGCCTACCAGGACTCCGAACAGTGCCGGCTGGACCGCGACCACTGGCTGGCCTACTACGCCGACCGTCCCGCGCCGCCCAGCCTCGCCGCGCCGACCGCGTGGCTGCCCGACACCGTGTCGCGGCACGAGGACGACCTGTCACCGTCCACATCGGACGCTCTTGCGTGCGCGGCGCGGACGGCGCGGGCGAGTTGGCCCGACGCGCTTCTCGCTGCGGTGGCCGCCTATCTGCACCGGATGACCGGGGCGGCACAGGTCTGCCTCGCGTTGCCGGTGATGTCGCGCATGGGCTCGGTGGCACTGCGGGTGCCGTGCATGGCGCTCAACGTCGTGCCGGTGTGGGTCGGGGTCGAGCCATCGACGAGCCTTGCCGAATTGACCGGGCGGGTCGCCGAGGAGATCCGCGCCGGTCGGCCGCACCACCGCTACCGGCACGAGCGGCTGCGGCAGGACCTCCGGCGAGGCGCGGGTGATCGCACGCTGTTCGGTCCTTCGGTCAACATCATGCCGTTCGACTACGGCCTGAGCTTCGCCGGTCAGCCCGCCACGGTGCACAACCTCGCGGCCGGTCTTGTCGACGATCTGCGGATCAACATCTACGACCGGGCCGACGGTACCGGCCGGCACCTCACCTTCGACGCCAACCCGGACCGCTACACCGAGGGCGAACTCGGCGCGCA
Source organism: Candidatus Melainabacteria bacterium (assembly GCA_963818685.1). Taxonomy (GTDB): domain Bacteria; phylum Actinomycetota; class Actinomycetes; order Mycobacteriales; family Pseudonocardiaceae; genus CAJCJE01. Next base: position 525,108 of record CAWFTJ010000008.1, on the reverse strand, counting down.
CCTGCGGCGGTTTCTCGGCTTCCTCGCCGACATCGCAGCGCACCCGACCCGGCCGATCGGCGCGGCGGCACTCTTGTCGCACTAGCGGAGCCTGTCGGCGATTTTGTCGGCCATTGTCTGGACCGGGCCGGTAGGGTGCGTTACGCACGGTCCCGGATCTCCAACCATGCCCGGGGAGGGCGTGTGTGATGACCAACGACCATCGTTCGTGGCGGATCGGCCTTGTTGCCGGAGTGCTCGCGCTGGTAGCGGGCTGCGCATCGGGAGGCGGATCGAGCGGATCCAACGGCGGCAGCGGTTCCGCACCGCTGGTTATCGGCGCGTCCGTCTCGCTGACCGGCGACTTCTCCGACTCGGGCAAGGCCGTCAAGGACGGCTACGAGTTATGGGCCAGCACGGTCAACGCCAACGGCGGCATTCTCGGCCGCGGGGTCCGAATGGACATTGTGGACGATGCGTCCAGTCCGACGCAGGTCGTGACCAACTACCAGAACCTGATCAACAAAGATCACGTCGACCTGACGTTCGGCCCGTTCTCCACCCTGCTGACCATCCCCGCCTCCCAGGTCGCCAAACGCTACGGCTACGCCTTTCTGGCTCCCGCCGGTGGTGGACCTGCCGTGTTCCAGCAGCACCTGAACGACTTCTTCTTCGTCCAGCCCGCGCCGACGGTGCAGTCCGGCGATGTGTTCGTCAACTACCTGAAGAGCCTGCCGGCCGATCAGCGGCCCGCGACTGCGGCGTATGCCGAACTCGACGACCCGTTCGCCGCACCGCTCGCCGAGGACATCCGCCAGAAGTTGGAGGCCATCGGGGTCAGAACGGTCTACAAGCAGGTGTATCCGTCCGAGACGATGGACCTGTCCCCGATCATGGGCGCGATCGCGGCACTGCACCCGGACCTCATCGTCGGCGGCACGCAGAACGAGGACGCCTACAACCAGATCAAGGACCTCGTCCAACTCAGGTACAACCCGACGTTCATGTTCCAGTCCAACGGAGCCAACTCGCCAGCGGACTTCCCGCAGGCGGTCGGCCCCGACCAACACCGAAGGCGTCTTCGCGCCCGCCGACTGGTACCCGGGATCCAACGCCGCCGGCAGCGCGGCCTTCACCGCCGCCTACATCAAGGCATACGGCGGCACCGCGCAGAGCGTCGACGACAGCAGCGCGGAGGCGTACGCGGTGGGGCAGCTGATCGAGGCGGTCGCGGCGAAGACCGGCAAACTTGACAACACCACGATCATCAACACGCTGCACAGCGGCGTCTGGCCGACCCTGCTCGGCAACCTGTCCTGGTCGGCAGATGGTGCGCCGACCGGTCAGTTCAACCTGGTGCAGTGGCAGAAGGGCAAGCTGCTGCCGGTGTATCCCGCCGTCGATCGCGCAGGCGAAGCCCGAGGCGCCCAAACCGAACTGGGGTGGGTGATCCCGGTTGCACGCACTGGTCCAGGGCGTGATTCTCGGCGTGCTCACGGGCGGCGTCTACGCGCTGATGGCGTCCGGCCAGACGCTGATCTTCGGCATCATGCGGGTGGTCAACATGGCGCAGGGTGCCATGGTGATCCTCGGCGCATACCTGTCCTACCAGCTGTTCACGTCGTGGGGCGTCGACCCGTTCCTCGCGCTGCCGGTCACCACCTCGGCCCTGTTCGTGGTCGGCGTCGGCGTGCAGTGGCTGTTCCTGCGGCCGCTGCACGCCGATGACCGGTCCCCGTTGAGCGTGCTCGTCACGTTCGCGGTCGCGCTGCTGGTCGAGGGCGTCATGAGCGTCATCTGGAGCACCACCGACCGCGACATCAACACCGGCTACGTCAACGCGGGCTGGACGGTGTTCGGCTACCGGATCACGCTGGTCCGGTTGTTGGCGTTCCTGCTGTCGCTGTTCGTGCTGGCCCTGCTGTACCTGGTGCTGAACCGGACGCGGTTCGGCCGCGCGGTAAGGGCGAGTGTGCAGAACCCGACCTCCGCGCGGCTGCTCGGGGTCGAGGCGGAACGGGTGTCCGCCATCGGCTACGGCCTCGGCACGGCGACCGCGGCCGCTGCCGGCTCGGTGTACGGCATGCTGTACCCGTTCAACCCGAACAGCCACTACGACCTGATCTCGCGACTGCTCTCCATCGTCCTGCTCGGCGGCCTTGGCAGCATCGGCGGCGCCGTGGTCGGGGCGCTGGTGATCTCCGTGTCGTCGTCGATCGTCGCAGCGGTCGTCTCGCCGAGCTGGTCACAGATGACGTTTTTCGTCGTGCTGTTGCTGGTGTTGCTGATCCGACCGCGCGGGCTGTTCGGCTCAGCGGTCCGGGGCGCGATATGAGAGCGGCCAGGGTCGTCGGGCCGGTCCGCGCGGTCGTGTTCTTCGCGGTGGTCGGCTCGCTGCCGCTGTTCGGCCTCGCGCACTGGGCGATGAACATGCTCGTGTTCACGCTGATGTTCGCGGTGATGTCGAGCGCGTGGAACCTGCTCGGCGGATTCGCCGGGTATCCATCGCTCGGGCACGTCGCGTTCTTCGGCATCGGCGCCTACGCCGAGGTCGTCTGGTTTCACCACCACGCCATCGTCACCGGCTACGAGCCGTTCGCGACGTTGCCGCTGATCGGGATCGGGGTCGCGCTGGTCGGCCTGCCGATCGCGGCGCTGTCCATGCGCACGAGGGCCGACGTGTTCGCGATCGTCACCATCACGCTGCTGTTCGTGGTGCAGACGCTCGCCTTCAACCTGCGTTGGCTGACCGGGGGAGCGCAGGGCGCGTCGATCACGGTGGCGCCGTTTCCCGCCGAGGTGTTCGAGCGGCCCTTCTACTACGTGCTGCTCGCGCTTCTTGCCTTCGCGATGACCCTGACCTGGGCCGGGATGAGGTCGAAGGTGGGCCTGTCGCTGGCCGCTGTGCGCGCGGACGAGGACAAGGCGGCCGGCATCGGCGTGCGGGTGCAGGCGGTGAAGCTGCTCGCGTTCAGCGTCAGCGTCGGCCTGACCGGCATGGTCGGCGCGGTCTGGGCCTACTACGAGAGCTTCGTCTACCCACAGTTCGCGGTCGACCCGCTGATCACCGTCGCCATCGTGCTGATGACCTTCCTCGGTGGCAGGGCGACGTTGTGGGGTCCGGTGCTCGGCGCGTTCATCCTGGAACTGGCCCAGCAGTATCTCGCGTACAGCCTCGGTGGCAGCGAGTTCTACCTGATCGCGTACGCGCTGGTGTTCCTGGTCGTGATGCTGGTGCTGCCGCGCGGCATCATACCGTCCATTCAGGACAGAATGCGGCGGAGAAGACGGCTCGGCACGGTGAACTCGGTGAACGCGGCATGACGGCGTTGCTGGAGGTCGACGGCGTTTCCCGGTCGTTCGGCGCGGTGCACGCGCTGCGTGACGCGTCGCTGACCGTCGAAAGAGGCTCGATCACCGCGCTGATCGGGCCGAACGGCTCAGGCAAGACCACCCTGTTCAACGTCGTCACCGGCTATCTCAAGGCGGACGCGGGCCGGGTGCGGTTCGACGGACACGACGTGACCGGCGCCAAACCCGCGCGACTGTACCGGCGCGGCCTGTGCCGCACGTTCCAGCAGGCGCGGGTGTTCGGCGAGCTGACGGTGCTGGAGAACCTGGTGGTCGCGGCCGGATTCCCGGTGTCGGCACTGTTCGGTCGCCGGATCGGGCGATCCGACCGTGCAAGGGCGGGCGCGCTGCTGGAGGAGTTCACGCTCGTGCACGTCGCGGACCTGTACGCGGCCGAACTGTCCTACGGCCAGCGCAAGCTGCTGGAGTTCGCGGCCGTGCTGATGAGCGCGCCAACACTGGTGCTGCTCGACGAGCCGACCGCGGGCGTGAACCCGGTGCTCGTCGAGACGATGGCCGAGCACATCCGCGCCCGGCACGCGCAGGGCGTCACGTTCCTCATCGTCGAGCACGACGTGAACTTCGTGATGCGCCTCTGCGATCCGGTGATCGTGCTCGACAAGGGCCAGGAGATCTGCGTCGGGCCGCCGCACGTCGTGCGGGACGATCCCGCCGTCCTCGACGCGTACCTGGGGGCCTGATGGCGCCCCTGCTGAGCCTGCGGTCGGTCGTCGCCGGTTACGGTGCTGGCGACATCCTCAACGGCGTCGACCTCGACGTGGCCGCCGGGTCGGTCACCTGCCTGATCGGGCCGAACGGGGCCGGCAAGTCCACGGTGCTCAAGTGCGTGAGCGGGTTGCTGCGGCCGAGCAGGGGCAGTGTCGTGTTCGACGGCACGCCGATCGACGGGCTGAGCCCGCGCGCGCGGCTGCGACGCGGCATCGTGCACGTCCCGCAGGAGCGCAGCCTGTTCCCGGCGATGTCGGTGTGGGACAACCTGCTGATGGGCGGCTACACCCTGTCCGACCGCAGGATCCTCCGCCAGCGGGTCGACGCGGCGGCCGATGCGTTCCCGATCTGCCGGCAACGCGCGCACGACCATGCCGGCGCGTTGTCCGGCGGTGAGCAGAAACTGGTCGAGCTCGCCAGAACGCTGGTGCTCGACCCGGTGCTGGTGCTGCTGGACGAGCCGTCGATCGGGCTCGATCCGAAGTCCCGCAAGCTGGTGTTCGCGAGCATCCGCGACCTGGCCGAGCGGGGGATCACCGTGCTGCTGGTGGAGCAGAACGCCCGTAGCGGCCTTGCCGCCTCGGACGTCGGCGCGGTGCTGGAGGCCGGGGTCGTGCGGCTCGTGGACAGCGGCACCAGCCTGTTGACCGATCCCGAGGTCGCCCGCCTCTATCTCGGCGGCAGGCGGCGATGAGTTCAGCCGAGTTCTCCGGTCTCTATCGGTGCACCGATCAACCGGATCAACCGGACCCGAGGAGCGCATCATGACCGCTACCTACACTTTCGACGTCTTCTCCAGCCTCGACGGCTTCGGCGCCGCCGGCGGCGACTGGACCGGCTACTGGGGCAAGCAAGGCCCCGAGCTGCTTGCGCACCGCCTCGCTCGCTACGGCGACGAGCAGCGGATGGTCTTCGGTGCCACCACGTATCGGATGTTCGCGCGGATGCTGGCCGCGAGCACCGAGGACTCCGACGTGCGCGACCCTTGGGTCACCCGGATGAGGAACCTGCCGGCAACGGTGGTGTCGAGCACCCTGGCCGAACCCCTCGACTGGCCGGACGCGACCGTGGCAAGCGGCGACGCCGTCGATGTCGTCGCTCGGCTCAAGGAGGAATCCCCGGTGCCGTTGCGCTCGCACGGCAGCCTGTCGATGAACCGGGCGCTGATGGCCGCCGGTCTGGTTGACCGCGTCCAGGTGACACTGTTCCCGGTGATCACCGGTCAGACCGGAGCGGACCCGATCTTCCAGGGTGCGGCCGACTTCGACCTTGAGCTACTCGAAAGCCGAACGCTCGACGGGCGCATCCAGGAACTCGTCTACCGCCCCACCCTGCATGCCTGAGTCACTACCGGATGACCCGAAAGCGCAGGTGGGTGACGCCGCTGCCAGCCTTGACGACCCGGTCCCGCGCCAACTGGACCGGGTCTGCGCCGAGCAGGTCGAACAGGCGGACACCGCCGCCGAGCAGCACCGGCACCAGGTGCACCTGGATCTCGTCGAGCAGCCCGGCGGCCAGTGCCTGCTGCGCGGCCGTCGCACCGTGCACACCGACCACCCGATCCCCGGCCGCCTCCCGCGCCTGCGCGACCGCGCTCTCGATGCCGTCGGTCACGAGCGTGAACACCTTCGGCATGCCCGCCAGGTCCGGCGGCGGTGGGTGAGCACGAAGCACGGCGCCTGACCGGCAGGGCCGCCGTCGCCCCAGCCGCCGTCGCCGACGCAGAAGTCGTAGGAGCGGCGTCCCATCAGGATCGAGCCGACGCCGTCCACCATCTCCTGCAGCACGGCCCGGTCGGCGGGTGTCGCGGTCGGCCCGAGCCAGTGGTGCAGGACATCGCCGCCCTCGCCAAGCGGCCGTTCGCGGCTGTCGTGCGGACCGGTGTCCCGCCGAGTGGGTCACTGCACGACGGACCATGCGAACGTGGCAGTGCCCGAGACTCCAGCGGAGTCGGTCGCGGTCACTGTCACCGTATAGGTGCCGAGCGCGCTGCCGGCACCGGAAATGGTGCCGTTCGGCGCGATGGTGACTCCGGGCGGCAACCCGGTTGCCGTGAACGTCAGGTTCTGGGACGGGTTGGAGTCCTGCGCCTGCATGGTGAACGACACCGCGGCGCCCTTCGGGCTGCTGTAGCCGAAGGGGTTCACCACGCCAACGGTTTCCGCTCCCGGCGCGCTTGAGTTCGGCGTGACGTTCGCGCTGACCGCCGTGTTGGCCAACGAATCGCCCGCGCCGGACGCGCCCGCCGCGACCTGCCCGGTCAGCGTCTGGGCCAGGTTGGTCGAACCGGTCAGGGGCAGGTTGTTCGACGCGTCGCCGACCTTGATCGAGTAACTGCCGGCCTTCGCCTCCCACTGGTTGTCCGTCGGTGACCAGGCGGCCAGGTCATGGATCGTCAGCGGGAAGGACACGGTGGCGCTCTGCCCGGGATTGAGCTGCACGCGCTGGAAACCTCTCAGCTGTTCCGGCGGGTCCTGGCTGGCGGCCGGATCACCGACGTAGAGCTGCGCGACGTCCGCGCCTGCAACCGACCCGGTGTTGGTGATCGTCGCGGTCGCCGTTGCCGTGCCGTTCGCGTTGAAGGCGCTGACGTTGAGGTTGGAGAACGCGAACTTCGTGTAGGAAAGGCCGAAGCCGAACGGGAACGCGGGGGTGATGTTCGCCGACTGGTACCAGCGGTAGCCGATGTCCACGCCCTCGCTGTAGGTGACGCCGGTCGATGTCCCCGGCCACTGTGCCGTCGTCTGCGCGGGAACCTGGCCGAGACTGGCCGGGAAGGTGACCGGCAGTTTGCCGGACGGGTTGGCCGTGCCGAAGATCAGCGCGGCCACCGCGGCACCGGTCTCCTGGCCGCCGTACCAGTTCTCGAACACTCCTGCCACACCGTTCAGCCACGGCATGACCACCGGCGAGCCGCTGTTGATCACGACGATGGTGTTCGGGTTGGCCGAGGCAACCTGCTGGATCATGGTCTCGTCCGCGCTGGACAGGTCGAGCGTTTTCAGGTCGCTCTCCTCACCTTCCGGCGCGCTGACGTAGATGATCGCGTCAGTAGCCGCCTGCGCGGCCGAGACCGCCTGCGGGATGTCGGTGGGGCCGTTGTCGTCGCCCGGCGTGTAGGTGACCTTGACGTTCGGCCCGACCGCGTTCTGGATGCCGGTGAGCGGCCACACCGTGTTCGAACCGTTGACACTGCCGCTGCCGCCGCCGGCGATCTCCACCCCGGCGCCCCCATCGGTGCCGATCACCGCGATCGACTCGTTCCCGTTCGGGTTGAGCGGCAGCAGCCCGTTGTTCTTCAACATGACCGTGCCCTCCTCACCGAGTTGCAACGCGGTCTGCTGGTGCGCCGCAGTGGTGACCGTGGTGGACAGCGATCCGGTCCGCGGGTTGTCGAACATGCCGAAGGTGAACATCTGGGTGAGGATCCGCGCGACGATCGCGTTGAGCGTCGACTGGTTGAACGAGCCGTTCGCCAACGCGTTGCCGAGGTCGGTCGCGTAGGAGTTGAACGGCATCGCGATGTCGAGGCCGCCCTCGGCGTCCGCGACGGCCGGACCGGCCGCACCCCAGTCGGAGACGATGAAACCGCCGTAGTTCGCCTGCTGGTCGAGTCCGTTGTTCAGCATGTCCGCGTTCTGGCAGGAGGAGAAGTTGTTGACAACGGCGTAGGAACACATCACCGACGCCGGTGCGGACTTCTCGATGGCGGACTGGAACGGCGCGAGGTACAGCTCTTCCAACGCCTGCTGGCTGACCGTCTCGTTGTTGCCGCCGTTCGGATACTGCTCCTGGTCGTAGGCTGCCGCGTGCTTGACCTCGGCCATCACGTCCTGGCTCTGTATCCCGTCGACCTCGGCCGAGGTGATCTGACCGGCCAGGTACGGGTCCTCGCCGTAGGTTTCGTAGGTTCGGCCCCAGCGCGGGTCGCGCACCAGGTTGGTTGTCGGGCCGAGCGAGATGTTCACGCCCTTGCCGGCGAACTCGGCGCCCTTGGCGACGCCCTCCTGCTGGATCAGCGCCGGATCCCAGGTGGCGGCCGCGTTCTCGCCGTCGGGGAAGGCGGTCACGCCACCGTTGCCGTCACCGACACCGGACGGGCCGTCCTCCAGGTTCATGGGCGGGATGCACAGGTTGGGTATGCCGGCGACGTGGCCGATGTAGGAGGAGGTGCCGTCCCCGGCGACCAGCGTCAGCTCCTCTGACTGGTCCATGGTGTCGAGCACCTGCTGGACCCGCTTGGCGATCGGCGCCGCCGAGCCGACCCACGGACACACGCCGTTGCCGCCGTTGCCGTTTCCTCCGGTCACCGGTGCGGTGGTGGTCAGGCCGTAGACATCCAACTCGAAGATCGAGTAGCCGAACTGGGTTCCGCGCGCCGTGCCGTACATGCGGACGTAGCGGGCGGTCGCCGAGACCGGGATCGTCTGGTTCCCGCCGGCGCCGGTCGTCGTGGAGTACACCGTGTTCCACGACGAGTTGTCGTTGGACACCTGGATCTGGAACGCCGTCGCGTACGCGGCCTCCCATCGGATGCCGACGCTACAGATCTGTTGCTGGGCACCGAGATCGACGACCAGCCACTGCGGGTCGCTGGCCGCGCTGGACCAGCGGGTGCCGGGGTCGCCGTCGGTGGCGTCGCGTGCCGGGTAGTCGGTGGCGTCCTGGGTCGAGGATGCCGTGGTCGGCTGGTCGAGCGCGAGATCCTGGATGCCGCAGTACTGCGTCGGGCCGGTGCCGCCGCCCTGACTGAAGGCGAGGAAGTGGAAGTTCCAGCCGTTGGAGTCCTGGTCGACGGTGAGCGTCTGCTGGCCGGCGGCCAACGTGATGCTTGCCGTGACGGTCGCCCAGGTCTGATAGCCGCCGGTGTTCGGCACGGCGACCGCGCCGGTCAGGTTCGCGCCAGCGGAGTTCGCGATGTGCAGCGCGTCGGCGATGCCGTAGGGCGAGGAAACCCGAAACGCGACGCTGTACGTTCCCGCGGTGGCGACATCGACGGTGTAGTTGAACCACTGGCCGGGTGTGGTCCAGCCGATGTCGTAGGCGCCACCTGCCGCGCTGGTGTCCTGGGTGTCCTCGGTGGTTTCCAGGTCGACGCCATCGGAGCGATAACTGTTGGCCGAGCCGTTGGTGGACGTGATGTTGTAGGCGACGCCTTGGCCCCCGGTGTCGTAGTTCGCGGCCTGCACGACGCCCGGCACGGCGGCCCCGGTGCCACCGAAGGGAGTGCCGGTCGCGGCGTGGGCGGACATGGGCACGGCGGTCAGCGAAAGGCCGGACAGGGCAGCGACCACGAGTAAGGCGCGTGACCTGCGCCGCGGCGGCGTGGACGGCCGGGGTAAGGGGAGAGGCGCCATTGCATTCCCTTCGATTGTGGCTGGCCGAGACCGGATCAGGGCGGATCGAGGGTGCGGTGGAGCGGTACGCTACTCCCGCTTGAGAGCGCTCTCAAGAGAGCGCTCTCAAGGAGGCGGTCGAGTCCTACGGATGGCGCAGTGCCGTTGGCGTCAGGGGCGCGGGCCGAGGAGGTCCCAGCGGTTGCCGGCGATGTCGCGGAAGACGACGACCCGGCCATAGGGCTCGGTTCTGGGTTCGGCGAGGAACTCGACCCCGGCCGCGCGCAGGCGCAGGTAGCTGGCATCGAAGTCGTCGACTTGCAGGAAGAAGCCGACCCGCCCGGCGTGCTGGTTGCCGATCGCCGCGACCTGGTGCTCGCCGTCGGCGCGGGCGAGCAGGACGCCGGTCTCCGCCCCTGGCGGCCGGACGACCACCCAGCGCTTGGCGCGACCGTCGTTCGTGCGCGCAGGCGAATCCTCGACCAGGTCGAATCCGAGTGCCTTGGTGAAGAAGGCGATCGCGTCGTCGTAGTCGTCGACGATGATCGCGGTGAGCCCCAGGAACGCCATGAACGCAACCGTCCTAACTAGAACAGGGCGAGCGGTTCGGTGGGCAGCGGTTGCGGCAGCGGCTCGACCTCGGGCACCCGGGCGCGCACCGCGTCGTGGAACTGGCGGGCGAGCGAGAGCGCGTCGACGTTGTCCGGGGTGTGCACGAACACCGTTGGCGAACGGCCCTCGCGCAGCCAGTTCACGACCACCTCCAGCCACGGCTGCCAGCCCTCCACGGTGTGCGCCCGGTCATCGCGGCCGATGTAGCGGACCACCGGATGACCGGTGAGCGCCCTGGTTCGACGAGGCAGGCGCGGCTTGCGCTGCCAGGACTCCCGTTCCGCTTCACTGCTCGGCGCATCGCTGAACAGTGTGATGGTATCGAAACTCACCCATTCCGCGCCAACGTCGTCGAGTACCCGCTCCAGTTGCCGCGCGTGCTGTTGCTCCTCGAAGAACGCGCGATGCCGGACCTCGACCGCACAGCGGTACTTCGGCGGCAGGCGGCGCAGGAACGCCGCGAGCGCGCCGAGGTCGCTCGGGCCGAAGGCCGGCGGCAGTTGCGTCCACAGCGCGTGAACGCGCGGGCCGAGCGGTTCGATCGCGGCAAGGAAGGCACGCATCGGCCCGGTGACATCGCCGAGCCGGCGTTCGTGCGTGACCACCTTGGGCAGCTTGAGCAGGAAACGGAAGTCGGGCGAGGTCTGCGCGGCCCACGAGCGGACGGTGTCCACTGCGGGGGTGGCATAGAACGTCGTGTTCCCCTCCACCGCGTTGCACCAGCTCGCGTAGGCCCGCAGCCGGTCCTTCACCGCAAGCTGATGCGGCAGCTGGCGGCCCTGCCAGGCGGCGTGCGCCCACATCGCGCAGCCGACGTGTAGTCGCATGACCGCGACCTCCTCAGCTAGTCCTGGTAGAACCGATACCACGCGGGTCCGACGATTCACCAAGACGAACGGCCATGCGGCGCTGCCTTGCGCGATGGGTCAGCACTTCGAGGATCCGCTGCCACGCAGGCGACGTCTCGGCGATCAGCGAGTCGAGCAGCTTCAGGTCAGGCCGGCTGATGTCGCCCTCGTGTTCGATCTCCCAGGCATCCAGTTCGTCGATGAGCCGGTCAACGCGCTGATCGCGCGGATCGCAGTCGATTACCTGATCACAGGCGAGATACAGGCGTGTCTTCTCCGAGTCGTCGAACCTGGCGTTCTTGTCCCGCACCCACTGCGGCGTCGCGCTCGGGCCCAGTATCTGCGTCAGGATGCGTGCGTCCCGCTCAAGTCGCACCGTCCGCTCGCTGACCCCGAGGCGGCGCATCCGGTCCAGGACGGCGACCACCTCGGGCGGCAGGACGAGCCGCTCGCCGCCGGCCAGTCCGGCGATGCGGCGGCGGTGCTCGGTCAACTGGTCGATCCTGCGCCGCAACTCGTCGTCGATCTCGCTGATGGCCTCGGCGAACTCGGCAGGCTCGGCGTGCAGCACCGCGTCGATCCTGGCCAGCGGCACCCCGGCCTCGGCGAGGGTCCTGATCCGGATCAGATCCACCGCGGCCTGCGCGCCGTAACGTCGATAACCGGAGGCATCGCGCTCTGGCTCGGGTAACAGGCCGACCTGGTGGTAGTGGCGCACGGTGCGCACGGTCACGCCCGCGGTCGCCGCGAGCTGGCTGATCGTGAGCACCGTCCACCTCCGGCCGCCGAGTCTAGGCGCGAGCCGTCCTGGCCACGACGTCGCGGATCGCCTCGGCCAGGACATCGGGGCGCAGGAAGCAGACCTGGCTGTGACCGACGTCGGCGATGACGCGCTGCTCGCCGTCCGAGACCGCGCTGACCAGGGCCGCGATCATCCGCTGCTTGCCGTCCCGGATCTCGCGCAGCGTCTGCTCCGCTAGTCCCTGCCGCGTCTGTTCTGATGTCAGCGCCCGCTGGGCCGGGTCGACACCCTCCATCGTGAGCGCGATCAAAGGGACGTCGGGAAGGTCGGGGCCGGCGCGTAGTTCCTCGGCTAGCGCGACCAGGTTGCCGCGTTCCGCGCCGCCCGCCTCCAGCCAGGCGTCGCTCACGTGGGCATCGATGAGCGGCTGCCGCAGGTGCTCGGGGAACTCCGCCAACAGCTCGGCGTACATTTCGCGCAGGGCGGGGCGCATCTGCTGGATCTGCTCAGGGCCCGGTGCCATCCGCTCGCCTGCTGCCAGGCCCGCTTCTGCTGGCATGAAGTCGTCCCAGTCGCGGTGGAAGGCGTCCACCCAGACCAGGCCGGCCACCTCCCTCGGGTAGAGCTGGGTGAACCGGTGCGCGTATGCGCCGCCGAGGGAGTGCGCCACCAGCACGTACGGGCCGGCGATGTGCTGGGCGTGCAGCAGGTCGTGCAGTTCCGTGGCGACCTCGGCGGCGGTGCGCGGCAGTAGGAGCGGGTCGCTGTATCCGGTGCCGCCTCGGTCGTACCCGACGACGGTGGCGAACCGCGACACCTGTTGCTGGACACGGAAATAGTCCAAACTGACCATGCTGGCGCCCGGCAGGAAGACGACGGCCGGTCCGCCCCTACCCGACTGGTGTAGGAAAACGCGGCGGCCGTCGATCTCCTGGAACCCGCCGATCGGCGGAGCCGGTCGAGTCGAGGAAATGCTGCTGTTCGTCATGCGATCAGGCTGCAACCCTGACGCAGCGTCAAGGTCAACCGACCGGCAACCGAAGGTCGTGGAAGAACGCGCGGATGTCGGCGATCAGTGCCTCGGGTTGTTCGAGTGCGGCGAAGTGGCCACCTTCGTCGACGTCCGTCCAGCGGGTGATGGTGTTCTCGGTTTCGGCGTAGCGGCGGATGCCGACATCGTGGGCGAACGCGATCACCCCGGTGGGGACGCCGGAGTTCGGTTTGTGCATGCCCCAGGCGAATTCCTGGGCGTAGCCGACGTAGGCGGCCGTACCGGCGGTGCCGGTCAGCCAGTAGATCATCACGTTGGTGAGCAGCGTGTCCCTGTCGATGATCGTGTCGGGCAGCGCGGTGCGCGGATGGGTCCATTCGCGGAACTTGTCCATGATCCAGGCCAGTTGGCCGACCGGCGAGTCGGTCAAGCCGTATGCCAGCGTCTGCGGGCGGGTGGACTGGATCGCGAGGTAGCCGGACTGCTCCCGCATGAACTCCTCGATGCGGCGGATTCGGTCGCGCTCAAGGTCGGAAAGGGCAGCCGACTCCTGCTCGGACAGCGGAAGCCGCGGCATGACGCCAGGGCCGCCGTTGACGTGCACGCCGACCACTCGATCGGCCGCTACCCGGCCCACCTGCGGGCTGACCACGGCACCGATGTCACCGCCCTGCACCCCGTACCGCTCGTACCCGAGCCGGCCCATCAACTCCACCCACGTCGTGGCGATCCGTTCGGTGCCCCAGCCGGGTTCGGCGGTCGGGCCCGAGAAGCCGAAACCCGGCAGCGACGGGATGACCACGTGGAAGGCGTCCTCGGCCGCGCCGCCGTGCGCGACGGGATCGGTCAGCGGTCCGATGACGTCAAGGAACTCCACCACGGAGCCGGGCCAGCCGTGCGTGAGGATGAGCGGCAACGCGTCCTGCTCGGCGGAGCGGACGTGCAGGAAGTGGATGCGCTGCCCGTCGATCACCGTGGTGAACTGCGGATACTGGTTCAGCTTCGCCTCAGCGGCGCGCCAGTCGTAGCCGGTGCGCCAGTATTCGGCGAGTTTCCGCAGCCAGGCGGTCGGCACGCCGGTGTTCCAGTCGTCCGCCGGCAGCGGGGCCGGCCAGCGCGTGTGTTCCAGCCTCGCGCGCAGATCATCGAGGTCGCCCTCGGGGACGTCGATGTGGAAGTCCTTGATGTCCTCGGTCATGACACCCACGCTAAACGGCACCTAGGACAGCTTTCGCCCTAGCTGAGCGGATACTTGTTCTCATGTTGGAGACCTCCGCCCGACTGCTCCGTCTGCTGTCTCTGCTACAGACGCCGCGCGACTGGAACGGCACCGAACTTGCCGAGCGCCTCGACGTCGACGTGCGCACCGTGCGTCGCGACATCCAGAAGCTGCGCGACCTCGGCTATCCCGTGCACGCGACGCCCGGTGCCGCCGGGTACCGGCTCGGCGCGGGCGCACGGCTGCCACCGCTGCTCTTCGACGACGATGAGGCGGTCGCCGTCGCCGTCGGCCTGCGTACCGCCGCGAGCGGCGCGGTGACCGGCATCGACGACGCTTCCCTGCGCGCGCTGGCAAAACTCGAACAAGTGCTGCCGTCCCGACTGCGACATCGGATCGCCGCACTGCACTCCGTCACCGTGGCCGTGCCCGCGGGTGGCCGGGCCGTCGACCCGGACACGCTCACCGCGATCGCCGCCGCCTGCCGAGACCACCACCGGCTGCGCTTCGACTACCAGCGCCACGACGGCAGCACCTCTTCGCGCGACGCCGAACCGTACCGGCTCGTCCACACCGGACGCCGGTGGTACCTGCTCGGCTGGGACACCGAACGGCAGGACTGGCGCACCTATCGAGTCGACCGGTTGCGTCCGCGCACCCCGACCGGTCCTCGGTTCACACCACGGCAGATACCCGACGAGGACGTCGCGGGCTACCTGTCCAGGAACGTGTCCACCGCGCCCTACCGATACCAGGCTCGCATCATCCTGCACGCATCGCCCGAGGAGGCCACCGACCGTATCCCGCCGACCGTTGGCACCATCGAAGCGATCGACCCGCACACCTGCCTGCTACGCACCGGGTCCGAGTCACTCGACGAACTGGCCGTCTATATCGGACTGTTCGGCTTCCGCTTCCACATCGAAGAGCCGCAAGAACTGATCGACCACGTCCGTGCCCTCGCCGCCCGCCTCACCGAAGCCGCGATCGGGTAGGTGGCGCGGGCTCGGCGGCGGGGATGGCGCGGGTGCGGGACACGACGGTACCGGCGACCACGAGCAGCACGGCGCCGATGATGGCGGCCCAGCGGAGCGCGGACGAACCGGTGACCGACCAGAGCGCGGCGCCGGTGGCCGAGCCGAACGCGATGCCCAGTTGGCGCACCACGTTCGAGGTGGCCGAGGTCAGGCCGAGTTGGGGGCGCGGGGTGTTGCCCATCAGGAACACCTGCAACTGCCCGTTGAACAGACCGAAACCGGCGCCCACCACGGCAAGGCGCCAGAACAGGTCGGCAGGGTCGCGGCCGGCGAGCAGCAGGAGGACCGCGCCCAGGGCGAGCACTGCGGTTCCGGCGACCGCGACCGGTCGGGTACCGATCCGGTCGGCGACCATGCCGGCGCCGTAGCTGGTGGCCAGCGCGGCGATCGGGAACGCGAGCAGCACAAGGCCCGCGGTGCCGGGCGTGGTGTGGAAGCCCTGCTGCAGGACGAACGGCAGTACGAAGATCAGCACGTTGAACCCGGCGTAGACCAGCACGAGCGCGACGTGCGGGCCGCGAACGCCCCGGGTGCCGAGCAGTTCTCGCACCGGGACCGCGTCCCGGCCCCGATACCAGGCCACGATCAGCGGCAGCGCCAACACCGTGACGATCAGCCACATCGGACTGTCGGTGACCGCGAGAGACAGGCCGAGGATCACCGCGAACGCGCCGCCGCCGAACGTGGCGGCTTCGACGAGCCAGCGGCGCCTGGGTGGGGTGAGCCGCTCGCCGGGTGGTAGTTGGCCGGCGGAGAGCAGCACGGCGGCCACGATCGCCGGAATGGTCAGGTAGAAGATCCACCGCCAGCCGAGCGACTCGACGATCTGTCCGCCAAGCGCCGGCCCGAGCACCCCACCCGTCGTGCCGAACAGCATGATCACGCCGAAGGCGCGGGCACGGGCATCTGGCCGGACCGAGATCGTGCCGAGCACGGCCGAGAGCGCGAGCAGCACGACGCCGAACGTGCCCTGCACCACCCGCGCCGCGATCAGCAAGCCGATCCCCGGTGCGAGGCCGGCCAACGCGGTCGACACGGCGAAGCCGGCGCAGGCCAAGGTCATGGCTCGCCTCGGGTCGACCGCGTCCACCCACCGACCCGCACACAGCCCAAGCCCGATGATCGGGGTCAGGTAGCCCAGCACGACCCACTGCACGAGCGAGGTGGAGGTGCGGAAGGCGACTTCGATGGACGGCAGCGCGATATTCACGATCGTGGCGTCCAGTTGGGCGACGAAGACCGTGAGGCCGACGGCGACGACAAGAGCCCATCGATTCCGATCCACGCGATGGCCCTTTCCCTCGGCACGAAATCCGTGAACTCCAACAGCTAATCGGGCAACGCGGAACGTGTCAACGATCTTGTCCGACATCTGATACTGAAGCTTTTCTGACACAGGATTTGCGTAATCATGAATCGCGCGACATTGACCCCGACGGCCCTCGCCGAAGAAGCTGGTTGACGATTCCGCGAATGCCAACGAGAGAGAAGAAGACATGGAGACTGCCGTTGTCGTCGTGGGCGCGGGTCCCGCGGGCCTGATGCTCGCAGGTGAGCTGCGGCTGGCCGGTGTCGAGGTCGTCGTCGTCGAGAAGCTCGCCGCGCCGACGGGCGAGTCCCGGGGGCTGGGCTTCACCGTGCGCACCATGGAGGTGCTCGACCAGCGCGGGCTGCTGCCGCGCTTCGGTGACCTGCCGACCACCGGCAAGCACCACTTCGGCGGCCTGCCGCTCGATCTGGGTGTGCTCGACGGCGCGCACCTGGCCAACAAGACGGTGTTGCAGTCGCAGACCGAGGCGGTCCTTGAGCAGTGGGCGACCGAGTTGGGCGCGGAGATCCGGCGCGGCCACGAACTGGTGTCGCTTGCTCAGGACGACGGCGGAGTCGACGCCGAGATCAGCGGCCCGCAGGGCTCCTACCGGCTGCGGTGTGCCTACCTGGTGGGCTGCGATGGCAGCCGCGGCGTGGTGCGCAGGGGCGCTGGCTTCGAGTTTCCCGGGACCGCGGCGACCATGGAGATGCTGCTTGCCGACGTGCGCGGCGTGACGTTGGCGCGTCCGGACGAGCGCAGGTACGGCGAGACCGTGCCGGGCGGCCTTGTCATGGGCGGCGATCTGGGTAACGGCATCACCAGGATCATCATCTGCGAGCGCGGCCGCGCACCCCGGCAGCGCAGCGGTCCGCCCGACTACGACGAACTGGTGGCGGCGTGGCAGCGGCTCACCGGCGAGGACATCTCGGCCGGCACACCGATCTGGACCAGCGCCTACGGCAACGCCTCCCGGCAGGTGTCCAGCTATCGCATGGGACGCGTGCTGGTGGCCGGGGATGCTGCGCGCATCCACCTGCCCGCCGGCGGCCAGGGCATGAACGCGAGCATCCAGGACTCGGTGAACCTCGGCTGGAAGCTCGGCGCCGTGGTGCGCGGGAGCGCGGGGGACGAACTGCTGGACACCTACCACAGCGAGCGGCATCCCGTTGGCGCCCGGCTGCTGGTCAACACCCAGGCGCAGGGACTGCTGTTCCTCGGCGGGTCGGAGGTGCAGCCGCTGCGCGAGGTGATCTCCGAGCTGATCGAGTACGAGAACGTCAGCAGGCACCTGGCCAGGATGGTCAGCGGCCTTGACATTCGCTATGACGTCGGCGCTGGCGATCACCCGCTGCTCGGCCGCCGGATGCCACACGTGGACCTGGCCGACCAGGACGGCAAGACCAGCACGACCGAGCTGCTGCACCCGGCGCGCGGTGTGCTGCTGGACTGCGCGGGCGACACCGAGCTGGGCGCGGCCGCGAGCCCGTGGGGCGACCGGGTCGACGTGGTCACCGCGGTGCCGGTCGATGGCGGCGCGGACAACCCGCTACAGGGCGCAGACGCGTTCCTGATCCGCCCGGACGGCTACGTGGCCTGGACGACCGGCAGCGCCGAGGACATCACCTCGGTGCTGCGCCGCTGGTTCGGCCGCGCCTGAGAGGCGCGGCGCGCGGCACCGAAACCGAACACGAGGAGAGCCATGGTTTTCACCGACATCGAGCTGGGCTACCTGACCGGTCAACGTCTCGGGCGGCTGGCCACCGCGCAGCCCGACGGTACGATCCAGATCAACCCGGTGACCTTCCGGTACAACAGTGCCACCGACACGATCGACATCGGCGGCCGGCACATGGCGACCAGCAGGAAGTTTCGCAACGTCGCCGGGAACGGCCGGGTCGCCTTCGTGATCGACGATCTTCGTTCGCTGGATCCGGTGTGGCGGCCGAGGTGCCTTGAGGTCAGGGGCAGGGGCGAGGCCATCGCCGAACCGGTCGACTCGGCGTGGGCCGGTGTGGACAACGGCTGGGACGGCGCGATCATCCGAATCTGGCCGCGTCGGATCATCAGCTACGGCATCGACGAGAACGAGCCGCCATTCACCAGCAACCGGCGCAACGTGGCTGAGGCGCCCAGTCGTTGACACAGTGCGACATCAGTGTGCCGGACTGGTCCGTCCGGGTGGCACTGTCAGTGCCGAAGTGCTCGCCGCCGGCCGGAAATGCGGGCGTGACCAGGCAGACTCCATGCTCTCGCAGCGTCACTGCCGGACGTGCCAAAACGCGCAACTGGGACGGTCTTGTGTCCTCCAGTCGGGCCGCACTAGAGTCGCTGGCGGGCCGAAAATGGGGAATAAAGTTAAAAAACTGGGGAGCATAATCGTCGGTGCAGTCCACCACATATTCAGCACACAACAGTTCCGAGGTGAACGGATTCGCCGGATTCGAGCATTCGCTCGGTCCGGCGTGCCGGTTCGCCTGCTCTGGCACAACCAAGGGGGGCAGTAACTTTCGTGACCGACGCTGGTTCGAGGGGATGTAGCGACGCAGCGGAAATCGAGATGATATCGGTTGACCTGCCGCTGCCCGGGGATTCTCCTCGGGTTCGCGGTGAGGACGCCGCGCACGTGGAGATGCTCGCGAGCACCGGTGATCCGCTGCCGCCGATCGTCGTGCACCGCGCGACGATGCGGGTGATCGACGGAATGCACCGATTGAAGGCGGCGAAGGCGCGGGGCGATCGCGAGATCGCCGTCGAGTTCTTCGACGGCACCGAGGACGACGCTTTTCTTCGTGCCGTGTGCGAGAACGTCGTGCACGGGCTGCCACTGTCCAGGATCGACCGGGAGGCAGCGGTGCGGCGGA
Source organism: Candidatus Melainabacteria bacterium (assembly GCA_963818685.1). Taxonomy (GTDB): domain Bacteria; phylum Actinomycetota; class Actinomycetes; order Mycobacteriales; family Pseudonocardiaceae; genus CAJCJE01. The sequence continues at coordinate 506,091 of CAWFTJ010000008.1, read as the reverse complement.
TCATGTCATCGCACGCTGGTCTGTCCGATCGCGCCATCGCGCGGATGGTCGCGCTGAGCCCGTCGACGGTCGCGGCGATCAGACGGCGTTCGAGCGACGGGTCCGCACAGTCGAACAGCAGGCTCGGCATGGACGGTCGGACGCGGCCGGTCGACGCGGTCGAGGGGCGCCTGCGGACGAGCAGGCTCATCGCGCAGCGGCCGGACGCCTCGCTGCGGGCGATCGCGCGGGACGCCAAGGTCTCGCTGGGCACCGCGCACGACGTGCGCAAGAGGATGGACCGGGGCGAGGACCCGGTCCCGGCGCGACTGCGGTCCGAGCCAACCGGGTCAGCCGAGCCAACCGATTCATCGGTGCTGGTTCCCGCGCCGCGCGCGGAGGGCACGATCGGCGGCGGCCTTCCTTCGTCGTCCATTGTGGATAGTCTGCGCCGGGACCCGGCACTGCGAGTGTCCGAGACCGGTCGCATGCTGTTGCAGTGGCTTGGCGTGTGCGCGTTGCCGCAGCACCGCGAACAGGTCGTCGACGCCATTCCGGAGCACTGCGTCGAGAGCGTGCTCGAACTCGCCAGCACTTGCGCGGAGAACTGGATGCGGTTACGCCAGGATCTGCAACGGCGCGTGCGGAGACCCGCGGTCGTCCCGGCGGGTGGCTGAGCCTCCGGGCTCGGCCACCCGCCCGCGACGACCGGATCAGCCCACCGGGTAGCGGTAGCGCGGTGTCAGCTCGATCAGGTTCATCTTCCAGCCCGCCTCGGTGCGTAGCACGCCGACCCGCACGCCGACCGCGGTCACGCTGACCGCCGGCACCTCGGGCACGCCACCGACCAGGACCCCGATCACGTTGGCGTACGCGGTCGCCCGGTCGCCGTCCAGTTCGATGCTCAGGCTGCACCCATTGTGCTGGGTGGCCTTGTAGTTGACGTTGAGTGCGCGAGTGGACTCGATGACCGCCGCTGCGCCGGTGATCGGTTCACCGCCAGCCATCACCAGCTTGATGTCCTCTGTGTACAGATCGGTGGCCGCGTCGAAGTCCTTGTCGTCCATGGTTCGCCAGTTCCTGGCGAGCAGCTCGGATATCTCGGCTCGATCGGACAGTTCGCGCAGCAGTGTGTCGGCGGTGGTCTCGAAGGTGCTTGTCATCGGTTCGTTCGCTCCTATCGGAAACTCGTGGTACGCCACCACCGAGCTGCGTCCGGCCACAGTGCACCAGTCGGGTGTGGAGGCATCCGGCCAAGCGGGCGGGGCTGCTGGCAACATTGGAGTATTCGGCGACGGATCGCAATCATTATGACTTTTATTTGCACGATCGCTGACGGTCCTCTGACACCATCGCGGGACAAAACGGACACGCTCGAAGATTGCTAGAGAAGTTCACGAGTCTTGGCTAGACTGTGAATTGGACATTTGATCATCGATAATCAATGCAATTGTGGTGTCTTCCTTCGTTTTGGTCAGGATCGGGCTGGGGGTCGATAGGCAATGGAAATGCAAGCGTTGGAAATACGCGCGTTCTCAAGCGTGACCGCGACGGGTGCCAGCGTGCGACCGGTTCGGGTCCTCATCGTGGACAACCGATCCGACGACGCGACGTCGCTGGCAAGAGGACTGGCCCGCTACGGCCACGAGACCGTCACCGTGGACAACGGCGCGACGGCCATCCAGACACACCTTGACGCGGAACTGGTCCTGCTGGACCTCGAACTGCCCGACATCGACGGCCTTGAGGTGTGCCGGCGCATTCGCGCCACCAGCGACACCCCGATCATCGCCTTCTGCGACGGGAAGCTCGACCGCGTGCTCGGGCTACAGGCCGGGGCCGACGACTGCCTTGACAAGCCGTACGAGTTCCGCGAACTGACCGCGCGCATCGACGCGGTCATGCGGCGCTCCAGGCCACGGGGCGCGGTGTGTGTCAACGCGGCGAGCATCATGCCGCGCAACGGTTCGCGGGCGCCCTCGGTCGAGGTGCCTGCTCAGCACACACCCGAGGACGCGCGGGCCGATGGACCTGGCGAGGGCCGGGCCGGGACGCTGTCCATCGGCTCGCTGACCATCGACACCGCGTTCCGGCAGGTGCGCGTGTGCGGCAAGCCGATCGAGCTGACCCGCAAGGAGTTCGACCTGCTGCACTACCTGGCGACCAACTCCGACACGGTCATCACGCGGCGGCGGCTGATGGCCGACGTGTGGGGCGACCAGTCCCCGCACGCGGCCAGCGCGCAGGCGAGCAGAACCATCGACACGCATGTCAGCTCCTTGCGCGGCAAACTCGGTGAAGGCAGCTGGATACGCACGGTCCGCGGTGTCGGTTTTCGTTTTGACGACCCGGACGAGAAACATCAGAATTGACGTTCTGTTGTGAATTCTTCGGTTGAGTCCTGAATATTCATCGGCCAATCTCGAAGCACATGGGAAACAAATAATCACCTATGGCGGAGGGAGAGCGCGCGTGGACGCTCCGGTCATTGTCGTGGGCGCCGGGCCGGCAGGCTTGATGCTCGCGGCCGAATTGCGGCTCGGCGGGGCGGACGTGATCGTCCTGGAGACCGTTGCCCAGCCTTCCGGCGAATCCCGTGGGTTGGGACTGTTCATCCGCACCATGGAGGTCTTCGACCAGCGCGGGCTGCTGCCGCGCTTCGGCAATCCGGAGAGCAGCGCGCTCGGGCACTTCGGTGGTGTGCCGCTGGACTTCTCCGTGCTGGGCGGAACGCATCTGGCCAACCGGACCGTACCCCAGTCGCGGACCGAGCAGGTGCTTGAGGAGTGGGCCGTCGAACTCGGCGCCGAGATCCGGCGCGGACACCAACTGGTGGGCATGCGCCAGGACGACGACGGCGTCGAAGTCGAGGTGTCCGGTCCGGACGGACGCTACGCACTGCGCTGCCGCTACCTCGTCGGCTGCGACGGCGGGCGCAGCACGGTGCGCAAGGCGGCCGGGTTCGACTTCCCTGGCACCGAGGGCACCATGGAGATGTTCCAGGTCGACCTGCGCGGCGCGGACATCCGGCCGAGGGAGATCGGCGAGAAGGTGCCCGGCGGCATGGTCATGGGTGGCCCGCTCGGCAACGGGGTCTTCCGCATCACCATCTGTGAACGCGACAACCCGCCCAAGGTGCGCACCGAACCGGTCACGTTCGCCGAGGCAGCCGCTGCGTGGAAGCGGCTCACCGGCGAGGACATCTCGCACGCCACCCCGGTGTGGATCGGCGCCTTCACCGACGCCACCCGGCTGGTCACCGAATACCGCAGGGGCCGGGTGTTGCTGGTCGGCGACGCCGCGCACATTCACCTGCCAGCGGGCGGCCAGGGCATGAACACCAGCATCCAGGACGCGGTCAACCTGGGCTGGAAGCTGGCCTCGGTGGTGCGCGGGTTCGCATCGGAGGAACTGCTGGACACCTACCACAGCGAGCGGCATCCGGTCGGCGAGCGGCTGGCCATGAACACCCGCGCCCAGGCCCTGTTGTTCCTGCGCGGCGAGGAGATGCTGCCGCTGCGCCAGGTGCTCACCGAACTGGTCGGTTTCACCGACGTGCACCAACACCTGGCCAAGATGGTCAGCGGACTCGGCATCAACTACGACGTCGGCGGTGGCGACGACCCGCTGCTCGGCGCCAGGATGCCGCACACCGAACTGGTGTCGGCCAACGGCAAGACCAGCACGACCGAACTGCTGCGCCCGGCACGGGGTGTGCTGCTCGACTGTGCCGACGACGCCGGCCTGCGTCGCACAGCGCGAGGGTGGGCGGACCGCGTCGACGTGGTCACCGCGACCCCGCACGGCGTGCCGGACGACGCGATCGCCGGCACCACCGCGGTGCTCATCCGTCCGGATGGCCACGTCGCCTGGACCCCACGTAGTCACCACGACCTGCCAACCGCGTTGCGGCGCTGGTTCGGCGACGCCAAATGAAAGGAGTTTTCGTCTTATGTACAGCACGTTGATCGTGGGCCGGATGGACCCGTCCACCACCGACGAGGTCGCCGGCCACTTCCACTCCTTCGACAACACCGACATGCCCCACCGCATGGGCACCCGCCGCCGCGAACTGTTCGTCTACAACGACCTCTACTTCCACCTCCAACAGTTCGACGACGACCACAACGCAGAACACGCCATCGCCAACGCCATGTCCCACTCCCTGTTCATCGACATCAGCGCCAAACTCAACGCCCTGATCGACCCCTACGACCCCACAACCTGGACCAAACCGATGGACGCCATCGCCACCCGCTTCTACACCTGGAACTCCTGACCTCTCGCGCGACGGCCCGGCCCGCCCGGCCGGGCCGTCGCCATGTCTTGTGCGGAAAGGCAGTCATGGGCAACCGAGGAATCGCACTACTGCTTCCCGGCCAGGGCGCGCAACACCCCGGCATGGCCGCGGAACTCTACGGAACCGATGCCGGGTTCACGGCCGCGATGGACGAGTTCTTCACGCTGATGGGCGAGGAGGGCAGCCGGTTGCGCGCGGACTGGCTTGCCGAAACGCCGAAGGTGCCGCTGGACGACGCGGCGCGGGCGCAACCGCTGCTGTTCGCGCTCGGCAACGCGCTCGGCAGGGCACTGGCCGAACACGGCATCCGGCCGGTCGCCCTGCTCGGGCACAGCGTCGGCGAGCTGGCGGCGGCCGCGCTGGCCGGCGTTTTCGATCCGGCCGGGGCCGCGCGGATCATGCTGGCCCGCTCGGCCGCGATGGCGACCGCGCCGAGGGGCGGGATGCTGGCCGTCGGCGCGCGGCCAGCCGACGTGCAACCGTGGCTCGACGCGGACGCCCGCGCGGACGGCATGGGTGTCGCCGCGATCAACGCGCCGCGCCAGACCGTGCTGGCCGGCCCTGAGCCGAGGCTGACGATCGTGGAGAAGGCGCTGCTGGACGGCGGGATCACGGTCAGCAGGGTGGGTTCCCGGCAGCCGTTCCACTGCCCGGCCGTCGCCGATCCGGCCACGTTGTTCGAGGCCGGGTTCGCCGGCGTTTCCCTGCGACCGCCGCAAGTTCCGATCTGGTCTACCAGGACCGCACGGCCGGTCAGCGCGGAGGAGGCGGTGACGGCGGCGTTCTGGGCCGAGCAGTTGGCGGCGCCGGTGCTGTTCTGGCCCGCGCTGGACGCGCTGCTCGGCGCGGGCGAGTTCACCCTTGTCGAGGCGGGGCCGGGCAAGGGACTGTCCATGTTGGCCCGCCGCCATCCTGCGGTGCGCGCGGAGCGCGGAGCCGTCGTCTCGTTGCTGCCCTCCCGCGCCGAGGGCACGGCGGACACCTGGCACGCGGCCATCGACAGGCTCGCAGCGTTATGCTGACCCGTTTGCTACCCGGCTGCCGCGCTGACCGTCAGGCCAGCGCGGCGCGGGCGGCCGGCATGACCTCGGTGGCGAACCGTTCGACCTGCCGGTCGTAGTCGGACTCCGGCCAGAACACGAAGCCGTTCATGCCGTGCTCGCCCGCGAGCCGCACGAGCTGGTCCACCCACTGCGCGGCCGAACCCCGGAACGGCCGCGCCGACTCCGTCCCGACCAACCCGGTGATGTTGTAGACCTTGCGGATCGACTCCGGTGCACGGCCCGCCCGACGCGCTGCCGCGTCCACCCTCGCCGATGCCGCGCCGAGCCGGTCGAGGCCGAGGTGCAGCAGGGACGGCTGCCAGCCGTCCGCCTTGCTGCCCACCAACTCCAGCATGCGCGGACCGTTGGCGCCAAGCCAGATCTCCAGCCGCCCACTCGGCCTCGGGCCCGGCTCCACATCGTCCACCCGGTAGAACTCACCGGGCACCAGGGCCGACGGCGCGTCACTCCACAGCGCGCGGATCACGTCGATCGCCTCGGACAGCGCCAGGACCGACTCGATGCCGGTTCGCTTCGGGCCGCCCATGGCCACGATCCGGTCCCAGAACGCGCCGGCGCCAAGGCCGAGCCGCAGCCGGCCGCCGGTGAGCACGTCCAGGCTGGCCGCGGCTTTGGCCAGCATGGCTGGCGGGCGCAGCGGCAGGTTGGCCACGGTCGGCACGAACGCGATCCGACTGGTGCGCGCTGCGAGGTAGGTGATCAGCGTCCAGGTGTCGTAGTGCGCGGGCCGGTACGGGTGGTCCTGCACGGTGACCAGGTCGAGTCCGGCCCGTTCGGCCCGCTGGGCCGCGCGCAGCGGAGCGGCCGGATCGGCGTGCGACGGGTCCACGTTGGCGCCGAACAGCGGCGGCAGGCTCATCGGTTCTCCTCTGGGGAACAACAGATCGGCGGATCAGGCGCTGTACGGGCGTTTCTGCCGCGCGTCGCGCAGCGCGAGCGCCCACCAGACGAGCTGGTCCAACATGGCCTTGGCGGCCGCGTCACAGCCGGCGTCGGTTGGCCTGCCGTGCTCGTCGAACGTGCCGGTGCCGTGGAAGCTCAGAGTGTCGCGAATGGACACCGCGTGCAGTTCGCAGAACACCTGCCGCAGGTGCTCGACCGCGCGCAACCCGCCGGAGCGGCCGCCGTAGCTGACGAAGCCGACCGGTTTGGCCCGCCACTGCGCGAGATGCCAGTCGATCGCGTTCTTCAACACCGCGGGAAAACTGTGGTTGTACTCGGGCGTCACCACGACGAACGCGTCGGCGGCCGCGAGGCGGGGGCCGATCGCGGCGGGCGAGTCCTCGGCAGGCGGCCAGGCGGGTTTGGTCAATGGCAGGTCGGGCTCGCTGGCCAGGTCGACGACGTCGATGGTCAGGTCCGCGCGCTGGCCTGCCTCGCTGGTGAACCACTCGGTCAGGACCGGGGCGAGCTGGCTGCCCCGGCCGCCGCCGACCAGCACGGCAAGGCGGACGGGCTGTTCCGTCATGATCATCCTTTCCGGTCGGCTGCCCGCGCCAGGACGGCGCGGCGTACCCGGGCCCGCGCGCGGCGTCGGTGTCGCGCCGTCGCCGCGACGAGCAGGGCCAGGGCGGCTTGGTCAGCCGAGCAGCGAGCCGCCGCTGGCGTCGATCACCGCACCGGTGATCCAGCGGGCGTCGTCGGTGGCCAGGAACGCCACCACGTCGGCGATGTCCGCGCTCTGCCCGATCCGCTTCAGCGCGGACATGCCCGCGATGTGCGCCGCCACGTCCGGGTCGGCGAGGAACGGCGACGAGCCGTTGTCCGTGACGCCGGGCACCACGGTGTTGACCGTGATGCCGCGCTGGCCGAGGTGTCGGGCCAGGTGGAAGGTGAGCTGCTCGACCGCGCCCTTGCTCATCCCGTACACCACCTCCTGCGGGTTGCTGAACCGGGTGATGCCGGAGGAGATGTTGATGATCCGTCCACCGTTGGCGAGCAGGCCGAGCGCCCGCCGCACCACGAACAGCGGTGCCTTGGCATTGACCGCGAACACCTCGTCGAAGATTTCCGGTGTCACCTCCTCGGGTGGCTGCACGGACTTGACGCCCGCGTTGTTGACCACAATGGACAGTTCGGTCGAGCCGGTGCGTTCCTTGAGGCCGCGCTCGACCTCCTCGAACAGCCGCTCGATCGCGTCGGGCTCGCCGAACGCGGCCCGCACGGCGAACGCGCGTCCACCGCGCGCCTCGATGCCGTGCACGACCTCGTTCGCGGCCTCGCTGTCGCTCGCGCAGTGCACCGCGACCAGCGCGCCGTCCCTGGCCAGCCGCTCTGCCGTTGCCCTGCCGATGCCCCGGCTCGATCCGGTGACCAGCGCCGTCCTGTCATCCAGCTTGCCCATGTCGTCCTCCTGTCGTGGTCGTGATGGGGTGGGGGAGTGCCGGCCCGAACCAGCGCTCCAGCGCGGTCAGCAACTCCGCGCGCGAGCCGTCCACCCAGGCGACGTAGCCGTCCGGGCGGACGAGGGCCGTGCCGAATCCGGGCTCGCCGTCGGCGATCGCGGACACCGTCCGCACGCGGTCGGCCCACGGGCTTGCCGTCTCGTGCGGCGCCGGGTCGCCGGTGAGGTCGAGCAGCACGCCCCGTCCCGGCCGCAGCAGCGCGAAGGTGCTCCGGTCACCGTCGAGCCGCAGCGCCGGCAGCCGGGCGCCGAGCAGCGGATGGGCGCCGGGGCCGACGTCGTAGCGCACGTCCAGCCCGCTGATCATCCCGGCCAGGTGCGTCCTGGCCGGTTCGGTGGCCAGCAGCTCGGCCAGCACCTCGCGGGTCGCGTCGACCTGGTGGTCGCCGAAGAGCAGCAGCGCCTGGGCGGCGATGTTGGTCAGCACCCGCGCGCCGACCGGGTGCCGTTCGGCGTGGTAGCTGTCCAGCAGCGGCTCGCCGGCGCGGCCGCGCACGCACGCGGCCAGTTTCCAGCCGAGGTTGGCCGCGTCGGCAAGGCCGAGGTTGAGCGCCTGGCCACCGGAGGGCAACTGCCGGTGCGCGGCGTCCCCGGCGAGCAGGACCCGGCCCTGCCGGTAGCGGGCCGCCTGCCGCCGGGTGTCGCCGAACGCGTTGATCCACACGGCGGTGCCGTTGCCGATGTCCTCGCCGGTGATCCTGCCCCAGGCCGCGACCAGTTCGGCGAACGCGGGTTCGCCGGTACGTTGCCGGGGCCGGCGGCCGAACTCGTGCACCATCACTCTGGTCAGCCCGTCCGGGTAACGGTAGGCGGTGGCCAGGCCGTTGGGGTGCCGCTCGAACCGCCGGTCCGGTATGTCGACGCCGAGGATGTCGGCCCTGATCAGTTCGATGCTCGCGTCCGCGCCGGGGAACGCGAACCCGGCCAGCTCGCGCACGGTGCTCTGCTCACCGTCGCAGCCGACGAGGTACTCGGCCCGCAGGCGGCGCGTCCCGTCCGAGGACCGCACCCGCACCTCGACACCGTTGTCGGCGGCGGTGAGCGCGGTCAGCTCGTGGCCTCGGCGCACGTCTGCACCGAGGCTCGTGGCCCACCGCCACAGCAGTTTCTCGGTCTGTGCCTGGGGAATCTTCCACTGCCCCGGGTAGGGGCCGGGCAGCGTGAGGTCGAGCGGGATGCCGCCGAAGTGGCCGTGCGGCAGGTTGGGCAGCGTGCCGATGCCGTCGAGCAGCCCGCGCTGGTCGAAGAACTCCATGGTGCGCGAGTGCAGGGCAGAGGCCCTTGACTCGGTGGTGGGTTCGGTCAGCTTCTCCAGCACGATCACCCGCACGCCGGCCAGCCGCAGCTCACCGGCCAGCAGCAGGCCAACCGGGCCCGCCCCCACCACGATCACCTCGGTGTCGGTGTCCCGCATGACCATCAGCTCCGCTGCTCCGCGTATTCCTTGGCGTGGTTGAGGGTGGCGCGGCTGTTGTTGCCAAGCGCGTTGCGGACGAACTCCTTGGCCTGCGCCACGTCCGCGTCCGGGCCGAGCACCCTGGCGATGTTGTCGGTGTTGATGATCACCGTGTGCTCGGCGATCGCGGTGACGCCGTCGTCGTGCTCGCGTAGCTCCCAGTACCCGGTGTGCAGCGCCATCAGCGCCGGCAGGGTCGTCTGCTTGTAGACGATGCGCTGGTGCGGGAAACACACCCGGACCGACTTCGTCGTGTGCGTCGAGCCGTCCTTGGTGGTGGTGTCCATCTCCAGGACCTGGAGGCCGGGCGTGTCCTCCACCATCGAGACCCTGGCGACGTGTGGCAGCCGCTCCGTCCACTGGTCGGCCTCGTAGATGAACTGGTAGACGTCCTTGGCCGAACCGGCAACCTCGACCGAGTCGGTGAAGGAGAGCAACAGGTCCTGCGGGGTCGTCGCGGCCCGCTCGATGTTCACCTTGAGCGCGCCCAGTTCCTTGCGGCTGTTGGAGTCGACCGCCTCGTCGATCCAGGCCAAGCTCTTGGGATCGTCGTCGATCGCGCGGTAGTCGTGCAACAGCCGGACCCGGCTCTGTTTCGCCGAGATCGGCTCGATCACCCACGCGCCACCCATCGACGCAACCGGCGGCGGCGACACCTCCTGCCGGAAGTCGATGCGCCGCTGCGCCGGCTTGAGCCAGCGGCGCGAGGTCCAGTTCTTGGCCTCGCCGTTGGCGGTGGCCCAGATCCGAATCCGCTCCTCGTCCTCGGTGCGCTCGACATGGTCGACGTAGATGGTCGGTGGGAACAGCCGGGGCCAGTTCTGCACCTCGGCCAGGTACCGGTAGACCTGGTCGGCCGGCGCCTGCACGGTGATCTCGTGCTCAACCTCGTGGACTGCCTGCTGCGTCATGTTTTTCTCCTCGTGGTCGCGTCGGCCGGGTCAGAAGTTGCCGAGACCGCCGCAGACGTTGAGCGCCTGGGAGGTGATCGATGCGGCCGTGTCGGACACCAGGTAGCCGACGAGGCCGGCGACCTCCTGCGGGGTGGAGTAGCGGCCGAGCGGGATCTTGGCCTGGAACTTCTCCAGGATCGCGTCCTCGGTGGTCTGGTAGGCGGCCGCGTAGCGCTGCCGGGTCGCCTGCGCCATCGGCGTCTCGACGTAGCCGGGGCAGACCGCGTTCACGGTGATCCCGGTCGGGCCGAGTTCGTTGCCAAGCGCCTTGGTCAGGCCGACGACGCCGTGCTTGGACGCCGAGTACGGCACGCCGAGCACGACACCCTGCTTGCCGGCGGTCGAGGCGATGTTGACGATCCGGCCCCGGTTCTTCTCCCGCATGCCACCGGTGGTCAGCACCTCCCTGGTCATCAGGAACACGCTGGTCAGGTTGGTGGCGATGACGTCGTGCCACAGGTCGTCGGGAATCGTCGCGGTGACACCGCCTCCGGTGCGCCCCGCGTTGTTGACCAGCACGTCGACCGGGCCGTAGCGGTCGACGGCGGCCTGGACGAAGCCGTGGATGTCCTCGGCCGAGCGGACGTCGCAGCTGGTGCCGTCGACGTCGAAACCCTCCTCCTGGAGTTCCTTCACGGTCTTGGCCACGTTGTCCGCGGTACGGGCGCAGATGAACACCTGGTGACCCAGTTCGGCGAGGACCCTGGTGACCGCGAGGCCGATGCCGCTGGTGCCGCCGGTGACCAGCGCGACGCGCTGCTGCTGCTCGGACATGTTCACTCCCTGGGGGTTGGTGCGGTGCGTTCAGGCGATCTCGACGCCGAGCAGCCGCGAATTGACGATCTCCAGCAGTGCCCTTGGTGTGCGGGCGTCGTTCAATGCGTCCTCGCCGAGGACGATGTCGTAGTCGCGCTCGATCCGGCCGGTTGCCTCAAGCAGGGCGAGTGACTCGTAGCCGAGTTCCTCGAACTCGGTGTCCAGGATCTGGCCGTCCAGGTCGACGTCCTCGTCCTCGCCCGCACACTCGCGCAGGATCGCGGTCAGTTGCTCGATGGTGAACTTCTCGTCTGCCACGTCGTTTCTCCTTTCATCGGTCACACCGATCGGACGACCATCGCCGCGTTGAACCCGCCGTAGCCTCGGGCCAGCACCAGGGCGCAGCGCAGCGCGGCGGGACGCGGTGCGCCGGTCACCAGATCCAGTGCGTAGGCCGGATCGGGGGACGTGTGCACGGTCGGCGGGATCATGCCGTCGCGGATGGCCAGCAACGCCGCTGCCACATCCAGTGGTGCCGCGCCGGAATACAGCCGGCCGGTCATGGTCTTCGGTGCGGTGACGGGCACTCCGTGCGGACCGAACACAGCCGCGATGGCCTCGGCCTCAAGCCGGTCCAGTTCGGGCACGGCCGCCGCGTCCGCGAACACCACGTCGATGTCGGCCGGCGTGCTGCCCGCGTCGTCAAGGGCAAGTTCGATGGTGCGGCGCAGCGCCGGTTCCCGGCCGGTGCCGGGTTTCGGGTCGAACGTCGACGCGTAGCCGGCGATCTCGCCGTAGATCCGCGCACCGCGCTCGCGAGCGGCGTGCTCCTGCTCGACGACGAGCAGCGCGCCACCCTCGCCAGGCACGTAGCCTCGGGCCCGCGCGTCGAAGGGCAGGTAGGCGAGGGCCGGATCATCGGCCGTGCTGATCCGCCCGCAGGCCAGCTGGGAAATCCAGCCGTAGGAGCAGATCGCGGCGTCGACAGCGCCGGTGACGACGACCGGGGTGCCCTTCCTGACCTGCCGCCGCGCCTGCGCTATCGCGTCAAGCCCGCCCGCGTGGTCGGCGACAAGGGCGGCGCTCGGGCCCTGCATGCCGTTGCGGATGGAGATCTGGCCGGTGTTCACCGCGTAGAACCAGGCGAAGGACTGGTAGGCGCTGACGTAACGGCTGCCCTTGCTCCACAACGCCCGCAGCTCACGCTCGCCGAACTCGAAACCGCCGGACGAGCTGGCCGTGACCACACCCATGTCGTAGCCGGACAGTTCCGCAGGCCGCACCCCCGCGTCGGCCAGTGCCCAGTCAGCGGCCACCAGCGCGAGCTGGGTCATGTGGTCGGTCTGCGGGAGCAACCTGCTCGGCAGGTGATCCGCTGCGACGAAACCGGGCACCTCGCCGGCGAGCCGGGCTGGATAGCCGGACGGATCGAACCGGGTGACCCGGCCGATGCCGCTGCGGCCGTCCCGGGTCGCGGCCCAGTAGTCCCGCGTGCCAAGCCCGTTCGGCGCGGTGACACCGATACCGGTGACCACTGTGGACACTTTGTTAGTCCTCCTACCAGGTAACCGGAAGCTCGGCAGGGCCGCGGAAGCGGCGCTGGGTGTGCCAGCGGATGGTCTCCGGCTCGACGGCAAGCCGGAGTTTGGGGAAGGTGGTGACCAGGCCGGTCAGCACGATCTCCAGCTCGACCCTGGCCAGGGCGGCGCCGAGGCAGAAGTGCAGCCCGTGCCCGAACGCGATGTGCGGGTTCCTGGCACGGGTGAGATCGGTCTTCTGTGGACACTCGAAGACCGAGGGATCCCGGTTGGCCAACGCGTCGGACACGATGACGAGGCTGCCAGCGGGCACGGTCACCTCGCCGATGGCGACGTCCCTTGTTGCCACCCGGAATCCGGGGGTCAGCACGGACGGGTGCAGCCGCATCAGCTCCTCGGACGCGGCCGGCACCCCGGCCGGGTTCGCCACCAGCGACTCGTACCCGCCCGGTTCCAGCAGCAGCGCGTGGATGCTCTTGCACATCTGGTTCGCGGTGGTCTCGTAGCCGGCCGGCAGCAGCAGCACGCTGAGGTTGATCAGCTCCTCCTCGGTGAGCCGCTCGTCGGCCCGCGCCGAGACCAGCTCGCTGATCAGGTCCTCCTTGGGGGACCTGCGCTTGTCGGCGATGATCTCGGTCAGGTAGGCGCGCAGCTCGTTGACCGCGTTGAGCTTGCGCTCCGGCGGGTCGGCCGTGGAGGCCAGGATCAGCGAGCGTTCCTGGAACCAGGCCCTGTCGTCGTAGGAGATGCCGAGCAGCTGGCAGACCACTGTGATCGGCAGCGGCAGGCACAGCGCGGGCACCAGGTCGACAGGGGGATCGCGGCGCACGAGATCGGCGAGCAGCTCGTCGGCGATCTGCTGCACGCCGGACCGCATGGCCTCGACTCCCCTGCGGGAGAACGCCTTGGCCACCAGGCCCCTGACCCGGGTGTGCTGCGGCGGGTCCATGTCCAGCAGCATGTCGCCGGTGCTGGAGGCGCCGGGCCCGGTGTAGTTGGTGCCTCGGGTGCGGAACACCTCCTGACGGCTGAAGACCGGGTCGGAGAGCACCTGTAGCGCCTCGTCGTAGCGGCTGACCAGATACGCCTCCTGTCCGGTCGGGATGGTGCACAGGACCGCGGGACCGACCTCCTGGATGTCGGTCGCGGCCGGCAGTGGTGATGTCGTTGTCATCGGTTCTTCCCTTCCGCGGTGAGCACCATGGCGCTCTGGAACCCACCGAATCCACTTGCGACGGTGAGCACCGTGTCGGTGCGCTGTTCGCGCGCGGTCAGCGGCACGTAGTCCAGATCGCATTCCGGATCCGGGTTGTGCAGGTTGGCGGTCGGCGGGACGACGTCGTTGTCGATGGCCAGCACCGAAGCGGCGACCTCGATCGCGCCGATCGCGCCGAGCGAGTGGCCGACCATCGACTTGATCGAGCTGACCGGCACCCGGTAGGCGTCCTCGCCGAGGCTGCGCTTGAACGCCGCTGTCTCGTGCCGGTCGTTCTGCTTCGTGCCGGAGCCGTGCGCGTTGACGTAGTCGATATCGGCCGGCGCGACCTTCGCTTCCGCCATGGCGACGCGGATCGCCTCGGCCATCTCCCTGCCGTCCGCGCGAAGGCCGGTCATGTGATAGGCGTTGCAGCGTCCGGCGAAACCGGCGATCGTGGCGTACACGTGCGCGCCGCGCCGCCGCGCGCTGTGCAACTCCTCCAGCACGAACATGGCGCACCCCTCGCCGAGCACGAACCCGTTGCGGGTCGCGTCGAACGGCCGCGACGCGTGTTCCGCTTCGTCGTTGCGCGGTGTTGTCGCCTTGATCGCGTCGAAGCAGGCCAACGTGATCGGCGTGATCGGCGCGTCGGTGCCGCCCGCGAGCACCACGTCGGCCGAGCCCTCGCGGATCAGTTCCGCGCCGTAGCCGACCGCGTCGACCCCGGACGTACAGCCGCAGGACACCATGGTCACGTGCCCCTCGGCGCCGACCGTCCAGGCCACCTCGGCCGCGATCGAGCTTGGCACGAAGTAGTTGTAGAGGTGCTTGGCGGCGTAGTCCGGATCGAGCAGTTCGAGCCGGCCGTCGTCGCTGGCCACCCGGTACTCGTCCTCAAGGCCGATCGACGCGCCGATCGCACTGCCGATGCTGACCGCGACCCTTGTCGGGTCCACTTCGGACATCTCGATGCCGCTGTCCTGCACTGCCTCGCGCGCGGTCACCACGGCGAACTGGGCGGCCCGGTCCATCCGCCGGATCTCCTGCGGGCCAAGGCCGTGCGCCTCGGGATCGAAGTCGACCTCGGCCGCCACCCTTGACCGGAACCGAGCCGCGTCGAACGCGGTGACCAGTCGTGTCGCCGTCCTGCCCTCACTGAGCAGCGCCCAGAAGTTCTTGACGCCGACCCCGCCCGGCGCGACAACACCGATGCCGGTGATCGCGACCTGCCGAGGGCTCACGCGGACCGCCAGGTGTAGAAGCGGGTGGCGATGGCGTCCATCGGTTTGGTCCAGGTCTTGGGGTCGTAGGGGTCGATCAGGGCGTTGAGTTTGGCGCTGATGTCGATGAACAGGGGGTGGGACATGGCGTTGGCGATGGCGTGTTCTGCGTTGTGGTCGTCGTCGAACTGTTGGAGGTGGAAGTAGAGGTCGTTGTAGACGAACAGTTCGCGGCGGCGGGTGCCCATGCGGTGGGGCATGTCGGTGTTGTCGAAGGAGTGGAAGTGGCCGGCGACCTCGTCGGTGGTGGACGGGTCCATCCGGCCCACGATCAACGTGCTGTACATAAGACGAAAACTCCTTGTTTTCGATACGGAAAGCGAGCCGGACAAAGCTTCGCCACGGCGGAGAAAATAATCAACGCCGGCGTGTCAGAGCTTTCTCATGACTGTGTCAGAACCGTGTTGGCGGTCACGGCTTGCGGGCGACCCACGCATAGAGGAACACGTTCTCCGATCCGGCCGGCACCGGGCCGTCCGGGCGCCAGTACGGCATCTGCACCACACCCGGATCCACCAGTTCGAGGCCGTCGGCGAACCTGGCGATCTCCTCGGCGGTGCGTATCGCAACCGGTTCGCCTGCCTCGGCCGAGATCCGTTCCAGCTGGCCGGCGGTTTCCGGGGTGAAGTCGGCGGTGAACTGCGAGAACAGCACGTAACTGCCGGGGGCGAGCCGCTCGACGTAGCCGGCGAGCAGGCCGTACGGGTCGCGCTCGGCGCCGAACAGGTGCATCAGGCCGATCAGCATCAATCCGATCGGCGCGTCGAAGTCGAGCAGTTCGCGCAGTTCGGGCAGGTCCAGCGTGCGCTGCGGCTCGCCGACGTCGGCCTGCACCACAGCGGTGCGGCCACCGCCGGCCGGCAGCAGGGTGCGGGCGTGGCTGAGCAGGATCGGGTCGGAGTCAACGTAGGCCACGCGGGCGTCCGGGATCACCGCCTGGGCGACTTCGTGCGTGTTCGGTGAGGTGGGCAGGCCGGCGCCGAGGTCGAGGAACTGGCCGACACCCGCCTGCGCGACGAAGCGCACCGCGCGCCGCAGGAAGGCGCGGTTGGCGCGGACCACGTCCCGGATGAAGGGCATCGCGGCCAGCAGCTCGTCGCCGACCCTGCGATCGGGCGGGTAGTTGTCCCTGCCGCCGAGCAGATAGTCGTAAACGCGCGCGGAATGCGGGATCTCGGTGTTCCACAGCTGCGGTGGCTCCGCCGTGTCGAGCGAGGAATTCTGGGTCATGCCATCGTTTCTATCTGGCGCATTATCGGTTGTCCATTAAATCTCCGCCTTACGTTCGTCTGAAGATTTCCTTGAAATGCTCTGACGACCGGAACATTGCAATTCGGCGGATCGGGGCGGAAAACTGGGAAACAGCCTTCGCGACATTGTTGGATTTTCGGTGAAAGGGGTGCCATGTCCGAGCATGCCGATCCGGCGGCTGCGCTGATGCGGCTGCTGTGGGGCTACACCAGCACCGGGCTGACCGTTGCCGCGCTACGGCTCGGGCTGCCCGACCGGCTGGCCGACACGGCGCGGACCAGTGCCGAACTGGCTGCGGAGACCCAGACCCACGAGCCGTCGCTGAACCGTCTGCTGCGGGCCCTGTCCAGCATCGGGCTGACCAGCGAGGTCGAGCCGGGCCGCTATCGTCTCACCGAGGTTGGCGCGCTGCTCCGCCGAGGCGCCCCCGACTCCCGGTACGCGGTCGCCATGGTGAGCACCGACGCCAGCGTCGTCGACGGCTGGCGCGACCTCGCGCACAGCGTCCGCACCGGAGTGCCGGCCTTCGAGCGCGCGTACGGCACGGGCTTCTTCGACTACCTGACCGGCAATCCGGAGCTGTCCGCGTTGTTCAACGCGTCGATGGGCGATGGCACCCAGGACACCGCGGACGCGATCGCCAAGCACTACGACTTCTCCCGGTTCCCCATCGTGGTCGACGTCGGTGGCGGGAACGGCACGCTGCTCGCGGCCATCCTGGCCGCCGAGCCCGCAGTGCGCGGCATCGTCTTCGACAGCCCACAGGGCGTTGCCGAGGCACCGTCGGCGCTGCGCGCTGCCGGGGTTGCCGATCGCTGCGACGTGGTTGGCGGCGACTTCTTCGCCGAGGTACCCGAGGGCGGCCACCTCTACCTGCTCAAGAACATCGTGCACGACTGGGACGACGAGCGGGCCGCGCGCATCCTGGCCAACTGCCGCCGCGCCATGGCGCAGGGCGGCCGCGTCCTGCTCGTCGAGTCGGTCCTGCCGGCACGAGTCGATCCGGCCGGTCCGCCGGACCCCTATCTCATGGACATCAACATGCTGGTCAACTTCGGTGGCAGGGAACGGACCGAGGCCGAGTTCCACACGCTGCTGCGCGCGGCGGGGTTCGTCCCCGGCCCGGCCACGCCGGTGGCCGGGGGACCGGACCACGTGATCGAGGGCCGCGCCGACGGCTCGCCGAGGACCTCCCTGGAGACACCATGACACCGGCCATGACACCGGCCTACGACACCGTGCACGCCGAACTGCTGGACTGCGTGCAGGCGAACCTCGCGGTGCTGGCCGACCACTACCACGGTCCCGGCACGCACCTCAACCTCGGCGCGCCACTGCGTTTCCGCTGGCGCTGCGACCAGAGCGGGCTGCCAACGGTCGAACTGAGCCTTGCTGAACACGTCGCAGCGGCTGAGGACCTGCTCGGTCTCGTCGTGCGTGACCGCGTCACGGTGACCGACGCCGAACTGGTCGAGCTGGTGGCGCCCGGCGACCTGGTCTATGTGGTCGCCGACGCCTACGAGCTGCCCTGGGTGCCCTACTTCGGCCAGCGGCACATGGACCACAGCTTCCTGCTCGGCACGGGCTGCACGGTCATCGACGCCTATGCCAACGAGACACCGTGGGGCACCGCGGCGCCGGGACGCTGGAAGCTGACCCCCGACCAGTTGGTCGTGCGCAAGGCCGAGGTGATCCACTTCGACGCGGTCCGCTCTGGCGCGCCCGCACCGGTGGTGTCGGTCGAGGACGCTTCGCTCGACGGCTACCTGGCCGCCTACGACGTGCTGCCCGACCGGCTGCGCGCCCTTGAGCGGCTGACCCTGGAGACGTGGCTGTTGGCCCGCTCGCGCAAGCTGCATGCCCGCTTCCGCGAGCACGACGGCTTCCCTCCAGACGCCGAGCAGCGCGAACACCTGTGCCGCTGGGAAGCGCTTGTCGAGCAGACCTACCTCGCGTTCCGGCGCTTGGCCAGGGGGCGCGGCGAGCCATCGGGCGTGGTGAGCCGCCTCGACGAACTGCTCGAAGCCGACCGGGAGATCTTCGGCAGCCTGGTCGCGGCCCCGCGCACGCGGGCGAGCGGTGATGACGCCGCGCTGCGCAGGACGGTCGCGTCGGTCGTGGGTGCGGTGCTCGGCGTGCCGGACGCGCGGTTGCTGGACGGCATCGAGTTCACCTCGCTGCCTCGGTTCAGCTCGTTCCGTCTGGTGGAGATCATCGAGCGGCTGGAGGGCGAACTCGGCGTCGAACTGGACCCCGCCGACCTGGTGCCGGAGAACCTGCATCGCGTCGAGGACCTGTGCCGGATCGCGAGGGGAAGGGGAGACCAGTGACCTGTGCTGGACCGTCGCTGTTGCACGACCTGCTTGACACGGCCGCGCTGGCCTGGCCGGACCGGCCAGCGGTCACCGCCGAGGGCACCACACTGTCCTATCGGGACCTGGCTGGCGCGAGCAGACGGATCGCGTTGTGGCTGAACAGGACCGACGTGCACTGCGGTATGCGCATCGTCGTCGTCACCCGGTCCAGCCTGCTGCAACCGGTGCTGCTCTACGCCGCGTCGCGGATCGGCGCGGTGATCTCGCTGCTGCACGAGCAGACCAACGAGCGCGCGCTGGAACACGTGCTCGACGACTGCGCACCCGCATTGCTGGTCTCCGACGAGCTGGCCGAACCCGCGCTCACACGCGGCATCCCGGTGGTGAGCGCGGCCGAGCTGACCGAACACGTCCTCGCAGACGGCGTCCCCGACTTCCCGACCGACTGGCGACCGCTGCCGGTCGACCCGCTGTTCCTGATCTACACCTCCGGCACGACGGCCAAGCCGAAAGCCGTGGTCAGCACGCACCAACAGGTCGTGTTCGCGGTGGGCGCGATCCAGTCCGTGCTGCGCTACCGCGAATCCGACGTGGTGTACTGCCCGCTGCCGATGTCCTTCGACTACGGCATGTACCAGCTGTTCCTCGGCGCCGCCTCCGGCGCGCACGTGTGGCTCGGCCAGCCCGCCGAGGTCGGCCCCGGCCTGCTGGCCAACCTGCGGGAGGCCGGCGCGACCGTGCTGCCCGCCGTGCCCTCGGTGGCCGAGGCGCTGGCCCGGCTGCTGCGCCGCCGCCCGGATTCACCGCCCGGTCTGCGCCTGCTGACCAACACCGGCGCCGCCATGCCGGCGCCCGTGCTGGCCGCCCTGCGGGCGGCGATCCCCGGGCTGCGGGTGCAGCTGATGTTCGGCCTCACCGAGTGCAAGCGGGCCACGATCGCACCGCCCGACGCCGACCTGGACCGGCCGGGCACCTCCGGCCGCGCACTGCCCGGGACGGCGGTGTTCGCGGTGGACGAGTCCGGCAACCGCCTCGGCCCCGGCGAGATCGGCGAGATCACCGTGCGCGGGCCGAACGTGATGTCCGGGTACTGGCACCAGCCCGAGCTGACCGCTCGCCGGTTCTTCCTGCGTGAGGGCCTGTTCCCCGAGTTGCGCACCGGCGATCACGGCTGGCTCGACGAGGACGGCTACCTGTACTTCGTCGGCCGCCACGACGACCTGTACAAGGAGCGCGGGTTCCGGGTGAGCGCCACCGAGGTGGAGGCGGCGGCGGTGCGGCTGCCCGGGGTCAGCTCGGCGGTCGTGCTGCCGCCAGCCGACGAGCGACCCGCCGTGCTGGTCGCGGTCAGCGAGCAGGCTCCCGAGCAGATCCTGGCCGGCATGCGCCAAGAGATCGAGGAGTTCAAGATCCCCGGCCGGTGCCTTGTCGTCGACCGACTTCCGTTGACCGGCAACGGAAAGGTCGACCGTGCGGCAGTGGCCGCGCTGCTGGTGGAGGCCGACGGTGCGTGACACGATCGAAACCCCGGCCTACCGCTACGATCTCGCCGAGGTCCGCGCCAACCACGCGAGCCTGCGGGAGGCGCTGCCCGAACCGACGGCGCTGTACTACTCGCTCAAGGCCAACCCGCATCCAGCACTGCTGCGCGAACTGCGCTCGCTCGGCACAAGGGCCGAGGTGTGCTCGCCAGGTGAACTGGACGCCGCCCTGGCCGAGGGCTGGCCGTGGCTGAGATCCTCTACACCGGACCGGGCAAGCGCGCCGCCGATCTGGCCGGCGCGCTGCGCCATGGCGTGCGCGAGTTCTCCGCCGACTCGGTCACCGGCCTCGACCAGCTCGAAGCGGCCGCCGCCGAGGCAGGCGTCACCGTGCGGTGCCTGCTGCGGATCAACGACGACCATCCCGCCGAGGGCCAGGGCCTGACCATGACCGGCGTGGCATCGCAGTTCGGCGCGGACACCGCGTTGGTGCAGGCGCGGCCCGCCGACTTCGCCGGCCGCGAGCACGTCATCGTGCACGGGTTGCACCTGTACATGGGCACGAACCTGGACTCGGTGCCGGCGCTGGCCGCGCAGTTCCACCGCTCGCTGCGCACCGCGGTGCTGCTGGCCTCGGCCCTGCGCGCGCACGGCGCCGAGATCCGCGTGCTCGACCTCGGCGGCGGCTTCGGCGCCCCGTTCGCGAAGGCGGGCAAGGCACTCGAACTGGCCGGGCTGCGGGCCGAACTGGAGCGGATGCTCGACGACGAGGTGGCCGGCTGGCGCGACGGCGCGCCGCAGATCGTGTTCGAGTCCGGCCGTTACCTTGTCGGCACCGCAGGCACCCTGCTGACCACCGTGCTCGACGTCAAGCGCTCGCACGGCAGGAACGTTGTTGTGCTTGACTCGGGCATCAACCACCTCGGCGGCATGTCCGGCCTGCGCAGGCTGCCGCCGCTGCTGCCGCATCTGGTGTCCGAACGCGACAGTCCGGACCCCGGAGCTGGCATGCTCGAAGACGTCATGGTGACGGGTCCACTGTGTACTCCACTGGACCTCTGGGCGCGGACGGCCCGGCTGCCCCCTGTGCGGCCGGGCGACCGGCTCGCCGTGCCGAACGTCGGCGCCTACGGGCTCTACGCCAGCCTTGTCGCGTTCCTCGGGCATCCGCTGCCGGTCGAGGTGGTCGTCGACGGCGACCACCCGGACCGGCCTGCGCAGTGCTCCCGCCTGGAATTCGTTCGGATCCCCACCGCAAAGGAATGACACATCATGGATGCGCGTTTCACCGAGCTGCTGGCGCCGTTCCTGAAGTTCAGCGACGACAAGGAGATCACGGCCGACTCGAACCTCCGCGATCTCGGCCTCGACTCCATGCAGTCCATCGAGCTGCTGTTCGCCATCGAGGACAGCTTCGGCATCTCGCTGCCGGACGACGAACTCAACGACACCACGTTCGCGACGGCGGGCAGCCTGTGGCACGCGATAGCGGCCCAGCTGCCGGACGAGACCGGGGCGCGAGCATGACCGCCGTCAACCAGGTCGACCTGGCCGAACTCGGCGACACCGTCGCGCGGGTGGCCGAGGAACACGCGGCCCACACCGACCGCGACGCGGTGTTCCCGGTCGAGGCCCTCGACGAACTGCGCAGCACCCGACTGCTCGGCCTGCTGGTGCCAGGAGAGTACGGCGGCCTCGGCGGCACCGTCGACGACGTGATCGACCTCGGCATCCGGCTCGGCCGAGCCGACATGTCCGTGGCGATGATCTTCACAATGCACTGCCAGCAGGTCGCCGCCGTTGTCCGGCACGCGACCCAGCCGCTGCGCGGCGAACTGCTCAGCAGGATCGCGCAGGGGCGGGAGTACCTTGCGTCGGTCACCACCGAGGCAGGCAAGGGCGGTCACCTGCTCAGCGCAGAGGCCGCGCTGCACCGCGACGGCGCGGGACTGGCCATCGACCGGTTCGCGCCGATCGTGACCGGCGGCGCGCACGCGGACGGGTTCCTGATCACCATGCGCAGCCCGGACGCCGGCTCGCCCAACCAGGTGTCGCTGGTCTACGCGCACCGCGACCAGCTCGACGTCAGCGGGTCGGGCGACTGGCAGCCGATGGGGATGCGGGCCAGCCACAGCATCCCGCTGAAACTGCTCGGCACCGTCCCCGCCTACCAGGTGATCGGGCAGCACGGGGCTTTCCAGGAGATCTCCACGACGATCTTCGCGCCCATGGCGCACCTCGGCTGGTCGGCCGCGTGGCTCGGCACGTCGGCTGGGGCGCTGTCCAGGGTGCTGCGGCTGCTGCGCGGCCAGGACGGCCGCAAGCGGTTCGACACCGGCTCGGAACTGCTGCTGACCAGGCTGTCGCGGGCGCGTCAGCGGTTGGACGCCGTGCATGCGCTGCTGCGTCGCGCCGCCGACGTCGTGCGTGACGCGGCCGACCTCTCGCTGCCCAACCACCAACTGCTGCTCAACGCGCTGAAGATCACCGCAGCCGAACAGTGCCATGCGGCAGTGAACGACCTTGTCGACGCGGTCGGGCTGCGGCACGGCTATCTCAGGGACTCGCCGACCCGGCTCGAACTGGCGTTGCGGGACCTGCGCTCGGCCGCCCTGAACTACAGCAACGACCGGCTGCACCTTGCCGACGGCAGGCTGGCGCTGCTCGATCCGGAGGTCCGCCTTGTCTAGCGCGACCGCACTCGCGCCAGGGCTCGACGTACTCGACGAACTGGCCGCCGACGCGTCGGGCCCTCAGATCTGGCGGGCGCTGGGCAGAGCCGGGCTGATCAGGTCCGTGTACCGCGACGGCTCGGCCGCGAACGGGGTGCACCCTGATCAGCTCGGCGGGCTCCTCGCGGCCGTGGACGCGCGGTTCGCGGTCGGCAGCGCGCTCTCCGTATGCGTCCAGTTGGCCACCGCCCTGCCGATCCTGGCGACCGGCGACGGCCCGGCGAGCACCGCGCTGCACCGCGCGCTGGCGGGTGAGGCCGTGATCGGCCTCGCCGCGACGGACACCGGCACCGGCTCAGATCTCACGGCACTGGACACCGAGGTGCGCATCGGCGATACCGAGGCGGAGATCGGCGGCACCAAGCGCTGGATCACCAACGCGACAACGGCCGACGCGTTCCTGGTACTGGCACGGCACCGGCAGGGACGGCACTTCACCAACTTCACCTGGCTGCTCGTGCCGGCCAACGCACAGGGCGTGACAGCGACACCGGCCGACACCGACCTGTTCACCGGTTCCGGTGTCGGCGACGTGCGGTTCGACCGGGTGCGACTGCCGGTAGCGCACGTGGTCGGGCGGCCGGGCCGAGGACTGCCCTGCTTCGCCCGGCACATCGGCACCGAGCGGCTGGCCGGCGCGCTGTGGGCGGTCGCGCTGTGCCGCAGGACCCTGGCCGCCACCCTGCGCCTGCTCTCCGCCCGGCCCTACGGCGACGGTGTGCTGTGGGATCTCGACGCGGTCCGGCAGCGCTTCGCCGCCTGCCTCGTCGACCTGCGCCAACTCGACGCCCTGAGCGGAGAATTCGGCGCCCGGATCGCGCACCGGCACGACAGCGCGGCCGCCGCGCTGCTCAAGGCCGCCGTTGGCCGCACGGTGCCGCGGGTGCTTGCCGAGTGCGCCCAGTTGCAGGGCGCGGAGGGGTTCACCCCGGACGGCGCGCGGCAGTTGGCCGCACAGGCCGGGATCTTCGCGATCGGCGGCGGTGTGACCGAGGTCGTGCTGTCCTCGGTGGCCGGCGACGCCCGGACCTGGCTGGACGAGTTGGCCGGATCGTCATCATGGCCGTAGCCGAGATAGCCGCCGGAGTCTGGCTGGCCTGCGCCGCCATAGCCGAGGCGCCGCCGTCCCGGCATCCAGCGGATCTGGCCGCGACCGAGAACATGACCGCGTATCGGCGCCGGGAGTTCCTGGCGGGCCGGGGCCTGCTGCGTGCCGTGCTCGCGCGCGTCGTCCCACCTGCGGCGGAGGCGGAGGTGGCGAGGCTGGCCGGCGGCAAGCCGTACCTGGCCGGGCATCCCGCGACGGGCATCAGCGTGTCGCACGACGACGGCATGGTCGCGGTCGGCGTGGCAACCGGACGCCAGGTCGGCGTCGACATTCAGGCCCCTGATCAAGTCACGAGCGCCGATCTGCTGCGCCGCTGCCTCGGCCGGCACGCGGACGCGGTCACCGGACTGTCTACTCAGGACGCGGCAACGGAGTTGGCCTGGGTGTGGACCGTGCAGGAAGCCTGCGTGAAGGTGACCGGCGCCGGCTTTGCCGGTCGCCCCTGGGTGGTAGACGTGCCACCGGGCCGGTCAGCGGGTCGCTGGCGGTCCTGTCGCTGGATCAGCCTGCGCGGCCGGTCGCGGATTCCGCTCAGTGCCGCGTTCAGCACTCAACCACTGGAGAGATCGTGACGGCGCTCAGCTGCTACACCGCCAACCTCGTCGAATACCTCGCGCACGACGACGCGCAGGCACGGTGGCGCCTTGCGACGGCGATCCGGCTGGCCGTGTGGACCGACGCACCGGACGGCGCGCTGGTCTTCTCCCAGCACACCAGGATCGACCGGGACGCGCGCGGCCGGGAACTGGCCTACCGAGGCGCGGGTTCCTGGGCCCAGGCACGCGCCGCGCTTGCCGACGAGCTGGCCAGGGAGGGCCGCGTGCTCGCGGTGGCCGACACCGCCCACCTGCCCTGGTCGCCCTATCCCGTCGACGCTCACGGTCCACATTGGATACTGCTGACCGGGAGTGACGGCGATCGCTGGCAGGTCGTTGACAAGTTCGCCGCGCTGACCATGCACGGCAGACAACGTCCGCACACCGGTCAGCTGACCGACGACGCGCTCCGGCAGGCGATGACGCCGATACCCCGACCACCGGCCGGAATCGCCGCAAGGGACGCGCATGCGCTCGGCGAACCCGTCGAGCTGCCCCCGGTCACGCACTACCGTTGGCTGGCCAAGACTCCGGTGACCGCGCGCCGGCCGGTGGACTGGTCGACCGATGCCGTTGGCACGCTGCGTCGCATCGCCGAGCGGCTCACCACCGACGACGCTGCCCTTGCCGACCACGTCGACGACCTGTGGGCGGCAGGCGTGCACCAGCAGTTCCGGCTCGCGCGCTTCGCCGAGCGCGGCCTGATCGACGAAGGGCAGGCGCGGCCGGTGGCGGACGCGTGGACAAGGCTCCAGCGGCCGCTGCGCTTCGCCGTCGAATCGGCCCGGCGTGGACGGCCGCGACCGGACCTGGTCGCGACCGCGTTCGACCGGCTCGTCACGGCGACCGAGCAAACCTCTCCCGCACTGTCGAAGGTGTGATCAGCATGCACGGACAACGCACGATGTACGACTGGTTCGCGGCGTCGGTTGCCGAGTTCCCCGACCTGGTCGCCCTGGACGTCGACGGCGCCGAACTGACCTACGCCGAACTCGCCGATGCCGCCGAGCGGATCGCCGGCCTGTTGATCCGTAGCATCGGCCGGGTACCGTCGCGGGTCGGGCTGCTCGCCGCGCGCACCGTGCCGGCGTACGCGGGATACCTCGCGGCGCAGCGGCTCGGCGCCACCGTCGTGCCGCTCAACCCGGCGTTCCCCGCAGCGCGCAACGCGTCGATCGCCCGGCTGGCGCGACTGGACGCGGTGTTGCTCGACCAGGATCTCGGCGTCGGTTGCGACGTGCCGGTTCCGGTCATAGCTCTGTCCCAAGTGGACCTGAGCGCGCTGCCCAGAACGGATCTGCCGGCATCGCAGGCAAGTGCTCGCGACATCGCCTACATCCTGTTCACCTCGGGGTCGACCGGTGCGCCCAAGGGCGTGCGCATCGCGCACCGCAACGTCGACGCCTACCTCCGCCACGTGATCCCCCGCTACGAGGCAGGCCCCGGCGCGCGCTTCTCGCAGTTCTTCGACCTGACCTTCGACCCTTCCGTGTACGACATGTTCACCGCATGGGGGTCCGGCGCCACCCTGGTCGTGCCGACCCGCGCGGACGTGCTGTCCCCGGTCCGGTTCGTCAACGCGCGCGGCGTGACACACTGGAACTCGGTGCCCTCGGTGATCGCCTTCGCGCTGCGCCTGCGCACGCTGCGCCCGGTCAGCATGCCGACGCTGCGCTGGAGCCTGTTCTGCGGCGAGCCGCTGACGCGCCGGCTTGCGCAGGCGTGGCACACGGCCGCGCCGGACAGCGTGCTTGAGAACATCTACGGCCCAACGGAAACGACAGTGACCTGCACGGAATACCGCCTGCCCGCCGACAACCGCGACTGGCCGCGCACGCCGAACGGCACGGTGCCGATCGGCACCGTCTACTCCGGACTCGAACACCTCGTCGTCGACGAGCATGGCCGCCCGGCCGCCGAGGGCGAACTGTGCCTGCGCGGCCCGCAACGCTTCCCCGGCTACCTCGACCCGGCGGACAACACCGGCCGGTTCGTCAGCTTCGACGGCGAACGGGCCATCGACTACGACGGCTCCGGCCCGCTCACCGATGAGCACTGGTACCGCACCGGCGACCGGGTTGGCCGGCACGGCAACGATCTTCTACACCTCGGCAGGCTCGACCACCAGGTGAAGATTCACGGCTATCGGGTCGAACTCGGCGAGATCGAGGCGGCGCTCCGCGAGCAGCCTGGTGTTGTCGACGCGGTGGTGCTCGCGCTCACCGCAGAGGGCGGCGAGGTGGAACTGGTCGCCGCCTACACCGGCGCCCAGAACGACGAGGACAAGCTGCTCGCCGAACTGAACAGCAGACTCCCCGGCTACATGGTGCCGCGCACGCTCACCAACTTCCCGGAGTTTCCGCTGAACCAGAACGGAAAGATCGACAGGACGGCCATCGGATCGGTGTTCACGACCACCCGATGACCCGAAAATGGCCAATGAATAGCAATGGCCTTTTGGTTGCCTCGACGCTCTGTAACAGGAGCAGTTGCCGCCACGACTAACCAGCCGTGCGCTGCACATTGAGGGGGTAACCCGGATGTCCCGGAACAGCTCGACGCCGGACTACGAACGACTTTTCGGCACGTTGGACGTGCGTCCCGCAGACGACTCGCGATCGGTGTTCTCCCCGGCCGCCTATCTGGTGGAACTGCTACGACTGCTGGACGAGGTCGGCGCCACGTCCTTGTTGGGGCAAGATCGGCGATCCGATATCGCGGACGTCCCCCTCAACGGGGACAACACGCTCACCGAACTGCGTTATCTCGACGTGGTGAACGACGTGCTGGAGCGGGTCGTCGGGCCCGACCCGTACGGTGCGCTGCGCCAGCGGCGGTTCCCGTTCGATCTGCCGTTCTCCTTGCCCTACCAGCGGTTGCGCCGACATCTGGTCGCGCTGGGCGTCGACCCGGTCGAGTTCGCTCGGCTGTTCGCGACGCCCCCTGATCCGGACGTGGTCGCCAGGGAGCGGCTCGGCATCGCGTCGGAGGAGGCGGACGTGCTCACCGTCGTCCGCGCCGACGAGGCCGGCGTGCGCGAGTGTTTCGGCCTCGCGGCGGGGGAGCAGGTCAGCGTGCTGACCGACATTGCGCGGTTCCGACGGGCGACCGGGCTGACCGCAGCCGAGGTTCCCGAACTGCTGTGGCAGCGGTTCGGCCACGCGGCACCGGAAACGGCCGCGTTCTTTGTGCACCAGGGCGTTCCGGTGATCATGAGCGGCGACGGCACCCGGTTGGTGCGAGCGGACGAGAGCGCTGTCTCGCTGGACTGGTACGACCGGGTGAGCCGGTTCGTCCGGCTGGCCCGGCGCACCGCGCTCTCGCTGACCGACCTGGACCTCGTTCTGCGCACGTGTTGTGGCAACCTGCTCGACGGGGCCGCGCAGCGCGTCGTCGCGGTCGTGCTGGACCTGCGTGATCGACTCGGTGTGCCGGTGGACGTGGTGTGCTCGTTCGCCGCGCCGATGGATGTTCTCGGCCTTGACGCGACAACCGACCCGACTCAGGCACCGCTGTTCGCGCGGGTGTTCGACCCGGCGACACCCGGCGTGGTCACTCCGGTGATCCGGCCGGTGCCCGGCACAGCCCCGGCCGGGCGCACCGAACTGACCTGCGTCGGTGACGTGCTGGCCCCGACCAACCGGGCCTATCGGCGTCGGGTCGCCGCAGCGCTCGGCATGACCGAGAGCGACGTGGTCAACGCGGTCACGCTGGTGCGCGCACACTACGCGCTGCCCCCTGCCGAGCCGAGCCCGTTCGACCGGGGCGGGTTCGGGCTTGCCGCGCTGTCGCTGCTGCACAGAATGAGTCGGCTGGTCACCGCGCTGAACACCGACGTGACCGAACTGGGCCAGGTACTCGACGCGTTGTGCCGGGACCCGGCGCTGCGCAGGTACAGCACGTTTCCGGTGCTGCTGGACATTCCGCCGCACGAGCCAGATCCCTATCGAATGCTCGACGCGCCGGACCCGGCGTCCGGCCTGTGGCTGACGGAGACGCTGGTCGCGGTGTTCGGCTGGCTGCGGGACAGCGGGTTCACCGGCGACGACCTGGCCACGCTCGCCGCCGAGGACAACCGGGCCGAGCGGGGCGCCGTGCGCGCGGCCCTGCTGGCCCGCCTGGACGGCACCGCGCTGACCGAGAAAACCTTGGTCTCGGACCGGTTCGGGGATCGCGCCGCCCGGGTGTTGTACGACGCGCTGGTCGCGCACGCCGGTGTGACCTCCGCCCGCGATTCTCGGCTGCTGCGGCTGGACCCGGCCGCGCTGCCGGACGCGGCCGCCGATGCGTTGGCGGGGCTCGGCGTGGTCACCTCGGCCGACTTCCTCGGGTTGGGCCATGACGACGTCGTCGCCGCGAAGCTGTTCACGAATCTGGTACTGCACGGGTACCTCGCCGCGGACGGCACGGTCATGTTGGCGGCTGTGCCGTCGGGACCGGCCATGTTCGCCACCGACTTCGAGGACTACCAACAGCCACTGTTCGACCTGGTCCGCTCGCTGTGGCCGGACACAGATTCCACCGACAGCACCGACGCGGATACCGCCGATCTGCTTGACCCGGACGTGCCCGTGTTCCTCTACCCGTCGGATCTGGCGCAGCTGACCGACGACGCCGACCTGGCACCGCTCGACCCGGTCGCGCTGGCCGAGCTGTACGACAACCTGATCTACCACGGTTACCTCGACCCCAGTGGCGAGGTACTCGACCGGGAGTTGTTCGCCGACCCCGACAACGCGGACGCGTTCCTCGTCAACGCCGGCCTTGACGACCTGGCCAGTCCGGTTGGCGTGCTGCTGCGCGCCCGGCTCGCCGCGTTCGCGGCAACGCCGGTCGCGTTGAGCGTCGCCACGTTCGCCGCTCTACCGCTGGACGAGGACCAGGTGGCCGCGCTGTTGGCGAACCTGACGTTCAACGGTTACCGCGACGACGCCGGCAACTACCGGAATGCCGCGGCGATCGCCGCATTGCGGCCGGCCGATCTGGCGTTGGCGCCGGACTGGGAGCCGTACTGGGCCGACGTGCTCTCCGCCATGCAGGACCAACTCGCCGCCGCCCAGGCCACGCTGTGCGCGATCGCCGTTGACGACCTGCGGCCGGTGGCGGACGCCGCGTTCGCGGCCGGTGCGCTGGCCGCGGTGGACGACTATCTCGTCGACGGCTGGGTCCAGCCGGACCTGTGGGCCGCTCTTGCCGACCGGAGTACCGGCGACGACGACCTGCCGCCGCTGGCGGAGGGCATCGACCCAGCCGAGGCGGACATGGTCCTCGACCGGTTGGCCACCGTTGTCGCCGATCAGGCGCCCTATCACGTCGACCCGGCCGCGTTCGCCGATCTTGGACTGACCGACCTGGAGTCGGTGACCCTGCTGGAGTTCCTGATCGAGACCGGCGACCTGGACGAGCGCATGGCCATCCCGCGCGAGCGGCTCGACTACTTCGCCGCTTCGGCCAACGCGGTTGGCTACCTGCTGCCCGGGTTCGCCGACTACGCGCGGGAGGTGTTCGCCCTGCTGCACGGTGCCGCCGTGGCGACCACCGCCGCGACCGTCGAGATCGTCGCCGCCGTGACCGACCTGGCTGAGCGGCAGCAGGCCGCGTTGTTCTCGGCGGCGCAGGACGCGTTCGGACTGCCCCCGCAGACGCTGGCCAGCCTGGGCAGGGCCGTGTGCGGCGACCCTGCGGACGCGCTGGAGGTGCTGCTGGGCGCCGGCGCGAGGGAGGACGACCCGCACGTCCGGCTGACCTATCGGCGGCTGCGCGGCTTCGCAACGGTCGCCGCCCGCCTCGGTCTGTCCGCTGTGGACGTCACGGTCGCGTTCGCCGACCAGGACCTGGTCGGCAAGTACCCTGAGCCGCTGTCGCTGCCGCCCGGCGTCGACCACCTCGATGCCCTGCTGGAGAGCGCGGACGGCACCGTCTCCCTGTTCGTTGGTGCGCTCTGCCACCGCTACGCTGCCGGTACCTACGCGCCGCTGGACCTGCCGCCGATCGCGCTGGCCGAGCTGTCTCCCGCGCTGGCGCCGTTGACCGTCGTGGATGCGGCGTTCGCCCGGCCTGATGGCACCGAATGGCTCACCGGCCGCGACGGCAAGGGCGCTGCCCTCACCTTCGTGCGCAGGCCGCACGGGATCCGGTGGGGTGCGACCGCGCAGAACTGGGGCGCGGTGCGCACGACGTTCGCCGATCCCGACCGGATCGACGCCGCGTTCGTGGACGAGGACGGCCGGATCTACCTGTTCAGCGGCGACCAGTACGTGCGTTACACCGGTCCGGATCTCAGCTACGTCGACGAGGGCTATCCGCGTCCGGTTGCCGAGTGGTGGACCGGCGAGCGCGGCCCTGGCACGCAGGCGTTGCCCGCGCCGTTCGCCACCGCGCTGAGCGCCGGGTTCCGCGATCAGGACGGTGTGGTGCACCTGTTCGCCGGAGACCAGTACCTGGCCGTCGGCGAGGACGGCGTCCGGCCGGTGGCCGAGGTGTGGGGCCGCGTCCCCGCGCCGTTCACCGATCACGTGGATGCCGCCTATCACGACGGTTCCGCCGTGTACCTGTTCGGCGGGGACCTGGTGGTTCGGCACGAGGACGACCCGGAGAACGCCGGGCTGCGCGTCGCGGACGGCTACCCGAGGCGGATCGCGACGCACTTTCCCGGCGTGCCAGCCGGATTCGACAGTGGGCTGGACGCGGTACTGCGGGACGCGGCCGGGGCGGTGCACCTGTTCAAGGACGGGCGCACGGTGACCCTCGGCGACGATCCGACCGTGGTGCCGGCCGGGCAGCGCTGGGGCCGGCAGGCTCCGGTGTTCACCGACGGCCGGGTTGACTCGGTGCTCGCCGGCCTCGACGGGCACACCTACCTGTTCAGCGGCCCGAGGTACGTGCGTTACTCGGGCACCGACTACTCGCTGGCCGACCTCGGCTACCCGCGCGCCGTCACCGGCGACTGGGGCGGACTCCGCGCGGTCGGCGTTTCGTTCGTGCTGGACGGGTGCACCTATCTGTTCGGTCCGGCAGGCGACCTTTTCGACGCGCCGCTGGACTGGGTGTCCACTGCGGACGGTGGGCGGCTGTCGGCGCCGCTGCGCGGCCGGTTCGCCGAACACGGCATCACATTTCCCGCCGACGCCCCGGTCACGGCGAACGAGTCTGCCGATGGCACGCCCGTGACCTGGCGCCTTGTCGACGAGCAGGGCGCCGCGTACACGGTGCGGCAGCGGCCGGACCGGTTGACCGCTGCCAGCGCGGACGACACCCGCTTCCAGGTTCGGTACTCGACCCGCGACTACACCGTCGCCGACGCCGGCTATCCCCGGCCGCTGAGCGAGGACTGGTGGAACCTGCCTGAAGCGCTCGGCGCCGGCCTTGCCGATGTGGACTCGGTGTTCACCGCGCGGGACGGCCAGACCTATCTGTTCGTCGGTGAGCGGTTCGTGGTGTTCGACAGCCGCCGCCGCTGGTGGTCCGAGCCGAGGACGTTGCGCGATGACTGGGACAGCCTGCCGTTCGACCGGGTGGACGCGGCGTTCCTCGGCCGCGACGGCCGCACCTACGTGTTCTCCGCCGACCGCTACGTCCGCTACTCCACCGCCGACCTGACCCGCCTTGACGAGCGCCACCCCACCGCTGTCGCGAACCTGTGGGGCCGGGTGCCCAACCGGTTGGCACGGACCGGCCAGGTGGACGCGTCACTGGTGCACGACGCGGTGGAGACGGTCGACGGCGTCGCGGTCAACCGCACCTACACCTACCTGTTCAGCGGCGACCAGTACGTGCGCTACCTCGGCACCGCCTACGACACCGTGCAGGACGGCTACCCGAAGCCGCTGGCGGCGTTGGCGACCGAGCCGGGAATGGCGGCGTTGGCGGCCCGGCTGGACCACGTGGACGCGGCGTTCGCCGACCGGCGCAGCGCGCACCTGCTGTCCGGCACCCACTGGCACGTCGTGTCCGACGTGGCGTACCGCAGCTACCCCGATGTGACCGACGTGCGGTGCGCGTTCGTCGAGGACGGCAGGCTACTTGTCGAAGGCGAGGCAGGCTGGCGGCACATCGGCTCGCCGGACGCGCCAGCGCCGATGACCGAGCCCGCGCGTCCTCGGGTGCTGCGCACCGTGCCTGAGCGTTTCCGCACCGGGCTGGACGCGGTGCTTGCCGGCACCGACGGCAACACCTACCTGTTCCAGGGTGACACCTGCTTCGACGTGGAACTGGGCCAGCACTATCCGGTCGCGCGGACCTGGGGCATACCAAGGGACAACATCACCAACGACGGCGTTGTGGACGCGGCATTCCTCGGCAGGGACGGCATCACCTACCTGTTCCGGGACGACCAGTTCGTGTCCTTCGCAGCGTCGCACGACGCGTACGCGGGCCGCGAGGCGACCAGTGGGCCGTGGCCGGTTGCCGCGCACTGGGGCGGCCTGACCAACGTGGCGCTCGCCTACGTTGTGGACGGCACCACCGTGCTGGTTGAGCAGCCCGACGCGGACGGGCTGGCGCGCTGCGTCGTCTACTCCGGACCGGACTACCGCACCCCCGACCCTGGTTACCCGGCCTTCGTCGACGCCGGTTTTCCCGGTGCGCCCAGTGATTTCTCCTTCCCGTGCGTGGTGTTCCAGCACGGCGGCGGCACGATTCTGCTGTCCGACGAGTCGTTCACCCGGCGCACCGATCCGACCGGCGCGTGGTCCCCGCCGCAACCGCTCAACCTGCTGTGGCCGGGCTACGGCCAGGGCTCGGCCGGGATACCGGAGGGCGCGGTGCTGCGTACCGCGTTCACCGGCCGGGACGGCGCAACGCACGTCTTCTTCACCCCGGACGCCGATGACGACGCGGGCGACCACTACGCGCGCCTTGCCGACGACACGTTCGGCACCCCGTCCACCGTGCGGGAAACCTGGGCGCACCCGGCGTTCACCACGGTGGACGCGGCATACGTCGACCCGGCCGGCAACACGTTCGTCTTCAGTGGCGAGCGGTACGCCCGCTACGGCGCGACCGGCTACCGGGACGCCGACGACGGCTACCCCAAGCCGATCGCGGGCAACCTGCGCGCCGAGACGGCCTTCGCCGGCCTTGCTGAGTCCTTTGAGGACAGCGTGGCCGTGCGCGGAGTGGACGCGGTCCTCGGCGATGACCGTGCGGTGTTCGTGTTCGCCGGCGGCACCTGTCAGGTCGGCGCCCGCGCGCTGTATGCCGAGCGCGACCTCGGCCAGTTGGGTCGCGTGCGCAACGAGATCGCCGAGCGCGGCCGGGTCGATGCCGCGTTGCGTGTTGCCGAGAAGACGTTCCTGTTCTCCGGCGACCAGTACGTCCGCTACACCGATGGCGCGATCGGCCCGTACGTGGATGACGGCTACCCGAGGACCATCGAGGACTCGCTGGCCGCCGATCTCGGCCTGCCCGAGCTGCCGGTCGAGTTCCGCGACGGCATCGACGCGGCCGCGCGCGACGCCGACGGCGGCGTGCACGTGTTCCACGGCAAGGATTACCTGCGTGCGGACCTCGCGCCTGCCGTCGTGCGTCCGGTCGCCACGGTGTGGGGCCACGTGCGCAGCGAGTTCGGCCAGGGGCTCCCGCTGGACGCGGCCTTCACCGCGCCAGCGGGTGAGCTGTACGTGTTCCGAGGCGACCAGTACTGCCGCTACTCGGGCACCGACCTGACACTCGCCGACCCCGGCTTTCCGCGCACCATCTCCGACGACTGGGGCGATCTGCCACCGGAGTTCGAGGCCGGCATCGACGGCGCGTTCCGGCTCGGCGGTGCCACGTACCTGCTGTGCGGCGGGGACTACGTCCGCTATTCCGGCACCGGCGCGTCGGCCGTGGTGTACCGGGCGGTGGACCGCACCTTCCCGCAGCCGCTCGCGCACCGCTTCACCCCGGCCGCCGACTACCGGCTTTCCGACCTGTTGGTGCTCAGCCACTACGCGGCACTGGCCCGCTCCAGCGGCGGCGGGCTCGGCACCCTGCTCGCGGCGGGTCCCGCCGTTGCCGACCCGTTCCAGAGCCTTGCCGACCTGTTCGGCTGGGACGTGACGGAGATCCGCTGGGCCCAGCGCAACCACGGTTTCCTCACCGACCTGCCCGGCGAGGAGGACCGGGTGGAGATCGAGCTGGTGCTGCGGCTGGCCGACCTGTTCACCCTCGCCGCCCGGCTACGCGTCCCGCCGTCGCGGCTGCACGACGCGGTGTGGCGGCCGGCGTACGGCCCGACGCCGGACCTTGACGCGGCCACCGACGGGCTGCTCACGCTGCTCGCCGAGACGATGACCGCCGAGGACCTGGAGACGTTCACCGAGCGCCTGCACGACGAACTGGCCCAGTCGC
Organism: Candidatus Melainabacteria bacterium; assembly: GCA_963818685.1. GTDB lineage: Bacteria > Actinomycetota > Actinomycetes > Mycobacteriales > Pseudonocardiaceae > CAJCJE01. The sequence goes on along the minus strand of CAWFTJ010000008.1, from coordinate 471,348 downwards.
GCCGGAACGCGCTGGTCTCGGCCGTGCTCGCCCCGGATCCCGCGCCCCTGCCCAGCACGCTGTTCGACCGCCTGCTGCTGGACGTGGACACCGGCACGGAGGGGATGACCTCACGCATCCGCGAGGCCATCGGCGCCGCACAGCTCTACCTCAACCGCTACCTGCTCGACCTGGAGCAGACGAGCCGGGACGCCATGGCCGAGGACACCCGCGAGCGGGTCCGGCGCTGGTGGCCGTGGCTCGGCAACTACCGGACCTGGGAGGCCAACCGCAAGGTCTTCCTGTACCCGGAGAACTACCTGCGGCCGGAGCTGCGGTCGACAAGAACCTCGGCGTTCCGACAACTGCTCAACGACCTGCTCCAGTCGGGCATCACCACTGACACAGCGCAGGCGGCCTACAAGCGTTACCTCGACGAGTACACCGAGGTGTCCCGGCTGGCCATCGCGGGCGGTTTCACCTACCTCCCCGACCCGGCGACCACCACGAGCCAGCCGGGGGAGCGGACGCTGCTGCTGTTCGGCCGAACCAGGACCAGCCCGAGCCACTACTACTGGCGGTCGGCGGTCTTCGCCGACGAGGGCGACGTGAGCTGGGAAGCCTGGTCATCGGTTGACGTCCAGATCAACGCCGACCGGGTCTACCCGGTGTTCGCGTTCGGGCGGATCTTCGTGTTCTGGGCGACCGCCGAGAACGCACCGACGGACCCGACCGACACGACAGTGCTGAGCACCACGACCGACGGCGCCGGCAACCAGACGATCAAGTCCACCACGGTCAGTCAACTGGTGCGGGTCTACTACTCCTTCCGCACGCTGACCGAGGACTGGGTGCCCGCCCAGCAGCTCGACGCCAGCGCCGCGGTGTCGGAGCAGCTGAAACAACCCGTCCTCGCCGTCCGGCTGAGCACCTCGGGCGACTGGTCGACCGACCATCCGGCCATCGTGGTCAGTGCCCACGCGGTGAACCAGGCCGGGGAGGAGCGGGCCTCGTTCGCCACCGCGCTGACCCCTGAGCTGTACACGGTGCGGCAGACCGGCTCCGTCACGGTGGCGCCGAGCACCGTGGACGCGACCGACGTGACCAACCTGTTCGGGGCGACCGAAGCGGTCACCACCGAGCAGGTCGTGTGGTTCGGCTCGCCAGAGGACTTCCCAGGCAGTTCCTGGTTGAGCGTTGACCACAAGGGCAGCAGCTTCCTGTGCCGGCCCGCGACGGTGGACACCGGTAGCGATCCGGTGCGCGCCAAGGTCTCCGATGATTCGGCGATGCCGGCGTGGAGCCCGGTGAACGCGGCGGTCCAGTTGCCGGACGGGTCGCGGCTGTGCTTCGGCGGCGACCCTGGCCGGTACCTCCAGGTGAAGCCGGACGGGTCGAACCGGGAGGACGCCGGCTCGCCGATCTCGACCCGGTGGGGCGCGAGGACCGGCAGTCTCACCCGGCAGGGCACCGTCGACGCGTGCCTGTACCGGGACGGCGGCGCCGTAGTGGTCGTGTTCGCCGGCGACCAGTACCTGCGCTACAGCGGGTTCAATGCCGAACAGGCCGCCAAGGCCCGCCCGGACGCCGGTTACCCGCGTGATCTCGCGACCAACGACGAGGGGCTGCCCCGCTGGGAGAAGATCGACTACGCGTGCCGGGTCGGCGAGGCCGAGTACTTCTTCTCGTTGGCCCAGCACGGTTGGGCCAGCTCGGCGAACCCGCACGAGCTGCACCCGTTCGAGGGCGAGTACGACAACCCGCTGCCGACGAAGCCGGACGCGTTGGCGGCGATGTTCACCAGACTGACCCGAGGCGGCGGCCCGCACGAGGTGCCGGTCGTGCCGAACCCACCGGTGGACCTGAGCGTGCGGTGGTCGAAGGTGGACGCGGCACTGCTGGAGCGCGGCCACCGTGATGTCCTCTACCTCACCAACGGTGCGCGGTACGTGCGGTACACGCTCGCGCCGGACGGCACGGTACCCGCCGAGCCGGACAACGAGTTGGCCGGGACCCTGCCGCTGGCGGTGACCGCACTGTTCCAACAGGACGGAAGCCGGTTCGCCGTCAGCGGCGACACCGACGCCCCACTGCTCCCCGTCGGCGATCCGCTGCCAGCGGCGCCCTTCGGCCGATCCACCGACCGTTGGGTCGACCTGCCGGCCGGCATCAACGGAGCGTTCGACGGCACAACCGAGTTGGGTTTCTTCCTCGGCGACGACGAGTGGGTGTCGTTCCCCCGGCAGGCCCAACCGGACCAGCCGGCCCGCCCGGTCCGCTACGCCCGGCTCAAGACCCGGATCACCCGGCTGACCACGACAACCGCCTACCGGCTTACCGAGCGGCTGCTCACCGGCGGCGTGCCCGCCCTGCTGGACACCAGCACGCAGGAGATCCCCGAACTCCCCTCGTTCAGCACCTCGGCCGGTGGCCCCACCACAGTGTTGGTCCGGCCGGACCGGGTCGAGGCCGGCACCCTGCCCAGCAGCGCCTACCTCGACTTCGGCAGTGCCAACGGCATCTACTACTGGGAGATCTTCTTCCACGCCCCGCTGCTGATCGCCGGCGCACTCAACACGGCTCAGCGTTTCGACGAGGCCCGCACCTGGTTCGAGTACGTGTTCGACCCGACGCGCCCCGACGAGTTCTGGCGGTTCCTGCCGTTCCTGGACAACGATCCGGCCGCGCTCGCCCAGGAGTTGACCGAGCGGCTCGACGCGCTGAGCCAGGCCGGCGTCGAAGTGAGCGCGGTGTACGAGCAGACGCCCGACGCGCCGCAGGCTCCCGCGGATCTGCGGACGGTGGCGTCCCAGTTGACCGCGCTGGCACCGGTTTTCCTCGGTGTCCGCGACCTCGGCTTGGACGCCGCCGTGCTCACCTCGCTCAGCCGTCTCGCGGTAACGGCACCCACGACCGTGGCAGCGGCCGATGCCGCTGCCGACCTCGCCGCCCTGCGTGAGGCGGTCGCCCTCGCGGCCGGCCTCGGCGTCCAATATGGACTGCGGGGCAGCGCACAGGGTTTGCTCAACGCCTACCAGAACGACCCCTTCGACCCGCACGCGATCGCCGCGCTGCGCACGGTCGCCTATCGCAGGGCCACCGTCATGTCCTATGTGGACAACCTCGTCGACTGGGCGGACCTGCTGTTCCGCCAGTACACGCCGGAGGGCATCGACGAGGCGCGGATGCTGTACGCGCTGGCGCAGGACCTGCTCGGGCCGCGCCCGGACAGCGCGGGTCCCCGGCCGCTGCCCGCGGATCTCAGCTACGGCCAGCTCAGCATCGCGCCGAGCCCGCAGGACGGGCCGGTGACCTCGGACGAACTGGCCGAGTTGACCGCGGGCGGGGCACTGCTCGCCGGCGAGGGCGCCGTGCACCGGCACATTGTCGACGACTACTTCTTCGTCCCGGCCAACAGCACGCTCACCGGCTACTGGGACCTGATCGCCGACCGGCTCGGCAAGATCCGGCACTCGCTGGACATCCTCGGCGTCAGCCGCCCGGTGCCGCTGTTCGCGCCACCGCTGGACCCGATGGCACTGGTGCGCAGCGTCGCGACCGGCGGCAGCGTGGCAGCCGCCGTCCAGGCGGCCGACGGTCCCGTGCCGCACTATCGGTTCGCCGTGCTGTTCGGCCGCGCCCAGGACCTCACCGACCGGGTGCGGCAGTTCGGCCAGGACCTGCTGTCCGCCCTGGCGCAGCAGGACGCCGAACGGCTCAGCCTGCTGCAGAACCGGCAGGAAGGCGACATTCTGGCCATCACCCTTGCCGAACGCCAGGCACAGCTGGACATGGCCAAGGCCGGCCTCGACTCGGCCACCGCCGCGCACGCGTCGGCGGTCCGGCGACACGACTACTACCAGAGCCTGCTGGACAACGGGCTGTCCGTCGAACAGACCCTCCAGATCGGTCTGCTCTCGGGGGCCACGGCCCTCCAGTCCATCGCGGCCGGCCTGCGCGTCGGTGCCGCGCTGGCCACGGGAGCACCGCAGGTACTCGTCGGGCCCTTCATCATGGGCACCATGGAGGGCGGCCCGGAGATCGGCGGCGCCCTCAACGAGGGCGCAGGGGTCATGGACTCTGCGGCCCAGGCACTGAGCACCGGAGCGGAGATCGCCGCCATCGCCGCCGAGACGCGGCAGAACCGGCAGGAGTGGCAGTTCCAGGTCGACCTGGCCGGACACGACATCGACCAGCTCACCGCCGAGATCGCCACCGCGCGGGGCGCGATAGTGGTCGCCCAGCGGGAACTGGACCTGCTGAAGTTGCAGATCAGCCAACAGGCCGAGGTGGCGGCGTTCCTGCGCGGCAAGTTCAGCAGCGCCGAGCTGTACCAGTGGATGGCCGACCAACTCGGCGGCCTGTACTTCCAGGCGTACGGGTTGGCGGTGGACACCGCAAGGGCGGCCGAACGCGCGTACCGGTTCGAACGGGGCGTGCCAGAGGGCGACGTCTCGTTCATCCAGTTCGGCTACTGGGACGACCGCAGGCACGGCATGCTCGCCGCGGACCGGTTGGCGGTCGACCTCACCCGGATGGCCGCCGCCTACCAGGACACCAACAGCAGGGGCCTTGAGATCACCAAGCGGATCTCGCTGCGCGAGCTGGACCCGCTGGCCCTGCTGCGGCTGCGGGCCACCGGCGGCTGCGAGATCAGCCTCACCGAGGACCTGTTCGACCGCGACTTCCCCGGCCACTACCGCCGCCAGGTGCGCACCGTGTCGGTCAGCTGCACCGACGACAGCGGCGCGGCGCTCCCGGTCTCCGCGCTCCTCACCCAAACCACCCACCGCACGGTGCTGACGGCCGACCAGAAAGCCGTGCGGTACCTGCTTGACCCGACCGGCCCCGCACCGGCCACCGTGCGCGTCGACTGGCGCGCCGACCAGCAGATCGCACTGTCCGATGTGCCGGACGGCTACGAGAACAACGGCCTGTTCAACCTCAGCTACGACGACGACCGGTACCTGCCGTTCGAGGGCACCGGCGCGGTCAGCAGCTGGCAGCTCGACCTCACCGGCCAGCAGCCGGCCGACGGGCTACCCGCCGACGTGGTCATCACCCTGCGATACACCGCCGAGTCGGGCGGCGACGTGTTCACCACGGCGGTCCGCGGCATGCTCCGACCCCGCACCGCGGCCCACTACCTCGACGCGGCCACCGACTTCCCGGCTGCCTGGCAGGCATTCACCTCGGGCAGCACACCGTCGCTGGTGCTGCCGATCACCCCAGACGACCTGCCCGGCCTGTCCGGCCGACAGATCACCGGCGTCCAGGCCGTCTACCAACTGGCGGACCCGAGCACCACCGGCAACCCCCGCGTGCTCGTCGGCGGCGACCCTGCTCTCGCACTGACAGGAGGCACGATGCTGCCCACTCCGGGATTCGCCCTGCCGACGGCCGGGCTGACCCTCACCCCAGCCCCCGACACCGACCCCGGCACCCTCGCCGACCTGGTCCTTGTCCTCACCTACCGGACCACGTCGTGACAGGCGGGCGGTCGAGGCCATCTGCCAAGAAGCCACCTGTCAAGCGCCGGTACCGCTCAAGCAGCAGCGAGGACAGCGAGGAATTGTCGTCCTCCGACAGCCCCGTCAGGAAGCCACCTGTCAGGAACCCACCTGTCAAGCGCAAGCACGCCTCAAGCAGCAGCGAGGACAGCGACGGCGAGGAGACAACCAGCTCCAGCGAGGAGTCCGATCCTCCGAAGCAGGCCACCAAGCGGGCGAAACATGTCATTACATCGGTGCCACTCGGCTCGCGCACCCCGGTCAAGCCCCTGCATCTCCCGGGCCCGGGTCGTGCCACGGCGCCGCCCCCGCCCGTCGTCGGAAGTGGGCCCACCACTCCGCGCCTGATCAGGAGCGCGAGCACGGGCAACGCCGTCAGCGACGACGTGTTCAACGCCACCCGCGTATACAACTACCGGCGACTCAGCGACGCCGCCGACGCGGTCAGCAGCAACCGCAGCAGCAAGAAGCTGTCCGAGGCGCTGGGCGAGGAGGGAGCCGTTGCCTACCTCCGCGCGTACACCGGTTACGGCGATATCGAGTTGCATCACGCCACCCCCACCAATCCGCACACGCTGCCCGAGACCCGCGGATCGCGCTGGTCGCATGCGGTAGCGTTCAACGGTGCGGGCGTCGCGGACATCACTTACTGGGACGGATTTCAGCTCCACGTTATCGAGGCCAAGGGTGGCGGTTCCGCGCTGGGCGAACGCAAGCAGGCTCGCTTTCACCGGGACATCGACGGTTCGACGGTGATGAACAACGCCATGAACGCCCCCAAGGCGCGGGAGTCGCTCGGCGCCGAGGCCAATCTGCGCGGACAACTGGCCAACCGCGACGGAAGCTGGAAGGCATTCAAGGCGGGCGACCCTGTCCCGAATTCCGTAAAGACGTTCAACCCGAACATGCTGCGCCAGGGCACGAAGCCGTATCTGATCGACATCGGGCACACAATGGCGGCATCGCCCAAGACCGATGGCCGGGTCCTGATCGGCAGGGCGATCATCAATCACAGCGACAACGTGCACTACCAGCCGGTCAGCACGAAGGTCGCCGAAGACGGCGGCCCGACCGTGCAGACCATGGACGTTTGAGAAGGGCGAGGACGGAATCATGGGCTACACCCTCGAATTCTGGTCGCTGCCGTTGACCGAGGTCCCCGCTGGCGACGTCCTCCAGGTGGCTGAGCAGGTGCGCGCTGCCGGTTCCCTGGCCGGATCGATCGACCACAGCTCGGACGGCGGCGACTGGTTCCGTGAGGAGTTCCTCGGTCACCTTGCCGCCGGCGTTGTCGGCGACCAGACCGCGCAGCACCTGCTGGAGCGTCCGATCGACGGCGTCACCAGCACGCCGGACACGGTGGCCTATCCGGCGCTCGGCTGGCTCTCGCACGAGGAGATCACCGAGGCGCTGGCCAGCGCCACCGATCCCGCAACGGTCGGCGCCGACGCCGAAGACACCGAGCTGCTGGACACCTTGCTCGACGCGCTGCGCAGTTGTCCGACGGACCTGGTCACCATCTACGGTTGAGCCGGCTGGACCTGGTCCGAGCGTCACAAGTTGGCGTAGGTGCAGTTCTGGCCGCGCAGGTTCGAGCCGTTGTAGTAGCCGATGCTGCCGCAGGTCGCCGTCACGTTGTAAAACCGGTAAACGATGGGGTTCGGCAAGGTCTGGAGGACGTTGAACGTCGCGATGTGGAACACGTACGGGCTGCCGGTGTCCACGAAACCCGTACAGGACGAACCAAGAGCCACGACGGGACTGATGACGCCGTACTGGGCGTTCCCCAATCCGTTGGCGCAGTTCGAGGTGGTCGCCGCGGCGGCGGTCGGCGCGGCGAGCAGGCAGACGCCGAGCGCGGTCGCGCCGGCCAGTACAAGAGCAGGAAGGTGGCGCATCATCGCTCCTTCGCGAACCATCGGTCCCAACATTTCACCGAACCCCCGATGCCGTCACAACCGCCATTGGCATATCGCGGTTACCCCGTTCGCCCGGCCGTAACGCAGGGAGTTCCGGCCGGAACCGGGATCTGTTCCCAGTCGGTCCGGGAACCTCGTCCGTCTGAATAGGACGATCTCCGGATGCGGCGGGGACCTCGCTCGCGTGCGTGCCGATACGCTTTCGCCGGCCGTTGCTATGCTCGTCGCGACCTGATTCGATCGCTGGCTGGGGAGACATCGTGATCGCTACCGACACCGAACGAGGGCACCGGGGCGGGTTCCTGTCCCGGAAGAACCGCAGGGGAATCCTGGTGATCCACCTGGCCAGCTCGATCGGCTGGCTCGGCCTGGACGCCGCTCTTGTCGTGCTCGGCATCGTCGGCCTTGCCACCGACGACCCGGTCACCACTCGGTCGGCCTTCGTGGTCGACGGCGTCCTCGCGACCTACCTGATGCCCGTGCTGAGCCTGCTCGCACTGGTGACCGGGATCGTGATCGCGGCCGGCACGACCTGGGGCCTGTTCCGGCACTGGTGGGTCGTGGTGAGCCTGGTGATCACCGTCGCGATGACCGCGGCCGTGCTGATCTTCCTCGTCCCCCAGATGCGCGACCTGGCCAACGAGGCCGCGCACCTGACCGACGGCACGGTCCTCACCACGATGCACATGGACCGGCTCAAGCTCGTCATCGCCCCCGCTGCCGGGTTGATCCTGCTCATCTTCCTGACCGGCATGAACGTGCACAAGCCGTGGGGCCGGGTCGGCGCAAAGCGTCAGAAGGCCGTGGCCGAGCGCTGAAGCCCACGACGAAGCCCACGACGAACAGGGCGGGGATCGCACCGATCCCCGCCCTGTTTTCTGCTGTGCCTATGCCGGTCGGCCGGCAACGGCCGGCGCGCCGGCGGGAACGTCCGATGGCCACGGGTAGTCGTCGATGCCGGACATCCGCTCGACCTCGGCCAGCACCGCTGCGCAGTCGAACGCGCCGAGCCCGTCCTCCTCGCCGCGGCGCAGCACCGCGTCGGCCGCTGCGGTGACCGGCAGCTCCACTCCCAGCCGCTCGGCCTCGGTCAACGCGAGCAGCATGTCCTTGCGCATCAGGTCCAGCCGGAAGTCCGCGTGCGCGAACGCCCGCCGCGCCATCACGCCGCTCTTGAACCGCATCACCGGCGAGCTGTAACCGCTCGCCGCGATCATCTTGATCATCGCGGCCCTTGGCACGCCCGCCTTCTCGCCGAGCACGATCGCCTCGGCCATCGCCTGCATCTGGGCGCCCATCAGCAGGTTCATCGCGATCTTCGCCGAAGCGCCCATGCCGTGCCCGCCGAGGTGCACGATCTCCTTGGACAGCACCTCAAGCGCCGGCCGGATGGTGGCGACCGCCGCCTCGTCGCCGCCGATCATGAACCGCAGCTCACCTTCCTTGGCGTGCTGCGCGTTGCCGAGCACGCACGTGTCCAGTGCCGCGCAGCCCAGCTCGCCCAGCTGCTCGGCGAGCCGGTTGGCGAACAACGGCGACACCGTGCTGGTGTCCGCGACGACCGTGCCGCTGCGCAGCGTCTGGCTGGCGCCATCCGCGCCGAACAGCGCGTTCTGCACCACGTCGGCATTGGCCAGGCTGACGAACAGCACGTCGGCCTCGCGCGCGGCCTCGGCGGGGGTCGCGGCGACCGTCGCACCCGCATCGCGCAGTGGCTGCGCCCTGGCCGTCGTCCTGTTGTAGACCGTGGTCGGGAAGCCGGCGGCCAGCAGCCGGCCGGCCATGCCGACACCCATCGAGCCGAGCCCGACGAAACCAACGCGCGGCTTGGTCACGGTGTCACCGCTCATGGCCGTCCGCCGGGGGAGAGCACCCCGAGTTCCAGCAGGATGCGCGGCATGTCGTCGCTGATCCAGGACTCGACGACGAGGCCGTCGACGACGCGGTGCATGTCGACCCCGTGCACCTCGAAGGACTTGCCGGTCGCCGGCTTGCCCATCAGCGGACCGGTGTTGGTACCGGTCGTGGTGAACCGGTGCGCGACGAGATCGCCCTGGCCGATCATCTCCTCGATGGTCGTGTGGAAGTCGGGGAACGCGGTCCGCCAGAACCCGACGGCGCCCGCGAACGCCTTCGGCCCCGGCGGCAGGTCGAGGCCCCTGGCGTGCACCACGTAGTCCGGCGCGAACACCTTGTCGACGAAGTCGACCTGGCCGTGGTTGAGTCCCTGTTCGGTGATGTACCGAACGAGTTCGATGTTGTCCGCTACGGACACCGTGCACCTCCGGATCGAGGGGTTGCTGTGTACCCAGCGTCCTGATCGGTGGTCCTGCTGTCGTGGGGCGTCCATCACTTCTCGGCCAGGATCGTCGCCGCTGGCCTGCGGGTACGAGCCGATGTACGCAGGTTTGCGTAGTCGCGCCGTTGATCTCAGCACCGACCGTAGACGCGAAATCAGCACCTGGTTGATGCGCTGGACCGCCCCGAGCACCGATCATGGTGACATGACCGTTGGCCCAGCTGGAGAGTACGACAGCGCCGACGACGACACCCACGACGCCGCCCGGACCGACACGGGCGGCATCAGGGCATCCGACGGCGAGCGTGCGGCTTTCGCCAAAACCGTCATGGTGGCAGGCCGTGACGGCAGGCTCAACGTCGACGAGACCGACCAGAGGCTCGCGCAGGTCTACGCGGCGACGTTCCGCGACGAACTGCCGGAGCTGGTCAAGGACCTCCCCAGGGAGGACTGGCCGGCCGGGTTCGGCGGGAACCCCAACGCCGAACCCGGCCCGGACCGTTCGACCCGACCGCGTCAGCGAGCCCTGCCCGAGCTGCCGGTCTGGAACGGCGCGCTCACCACGCACGTTGTCGTCGTCAGCGTGTTCGCCATCATGGCCGTGCTGGCCTGGACCCGGTCCGGGGCGCCGTTCTTCTGGCCCGCGTGGCCGATCGGCTGGCTCGGTGTGAGTGTGCTCGTGCACTACCGTATCCGCCGTCGCCGGCAGCGCTGGCGCGCGATGGGCGGCGGCGACTGGCGCCCGTGGGGGCCGCCCGGCTGGGGAACTGCTGGCTGGGGATCGCCCGGTTGGGGACCGCCCCGACCGTCCCGATTCGACCGGGTCGAGTCGTGGCGCACCTTTCGCGGCGACGGTGACGAGCCACCGATCGCCTAAGCGTGCGATGTTCCCTCGGCGGCCGGGACCTTCGGCTCATCCCATGGGGACGCCTCTCCCGGCACGCTAGGGGTGCGACGGCGGTGTGTGACACCGCACGTACACCTGGGCGAGGAACGGGGAGCGAAAGTGGACATCGGACTCGGTTTGCCGAACGCGTTACCCGGCACGGAGGGACGGACCCTGATCTCCTGGGCCGTCGACGGCGAAGCCGCTGGTTTCTCGACGCTGGCCACATTGGACCGCGTCGTGTACGACAACTACGACGGGCTGACCGCGCTGGCCGCTGCCGCAGCGGTGACCGAGCGGATCAGGCTGACAACGGCGATCCTCATCGCTCCACTGTGGACAAGTACTGCGCTGCTCGCGAAGCAGGCGGCCAGCGTCGACCGGCTCTCGCACGGCAGGCTCGTGCTCGGCCTCGCGGTCGGCGGCAGGCCGGACGACTTCGCCGCGACCGGCGCGAACCCGGCAGGACGCGGCAAGCGGATGGACGGCCAGCTCGCCGAGATGCGCCGGATCTGGAGCGGCGAACGCCGTGGTTACGCCGGTGGCATCGGTCCGGTGCCGACCCGGCCGCAAGGTCCGCCGCTGCTGCTCGGCGGCCACGCCGAATCCGCGATAAGGCGCGCGGCGGCCGAAGCGGACGGTTGGATCGGCGGCAGTGGCGGCGTCGGCATGTTCCGCAGGGGTGCGGACGCGGTGCGCGCCGCCTGGCAGGAGCAGCACCGCAAGGGCACCCCCAAACTCGTCGCGCTCGCCTACTTCGCGCTCGGCGCGGACGCGGAGCGGATCGCCAACGGCTACCTGCGCGACTACTACGGTTTCGCCCCGCCCTATGCGGAAGCCGTCGTGCGCGCGGCAGCGGTCGGCGAGGAGAAGCTGGGCCAACTGGTCGAGGAGTTCGCCGCTGCCGGCTGCCACGAGCTGATCCTGGCCCCGTGCAGCGCGGACGTCGAGCAGTTGAAGCTGCTGCGTTCCGTGCTCGGCAAGAGCTGAGGCGGTGTCGGTGAGTTGGCACGCGGTGCGCTACCCGATCCAGCCGGGCAGCGAGGAAACTGTCGCGCAGCTGTTCCGCGCGAGTGTCCTGCCGCCCGACGAGCTGAGCGCCGGCAACGGCGACAAGCCCACCCGGCTGCTCGGCACCATGGTGTTCGTCGGCAACGGGATCGCGCTGCGCCTGATCGAGTTCGACGGCGAGCTGCCCGCCGTTATCGCGCACCTGGCCTCCCGGCCGGAAGCCAGGGCGTTTCAGGCGGAACTGGCCAAGTACCTGCGCACCGACCACGATCTCCGTGGCCCGGGTATCGGCGCGTTCTTCAGGGACGCGACGCTGCGGCAGGTACCCGTGGGTTCTTGAGAAAGATGGGTCGAGGCCGGGTGGGGCGCGAGGGCTCCTGCCCGGCCTCGACACTGCCCTATCTCGACGCTGCCCGGCCTCGGTTGGGTTCAGTGGGCGATTTCCACGCACCTGCCGTGGGTGTGCCGGTCGGTGATGTGGTCGAGCAGGTAGGCGGCGAGGTCGGCGCGGGAGATGGACCAGCAGCCGGGCAGCTTCTCGTCGACCGCGCAGCGGTAGCGGCCGGTGGGGGCGCCGTTGGTGAGGCGGGCCGCGCGGACGAGTGTCCAATCCAGACCGCTGGTGCGCACCGCATTTTCCATCAGCGCCATGTCGGCGTAGGGCGCGGACAGGATCGCGTGCAGGATCTTGCTCACCGCGTACTCGGCGACCCTGCGCGGCGGCGGGGGTTCCAGTGAACTCGTGGACACGCACAGCAGCCTGCGCACGCCAGCCGTTTTCATCGCGTCGATGACGTTGCCGGTGCCGGCCGAGTAGACCGTGGTCGCGTGGCGGTGCATGCCGATGCCCAGCGCGGAGATCACCGCGTCCGCCCCGGTGACCACCGACGCGACGTGCTCGGGTCGCAACACGTCGCCCTCGACAACGCGCAGCCGCTCGTCCTCGGTGGCAACCGCCTCCGGGCGGCGGGCCAGGGCGACCACCTGGTGGCCGACGGCGAGCGCCTTGCGCAGCAGTTCCTGGCCGGTGCCGCCGGTCGCGCCGAACACCGCTATCCGCATCACGTCACCCTATCGCGTCACGACCCGAGCCGGCTCCCGTGCGGGGAACCGGCTCGGCTCGGTGGATCATCAGGTTATCGCCCAGCGGCCAGTGATGTCGCGGGAACGGTCGTCGCGGCGACCGCGCTGATCAGTTCCTCGCGGCTGGCACCGGGCAGTTGGGGCGGCGGGCCGCCACTGAGCGCCTTGCCGACGCGTTCGCGGATACCCTGGTCCGCGTAGAGCGACGCCGGTTGGGCCAGCATCATCATGACCCGCGCGACCTGCCGCCACACCACGGCATCCGCGACCGACGCGGCAACGGCCGTGCCGAAGGTGACCACACCGGGCGGCGGCATCCTCGGCGGCTCGTTGTTGAGGGTGGCCTGCCACAGGCCGGCGCGGCCGCGGTCGTTGGCGACGGACTCCTCGTACCACGGCGTCACCAGCTCGGCCGTGCGCTGGGCGAACAGCACCGCCTGGTCGGCGTCGATGGTGGGGTGCTCGGCAAGCAGGTCGGCAAGGGCGAAGGCGTGGCTCAGGCCGAGCGACACGCCGCGACCGTAGGCCGGGTTCGTCGTGCACACGGCGTCGCCGATGCCGTAGAAGCCCGGCGTCGCCTTGGCCCGGTCGGTGCTGGGCAGCCGCAGCGAGTTGTCGAGGCCACCCATGGCGTAGACCGGCGAGATCGGCTCGGACACCTCGTCGGACAGCCAGCCCGCCAGCAGCGGAGTGGCCCGGATCGCCGCGGTGAACGCCGCCTCGTGCCGCAACTCCTTGAGTGCCTTGTCCTCGGGCAGCACGCCGATGGAGATGGAGAAGGTGTCGTTGTCGCCGAGGAACAGCACGGCCGTGTAACTGTTCCACAGTCCGCCCGCGCCGAAACCCCGGTTGAGCGGGCCGCCGGGACGCTGGCCGAGCTTGCGGTAGTAGCGGGTGTAGTAGACGATCTTGCAGCTCTCGCCCCTGTGCGGCGGGACGGGCAGGTTCGCGGCGGCCAGCCACTCGTCCGCGGCGGATTTGCGACCGCTCGCGTCCACGACGACGTCCGCTTCCAGGGTTTCGCCGTGGTCGAGCAGCACACCGGTGACCCGGTTGGGCTCGGTGCTCGACCTGAGCAGGCCGCGCACGGTCGCACCGGAGCGCAGGGTGACGTTCTCCCGTGCCAGGGTGCGTTGGCGCAGCACCCATTCGAACACCGACCTGCGCAGGGTGAGCATGCGCAGGTGCTCGTCGCCCGGCTCCGGCGTGACCTTGCCAAGCGGCGGCGGGGTGAAATCGGTCAGCCGCACCTCACCCGCGCCCGCTTCGATCAGCGCCGCGTGCACGTCGGGTGCGCGGTCGCGCAACAGGTTGCAGCCCAGCGAGGCGAACGCGTGCGAGTGCACGCTCTGCGGGACGGTCGGCCGGGACCACTCGGTGGCGGCCTCGGCGAGGCTGGCCGGCGCCGGCTCGGTCTCCCGGTCGAGAATGAGTACTTCGCTGCCGCGGTCGGCGAGCGCGAGGGCCGCACCGAGGCCGACCGCGCTTCCGCCGATGACGATGACCTTCATCTGATCTCGCTCCTCGTGCTCGATGGTCGGCTCACGCGTTCCAGAACTCGTCGAGCGCGTAGAGGTCGTTGGGGTAGGTCCAGAACTCGGCGATCAGGCCGTCCTCGATCCTGGCCACGTTGACGAAGGGCATCTCAAGCACCCGGCCCTTGCGTTCGTAGCGGGTGTAGAGCAGGGCGAAGGCGTGGCCGTCGCTCGCGCCGATCTCCAGCACGTCCATCTGGAGGTTGCCGTTGGTCAGCTCGAACATCTGGTTGGCGAACTTGGTGGATTCGACGATGCCCTTGTGCTCACCGGCGAGCGGGCTGCGGCCCGGGTAGTGGTGCACGGCGTCGGGCTGCCAGTAGGTGCCCGCCGTCTCGACGTCACCGGTGCCGAACGCCGCATAGACCTTTTCCATCAGGTGCACGTTGGGGTGGTCGACCATGACAAAACCATCCTTGTCTGCTAGAAGTGAGAGGTTCAGACCCGATCTTTGGCGGTGACCGTCGAGCGCACCGCTGCGACGATCCGCTCCGCGTTCGGCGGGTAGGCGTCCTCAAGACTGGGGCTGAACGGGACCGGCGCGTGCGGCCCGGTGACGGTGGTGACGTGGTTGCGCAGTGCGCCGAACCGGTTCTCCGCGACGAGCGCGGCGATGTCGGCGGCCATGCCGCACTGGCGCGGTGACTCGTCGACCACGACGAGGTGCCCGGTCCGTTCGACGCTGGCATAGACGGTTTCCGCGTCGAAAGGGGAGATCGTGCGCGGGTCGATGACCGCGCACTCGATGCCTTCCTCGGCGAGCGTGTTCGCCGCCGCGACCGCCTCGTGCACCATGCGGCCGATCGCGACGATCGTGCAGTCGCCGCCCTCGCGTTCGGTGCGCGCGACGCCGAGCGGGATCGCGTACGGGTCCTCGGGTACCGCGCCCCTGCTGAAGTAGAGGAGCTTGTGCTCCATGAACATCACCGGATCGTCGTCGCGGATCGCGGAGATCATCAGACCCTTGGCGTCGGCGGCGCTCGACGGCGCGACCACCTTCAGACCGGGCACGTGCGCGAACAACGAGTACAGCGACTGCGAGTGCTGGGCGCCGCGCCGCAGGCCGGTGCCCCACATGGCGCGCAGCACCGTCGGCACGCTGGCCCGGCCGCCCACCATGTAACGCAGCTTCGCCGCCTGGTTGAGCACCTGGTCGAAGCAGACCCCGACGAAGTCGACGAACAGCAGGTCGACGACGGGCCGCAGGCCGGTCGCCGCAGCGCCGACCGCGGCGCCGACGAACGCGGCCTCGGTGATCGGGGCGTCGAGCACGCGGCCGGGGAACTTCTCGTGCAGTCCCTTGGTCGGCCCCCAGGCGTTGCCGAGCTTGCCCTCGCAGCCCATGCCACCGATGTTGTCCTCACCGAAGACGATGACGGACGGGTCCCGGCGCATTTCCTGTTCCAGCGCTTCGGCTATCGCATCGAGATAGGACAGAGTCCGTTCCACATCGGTCTCCTTGCTTCCACGGGCTTCCACGGTCAGTACGCCACGTACACGTCGGTGAGCAGTTCGCTGAGTTCAGGTGCCGGTGCCGCCTTCGCCACCCGCACCGCGTCCTCGACGAGCGCGGCGACGGCGCCGTCGACCTCGGCGATCTCGTCAGCGGTGAGCGCGCCTGCGGCGAGCACGTCGCGGGCGAAGTTGTCAAGGCAGTCGTGGTTGGCGCGCAGCAGGTCCACCTCGTCGGCGGCCCGGTACGCCTGGGCGTCCATGCCTTCCATGTGGCCGAAGAAGCGCATCGCCTTGCACTCAAGCAGCGCGGGCCCGCCACCCTCGCGGGCCGACATGACCGCCTCGGTCGCCGCGTCGAGCACGTCGAAGAAGTCGTAGCCGTCCACGACCTCGGCGGGCATGCCGTAGGCGCGGGCCCTGCTCGCCACGTCGAGGCCGCGCAGGTGGTAGCTGGTCCCGGTGGCCTGCGCGTACCCGTTGTCCTCGACGATGAACACGCACGGCAGCTCCCACACCGTGGCCAGGTTCAGGCTTTCCGCGAACGCACCCTGATTGGCGCCGCCGTCACCGACGAACGCGACCGCGACCTGATCGGTGCCGCGCATCTTCGCCGACAGCGCCGCCCCGCACACCAGCGGGGCGCCACCGGCAGCGACCCCGTTCGCGCCGAGCATGCCGAGGTCGAAGTCGGCGATGTGCATCGAGCCGCCCTTGCCGCCGCACAGGCCGCCCGCCTTGCCGTAGATCTCCAGCATCATCGCGGTCACGTCGCAGCCCTTGGCGATGGCGTGCCCGTGGCCCCGGTGAGTGCTCGCGATGTAGTCCGATTCGTTCAGCGCGGCGCACACGCCCGCCGCGACGGCTTCCTGACCCGCGTACAGGTGTACGGCGCCGGGGATATCGCCCGTCGCGAACTCGGTGTGCACCCGCTCCTCGAACACTCGGATGGTGCGCATCGTGCGGTACGCGTCGAGCAGCCGGTCCCTGCCGAGCTGCGCGACCGAGGAGGTGGTTGCCATCTGCCTGCGTCCTCTCCAGGAGCTGGTTTCGCAACCAGCGAGAATTGAGCCGATGCGCGATTGACGTATTTGTGAATTCCCGCATGGACGGCACACGTCGTGGAGCGCATTTCAGGTCCAATAGACGCTAACCCGACGCGATATCCCCGGCAAGAAACATCGGTCGTCCGCCGTTGGCGTCGGGGCCGACCAGTTCGGCCGGTCCGCGTTCGCGCAACCGCAGCTCAACGCGTTCATCGGGCGGCAAGACCGGGCCCTGCGGACCAGGTCGGCAGGACGCCTTGCCCACCCCGGTCGGGTCTGTTTCCCAGGCGCTCCGGGCGTTCCGGCACGGTTTCCGGGATCGGCGAGCAGAGGCGGGCACGCCGCGTCGGGAGCGGCCCCGACCTGGGAAATGAGATTCCCGCTGGTTCGGGGACCGCTGGCTCATGGCGTTGGGAAGTCCGCCAGTGACGCTTTTCCCAGCGTAATTCGGTAATCGCACTCTAGCGAGGACTTGGCATGCACAGATCACTGATCATCGCGAAGATGGCTCCTGGCAGCGAAGCACAGGTGGCGGATATCTGGACCGAGTCCGACGCGACCGAATTGCCGAGGATCGCCGGCGTCCGGCACCGTTCCCTGTACCGGCTCGGCGACCTCTACGTGCACCTGCTGGAAACCGAGGAGCAGGGGCCGGAAGCGGTCGCCGCCGCCCGCACGCACCCCGAGTTCGCCCGCATCAGCAGGCGACTCGACCCGTTCATCTCACCCTACCTGCCGACCTGGCGCGGCCCGCAGGACGCCATGGCGGACTGCTTCTACACCTGGGTGCCCGACGATGTCGGCTGACCGTTTCCCGGGCGCGACGGCGACGCTGGAGAAGCCGTCTTGGGTGCGGTGCCCGTCCTGCGGGTCCATGCACTACCACAAGAAACTCGCCCGGAACTTCGGAGTCTGCCCGGACTGCGGCGATCACCAGCGGCTGACCTCGGCAGAACGCATCGACCAGCTCGCCGACCCCGGCACCGTACGCTACTTCGACGAGCACGTGCGCTCCACCGACCCGTTGTCCTTCACGGACTCCGCGCCCTATCCGGATCGGCTGGCCAAGGCACGGCGCGACACCGGCCTCGCCGACGCGGTGCTGTGCGCGACCGCCGAGATCGGTGGTGTCGAGGTGTGCCTCGCGGTCATGGACTTCCGGTTCATGGGCGGCAGCCTCGGCACAGCAGCGGGGGAGATGATCACCAGGGCGGCCGAGACCGCGCTGGCACGTCGGATTCCGCTGCTGATCGTGACCGCGTCCGGCGGTGCGCGGATGCAGGAGGGCGTGCTGTCGCTGATGCAGATGGCCAAGGTCAGCCAGGCCATCGGTCGCCTCGGCGAGCAGGGCCTGCTGTCGGTCAGCCTGATCACCGACCCGACCTTCGGCGGTGTCGCCGCGTCCTACGCGACCAACTGCGACGTGGTCGTTGTCGAGTCGGGTGCCCGGATGGGCTTTGCCGGGCCGAGGGTGATCGAGCAGACCATCCGGCAGGAACTGCCAAAGAACTTCCAGAACGCGGACTTCCTGCTCGCGCACGGCCAGGTCGACGCGGTGCAGCCGAGGCGAGAACTGCGCGGCTGGCTGCGCAGGCTGTTCGCCGCGACCGACACCCGGCGCGAGGTCGCGACGCCGCAACCGGCGCGGGTGCTCGTGCGCGACCCCGAGCAGCTGCCCACCGTCGACCCGCTGCGCATCGTCACGTCAGCCCGCGACGTGCGCAGGCCGACCACCCTTGACTACATCGCCCAGCTGTGCGAGGACTTCGTCGAGCTGCACGGCGACCGGGTCTTCGGCGACTGCCCTGCGATCGTGGCGGGTTTCGCCCGCTTCCACGGCAGGCCGATCGCGATCGTCGGGCACCAGAAGGGCCACGACACCAAGGAACTCGTGGCCCGCAACTTCGGCATGCCGCGCCCGGAGGGTTACCGCAAGGCGCTGCGCGTCATGCAACTCGCCGCTCGACTCGGCATCCCGATTGTGTCGCTTGTGGACACACCGGGCGCGTATCCCGGCATCGACGCGGAGGAACGCGGCCAGTCCGGGGCGATCGCGCAGAGCATCCTCGGCATGTCCGCGCTGCCAACCCCGGTGGTCACCGTGGTCACCGGCGAGGGCGGCAGTGGCGGCGCGCTCGGGCTCGCCGTGTCCGACCGGGTCATGGTGATGGCCGACGGGTTCTACTCGGTGATCAGCCCGGAAGGCTGCGCCGCGATCCTGTGGGGCAGGCCCGAAGCGGCATCCGAGGCGGCCGCCGCGATGCGCATCACAGCACGCGACCTGCTGCGGCTCGGTGTCGTCGACGGCGTCGTCCCGGAACCCGACGGCGGTGTCGCCGCCGCGCCGCTGCGCGCGGTCGACCTGCTCGACGCGGCCCTGCGCGAGGTACTACCCGACCTGTTGGCCATCGACGGCCAGCAACTGGTGGAACAACGACGGCAGCGGTTCCGCGCGTTCGGCACCGGGTTCGTCCAGTCCGACCGGGACCAACAAGGAGGTGCGGCACATGACGGACCAACGTCTGCTCGTTGAGCTGCGGACCCACGCGCTCGGCCTCGCCGACGAGCTGAGCGGCGCACTGCGCCGGATCGTGGTGCGCTCCGGCGACACCGAGATCGAGGTCGAATGGCAGCAACCGACCATCCGGCCCGATGCGATCGCGCCGGCCCTACCCGTGGCGACACCGCTGGTGGCCGCGATGGCACCACCGGCCGACGAGCAGTTGGCCGATCCGATCGAAGCGGTCGAGGAGAACCTGATCGCGATCGCCTCGCCCATGGTCGGCACCTTCTACCGGGCGCCGAGCCCGGACGCGGAGCCCTATGTGTCCGTCGGCGACATGGTGCGCAAGGACCAGCCGATCGGCGTTGTCGAGGCGATGAAGCTGTTCAACCCGATCGTCGCCGAATGCTCGGGCGAGGTGGTGGAGATCGTGGTCAAGGACGCCCAACCGGTCGAGTTCGGTCAGCAGCTGATGATGGTGCGCCCCATCGAGACCGACGAAGCACGGTAAGGGAAAGGCTCCTCCGACACAACGAGGGTGGTGGACGTGTTCAAGAAGGTACTGGTCGCCAATCGTGGCGAGATCGCGCTTCGGGTCGCGAGGGCGTGCCGTGAACTCGGCGTCAACTCGGTCGGGGTCTACTCCACCGCCGACCGCGACGACCTTGTCCTGCGGCACTTCGACGAGGTCGTCCACATCGGACCTCCGCCGGGCAGGCGGAGCTACATGAACGCGGCGGCGATCATCGAGGCCGCGTTGCAGACCGGCGCGGACGCGGTCCACCCCGGCTACGGGTTCCTGTCCGAGGACCCCGACTTCGCCGAGGTGTGCCTGGACAACGACCTGACCTTCATCGGGCCGAGGGCCGAGGTGATGGGAGCGCTCGGCGACAAGTCGACAGCGCGCAGGCTCATGCTCGACCAGGGCCTTCCGCTGCTGCCCGGCAGCGTCGAGGCGCTGCGTACCTATGCCGAGGCAAAGGCCGAGGCGGACGCGGTCGGCTATCCGGTCATCATCAAGGCGGTCGCCGGCGGTGGCGGCAAGGGCATGTCGGTCGTGCACGCGCAGGAGGACCTCGAAGCCGCCTACCGCGCCGCCCGCGCGACCGCGGCCGCCGTCTTCGGCGACGGCCGGGTCTACCTGGAACGGTATGTGGCGGCGGCGCGACACGTCGAGGTACAGATCCTGTGCGACCACCACGGCAAGGGCGTGCACCTGGGCACTCGGGACTGCTCGGTGCAGCGCAGGCACCAGAAGCTCATCGAGGAGGGCCCCGCGCCCGCGCTGTCACAGGCCACGCTGGACGACATCACCTCGACCGCGGTGCGTGGCGCCCTCGCGATCGGGTTCACCGGCGCCGGCACGTTCGAGTTCCTCGTCGACGAGGACGAGAAGTTCTACTTCATGGAGGTCAACGCGCGGTTGCAGGTCGAGCACCCGGTCAGCGAGATGATCACCGGTGTCGACCTGGTGCACGAGCAGCTGTATGTGGCGACGGGCGCCCCGCTTCGGCTGAGCCAACAGGACATCCAGGTGCGCGGTGTTGCCATCGAGTGCCGGGTCAACGGCGAGGACCCGGACCGCGACTTCGCGCCGACCGCCGGCCTTATCGAGCGGTTCATCCCGCCCGGCGGCCCGTTCACCAGGGTGGACACGCACGCGTTCAGCGGATACCGGCTCGGCCCGCACTACGACTCGTTGCTGGCCAAGGTGATCGTGTGGGCGCCGGACCGCATCGGCGCGCTGAACCGGATGGAACGCGCGCTCGGCGAGTTCGACGTGTCCGGTCCCGGCGTGCGCACCACCATTCCGATGCTGCGCAGGGTGCTGGCCGACTTCGAGTTCCGCAAGGCCGAGCACAGCACCGCCATCGTGCCGAGGCTGCTCGGAAACTGACCGAACGACACGAACGACATTGGGGAGTTGCAGTGACGATCAACGACGAGATGGGCCGCACCTCGCTACAGGGCGCGCTCCGCGAGATCCTGGTGACCAGCGCCGGGTTGGCGCCCAGCCAGCTGGACACCGACGAGGGCAAGACCCTTGAGGAACTGGGCCTCGACTCGCTGGCCGCGATGGAGTTGCAGGCCGTCGTGCAGCAGCGCTACGGCGTCAAGATTCCCGACGAGTCGCTGGAGATGACCGTCGACTCCATCTCCGAGTTCGTTTCCGACGGCATCGCGAGGAGCAACTGACATGGCCGCGAGCACCACGAACACCGTTGTCATCGACGCCCCGTTCGACCTGGTCTGGAAGATCACCAACGACGTGGCGAACTGGACCTCGCTCTACACCGAGTACGCCAAGGCCGAGATTCTCGAACGCGACGGCGACACGGTCCGGTTCCGGCTCACCATGCACCCTGACGAGAACGGCATGGTGTGGAGCTGGGTCAGCGAGCGCACCTCCAACCGCGAGGCCAAGACTGTCGAGGCGCACCGGATCGAGACCGGGCCCTTCGAGTTCATGAACATCCGCTGGACCTACGCCGAGGAGCCGGACGGCGTTCGGATGACCTGGTTCCAGGACTTCGACATGAAGCCCACCGCACCGGTGACCAACGAGCAGATGGTGCAGCGGCTCAACACCAACTCCCGGATCCAGATGGACATCATCAAGGACAAGATCGAAGCCGCCGCGCACGCCGGGACGAGCGCGAGCAGCTGAACAGCTCGGATCGCTGGACATCGGGACCGACTTGGCGCCGACGCGCCTGACATTCACATGGGAGAACGAAGATGAGTGCCACTGCCGCACACAGGACGGTCGCGTTCCGCGATGCCCAGCCCAACACCCGCAGGGGTGCCGAGATCAGGGTCCTGCTCGGGCCCGCGACCGTCGGCAGCACCTCCGGATTCATGGGCGCCGCGACGCTGGCCGTTGGGGAGTGCATCGCCGAGCACTACCACCCCTACAGCGAGGAGTTCCTGTTCTGCGTCCGAGGTGAACTCACCGTCGACCTCGACGGCGAGCCGACCGTGTTGCGCCCCAACGAATCTCTGCTCGTGCCGGTCAACACCCGCCACCGGCTGCGCAACCACGGCACCGAGGAGGCGTTCGCCGTGTTCCACCTCGGCCCGCTCGCGCCGCGCCCGGAACTGGGCCACGTGGACACCGAGACGGCCGAGGAAGCTGCCGCGTTCGCTGCGAGGCAGGCATGACCGACTGGCCGAGGCGGACCGTGGTCACCGGCGTCGGCGTTGTCGCGCCGGGCGGGGTGACCAGGAAGGCGTTCTGGTCGTGCCTGACCGCGGGCAGGACCGCGACGCGCCGCGCCACCCTCTACGACCCGACACCGTTCCGCTCGCAGGTCGCCGGCGAGTGCGACTTCGACCCGGCCGAGGCCGGACTGTCCCTGCGCGACCAGCGTCGCTCGGACCGCTACATCCAGTTCGGCCTTGCCGCGGCCGCGGAAGCGCTCGCCGACAGCGGCATCGAACTCGACGATGCGCTGCGCGAGCGGACCGGTGTCGTGATGGGCTCCGCGGTCGGCGGCACCACCGCGCTGGAACACGAGTACGTCGTGGCCAGCTCGTCCGGCCGCGACTGGCTTGTCGACCCGGACTGCACGACGCCGTTCCTGTACCAGGCGCTCGTGCCGAGCAGCCTCGGCGCGGACATCGCGCACCGGCACGGCGTGCACGGCCCGGTGCAGGTGATCTCCACCGGCTGCACGTCCGGCATCGACGCGATCGGCTACGCCCACCAGTTGATCCAGGACGGCGAGGCCGACGTGGTCATCGCGGGCGCCGCCGACTCGCCGCTGTCCCCGGTCACCGCCGCCTCGTTCGACGCGATCAAGGCGACCACCCCGGACAACAGCGACCCCGAGCACGCCTCGCGGCCCTTCGACCGGGACCGCACCGGTTTCGTCCTCGCCGAGGGCGCTGCCGTGCTCATCCTTGAGGAACTGGAGTCGGCGCGCCGCCGTGGTGCCCCGATCTACTGCGAGGTCTCCGGCTACGCCGCCCGCGGCAACGCCTACCACATGACCGGGTTGCGCCCGGACGGCGTCGAGATGAGCGTGGCGATCGCCGACGCGATGAACCAGGGCAGGTTCAACGCCGAGGACATCTCCTACATCTGCGCGCACGGCTCCGGCACGCGGCAGAACGACCGGCACGAGACCGCCGCGTTCAAGCGTGCCCTCGGCCAGGCCGCCTACCAGGTGCCGATCAGCTCGATCAAGTCGATGGTCGGGCACTCGCTCGGCGCGATCGGTTCGATCGAGATGGCCGCGTGCGCGCTGGCCATCGAGTCCGGCACGGTCCCGCCGACCGCGAACTGGGCGAACCGCGACCCCGAGTGCGACCTGGACTACACGCCGAACATCGCGCGGGAGCTGCCGGTGAACGTGGCGCTGTCGGTGGGCAGCGGCTTCGGCGGCTTCCAGTCGGCGATGATCTTCGCCAAGCTCGACGGCGTCCGCAATGGACGGATGTGAACGGTGAACACGACACTGAGGAAGGAGGGCAGCGATGAGTGGTAGGGCCGTGATCACCGGCATCGGCGTGACCGCACCGAGCGGTCTTGACGCTGCTGCGCACTGGAACACCGTGGCCAACGGCGAAAACCGGCTCGGTCGGATCAGCCTGTTCGACCCGAGCCGGTACGAGACGACGATAGCGGGCGAGGTCGGCGAGTTCGACGTGACGGGCAAGCTCGACGGCAGGCTCGTTGTGCAGACCGACCGGTGGACCTGGATGGGACTGGTGTGCGCGCGGCAGGCGCTTGCCGACGCGGGGCTCGCCGAGGGCGACATCGACCCGTACGAGCTGTCGGTGTCGCTGGCGAGTTCCTCCGGCGGCAACCAGTTCGGGCAGAAGGAACTGCAACGGCTGTGGAGCCTGCCGGACCGCACGGTCGGCGCGTACCAGTCGATCGCCTGGTTCTACGCGGCCACCGTCGGCCAGGTGTCCATTCACAACCAGGCCAAGGGTCCGTGCAACGTGCTCGCGTCGGAGGCAGCAGGCGGGCTGGACAGCATCGCGCACGCGGCGCGGCTGGTCCGCAGGGGAGCGCCGCTGGTGCTCGCCGGTGGGCTGGAGGCACCGTTGAGCCCGTACGCGCTGGCCTGCCAGCAGCGCAACGGCTGGCTCAGTGTCGCCGACGACCCGGAGCGCGCCTACCTCCCGTTCGACGAGGAGGCTTCTGGGTACGTGCCTGGCGAGGGCGGTGCCGTGCTGGTGGTCGAGGACCTCGACCACGCGATCGCGCGCGGCGTCCCGTTCGTCTACGGCGAGATCCTGGGCTGGGCGTCCACTCACGACGGTGAGCCGACCCGGCGCGGCGGCAGCGGTTCGGCGGCGCACTACGCGTCGGCCATGCGCTCCGCGCTCGCCCGCGCCGGTGTCGGACCAGCCGATGTGGACGTCGTCATCCCGGACGCGCTCGGCGTGCCCGGCTACGACGAGTCCGAGGCGCAGGCCCTGCACGAGGTGTTCGGCGAGGCAGGCCCTGCCGCGGTGACAACGCAGAAGTCCTTGGTTGGCCGGATGTATCAGGGCGGATCGGCACTGGACGTGGTGACCGCGCTGTTGGCCATGCGCGAACAGACCCTGCCGGTGTCGGCTGGGCAGGCCAAGCCGGCGCCGGGCTGCGCGCTGAACTTCGTCCGCGAGACCAAGGCGGCGCAGGTGAACGTCGCGCTGATCGGCGCGCGCGGCTACGACGGTTTCAACAGTTCGCTCGTTGTCGGCCGCTACGACGCCGAGACGTCCGAGATGGCACTGAAGGAGGCGGGATGAGCACCGAGGAATACCCCGAGAAGGCGCGGGTGGTCTTCCTGATCCGGGTCCCCACCGAGCGGACCGAGGACTTTCTCGCCGCCTACCAGGCGATCCGCTACGAAGTGGCCAACGGCGTGCCCGGTCACCTCGTCGACCAGGTGTGTCAGTCGCCCGCCGACCCTGAGCAGTGGCTGATCACCAGCGAGTGGGACCGCATCGAGTCCTTCGAGGAGTGGGAGAGGAGTCCGGATCACCGGACGCTGGTCAGGCCGATGCGCGAATGCTTCACCGACGCCAGGTCCATCCGGTTCCTGGTCCGCCAGGAAACCTCACGTCACAACGAACTGACAGCACGACGGAGCTGAGATGAACACGACTGTCGAAGTCCTCGGTACGGTGGTGCTTGCCTGGTCAGGTATCCAGCTCGGCACCCTGTGGATCATGAAGCTGGCCATCCTGCCCATGCTGAACTCCATGCCCTACGACCGATACGTCAACGCCTGCCACCTCATCGACATGCACGTGTTCCACCCGATCGCGGTCTGGGGCGGCGTGCTCATGGCCGCGACCGGCGCGGTCGCGGCGTTCCAGACGTCCTCGCCGGTGATCACGGTGCTGTTCCTGATCGGGTCGCTGGCCATGGTCGTCGTCGGCCTCACATCGGAGTTCTTCAACCGACCAACCTGGCGCAAGATCGAACACTGGAGCCCGCGCCGGATTCCCGAAGGCTGGGAACGGATGCGGCTGAACTGGGACACCGCCCACCAGGTGCGCACCTTCGCCGCGATCGGCGCGGTCGGCTCGTACGCCGCGGCGGTCATCACCGGGGTCGTCTGAGCTGCCCGGCACCGACACACGATCGAAGGGACGAAGAACATGCGACTGGTGGTTCTGGGAGCGGCCGGCGGCACCGGTCGGCAGGTGGTGGCGCGTGCGCTCACCGCAGGCCACGAGGTGACGGCGGTCGCGCGGAGCGCGGACGCGCTGGCCGGGTTTCGCTCGACCTGCGCGGTGGTCACGGCCGACGTACTGCGTATCGACACGCTGCCCGCCGCGATCGAGGGCGCTGACGCCGTCGTGTACGCGGTCGGCGCGCCTGACCGGAGCACGACGGTGGTCTATTCGGACGGTATCCGCAACGTGCTCGACACCATGCGGGACACCGGTGTCAAGCGAATCGTGACGATCTCGTCATCGCGCATCGAGGTGCCGAAACAGGCACCGCTGGTACGGCGGCTGATGATCAGGTACGTCATCGAGAAGATTTTCCGCAACGTCTACCTCGACATGCTGCGGATGGAGGACGAGCTGCGGCACAGCGACGCGATCTGGACCATGATCCGCTCGTCCAAACTGTGGGACGGGCCGGCGACCGGCACGTACCGGACCGCGATCGAGGGCTACCTGCCGCACGAGCGCGCGCTGCACCGGGCCGACCTCGCCGACTACCTGGTCAAGCACATCGACGACGCGGACACCCATCGCGCGGTGGTCACCATTTCCGGTTGACCGACCGCCTACCACGGCCGTCGACGCCGCTGCCGGCATCCCCTCCGGCACGGTCGTCGACGGTCGGCGTGTTCGTGCGCGAACAGTGACGACGACTCCGTGTCTACCACCAAATCGGTGAATTTTCGTTCCTTTCTTCTCGGCGTTACCCATTCTTTGGTGGCCAATGCGGCCCGCTCGTCCTCCCCTGCGAGCGGCCCCGTTTCTCGGCCTCATCCCCAGACCCACGCCCTCACCTGGCGTTCCATTGGGCTGGACGGGCGCGCGCACCCGTCCAGCCCTGATGGCGCATACCCAAGCGCCATGTGAACTGGTGCGCGGCTGGTGCGACACGCCACCCATCCGGACTCCCGTGAAAGCTTGACCTGCGTGTTCACTTCGATAAACTGGCTTTGAAGGCGCTCTGCGGAAGTGGACTGGGGAAAGCACAATTCGGAGACGCTTTCGGTTTTTCTGGGGATGGGTTGGCGATGGCTTACTTCGGACTGCGAGAAAGATGCTCGCGGACCTGGTATGGCCGTGCCGACATGCAAGTTCCGCCTGGGGAAGGAACGACGGTCAATGTTGAGCCTGACGAATGTATGCCGAAGTTCATCACAGCTTTTATCCGTGAATACGTCAACGTCGAACACGCAATATCGCGAATTAGGACTTGCCACCGAGGATAGCAGCTCTGCGTCACGTCGGCCACAACTGGGACTACGATGAGTAGCCGATCCTCGGTCGAGGATACCGTGGTCGCGCTCTCCCGCACCAAGCGCTGGACCGGCACGGAAGACCGCCACTGCACGCACGGCGAGAAGCTGCGCCTGGTGCGTCGAGACCTGCACGACAAGGTCGGCTCGTCCCTCGCCGGGATGGCGATGGCGATGGAAACGGCCGAACGGATGATCAACGCCGATCCGGCGGAGGCGCGTCAGCTCGTCGACCACGTGCGCGCCGATCTCGCCGAGCTGATCTCGGTCGTTCGGCGCCTGTCCGCCGACCGGGAAGTGCCGAACAACGTGTGTAAGCTCCCGACCGCGATGCGCGCGATGGTCGGGCGGATGCGCAGGCTGCTCGGCGACCGCAAGGAGATCTTCCTGACGATCGACGAGCGTGCTGAAACGGTCCCCGAGGACGTCGGCTGGGCGGCGTTCTGGATCATGCGCGAGGCACTGACCAACGTGCTCAAGCATTCCGGGGGCCGGCACTGCTCGGCATCTGTGCTCGTCCGCGACGGCCATCTGCTGGTCAGGGTCGTTGACGACGGCGGCCCGACCGATATGCTGCCGCACTCGGACGGGTCCGGGCTGACCAACATGGCCGATCGCGCCGCCGAACAGGGCGGTTGGTGCGTCGCGCGGCCGATGCACCCGATCGGTTTCGCCGTCGTCGCCGCGTTCCCGCTGGTTGCGCAGGCCGCGTGAAACGGGTGCGGGGCTGCCCGGCCCCGCACCCGGCCGTCGGGGGACGCGGGCCAACTGGGGTACGTAGCTAACTGGGGAGACGTAGTGACCGACGTGTGCGAGAAGACCGACCAGATCAGCGTGCTGATCGCCGATGACCACCCGGTCTACCGGTTCGGACTGAGAACCCTGCTCAACGACATCGGCAGATTACGCGTCGTCGGCGAGGCCAAGACCGGCACCGAGGCGCTGACCATGGCGTACACGCTGAAGCCGGAACTGGTCCTGATGGACGTGAACCTGCCGGGCGTCACCGGGATCGAGGTCACCAAGACCATCGCGAGCCGGTGCCCGGGTACCTCGGTGATCATCGTGACCATGCTCGACGACCGGGACGTGTTCTTCTCCGCGATCCGGGCCGGGGCCCGAGGTTACCTGCTCAAGGGCGCCAAGTCCGAAGAGGTCGAGACGGCCATCAAGATCGTCCGGTCCGGTGGGCTCGTGTTCGACGCGCAGGCGTCCAACTGGGTGATCGAGTACCTGACCAAGCCACCGGCCTTCGGCAAACCGTTCCCGGAACTGACCGATCGGGAACGCGCCGTGCTGGAGCTGATCGCGGACGGCCGAGGCAACGCCGCGATCGCGCGGGAGTTGGGCCTTTCCATCAAGACCGTGCGCAACTACCTGTCTCGGATCTTCGCCAAGCTGCACCTTGTCGACCGCACCGAAGCGGCCGTGCAGGCCCGGCGGGCCGGGCTCGGCCACTGATGTCCGGCGTGCGGCGGTGCTTCCCTGGCTCAGCTCGGCCGGGGGAGCCCCGCCGTGCCGGGATCATCGGCTCGGTCGAACCCGCCGACGGTAGTCTTTCCCGGTGAGTCGCCGACCGGGGATCGGCCCCTCGGGGCGCTGGACCAGCAGGCTTGCCTCACCAGCCCTGCTGGGCATCGTCGCGGCGGCCGCGCTGATCCTGGTGTTCGGCACGATGGCCGCGGGCATCGGCCAGACCCGCCAGTCCCGTCCGCTGGACGCGTTCGCCATCGTGCTGCTCGTGCTGTCCTCGGTGACCACGTTGGTGCCCCGGCGCGACGCACCGGTCGTGGCGCTGGCCGCCACCACCGTGGTGGTCAACACCTACCTGCTGCTCGGCTTTCCGTTCGGCCCCGTGCAACTGTGCCTGATCCTAGTCACCTACCAGGTGGCGCGGCAGCGCCCGCTGCGCGTGTCCGTGCCAGCGTGCCTGCTCGCCGCCGTGCTCACCTCGACAACCATCGCGGTGCGGCTGACCCGCAGCCAGTTCGACTCGCCCCGCCTGCTCGCCCTGCTGTGGACCGCGTGGATCGTGCTGCCCTGGTCGGTCGGCGCGCTGCTGCACGTCACCGCGGTGGCCAGGGAACGCGCCCGGCAGGAGCTGGTGTCGCGGGTGGCGCTTGAGGAGCGGATGAAGATCGCCAGCGAGGTGCACGACGTGGCAGGGCACGGGTTCGCGGTGGTCGCCATGCAGGCCGGCGTGGCGCTGCTCGTTTTCGACGAACAACCCGAGCAGGCGCGCAAGTCGCTTGAGGCGATCCAGGCCGTCAGCGCCAAGTCCCTTACCGACCTGCGCGGCATGCTCGACACCTTCCATCCCGCCTCCGGCGGCGCCACCGTGCCGGTCGTGCCGGCACCCGAGTCCGATGAGGACGGTGCGGATGCCGAGGCGGGCGACGAGGGGCTTGCCGAGCTTGCCGGGCTGGTCGACCGGATGCGGGCCGGCGGCCTTTCCGTCGAACTGGACCTCGCGCCGGTCGAACCGGCGCCAGAACGCGACGTCGCCCGCGCCGCCTATCGGGTCGTGCGGGAGTCGCTGACCAACGTGCTGCGCCATGCCGGTCCGACCACGGTGAAGGTGTGCGTCGGCCGGGTCGGCGATCGGCTCGTGGTGCGGGTGCGCGATCATGGTGCCGGCGCTCCTGACGACGGCGCTGTCGAAGGTCGGGGGCTGGTCGGGATGCGCACCCGGGTCGAGGCCGTCGGCGGCGACTTCACCGCTGGCACCGTTGTCGACGGAGGGTTCCAGGTCATGGCCGAACTGCCGCTGCCGGAAGGTGCCCGATGACCGACAAGCCGATCGACGTCGTCATCGCCGACGACCACGGCGTGGTCCGGATGGGACTGCGCGCCCTCGTCGACCGCGAGGAGGACCTGCGCGTCGTCGGCGAGGCGAGCAGCGGCGCCGCCGTGATCGACCTGCTGCGCGAGCGACGTCCCGATGTGCTGCTGCTGGACATCAGGATGCCCGGCATGGACGGGCTGGAGACGCTGCGCCGGATCAAGGCCGATCCCGACCTCGCCGACCTGCGCGTCATCATCGTCACCACGTTCGAGATCGACGAGTACGTGTTCGAGGCGCTACAGGCCGGCGCGGCCGGATTCATCCTCAAGGACGCAGCGCCGAGCGAACTCGTGCGCGCGGTGCGCGTGGTGGCCGCAGGCGAAGCGCTGCTCTCGCCGTCGGTCACCCAGCGGGTGGTCGCCCAGTTCGCCAGGAAGGCCGCGCCGGGCGCCGCCTCTGCCGAGAGCCTCGACGAGCTGACCGACCGGGAACGGGAAATGGTCGCCTGGGTGGCCACTGGTCGCTCCAACGACGAGATCGCCCGAGAACTCGTGCTCAGCCCGGCCACCGTGCGCACGCACGTCGGCAGGGCCATGGTCAAGCTGCGCGCGCATTCGCGGGCGCAGCTCGTGGTGATCGCGGTGCGGGCCGGACTGAGCGTCGACCGCTGAGACACCCCGCCACCGCCACCCCAGCTCAGCTCAGCTCACGGTGACGCGCTTGCGGGTGAACAGCGAGATGATGCCGATGACGCCGGCGACGATCGCGACCACCATGCCGATCCACAGGATCCAGGTGCTGATGAAGGTCCCGAAATGACCGACGTTGGTCAGCTGCTGGCCGATGCCCTTCTGCTGGAAGCCGCCGGAGAAGATGAAGGCCGGGGCGATGAGGCCGAGAATGATGATCCAGCGGAACTTCACCGCCAACGCCAGGACCAGGATGCCGACCACGGTGAAGATGGCCCCGCCTGGCGGGAACTGTCCCTTGTAGTTGGCCAGATGGACGACGTAGTCCTGGGCGAAGATGGCCAGCCCCGCGACGATGTTGGCCCAACCGTTCCAATAGAACGCCGGCGCCGCCGTCCTCTTGTCCGCACTCATGGCGTTTGTTTCTCCTTCTCTCGTTTCACTTCATTGCTGACGAGCGACCTCGGTCAGGTCACATCGCGGCGGTTGAGCAGGATCGCGCTGGCTCCGACGAACACCACCAGGTAGCAGCCGAGCACGATCGCCGCCTGGGTTCCGCTGACCGCGGTGGTGATGCCGGGCGTGCCGCCGTCCGAGCCCATCGCCGGCACGCCGAGCGCGGCCGCGAGCGAGCCCGCGTTGGTGCCGGGGAAGAACTTCTGCGCCACGTTGATCAGGCTGATGGTGGACGCGAACGCACGCAGCAGGTTTTCCAGCACCAGCGCCCACACCAGGCCGAGCCCGACGGCGAGCGCGGTGCCGCGCAGGATGAACCCGAGGAACATCCCGCCGAGCGCCCACATGGACACGATCAGCCAGCCGGCGCCTATCCCGCGCAGGATGTCGCCGAACGCGGGCCAGCTCACCGCCTTGTCCGCCATCGAGGCGACCAGCAACGACGCCGCGCCGTCCAGGACGAAGGTCAGGATGACGATGCCGAGCATGATCAGCAGCACCGCGCCGACCTTGCCGGCCAGCACCGAGGTCCGGCGCGGTCCCTGGGTGAACATCACCTTCACCGTCTGCCACCCGTACTCGCTGCCGACGGTCAGCACCCCGAGGATCAGCGCGAGCGCGCCGGCGAACAGCGGGAAGCCCGCGATCGCGGTGGACGCGAGACTGCCCGGCAGCGCAGAGGAGAGCGCACGCTGCGCGCTCTCGCCACCCGCCGCGCCGGGACCGGCGGCAATGCCGTGATAGCTCAGGTAAGGGAAGACGTAGCCGAACAGCAGGGACAGCACCAGCCAGGCGACCACGATCAGCCAGAGGGCGGTCCGCTTGCGCAGCTTGAACAGTTCCGCGTTGAGGCTGGCGAGCATCACACACCGCCCTTGGTGGTCGTCAGTTCGGCCTGGGGTTCGTCGGTGACCTCGAAGAAGATCTCCTCAAGCGAGCGCTCGATCCAGTGCAGCGAACTCACCGCGATCCCCGCCAGTACCAGCTCCCTGTTGATGCGCACCGCATCGGTCGGCTTGGCGTTGAGCCGAAGCGCGTTGTCCGATGCGATGATCTTCTCGGCGCCGATGAGCTGCGCGACGATCTCGCGCGCCTGCGCAAGCGGTTCGGCCACCACCTCAAGGGTCGCGGTGCCGCGCAGTTCGTCCACGGTTCCCTCGCGCACCAGCCTGCCGCGCGCGATCATGCCGACCCGGTCGCAGATCTGCTGCACCTCACCGAGCAGGTGACTGGACAGCACCACGGTGTGCCCGTCGCGGCCGAGCTTGCGGATGAGCCTGCGCATGTCGGTGATGCCGGCCGGGTCGAGCCCGTTGGTCGGCTCGTCCA
Source organism: Candidatus Melainabacteria bacterium (assembly GCA_963818685.1). GTDB lineage: Bacteria > Actinomycetota > Actinomycetes > Mycobacteriales > Pseudonocardiaceae > CAJCJE01. The sequence continues at coordinate 438,932 of CAWFTJ010000008.1, read as the reverse complement.
GAATCAGCAGTTCCGGGTCCTTCAGCAGCGCGGCGGCCAGGCCGAGACGCTGCTTCATGCCAAGCGAGTACGCGGAGAACTTGTCGCCGCCCCGGTCGGTGAGGCTCACGACCTCAAGAACTTCCTCGACGCGCGCGTCCGGCACCTTGCAGTAACGCGCGAACGTGCGCAGGTTGTCCCGGCCGGACAGGTACGGGTAGAAGGCGGCCGACTCGACGAGCACGCCGATGTTGGCCAGTGCCTTCGGATCGCCCGGCTCGGCGTCGAGTACGCGCACGGTGCCGGAGGTCGCGCGGACCAGACCGAGCAGGATGCGCAGGGTCGTGGTCTTGCCAGCGCCGTTGGGGCCGAGAAAACCGTAGATCTCGCCCCGGCGCACGGTGAGGTCGAGCTGGTCGACGGCACGGTGCTCGCCGTACCGCTTGGTAAGAGCATGTGTCTCGATCAGGTTGTCGCCCACCAGCACAGCGTGCCGGGCCGACCCCGGCGGTGTCGTCAGCGTGGGTGCGGCGATCGCGCTACGCAGGTTTGCGTACCGCCACCTACCCCGTTGACGGCCACATGGCGCACGGCTACGTGCGGGCGCGTAGTGACGCATCGGTCACCGGTTCGGTCCTGTCCATCGGAGTCATCGCGCCCGACCTGCGGTGGACCGCGTCACCGACACCCGGTTGCTGTCCCATCGCTCGCAGGACCAAGGGCTCACGACCATGGGATAGGCCGGGTGTCAGTCTTTCCTCAGTGCGTGTTGGCAGCTGAATCGAAGCGTGGTGGACATGAACCGGTTGGATCCGTTTCCTTCTCGTCACACCGCGGTAGGTCCCGGCAGGGACCTGACCGGAGGCAGCACCAGCCATGACTCCGTTGCGGCGCAGGACTCTGTTGCGGCCAAAGACTCTGTTGCGGCCCACGACTCTGTTGCGGCGCAGTGGCATCCCGCTGGCTGGCACTCGCGCCCCACCTCGCAGCAACCGGACTGGACCGGCCCCCGGATCGGCTGGGTGCGCGAGGCCCTTTTCGGTCTGCCCGCGTTGGTCACCATGACCGATGTGGACGCTCTGCTCACGCAACTGCGTCAGGTGCAGGCGGGTCTCGGGTTCATCCTACAGGCGGGCGACTGCGCGGAACCGTTCGGCAGTGCGGCAACGCTCGGCGCGGGCCGCAAGCACGACCTGCTCGGCAGGATGGCCACGTCGATCAGTGCGCGTACCGCGCTGCCGGTCGTCACGATCGGACGGCTGGCCGGCCAGTTCGCCAAACCGCGCTCGCAGCCGACCGAACTCGTCGACGGCCGCCAGCTGCCCTCCTTCCGTGGCCTGATCGTCAACGGCGCGGAACCAAACGAGACAGCGCGCAGGGTCGACGCGTCCCGGCTGTTCGACGCCTACCACACCTCGCACGAGGTGTTCACCGAACTCGCAAGGCTGACCGGCACACAGTCTCCTGTGGACGGTGCGGAGTCCCGCTGGTGGACCGAGGAACCGCCCGTCCTGTGCACGACCCAGCCCTACGGGCACACCGTCGAGCAGGACGGTTTCTGGCGGCACAACGGACTGTGGACCAGCCACGAGGCACTCATCCTCGACTACGAGGAACCGCTGACCCGGCGCGACCCGGACACCGGCAGGTGGCTGCTCGCCTCAACCCACCTGCCGTGGGTCGGCTACCGCACCAATCACGCGGACGCCGCGCATGTGGAGTTCCTGTCCGGGATAGCCAACCCGGTCGCCTGCAAGGTCGGCCCCGACACCGACCTGGACGAACTCGTGCGCACCTGCGCACGGCTCGACCCCGACCGCGTGCCGGGCAGGCTGACCCTGGTCTCCCGGCAGGGCAGCAAGAACGTGCGCGAACGACTCCCCGAGGTAGTCCGCGCGGTGCGGCGGGCAGGCCATCCGGTGGTGTGGATGTGCGATCCCATGCACGGCAACACGGTCAAGACGCCGTTCGGGCTCAAGACCCGCTACTACGACACCATCCTCGACGAGCTGCGCGGTTTCTTCGACGTACTCGGTGATCTCGGCGAATGGCCCGGTGGCGTGCACCTTGAGGTCGCCGCGGACGACGTCACCGAATGCGTTGGCGGCACGACGCGGCTGGCCGACCTGCCATCGGCATACCGGACGCTGTGCGATCCGCGGCTCAACGACGAACAGGCGCTGCGACTGGCTGGTGAGATCAAGGAGCTGCTCACCCCCGCCGGCAGTGACTCCGACACCACCAGCCTGCTGGCCGGGAACATCTAGGGAGACGACGGATCGATGCGCACCCTGCTGATCGACAACTACGACTCCTATACCTACAACCTCTTCCAGCTCATCGCTGAGGTCAACGGTATCGAGCCGACGGTCGTCGCCAACGACGTGTCCCGAACCGAGGTACCCGACCTCGACGAGTTCGACAACATCGTGATCTCGCCCGGTCCAGGGCATCCCGCTCGGCCCGGCGACTTCGGCATCTGCGCCGACGTGATCGCGCACACCCGCATTCCGCTGCTCGGCGTGTGCCTCGGCCATCAGGGCATCGCGGTCGGCGCGGGCGGAACCGTCGATCTCGCCCCGCAGGCCAGGCACGGTCACCTCACCAAGCTCAACCACGACGGCGCCGACCTGTTCGAGGGCCTGCCAGAGCAGTTCATCGTGGTGCGCTACCACTCGCTGTGCGCGGTCGAGCCGTTGCCGCAGCGGGTGGTGGCGACCGCGTGGGCCGAGGACGGCGTCGTCATGGGTCTCAAGCACCTCGACCGGCCACTGTGGGGGTTGCAGTTCCACCCCGAGTCGGTGGCCAGCGAGTACGGCCGGGAGTTGCTGGCCCGCTTCCGCGACATCACCGCGGCGCGCAACAACGGCAAACGCGTCCCACTGCCGCCCACGACGATATCGCTCGCAACGGCCGCGCCGGCCCAGCTCTCGACCCAGCCCCCGGCACCGGTGCAGCGGCACGCGGACGTGCACTACGACCTGCGCGTCCGCACCCTGGACTTCGCGGTCGACACCGAGGCGGTCTTCGACGCGCTGTTCGCCGGGTCGCCATCCGCGTTCTGGCTGGACAGCGCGCACGTCGAGCCGGGACTCGCCCGCTTCTCCCACCTCGGCAACGGCGCTGGCCCGCTCGGCGAGACCGTGCGTTACCACGTGGGCACCGACCAGGTCACCGTCACGCCGGCAAACGGCGCACCGCGCCAGGTGCCCGGCACCATCTTCGACTACCTGCGCGCCGAACTCGCGCGCCGCGAGGTGCACGCGCCGGAACTGCCCTTCGACCACACCTGCGGCTACGTCGGCTACTTCGGTTACGAGTTGAAGGCCGACTGCGGCGCCACCAACGGGCACCGCTCGCCCTACCCGGACGCGCAGTGGATCTTCGCCGACCGAACCGTCACCGTGGACCACGAACTCGGCCGCACCTACCTGCTCGCCCTGCGCGCACGCACAGGTGACGGGAGCGGTGACAACAGCGCAGAACAATGGCTGCGCACCTCGGCCGACACGCTCGCCGCGCTGCCCGCAGGCGATCCGCCCGCCCGGCGGGCCAACACCTCCGACATCACCCTCGTCGAACCGTGGCTGACCCGCGACCGTGCCCAGTACCTCGCCGATGTCTTGGCCTGCCAGCGCAAACTGCTCGACGGCGAGAGCTACGAGATCTGCCTGACCAACTCGGTGCGCATTCCCGCCGACGGCACCGGGCTGGACTACTACCGCAGGCTGCGCAGGTCCAATCCCGCGCCTTACGGCGCCTATCTGCGCTTCGGCGCGATGGAGGTCGCCTGCTCGTCGCCGGAACGGTTCCTGCGCATCGACCGCAACGGTGTCGTGGAGAGCAAACCAATCAAGGGCACCGTCCGGCGCGGGCAGACCCCCGAGGAGGACCGGCGGCTGTGCGAGGAACTGACCACCAGCGCCAAGACCTTCGCCGAGAACCTGATGATCGTCGACCTGCTACGCAACGATCTCGGCCGGGTGTGCGAGATCTCCAGCGTGCACGTGCCAAGCCTGATGGCCGCCGAGACCTACACCACCGTGCACCAGCTCGTGTCGACCGTGCGCGGCATGCTGCGCGACGATGTCAGTGCGATCGACTGTGTGCGCGCCTGTTTTCCCGGTGGATCGATGACCGGGGCGCCGAAGCTGCGCACGATGGAGATCATCGACTCGCTGGAGACCACCGCGCGCGGCGTCTACTCCGGCACGATCGGCTTTCTCGGCTGCGACGGCACCGCCGATCTCAACATCGTCATCCGCACCGCGGTGCTCGACGACGGCGTGTTCCACGTTGGTGCGGGCGGGGCGATCGTGCTCGACTCCGACCCGGTGGAGGAATACGAAGAAATGCTGCTCAAGGCCGCTGCGACGCTGCGCGCCCACTCGGCCCTGAACAGCAGGCCACAAAGGAACAGCGACGGCCTGCTCAGGTAAGGATCACGAGAGGCACGTAAGGACTACGAGAGGAAGGTGCGGCCGATGAACTTCGCCGCAGACCTCGAAGAAATCGCGTTACACAGCGGCTGGGGCACCCGCACCGCCTACATCACCGAAGACGGTGAGTGGACCTACGGCCAGCTCTACCAGCTCGCCGCGCGCACCACCAACGTCCTGCAACGACAGGGCGTCCGGTTGGGCGACCGCGTGCTGATCGCGCTGCCGGACAGCATCGGCTGGGTGCTCGCCTTCCTCGGCGTGACCAGGGCGGGCTGCACCGCGGTTCCGGTCAACCCGGACCTCACCGAGGAGGACCACCAGTTCATGGCCGGCGACTGCGACGCGGCGCTGGTCATCACCACCGAGGAGCTGGCCGGCCGCTTCGACGCCGGCCAGGTCATCACGGTCGAACGGCTGCTCGCCGAGGTCGAGCGCGCCGACTACGCGCAGGCCGTGCGCACCAACGTCCCGTTGTACGTGCACTACACCTCGGGCACCACCGGGCGCCCCAAGGGGGTCGTGCACCCGCAGCACAACCCGTTCGCCTACTACGAGACCGTCGGCAAGGCGTGCCTGCGCGCCCACGCCGACGACATCACCCTCTCGGTGTCCAAACTGTACTTCACCTACGGCTTCTGCAACGCCATGGTGTTCCCGCTGTTCTCCGGCTCGGCAACGGTGCTTGTCAAGGGCAAGCCCTCGCCTGCGATGGTCGGCGAACTCGTCGCGCGGCACGGCGTCACCAAGCTCTACGCGGTGCCGTCCTGGTTCGCCCGGATGAGCGCGGAGGGCGAACCGGGCTGCTTCCGTTCGGTGCGCACCGCCTTCTCCGGCGGCGAGCGGTTCACCAGGACGATGACCGACCGCGCCGCCGACTTCCTCGGCGCGCCAGTGCTCAACCAGTTGGGCGCGACCGAGATCGGCTGCGCCGCGACCGCCAACACCGTCGTGTACAACACGCCAGGCACCATCGGTCGCGTCGTGCCCGGCTACGAGGCGCAGCTGCGCGACGGCGAGGGCAACGTCCTCGGCGACGAGACCGAGGGCGACCTGTGGGTGCGCGGCGCCTCGATGATGTCCGGCTACCTCAACCGGCCGGACGCAACCGACGCGGTGCTCGTCGACGGCTGGCTGCGCACCCGTGACCGCGTCGTCCGCCACCACGACGGCACCTTCACGCACATCGCGCGCACCGACGACCTGGAAATGGTCGGTGGCATCACCATGTCGCCGATGGAGGTCGAGGACGTGCTCGCGACGCACCACGCGGTGCGCGAGGTCGCGGTCGCCGCGGTGCCCGACTCGATCGGCGCGACCAAGCTGCGCGCGTTCGTGGTCACCGAACCCGGCCGCTGCGCGACCGATCTGGAATCGGAACTGATCGCGCTGGCCAGGAGCAGGCTCGCGGCATTCAAGGTGCCGCGCTCCGTGCAGGTCGTCGACGCCCTGCCGCGTACATCGACCGGGAAGCTGCGCCGCTTCGTGCTGCGCGAGCCCACCCCTGCCGTTGCCGTTCCCCAGCAGGCACAACGTCCGCTACCGGAAAGAGCGAATGACCATGCCGAACTACACAGCTGACCGGACCTTCCAGATCGGACTGATGTTCGACGACGCCGCGCAACGCAACGGGAGCGTGCCGGTCGTGCTCGACCAGCCGCTACAGTTCGTTCCCGAGCGCGGCACCGAATGGACCGTCGCCGGCATGGCCGAGCTCGTCGCCGAGACCTCGGCGCGGTTGTGGGCGGCGGGCGTGCGACCGAGCGAGCGGGTGGCGATCTACAAGACGAACAACTTCGACATCGGCGTTCTCGCCTGTGCGGTCGCGCGGATCGGCGCGGTGCCCGCGCTGCTCTCGCCGGCGCTCAAGCCGAAGATCGTCGCCGAACTGCTGGTGCGGATGGACCGGCCGTGGCTGCTCATCGACGCCGACAAGATCGACGCCGCGTTCGGCGGCACGGCACCGATCGAGTCGGTGCACAAGGTGCTGCTCACCTCGGGTCGGCCGGTCGAAGGCACAACGCCGCTCTCCACGTACGAGGGCGCGCAGCCGCGCCCGGCCGTGCGACTGCACCCGCGTCAGCCGTCGCTGATCACGCACAGCTCAGGCACCACCGGCATCCCCAAGCTCGCCGTGCACTGCGCCGAGACCCTGTGGAACCGATACGTGCCGCAGAAGATCATGGCCTGGCCGATCCGGCGCAAGGAAACCGCCGCACTGTGCATGACTTTCGTGCACTCCCGCTTCTACAACGCGCTGCGCGTGTTCCTCGACTACGGCAACCCGCTGATCATCGCGGCCGACCACGACCCGGAGCGCATCGGCCCGCTGTTCGTGCGTATGCGCCCCGGATTCGTCGAGACCCACCCGAACACCTACATCGAATGGGAACAGCTCGCCGACGCCGACGACCGGCCGTTGTCCAGCGTGCGGTGCTTCGGCACCACGTTCGACGCCATTCACCCGCGCACCATGCTCACGCTGCTTGGCGCGTCGCGGCGCCGTTTCCCGATCTTCTGGCAGCTCTACGGCCAGTCCGAGACCGGTCCGGTCTGTTTCCGCTGGTTCACCCGGCGCGGCCTGGCCAAGGGCGACGCGCGCTGTGTCGGCATCCCGGTGCCCTGGTTCGTGAAGGTGCGCGTCGCGGACGAGAACGGCAAACGGCTGCGGCGCGGCCAGGTCGGCCGCATCGAGGCCCGGCTGCGCGCCCGTGCGCTGACCTACCTCGGCGAGGAGCAGCGCTACGGCGACGTGCTGAAGGACAACTGGTGGCAGATGGGCGACATGGGCTTCCGCGGCCGCTGGGGCGAGGTCTACCTGCTCGATCGCGAGGTCGACCAGATCGAGTCCATGCCGAGCAATCTGGAGGCCGAGGACGTGCTCATGTCGCGGTTGCACGAACTGCGCGAGGTCGCCATCATCGCGGGCCGCTTCGGCGAGCCGGTGCCGGTGGTGTGTACCAAGGGCGAACGTCCACTTGACCTGCAACGCTGGCGCAACGCCGTCGCCGACCTGCCGATCATGGCCGACCCGGTGCAGATGGCCTTCGACGAGGTGCCGAGGACCTCCACCTGGAAGGTGCAGCGACCGGAACTGGTTCGCCTGCTGCACAACACCAACACCCACTGACCAGACGCCACTAGGCTGGGCTTACCGGCCGAAGATCAACGGCTGGAAACCCTTTTCGATTGGAGTCCCGTTCCATGTCCGACCCCCGGATCAACCTCGGCACCGCCTGGCCCGCCGGCAAGAAGGCGATGGCGGCGCTCAATGCCAGCGTCGCCCAGTCCGGCCTAGACAAGACCCTGATCGAGTTGATCAACATCAGGGCGTCGCAGCTCAACGGATGCGCGTTCTGCCTTGACATCCACACCAAGGACGCCCGCGCGGCCGGCGAGACCGAGCAGCGCATCTACGCGTTGTCCGCGTGGCGGGAAACCCCGTTTTTCACCGACGTGGAACGCGCCGTGCTCGCCCTGACCGAGGAGATCACGCTCATCGCCGACGGCGGCGTCGACGACGAGGTGTTCACCGAGGCCGCAAAGCACTTCGACGAGGAAACCCTCGGCAAGGTCATCATGGCGATCATCGACATCAACTCCTGGAACCGTCTGGGCGTCACCCAGCGCCTGCCCGTCGGCGGTTACCAGCCAGCCGTAAAGGGATAACCAAGTGACGTCCGCTGAACACCACAACGTCCCGGTACTCGTCATCGGTGCCGGGCCGGTCGGTCTCGCTGCCGCGCTCGCGTTGCGCGCCACCGGGCTGCCGGTCACGCTGCTGGAGGCCGAGCAGCAGGACCGGGTGCGGCCCGGCAGCCGCGCGCTGTTCGTGCACAACGAGTCGCTGCGGCTGCTCGACGCGGCCAGCCCAGGGCTGGCAGCGCGGATCGTCGCGCACGGCGTCGTATGGCACACCAAGCGCACCCTCTACCGGGGCCGCCAGGTGTTCGCGAGGACGTATCCGCCCGCCCCGCCCGGCAAGCTGCCCAGATTCACCAGCCTGCGCCAGATCGAAACCGAACGCCACCTGCTCGCCGCCTGCCACGACGCGGGCGTGCGGATCATCTGGGGGGCGCGGGTCACCGACGTCCTGCCGACCGACCGATGCGTCAACCTGCGCACCTCGGATGGTCGGCAGTTCGTCGCGGGCTATGTCGTCGGCGCGGACGGCGCCCGCTCGGCCGTGCGCAAGGGCGTCGGCATCGAATGGCAGGGCAAGCGTTCCGAGGGCTACCACGTTGTCGTGGACGTCGCGGACGGCGGCGCCGACATGATGCCGCTGGAACGCGTCTTCCACTACCAGCACCCGGAGTTGGGCGGCCGCAACGTGATGCGGGTGCCGTTCGCGGGCGGTTTCCAGGTCGACGTCCAGTTCAGCGAACACGACGACGTCACCGACTACGCCGAACCCGAATCCGTGCGCCGCTGGCTGCCCAGTGTCGTCGACCCGCGCTACGTCGACTCGGTGCTGTGGGTGTCGAAATACCACTATCTCCAGGTCGTCGCCGAGTCTTTCGTCGACAGGGACAGGCGCGTCCTGCTCGTCGGCGAGGCGGCCCACCTGTTTCCGCCCTTCGGCGCGCGCGGCATGAACAGCGGCTTCGCCGACGGGTTCGCGGCAGCCAGGGCCATCTCAGCCGCCTTCGCCACCGCCGACCAGGTGGCGGCCGCCACCGCCATCACCCGCTTCGACACCGACCGCCGCGCCGCCGCGCAGTACAACAGCAACGCCGCCGGCACCGCGCTGGCCCACATGCGGCCGGTCAGCCGCGGCCTGCGCCTGCGCCAGCGCACGGCCGCCGCGCTCGCTCCGCTGGTGCCGCCGTTCGGTTCCTGGCTTGAACACTCCCCGTACGGCCCGCGAACCGCGCCGCCCACCAACGCTTCCGGCAAGTACTGATTCAGACTGATTCAGGCGAGACCCAGGGCGGGCAGACACTCCGCGACGCCGACCAACTCGATGTCATCGCGCCGGAGTCGTTCCCAGACGTCTCGGGTCAGCCGCCAACGCTGGATCGGCGCGGCCTCGCCCCGGCGGGTGTCCCAGGTGGTGCCGTTCGGCTCGTAGCCCAGCGCTCGGGACACCCTGTTGGACGCGTGGTTGTCGGTGAAGGCGTCGCTCTCGGCCTCGCGGGCGCCCAGCCCGGCGAACGCCAGGTGCAGGATGGCCGCGCGCATCTCCTTGCCGATCCCGCGCCCACGCATGCCCGGCGCCAGCCACGAGAAGGTCGTCACGGTGCCGAACTTGGTGAAATCGGTGCCGGTCAGCGTCTGCTCGCCGATCGGCTCGCCGTCCACCAAGACGACGAAGTACAGCCGCCAGAAGCCCGGCTCCACGGGCCCGCCCTCGCCAGATGCCCCGCAGCCACTGCCACTCGCGGTCGGGACTGTCCGCGTACAACGACATCGGGTCGTCGAGCGGCCAGGGCGGGGCATCGGCAACGCCCGCGCGGACAACCGGGACCAGCCGCTCCAGCAGCTCGTCCGTTGCCCCGGCCAAGGTCAGCCGCGGCGTGCGCACCGCAAGGTTGAGCGGAGGGTAGGTGTGGATCACCCTCGGAACCTATGCGGACAGGGCGCACGGCGCACCCGAGTTTCAGCGCCGGCGGGTCGGGCAGACACAGTCCGGTTGGACATGCACGGCCACGCCGGAGGACGTGCGGTAACACGGTGAGGTCAGGTGGTCGGCGTCCGGATTCCGAGGCGGTACACCCGCACGGACCGGCCACGGCTCCCCGGAGTACTTGACGACCCGGCAGCCGAGCGGGAACTGCCTGTCGAACCAGATCGGCACTGTCGCGGTGGTCGTCGTTCCATCGTGGCACCGGATGGTCAGGCCGGAGTAGTAGCGCGGGTCGAATGCGCCGATGAGCTCCTTCTTGTCGATGACCTCGCCGCTGAACTGACGGGCGGTCTCCCGAGCGGCATGGCGGATGGCCTCCCGTCGGCCGACGGTGCAGAACACGGCCGCGATCGGCACGCCGACACCGCCGATGATCCCGAAGACCACGAGAAGATTGTCGTAGCTCACGACAATCACCTCCGTGCCGAGTCCTACGCAGGCATGAAGTATCTCCCACTCGGCCTCGGAATGTAATACGGGTCGCGCGGTCCCGTCGCCACGATTCAGGACGGACGAAGCCGGTCGCCGCCAAGCAACAACGCCGCGCTGACCAGCTCGATGACGCAGGTGGCGATGAGAACTGCGGAAAAGCCGAGACCGCCGAGTACGGAAACGAGTTGGGGGCCGAGACTGGCACCGCCGATCAGGGAAAAGGTGTAGAGGGCGACGCCGGCACCTCGGCTGGGGCCGGAAAGCGTGCCGACCAGTTCGGTGAGGCCGGGGGAGACCACCGCGATGGCGCCGACGAAGACGAACATGAGGGCGCCGATGGCCAGCACGGAGGAGTGGCCGGCGAAAGCCAGCCCGAGCACGGCGACGGCGGCCAGGATCATGGCGAGGGCGGCGCGCAGGGTGGGGCGGAGCTTGGCGAGCACGCCGGCCAGGAACGGGATCGCGACCATCACCGGCAGCGAGCTGGCGCGCAGTTCGAGCAGGGCTTGCGGCCTGCCCGCGAGTGAACTGGGGCCGTGCAGCTGCAATGCCGTGTAGACCGCGACGAAACTGCCGAGCACGGGTATCGCGCCGAGGTAGATCAGCAGCAGCACTGGCCGCGACGCCAGCCGGCCCATGGACGCGAAGTAGCTGGCCAGGCTGCGGCGTTGCCCGCCGAGCACGTCGGGGAGCATGACCGCGCGCAGGCCGGCGGCGAGCAGGGCGACGATCGCCGCGTTGATGCCGAACACCCAGCGCCAACTGCCGATCGGCAGCAGTGCCTGTGCCACGAGCTGGCCGGTCACGGTTGCCGCGACCATCGCGGTCACCAGGCAGGTCAGTGCGATCGAGCGCCGGGCGGGTTCGATGCGTTCGCTGAGATAGGCCAGCGCCGCTGGGGAGAACCCGGCGGCGCCGACGCCTTGCGCGACCCGGCAGAGCACGCCAACCGGCAGGCTGGGCGCGAACGCCGCGGCGGCGGTGGCCACCGCGAGCACGGTGAGCCCGGTGACCACCACCCTTCTGCGGCCGTAGCGGTCGGAGAGAGGACCGGCCACGAGGAAGCTGGCCGCGTAGGCAAGTCCGAACGCGGTCGTCGTCCAGGTGACCGAGGTCGGTGTGGTGTGCCAGTCCTTGGCCATGGCCGAGAACAGCGGCAGCACCAGGTACATCTGGCCGACGACCAGCAACCCGGTGACCGTCATCAACGTGGCTGTGCGAGCGAAGGGAGCCGTGTTCACCGGGGTGCTGGTCGTCAGTGTCATCGTGTCGCCTCGATCATTTCGCCGTGATGTTGCGCCACACCTGGAGCGTGTCGTTGGTGATGTTGACCGCGACGACGTCCTGGTGGCCGTCGCCGGTGATGTCGACCGCGTCGAGGTCGGCGACCGCGCCGGTGGTGGCGAAGGTTACCGGGGCGGCGAAGGTGCCGTCACCGTTGTTGACCAGCACCGAGAAGCCGGCGCCCTTCGCGCCGGGCGGAGGCGGCGGGCCGCCAGGGTCCCGGTTGGTGGCGGGGGCGACGCTGGTGACGATGTCGAGCTTGCCGTCGTTGGTGAGGTCGGCCAGGATCATCCGGTTCACGCCCGGAGCGATCGGGTAGTGTTTGGGCGGCAGGAAACCGTGGCCGCAGCGGTTGCCGATGAGCACGTCGGCCTGTTCGTTGACGAGGTCGGCGGTGACCGCGCTCTGCACGCCGTTGCCGGTGAGGTCACCGACGGCGACGTCGTTGATGGAGTTGCCGGCCGCGTAGTCGCGCGCCGGGTAGAAGGTGCCGTTGCCCCTGCCGATCAGCACGCTCAGCGAGTCCTCGATGCGGCCGAAGTTGCCGGTGATGATGTCGGGGATGCCGTCGTGGTTGACATCGGCGACGACCATGCCCTGCGGGCCGGGTCCGACCGGGTAGTGGCGTTCCGGGCCGAAGGTGCCGTTGCCGTTGTTCAGGCGCACCGAAACGTCCGCGGCGAAGTTGTTGCCGGTGATCAGGTCTTGCCGGCCGTTGTTGCGCAGGTCGGCGGTCTTGACGATGTCGGGGCCGTAGCCGACCGAGATGACCTGCGGGGTCGGGTTGAAGGTGCCGTCGCCGTTGTTGTGGAAGATGGCCACGTAGCCGACCGGGTTGCCGCCGGAGACGAGGATGTCGGGGCGGTGGTTGCCGTTGAGGTCGGCAACGGTGACGTTGAAGTTGAACACGTAGGGGATGGGCGGCATCTTGTAGTCGACGCGCGGCGCGAACGTGCCGTCCTTCTGGGCGGTGAACACCGAGACGGTGTTGCTGCCGCCGCCGGTGACCACCACGTCCTGGAGCCCGTCGCCGTTGAAGTCGCCGTAGGCGACGGCGAAGTCGCGTGCCGTTGCCGGCAGCGGGTAGGAGACAGGGTCGGCGAACTGGGGGGCGGCCTGCGGCTTGGCCCTGGCCGTGGCGGCCGGTGCCCAGCAGTGCGCGCCGGCGGCGTCACTGCCGGCCGACTGCGCGGCTATCGCGTAGCCGCCGGATGCGGCGGCGGTCGCGACCGCCGCGCACACCGGCAATAATTTCCACATCGTCTTTCGCTTCATCGTCGTCTCTGTGTCCTTCCCTGTCGGGGCCCTCCGCTTCGGTGCGGGGGCACCGGTGGAGGCAGGCTGCACGACGATCCTGACCGGCGGAAATCCCGTGGTCAGGAGTCAACCGTCTCGGCAGTTCCGGGAATCGGCCTACGGGGGTGAGGCCCCGGCACCGGCCGTCACAGGGTGGTGCGCAGGGCACGGGTCTTGAGGAACAACACGGCGACGAAGGCGAGCGCGGCGATGCCGGCGGTGACCACGAACACGGTCTGCACCGCGCCCGCCACCGCGTTGATCGCATCGACCCGCGCCGCCATCGGCAGCCGGTGCAAAACCGCCGGGTTGTTGAGGACCGCGCCGGCGCCCGCCCTGGTCGCGGCCGGCGTCAGCAAGCCAGCCAGTCGCGCCGCGAACACCGCGCCGAGCACGGCGGCGCCGCCCGAACTGCCAAGAGACCGGAACAGGTTCGTCGATGCGGTGGCGACGCCGTTGTCTTTCCTGTCGACGTCGTTCTGCACGGAGATCACCAGCACCTGCGCCACCATCCCGAATCCGACGCCGAACAGCATCATGTCGAACAGGATGGTCAACTCGGAGGTGTGCACGGAAATCTGGGCGAACAGCACCGTGGCCACCAACGTGATTGCCAGGCCGAGTACTGGAAACCGTTTGTAGTGCCCGTTTCTGGCGATCAGTCGACCAGCCACCACCATGGATCCGCCGATACCGACGGTCATCGGCAACAGCAGCAGCCCGGACGTCGTCGGGGTCACGCCGAGGACGATCTGGGTGAACGAGGGCATGAACAGCAGAATCGCGGTCTGCATGGCGGTCGACAGGAACAGTGTCGTGATGACGACGAGAAAGACCGGGCTGCGAAACAGCCTTGGCGGCAGGATCGGTTCTGGCACGCGTCGTTCCCACAAGGCGAACACGAGCAACATGCCGAGCGACACCGCGGCCAGCACGATGATCTGCGGGGATTTCCAGGCATAGCTCTGCCCGCCCCACTCGGTGACCAGCAGGATTCCGGTGATTCCGCTGACGAGCAGGCCGGCGCCGAGGTAGTCGATCGCGCGCCTTGCCGGCCGGACGGGTAGCCGCAGGTTCGCCGCGAGCATCCACAGTGCGACCGCACCCACCGGCAGGTTCAGGTAGAAGACAAGTCGCCAGGTACCCACGGCGACCAGCAGTCCGCCGAGCACCGGGCCGATCACGCGGCTGAGCACGAACACCAGCTGGAGGTAGCCCTGGTATCGACCGCGCGTCCGGGCGGGCATGATGTCCGCGACGGCCGACATGGCCAGCGTCATCACCCCGCCCGCCGCGGCGCCCTGGGCCGCGCGGAACGCGATCAGCTCACCCATGTTCTGGGCCAACCCACACAGGGCCGAGGCGAGCAGGAACATCGATACCGCGGTGAGCAGCAACCGCTTGCGCCCGAACAGGTCGCTTGTCCTGCCCCACAACGGGGTCGCCGACGCGGAAGCGAGCTGGAACGCGACGATGATCCAGGACAGACGGTCGAAGCCGCCAAGGTCACCGGCAATCACGGGCAGTGTCGTGGTGACGATGGTCTGGTCGAGTGAAGCCAGGAACATCGCCAGCGCGAGACCCACGAAAACGATCACCAGTTGTCGCCCGGCCAGCTCCGACGTCACCCGTTCGGAGGTAACCATGCTCCCCTCCTCTGCTATGGGCAGCACGGCAACTGCTATGGACAGCGCGTGCCATGGGCAGCGCGGCGACCGCCTGCGAGCCCGCTCAAGTGTGGCGAACTCGGTGCCACCACGGCGAGAGCTGCCCCGATCTTGGGACAGCTTCCCGTCCGGCTGGGACGCTCCGCCCAGCCGGACGTCGGTGACGTGTCAGTGCACGGGGCCGGCGGTGTGCGCGCACCGCCGGCCCCACGTCTTTTGGGTCGGTCTCAGCTGGAGACCCGCTGCCCGGTGCGCTGGAACGCCTGCACCAGCGCGATAACACCCCAGACAAGGGCGACGACGAGGCCGATCAGCTGCAACACGGTGCCCACCCACGGACCGAAGTCACCTGGGTTGCCGACCCTGCTGAACCCGCCGGCCCCGAGACCGCCGACCGTGATGAACAGCGCCGCGAGCAGGCCGAGAATGACGATCCAGCGGAAGCGCGGGGTCACCGTCCACACCAGGATCGCGGCCACGATCAGGATGATCGGGCCCGGCGGGATCTTGGGGAAGCCGGGCACCCCGACGAGGTACTGGATCAACACGCCGATACCGGCGACGAACAGGCCGGCCGCCTGTGTCTTGGCCGCCGGCGACAGCGGAACGGTGTTGCTCATGACATTTCTCCTACCGTTGTTACGTTGTCCCCGCCAGCGGGGCCGTTCGGGCACGAAAAGGTCCACAACGGACCCGTGGGGCGGGAGGCAGCGGCAGCTCCTCGGCACGATCCCGCCACGATGTCCACGAGATCAAGCGTGTCGTAGCGAGGCGGTGGTGTCGTCCGTTATACGTCGGCGATCCAGTACGCAGGCTTGCGTAGTCGCCAGTACGACAGCCTGATCTGTCGCCTCCCGGAATGGTTCCCCGGCGCGCGGGATGCGGTGCCCATGTGACCGGGACTGTGTGCGGGTCACGCTCGCACCGGAGGAATCCGCCGCAACCAGCTCCCGAAAGTTGAGGTCAAGGTGGAACAGCAGCCTGCGTCGTTGCCAACGCTGCCCCGCAACCGGCTTCACCCGTTCGACCTGCCCCCGGAATACGCGACGTTGCGAGCGGAAGCCCCGATCAGCCGCTTCGTCTGGCCCAACGGGGTGCAGGCGTGGCTGGTGACCAGCTACGAGTACATCCGCACCCTGCTCGCCGACCCCCGGCTGAGCATCGACCGCGCCGGCAATCGGCCACCGTCGCTGGCTATCGGCCGAAAGCCGGTGATGATGCCGCGCTCACTGGTCTCGATGGACCCACCGGAGCACACCAAGTGGCGCAGGCTGCTCATGCGCGACCTCACCCCTGGCAAGGCGCGGGCGCTGCAACCGAAGATCGAGGCGATCACGCGGGAGTACCTCACCACCATGATCGACAACGGCTCGCCTGCCGACCTGCTGCCCTCGCTTGCCTTCCCGGTGCCGTCCAGGATCATCTGCGAACTGCTCGGGGTGCCAACGGCGGACCAGGAGTTCTTCCAGCACCAGACGCACGTCCGCAGTTCGGTGTCGAGCACGCCGGACCAGGTCGACGAGGCGACCATCGCACTGACCGAGTACCTCGGCGGCATCGTCGCGGAAAAGAAGCGCCACCCGGTCGACGACCTGCTCAGCCACCTCGGCCAGGGCGAGATCGACGGCGAGCCGGTTTCCGAGGAGTACATGGTCGGCATGGCGATGTTGCTGCTGCTCGCCGGCCACGAGACCACCGCGAGCACCATCGGTATCGGCGTCGCGCACCTGATGGGCAACGAGGAGCTGATCGCCCGCGCCCAGGACCCGAAGCAGGTGGAGAAGCTGGTCGAGGAGGTGCTGCGGATGCACTCGATCATCCAGTTCGGCGTGACAAGGCGGGTCACCGAGGACATCGAGATCGGCGGCGTGCGGATCGCCGCAGGCGAATGGGTGTCCTTCCAACTCGGCTCTGGCAACCGGGACGAGGCGCAGTACAGCTGCCCGCACGAGCTGAACCCCGACCAGGCCGCGGCGCCGCACCTGACCTTCGGCTACGGCGTGCACCAGTGCATCGGGATGAGCCTGGCCAGGGTCGAACTGCGGGTCGTGCTCAACGCGTTGTTCACCGCGCTGCCCAAGCTCGCGCCGGTGCACCCGGTCGAGGAGATGCGCTACCGCGACGACATGTTCGTCTACGGCCTGCTCGAACTGCCGGTCTGCTGGTGAGTCCTGCACAGGCTTCAGGGCGGATCCCGGCACTCACCGGGAATCCGCCCTGATCCGCGTCAGCTGCCGCTGAGCTTGGCCACGACCGGCGCGAACTGGTCCAGGTAGTTGGCGCCGACGGTGACGTAGGAGATGCCCCAGCGTGAACGCCATTCCAGCAGTCGTTCGATGTTCTCCTCCGGACTGCCGGCCAGCACGCTGACCGCGCCGCTCTCGGCGAGTTCCGCCGCGCTCTTGCCGATGAACTTCTGCACCTGCGGCGGCAGGTCCTTGCCTACCGCCATCACGTTGATGTTCAGCTCGATGTCGTCGAACCGCGCGCCCGCTGCGTGCTTGAAGCGTTCGACCACCGCGTCCACCTCCTCCGGCAGCGTGCCAGGCCGCCAGGTGAAGGTGACCGTGTCGGCTTCCCGCCCCGCCAGGTCGAACACCTTCGGGCCGGCGCCGGACATCAGCAGCCTCGGCGGGTTGGCCAGCTGCTTGATCTCGGCGACCGTCTCGGCGAGCTGCTCGAAGCGCTGCCTCGGCGTGCCGAACTCGCGGCCCAGCGCGGCCGCCTGCTCCTCCGCGCCCGGACGGCCGGTGCCGATGCCCAGCTCGAACCGGCCACCGGAGAGGCCGTTGAGCGTGCCGGCCTGCCAGGCCAGCTGCTTGCGGTCGCGGAACGGCACGGCAAGCACGAACGTGCCGAAACGCAGTCTCGTCGTGACGGCGGCGACCGAGGTCAGCGCGGTCAGCGGGTCATGCCCGGTCACCGGGTCCGGGGTGATCAGCGTGTCGAAACCGTGGTCCTCAGCGCGCCGGGCCAACGTGGTGAACGTGGCGACGTCCGGCGCGTGGCCCACCATGATCCCGAACCGGAACGGACGATCGGACATGCTCACTCCTGAGAGGTATTCGGAATTCGGATAGCTCAATCATGCTATGCAAGCCGCGCTCGCCGCATCCACTTCTCGTGCACTTCTCGCGCGAAGGCCGGTGAATCCCGAGCCGAGCGGGACGAGTGCCTCTCGCAGTCAGGAAAGGATCTGACGAACCTTGATCGTGGACCGATGAGAGGTTCGAGTCGGAGGTGGCAGTTGCCTGCCCACGGGGGGAAACATCCTGGCCTCGGCGGCGGTTTGTCGGCTGGCGCCTCACCTGCTTTGTCAGACAACAGCTTTCGCCGACTGTGCCGGCCCGGCACGTGGAATGAGGATCCAAGATGATCGAAGGTGCCATCGAGAACGACCAGTCGTTCGACTTTCCGCTGCCGCGTAGTTGTCCTCTTGAGCCGGCCGACGACTACGTCCTACTGCGGGAGCGCAAGCCGATCGCCAAGGTCGACCTGCCCACCGGCCAGACCGCCTGGCTGATCACCAACCACAGCACAGTGCGGCGGCTGTTCACCGATCCGAGGATCAGCTCAGACCGCCAGCACCCGAACTTCCCGCTGCGCACGAAGATCGAGGCGGAACTGCGGCAGAGCTTCAGCACCGCGAGCAAGGCGCTGATCGGTCTCGACCTGCCCGAGCACTCCGCGCCGCGTCGGATGCTGGTCAACGAGTTCACCGTGCACCGTCTCAACCAGCTCCGGCCGCGCATCCAGCAGGTCGTCGACGAGCTGATCGACGCGATGCTGGCCAAGGGCAACGAGTCCGACCTGGTCGAGGATCTCGCCCTGCCCGTGCCGTCGCTGGTCATCTGCGACCTGCTCGGTGTGCCGTACTCCAAGCGCGAGTTTTTCCACGAGCGCACCCAGATCCGGCTGCTGCCCGCCAGCACCGCGCAGGAGCGCGTCGACGCCTCCGCCGAGCTGCGCGCCTACATGGACGAACTGATCGCGGAGAAGGAGAAGGAACCCACCGACGACCTTCTCGGCAGGCTCATCGTACGCAACCGCAAGACCAAGGTGTTCACCAGGGACCTGCTCGTCGGCATGGCCCAGTTGCTGCTCGTCGCCGGGCACGAGACCACCGCGAACATGATCGCCATGGGCACCGTCGGCCTGCTCACCCGGCCGGAATCGGCGGACGCGCTGCGCAAGGACCCGTCGCTGGCCACGATGGCCGTCGAGGAGATGCTGCGCTACTACCCGATCATCGACAACCTCTCCCGCGTCGCCAAGGCGGACATCGAAATCGATGGCGTGACGATCAAGGCCGGCGACGGCGTGATCCTCTCGCTCGCCTCGGCCAACCGCGACGAGACCTTCTTCGGTGACGCGGACAACTTCGACGTGCACCGCGGCTCGCGCCACCACGTCTCCTTCGCCTACGGCGTGCACCAGTGCCTCGGCCAGAACCTGGCCCGCACCGAGCTGGAGATCGTGTTCAACACGCTCATGCGCAGGATTCCGAACCTGCACCTTGCCGCCGAGATCGACGACATGCCGTTCAAGAACAACGGCACCATCAACGGCCTCTACAAGCTGCCGGTGGCCTGGTAAGGCGTACCCGCACACCCCTCGGTCGCCGAACCGACCAATGACGACCGGTTCGGCGACCGCTCTGTTTTGGAAAGCGCTTTCGACCTGCTACGCGCGAGCCGCGAGCGCGGGCTCTGGTAGCGGTCGCGCGATGTCGGACCACCACTGCCGCCAGTCCGCCGCACGGACCGGGACACCGGCCGGCGCCGTGGCACCGACCCAGCGCAGCACCGGTCTGATGCCGTGCAGGGCGTTGACCAGCCAGGCTTCTCGGCCCGCCAGGTCGGCCAGCCGCGCGCGCCTGCGCCGCACGGTGATACCTCGGGTGAGCGCGGCACGTCGGATGAGTTCGGTGGTCACGCCGGGTAGGAGGCGCAAGGTCGCGTCCGGTACGCACAACACGTCGTCGTCCCACCACAGCAGGCTGCTCGTCGCGCCCTCCAGCACGAAACCGGAACGCGTGACGAGCAGTGCTTCGTGTGCGCCCGCTTCGACGGCGTGCTGGCGCAGGGCGCCGAGCCGGTCGAGGTCGGGACCTTTGCGGCGGGGCGCCTTGCGGGTGTCCTTGCCGGTGTGCACGAGCACGCTCACCTCGCTCGTGCGCGGCGGTGCGGGCCGCAGCCGCAGCCGCAGACCCGCACTCGCGACAAGTTCGGCTCTGGGGAACCAGACCCCGGTTCGGGGCAGCCGGTCCCGCAGCGCCTGCCAGAACTCGACGACATCGCCTGGTTCGGCCCCTGCTGCCGTGCAACTGGTACTGAAGCGTCGTTCGTGCAGCTCAAGGCCGCGCACGGTGCCGTTTTCGAGCAGCCAGGAGTCGGCGACGAGCAGCGGTTCCGGCGTGTCCGGCGCCGGCGCCAGCCCGACGCCGGGCAGCCAGCTCAGCAGCTCCGCGTCCACGACTCAGCCGACGGGCCGTGCTTCGACGAGGCTGAACGCCGTCTCGGTCGGCACGACCCTGGTCAGTTCGTAACCACCGGCGCGCAACACCTCGGCATACTGCTCCTCGCTGCGCACGTTGCCGTTCATGGTCACCGACATCACCAGGTCGAAGTTCTTGACGAACCGCGACGTCTTCTCGTTGCGCACGAACTCGGCGGCGACGATCTTGGCCTTCGGCGAGGTCTCCCTGCACTTGGTCAGCAGCCTGATCACGGCAGCGTCGTCCCAGCTGTGCATGACCTGCTTGGCCACGTAGGTGTCCACACCGGACGGAACGTCCTCGAAGAAGTCCGCGTCGTGCAGGCGCAGCCGGCCGGAGCCGATCAGCGCGCCGAGGTCGCCGCGCCGCCGTGCCTGCTCGATGACCGGTGCCACGTCGACCAGCACACCGCGCTCGATGCTCGGATAGGTCCGCAGGATGGCGCCGATGTAGGTGCCGGTGCCGCCGCCGAGGTCGGCGATCACCTTGTTGTGCCCGAACTCCGGGTAGGACGCGGCGACCAGATCCGACAGCGCCTCGGAGAAGTCGCGCATCGCGCCGTTGAACACGGCGTCGGCCTCCGGGTGCCTGGCCAGATAGCCCCACAGCTTCGTCTCGTAGGCGATCTCGAAACCGGCCCTGCCGCTCGCCAGGCCCTCACCGAGCCGGCCCCACGCCGTCCACAGCCAGCGCGAACCGACGAGTTGGGCCATGTTGTACTGTGATCGGGGATAGTCCTTGCGCAGCAGATGCGACAACCGCGAGTTCTCCACAAGATCGGGCTCGACCTCGCGGAAAACCCCCTCCTCGACCAGCAGCCTGAGCACCTTGCCCAACTGCACCGGGTCGACGCCGGCCCGCTCGGCGAGTTCGCCGACGGACATCCGTCCATCGGCGAGCACGTCGGCGATGCCGTACTGCGCGGCGACCGAGATGCACAGCGCGACAGTCGGGAACATCAGCTGCGAAAGGGCGAATGCGTCCGCTGCGTCCTGCGCACTACTTTCGCTCATGCTTTCCGCCCTGCTTCCTTCATCGCCCGGCATCGGGGCGAGATCTCCTACCGGCAACAGCTTTTGCCATTCGAGCGTCTGGCTTCGCTGTTCCCGAGTCGTGGGGCAGGCGTCATCTGCGGATGGGAATCTGGCGGTGTGCCGGCTGGGTGGGCTTCGAGGCGTGAATTCCCAGTACGCGGGTTTGTCTGTCCCGCTGCCGCGGGACGGTTTCGTGCCACGG
Organism: Candidatus Melainabacteria bacterium; assembly: GCA_963818685.1. Classification (GTDB taxonomy): domain Bacteria; phylum Actinomycetota; class Actinomycetes; order Mycobacteriales; family Pseudonocardiaceae; genus CAJCJE01. The sequence goes on along the minus strand of CAWFTJ010000008.1, from coordinate 417,476 downwards.
TGTTACTAGTGTCGTGTAATCCTGTTTCCTTGCAGGATTACACGACACTGGTTCACGACGGTGCCAGTTCAGGAAGGTGAGGTCACGGTGAAACCGGAGTCTTCGTCGTTGCCGATGTTGCCCCGCGAACGGCCGCATCCGTTCGACCTGCCCTCGGAGTACCAGAAGCTGCGCGCGGAAGCGCCGATCAGCCGGTTCGTCTGGCCCAACGGGATCGAAGGCTGGCTGGTGACCACCTACGAGCCGATCCGCAGCCTGCTCGCCGACCCCCGGCTGAGCATCGACCGGGGCGGGAAGATGCCGCCGTCGCTGGCGATCGGGCGAAAGCCGGTGATGATGCCGCGCTCGCTGGTCTCGATGGACCCACCGGAGCACACCAAGTGGCGCCGGCTGATCATGCGCGATCTGACGCCCGGCAAGGCGCGGGCGCTGCAACCGAAGATCGAGTCGATCACCCAGGAGTACCTGAGCGAGATGATCGCCGGCGGTTCGCCCGCCGACCTGCTGCCCTCGCTGGCGTTTCCGGTGCCGTCGCGGATCATCTGCGAACTGCTCGGGGTGCCAGCGGAGGACCAGGAGTTCTTCCAGCGGCAGACGCACGTTCGCAGTTCGGTGTCGAGCACGCCGGACGAGGTGGACGATGCGACGATCGCGCTGACGGATTACCTCGCGAAGGTGGTCGCCGGCAAGAAGCTGCATCCGGTCGACGACCTGCTCAGCCATTTGGGTGCGGCCGAGATCGACGGCGAGCCGGTTTCCGAGGAGTACATGGTCGGCATGGCGATGCTGTTGCTGCTGGCCGGGCACGAGACGACGGCGAGCACGATCGGCATCGGCGTCGCGCACATCATGGGCGACGAGGCGCTGATCGCCTCGGCGCGTGATCCCGAGCGGGTCGACAAGCTCGTCGAGGAGATCCTGCGCATTCACTCGATCATCCAGTTCGGCGTGACCAGGCGCGCAACCGACGACATCGACATCAACGGCGTGCACATCGCCAAGGGCGAGTGGGTCACCTGCCTGCTGGCGTCGGGCAACCGCGACGAGTCGCAGTACTCCTGCCCGCACGCGATCGATCCCAGCCAGGCGTCCACCGGTCATCTGACCTTCGGCTACGGGGTGCACCAGTGCGTGGGAATGAGCCTGGCCAGGGTCGAACTGCGGGTCGTGCTCAACGCGTTGTTCACCGCCCTGCCGCACCTGCGACCCGTGCGACCGGTGACCGAACTTCCCTATCGGGAGGACATGTTCGTGTACGGACTGCGGGAGCTGCCCGTGCGCTGGTAGTAGTCGGGTGCGCTGGTTCTGTTATGGGTTAACGCCCTCCGGTTCGTTCGTCAACCTGAGAATTGGCTAACCTGACAATATGACGCGTGCTGCCGAAAACGCCCGAAGCACAAATGTCACCTCGTCAGATAACTCGAATAGATCAACCGCGAGATCACGGTGGGTGATGCTGGGCGCCTCGGTCGCCGCCGCCGTGCTCTATGGCTGGGGCCTGAGCCGGGGAGTCACGCACTACTACTACAGCGCTGCCGTGCACAGCATGACGTTGAGCTGGCACGACTTCTTCTTCGGCGCCTTCGACCCGTCCGGCTCGATCACCACCGACAAGCTGCCCGGTTCCCTGTGGGTGCAGGCGTTGTTCGCGCGTGTTCTCGGCCTGCACGCCTGGGTTCTGCTGCTGCCCGAACTGCTGGCCGCGGTGGCCACCGTGCCGTTGCTGTTCGGCGTGGTGCGGCGCTGGGCCGGAATGAGGGCAGGTTACCTCGCGATCATCGTGTTTCTGTTGACTCCCGCGGTGTTCGCGACCGCGCAGGTGAACATCCCGGACACCCTGCTCGTGTTGTGCACGGTGGCCAGTGCGTACGCCGTTGTGCGCGCACTGACCTCGAAACACCTGTGGTGGCTGCTGCTTGCCGCCGCGTTGGCTGGTTTCGCCTTCCAGGTCAAGATGACCGAGTCGCTGCTCGTGCTGCCCGCGCTCGCCGTCGCCTACCTCGTCGGCGCCGACCGGCCGTTGCGGGCGCGGATCCTGGCCACGACCGGCTATCTCGTGGTCGCGCTGGCCTTGGCGGTGTCCTGGATCACGGTGTTCGCCCTCGTCCCGACGAACAGCAGGCCGCGTATTGACGGCAGTGCCACAAACTCGATCTGGGACATGGTGTTCGTCTACAACGGCATCGGCCGCGCCGGGTCGACCACGGCCGCGATGTCCGCGCTGTTCGCCGGACCGTCTGGCCCGCTGCGGCTGTTCGACGACATGGTCGGCGGCGAGGCATCCTGGTTGATCCCGTTGGCCGTCGTGCTCGGTGTCGCCGGACTGGTCGCGGCACGGCGCGATGGCAGGAGGGTCGTTGCCGGCTGGCTGATGTGGTTGGTGTGGCTCGGCGTCTGCGTGGTCGCGTTCAGCGTCGTCGGCGAGATGCACCCGTACTACACGGTGCTGGCCGCCCCGGCCATCGCGGCGCTCGTCGGCGCCGGCGCCGACCGCGCCTGGTCGGCGTTGCGGTCCGGGGGAGCGCTGAGTTGGACATTGCCGGTCGGGGTGGTGCTCACCGTTGCGCTGGCAGTCCTGTTCCTGGTGCGACTGCCGGTCGGGCTGGGCTGGGTCGTGCCGGTGATCGTGGCCGCCGGGGTGATCGGCGTTCTCGCGTTCGTGCTGCGCGGACGGTGGGTCGCGGGAAACCCCGCCGTTGCCGGTGTGGCTGCCGTGGCTACGGCGGTGGCTGTGCTCGTCGCACCCTCGGTGTGGTTGTTCAGCACGCCCCCGATCGCCGCGACTCCGGCCAGGGCGATCGACCCGTTGGCCGGGCCGGCGGCCTTTATCGCCGCCGACGAGGCAGCGCAGGGCGGCGCGGGAACGGTCTCCGGTGCCGATCTTTCGCTGCTGCGCTACGTGTGGGCGCGCGACGCGGGTGAGCGTTTCGTGCTGGTGACGGCGAACTCGGCCACCGCGTCCGCCTACATCACCGCCGGCCAGAACGTGTTGCCGCTGCTCGGTTTCACCGGCGAATCGCCCGGTCCGTCAGCGGCCCAGCTGACCGGAATGGTGCGCGGCCACCAGTTCCGCTTCATCCTCATGGTCAGCCAGCCGCGTCCGCGCGGCAACGCGGCCGTCGTGCAGGGCTGGGTGCACGCGCACTGCGGCCTCGTGCCGGAGCACACCTACAACCCGTCCGGCCCGCCATCCCGCGACCGGTGGGCGCCCAAACTCTACGACTGCGCGGCGGCCGACCGAGGGCCGGGCACGGTGTGATCTTCGGTTCTCGACGTAGACGCGAATACGTCCCATTACGGACGACGTGACGGCCGACGGAGATCAATAATGGCGAACGACACGGATTGGTGAGGCCGGCGCTCTTCGGGCGAGTACGCTGCTGCGTGATCAAGCGTCACGTCGGCACCGGCCCACCGGGATGGTCCGCGTCCATCTGTCGGACAACCACTTTGTCGGCTTTGTCGCCGAACATGGGAGGCGGAAGTGTTCCAGGCGCACGGAATCGCGCGCAAATCGCTGCGCGCGGGCGCATTGGCGGCGGGAGCGGCGTGCCTGCTCGCTCCGCTCGCCGCGCAGGTCCGCGTCGGCCGGGCCGCGCAGTCGCTGACCGAGCGGTGGCAACAGGTGCCGGTCGCGCCGCGCGGTTCCACGCTGTTGGGTATCAGCTTCCGACCGAGGCAGGTCGAGACGTTCGGCCTCGACGTCGGGCACAGCCTGCGCGACCTGCTCACCTACCCGTTCCACCTGATCCGCTTCGGCGCGTACTGGAACCAGATGGAGCCCGCGCCAGGCAAGTACTGCTTCGACGAGCTGGACCGGGAGATCGAGGCGGCCGAGGCAGCGGGCAAGCACGTCATCGTGTGCGTCGGCGCGGTGAAGACGTTCGGTTACCCTGAGTTCTTCGTGCCCGACCACCACCTGCCCGAACCGCTGCGCGAAGGCCGTCTGGTGAAACCGGCCGAGCACCAGCGGTTGCTCGACGCGGCCACCGAGTTCATCACGCGTGTCGTCGACCGCTACCGCGACCGCGAGTCGATCATCGCCTGGCAGGTCGAGCACGAGGCGACGGACCCGCTCGGCATGGAACACTCCTGGCGACTGTCCACTGATTTCGTGCGCGCCGAGGTCGACACGGTGCGCAGCGTCGACCCGAGCAGGCCGGTGATGCTCAACGGCTTCCTGCCCACCTCGGTCGCTGTCGAGGCGCAACAGTGGTGGCGAACGCGCGACCAGGGCGATTCCCTCGTCGTGGCCAAGCAACTCGCCGACATCGTCGGCATCGACTTCTATCCTCGGCACGCCGTGGCAGCGCTCGGCTCGACCGCCGCCTACTTCGACGGCAGCCGAAGCCCCTGGCAGCAGGCGCGGCGACGCGAACTGTTCGCCTGGGCAGCCGCCGAACCGGGCCGGGAGCTGATGGTCTCGGAGGGTCAGGCCGAACCGTGGGAGGCGGTGACCGAACCGCCGAACCCGAGGAACAAGGCCATGCGCAGCTGCCTGCCAGAGCACCTGATCGAGAACTACAACCAGTGTATGCAGTGGAACCACGAGGTGCCGACGCGGATTTCCGCCTACCTGTTGTGGGGCGCGGAATACTGGCTCGTCCGCGATCGCGACGGCGACCCGAGCTACCTGCGCGCGTTCGCGCGGCTGCTCCAGGACAGCTGATGGGTCAGCGGGTGCGTTCGCGGTAGTCGAAGATGGCCGCACCCGCCATCAGCAGCACCACCGTCAGTACCGCGATCACGATCGCGTCCACCAGCGGCCCGGTTGTCACCACCTGGTGATAGCCGGGCAGGCCGGTGTAGAAGGCGGCGCGGTTGAGATCGACGACGTACTGCATGGGCATGATGTGTGCGAGGAAACTCAGGAACGGGGGCAGCCCGGCCAGCGGCACGAGTACGCCGCCGAGCACGTACTGCGGGATGATCAGGAACTGGAAGATCTGCATCGCGGAACGCTGGTTGGGCAACACCGCGATGGTGGCAAGGCCGAACGCGCCGCCGAGCAGGCAGCAGGCCAGGCACGGCAACACCATGCGCGCCAACTGTTCCGGCGAGAACCGCACCCCGAAGATGACCGCGAACACCACGACGGCAACACCCTGGAACACCGCGACAAGGCTCTCCCCGGCGATCTTCCCGGTCACCAGGGTGAGCCGGGAAACGGGCGTGACGAACAACGCCTGCGAGAAGTCGTTCTCGCGGTCCTCGACAATGGAGATCATGCCGGCCGCCGCGGACTGGAACAGCGTCGCGGCGAGCACCCCGGAAAACGCGAGCGTCACCGCGTCGAGCCCGGTGACCGTGCCGACCGTGGACTGGAGCACGTTGCCGAGGCCGGCGATGAGCAGGATCGGGAACACCAGGTTCACCGCGAGCCGAGGATAGTCGCGCACCAGCTTGAGCACGTCACGCTGGGCGATCATCAGCACAGCCCACGCCTCGCGGGACGCGCGGGTGCTCCTCGGTGGCGCGAAGGAGAGCTGGTCGGTCATTGCTTCGCCGCCCGTTCCAGCAACAGCAGGTAGGTGTCCTCAAGCGTCGGCTGCACGACCTGGAACTGGGTCAGTTCGGTGCGCAGGGCGCTCACCACGTGTTGCGCGTTGTGGTGGTTTTCCAGCGGTACGTGCAGCGGCCCTGACCCTTGCACGGTCAGGCCCATGCCGTGCAGTTCGCGGCGCAGCTCATCGAGGTCGGCCGCGTCGAGCACGAGTTCCGGCTGCGTGTAGCGCGCCTTGACCTCGGCAGGGCTGCCGCTTTCGATGATGCGTCCATGGGCGATCACGCAGATCGAGTCGGCCGACTCGGCCTCCTCAAGGTAGTGCGTTGTCAGGAAGATCGTGGTGCCGTACTCGGCGCGGACACGCCGCAGGTACGTCCACAGGCTACGGCGGCTCTCCGGGTCGAGGCCGGTCGTCGGCTCGTCGAGGAACAGCACGCGCGGGTTGTGCAGCAGCGCACGCACGATCTCCAACTTGCGCCGCATACCACCGGAAAGCGTGCGCGCCCGCCTGCCGAGCAGGTCGGCGATGCCCAACACCTCGGCCAGCGCGCGCACCTGGCTCCGGTAGGTCGCCGGCATCAACCGGAACGTGGGCCGCCACGGGTACAGGCCGTAGAGCACCGCGTGCATGCGGATGTTCTCCTCGGCCGTGAGGTTGAGGTCAAGCGACGGCTGCTGGAACACGATGCCCAGCGCGCGCCGCACCTTGGCCTGCTCGGTCGCGAGGTCACACCCTGCGATGCGTACGTCGCCCCCTGTTGGCGTGAGCGTCGTGGTCAGGATGGACACGATCGTGGTCTTGCCGGCGCCGTTCGGCCCGAGCAGGCAGAACACCTGGCCGGTCGGCACCTCGAAGGACACGTCGTCGACCGCGTCCCGGTCGGAACGGCGGTAGCGCTTGCGCAGGTGCCGCACCTCAATGGCATTGCGCGCCATCGGGTCCTTGATCGGATCGCTGGCCGTTTCAGGCGCTCGCGCGCTGGTCACGTCGCACTCTCAGCCTGCGGTAGGAAGCGTCGAGGCCGAAGATCCGCGCCAACGCCGCGACCGTGCCGGTGACCAGGTCGACGAGCGGCTTGGGCAGATACGGTGCGCGTACCTCGCGGGCGAAGTCCCGCATGAACAGCGACAGGTTCACCGGGTTGGGCAGCAGCCGCCGCGCGGAACGCTGCGCCCTGGCCATCTCGGCCGCGGTTTCCAGCAGCGCCTGCATGTCCAGCGCCGGCCGCGTCTCCACCAACACCCTCGCCTGCGTGGCACCGGGATTGGCGAAGCTGTGCACCGTCCCTGGTGGAATCGCGATCGTGTCACCTGGACCGGCGAGCCTGCGCCGGCCACCGAGCCGGAACCGCATCTGTCCTTCGACGACGGTGAAGGTCTCTTCCTGTTCCGGATGGACGTGGCTGCTCGGCACGCGCCCACCGGGGGCGAGCAGCAGTTCCCAGGCCAGCAGCTCGCCGCCGGTTTCGTCCGCGGTCTTGTGGATCACGATCTGCTCGCCGCTGATCGGGTTCTCGATGACCTGCCTGGTGGCGGTGATGACTGCCTCCTACCTTGCCCGTCCTGCCCGTCCAATTTAACCAGCGGGACGTGCCGGACGCGTCTGTGAGCGAGCTTATTCCTGATCTACGCATCAGCGATGACCCGACCCGGCGCCCTACGTCACCTGACGTAGGGCCACGCCGTTCACCGGATGTTCAGGTGCCGATGCCCTGCGCGAAGCGGAAGAACCTCTGCGGGTCGTAACGCCGCTTGACCTGCAGCAACCTGCCGTAGTTCTCGCCGTAGTAGGCGCTGCGCCAGTCGGTAAGTCGAGAATCGATGAAGTTCACCTGGTCCTCGCCGTCGCCGTAGCGCAGCGCGACCGAGAAGCCACGGTCCACCCAGGTGTCCAGCGCGGACTGCTGATCCGGCGTGGCGGCGAAGCTGAACAGGCCGGCGGCGAAGGTGAAGTAGTGGTGCGACGTGCGGTGCACGTAGGCCGTTGCCGTGCGCGGCACCCTGTTGACCGCGCCGCCGGTCGAGCCCCAGCTCATCAGCCGCAGCTGCCCCGTCGACGGCGTCGCCTCGAACGCGGTGAGCAGCTCGTTGATCGCGGTGCCGTCCAGCGGCCCTGCGAGCAGCCTGCCGCGCTGCGCCATGTAGTTGTCCCTTGGCAGCAGCGCCTCCGGGTTGCTGCCGGTGCGGTGGCACTCCTGCACGGTCTTGGTCGCGCAGTTGAACTGCCGCATCATCGCGTCGTGGTAGGTGGTCGGGTTGGTCGTCCTGCTCACCGGCGCGGTGCCGACCTCGGCGACGAGTTCGTCGAGCAGCGGGGTCAGGCCGTCCGGGTCGGCGCCGAACCAGTCGCCGGTCAGCATCACCGTCGGCGTGCCGCCGTTGGCCGGGTTCTGCTGGATGACGTTGAGGTTCGCGATGAGATCGTCGGGGGCCTGCTGTGCCCACGGCAGGTGCGCGGCGATCACGTCCGCCGCAGCGGCCCACGGCCAGATGAGGCTGAACGTGACCACGTTCGTCACGTTCGTCGGCCGGATCTCGTACCGGGTGACCACGCCGAAGTTGCCGCCACCGCCGCCGCGCAGCGCCCAGAACAGCTCCGGCTCCCGCGTTGCCGAGCAGTGCACGAGCCTGCCATTGGCGAGCACCACGTCCGCGCTGACCAGCCGGTCGCTTGCCACGCCGAACTTGCGCATCTGCGGCCCGATCCCACCGCCCTGGAGATATCCGCCAGCACACACGGTCGGACAGTTGCCGGTCACCGCGGAAAGCCCGTGCGGCGCCAACGCGGTCAGCAGGTCGACCCCCTGCACGCCGGGCCCGATGGTCACCGTCGAAGGGCCGACGTCGATCGAGTTGAACCGGGACACGTCCAGCACCAGCCCGGTCGTTGTCGAGTAGCCGGCGGCGGAGTGGCCGCCGCTGCGCACCGCGAGCGCGATGTCGTTGTGCTGGGCGAACCGCAGGCAGTCGCGGATGTCGTCCACGTCCTGCGCGTAGGCGATCGCGGCGGGCGAGATGCTGTCGAAGCGGCCGGCGTCGAGCTGCTTGGCGGTCGCGTAGTCGGCGTCGCCCGGCAACACGAGGTCGCCGCGCAGGCAACGCCGCAACCGCTCCCATTCCAGCGCCCGCACCCCGGCCGCGCCGTCGGTGGCGGCGGCGCTCGACGCCGACGGCAGCGCGGCGCCGACCGCGGCCAGCCCGATCGCTGAAATACCCGCACGTAGAAAAGTCCTTCGATCAACCATGATCTCGCGCTCCCTACCACCCGGCTCGTGACGGCACGAGTCTGGCGAACGGCGCGCCCCCGACGCGAGATCAGATCGCGAACTCGGGACGGAATCCCAGCCGGGCGGGGAACAGCGTCCCACTCGGTGTCGGGGTGCCCGTCCCGCGAGTTCTCAGCTGCCGCCCAGCTTGTCGATGACCGGCGCGAACTGTTCGAGGAAGTTCGCACTCACCGTGAAGTAGGAGATGCCCCAGCGTTCCCGCCAGCCGCGCAACCGATCCGCGTTCTCCGCGTCGCTGCCGGTCAGGATGGTGACCGCGCCGCTCTCGGCCAGCTCCTTCGCGCTCATGCCGATGAACTTCTGCGTCTGCGGCGGAAGGGCTTCCCCGACCGCGATCAGGTTGAGGTTGAACTCGATCTCGGCGAAGCGATCGCCGGCGACCGCCCTGAACCGCTCGACCACCGCGTCCACCTCGGCTTCCGTGGTCTGCGGGCGCCAGGTGAAGGTCACCGTGTCCGCCTCGCGCGCGGCCAGCTCGAACAGCTTCGGGCCAGCACCGGAGAGCAGCAGCCGGGGCGGATTGTCCTGCTGCTTGACCTCGGCGACCGTCTCGGCCAGCCAGTCGAAGCGCTGGCGCGGCGTGCCGAAGTCGCGGCCCAGCGTTGCCGCGTGCGCCTCGGCGCCGGGCCGGCCGGTGCCAAGGCCCAGCTCGAACCGGCCGCCCGAGAGGTCGTTGAGCGTCCTGGCCTGCCAGTTCAGCATCTTCTTGTCCCGATAGGGAGCGGCGAGCACGAACGTGCCGAAGTGCAGCCTGCTCGTCACCGCGGCCACCGACGCCAACGCGGACAGCGGGTCGTGGCCGCCGACCGGATCCGGCGTGATCAGGGTGTCGTAGCCGAAGTCCTCCGCGCGCCGCGCGAGGCCGGTGAACGTGGCGAAGTCCGGTGCGTAGCCCGCCACGACACCGAACCGGAACGGATGATCCGTCATAGTGTGCTCCTTGGGTTCTGCGACTCGTGCGGCCAGATCATGCTCTGTGCCGCGCCCGCCGCGCATCCCCCGTTCACCTACTGGCGACCGATTCCCACTTGGGGTGGGACGGCTGACTCACGACGTCAGGAAGTCGCGTGACGAGCCTTGGTATCAGGAAACGGACGTGCTGAGAAAAGCCGGAGGTAGCAGTGGCCGCGCAGGGAGCCGAGGACGCTGAGGAGTCGAACCGCGAACTCGTTCGACAGATCACCGACAAGATCGTCAACGGTGGCGATCTCGGCATCGCCCGCGACCTGTTCGCGCCGGACTACGTGCTGCACAAGCCGGGCCTTTCCTTCCCGCGCGGACCCGAGGCTTTCAAGATGGCCGTCCGACAGTGGCGGGAGGCGTTTCCCGACTACCACGTCGAGGTGCAGGCGCTGATCGTCGAGGGCGAATACGTGGTGAACCGTTTCGTGGCAACGGGAACGAGCCAGGGCGGGCTGATGGGGATGCCGCCGACCGGCAAGTCGTTCACCGTGTCCGGAACCGAAGTGCACCAGGTGGTCGGCGGGCTGGTGGTCGAGTCCTGGCTCGCCGACGACCTGCCACGCATCCTGACCGAGGTCGGGATCATGGCGCCGGTGAACACCGGCGGAAACCAGTGGACCTGAGCGAAAGCGCACCCTGGAGGGAGGGGGAGACATGACAGTGCGTCCACTTGTACTGTTCGATGTGGACGGTGTGCTGGTCGGCAGGGACGAGCTGCGCAGGCTGCCCGGTGCGGCCGAGGCGCTCGCCCAACTGCGGCACGACGGCGACGCCGTGCTGTCGCTGGTCACCGACGCCGACGAGGATGTCGCGCGGTACCGAACCACCACGGTCGGAGTCGAGCGCTATCTCGACTTCACCGTCGGCGCCTACGGCTCCAGCCAGGTGGCCGACGCGCGTGACAAGGCAGAACGCGCGTACAACGACACGTTCCGCACGATCGTGGTACGCGCGGACTCCGCCGACGATGTGCGGCGCGCCCGCCCGGCCGCCGACGTTCTGGTCGCGGTCGCCGCGACCGAACCGGCAGCGGAACAACTGCGCGCGGCAGGCGCCGACCACGTCGTCGCCAGCCTCACCGACCTCGTGCCGCTCGTGAGGGCCGCCCGGGAGACAAGCCCATCCCTGCCGCACAACGCGGCGACCGGTAGCTAAGCAAGACCAAGACACGGGAGTCGTGTGATGACAGCGGTAAAGCAAGAAACTCGCGTCGGCATCGGGAGCGTGTGGATCTGGGGTGACAACGCGTTCAAGCAGCAGTGCGACGGCACAACCGAGTCCCGGCTGCTGCCGACCAAACTGGAAGGCATGGACGACGTGGTGACCGTCGTCGGCGGCGGCGGGCACGGCGTCGTGCTCCGTTCGGACCGGACCCTGTGGTCCTGGGGCCGCAACGACCACGGCCAGGTCGGCGACGGCACCAACGAGAACCGCTCCGTGCCGGCGAAGATCGAGGGCATCGAGGATGTCGCCGTGCTCTCCGGCGGTGGCGGTCACACCCTCGCCATGACCGCCGACGGCACCGTATGGGCTTGGGGCCACAACGGTCGCGGGGACCTCGGCGACGGCACCACCGACAACCGCAGCCGCCCGGTGAAGGTGAAGAACCTCAAAGACATCGCGTCGATCTCCTGGGGCGGCGGGCACAGCGTCGCGCTCGCCAAGGACGGCACCGTGTGGACGTGGGGGCACAACCTGTTCGGCGGTCTCGGCGACGGCACCACCGAAACCCGGCTTGAGCCGGTGCGCGTCAACCTCGCCGACGTCGTGGAGGTCACCGGCGGCGGCGGGCACACGCTCGCCAAGACGGCGGACGGCACGCTGTGGGCGTGGGGCCGCAATGACCGGGGACAGCTCGGCGACGGCGGCAACGACACCCAGCTCAACCCGGTGCGGGTCAAGGGCCTCGACGGTGTCACGATCCGGTCGTTCATCGGCGGCTACTTCCACAGCCTCGTGCTCGACGCCGACGGCAACGTCTGGTCCTGGGGCAACAACGACAGCGGCCAGCTCGGCGACGGCACCTTCACCAACCGCAACCTGCCGGCCAAGGTCGATGGCATTTCCGGGGTCGTCGCGATCGCCGGTGGCGGCGGGCGCAACGAGTTCGGTCCAGGTGGTCACACCCTCGCCCTGCTCGAAGACCGCACCATCCGCGCCTGGGGCCTCAACGACGCCGGCCAGCTCGGCGACGGCACCACCGAGAACCGCACGCACCCGGTGCAGGTCAAGGGTTTGACCGATGTCCAGTCCATCGTCGCCGCAGGCGGCTACAGTATGGCTCTGGCCTGACCGAGCCGATTCAACTGAGGGGTCTCCCAATGACGGAAGCTGCTGTACAGGCACGCCATCTCAGCGTCACCGCCAAGGGCGGCCTTGAACACATGGTGTTGCGTACCACCAGGCTCGCCGAACCCGGACCGAACGAGGCAGTGGTCCGGGTCGAGGCGGCCGGGGTCTCCTACGGGGATCTGTTGCTGCGCATCGGAGTCATCCCGGGCGGACCGAAGGCGCCGTTCACGCCCGGCTACGACTTCGCGGGCGTGGTCGAGCAGGTCGGCCGGGAGGTGTCCGGCCTTGCCGTCGGCCAGGACGTTGCCGCGCTCGTACCGACCGGTGGGTACGCCGACCGCGTGCTCATCAACGCCGACCGGCTCGTGCCGCGCCCGGCCGGTGCCCCCGCGATCGAGTCGGCGGCGGCCGCGCTGAACTACTTCATCGCGCACCAGATGCTGCACCGGGTCGCCGAGGTCAAGGCGGGACAGCGCATCCTGGTGCACGGCGCGTCCGGCGGGGTGGGCATCGCCTTCCTCGAACTCGCGCGCCTGGCCGGCATCGAGTGCTACGGCACGGCGTCCGCGCCCAAGCACGGCCTGGTCAGCTCGCTCGGCGCGCACCCGATCGACTACAAGGGCGAGGACTTCGTCAAGGTGATCAGGTCGCTGCCCGGTGGCACCGTGCACGCGGTGTTCGACCCGATCGGCGGCGGTCACTTCAACCGGTCGTCCTCGGTGTTGGCCAAGGGCGGCATCCTGGTCGGCTACGGGCAGAACGCCGCGTTGGTCGACGGCAAGCCGAACAAGCTCATCGGTGCGCGCGGGTTCCTCGGCGGGATTCTGCTGCCCAACATCCTGCCCAACGGCAAGCGCAGCGTCTTCTACAACGCGTGGAGCCTGGAGAAGTCGCACCCGCACGCCTACCGCGAGGACCTGGCCACCGTGCTGCGGCTGCTCGCCGACGGCAAGGTGCGCCCGCCGGTCGCCCGCACTTTGCCGCTGGAAATGGCCGCCGACGCGCAGCGCATGCTGGAAAACGGTTCGGTGACGGGAAAGATCGTGCTGACAACGGGAGCCTGATATCGCAACCGCACCCGAGGCGCCCGATCGCGCGCCGTCCGAGCCAGGCAGGCGCCAGCTGGTGGTCGTGTTCACCGGGCTGGCGCTTGCCATGTTGTTGGCCTCCCTCGACCAGACCGTCGTGGCGACCGCGTCCCCCGAGATCGCGGGCGACCTCGGGGGCCTCGACAAGCTGTCCTGGATCATCATCGCCTACCAGCTGGCGACCGCGATGTCCGCGCCGCCGTGGGGTAGAACCAGCGACCTGTGCGGGCGAAAGCGCCTGCTCATCGCCGCAATCTGCCTGTTCCTCTTCGGCTCCGCACTGTGCGGGCTCGCCGGGAACATCGGCGAACTCATCGCGTTCCGCGCCGTGCAGGGCACCGGTGCGGGCGGGATCATCTCGCTCGCCATGGCCGTCGTCGCCGACGTGGTCGCGCCCCGCCAGCGTGGCCGCTACCAGGGCTACATCCAGCTCGTCTTCACCCTCGCCGGTGTGCTCGGCCCGCTGCTCGGCGGGCTGCTGGTCGACATCGGCTCGTGGCGCTGGGTGTTCTACATGAACCTGCCCGTCGGCGCGATAGCCCTGGTCATCATCGCGACCAGGCTGGAACTGCCCCCGGCCCGCACCGAACGCTCCATCGACTACCCGGGCGCTGCCCTGTTCGTGGTCGGCGTCGTGTGCCTACTGCTGGTCACCCAGTTCGGCGGCCGGTCCTACGCCTGGACGTCCGCCCCGATCGTGGGTCTTGCCGTTGGTGCGGTCGTACTGCTGCTGGTGTTCGCCTGGTGGGAACGCAGGGCGGCGGAGCCGATTCTGCCGCCGAGGCTGTTCCGGAACCCGGTGTTTCTCGTCGTCACGATCACCTTCTTCCTCGCCACCGCCGCGCTGTTCGCCGTTGTCGTGTTCGTCCCGGTGTTCCTGCAGATCGTCGTCGGGTCGAGCGCGACAAGTTCCGGGCTGCTGATCCTGCCGATGACGCTGGGCATCACCGCGGCCACGATCGTGTCCGGCAAACTGATCGCGCGCACCGGCCGCTACAAGTTCTTCCCGATCATCGGCCTTGTGCTCGCGTCGGTCAGTGTGTTCGCGCTGTCCCGCGTCTCGCCGGACACGTCGTGGCAGACGGTGAGCCTGTGCATGCTGCTGTTCGGCTGCGGGTTCGGCCTGGTCACGCAGGTCCTCGTGATCGCGGTTCAGAACGGCGCGGAACGCGGGGACATCGGCGTAGCCACCGCGTCCGCCAACTTCTTCCGCTCGCTCGGCGGTTCCGTCGGCACCGCGGTGTTCGGTGCGGTCTTCGTCGCCGGCCTGTCTGGAGTGTCCGGTGTGGACGCTCGTACCATCCAGGCCAGCCCGGACGTCATCCGCCATCTCGCCGCGCCGATTCGTGCCGCGATCGTGAGCGGGGTGGCCAACGCGACCGATCTCGTGTTCATCGTCGCGACGCCGATCGCGCTGCTCGCCCTGATCGCGGTCTTCCTGTTGAAGGAGCAACCGCTGCGCAGCGCGTGATGTCCAGTTACGCGCGTTCGAGGCCGGCGTCCAACGGTTGGACGGAGAGTCGGCGGAGCGTGCCGATGCCCGCCGCGAGCAGGCCGACGATGCCGCCAACCGTCAGGACGGTGTTGATGACGGGGGCGTTGAGCGGGGCGAGCGGGTCGACCGAGGTGAACGTGTCGATCACGACGACACCAGCGGCGAGCAGGTAGGCGAGGCAGCCGAGGCCGACGACGCGCAGGCGCCGCGCCTCAGACCAGTTGGTGAAGGAGGTCAGCCAGGCCAGGCCGGGGAGGATCAGGATGCCGTGCATGGTGGCCGCGTGGCCGGACTTGAACGCGGTCGCGACCGTATAGGCGGCGGCCTGGGAGATGGTGCGGGTCGCGTTGACGCCGAGACCGATCATGAGCGCGCCGATGGCAAGCGCGACCAGGAACGACACGAAACCGGCGCGGATCGCGAGCCGCATACTGGGCGGCATGGCCGGGTTGCGCCGGAAGGCACCGACGGCCATGGCGAGCGTGCTGATGATGATGACCGCACCGCCGCCCGCCGCGGTGAAGGCGAAGGTCGCGTTGACCGGGGTGCTCACGTTGAAGTGCGATGGCACGTGCCGCCATGCCTGTGTGGTGATCACCGTGACCTCGACGACGCAGGCGGCCGTGAACACCGACAGCAGCGCGGCCCTGGTCCGCCTGCCCAGCGCCACGAAGTTCGTGACCCAGGTCAGTGTCGCCACGGTGAGGCCGAACGCGAGACCGAAGTCGAAGGGCTTGCGCCAGGACACCGGCCCGTCCCACGGCCCGCCGACGACGAGTTGGACGCCGAGGTGGAACAGCCCGCTGGCGAACAGCACCGCCCCGACCAGGTAACACACGCGGTCGATGCGACCGGTGCGGGTGTAGTACGTGGCCAGCGACGAGCCCAGCCGCCCCACGACGCCCTCGCCGGCCACCGCTTCCCCCTACGTCAATCGTTACGACGGATACATTATTGCAGCGCGCGGTCGACAAGGGCCGCCGAGGCGCCGGTGTAGCCGGCCGGATCGAGTAGGGCGTCGAGGTCCGCGAGGTCCGGCAGTGCCTCGGCGAGCACGTCCGCGAAATCCCGGCCGGTCGCGGCGGCTTGCCTCGTCACCGTGGCGAGCAGCTTCTTCGCTGCTGCTTTGCCGAGTCGTGGGGCAAGAACGACGTTGAGCCGTTCGCTGACGATCGCACCACCCGTCAACGCGAGATTTGCCGCCATCCGGTCCGGCAGCACGATCAGACCTTCGGCGAGTTCGGCCGCGGTGTGCGCGGCGCCGCCGGTCAGTCGCAGTGCCTCGCGCAGCGGCTGCCACTCCGCGTGCCAGGCGCCGGCCGGCCGTTCGTCCTCCGCGAGCATGCTCTGCGCGAGGACCAGCGCGAGCGCCGGCACCTGCCGTGCCGCGGTGACGATGAGCGTGGCAAGGACCGGGTTGCGCTTCTGCGGCATGGCAGACGACTCACCCCGGCCAGTGCCCGCCGGTTCCAGCAGTTCGCCGATCTCGGTGCGCGAGAGGGTCTGCACGTCGAGCGCGAACTTGCCGAGCGCGCCGGTGACGAACGCGAGCACCGCGCCGGTGTCCGCGATCGGCGTGCGCACCGTGTGCCAGGGGAGGACCGGCTCGGCAAGGCCGAGTTCGCGGGCGAACGGGGCGATGAGCACGATGGCGCCGGCAGGCCAGCCGTCGGCCGCGTCGAGTTCGCCGTATTCCTGGTAGGCGGCGAGCGTGCCGGCCGCGCCGCCGAGTTGGGCCGGCAAGCCGTGCTCGGCGAGGGCACGCACCCGGTCCTTGGCGTCGCGGACGAGTTGCAGCCAGGTCGCGGCCTTCAGGCCGAACGTGATCGGCACCGCCTGCTGGCCGAGCGTGCGACCGGCCATCGGCGTGTCCCGGTAGCGGCGGGCCAGTGCGGCGAACGCGGTGGCGACCCGGTCGAGGTCCTCGGCTATGCCCGCGAGCACCTTCGCGGTGATGAGCATGGCCGCCGAGTCGAGGATGTCCTGGCTCGTGCTGCCTCGGTGCACGTACTCGGCCGCGACCGGGTCGTGTTCGGCGACGACGGCGGTGAACGCGGACACGAACGCGACAACAGGATTCGCCCCGCCGCGCGCTTTCCGTGCCAGTTCGACCACGTCGAGGCGCTCGTCGACGGCGGCCTTCGTGATCGCCAGCGCTGCGTCGGCGGGGATGAGACCGAGGGTGGCCTGCGCCCTGGCCAGTGCTGCTTCGACGGCGAGCATGGCCCGCAACCAGGCATGGTCGTCGACCAGCGCCTCGACCGGCGTACCGGCCCAGGTCGGCGCGAGGAGTCCGGCGTCGGGGGCGGGGATGGCCATGGTGTCCTCAGTTCGCGGCATAGGCGGCGGTCGGGCGGTGCGCCGGCTCGTTGACGGTGAGGACGGCGCGGGCGATCGCGTCGGAGTCGGTCAGCGTCACCGAGCCGACGCCTGGCCGGATGCCGGCCGCGGTGACCCAGTGCACGTACTCGGTCGGCACGCCGAAGGCGAACCGGCGCGGATGCGGTCGGTTCGCCGCGTCGACGATCCGGTACGGCGCTCCGGTGACGGCAAGGCCGCCGCTGTCGAACTCGTCGCCGTCATTGTCCGGGATGCGGTAGGTGCTCGCCTGCCGGGTCGCGAGCAGGTGCCGCAGCACCGGGTTCGTGCTGCGGCGCAGGTCAACGTCGGGAATCCGGGCCTCGATGAGCGTGCGCACGCCGACCGAGGGCGCCAGCACCGAGGTCGCGTCGACGAGGAACGCCGAACCGTCGCGCGCCTGCCGAACCCGCATCCCCGGCCCGATCGCGCGCAGCACGCCGGCCTCGACCAACGCGGTCATCTCCTCGATACGGCGCAGCGGCGGCCCGATGGACAGGAACGCGTTGAGCGGCGTGTACCAGCGCGCCAGCTCGTCGCGGTAGGAGCGGCCGGTGAGGCCGCCGTGGTCGACCACGAGCCGCAACTCGTTGCGCAGGTCCCGCAACGTGTCAAGGGCCGCCTTCAGCGGCCCGTGCACGTTGCCAAGCCGCGCCTGCGCCGCGTCCTCGCGCAGGTAGCCCAACAGCCAGTCGCGGAACAGGGCGCGGTCGTCGAAGCACACCTCGCCGTGCGGGCGCGCGATCCGGTCCCAGTCCCAGCGCTGTGCCTGCGTGATGCCCCAGCGCGACAACAGCACGTCGTCGTCGAGGTCGGCATGCCGGCAGGCGAGATAGGCCGACCGGAACCGCCGCGCCGCGTGCTCGCCGTGCCGGCCGGCGAGCAGCGTGGCGTAGTAGACGGTGCGAACCTCGTTGTCCACCAACGGCCACACGTCGCGCATGAACGACAACCGCGACCCAGCGACGGACCGCCGACGCAGGTCGGCCACGACCTCCTCGGTGAGGAAAAGCGGCAGGTGCCGACCGTGCGCGCCCTTCTCGTTCTCGCCGCGCGCGTGGTGCGGAACGCCGCGCCGGGAACCGGCGAACAGCACCGGTTCCCGGCCGGAGGGCAGGTAGACCAGACCGTGGCGGCCGCGTTCGAAGGTGCCGCCGCGTGCCTGCGTGAACAGCGAGAGGTAGTCGAAGAAGTTCAGGCCCATACCGCGCAACGCGACGTGTTCACCCGGCGCGATCGCGCTCAGGTCTACGTCGGCCGGGTTGCTCGGCGGAACGTAGGTCAGCCCGTTGGCGCCGGCGAACGCGGCGAGGTTCGCCTCGTCCGGAGTGGGTGTCACCGGGCTGTGGCCGAGCGTGAGCACCACCGCGTCGACGAGCAGCGTGCCGCCGTCGTCCAGCGTCACCACCTGCCCGCCGTCTTCGCCGTCGTCCAGTCCGATCGCGGTCGCTTGGTGCACGTGAATCGTCAGCGCCGCCGGGGTGGTGCGCACCAGCCCTCGGAAAACCCATTCCAGGTAGTGGCCGTACAACGCGCGCGACGGATAGGAGTTCGGCCCGAGCCCGGCGACCTCCGTACGCACCTCGGCCGGATGGTCCTGCCCCACGACGCGCGTCGCCCACTCGTACAGGCTCGGCCCCTCGACCACCGGCCCCGCGCACCGGACACTGTCGTCGGTGAACAGGCTGACCTGCGCGGCAACCGTGTTCATCAGCAGCCACGCCGGCTGGTCGGTTCGCCAGACGTTGCCAGCGCCCGGCGGGAACGGGTCGACAACGTGCACGACGACCGTCGAGTCCTTCGTGGACAGTTCGGCGACGTTGGCGCTGATGCGTTCGAGCACCGACGTGCCACGCGGGCCGGCACCGACGATGCACACGCTGATTCCACAGGTCACCGTGCTCAACTCCAAATTCCGTCCCGAATGGACAGACGGCGCTGTCGTGATCGTTCCCACGGACGGTAACGCGCGCGGTCGTCCCCGGTCGTGAGCCGGCAGTCCCGACCAGCGAGGAAGCCGCCTTTCCGCCTCGGTCCGCCCGGACGCGTTCCCCGGCGTGCGGGATGCGGTGCCCATGTGACCGGGACCGGTGCGGGGGGACGCTCGCACCGGAGGAATCGACATCACTTCAGGGAGTGCGCATGCCGGACACGAAGCCGTACTTGGCCACGCCGGAGCAGGGCAGGGCGATTTGGCACATGGGTGCGTTGATGATGTTCAAGGCGACCAGTGAGCAGACGGACAACCAGTTCTGGCTTGCCGAGCAGACCTCCAATCTCGGTTATGCCTCGCCGGTGCACGTGCACAGCAGGGAGGACGAGACCTTCTACGTGCTCGACGGCGAACTCAGCATCGAGATCGGTGGCGTGATGTACCGGCCGAAGGTCGGTGACACGGTGTTCGCGCCGAGGAACGTGCCGCACTCGTACAAGGTCGAGACGCAGGTGGCGCGCTGGCTGGTGTTGGGCACGCCGGGCGGGTTCGACGGCTGGTTCTTCGATACCGGCAAGCCGGCCGAGCGGCTGGAGGTGCCCGAGTTCAACCCGGCCGACTTCCCCGACTTCGGTGAGGTGATCGCCTCGGTCGAAGCCTACGGCGGGAAGGTGCTCGGGCCGCCGAGGGCCTGAGCGCAGCGCATCAACTCCGACATTATCGGCCGACGGAAGAACGAGCGATGACCATCGACATCCATGGACATGTGACCTCACCGGAGCTGTTCAAGCGGTTCCCGATGCCGCCGAGCCTTGCCGACATCGACGGCATGATCGAGCAGAAGGCGAAACTTGGCATCGACACCACGATCGTGGGCAGCCCGGTCGGTGCCGGCACCATGGTTCCGGTGCCGGGCCTTGACAACTATGCACAGTCGGCGGATCAGATCGACTCGTTTCACGAGTGGGTCGCCGAGACGGTACGCGCGCACGGCGAGCACCTGCGTGGCTACGTCTACGTGAATCCGTTCGCCGACGACGACTCGTTGAGCAGGGCCGCGAAGCGGTTGGCGCAGGAGGAGTTCGTCGGCCTGATCGTGAACACCAGTGTGCGCGGGGACTACCTCGGCTCGCCGGATGCCGACCAGTTCTTCGCGCTCGCCGCCGAGAGTGGTGCGCCGGTGCTGCTGCATCCGCCTGCCGAGCCGGTCGGCGCGGCAGCCATGCGCGGGCACATCGGCCTGATCGAGCACGTCACCCGGCCCTGCGACGTGACCTGCGGCGTCGCCTCGATCCTGTTCGCCGGCTGGCTGGACAAGTACCCGACGCTGAAGCTGATCGTGGCCAACGCCGGTGGCGCGCTGTCGCTGCTGCGGGAAAAGCTCGACCTCGCGCAACAGCGTGCGATGGCAGGCGGCCCGCCCGGTGGCCGCCCCGCCGGCGGCCCTCCGGCTGGTGGCCCTCCGGCTGGTGGCCGTCCCGCCGGTGGACCTCCTGCCGGTGGACCGCCGCAAGGTCGGCCCGCTGGTGGCCCTCCTGCTGGTGGCCCTCCTGCTGGTGGTCCGCCTGTTGGTGGGCCACCTGTGAGCGATGTCCCGCCGATCAGCGGGCAGCTGCGCAGGCTCTACGTGGACACCGCGACTCCGAGCCGGATCGCGTTGGCCGCGGCGGCCGAGGTGTTCGGGCCGGAGCACCTGCTATTCGGTACCGACTCGCCCCCGCTGACCAGTCCGTTGCAGGCCACCCTTGACCTGGTGAACAGCCTGGACGTCACCGAGGCACAGCGCGCGGCCATCCACGCCGGCACCGCCCGCGAGCTGTTCGGGCTCGACATCGGAAGTACATCATGACTGCCGGGCTCCTGCACACGCGGCGGGTGCTCGTGGTCGGCGGTTACGGCGGCCTCGGCAGTGTCATCTGCGCCCAACTCGCCGAACAGGGCGCGTCCCTGGTGATCGCGGGTCGTTCGGTGGACAAGGCGCAGGAACTGGCCGACCAGCTCTACGCTCAGGGCGGCCTTGCCGTCGGCACCTTCGTCGACCTCGCCTCGGGGGAGAGCATCCGGCAGCTGTTCACCGAGATCGACGAGGAACACGGCGGCGTCGACGTGCTCGTCAACTGCGCGAGCAAACTCGCCACCATTCCCGCGGAACGCTTCCCCGAACAGGAGTTCCGCGAGATCGTCGACATCAACCTGACCGCGGCGTTCCTGTTGTCCCAGGAGTTCGGCCGCAGGCTGATCGACAAGGGCGAGCAGGGCAGGCTCGTGCACCTGTCCTCGGTGCGCGGCGCTGTCGGCGGCCGGCAGGGCTTCTCCGCCTACGGCGCGAGCAAGGCAGGCGTCGACCTGATGGTCCGCCAGCTCGCGACCGAATGGGGGCGGCACGGCATCACGGTCAACGCGGTTGCGCCCGGCTTCGTGCGCACCGAGTTCGTCCGTGACGCCAATCAGAAACCGGGATTCCTGGACGCGGTGCGCCAGCGCATCCCGCTCGGTCGCTTCGCTGAACCGGAGGAGGTGGCCAGCGCCGTGACCTACCTGGTGTCGCCGCTGGCGCGGTTCATCACAGGGCAGGTGCTCTACGTCGATGGTGGCGTCACCGCCAGCCAGTGAAGGCGAAGACAAGTCAATCCAAGTAAGGAGAACCATCGTGTCCACCTGGCATGCGTTGTTCTACCCGTTGAAGGCGGGCAGCGAGGAGACGGTCAAGGAGCTGTTCCGCGAGAGCGGCCGGCCGACGTTCGACGTGACCGACGGCGACAACAAGGTCATCGGCCGGCTGCTGGGCACCATGGCCTTCGTCGGCAAGGAGATGGCGGTCCGGGTCATCGAGGTCGAGGGCCCGCTGCCGATGGTTGCCGCGCACATGAGCCGGCAGGCCGAGGTCAGGGAGTTCGAGCGGCAGCTTGAGGAGCACCTTGCCGTGCCCCGCGACATGGTCACCCCGGAAGGCGCCCGGCAGTTCTTCCGGGACGCCGCCCTGGAATGCGTCCTGGCCCGTCGCCACGACCAGCCCCTCGAACCGGTCTCCTGACCGCTTCCCCCCGCGCCCGGCCACCTCGGCCGGGCGCTGTTTTTTACGTCTCCTTCTTTCGGAAAACCCAGCCGCGGAACGCGAGGAACCGGGCCAACGTGCCAATCGCGGAGGCGGCGACCAGGACGGCCAGCTCAAGCATGGTGGACGGGTGGCGGACGACGCGATCGACGACCAGCAGCGGGGCCGAGGTGAGGGCGTAGTACAGCACGAACAGCACAAGCCCCTGAAGGTGCGCGGTCGCCACCGAAACGCGCTGCGCACCGGCGAAGGTCAGCTTGCGATTCGCCTCGGTGTTCAACAGTGTCGTCAGCGCCAACGACACGAGGTTCGCCACGAGCGCCGGCCAGAACATGCGGAACAACGCGTAGAGCCCGAGTTGCGCCACCGTGGAGAGCCCGCCGATCACGCTGAAGGACAGGATCTGCCACCACAGCCGACCCTTCCTGGTTTGACGCTGCCTGCGCGGCCCCGGTGGGTGTGCCTTGTTCTCGGTCGCGACCACATCGCTCATCTGACGGACCACTCCTCGACATTCGGCACAACACCCCAGCCTGAGCGTGCTTGATCGGCGTTCCCACCGCAACGGGCTTGCGATCCCGCTTCCGGTGGGAACGCCAGTTTGCCGCGCACGTCCCGGCGGGAGCGGGGCGGGAAACCCATGACCACGGGATGTCACCACGTCACGCTTAATCATTGGCGACCCGACGCTCACAGGAAGGCAACGGCATGACGCAGACCGTTCGCTCGGCCGATTCGACGGGTTCGACAACCGGTTCACCCAGCCGGCGTGCACCGACCGGACCACCAGGAGCATCCTCGACGCGCTGGCAGCGGTTCACGCTGGCCGCGATCCTACTGCTGTCGGTACTGGTAGACGCCTGGGGCATCACCAGAACGGGCTGGAGCAACTCCTTCTACGCGGCCGCGGTCAGGTCGATGTCCGGGAATTTCACCAACTTCGTCTTCGGCTCCTTCGACCCGGCCGGTGTGGTCACCGTGGACAAGCCGCCGATGGCGCTGTGGCCGCAGGTAATCTCGACCTGGATCTTCGGTTTCCACGGCTGGTCCATCCTGCTTCCGCAGGTGATCGAGGCGTGCGCGGCGGTGTTCCTGCTGCACCGCACGGTCAGAAGGTGGGCGGGCGAGAACGCCGCGCTGCTGGCCGCGCTGGCACTGGCGGTCACTCCGGTCGCGGTGACGGTCAGCCGGTCCAACCTGCCTGACGCCCTGCTGACCCTGCTCGCGGTGGCCGCCGCGTACGCGGTCACCAGGGCGGTCGAGCAGGACACCACACCGGCCGGCGCAACGAAATGGCTGGCGCAGGCCGCATTCTGGATCGGCTGCGGGTTCATCACCAAGATGTTGGCCGCGTGGATGCTCATCCCCGCCGTGGCGCTGGCCTACCTTGTCGGCCGCAACGCCTCCTGGGCTCGCCGCCTGATCGACCTCGCCATCGCAGCGGCGGTCCTGCTGGTCAGCTCGGGCTGGTGGGTCGCGCTTACCGCCCTGTGGCCGGGCAAGAAGCCGTTCATCGGCGGCAGTGCCGACGGGATGGTGTGGAACCTGGTCGTCGGCTACAACGGCTTCGGCGAACTCTTCGGCGAGTCCACCGGAGGCGGCGGCGGCATCAGCGCGGGCGCGCCGGGACCGCTGCGCATGTTCAACCCCGTCAACGGTGGGCAGATCAGCTGGCTGCTCCCGCTGGCGCTGGGCGCGCTGGTCGGCGCGGTGGTCATCGGCCTGCGCCGACGCAAGGCGGAGCGCGCCAACCTGGCCGGTTGGGTGCTCTGGGGCGGCTGGCTGGTGGTCGTCATGACCGTGTTCAGCTACCAGCAGATCGCGCTGCCGTACTACACCATCCTGCTGGCACCGGCCATCGCCGCGCTGGCCGGCGCCGGAATGGTGGCGCTGTGGCGGTACTACCGGAACCCGAACGGCGCGGGGTGGGTTCTCCTGCCGGCCGCGATCGTGCTCACCTCGGCCTGGGCCTGGGTGGAGATCGGCAGGGACCCCGCCTGGTACGGGTGGCTCCGCTACCTGGTCGCGGCGGTCGCCGTGGTCGCGACGCTCGGCCTGCTCGTAGCCCGGCGTGGCCCGGCCCTCCCTCGACGGACGGCCGCCGCCGCCGGCGTGATCGCGGTACTGCTGGCCCCCGCGGGGTGGTCGGCCATCACCGCGTTGACCTCGGGCCGGGCTCTCGCCGCCGGTGACACCTTCACCGCTGGACCCCCACAGGCGTTCACCCTCGGCGGTGGCGGGCCGGGGGCGCTGAGCTGGCAGGCGATGACGAAGATCATGCGGACCGGCGAGTTGCCGAGCGGACGCCGGATCGGCAGCGCCGACCTGTCCGCCGAGCAGCTGCGCATGCTCGACTACGTCGAGCGCAACGCGGGCGACGCGGAGATCAAGCTCGCCTTCGAAGGCGGCTCCGTCGCGGTGTCGACCTACATCATCGACACCAAGGCCACGGTGATCGGCATGGGCGGCTACATCGGTGCGGACCCCGTACCCACGGTGGCCCAGCTGGCCCAGTGGCAACAGGAAGGCAAGTTGGCCTTCGTGTTCAGCTACAGCAACATCAAGATGTCCTTCAGCCCGTTCGGTCCTGGCGCGACCAAACGCACGACCTGGGTGATGCGACACTGCACCGTCGTTCCGCCGAGCGCCTACGGCGCGACGCCAAGCAGGCCCCAGTTCATCCCCAACTTCCTCGGTGGCAGCGCGGACACGCTGTACAACTGCGAGCGGAAGTAGCGACCGGACAGACCCACTCACCGCGCCCGGCCGACGTGCGAAACCACGTCGGCCGGGCGCAGCGCTGTCCGGTCCCGCCTTCTTCGGCACACACAACTCGCCCCGGCCTGCGATCATCTCGCGGGCCGGGGCGGCTGGATCGACCAGAACGAGCGCTACCGAGAGATCAATGGGAAGCCCAGGATGGCCTTGGCAACGATGAAAGCCTCGTAGAAGCGCGGGTTCTCGTCGTCACCGTGCGCTCCGGCCTGGTGTGCTCGCCACTTGCCTCGGGTCATGACCAGGTCCCTGCTCATGAACGGCTTGCCGGCCTCGGACTTGTAGCAGGCGAGCGCCTCCAGCTTGAGGTCCATGAAGTCGGTGATGTCGCTGTAGAGCTGCGGCGTGAACGAATCCGCGAGATACGGCGGTTCACCCTGCAGAACGAGCCCGACATCGCTCGACCGTTGTGCGACAGCGGTGGTGATCTTGCCGACCATCTGGTGATCCTGATGTTCCCGATCGCCCGGATAGTGGGTGAGCACGATCGACGGTTGGATGCGCCGGACGTGCGCCTCGATCCGACCGAACACCTCTCGGTGCGGAGCGAGGCTGCCGTCCTCGAAGCCCTCCACGATCAGCTCACTGCCCACGATTTCCGCGGCCATCCTGGCTTCTTTGGTGCGGAGATGGGAGTGCTCGGCGTTGCTGTTGCGGCCATCGGTGAGCGACAGCGCGCACAACGAGTAGCCCTGCCGGCGAAGCGCGGCTAACGTGCCGAAACAGGCGAGCTCAGCGTCGTCTGGATGGGCAAAGACCGCCAGCGCGACAGGTTTTCCCATAGTGTCCTCCGCGACTGAGAAGGTGAACGTGACCGATCTAGGGCGAACGCCGATCGCCGGCTGTACTGCTTATGCCGCGGGCGCGGTCTTGCGCCCCGTCCGCCGGAAGACCCAGTTGCGCAGCAGCAGGAACCGGCCGACCGACCCGAGCAGCGACGAACCGGCCAGCACGACGAGTTCCAGAATTCGCGAGACGTCCGGGACGAGCGTGTGCAGCAACAGCAGCGCGCCCGAGGTGAAGGCGTAGTACAGGGCGAACACGATGAGTCCCTGGAACTGCACCCGTCCGGCAGACCGGTGCCGGGCGGCGAAGGTGAAGCGTCGGTTCGCCTCGGTGTTGAACAGGGTGGCGATCACCAGCGCGCCGAGGTTCGCCGCCAGCAGGGGCCACCACTGGCGCAGCAACGTGTACAGGCCGAGGTGCACCAAGAGGGAAAGCGTGCCGATCACGGCGAAGGACATCAGTTGCGACAACAGCGGGTTCTCCTCGCGGCCGAGGATCGGGTCCGGGTGCTGGGGCCGAGGCTCTGGCCGCTTCGGCAGACCGGCGATCATGGCCTTGCCTGATGACTTGGTGCGGAGCATCCTGAGCAGCCCTCTGATGTCGTGCCAGGCGGTGTCGGCCACGTCGACCCGGCTGTCCACGTCCTCAAGCCAGTCGACGGGCACCTCCTGGATCCGCAGCCCGTTGTGTTCGGCCAGCAGCAGCAGTTCGGTGTCGAAGAACCAGCCGTCGTCCTTGATGTGCGCGAGCATCGGCCGGATGACGTCGCGGCGGGCCGCCTTGAACCCGCACTGCGCGTCCTGGAACCGGGCACCGTGGGTGAGCCGGATCAGCGCGTTGTAGGTGCGTGAGGTGAACTCACGCTGGATACAGCGGACCAGCTGCGCGCCCGGCGCGTGGCGGGAGCCGATGGCGATGTCGGAGTGCCCGGTCGCCAACGAGGTCACCAGCGGCACAAGGGCGTCCAGGCCGGTGGACAGGTCGGCGTCCATGTAGACGACGACGTCGGCGTCGCTGAGCCCCCACGCATAGCGAAGTGCCCGCCCGCGACCCTTGACGTCCAGGTGCCGCACTCGCACCCGGGGGTCCTTGGCGGCGAGGCCGTTCGCCACGTCCATGGTGCCGTCCACGCTGCCGTTGTCCATAACGGTTATCGTCCAGTCATACGGGAAGTGCTCGCGCAGATAGGCGCTGAGCACCTCGACCGTACCGGTCAGCACCCGCTCCTCGTTGTAAACCGGGATCACGATGTCGACCGTCGTAGTCCACAGTGGATTCTTTACCGGGCTGCTCACCGCGGGGGCGAGGTCGTTGTTCTCCACCTCGTCGTCCGGAATCACCGTATCGTCAACGGACCGTTGCATTACCGCTCTCCCAACTCATTGACGGATGCATTCCCGAAAAAGCGCTGCTCCGTGGTGCTTCTCGGCCAACATCGAGCCCGCCGAAGCTGGCAGCCCACTCGCCCCCGCTGAACTCGGTCCGATCGCATCCGCTAGGCTTCCCGCCAGGAGTCGGGGTTCCTGGGATGCGATGAGCGTTCGGTCCATTGGTTACCTCGGTTGTGGGCGGATTGTGTCCTCAGCGAGATTGGTCGCAAGCTGCCTAAGAAATCATCGATCGTGTCCGATCCCACCGTCGTGAGACGCTGGTCATCAGGTCGGCGGGAACCTACTCGCATCGCGCAATCAGGGTGATATCAGGCGCGCGCGTCTGCCGCGGCGCGTGAGCCAATGGCCGGCGCGCCGCGGCAGTTCCCCTGCGGTTTTATGTCTTCGGCAGGGCGAAGGCCAGCAGCACACCGCCGTAGTTGCTCGGGTAGAACGGCCAGTAGCCGGCCTGGGTGTAGAGCATGCCGTCGGCGACCACCGCGCCGCCGCCGCCGGCCAGCACGCCGCCGTGGCCGGTCACCCCGTTCACCCCGGCGAAGTCGCGGACCGTGTCGTACTGCCAGAGCACCGCGCCGGTGTCGGCGGAGTAGGCCCGCATCTTGCCGTCCGCGCTGCCTTCGTACACGACGCCGGGACTGGTGCTCGGCGCACCGACGTGGGCGAGGGCACAGTCGCTCTGGTCAGCCGCGGCACCGCCCCACGAGCAGCCGTCCGGCGGGTTCGGGGTCTGCCAGTCGATGGCCCCGGTCGCCGGATCCAGCGCGTAGAGGGCGCCGGGGTTGGCGTAGTCGGTGGCGGCGTAGATCCGCTTCCCGTCGTAACTCGAACCCCACTGGATACCGGCGGTTCCCGCGACGTGGCTCGCCCCGGACAGGCCACGCTGCCAGATCTGCTTGCCGGTCAACGCGTCGTACATGTGGTAGACGCCGCTCTTCTGGCCGACGCCGACCAGTTCACGACCGCCGACCCAGATGATGTTCGGCGTCGAGCTCACGTCGTAGTCGTTGTCCGCGTTGTTGGCGGCGCTGGGGCAGTACCCGGAATCGGCCGGCATGGTGTTGCACAGCAACCGCCAGGTGTCCTGCTGCTCCATGTGCTGCTTCCAGCGCACCGCTCCGGTGCGCGCGTCGAGCGCGAGCAGCGAGTCGAAGTCGCCGCCCGAACCGGAGTAGTTGTTGCCGGTGCCCACGTAGATCGTGCCGGTGAACGGGTCGACGACCGGGCTGCTCCACACGCTGCCGCCGGACGGCCCGTACTCGGCGGCGCCGCTGGGCCAGGTGCCGATCCGCTGCGGCACCGCCATCGTGTAGTAGCGCCAGGCCAGGGTGCCGGTGTTCGCGTCGATCGCGTCGATGTGGCCGCGGAACTGGCAGCAGGCGTAGTCGACGCCGCCGTCGTTCTCACCACTGGACGTGCCAACATAGATCCGGCCGTTGTAGTACAGCGGCGAACTGGTGTGCTGGGCGGTGGGGAAGGTGTCGAAGTTCTTGGCCCAGATGAGCTTGCCGGTCAGCTGGTTGAGGTCGTAGACGTTGCCGAAGGTGTCGCCGAAGAAGACCGAGCCGTGCGTGACCGCAGGGCTGTCCTGCACGATCGGGGTCTGGCCCGGGTTCAGCCCTGCCGAGGAGAGGTCGTAGGACCACCGGGTGACGCCGGTCTTCGCGTCGACCGCATGGAACGTCCCGTTGTTGTCGCCGAAATAGGCGGTGCCGCCGACGATGGCAGGCTGGCTGCGCGGCGCGTTGTTGGAGTTGGGAAGGTAGGCGAAGGCCCACTTCAGCTGGAGCTTGCCCACGGTCGATGCGGTGATCTGGTACTCAGTCGCGGCATACCGGGAGCCTGCCTGGTTGCCCTGCCAGGTCGGCCAGTCGCCGGGCGCCGGCGCGCTCTGTGCCGTCCCCGCGTGCGGTCCGTCCGCCGAGCGCGGCGCGGCCTGCGCGGTCATACCGGTCAGCACGAGAGCGGCCGAGGTCAGCGCGAACAGCCGCCAGGTCTTCCTCGTTGGTCGCAGCGTTGATCGCAGTGTCGGTCGCATTGTCGCAGCATCGCAGTCACTCGGCGGGGTGACGACCGTCCTGCGGCTTACGACGATCCCGACCGGAACGGGACTCCGAGCACGCGTGATCGGGACATCCGATGCCGACAGGCACCCGTCGCCGAGGGGGTTGAACGCCCGTTTCGAAAAGTTTCGAAAACGCCTTCGGGAATTTGTAAATTACATTTCTCGATTCAATCCTTCGTACGGTTCTTCATTTCCCGATTTCTCGTTCGAAACGTTCGAAACTGGTTGACGGCCGGATGCGGGAAACCCACACTAAACCATACCGGCAAGAACAGGAGGTCAGGCTCTCACTGCTGGGCCTCTCCATGTGGATACTACTGTCCAAAGAGGAGGCACGCGTATGAATGATCCCCTCCATGTCCCACGAAACCGTCACCGTGGCCGGCTTCGGCTGCTGTTGGGTGTCGCCTTCTCCGTGATTCTGGGCGCCGCCATGGCGTCGTTGCCGGGCATGGCATCGGCGTCAACGATCTGCAACAGCCAGACCGGCAACAACAGTGGCTATTACTACCAGATGTGGACCGCAGGCAGCGGATCGGCCTGCATCACAATGAACTCGCCCAACAGCTATTCCGCATCATGGAGCGGCATCGGTGACTTCGTCGCCGGCGTCGGC
This sequence comes from Candidatus Melainabacteria bacterium, assembly GCA_963818685.1. Taxonomy (GTDB): domain Bacteria; phylum Actinomycetota; class Actinomycetes; order Mycobacteriales; family Pseudonocardiaceae; genus CAJCJE01. The sequence goes on along the minus strand of CAWFTJ010000008.1, from coordinate 387,869 downwards.
TGGAACCCGGGCAGCAACCATACGGTAAGTTTCTCCGGCAGTCTCAACGCCAACGGCGGCACCGCTCTGGTCTCGCTCTACGGCTGGTCGACGAATCCGCTCGTCGAGTACTACGTCATGGAGAACTACAACGGCTCGCCGCCCACGTCGGGCACGTACATGGGCCAGGTCACCAGCGATGGTGGCACCTACAACATCTACGAGCACCTCCAGGTCAACCAACCCTCGATCCAGGGCACCGCGACCTTCGAGCAGTACCTCGCCATTCGGACCTCGCCGACGAGCAGCGGGACGATCACCACGTCCAACTTCTTTAACGCGTGGGCCAGCCACGGGATGAACCTGGGCACGCTCAACTACCAGATCCTGGCCACCGAGGCGTGGGGAGGCGGTAGCGGCAACTCCAGCGTCACGCTGAACTCCGGTGGTGGCGGTGGCGGTGGCGGTGGCGGTGGAGGCGGCGGAGGTGGTGGCGGCGGCTCCGGTGGCTGCACCGCGACGCTGTCCGCCGGTCAGTCGGGGAGCAACTGGTACAACCTCAACGTCTCGGTCTCCGGCTCCAACTCCTGGACCGTGACGGTGGACATGGTGTCCCCCTCGGTCGTCTACAACACCTGGAACGTCAACGCCACCTACCCGAGCCAGTACGTCCTGGTGGCCACACCGAACGGCAACGGGAACAACTGGGGCATCACGGTATCGCCCAACGGGCAATGGACATGGCCCTCGGTTTCCTGTAGCAGCGGTTAGTCCTTCCAGCAGTACAGCTCCGCCAGTACAGCCGCCATGCCGTGCCCAGCGCGGCATGGCGGCTGCGGCCGGTCAGGCAGGGCTGGCCGGGAAGGGGAAGTCGGCGGCAGGAGTCCCGGCCGGGCTGGCGTGCGGGGTTGCGTCCGGTCCGCCGATGCGGAGCCGCCAGGGGAGCGGGCTGTCGGTGGTGACCCGCAGGAGGCCGCCGTCGCGGCGCAGGTGGAAGCGGGCGCTCTCGGCGAGCCCCACCGCGCTCGGGATCACCACGGTCCGTTCGGACCCGTCCGCGAAGGCGTGCACCCGCAGTTCGATCCCGTCCGCCCAGTCCGAGACGGGACGCTGGTCGTCGGCGGCGAGTGGGATGATCGAGTCGGGGCGGGCGAGCAGCGGCAGCGTGTGGAAGCCGTGCCGTTCACGTACCCAGCGCGGGCCGGCGACCTGGGCGCCGGTCAGGATGTTGGTCCAGGTGCCTTCCGGGACGTAGTACTCGACGATGCCGTCTTCTGCGAAGACCGGGGCGACGAGCAGGTCGTCGCCGAGCAGGTACTGCCGGTCGAGCGTGGCAGCGGCGGGATCGTCCGGGAACTCAAGGATCATGGCCCGCATCGCCGGGATGCCCGTCGCGTGCGCCTGCTGGGCCGCGCGGTGCAGGTAGGGGGAGAGGCGGTGCTTGAGCAGGGTGAACTCGCGGGTGACGTCGACGGCCTCCGTGCCGTAGTCCCACGGCACCCGGTAGGACTTGCTGCCGTGCAGGCGACTGTGCGAGGACAGCAAACCGAACTGCACCCAGCGCTTGAACACGGCGGGGGTCGGCGTGCCCTCGAAGCCGCCGATGTCGTGGCTCCAGAAGCCGAAACCGGACAACCCGAGGGAGAGGCCGCCGCGCAGCGACTCGGCCATGGCGTTGAAGTGGGATTCGCAGTCCCCGCCCCAGTGCACCGGGTACTGCTGGCCGCCCGCAGTCGCTGAGCGGGCGAACAGCATGGCCTCGCCGTCGCCGCGCTCATCGCGCAGCAGCTCGAACACCGTCCGGTTGTACAGGTGGGTGTAGTAGTTGTGCATCCGGTCCGGATCGGCGCCGTCATGCCAGACGACATCGGTCGGGATGCGCTCGCCGAAGTCGGTCTTGAAGCAGTCGACGCCCTGGTCGAGCAGCGTGCGCAGGGCGCTGGTGTACCAGTCGCGGGCTGCGGGGTTGGTGAAGTCCACCAGCGCCATGCCGGGCTGCCACAGGTCCCACTGCCACACGCTGCCGTCGGCGCGGCGCACCAGGTAGCCCTCGCGCAGGCCCTCCTCGAACAGGCGCGACTTCTGCGCGATGTAGGGGTTGATCCAGGCGCAGATCCGCAACCCCTGTTGCTTGAGTCTGGCCAGCATGGCCGCCGGGTCGGGGAAGGTCCGGTCGTCCCAGGTGAAGTCGGACCACTGGTACTCGCGCATCCAGAAGCAGTCGAAGTGGAAGACGCTCAGCGGGATGCCGTGCTCGGCCATGCCATCGACGAAGCCGGCGACGGTGGCCTCATCGTATTCGGTGGTGAAGGACGTGGTCAGCCACAAGCCAAGCGCCCAGGCCGGGGGCAGCGCCGGCCGCCCGGTGAGTCCCGTGTAGCGGGTCAGGACCTCCTTCGGTGTCGGCCCGTACACGAGGAAGTACTCAAGCGACTGGTCCTCGACGCTGAACTGCACCTGGCCGACGGACTCGGAGCCGATCTCGTAGCTGACCTTGCCCGGATGGTTGACGAACACGCCGTAGCCGCGGTTGGTCAGGTGGAACGGGATGTTCTTGTAAGCCTGTTCGCTGCTGGTGCCGCCGTCGGCCTGCCAGATGTCGACCGTCTGACCGTTCCTGACGAACGGGGTGAACCGTTCGCCAAGACCGTAGACCAGCTCGCCGACGGACAGGGACAGCTGGCCGAGCATGTGGTGGCGGCCATCGGCGTCGGTGACGAAACCGGTGCCGCGTTCGCCGACCGAGGTCAGTACCCGGCCGTCCGCGGTGAACTCCAGCCGCCACGGCTGGGCGGTGTCCACCCGTAGGGTCAGCTCGCCGGAGCGCAGCTCGGCCACGTCGCCGTCGTGGTGCACCTTTCCGGCGTCCCCCTGCGCGCCGGGCAGGGCGAACTCGGGGCCTCGACGTAGCGAACCGGCGTGGTGGGTGGTGCGTACCCCGATCACGCCCTCAGCGGGCGACCAGCACTCGACCGTCAGCAGCGGGCTGTTGAGCGTGCCACCGCGACTGCGGACCTGTTTGACCGGCGCGTAGAGCGTCAGCCGGTGCTCGTCGGCCTTGACGTCCGCGACCTCGGCCGCGTAGCGCGCGACGCAACCTGGCCGCATCAGCCAGTAGCCGTCGGTGAACTTCATCGGGCAGGTTCCTCCGTCCGCGCGTGGCGCGTGGTGATCGGCGCCGGCGCGAGTCCGCGCTCGGCCAGCCAGGCCAACTGCACGGGCGGGTTGGCGCCGCAGCCGCCGCCGTGGTCGGCGAAGGGCCAGACGGTCATGGTCCGGTCCTCGCCCGCGTAGTGGTTGAACGCGGCGTAGACCGTGACGGCGGGGCAGATCGGGTCCATCAGGCCGACGCTGAACAGCGCCGGCACGGCGGCCCGCTGCGCGAAGTGGACGCTGTCGAAGTAGTCGAGCGTTGCGAAGGTCGGCTCGACGCGGTGCGGGCTGTGCCAGCGCAGGTACTTCACGATTTCCGGATAGGGGCCCTCGCCGGCGAGCTGGACGGCGCGGCGGAAGTGGCACAGGAACGGCACGTCGGCCAGCACCGCCGCTACCTGGTCCCCGGCCAGCGCGGCGACGGCGATGGCCAGCCCGCCACCCTGGCTGCCGCCGGCCACCACGATCCGGCCGCTGTCCAGGCCGGGCAGTTCCGGCACGGCGTCCACCGCGCGCACGCAGTCGGTGATCAGGCGCCGGTAGTAGTGGTTCTCCGGCGAGTCGATGCCCCGAGTCAGGAAACCCTCGACCCACTGCGTGCCGTCGCCCTGCGTCTGGTCCGGAGTGTCGTGGCCCTGACCGCGACTGTCCACGACGAGTTCGGCATAGCCCGCCGAGGACCAGAAAAGGTGGTCGGTTGGCAGGCCGCGCCCGCCGCAGTAGCCCTGGTAGGTAACGACGACGGGCAGTGGGCCGTCGGCTCCGCGCGGGCGCAGCAGCCAGGCAGCCACCGGTTCACCGTGCCAGCCGGGGAAGCGCACGTCGTCGACCTCGACCGTGCGCAGCCGGAACCGGTCGGTGACGCGCTCGGTCTTGACCGCTGCGCCCTGCGTCCTGGCGTCGTCGATGGTGCGCTGCCAGAAGGCGTCGAACTCGCGCGGAGCACTCGACTCGGGTCGGTAGCCGACCAGTTCGTCCTGGCCGAAATCCGTGAGGGTCATCGACCTTCCTTGGACTGGGCTTCCTTCGACCGGGCTTCCTTCGACTGGGACGACTCGAACCGGAACGCGGCGAGGCGGAAACGACCGCGCAGCACAAGGGTCAGGTCGTGCTCGCCGGTGGGCGCGGTACCGGTCAGCTCGGCTGCGACCGTCGTCCAGACGTACCGGCCGCCGGTGACCGGCACCGCGATCCGCGCCAGTTCGCGCCCGCCCGCTCGGAACTCAACGCTCGCCTCGCCTTCAGCGTCCTCGCGGGCGAGTTCTGCCTTGACGCGGGCCGCGCCGGTCAGGTCGACGGAGCGGAACAGCAGCGTCGCGGGCCGGTCGGGCTCGGTCAGGGTGACGGCATCGCCTTCGGTGCGGCTCGCGTCGACGAGGGTGATGGCCGCGTGGTCGTCGAAGTCGACGGCCAGGGTTCGCCGGTCGACGACCGTCCGAGGACCAGGGGCGGTCCCGGTCACCGTGAGCGGTGCGGTCAGCACGATGTCCTCGGCGGAACGGGCGATCAGGATCTCATAGGCGCCGGGGTCGACAGTGAAGGCGCCGGTGGCCACGTCCCAGTGGGCGAACCGCTCGGCGGGCAGCTCGAAGGTCAACTCCGTGCTCTCGCCCGCTTCGAGGCGAACCTTGCGGAAGTCGGCGAGCCGGAGCCGGGGTGCCTCGTAGCGGGCGTCGAGTGCGCGGACGTAGAGCTGGACCACCTCGCTGCCGGTCCGCGGTACCGGTGTTGGCCAGCGTCACCGTGACCTCGACCGAACTGTCCCGCGCGATGGACTCGCGGGAGCACCGCAGGTCGCGGTAGGCGAAGGTGGTGTAGGAAAGGCCGTGCCCGTACGGGTAGAGCGGGGCGGCCCGGTGGTACTGGTAGGTCCAGCCCGCCTTGATGATGTCGTAGTCGAGCGGGGCGGGCAGCGGATCGTCGCCCCGGTACCACGTCTGTGGCAGTCGGCCGGCCGGCTCCGCTTCCCCCAGCAGCACGTCGGCAAGCGCGTTGCCGGTTTCCTGCCCGCCGTGGGAGGTCCACACCACGGCGGGCAGGTGTTCGTCGGCCCAGTCAAGGGCGTAGGGGTAGCTGCTCATCACCACCAGCGCCGTTTGTGGCCGGACGGCGGCGACCTCACGAAGCAATGCCTGCTGCTGCGCAGGCAGGGCGGTGTCGATCCGGTCCTCGGTCTCGCGGCCGTTGATCAGCGGATGGTTGCCGAGCACCACGATCGCGACGTCGGTGGCTGCTGCGGCGGCCCGCGCCTCGGCCGCGCCGTCCCGGATCAGCTCACGCCGCCAGCGTTCGGCGAACTCGGGAGCCTCCGCGGTGACGGCCACCCGCCCGTCGACGGGATCGACGGCGGCGTAGCGGCCGGTGAGCACGGAGCGCAGCAGCACGCTCGCGTCGTCGGCCGGTTCCAGCAGGAAGGTCTCGTGCACCTCCCAGCTCTTGACCACTTCCTGGTCGGCCACCAGGGAGGCGTCGTCCTTGAGGCTGAGGTACCGGCCGGTGCAGGCGTCGCACAGGGTCACCATGTCGCGGCCCCAGTCGACAACGTCGAACTCGGACTTGCCGAGCAGCTCTCCGGTTGTGTGCGAGCGCAACGCGATCCGGTCGGTGCCGGCAACGCGCACCACCTCGCCGCCGCTGGCGCGAAGCGCCGCTTCGAGACCGGCCGCGACCGTGACCTGGTACGGCAGGGTGCCGCTGTACCAGTCCTCGCACAGCGTGTCGGCGAGCGGGCCGATGACGGCGACCCTGCGCGTCCGACCTGGATCGAGCGGCAGCAGGTCCGCGTTCTTGAGCAGCACCACCGACTCGGTCGCGGCCCGCCGCGCCAAGACCCTGTGCTCGGTGCAGTCGATCACCTCGGGACCGATGCCGGCGTAGGGATCGAGGTCGGGGTCGAACTCGCCGAGCCGGAAGCGGACCTCCAGCTGGCGGCGGACCGCCCGGTTCACGTCGTCCTCGTCGATCAGCCCGCGCTCGGCTGCCTCGCGCAGGCGTCCGACCGGGACGGCGCTGTGCTCGCCGTGGTCGGTGAAGCTGTCGATGCCCGCTTTGAGCGCGGCGGCATGGGATTCGGCATGGTCGTCGAAGTAGTGCTCCGGATCGACGAGGTTGGCGGGGGCTTCGGCGTCGCTGACCACGAACAGTTCCCGCCCTGTCGGTTCGGCCCACCGGCGCAGCTCCGTCTCGATCAACGGCGACACGTGACAGGGGCGGCCGTTGACCAGGTTGTAGGCGGCCATCGCGCCGGTGGCCGTGCCCGACGCGACGACGGGCCGGAACGCGGCAAGGTCGTACTCGTGCAGCACCCGAGGCCGGACACCGGAGGAGGTGGTGCAGCGGTCGTCCTCGTTGTTGTAGGCGAGGAAGTGCTTGAGCACCGGCGCCGCGCGCAGGTAGTCGGGGTGATCGCCGGCGAGACCTCGGCAGTACGCCTCGCCGAGCCGGGCGGTGTGCACCGGGTCCTCTGAGTAGCCTTCCTCGTTGCGGCCCCAGCGCGGGTCGCGCAGCAGGTTCAGCACGGGCGCCCAGGCTTGCAGGCTGTTCGGTCCCCTGCCCTCGGCGACGGGCGCGGGCCGGTGGTGGTGGAAGGCGCGCAGCTCGGTAGCGGCCGCTTCGCCAATTCGACGGACCAGCTCGTCGTCCCAGGTCGCGCCCAACCCCACGGCCTGCGGAAACACCGTTGCCTTGCCGAGCCAGCCGACGCCGTGCAGCACCTCGGAGCCGGTGCGGAACGGGGCGATACCAAGCCTTGGGACGGCGGGGGAGTACTGGTGCAGCATGGCGAACCGCTCGTCGAGCGTGAGCCGCCCGAGTAGATCGTCGATGCGCTTGCGTAACGGCAGCGCGGGATCACGAAAACGCAGCGGGCCAGCTGCGGACGCGGACGGGGAACTCACGTGGCAACCCCTCGGGGAGACTGAGCCAAGCGGCAGAAGTCGAAGCGCATCGACGCTGGCATGAAACCTGGCAGCGTGTCAACTGTCTCGGCGTGACAACGCTTCCCGATTAGTGCAGGATCTTGCCGAAGAGGTGACGCGGCATTAGTCTCGCCGCGATATGCAAGCGCTTCGACGGTCCGATCGGAAAGGACCGCTCCAGCACTTCCGCACCGGCCTGGCAACCGGTGTGATCAAGACGGAGCGGCTCGCGGACCGAACGGGCACACTGATCAGGAAGCGATCCCGCGCGTGCGCCCCCGACCGCGTGCCAGCGACCGCTTCCCAGCACCGGCACGAAGGAAGCAGGACCGATGGTGACACTCGCCGATGTGGCCAGGCATGCCGGCGTCTCGTCGAGCACGGTCAGCTACGTGCTCAGCGGCAAGCGCCCGGTCTCCGAGGCGACCCGGCTGCGGATCGAAAGGGCCATCGCCGAACTCGACTATCACCCCAACGCGGGCGCCCGCGCCCTGGCCGGCCGACGCTCGCACATCATCGCCCTTGTGGTACCTCTGCACACCGAGGTGTACGTGCCGACCATGATGGAGATCGCCATCGCCGTCACGACAACGGCCCGGCAGCACGGCTACGACGTGCTGCTCATCACCAACGACGAAGGCCCCGACGGGGTACGCCGAGTGGCCGGCAGCGGCCTTGCCGACGGGGTGATCCTGATGGACGTCCGGCTTGACGACGACCGCGTCCCGATACTGCGTGCCCAGGGCACGCCGGCCGCGCTCATCGGGCTGCCAGACGATCCACACGGTCTGTCCTGCGTGGACCACGACTTCGCGGCGGCCGGCGCGCTCTGCGCGGACCACCTCGCCGATCTCGGCCACCGCGATGTCGCTTTCATCGGCTACGCGGCCGGCGTGTACCTGCGGCACGCCGGCTATGCCGAGCGCACCCTGACCGGCTTCCGCGAACGCGCGGAACAGCGCGGCGTGCGCTTCCTGCACCGTCCCTGCGAGGGCAGCTACGAGAGCACCGCGGGCACCCTGGCCCGCGTCCTCGCGGACCGCCCCGCGACAACGGGCTTCGTCGTGCAGAACGAGGGCGCCATCGGCCCGCTGCTCAACCTGCTGCGGGCAGGCGGGCGGACCGTTCCCGAGGACGCATCGGTGGTGGCCCTGTGCCCCGACCCGCTGGCCGAGCAGTACTCGCCCCGGCTCACCGCCGTCAGCGGCCAGTCCAGGGAACTCGGCTCGGTCGCCGTCGCGCAGGTGATGGCCAGGATCGCCGCCGCTGCCGATGGCGCGCCGCCGCCCGAGGACGAGCAACGTCTGCTCTTACCGGAACTGGTGGTCCGGGAAAGCACCGCTCCCGCTCCGCACCGGGCAGGCCGGTCATGACGGCCCGCGCGCTGCCCGACCGTCTCGGCGGACTGGCCTTCGGCGGCGACTACAACCCGGAACAGTGGGACGAGCAGGTCTGGCGGCAGGACGACGAACTGATGCGCCGAGCCAGGGTCAACCTGGCCACGGTCGGTGTCTTCTCATGGGCCCTGCTTGAGCCGGAGGAGGGCCGCTACGACTTCGCCTGGCTCGACGCCCAACTCGACCGCCTGCACGCGAACGGCGTCGCGGTCGATCTGGCCACGCCGACCGCGTCCCCGCCGCCCTGGTTCAGCCTTGCCCACCCGGACGCCCTGCCGGTGACCTCCGGCGGCACCCGGCTGACCCACGGCAGCCGCGACACGTACTGCCTCGCCGCCCCCGCCTACCGCGACGCGGCCCGCCGCATCGCCGACGCGCTCGCCCGGCGCTACGGCGACCATCCGGCGTTGGCGTTGTGGCACGTGCACAACGAGTACCTGACCCTGTGCTGGTGCGACCATGTCGCGGCGGCGTTCCGGGACTGGCTGCGTGCAAGGCACAGTAGTAGCCTCGACGCCCTCAACGAGGCGTGGGGAACCGCCTTCTGGAGCCAGCACTACACGTCGTGGGAGCAGATCCTGCCGCCGCGCGCGACCCAGTGGCACAAGAATCCGGGACAGGTACTGGACTTCCGCCGCTTCTCCTCCGATACGGCACTGGCCGCCTTCCGCGAGCAGCGCGACGCGATCCGCGCGCACAGCGACCGTCCGGTGACCACCAACATGATGGTGCCCGAGTACCAGAACGTGGACCTGTGGGCCTTCGCGCGTGAGGTCGACCTGGTCACCATCGACCACTATCCCATCGCACCAGGACTTGACGCCGCAGCCGACACGGCTTTCGGCGGCGACCGTGCCCGGTCCTTCGGCGGGGGCGCCCCGTGGCTGCTGATGGAACAGGGCACCAACACCGTCTACGCGGGAGACCGCGTCCTCCCCAAGGAGCCGGGCGATATCCTGCGCCACTCCCTCGGCCACATCGCCCGAGGATCGGAGGGGGCGCTGTTCTTCCAGTGGCGCCAGTCCCGCGCGGGCGCCGAGCAGTGGCACTCGGCGATGGTCCCGCACGCGGGGCCGGACAGCCGCATCTTCCGCGAGGTCACCGAGACCGGCGAGGCCGTGTCCCGGCTCGGCGAACTCGCCGGCTCGACGGTGCGCGCGGACGTGGCCGTGTTGCACGACTCCGACGCCTGGTGGGCGCTGGACGTCGACGGCCTGCCAACGGCCGAACTCGACTATCCGACCGCCCTGCGCCGCGCCCACCGAACCCTGTGGGACGCGGGCATCACCGTCGACCTGGCCCACCCCGCGCACGAACTGGGCCGCTACCGCCTCGTCATCGCCCCCGCGCTGTTCCTGCTCTCCGACACGGGCGCGGCCAACCTGCGCCGCTACGTGGAGAACGGCGGCACGCTGCTGGTCCAGCACGCGACCGGCTACACGGACGAGCGCCTACACGCCCGGCTCGACGGCTATCCGGCCGCGCCGCTGCGCGAGGCACTCGGCATCCGGGTCGAGGAATACCGCCCACTCCGGCGCGAGGAGACACTCCCGCTGTCCGACGGCTCGCACGCCACCGTCTGGACCGAGTCGCTGCGCACCGAGGGCGCCGACGTGCTCGCCACGTACACCCACGGCATGCTGACCGAACGCCCCGCGCTCACCCGCCACCGATTCGGCGCCGGACACGGCTGGTACCTCTCCACCCGACTCGACGACGCCGGCTACGCCGCCCTGATCGGCAGGCTGCTCGCGGAATCCGGCGTCGGACCCGAGTTCCCCGGTCTGCCGCCCGGCGTCGAAGCCGTCACCCGACACGCGGCAGACGGGCGCCGCTGGCAAGTCCTGATCAACCACGGCACCGAAATCGTCCCGTTGCCTCGGCCCGCCCACGATCTGCTGACCGACGGCCCGGTGCGCGAACTGCGGCCGGGCGGCTGCGCGGTGCTGCGCCTGCACGGCGCCTGATCAGCCAGGTTTCGGGGGAGCCGTGCTGGGCCGCGACCCGCGACCGTCTCACGCGGTCGAGTCGATGCGCAGCACGGGCATGGTCGGTTCTTCGGCGGAGCGCTCCGGCAGGCGCACGCTCAGCTCGTGCGGACCGCGCTCGAACTCAAGCGGTTCCGGGTGGCCGAGCAGGCGCACCGAGCCGATCTCCTTCTGGTGCAGTGTCATGTCCCGGCCCAGCGACCGTACGTCGATCCGGCCGTCCCTTGACCCGTCGAGCGCGATCACGTACAGGTGCTCCTTGCGGGTGGTGAAGCGCAGGTCTTCCGGCACGTAGCTGACCGGCTTGCCATCGGTGAACTGGCCGTCGGTGGGCCGGGTCGGTCCCTCGCCGTACACGGTCCAGGGGCGGGAGGCGTAGATCGCCTCGCCGTTGACGGCGAGCCACGCGCCAATCTCGCGAAGCAGGCTGACCTCGGGCTCGGGAATGGTGCCGTCGGCACGCGGGCCGACGTTGAGCAACAGGCAGCCGTTCTTGCTCACCGCGTCGACGAGCGTCGCCAGCAGTTCGTTGGCGCTCTTGTAGTCGTGGCTGTCCACGTGACCCCACGAGGTGCGCGAGACGGACGTGTCCGACTGCCAGGGATCGGGGCGCAACGTCGCGCTGACGCCGCGTTCGACGTCGTAGACCGCCGTGCCGGGCGCGAACGCGTCGTGCTTGTAGGTCAGCACCGCACCGCGGTCCGCGCCCGCGATCTTGTTGTAGTAGTAGGCGCCGAGCCGGGGCAGGTAGGGCTTGAACGCCGGCTGGTGAATCCACCAGTCGAAGTAGAGCAACTGTGGCTGGTACCGCTCGACCAGTTCCGCGGTGCGCACCAGCCAGTCTTCGAGGAAATCCGCGCTGGGCGGCAGTTCCTGGGACTGTGCCGGGCCGTAGAGGTCGGCGTTGCGCCCTGCGCGCACGTCCGAGTCGAAGCGCATGCCGCCGTTGAAGAACCACCAGTGCTCTGCGCGGTGCGAGGAGACCCCGAAGATCATCGACTGGGCGCGCACCGCGTCGGCGAGTTCGCCGATCACGTCGCGCTTGGGCCCCATCGCGGTCGCGTTCCACGGATTGAGGGCCGTCTCGTACATGGCGAAACCGTCGTGGTGTTCGGCCACCGGCACCACGTACTGCGCGCCGGCCTGCCGGAACAGCGTCGCCCATCCGACAGGGTCGAAGTTCTCGCCGGTGAGCTGTGGGATCAGGTCCTTGTACCCGAACTCGTCCTGCGGGCCGTAGGTCTTCCTGTGGTGCTCGTACTCGGGCTCCTCCGCCAGGTACATGTTGCGCGAGTACCACTCGTTGCCGAACGCGGGGACACAGTACGGTCCCCAGTGGACGAAGATGCCGAACTTGGCGTCGCGGTACCAGTCGGGAACCTGGTAGCCGGCCAGGGATTCCCAGCTGACATCGAACGGGCCTGCTGCGATGCGCCGGTCGATGACATCGAGGAATCGCGCGATGTCGGCGGTGGTCATTGTGGCTCCCGCAGTGGTTGGTAGTCGAACCAGTCGATGTGGACGGTGCCCGTTGCCGCGTAGGCGCCGATCACGCGGCCGGTGAAGCCGCCAGCGACCTCGGTGGAGAGGTAGCGGCCGTCGAGCGCGGCGAGTTCGGTGAACGTGCCGTCCTGGCCGGCGAGCCCGAACACGACCGTGTCGGGTCCGGTGCGCGGACCGTCCGGCTCGCGTACCGGGGTGACCTGGACCGCGAGCACGACGGCGGTTTCGGCCTGGGGGACCGTCGCCACCTCCGTGCGTATCGAGCCGAGGCGCGCGAGGACCCGCACGTGGCCATCGCCGGCCTCGATCTCGTAGTGGTGGTTCTCGTCGATCCGTACGGCAAGACCGCCACGGCCTTCCGTCGTGTCGATCAGGATCTCGCGCCTGGCAGAACAGGTGCTGCTGACGGCGCCCGACGAAGGTGGCGTCGGGCTCGTCGAGGGAGGCGCCCCGGGCGCGCAGCGTCAGCCAGCCGGGGCGGTGTTTCGTTGTGCAGTCCCCGATCGGCCGTTGGCGGACCGAGATCCAGTGCGGGGCGAGTTCGGCGGTGTCGAAATCATCCCGCGCCGGGAGCGGTTCGACAGGGTGCTGCGGCCATGGGGGAGCGGGTTGCCTGATGGCGAGTTCGCCGACGACCGGCCAGCCGTCGGCCCAGCTCACCGGAGCCAGGAACGTCTCGCGGCCGAGCACGTGCCAGCCGGGCGTTCCGCCGCGCGGTCGCACCCCGAGCAGCACCATCCACCACGATCCGTCGGGTGCCTGCACGAGGTCGGCGTGGCCGGTGTTCTGGATCGGACGGTCGGTGCCGCGGTGCGTGAGGATCGGATTGGCGGGACAGGGTTCGAACGGTCCGCTCGGCGCTGGACCGCGCGCTATCGAGACGCCGTGGCCGCGTTCGGTGCCGCCCTCGGCGATCATCAGGTACCAGTACTCGCCGATGTGGTAGAGGTGCGGGGCCTCGGGTGCCTTGCCGCCGGGCGAGCCGGACCAGATCCGTCGCGGTTCGCCGAGGGCCTGCCCGGTGTGCGGATCGATGCGCAGCTGCGAGACTCCCGCCACGGTGCACCAGCAGGTGCCGTCGTCGTCCCAGGCGAGGTCGGGGTCGATGCCGGGGACGTCGGGCAGCGGGATCGGATCGGACCACTGGCCGGCCGGGTCGGTCGTGGTGACCAGCAGGTTGCCTCCGCCGGGACGCACGTTCGTGGTGATCAGCCAGAATCGGCCGTCGTGATGCCGCAGCGTCGGCGCGTAGATGCCGGCCGACGACGGCGTGCCGGGGGGCAGCGGCAGTTGCTCGGGACGGTCGAGCGCGTTGCCGATCTGCGTCCAGTGCACGAGATCCCTGCTGTGGAAGATCGGCACGCCAGGGAAGTATTCAAAGCTGGAGCACGCGAGGTAGTAGTCCTCGCCGACGCGGCAGATACTCGGGTCCGGATGCAGCCCCGTGATGACGGGATTGTCGAACGTCTCGGCCATCGGCGATGTTCTTTCGGCTCGGGGCGCTGCCACTGTGCGCCGGGGCCCATGCCCCGGCGCACAACGGACTCGGGTCAGATCAGGAGAGCGTTCCGGTGACGGTAGTGCCCGACTTCGTCACGTAGTAGGTCGCGGTGGCACCGCTCCAGAAGGAGAAGGTGAGCGTCACGCGCTGGCCGTCGGTGAGCGAGTCGAGGTAGGCGGAGGGCAGCACGATGGCACTGTTGGGGTAGTCGGCCGAGAAGGACGTGCCGTACGCCTGGTACGGGGTCCAGGTGGCCTGGCCCGCGTTGCTGCCGTCCGCGTACACGGACTTCATCATCGAGAGCTGGTCGCCGTTGAACTGGGTGGGGATGGTGAACGAGCTTGTCGTGCCGGTCGCCGCGCTCAGTGTCGGCTGCGCGTTCGTGACGATGTTGATCTGCCACGGCACCCCGCGCGAGAAGCGCGCGTCGAGCGTGGCGTCGACCCCGTACGCCTGGCCGCCGACGAGCTTGGTGAGCAGCGCCGTGGTGAGCGTGAGCTGGTCGCCGCTGATGGTGTAGTCGGAGCCTTCGCGCAGCTGCTGGTCGCCGTCGTAGAGCCCGGTGAAGCACAACCCGTTCAGGTTGAGCGTCAGGGTCTTGTCGGTGATCGGGCTCGCCTTCGGCACGTACACCGTGTCGTTGGACGCGGTGCCCGAGCGGGTGTGCCAGCTCGACGCCATCACGGCGAACGTGCCGGGGTCGAGCGGCCGGAGGGTGTTGCGGTTGATGATGCGACCGCCGTCGTCCCAGTAGTTGAGGGTGATTCCAGTAGTACGGGCCTCGTAGCCGAGCGCTTCGTAGTACTTCAGCGTCTCGCCGCGCTCAAGGCCCTGGAACCCGGTGTAGTCGTTGTAAAGGCCGACTTCGCCGGCATACACCGGGATGCCCTTGGCGACGAACTCGTTGTGCATCAGGGTGAAGGCGGTAGTCAGGTCCTGCTGCGAGGTGGTGTCGAAGGTGTTGACACCGGCGATGTTCACCCCGAACGGCCAGTATCCGTAGTAGTGGAACGAGGTGATCAGGTTCGGGTCGTGCAGCGACGCGATTTCGGCGGACAGGGCGTCCTCCAGCGGCTGGGTGGCCGTGTCGCCGATCGTGGACAGCATCAGGTAGCGCGTCGCGTTCTGGCTACCCGAGCCGCGCACGATGTGCACGAAGTCCGTCTGGAGCTCGTTGAGCAGTGTTTCACCCTGGTCGTCGCTGATGCCGGAGAAGCTCTGCTCGTTGTCCGCCTCAAGAACCAGCTTGCTCGGCTCGTCCTTGAACTCGTTCGCGATCTGCGTCCACGTCGCCTCGTACCGCTGCGTCACGCCGGTCGGGTCGGTTGGCATGTTCGTGATCCACTGCCACGAGTCGTGGTGGACGTTGAGCACGACGGAGAAACCGTCGGACAGCGCCCAGTCGACCACCTGCTTGACCCGGGCCATGAAGGTCGGGTCCACTGTGTAGTCGGGGGCGGCGCCCTCGTGGCCGCCCCAGGTCACCGGGATGCGAATGCTGTGGTAGCCAAGGGATTTGACCCTGAGCAGCAGGTCCTGCGAGATAAGTGGGTTGCCCCAGGATGTTTCGTCGGGGATGGCGTCCAGGCTGTTGCCAAGCCCCCAGCCGGGTTGCATCGCCGCGACGAAACGCATTGCCGCGCTTGATTCCCGGGCGGCGGCGGGTGGTTGACCGGCAGGGCCGGCAGTCGCGGCGTTCGCAGGCGTCATGGTCCCCCAACCGGCGAGCAGCAGGCCGGCCAGTCCGGCGGCGACCAGCCGAGACCGCCATCGGGGCGCGCGTAGGACAGCAAACCGCACGGTACCTCCACAGGGAACTGGTTCCGCGCCGTCGCGACACGGAGGTGACTGATGGGCCGGAATGAACCGAAACACAACGATGTCCGGCCGGCCGCGACGGTTCGGAAGGGGCGCACACACCGATCGGCCCCACACGTCCGCCTGTGTGGGTTCCGGGATGCGCACGACTCGTGATCGTCGCGGCCGGGGTCCGGTCTGGAGAAAGTTCTCGACTTTTCCGAGAAAGTTCCAGCTTCGTGCTGGAACGTACCGCCGAGCAAGCCTGAGAACAAGGCCGAACCGCTAGCCAAGGCTCCATTGCTGGTTGGCGCCACCGTTGCAGGTCCACAGCTCGACAAGGGCGCCGTTCGCGGTCGAGCTGCCGGCCACGTCAAGGCAGAGTCCGGACAGCACGCTGGTGATCGCGCCGTTGGCGTTGACGTTCCATTGCTGGTTGGTTCCGCCGTTACAGCTCCAGACGTCGACCTTGGTGCCGTTGGTCGTGCCCTTGCCGTAGGCGTCAAGGCACAGCTGGCTGCTGCCACTGTAGACGGTCAGCGCGTTGCCGGAGGTGCGGGTCCAGAGCTGGTTCGCCCCGCCAGAGCAGTCCCAGATCTGGAGTTGCGTGCCCGGCGTTGCGCTGCTGCCGTTGACGTCAAGGCACTTGCCAGCACCAACCGCGTGTACCTCACTGCCGCCGCTGCCGCCAGTGCTGCCGCTGGAGGGCTGCATCTGGAGCTCCACGATGGAGTACGCGGGCACGGTCTGGGCACTCGAACTGCCAGTCGCGGACGACGTGATCGAGGTGCCGTTCTTCGCGTAGGTGTACACCGTCGGCGTGTTCGACGAGGGGGTGAAACCGTTGTAGCTCAGGTTGACCGTTGCCGAGTTGTTCGGGTCCTCGTTGATCAACATGACATCCACGTTGCCGTTGGCGCGTCGGACGGCATGGCTGACCAACAGCGAGGAGGAGCTCGACGACTTCACAAGGGCATCGCCGGCCGAACCGAGCCTGCTGACCATCTCCGCCGCGTAGTACGCGGGGAACGGCGTGTTCAGCGCGGGTTCGCACGACGCGCCCGAGGAGACCATCCCGTAGTCGTTGTAGTCGGTGGCCCCGTCGACCGTCGTGTTGCTTGAGCAGTTGGTGCCGTTGCGCAGGTCCCACCAGTCGAGGTTGAACGCGCCGTTCTCCAGCCAGGTCAGGTACTCGTCCGCGGCGAAAAGGCCGTCCGGGGCGGTGTCCATGTAGGCGTTGCCGTTCGCCTCGGTGATCGCGATGCCGATGTTGGCCGCGTTGGACCCGGCGTACTGGCTGAGCAGGGAGCGGAGGCTGGACGCCATGCTCGGGATCTGGGACGCCGGCTTGGTCAGCATGTCCGCCGGACTGCTGCCACCGGGGTAGTGGTGCACGATCACGAAGTCGATCTTCGAGCCGGCGATCTTCAGGACCGTCTGGTTCCAGTCCGCGCTGTCACCGGGGCCGACGAGGCCGTCCGGCCACGATCCCGGAGTGGTCAGCACCGCGCCGATCTTGATCGTCGGGTCGACCGCCTTCATCGCCGAGCTGTACTGCACCAGGTTGTTGGCGTAGGTCGTGGCACTGTGGCTGGAGTGGGTGTCCTCCTCCCACTGCGAGCCGTACTCGCCGTTGCCGTAGACCTCGTTGCCGACCTCCCAGTACTTGACCCCGTACCCCTTGGTCACGTTCGCGTACCGCACCCAGTCGGCCGCCTCCTGGGCAGTGCCCGAGCCGTAGTTGGCCGTGATGATCGGCTGCGCGCCCGCTGCGCGGATCGTGCTCATGAAGGCGTCGAAACCGGTGTTCGGGGCGACATATCCGCCGCCGGTCTCGGTGCCGGTCTGCCAGTGGTAGACGTCGGAAATGCTGCCGCCCGGGTAGCGCACCGCGCCGAACCCCGCGGTGTGCAGCAGGCCGGTGGCGGCCTGGGTGTTCATGTTCGAGTCGTAGACCGCCTCGTTGACGCCCATCCCGGTGGCCGGGATCGTGGCCAGCGACGAACTCGCGTTGACGGAGACGTTGACCGAGGTCGCGGCCGCGGCGGTCGCGGGTGGCGAGCCCGCGACGAACGTCGCGCCTGCCGCAAGGGCGACGGCCGCGGCCGCGGTGAGTACCCGCGGACGCGACGGGGATAAGAGACCGCGCATGACTTCCTCCGGAATCGGGGGTCCGCGGCCGGCCGCGTGCCGATGCGGGCGACGTCTTCGCAGGTCAGGCGAGATTCGCGGACATGGTGAGTGAAGGTGCCATCGCAGCAACGCAGAAAGGTTTCGGCGTCGTTGCCGGATAGTTTCCCAAGGAAGATAGCGCCGACATCGAGAGCCGGTCAAGGTTCTGCGGAAGCGCTTCGAATCGGCGAAAGACCAGAAAGAACAGCGAGAAACGATCTCTTGCGGAGGCAATGCGGCTGCCGTAACCTCACGGCAACTCGAAGCGCTTCGATGAGGTGATCGTGGTGATCGGGTTCGCGAAGCCGCGCCGACCGTCCGCCCCCGGGTCGTCGCCCTGCACCAACCACCCATGCCGACCGGATCGTCCGGATCGTCCGGATCGTCCATCGGCCGTTCGCACAGATCTCGACGACGAGAAGGGCAATCAACATGACACGAGGCGGACGATCCTCGGCTGCGTTACCCGGAGCGGGTATGAGCCGCAGGGACATGCTGCGCTGGTCGGCGCTCGGGCTGGGAGCCGTCGCGCTCGGCGGCCCGCTGCTGGCCGCGTGCGGCGGCGGTGGCAGCGCGGGGAGCGGCGGCGTGAGTTCCAGCGGACTCGCCGCGAACCTGCCTGACTACGTGCCGCTGAGCGGCGGCGTGCGGCCCGACATCCCCAGCGTGCACGGCGCCAACGGTGCCGCGACCGACCCCGGCTACCTGTCCTACCCCACCAACCTGGTCAAGACCGTGCACGAGGTGCCGGGTTCCGGTGGCAGCTACACCGCGATCACGCCGCTGTGGGGCTCGATCCCGCCCGCGGGCAACGCGTACTACCAGGCCGTCAACAAGGCGCTCGGCGCGAACCTCACCGTCAGCCCCGCGAACGGGAACACCTACAACAACGTCGTGCCGACACTGGTGGCCGGCAACAAGCTTCCGGACTGGATCCAGCTACCGACCTGGTGGAACGATCCTTTCAACACCGGCGAACTGGCGGCCAGCAGGTTCGCCGACCTGACCCCGTACCTGGCCGGCGGCAACATCCGCAAGTACCCGAACCTCGCGGCGATCCCCACCGGTGGTTGGGAGGCCGGTGCCTGGCAGGGCCGGCTCTACGGCATCCCCTCCTACACCACAGGCATGCCGTTCGCCGGGGCGCTGTTCTACCGCAGGGACATCTTCGACACCAGGGGCATCGACCCGAACCAGGTCAGGACCGCGGACGACCTGTACCACCTCGGTGCGCAACTGACCGCACCGACCGCGGGCGTGTGGGCGTTCGACGTGCTGTGGCTGGCGGTCCAGCAGATCTTCAAGGTCCCGTTCGGCGTCTTCTCCGTCGAGAACGACAAGGTGCAGTTCATCTGGGACTCCCCGCAGATGCTCGCGGCCCTCGAATACAGCTACAAGCTCGCCAAATCCGGCTACGTCCACCCGGATGCCCTCGCCGCCGACACCAGCAACGGCACCCAGCGCTTCTACAGCGGCAAGGAACTCGTGATGGCGGGGGGCGTCGGCGGCTGGGGCGTGATGGACGAGCAGCAGGGCAAGGCCGCCAACCCGGCGTACGTGCGCGACGCGTTCAAGCTGTTCTCCTCCGACGGCTCGAAACCGACCATCTTCCTCGGGCCCTCCACCTCCGAGGTCAGCTACCTCAACAAGAACCTGTCCCCGAACCAGATCGAGGAATGCCTGCGGATCGCGAACTACCTGGCCGCGCCGTTCGGCTCCTACGAGTACACGCTGATCAACTATGGCGTCGAGGGCGTTGACTGGACGATGGACAAGACCGGCCCCACCTACACGACCACCGGCCAGCAGGAAGCCAACGAGGACACCTACCAGTTCCTGTGCACCGGGCAGACCGTGGTGAGTAACCCCGGTTACCCCGAGGTCACCCGTGCGCTCAGCACCTGGGCGGCCGACGCGGTCAAGTACGCGCGGAAGCCGGCCTTCTGGAACATGAACGTCACCGCGCCAAGCCGTTTCTCCGCCGTCTCCGGCCATTCGGCGATCAACGACCTCATCAACCAGGTCACCTACGGCACCAAGACGGTCAGCGACTTCCAGGCCGCCGTCAAGTCCTGGAAGTCTGGTGGTGGCAACGCCCTGCGCGACTGGTACCAGTCCAACGTCTACGACAAGTACGGCGCAGGGCAGTGATGAACCCGACTGGGACGAACCCGCCTGGGACGAAACCCGCGTGGACGAAACCCGCATGGTGACAGGAGAATCCGTTGGCCACGATCACCACGGAAGCGACCACCGGGCCGGGCGTGCAGCCGGCCACCCCTCGGGGCAGGTGGCGATGGCGTGGGCGCGGGCGCGGCAAGCAGCCGAAGCTCAGCTGGCGCGTGCGGCTGCGTCGCGACAGGACCCTGATCCTCATGGCGGTGCCCGCGTTGCTGCTGGTGCTGGCGTTCAACTATCTGCCGATGTTCGGCACGGTCACCGCGTTTCAGTACTACGACTACATCGCGGGCTTCCTCAACAGCCCGTGGGCTGGCCTTGACAACTTCCGGCAGCTGTTCGTCGACGCGAACTTCTGGCACGCGCTGGAGAACACGCTCGTCCTGAGCTTCGTGCAGCTGGTGCTCTACTTCCCGATCCCGATCGCGCTGGCGATCATGCTCAACTCGGTGCTCAGTGCCAAGCTGCGCTCGTTCATCCAGGCCGTCGTCTACCTGCCGCACTTCTTCTCCTGGGTGCTGGTCATCACCCTGTTCCAGGAGATGCTCGGCGGCGCGGGAGTGCTCAACCACTTCCTGAGCGTGCACGGGATGAGCACGTGGCACATCATGACCGACCCCGGCACGTTCAAGTACCTGGTCACGGCGCAGGCGGTGTGGAAGGAAGCGGGCTGGGGCGTGATCGTGTTCCTGGCCGCGATCGCCGCCATCGACCCGCACCTCTACGAGGCCGCGGCGGCCGACGGGGCGGGGCGCTGGCGCCGGATGTGGCACATCACGCTGCCCGGCATGCGCGGGGTCATCGTGCTGCTGCTCGTGCTGCGGCTCGGCAGCGCCCTGTCCGTCGGGTTCGAGCAGTTCCTCATCCAGCGCTACGCGGTGGGCTCCAACGCCGCGGAAGTGCTCGACACGTACTCCTACTACTACGGCGTCGTGGCCAACAACTTCGGCCTCGGCGCCGCGGCCGGCCTGTTCAAGGCGGTCGTCTCACTCGTGCTCATCCTCGCCGCCAACAAGCTGGCCCACTTCTTCGACGAGGACGGCCTGTATCGGAGCGCTTCATGACCGCGACATCCCTGTCCCGCCCCCGTCGCAGCCCCGCGATCCGGCCAGGACCGAGGCGCCCCATGTGGGAGGAGAAGCCCACCGTCCTCGGCCAGCTCGGCAAGGGCCTCGGCATGACGGTCGTCCTGCTGCTGATCCTGTTCCCGCTGTACTGCGTGGTGATCACCAGCTTCTCGACCCAGGGCTCGATCAACATCGCGGGCGGCATCGTCGTCGTGCCGCACGGCCTGACCCTTGAGGCATACCGCGAGATGCTCAGCGGCGGCGTCGTCACCCGCGCGCTGATCATCGGGCTGCTGCTCACACTGGTCGGCACGATCTTCTCCATGGCGGTCTCGGTCACCTGCGCCTACGGCCTGTCCCGGCACCGCTCCTTCGGCCACCGCACGATCCTCATGACGTTCATCGTCACGATGTTCTTCGGCGGCGGCCTCATCCCCACCTTCATCGTCGTCGCCGACATCTTCAACGGCTACGACCAGTACTGGGCGTTGATTCTGCCCGGCTCCGTCTCGGTGTTCAACATCCTGATCATCAGGGCGTTCTACCTCAACACCGCCCGCGACCTGATCGACGCGGCCCGGATCGACGGCGCGGGTGACTGGCGCATTCTGTGGTCCGTCGTGCTCCCGACCTCCAAGGCCGTGAGCGCGGTCATGGCCCTGTTCTACGGCGTCGGCTACTGGAACAACTGGTTCAACGTCATGCTCTACATGCCGGCCGACAGTGCCAAGTGGCCGATCCAGTACGTGCTCTACGAATACGTCAACCAGGGCGCGAACATGCCCGGCGTAGGGGCGCACGACGTGGCAGGCCACGCCCAGCCCGCTCCGCTGTCCCTCCAGATGGCCGTCGTCGTGTTGACCCTCGTGCCCATCGTCATCGTCTACCCGTTCGTGCAGAAGCACTTCGCCAAGGGCGCGCTGACCGGCGCGATCAAGGGGTAGCCCCGATGAGCGGTCTCCCCGCACGCGTCCTGTTCGGCGCCGCCTACTACCACGAGTACCAGCCCTACGAGCGGCTCAAGACCGACCTCGATCTCATGGCGGAGGCGAAGTTCACCGTCATCAGGGTCGGCGAGTCGGTATGGTCCACCTGGGAGCCGGAGAACGGCCGCTTCGACCTCGACTGGCTCGAACCGGTGCTCGACGGCGCGCACGAGCGCGGCATCTCGGTGATCCTCGGTACCCCGACCTACGCGGTGCCGCCGTGGCTAGCCCGGCAGTACCCGGAGATCGCCGGCGAGCACGCCACCGGAGAAAGGGTGCCCTGGGGCGGGCGGCAGGAGGTCGACTTCACGCATCCCGCGTTCCGCTTCCACGCCGAACGTGTCATCCGCGAGATCATGGCGCGACACGCCGCCCATCCGGCCGTGATCGGTTTCCAGGTCGACAATGAGCCAGGCGTGTTCCTGCTGCACAACAACGGCGTCTTCCGGCGCTTCGTCGATCACCTGCGGGCCGAGTACGGCGACGTGCGGGCGCTGAACGAGGAATGGGGCCTTGTCTACTGGTCGCACCGGCTGTCCACTTGGGACGACCTGTGGCGGCCGGACGGCAACGCCCAACCGCAGTACGACATCGCCTGGCGCGCCTTCCAGGCCCGGCAGACCACGGAGTTCATCGCCTGGCAGGCCGACATCGTGCGTGAATACGCCCGTCCGGAACAGTTCGTCACCACCTGCATCTGCTACGACCGTCCCGCTGTCGCGGACGACGAGCTGACCGACGCTCTCGACGTGACCGCGGGCAACCCGTACTACGACATGCAGGACGGTCTGCTGCTGCCCGACGAGAGCGAGACGCGTCGGGGGTGGCTGGCGGGTGGCCTGTGGTCGCTGTACCAGGCTGCGGACGGGATGTACGCGTCCAAGCAGGCGCCCTACCTGGTCACCGAGACCAACGCCCAGGCCGTCGGTTCCCCGTGGGAGAACCGCCCCGCCTTCGACGGGCAGTGGCGCCAGGCCGCGTGGGCGTTCGTGGCACGCGGCGCTCGGATGATCGAGTACTGGCACTGGCACACGCTGCACTTCGGCGCGGAGACCTACTGGGGCGGCGTCCTGCCGCACAGCGGCAGGCCCGGACGCGTCTACGCCGAACTGGCCGGGCTCGGCGCCGAGTTCGAGATCGCGGGTGACCTCGTCGCCGGGATCGAACCGGACGCCGACATCGCCTTCGTCTACTCGACCCCGAGTAAGTGGCTGATGCAGAAGTACCCGCCGCTGGCGAAGCCGGACGGCAGCGCCGACCACGACGCCTACCACGGCATCGTCGATCCCTTCTACCGTGGCGTCATCGAGGCGGGCCGGCAGGCGCGCATCCTCCACATGCGACAGTTGCACGACCCGACCGGCGCACGTGCCGGCGTCGCTCCCGAACTGGCGGCGCAACGTCATCCGGTGCTGGTCGTCCCAGGGCTCTACCTCGCGGACGACTCGATGCTCGACTGGCTCGCCGCCTACGCGCACGCGGGCGGCCACCTCGTCCTCGGCCCGCGTACCGGCTACGCCGACGCGCGGGGCCGGGCCCGCCACGAGCCCGCCCCCGCGAGGCTCACCGAAGTAGCGGGCGTCAGCTACGACGAATTCAGCAACCTGCGCACGGACCTGCCGCTGCGCGCCGCGCCGGACTGCCCGTTCGAACTGCCGGCCGACGCGACCGCCACCCGCTGGGTCGACGGACTGGCCGTCGCCGACGCCGACGTGCTGGCCACCTACGAGCACCCGCATTTCGGGCGCTGGCCCGCCATCACCACCCGCCGCCACGGCCACAGCCGGATCACCGTTGTCGGCACGGTTCCCGGCCGCCGCCTCGCCGCCGCGCTCGCCGCCTGGCTGGCCCCGAAGCCGGTCAGCGGCTGGCCGGAGCTGCCCGCGTCGGTCACCGCCACCACCGGTACCGCGCCAGACGGGCGCGGCGTGCACGTCGTGCACAACTGGAGTTGGGACCCGGTGGACGTCCCGGCGCCGCGACCGCTCACCGACGCCCTGACCGGTGCCGGCCTCGCCGAGGCCGCTCCGGTGCGGCTGCGCCCCTGGGACGTGCGGGTGTTCGTCTCGACAGCAGAGCACACCGAACACGCGACGACACCGACGCAACACTGATCCGACTGATCCGGGAGGGTTCGATGTCGAGCTCGAAAGCTTTCAGCCGCCGCAATTTCCTGGCCGCAGGCGCAGGCGTCGTCGGCGCGTTGGCCGCCATGCCGCTGCTGTCCGGCTGCGGCGGCGCCCCGTCGAGCACCGGCGGCGTCTCCACGACAAAGGGCCTCGGCTCGATCCTGCCCGACCACGTGCCGCTGACCAACGGGCCGAAGCCCGACATCCCGGTGGTGACCGGCATCAACGGCGCGATGACCGATCCCGGCTACCTGACCTACCCCACCAACCTGGTCAGGACCGTCAGGTCGACCCCTGGCTCAGGCGGCTCGTACACCGCGATCATCCCGCTCTGGGGCAGCATCCCCAAGGCGGACAACGCCTACGACCAGGCACTCAACAAGGCGCTCGGCGCGAACCTGACGGTCAGCCCCGCCGAGGGCATGGGCTACGGCACCACGCTGCCGACCCTGGTCGCCGGCAACAAGCTGCCGGACTGGATCAACATCCCGAGCTGGAACAACGGCAACGCGAACACCGGCGAGCTGGCGGCGCAGCGCTTCGCCGACCTGACTCCGTACCTGTCCGGCTCGAACATCCGCAAGTACCCCAACCTCGCGGCCATCCCCACCGGCGGCTGGCAGTCCGCCGCCTGGGAGGACAAGATCTACGGCTTCCCCTGCTGGACCTCCGGCAACTCCTTCACCAATCTCCTGTTCTACCGGGGAGACGTCTTCGCGGCCAGGGGAATCAACGCGAGCGAGATCACCTCAGCCGACGCCCTGTACGCGCTCGGCGCGGAGCTGACCTCGCAGGCGGCCGGCGTGTACGCCTTCGACCTGACGCTCCCCGGTATTCAGCAGGCGTTCGGCGCCGCGCCGAGCAGTTTCAACAGCCCGCCGCCGTTCATCGTCCGCAACGGCAAAGTGCTCTCCGGCTGCGACTCGCCCGAGTTCGAAGATGCGCTCGCCTTCGCGTACAAGATCGCCAAATCCGGCTACATGCACCCGGACGCGCTCGCCGGCGACAACAAGAACATGAAGCAGCGCTTCTGGTCGGGCAAATCGCTCATCGAGTTCGACGGTGGCGGTGCCTGGGTCCTCTCGGACGCCACCTCGGGCCGTGCCGCGAACCCCGACTACGTCCGCGCCGCCTTCGACGTCTTCTCGGCGCACGGCGGGAAGCCCACCATCCCACTCGGCCAGTCGAGTGGAATGACCAGCTACCTCAACAAGAATCTCGCGAAGGGCCAGATCGAGGAGATCCTGGAGATCGCGAACTACCTCGCCGCGCCGTTCGGCTCCTACGAGTTCACGCTGGTCAACTATGGCGTCGAGGGCGTGCACTACACCATGACCTCGGACGGACCGGTGTACACGACGCAGGGCGAGAACGAGGCATCAGAGGCGATCTACCAGCAACTGGCCACACCGCAGAGCTGGGCCGCCAACATGGGCGCTCCGGAGGTTACCAGGGCCGCCTGCGCCTGGGCGGCCAAAGCGGTCAAGCACGCGTACAAACCGGCGTTCTGGAACATGAACATCACCATTCCGCCGCAGTACACCACCATCTCCGGCATGACCGAGGTCGTCGACATCGTCAACCAGGTCTCCTACGGCACCAAGACGGTGAACGACTTCAAGACCGCGCTGGCGAACTGGAAGTCCGCAGGCGGCCAGCGGATGCTCGACTGGTGCACCAGCGAGGTGTACGACAAGTACGGCGACGGGACCTGATGGGTCAGTCCCTGCGGTAGCGGGCCTCGACCGCGAGATAGCCGCCGTAGGCGATGAGCCCGATCGAGACCAGGACCAGCAGCACGTCCCCGTAGGGTGCACCGGCCAGGGTGCGCAACGCGGAGTCGAGCCCGCCCGAACGCGACGGATCCACCTTGATGCCCGCGATCACCACGAGAACCCCGGCTATCGCGAAGGCTCCCGCCTTCGCCACGAACCCGATGCTGCCGAGCAAGCCGACCGATCTCCGTGCTCGTCCGCGTAGGCGCAGCGGGTCGAGGTCGGCGAGGAAGGTCTGCTTGACGCCGTGGTAGCCCAGCACAACGGCACCCGTGAGCACCGCGAGTCCGACCACCACGACGACGGCCCTGCCGCCGGGTAACTGCAACAACTGCGCGGTCCAGCCGCGCTGCTTGGCCGCCTCGGACTTGGTGGGCGCGGCGAGCACCATGCGCAGCGCCAGCGTGGCGATGGTCCACACGGCCACGGTGCCGGCCAGCGCACTCAGGCGCCTGCGCGTCCGCTTGCCCCGGTCGGCGACCCACCGGTATCCGACGGCGGCGGCGAGCACCTGCCACAGTCCGAAGGCGAACAGGCCGACGGCGATCACCCACAGCAGCAGGCCGCCGAACGGCGCACCCGCGATCGCACCGATCGCGCCGCGCTGGTCCAGCTCACCGGCCGGGCTGCCGAACGCGACGCGCAGCGCCAGCACGGCCACCACCACGTGCACGAGGCCGTAGCAGAGATCGCCGAAGCGGCCGACCCAGCGCAGGGCGGTGTTGTGTTCCAGCCTGCCGGCCATGTCCGTGGTCAGCTGTGCGAATCCGGCCATGTCGTGACCTCCCGGTGTCGTCGCGCACCGGATACCCCGCGAGCGCGTCGGCCACGCACCGGCCGGATTCGCCGATCAGTAGCGGCTGCTCTCCGGCGGTCCGAGGTAGCTCGGTCGCAACCCGCCGGTGTCGACGACGAGTTTCTGCACGACCACCGTCGGGTCGACCATCCAGAACCGGAGCGTGTGCACACCGGCAGTGCCGATCGTGTGCGTTGTCGAGGTGCGGTTGACGTTGTCGGAGGTGTTGGCCTCCCACTGCCGGTTCATCGTCGTGTCGTTCGCGCCGGTGGCCGCGACGATGTCGACGACCTGTGGCGCGTCGTCGTCCACCGAGACGGCATAGCGGATTCCGCTGCTGGCGAGCACCGCGTTTCTCGGGGAGAGATAGGCCCACACCACAACCTGACCGGTCGTGAACAGGGTCATCCGGTATTCCAGCCGAGGGCCGTGCCCGCCCGGTGTCTGACTCGCCGCGGTGACGGGGAATGGTGTCATGCCGGCGCCGGTCCGGCCGATGTCGGGGATGCGTTGCCAGCTCACGCCGTTGGCGTCGACCGCGCGCGTGAAGTGGTCGGCCTCGATCGAAATATAGCCGTTGGCCTCGGCGAAACCGCGCACCCCACCGGAGGGAACCTCGGGGTGTTCGATCACGGCCGACACCGTGACCGCGCTGCCGTTGGGGCCGGTGATCGTGATGGGCACGGTCGTGGTTCCCTGCGGCGCGCGGGACCAGTCGACCAGGAGGGTGGCGCGGACCTGATCGGTCACCGTGCCCCGGTTCGGCTTCACGCTCAGCCACGACACCGAGGGCCGGATCGTGTAGTCGAACGCGGCCGTGCCTCGGTTGAACACCTCGATGTACTGGGCAGGCTGGCTCTGGTACGGGCTGAACGTCGGCAGAATGGCAGGACCGGAATCGCCTGGCCACCAGCTGTCCGAGCCGTCGATGGCGACGCCGAGTTCCGGCCCGCTCGGCAAGGCGATCTGTTGTACCGCGGGGAAGATGACATCCGGGATGGCCCAGTTGTTCTTCTCCGGTTCCTGCCAGCCCGCGTTCGAGCCGTACCGCGCCGTGTCGCCGTAGTCGATGTGCGGCTGGATCATGAAGTCGTGCCACTTGCCGCCCGCCACCTCGGTGTTGAAGCGGTTCATCATCGCCTCATCGTCGGCGAACCTGGCCGCGGCGGTGGCAGCGAGCGCGTTGGTCGCGGCGCGACCCTGGGCCGCGTAGCGGATGTTGGTGAACTCGGCCTGCCGCATCGCGTACAGGTTCGCGCTCGCCTGCACCTCGTACCCGACAAGCTCATACCAGGCGTCCTGGTACTGCTCGGGTAGCGCGGCGCCGATCCGGTCGGCCTCGGCGGCCAGTGCCCGCCATTCGGCGGTCACCGTTTCCAGCTCGCGATAGTCGGTAAGGCTGAACGGGGACGCCTGATCGTCGTAGGTGATCGTGCCCGCCGCGATGGTGATGCGGCGGTTCAGCAGTTCCGGTTTGCGGCGCGACTGCAACCGGCCGTAGGTGTGCAGGACCGCCGCGATCTCCTCGGCCAGCTCCGGTCCGAAATTCTGCGTCGCGTACTGCTGCTCCCAGTGCGGCAGCTGGTCGAGCGCCCAGCGATTCGGGTCCCACGCGTAGTCGAGGAAGAACTGCAAAGGCAGCTCATTGCCCTTCATGTCGCCGACATTGGCCACCCAGAGCCGCGTCACGCCGTAGGCGAACGCCTGGTGCAACTGTTCCCGGGTATTGGCGATCAGGCTGCTGTCCACCCACTTGTAGTTACGGCCGACGCCGACGTAGTCGAAGTGGTAGTACAGCCCATAGCCACCGCTGCGCGGCGGGAGCGAGGGATCGGGCAGCTTGCGGATGTTGCCCCAGTTGTCGTCGGTGAACACCGCGATCACGTCGTCCGGCGGGCGCAGGCCCTCCTCCCAGTACCGCTGGACCTCCTTGTACAGCGTCCACACCTGCGGCACCGTGGCCGCATCCCGACCGGTCACCTCCGCGATGATCTGCCGCTCGGCCGCGATGATCTCGGCCATCAGGTCGATGCCGGCACCATCGCCGAGCGCGGTGTCACCGTTGCCGCGCATCCCGACGGTGACCACGCCCTCGATGTGTTGGTCGACCATCCGCTGGATGCCCTCGCGCCAGTACGCCTTGAGCGCGTCCGCGTTGTACCGGAAGCTCCACTCACCCGTTCCGCCGTACGGGTCGTGGCCCGGCGTGACGATGTTGCCGTTCGCGTCGCGCACGGCGGGCACCGCGTGCCGGTTCCACTCCTCGATGCCGCGCAGCATCGGTGCCTCGTGCGAGGTGCCCATGACGATGCCGTACTCGGTCGCGGTGGCATGGTTGCTCGGGTCATCCTCCGCGAACGCCCTGCCCCACACCGCTGGCCACAGGTAGTTGGCCTTCAACCGCAGCATGGTCTCGAAGATCTTCGCGTAGAACTTCGCGTTGAATCCACCCGGATAGCCCGGCGCGAGCCCGGGACCGAAGTACTCGGGGCCCCAGCCGCCGAGATTCGGGTTCTCGTCGTTGATGAAAAAGCCGCGGTAGCGGACCGCGGGCGTGCCCTGGGTGTGCCGGCCGGCCAGGACGTAGAGCTCGTCGTTGTGCGGTGCGGGCACGTCGTCCCACCAGTACCAGGGCGACACGCCGATGCCGCGCGAGACGTCGTAAACGCCGAAGATCGTGCCGCGTTGGTCGCTGCCCGCGATCACGAACGCCCTGCGGACACCGGGCATCGGGTTGTCCACGACCTGCTCCAGCGAGGTCTCCCATTCGCCCGCGATGCCGGTCACGTCCAGCTTCCCGGCAGCAACGAGGTCGTCGACCAGCGGACTGCGACCAATGGTGCCCACGATGACCACGGTGTCCGCCCCGGCTGACCGATCGGTCACCACAACAGGCAGCACACCGCTGACCCGCTGGAAATCGGTGCTCAGATCCCGCACGGCACGCACCACGCCCGGATAGTCGCCCGCACTGACCAGCAACGGAGCGGCCTTGCCCTTCGCCACCAGCGGAAACCGCCCCGCACCCGGCTGGAACGCGATATACCCGCCCGGCCCACGCCCAGGAGAGCCAGGCGCGGCAGCGGCGGGTGACGCCCCGATCGTCGCCCCGGCGACCACACCACCGGCCAACGCCGCCATCAACTCGATGAACGTACGCCGAGCGAACCCACCCGGCTGATCTACCGCCATCGCATGCTCCTCGGCGAGTCGTCGGACACGTCAACCGCACCACAATCGCCAACAACCCAGTGCAACTTTCACCGCCCGGAGCCGGATTCGGAACGTTTTGTTGATGACGAGCGGCGAGGCAGGTAATCTACCTCCCACGAGTTGAAAGGTTTCAACGGCCTGGAGTGACCGCATGAAGCGTTGCCTGAACGTCGCAGGCGCCCTCGTGATCGCAACAGTGACAGCGTTCGCCGGCAGTAGCGCGGCCGCCGCGAGCGCCCCCGCCGCGGGTCGGGCTTACTACATCGCGCCGACCGGCAGTGACAGCGCCACCGGAACCCAGAACACCCCCTGGGCCTCGATCGCCCACGCCCAGTCCGTCGCTCAACCGGGTGACACGGTCTATGTCCGGGGCGGCACCTACGCCTACACCCACGCCACCAGCACCTGCCCCAGCCAGACCGCGGACGTGGACGCGATCACGCTGAACAAGAGCGGCAGCGCGGGCGAGCCGATCAGCTACGTGGCTTATCCGGGGGAGCGGCCGGTGTTCGACTTCTCCCGCATGAGAGACAACTGTCGCATCAAGGGCTTTGATGTCACCGGCAGCTGGATTCACCTCACGGGCCTGGAAGTCGAGGGGGTGCCGCAGAACAACAGCCTCAACCACGAGTCCTGGGGCATCTGGGTCTCGGGCAGTGACAACACCTTCGAGTTGATCAACGCACACCACAACATGGGTCCCGGCGTGTTCATCCAGGACGGCGGCGGCAACCTCGTGCTCGACTGCGACTCCCACGACAACTACGACCCGCACAGCTCGGATGGGGCGGGTCAGAACGCGGACGGGTTCGGCGCGCACATCTCGGCCAACCATCCCGGCAACGTGTTTCGTGGTGATCGGGCGTGGTGGAACTCCGACGATGGTTTCGACCTGATCAACGCGTTCTCGTCGGTGACGATCGAGGACTCGTGGGCCTGGCGCAACGGCTACCTTCCGGAGACGACCACGCCCGCGCCCTCGGGTAACGGGAACGGGTTCAAGGCGGGTGGTTACGGTGGCCGGTACGTCACCAACGGCGCGAAGCACACCATCCGTGAGGACGTCGCCTTCGACAACCTGGCCGCCGGTTTCTACGCCAACCATCACACCCTGGCCAACGACTATTTTAATGACACCGGCTATGCCAATCATCCGGATTTCAACATGCTCGGTATCAGTCCCAGTGGTGCCGCGATCGGCCTGGGTACTCTGCGTAACGATATCGCCTATCAGGGCACGCTGTTGTCGAACATGTCCGGCACCGACGCCGCCGCCAATTCGTGGGACACCAGCGGTGTCGTCGTGTCGGATGCGCAGTTTCAGAGTGTGTCGACGACCGGGTGGAACGCGCAGCGTCAGGCGGATGGGAGCCTGCCCGTGCTGCCCTATCTGCACCTGGCCGCGAACAGCACGTTGATCGACAGGGGTGTCAACGTCGGTTTGCCGTATCACGGGAAGGCCCCCGACCTCGGCGCCTTCGAATCCTCATAAGACAGACGACGGCGCTGTGCTGTCGCACTGAAATTTTCACCTCAGGCACCGGTTTCCTCCCCAACGCGCGGCCTACTGCCAGCGCAAAGCCGGAAGCCATCGGAATCACGCGCTTTCGGGGTTGCCACAGTGAATCACGAATCCTTACGGTCCTGACAAGATCTACCGATCCGAGAGAGGTGGCCGTGCGAATCCTGTCGCGCCTGATGATCATGTGCGTCGCCGTCATGACAAGCCTTGCTACCGCGGCGGTTGGCGCGTCGGTGGCCAGCGCGGCGACGTCGACCTGCACGGTCGCCTACAGCATCGGCAACAGCTGGGGCGGAGGTTTCCAGGCGGGCATCACGATCACCAACGACGGACCGGCGATCTCGAACTGGACGCTGGCGTTCACCTTCCCCAACAGCCAGCAGATCACCAGCGGTTGGAGCGGCACGTTCGCGCAGAACGGGCAGGTCGTGCAGGTCACCAGTGAGAACTACAACGGCGCGCTGGCAACGGGTGCGAGCGCCACCGTCGGGTTCGTCGCGAACGTCGGCGCCACGAACGACATCCCGACCTACTTCGCGCTGAACGGCCTGGCCTGCAACGGTGCCGCCCAGCAGCCCTTCGTCGAACTCACCGGCCCGGCGGCCGAACAGACCTACGCGCCAGGGGCCACAGTTGCCCTCGCGGCAACCGCGAGCGAGCCCGGCCCGACGATCACCAAGATCCAGTTCTTCGCCACGTCGGCCGTGCCGGGCACCTCGCAGACTCCCGTCCTCATCGGCACCGCAACCACCGCGCCCTACACGGCGACCTGGGCCAACGCGCCGGCCGGCTACTACCGGCTGACCGCGCAGGCCACGGACAGCTCCGGTGCCACCGCGACCTCCCCGCCGATTCTGATCAACGTCGTGCCGAGCACGTCCACGGCGCCGCAACTGCACGTCTCCGGCAACCAACTCCTCGATGCCGGCGGCCACCCGGTCGTGCTGCACGGAGCGGACCGGTCCGGCGGCGAGTTCGCGTGCGTGCAGAACACCGGTATCTGGAACGGCCCCGTGGACCAGCCCTCCGTCACCGCGATGAAGGAATGGGGCATCAGCGCGGTCCGGGTCCCGCTCAACGAGGCCTGCTGGAACGGCGAATCCTACGTGCCGGCGGCCTCGGCGGGCAGCGCGTACCAGGCAGCTGTCAAATCCTACGTGAACCTGCTCAACAACAACGGCATCGTGGCCATTCTGGACCTGCACTGGACCGACGGCGCGTACAACGGCTCCGCGGCCGCCTGCCCGTCCGCGCAGGCCACCTGCCAGAAGCCGATGCCGGACACCACGCAGTCCGTGCCGTTCTGGACCAGCGTGGCCAACACCTTCAAGGGCAACGACGCGGTGATCTTCGACCTGTTCAACGAGCCGTACCCGGACATCGCCGCGAGCAACGAGGCGCAGGGCTGGCAGTGCTGGCGGGACGGCGGCACCTGCCCCGGCATTCCCTACCAGGTCGCCGGAATGCAGACCCTGGTCACGGCCGTGCGTTCCACCGGGGCGGACAACGTGCTCATGCTGGGCGGCCTGACCTGGTCGAACGACCTGACCCAGTGGTTGAGCCACGAACCAACCGACCCGGACCACAACCTGGTCGCCTCGTGGCACTCCTACAACTTCAACGCCTGCTCCACCCAGTCCTGCTGGACGACCCAGATCGCGCCGGTCGCCGCCTCGGTGCCCGTCATCGCGGGCGAGATCGGCGAGAACGAGTGCTCGGACACCTACATCGCGCCGCTGATGACCTGGCTCGACTCCGAGCACATCGGCTACCTGCCCTGGACCTGGAACGCGTGGGGTTGCACCGGAGGCAGCGTGCTCATCGCGGACTACGACGGCACCCCGACCGCCTACGGCGCAGGTTACAAGGCCCACCTACAGGCACTTCTGGGCGGCTGACCAGCAGGAACGGCTCACGGTCAGCTGCGGCCAAGGCGTCGTTGACCGGTGAGCCAGGTCGACGTGGGCGACTCGGACAGCTCACCGTTACCGACCCGTTGCGTGAGGTGCCGGCTGAAGCCGTCGGTGTCGGGCGGTTCCACGTCGATACCCGGTCGGAGCGGGTGCCGGTACCGACAGCGCCGGGTCCCGTCAACCTGGCGCGACCCCGCCTACCTGCGGTAACGGATCGCTGGTCGTCGTCGTGCTCCCTTATCGAACAATGTTTCGAAACATTTTCGTATCAGGGTCGGTTCCCCGCACTGTCCACTGTGGTTTCACCGTAATGAACAACAGGTCAGCAGCCAACGACGATCACGACCTTGACAGCGATATTCTCGAAATCTAGCGTAATGCGCGACACAAGATCGAAACAGTTTCGAAAACGGCTCGCGGGGGCGCCGACGTCGCAGCGCGCGGAAGTACTCGAGTACGGAGAACCAGCGTGAACAATCAGATCTCTCGTCGTGCCGCCCTCAGGCTGGCCGCCGGCGTTCCGCTCGCGGCGGCGCTCGCGGCCTGCGGCACATCAGGTCCCGGTACGAGCGCGGGTGGCGGTGCGAAGGCCACCTACTGGTACCTGAGCGGGCAGCCCCAAGAGGCCGTCCGTACCGGCGCCGTCGACCGGTTCAACAAGGCCAACCCGAATGGCCAGATCGCCGGGACCACGTTCCAGAACGACGCTTACAAGACGAAAATCAAGACCGCGATCGGTGCGGGGCAGGCACCCACCATCATCTGGGGCTGGGGCGGCGGATCGCTGCGCAGCTACGTCAACGCCGGCCAGGTCGACGACCTCACCTCGTGGTTCGATCAGCACCCCGAGGTGAAGAGCCGGCTGTTCCCGACGGCGTTCTCGGCGGCCACCGTCAACGGCAAGATCTACGCGATGCCGTGCGAGACCGTGGCGCCGATCGTGCTGTTCTACAACAAGAAGATCTTCGACCAGGTCGGCGTGCAGCCGCCGAAGTCCTGGGGCGAGCTCATGTCGCTGGTGTCGACGTTCAACGCCAGGAACATCGCCCCGATCTCGCTCGGCGGGCAGTCCCGCTGGACGAACATGATGTGGCTGGAGTTCCTGTTCGACCGCATCGGCGGCCCCGGCGTGTTCGAGGCCATTTTCAACGGTGAGAAGGACGCCTGGTCCAACCCGGACGCGATCGATGCGCTTGGCAAGGTGCAGGACCTGGTCAGGGCGAACGGGTTCGTCAAGGGCTTCTCCTCGATCACCGCGGACTCCAACGCCGACCAGGCGCTGCTGTACACCGGCAGGGCCGCGATGATGCTGCACGGCTCCTGGTCCTACGGCATCCAGCAGACCGACGGCGGTGACTTCGTCTCCAGCGGCGGCCTCGGCTACGTCAACTTCCCCGCGGTCGAGGGCGGCAAGGGCGACCCGAGCAACAGCGTTGGCAACCCGGCGCAGTACCTGTCCATCTCCTCGAAGGCCACCGCCGAGCAGAAGGCGATCGCCAAGCAGTTCTTCGCCACCGGCGTGCTCACCAACGACGAGATCAAGCAGTGGATCGACACCGGCGAGGTTCCCATCGTGCTCGGCACGCAGAACCAGCTGTCCAGTTCCAAGGACTCGGACTTCCTCCAGTTCATCTACAACACGGCCACCAAGGCCAAGTCCTTCGGCCAGTCCTGGGACCAGGCGCTGAGCCCGACCGCGGCGGAGACGCTGCTGGACAACATCGCCAAGCTGTTCCAGCTGTCGATCTCGCCGCAGCAGTTCGCAACGGCCATGAACGCGGTCATCGGTACATGAGCGAGCTCGTCGACAGCAGAGTACGACGCAACCGAGTACGGCGCAGCCACGGCAGGATTCTGCCGTGGCTCGCCGTGCCGGCGCTGGTGTTGTTCGGCGGCTTCGCCGTCGTCCCGCTCGTCGGTGTCCTCGGGCTGAGCTTCACGACGTGGGACGGCATCGGCGCCATTCACCCGTCGGGTCTGATCAGTTGGCGTGCCGTGCTCACCGATCCCGACCTGTTGCACTCCCTGTGGGTGACGTTCCTGGTGATGGTCGTCTCGTGGGCGGTGCAGACCCCGCTGAGCGTGTTGCTCGGCACGTTCCTTGCCGCCCGTCACCGCTACCGGGCGGCCCTGGCCCTGGTCTACTTCATTCCGCTGCTGCTGAGTTCGGCGGCCATCGCGATCGCGTACAAGGCGTTGCTCGACCCGAACTTCGGGCTCGGCGCCGGACTGGGCATCGCGTGGCTCAGCCAGGACTGGCTGGGCAGGCCAGGGCTCGCGTTCGGCGTCGTCATCTTCATCGTCTCCTGGCAGTTCATCCCGTTCCACTCGCTCATCTACCAGGCCGGTGTCCGGCAGATCCCGCAAACCATGTACGAGGCCGCGCAACTGGACGGCGCCGGGCGGGTACGCCAGTTCTTCAGCGTCACGCTGCCCCAGCTGAAAAACACCATGATCACCTCATCCACGCTCATGGTTGTCGGGTCGCTGACCTTCTTCGACCTCATCTTCGTGCTGACCCAGGGCGGTCCGGCCGGGGCAACCCAGGTACTCGCGCTGGACATGTACAAGCGGGGTTTCCAGGCGAACCTGATGGGGCCGGCCAGCGCCATCGCCGTCATCCTCGTGCTGGTCGGCCTCGGCCTCGCCCTGCTGCTGCGCCGTCTCGGCGGCCGCAACACCACGAGCCAGCTGGAAGGCGCCTGACATGAGTGCCACCCTGACCACACCACCACCGACGACGACCGTCCACCGGCAGCGGCACCGCCGCACCGGCAAGATCGCCCGTCGACGCAACTGGCTCGGTGGTATCGCCGGATGGCTCTGGCTCGCCGTCGTCGTCATCCCCCTGTACTGGATTCTCATCACCAGCCTCAAAGAGCAGAGCAGCTACTACACGACCAACCCACTCGTGCCGCCAAGCAGCCCGACGATGGACAACTACCGATTGGTCCTCGATTCGGACTTCATCGGCTACTTCGTCAACAGCGTGATCGTCACCGTCGGCGCGGTGGTACCCGCGGTTCTCGTCTCGTTCATGGCCGCATACGCCATCGTGCGCGGCTGGTCCCGCCGGTTCCTGCGGGCGATGAACGGGCTGTTCCTGATGGGCCTTGCCATCCCGCTACAGGCCACCATCATCCCGATCTACCTGATCATCATCCGCCTGCGCCTCTATGACAGCCTGCTGGCGCTGATCCTCCCATCGATCGCGTTCGCCATCCCGCTGTCCATCCTGGTGCTGGCGAACTTCATCCGGGACGTGCCAGGAGAGCTGTTCGAGTCGATGCGCCTCGACGGTGCCGGCGAGTGGACGACGCTCTGGCGCCTTGCCGCGCCACTGACCCGGCCCGCCGTCCTCACCGTGACCGTCTACAACGCACTGACCATCTGGAACGGTTTCCTGCTGCCGCTGGTCCTCACCCAAAGTCCGGACAAGCGGACCCTCCCGCTCGCGCTGTGGACCTTCCAGGGCCAGTACAGCGTCAACGTGCCCGCCGTCGTCGCCTCCGTCGTGCTGACCACCCTGCCCATCCTGGTGCTGTACGCGTTCGGCCGCCGCCAACTCGTCAGCGGCATGACCGCGGGTTTCAGCCGATAGGGCGGGTTTCGATCGTCAGGTCACCCCTGGTCACGGCACGGATGTGAGCACTGGCGAGCAGGTCGTGCGGGGCGCCGAGTTGGATCGCGCTGGCCTCGTCGAGGCGGGCCAGCTGGGCGGCGGTGAAGTCGACCTCAAGGGCGCCGAGATTGTCCTGTAGCTGGGCGAGAGTGCGGGCACCGATGATCGGCGCGGTCACGCCCGGGTTCCGCAGCGTCCAGGCCAGCCCCACCTGGGCGGGCGTGTGGCCCAGCTCCACGGCGACCTCCCGCACGACGTCGGCGATGGCGAGGTTACGCTCGGTGAGCGTGCCGAGGGTGATGTTGAGGCTCCTGCGGGTGCCGTCGTCGGACGCGCCGTTCGTAGTGGCCAGGTCGTCGCGGCTGTACTTGCCGGTGAGCACCCCGCCGGCCAGCGGCGAATACGGGATCACCCCCAGCCCCAGCTCGCGTGCCATGGGGATCAGGTCGCGCTCGCCCGTCCGGTCGAGAAGGTTGTACTCGATCTGTAGCGCGACCAGCGGTGACCAGCCGCGCAGGTCGGCGATCGCCTGCATCCGCGACACCTGCCAGGCGGGGGAGTTGGAGATCGCCAGGTACAGGATCTTGCCCTGCCGGACCAGATCGTCCATACCGCGCAGGATCTCCTCGACCGGCGTCGTGAAATCCCACACGTGCAGGTAGAGCAGGTCGAGGTAGTCCGTGTTCAGCTGTCGCAGGCTGGCTTCCACCGACGCGAACAGGCTCTTGCGGTGCGCGCCCCCGGAATTCGGGTCGCCGGGCCTGCGCAGCGTCGTGTATTTCGTCGCCAGTACCAGGCTTTCGCGGTTGTCGCGGGTGAATTCGCCCAGCATGCGCTCGGAGCTGCCATTGGTGTAGGTGTTGGCGGTGTCGATAAAGTTGCCGCCGCGCTCGATGTAGTGGTCGAACAGCTTGCGTGCGTCGTCCTGTTCGGCGCCCCAGCCCCACTCGGTGCCGAAGGTCGCCGCGCCCAGCGCCAGCGGTGAGACCCGCAGCCCGGAGCGGCCCAGTAGCCGGTAGGTGTCGAGGGTGAGCGACATCGTCTCCTCCTGTGCTTCGTGATCCGTTGTCGACGACAAGCCTGCGACCGCTCCGAGCTGGGGATAAGGGAGAGGAGTTCCTGGGAACGCCGGTCCTACCCAGCGGGTAGCATCGGACCCGATGACCGGCACCGTGGACGCGACCAAGGAGCTGGCCGCGTTCCTGCGGACCCGGCGCGAACGCCTTGACCCGAAGGATTTCGACCTGCCCGCGCGCCGGCAGGCCAGACGGACTCCGGGACTGCGTCGCGAAGAGGTCGCCGAACTGGCCGGCGTCAGCATCGACTACATCGTGCGGCTGGAACAGGCCCGTGGGCTGCGGCCCTCAGCGGACGTGGTTGAGGCGCTGGCCGGGGCGCTGCGCCTGGCTCCAGACGAACGCGCCTACCTTTTCGGCCTTGCCCGGCAACGCCCCCACTCGACCGACAAGCCCGCGACCGTCGCGGCGCCGCCGTTGGCCCGGCTGGTCGCCGACCTGTCGCCGCTGCCGGCCATGCTGATGAACCACCGCTACGACATCCTGGCCTGGAACGAGGAAATGGCCAGGCTGCTACTGGATTTCGACGCCCTGCCGCCGTCGCAGCGCAATTCGATGTGGTTGTGCCTGCTGCATCCGCTGATTCGTGAGCGCTATGTCGACCGCGAACGTGTCGTGCGGGAGGGGATCGCCCACCTGCGCGCCGCGTGGGCCGCGCACTCAGAGGACAGGGCGCTGGCCGATCTCATCGCCGAGTTCAT
The DNA here is from genome assembly GCA_963818685.1 of Candidatus Melainabacteria bacterium. GTDB lineage: Bacteria > Actinomycetota > Actinomycetes > Mycobacteriales > Pseudonocardiaceae > CAJCJE01. The sequence continues at coordinate 349,484 of CAWFTJ010000008.1, read as the reverse complement.
CGATCGTGACGAGGAATTCGCGCGACTGTGGGCCGAGCGAGACGTCAAGGTCAACGGCCGGGGGAGCAAGGTGCTGCGGCACCCGGACGTCGGTGTGATCGCGGTGCGGTTCGAAGTGCTCGTGCCACTTGAGGATCCGGACCAGCGAGTGTTGATCTACCGCGCCGCGGACGACGAGAGCCAGTCGGCACTGGACCGGTTGTGTGCGGGCCCGCCCCGCTGATGCGCGGCGGCGGAGGAGGGGATCAGCCCAACGTGGTGGACGCGGTGCGCAGCTCATCCAGCGCGGCCACCACGTGGTGTACGAGGCCGGTCGCGTCGTCACGATCGGATTCGGACCACCGGGCGTAGCCCTGCTTGAACGCGAGGACGCCCAACTCGGCAGCGAGGTGCGCGGTCAGGTCGGGAACGCCTCGGGCAACGAGCGCTGCTGTCATGGCGGCCGCGAGACCGACGTTCTTGAGCGCGTCTCGCTCCTGGAGTTCGGCGCTGGCCGCCACGGCCGCTTTCAGTCGGGGACCGAGGTCGCGGTTCACCGGGCCCATTTCGGCGGAGGCGCGTTCGAGGCCGGCGGCGACCGCCGCAAGCGGGCTGGCATCCGGGGGCGCCTCGGCGATTCCCTCGGTCAGCAGGCGGCTCAGCGTTTCCTGTCCGGCGACGAGGACCTCACGCTTGTCGGAGAAGTGCCGGAAGAAGGTGCTTCTGGTGACTCCGGCGCGCTCGGCGATCTGCGCCACCGTGGTGGCGTCGTAGCCCTGTTCGGTGAACAGGTCCACGGCCGCGACGACCAGTCGCTCGCGCGCCCCCGGTTGCCATCGAGCCATGCCATCACCGTACCAGAGTGACGCGACAGTAGTCCCATCGCTCTGCTACAGTGATGAGATAAGAGTCCCATCACCTTCTTGGAGAACCCGCATGCATGTCTTCGTCACCGGCGGTACCGGCACCATCGGCTCCGCCGTCGTCGCAGAACTACTCGCCAACGGCCACACCGTGCTCGCGCTGGCCCGCTCGGACAGCTCCGAGCAGACCCTCAAGGAGGCCGGCGCCCAGGTGCTGCGCGGCGACCTGGCCGACCTCGACGCCCTGCGCGCCGGGGCAGCGCAGTCCGACGGCGTGATCAGCCTCGCCTTCAGCCACGGCTACCACGGCTCCGACGGGCTCGCGGCGGCCATCGCCGAGGAGAGCGCGGCCATGGCCGCCCTTGGCGATGAGCTGATCGGCAGCGACCGTCCGATCGTCACCGTCTCCGGAACACCGTGGGTCGCGGGCCGCGCCTCCACCGAGCACGATCCGCTACCGACCGAAGGGCCGGTAGCCGGTCGAGCCCGCTCGGTCAACGCGCTGCTGGAGTTGGCATCGCGTGGGGTGCGTGCCACCGCCGTGCGCATGCCGCGCACCGTCCACAACCAGGGCAAGGGCGGGTTCGCGGGGCTGTTGACGGATCAGGCGCGCCGCTCCGGAGTAGCCGGCTACCCCGGCGACGGCACCCAGCGCTGGCCGGCAGTGCACGCACTCGACGCGGCCGTCCTGTTCCGGCTGGCCCTCGAATCGGCCCCGGCCGGAACCGTGTGGCACGCGGTCGCCGACGAGGGCGACGCAGTGCGCGACATCGCAACGGTCATCGGCCGACGACTGGACCTACCGGTCGAAGCCATCTCGGCGGAGACCTTCGGCCCGTTCGGCCCGATCTTCGTGATGGATCAGCCAGCGTCCAGTGTGCACACCCGAGACGCCCTCGGATGGCGGCCGACGCGGCCCAGCCTCCTTGCGGACCTGGAGAACGTCCAGCCCTGAGACTCCCCGATTTGCCCTGGAGCGCACTCCAGGGTTTAGCCTCGAAACCATGAGTATCCGGCTTGGTTACCAGATCCCCAACTTCAGCTACGGAACGCCGGTCGCTGACCTGTTTCCCACCGTGATCCGCCAGGTGCGGGAAGCGGAAGACGCTGGCTTCGACACCGCGTTCGTGATGGACCACTTCTACCAGCTGCCTGGCATCGGTGACCCGGACGAACCCATGCTGGAGGCGTACTCGGCGCTGAGCGGACTGGCCACCGCCACCTCGCGGATTCAGCTGTCCGCGCTGGTCACCGGCAACACCTACCGCAACCCGCCGATGCTGGCCAAGACGGTCACCACGCTGGACGTGGTGAGCGGCGGACGTGCCGTGCTCGGCATCGGCGCGGGCTGGTTCGAACTGGAACACCGACAGTTCGGCTGGGAGTTCGGCACCTTTGCCGACCGGTTCGAACGTCTCGACGAGGCGCTGCAGATCATCGAACCGATGCTGCGCGGCCAGCGCCCGACCTTCGACGGCAAGTGGTACCACACCGAGAACGCGATCAACGAGCCAAGGATTCGTGACGACCTGCCGATCATGCTCGGTGGCGGCGGCGAGAAGAAGACCTTCGGGTTGGCGGCGCGGTTCGCCCAGCACCTCAACATCATCTGCGACCCGGCCGACCTGCCGCGCAAGCTTGAGGCGCTGGAGGCGCGCTGCGCCGAGGTGGGCCGGGACCGGTCCACATTGGAGACGAGTTTCCTCGGCTTCGTGATGATCGACGAGAACGGCGACCGCGCCAGGGAGCAGCAGCGTGCCTTCCTGCGCGCCCGAGGAATCGACCTGGACACGCTCGACGACAAGGAGCGCGCGGCGGTCACGGCCCGTCAGTTCGTCGGTGATCCCGACGAGGTCGCCGCCGACCTGAAGGCCAGGGTCCTCGACCCGGGCATCGACGGCCTTGTCATCAACATGGTGACCAACGGGCACCAGCCCGGCATGGTCGACCTGGCCGGCCGCACCCTGCGCAAGCTGGTCGGCTGACCGAACAGGCAGCGGGTGTTCCTGATCAAGCCCGCCGAGCGCCGCTCGGCGGGCTTGATCATTTGTCAGCTTTGTCAGCCGAACACGCGGTGCTGGATCTCCCTGCGGTAGTCCTCCAGGGTGTTGTCCAGGTGAACCGCGGTGGTGCTGGCGGCGGCTTCCGGGTCGGCGTCCCTGATCGCCTGGTAGATCGCGGCGTGCTCCTGGATGGCCCCCTCCGCATGGCCGCCGACCGTGCCGTGCAGGCCGATCCTGCTGGACTGGCGCTGGAGGCGACGCGCCTCGCGCACCGCGGTGACCAGCAACGGGTTGTGGGACGCCGCGGCGATACCGAGGTGGAACTCGTCGTCGCCGCGATCGAAAAGGTCGTGTTCCCCGGTCAGGTAGCCCTGGCGGCAGGTCTCGGCGGCGGTCTCGATGGCGCGCAGCTCGGCGGGAGTCGCGCGGGTCGCGGCGAGCCGGCTCGCGGCCGTTTCCTGCACCCTGCGGAACTCGAAGAGCATGAACAGGTGGTCGAGGTCGGCGGGCAGGAAGAAACCGCCCCACCGCGCCGACCCGAGCAGGCCCTCGTCGTCGGCGACGTAGAGACCTCGGCCCTTCTGCGCCCGCACCCGGCCAAGGGCGGAGAGGATCTTCACCGCCTCGCGTACGACCGTGCGGCTGGTGCCCAATCGGGCGGCAAGCTCGTGCTCGGTGGGCATCCGGTCGCCCGGCTGTAGGTGCAGCTCGCCGATCAGGTGCAGGATCTGCTCCGCGACGACCTCGTACCCGGGTTTGTACGGTTCCGGTGGCGGGGTGCCGTTCGGTTCCGGCGTCGACTGACCGCTCACCGCCGGCATCGCCGTGCCATCCACGGGCCTACCTCCTCCGTCGTGAGTAAAAGCGTACACAATGAGTCATGATCGAGTTAGATAAGTACTACTTATATGCCGCATGTGACGCATATTCGTGAGCTGGTGCCGTCGTGTTTCAAGTGGTGGGACCAACAGTCTTGACTTGTCGTGGGGCGACGACTGTTATGAGTCGCACACATCGCTCACCACGACGTAGTGGAGAAGCACATGACAGCCAATGCCGGCGTCCGCCGTCATCGCACCACCCGAGCACTGCTGGCCGCGCTGGCCGTCACGGCCTGCGTCGGCGCGGGAGCCGTTGTGCTGGCGGCTCCCGCGCAGGCAGCACCCGCTCCGGTGGCCAGAATCGTCGTATTCCCCAGCGGAGGCGACTCCCTCGGTTCGCTGACCAGAGCCCAACAACTGGCCAGCACACTGTCCCAACGAGCCGATGTGGTCGTGGCACTCGCCGGTGGCACGTACCACCTGTCCGCGCCGCTGACCTTCACGGCAGCTGACTCCGGTCGTAACGGCCACACCATCACCTGGCAGGCGTTACCGGGCCAGACACCCGTGTTGTCCGGCGGCCAGTCGGTGACCGGGTGGACGGTGCACGACCAGGCCGCCAACATCTGGGTCGCGAAGGTGCCCAAGGGAGACGACTCCAGACAGGTCTATGTCGACGGCTCGCTCGCGCCGCGCGCGGCCGTCACCATCGCGCGCAGCGACGTTCAGGTGACGACCAGCGGCATGACCATCGTCAACCCCGCGCTGAACTATCTCGCCACACTGCCCGACCAGAGCCGCATCGAGGTGGAGAGCCTGAACTCCTTCACCGACCGCTACGCGCCGGTGCAGAGCATCAGCGGCACCACCATCACCATGCAACAACCCGCCTGGAACAACAACAACTGGGGCTACGACGACATCGCCCACCCCTTCGCGGGCGGCCAACTCCTGCTGGAGAACTCCTACTCGTTCCTCCAATCAGGACAGTGGTACCTCGACCCGCAGGCCGGCCTGCTCTACTACCGGGCACCCGTCGGCGCGACACCGGCGAACCATGACATCGAGCTACCTCAGCTCACCTCGCTGGTCCAGTTCACCGGCAGCTACAGCGACCCCATCCAGAACATCGCCCTGCGCGGCATCCACTTCGAGTACACGACCTGGTTGCAGCCCGGCACCTCGATCGGCTACGCCGACCAGCAGAACGGCACGTTCATTCCCAAGGCCGTCCCGCAGCCGTCGGACTTCCTGACCTCCTGCCAGTCCGGCTGCGAACTGTTCGAAGGCGCGCGCAGCACCTGGAACCAGATCCCGGCCGCCGTGCAGGTCTCCTCGGCCGACCACATCAGTTTCACCGACGACACCTTCACCCACCTCGGCCAGGTCGCCCTCGGCATCGGTAACGACGCCGACGCCATGGCCTCCGGCATAGGGCTCGGCGCTTCGAACATCACCGTGCACCACAACACCTTCACCGACGACTCAGGAGCCGGCGTCGTCGTCGGCGGCGTGCAGACCGACGCCCACCATCCCGCCAACCCGGCCATGACCATCCAGAACGTCACCATCACCGACAACCTGGTGACGAAGGTGGCCGAGGACTACAAGGACATGTCCGGCATCCTGTCCACCTACGCCACCCACACCGTCATCGAACACAACGAGGTCTCCAACCTCGCCTACGACGGCATCGATGTCGGCTGGGGCTGGGGCGCCAACGACGCGGGCGGCAGCCAGGACTACGCCAACCGCGGCCTCTACAACTTCCAACCCGTCTACACCACGCCAACCACCCTCAAGGACACCGTCGTCAGCTACAACCTCGTGCACGGCACCAAAAAGGTCTTCCACGACGGTGGCAGCATCTACAACCTCTCCGCCAATCCCGGCGCCGTCATCAACGACAACTACGTCTACGACAACGACCACACCGTCGGCCTCTACCTCGACGAAGGCTCCCGCTACGTCAGCCTGACCAACAACGTGGTGCAGGACAGCGGTGTCTGGGCCTTCACCAACGCCAACCCCAACAACAACACCAGCGACAACACCTTCACCGCCAACTGGTACAACAGCGGCGCAACCCAGGTCGCCACCGGCGCACCGCACAACAACGTCCTCACCGGCAACGTCGGGGTCACCGGGGCGTGGCCGCTGGCCGCACAGCAGGTGATGTACGAGGCAGGCATCGAACCGGCGCTGCGCACCAGCGCCGACTCCCAGCCCGCCCCGGCCGGTGTCGTGCTCAGCGCGGCGCCGACGTCGCTCGGCACCGACGGTTCGACGGTGCTCACCGGCACGGTGGGAGACTTCACCGCGCACGGCCTCTCCGATGTGACGATGTCCCTCAGCGTGCCAAGCGGTTGGACCGTCACGCCGCTGTCCAGCCCGGTGCACACCGTCAAGGGCAACGGCACGGGCACGGTCACCTGGCAGGTCACCGCACCCGGCACGGCAACCGTGCCGATCAACACCGCCGCCATCGCCCTGAACGTCACCTATCGCAGTGCTGGCAAGGGCTACACGGCGTCGGCGTCTGCTCAGGTCACCGAAGCCAGCCCGCTGACGAACCTGAAGTCGTTCGGGTCGGTGCCGTCGGTTTTCGGGCAGGCAGGCAGCGACTACGCGATCCTCACGGGTGGCAACGACATCTGGGGCGCCAATGGTGAGCAGTTCGACGAGTACGGCACCATCTACAGCCCGAAGGCCGCTGGCCCGAACGCCACGGTGACGGTCAAGGTCACCGCGCAGCAGGCGGTCGACCCGTGGTCCAAGGCCGGACTGGTCATCCGCGACGACGTGACCGCGCCCGGTTCCGCACAGGGTTACGTGGTGCTCGTGGTCACCCCCGGCAACGGCGTTTCGCTCCAGTGGCAGGACGCCGCAACGCCCGGCTATCTCGACCAGGACGCCGTGTCCACCGGGATCACCGCGCCGGTCTGGCTGCGCCTGGTCCGCAATGGCAGTCAGGTCAGCGGCTACTACTCGACCGACGGCACGACCTGGTCCCAGGTGGGCTCGGCCGTCTCGCTGGCCGGTGCCGCCCCCAACGAGGACGCGGGCATGATCGCCACCGCGCACAGTGCCGCGGCGCAGGGTGAAGCCGACTTCACAGGCCTCACTATCAGCTGAGCACCGTCAACTGAACCGAGCCGCACTCGGTGCGGCGGGTAACGCCGCACCGAGTGCGACCACTCGGGCTTGTCGTCGACTTCGGCCTGCACTAGAACAATTCGTATGCCTTCAGCGAGCGCACGTCGATTGGCTGTCCTACTGGTCGGAAGCGCCACGGTGGCGGCAATGCTGCCCGCCCCCGACGCGACGGCGGCTCCGCCGACAGCCGGTTCCTACCTGTTGACCGCGACCGACACCGGCAGCGACTACGCGCCCACCTTCACCGGCAACGGGTATCTCGGCGTGCGGGTTCCCCCTGCCGGCCAGGGTTATGCCGGTGGCACGGTGCCCGCCCAGTCCGAGGTGGCCGGCTTCTACGCCCAGCCGAGCGGGCAACCGCAGCAGCGCGCGAACATCCCGACCTGGTCCACCCTCACCTTCACCGATGGGGGAGCGGACTTCGGCGGCGGCGCTGGCACCATCGCCGGCTGGCGCCAACAGCTGAACCTGCACGACGGCAGCGTCACAACGACGGCTCGGTGGACAGCGCCGAACGGCCACGTCACCGACCTCCGGTACGAGCTGTTCACCGACCGGAACCGGGCGAACGTGGCGACCGTGCGGCTCTCGCTCACACCAGAGTGGAGCGGCACCGCAACCGTCACCGACCTGATCGACGGAACCCCGGCGAACGAGACGACCGAGGTGGCCAAGGGCTGGGACGCGGCGCACCGGCAGGACTGGGAGACCGTGCGCACGACCGGCATCGGCATCGTCGCCGGCCTGGCCAGCACGGTCGGGCTCGGCCGCAACGTCACCGCGACGGACACGCCGGTCGACCAGGACACCAGCCAGTCGGTCGGCCAGCGGTTCGCGTTCCCGGTGAGCGCGCGCACCACGTACACGCTGACCAAGTACGTCGGCGTGACCACGTCACAGGACACTCCGGCGCCAGGCCCCACGGCGCGGCAGCAGTCGTTCTCGGCCGCCTCGGCCGGTTTCGACGCGTTGTCCGGTGAGAACACGGCGGTCTGGGCGAAACTGTGGGCCGACCGCATCGACGTCCTCGGCAATCCGACGCTGGCCACCGAGGTCAACGCGAGCGAGTTCTACCTGTGGTCCAGCACGAGGGACGGCGTGAACTGGAGCATCTCGCCGGCCGGCCTGTCCTCCAACGGCTACGACGGGCACATCTTCTGGGACGCGGAAACGTGGATGTACCCGACATTGCTCGCGCAGCATCCCGATCTGGCCGTCGGCATGGACAACTATCGCTACGAACGGCTCGGCGCGGCGCGGGCGCACGCCACCCAGACCGGGTTCACCGGCGCCCGATTCCCGTGGGAGAGCGCGCTGGACGGCACCGAGCAGATCCCGCCGCCGGTGTCGGTGAACAGCGAGGGCCTCTACGAGCAGCACATCACCGCCGACGTCGCCCTTGCCCAGTGGCAGTACTACCTGGCCACCGGCGACACGAACTGGCTGCGTACCCGAGGGTGGCCGGTGCTGTCCGGCGCGGCCACCTTCTGGGCCGGCCGCGCGACTCCCGGCGCGAACGGCAGCTACCACCTGAGCGACGTGACCGGCCCGGACGAGGAGAATCCGGACGTCGACGACGAGGCATACACCAACGTCGCGGCGGCAGCGACCCTGCGCATGGCGATCAGGGCCGCGCGGGTGCTCGGCATCGGCGCACCCGCGTCCTGGGCCACCATCGCCGCCGGCCTCGCCCCGCGCTACGACGCGAGCACCGACACGCATCCGGAGTTCGCCGGCTATGCGGGTCAAATGGTGAAACAGGCGGACGTGACCATGTTGCAGTACCCGTGGGCGTACCCGATGTCGCGTGGCACCGCACAGCACGACATCGACTACTACGTGCCGCGCAGCGATCCCGGTGGCCCGTCCATGGACGACGCCATCAACACCATCGACACGGCGGCGCTCGGCTCGCCCGGCTGTTCGTCCTATGTGTACACACAGCGCAGCATCGAGCCGTTCATGCGCGACGTGTTCGACCAGTTCTCCGAGACCAGGACCGGTGGTGCGTTCACGTTCATGACCGGCATCGGCGGGTTCCTCCAGGAGTTCCTGTACGGCTACTCGGGCCTGCGCTGGACCGAGGGCGGCGTCTCGCTCGACCCGAGCCTCGCCGGTGGCATCGGCGGTGTCGTCCTGCACGGACTTGCCTGGCACGGCAGCCGGTTCACGGTCAACGTCGGTGCCACCACGACGCGGGTGTCGCTGGAGGGCGGATCATCGGTCCCGGTCAGGATCGGCAACAGCACCGTGACCGTTACGGCCGGCCATCCGCTCACCGTGCCGACCAGCCGCCCCGACCAGACACCGACCACCGACCTGATCCGCTGCCAGCCAGCCACCGCGTCCACATCGCAGCCCGGGGCCGATCCGCTCGCGGCCGTCGACGGCAGCCCGGCGACCGACTGGCAGCCGACCCAGATCGCGTCCAGCCTGACCGTGCCGCTGACCCAACCGGCGACGATCAGTTCGGCGACCCTGGTGTGGGGCCAGCAGTGGCCCGGCCCGCCCGGCCCGCCCGGCCCGAACATCCCGCCGCCGCCCGGCCCCGTGACCACCCTGCGCGCGACCGACTATCAACTGGTCACCTCGATGGACGGGCGGAACTGGACGGTCGTCGCGCAGGTGCGCGGTCGCACCACCGGCACCGAGGACACGCTCGCCTTCACCCCGACCAAGGCCCGGTATGTCGGCATCCGGATCACCGGCGCCACCGCGCGGACACCGCCCATGCTGGAGGAACTGACCGTGCCCTGACCGACCGGCGTGGCTAGTAGATTCGCGTCGGTCTACTAGCTCCATAGTTTCAGTGATGATTGAAACTAACGCTTTCCGATATTCGTCGAAACGAACCGGCACGGACCAGTGATCGTGTAGCGTTCGGCGCCGGCATGGTTACACGGACGACTGGTCGGGGTTTATGTGGCGCAAGAATGACGAATGGGATCGCCAGGCTCGCATCGTGCGTTACTGGCGCGCGGTCGAGTATTTCAGCCCCCCGATAGTCGATCGGGTAGATCCCAGGAAAGGGGTTTATTCCGTTTCCCGGGATCGCCCGTTGCCGTGGGAGCGAGAAGACCTGCCGGCGCCGAAGAAGAATTACGTGTGGCGGCACACGGTGTACGCCGGGATCTATGACGTCGCCAAGGTCCGGGAGGTGTTGCAGCAGGTTCTGCGGGTTCCCGAGGCCGAATTCGATGTCAACGGCCGCATCAGGGGCAACAGCGCGCTGTTGAGCTTTGCCGTGGACGCTGCCGGCCATTTGTTCAAGGACAGCGTCACCCTGTCCTCGTGCGCCTGGGCGGTGAGCAGGACGTTCACCCCTGGGCTGGACAGCGATGCCTGGCTCAGCGGATTCGAGGTCGATCAGGAACGCCTGCTCGACTACCTCTTCGAGATCGGCGACGGCAAGATCCCCATCGAGTACGGGGGCGCGGGATCGGCTGGTGGACGTGGGCTCGGGCTGGTCGCGGGCACGGCGGCGAGGGTCGCGCTCGATGTCGTGACCGGCGGCATTTCCGCCCTTCCCTCGGTGATCAGTGCGGTGGCCGCACCCGCTGTCGGCCCGATCGCCTCGAAGGTGATCGAGAAGATCGGCGATTCGCTCGCGCACGACGCGAACGACGCGATCACCGGCACAGTGAAGGAGAAGCTGACAAAGGGAACGCATCACGAAAAGGTCGACGGTGGCAGGACCGCGAGTCCGCCCTCCGCGCTCGGGGAGAAGGTGCTGACCGTGGACGATCTGGCGGCCATCACGCGCTGGGTCGCCGAAACGCTCGGTGTCGCGGAGGCGTTGCGGCCGGACAGCATCCGGGTCAAGCGCTACCAGGTGCCGTTGCGGGCGGTCGACGACGTGTCGACCGACGACTTCCTGAACAGCTTCTACGCCGATGATCTTGCGCTGGTCGCCGATGCCGTCGCAGAGGGAAAATCCAGCGAGGCCCTCGCCGAATACCTGCGTGCCGACGAATTCATCGACAAGGCCCAGCGTGTCGACGTGCGCGAATCGCCGAGCGCCGTGTTGCGGGCGGTGACACCGGAGTCAGCCCCGCTCGGTCGGTGGCCCGCCGAACCGGATCGCCCGTTGACGTTGAGCCAGCAGTTCGCCATCAACCGGATCCAGCACGACCTGATGGCCCCAACGGCTCGCGGCCTGTATGCGGTCAACGGCCCGCCGGGCACAGGCAAGACCACGATGTTGCGTGACATGATCGCGGCAGTGGTCGTCGAGCGGGCGTTGCGGTTGGCAGACCTGAAGACGCCGCGTGACGCGTTCAAGAAGACGCCGATAGAGTGGCAGACCGGCGACGAGGACAAGATCTACCGTCGAACCATCTACCCGCTGCGCGCCGACCTGACCGGTTTCGAGATCGTGGTCGCCTCGTCCAACAACGGTGCGGTGGAGAACATCACGCTTGAGGTGCCTTCGGCGAAAACCGTTGACCGGGAGTCGTTTCCGGATGCGGATTATCTCGCCGAGCCGGCCACCCTCCTGACCGGCACGCCATCCTGGGGCGCGGTGGCCGCTCGATTGGGCAGGCGTGATTTTCGCCGCGAATTCGTCGACCGCTTCTGGTGGGGCAACGGCGACAGGGGAAAGAAGACCCAGCAAGAGCAAGAGCACGCGGGCCTTTCCGGCCTGCACGCGTTTCTCAGGGGGCTCGTCGACTCCGACGAGGAGGAATCGCCGTCGTGGGCCGATGCGGTCAAGCGGTTCAACTCGGCGGTGTACGAGGTGCGCCGGCTGGCCCATGAGCGGCAGCAGATCGCCGACCTGTTCGCAAGGGAAGCGGAGCAGGACGGTGTTCTGACGGCACTGCGCGAGGTGGCCGACGCTCGACGGATGGAGGTGGCCCGCCAGCGGGCGCGCTGTTCGGACGCGCAGCGCAGGGTCGAAGAAACTCGCGCGGAACTCGACAGCGCAACCGCCCGGCTGGCGCTGGCGCACGACGCGCTGACCCATGCGCTGGCCAAGGTCGACCGGATGACAACCCAGCTCCAGTCGGCCATGACGGCCCTGAACAGTCACACGGCGAGCAAACCAGGGCTGTTGCGGCGACTGCTGCATTGGCATGCCATGCGCGACTGGCGGGCAGCTTTACCGCCGTTCACCGAGGCGGTCAACCACGCATCCCGGCTTGCGCGGGAGGCCGAGGCGCAGCACTCGGCATGCGAAACGGCCCTGTCCGCGCGCCGAGCAGAACGGGACAACGCCGACAGGGTGGCACAACGGTGCGATGAGCTGCTCGCGCGCGCTCGGTCGGACCTCGAACAGGCGATCGCCATGCTCGATTCCGCCGACAAGGCCGTTGCCGAGCGGGAGGCGGTGTTGCGCCGCGAAGCCGAGCGGCTCGCGGACGCACGCGGCCGTTGGGGTCGATCCGTGCCGGGAGCCGAATGGCGTGCCGAGCCAGGGGATCGCGCTGCCATGGAACAACGGGAGAACTCCGCCCCGTGGATGGACGAGGAGTTCGCTGCGGCACGATCGCGGGTCTTCCTCGCCGCGCTCGATCTGCATCACGCGGTGCTGACGAGCGAACCCGGCCTGCTGTGGCGAAACCTGCGTGCCGTGATGGACGTCGTGAACGGCGAGGCACCGGCCGATCTCGGCGCGGACAAGGTGCTTGCGGCGTGGCAGATGCTGTTCTTCGTGGTGCCGGTCGTGTCGACGACGTTCGCGTCCCTGTCCCGGATGTTCGCCAAGCTGGACAGGGAAACGCTGGGCTGGTTGTTCGTCGACGAAGCGGGGCAGGCAGTGCCCCAGGCCGCGGTTGGCGCGTTGTGGCGGGCCCGGCGCGCGGTGGTGGTCGGCGACCCGCGCCAGCTCGAACCGGTGCTCACCCTGCCGTGGTCCGGGCAACAACGCCTGTGTCAGCACTTCGACGTCGATGCACAGTGGGCGCCGAAGAACCGGTCGGTCCAGTCGACCGCGGACCGGTTGAACACCTTCGGAACCTGGCTGCCCGAACCTGACGGCGCCGAACCCGAGTGGGTCGGGTCGCCGCTGCGCGTGCATCGCCGCTGCGATCGGCTCATGTTCGAGGTGTCCAACAAGATCGCCTACGACAACATGATGGTCTACGGCGTGCCACCGCGCCCCGACTTCGATCTGCTCGCACACAGCACGTGGCTCGACGTGGGTGCGCCGGTCAACGGAGAGAAATGGAATCCGGCCGAGGGGCACTACGTCCTCGCCACGCTCGACATCGTCCGAGGGCGCATCAGCCAGGCCATGGACGCCGAGTTGACCGACATCGGGTCGGACCTGCCGCAGTGGGCGACGGACAGCGCGGCGCGGGAGGCCGAACTGACCCGTCGTGTCACCGAACTGGTGTTCGTGGTCAGCCCGTTCCGCGATGTCGTCGAGGGCCTGCGCGCCACGGTCGGGAGCCAGTTGTCGCCGACGTTGAACCGGCTCGGCACCGTGCACACGACCCAGGGCAAGGAGGCGGACATCGTCATCCTCGTGCTCGGCACGGCGACCGACCAGTCCGGTTCGCGCAACTGGGCCGCGAAAACTCCCAATCTGCTCAACGTCGCCGTCACCCGCGCCCGTCGCAGGCTCATCGTGGTCGGCGACTACGCGAACTGGTCGCGGCACCGCAACTTCGAGGTGCTCGCCGGATACGGCAGGCGCGGTCTGCTCAAGGTCGTCGACGTCGACACCGACTGGCCCCGCTCACCATGAACCCGCCGAGTCCGGGATCGCGCCAGTGCGATCCCGGACTCGGCAGGGTGGCTCAGCGCAGGGTGGATCAGCGCGAGGTCAGGGTCCAGAGGTGGTCGGCTGTGCCGTTGTCGTCCCACTGGAGGATCTGGGCGCCGGATGAGGTGCTCATGTTGGTCACCCCGAGCAGTAGGCCGCTGTGGTAGTTCATGATCTTGTACTGTCCGTTGCCCGCCGGAACGAACTGCCACAGGTGATCGGGTGTGCCGTTGTCATTCCAGATCAGTGCGGTGCCGCCGTCCGTTGTGCTCTCGTTGGTGATGCCGAGCAGCAGTCCGCTGGCGGCGTTCTGGATCTTGTAGAGGCCGGAGCCCGCGTCGACGAGGGTCCAGGTCTGGGTGGCGCTGCTGCTGGGGGTGGCCTGGACCGCGAGAGTGCCCTGGGCGGTGCCGTCGTTCTGGGTGTCCAGCGCGAGCCCGCTGTGCACGTTCTTGATCTGGTACCGGCCGGCCAGGGATGTCGTGCCGCCGCCGCCCGGCGTGATCACCAGGTGGTAGCCGTAGGAGGAGTTCATCGAAACGGGCACCGTAATCGACCCGTTGACCACCGAGTAGTTGCTCTGCGAGATCATGATCGGCCCGGAGACCGCGGTGGTGCGGCCTGCCGACGGCGTGTACTCCAGCTTGACATTGACGGTGCTGCCGAACGCCGAGAGCGCGTTGAGGCCGTTGACGGTGACCGCGCTGTCCCCGCTGCCGCCACCGAAGATGACGCTGACCTGTGAGCCGTCCGAGGTCACCGAAGCGGCACCGTCCAGTCCGGTCTGCGAGGGCGGCACGGTGGTGACCATGTTGCCGGTCATCGCGCCGTACCAGGCGTACAGCCAGTAGGCGCCGTTGGGCGCGCCACCGGTGGACACCAGGGTGTCGCCAAGGGTGCCGTACTGGTTCCAGAAGGCGAGTTCCGCGTCGTGCACGCCGGCGCGTTCGAACTTGGCGATGTAGCCGGCGAGCGGTCCTGGCACGCCGACCTCGCTGGTGGTGGCGTACTCCTCGATCGCGATCGGGCGGGGGCTGATGCCGAGGCTGGCTTCCAACGACCGGTAGGCGGCGACGTCACCGGCGATGCTGGCCGAGCCGCCGAGTTCGTGCCAGCTCACGATGTCCGGCAGCGTGCCGCTGTTCTTGGCGTCGGTCAGGAACGTGGCGAACGCGTTCTGGTCCCAGTGCGAGAAGCTGGGGCCCTGGATCGGACGGCTCTGGTCCTTCGAGCGCACCTCGTGGTAGGTGCGGGCCCAACCGGCGTCGAAGGAGCCTGCCGCGCTGGTGTTCCAGGTCCAGTCGGGTTCGTTCCACAGCTCCCAGGCGCTGATGTTGGTGGCGCCGGAGGACTGCACTGCGGCGACCTGCTGGTCGACGGCGGAGAGCCAGTCGCTCCAGCTCACCCACTTGTAGGGGAAGTTCGGGTACCAGTCGGGCATCCGCACGACGACCTTCGCGCCGGCTCGGGCCGCCTCGGCGGCGACGACGAGGGCGTCCCCGCCCGGCCCCGGTTCGCCGTTGGGTAACTGGTGACCGCCGGGCGCCATCTGCACGAACGTGTTCGGATGCAGCGGCTCGACCAGGTTGTCGGCCGGCACGCTCGCGGTGTCCAGGCCGTACAGGCCGCCGGAGGCGACATGGGTGACCGGGCGGAAGGGCTGGTTGGCGTTCACCACGAGGGTGCTCGCCGCGGTCGCGGTCGGGGCCGCGTCGGCGGTGCCGGTGATCGTGCCGGTGGCTGTGCCTGCCGCTGTTACTGCCAGGGTCAGCGCGGCGCCCGCCGCGACGATCCGGCCCGCCGATCGGGGATTCCAGCGCGGGGTACGGCGAGTTGTCAGGTGGCTCATCGTTGCGCTCCTGAGGTGGGGAAACAGGGTGTCGAGATGTGATGCGTCCGATTAGGACGTTGGCAGCCAGACGCGCATGCTGCCGTCCTGGCGGTTCGCCCAGGCGTAGTACGGGATGGCGGTCAGTTCGATCGAATCGCCGGTGACGACGTCGTCGCGGCCGTCGGACGGATAGGGCCACCAGTCGTCGTCGCGTGTTGCCGGCACCCGCCGGTAGCCGCTGGCGAGCACGGCGGTGATGCCGTCGAGCAGGTCGGGGCGGTGCTTGACGGTCAGCGGACGTGACGTGTCCAGCACGATGTCGTCGACGCCGTCCGGATGGTCGGCCTGTTCGAGGCAGTACACGAGAGGGCCGCGTTCGATCGCGACGCAGCCGCGCACCGCGTCCACCCGAGGGTCGGCGCGGGTGAGCCGGGGTTCCAGGTCGAGTTCGAGGACGACCCGTTCCCCCGGTTTCCAGGTCCTCGGCAGGCGCAGCCAGCCGTCCGACGGCCGGACCTGCTCGTCGTCGGAGTCCTCGCCGCTGATGCGCGCGGTGAAACCCGTGCACCACTGGGGGATGCGCAGCGACAGGGTCCACGGCGTGTCGGCCGGTGTCTGTTCGACGGTGACGGTGATCCGGCCGTCCCACGGGTAGTCGGTGCGCACGCTCACCACGAGCGGCGCCCCGTCCGCGTCGCCGCGATAGGTACCGCCCGCGTACTGGTGCACCTGGATGCCCCTGCCGTCGGTCGAGGTCACGTAGTGCGCCAGGCTGGCAAGCAGCCGCATGACATTGGGCGGGCAGCAGGCGCAGCGGAACCAGCCGGTCCGCCGCACACTGCCGTGTCCACCCGGGTCGACGTGATCGTCGCGCACCTGCAACGGGTTGACGTACAACCAGGTGGCGCCGTCTATCGAGACGCCGGAGAGCAAACCGTTGAACAGGGTGCGCTCGATCAGGTCGCTGTAGCGGGCCTGGCCGGTGAGCAGCGCCATCCGCCAGCACCACTGGACCGAGGCGATCGCGGCGCACGTCTCGGCGTAGGCACGTTCCGTCGGCAGCTCGCGCGGGTCGCCGAACTCCTCCTTGTCGTGGTGCGCGCCCACTCCGCCGGTCAGGTAGGTCTTGGTCGCGGTCATCGCCGACCAGAGCCGTTGCGCTGCCTCCAGCAACGAGTCGTCGCCGGTTTCGATGGCCAGGTCGGCCACTGCCGCGAGCAGGTACAGCTGCCGGACGGCGTGCCCCTCGACGTTGCGTGCCTCGCGCACCGAAACCCGGTCCTGGCAGTACGCCTGGCCGTCGAGCAGCCCTCGTCCGTAGCTGTTCACGAAGTAGCCGGCCAGCTCAAGGTAGCGCCGCTCGCCGGTCTCCCGGTACAGCTCGACCAGCGCGGTCTCCACCTCGGGGTGGCCGTCGATTCCGTCGATCGGCTTGCCGCTGCCGGGCGGCCCGAAGGTCGAGTCGATGTGGTCGGCGAAGCGCCGGGCGACGGTGAGCAGGCGATCGCGGCCGGTTGCGCGGTGGTGCGCGATGGCGGCCTGGATCAGGTGCCCCGCGCAGTACAGTTCGTGGCTCCAGCGCAGTTCGGCATAACGGCCGGCGCCCCGGCCGGCCTGGCTCCAGGTGTTGAGGTACCCGTCGGGCTGCTGGGCGTCGGCGACCAGTCCGATCACCTGCTCGACGTTCTGGTCCAGGTCACCGTCGGGGTCCTCGCCGAGGAGCCAGGACGCGGCCTCCAACCACTTGTAGACGTCGGAGTCCATGAACGGGTAGTCGCCGAGGAACTGCCCCTCGGCACTGCCGGCGGCGAGTCGCAGGTCATGCAGGTTGCCGGCGGCCTTCAGCTGGTAGAGGCCCTGTGGGATGGCCACTGTCGCGTTGGTCCGTTGCCGGGCGGCCCAGAAGCCCGCGTCGATGACCGGGGCTGGGGTTGGACGCAGCGCGGCGCGAGCTTGCGGGCCGAGACGGACGGGGCCGGACATGGGTCTCCCAACGGGGACGGGGACAGGGGCACCGACTGCTAGGCTGAGCAAATTGCGCAAAGCTTTACTCAGCCGAAACGTAGGTTTCAGGCAGCCCCTGGTCAAGGAGTTGCGCACAATGGGGGGTAAATTTTCCCACTCTGCTGGTAGCCGCCGACCGGGGGGAGGACGAGATGGCCGAGCCAGCCGAATCGGGGCCCGGTGTGACGAGCAGGGCGCGGTTGGTCGATGTGGCGGCCCGCGCCGGCGTCAGTGTCGGGACCGCGTCGAAGGCGCTCAGCGGCACCGGCCGGATGCGCGCGGAGACCCGCCAGCGAGTGCTGCACGCGGCCGACTCGCTCGGCTTCCACCCGAACCGGCACGCGCAGAGCCTGCACAGCGGGCGCAGTTGGACGGTCGGCCTGATGACAACGGACGGAATCGGCAGGTTCAGCATCCCGGTGCTGCTCGGGGCGGAGGACGCGCTGGGCGCCGGGCGGATCAGCGTCCTGCTGTGCGACACCCGTGGTGACACCATCCGCGAGCAGCACCACCTGCGCACCCTGACCGAGCGGTCCGTTGACGGTGTCATCGTGACCGGCAGGCGCACCGACCCACGTCCGCCACTGCCCAGAATCGGCGTGGCGCCTACGGTCTATGCGTTCGCACCGTCGAACGACCCGAGGGACACGTCGGTGGTGTCCGATGACATCGGCGGGGCGACCCTGGCCGTCGAGCACCTCCTTGGCCTCGGCCGGACCAGGATCGCGCACGTCACCGGCCCCGCGCACCACGCGGCTGCCCGTCGCCGAGCGGCCCGCACCATCGATGTGCTCGCGCGCGCCGGGCTCGCGCCGGTGACCGGGCGGGCGCACCACGGCGACTGGAGCGAGGCATGGGGACGGCGGGCGGCAGCCGTGGTGCTGCGCGCCGCCCCGGACACCGACGCGTTCTTCTGCGGCAACGACCAGATCGCCAGAGGGGTCGCCGACACGCTGCGGGAAGGCGGCGTGCGGGTGCCGGACGACATCGCGATCGTCGGCTACGACAACTGGGATCCGATGGCCCTGTCCGCGCGGCCGCCGCTGACCACGATCGACCTGAACCTCGGCGAGATCGGCCGGATCGCGGCGCTGCGGCTGCTGGCCGCGATCGACACCGGCCGGCCAGAGCCCGGTGCGGTCACCGTGCCCTGCCGGCTTGTCGTACGCGAATCGGCCTGACCGGTCCGCACGACAAGCGGTGCGCTGCTCATCGCGTGGCGACCACCCCGTGGCGGATCAGGCTTTCCGCTGAGTCCACAATGGTGTCTCGGATGGGACGCATGGTCCAGCCGAGTTCCTCCTTCGCCTTGGCTGCGCTCACGACCTGGACGTGGTCGTAGAACTTGAGCGCCATCCGGATCGTCGAGTCGAACCGTCCGAGTGTCCACATGAGCCAGTAGGGCATCGGGCGCGTCGCGATCGAGTAGCCGCGCGGGGCGTACTCCTCGGCCAGGGCCGTTGCCATGTCGCGCATCCACAGGAACGGGCCCGCGCAGATGTAGCGGTTTCCGGCTGCCTCGGGAGTTTCCATCGCGAGGCGGTGGGCGACCGCCAGATCTCGCACGTCGACCGGGGCCCAGCCGATCCGGGGGAGCGCGGGAAGCTGTCCGCTCATGATCCGGCGGACCGCCTCCATCGAGGTGGGGCGTTGGGCGTGCAGCAGCGGCCCGAAGATTCCTCCCGGGTTGATCGCGACCAGCTCCAGTCCGGATTCTCGCGCGTACTCCCAGGCGGCTCGCTCGGCCAACGTCTTGCTCTTCGGGTAGGCGTCGGCGCGATCCGGAATCGTCCAGTCGGCTTCGGTGAGCGTGTGTGACTCGTCGTGCCCGTAGGCGATCGCGGCGACAGAAGAGGTCAGCACCACTCGGCGCACCGCGCCGCTGTTCGCGGCGGCGCGCAACACCCGCAGCGTGCCATCGACGGCAGGCTTGATCAGCTCGTTCTCGTCCTTGGGGACGTGAGCGGGGAACGGTGAGGCGACGTGCAGCACGTAGGCGCACCCGTCCACCGCCTCGGACCAGCCGGTGTCGGAGTCGAGCGTGGCTTCGGTGAACTGGATTTCGCCGCCGGTGCGTTCGGCGATCTCGCGCAGGTGTGCGGTCTTGGCCGAACGCAGATTCCGTACGGTGCCGCGCACTCGGTAGCCGTGCGTCAGGAGTTCCTCGATGCAGTGCCCGGCGACGAACCCTGTCGCGCCGGTGACGAGCACCTGGTCACTGTGCATGGGGCGTGCCCCTCCTCGATCTATGCAGTGTTGAGATTCTATGCACTGTATAGATCGGGATGTTCGCGATGTCAACCCCGGCTACGCTCGGCACCATGTCGCCGAGCGAAACCAGATCCACGTACCACCACGGCGCTCTGCACGAGGAACTGATCACCGCCTGCCTCGCGCTCATCGAGTCGGAGGGGATCGGTGCGGTCAGTCTCCGTCGGGTCGCGCGCGAGGCCGGGGTGAGCCCCCGCGCGCCCTACTACCACTTCGCGGACCGAGCGGCGTTGCTCAACGCCATAGCGGCACGCGGCTACGAACAACTGCTCGCGGACGTGCGCGCGGCCTACAGTGCCTCGCAATCCCCTGTCGAGGCACTGGGCGCGATGATCGAAGCGTATGTGCGGTTCGCCAGGGCGCATCCCGCGTACTCACAGCTGATGTATCGCCCTGAGCTGTCCGAGCCGCGCAAGGACCCGGCGATCGAGACCCTGGTGAACGCCGTGCTGGGGTTGGTCACCGACACGGTGACAGAATGCCAACAGGCCGGTCTCGCTCCGCCGGGTGACCCGACGCCGCTGGTGACGATGGTCTGGTCGATCGCAGCCGGTCTTGCCATGCTGTCCGTCGACGGCCCACTCGAACAGATGACAGCCGAGCGCGGCTCGACCGTGCCAGAGCTGACCGCCCAGGTGTCCGGCCTCCTCAAGACCATGCTTGGGTGACCGGCCGGGAGTCCGTCCTCATGGTGCGGTGGGGCCGCGATCGTGGATGGTGACGGCATAGCCGTCCGGGTCGGCGAAGGTGAACGTTCGCCCGAACGGGCCGTCGAAGGGCGCCACCGTGATCGAGACGTCGTTGGCGGCCAGCTTGTCGTGCACTGCTTGGGCATCGTCGGCGCCGAGCCACAGGACCACGCCGGCTCCGGGGCGGGGTGTGACGGCATCGAGGTCGACGCCGGGCAACGGCTCGCGGACGGCGAAGGCAGGCGTCGTGGCGAAGACGACGGCATGCGGCGGGGCGCCCGGTGCCCTTTTCAGTCCGAGCTGGGATTCGTAGAAGTTCGCGGCCCGGTCGAGGTCGCGAACCTGTAGTGCGATGAAGTCGGGTCCACTGACGGCCATGATCTGTCTCCTTGGTAGGCGTGTCAGGATGTTGACACGGCCAGTATGTGTCAAGATGTTGACATGAGTCAAGGGCGGATTTTTCAGCCGGTCGACGAGATGGTCGGGTACGTGCTGAAGAAGGCCACGACCGCGCTGCACTCGGCGATGGACAACGCGCTGCGGCCGTTGGACCTGACCGTGTCGCAGTACGCGTGCCTCGAAGTGCTGCGGCAGCGACCGGGACTGTCCGGGTCCGAACTGGCCAGGGCCGTCTTCGTCAGCCGACAGTCGATGAACCTGGTGCTGAAGGGGATGGAAGACCGGGGGCTGCTCACTCGGCCCGCCGCGCCCAGCCACGGCAAAGCCCTGCCGACCGAACTGACCGCCGCCGGCCATGAACGGTTGCAGGCCGCGACCGAGGCGCTCAGCGCGGTGGAGAGCAGGATGCTCGCGCCGTTGTCGCCGAGCGCCCAACGTCGTTTGTGTGCGGATCTCGCCGCCATCGCGGCCGCCCTGAGCGGCGACGACGTGGAAGATGGAAGTTAGTCCGGCCAACCGCCATGCTGTGAGCGGACCACAGAGACGAAGGCGGAGATGTCGTTGAATCAGCGGGAGACGATTTCGGCCCAGGACGTGCAAGTCGTCGAGCAGGGCGAGTTCGCGGAGGATGTGGCCGAGTACGCGCGGCAGAAGATCGCCGCGTTGACCGGCTATACCAGCGATCCCATTGTGAGCGCGCGGATACGACTGGTTCGACACGCCGATCCGGCGATGACCGATCCGGTCGTGGTCACCGCCAGTCTGGAGCTGAGCGGACGCACCGCGCACGCGCATGCCGCGGCTGCGTCAGGGCGGATCGCGGTGGACGCGGTCGCCCACAAGCTCCGTCGGCAACTGGTCGAGGGCAGCCGGAACTGATCCGTCCCGCCGGTCAGGCGATGGCGGGGGTGGGTTCGACGGTGGCCGGCTGTTGGCGCAGCCGGTAGAGCAGCGCGCCGATCACCAGTACCAGCGTGACCAGCAGCGGGGCGAACCAGCGCAGGTACCAGTGGGCGCCGGACGGGTCGTAGACGGCGGCCCTCGGCCAGCCCATGTTGACCACCATGAACACGCCCCACACCACCGCGACGATGTTGAGCGGTATGCCCCATCGGCCCAGCGAGAAGTGCGCGGGATCGGCCTTCGGGAGCGTGCCACGCAGCCGGGCGACGAGCGTGGGCGCGGTGACCAGTAGGTAGGCCAGGTAGACGATGACCACGGCGACGCCGGTGACCGCGGTGAACAGCTGCGCCTGGCCGAGGTTGATCAGCAGGACGAGCAGGGCCAACACGCCGACGACCACGGAAGGGACGATCGGTGTTCCGGTGCGTGGCGAGACCCGGCCGAGTATTCGATGGCCGGGCAGCATCCGGTCGCGCGCCATGGAGAACATCATCCGGCTGGCGGCGGTCTGGATGGCCAGCGTGCACACGGCGATGGCCACGGCCACGTCGACCAGCAGTACCCGCCCGAGCCCGGTGCCGAGCTGACTGGTGAGCACATACGGCAGGCCCGAGGTGGCCAGGTTGCCGTCGGTGACGCTCGGCGCGGCGACCAGGGCCGCCACCAGCAGCAACGCGCCGCCGATGCCGGAGGCGTACAGAGCGCGCAGGATCGCTCGTGGCGCGGTGCGGCGCGGGGCCTTGGTTTCCTCGGACAACTCACCCGCGCTGTCGAAGCCGTACATCACGTAGGCGGCCATCAACGCCGAGATCAGGAAGGGCCACACGTAGCCGCCGTGCCCTGCCGTTGCGCCGGTGTCGAACACGATGCCGGGGCCGCGTCGCGCGTGGCCGAACAGCAGCGCGATCAGCACGGCGACGCCGACAAGTTCGCAGGTGACGCCGATGGAGTTGATCAGCGCCATCAGTCGGACGCCGATCACGTTGATCACGGTCGTGAGCGTGACCAGAATGACCGCGAGCAGGATGGCGTTGGTGCTGCCGGTGATCGTGGTCAGGTCCGGGCTCCCGCCGACGAGCTGGAATCCCGACCAGACCGAGGGCAGCACGACCTGGAGTGCGATGGCGGCGGCGGCCACGCTGACGATCTGCCCGATCAGCATCAGCCAGCCGGCGAACCAGCCGATGATCTCGTTGCCGATCCGGCGTGACCACTGGTAGACGCAGCCGGCGATGGGGTAGCGAGCGGCGAGTTCGGCGAACACGAACGCGACGGTGAACTGGCCGGCGAACACCAGCGGCCAGGTCCAGAAGAAGGCGGGGCCGCCGAAGGAGAAGCCGAAGGCGAACAGTTGGAAGACGGTGGTCAGGATGGAGACGAAGGAGAAGCCGGCGGCGAAGGAGGCGTAGCTGCCGAGCCTGCGGTGTAGCTGCTGGGCGTAGCCGAACCCGGCCAGGTCCTCGGTTTCGGTGCTCACGCGCCCTCCCGGTTGCGCGGCAGGTGACCGGCCCGGACCAGGCAGCCGAGGGTGTCGCAGATGACTCGGGTGGCGATCAGGGCGGTGATCTCCGCGTTGTCGTAGGGCGGCGAGCATTCGACGACCTCGATGCCGGCCAGCGGCCGCGCCGCGATCAGCTGGATGAACTTGAGGACCTCGCGGGGGAGGAACCCGCCCGGTTCGGGCCAGCCGGTGCCCGGCACGAACGCCGCGTCGAGGCAGTCGACGTCGAAGGACAGCCATACCGCGTCCGCGCCGTCCCAGGCCACGTCGAGGGCGCGTTGGGCGGCGGCCTCGATGCCCATCTCCACGCAGTCGGTCACGGTCATCACGGTGGTGCCGCGTTCGCGGCCGACCTTGACTCCCGGTCGGGGTGCCTGCCAGCCACCGATGCCGATCTGCACCAGGTTCTTCGCCGGCACGTTGGGAATGTCCGTCGCGTGGAACCACGGGGTCGTGTGCATCCGCTCGTCGAGGTCGGTCTCCTGGGTGTCGACGTGTCGGTCGAAGTGGATGATGCCGAGATTGCCGCCGAGGTGTTCGGCGACCGCGCGGGTGGTCGGGTACCCGATCGAGTGGTCGCCGCCCAGCACGACGGGGAAGGCGCCGGAGGCGTAGACGTGCCCGACCGCCTTGCTGATCTGGTCGAAGGTCTTCTCGATGTTGCCGGGGATGGTGAACACGTCGCCGAGGTCGGCGATGGTGATGGACTCGCGCAGGTCGACGCCGAGTTCGAAGCTGTACGGGCCGTAGAGCGCGGAGATCTTCCTGATGCCCTGCGGGCCGAACCGGGTGCCGGAGCGGTAGGTGGTGCCGCCGTCGAACGGTGCGCCGAGCACGGCTACGTCGTAGTCGCCGCAGGTTCGCACGTCCTCGACGTAGGGTGCCTTGAGGAAGGTGTTGATGCCGGCGAAATGCGGCAGTTCGCCGCGCGAGAACGTGGGAATCCGTTTGTCCACGATGGACTCCGCGCCGGGCAGGCCGACGGCGAGGCCGCGCGCGACTTCTTCGTCCCATTTGGTGGTTGGCAGCGTTGCTTCGGCCTCGACCGCGTAGCGGGCTTCTGGACCGTAGTGCTCGTGATAGTGAGTCAAGGCGATCGTCTCCACGGGTGGCGCGCCACGGCGGCAGGCAGCCAGGCGCTGGCTTGCCTCCCGGGCTTTTGTCCCGCCGTGGAACGGGCGGCGACCGCCCGTTTTCACCTCTCGGACCAGGCTCGCCGACCTGCGGCGACGGAACCCTAGGTGCGCCTCACGTCCGTGTGAGTCGGTGTCGAGTACAGCCGTCGGCCGTCACCTGCGGATTACCGGCGGGTGACCGGTCGGTCTCCGAACCGCCCGGATTGGCGAAAGCGGGAAACGTGCACGTAACACGGACTGCCTAGAGTCGGGTGTCCGGTTGGCCAGGAAGGAAGGGGTCGGGCGGTGTTGCTCTCCCCGCACGAACAGGAGAAGCTGCTGCTGCACGTGGCCGCGCAGCTCGCCGAGCAGCGCAGGGCGCGCGGCCTGAAGCTGAACTATCCGGAGGCGGTCGCGGTCATCTCGTCCTGGGTGCTGGAGGGCGCGCGGGACGGGCGTGGTGTCGCCGAGTTGATGTCCGGCGGCCAGCAGGTGCTCACCCGCGACGACGTGATGGCCGGCGTGCCCGAGATGGTCACCTCCGTGCAGGTCGAGGCGACCTTCCCGGACGGCACCAAGCTGGTCACCGTGCATCGGCCGATCCAGTGATCCCCGGCGAGATCGTGCCTGGCAATAGTCCACTGTGGATCGCACCCGAGGTGGCGCGGGTGAAGTTGACCGTGGTGAACACCGGCGACCGGCCGATCCAGGTCGGCTCGCACTACCACTTCGCGGCGGCCAACCCAGCGCTGGAGTTCGACCGGGACGCGGCGTGGGGCCATCGGCTGGCCGTGCCCGCCGGCACCTCCGTGCGGTTCGAGCCGGGCGTGGACCGGGTCGTCGCGCTGATCCCGTTGCGGGGCAGGCGGATCGTACCCGGGCTGCGACCGGAACACGCCGGCGAACTGGACGGGGACCGATGACCGAGATCGACCGGACGCACTACGCGCGCCTGTACGGCCCCACCACCGGCGACCGGGTTCGCCTTGCCGACACCGACCTGTTCATCGAGGTCACCGAGGATCGCACCCGAGGGCCGCAGCAGGCCGACGAGGTGGTGTTCGGCGGCGGCAAGGTGATCCGCGAGTCCATGGGCCAGGCGACGGCCAGCCGCGCGGAGGGCGCACCCGACCTGGTCATCACCGGCGCGTTGATCCTGGACCACTGGGGAGTGGTCAAGGCCGACGTGGGCGTGCGCGACGGGCGCATCGTCGGCATCGGCAAGGCCGGCAACCCGGACATCATGGACGGCGTCGACCCGAATCTGGTGATCGGGCCCGGCACCGAGATCCTGGCCGGCAACGGCCAGATCCTCACCGCGGGCGCGATCGACGCGCACGTGCACTTCATCTGCCCGCAACTGGCCACCGAGGCGCTCGCCGCCGGCATCACCACCCTGGTCGGCGGCGGCACGGGTCCGGCCGAGGGCAGCAAGGCGACCACGGTCACGCCGGCTGCCTGGTACCTGGCCAGAATGCTGGAGGCGATGGACGCGTTCCCGGTCAACGTCGGCGCTGCTCGGCCAAGGGCAACACGGTCGGCGAGGCCGCGCTGCGCGAGCAGGTGCTTGCCGGGGCGAGCGGGTTCAAGCTGCACGAGGACTGGGGTACGACGCCTGCCGCGATCGACGCCTGCCTGCGCGTCGCCGACGAGTACGGCGTGCAGGTCGCCATCCACACCGACACGCTCAACGAGGCCGGCTACGTCGCAGGACACGCTGGCCGCGATCGCCGGCCGGACCATCCACACCTACCACACCGAGGGCGCGGGCGGCGGGCACGCGCCGGACATCATCACGGTCGCGAGCCACCCGAACGTCCTGCCCTCCTCGACCAACCCGACCCGACCGCACACGATCAACACCGTCGAGGAACACCTCGACATGCTCATGGTCTGCCACCACCTCAACCCGGCAGTGCCGGAGGACCTCGCGTTCGCGGAGAGCCGCATCCGGCCCGCGACGATCGCGGCCGAGGACATCCTGCACGACATGGGCGCGCTGTCCATCATCTCGTCGGATTCGCAGGCGATGGGCCGCATCGGCGAGGTGATCATGCGCACGTGGCAGACGGCGCACGTGATGAAACGGCGGCGCGGGTTCCTGCCCGGCGACAGCCGGGCCGACAACCTGCGTGCGCGCCGCTACGTCGCCAAGTACACGATCTGCCCGGCCATCGCGCACGGTCTCGACCACGAGGTCGGTTCGGTCGAAGCAGGCAAGCTCGCCGACCTGGTGCTGTGGGACCCGGCGTTCTTCGGGGTGCGACCCAGCGTTGTCGTCAAGGGCGGCATGATCGCCTACGCCGCGATGGGCGATGCCAATGCCTCCATCCCGACGCCGCAGCCCGTCCTGCCCCGGCCGATGTTCGGAGCCTACGGCGGTGCGATCTCGGCAACGTCCGTGCATTTCGTGGCGCCCGCCGCGATCGAGAACGGACTCGCGGATCGGCTGGCCGTCAACCGGAAACTGGTCGCGGTCGGCGACACGCGCTCGCTGCGCAAGTCCGACCTGCCGGGCAATGACGCGCTGCCGAGGATCGAGGTGGACCCGGACACGTTCGCGGTCAGCATCGACGGCGACCTGGTCACTCCCGAACCCGTGGCCGAGCTGCCCATGGCCCAACGCTATTTCCTGTTCTGATGACCGCACAGAAGAAGTCAGGGCTGTCCGTGCTGCTGCTCGCCGACTCGCGGCTGCCCAACGGCGGCCACGCGCATTCCGGCGGCGTCGAGATGGCGGTGGAAAGCGGGCTGATATCCACTGTGGACGATCTGGCGCTGTTCCTGCGCGGGCGGCTGCGCACCGCGGTGCCGGTGGTGGCCGCGTTCGGCGTTGCCGGTGCGCTGCTGGACGATGGCTGGTCGCGGTGGGACAGGGCGTTGTCCGCGCGGATTCCCTCGGCCGCGCTGCGTACCGCGTCGCGGTTGCAGGGTGCGGCGCTGCTGCGCACCGTGAGCGGCATGTGGCCGTTGCCCGCGGAGTTGATCAGGGTGGGCAGGCCGCACCAGCCGCTGGTGTTGGGTGCGGCAACGCGAGCGGGTGGGGGAGACACCCGCGACGCAGCATTGCTCGCAACGCACCATCTGCTCGGCGGCGCGTGTTCGGCCGCCCTGCGCCTGCTCGGCCTCGACCCGCTCGCCGTCGCCGCTGCGCAGGCGGGGCTCGACGCGACCGAGATCGTCGAGGAAGCCGTTGCCGCGGCGGAGGTCGCGGTGGCGGCGAACGACCCCGATTCGATGCCGGCGACGAGTGGGCCGATGACCGAACTGCTCGCTGCCGCGCACGCACAACAGGAGGTGACCCTCTTTGCATCGTGAGGCTCTGCATCGTGAGGACAGCCAGACCCTGATCCCGGCCGGCAGGCCGAGGAGCCGCGCGCTGCGGATCGGCATCGGCGGACCGGTCGGCGGTGGCAAGACCGCGCTGGTCGCCGCGCTGTGCCGGGCACTGGCCGAGGAACTGTCGATCGCCGTCGTGACCAACGACATCTACACCACCGAGGACGCCGACTTCCTGCGCCGCAACGGTGTCCTTGCCGACGAACGCATCCGCGCGGTGCGCACCGGTTGCTGCCCGCACACCGCGATCCGCGACGACATCACGGCCAATCTCGACGAGGTCGAGGAACTCGAACGGTTGCACGACCCCGATCTCGTGCTGGTGGAAAGCGGCGGCGACAACCTGACCGCGACGTTCAGCTACGGCCTGATCGACAAGCAGATCTTCGTCGTGGACGTGGCCGGCGGGGACAAGGTGCCGCGCAAGGGCGGCCCCGGCGTCACCCGCTCCGACCTGCTGGTCATCAACAAGATCGACCTGGCCGACCTGGTCGGCGCCGACCTCGACGTGATGCGGCGCGACGCGGCCGCCCAGCGCGGCGACCGGCCCTTCGTGCTGATCTCGCTGCGTGCCGACGACGGCGTCCGGCCGGTGGTGGACTGGGTGCGGGCAGCGCTCGTCGCGCACCGGGCATGAAGGCACGGGCGTGAAGGCACGGGCGTCGCTCGACGTCGACGGTGATCGGGTGCGCTGGCGCGACGCGACCCCGGTCGCGGTGCGACCGACCGGACCAGGCCGGGTGCACCTGGTCCAGGCAGCGGGCGGGCCGCTCGGCGGCGACGAACTCGCCATCGATCTGACCGTCGGCGATGGTGGCGCTCTTGAGGTGCGCTCGGCGGCTGCCACGGTCGCCCTGCCGGGGCCACACGGCACACCCGCGTACTGGGCGGTGCACGCGACGGTCGCCGGAGCGCTGCGCTGGTGGCCGGAACCCACCGTGGTGTGCGCTGGCGCCGACTACCGGGCTCGGCTGGACGTGGATCTGGCCGACGGCGCGCGCCTCGTGCTGCGTGAGCTGGTCGTGCTCGGCAGGGTCGGCGAAGCGGGTGGCCGGTACCGCGGCCGGTTGGCCGTCCGGGTCGGCGGGGTGCCGCTGCTGGACACCGAGACCGTACTGGACGGGGCCGACGCCGCGCTGAGCGGACCGGCCGGTAGCGCTGGCTATCGGGTCTTCGGCTCCGTGCTGGTCGCCGGGCCGGACCTGCCCAAGCTCGACGAAACCGCGCACGTCGAAGCCGGCGTGCGCACCGCGGTGCTGCCGCTGGAGGGACCCGGTCAGCTGCTCGTCGCTCTTGGCAGCACCGCCGCCGTTGTCGACGCGGCGCTGGCACGGTTCACGGCGACACCGGGTGTCCGGCCGCCGCTCATGCTCCCGTGAACCGGAGCCGTGCCATGATGCCGTTCGTGCGCTCCGCGAACGGATCGGGCCTGACGGCCGGAAGCGTCGCCCGCGCCAAGAAGGCGGGGATCATCGCCCGCCTGCCCCTGTTCGAACGGCTCGACTCCTCGGCAAGGGTTACCGTCGTGTCCGGACCGCCGGGCAGCGGAAAGACCGTCCTGCTGCGGTCCTGGATCGACGAGGCGGGTCTCACGTCACGCGCCGGCTGGGTGTCGATGGGGCACGACGAGCGCGATCCGCAAAGGTTCTGGCTCTCCGTGATCGGCGCGCTGCGCGGCACGGCGCAGGGCGCCGAGCTCGTGCAGGCGCTCACGGCAGCGCCGGACCTGGACGGTTGGGCGGTGGTCGAACAGTTGCTCAGGGATCTCGCGCCGGTGCGGGAACCGATCTGGCTCGTCCTCGACGACATGCACGAACTCGGCTCGGCCGACACGTTGCGGCAACTGGAACTGCTGGTGTTGCGGGGGCCACCTGAGCTGCGCTTCGTGCTAGCGACACGGCACGAGCCGCGGATGGGTCTGCATCGGCTGCGGCTGGAGGGCGCGCTCACCGAGATTCGGGCCGGGGATCTGTGGTTCAGCCAGCAGGAGGCCCACGAGCTGCTGACCGGGGCCGGCGTCCGGCTGTCCGAGTCGGCGACGGCAGCGCTGCACGAGCGGACCGAGGGGTGGGCGGCCGGGCTGCGGCTGGCCGCGCTTTCGCTGGCGGGGCATCCGGATCCGGAGCGGCTGGCCGCCGAATTCTCCGGCAGCGAGCGCACCGTGGCCGAGTACCTGCTGGCCGAGGTGCTCGACCGGCAACCGGAGCGCGTGCGCCGACTGCTGCTGCGCACCTCCATCCTTGAGTCGGTCAACGGTGAGCTGGCCGACCTTCTGACGGCGGATCAGGGTGGCGAGCGGATTCTGCAGAACCTGGAGCACGCCAACGCGTTCATCGTGGCTCAGGACGCGGGCCGCTCCTGGTTCCGCTACCACCAGATGTTCGCCGACCTTCTGCAACTGGAGTTGCGCCGCACGATTCCGGCCGACGTGGCCGGGCTGCGCAGGACCGCCGCCGAGTGGCTGGCCGGGCACGGGCGTCCGGTGGAGGCGATCCGGCAGGCGCAGGCCGCCGAGGACTGGGACATGGCCGCCAGGATGCTCGCCGATCACTGGACCGGGCTGCACCTCGACGGGCAGGCCGCCATCGCGCACGAGCTGCTTCTCGGCTTCTCCGCTGACGCGCGTGCCGAGGACGCCGAGCTTGCCGCGCTGACCGCGTCCGACGAACTCGCGCACGGTGCGGTGGACTCGGCGCAGCGGTATCTGGATCTCGCGCAGCGCGGTTCGGCGTCGGTGCCGGATTCCCGGCACGGTCGGTTGCAGGTGCTGCTCTGCGTCGTCCGGCTGGTGCTCGGCCGCCAGCGCGGGGAGCTGTCCGTGGTCGCCGAGCAGGCGCGGCGGATGCGGGCTCTCGGCGAGGTTTCGGAACTGGTACGGGCCGCTTCTGGCGAGGACCTGCACGCCTTCGCATTGATCAACCTCGGTATCGCGGAGGTCTGGGCCGGCCGGTTCGCCGATGCCGAGGACCACCTGCGGCGCGGGCTGGCGCTCGCGCGCCGGATCGGCCGGCCCTACCTGGAGTTCGTCGGCCTCGCCTACGTAGCGCTCTGCGCCACCGACCACGCGCCCGAACCCGATGCGCGGTGCAGCGCCGAGGCGATGGAACTGGCCCAGCGGCACGGCTGGACGGGCGATACCGCCGCCGGGATCGCCGCCGTGACGCTCGCGGTCCGGCTCGCCTGGCAGGGCCGGACCGCGGAGGCGGAGCCCTGTGCTCAGCTGGCCGAGCGGGTGATTCGTGCGGAGACCGACCCATCGGCGACGCTCGGTGTCCGCTATGGCCGGGGGTTGCTCGAACTGGCGCGAGGCCGGCATGCCGAGGCGCTCGCCGCTTTCCGGGCCGCGGAGTCGCTTGCGGACGGTCTTGGCGCACCGCGCTACCTGCTGGTCACCATCCGGGCCCAGTTGACGTTGATGCTGCTGCGTCTTGGCGAGGTCGGGCTCGCCGCGCAGGCCATCGCGGAGGTCGACGAGCAGGCCGGCGAACGCGTCGAGATGCGGGTGGCGATCGCGGCGCTCGCCCATGCTCGGGACGATCCGCGCACCGCGCTCGCCGCGCTGGCCCCTGCCCTCGACGGCACGGCCCCCTTCGCCGGCCTGTTCCACAGTTCCTGGCGCGTTCAGGCATTTCTGCTTGAGGCGATCGCCAGAGACCGGCTCGGCGAGCACTCCGCCGCCGAACGCGCCCTCGAAAAGGCGCTGGACGTTGCCGAGCCCGACGGCTGGCTCACCGCGTTCCTGCTGCATCCCGTGCGGCAGCTGATCAAGCGCCATTCCGGGCATCGGACCATGCACGCCGCGCTGATCACCGAGATCCTGGGCCTGTCCGACGGTACGAGCGTCGCGGCGCCGCCCGCAGGGCCCGAGCCGTTGGCCGAACCGTTGAGCGGGAGCGAACTGCGTGTGCTGCGTTACCTGCCGACGAACCTGACCGCGCCGGAGATCGCCGAGGAGCTGTCCGTCTCACGCAACACCATCAAGACCCATCTGCGCAATCTCTACAGCAAGCTCGGCACGCACCGCAGGACCGAGGCGGTCGACCGGGCTCGCGCGCTGGGGCTGCTCGCCTCGTCGGCCCGTCAGCGGTCCGGCAGCGGCGGCCGTGGCCCGGATTGATCGTGGAAGATGGGGGGCGTGTCCGGTGCTCTGGTCGGCGAGTGCGCCGAGGAAGCGTTGCGCTTGCTGCGGCAGAAGGCATATTACGCCGACCGGGTCGACTGGCCGCGTGTCGAGCATGAGGTAACCACGCTGGTGGCCAGTGGCGCGGACCTGGTCACGGCACTACGTCCGGCGTTGCGAGCGCTTGGTGACGGCCACAGCCACGTGCGGCCGGTCGGAGCTGGCGCAACGCGCGGACGTGCGGCCGTACCGGCCATGCCGGCCGGGCGGCGACTCGCTGGCGGGGTCGGCTATCTGACCATCCCGGCCTTCGTCGGCGACCCTCGCGGCCAGACGGCGCTCGACTATGTCCGCGCCGCCTGGCACTGCCTTGCGAGTGGCGCACCGGGTGGCTGGCTGTTGGACCTGCGGGCCAATACCGGCGGCAGCATCGTGCCGATGCTTGCCGCCGTCGGCCCGCTGCTCGGCCCTGGTGATTGGCTGCGCTACCGGCGCCGGGACGGCAGCGGTATCTCCTTCGCCTACGCTGACGGGGCGCTACGCATTGGTGATCGGGTCATGCTGGTGGTCCCGCAACCGGCGCCGGATACACCGACGGTCCCCGTGGCGGTGCTGGTTGGCGGCCGCACCGCGAGCGCGGCGGAGGGCGTGTTGGTCGCGTTCCTCGGTCGAGCCCGGATCCGAGTGTTCGGCGCGCCCACCGCGGGAGTGCCCACCGGCAATGCCGCGCATCGTTTGGCAGACGGATCTCTGCTGCTGATAGCCACTTCGGTTTCGGTGGATCGGGATGGTCGAGAATATGCCGAACACATTGTGCCTGATGATCGCGGCGGGCTGGTCAGCGCGCGCACCTGGCTGATCAGCCCGCGTCACTGCCGCTGGCGCCGGTGAACCGGGCGATGGCGACCGTGCCGTGGCTGCCGCGCAGGCCCAGCGCGAACGTGTACTGCGCGCGCACCGCGGGATCGGCGAGGTTGATCGCGCCGCCCACATCGACGCTGGTCAGCTGCTGCCACCTGCCCGCGTGTTCGGCGAACGAGGTGACCGTGTCGCCCGAATACGCGACCGCGAAGCGATCACCGGGCGCGACCGTGACGTCCGAACAGCAGTGGGTGTCGACGTTGACGTTGAGCTGCCCGTCAACGCGCACGTCGAAGCCGGAGGTCTTGGCGTGGTTGTTGTACCAGGCCATCACGTAGTCGATGTCGTCCTTGGCCAGACCGACGAACAGGGTGTCCTCGGATTCGCTGGGATCGTTGGTGAACAGCGCCGCGTCCACGGCCACCGTGGCCTGTGCCGAGGCCGGCGAGGCCCCACTGCGCAGCAGACCGAAGAACGGTGTCGTCGAGGTGGCGCTGAGCCGGCCGCCACCGGCGGTCAGCTGGGGGAGGGATTCGTCCGGAAATGGTTGCAGGATTTGGTAGTTGCTCAGCGTTTCGCCGGTGAACGAGTCGTCGACCTGGGTGTCCGGGTAGAACGACGGGTCATAGGCGACGTTGACGGTGGTGCGGGTCTGCACCGTTGCCGGCCCCTCTGGTGGGCCGAACGTGGCGTCGGCAAACAGCGCGTTCCCAGTGCCGGGGCCCGTGGCCGGGGACGGGGTGATCTGCCAGGTCGTGTGGAACGTCGCACCGGGCGCGAGCACCGGGGCGGTCGGACTGGTGGTGGCCAGCGCCGACCACCCCGCAGGCACCGGGATCCGCACCCGCACATTGGTCATCGGACGGTTGCCGTGGTTGGTGAGGGTCGTGCTGACGGTGTTCTGCTGTCCGGGTAGGACGGTGATGGCGGCCGCGTTCCGGTCACTGAGCGACAGTGTCGCCGAGGTGCTCGTCGCCCGGCCGACCTCCAGTTCGGTCACCCCGACCGCGGCCCCGGCGTCCTTGGTGAACACGACCCGCACCTGGCTGGTGGTGATGGCGGGGAAGCGGATCTGGTTGAGCGCGTTGGCCGAGGGGCTGGTCGGGTTGTCGGTCTGTCCCGGTATGTCGGCCCAGTCCGTGCCGGTCCAGTACTGCGCGGTGAACGCGGCCGGGGTGTGCACGCCGCCACCGTGATCGGTGTCGTCGTAGGTGTACAGGCGTATCTCGTCGACTCCGATCGCGGAACCGAAATCGACCCCGAGATAGTCGGTCGGATTCGGCGAACCGTAGTCGGTCCACCGCGTGTCCTCCGGGATGTCGTCGTAGAACACCTGGCCGTCGGTGGCATTCCACGGGCTGTCCGACGGCCACGTGTCGGAGGCGAACGCGCGCGGGTAACCCTGGCCGTAGACGTTGACCGCGTCGTTGGTGAACGTGGTCGCCGGCTGGGTGTCCTGGTGCCCGGCGGGCAGCGTGATCGTCATACTGCGCAACGTCGCTGACCGAGCCACCGACACACCGTCGACATAGAGGTGCAGGCCCGCGCCCTGGTGGTAGTGCGAGCCGTCCCGGTCCCACAACACCGTCACGTTGTGGCCGTGGTAGGGCACGTTCTCCAGCGCGAAGTAGTTCCACGACGCCGGCACCAACGGCTTGAGTAGCACCGTGTTGGTGGCCTGCGGGCGCAACCCGATCAGGCCGCTGATCACCAGGTCGTTGAATGTGGAGTGGTTGTAGTCGTCTGCGCCGTAGAGCCAGTTGGGCTGGTCGGGGTCGTGCGCCTGGCCGAGGTAGGAGGTTCCGTTCTGGTACTGGGTCAGGGCGTACTCACGCAGCAGCGTGTCGTAGTCGGCGGTGGTGATGTAGGGCTGGGCCGGGTAGTCGTCCAGCAGGTTGGCCAGCGCGGTGAGGGTCTGGCTGGTCTCGTAGGGCCAACTCGGGCCGTCCCACCGGCAGCAGCCCTGGTCGGCTTGGTACATGAACCAGTTGCTACGGCGTTCGGCGGTCGTCGGCCCGTACGGTGCGGCGAACCCCTGCGGGTCGGTGAGTTGTTGCCACGCGACGGAGTCGGACGGCTGCGGCATGTCGAACTCCCACGGCGTGAAGCCCATCTCCTCCCGAGTGGACACCAGCGCGTTGGCGGAGTTGCCGTCGCGGGCCATGTGGTAGAAGAACGACCGGTTCGGGTCCCACAACCACTTCTGCATGTTCGCATCGAGCGCGGCCGCACGCTGTCGGAACGCCGCAGCGGTCGAGGGATCTCCTGCCATGGTGGCGATCGTGGCGATCGCGTTGGCGTCCCCGTACTGGTAGGCGTTGATGGTCGGCCGGTACCCGGCGCCACCGTGGTAGGGGTCGCCGGGGTCGGTTTCGTAGGAGGAGGCGCTGTATTCGGTCGCGTCCCACACCGGAACCTGCCAGTACAGCCCGAGTTGCGGGTCGAACTGGCCCTGCCAGCCGTTGTACTGGCGCACCAGAGCGGACTCCAGGCCCGTTGCCTGCGACCAGTCGCCGGTCACCTCGGCATCGGCGAGCACCGAGCTGGCCGCCCAGAAGCTGTACTCGTGCGCCCAGTCTGCGGTGTTCGGGTTGAACTCCTCGGTCCGCGGTTTGGGACCGGAACCCGCGCCGCGCAACCAGTAGTCGATGTCACTGTCCACATAGCTCTGATCGCGCAACCAGCGACCCTCGTCGATGTGCAGACCCGCCGCGGCATCGATCCCGCCGAACGGCGCGGAATAGCCGGGCGCGCCGAAGAACTCCGACACGATGTCGCCGTTGGCCGGCCCCGTGCCGCGGATGTGTTCCTTCCAGGTGCGCCAGCGGTAGTAGTAGGTCTGCTGGATCTGCTGGTCGGGGACCTCAAGGAACGGGATGTTGGCCTGGTACCAGTCCGGTTCCTTGAACCCGGCGATCAGCGCGTCGTCGTCGAGGAAGTGCGTGCCGGCCCCCACGGACGGATAGGGCGAATCAGCCGAGGGGGAGCGGCCGGTCGAGGCGACCGAGGGCGCGGGGATGACCACACAGCACAGGGCGAGCAGGGCCGCGCCCGACACTGCCCATCGTCCTTGCCTGCGAACCGACCGCGAACTCGTTGTGCGCGCCACCGCTACCTCCACGCTGAGTCGCCCGATGCTCGCAAGGCGCCCTGCGGAAGGTCAACTGGTGCCCACCAAGTTGACCGAAACCAGACAGGCGGGCTCAGCTGTAACACGTCGACGGTTCTGTAACACGTCGGCGGTCGTGCGGTTACTCGGTGACCCGGGCCAGGTAGTCCGGTCCGGTCTCGTCGCCCTGGATCTGCGCGTGTACTTCACCCGTGGCGTAGGGCAGGCAGCGGTCGACGAGTTCGGCAGGGGTGCCGTTGCGCTCGGCCAGCCAGCGAATCCAGTCGGGCAGCAGGGCGATGAGCTGCTCGGCGAACTCGTCGAGGTAGTAGTCGCGCACGTGCAGGACGAGCAACGCGACCCGGTGCGGAGAGCAGGTGCCGAACACCGCCTCGACATCGTTGAGCTGCCAGGAGTCGGCCAGTTCATCGACAAGCGCGTCGAGGTCGGCCGGAAGGTTCTCGGCACGGTGCGCTGTCAGCCACGCGGTGAACTCGGCCGCCGCGCCGCTCACGTCAAGGCCACGGTCCGGTGGGGTTTCCGGCAATCGCATGGTCGTCATGACGGCCTGCGCGAACCGTTTGCTTCGGTGGTACTCGGCGAACTGTTCCTCGTTCTCGCCACCAAACCGGAACATCTCGTCCTCGGCCGGCAACAGCTCGGCCAGCAGCCAGGGATCGTCCACCGGTTCCAGCCCGGTCCCCTGCGCGGCGACCGAACCGACGCCGTCCTGCCACCCCGCCAGCGCCGCGTCGGCGGTCGGATACCAGTCGCCGTGCACGGTGAAGGCGCCGTGCCCGCACGCGTCGATGTCCCAGAGGTAGCAGCGCTGCGGCTGATCCGCCGAGGTGATGTTGGCGGCAACGGCGAACCTGCTGCCGTAGCGGTCCCTTGTCCACAGCACCGGCCCGGTGACTTCGGGGCCGGACGGCGTTGGCGGCAGGATCAGGCCGTCGGCGGTTTCGCGCAACCGGGCGATCACGTCGAGGGCCGCATCACTGTCCGGGGCCGGCAGTATCCCGGCCATCGCGGTGAGCACCTGCCACGGCGCCCGCCACGCGTCCGCCTGGCCGAGGCCCTCCCGTACCGCGCTTTCGGCCGCCACCACCACCGCACGCGCCACGTCGTTCGGACCTGGCCGTTCGAGGACCGGTTCGTCGTGTTCGATCGTGGCGAGCAGCGTGCCGAGCCGCGAGCACAGCGCGTCGGCCACGATCAGGTCCGGTTGATCCGCGACGGCCGTCACGAGGTCAGCGACCAGATCGGTGGCCACCACGGCAGCCTGCGCGGCCCGAGCGGCATCGAGCTGCTCACGATAGGTCCTCAGCTGCGGCAAGACACCGGCGAGTTCTCCCCGGCGTTGATCAACCAGGTCGCCGACTGGTCCGCGCAGGTCAACTCGGGTCGAGGTCCGAGACCGCTTGGAGGACCTGTTGGGCTTCTTCTTCCGCTTCCGCGAGACAGGCACAGCCGCAGCATAGGGACCGTCCGCATCGTCGATCATGCCGGGGGAGCGGTCACGGTGGCGGCAGGACCGAGGCGACCTTCGGCGCGTCGCTGAGCAAGGTCGCGGCGGGATGCCCACGGACGGGCTCGGCCTCGGACACGACCACGAGGGAGCCGTCCTGGCGTGACGCGTAGTGGGCTCCGGTGAAGCGGATGCCGCCGAGTCGGAGGATCTGCGTGGCGATCGGGGTGATGTCGCCAGTGCCGTAGGTGTCCTCAAGGGCCTTCAGTTGGGTGGCGTCGTCCTTGGACGACATCTTCACCCAGGCCACGGATACCACGATGAGGTTGCCCTTGGCGTCGCCGAGGGCGAAGAGCAGTTCGTCGAGTGACGTGCATGGCGTGCGCAGGAAGAACCGCTGTAGCTGGCCGGTGGATTGGAGGCCGCACCGCAGCCGCTGCTTGATGGCCTTCTTCAGCTCCTTCATCGCCATCCGCTGCCAGGCCTTGGTATCGTCGCCGGTGCGAGCCGCGTCCTCACCGCTGGCGGTCTCCGCGTCAGCGCCTGCGGACGTGGCCGAATCGAGCGCCGCGCCAACCGAAGCGGTCGCCCCACCCCCACCTGCCGCGGCCATGAGACCTGCCACCAGCGCACCAGCGACGACGGCACCGGCTGTCTTGCGTTTGGCGGTGATCGGCCGTGTTACGCCATTCTCGTCCGTGTAGAAGCCCTTGGGTGCAGCCATGCACGCTCCCTCAACTGACGGTCCGAACGACAAGAGACCACTGTTGCCCGTCAGGGACAACATTCACTCGAATGGACTCGTCGGTAACGCCGAAGGACCCGTGATCGGATGGTTGCTGCGACTCAGCGGTCCTGGCCAGGGGGCACATAGGACACCGTGAGCAGCACGATTCGCCGGGCACTGATGGTGATCACACCGATGTCGGACGTGCCGCCCGTCTGCTCGGCGTTGGGGGCCCGGTAGGTGATGGGCGGTAGCAGGGGTGAGTTCCCGGTCCGGCGCATCCTCGGGAAGCGTGCTGTAGGACCACAGTCGGCCCGCGACGTACGAGCCATCTTCGAGAACGCAGCCGATGTGCACGTCGGCTGCGGGGTGTTGGGAAAACATCAGCCCCCATGCCGACAGGTCGGTGCCGAACAGCCGATCAACCGAGCGTCCTAGCCAGCCTCTTGCGGCCAGCCCGGCCAATACCGCCGCCACGGTGAGCAGTCCGAGTAGCCAGGCGAACAGTTGGCCGTAGTGCGTCGTGGCGTAGGCACCGGGATTGCGCACCAGGCTGTCGACGTTCGGCGTCCATGACGGTGCCACCGCGTGCAGGATGGCGAAACACAGCAGCACGACCGTGTCGGCCAGCAGGCTGGCCAGCACCAGCACCAGCTGCACGGTTTCGCGTAGCGCGGAGACGTTGCGGCGCGGGGTGCCTCGCTCGCGCCGCAACGTGTAGCTGAAGCCCGGCGCGAGCAGCACGACGAAAGCAGCAGTCCAACGAAAGTCGTCGGCATCGCCGGCGGTCCTCCTATCCGATGACGATCAATGGTGCCCAACAGGCCGGATGCTCGGCCACCCCGGCGTGCTCGGCGCGATGCTCGCCGCGGGCTGGTACCTGTTCGTCGCCGCCGGAATCGGCCTCGGCCTTGCCGCCGTCCTCCGAAACACCGCGGCCGGCGTCGGCGCGCTCGTCACGTTGCTGCTGATCGTCCCGCAGGTCGTGCGCGCCCTGCCGCGCCCGTGGAACGACACCATCGGCGAGTTCCTGCCGACCGACAACATCCTGCAGTTGACCACCCTGCACGCCGACCCGCACCAGTTCGCCGGGCTACCAGCGCTGCTGGTGTGCACGGCATGGGCCGCGCTCGCGCTCGTCGCTGGCGCGGTCGTACTGTCCAAAAAGGACGTCTGATTTCGCGACTGATCGCGAACTGTGATCCGGGCACGCTGGCTCCGAGCGGGCCGCCGCCCGCTGAAGTACCGTTGACGGGCGCGGACAGAGAGACAAGGAAAGGTCGGGTAGACCTCAAGACTCGCGAGGACGGAATGGCAACGGAGCCGAGCGGCGCGATCGGCCGGGGCAGGACCCGGCCCACCCCACCACCAGCGTCGAGTGATCCGATCGGTCGGCAGCGCTGGGCACGCCTGATCCCGATCGTGTTCGTCACCTACAGCCTCGCCTACCTGGACCGGTCCAACTATGCGATCGGCGCGGCCGGCGGCATGAGCCACGACCTGCATCTGACCAGCGCGACGTCCGGCCTGATCGGCGCATCGTTCTTCCTGGGATACTTCCTGTTTCAGGTGCCCGGCGTACTGTACGCGGAGACACGCAGCGTGCGGTCGCTGATCTTCTGGTCGGTGCTGGCGTGGGGCGTGCTCGCGTCGACGCAGGGCCTGCTGAACTCGGTGGGCGGGCTCATCGCGGTCCGGTTCGTGCTCGGCGTGGTCGAGGCCGCGGTGTTGCCCGCGCTCGTGCTGCTGGTGGCGCGATGGTTCACCACCGCGGAGCGCGGACGGGCGAACGCGCTGCTCATTCTCGGCAATCCGATCACCGTGCTGTGGATGTCCGCGTTGTCCGGCTACCTGGTTCAGTTCACGAGTTGGCGCGGGATGTTCCTGATCGAGGGCCTACCCGCGGTGGCCTGGGCGTTCGTGTTCCGTTGGCAGGTCGCGGATCGTCCCGAGGAGTCCCGCTGGCTGGTGCCGGATGAGCGGGACAGGCTCCGCACGGCACTGGCCGCCGAGCACGGCACGATCACCGGGCGACCCAGTTCGCTGGGGAGTATCTCGGCGCGCTGCGCTCACCCCGCGTCGCGTTGTTGTCCGCGCAGTACCTGCTGTGGAGCATCGGAGTGTACGGATTCGTGTTCTGGCTGCCGTCGATCGTGAAGGCCGGGGCCGGCTCCGGGATCGGCGCGGCCGGCCTGCTCACCGCGGTGCCCTACGTGTTCGCGGTCGTCGCGATGATCCTCAACTCGCGGTTCAGCGACCGGCTGATCCGAAGGCCGGTGTTCGTGTGGCCGTGGCTGGTGCTCGGCGCGGCCACCTTCTACTGCTCGTACCTCGCAGGGCCGCACCGGTTCTGGCTGTCGTTCGTGCTGCTGATCGTGGCAGCCTTGGCGATGTACGCGCCGTACGGACCGTTCTTCGCGATGTTGTCCGAAATGATGTCGCCGCGCACCACGGGAGTCGCGGTCGCCGTTGTCAACGCGTTCGGCGCGCTCGGCGGATTCGTCGGCACTTACCTGGTGGGCTGGTTGAACGGACTGACCGGCACGATGGGGGCATCGTTCGTGATGATGGGCGTGGCTCTCGCCGCCGCTGCCGTGCTGACCGTGGCGGCGACCGCCGGATGGAAACGGAGCAACGTATGAGGGTCCGCGCGTGACAGCGTCGGAGCCAGCGGGCCCGCTAGAAAGAACCGCGCCCTGCTATTTCCTTGCCACAACTTGTGAATCGCGGTCACGAATCCTCGGCGGGCAGTGCGGCGATGAACTGGCGTAGCTGCGCGGCGAGGGCCTCGGGCTGCTCTTCGGGGATGTAATGGCCGCTGTGCTCGATGATGGCGCCGCGCACTTCGTCACCGAGCGGTGCCAGCCGTTCGACCAGGTCTGGGAGCTTCCCTGCGCTGCGGCGACGGCGAGCAGCGGCACGTGGATGCGATGGTGTGCGAACTCCCGGTGGATGCGGATGTCCTCGCTGACCGCGCGGTAGTAGCCGAGCATGCCGCGAAGTCCGCCCGGCATGCTGTACGCGCGCTCGTACTCGTCGATGTCGGCTTGGCTGAAGGTCTGCCGTGCGCTGGCCGTTTTGGCGCGGAAGAACCACTCGATCAGCACGCGCTCGCGTCCGGCGAGGAGTGCCTCGGGCAGGTCGGGCACGGCGTTGAAGAGGAAGTGGAAACTTCGCCAGTTGTCCGCTTCGAGTTCGATCGTGGATTTCAGTGAGACGCCGGGGATGTTGCCGTCGATCAGCGCGATTCCTCGAAGCGACTCGGGGAATTCGTGCGCGTAGGCGTAGCCCACCCAGGCGCCGATGTCGTGCCCGACGTAGACGACTCGGTCGTGGCCGAGCGTGGTGAGTAGCTGGTGGAGCCGGTGGGCGGTGGTCCTGGTGTCGTAGCCGTCGGCGGGCTTGTCCGAGTCGCCCTGGCCCGGCAGGTCGATCGCGATCACCGTGTGGTCCTCCGCGAGCAGCGGTGCGACGCGACGCCACGCGTATGCGGTCTGCGGGAAGCCGGCGACCAGCGCCACGACGGGGCCGGATCCGCTGACGACGACGTGGTACCGAAGGAGCCCCGAGTTGACCATCAGGTGTTCACCGGCCTGCCAGCCGTGACCGGTCGCGGTAGCGGAGTGATCTGTGTTCATGTTGCCTTCCTGGTGGAAACGGCCTGGTGGAAAACGGGCGTTCAGGGCCGGGAGGTGAGCGCGTCCTCCAGCGCCGCCCGCGCGCCCCGCAGGGCGAGCCGGAGCTGGTCCGGTGTGCGGCGGATCTGGGCCAGCAGGAGGCCGCCCTGGATCGCGGCCATGGTGAGGTCGGCCAACTCCGTCACGTCCGCGTCCTCGCGCAGTTCGCCCGACTCCTGCATCCGGCGCAGGCCGGCGATGAGGGGGGCTTCCCAACGCGCGAAGGCGTCCACGAACGCTTGTCGGGTGAGATCGTCCCGGCCGCTGAGCTGGCTGGCCAGCGAGCCGATCGCGCAGCCGCCCACCGCGTCCTGCCGCGTCCCGTTGGCCACGATCGCGCCGAACCAGCGGTCGATCCCGGCCAGCGAGTCGACTTCCAGGAGCAGGGGTTCCTGCGCGGCCAACACAGTGTCCACAGTGGAATGAACTACGGCGCGGACGAGATCGTCCCGGTCGTCGAAGTAGTGGTAGAGCTGGCTGCGGCCGACTCCGGCGGCGCGCTCGACGTCATCCAACGTCACCGCTGCGACGCCGCGCCGCTGGATGAGCTGTGCTGCCGAATCGAGGATGCGCTGCCGGGTCGCGCGACCCCGTGCGGTGCTCGGCGTGTGTCCCATGGCCCTCCTCGGTGGTCTGTACCTCACAGTACACAATCTTTGTACCCGCTGATACAGTCTCGTGCAGACGCTCTGTACTGAGCGATACAGTCAGCGAGGGGGAGTGATGAGTCGGTTCGCGGTTACGAACACACGAGTTTTCACCGGGACGCACGTAGCCGATGCCTCGGTGGTCGTCGTCGAGGACGGGACGATCGTCGCGGTCGGCCATGAGGTCCCCGAGGGAGTGGAGGAGATCGACGGCGGGGGCGGCACCCTGCTGCCGGGTCTGATCGACGCCCACACCCACACGGACGAGGATGGTCTGCGCACGGCCCTGCGCTTCGGCGTGACCACAGAGCTGGACATGATGTCGGTGCCGCACGTGATGGACCCGGTACGGAAGAAGGCACGGACCGAGTTCGATCTGGCCGACGTCCGCACCGCCTCGTGGGGCCTCGCCCATCCCGACGGACATCCCCACCAGCTGCGGCGCGGCCTGGACGACCCGGTGTGGCCCACCGCCACCGTGCCGAGCGAGGCGCCTGCCTTCGTCGAGGGCCGTCTGTCCGAGGGCGCGGACTACATCAAGATCATGGTCGAGGACGGCGCCGCGTTCGGCACGTCGCTGCCCGTTGTGCCGTTCGAGGTCGTCGCAGCGACTGTCGAAGCGGCGCACCAGCGAGGAAAGATGGCCCTGGTCCACGCACTCAGCGCCACGGCTACCCTGGCGGCTGTCGAGGCGGGTGCGGACGGTGTGACCCATCTGCACTACGACGAGGTCATCACCGGCGATCTGATCATCCGGATGCGCGAACAGGGCATGTTCGTCATCACCACCCTGGCCGTCACCGCCTCCGGCGCCTCCGCCGGTGCCGGCCCACGCCTTGGCGCCGACCTGCGGGTGGCATCCCGTCTCGACGCGACATGGCGCGAAAACCTGGGGCGCGAGTTAGCCTGGAACGCCAACTTGTCCAACGCCCTGCGCTCGGTCGGGCTCCTCCACGCCGCCGGCGTCGAGGTCCTGGCCGGTACCGATGCCGCCCATCCCTTCGGCACGGGAATCGCTCATGGCGCCAGCCTGCACGACGAACTG
The DNA here is from genome assembly GCA_963818685.1 of Candidatus Melainabacteria bacterium. Taxonomy (GTDB): domain Bacteria; phylum Actinomycetota; class Actinomycetes; order Mycobacteriales; family Pseudonocardiaceae; genus CAJCJE01. The sequence goes on along the minus strand of CAWFTJ010000008.1, from coordinate 306,247 downwards.
CGTCTGCTCGAAGCGGGCGGGCTGAGTCCGGTCGAGGCGCTCACCGCGGCGACACGGCGTACCGCCGACCGGTTCGGCCTTATCGACCGAGGGCGGATCGAGCCAGGCGCATCGGCCGACCTGGTGCTCGTGGACGGCGACCCGACCACACAGCTCTCCTCGACGCTGAACACCCGCGCGGTGTGGCGCCGAGGGCACCGCCTCGAACTGTCCGGAATGGACAGTAGAGCATGACTCGGAGTCGGCGATCCTGCCGCATTCTGTTTGTCGCGGCCGATGGTGAAGCCGGAGGAGTGGGGCGGCGAACGTCGCGCCGCCCCACCCGCTCCGGTCAGCCCGAGCAGCCGGTCACCGCGCCGGACGGAGCGCAGTTGTCCGGCCGGTTCTCGGCGATGACGCTCGCGTTGGTCAGCGTGATGTGGCTCGGCGGTGGGCCGACGATCAGCACGCCGCCGCCCGTGCCGTCGACTCCCGGCACGCCCGCGGTGGGACCGGAACCGCCGACACCACCCGGCCCGGCCGCGTTCCGGCTGATCGAGGTCTGATCGATGGCCATCGGAATCGTGGCGTAGACCGCAACGGCCCCGCCGCCGCCACCCGCTCCGCCAGCACCACCGGTGCTGCCCCAGCCGCCAGCACCGCCGGCCCCGGCCCTGTCACCGGTCAGTGTGCTGTTGGCGAGGGTGTCGCTGCCCTCGCCGCCGCGTGCGCGCAAGGTCTGGGCGATGGCTCCTCCAGCACCGCCTTCGCCACCGGCGCCCCCCACGCCGGCCGCGCCACCGGCCGCGCCGCGTCCACCCGGACCTCCCCGGCCGCCGTCGCCGGCCCGGTTGTCTCGGAGACTGGAGCCGGTGATGTCATAGGTCCGATAGAGGTTGCCGCGGATGCCGAACACCAGCGCGACGCCACCCGAGCCGCCCTGACCACCAGCACCACCAGTTCCGGCGGCGACGACCTGGCTGGCCGGTCCGCCTGCCCCGCCGATGCCCCCGGCGCCTGCCTGGTTTCGGTCCAGGACGGAGTCGGCCACATTCATTCCGATGCTGTCGGCGATCACGCCGCCATCGCCACCCGGCCCACCGGTACCGCCGGGGGCGCCAGGACCGGCGTTGCCTCCGGTTCCACCCGCGCCGGCCCGGTTGCCCGTGAACACACTGCCAGCGCTGGTGAAACCGCCGCGCTGCTCCGCCTGTACCGCACCCGAGTCACCGCCCGAGCCACCGGCGCCGCCGCCGGTCAGGCCATCGCCGCCGGTACCGCCCTGACCGGCCCTGTTGTCGCACAGTGTGCTGTGGTCGACCGTGCCGGCGTTACCGAAACCGAGGACGAGAGCACCGCCGAGTCCGCCGAACCCGCCGTCGCCGCCAACGTCGGTCGAGTTCGCTCCGCCCCGGCCGCCGTCGCCGGCCCGGTTGGCGCACACGGTGCTGTTCCGCACGGTGAGTTCGGGCCGGCCGCCGGGTCGATAACCGCCGAAGGACACGCCACCGCCGCTGCCACCGCTGCCGCCGAGGGCGTCAAAACCCACTCCGGCTCCGACACCAGCGGGCCCGGAACCGTCGCCGCCCGCGCCACCGCTGCCAGCCGCGTTGTGCGCGACCAGGCTGTCGGTGAGGGTCAGTGCACTGAGGTCCTGTGCGAAGGCGCCGCCGTCGCCGCCAGCACCACCGGCCAGGTCGGTGACGCCAGCACCGCCAGCGCCAGCACTGTTGTTCGTCACGATGCTGTGCGACACGGTGACCGTGCCGGGGTCGTATCCGTACACGGCGCCGCCCGCGCCGCCATAGCTGCCGACGCCGGAGTTGGCACTCGGTGCGCCGGGCACGCCAATGCCTGCGGAGTTGTCGCGCAGCACGCTGTTGTCGATGGTCAGGGTGCCGGAGCTGAAGATCCCGCCGCCACTGCCCCCGATGCCGCCTGGCAGGCTGTCACCGGCGCGGTTGTTTCGGACGGTGACGTCGGTCAGCGTGAGTGTTCCCGTGTTCAGGATTCCGCCCCCGTCCTGGCGGCCGGGAAAATCCGTGCCGTCCGACCCGGTCGTCGCGTACCCGCCGATGATGCTCAGGTTGGTCGCGGCCAGCGTGGCGCTGTTGGTCAGAATGCGGAACCTCGACGCGTCGGCCGCGCGGACGATGCTCGCCCCGTCGCCCTCGATGGTGAGATCCGCCGTGATCGGCGGCAGGCCGGTCGGTCCAAGATCCGACGCGTCAACCGCCGGTTGGTGGAGCAGGTAGGAGCAGTTGGGCGAAAGCCGAATTGTGCTGCCGGGATTGTTGTTCGCCGCATCGATGGCTTGCGTCAGGCTTGTCGTGTCACAGGGAACAACGGCGTCGGCCGCGAGCGCGGGGGTGGCGAGCCAGCAGAGCAGGCCGAGGGCGCCGGGGATTATGATCAACTGTCTTCGGAATGGTCGAGTCATCAATGGTTCCTCCTCGACCATTCATCGGTCCCAAGCAGAAAACGCTACGTTCTCGCTCGACGATTTTTGAACTCCGCGGCAGTAGCGGGACCGTCACCGATCGGCGTCGGGAAGGCATGGGCAGGCAAGTGGCGTGTCAGCAGGCTCCCCTGCGATCAGCCGTCCACTGCCTCGCAGGTAGCTCGCGGCAGCCGTTACTTTTGCTCATTGCGATTCAGGATTTGGTGGGGATTGCTTGCTCGACGATAAAGTTATGGCCTCGGCAGCCGGCTGTCTTGCGCTGCCAGCGGTATTCCGGGTGGAGAGATTTCTCCACCCGGAACACACTTCCGGCCTCGCGGGTAGTCGATCAGAGCATGCTGTTGACGGCACTTGTGAACGTATCGTCAACACCGTTGCCCTGGTTGTTGCGCAGGTAGTGGGCGATCCAGCCGTACGCGGACATCGCACCGCCACCCATACCCGGATAGTCCTGGAACCAGCCGCAGGCGTAGAAGCTGCCGCCGTTGGTCAACAGATCGTCGTTGGGAATGTAGGCGGGCACCTCGTTGGCGTATCCGTTGAACCAGATGCCGTTCGTGCCACCGTACTGGTTGCGGAAGTTCACCGCGTACTCGGAGATCGGCTCGCCACCGGTCATGACCAGGTACAGGGGAGTGCCACCGGAGAAGTTCCACAGCTGCATGGGCAGTGGTGTGCCGTAGGCGAAGTCGTGCGCGTCGATCTGCTGGATCATGACCTCGGCATGCCGGCGCGCCCACCCCCAGCCCGACATGCTGGAATTGTTCATCCGCTCGGTGAAGTTCGCCCGTGCCACCGCCAGGTTGTCTGGGGTGTCAGTGATGTCGAACAGCAGATCAAGCTCCTGGTACTGGGTCAGAATCGGCCCGCTGATCGCTCGGCCCGGTCTGGCCACGGCATCTACCACGGTCTGGCCGAGATCGGTGCCGACCTGGTTCATGTAGCCCCAGTTGAAGGGAACACTGTTCGGGTTCTGGTCGCCGATCGGGTTCTGGTCGCCGGCCGGGCCGGTCACGAAGTGCGCGAAGGCGCCGGTGGCGTTCTCGATCGTGGCGCACGCGACACCCGGATAGTCCGGGTCGATCTGCGTCTGGCTGCCGGCGGAAACCGGATGGCATCCGTAGCCGAACAGCACGACCAGTGGTTTCCCACCGGCATCGCGGGCGACCAGAACCGGCACGTCGGTTTCGCTGTTCGCCAAGCCTTCCCGGTTGGCGGAGAAATCCTCCAACGCGACCCGGTAGTCGAGCGTGCACGGAGTCGGCGTTGCGGCCAGGGTCGTGGACACCAGTTGGACGATGGCGTCCTGGAGGTTGCCGCTGTTCGTGTTGATCGTGTCGATCAGCGGGTCATCGGCCGCGATCGTGTACATCGTGTAGGCGGTGTAGTCGCCGAGGATGACCGGGCCGTTGTGCGTGTGCGTAGCGGTGAGGACGAAGTCGGAGTTGGCCACGCCGAGTGCGGTCACCCTGGCTCGGATCGCCTGGTGCACCTCACGCGGGAAGGACACGATCTCCGCTGTGACGATGACATTAGGCGATCCGTTGTCCCAGAAGACCGTGCAGCGTGCATAGGTCGGCGCGTTCACCCCGTCCGCGACGCGCGGGCCCGCGCCGGGGCCATAGTCGCCGACGCCGTAACCGGCCAATGGCGAGCCGATCGGCGGCGTGATCTCCACTTTGGCTGACGCGACCGCCATGCCGGCCGCCGCCGCAGCCTTCGGCGCGGCACTTGCCTGCTGAGCGAGCCACGTCGGCAGCACCAACCCGGACGCGGCCACTGCCAAACCGCCTCGTAGTGCGTTTCGCCGAGAAATTTCGGTCATGTTTGAGCCCCCGGTATTACGGCGATCGACCCTCAGGAATCGCCGATGGTGATTGAGTCGACGGTATGGCGACTGCCACGGTCGTCGTGGCAGAGCCCATCATTCACACGACCAGGGTCACGAGCGTGTCGCCGCGATGTCGTGCGTTGAGTGTCTTGACACCGAGGGCACGCACCAGACAATTGGCATGTCATCGGCGGCCGAAGCCACCGCGTTCCGGGGGGAGTGTGGCGATCATGGTTGATGTGCGGTTCCGGCTGCTCGGGCCGGTCGAAGTACTGCGGGACGGTCAGCCGGTCGCGCTCGGTGGTGACACGACGCTGAGCCTGCTGACCGCACTGCTGGCAGCCGCGAACCGCGTGGTTACCGTCGACGAACTGACAGCGGCCGTCTGGGGTGCTCGACTACCCGCCCATCCGCGTGGGGCGCTGCGCAACGCGGTCGCGCGGCTGCGGCGCAGCCTCGGCCCCGAGATGGTCGAGTTCGCCGAGGTCGGCTACCGGATACGGGCTTCGCCAGCCACTCTTGACCTGCTGGAATTCGAGTGCCGGGTGGCCGAGGCGAAGCGAGTTGAAGGTCGGGGTGCGCGGGAACGCGCGATCGGCGCCCTGAACGACGCCCTCGCGTTGTGGCGCGGCCCGGCGCTGGCCAATGTCAGCTCGGAAGCGCTGCACAGGGACGTCGTGCCCGCGCTGACCGAACGGTATCTCGACGTGCACGAACAACGAGCCGAGCTGTGCCTGCGGACGGGACGACACCGCGCGCTCGCCGGAGAACTCGCCGGTGTGGTCCGGCAGCACCCCTTCCGCGAGCGACTGGTCGGCCAGTTGATGCGCGCCCTGAACGGGGCCGACCGACGCGCGGAAGCCCTGACGATCTACCAGACACTGCGCCGCAACCTACGTGAGGAACTGGGTGTCGATCCGGCCGCGGCCGTGCAGGACCTGTATTTGGAGGTCCTGCGGACCGATTCCGCGGTGACCGACACGGCACCACCTGACCAGTCGCTGGTTCCGGCAACGCCGACGCGGGTGCCTCGGCAGCTACCGGCCGACATCCCAGATTTCACCGGCCGGGACGCTGAACGGAGGGCCGTCATCTCCGCACTGACGAGCACGGACAGAGCAACCGGCTCGCCCAGGATGGCAGTGCTCGTCGGTCCCGGTGGAACAGGCAAGACGACGCTGGCCGTGCACGTCGCACAGCGCGTCCGGTCGGACTATCCCGACGGTCAGCTGTACGTCGACCTCCGCGGCGCGGGTCCTCGGCCGATGACAGCCGGGGATGTGGTGTCGATGTTCCTGCGCAGTCTCGGCGTCGCCGAAGCGATGGTTCCCGAGGATGTGGCCGAGCGGACGGCCTTGTACCGCTCACTGGTGAGCGAGCGGCGTGTCCTCGTGGTGCTGGACAATGCCGAGGACGAACGGCAGCTGCGCCCGTTGTTGCCTGGCGGCCAGGACTGCGGCGTCCTCGTCACGGCCCGCGTCAGGCTGACCGGCCTGCCCTCCGGGCGTCCTGTCGAACTAGGGCTGCTGACCGCAGCCGAAGCGGTGACCCTGCTGTGTCACGTGGTCGGCTCGGACCGAGTCGCGGCTGAGCCGGACAGTGCCGCCAAGCTCGTTGGGTTGTGCGGCGGACTGCCCCTTGCCCTGCGGATCGTGGGAGCGCGGCTGGCGGCACGCCCGCACTACCGGCTGGCCACCATGGCAGACCGGCTGACAAGCCGGCGTGACCGCCTGGCCGAACTACGCCATGCCGACCTAGACATGCGCTCCTGCCTGACCCTGAGCTACCAGAGCCTGGAACCATCGGCGCAGCTGCTGCTGCGTAGGCTCGGTCTGCTGGAAACACCCGAATTTCCCACCTGGGTCGCTGCGGCGCTGCTGGACACCTCCACCGTCGATGCCGAGAACGTCCTCGACCAACTCGTGCACACCCACCTCGTCGATGTCGTCACAGGCACCGAGGGCGGTCCTCCCCGGTTCCGATGCCACGACCTCATCCACGCACTCGCCCACGAACTGGTTGTGACACAAGAATCGGAGCGGGAGCATCATACGACGCTGGCCCGGGTGTTCGGTGCGATACTCATGTTGGCCGAGCAGGCCAACCGCACGATCTACGGCGGCGACTACGCCCAGCTCCATGGTTCGGCCGCCCGATGGGGCCCTCGCGATCTCGACCCGGATCGGATCATCGGCGACACGCCATTGGCATGGTCGGAAACCGAGCGTGCGATCCTCACCGAGGCGATCCACCAGGCCGCAGACCTCGGCTGGGACGAACTGTGCTGGGACCTGGCCGCGACCACGGTCACCGTGTTCGAAGCATGTGGTTCTCTCGACAACTGGCGGGCGGCCGCCCACCATGCGCTCGCGACCGTGCGGCAAGCCGGGAACCGCCGAGGCGAGGCCGCGCTGCTCATCGCCCTGGGGTCCCGGTCCATCGGGCAGCAGTCCTGCGACGAGGCGCACGCCCTGTGCGCCAGGGCCGAAGAACTGTTCATCGAGATCGGGGACGAACACGGCCGGGTGCTCGCTCTGCGATACCTGGCCAGGATCGACACTCTCGGCGGCCGGTTGGACCGGGCGCTGCGTCGTGCGTCGCAGGCCCAACGGCTGGCAGCCGGCAATCGCGCCCTGGCCGGGTACGTCCGGTACGAACTGGTCCGGATCCATCTGGAACGCGAGAACGGCATCGAGGCAGGGCGTTGCCTGGCCGAACTGCTGGCATCCGGGACCGACCTGCCGGGTGCGCGCGGTCGCGCCCAAGCCGCGTACCGGCTTGGCGAGCTCTACCTGCAACAGCACCAGCTCACGGATGCGGAAGCGGCGTACCACCAGTCCCTCCGGCTCACGGAGCCCGGCGACCTGGCGCGGGAGATCTATCCTCGGATCGGGCTGGCCGAGGTGCTCTTCCTACGTGGCGACGTCGACCGTGCCGCCGAACGTCTGCGGGAGATTCTGGCTGTGATAGAACAGATCCCGGAACGGTTCGTCGCCGCGCGGGCGCTGCTCGCCCTCGGCCGAGTCGAGACCGCCCTGCACGATTACGCCGCCGCGACGCGTCATTTGCAGGAGGCCGTCACCATCTTCCAGCGGTGCGGCATCACCCGCTGGGCAACACGCGCGAGAGACGCGCTTGCCGCCATCGAGACAGCTCCCGAAACGGGGCGGGTGCCCCGGAGCCACGTCGACCTGTGCCAGGCACAGTGACCCTGCCGAAGCTGGACCAGTGATCAGGGGAGACCTATGCCGGGGCGTGCAGCCGGTGCGGTTTGACAACGGGTCCCTTTCCCGATAGAGAGCTTGTGTCGGGTGCTCGGACAACTGGGGGGCTGATGCGCGCGTACCGGGAACTGTTCGGTCATTCCCAGGTGTTGCGGCTGGCGATGATCGCCGTGACGACCAGGGTCGCCGCGCCGATGCTCAGCCTGAGTTTGTTGCTCGCCGTGGTGGGATCGCATCATTCGTACGCATCGGGTGGTCTGGTGCTCACCGGGTACGCGGCCGCGCTCGCGGTGTTCGTGCCGGTTTCCGGACGGTTGGTCGACCGGTTCCGGCCGCAGCGGGTGTTGTTGGTGTGGCTGACTGGGAACATGGTCTCGTACGCGGCGATGGTGGTGGTACTGCTGCGTTCGGCGCCGACGCCGGTGTTGGTGGTGTGCGCGGCCGCGATCGGTGCCACCAGTCCGCCCGCGGCGCCGCTGGTTCGGGCCACCTGGCGAACGGTGGTGCCGGAGAAGCTGTTGCAGACGGCGTTCGCATTGGACGCGGTGCTCAATGAGGGCATGTTCGTCAGCGGACCGCTGTTGGTGTCGGCGCTGCTGCTGATCACCAGCCCGGTCGTGGTCATCATCGTGGTCGGGGTGTGCATGTCGGCCGGGGTCGCCCTACTGGTCAACACGCCGAGCGTGCGGGACCGTACGCATACCGAGCCTGCCGAGCAGCGGCACTACCTCGGTCCGTTGGTGCACGGTCAGGTTCGGCTGCTGCTGTTGATCCTGCTGTGCGACACGCTCGCGTTCGGCGGGATGATCGTGGGCGTTCCCGCAGCGGCGACGGCAGCGGGGGCGCAGGCGGTCGCGGGTGTACTGCTCAGCATCGGTTCGCTTGGTGCGGTGATCAGCGCGCTCATCTACGGTACTCGCGGGCGCGGCCGGTTCCCTGGGCGGCAACTCGCCATGTTCCACGCCATGTCCGCGGTGATCCTCGCGTTCATCGGACATTCGCCGACGCTGTGGGTGTTCGGCGGGCTGCTGCTCGCGGTTGGCCTTGTCGGCGGGCCGAGAGACACGCTGCACCAGCTGGTGCTCGGCGACGTCGTGCCCGCTCGCTACACGACCGAGGCGTTCGCGTGGATGGGCTCGTTCATGTGGGTCGGCTATTCGCTGGGCACCGCGCTCGCCGGCCAACTGGTCAGCCACGCGGGCGGGCGCGTGGACATCGCGTTCTACGGCGCGGGCGGCGCCGCAGCGGTCGCGGCGCTGCTGTCGCTGTTCATCCGGCCGACCGGTTCGGCGTCCGAAGGGGAGCGGCAGGAGGAGACCGTGGCCGGGGAGCAGGAGACCTGAGCTTTCAGCCGGTCAGAGCGAGGGCCGGAGTCAGCTCGGGCAGCATTTCCCGCAGGTGCACTGTCATGCCCTGGCAGTAGGAAATGTTGTCGTACAACGGCAGATCGTCGCGGTAGGGCAGTTTGCGGCGGTACGGATGGGTCAGCAGCAGCGGCTGGTCCGGGATGTCGCTGTCCGGTTCGAGTTCCCGCAACAGCTCGATCGCCGCGGTGGGCAGCTGGATCTCGTGGCCGATCTCGCGGCGTAGTTCGCGCCGGGTGACGCTCAGTTCCGTGAATTCGTAGTCGGGCAGGTCCGGCTTGGTCCGGTACACGAACGGCCTGGCGAGCAGGTCCAGTTCGAACAGTGCCCGCGCGGTCGGGTCGGTCCAGAACGGCTGCGTTGCCACGAAGTCGGCGAGCAGGCGGTCGAACTCGCGGCGGTTGGCGTGCAACAGCAGGTGCGTGTGCGTGCCGCTGTTGAGCAGATGGTAGTTGCCGAGGTTCGCGACGGAGTCGGCGAAGAACGCGCAGATCGGCGAGTCCGGCACGCGCTGCTTGAAGTAGTCCACCGCACGCGCGAACAGCTCGTCGAAGGTCATCACGCCGTCGCTGTCGAGGTAGTTGGCCAGGTAGTACAGGCCGCGCAGGCAGTACAGGCTCTGCATCGCGTAGTAGAGCCAGACGCCTTCGTCGTAGTCGTGCTCGTCCACCCACTTCGTGCCCACCACCACGTCCGCTTCTGCGGCGGGGTCCGGCACGCGACGAACCTTGATGCCGAAGCGCTCCCGATTCTCGTAGATGGGCGTGTTGTGCAGCAGAAGTTGCAGGTACACCAGGATGGTGTCGGCGCGCGAGCGGCACAGCGCGGTCAGGCCACGCCGGTAGGATTCGACGGTTTCCCCCGGCAACGGCCAGATCATCTCGGTGAAGGAGCTGATCCGCCGCTCGCGCAGGGTCCGGTGCAGTTCGGTGTACGTCTCGGGCCTGATGTTGCTCCGCTCGATCAGGTTGAGCACGTCGGAATCCATGGTCTGCAAGGAGATCGGCTGGCTGGTGAGCATGCCGCCGTCCACGAGCAGGTTGGTGATCTCGGACATGCGGTCCGGCTTGTTCTTCGCCGAGTTCATGCCCATCATCAGCGGATACCCGGTTTCGCCTCGGCGCGCCACCACGTGCCTTGTGATGTCCACGTCGCGCGGGGAGATTCCCCAGTTCGCGTCGGCGATGTAGAGCATCATGAACCGGTGCTCGCTGATCCAGTCCACGTCGGCCAGCACGCGATCGGTCTCGAATCGGTTGACCTTCGCGTTCGTGGCGGCGCCCCAGAAACAGAAGCCGCAGTTGTAGGGGCAGCCGCGGTTGGTCTCCAGGATCGCGTAGCTGTAGTTGCCGTTGTCGAACAGGCCCGTTGTGTACGGTGACGGGATCTCGGTGAGATCCTTGATCCGTTCGGGGCGTTCGGTGGTGACCAGTTCGCCATCGCGCCAGAAGCTGATTCCGGGGACCTGGGCGAGGTCCCTGTCCTGGCTGGCCAGTTGCCGCAAGTATTCGCGGAACGTGCGCTCGCCCTCGCCGTTGCACACCACCACGTTCGTGCGCTCCGGCGCGACATACTCGGCGGCGTGGAACATGACCTGTGGACCGCCGAGGATGATCTGGGCCTGTGGTACCGATTCGATCAGGCGGTCGAGCAGCCAGGTCATCAGGCCCATGTTCCACACGTAGCAGCTCAACGCGTAGACGTCGGTGGGTTGTTCGAGCAGCCGTGCCGCGAACTCGTCGCGGTCCACCGTGGTCTGGCCGTCGCGGATGCGGAATTCGTAGTTGGCCGCGATCTCCGGATCGGCCGTGGCGTAGGACCACAAATAGCCAGCGGCCAGCGGCGTGATGTTTTCGAACGCGTTGAGCGCAACCAGCGTGACGGTTTTCATCCGCGACAGGTCCCCCCATTCGGCGCAGTTCACGTAAAAACGATCATCAGCAGCCCCTGCCCCCCATCCAGGATGCACGATTCGCCGGAGAATGTGAAGTACCGGATCTGTTCCGGGCGCGGTGTTGCCTGGTGCTGGCATACTGCCGGATAATCGATCCGGGTTGGACCGGCCGTTGGGGGCGGTGGGAGACATGGCAGGGACCGCGCGGGCCCGCTCCGGTGCCGGGTCTCGATGGATTCTGGGTTCCGGGCAGCTGCGTCATCCGGTCGCGCTGGTGTGCCTGCCGCACGGCGGCGGGACCGCGTCGGCCTACCGCTCGTGGCTGGCTCCGCTGTCCGACGAGGTCGACGTGTTACCGGTCCAGTTGCCCGGCAGGGAAACCCGGATCGACGTCCCGTTCGCCACCGACATGGAGGAGCTGGTCGCCGAGCTCGCCGAGGACCTCGCGCGCCGCGAACTCGCCGACATCGCGCTGTTCGGGCACAGCATGGGTGCCGTGATCGCCACGAAACTGTGTGTCGTGCTGGAACAAGCCGGCCGCCAGGTGCGGCATCTGGTGGTGTCCGGGCACCCCGGCCGGCCGCCGCGACCCGAGAATCCCCGGTTGAAGGTTGGTTTCGCACCGGACGACCGGGCATTGCTCGACTCGCTGGAGGAACTGGACTCGGCAGCGGGCGAACGATTCGCCCTTGCCGAGTTCCGCGAGCTGTTCCTGCCGGTGCTGCGCGCGGACATGCGGATGCTCATGAACACCAGCTGGGGTGACGAGCGGGTGGACGCACCGATCACTGCGGTCGGCGGCGTCGATGACCCGTTGTTGCCGGATCACGATCTGAGCCGGTGGGCCCTGATCAGCAGAACCGACTGTGCCACCTACTGGTTACCTGGTGATCATTTCTATCTCGCCGATCCCGAACGGTCCCAGGAACTCGCGCGCATCGTGCGGGAACGGCTGGGTATCGGCGGTTCGCGCTGATGGCCGAACCGGCCGATGCCCTCGACGAGCAGTACTTCGTGCCCTCGCCGGAACAGGAACGGCTCTTCGCGGAAGAACGCCTGTTCGCGACCGAAGCTGTGTACACTGTGGGCACTGGGGTGCGCTTGCGTGGCCGGCTCGACGTCGGCGCGCTGCGCAGGGCTCTGCTGGCCGTCGCGGATCGGCACGAGATGCTGCGCTGCGCGCTGCGACTGGTGTCCGGCCGCCCGCTGATCGTGTTGGCGCCAACGGGAACCGAACCGGAGCTGGCACACCACGACCTGCGTCAGCATGCTGCGGACCAACGGGAACGGGTCGCCTGGCAGCACCTCGACCAGGCTCAACGGCGCTCGTTCGATCTCGGGGAGCCGCCACTGTGGCGCGCCCTGCTGTTGACCGTCGACGACGACGAGCACCTGTTGCTGCTGACCGTGCACCACATCGTGGTGGACGGCTGGGCAATGGACACGGTGTGGCGCGAACTGGCTCAGGCGTACGGCATGGCCGCACGCGGCGAAGCGCCGGCCTTTCCGCCGTTGCCGATCACCTACACCGAACACGTGGCCAGGCAGCGCGCCATGCTGAGCGGGCAACGCCTTGACCGGCTGTTGGACTACTGGGCAGGGCAGTTGGCCGACCTGCCCGGCCCACTGGAACTGCCGCTGGACCGGTCAAGGAGCGCGCTGCGCAGCTACGACGGCGCTGGCCATTCCTTCACCCTGCCCCGCGAGCTGACCGCGCGAACGCGGAAACTGGCGGCCGACAACCACACCACCCTGTTCGTGGTGCTGCTCGCGGTGTTCGCCCGGCTGCTGGCGCGCTACGGCGGCACCGAGGACGTGACGGTCGGTGTCCCGCTGGCCAACCGGGACCAGACGCACGCGCGTGACCTGGTGGGCCTGCTGACGAACCCGTTGCCGTTGCGGCTGCGGATGGTGCCCGACGCGACCGTGGCCGAACTGCTGGCGCAAACCCGCGCGGTGACGGTGGGCGCGATCGCGCACCAGGAGGTGCCCTTCGGTGAGCTGGTCCGGCGGTTCGCGCCGCCGCGCTCGACCCAGGCGCACCCGCTGTTCCAGGTCCTGTTCTCCGCGCAGACCATTCCCGGCTGGGACGTGGCGTTTCCCGGCCTTGCCACGAGCGGGCTGGACCTGCCGGACGGGCCGGCGGCCGGCGTGGACCTGACGGTGTTGTTCAACGAGACGGGCGAGGACGTCACCGGCTTTTTCGAGTACCGCAAGGATGTCTGGGAACGCGGCACGATCGAGCGACTGGCGGCGCATTTCACCCACCTGCTGGCCGGTGCCGTCGCGCCGGGGGCACGAGTGTCCGACCTGACCGTTCATTCGCCCGCCGAGGTGAACCGGTTGACCGGGACGTTCGCGCTCGGCCCTCGCGCTGCCGCGCCCGCACTCGTGCACGAGCTGGTTGAGCAGGTCGTCGACCGTATGCCGGACGCCGTCGCGGTGAGCGACGGGCAGACCGAGCTGACCTATCGCGAACTCGACCGGGTGGCGAACGCTCTGGCCCTGCGCCTGCGCGAGCACGGCGTCGGGCCGGAGGAACTGGTCGCGGTGTGCCTGCCGCGCGGGCCGGAGCTGGTGTGCGGTTGGCTCGCCGTGCTCAAGTCCGGCGGTGGCTACTTGCCGCTCGACCCGGCCCATCCGGCCGGGCGGCTGCGGCGGACGATCCAGGACGCAGGCGTGCGGGTCGTGCTGACCGTCGACGCGCTGCGCGACCGGCTCGGTCTCGCGGACGTCGCGACGGTGTGCTGTGTGGACGATCGGGCGGACGGGGCGGTGGAGACCACCGCTGAGCGGCCGGCGGTCGCGGTGCATCCGGACAACATCGCCTATGTCACCTACACCTCGGGTTCGACCGGAGCGCCCAAGGGCGTGCTGGTCACCCACCGGGCACTGGCCAACTTCATGACCGCGCAACCGCTGCGGCCCATGCCGTCGGACACGGTGGGCCTGCACACCTCGCCCGCGTTCGACGTGGCCGGTTACGAGGTCTGGGGCGCGCTCGGCGCGGGCGCGCGCATCAGGACCGTACCCGGCACGCACCGGCCGGAACTGGCCGACTACCGGGTTCTCGCGCGGGAGTGTTCGCTGTTGTTCCTCTCACCCGGTCTGTATGCGGCGCTGGTGGACAACGACACGGTCGGACTGGCTGGCGTGCGCAGGCTGGTGATCGGCGGCGACCGGGTGGACGGCGACCGGGTCAGCCCGCACCGCGACCTGCCAACCCTGGTCACGTTCAACGGCTATGGCCCCACCGAGGGCACCGTGTTCGCCACGACCGGCTCGGCGCTGCGCCGCGCGCCGTCCGGTCGGGTGCCGATCGGACGGCCGCTGCGCGGTGTCGAGTGCTACGTGCTGGACGAGGAGTTCGCGCCGGTTCCCATCGGCGTGGTCGGCGAGTTGTTCCTCGGTGGTGTGTGTCTCGCGCGCGGCTACCGCGACAGTCCCGCCATGACCGCGCAACGGTTCCTGCCCAGTCCGTTCCGTCAAGGGGAACGGCTCTACCGCACCGGTGATCGGGTGCGGTGGTTGCCCGATGGGGCGCTTGAGTTCATCGGTCGCGCGGACGACCAGGTCAAGGTGCGCGGCTTCCGGGTCGAACCGGGTGAGGTCGAGGCTGTGCTGCGCGAGTTCGGCCAGGTCGGCGACGCCGCCGTGGTGCTGCGCCACGACCAGCCGGACACGGCACGGTTGGTGGCCTACGTGGTGCCGAACGGCGAACTGTCCCACGCCGCGTTGTTCGAACACCTGCGAGACCGGCTACCCGACTATCTCGTGCCCGCCGCGGTCGAGGAGTTGCCAGCGCTGCCGTTGAACGCCAACGGCAAGATCGACCGCACCGCCCTGCCCGCACCGAGGACACCGGAACCAGACGGGCCGACCGAGCCGATGACCGCGACCCAACAGTTGGTGGCAGCCGTGTGGCGGGAGGCACTGGGGTGCGACGACATCGGACTCGACGAGAACTTCTTCGAACTGGGCGGCGACTCGCTGCTGGCGCTGCGCGTCGTCGGCCTGCTTGAGCGCAGGAACGTCACGATCTCACTGGCCCAACTCTACCGCAGGGCCACCGTTCGAGCCTGTGCGGCACACATCGACGAGACGACGCTGGGGTGATGGCGATGGCGAGCGAGAACACCGAACCGCGTTATGCGGTGGTGGTCAACGAGGAGGAGCAGTATTCGATCTGGCGGGTGGGGCGCGCGGTGCCGACCGGCTGGCGGGAGGTCGGCGTGACCGGCTCCGAACAGGAATGCCTCACCCACATCGAGAAGGTGTGGGTGGACATGCGTCCGAAGAGCCTGCGCGAGTGGATGGACTCGGCGGCGCGGGAATCCTGAACCGCGTCAGGCACTCGGCGGTCCCGCCTCGATCCGCTTGCGCAGCTTGTCGACCGAGTCCTCCCACGGCTTGGGCGCGTCGATCCACCAGGTGGCACCGGCATCGGCATACTCGGTCCAGTCTCCGCGCACTCCGGCGGCCACCAGATCGAAGGCGGGATTGGCGGCGAGCGGGAGTTGCTCGGCGATGCTCGCCACGTCGTCGGGCCGCAGTTCGGTGCCGTCGGCGCGTTGCGGGATGAAGCCGTCCCACTTCCTGGCTCTGGCAAGGGGCTTCGAGCGCGGCCACATCCCGCCAACCCAGATCGGAATCCTCGGTGTGCTGGTCGCCACCGGCAGGAACCGGGTTTCCCTTACATGGAAGTGCTCGCCGTCGAAGTTGAACGTCTGACCCGACCACAGCCCGACGAGGACGGACAACGCCTCGTCCAGTCGCGCCGCGCGGGTCACCGCGTCGGTGCAGTCGCCGAGATCGTCGAACTCCTCCTTGAAATCGCCGGCACCGACACCCCACACCAGCCGCCCGCCGCTGAGCCGGTCGAGGGTCACCGACTCGCGGGCGACCTTCGCCGGCCTACGTCGCGACATCGGCGTGACCATGGGGCCGATGCGAATCCGCTCGGTGGCCACGGCGATCGCGCTGAGCGCAACGGTCGCGTCGACGAGATCATGGCTGTAGGGCCAGATGATGTGGTCCCACAGGAAGAACCCGTCCCATCCGGTCGACTCGGCGAGCGTTGCCAGCTCGACCAGGGTGCGGACATCGGCGAACCTGCCGAACGTGGGAACGTTGACGCCCATGCGCATGGTCTGACCTACTCTTCCTGTCGAGGGGTTGACGATGCGGCCGCGTGCACCAGGTTGGTGCCGCGTACGCCGTGCAGGGCCTGCCGCAGCGGATTCGGGCCGGACGCGCCGCTGATCCGCACGTGGGGTACGCCGCCGAGCAACGCCTCCCGCGCGGCCACCAGTTTGATCCCCATCCCGCCGCCCACCCGTTCGTCCACGACACCGCCGGACGGGGGCAGCCGGAATTCCGGCAGCACACTGTCCGGGTCATCGCGGTTGGCCAGGACGCCGGGAGCTTCGGTGAGAAAGACCAGTTGGGTCGCGCCGAGCGTGCTTGCGACGGCGGCGGCCATCCGGTCGGCGTTCACGTTGCCGATGCCACCGTCCTCAAGCAGGGCAGGCGGGGACAGCACCGGCAGCAGAGCTGCGTCGAGCAACGCAAGCAGGACCTCGCCGCGTACCGCCGTGATCCGCCCGGCATGGTCGTCGCGCACCACCATGCGGCGGCCGTCGACCACGGCGCGCACCGAGGTCCTGCGGCGGGCAACGACAAGTCCGGCGTCCAGACCGGTGACCCCGATCGCGGGCACGTGCGCACGCGCGAACTCGCGCAGCAGCCTCGGTTTCACGCTGCCCGCGAGGGCCAGGGTGAGCACTTCGAGGGTGGCCTCGTCGGTGTAGCGGGTGACCACCCCGTCCGGCGCGACCAGATCGCGCAGTGGCACGCCCAGCCGGCCGGCGAGCCGCACAATTTCCGCGGAACCGCCGTGCACCAGCACGATTCGACGGCCCTGCTCCCGCAACTCGGCCACGTCGGCGCACAGCGCGGCCGGATCGGCCTGCGCGCCGCCGCCGTACTTGACCACGATCAACTCCTCCGGCATCGGCATCACACCGGGTGTAGGCCGACGAATTCGAGCCCCGTGGTCTCCGGCCAGCCCATCCGAATGTTCAGGCACTGCACCGCGTTACCGGCCGCGCCCTTCACCAGGTTGTCCAGCGCGGCGACCGCGACCACGTACCGGCCGGCTCCGTCCAGGGCGAAGCCGACATCGCAGTGGTTGGAACCGGCCAGGATCTTGGGTTCTGGCAACCGGTGCAGGCCACGCCGCTCGGCGACCACCCGGACGAACGGTTCGTCCGCGTAGTGCTCGCGGTAGCGAGCCCGGACGTCGCCTTCGCCTACTCGCCGCGCCAGCGGGACGCGGCACAACACCTGGGCGCCGCGCACCGACGGCATCCCGGTCGCGCTCATGGTCACCGCAAGTCCGGTCGCCTGGGCGATCTCGGCCTCGTGCCGGTGTCCGGCCGGGGCGAACACGCGCAGCGCGGCACTGCGTTCGGCGTGGATGTTCAGCTCGGTCGCACCCGCACCGGAACCGCTTGACCCGATGCGGCCGTCCACCCAGATCTCGCCCTCGGCCAGGTCGATCAGTGGACGCAGCGCGAGAATCGCGGCAGTGGCCATGCAGCCGGGCACCGCGACGCGTTTGGCGGAGGTGAGCCGTTCGCGGTGCTGCTCGGGCAGGCCGGTGACGAACGAGTCGAGCAGAGCGGGCGCGGTGTGCTCGGCACCGTAACGGCGCCGGTACTCCGACGGATCGCGCAACCGGAAGTCGGCGCCCAGGTCGATCAGGCATTCGGCCCGGTCAACCAGATCCGGCACGACGCCCATGCCGACACCGTGCGGGACCGCGACGAACAGCACGTCGCACGGTGGCACGTCCCCTGGCTCGCGGAACCGCAGCCGGGTGTGGCCGCGCAGGTTCGGGTGCGCGCCGTCGACCCAGCGTCCCGCGAGCCGTCGGGACGTCGCCGCCACCAGTTCCACGTTCGGGTGACCGAGCAGCAGGCGCAGCAACTCACCCCCGATGTACCCGGAGGCGCCGACGACGGCCGCGCTGATCACTCGCCCCAGTCCTCCTCGACCTCGGGTGCCAGCGCGAGCACGACCGGATCGGCGGCGACCACCTCAAGTTCGGCGCGGCACTGGTCGCACTCGATGATCTCGTTCTGCACCAGGGGGCCATCGACGCGCACGTCGCTCTCACAACCGGGACATGTCGGAGCCATGTGAACGGTTCTCCCTTCCGCTGAGGTGGTTCTGGTGATCCACGCGACCGGCCAGGATGTCGCGCCCCGCCGCGGCGATCGCCTCCGGAGTGATCCCCGCTGCGGTCAGCAGGCCGGCCTCGTCGTCGACCCGGTCGAGATACGCGCTGGGGGTGCCGATGCGCCGGACCGGGGCCGGGTGCTCAGCGCACACCACCTCGCACACCGCGCCACCGAGACCGCCGAGCACGACGTGGTCCTCGACGGTCACGATCCCCGCGGTCTGCCGTGCGGCCGAGGTGATCGCCGCGGTGTCGATGGGGGCGATGGTGTGCATGTTCAGCACGCGCGCGGCGATACCGTCGCTGGCGAGCAGCTGCGCCGCGCGCAGTGCCCTGTGCACCGGCAACGGTCCGGTCGCGATGATCGTGACGTCCTGGCCGGCGACCAGTTCGGTGGCGACACCGGGGACGAACTCGGTGCCGCCGGTGACCGGGGGAGTTGCGGCCCTGCCGAGCCGGACGAGCACCGGGCCGGGGTGGTGCACGACGGCCCTGATGGCTCGCTCGGTCTCGGCGGCGTCGGCAGGCACCAGCACGGTCGTGCCCGGCAGCACCCTGGCGACGGCCAGGTCGTCGAGGGCGTGGTGGGAAGGACCGTAGTGGCCTGCGGCCGCGCCGCCGTGCGTGACAACGACCCGCACCGGCAGTTGGTTGGCGGCGATGTCGGTGCGGAGTTGTTCACCGGCCCGCCACAACGCGAACGCGCTCATCGTGTTGGCGAACGGGATCAGCCCGGCGAGGGCCAGACCCGCGGACACGCCGAACAGGTTCGCCTCGGCGATGCCGACGTTCACGTACTGGCCGGGCAGTTCGGCGGCGAAGGTGTCTTCAAGGCCCCCCATGTCCGAGTCGACGCAGTAGATCCGGTCGTCGGCGGTTGCCAACTCCAGCAGGGTGCGCCGGTAGACGTCGCGGGTGGACTCGCCGGTCATCGCGCTGCCTCCCAGCGCCCGCGCAACCCGGCACTCGCGCGCTCGTACAGCGCCGGGGTCAACCGGACGTAATGGCTCTTCCTGCGGTTCTCGAACATCGGCACGCCCCGGCCCTTGACAGTGCGCGCGATCACCACGGTGGGCCTGCCGGCGACCAGCGGCAGCGCGGCGAACGTGGCGGCGAGTTCGGCCAGGTCGTGCCCGTCGATCTCAACGCACTCCCAGCCGAAGTCGCGCCATCTGCTCGCCAGCGGCTCCAGTGGCGCGCAGTCCTCGGTGCGGCCGGTGATCTGCCAACCGTTGCGGTCCACGATGGCCACTAGGTTGTCCAGTTCGAACCGGGGCGCCGACATGATCGGCTCCCAGTTGGACCCTTCCTGCAACTCGCCGTCGCCGAGCAGCACGAACGCACGGTTGGGCCGGTTGCGCCCGCGCGCGGCCAGGGCGAGCCCGGTCGCCACGGACAGGCCGTGTCCGAGCGAACCGGTGGCGAAATCCACGCCGGGCAGGCGACGCAGCGGGTGACCGGCGAGCCTGCTGCCGGCCCTCCCGTAGTCGTGACATTCCCGCACCGGGAAGAAGCCGCGGTTGGCCAGCACGGCGTAGAGGGCGGCGCTGGCATGGCCCTTGCTGAGCACGAACCAGTCGCGGTCCGGCCAGTCCGGTTCGTCCGGCCGCACCCGCAGCACGTCGGCATAGAGGACGGTGAGGATGTCCACAGCGGACAGACTGCCGCCGACGTGCGTGCCGTGCTCACTCGCGGCCATGTCCAGCACCAGGTGCCTGGCCGCGTAGGCCAGCGCGGCCAGTTCCTCGGCGCTCGTCATCTGCTCGCCCCCGCGCGCTGGACGCGTTGCCACATCGGTTGGTAGCTGACCTTGCCCGCCAATGCCGCCAGTTCGGCCCGGTGCGACCAGACCTTCTCGAACGCGTCGGCACACCGGCGCAGCACATCGGTCGCGGCAGGGTTGAGATGCCAGTGCTGCAAGGTCACCGAGTCGTCGATGATCGCGCACGTGTGCGGATGATCCGCTGCCCGGTAACGTCGCGTGGGCACCCCGGGCAGCCGCCACGGGTAGCCACCGAAGCCCTCTCCGGTCTGGAACGCGGGCTGACCCGGCAGCGGGACGGGCTGGTACTGCTGGACCGGCACGCCTTCCGCGCGCAGCGCGCGTTGGAGCACCGTGCGCAACGCGCCCGGCGCGACATCCGGGAAGCCGAACGCGACCGGATCGAAGCGCAGCCGCAGCATGTGCCAGGCGTGCGTGCGGTCGTCGGGGCAGAAGGGCACGACGAGGCCGGGCAACTCGGCCAGTCGGGCCGAGAACTCGCGCACGTTGCGCTCCCGGGCGGCCTGCCGTGCCGGGAAGACGTCGAGCTGGCAGCGGGCGAACGCCGCCTGCACCGCGCTGAGCTTCGCATTGCCCGCGAGCACCTGGGACAGGTAGTCGCGCGGGGTCGACATGTCCTCGCCGAACTGCCGGTGCCGCACCGCCCTGCGATGGGTGTCCTCGTCGTCTGTGGTGACCAGGCCGCCCTCTCCGCAGGTGGGCAGGTTCTTCACCGCGTTGAGGCTGAACGCGGCCACGTCGCCGAGCGCTCCGGTCCGTGTGCCGCGATAGGTCGCGCCGTGCGCCTGCGCCGCGTCCTCGACCAGCACCAGACCCCGTTGCCGGGCGAGTTCGCGCAACGGCGCCATGTCGCAGGGCAGGCCGTGCAGGTGCACGGCGAGCACGGCCTCGGTGCGCGGGGTGACCGCAGCGGCCGCGGCGCGCGGGTCGATCGTGTACGTGCGCGGGTCGACGTCCACGAACACCGGCACCAGCAGACGCGCAACCGGTGCGCTCGCGCTGCCCATGAACGACAACGCGGGCACCAGGATCTCGGCGCCGGGGGAGACTCCCGTCGCGGCGAGCGCCACCTCGATGGCGGCCGTGCCGTTGGCCACCGCAGCGCAGTGGCCGACGCCGACGTAGTCGGCCCACTCGGCCTCCAGTGCGGACACGGTCGCGGCACCGGAACCCACCGAGGTGAAACCGCCGCCGTCCAACACGTCCAGCACCGCCTGCCGTTCGGCGTCGGTCACGATCGGCCAGGCGAGCGCGGCCCGGTCCGCGTCGTCCAGGGTGACGTGGCGCTCGCCGCCGAACATCGCGAGCCGACCCACCGCACCTCCGGTCCGTTTCGTTGTCACGGCGCACCGGCCCCGGCGAGCAGGTAGTCCACCCAACGCGCGGCGACGTCCACGTCCAGCGCCTGCGCGGCGCCGTGGAACTCGGGCGTGTGGTTGATCTCGTTCACGTAGTACCCGCCGGACCGGTCCTCCAGCACGTCGATGCCGTAGATGCCGGCGCCGACCGCGGCGACCGCGGCCCGCACCAGGCCGGCGAGGTCGTCGTCGACCGGGCACGGTCTGGTCACCGCGTCGCGCGCGGTGTTGGTGCGCCAGTGGGCGGAAATCCGGTACACCGCACCGATGATCTCCTCACCCGCGACCAGCACCCGGATGTCCCGGCCCGGGGTCGGCACGTACTCCTGGAGATAGGTGATCTTGTGTTGCGGGTGCGGCAGGGCGTCGCGGTGTTCCAACACCGCTTCCGCGGTCTCCCGATCGCGCAACCGGGTCACCAGCCGGCCCCACGAGCCGGTCACCGGTTTGACCACGGCCGAGTAGTTGAGCCGGTCCAGTGCGTCCAGTCCGGCCGTTGGCGTGAGCGCGAGCATGGTGCGCGGCGTGCGCACACCCGCCCGCACCAGTGCCAGCGTGGTGAGCAGTTTGTCGCCGCAGGTGGCGATGGCCGATGCCGAGTTCAGCACGGGCACACCCGCGTGCTCGAACAGCCGTGCCGCGTACAGGGCCCTGTGGTGCGAGATCTCCCGCGCGAACGCAGCGCGGTAGGGCAGGTCCGGCTCGGCGCAGTCGAACACCAGCCGTCGGGTGTCCAGCACGGTGTAGTCGACGTGTCGCCGGTCCAGTTCGGCGAGGAGCAGTTTCTCCTCGCCGCGAATCCGCGACGCCAGCACCGCAAGCGAGCGCGTCATCGCCGGACGCCCAGCACGTTCGTCGCGCGAGGACCGACGGCCAGCGCGATCCCGTCCAGCGCTGCGGCGAGAACGTCGATGGCACGCAGGTATTCGGCCAGTTCGACGCGTTCGGAGTCGGTATGGTCGAGCGCGGCGTCGCCAGGACCGTAGGCGGCGACCGGAACCGACCACACCGGAGCCACCACGTTCATGTCCGAGGTGCCCAGTTTGACCTTGGTGCGGGGCGGACCGACGTGCGCCCGGACCGCGGCGGCCAGGCTCGACACGACCGGGTCCCGGCGCGACGAGCGCACCGCGGGCACGTCCTCAAGAATCGCCAGGTCGTCATCGCCCGCCCGCTCGCGCAGCCAGCCGAGGAACGCGCCGCTGTCGAAGCCGACCGGGGTTCGGCAACTCGCGGTGAGCACCGCGTGCATCGGGTCTCCGGTCAGCTCGGTCAGCGCGGGAATCGGCCGGCTGAACGGACTTTCGCCGGCTCGTTGCGCGGCCAGGTGAGCGCGCAGGTCGTGCCAGAAATCCGTGGCCACCTCGACAGCCTTGGGCGCGGGGCTGCTGGTGTGCGCACGCGGCCTCGTCACGGTCAGTCTCAGCCGGACGATCCCCTTGTACCCGATCACGACCGTGTCCAGGCCGCTCGGTTCACCGATGACAAGGGCGTCCGGCGCATCACCGCGCAACAGGTGCAGCGCGCCGGCCGAGTCACCTTCCTCGCCGACCGCGCCGACCACCACCACCCGGTACGCCGCGTGCGTCGCGACCCTGGCGGCCGCCCAGAGCATCGTGGCCAACGGTGCTTTGGCGTCAACGGCACCTCGGCCGTGCAGAACGCCGTCGATCTCGCGCACCGGCAGCTCGCCGGGCACGGTGTCCAGATGCCCCAACAGCATGATGGTCGGGCCGGTGCCCTCGCCCACCTCCGCGACGGCGTTGCCGGCCGCGTCGCGGTGCGCGCGAAAGCCGAGTCGTGCCGCCGTGTCGACAACATAGCCGGCAAGTTCGTCTTCCGCGCCGGTCGGCGAAGGGATTTCCACCATTCGTCGCAACATCGCGATCTGCTCGGGCTCCGCGTTCGCGCGTTGCACACCTGCCCCCTCGTGTCGACCGACCGCGGCACTCCCGATTGGCTCCCCAGTGGCCATGCCGCCCCACGGCGGTCCCCGACGATCGTATAGCCGAGATCGGTATTGGACGAGGCCCCAAGTAACGGGTTATGGTGACAGGGGGTTTGCCGGGGTGCTGGGGTTACACCGGACGGTGCGCGTCGCTCGCACACACCGAGGGGGCCAGTCGAAGCATGAAAACGGTGGCGTTCGTCGAACTCACGGCATTTGACAAGATCGTTCCGCTGGCGTCCGGGTACCTGTACACGTACGCGATGAAAGATCCGGAAATCCAGCGGGACTACGCGTTTTCCATTGTCGACGCCCCGGTGACGGTCGACCGCGAGGAGTTCGCCGCCCGGCTGACCGAACAACCGGCGGACGTGTACGCGCTGAGCTGCTACGTGTGGAACATGGGGTTGGTGAGCTGGCTGCTCAACCATCTCGTGGAGCGCATGCCGAACGCCCGTTTCGTGCTCGGCGGTCCGCAGGTGATGAGTCACGCCAAGCAGTACGTGCGTCCCGAGTGGGCGAACGTCGCGGTGTGCAACGGTGAGGGCGAGCGCACCTTCCATGAATACCTGCGCCAGTTGCGGTCCGACGAACCCGACCTCGCAGCGGTACCCGGGCTGAGTTTCTGGCAGGACGGCGAACTCGTCACGACCGAACGACCGGAACGCATCAAGGACCTGACCGAGGTACCCTCGCCCTACACGGCGGGCCTGTTCGAACCAGGCCGCTACACGTTCGCGATCCTGGAAACCAACCGGGGTTGCCCGTACCGGTGCGGCTTCTGTTTCTGGGGTGCCGCGACCAACGCGAAGGTCAACAGGTTCGAGACCGACCGGGTGCTTGAGGACATCAGCTGGATGTCGGACAACGGCATGGCAACGGTGTTCCTCGCCGACGCGAACTGGGGCATGGCACCGCGCGACGTTGACTTCACCAAGCACATCGTGGAGTGTCGCAGCCGGACCGGATATCCGATGGTGGTGTCCATGAACGCGGCGAAGAACCGGCCAGACCGGGTCGCCGAGATCACCAGGATACTGGTCGACGGCGGCCTGCTGACCAGTCAGCCGATCTCGTTGCAGTCCATGGACGACGACGTGCTCAACCTCATCGACCGCAGCAACATCCGCGCCGAGACCTACACCGAGTTGCAGCGGACCCTGCGGGAACAGGCGATCAGCTCCTACATCGAGATGATCTGGCCACTGCCGGGGGAGACGGTGGCGAGTTTCCGCGAGGGACTCACCGAACTGTGCCGATCACGTGCGGACACGATCCTGGTCTATCCGCAGCTGTTGCTGCACAACACGCCGATCTACGTGAACAGGGACCGGTTCGGTATCGGGGTCCGCCGGGTGCCGGACGAGGTCGCCGAGGCCGACGTCGTGGTGGCCACGAAATGGGTCGACGAGGCGGACTACGAGGAAGGCGTACGCGTCTACTACGCCATGACCGCACTGTACAACCAGCGCGGGTTGTACTACCTCGCCAACTACCTCGACCGCACCGGGTTGATGACCTTCGGCGACCTGTTCGCGGTCGCCGCCGAGTACCTCGATGCCACGGACTCGTCGTTGAGCCGCTTCGTCGCGGATTCCGTGGCCACCATGGGCAACTACTACCTGCTCAACGCGGGCCGGCTGGCCCATCTGATCCTGCACGCCGAACGCGGCGAATCCGACCGGTTGTTCGCGGACTTCGTTGCCAGTCAACCGTTCGGCGTCGACCCGACCGTGCAGGCGATGCTGGAACTCGACCTGCTCGCCCGGCCCTACATCTACCGCGAGTCGCCCACCATCCCCGACCACGACTTCCGGCACCTTGACGTGCGTCCCGCAGAATCGGGCGGGTTCGTTGTCACCGCTCCGGAGGCCGTGACCACGCTGTTGGCCGAACTGGACCTGCCAGCGGCGACCGACGGCGGACCGCTGATGCTCACCCACCCCGGCCGGCACAAACTGCCTTACCTGCGGCATCGCACGCTGGAGGAGAACATCTCCTACTGCCAGGGCATGACCCTGCACCTGCGGGAAATGCTGCCCGCGTGGCAGCCGGTGCAGCCGGTGGCGAGCACGGCGTGACGCCGAGGTTCAGCGGATCACGCCGCCGGTCACGTAGATGACCTCGCCGGTAACGAAACCCGCGCCTTCGCTGGCCAGAAAAGACACCGCGTGCGCGACATCGGCCGGCTGGCCGACCCGCCGCACCGGGGTCTGTTCGGCGACCATCTTCTGGAACTGCTCGAAATCGGCGCCAAGCCGCTTGGCCATGGACGCCGTCATGTCGCTGACGATATAGCCGGGCGCGACCGCGTTCGACGTGATGCCGTGCGGACCCAGTTCCACCGCGAGCGACCTGGTGAACCCGAGCACGCCCGCCTTTGCCGCGGAATAGTTCGCCTGGTCGCGGTTGCCCATGGCGGAGGCGCTTGACAGGTTGACGATCCGACCCCAGCCCCGCTCGACCTGGTGGGGCCGCACAGCGGAGCACATCAGGAAACAGGCGCGCAGGTTGACCGAGAGCACGACGTCCCAGTCCTCGTCGGTCAGTTCGGTCAGCGAGCCGTCGCGGATCACGCCCGCGTTGTTGACCAGTACGGTCGGCGGATCGAGTTCACCCGCGATCCGCTCGACCGCCGCCCGGACCTGGCCTTCGTCGGTGACATCGGCGGGAACCGCGATCGCGGTCGCGCCGGTCGCCGCGATCTTCGCCGCGGTACGCGCGCAACCATCCGCCGCGACGTCCACGATGGCAACGGCCATGCCGTCCTCGGCAAGCCGGGTCGCGATCGCCGCGCCGATCCCGCGCGCGGCACCGGTCACGATCGCGGTCGTCATGCCAGACCTCCTGATGCGCGCAGGTTCTGGCCGGTGAGCCAGCGGGCGTCCGGCCCGGCGAGGAAGGCGACCACGTCGGCGACGTCGTCCGGTCGTCCGAGCCTGCGCAACGGGGTGGACGCGGCGGCGATGTCCAGAGCGGTCGCGGAGTTGGTGGCCCGCAACATGTCCGTGTCGATCGGACCGGGCGAGACGGTGTTCACGGTGACGCCCCTTGGCCCGAACTCCTTGGCGGCCACCAGGGTGAACTGTTCCACCGCGGCCTTGGTCGCCGCGTAGACCGCGACGCCGGGGCCGTGCATGACCGTGTTGATGGTGGAGATGTTGATGATCCGGCCACCTCGGTTCAGTCCACGCGCGGCCTGCTGCATCAGGAAGAACGGCCCCTTGACGTTGACCGCGAACATCCGGTCGAAGTCCTGTTCGGTCGTGTCCGCGATGGTCGTGGTGAGTGCCTGGCCCGCATTGTTGACCAGGATGTCCACCCCGCCGAGCAGTTCCTTCGCGGTGTCGAACAGTTCCCGGACCGCGTCCGGGTCGCCGACGTCGGCAGCTACCGCGTGTGCTTCGGCACCGGTTTCGGCCAGCCGGGCGACGAGTTGCTCGGCAAGATCCTTGTTCCGCGCGTAGCCGAACACGACGCGCGCACCGTCCTTGGCGAGACGTTCGACGATCGCCGCGCCGATGCCGCGCGAACCGCCGGTGACCAGTGCCTTGCTGCCCGCGAGAACGCCGTCCGGCACGTCGTGCACCCCCCAAGTCTTGGCCGGGAAAGCTTAGCACCAACGGGATCGGGATGGTTGAATGAGCGCATGTCCGCATCCGCCACGGTGCACTACGACCCGTACGGCGAACAAGCGTACGACGATCCCTATCCGATCTATGCCCGCCTTCGCGCCGAGGCACCAGTGTACCGCAACGAGGAGCGCGATTTCTGGGCGTTGTCGCGGCATGCCGACATCACCGCGGCGTTCCTTGATTCGGCGCGTTTCTCCAACGCCAACGGCAACAGCCTGGAACCGGCGAGCTGGGGGCCGAACGCGTACCGGTGGGCGTCCGTGCTCGCGATGGACGCGCCTCGGCACACCAGAATCCGTGGCGCGCTGGCTCGTTTCTTCGGCCCTCGCCGTCCAGGACTGCTCGCGCGGATGGTGCGGGCGCGGGTCGATGAGTCGCTGGACCGGGTGCTGGCCAGAGGACACTTCGATTTCGTCGGCGAATTCGCAGAGACTTTCCCGATTCACGTGCTCACCGCGCTGATCGGAGTTCCGCAGGACGATCTCGCCGACCTGCACGCGCTCGCCGCCAAGGTCGTGCACCGCGACGAGGGTGCGCACGACGCGCCGATCGCCGCGATCGAGGCGACCCTGCGGTCGGTCGACTATTTCACCGAGCTGGTCGCTCGACGACGTCGCGACGGTTACGCGGGCGACGACCTGATCGGTCATCTGTTGCACGAGGACGGACCGGGCGGAGCCGTCGCCGACGAGGAGATCGTGGCCTTCCTCAACCTGCTGCTCGCGGCGGGCAACGACACGGTCGTACAGTTGCTCGGCAACTGCTGGTACTGGGCGTGGCGCCATCCCGACCAGCGCGAGCTGGCCTGCCGAGGCAAGATCTCCGGGTGGATCGAGGAAACACTGCGTTTCGACACGCCGAACCAGTTCGCGGCCCGCACCGCCACGACCGACATCGTCCTGCACGGCACGACGATCCCGGCCGGCGGGCGCGTGCTGCTGCTGCCCGGATCGGCCAACCGGGATCCGGCCGTGATCGAGCACCCCGACCGGTTCGACATCCGCCGCAACACCTCGGCCAAACGCACCTTCGGCGTCGGCAGGCACTTCTGCCTCGGCGCGGGGCTGGCCAGGATGCAGGCCACGATCGCGTTGACCGAGCTGACCAGGCGCATCGCCGACTACGACATCGATCCGGCTGGGACGGTGCGGGTGCCATCGGCCGAGGCTCGCGGGTTTCTCACCCTGCCGACCACGGTCCGGTTGCGTTGACGCATCACACCAGCGTCACGCCAGCATCAGGCCACCGGACACGGTGATGACCTGGCCGGTGATGAAACCACCCGCGTCGCCGGCCAGGAACGCGATGACGCCCGCGATGTCGTCCGGTTCACCGATCCTGCGCAGCGGCGTCTGCGCCGCGACGACCCGTTGCAGCCGGGCGAAGTCCATCCCGATCGACGCGGCGCTCCCCTTGGTCATGTCGGTGCGGATGTAACCGGGAGCGATCGCGTTCACCGTGATCGAATGCGGTCCGAGTTCGATGGCGAGCGAGCGGGTCAGTCCCTGCACAGCCGATTTGGCCGCGCTGTAGGCGGCCTGGCTGCGTACGCCGTGCGCGGCCATGCTGGACAGGTTGACGATCCGCCCCCAGCCCTGCTCAACGAGCAACGGTGCGACCGCGCGGCAACAGACGAAAGCGCCGCGCAGGTTGGTGTCCAGCACCACGTCCCAGTCCTGCGCGGTCATGTCCTCGAACGGCACGTCCCTGGCCAATCCCGCGTTGTTGACCAGTATCGACGGTGGGCCCAACCTGGTGTGCACGCTGTCGACGGCCGCTCGTACGGCAGCCGTGTCCGTCACGTCCGCGACGACGGCGATCGCGGTGTGACCGTCGTCGGTCAGTTCCGCCGCGATCCGCACCGCCTTGGCCTCGTCGCGGTCCAGCACCGCGACCATCGAGCCCTGTTCGGCCAGCCGTCGCGCGGTCGCCGCACCGATGCCGCCACCCCCGCCGGTGACGATCGCGACCCTGGTGGACATGTGCGCTCCTCACGGTGAGACCTTGGTCCTCGGTGCCGCGGTCCTCGGTGCCGCCGCCAACTCGGACGCCAGCCGCCACAACGCGGCCGGACTGCCGAACCTGACCGCCTCGGTCGCGGCCAACTCGTAGTACCGGTGCACAGGGGCGACCCTGGTCAGCCCGAACGCGCCGTGCACGTGCACCGCCGTCGCGGTGGTGTCCAAAGCGACCTCGGCGGCGTAGGCCAGCGCGCGAGTCGCACCGAGCAGTGCCGGTTCGCCGTTGTCGTGCTGCCACGCCGCCTTGTGCACCAGCAGCCGCACGGCGTGCAGGTGCGCGAACGCCTGTGCCAGCGGGAAGGAAACCGACTGCCGTTCACCGATGGCCGTGCCGAACTGCCTGCGCGTGCGCGAGCGCGCCACCGCGAGTCGGTGCGCGCCTGCGCCGAGGCCGAGAAGGTAGGCGGCCTGCCGAAGCCATATCGCGGTGACCACCTGGTCGGACGCGTCGATCCGCTCGGCGCGCAGCGTGGATTCCCACCCCGGTTCGGTCGCGGCGTGGCCCAGTTCGCGCAGTGCCATGGTGGCTCGGTAGTCGTCCTCGATCGCGGCGCGACCCAGCTCCGCGCAGAGCAACACGCCGTACTCGATGCCGAGCCCGAGGCCGCCCTCGTCGTCGGGAACCTCCACGGTGTACACACCGAGCGCGGCCAGCCGGTCGCGCGGTTCGCCGTCGACCGAGCCGAGTTCGGCGCGCAGCGTGCGCACGAACGCCGCCTCGTCCTCGGTCAGCCGCAACCGCACGTCAGTTCACCGAATCCAGTTCGGGTAGTTGCTCGGCCAGCGTCTGCAACATCATCTCGGATGTCCCGCCGGCCAACAGCAGGCCGGGAGCCTCGCGGTAGGCCCGATGCACGGCCGCCGAGGCACCAGGACCATGACGCCGCACGCCCCAGTCGGCGATCCGGGCGGCGAGTTCGCTGGTGTACCACTTCGCCACCGAACCGGGTACCGGATCGACCGACGCTGTTTCCTCGGTCAGCGCCGCCTGCCACGCCAACAAACCGGCCGCCTCGACCATTGCCGCGTAGCGGCCGGCCCGCTCAGGGTCGGGTTCGGCCGAGGACTCGGCAAGGTCGTACCACCGCCTCGCGCGCGCCACGAAGTCGAACCCGGTCCGCTCCAACGGAAGTGCCCGCATCAGGGTGGCCCAGCCATCGCCGACACCGCCGACCACATCGTCGTCTGTGACCTCGACACCGCCGAGGGTGACGATGCAGAACTGCTCGTCCTGCAACGTCGGCACCTGCCGCACCCGCACTCCCGGTGCCCGCAGGTCGACAACGAACAGGGTGAGGCCGCCATAACGCGATGTGCCGCGATCCGTGCGCGCGGCACACAGGCCGAAGTCGGTGATGGTCGTCTTGAGGTTGAACGCTTTGCTGCCCGTCAACCGAAAACCGCCGTCGATCCGCTCGGCCGTCGTACTCAGCGCGGCGAGATCGGAGCCGGCCGCCGGTTCGGTGTAGAGCACGCTCGCGAACAGCTCGCCGCGCGCCATCGCGGGCAACAATCGCGCTCGCTGTGCCGGCGAACCGGCGAGCAGCAACAATTGACCGACGGTCTGGATACTGTTGACGAAAAGCGTGTCCGGCACACCGGCCCGCCCGAGTTCCTCGATGACGATCGTGGCGGCGACGGGGGAGCGGCCACCGCCACCGTATTCTTTCGGCCAGCTCACGCCGAGCAGACCGGCCCCACCGAGCAGGCGGTACAGCGGTCGTTCGTCCGGCTCACCAGCGGAGTTCGTCGAGAGTCGCGCGATTTCCGCACGCACCTCTTCGCTGTCCACAACAGACCGGACCTCGGCGAGGAAAGCCAGATCCCGCGCTGAAAAGCCGAAGTCCATATCACCCCCCTGACAGGCTTCCCCCATCGCGATGGTAGCAGTGGGACGACGGTTGCGAACCCCCCGATCGGACCAATGAATCAGTTCCGGATCGTGACTATGCTGATGGCATCTGTTGGGGCAGGGGGGATGACCTCATGACTGAGGTGGTGGACAGCGCTCTACCACCTGCGGCACCGGTCCGACTTGGCGGACCGGCGCGCCGCGCCGCCTTTCTGCGACGAATTCGCGACCGGGCTGCGGAACTTGATCCTCGGCCCACCGATGCCGGCGACTACACGCGTTTTCCCGCCGCAACGGCGACCGGGCCGGTACCCCCACCGAGTCGGCAACGCAGCACCCGCGGTTTCCCCGCCGACGCCGCGAATACGGCCGATGACATGCTCGGCGCCGTGTCCCGCGCGCTCGCCGCGTACAGTGGACAGACCGAGATATCCGTGCTGCTGCACCGGAATCCGAGCCAGCCTCAGCTGCTGACCGTCGACATCGGGCCGTCGGGGATCGCCGGCATGCGGACGAGGCCGGCCCGTCCCGACGGCGCGGTGCCGATCCTGCTGCGCATCCGGCGCGTCGTCGACCTCCTTTTCGATCCCGAGACCGATCTTCCCCGCGCCGAGTTGGTCGTCGACATCTGCCCCGACGAACGCGAACTGGTCGCCGAATTCGATCCCGACCGGCACGATCCGGTCGTTGTGGACGCTTTCCTGCGCAACGCCGTGTCGATGCCGAGTACGCTGGACGCATCCGACTGGCACACCAGCGGCCCGGTCGAACACGCGACGCTGACCGAACTGTTCGAGGCAACGGCCCGCGCCCACCTGGACTCGACCGCCGTGGCGAGCGCGCACGACGCACTGGACTACGCCGAACTGGCGGTACGGGCGCGCAGGCTCGGCAGTGTCGTTCGTGCGCTGGGCGCACGGCCCGAATCGCGGGTCGCCCTCGTCCTGTCGCGCGGTGACGTGCGCTGGGTCGTCGCCTGCCTCGGGGTGCTGCACGCCGGTGCCGCGTGGGTGCCGATCGACCCGGACGCGCCGAGGGCCCGCGTTGCCGAACTGACCCGGTTGGCAGCCGTCGACCTGGTCATCACCGACCAGGCCAACAGGGACCGGATCGGCGATGTCCCGTGGCCCGTGCTCGATCTCGACCACGAGCCCCCTGCCGGACAGCGCCCGCCCACTAGGATCGATCCTGCCACGACCGATCCGGCCAACGCGGCATACGCGATCTTCACCTCCGGTAGCACCGGGACGCCGCGCGCGGTCGTCGTCTCGCATGCCAACGCCGTGAACTTCGTCCGCTCGTATCAGCACGTGTTCGACATGACGCCGGCCGACCGGATGTTGCAGTACGCGTCACCCGCGTTCGACGTCTGGGTGCAGGAGATCTTCTCCGCCCTGTTGATCGGCGCGTCCGTGTGGCTGGCCGGCGACCAGGAACGACTCTCGGTCGAGGCGCTGTCCCAGGCACTGGCCAGGGAACGGATCACCATCGCCGAACTGCCACCTGTGCTGATGGGTGTGCTGGAGCCCGACCGGTTTCCCGACCTGCGCGCGGTCTCCGTCGGCGGTGAGGCGTTCGCCGGCTCGCTGGTCACCCGGTGGGCGAACGAGAACCGACGGGTGATCAACGGCTACGGCCCGACCGAAACGACCGTCGGCGTGATCTACCACGACTGCGCGCGCGAATCGCGCTCCAGTCCGCCGATCGGCAGGCCGGTGCTCAACCAGCGGGCCTACGTACTGGACGAGGAGGGGGAGCCGGTCCCGTTCGGAGCCGTCGGCGAGTTGTACGTCGGCGGTCTCGGCGTGACGCGCGGCTACCTCGACGATCCCGCGACCACGGCGGCCCGGTTCGTGCCAGACCCGTTCGACCGTCCTGGTCAGCGGATGTTCCGCACCGGGGACCTGGTGCGCCGCGACGGCAACGGCGATCTCGTGTTCGTCGGACGCCGCGACCGGCAGGTGAAGATCAACGGCCAGCGCGTCGAACTCGGTGAGGTCGAAGCCGTGCTGGCCGCGCAGCCCGCGGTGCGCGGTGCGGTGGTCGATCTCGTCGCCGGCACCGATGGCGCGCGGCTGGTCGCCTACGTCAGCGGCGAGGTCGCCAGCCAGCGACTGCGCGGGGAGCTCGAATCCCGGCTTCCTCGGCACCTGGTGCCGAGCCGGTTCGTGGCGGTGCCCGCGATTCCGCTCACCACCAACGGAAAAGTCGACCTCGCCGCCTTGCGGGCCCTGCCGGACGCGCGAGAGGTGCCCGCGTCCTTCGACGAGCTGACCCCGCTGCAACGCAGGCTGCGCGACGAGTGCTTCGCCGTTGCGCTGCCCGGCGCCCAGCCCGGTGCGGACACCGACTTCTTCACCGAGGGCGGCAACAGCCTCCAGGTCATCCGCCTGTTGAACCTGGTGCACAAGATCTTCGGTGTCGACGTCGCAGTGCAGGAGTTCCTCCGTGCCCCGACACTGCGGACCCTGTCGACCCTTGTCGACGCGGCGACCGTCCGGACACCGCGCGAGCTGCCGCGCGCGCCCCGTGACGCGCGAGTTCCGCTGACACCGGGCCAGCTGGGACTGTGGCTCGCGCACGGCGTCGCCGACGATCCATCGGCCTACCACGTCGTCGAGTCCTACCGGCTGCGCGGGGCGCTGGACGAGTCCGCGCTGCGCAGCGCGTTCGCCGAACTGCTGCGCAGGCACGACATGCTGCACACCAGGGTGCTGGTCGCCGACGGTGTGCCCTACCTGTCCGCCGATCCCAACGCGACCCTCGACTGGACGACCGTCGGAACGATCGCCGAACTCCGCGACCGCGCCTTCGCACCGATGGACCTCGCCGGCGGCAGGCTGATGCGCGTCATCGTGGCCGAGCTCGGCCAGCAGGACCACGTGCTGTGCGTGGTGATCCACCACATCGCCTCCGACGGTCGCTCGACCGAGGTCATGTTCGAGGAACTGAGCCGGTACTACGCGGCGTATCGCGCCGGCCGCGATCCCGACCTGCCACCGCCCGCCGTTCGGTACGCGGATTTCGCCTACTGGCACTCGACCCGGCGCGACGATCCGGCCCTTGACGAGCAGTTGGGCGAATGGTCCGCGCACCTGGCAGGCGCGCAGGCGGAAATGCCGCTGCCCTTCGACCGCCCCCGGCCCGGTGCGCCAAGTCAAACCGGCGACCTGCTGCGCGTGCCGTTCGAGGCGGCCATCGGCGCGGCGGCCGAGCAACTCGCGCAGGCAAGGGGCACCACCCTGTTCACCGTCCTGCTCACCGGCTTCGTCGCGCTGCTGGCCAGGGCGACCCGGTCAGCGGACATCGTGGTCGGCACGCCGATCAGCGACCGCAACCGCGACGAGTTCGCCGACGTGGTCGGCTACCTGGCCAACATGGCGGTGCTGCGGGTCGACTGCGCTGGCGACCCGTCGTTCGAGACGTTGCTGGACCGCGTCCGCGACGAGACACTGGCTGCGTTCGCGCACCGGGACGTTCCCTTCCAGCGACTGGTCGAGCGGTTGAGCCCGGACCGCGAGCCCGCTCGCGCGCCACTGTTCCAGGTCAGCTTCCAGGTCTACGACGCACCAGCGGCATTGCTGCGCCTGACCGGTGTCCGGATCGAGCCGTGGCCAGTTGACCCACGAGCGAGCCAGTTCGACCTGTCGGTCGCCCTGCAACGTGCCAAGGACGGTCGGCTCACCGGGCTGTTCACCTACCGCAGCGACCTGTTCGACCGCGCCACCGTCCAGTGCCTCGCCGAGTCCTACCAGCGGCTGCTCGCGGCGGTACTGGCCGATCCGGCCCGCGCACCGGCCACAGTGGACCTGTTGACCGCATCGCAGCGCACGGCTCTGCTGGTCGAGGCGAACGCGACCGGTACGGCGCAACGCACCACCATCACGGCATTGATCGCGCGGCATGTCGCAGCGACCCCGGACGCGGTCGCGGTACGCGTCGCAGGGCGTGAGCTGACCTACGCCGATCTCGACACCCGAGCGAACCGCATCGCGCACCAGTTGATCGGCTGGGGCGCCGGCCCCGAAACGCCGGTGGCCGTCTGCCTGCACCGCGACCTCGAACTGCCCGTCGCGCTGCTGGGCGTGCTGAAAGCGGGCGCCGCCTACCTGCCGATCGACCCGGCCTATCCGCGAGCGCGGATCAGCCTCATGCTCGACGACTCCGGTGCCAGGACACTCATCACCACCAGCGCGCTCGCGGGCCGACTACCGGCCGTCCAGCACACCCTGCTGATCGACGAACCGGACGCACTGGCCGACCTGCCGGACACCGACCCCGCACCGCCCGTGCACCCAGACAACATCGCCTACCTGTGCTACACCTCGGGTTCGACCGGTCGCCCCAAAGCGGTCGCCGTCCCACACCAGGCCGTCGTCCGGCTGGTCACCGGTCTTGCCGACGTCGACATCCGATCCACCGACACGTTCCTGTCGCTGGCGAGCATCGCCTTTGACGCGTCCACCTTCGAGATCTTCTCGCCGCTGACCCACGGTGCCCGGCTGGTCGTCTACCCGCAGGGCCGGATCGACCCCACCGAACTCGGCACGACGTTGGCGCGCGAGGGTGTGACCGTGCTCTGGATGACCGCCCAGCTCACCAACCTGATCACCGACACCGTGCCGACCACGTTGGCTCCGCTGCGGCTGCTGATCACCGGTGGCGAGGCGCTGTCCGTGCCGCACATCCGCAGGCTGCGGACACTGCTGCCGGATCTGGCCATCGTCAACGGCTACGGCCCGACCGAGACGACCACCTTCGCGACGACGCACCGGGTCGGAGATCCGGTCGAGCCGCCGTCGGTACCCATCGGCAGGCCGATCGGCGACACCAGGGTGTACGTGCTGGACCCGACGGGCGAACCCGTGCCGGTCGGGTGGATCGGCGAGCTGTTCGTGGCCGGCAGCGGGGTCAGCCGCGGCTACCTCGGTCGCCCCGCGCTGACCGCGCAACGCTTCCTGCCCGACCCGTTCGGTCCGGCCGGCAGTCGGCTGTACCGCACCGGTGACCTGGTCCGATGGCTGCCCGACGGAGTCCTGGAATTCCGAGGACGCCTTGACGACCAGGTCAAGCTGCGTGGTTTCCGGGTCGAACCGGGGGAGATCGCGGCGACGTTGCGCCACTGCGACGGTGTGCGCGACGCCTACGTGCTCGTCACCGGCACCGGCATCACCGCCGAGTTGATCGCCTATGTGGTCACCGATGTGGACCCGGACGTACTGCACGCGCAGTTGCGTCGTGAACTGCCCGCCCATCTGGTGCCCTCGGCGATCGTGCCCGTGCCCGCGTTGCCGTTGTCGCCCAACGGAAAGCTCGACCGCGCGGCCCTGCCCTCGCCCACCGTGGCCCGCCGCGACCGGGTGGCGCCCCGCTCGCCGTGGGAACAGCGGATCCTCGACGCCATGGCCGCCGTACTCGGCCGGGACGACATCGGGGTCTTCGACGACTTCTTCCGCGTCGGCGGCAACTCGCTCACCGCGATCGAACTGACCAGGCGGCTGTCCGCGGAACACTCCGTGCACCTGCCCGCCGCTGTGGTCTTCCGCCATCCCACCGTCGCGGACCTCGCCGAAGCGGCCGCCCACAGTTCCGCCGCCGTCGACCGGCCTCCCGACGACACCGAGATCGCACCGCTGTCCAGCGCCCAGCGCCAGTTGTGGTTTCTCGACCAGCTGTATCCGGGCCGGCCCACCTACAACGTGCCGATCGCGCTGCGGCTGACCGGACACCTCGACCGCGCCGCGCTGCTCGCGGCGGTCCGGACCATCATCGAGCGGCACGACGTGCTCCGGTCGAAGTTCGTCCGCGACGACACCGGTTGGCCGATCCAACTCCTCCTGCCTGCCGATGCCGTGCCGGTGACCGAGGAGGACCTGAGCGACCGCCCGCCGGCCGAGGCGGCGGCGATGGCCATGGCCATCGCCAACCAGGAAGCGGCAACGCCGTTCCGGCTCGCCGACGGCCCGCTCGTCCGGGTCAGGCTCGTCCGCGTCGATCCGACCGAACACCTGCTGATCATCACCGCCCACCACGCGGCCTTCGACGGCGCATCCACCGGAATCCTGCTCGACGAACTGCGATCCCGGTACACGGGCTCCCCGCTCCCCGTCCTGCCGGTGCGCTACCGCGACTACGCGGCAACCGAGGCGCGCACCCTGGGCTCCGCGCGACATCGACAGCACCTCGACTACTGGCGCGAGCGGCTGACCGGCCTGACCCCGCCGGAATACCCGCTCGATCATCCGCGCCCGACCCGGCCCTCCGGCCGGGGCGATCGTCACTCGGCGGCGCTGCTGCGCGGTCCCGAGTCGGCTCGCGTCGCCGAGGTCGCCTCGGCGGCGAGCACCACCGAGTTCGTCGTGCTGGCCGCCGCCTTCGCGACACTGCTGGCCAGTCGCACCGACAACCCGGACATCGTGTTCGGCACTCCGATGTCCACTCGGGACGACGATGCGTTCGGCGCGCTCATCGGATTCTTCGTGAACACCGTGGTACTGCGCCTTGACCTGGCCGGCGATCCGGACTTCGCTGAGTCGATCCGCCGAGTCCACCGGAGGGTCGGCGAGGCGCAGGCGCACCGGGCGGCACCGCTGGAGACCGTGGTTGCCGCGGTCAATCCGCGCCGGGACGCACTCGGGTCGCCGCTGTTCCGCATCGTCCTGTCCGTGCAGGACGAGCGTGGTACGCGAATCGACCTGCCAGACCTCGACACGCGGCGCCTCGACGTGTTCAACTACACAGCGAAGTTCGATCTCGACGTCGTACTGATCCACGATGACGATGAACTGGGCATCGTCATCGAATACAGCACCGATCTTTTCGAGCCGGACACCATCCGGCACCTCGCCGGGAGCTTTCGGCGGTTGCTGATCACCGTCCTGGCCGATCCGGAAACCCGCCTGTCCCAGATTGGTTCTGACACGTAGGGAGGACACCGATGAGTACGGAAGCGAACGCAGGTGACGGGCCGGTGACCGACACCAGGGCCACGGTCACCAAGATCTGGTCCGAGGTGCTGAAGCGGGACACGTTCGACGCGGAGGACGACTTCTTCGCCATCGGCGGCAACTCGATGACGGCCACGTTGGCCACCTACAAGCTGCGCGAAGAGTTCGAGGTGGAGATTCCGTTGATGGCGATTTTCGAGACCCCGACCATCACCGGGCTCGCCGCCACCATCGACGATCTGATCGCGGCCAAGTGACCGCGTGACACCATGATCAATTCCGCTGACTACCCGCTGTGGAACAGCCCGGCGATGAACGTGTACCTCAAGAGCCTCACGCAGGAGACCATGCTGGCCGAGGGCTCCGGGGTGCGCGTGCGCGACGTGGGCGGCAGATGGCTGCTCGACGCCAGGTCCGGCCTGTGGAACGTGACCCTCGGCTACAGCCACCAGGGCGTGATCGAGGCGATCAAACGCCAGCTGGACACGTTGCCCTACGCCAATGTGATCGGCTACGGCCGACCGAGCACGATCGCCATGGAAGCGGCGAACGCCCTGGTGCCGCACTTGCCGGCGCACCTGAACAAGGTTCGCTACTGTAGCAACGGCTCGCAGGCGGTCGAGACGTCGGTGCTGTTGTCCCGGTTCCTGCACCGGACATCCGGCGCACCACAACGCTCCACCGTTTTCGGCCTGTGGCAGGGCTTCCACGGCCTCGGTGCGGCCGGTGGCGCGCTCACCGGGCTGCCCTACCTGCACTACCAGGCCGGCCCGGTGCTACCCGACGTGCTGCACGGGCCGGGGCCCTACCGCATCGACGGCGAGCCGCCGAGCGGCGACCTACGCGACCAGATCACCGAATACGGCCCTGAGCGGGTGGCCGCCGTCGTGGTGGAACCCGTCGTCGGCGAGGGCGGACACGTGCTCAGCGGCGAATACCTCAGCGGTCTCGCGGAATTCTGCTCCGCCAACGGCATTCACCTGATCGTGGACGAGGTTACCACCGGCATGGGCCGGGTCGGCGCCTTCACCAGGGTCGAGCAGCTCGGCGTCCGGCCGGACATCCTCACCCTCGGAAAGGGACTGAGCGCGGGCTACGCGCCGGTCGCCGCCGTGGTCCTCTCCGACGAGATCTACGAACAACTGCTCGGGCTGCCCTACGACCGCCAGTTCTTCATCGGCTCCACCAACGACGGGCACCCGCTCGCCATGGCGGCGTCCATCGCGGTGATCAACGCGCTCACCGAGGAAGGCGTGCTGGACAACGTCAACCAGCGAGCCGGGCAACTGGAGAAACGGCTCACCGCGGTGGCCGGCAAACATCCGCACGTCAGTGCCGTTCGAGGTACCGGTCTGATGTACGCGATCGAACTGGCCGACCGGCCGGGCGCCCCGGTCGAGGAGTCGGCGGCCAACTATCTGCGGTTGGCGATGGAAACGCGTGGTGTGCTGGTGTCCACACTCGCCATGTGGCCGGCGATCATGCTGATGCCACCGCTGGTCATTTCCGAGGAAGAACTCGACGAAGTGATCACCGCGCTCGACGAAGCACTGACCGACGTCGGCGAACTGATAGCGGCGCGGTCGAAATAAGCGATCTCACTGGGGGTGCGTAGTGAAATCGGTCTCGATGGTGGAGTTTACCGCATTCGAGAAGGTGACGCCGTTGGCATCGGGTTGCCTGTTGTCCTATGCCCGTGCCGATCCCGAGGTCGCGGAGAGTTTCACCTTCCGGATCTGTGACGCTCCGGTCACAGTGGACCGTGAGGAGTTCGCGGCGCGGCTGGAGAGCGAGCCCGCCGATGTCTACGCGCTCAGTTGTTACGTCTGGAACATGGGACTGGTGCGCTGGTTGCTGGACCGCCTGCTGGCCAGCAGGCCCGATGCGCAGTTCATCCTCGGCGGCCCGCAGGTCATGAGCCATGCGCACAAGTACGTCGCGCCGGAGTGCACCAACGTGGTGGTGTGCAACGGGGAGGGTGAGCGCACGTTCCGCGCGTACCTGCGGCAACTGGCAAGTGACGACGCGGATTTCAGCCAGGTTCCCGGCATCAGTTTCTGGCGCGAGGGAGAACTGGTCACGACGGAGCGGCCCGAACGCATCAAGGATCTCACCGAGATTCCCTCGCCGTTCACCGGTGGCGTGTTCGAGGCCGACAAGTACACCTATGCCATTCTTGAGACGACACGAGGTTGCCCGTTCAACTGCGGCTTCTGCTTCTGGGGTGCCGCGACCAACGCCAAGGTGAACAGGTTCGAGACCGAGCGCATCCTCGCCGACATCGACTGGATCAGCGAGAACAAGCTGATGGTCCTGTACATGGCCGACGCGAACTGGGGCATGTCGCCGAGGGACGTGGAGATCACCAAGCACGTGGTGGAATGCCGGGAGCGCACCGGCTACCCGCAACTGATGGGCATGAACGCGGCGAAGAACAAGCCCGACCGGGTCTCGGAGATCACCTCGCTGTTGGTACACGGTGGCATGCTGTCCAGCCAGCCGGTGTCCTTGCAGTCGATGGACAGCGACGTACTGAAGATCATCAACCGCAGCAACATCCGCGCCGACACCTACACCGAACTGCACCGCACCCTGCGTGAACAGCAGATCAGCTCGTTCACCGAGATGATCTGGCCACTGCCCGGCGAAACCGTCGCCAGTTTCCGTCGGGGCCTGGCCGAGCTGTGCCGCTCGCACGCGGACACGATCGTCATCTACCCACAGTTGTTGCTCAACAACACGCCGATCTACGAGAACAGGGAACGGCTGGGCATCAGGGTTCGGCGCGTCCCGGACGAGGCTGCCGAGGCCGATGTGGTCGTCGCCACCAACTGGGTGAGTGAAGCCGACTATGCCGAGGGCATGCGGCTCAACTACGCGGTGCAGAGCCTGTACTGCCTGCGCGGGCTCTACTACCTCGCCAACTACCTCGACCGCAACGGCACGATGTCCTTCGACGAACTGTTCACCAGGGCGGGCGACTACGTCACCGACCACAAGGACTCCTCGGAGATCTGCCGGTTCATCACCGACTCGGTGGCCAACCTGGGCAGCTTCTCCCTGCTCAACAGCGGCGTCCTGCTGCACATGCTGTTGCACGCCAACCGGGCCGAATTCGACCGGCTCCTCGCCGACTTCGTGGCCGGCCAGCCGTTCTGGTCGGATCCGGATGCCAGGGCCCTGTTCGAACTCGATCTGCTCTCCCGACCGTACGTGTACCGCGAAAAGCCGCGGCTGCCCGAATACACGTTCACTGAACTGGAAGTCAGCGAGCGCGACGGCGGCACCGAGATCCTCGCCCCGCGCGGCGCGGGCACCCTCCTGCACGAACTGGAGTCCATCACCGGCGACGCCGACCAGCCGTTGCTCCTGCGCCACCCCTACCGACGCAAGCTGCCCTACCTGCCGGACCGGCCGCTGCACGACAACGTCTCCTACTGCGAAGGCATGACCCTGCACCTTCGCGCGATGCTCCCCGAGTGGACGCCGGTCGCCGCCATGGCCGACTGACGCAGGCGGGAGGTCAGCCGGCGGTGGAGTCCCAGAACGAGCACTGGTGTTCCGCCGTGATCGTCGAGTCCGGGATCGTGACGGAATGCCCGCCCGCTCGCAGTGAGAGCACCTGGCCGCCGGCGGCGTAACCGGGCCACGGTGCCGAGAACACCGCGCTCGGCCGGCCGGTGGCAACGAACGACGTCCAGTAGCGGCTCATGTCCAGCGCCAGCCGCCGCTCGGCCGCGTCGAACGTCGGCGCGATCGGCACACCGTTGTCGAAACTCGGCCACAGGTAGGCGAGTTCGGCCGCGTGACCTGCGCCCCACACATAGCCGACCGGCGTCGGTTGCAGGCCGGGGCCGGTGCGGTGGTCGAACTCGTAGGCGTACGTCGTCGTGACGCGGGCCAACTGCCGCACCAGCGTGTTGTTCACGCAGCCGCCGATGCCGCCGACCGTCCCTGCGTCGGTCAGGATCGCGCCGCCCAGATAGGCGGCCGTAAAGGAGTCCGAAGTGGACGGCCATGGGTAGTGTGCGAGCACCGCGTCCGCGTTCGACGGGAACGTCGTGTCGACCCAGTCGACGTACTGGGCCTCGGTCATGCCGATGAGGCCGCCCGCGAACGTCCGCCCCTCGTCCCGGTTCGCGCCGACCAACACCGGCACCCGCGCGATCGTTCCTTCGCGGACCGCCACGTCCGGGTCCTGCGGCAGCGCGGGCACGCCGTGCACCATCTCAAAGCCCTGGCCGGCCGTTGCCTGCAGGATGTCGGCGACGCTCTTGCCGCGCAGGCACGCCGCCGCCGTCCCGGTGTCCGCGCAGCCGAGTTTCGTCGCGATGCCCGCGCCCGCTGTCTGCGCGGTGGCCAACGTCTGGGTGGCGACGCACGAACCACTCTCCATGACCGCGCCTGCGAACAGCCCGCGCGAGCCGGGCGCCGCGAGTTGCGAGCACACCGACCACCCACCGGCGGATTCGCCGCCGATCGTGACCCGCGCCGGATCACCGCCGAAGGCGCCGATCTCGCGGTGCACCCACCGCAGTGCGGCCTGCTGGTCGAGGAAGCCGTAGTTGCCGGACTGCCCGCCCTCGGCGGTCAATGACGGTAGCGCCAGGAAACCCAGCGCGCCGAGCCGGTAGTTGATCGTCACCACGATGACGTTGCCGATGTCGACCAGTTGGCTGCCGTCATGCTGGTTGGAACTTCCGTTGACCAGTCCGCCGCCGTGGATCCAGAAGTACACGGGCAGCCGGTCACCAGGCCGTGCCCACGCCGGCCGCTGCACATTGAGGTAGAGGCAGTCCTCGGTCGTCGACTCCGGCCCGTTCGTGCTCGCCAGCGCCGGACACCGGTTGCCGTAGGCGGTCGCGGCCCGGACCC
The DNA here is from genome assembly GCA_963818685.1 of Candidatus Melainabacteria bacterium. Taxonomy (GTDB): domain Bacteria; phylum Actinomycetota; class Actinomycetes; order Mycobacteriales; family Pseudonocardiaceae; genus CAJCJE01. The sequence continues at coordinate 263,832 of CAWFTJ010000008.1, read as the reverse complement.
CGGACCACGGCTCGGCCGGCTGCGGTGGCCGCCACCGCAGCGCGCCTACCGGCGGCTGTGCGTAGGGAATGCCGAGGAAGCTGTCCACGCCGTCGGATCGCATACCCTGCAACAATCCGCGGGTCACCCGGACGACAGGCTGGCCGGTGTGACCGGGAGCGGTGGCGGCGTTCGCCGCGGGTGCGGCCAGGACAAGGAGCATCGCGGACAGAAAGCCGAGCAGCACACGCATCGAAGCCCCCGATCGACGTCGACCGAAACAGACCCGAGCGTGCTACGGCCCACAACCGCCGTCAAGTAGCGACGGCTGACGGCTGCCCGCGTAGCGACCTTGCGGCGGTCGCGGACCACGTCGCGGGTCGACAGACTCGCACTATGAGTGATCTACGAACCCGATTGATGGTCCCGCTGCTAGCGGCAACGGTCGTGCTGGGCGCTGGGACGACCACTGCCGCCGCCGCACAGGCCATCGGCACCGATGCGACCGGGCTGACGCAGACGTTACGCGCGGAACTCGACAAGTACCTGGCCGACCGGGGCACGATCGAGCACGTCTCGGCGGTGTCGCTGCGGGTCGACTACCCGGGAGAAAAGCCAGGCATCGACACCACGGTCGGCACCGCGCAATACGGCGGAACGACGCCGGTGCCGCGCGCCTCGCAATGGCAGATCGGCAGCAACACCAAGGCGTTCACCTCGGTGCTGTTGTTGCGGCTTGAGGCCGAGAAGAAGCTGTCGATCAGCGACCCGCTCGGCAGGTGGCTGCCGCAGTACCCGGCCTGGCGCGACATCACCATCCAACGGCTGCTGGACATGACCAGCGGCATTCCCAACTACACCAGCCAGGCCGCCTTCGCGACCGCCTTGGCCGAGGACCCGAACGCCACCTTCACCGCCGACCAACTGGTGTCCTATGTCGCGGGTCTCCCGGTCGGGCCTGCGGTCTACGCCTACTCCAACACCAACTACGTCCTGGCTCAGATGATCATCGAGCGGGCCGCCCATGACACGTACGCGCACCAGCTCACCCGGCGCATCATCGTCCCGCTGGGCCTGCGGGACACCTGCTACGCCCCGGACACGTGCCCGCCAGGGACGGCGCAGCGGATGGCGACGGGATACTTCGCCAATGCGGGCGTGCCGTCACTGTTCGGTGCGCCCGTGCCGGCACTGGCCCTGACCTGGGCGCAGGGCGCGGGCGCCATCGTGGCGTCGCTGGCCGACCTGACCTCGTGGGAGCGCGCCCTCTACACCGGTCGGCTGTTGCCGCCGCGCCAGCAGCACGAGCTGGAAAGCCTGGTGTCCACCACCACCAGTCAGCCGATTCCCCGGACCACCCTGGCCGATCCGTACGGCTACGGCTTGGGCGTCGGTCAGGCGACGACCGCCGAGACGGGCACGGTCTGGACCTACGAAGGCCAGACGCTGGGTTTCCGGGCGGTGCACATCTACGACCCGAAGACCGGCGTGATCGTGGTCGTCGCGGTTAACAGTGGGGTCGCTGTCGAGCAGGACGACGTGAGCAACCTGGCGGTCCAGGTGCTCCAGACGGTCAACGACAGCAACCGCGCGCACAGCTGAAAGAACCCCGAGGCACACCTGACCACGTCTTGTATTGATCATGCGGGTCCGCTACACCGTGATTGCCAGGGGGTGGAACGGATGTCAGTCGAGTTGCGTGTCCTCGGGGAGGTCGAGGCCCGGAGCGGGGGAGAGGCGATCCCGCTGGGCCATGCGCGGCGGCGGTGCGTGTTCGCGGTGTTGATGGTCGACGTGGGCCGCGCGGTGCCCGTCCACCAGTTGGTCGACCGGGTGTGGGGCGATCGGACTCCCGGCGACGCGCGCAACGTGCTCTACAGCTATGTCGCCCGATTGCGGCGCGTCCTGGCCGGTGCCGATGGTGTGGCCATCGAGCGCAGGCCGGGCGGCTACGCGTTGATCGCGGATCCGCTCGCGGTGGACCTGCACCGGTTCCGGCACCTGCTGGCGCAGGCCAGAACCACGGCCGACGACCACGAAGCGCTCGCCCTGTTCGCAGGAGCCCTCGACCTGTGGCGCGGCGAACCGTTCACTGGCATCGACAACCACTGGCTCGACACCGTGCGCACCTTCCTCGCGCAGGAGCGGCTTGCCGCCGAGCTGGAGTACACCGACGTGCGGCTGCGCACCGGCGAGCACGCCCAGCTGCTGCCCGAACTGGCCGCCCGCGTCGCGGCCCATCCCCTTGACGAGCGCGCCACTGCCCAGCTCATGCTGGCCAGCTACCGTGCGGGCCGTTGCGCGGACGCGCTGCGCCACTACCAGAATCTCAGGCACCGACTGATCACCGAGTTGGGCACCGAACCAGGACCCGAACTGCGACAACTGCACCAGCGGGTGCTCGCCACCGACCCGGACCACCTCGCGCCGCCCACGTCGCCGCTGCCCCGCCAGCTGCCAGGGCCGCCAGGCCAGTTCACCGGCCGCCACCGGGAACTCGCGCTGCTGTCGAACGCGGTGACGCCCGGCGCCACCATGGTGATCACCGCGATCGGCGGCGCGGGCGGCATCGGCAAGACGTGGCTGGCGCTGCACTGGGCCCACCAGCACGCCGACCGGTTCCCGGACGGGCAGCTCTACGTCAACCTGCACGGTTTCGACCCTTCCGGCGAGCCAACGTCACCGGTGGCCGCGTTGCGCCGGTTCCTGGACGCGCTCGGCGTCGATCCGACGGCGTCGCGCGGCGGCCCCGAGGAGTTGGCCGCGCTGTTCCGCACTCTGGTGGCCGGCAAGCGGATGCTGATCGTGGCGGACAACGCCCGCGATGCCGATCAGGTGATTCCGTTGCTGCCGGGCAGCCCCACGTGCACCGTGCTGGTCACCAGCCGGCACCGGTTGACCTGCCTCGCCACCACGCACGGCGCCCACCTGCTGGACCTGGACGTCCTGTCCGACGCCGACGCCCGGCAACTGCTGGCCCGACGCCTTGGTGCGGAGCGGCTGGCCGCCGAACCGAAGGCCGTCGCCGACCTGCTGGCGATGTGCGCAGGGCTGCCCCTGGCGCTGGGCATCACGGCCGCCCGTGCCGGGCAGCACCCCACGTTCCCGCTGGCCACGCTGGCCAAGGACCTGCGGGACATGGCAACCCGGCTGGACGTGTTGGACACCGGGGACCTGCACGTGAACCTGCGGGCGGTGCTGTCGTGGTCCTATCGTGCCCTCAGCGGCCAGACGGCGATGGTGTTCGCACTGGTGGCGCTGGCACCCGGTCCCGACATCAGCCTGTCTGCCTCGGCATCTCTCGCCGCCCTCCCGATCGGCCAGGCCAGGGCGGCGCTACGGGAGCTGGAGGACGCGTCGCTGCTGCGCCAAACCGCACCCGGCCGGTACCGGATGCACGACCTGACCCGCCTGTACGCGACCGAGCGGGCAGCAGTCGACCTCACGGCCGACAACCGCACCGCAGCGCTGCGCCGGCTGGTCGACGTCTACCTGCACACCGCGTACGCCGCCGACCGCATCCTGCGGCTACACCGCGACCCGATCGCACTTGAGCCGCCCGTCGCCGGTTGCGTCCCGGACGAACCGGCCGACATGGCGGCCGCGCTGGAGTGGTTCGACGCGGAGCACCCGTGCCTGCTGGCCGCGCAGCACCTCGCCGCCGCGCACGGCTGGCACACGCAGGTGTGGCAGCTGGCCTGGTCGCTGAACACGTTCCTGGAACGGCGCGGGCACATCGAGGACGGCCTCGCCTGTTGGCGCACCGCGCTGGCCGCCGTCACACAGCTCGGCGACAGAGCCATCCGGATGGTGGTGCGTGAGCGGCTGGGGCGCGCCTGCTCCCGCGCGGGCCGGCACGCCGAGGCACTTGACCACCTGCGGCTGAACCTGGCCCTCGCCGAGGATCTCGGCGACATCCGCATGCAGGCCCGCATCCACGCGGAAATGGCGAACCCATGGGAAATGCTCGGTGACGACCAGCAGGCGTTGCGGCATACCCAGCACGCGCTGGACATCTACGAGTCAGTCGGCGATCCGGTCCAGGTAGCCAGGACGCTCAGCGCGATCGGCTGGCACCAGACCCGGCTCGGCGACCACGACCATGCTCTGGACACCTGCGGACGGGCGCTGGACCTGGCCCGCCGGCACCGCGACCGCAACGCGGAGGCCGCGATCCAGGACACGCTGGGCTACATCGCCCTGCGGACCGGCCGCCACGCCGAAGCCCTTGACCACTACGGCAAGGCGCTGCTCGGCTTCCGCGAACTCGGCGGCCGCTACACCGAAGCCGACATCCACGCCTACCTCGGCGACGCGCATGCCGCGCTCGGCCATGTGGTCGAGGCTCACGCGGACTGGCAGCGTGCGCTGGACCTCTACCGCGCGCAACATCGCCTCGCCGACGCCGAGCGCGTGCGACACAAGTTGGACAAGGGCACCGTTCACCACACGGTCAATCGCCAGCACCGGTAGGCCCCGAGAGCTATGTCCTCCAGCGACCACGCAGCAGTTCCTCTGCCATCGTCATGGCCCGCCGGATCGGTTCGACGGACCGCGTGACCTGCGCACCGCTCACGCCGCCTTCGTAGAGCAACTGCACTCTGGTGGCGGCCTCCGGAGAGTCCCGAACGCCGGCATCCCGCAGTGCATCGGTCCACTGACCACGCACCCAGTCGCGGTGCTCGCGCACTGCCTTGTTCACCGGGTGCGTCAGATCGGCGAACTCGGCCGCCGCGTTGAGGTACAGGCAGCCGAACACCCCTCGCCGGCGGGTGGTGCGCTCCGCCAGTTCGAAGGCCACGAGAACCTTCTCGATCGGATCGGTTCTGCGTGCCGCGGCTCGTCGGTACGCGGCGCGGTCGGCGGCGTCCTCCCGAGCGATGTAGGCCAGCACCAGCCCCTCCTTCGAGCCGAAGCTGTGGTAGAGGCTGGCACGCGCCACCCCGGCCGACGCCAGCAGCCGATCTATCCCGACGGCCCGGATGCCTTCGGTGGCGAACAGCTCGGATGCGGCGTCCAGCAGGCGTTCTGCCGGGGTGTTCTTACTGTCTGTCACGGCCATAGAGCATACTAACGTACTTGTTTCGATAGACCGACCTATCTATCTGCTGGCGCCAGCTTGCCCACGCGAGATTGGCATCCCGACCGGAACAGGTACTACCAACTTAGCTTGCTCTGCAAGGCATCTCTCCGCGCAAGAGCGGACGAGAGCGGTGTCGTCGCTGCCGCGATGGAGCGTACGGGGCCCGTTCAGAAGGTTTTTTGGTCACGACTGGAAGACAGACCGGTTCGGCTGCTACCATGACAGCTGGACGGACCGGCCAAGTCCACTGTCAGAGCAAGCCTGGACACTTGTCAACGCAAATAAATAGGATAGCTGGCTTGAATTCATCTTCGTAGCAACGGAGTATTATTCATGGCTACCGCATCAGCGATCGATCAGAACACTAGATTCCGTGATGTTCTCGAACGTCTGAGTGCCCAGTCGATCCAGGATTACTACAATCCGTACAAGACATTCGACTGGCCAGCGACACTGCCGGATGACATGTGGTGGATGAGCCCGGAACTCATGACCATCGCAGGACATCAAATCGAGGAAGAACTCGACGTCGCACAGCGCCAGCGCTTGTCGCGGGCGGAGAGCATCAACTTCTACAGCCTGAACGTGCACGGGATTCGCGAGTTGTTGATCGAGGTCACCAGGCGTATCCACACTCGTGACTTCAGCACGCCGTCGGAGTTCTTCCATCATTTCATCGGCGAGGAGAACGAGCACATGTGGTTCTTCGCCGAATTTTGCCTCCGTTACGGCGGAAAGATCTACACGCAGCCGCGCGGCGGGGCCGACACCATCCCGTCAAGTCGCGCCGAGAGCCTCCTCGTCTTCGCTCGAATTCTGATCTTCGAAGAATTGGTCGACCACTTCAACATGCGCATGGCCGCCGACGAACGGCTGCACGACACCGTGCGAGCGGTCAACCGGATTCACCACCAGGACGAGTCCCGGCACATCGCGTTCGGCCGGGAACTCGTCAAGATCCTGTTCGACGAGTTCCGCGCGGATGCCACCCAGGAAGAACTCGACGAGGTGTCGAACTACATCAAGCGATACCTGCGGTTCAGCTTCGAGTCCCTGTTCAACCCGCAGGTGTACAAGGACGCTGGTCTTCCCCGGCCGTTGGACATCAGGACACAGTTGCTGTCCGGGCCACGTCGTGTCGAAAAGGAGCAGTTCGTCTTCCGCAAGACGCTGTCCTACCTGCACAAGGTGGGCATCCTGGCCGATACCGACCCGCACACCGCACCGACGGCGGTCGCGTCGTGACGGCCGCCGTCGCGCCGCCCAGCCGCATCGACGGCGGGGTGGCGATCCTGAACGCACCCCAGACCGCGCTGCTGAAGGGCCTTGACGAGTTGGTCGTTGGATGGGCGAACGAGGCCGGCGCCGGCGAGATCCTGCCTCCACCGCTCTACCCAGTGACCGACCTGGAGAAGTTCGAGGTCTATACGAACTTTCCTCACCTGTCCCTGGTGGCGGGTCCGCTTCGCACCGATTCGCCCCCCACACCGAGCGGCGGCCAGTTCGACCGGGACCAGACTCTTCCCGCCGGACTCGGCCTGCCAACGGCGACGTGTTTCGGTGCGTACCTGTTTCTGGAAGGCCAACAGATCTCGACCGATCTCCTGCTCACCCTGTCCAATCGATGTTTCCGCCGAGAGGACCATTTCAACGGGCTTCGACGGCTGTTGACCTTTAACATGCGGGAGATCGTGGCGGTCGGGTCCTACGAACACACCCAGCGCCACCTTCAGGAGTTCACTGCCAGGATCGAGGGACTGGCCCGGCATCTCTCCCTTGACCTGATAAAGGAAACCGCGTCCGATCCGTTCTTCCAGGCCGAGGGCTCACGGGCGCTGATGCAGAAACTCAGTGCGGTGAAGAGTGAATTCCAGGTCGGCGGCCTGGCGATCTCGTCGGTGAACACCCACCGCAACTACTTCGGCGAACGCTGCAACATCACGCTGAGCAGTGGTGAGCCGGCGTTCACGAGCTGCGTCGCCTTCGGCCTCGAACGCTGGACGGCGGTGCTGCTCGATCGCCACCACGGCGATGCGGAGGCAGCGCTGGCCGCGGTGCGTTCGGCATCGGTCGATGCCGTCGATGCCATGGTGAGATGACCAGCACCCGCATCGGCATCGACATCGTTCCGCTCGCCAGGGTCGCGGAAGTGCTCAACGCCCCTCCCGAGGTTCTCGCCCGTCACCTCGTGCCGGACGAGATCGAGGAGGCATGGCGGCACGGCGAGATCGACCGGTTGTGTGTCGCCGGGAAACTCGCCGCCAAGGAGGCGGTGTTCAAGCTGTTGCGTCAACCGGGAGCGGTCCTGCCCTGGCTGTCGATAAAGATCACCACGACCAGCGGTGGCTGGCCAAGAGCGACGCTGACCGGCAGACCGGCCGCGTGGGCGGCCGAAACCGGCATTGCCGACATCGACCTGAGCATCACCCACGACGGTGATTACGCCGTCGCCGCGGCGGTGGCTCAGCTCATCCCGTCTCGGATCATCACTACCCAGGAGAAGACATGACGACCTCGACCGACACCAAGCTCGCCAACGTGATCAAGTGGATACTCGACAAGCATCCCGCGCGATCAGAGATCGGCCCCGCAGAGGACCTCATCGAAAACCGCCTCGTCGACTCGCTGTCATTCGTTGAATTCGTGTTCCTGATCGAGCAGGAGAGCGGCGTGTCCATCGATGTCGAGAACATCGATCTGGAACAGTTCCGCACCCTGAATGCCATCGAAGCCGCCTTCTTCCACTGACGGGAATACCGAAGGGAACAATGATGCGCTACGTGGAGGACTATCCCTCCGGCGAACGCTACGATCTGGGAGAACACAAGGTCACGGCCGAGGAGATCATGCAGTTCGGCCGAACCTACGACCCGCAGCCTTACCATCTCGACGAGGAACTGGGTCGCTCGACGGTGTTCGAGGGGCTCATCGCGAGTGGCTGGAACACCTGCGCGATCTGGATGAAGCTCTACGTGACCACCCTGCTGGTCGATGCCGCGGTTGAGGGCTCTCCCGGGGTCGACGAGGTCAGGTTCCTCCTCCCGGTCCGCCCAGGGGACCTCCTACGCGGCACCGCGGAAATCCTCGGCGTCATTCCCTCGTTCAGCAACCCGGACGTCGCGATCATCAAGAACAAGGGCGAGTTGGTCAGGGCGGACGGCCAGACCGTCCTGACCCTGGTGCTGCACAGCCGGTTCCGTCGGCGACCGCGTTCGGCCTCGGCACAGTCCACCGCCCAGTGAGAACTTCAGCAGAAGGGGAGCGAAGTCATGACCATGGAAGCGGTCTCGTACACCGCGCAGTGGACCGCTGCGGCGCGGGCGTTGGAAACCGAGCGCGAGGATGAGCGTCTCCTGCACGATGAGTACGCACGGGCGCTCGCCGAACCGCGCGGGTTCGAACTACTGGCCAAATACGGCGGGGGTGGCCTTCAGGAGTTCGTCGCGATCCGCACCCGGTACCTGGACGACTCGATCGCCACCATCCTCGCCACCACCGACATCAGGCAGGTCGTGCTGGTGGCCTGCGGTATGGACACCCGGAGTTTCCGGCTCAAGTGGCCGGACGATGCCGTGGTCTACGAGGTCGACCACGGCGAGCTGCACGATGAGAAGCAGCGACGCCTTGACCGGCTGGGCGCGGAGCCTGCCGTCGACCGGCGGGTGGTGCGCGCGGACCTGGCCGGCGACTGGGTGCCCGCGCTCGTACAAGCCGGGTTCGATGCCTCGGCGCCCACGCTCTGGGTGCCGGAAGCGGTGTTCTTCTTCCTGACCGAGGAACAGTCGGGCCGTCTGCTGGAAACGTTGGCGCAGGCGTCGGGTGCCGGCAGTTGGCTCGCCGTTGACATCCTCAGCGAACGGCTCCTGCGCAGCCCGGCGACCCAGATGTTCCTTGCGGCGTTGCGCAAGGACGGCATCCCGTGGCTGTTCGGCACCGATCACCCGGCCTCGTTCCTGAGCCGGCACGGCTGGGAACTACGTGAACTCCACGAACCCGGTGAGCCGGGTGTTGGTGAGGGACGCTGGCCCTACCAGCTACAACCCCGCTCGGTGCGGGGTGTTTCGCGCAACTGGCTCATCCGCGCGGAAGTGCTCCCGCGCGGCTGAGCGCCGGCCCCGGCGCGTTGCCCCGGCGCGTTGCCGAGGCCAGCAGGGTCTCGGCAACCGCGCGGGCGTCCGCGCCCGCTGTCGGGTCCGCGTCGACGGCGCTGATCACGGTCGCGCCCTCGATGAGTAGCAGCAGCGCTCGCGCGAGCCGCTCGGGAGCATCGATGCCCGCCTCGGCAAGGTAGTGGCCGAGAAGCTCCCGGTAGGCGTCGAGGTGGGCCCGCGCGAGCATGGTCGGCATTCCGCCCGCTCCCCGTTCCTCCATGGCGGCGCTGATCATCGCGCAGCCGTGAAAACGTTCTTCGCCGAACCAGTCGGTGAGCAGGTCGAAGATCGCCAGGACCCGTTGCGGACCCGGGGCGACCTGCTCTGCGCCATCGGCCAGCCACGCGCGCACCCGGTCGCCGCGAAATTTCAGCGTCGCCTCGACCAACCCGTCCTTGGAGCCGAAATACCGATAGATCGACATCTTGGACGCACCGGCCGCATCCGCGATGTCGGAGATGCCAACGGAGGAGATGCCCCGACGGTAGAACAGGTCTTCCGATGTCTTCAGAATGCGCTCACGAGTCGCGTCGGGATCGATCGGTTCGCCCGGCCTTACCGGCATGTGCACACCCCTTCCCGTCCCGAATCAGTCTACTGGTCCTTGGTTGCCTTAGATGGTAACGATCGATACCATCTCAATTATGGCAAACTCGAAACCGGCAGCCAGCGTTCCGGTCCGACGGTTGTGGCTTGCCGTTCTGCTCGGTTACCTCACCCTCGGCGCGACACTGCAAGCGCTGCCCACGTTCGTGCCGGCGCGTTTCGGTGGCGGAGCCCTCGCAAGCGGTACCGCGGTCGGGATCGCGTTCCTGGCCACCGCACTTGCTCGGCCCTTCGCCGGTCGGTTCGCCGACGCCGGCCACGCGCGATCCGTTGTGATGCTCGGTGGCGTTCTCGGCGCGCTCGGCGGCATCGGCCATTTGCTGGCACCCGATTTCGCCGTCCTGATCGTGGCCCGATTGTTGATGGGCACGGGTGAGGCAGCGCTGTTCTCCGGCGCGCTGCCCTGGGTACTTGCCGGCGCGCCCGCCTCCCGCCGAGGACGAGTGGCCGGGTGGTTCGGGCTCTCCATGTGGGGCGGCCTCGCAGCGGGCCCGCTCATGGCGACCGGGCTCTACGCCATTCACGGCTTCCCGGCCGTGTGGACCGCCGTTGTCGTGCTCGGCCTGTTGTCGGCCTTGCTGGTTTTCGCCACCCACGGCCAGCCCAGGTCGGCCTCGGAAGTCCTTTCCTTCCCCCGGAAGTGGTCCGAGGTGGTACCGCGTGGAGCTTCGCTGCCCGGACTGGCGTTCGGGCTTTCCAGCTACGGCTACGGCACCGTGGCGGCCCTGCTGGTGCTGCACCTGCGCATCGACGGCGTCGGTGGCCAGGGCTACGCGCTTGCCGTGTTCGCTGGTGCGTTCCTGATCACTCGTGCCGTTGGCAGTCCTGCCGTGGACCGGTTCGGCGGCCGCACGGTGGCCGGGGTGTCGGTACTGGTCGAAGCGGTCGGCCTCGCGTTGATCGCGGGCGTCCACGATCTCCCGCTGGCGTTCACCGGAGTCGTCCTCGCCGGCGCGGGCGTCGCGCTGATGTACCCGGCCACCGTCGCGATCACCTTGGCCCGGAGCGGAGTTCTTCGGCCGGGAACGTCGGTGGGGGTGATGACCTCGTTCTGGGATCTCGGCATCCTGGTCGCCGGCCCGCTCGGCGGCGCCATCGCCACCGGAGCCGCCTATCCGCTGGCGTTCGCGGTGGCCGCCGCGGCCGGTGTGCTGTCCTTCGTCGTCGTCACCACCGTGCTGCGCGCCCGCCGGCCGCAGGACGCCGTCGCCGACCAACTGACAGCCGACCACCAACTACAGAGTTGAACGGCCAGCATTACGGCGGTACCGGATCGAGTTCCAGTCCGGTGTGAGCGAGGAAAGCATCAATCAACTCGGTCCGGTACTGGACCCACTTCACCTCGTCGCCCGCGTCGTGATAGCCATCGGTCAGGTCGAGGCCGTGGTCGGCGCCGTCGGAGGAGTCCGAGGGCCGCGCCAGCCGACCCCGGTTGTCCGCCGGCAGCGGGCCGGAACGCTGCGACTCGTAGAACAACTTGGAGTCCTGCAACGCCTCGGCGTGGTTGAACTCGCCGGTGGGTGCGGGTGCGGCCTGCGCCGCGACCAGCGATATCAACAGCCCGGTGAGGAGGCGGAAAGCGACATTCCGACCAGTACGGCACGACGCGATGCCATGGGTGCCACCACACGACAGGGACCCACGTCATGTCAAACACGCGGTCCGTTTCGGCCGTGAGTCGCTCATATGTCCAGAGTGGACAAAGGAACGAGACCGTATCCGAGGCTTGCGCGGCGGGCGAGATGAAAGTTTCAGGCTCTGATCAGGGATTCGACGCCGTGTTCGACGCGGTGGTTGCCTGGCGCGTCCGGTGCCACCCAGCATGAGCGCTATGTTCCTCCGTGCCGTGACCGTGGTGTGCGCCGTCGGCCTTGCCGGGATCTACGTAGGATCGGGCGGCATCGCCGAGGCGAGCCCCTCAGCGCAGACGACGCTCTACGCGTCGCCGAATGGCTCGGGAACGGCGTGCTCGTCGTCGGCGCCGTGCAGCCTGAGTGCGGCGAAGACCATGGTGGAAAGCCTCGACAGCTCGATGACCGGCGACATCGTGGTCTCCCTTGCTGGCGGTACCTACCGGCTCGCCAGCGCTTTCCAGCTCGGACCGCAGGACTCCGGGAGTAACGGTCACACCGTCTCCTGGCAGGCGCAGCCCGGCCAGACCCCGGTCTTCAACGGTGCCACCCAGGTGACCGGTTGGTCGCAGTACGACGCGGGCCACAACATCTGGCGGGCGAGCGTGCCAGCCGGCACCCAGAGCCGCCAACTGTGGGTGAACGGTGTCGAGGCCACCCGCGCCCGCACCGCGCTGAATCCGGGCGGGTTCAGCCTGTCCGGGACGTCGTTCACGACCAACGACTCGTCGTACCTTTCGTGGACCAACGTCACGCAGACCGAGGTGGTCGACGACAACGACTGGAAGGAGATGCGCTGCCCGCTGTCGAGCATCACGCGGACGAGCAGCGGCGGTTCCAGCCTCAACGTCAACCCGACGTGTTTCAACGCCAACAGCACCAACATCAGCTTTCCGTTCAACGGCAACAGCCTGCCCACGATGAACAGCGTCACGTGGATCGAGAACAACCTGGCCCTGCTGACCCAGCCCGGCCAGTGGTATCTCGACAGCGGTGCGGGCTACCTGTACTACATTCCGTCGCAGGGCCAGAGCATGTCCTCCGCCGACGTCGAGCTGCCGGTGGTGCAGAACCTGGTCGACCTGGCTGGCACGCCAGGGCATCTGACTCCGATCAACGACACGGCGTCGGGAATCACCTACACCGGCTCCGGTTGGACCTACTCGTCGGGCCGGCCGTTCGGCGACTATGACAACGACCTGCATTCGACCACCGCCAACGGCGACTCGGTCAGCTACACGTTCAACGGCAGCGGCATCGAGGTGCTCAGCGAGCGCAACAGCGACGAGGGCACCGCCGCCGTGTACCTGGACGGCTCGCTCCAGCAGACGGTCAACGCCGCGGCCTCGGGTGATCGCACCGCGCAGCAGGCGATCGTGACGATCACCGGGCTGACGCCGGGCAACCACACCATCCAGCTCACCAAGCAGAGTGGCGGCTATCTGGAGCTGGACGGCCTGGTCGTCCTGCCGGCCGCCATCGCGCCCGTGCACGACATCACGTTCTCCGGAATCACCTTCCAGTACACCACGTGGAACGCTCCCACGACGGCGGGCTACCTGGACAACCAGGCGGGTATCGAGTGGAACGCGGCCAACCCCTGGGTGCCGGTGAAGACGCCCGCCGCCATCGAGGTCGACCGGGGCAACAACATCAACCTCAGCAACGACATCATCACCGACACCGGGGACAGCGGGGTCAACTTCGCCGACGGCACCCAGAACTCCACGCTCTCCGGCAGCACGGTGACGCAGACCGCCGCCAACGGTGTCAACGTGGGCGAGGCCGACGACTACTACCAGACGGCGACGGCGCTGATGACCGCGAACGACACGCTCACCCAGAACAGGATCACCCACAACGGGGTGGACTACCATGACGGTATCGGCGTCTGGGCTGGTTACACGCGCAACGCGGTGATCTCGCACAACGAGGTCGGCTACGAGCCCTACGGCGGCATCAACCTCGGCTGGGGCTGGGGCTGGCAGTCCTCGTGTGCGATGCAGTCCGCGCAGGGCCTGTCCACCTGCCGGCACGGCACCGACTACGCGGGTGGCAACCAGATCGTCGACAACAACATCGACAACGTCATGCAGTGGCTGCGGGACAACGCGTTCATCTACGTCCTCGGCGGCCAGGGCGGCGGGAACGGTTCGCTCACCTCGGTCATCTCCGGCAACGTCGGCACCGGGCAGGGCGGGGTGTACCCCGACGAAGGCAGCTCGTGGTGGCAGATCCAGAACAACGTCTGGGACATCACCCAGGGCCCCGCCGACTGGACCTACATCTGGACGCCGACCGTCAACAACATCACCTTCGGCACCAACTACTCCAACGTCGGCGGCTACACGAACAACGGCACGAACGTGCACTTCACCCAGGCGACCATCGTCAGCAACGGCCAGTGGCCGCCGGCCGCGCAGTCGATCATCGCCAGCGCGGGGCCCACGTCCGGCGGCAACACCGGAGGAGGCTTTCCCGCTGGCAACGTCGCACTGCGGATCGCCAGCGACGGTCTGTGTCTGGATGGCTATGGGAACACCAGCAACGCGGGCGCGATCATCGATCAGTGGACCTGCACCGGGCAGCCGAACCAACAGGTCCAGTTCGTGCCCACCGCCAACGGCTATGGCGAACTACAGTTGGCGAACTCCGGTCAGGACGTCACCGTGCTGGGTGGTTCCACCGCGCAGGGCCAGGCCGACATCGTGCAGGAACCCGTCAACGGCAACGCGGCCAGCCAGTGGCTGCCGCAGCAGCAGTCGGACGGCTCCTACCAGTTCAAGAACCTGAACAGCGGGCTGTGCCTGGACGTTTACGGTGCCAGCGCCAGCACCGGTCAGCAGCTGGACCAGTGGCCGTGCAAGAACGCGCCGGGCACGAACCAGGACTTCACGCCACACTGAGCTTTCCGGTGAGCGCCAACATTCACGTGCTCGTCAACGGAGATGGCAATGGAGATGTCAATGGAGACAAGGGGAACATCCATGTGGCACCGCACCGGCCCATCCCATCCTCGACGCTTCATCCCCATTGGCCGCGACTGCGACCGCGACCGCGGCGGCGCTGTTCGCCGCGCTTCTCGTGGCGCAGCCCGCCATGGCCACGCCGCAGGCAGCCTCCTCGACGGCATCTGTCGCCGACGTCAACGGCCTCGGCGCCGGTAACGGTGCGGTCGCGTCCGTCGACCTGTCCGGCTCGTGGAGCTTCACGCCGTCCGGCCGGTCGACGACCTCGATCGCCGTGCCAGGTGGTGGCTGGTACAAGCAGGGCTTCACCGACGTGTCCGAGGCGGTGTACTCGCGCACCATCCCGGTGCCGGACAGCGGGCAGCCGCAGTCGGCGTGGATCGAGTTCGGCGCGGTCAACCATCAGGCAACGCTGTCGGTGGACGGGACGCGGTGGCAACCCAGACCACCGGCGACGGGTACTACACCATTGTCAGCAACAGCAGTGGCCTGGTGGCCGACGTGTCCGGCCAATCGACCAGTGACGGCGCCGCGGTCGTGCAGTGGACGGCCAACGGCGGCACCAACCAGCAATGGCAGCTGACACCGGCCTAAGTGGACAGTCCATGCATCACCCGTGCCGCCACCTTCCGTTGGCGGCACGGGTGATGCGGTCCGTGAAACTTTCCTGATCGTGCACGGTGGCAGTGCGTCGGCTGAAACCGTTCCGCGCCCTCGGTGACCGCCACCAGCAGGCTGGCATCCTCGACCACCTCGGCGACGCCTACAGCGCCTTCGGGAACAACGCTGCCGCCCGCTGCACCTGGAAACAAGCACTGGACATCCTCAAGGACCTCCACCACACCGACACCGACCACCTGCGCGACAAACTCCAGGCCGTGTCGACGACCAGCGGAACCCGAACCCCAGTCCCGCACAGTCCGTGATATCCCCAATCGCTATCCGCACGCGTTGATCGGCCTCGACAACCCAGTTCGGGCCGAATCAATCGCAACTCCCCGGAAACGAACACGGCCTCGGGCGCGATGACGTGACCGCATTGCCTGTGCCACGTAACAACGGAATCCAGTCCGTCTGGACGCCCATGAACGGCGGCGTTTCAGAGCCCGAGTGCCGTCGCCGTGAAGCTGGTGTTGAAACCGAGGCAGTCGTACGCGGCCATGTTCGCGCCGTAGTGCATCAGGAGGAGGTCGTTGACCCCGTTCCCCTGCCGGATGAGCCCGAGCAGCCGACCGATGACCGTTCCGATGTCCTCGGCACCGGCCCCCAGGATCGTCATCGCGCCGTAGTGGCTGTCCTCGCGGGTGCGTCTTGCCATGCTCATGCCGTCGAACGCCGCCATGGCCCAGAGGTTGACCGGGCTGCGGTTGAGCCGTTCGGCGTCGGCGGGAGGCAGCCGCAGTCCCGCCGATACCAGCGCCAGCATCGCTTCGTACCATCCGTCGCGCCACCGCCACGAACACGCCGTGTGCCGGGGATCCGCATGCTCGGCGCACGGCGGCGCGTCACCAGGGTGCAGTGCGGCGCTCACCTCGCCGGGCTCGTCGGGATCGTACCGATAGGACCGCACGGCCGTGTCCCAGCGCACGATGTCGGCGAAGCGAGCGTCGCCATAGGTGAGCAGGCCCTCTGATTCCAGCCAGACGAGGTACTCGTGATAGTCGGCGACCCTGGCCGGATCGAGGTCCCATTCGCCGTCGTACAGCATTGACTTCTCCTGGCTGAACCCTGGGGCTGCGCGGGTGGCAACGGACCAGACCAGCAGACGGCACCGCATCGGAAAGCCGTTGACCATGAAGAACAGCGCGAGCGCCATGCTCATGTTGGCTCGGCCGGCGAGCGGGAACTGATCGTCGAAACCGTCCAGTGCCAGGCCGCCGAGTGCGACCATGGACTCGCTGCCGGTCAGCGAGCCACGATAGATGTTCGCGATCGCGGCGACGGTGTCGAGCACCTGGGCCGGCAACCTCCCGGCGAGATCGGCGGTGGCTCGGTCGAGTTCGTCGGCCACGCCGGCACTGGTCCGGCTGAATGCCAGCTCATCGATGCCGGACAACCGCGACCGGCTGAGGTGGTCGCCGAGACCGCCGCGCGCCACGACGATCTGAACCTTCAGCGACCACAGACGGGCGTAGCGTTCGTCCGCCGCCGAGTCCGCGCAGGACTTGCCCAGCTCATCGAGCATGAGGGCATAGATGATGTTCATCGCGGCCACCAACCTCGGAGCCTTGGCACCGGCCATCACCCATCGAAGTAGGGCGTCGACCGCGTCGCCCCCGGGCTCGGCGGGAGCCATGTCGGTCGAGGGTCGCCGACCACCCAGCCATTCCGCGAAAGCCGAGTCGACGAGGTGCGTTCCCGCATCGCTCGCAAGGTCGACCTCGGACTCGGCCCTGGCTTCTGCGCGGTGTTCGTCGGAGTGTTTCACGGCCACTCGAACGGCATGGCACCGCACGCATCCGGACTGTGACACGTCACCGCACCCGCAGGCTTCGGACACCGGTTGTTGTTCCGTCCAGATGTGGGCATGTGCCGCTGCGGTCATGCGTCGAAAGATCTGCCTCGACCTCGCCCAACGATCCCCGGCGTTCGTCCGCGCCTTGTCGGCGGCGACGAGTGGCCCCTGCGCCATCATGCCGCAGCCCTGAGTTCCACAACACGGCAGGCTGGCCCACCGATCACGTCCAACCGCCATTGATCCCCACTTCCATCGGCCATCCGAATCGACGCGATGGTAGGTCGGTCGGCGAAGCCACCGACCTGGTCATGGCACTTCGACGGGGAAAAATGTACTTTCGGGCAACCTTGTTCCCACGGATGTGAACCTGTCAGGTGCGCCGGTTAGTTTGGCGGCAAACGTCCTGCCGCACGGAGGTTCGCGATGCTTCAGACAACGGTGTCACCCGTCGGCAAGCAGCCGGTTCCGATGCCGGGCCGGCTGCCGTTGGTCGGGCACCTGCCACGGCTCGCCCGGCGGCCGCTGGAGTTCTTCCAGGCCGTGCAGGCCGAAGGCGATGTCGTCACGATCGGCGTCGGTCCGATCAGGACCTACGTCCTCACGCGACCTGAGCTGCTCCAGGCGATGTTGGTGCGCAACGCCAAGGAGTTCGACAAGGGCGTCCACATGGAGAAGGCCGCGCACGTGATCGGTAACAGCCTGCCGGTCTCGTCCGGCGCCTTCTACCGTAGGCAACGCAAGATGATCCGACCGGCGTTCCAGCAGGCGAAGCTCCGCGAGTACTTCGACATCATGCTGGACACCACGATGGCGTGCGTCGAGAACTGGTCGCCGGCTACGAACATCCACCAGGAGATACGGAGACTGGCCGGGGCCATCGCCGCCCGTACGCTGTTCTCCGCGCTGCGACCGGAGCAGGCCGCCACGGAGGCCGTCGAGCTGATCGACGTCATCTCCTCGCTGCTGACCCGGCGAATCCTCGACCCGACCGGCCTGGTGGAGAGGCTGCCCCTGCCGTCGAATCGACGGTTCGACCGGGTCCAGGGCCGCTTTCGGTCCCTTGCTGAGAGCTTCATCCGGGACTACCGGCGCGACGGCGTCGACCGGCACGATCTCCTGTGGATGCTGCTCGCCGCCCGCGACGACGGCAGCGGGGCAGGCATGTCGAACCAGCAGGTGCGCGACGAAGCCACCGGATTTCTCGCGGCCGGAGTCGAGGCCACGTCCCAGGCGTTGCGGTGGACCGTGCGGGTTCTCGCCGAACACCCCCGTGTCCTGCGTACGGTGCACGATGAGGTGGACCGGGTGTTGTCCGGCCGGCTGGTGACCTTCGAGGATCTGGACGAACTCGACCTCACCCGGCGCGTGCTCCTTGAGTCGATGCGTCTGTACCCGCCGATATACATCGGATCGCGCCGCCCGACCGTCGACATCCAGTTGGGCGACTATCGGTTACCGGCGGGTTGCATGATCCTGTTCTGCCCCTATGCCCTGCATCGCGATCCGAACCTCTATCCCGATCCGGAACGATTCGACCCCGATCGGTGGCTGCCCGGCGCTGCCGAGGCACGTCCACCTTGCTCGTACCTGCCGTTCGGCGCCGGCCTGCGCAGCTGCATCGGCGAACATTTCGCCATGATCGAGATGCTCACGGTGCTCAGCACCGTCCTCCAACGCTGGACGCTGGACACGCCGGCTTCGGTCGAGGTCCGGCCGAAGGTGGCTTCGTTCATTCTGTCGCCCGAGCGCGAACGGGGTGAAACTCGAACCGCGGTGACCTCCTCCGACGGGCCACGACTGAACCGGCCTGGCAAGACAAGACTGTTTTTCGCGAGGTCAGGCGACTAACTTCACGGAACGTGACTGGTGAAGTGATCATCCTGACCGGCCCGCCCGCTGCGGGAAAGACGACAGTGGCCGGGCTCCTCGCCGCCGAAGCGAGCGTCCCGACGGTCCATCTGACGACCGATTTGTTCTACCGCTCGATTCGCACCGGATTCGTCCTGCCGTTCCTGCCCGAAGCGCATCGGCAGAACGAAGTGGTCATCGACGCGATCGTCGCTACCGTCGTGACGTTCGCTCGCGGCGGCTATGACGTCGTGGTCGACGGCATTGTCGGGCCTTGGTTCCTGCCGCCGTTTCGCGCGGCCTCGGAGCGGGACCAGCTGGCGCTGTCCTATGTAGTCCTGCGACCCGACCTGGCCACCACACTCTCGCGTGCGAAGGAGCGCGTCGGCGACGAACTCAAGGATGTCGACGCGATCACCGGCCTGCACGCCGCGTTCGAACAGCTCGGCGATCTTGCGGACCATGCGATCGATACCGGAGACCTTGACGCGGACCAGACGACCGAGGTCGTCCGGCGCGTCCTGTCGTCAGGCCGATATCGGCTCACGTGAACCGGCACGTCCTCGGCGTTCTGGTGCTAGGCCAGGGTTAGGCCAGGGTCTGGTCGAGGCTGTTGCTGTCCTCGGTGCACACGAGTCGGCCACGAGCACCGTTCACGATCGGCAGGTACGGCGGGACGTGGCCGCATTCGACATCCGGATGATCGGCACACCCAGGCAGCCAGGGGCGTCCAGCACGGCCTCGTGCTGGGTCAACGAACTCGCCGCCGGAGCGTTGGTGCGACCGACCAGCACGGCCTTCGCCTCCGCGAAGAACCCCGCCAGCCGCATGCCGTGGAGGTTCCGGCAGACCGCGAACGCGTCGTCACAGCATGCCTCGACATAGACAAGCAAGCCGTCGGGGGCCGCTTGGCGGGCGAAGGTGGTGACATCGCCGTAGGGCGTACCGGCCACGTGGCACAGGGTTTCGATGCAGCCGCCGATGAGCCGGCCCTCGACCGCGACATCGCCGTCGCCGTCCAGCCGCGTCCATCTGCCGGGCCGGTCCAAGGTGAACACGTCGACTCGTGGGTCAGCTTGGTAATCGTCGTGCCCTGTGCTGCGGTGGCGGCCGGGCGGCACCTGAGTGAGGGTGGCCCCTCGGCCTGCCGCGACAATGTCCAGCCAGGACAACAGGCCGTCCGGGGTTCGGTAGGGCGTGTCCATCAGGTTGTTGCCGTGCACGGTCGCCACACCGGTCAGCAGGGTCAGTGGCGTGATGATCGTCGAGATGTCCGAGAATCCGACCATCCATGTTGGTTCGGCAGTGCTGATGGCCGACCAGTCCAGCAGGGGGAGTAGGTCGATCGCGGTCTCGCCGCCCCACGGCGGCACAACTGCCCGGATGGTCGGGTCAGTCAGCATGGCCGTCAGCTCGGCCGCTCGCTGCCGCGCTGAGGTGTCCTGAGCCGCTCATGCAGTCGCCGATGATGACCTCGTAACCTCGGGCTTCGACGGTCTTGACCGCGACATCCAGCCGGGCACGCAGATCGTCGGGCACGCCGCTGGACGGTGCGGTCACGCCGACTCAGCGGCATGCCGACACCGTCCAGGCCGAACTCCTGGCCGGCCTCGACGCGGCCGAACGGCGACAGCTCCAGTCCCTGCTGGCCAAGCTGCTCGACAGCCACGCCCCGCAACCGGCATAGGCCCCCTGCCGGTCGTGGCGTTCAACGTCGAGACCCTGATCAGCTGAACACTGCCTCGCTCGACGGCGCGTCACGGCCGTCGTCTGCGTGAAGCACTATCTGGGCGACTGGGTAGTGCTGGTCAGGAAGCGTTCGATGTCGGCAAGCAACTCGGCATCGGGTTCCTCGACGGATCGCGCGACCTCGTGCATGATCTCCAGCAGGCCGGTGTGCTGCTGCCAGTAAGATGAAGGCAGCTTCAGCACCGCGACCAGCAGGTCACCCGGATAGAAGTCACCTTCCAGCAACGGGTCCTGCCGCAACAGCGCCACCGCCCGTGGCACCAGCACATCGAGGCCGATCTGCTGACTGATGAGCAGCCGCAGATCTTCGACAGTGAGGGCGCCAAGGGGCTTACGTCGAAGCTCGTGCGCCGTGCGGACCAGCCGGCTCGCGTCCTCGGGTGCATCACCCCACGAATCCTGCTCGATCTGCTCCAGCGTCAGCGAGTGCTGGTCGGGCTCGGTTGTCATCGCCTCGGTTACCTCCTGTCCGCGCTCGAAGTCTAGTTCCTCGGAACGAACCCTTCCGAGTAGTCCAGCAACCGGCTGGCTTCCGACAGTTCGGAGTTGATGGCCGAGCGGTCGGCGTCGGAGATCCGGGAGTCGCCGAGCTGGCGCTTGAGCTGGTTGATCCGGTTCACCAGGCCACGTTGTGCGTTCTGAACCTCGTCCACGTGATCCCAGGGGGTGCCGTCGGACTTGGTGGCGACGACCTCGCCGTCCAGTTCGCGTCGTGCCGCATCCAGGTCACGGTCGGTGAGATGTTCCTTCAGCCGATCGGTCTTGCTCGGGCCCGGATCACTGGACCCACCTGAGCTGTCCACCTTCATCGGGGAGACCTGGTCATCGCTCATCGCGTGATGCATCAGATCGCCCACCGCGGCCGTGGTGATCCCGGCCCCGGCAACGACGCCGGCGGTGGAGACCGCGTTGACCGGCACACCGACAATCGCACCAACGCCCGTCGCGTCCAGCACCGCGCCGCCAGCGTCGCCGAAGCCGCTGACCACGGTCAGCCCGATCCCGCCCAGCGCACCGGCGACGTCGCCCGGATGATTGATCATCGCGTTGCCGAGCGAGGCGACACCGTTCACCGCGTCGGCACCGACGACTTCCAGATCGTGCCCCGCCGCGTCGAAGAAGCCGCTGATGTCGGTGCCGAGCTGGGACCAGAAACCCGGCTTGGGCGGTGCCTGGTCGCGTGCCTTCCCCACCGCGGCCTGGGCCGTGTCGCCGGCGCTCTTGAGCTGCGCTCGTGCGCGTTGCAGCATCTGCTGCGCGGCCTGTCGCTTCGCCTCACCCGGATCAACGAACGGAATGTTGGGTGCCGTGGTCGGAGTTCCCGCCGCGGTGCGCTCCTGCGCCTGTTGCTGGGCCTGGGCCACCGCGCGATCGTGGTCGGCCTTGGCCGCGGCGGTGGCGGCCTGCCCCTGGTTCCACAGGTTGATCGCGTCAGCCGCCTGTTGCTGAGCCCATTGGAGTGTTGAATCGTAGGTGTCCAGCGCGTTCGCGGCGGTGTGGAAACAGTCGCCGGCCTGCGTCCACTTGCCTGGCTGCCCCTGAAAGACCTTGCGGAAGGCGTCGGCTGCCGGCCCGCTCCACCCCGCGGTGGTGTCGATGCGCTGCAACCCGGACCCGGCCTCATACAGCGAGTCTCCGTAGGTGCGCAGTTGCCACATCGTGTCCGCCACCGCGCCGACATCCCCAGGTATCAGCGCCTTGGGGTCGTTGGTCTGGCCGAGTTCTGCCATCACTGGGCCGCCGGGTCCGGGCCGCTGGGACTGCTCAACACTGCGCTGAACCGCTCCTTGAGAGCCCGTTCCACGTGCGCGTAGGCGTCCAGGTTGTTCGCCAGCCGTGACGCGATCTCTTGGCCGTCCTTGGCCAGGTTGTCCACGCCGCGTTGCCAGCGGTTACAGAAGTCGGCGACGGTGTCGCCCAGGCCGTCATGGCCGAAGGCCGACTTGTTGGGCGAAATGTCGCTGACCTTCTTCTGAGCCAGCTCGCCAAGAACATCGTTGACGCCCTCTGCGGCCTGCTGCAACGCCGTCAG
The DNA here is from genome assembly GCA_963818685.1 of Candidatus Melainabacteria bacterium. Taxonomy (GTDB): domain Bacteria; phylum Actinomycetota; class Actinomycetes; order Mycobacteriales; family Pseudonocardiaceae; genus CAJCJE01. Next base: position 241,326 of record CAWFTJ010000008.1, on the reverse strand, counting down.
ATCGACCTGATACCCGCCAGACATCAGCACCCCTCCCGAGGCTGACAGCATGTCGCCCGACACACCAGCCGCCAGTTGCGCTGGCAACCGATGGTACCGGCTGTGCCTGTCCGTCGGGTCAACTTCGGGAAAGAGTTCGAGTCGCGGGGTATGCCGTCCCACCACGTCTTGGTGTCGCACTGCGTTGAGGTATTCGAACTATCCCTGCGACGGCCGAACAGGTAACAATGCGAGAAAACACAGGCGGTGGTTGCGGAGGCTTGAGCAGACCGACAAAAAATATAAAACCAAGGAGGTCACGATGATTCTCCGCTTCGGCTGCTCAGCCGCAGGACTGGCACAAGATTGGCGACTACCCCGAACTAACGTGGTGCCGGAGCATAGGCCAGCTCGGCGTCAGTTCCGGGCGCTGGCAGCAGTTCACCTGTGACGTAGAGCCCAGTAGTGTGGGTGACTCGTGGGGGTTGTGGGTATATCCCTGACGCGCCAAACGATGCCCGCTCGGCCGGACATGAACGAGCCCGATGTTAGGGCGATCTGGCGGCGGTCACCGCGACGCAGATGGACGAAGGTCGCGCCAATCTGCAGGACGACGAACCCACTGGCCGCTGCGAGCGCCAGCCAGGGTGCGATGCCGGTCAGCGGTGGCAGGACCAGTCCGATCGCACTTTGACCCCGCCCGCATAGATGCAGAACAGGGCCACCAATCCAGTACCCGACGTTCATGGTCACCATCCACAGTCGACAGTCAAGGAGAACCCGCACGGAAAGTACTCGGTGTGGTCAGGGTATGTCCCGCAGGTCCCGGAAATACTGCACATACCGCTCCGGTGTGAACGTGCTGAGCATGGCTGCCGGCTCGTCGGTCACGTTGGCGAAGGTGTGCGGTGCTCCGGGCGGGACCATCACCAGGGTGCCCGGCGTCGCGTCGTAGTTCTTCTCGCCGACCGTGAACCGCACCGTCCCGGAGATGATGTAGAAACCCTCGTCGTGTTCGGCGTGGCGGTGCTGCGGCGGTCCGGGCGTGTGTGGCGCGATGACGGATTCGGCGATCCCGAGCCGGCGCCCGGTAGTGCTGCCGTCTTCCAGGACACGCATCCGCGCGTCGCCGAGGACGATCATCTCGCCATCTCCCGGACCTACTACTGATACGGCAGGGTCGGCAGTGGGCGCACTGGTCTTCGATTCGTCGTTCATGCTTCGATTTCACGGCCGACACACTGCGGCTGTCCAAGACCCATTCTGCCCTCTCGATACCGTACGGGTATCGTCGCAGCGTGGAGCTACGCACGCTGCGCTATTTCCTGGCGGTCGCCGAGGAACTCCATTTCGGCCGCGCCGCCGCCCGGCAGTTGGAGACCCGAGGTCGGCGCCACGCTCTTCGACCGATCCCCGGCGGGTCAGTCTGACGGCGGCCGGGGCAGTGCTGCTCGACGAGGCCCGCGCCCTGCTGGAGCAGGTCGACCGGGCACGTGTGCGCGTTGCCGCCGCTGCCGGTGCCGCGACCATCATCGTCGGCATTCTCGGCGACAGTGCCGATCCAGGTGTGACCAGGCTGGCCAGCTGCTGCGCGCTGACGATCCACTGGCCCACCGCCAGAGCCTGAAGCTGGCCGACCTGGCCGACCGCCGCTGGTTTCTGTTCCCGGAGGGCACCGACCCGCTCTGGCAGTCGTACTGGAACGGCGGGGAAACTCGCGAGGGCCCGGTGGTGCGCGCGGTCCAGGAATGCCAGCAAGCCGTTCTCTGGAATGGTACGGTCGGCATGACACTTGCCGACCATGAGCCAGCCGAGGGACTCACCGTCGTGCCGATGGTCGACATGCTCCCCAGTCGCGTGGTACTGGCCTGGAACAACAATGACACGAACCCACTGATCCAGTCGTTTGTCCAGCTCGCGACGGCCGCCTACCGCGACTGCCACTCGGAATTACTGGCAAGACAGCGAAAAGCGCATGTTCGACCGTCCGCACCGTGCGGGGGTAAAACACCAAGCAGCAAACCCAATGCGGTCAACAATGCTGGTGTGATCGTAGGATCTTCGGACTTGGGTAGCACGTTCCATGCCGTGCGGTGGAACCGCGATGGCAACGTCACGGATCTGGGCACAGCGGTCCGGGCGTAGACGCCCCCATACACGCCGTCGTCTGACGGATCACCTACCCAACCTCGTAATCGGGGGTCGGATACGCGGATTCTCGTTGCCTGGAACGGGCGGGTGCCGAGGTGGTCCGAACGGAGCATGGCTCGGCTGCGAAGCTACTACCTCGCAGCCGAGCCATTACGAGCGTCACTCAACTTCCGTCAATCGCAACCGATCCGACTGGTGCTCAGGGCGACATCGTCGAACCAGAGCCCGTCCGCCCCACCGCCGCCGTAGCTTTCCCAGCCCAGTTTGAGATCGGTGAGTTTCGGCCGCCAGGTGGCGCCGTTGCCGGATATCCACTGGTCGTCGATGTTCGACGTCGGCACACCGTCCTCGGTGAGGCCCGGCACCGCGGTGCCGTTCACCCAGGTGTGGATCTGGCCATCGGTGCCACCCACGGAGAACTCCACGCACGTCCACACGTTGACCGGCAGTTGGACGCTCTGTGCGACACCGGTTGGGCTCTGGTCGGGCAGGGTGGCGTCGTCGGACTGCCGATTCCACATCAGCGCGCCGTTTTGGCCGCCGAGGCGAAGGTCGGTGTTGCCGGCCGCAGCGTCGTTCATGGCCAGGAACGTCACGTGACCGGTTGGTAGCGCCGTCGTGTGCTTGATCCAGAACCGCACGAACCAGGTCGGACTCGCCGCCGGCATGTCGGCGGTGTCGTCGGCGAAGATGTGGTTGCAGTAGCCATCCGTGCCGTTGATCTGCAACGACTGTGTCCCGGTGTGCGCGGTGCTGGTGCTGATCGCCGCGGTGCCGGTGCCGGAGCAATTGGCGGCGGAGAGGCTCCAGCGGCCCGATGGTGTTGGGCCGGCCTGGTTTTCGAAACTGTCGCAGAAGACCGCCGAGGCGACAGTGCAGCCCGAGTCGCCCTGTGTGGTGGTAGGCGGAGTGGTGGTCGTTGTGCCGCCGTTGCAGGACTGGCCGTTGACCGCGAAGTCGGCTGGCGTGTCATTGGTACCGGAATACGTTCCCTGGAAACCGAAACTTATCGAGCCTCCGGCCGGCACCGCGCCGTTGTAGGCCTCGTTGGTCGCGGTGACCGCCGAGCCGGTCTGGGTCACCTGAGCGGACCAGGCCGAGGTCACCCGCTGGTTGCCGGCAAAGGTCCAGGTCACGGTCCACGCGGAGAGGGCGGGACCGTTGTTGGTCACCGTGATGGTCGATGTGAACCCGCCGGACCACTGGTTGATCTGGTCGCTGACCTGACACGGCGAAGCCGGTGTCGTAGCACCCGCCGCGACACCGGCGTTCGGCGTGATCAACACGATGAGCGCGAGCCCGCACAGCGCCGCGGCGAACGCGGCGAACAGGTGGGCGAATCGAGTGGTGAACATGTCAGTTCGCCTCGCAGACCGGGTTCGTGATGGGCGGCGGATTCGGGCCGTTGACGATGAAGCTCCAGGTCGTGTAGCCGCCGGCGGCGATGAAGCCGTTGTAGGAGGCATTGTTGGCCGTGACCTGTTGCCCAACCTGGGAGAGGTTGGCGCCCCACGTGCTCACGACAGTGTCCCCTGCGGGCACGGTGAAGCTCACCGACCAGCCGTCGATCGGCGTCGAACCCTCGTTCGTCACGGTCACGTTGGTCAGGTAGCCACCCGGCCAACTGTTCACCACCGACATGGTTACAGCGCAACTCGCCGGCGGTGACAGCGCACCGTTGTCGACCGGCACGTCCGACACGTCAGCCAGCCGAACCTGGAACGGGGTGCCTCCAGCAGCGGTGGGGCTGAGGACGTGCGCCTGTCCCAGGCCACTGTCCATCTTCGCGGTCTGCCAGGCGCCGTTGGGCAGCTGAGAAAACGCCGTCGCGGCACAGACGCCCAACACGGCGAGAAAAGCCAACCGCACTCGCGGGAACTTCCTCTTGGCCAGCACCCCCATGGCGCTCCCTCCGACTCTCTACCATGCCGTTGAGATTCCATACCATTAGTTTCCGGTCCGCCTCCCGCTGTCAACCGAACGACTCTGCGGTGCTGGTCCAGCCGCCGAAATGATTCAGGTAAGCGTGGAATTTTCACGGTGCCGCAGCGGTCGGCATCAGCGCAGACCCTGTCCTGCGCCTCGCATGTGCTGGCCACGGGCGCTGATCACCGGACGGTTTTCGTGAACACGGGTCGCGGCCACCAACAGGCCAAGCGCGAGAATCACCAGGGTCCAGGGTGTTTCGGCGAACAACGTGCCCGATCGGATGTGCAACGCGGTCGCGCCGATCATCGAGCAACTCACGCACGCCGATCCCGCGACGGCAACCACTGGCCGACGCAACCCGATCAACAGTCCGGCCGCGCCCACCAGTTCAACGACGTTCGCGATCCAGATCAACCATCGTGGCGCACCGAGATCGATGACCTGTCGCAGCGTGGACGCGCCGAGCATGCGGCTGATCGGGATGATGACGAACGTCAACGCCAGCAGAAGCTGAACACCGTCGACCATTCGTCGAAAAACGCGGTTCATCGTGATACCCCTTGGGATCGCGGTGCCGGGTCGTGGTTGGCGAATGGGACGACGCGAGTTGTCACGGCGGTGATCACCCGCCCGGGGACGAGGCGTTGGCCGACGATGATCGCTCGCGCCTGGCCGCCGACCAGATAGCGGATACGCGGTCGACGGGCGGGTTGCCGCGCGCACGACTGCCCCGGCTGCCTTCTCGGCATCGTCCAGACCCAGCTCACCACCAGCTACGGGCCAGGCAGCGGTGGCGCCGGCGGCGTCGATCCAGATGAGGAACGCGGGTAGGCCAGCCAATGAGACCAGGCAAGATCACATACTGTGGTGGCCGGCGCCGCTCGGAGCGTGGTGTCCTGGTCCATCTGGTGATCGTCGGCTCTGGGCGGCGGCGTGGGCGCGGGCGAGCATGAGGAGGCTGGCGGTGACGCCGGTCCAGCCGAGCACGATCAGCCGCCAGTCGGACTGGGCGTAGCCGTAGGCGCCCCAGCAGACGAGTTCACCGAGGATGAGCAGCCAGGTGCCGCGCGCGATACCGGTCGGCCGTTCGGTGCGGTATGCGGTCCACACCGACGGGGTGACCTGGAGCACGAATGATGCCGTCAGTGCAGTGCCGAGTCCAATCCGCCCACCCGCGGCTCCCGCGATCGCCAGCAAGCCGGCCCATCCCGCGGTGATCACCGCCTGTCGGCGCGTCACGCCAGTACGACGGCCGAGCAGGCCGGCGAGCACACCGGCGAGCGCGGTCACCGAGGTCGAGGGCACCAACGACGTCCAGAACCCGGACAGCGCGAAATAGGCGATCCAGCCACCATTGCTGACGCTGGTCAGCGCGGCCCACGACCACGAAACGCCAGCTGCGTCACCGGTGCGCCACAACTGGACGAGTTGCGGCAGGAACTGCGGCACCGCGAACACCGCCGAGGCGATCGGCAGCCAGTCCAGCACGGCGTTCATCCGCGTTCCGCCTCCTCATAACGCTGACAGGTCAGTTCACCGGCGAGACTATGACTCCAGCGGCAACTTTTTCGTGCTAATTGACGCCGACTTCGGGCGAATCGTGAAAAGATCGTGCGCATGGATGCGGTCGACAGAAAGATTCTTGCCGAACTCCAGGTGGCAGGACGCTTGACGGTCACCGAACTGGCCGAACGAGTCCGCCTCAGCCCCGCGCCGTGTCACCGCCGGCTACGCGAACTTGAGCGAAGCGGAGCCATCCAGGGATACCGCGCGGTGATCGATCCGGCCGCGGTCGGTCTCGGATTCGAGGTCCTGGTCAGCGTCACCATGGACCGGGAGGACGCTGCGACCATCGCCGAATTCGAAGCCGCGCTGGCCGCCATCGAGGAGATCCGGCACGCCGAACGGCTCTTCGGCGACCCGGACTACCTACTGCGGGTCGCCGCGCCCGACCTCGCTGGATACGTCGCACTACGTGACGAGAAACTCGCTGCCCTGCCCGGCGTCCAACGGCTCACCTCGACCATCGTGATGAAACGCGTGGTCGACGACCGACCGCTGCCCATCAAGCCGCCGGCCACCCGTGCCCGCTCAACCCGGTCCTCCGAACGCGTCAAGTAACCGCCACAGTGACCACGCCCGTTCATACGCCGCACTCTCACCAATGCCATCAGATGATGATAAGGAACCAGAGCCGCTTGGCTCGGTAGGTCCAGATTAGATAGTCGTATCGGATAGCCAGGGCCGCTAGTGCCAGCAGAACCAGGCCGGCAAGCACGTTTGTGGCCAGCCCCGTAAAACCACCAATGAGGAATACCACGGACCAGAAGGCCCACATGACCCCGTAGGTAGCCCGCTTGGCCGGGCTGTATGGCGGAAAAACAGGGGCAGATCCAGGTCGAGGAGTGGCCACGCCTTGCGAGAATGGTTGTTCCGGCGGCACATCCTGAGAAGGAAAGGTCGACATTGTGACACGCTCTCCTTTACATCACACGGTATCTTTCTCGGTCTATCGAACCCGGGACATCGCACGCTACGAGCGGTTCGCGAGACGTTTGTCAAGTGTTCGCGCCTACTTCAGGCGAGCCGATCTACGCGATGCCAGCCGTCGCAGGTGGAACGTTCGCTGAGGCTGGCCGGGCTACTTCAATGTGATTAAGGCGCTCGGGCGGCAGGACCGACAGAAGGCAATAGATATTGTGGACGCCCTTTTTGATGAGCATCACCTGAGTGGTGCGTTGCCGGGCCCCACGCCGATCTCATACGAGTATCAATGGATCATTACCTCTATCGCCTGGCGCAGCGACTCCGCCTTGGTCGCGAGCGTCGCGACCGAACCGACCGCGGCGGTCAGTGCCGCGAGCGCGGTCCTGATCCGGCCGGGATCGCGCTGTTGCGCGGGCACCTCCACTTCATCGGCGATGGCCCGCAAATCCGCCTGTGCGTCGAGGCAACGTTGCGCCGGCAGGCTGGCGCTGTGGTCGAGGAGGGCGCGGTGCAGCTGGTCGATGAGCGCGGTGGTGCTGGTGCCGACACCCGTCGCGACGGCGTGCGGACCGAAGGCCTGGTTGCCGTTGTTGACGATGTCGCCGTCGCCGTTGTGAATCTGACCGTAGTTGGAGCCGGACAAGGGTTTCTCCCGGATGACTAGTGGGTCTGGGCTGGGTCGAGTTGGCTTGTGGCCGAGGAGTTCGGGCCGAAGGCCTGGTTGCCGTTGTTCACCAGGTCGCCGCTTCCGGTGTGGATTTGTCCGTAGTTGAGCACTGCGGCCTGCCGATCGCGGAACTCGCGGGTGTCGACATGCTTCTCGTCGAGGAAGTCGAGTACGGCCTCGAACAGTCGGCGTTCGATGACGGTGATGTACTTGGTCGCGTCGACCTCCTGGAAGAAGTGCTGGTAACGGGAGAGCGCGGCGAGTTCGCGCACGCTGGTCTGCGCGCCGTAGTCGGCGATGCCGTTGGCGTAGCGGGTGAGGTCCTCGGCGTCGTGCACGGCTGTGGACTTGTTCGATCGAACCAATCCGTACGCTGCGCTGATCACAGCGACGGGCAGCCCGAGCAGGTCGCCCAGGATGCTCTTGGTGGCATGCCAGGCGAGGCTGCCGACGACCTCGGTGACCGTGCCCGGCAGTTGGTCGACGAGCCGGAACTTCGGATTGATCGGCGGCAGCACGTAGCCGTTGAGTTCGGTGTAGAGCATGTGGCCCTTGACGTCGAAGTTGACGAACACCGACGTGACGAGCTCCTGATCCCAACTGCCCACCCGCGCGCACAGGTACTCGCGTATCGAGCCGTACCCGCCTGCCGTGGTGCCGGCCTCGCTCAACTGTTGCGCGGTCTGGCTCGGCTCCGGTCGCTGCGTGCCGACGGCCTTGCCGTACCAGCGGCGGGTAATGGTCAGTTCTTCAAGGCCATCGCGGTCCGGCCTCAACAGGACGTTCAGCTTGTCCTGCACATATGCGGTGAGTTCTTCGACGGTGAACTTTTCCGCTACCGTGCCGTTCCCGACGCTTTTGCCGGTCAACGGGTTGACCGAGTGGATGTCGTTGAGCAGCACCGCGAACTTCCAGTCGCGCACCCGGACACCGGCGCCCACGAAGGGCAGATAGCCGCCGTAGTAGACCACATCGGTCGTGTTCTGCTCGGCCCTGATCTCGTTGGCGACGTAACTGGGCAGCAGGTCCGACGTCGGGAAATCACCGGTGAACCCGGTGCCGGCGATGTTGGGGCGGCGCAACTGTTTCACGACAGCCTGCAATTGCAGGTACCGTTCGATGACGATCGTCATCCAGGCCACCCAGATCATCAGAAGTAGCCCACCGAGCGGACCGAGCGGGCTGACCGCCATCAGCAACAGGATCAGCAGGACACCGACCACGAGCGCCGCAGTGCGCCACCTCCGCATGCCGCGCGCGTGGAGAGCGTGGCCCAGCACAGGCACGGCGTCATAGCCGTAGGCCGGTGCCGCGAAACGCTGCCGGTTGTGCAGCAGCAGATCGATGACTTTGGTGCCGAACGCCGGGTCGAGCCGAGCGCCAGCACACAGCAATCGCGTCACGTCGCTGGTGTCGTAGCGACATAGGGGTTGCGACGGGGGCATGACGGCTCCTCAGATGTCCGAGATCGACCAGGTCTGCTGGTCGTACTGTTGGGCGATGGGGTTCCACGTCGACAGGAGGGACTGCTTGTCCTGGTCGGCTTGGGTGCTGGCAGAGTTCGCTGCCGCGTAGTTGGGATCCTGGGTGACCGAGCCGGACGAACATGAGTTCTCCAGGTCGCCGACCCATTGGGCGAAATCGCCGTCTGCGGTGGCTGAGTCGGACAAGGCCGTACTGAGTTCCTGCGGCACCATTGATGCACCGTCGAGACTGTCGACCGGTGTGTCGACGGCGTCCTGAGCGAACTGTCGGCGATCCGCCTGCGCGGTCGCCAGAGCCTGCTGGTCTCTGTTGATGGCGCTGCCGCAGCTGAGGGCGTCGTTGACGGCGTTGACAACGGACTGTCGTTCGGACTGGGCCTGCCGCAGAATGTTCGTGATCGCGTCCGCTTCCGCAGTCAGGTCCGTGTATCCGCCGCCATAATCGGAGTTGCCGGAATAGTCGAGTCCGGCCCCGGAAGCCGGTGATGACTCAAAAGTCCAGGGGTGTACGACGACAATCATGATAAGAGTAACGGAATGGCCGCGATCACGCCGACCACGACCGCGGTTCCCGCCTGCTTGTACTGCTTCGCAGGTTGAGCAGGCGGATTTCTGCGGTAGGTGTCCAGGTCACGACATGGGTGTCGTCGTCGCTCGGTTGTGTTTTTTCATCCACGAGGGACCTTCTCATAGTGCACGGAGCAGAAGTTGTGCCCCTCATATCGGTGACATTCGCGGCCTGTTACACGGTACGCAGCCAGAAGTTATCGGCGCTATTCGCGGAAACATCGAGTTTCGCAGAATAGGATCACCAGTGGGCTCGCCACCTGCGCAGCACCCGTTTTCGGAGCCGATCTCCGGACGGCACGAGCCCATAGCCGGTCGAGTCCGTCCGCCGGTTGGTCGACCGGTAATGTCTTGATTATGGCAAAGCTCAAAGATGTGATATTCGACTGCCAACACCCCGCCTCGCTCGCTCGGTTCTGGGCGGCCGTGTTGGACGGCTACCAGGTCGCGCCCTACGACGAGGCCGAGCTGGAACGGCTGCGCGCCAGCGGAATCGACGATCCGGAGGACGACCCGACGGTTCTGGTCGAAGCCGGCCCGGGGGTGCGGCCTCGGATGTTCTTCGTCAAGGTGCCGGAGAACAAGGTGGTCAAGAACCGGGTGCACCTGGATCTCTCGGCCGAGGACGCCGACACCGAGATCGAACGGCTGATCGGGCTCGGCGCCACCGTGGTCGCCAGCTATCCCGACTGGGTGACGCTCACCGACCCGGAGGGTAACGAGTTCTGCATCATGCGCTGATCCTGAACGTAGTGATCACGCTGCGCAAACCGCAGGAGCAGGTCGGTGCCAGCGCCGGTAACAGCGGCTTCGGTACTGTGTCGTCGGAGAGCTGGAGGGCGGCGGTGGTTGAGGACGGGAGCGCGCGTCGCGGGGGCATGCGGGATGTCGCGCGTGAGGCTGGGGTGTCCATCTCGACGGTCGCGAACGTCCTGAGTCGGCCGGCCATTGTCGCACCGGAGACGCGTCGCCGGGTGGAGGAGGCTATGGCGCAGGTCGGTTACGTGCGCAATGGTCCGGCGCGGGTGCTGCGGGGCGTGCCGAGCGCGATCGTGGGCAGCGTGCTGCTGGATCTGGCCAACCTGTTCTACGCGGAGGTCAACCGGGGGATCGAGGACCGGCTGGCCGACGAGGGGTGCCTGGTGTTGTCGTGTAGCACCGACCTCCACGCTGCCAGGGAGCGGCGGGTGTTGGGCCTGCTGGAGGAGCAGGCGGTACGCGGGGTGATCATCGCCCCGGTCGATCCGGACCTGAGCGGGTTGCGGGAGTTGAGCCGCCGGGGCACGCCGGTGGTACTCGTCGACCATCCGCGAGGGAGCATGGATCTGTGCGCGGTAGCCGTTGACGACGTGCTGGGTGGCCGTCTCGCCGCGGAACACCTGCTCTCCCTTGGCCACCGGCGGATCGCCTACCTGAGCGGCGCGGTTGATGCCGCGACGGTCACGCGGCGACGTACGGGAGTCTGCCAGGCGCTGGCCGACGCGGGCCTGCGTCCCGAGGAGGCGCTGCTGGACGTGCGGATGCCGGTACATCCGCCGCTGGCCGGCACGGCGGACGCCCTCGGGCGGATACTGACCGCCACTCCGCGTCCCACCGCGGTGATCTGCCTCAACGACACCGCCGCCCTCGCGGTCCTACACGGACTGGAGGCCGCCGGGGTGCGTGTGCCGGCGGATCTGTCCGTGGTGGGCTACGACGACCTCCGGTTCGCCGCCCGGCTCTCGCCGCCGTTGACGACGGTGGCCCAGCCGACCTACCAACTCGGTCGTGCCGCGGCCGATCTGCTGCTCGACGAGGCGCGCCCCGGCCACGCGCACCGCGAGGTCGTGTTCCAACCCTCGCTCGTGGTGCGCTCGTCGACCGCAGGCCCGGCTGCCGATCATTGATACGTTTGCAATCGAGGCCGCGCCCACCGTGCAATTTTCACCGGCCGCTCTGGTTGGGCAGCGTGCGGATCGACGGTTCCGGACCGGGCACGGGGGCTGAACTCCCAGTACTCGACCAGGTGCTACGCCGTTGCGGCACGGCTGCGCGCAACGCGACGACGAGGAAACGCACGAGCTGCGGCAGCGGGCGCCGGACCTGCGCGGACAGGCGGTGACGATGGTCGCCCGATCCCGCCGCCGTGCATGGACAGCTGAGGGAATCGAACAACTTCAAACAGGTCGACCGTTGAGTGTGGGTGCTGCTGCCGATCTCGGGTCGTGGAGGCGACTGATCGATCAACATCAAAAGCAATCAGTCAGAACTTGACATCGCTGGAAGTGGTGGGTTTGCTGCCTCCGAGTCGGTTACAACGTTTGTAATCCTCGCGGGAGGCAGAGCAATGAAGCTCACGCTGTTACGTCGTGGTGTCTTGGCGTCCATCGTCGGCGCAGCCGTGACCGCGGCCTGTCTGCTGGCCGCGCCCGGCGTGAACGCGGCGGCTGCCGCGCCGCAGTTGCACGTGTCGGGCAACAAGCTGGTGGACTCCGGCGGTAACCAGGTGGTGTTGCATGGCATGGACCGTTCGGGCGCCGAGTTCGCGTGCGTGCAGAACAACGGCATTTTCGACGGGCCGACCGACCAGGCGTCGGTCAGCGCGATGAAGTCCTGGGGCGCCGCGGTCGACGCGGTGCGGGTGCCGTTGAACGAAGCATGTTGGAACGGCGAGTCCTACGTGAACTCCGCCTACGCCGGCACCAACTATCACAACGCGATCAAGGCGTACGTGAATCTGTTGAACGCCAACGGGATCGTGGCGATCCTGGACCTGCACTGGACCGACGGCCAGTACACCGGCAACTCGGCGGGCTGCTCGTCGGCACAGGCGGTCTGCCAGAAGCCGATGCCGGACGCCGCGCAGGCGATCCCGTTCTGGAGGTCGGTCGCGAACACCTTCAAGGGCGACAACGCGGTCATCTTCGACCTGTTCAACGAGCCCTACGCGTCCAGGGCCACCGGCAGCGACGCCAGCGGCTGGCAGTGCTGGCGCAACGGCGGTACCTGCCGTGGCATCGGCTATCAGGTGGCGGGCATGCAGCAGATGGTCAACGCGGTCCGCTCGACCGGGGCGAGCAACGTACTGATGCTCGGCGGCGAGGAGTACTCCAACGAGCTGACCGGCTGGTTGCAGTACAAGCCGAGCGACCCGGACCACAACCTGGTCGCCTCCTGGCACTCGTACAACTTCAACGCGTGCGCCAGCCAGTCCTGTTGGAACAGTCAGATCGCTCCGGTTATCGCCCAGGTGCCGCTGGTTGCCGGTGAGATCGGCCAGACCGGCTGCTCCGGCTCCTACATCAACGGGCTGATGCCGTGGCTGGACTCCCACCACACCAGCTACCTGGCCTGGACCTGGAACAACTGGAGCGGTGGTTGCAGCAGCGGCCCCACCCTGATCACCAACTACAACGGCACGCCCACCAACTACGGCGCCGCCTACAAGGCACACCTCGCTTCGCTCGCCAGCGCGGCGGTCGGAGTCAGGTGACGCCCCCTGACGCCGAATTCCAGTGCTGAACCGAGTCCGTATGGAAGGAAGATCGATGAAACTCCTGTCTCGTCGTGGCGCGCTGGCGGGCATCCTCGCCGTGCTCACGACCGTGGTTGTCGCCGCGATCGGTTTCCTCACGGCCCCCGCCGCGCAGGCAGCCACCGCAGCGCCGCAGTTACATGTGTCGGGCAACAAGCTGCTGGACTCCAGTGGTAACCAGGTGGTGTTGCACGGCATGGACCGTTCGGGCGCCGAGTTCGCGTGCGTGCAGAACAACGGCATTTTCGACGGGCCGACCGACCAGGCGTCGATCAGTGCGATGAAGTCCTGGGGCGCCGCGGTCGACGCCGTGCGGGTGCCGTTGAACGAAGCTTGCTGGAACGGCGAGTCCTACGTGAACCCCGCCTATGCCGGCGCCAACTACATCAACGCGGTCAAGGCATACGTCAACGTGCTCAACGCCAACGGGATCGTGGCGATCCTGGACCTGCACTGGACCGACGGCCAGTACACCGGTACGTCGGCCGGTTGTTCCTCCGCGCAGGCGACCTGTCAGAAGCCGATGCCCGATGCGGCGCAGGCGATCCCGTTCTGGTCATCCGTTGCCAGCACGTTCAAGGGCAACGACGCGGTGGTGTTCGACCTGTTCAACGAGCCCTACGCCTCCCGGGCCGACAGCTACAACTCCAGCGAGGGCTGGCAGTGTTGGGAGACGGGCAGTCCCTGCACCGGTATCTCCTACCCGGTAGCGGGCATGCAGCAGATGGTCAACGCGGTGCGCTCCGCGGGTGCGGACAACGTGTTGATGCTCGGCGGTGAGGAGTACTCCAACGACCTGACCGGCTGGCTCCAGCACGAACCCACCGATCCGGACCACAATTTGGTTGCCTCGTGGCACTCGTACAGCTTCAACTCGTGCGCAAGCCAGTCCTGCTGGGACAGTCAGATCGCGCCGGTCATCGCGCAGGTGCCGGTGGTGACGGGCGAGATCGGGGAAAGCGACTGCGGCGGCGGCTACATCGACTCGCTGACCAGTTGGCTGACGTCGCAGCACACCGGCTTCCTGGCCTGGACCTGGAACGCCTGGCCCGGTTGCACCCTGATCACCGACTACAACGGCACTCCCACTGCCTTCGGCGCCGCCTACAAGTCGATCCTGGCCTCGCTCGGCGGCACCAGCACCGGAGGGGGAGGGTCGGGATGCAGCGCCACCTACCAGTTGGTCAACAGCTGGGCAGGTGGTTTCCAGGCCCAGGTCGCCGTCACCAACGACGGCAACAGCTCGGCCAGTGGCTGGACAGTGTCCTGGACGTTCCCGGGCGACCAACGGATCAACCAGCTGTGGAACGGATCCTATGCCCAGTCCGGTGAGTCCGTCACGGTGAACAGCCAGTCCTACAACGGCGCGATCGCCGCTGGCGGCAGCACCACGTTCGGCTTCACCGGCACCTACACCGCCAGCGACACCGCGCCCAGCGGCCTGACCTGCAACGCACACTGACCGACACCATGCACAACTGTGCTGAGGAGCAGCCATGACACACCACGGAGTCCACCGCAGACTTCTGGTCCCGGCGAGCCTGATCATCGCGCTGGTGCTGTGCCTGTTGGGCCTTCAGTTGGCAACCGGATCGGTGCGGGCGCACGCCGACACGAGCACGTTCCACGGCGTGAACTGGGCCGATCCGAACGACAACTTCGTCACCGGCGACATCGTACCTGTCGGTCTGTCCGACACGGACAGTTACGAGACGACCTATGCCAAGGCCACCTCGATCCTCAGGGGATTTCAGGCTTTGGGCGCGAACACCGTCCGGATGGCGTTCAACCGGGCGACTGTTACGGGCAGGTGGTGGCACGGCTACACCGCCGCCTTCGACGCCGCCACCGCACTGGGCATGAAGGTCGTGCTCGCCCCGTGGCTGCAGAACGGCGTCATCGGCGACACCAACTCGTTCTACTCGATGTGGCAGACCGTGATCACCAGATATCTCGGTCACGGCAACGTGTACTTCGACATCATGAACGAGCCGTGGGGCTACAGCGCGACCGCGGCGGACAATGTGGCCGCCGCGTGGGTGGCGCACTTCTCGAACGTCCCAAGGGGTCGAATCATCGTGCCGGGTGCCTGGTCCGACCAGAACCTGTGCACCGTGGGCGCCGACTCCCGCCTGTCCGGTACCCTGCTGTCCATCCACGACTACACCCTCGGCGGGGAGCATCACCCCACCGAGTCCGGGTGGGTCACCAGCTTCGAGAACAACGTCTGCGGCTACGACAGCCGCGCCGTGCTCACCGAGTTCGGTGTGCCCATGAACACCGGCGTCAACTACGACGGCGCTCGTGACGGCACCAACGACG
This sequence comes from Candidatus Melainabacteria bacterium, assembly GCA_963818685.1. Lineage (GTDB taxonomy): Bacteria > Actinomycetota > Actinomycetes > Mycobacteriales > Pseudonocardiaceae > CAJCJE01. The sequence continues at coordinate 226,226 of CAWFTJ010000008.1, read as the reverse complement.
TGTCCTACCTCTACGCCCTCACCGACACCGTGCACAACAGGAACATGGGCTCGATCATCTGGGTCGGCGTCAAGTTCGCCAACCAGACCCAGGGCCCTGGCCCGTGCGAGAACGCATCCTGTGCGATCACCTCCCTGCACGGCTCGGCGCCCAACTACACGTTGCGCGTCAACAACTCCTCCGGCATCGACCGGCTGCACCACGGCTGGGGAATCTCCGGCAGGTAGGGGTGCGGCAGGGTTTCTGTTACCGCCAATATGAAACGATTCACGAAGGATTGAGGATGAGCGAACACATCAGCAGGCGATCCTTTCTCCGGACCACCGCGGCGGGCGCGGCCGCCGTGACGCTCGGTGCCCTGAGCCTGAGCCAGTCGGCTACAGCCGCCACCGCATTCCACAGGGGCGCGGACATCAGCTGGGCGCCGCAGATGGAGGCCCATGGCTACGAATGGCGCAACGCCAGCGGGGTGCGGCAGGACATCCTCACCATTCTCAAGGGGTACGGCCTGTCGGCGATCCGGCTGCGTACCTTCGTCAACCCGTCCAGCGACCCGGTCAACGGGCACTGCGACATCAACGAGACGGCAGCCATGGCGCTGCGGGTCCAGGACGCCGGCATGGCGGTGAACATCGACTACCACTTCAGCGACAGCTGGGCAGACGAGGGACACCAGTACCCGCCGGCGGCCTGGAAGAACATGAGCTACAGCCAGATGCGCAGCGCCATCGCCAGCTACGTGACCAGCACCATGAACGTCATCAGGAGCAAGGGCGTCACGCCGACCTGGGTGCAGATCGGCAACGAGATCAATTCCGGGATCTGCCACCCGGTCGGCAGCGTCTCCAATCCGGCACAGATGACCGGGCTGCTCAACGCGGCGCACGACGCGGTCAAGAACGTCTTCCCGAACGCCATCGTGATGATTCATCTGGCCTCGCCGCAGAAATCGTCGGTCGCGAGCTTCTTCAACGCCTACAGCTCGCACGGCGGCAGGTGGGACATGAACGGCTTCTCCTCCTACGGCAGCGCCAGCCTCGCGGCCAGCCTGGTGAACGACATGAAGTCGGTCTCGAACGCGCACGGCAAGCCGTACATGCAGGTGGAGTTCGGCGGGCCGGTGAGCAACCCGTCTGGCACCGAGACCACGCTGAAGAACTATCTGACCGCGTTGAAGAACAACGGCGGGCAGGGATTGCTGTACTGGGAGCCCGAGTGCTACTCGCCGTTCACCGGCTACACCATGGGCGCCTGGAACTTCTTCACCCGTGAACCAGCCGTGATCATGAACGGCTTCACCGCAGTCTGAAACGACATGTCAAGGAGGTACTCAAGTGATGCGAGGAAGTACAAAGAGGATAGTCGCCGCGCTGGTCGCCATTGTGGTGTCGGCCGTGGTGGCGATGATGGCGGTCGTGCCAGCCTCTGCCGTGGCTTCGGTGCCGGCGACCAGCAACGGAACCCAGCGCGGTCCCGATCCGACACTCGCGATGATCGAGGCGTCGAAGGGGCCGTTCGCCACCGCGCAGCGGAAGGTGTCGCCAGGCAACGGTTTCAACGGCGGCGAGCTGTTCTACCCGACCGACACCAGCCTGGGCACCTGGGGCGCGCTGGCGATCGCGCCGGGCTACACGGCGCGGTGCGCGGACCAGGAAGCGTGGATGGGGCCGTGGCTGTCGTCCTTCGGGTTCGTGGTGATCTGTGTGGAGACCAACAGCCCCAACGACTTCGACGTCGCGCGCGGCAAGGAGTTGCTTGCGGCGCTGAGTTGGCTGACCACACGCAGCCCGGTCAGGGGCGAGGTCGACCCGAACCGGCTGTCGGTGATGGGCCACTCGATGGGCGGTGGCGGCGTGATCTACGCGGTTGAACACCAGCCGTCGCTTCGGGCCGGAATCGAGCTCGCGCCGTTCTCCCCGTCGCAGAACATGTCCACCGATCACGTGCCGACGCTGGTGTTCGGTGGGCAGAAGGACCCGACGGTCACCCCGTCGTATCTCAAGGGCCTGTACGCTACGGTGCCCGCGTCGACGCACAGTGCCTTCGCCCAGATCGCCGGCGCCAACCACCTGTTCTACACGCACCCGAACAACGTCCAGATGAAGCTGATCATCCCGTGGCTGAAGATCTTCGTGGACAACGACAGCCGGTACGAGAAGTTCCTGTGCCCGAAGTTGCCCGACCCGTCCACGATCTCCGAATACCTGCCCAAGTGCCCGTACAAGCCATCGGCAAGCTGATACCGAGGAGTTGGGAGAGTCACCGATGTCAACACGATCGCTGTTGTCCTTGCTCAGTGCGTTGGTTCTGGGCACGGTGTGCGGCCTTACGGTGACTGCCGCGCCGCCCGCCTCGGCAGCACCGGCCGCATCGGCAGCACCGGCCCATCGGCCACGGCGGCCACCGGCCTGCCCACCGATCCGAACATCAGGTACTTCGGCCGCTGGGACACCAGTTCCGCCACCGGCTACGTGCCCGAGTGGGCGGGTGCTTATGCCGTCGTCGGGTTCACCGGTCGGACCGTCGAACTGCGCCAGCGCGGTTCGGTCGACCTCTACGCCAGCATCGATGGTGGCGCGTTCAGGTCCTATGCGAACGTCAGCGGCGTGGTGGACCTGACTCCGTCGGCCCTGGCTTCTGGGACGCACACGCTCCGCGTGTCCTACCGGCCGGTCGAGGGTTCCTACCACGGTGACGACGTGTTCCAGGGCGTGGTCCTGGCGTCGGGGGCACACACGGTGACTCCCTCGGTGCCGTCGAAGATCATCGAGTTCATCGGCGACTCGATCACCGTCGGCTACCGGTCCTCGGAAGAGGCGCTGACCGCCTACGGCTGGCTGACCGCTGAACAACTGGGCGCCGGGCACACCCAGATCGCGCGGAGTGGTGCCTGCCTGTATCCGTCGGCGGACGGGTGTATCGGCATGCGCGACCGGTGGCTGCGCACCGGAGTCAGCGCCACCTCGCCGCTCTGGGACTTCTCGCGTTATCAGGCCAACGCGGTCGTGATCAATCTCGGCACCAACGATCTGGGCCATCACGTGAGTTCGGCGCAGTTCGAGAGCGCGTACATCACCCTGATTCACGAGATCCGCGCGAAGTATCCGAACGCCACCATTTTCGCGATGGAGACGTTCAAGCAGTGGTTCGTGTCCGAGACCAAGGCCGCGGTCGCCTCGGTGACCAAGGCCGGTGACACCCGGGTGCGGTACGTGGACACCGAAGGCTGGATCAATCCGTCCACCGACACCGCGGACGGCACGCATCCCACCGACGCCGGGCATCGCAAGATCGCCGCGCGGCTGGCGCCAATCATCCAGTCGGCGTTGCGCTGACGGCTCCCGAGATAGTGGAGAGACGGTTATGAAACGATCGATCATGATCACGGCCGCGCTGGTGATCTCCGCGGTCACGGTGACCGCCGCCGTCGGCGGCGGGGCGGCCGTGGGCAGTCCGGCGGCGGGTCGGGTTTACTACATCGCGCCGACCGGCAGTGACAGCGCCACCGGAACCCAGAACGCCCCCTGGGCCTCGATCGCCCACGCCCAGTCCGTCGCTCAACCGGGTGACACGGTCTATGTCCGGGGCGGTACCTACGTCTACACCCACGCCACCAGCACCTGCCCCAGCCAGACCGCGGACGTGGACGCGATCACGCTGAACAAGAGCGGCAGCGCGGGCGAGCCGATCAGCTACGTGGCTTATCCGGGGGAGCGGCCGGTGTTCGACTTCTCCCGGATGAGGGACAACTGTCGGATCAAGGGCTTTGATGTCACCGGCAGCTGGATTCACCTCACGGGCCTGGAAGTCGAGGGGGTGCCGCAGAACAACAGCCTCAACCACGAGTCCTGGGGTATCTGGGTCTCGGGCAGTGACAACACCTTCGAGTTGATCAACGCACACCACAACATGGGTCCTGGCGTGTTCATCCAGGACGGCGGCGGCAACCTCGTGCTCGACTGCGACTCCCACGACAACTACGACCCGCACAGCTCGGATGGGGCGGGTCAGAACGCGGACGGGTTCGGCGCGCACATCTCGGCCAACCATCCCGGCAACGTGTTTCGTGGTGATCGGGCGTGGTGGAACTCCGACGACGGTTTCGACCTGATCAACGCGTTCTCGTCGGTGACGATCGAGGACTCGTGGGCCTGGCGCAACGGCTACCTTCCGGAGACGACCACGCCCGCGCCCTCGGGTAACGGGAACGGGTTCAAGGGGGGTGGTTACGGTGGCCGGTACGTCACCAACGGCGCGAAGCACACCATCCGTGAGGACGTCGCCTTCGACAACCTGGCCGCCGGTTTCTACGCCAACCATCACACGCTGGCCAACGACTATTTTAATGACACCGGCTATGCCAATCATCCGGATTTCAACATGCTCGGTATCAGTCCCAGTGGTGCCGCGATCGGTCTGGGTACTCTGCGTAACGATATCGCCTATCAGGGCACGCTGTTGTCGAACATGTCGGGCACCGACGCCGCCGCCAATTCGTGGGACACCAGCGGTGTCGTCGTGTCGGATGCGCAGTTTCAGAGTGTGTCGACGACCGGGTGGAACGCGCAGCGTCAGGCGGATGGGAGCCTGCCCGTGCTGCCCTATCTGCACCTGGCCGCGAACAGCACGTTGATCGACAGGGGTGTCAACGTCGGTTTGCCGTATCACGGGAAGGCCCCCGACCTCGGCGCCTTCGAATCCCCGCGATAACTCAGGAAGGTAGGGAGAACATGCGAGTGAATGAGGCAGGGCGTTCGATCGGGCCAAGGACGCGGCCGATCATGGTCGTACCGGTCGCGGTCACGGCCGTGGTAGCGCTGATCGCGGCTGCGTTCACCACCGGGCCGGCCTCGGCGCAGCCGGCCGACCCGGGATCGACGACGGCGCAGGCGGTACGCATCATGCCGCTCGGCGACTCCATCACCGGCTCCCCGGGCTGCTGGCGCGCACTGCTGTGGAACCAGTTACAGAAAGCCGGATACACGAAGATTAACTTCGTCGGCACGCTCCCGCCGACGAACTGCGGCATCCCCTACGACGGCGACAACGAAGGCCATGCCGGGTATCTCGCCACCAATATCGCCAAGCAGAACCTGTTGCCCGGCTGGCTGTCCGCGACCCATCCGCAAGTCGTGATCATGCACCTTGGCACGAATGACGTGTGGAGCAATGTCCCACCGGCCACTATTCTCGCCGCCTTCAGCACGCTCGTGAACCAGATGCGGGCCAGCAACCGAAACATGAAGATCCTGGTCGCTCAGATCCTCCCGATGCATCCGAGCAACTGTCCGCAGTGCGCGCAACGGGTCGTGAACCTCAACGCCGCGATCCCGGCCTGGGCCAGGTCGAAAAGCACTGCGCAGTCGCCGATCACCGTTGTCGACCAGTGGACCGGCTTCAACGATGCCACCGACACCATCGACGGCGTGCACCCCAACAACTCGGGCAACCAGAAGATGGCGGCGAAGTGGTTCGGCCCACTCACCCACGCACTGGGCGCCGCGACCACGGCCAGGGAGTTGCGATGAACAGGTTTCGATCGAGTCTTGTCGCCCTGCTGAGACGAACGGTTCTGCTCAGGGCCGTTGTGGTAGCCGCAGCGGCCAGTGCCGTCTCCGTGTCCGTGGTGAATGCTTCCCAGGCGGCCACTCCGGCCGCGCAGCCGGCGGCCGGTGTAGCCGTTGCTGCTGCTGTCTATCCCAATCCTGTGCCGGTCAGCGGGGCGATCGGGGTGCACGATCCGTCGATGATCCGGGTCTCCGACGGAGACTACTACGTGTTCTCCACCGGCCCGGGGCTTCCGATGACCAGGTCGACAAATCGCAGTGTGTACACCGGTGTTGGCGCGGCACTGCCGAACGGCGTGCCCTGGGCCGCGAGTTACACCAAGGGCAGCGCGACCGCGTTATGGGCGCCGGACATCTCCTACCACAACGGTAAATATCTGCTGTACTTCGCCGCGTCCAGCTTCGGCTCGAACACCTCGGCTATTGGCCTGGCCACCAGCACGTCCGGCAAGCCAGGCACGTTTGTCGACCAGGGCAAGGTGTACACGTCGAAAAGCGGCAACGACTACAACGCCATCGACCCGAGCCTGACCGTGGACACCTCGGGTAGGTGGTGGCTGGTGTTCGGCTCGTGGTGGAGCGGGATCAAGCTGATCCAGATCGACCCGAACACCGGCAAGCAGCTGTCCTCGAACACCACCCGGTACAGCCTCGCAGGCGCGTCCGGCGGAATCGAGGGCGCGTACATCTTCCACCACGGCGGCTACTACTACCTGTTCACCTCGCGTGGCCTGTGCTGCCGGGGCGTGAACAGCACGTACTGGATCGCGGTCGGCCGTTCGAGCAGTATCACCGGGCCCTACTACGACCAGAGCGGCGCTGCCCTTGCCAACGGCGGCGGCACGAAAATCCTTGCCACGCACGGCACCTACATCGGCCCCGGCGGGGAGAGCGTCTACGCCGACACCGACCATGACCTGCTCGTCTACCACTACTACGACGCGACTGCGGGCGGCGCGTCCAAACTCGGCATCAACTATCTCGGCTTCAGCTCGGACGGTTGGCCCTACGTCTACGGAGGATGACGAGGATGACGCTGAACAACCACCCGACGTTACGGCGGCGCGCTGGTCTGCTGTTCCTTGCCATGGCGCTCGCCCTGCTTGCTGCACCGCTGCTCGCGCTCGTCGCGGCGGCGCCGGCTCAGGCACTGGGCAACGGTCTGGCACTGACCCCGCAGATGGGGTTCAACGACTGGAACGCCTACGGCTGCAACGTGTCCGAGTCACTGATCAAAGCTACCGCTCTTGCCATGCACAACAACGGGATGCAGGCCGCGGGCTACCAGTACGTCAACATCGACGACTGCTGGATGACCTCCAGCCGCAACAGTGCCGGACAACTGGTGCCCGACCCGAACAAGTTCCCCGACGGCATCGCCGGCACCGCCGCCTACGTGCACTCCCTGGGTCTCAAGCTCGGCATCTATGAGGATGCCGGCACGAACACCTGCGCCGGCTACCCGGGCAGCCTGGGTCACGAGAGCACCGACGCGAACACCTTCGCCTCCTGGGGCGTGGACTACCTCAAATACGACAACTGCAACAACCAGGGGATCAGCGCGCAGACCCGCTACACCACCATGCGTGACGCGCTGGCCGCCACCGGTCGAGCGATCCTGTTCAGCCTGTGCGACTGGGGTCAGGACAACGTCTGGACCTGGGGCGCGAACGTCGGCAACTCCTGGCGGACCACCGGTGACATCAACGCGAGTTTCGGCAGCATGCTCTCCATCTTCCACAGCAACGTCGGGTTGGCCTCCTATGCCGGGCCGGGGCACTGGAACGACCCGGACATGCTGGAGATCGGCAATGGCATGTCGGCCACCGAGGACCGCTCGGAGTTCAGCCTGTGGGCGGAGATGGCCGCCCCGCTGATCTCGGGCACCAACATCGCCAACGCCAGCGGCACGACCCTGTCGATCCTGACGAACAAGAACATCATCGCCATCGACCAGGACTCGCGTGGTGTGCAGGGCAGCGAGGTGTCCTCGGTCAACGGGCACGATGTGTTGGCCAAGCCGTTGGCCAATGGTGATGTCGCGGTCGCGCTGTTCAACGAGACCGGTTCCACGGCCACGATCTCCACCACGGCCGGCGCGGTCGGCAAGTCCGGTTCGAGTAGTTACACCCTGACCGATCAGTGGTCCGGTGCGACCTCCAGCACCAGTGGTGCGATCAGTGCGTCGGTTCCCGCGCATGGCACGGTCGTCTATCGGGTTGCCGGTGGTTCGTCCTCGGGTGGTGGTGGCACTGCGGGTGCGCTGCATGCGGTGGGTGCGGGCAAGTGCCTTGCCGACCCGAACTCGACGACGGTGTCGGGTACGCAGCAGCAGATCTGGGACTGCACCGGCGGGGCCAACCAGACGTGGACACGCTCCTCGTCCAACCAGTTGGCGCTGACCGTTGCTGGTACCACGTTGTGTCTTGACGCGGCCAACAATCAGACCACTCCTGGTACGAAGGTGCAGACGTGGTCGTGCAACGGCGGGGCGAACCAGCAGTGGAACATCAACTCCAATGGCACGGTCACCGGTGTTCAGTCCGGGTTGTGTCTCGATGTGACCGGGGCGTCGACCGCGGATGGTGCCTTGGTGGAGTTGTGGACCTGTAACGGCCAGAGCAACCAGCAATGGACGCTGGGCTGACGCTGCTTCGACAGAAACGAACCCCGGCATCCACACTGGACGCCGGGGTTTCGCAGTGACTTTGTCGGGGATGCTTACCCGTGTTGCAGGGCGCCGATGTCCGGGACGGACGGGACAGGAGCGCCGGCGTAGTCGATGCCGCCGTTGTTCGCGATCGCGACACCGGCGCGGACAGCGGGCGAACTGGCGGAGATCAGCCAGTTGAGTCCGGCCTTCAGGTCGGGACCGGTCGCTGGAGTCCCGGTTCCGCCGCCTGTCGGGTTGGCGAACTGGGGATTGCCGGTGATGGCGTGGCTTTCTCCGGCGGGGATGGTCGGGCTGTTGCCGCCGTAGAGGTTGTTGTGGTAGGTCTCGCCGGAGCCGGTGGACATCGATGGGTTGGCGAGGGTGGTGTAGAAGATGTTGTTCGTGAACGTGGTCGGGCCCTTGCCGTCGACCATCCGCGCCGCCGAGGTGTTGTAGACGGTGTTGTTGTAGACGTTGTCGATGGTGCCGCTCACGCTGTCCAGCAGGATCTCGGTTGTCTTGTTGTTCGCCAGCACGTTGTAGCGGACGGTCGCGGTGTCGAACCTGGTTGCGCTGTTGCACGCGCAGGACAGGTAGCCCATGCCGTTGTCGTGCAGGTAGTTGTACTGCACCACCGCGTTTGTCACGCCCATGTCGGTGTCTATGCCGTTGCTGTCGCCGCCGCCCGCCTTGACTGTGGTCCCGGTGACCTCGTTGTGCTGCGCGACGACCTGGTCGGAGTAGTCGAACTCGATGCCCGAGGTGCCCACCCGGTCCACCAGGTTGTTCTGCACCAGTCCCTGGCGCACGTCGTCGATGAGCATGCCGTTGGCGCCGTAGGCGGTGCCTGCCTGGGTGATGTAGTTGCCCTGGATCGTCACGTTCGTGAACGGCGAGTACCGCGAGTCCGTTGCCGAGGTGCGCAGGCCCCAGCCGGTGGCCGTCGCGCCGGGGGAGGTGCCGGAGTACTGCTTGAGCACGATCCCGCCCCACGAGGTGTTCTTGATCGACGAGTTCTCGATGAGGATGTCGTTGAGGATCGTCGGCGTGCTCGGTGGGGCGGCGATGTTCGGCACGGTCGTGTTGAACACGATCCCGCCGGTGTTCTTCGCCCGGTCCCAGCCCATCTGGAAGTTGATCCCGGGTCGGTCGTTCGAGGTCGACCCGCCGATCCAGTTGTCGACGCCGGTCACATCGTGCGCGCTCACCCCGTCGATGGTGAACCCGGACAGCGTCCTGCCGTCGTCGCCGCCGATGTGGATGGCGCGGAAGTCCTTGAGGTCGGAGGTTCCACTGCCGGCGTAGTTGGACGCGTCGATGTCGGTGATCGTCCAGTACTGCTGGTTCCACAGCTTGACGGCGTCGGGCACCTGGCCCGCTCCGGCGAACGAGGGTTTGTTCCCTGATCCGTAGCTGCCGATGGTGATCGGCGCGCCCGAGGTGCCCGAGCCCTTCGGCCACAGCTGGCCGGTCCAGGAATCACCGGCCTGGAACAGGATGCGGTCACCTGGCTGGAACGTTGTGCCGTCCACTTTCGACAGTGAGGCCCACGGCGAGCTCGGGCTCGTGCCGGAATTGGCATCATGGCCGGACGTGGAAACGTAATATGTCGTGCCGACGCTGGCGGCCGCCGAGGGCGCGGCAATGACCGCGGCGCCGGCTGCGGCGAGGGTCACGGCGCTCAGGGCGATCAAGGTAGATTGGCTTCCGCGCGGTCGGCGGGGGAGGGTCCACTTCATCGTGTTGCCTTCCGGGAGGGGGTCGCGTACGTCGCGTATCGCCATCCGGCCGCGGGCGGGATGTGGGGCGGCCGGCGCGTTCGCGTTCATCGCAATGCAGGCAACCAGCAAGATAGTGATCGATCACTCTAGCGTCAAGAGAGGGCGGTGATCGATCACCTACCATGGGCGCATGACACGTGAGCCCGGCGGCGGCAAGAAGAGGGCGACGATCTGGGAGGTCGCCCGGGTGGCCGGGGTCTCGCATCAGACGGTGTCGCGGTATCTGCGCGATGAGGGCGGACTGCGGCCGACGACCAGGGCGAAGATCGACAAAGCGGTCGCGGAGCTGGACTACAAGCCCAACCTCATCGCCCGCTCGATGCGCACCCGGCGCAGCAACCGGATCGCGATCGTGCTGCCGGAGTTGACCACCTTCGTGCCGATCCCGGTGCTGCGGGGCGCATCGGCGGCGGCGCGCCAGGTCGGGTACATCACCGACGTCGTCGGCCTTGAGGGCGATGAGAAACGCAGGGCAGAGGGCACGCTGTCGCTACTGGACAGCCAGCAGATCGAAGGGGTGCTCTCCTTCACGACGCTGCGCGACGAGGTGATCGAGGCGGCGGGCCGCAGGCCGATCGTCGTCTACGGCGAGTACGACGACCGGATGCACTCGCGGGGGGACCTTGCCGACGGCAAACCAGCCGGCATGATCGTGCGCCACCTCGCCGAACTCGGGCACCGGCGGTTCCTGCACGTGGCGGGCTCGGACGACTGGGCATCGGCGGTCAACCGGCGCCAGGTCTACGAGCAGACCATCGCCGAACTCGGGCTGGAGAACTACGGGGTGGTCGAGGGTGACTGGTCGGTGGCCTCCGGCTATGAGGCGGCCCGCGACCTGCCGGCCAATTCCGGGGTGACCGCCGTGCTCGCCGCCAACGACTACGTCGCCATGGGTGTGATCCGGGGTTTTCAGGACCGGGGCGTTCGGGTGCCGCAGGATGTCAGCGTGTTCGGCTGGGACAACGAGGAGTTCACCAGGTACTTCCTGCCGAGCATCTCCACCGTCGCCTCCGACCGCGAGGCGATCGGGCGCCAGGCCATGACGCGGCTGATCGCGCTGATCCGCGACGAGCCGCAGCCCGCGATCGAGCTGGAGAGCCTGTTCACGCTGATTCCGCGCGCCTCAAGCGGTCCACTGCCGAGGTAGACCCACTCCCTCGGCGGGAAGCACGCAAAGTGATCGATCACTTTTTGGTCTTGACGATGAGGGTGATCGATCACTATCTTCGCCGTACGCCTCCGGCCAGCTCAGGCCCGGCGTTGCATGACACACCGACGTGTCAGGGAAGGACCCCCATGACCCAGTTCGCGAGAGTGCTCGCGGGGGTTGTCGCCGCGGCTCTGACCGCTGCCGTGTTGTCGGCGTGTGGTGCTCCGACCAACCCCTCGTCGTCCTCGGCAACGAGCACGATCACTCCGGTCAAGCCGTCGGGCCCGATCAAGCTCACGATCCTCGACGGCGGTGGCGACCTCAAGGGCGGCGGCCAGGCCGCGATCGAGGCGTTCGTGCAGGCGAACCCGGACCTGGTGTCCTCAGTGGACTATCAGACCGCCGCGGCAACGGACGTGACAGGGAAGATCAAGGCACAGCAGCTGGGCGGGTCGGTCAGCACGTCACTGGTGCTCGGCGGCCCGGACGTGCTCGGCGCGGCAGAGGCGCAACACGTCCTGTCGCGACAGATTCCCCAACAGTCAGCCGGCCTGCCGCGACTGGCCAGCATCCAGGACCCCGGCCGGGCGGCCTTCCAGAACATGTCCGGCGGATACGGGTTGCTGATCGACTACGACCAGAACGGGCCGTTCATCGACTACAACGCCGCGACGCTGGACGCATCGCAGGTGCCGACCACCCCAACGGCGATGCTGGCCTGGGCCAAGGCGCACCCTGGCAAGTTCGCCTACGCGGACCCGAACAACTCCGGCTCAGGGCGTGCGTTCATCGAGGCGCTGCCGTACCTGTTGGGCGACGCCAACCCGTCGGACCCGGTCAACGGCTGGAGCAAGACCTGGGCCTACCTGGCCCAGCTTGGCCAGTACATCAGCGGCTACCCGACCAGTTCGACGTTGCTGGCGCAGCAGTTCGGCAGTGGGCAGCTGGAGATGATCCCGACGGTCATCTCGCACGACATCTCCTTCCGGCAGTCGAGCACCTATCCGGCGAACACCGGCATCTCCCTGTTCGCCAGCCAGGAATGGATCACCGACGGACACTACGCGATGATCCCCGCCGGAGTCAGCCCGCAGACCCTCTACGTCGACCTGAAGCTCGAATCGTTCATGGTCTCCGCGCAGGCTCAGGCGATGCGGCTGAGCAAGGGTGTGCTCACGACCGCGAACCGCAACGTCACGATCGACAACGCAGGCCCTGCGGCGGCCGCGTACGTGGGGGAGTGGGGCCGCCCGGACTTCTACCCCACCGCGCTGAAGACCGGCACCGTGCACGTCCCGCTGACGCCCTCGGCCCTACAGCAGGCGTTCAACCTGTGGCAGCGCGACGTCGGCGCGAAGGTCGGTGGCTGAGCGATGGCGATCACCATGGCTGATCCGAACTCGACGACGTCGGCGATGGGATTCGAAACCCTCTCGTTGCGCGGCGTCACCCGCACCTACGGCAAGAACCCGCCCGCGCTGCGCGATTTCGACCTCGAACTCGCGCGCGGCGACTTCGTGGCGCTGCTCGGTCCTTCTGGCTGCGGGAAGTCCACCGCCCTTGCCTGTCTGGCCGGTCTCCAGCCGCTCACCCGAGGCTCGATCTGGCGCGACGGCGAGCGCATCGACACGATGCCGACCGAGAAGCGCGGCTTCGGCATGGTCTTCCAGAACTACGCGCTCTTCCCGCACCTGAGCGTGCGCCGCAACGTCGAGTTCGGGTTGGTCATGCGGAAGGTGGGACGCGGGGAACGGCAGGAGCGCGCGCTCGCGGCGCTGCGCACGGTGCAACTGGCCGAGCACGCGAACAAACTGCCAGCCCAGCTTTCCGGCGGGCAACAGCAGCGCGTTGCGATCGCCCGCGCGCTGGCCATCGAGCCCGAAGTGGTGCTGATGGACGAGCCACTGTCCAACCTGGACGCTTCACTGCGGATCGAGATGCGTACCGAGATCAAGCGGATCTACCAGGAGCGCGGTCTCACGGTCCTGTATGTCACGCACGACCAGGAAGAAGCGCTCTCGCTCAGCACAAGGCTGGTCGTGCTGCGCAAGGGCCGCCTTGAGCAGACCGGGACACCGCAGGAGGTCTACACCAATCCGGCTAGTGCCTACGTCGCCGGTTTCATGGGTTACCGCAACCTGTTCCCGGCGCGCTACCTTGCGCAGGGCGCGGGCCGTGAAGCGCGGGTCAGCGCGTTCGGCACCACCGTGACCGGCACGCTGATCTCCTCGGCAGAACACCCGGATTCGGGTGCGGACGTGACCGTCGCGATCCGTCCGGAAGACCTGACCCTCGGCACCGAGACCGATCTGAACGCGATCAACGCGGTCGCCGAGGTGGTCGAATTTCATGGCCGCGAGCTGTCGGTCCAGGCCCGCACCGCAGCGGGCGGCGTGCTGCACCTGAAGACCACCGACCCGGTCATGGCCGGATCGACTCTCGCGCTCACCGCCCGACCGGAACGCGTCCTGATCTACCGAGGCGGCCTGGACCGCAGCGAGGTCGAGGTCGAGGTCGAGGTCGGCGCGTCATGACCGAGTTGTCCGCACCGATCCGCCAGCCGCTGCGTCAGCCGCTGCGCCACCGGCTGGCCGAGCGCGGCATCGACCGTTCCCTGCTCCTGCTCGTCCCCGCCGTGCTCGTGATCGTCGGGTTGTTCCTCTACCCGTTCATCTACGGCATCTCCATCTCCTTCGAGCCGGAGTCCGGCGGCGGCGCACTCGCCAACTACACGAAGTTCTTCACCGACCCGTACCAGGCGGGCTCGATTCTCAAGACCCTGCGTCTCGCGCTGCCGGTCGCGCTGGTCAGCGTCGGGCTCGCCGCGCCGCTCGCTTATCGGTGCCGCCGCGACTTCCGAGGTCGCAGGCTGGTCACGTTGGTGGTGATGCTGCCGATTACCTTCGGCAGCATCCTGATCGCCCAGGGCATGCCAAGGGTATTCGCGCCGTACGGCTGGGTGAACCTGCTGCTCAAGGATGTCGGGCTGGCACCGGCCCACCTGCTCTACAACTACTGGGGCACGTTCATCGCGGCCGTGCTCACCACCCTGCCGCTCTCGTTCCTGCTGCTGATGGGCTTCTTCGGCGGCATCGACCGCTCGCTCGAACACGCCGCCGCCACGCTCGGCGCCGGCCGGGCGGCGCGCTTCTGGCGGATCGTCCTGCCGCTCGCGGCCCCGGGCATCCTGACCACGTTCATGCTCGCCTGCGTCGAAGCGTTCGCGATCTTCCCCTCGGCCATCCTCGTCGGCCAGCCGGACAACCAGACGCACGTGCTCACCATTCCCATCTACCAGGCCGCGTCGCAGAATTCCGATTACACCCAGGCGTCGGCCATCGCCATCGTGCTCACCGTGATCGAGCTGCTGATCCTCGGCCTTGCCGTGTTCGTCCGCGGTCGGCTGTTCAGGGGGGCTGCCACCGGAGGGAAGGGCTGATCATGGCGACGACGACACCCGCGCCGGCGCCCCGCCACCCACGGCGCCGCGCCACCGTCACCGGCGTGCTGACCTGGCTCGTCGCAGGACTGTTCGCGGCCACCCTGCTCGCGGTGCTGGTGTCGGTGATCGTCACCGCGTTGTCCACCTCGTGGGGCGGGAGCTGGCTGCCCGGTGGCTTCACCCTCTCCTGGTTCCGCCAGGCGTGGGACACCCCGGGCGTTGCCAACTCCATCGCGGTCACCTTCGAGGTCGCGGTCGCGGACGTCGCCATCGCCCTGCTCGTTGGAGTGCCCGCCGGCTACGTGCTGGCGCGCGGGAGGTTCCCCGGCCGCAACGCGATCCTGATCTTCGCTCTCCTGCCGGTGATCCTGCCGCCGCTCACCTACGCCGTGCAGCTCGCGGCGCTGATGTACCGGCTCGGGATCGGCGGCACGCTGCTGTCGGTGATCCTGGTCAACCTCGTGCCGATCCTGCCGCTCGTCATCCTGATCACCGTGCCCTTCGTCGAACAGATCTCGCCAGAGGTCGAACATGCCGCGAAGGTCTTCGGCGCCGACAACCTGCGACTGTTCGCCAGGGTCCTGGTGCCCCTGTTGACGCCGGGCATCGTCGCGGCAGGCGTGTTGAGCCTGGTGCGGGTGCTCGGCTCGTTCGAGCTGACCTTCTTCGTCTCCGGCGCGAGTACCCAGACCCTGGTGGTCACCATTTTCGGCGCGCTGTCCGACCCCGGCGGCCCACCGCCAGCGCTCACGGCCGCGATGACCGTGTTCTACATGGCCATCGCGCTGCTGGGCCTGTTGATCAGCCTGCGTTTCGCCAACCCGGCCCAAACCCTCGCCCGCCGAACCCTCTGACGAACCGATTGGACCGTCCATGACCGACCCCGCCCGCCCGCTCGCGGTGGCGATCATCGGCGCAGGCAACATCGCCGAGTCCAGCCACCTGCCTGCCATCCGCGACCAGGGGCCCGCGTTGGCGGTCCGCGCGGTCGTCGACATCGACCTGGAGCGTGCCGACGCCCTCGCGCGACGCTGGCAGATCCCCGCCGTCTACGGCGACGTCGAGACGATGCTGCGGGAGAGCGCACCCGATCTGGCGATCATCTGCACCCCGCCGATCGCCCATCGTGACGCCATCCTCGCGTGTCTCGCGGCGGGCGCGTGGGTGTGGTGCGAAAAGCCGCCGACGCTCTCCCTTGCCGAGTACGACGAGATCGCGGCGCACGAGATGGACGGCGGACCGTACGTCTCCTACGTCTTCCAGCACCGCTTCGGTTCGGCCGCCCGCGCGCTGCGCGAGCACATCCGCACCGGCACACTCGGCAATCCGTTGGTGGGGGTCTGCCACACGCTCTGGTACCGCGACGACGCCTACTACCAGGTGCCGTGGCGCGGGAGATGGCGCACCGAGGGCGGCGGTCCGACCATGGGCCACGGCATCCACCAGATGGACCTGATGCTCGCACTCATGGGGGAGTGGACCGAGGTTCGCGCGGCGACCGGCACCCTCGCCCGCGATGTCGAGACCGAGGACGTCTCCATGGCGATCGTGCGCTTCGCGTCCGGCGCCATGGTGTCGATGGTCAACAGCGTGCTGTCCCCGCGCGAGACCAGCTACCTGCGCTTCGACTTCCCGGAGGCCACCGTCGAACTGACCCACCTCTACGGCTACGACAACACCAACTGGCGCTGGACGCCCGCCCCGCACCGCGCAGCCGACCCCCCGGCCGCGCTCGGCGCACCCGAGCGGAACGAGGCCAGCAGCCACGCCGCACAGCTGCGCTACCTGCTCACCGACCTGCGCAACGGCCGAAGGCCCGAAGCCAGCGGCGACGACGGCCGCCGGGTGCTTGAGTTCATCGCCGCGCTCTACGCATCGGCTGCCAGCGGATGCCCGGTCACCCCGGACCAGATCACCCCGGACGACCCGTTCTACTACTCGATGAGCGGGCACAAGGAGAACGTGCATGGCTGACGCCCCCTTCCACATCCGCGACAACCACGCGAGCACCGAGCTGGCGGTCACCGTCGACGGCACCGAGATCGCCACCTACGTCTACCGCCCCGACACGCCACGCACCGAGTCGCCCAAGCCCTACCTCTACCCGCTGCGCACCCTGTCCGGCGCCCCACTCGGGGTGTACCGGCCGTGGGATCACCGCTGGCACAAGGGTTTGCAGATGACCTGGTCACACCTGTCCGGTCAGAACTTCTGGGGCGGCCCGAGTTTCGATGCCGGCGCGCCGGGCCACGGCTACGTCTGGAAGGACAACAACGGCAGCCAACTGCACCGCGGCTTCGACCGGCTCGACGCCGACAACACGGATGCCACGGTGATCGAGCACCTCGAATGGGAGGCGTCCACCGGCCAGACCTGGCTGGCCGAACGACGCACCCTACGCTTCCACGACGCGGACACCGAGCGCGGCATCTGGGCGCTGGACTTCGCGACCAAGCTGACCAACACGCACGTCGAGCCGCTCGAACTCGGCAGCCCGACCACGCACGGCCGGCCCAACGCCGGATACACCGGCCTTTTCTGGCGCGGCCCGCGCGCGTTCACCGGCGCACCGATCATCGCCGAGAACGCGGACGGCGACGACGTCATGGGTTCGACCGGTACCTGGGCGGCGATCAGCGGTGAGCACGACGAGATCGACGGCGGCGCAACGGTACTCGCCTACGCCGGTACGTCCTCCGCCGACGTGCCGCTCACCTGGTTCTCCCGCAGCGACCCGTTCGCCTGCCTGAATCCCTCGCCCGCCTTCGACGCCGAGATCAAGCTCGAACCCGGAGCGGCACTCGAACTGAGCCACCGGTTCGTGTTCCTCGACCACGTCACCGATCGCGCCGGCCTTGAACCGATCGCCAGGGAGTTCGCGCCGTGAACGGGTATCCCGAGTTTCCCGGTGCCGTCGGCATCAGCGACCTGGCCGCCTACCCGTGGCCGACCGCGGACGACGAGCACGGCGGCTCCCCGCACCTGCACCTGGCCTGCACCGAGGCGTACCTGGTGATCGGTGGACGCGGTCGGTTGCAGACCCTCAACCACGCCGGGCCGAGCATCCAGCCTCTCGTCCCCGGCGACGTGGTGTGGTTCACGCCGGGCACGATCCACCGCGCGCTCAACGACGGCGACCTGCACGTGATCGTGATCATGCAGAACAGCGGCCTGCCGGAAGCGGGCGACGCGGTCATGACCTTCCCGGCCGAGTACCTGACCACCGAGCGCTACCCGGCCGCGGCGTCCGTGCTGGGACCGGACGGGCAACCCCGCGACGAACGCGCCAGGGCACGCCGCGACCTGGCGGTGGCAGGCTTCACCGAACTGCTGCGCCAGTGGGAGTTGGGCAACCATGCCGCGCTCGACGACTTCTACCGCAGCGCGGCCGCGCTCGTCGCGCCCCGGCTGAGCGAATGGCGAAAGCTGATCGAGGATGGTGCGGCGGCCACCGCGGCGGCGGCCCTCGACCACATCGACGCCATCGGCCGCGCCGACACGACGCATCTGAGCCGCGCGAGCGTCAACCGCATCGCCGCCCCGACCGACACCACACTCGGCATGTGCGGATACCTGCACGCCTACGACCCCGTGCGCCGCCTCGGCCCTGCCAGCTAACGGCCGACAAGAACACTCCTTCCTGGCAGGCGCGCTCGGCGCGTGAACCGAGCAACCGGCCAGGAAGTTACCGCAGGACAGCGAGATCAGTTGTACTTCACGGAGCCTGTGGTGTAGTGGGCGGGAGTGTCGATGTAGCCGGTGTAGGAGCCGCCGTAGCTGCCACCGACGATCGTGAAGTCCTCGCAGCCGCCGGGTTGAAGTTGGTGTATGAGCCGTAGGTCTGCCAGCCGGTGCTGACGTCCTGCAACAGTGCGTGTTCCTCGTGAACGGAGTCATCCTGGACGGCGACAAAGATTCTGTTGCCGGCCGACTGCTCGCTGCATACCTGGAACGTGCGACCACCTGAGTCGTTCATCAGGTACAGCGCGAACCAGTCCGTGCTCGCCGGGTACGGGGCTCCGACGGAGGCGTTGGCTGTCCCGCCGAGGCCGATGGAAGGCGTTCTCAGCAGAACATCACCGGTTGCACCCGGGTGGCCACCGCGCCGTCGAAACTCAACTGGTGGCGGAGCACCACAGCGGACGCCACCGGCTTCCCACACCGCGGCTCCCCGGCCATCGCTTGGCCGAGCTGAAGAATCCCCGCCGGAGTCCGATCGAGATGCTCGCGTATCGCGATCCGGTACGATGCCGACTTCAGCAAAGTGGTGGCCTCGACGGTGCCGGGCAGGTACCGCGGGACCGTGTCCACGCCGCCCGGCACCGAGATACCCGCGAACGCGGTTCTGTTGCCGGGCCGGTCCACGTCCTCGGCCCTGCGAACGTTGACCGGAACCACGAACGGCACCGAATCCTCTTCGTGGGCGCTTCCCCCGTGCTCAGCCGACCACCGGCAGACCGCAACAGCGAGGCCGGCCAGGAACACGTCGTTCGTCGACGCTCCATGGTGGAGAGCCAGGTCCCGCACACGAGCACAGGGCACGGCCGCCCAGTTGAAGGATCGCTCGGAGGAATGCTGCGCCGAGCGCAACCACGCACCACCGGGCCGGACGACCGAGTCAACCAACAGCGCTGCCTGCGTCCGCTCTCCCGCGTATCTCCCGCGTGGGGGCGTCGGGCCGTGGCGAACCCGTGGTAGACGGCCGACGATTCGGCCGGTGCCGGTACACGATCGGTGAACAACACCTCCAACACGCGCAGTATCCCACCGGTGTCCATCAGCGCGTGATGCGCCCGCAGCAACACCGCGAACTCGTCGCGGCCATAGCCGGTCACCAGCCACATCCGCCACAGCGGTCCCGACCCCGGCAGCGGCTCGTGCAGCAGGTCCCGCGCCGTCGTATCAAGACCACCGGACGCGTCCCGGCACCGCACATGATCGGCCAGATCCACCGACCGGACCATTGTCCAGCACCACGTCCGTGCATCCAACTCGACCGCGAGCGACGGCAGACCGGCGAGACGTTCCACGACACCGCGACGCAACCGATCCGCCGTGGGCGTCCGACCCGCGAATCGGACGAGCATCCCGATGTACGGGTGGGTCACCACCGTCGATGCCGGCACCTCCCAGAACACGCGACCATGTTCCCGGCAGGAAAAGACGTCTCCACCAACGCGCAGATCAACTCTCTGTGTGAGGCACCGCTGGACTTCGGGCACGGATATGCGCGAGTCGCTCTTGGCGACGGGGGAGAGTGGGTCGACTATCTCCGGCAGGCGCTCACGTACCAGGGTTATGAGACCGAACAGTCCGGAAGGCCCGGCAGGGGACCTGGTTGGTGCGCTTCGTCGCCCTGCCGGACGTTCAGGAGACCCTTACTGCGTAACGGTGAAGGTCTTTACCGCTGACCATGGTCCGTTACCCGCGCAGTTCTGCGCCCGAACCTTGTAGTGGTAGGTACCCGTTGTGGGGACAGGCGAGTATGTCGCAGAGGGCGAGTAGACAGTCGAGTCGTGCCACAGCGACCCGTCCGGGCGTGCGACCTGAACCTCGTACTGCGTCATGTTGCTGACCGCTCCCCAGGTGAGCTGCGCCCAGCTACCTCGGACGGCGGACTGGATGTCAGGCGGGCTGGCGGCAGGAGCACTGTTGTACGAGCAGCTACCACCACTGGCCGAAGTGGTGAACGTGACGTCGGACCCGTAGGTGATACCGGCGGAGTTCGTCGCCTCGATTCGGTAGTGATAGGTAGTCGACGGGTCGAGCCCGGTGACGGTCGTGGATTCGCCAATCGGCGAGGTGCCGGAGCCGACGTTCGCCTGCGGACTGGGCTGCTGGTCGCCATAGGACGTGTCCAGCCCACCGTCGAACGTATAGGTAGTGGGCAGGCCTTCCGGGTTGACAGTTCCGTTCAGCGTGGCACTGGTAGAGGTGACCCCGGTGGCAGCACTGGTGTTCACGACAGGCGCGCCGTTGTTCGGAGGCGGAGTGATGCCTCCACCACTTGGGCAGTCGTTCGCGAGTGCCGTGTCGGCTTCCGACCACTGAGCGTCGGTCATGGAAGGCGTGCCCCAGTTGGCGTCGTCGAACTCAAGGAACCCGTCGCCGCCGTCGGCGCACATGTCGGAGATCCAGTTCGAGATCGACTCGTAGCTGCCACTGTCCAGACGTGCCAGGTTGGTTTCGGCGAGATAGATCTTCGGCTGGGCAATCGTGCTTTCGCCGGACAACCCCTGAATGATGTTGTACGTGGTTTCGAGAGTGTTCGAGAAGTTGGTCTCGCCGTACTGGCTCTGCGGGTAGCCGTCTACGCCCACCATGTCGACGTTTGATGCGCCAGGCCAGTAGGTGTTGGGATTGACGACCGTTCCGCCATCGCCGTCGTACGCGTCCGGGACCCACATGAAGTACGCCTGACCATGAGCACTGGCGTCGATCACGCTGCGGACCGTGTCCCAGGCCGCGATCCACTGTGCTGGTGTGCAGGATGTCGATCCGCAACTACCCGTGTCACCCGTGGCCCATGGGTACTGCCCCGAGACGTTGAACTCGTGTGCGAAGGTGAAGATCACCGGAACACCTGTGGCAGCCGCACTGGTACCCAGATCCGAGAGCCAGGTAGCGCAGTTGGTGTTGTTGTTGGCGCCGCAGTAGGAGTCCGCCGAGTCACCGTTGGCCGCGATGTTCGAGAACTGCGGAATCTGGTCGAAGTTCGGCCCGCCGTGCCAGGGTTCGATCTCGATAAACGGAGTGACGCCGTGGGCGACGGCGGCGTTCACGAAATCTGAGGGCCAGGGTTGGCCCCAGGCGAGGTAAGTATTCGCGACGTCAGGCTGTTGGTTGTCCGGCCACGAGGGCGGGTACCCGCCCGTGTTGTCCTCGTCGGTGGTGTAGATACCCAGTGTTGTAGCTGGCGGCGATGCCGCCGCTTGTGCCTGTTGGGCGAACGTCAGCCCGGTAAAGGCCGCTACCAACATCGCCGTGGACGCCGCCATGACAGCCCACTTCCGGAACCTTCGCATGTGCTTCCTTTCTACGTGAGGGTGCCGTCACTCCTTGCCCCGCAGGAAACGGACATGCGCTCAGGGTTCACGCACGGTCGACCCGAGGCCATGACGAGTGACCGGAAAAGTAACCGGAAGAATTGAATCCTTCCGGGGCTTGTGGGACCGGACGCCGCTGACAGAATTGTCTCTGGATCGGGCTGACCACCGTGCGTGCAGGGGGAGGTGTGAGCGAGGCGGGTGCCGTCGGGGACTGGTTGAAGCAGCAGCGACTGGCCGCGGGCCTGACGCAGGAAGAGTTGGCGGACAGGTCCGGGCTGAGCACGCGGGCGATCAGCAACCTGGAACGCGGTCGGACCGGCAAGCCCTACCCGCGATCCCTGGAAGCCCTGGCCGCCGCACTGGGACTGCCGGAGGAAGCCGCCGCCGAGTGGGCGATCCGGTTGCGCGCCGGCCGCGCCCCGAGTGGCCAGTCATCCGACTCTCCTCGGCAACTGCCCGCAGCGGCCGGGCATTTCACCGGCCGGCAGGCCGAACTGGACGCGCTCACCGCGGTCGCCATGAGCGCCGACACGTGCACGGGCACTGTGCTGATCTCGGCGATCGACGGTATGGCCGGGATCGGCAAGACGGCCCTGGCCCTACAGTGGGCGCAGACGCACGCCGACGAGTTTCCCGACGGACAGCTGTACATCGACCTGCGCGGCTACACCCAGGGACAGCAACCGCGCACCCCGGACGAGGCGCTGAACTGGCTGTTGCGGACCATTGGCACGCCTGCCGACCACATCCCGGCGGACGTCGAGCAGGCCGCCGCGCTTTACCGACAACGCCTTGCCGGCACCAGAACGCTGATCGTGCTGGACAACGCCGCGACCGAGGCGCAGGTCCGCCTTCTGCTGCCCGGAGCAGGCTCGTGCCTGGTGCTGATCACCAGCAGGCGGCGGCTGAAGGGGCTGGACGACGCGTACATCCTGTCGCTGGACCTGCTGTCGGCGTCCGAGTCGGTCGAACTGCTGCGCGCGGTGGCCGGGCCGGACCGGGTAAGCGCCGACGACCGGCTGCTGACCCGGGTCGCGCAGCTGTGCGGGCATCTGCCGCTGGCGCTGCGCATCGCCGCCGCGCTGCTGCGCCACCGCCCGGCCTGGACACTGGAGCACCTGGCCGGGCTGCTCGCCGACCTGCCCCGGCGCGTCAATGCGCTGTCCGACGGGGAGCGCGACCTCTCCGCCGTGTTCGCCCTGTCCTATCGGAGCCTGTCCGAGCCGCACCGCACGCTGTTCCGCCGCCTCGGCCTGATTCCCGGTCCGGACCTGGACTCCTACGCGGCCGCGGCCCTGCTGGAGGTCGATCCGCCTGCCGCTGCTGGGCTGCTGGAGAACCTGGTCGACCACAACCTGCTGTTCAGTCACGCACCGGGCCGCTACCGGCCGCACGACCTGATCCGGGCGCATGCCCGCACCCTGGCCGCCACCGATCCCGCAGTTGACCGCGAAGCAGCCCTGGACCGGCTGCTGTACTACTACGCCCACACCGCGCACAGCGCATCGACCTTTGTCGTCCGCTGTGCCCGACCCGCGCCGGTCGGCCCGGCACCCGCGCACGCACCCGTCCTTGCCGGCCCCAAGGCCGCCCGTGCCTGGCTGCGCACCGAACGGGAGAACCTGGAGCACGCCGCCATGTACGCACGGGCCGGCGATCTGCACGAGCACACCGTCGCGCTGATCGCCGGCCTTGCCGAGATCCTGCGCACCGACGGGCCCTACACCCACGCGCTGGCCCTGCATCAGGCCGCCACCGAAACCGCGGAACACCACGGCAGTCCCACCGCCCACGCCGACGCACTCATCGACCTGGGTATCATGCGGCGCCTGATCGGGGACCTGGCCGGGTCGCAGGACGCCCTCACCAGAGCGGTGGAGATCCACCAGGCGACCGGCGAGCGCAGAGGAAGCGCCGAAGCGCTGATCGAACTGGGCCGCACGAACGGTCTGGCCGGGGATCTCGCCGGTGCCTGGGACTCCCACGCCCGTGCCCTGGAGATCTATCGCGCGACCGGCGACCGCCACGGCGAGGCCGATGCACTGGCCGATCTCGGGATCATGCGGCGCGCGACCGGGGACCCGGCCGGGGCGCAGGACGCTCTGCGCCAGGCGGTGGAGATCCACCGGGCGACCGGCGACCGCCACGGGGAAGCGGACGCGCTGACCGAACTGGGGCGTGCCCGAACTCTGGTGGGGGATCTGCCCGGAGCGCAGCACGTCCTTGCCCGAGCCCTGGAATTCTACGGCGCGACCGGGCACCACCACGGCGAGGCCTATGCGCTGACCAATCTCGGGGCCGTGCGGCGGCTGCTCGGCGATCCGGCCGGAGCCCGCGACATCCTCACCAGGGCCTTGGACTTCTACCGCGTCGATCGGATACCGCCTCGGCGAAGCCGAGGCCCTGACCAATCTTGGCGCCGTGCGACGTGACCTCGGCGATCCGGCCGGCGCGCAGGAAGCCCACGCCAGGGCACTGGAGATCTATCGTGCGACCGGTCATCGCCACGACGAGGCGTGGGCACTGAACCATTACGCCGACAGCGTCGCGAACGCCGGCGATCTCCCTCGTGCCATCGAACTCTACGAGCAAGCCCTGACCCTGAGCCGCGAGCAGGACAAACCCGACGACCAGGCCGTCGCCCTGGAGGGCCTGGGCACCGGCCAACTGGCCAACGGCGACATCGACGCCGCGAACTCCCACCTACGGCAGGCTCTGGAGATCTACCAGCGCCTGGGTATGACTCCCAGCGCACGCCGCGTCCAAGGCCGGCTCGGCAGCCCTGCCAGCACTCGCTGGGTGACGTCCACCGCTTCCCACGCGAAGAAGCAACGGTAGGCCGTGGACCACGGTGGAAAGCTGCTCCATCCGCCGGCCGCCAGCGCCTACTTCAGGGCGCTACGCGTCGATGCGCTCAAGCGGAGTTCGGCGCTGTCCGTGTAATTCCCGATCACGGTGCTGACGCCGAACAGTTCGGCGTCAGGTCGAGTCATCAACAGCGGTTCGTCCGGTGCCGACATCGACAACCCCGATCACTCCCGACGGAGCGGATGAGCAAGCGTGCCGAAGCAGCCGCTGGCATCCCACAGCCGAGAAATTCTTTCGATGCGGTCGTCGACCGATTCGATGATCGCGTTGCCGACTTCGATGGTCTTCTCGAACAGTTGGGCTCGTGGCACACCGGAAGCTCGAAATCCAGTCCTCGAATGTGGCCCCAGTAGCAGTACAGGAATTCTTCGAAGCCGTTCAGAAAGTTGCCGGCGCAATCGGTATTGATCCACTCCTTCCCGCGCTGCGGCATCCCGTTGCGGTCCGGCCAGATTCTGGCACTGTGCCGCTGTTCCGAGGTGAAATTCCCGAATCTGGTAACAACTGGTCGTCGCCAACGATACGTGAAATGAGTGAGCAGGGCGCAGGCTCCAAAACACGAGTGAGAGAATCCTTCGAGCGTCATTGACCACGTGTGATCTCACTCTGCGGTTGTCGCCAATCTGATCTTGGTCCTTCTCTCGCTCGGCGAGGTCATCACCAGAATCGGTGAACCATGGATCCAACCATTTGTCAGGAGGACAACGTGGGCTCAAACGCGTATCAGGTCGAGAACCAGTGGGGTGGCCAGAGCGCGCCCTGGAACCAGGGCGGAATCTTTGTCATCGGTGGCCGCTCGGACCAGCGCGTCGTTGCCGTGAGCATCACGTCCGGCGACGGTGGTAAAAACCTGACCGGCACGATGACATATCAGGGAGAGGGGCCGATCGGATTCAGGGGAGTTCTGCTCGGTAGCAACAACTACGCGGTCGAGAACCAATGGGGCGGAACCGATGCTCCGTGGCACCCGGGCGGCACATACGTGCTCGGATACCGCGTGAACCAAAATGTCGTCGCCATCGACATCAAATCCTCTGACCAGGGTGCGACCCTGAATGGCACGATGACCTACAGCGGCGAGGGTCCGATCGGCTTCAAGGCCGCGCAGACCGAGGGCACGGTGTACTCCGTCGAGAACCAGTGGGGCGGCAGCACCGCTCCGTGGCACCCGGGCGGTCAATGGATCATCGGCTATCGCACCGGCCAGAACGTCGTCGGCATCGAAGCCACGTCGCCGGACAAGGGCGCGACGCTGTCGAGCACCATGACGTATGCGAACGAAGGCCCGATCGGATTCAAGGCCACTCACAGCTGACACATGAATCCTCGGCAACACTTTTCGGCTCCGGGAGAGCGCTGTACGACTCTGAACGGATTTCGACTGATCTGTACAGGCCCGCGCTGACCTGCGAAAGTTATATATTCGCAGGTCAGCGCAGATTTCCGCACCGTTGTGTTCGAGTTGTCCATTCGATCAACACCTCGCTGGACGATGAGTGCGGGCGCACCCGTCGCTGGATCTGCCGCGCGCGTCGCAAGAGCAAGAGACAGCAGGTGACCTCGCAACCGCACAGCCGCCATTCGACAACGCTCTCAGCCATCGTGGCGCCGCGACCCGCGCAGTGCCGCGACCGTGCCCGCTGAAAACCGATTGCGAAGTTTGACTCGTTTGGTCACCCCGGGTTGTGCCAGTTGAGCTGTGGTTGTGCCTGACTGTGCACCCGACCCTCGTGCGTCGGGGTATCGTCAGCGATCCTGTGCGGGACATGGCGAACTGAATCGGACGGGTGCAGATGGGGCAGCGGCAATTCCGGGTCAGTAGTTCGGCGGAAGCTCAGTGGATCGTGCGCGAGCACCATGCGCCCGATCCGCGCACGGTCGGGGATCTGGCCAAACACGCGAAAATGCCGAAGGTCCACCACTACGGCAAGCACACAGGGCTGGACTCGAACCTCGGCGGGGGTTTCGAGGTGCAGCTGCCGGAGTTCAACGCGGTCGTGCTGAGCCTGGCCGAGCAGTGCAACGAGTTCATGCAGGCGCTCGAAGGCGCCAACGGGCTCGCTTCGAAACTGCCGGACGGCTCTGGTCCGATCGCCTCGATCGTCGGGCACGCCTTCAACCACCGGCTCGGCGCGGAGGGCGGCATGCGGT
Organism: Candidatus Melainabacteria bacterium; assembly: GCA_963818685.1. Taxonomy (GTDB): domain Bacteria; phylum Actinomycetota; class Actinomycetes; order Mycobacteriales; family Pseudonocardiaceae; genus CAJCJE01. The sequence continues at coordinate 199,565 of CAWFTJ010000008.1, read as the reverse complement.
ACGCGATGCGCACGCACGTCGAGCACCTGACCAGGATCGTCACCTCGCTGCAGCAGATGGCCTCGACGTACCAGGAGGGCGAGGAACAGGCGAAGAACGCGATCTCCGACGCCGGGCAGGGTGGCAACTGATGAGCGGCGACCCGCACCTCGGGGGCATCCAGTGGGAGCAGTACAACCACCAGGCCATGTGGGACATGGTCGAGTCGGCCGACCCGAAGGAACTGCTCAGCCGCGCCGACGACCTTGACGCGCTCGCCAAACGCATGGGCGACAACGTGAACGCGGTGTACAAGGCTATGGCGAAACTCATGTCGGCCTGGTCCGGGCCGGCCGCCGAACGGTCCGCTGCTGTGGTGCAACCGCTGCTGAACTGGGCCTCCGGCGCGGCGACGACGGGCTCGGAGATCGCCGTACGGCTCGGCCGCTACGCGGAGGCGTTGAACCGGGCGCGGCTGGCGATGCCGAGCCCGGTGGACGTGCACCAGCTGAACGCGGTGGCGCAGGGCGACCCGGCGATCGTGAACAACCTGAACATGAACGAACCCGAGCTCGTCGAGATGGCTCACGGCGACACGGCGACACAGGCGCAGGCAACGGCCGCCAAGGCCACCGCGGTCGACGTGATGCGCCGGTTCGAGCGCGAAGCCGAATCGGCCTACCGCGGCATGCCCACATTCACGAAACCGCCCAAGGTCGGGAGTTTCCCGTCGCCCGAGCCGATGCCGGAACCGCCTGTTCCGCCGATTCCCCCGCCGCCCCGGCCGCGGCCGCCTGCTCCGCCCACCGTGCCAACCACCACTCGACAGCCACCGGGCGATCCCGGTGACCCGGCCGGGAACACCGGCACGACCGCCTCGGATTACCTCGGTTCGGCAGGTCTCGGTCCTGGACTCGGCGTGGCCGGACCTGGTGGCGGTGCCGCCACGTCGGGCGTGGGGAGTGGGCTGCCGGTCAGCGGCGTGGGCAGTGGGGGCGTCATCGGCATGACCGGCTTCGGCCTCGGTTCCGGGCCGTTGAGCGGCGTCGGTGCGGAGTCGGCCGAACAACGTGCGGGTGCCCTCGCCGCCGGCGAGGCAACAGCCGAGCAGGCCGGCTGGGACGGGTTCGCGCCGATGGGTCCTGGCGGCCGCTCCGGCGACGGGGATCGCGAGCACCGCAACGCCTTCGCCGAGGAACCCAACCTGATCGGCGAGTTGCCGCCCGCGTTCCCGCCGGTGCTCGGCCTGTAGGCACCATGGGCGACGGCTATCGCATCGAGGCGCAGGTTCTCCAGGACGTACTGTCCGCACTCGACCGGGGCAGCGGCGCGTTGGCCGAGGTGAGCGCCGTGGTGCGCGAGATGCCCACGTCCAACCTCGGTGCCGAGGGGCTGGACGCGGTGGCGGGCGAACTGGTCGCGCGCTGGACGGACGCCGTCGGCTCCGTGCGATCCGGCGTCGCCGGCACCGCGGATCGGGTACGTGGATCGCTCGCCGGTTACACGGACGCGGAGCGGTGGATCGCCGGGCTGTTCGACCAGGACAAGTCCGGATGAACCCTTATCAGGGCCTCGGCTTCGACCCGGTGCCCGGCGATCCTCGGCGCGTCGGCGCGCTGGCCGATGCGCTCGCCCGCGCCGGAAGGCAGGTCGCCGACGGACAGGACCAGGTCGTGGCCGCGGTGACCGGGTCGGAACCCTGGCACGGCCGGGCGGCCGACGGCTTCCGACGAGAGGGCAGGGAACTGGCCGAGCAGCTGGCCGCTCACCACGACACCGCCGCGTCCGCCGCTGCGGTTCTGTTCGACTGGGCGTCGGCCCTGACAGACCTGCAACGCCGCGCCGACGCACAGGATCGGCAGGCACGCACGCTCCGCGACCGGATCGCCGACGCCGAGCAGGCGGTGGAGGAGTGGACGACCGCGGTCAGCGTGGCCAGCACGCACGGCAGGGCCGCGGCCGAGGCGGCGCTCGCCGAGCACGAGCAGAGCCTGCGCGACCTCCGCGCCCAACTGAACTCGGTCCTGGCCACCGCCAAGCGAATCGCCGCCGAACACCGCGGTGCCGTGGAGGACACCACGACCCGGCTGCGCGGCCTGCTGCCGGCCGGCGGGGTTTCGGTGTCGACCACGCCGTCGACCGCGCCTTCGTCCGCGCCGTCATCAGGGGGGATGGGAGCGTTGCTCGCCAGGCTGTCCGACGCAACCAGACGGATCGCCGAGGCCGCCGGCCTGCCCCGTCGCGGTGCGCAGGCCGAGCCGCTGGTCGCCGAGCCGCTGGTCGCCGGCGCGCTCGCGCTCGCCTCTGCTCCGGCACCGGCCAGGCCCACCGGCAGCTGGGTATTCGGTCGCTCAGTGCCCGTGGAGCGGCTGCGTCCGTGAAGATCGACTTGGTCGACGGCATTACGCCGGTGTCGGTGGATTCGGTCGAGCAGACCGCGCGGGAACTGGCCGAACTGCTCGACGCCTGCCGTGCCCCGGACGCGACACCCGATCTCGGCGCGCACGTATCCGCGTTGGAGGCGGCGCAGATCGCGCACCAGATCGGTGCCGGCCTTGTCGCGCTCGTGCGGCATCCGAGCGCCGATCCCGCGTTGCTGATCGGTGTGCTCGTCACCGGCACGACCGACTCGTGGAACGGCGCAGACCCCTCGTCCGACCGGGAGGTCCGGGAGGTGTTGCACGGACACACCGCCCACGGTCACGCCGTCACCTTCGTCGAGCGCGTCGTCGGGGTCGACCAGGTGTGCGCAGGCCGGCCGTTCGACTGCCAGCTGCAGGCCGTTGTCGCCGATCCGACCCGCAGACGCCTCGCGGTGTTCACGCTCAGCTCGCCGTCGGGGCGCGGCTGGCTCGCGCTGTCAACCCTGTTCGGGCAGGTCGTGTCCTCGGTCGACTTCCGCGACTGATGCGGCTGATGCACGTGACGCGTGCTGTCGGAACTCCTTGGGCGTCCGGCCGACGATGGCACGAAACGTGCGGGAGAAGTGCGCCGCGTTCACGAACCCGCACTGCCGCGCGATGTCGCCGACGCCCTGCTGGGCTCTTGTCGGATCGGCGAGCAGCTGTTTGGCCTGTTCGATCCGCAGTCGCCTGATTCGCCCGGAAACCCCGTCGCCGTCACTGAACAGCTGATAGAGCCTGCGCCGCGAGATGAACAGCGCATCGGCGACCCGTTCTGCGGTCAACTCCGGATCGGCGAGGTGCTCGTTGATGTACGCCACCGCGTCGCGGTAGCGCGCCGCACCGGTGTCGACCTGGTTGAGTTCCTCGCGCAAGGCGCTGCGCAGCACCAGTTCCACCAACCCGGCCACGTGGCGCGCCGCGCCGTGTTCGTCGAGCACGTCATGCTGCGCGCCGACGACCAGCAACTGCTCGACCGCCGATCCGAACAGCACCTCCAGCGGTCGTCGCAGCGTCACCGGGTGGAACATCAGCGGACGCAACTCGGCGAGGGCGATGGTCAGCCGGTGAGCGTCGATCGCGACCGCGACAACGCCCGAACTCGAACCCGGTTCGGGCGCCAGCATCTCGACGGTGCATCCGGGCAGTGCGAGCCTGCGGGCCTGCGGAGGGAGCCTGCGCAGCATGGCCACCCGCACCGCGACCTGCACCCGGCCGGTCCCGGTGGGCTGCCCGCTCGCCGCAGCCAGGGCGGCCGCGGCACCGGACGCGCGTACCACCAGCGCACCGTCGACGGACCGCGTCAACTCGTCGGCGTTCGCGGTCATCTGATCGGCTTCCCCTCGTCCGGCCCCAGCGGTCACCGCAGAATAGTGCCTGTTCCGACTGAGCATTGGTTGTGCACGTACGGGAAACCGCGTTGGCGGCCGGCCGAGGTGTCCGCCGATGATCGGCGCATGGCAGAGCACCAGGCTTCGGGCGGGGCCGGTTTCGCCGTGCGGCGGCCGGCACTGACCGCTTTCACCACGACCGCCGGTCGCGTCGCGACCGAACTGGCCGGATTCGCGCACCGTGAACTCGGCACGGCCAGCACGTTGCCGACCAACGCGCTCAGCCCGCTCGCGCACACCAGCGGCTTCACCCCGGCACTGCTGCGCTTCTGCCGGCGCGTCACCGACACCGCGCACGAACTCGGCAACGCCGTGCACGACATCGAGTCGACGCTGCGGTCGGTGCACGCCAACTATCTCGCGACCGAGCAGGCCGTCGCCCACCACCTCACCAGGGAGAAGGCATGACGGTGACCAACCCGGTGGTGAGCCTGTTCGCCGACCCGATCAGGACGCGGCTGCGCGAACTCGTCGGCCACGCCGAACTCGCCGAACACGCGACAACCGAACTGCGCACCGCCGCGAGTACCCTGATCGACCAACACAATCGGCTGCACACCGAGCAGAAGGCGCTCACCGAGAACTGGCACGGCGCGGCCGCCGCCTCCTTCGGCAGCCACTCGACGATCGTGACCGCGCAGCTGAACACGACGGCCCAGGCGCTTGCCGGAGCGGAGACGGTGCTCACCGGGGCGCTCGGCGAACTACGCACCCAGCACACCGCGGTCGCCAGACTCGTCGACGACTACACCAGCCAGGGCAACAAGTTGATGGACGCGGCAACGACCCTGGCCGACGCGGGCCACCCGACCGCGCTGATCGACGCGGTCAGCCACCTCTCCGCGCTGTCCAAGCGGTATGCGTCCGAGGCCGACACCGCGCTGCACACCGCACGCACCGCGCTCACCGCCGCGAGCAGGGACCTCAGCGATCTCGAAGACCAATTGCCACAACCCAAGCGCATCAAGACGCAGCACCACGGCGGCGCCACGCGCACGTCGTCGAGCGACAGGGTCGACATCGGGCACGGACTGGGCACGGTCACCGCGCCGAACGCGCGCGCGGCCACGGCGGTGCGTGCCGCGCTCACCCAGCTCGGCGTGCCCTACGTGTGGGGAGGCGAGACGCCGGGAAAGGCGTTCGACTGCTCGGGCCTGACCAGTTGGGCGTACGGCAAAGCCGGCATCAGCCTGCCGCACTACGCGTCGTCCCAACGGATCGGCGCGAAAGTGTCCGAAAAGGACCTCAAGCCGGGCGATCTGGTGATCTTCTCCGGCCACGTCACCATGTACATCGGCAAGGGGCACGTGATCGCCGCCCCGCATACCGGAACGGACGTGCAGATCGAACCGCTGTTCACCTCGATCCCCGGTGACCCGTTCCTCGGTTTCTGGCGGCCGAGCGTGCGATGAACGATATCGAGGGGACCGCGTTGAGCGCGGACGGACTGATCCGGGTGACGGTCGGGCTCGGGGGAGTGCTGCGCGGCCTGGACATCCGCGACGAGGCACTTGGCCAGAGCGGACCGCGTCTGGCCAGGACCGTGCTGGAACTGGCGCGGCACGCGAGCACCCAGGCCGCGCAGCGCGCCCGGCATCGGTTCCGCGAGGAACTGGCCGGCCTGCCCGACGAGGCGTTGGCCGCGCTGGGTTTCGCCGATGACGCCGACCTGGTCGAGCAGGCGGAGTCGACCGTGCCCGCGACCTGGCGGGACTTCTGAACATGGACGAGTACGAACCCACCTGGGCATTCGTGCCGACACGGCCGATTCTCGGACCGCACGAGCAGGTCCACCCGGAGCTGCGGCGGACCGACGACGGCAGGCTCGCCCTGCTCGCCTACACCTCGCTCGAACGTCTCGTCGAAGGATGTGGCGCCGACCAGCCGTGGGTGCGCGTGCCGGTCGAGGAGTTCGAACGCATTCACGCCGAATGCCGGTTCGACACGATCGCGCTGAACGTGGCGCTGCCCACCGAATGCCGACACCGCGAAGACCGCGATTGGCCGGGAAAACCGGAGGACTGGGATGAATAACGGCTTCATAGCCACCGACCTGCACCGGATCGCGGCGCTGCTCGACGGGGGAACGGCGGAACTCGGTGACCTGGCAGGCTCCGCGCCGTCGGTGCCGGACGCGGGCCGATCCTCCGCCGCGATCGCCGGTGCGTTGAGCGCACTGGGCAGTGTTGTCGGCTCGATCCTCGGCACGAGCGACACCGCGAGCGGCTACGTCCGTGCCGGTGGCGACGCCTATCGCAGTGCCGACGAGAATTCGGCCCGCATATTCGGAGGAGTCCGTGACTGACCTCGACCTCCGCTCGGACACCGATGTCGGCTCGGTCCGCGCCACCGCGACCGGGCTGGCCGGCGTCGCAGGCGGGATCGACGGCGCGGCAGCCGGCATCGGCAAGGCCATCGGCACGTCGACCGACCTGTGGCAGGGCAGCGCGGCCGACGCGTTCCGCGGCCGGATGGCCAACGTGTACAAGGCGACAGAGCAGGCCGCCGCGGCCGCCAAGCGGATCTCGGCCGCGCTGCACGCCTTCGCCGACCAGATGGCCACCGTGGATGCCATGATCAACCGTGCTCGCGCGATCGCGTCCTCGGCCGGCCTGCACACCAGCGGCGAGACCATCCAAGCGCCAACGCCGCCGCCTCCACCGCCCGCTGGCTGCTTCACGCCGGCCGCGGCGAGCGCCATCGCCACGCACCAGGCCGCGCTGGAAGCCAGATACCAGAAGCAGCTACACGCCTTCGAGCAGACGCGGGAACTGCTCAACCGGGCGCGCACGCTGGAAGACGGGGCGCACCAGGAGGTCAGCAAGGCCGCCGCCGACGATCAGGGCATCCTCGCCGACCTGAACAAGAACAAGTACTGGCTCACCGGCGGACTCGTCACCAGCTCGGTCGCCGGCGGTCTGGAACAGCGCACCGCGTGGTTGCGCAAGACCCAGGAACTCGGCCTCGACTACGACCGCCTGCGCACGGCCGCTGCCGACACCGAGGACCCGGCCGCCCGGATCGCGCTGAACACCGAGGCGCAGCGCGCGCTCGACCGGACCGCCAGCGCCGCCGACGCAACGGTCGGCAACGCCCGCCTCGGCCTCGGCGTCGATCCGGCCAGCCGGGCCGGCACGATCCTCGGCCACCTGCCCGACGCACTGGCCGGCGCGCAGGCCATCGTGGAGATCGCCGACGCCCATGGCACCAAGGGGAAGGTGGTCGCGGGCGCGGCCGACGCGCTGGGCTACGGCGCGGGCGAGGCCGTGACCGCGGGCGGATCGGCTCTCCTGGAGGGCCTTTCCATCGGCGGCGCACCGGAGACCTTCGGCCTGTCCCTGGTCGCCGGCGCCGCCGCGTACGGAGTCGGCAAATTCGTACAGCACTACGGTCCCGCCGTCTACGACTGGACGACCAACGCGGCTGGCAACGTCGCCGACGCCATCACCCATCCCGGACGGACGTTGAGCAGCCTGGCCGACGACATCGGCAACATCATCTGACCGGGGCTAGTAGATTCGTGTCGGTCTAGTAGATCCATAGCTTCAGTGATCAGTGAAATCAATTACCCCCAGCCAGCAAGCCACCAACCACGGCCTACACGCCCTGACCGCGCTGCTCGACCGCACCCTCCGCTTTCCGGGCCAGTTCGAGCAGGGCGCTGTGGTCGCCGGTGCCCGGGACGGCCTGGTAGACGGTCATTCGCAGGCCGCTGTCGCCGAGATACAGCGTCTCCGACTCCAGGGTGAGGTCACCGACGGTGGGGTGGCGGAACAGGCGGCGGTCGCTGCCCCGGATGGCGATGTCGTGGAGTTCCCACAGTTCGGCGAATTCCCGGCTGTGGTCGCGGAGTTCGTCGATCAGGGCGGTCAGTTCCGGTGCGTCCGGGTCTTGGCCGGCAAGCCGGTGCAGGCGGGCCACGCTCACCCGCGCCAGCCACTCCCAGTCCGGGAACAGCTCCCGGGTGACCGGGTCCAGGAACAGGTACCTGATCGTGTTGCGTTGCCCGGCCGGCCAGGCGTCCAAGCCGACGTGCAGGGCCAGACCTTCCGGATTGGCGGCGAGGACATCGCCGTAGCGTGACAGGACATAGGCCGGGCAGGGACGGATGTTCTCCAGTAACAACCGGATCCCCGGCCGGATGGCGCGGTCCGGCCGATGTGGCGGTGCGTCGGTCTGCGCCGCGTGGCGCGCCAGCGCGTACAGGTGCGCGTGTTCCTCCTCGTTGAGGCGCAGCGCCGCGGCGATGGCATTGAGCACGCTGTTGCCTGGATTGGTCTCCCGGCCCTGCTCCAGCCGGTTGAGATAGTCGATGCTGACACCCGCGAGGGCGGCTAGTTCTTCCCGGCGCAGCCCGGGTGTGCGACGGCGGCCGGCGCCGGGCGGCAGCCCGACCTGTTCCGGCCGCACCCGGGCGCGTCGGGCCCGCAGGAACGTCCCGAGTCGATTGGTGCTGTCCGACACAACGTCAGTGTGGCAAACCCGCCGGGTGGCAGCGCCGCTGCCAGGTGTCGCGCGGCCTTACTCCCGCTGCCCGGCAGCGGCACGATCAAGGAGTACCCCCACCGATCGTAGGAGCCACAATGACTTTCGACGAACACAGCACGGCCGACGAGGTGATCCGGGGCCACGACCTGACCGGGCGAGAGGTGATCGTCACCGGTGGCGTGTCCGGGCTGGGCGCCGAGACCGCCGGCGCGCTGGCCGTGGCCGGCGCCCGCGTCGTGCTCGCCGGCCGCGACCGGAACCGGGGCAAGGCCGCCGCCGTCCAGTTGCGCGACCGGACCGGCAACCCGGGCATCGAGTTCCGGGAGTTGCGTCTGGACTCGCTGGCCTCGGTGCGTGCCTTCGCCACCGGGTACCTGGCTACCGGGCGGCCGCTGCACCTGCTGATCAACAACGCCGGCATCATGGCCACCCCGTTCGCCCGTACCGAGGACGGGTTCGAGTCCCAGTTCGGCGTCAACCATCTCGGCCATTTCGCCCTGACCATGGGGTTGCTGCCGGCGCTGCGAGCCGCCGGGACCGCCAGGGTGGTGGCGTTGTCCTCGCGGGCGCACCGCCGTGGCGACGTCGACTTCGACGACCCCAACTACGAGCACCGTCCCTATGCTGCCTGGCAGGCGTACGGGCAGTCCAAGACGGCCAACGCCCTGTTCGCCGTCGGCCTGACCGCGCGGTACTCGGGCGAGGGGATCACCGCCAACGCCGTCATGCCAGGGGCGATCATGACCGGCCTGGCGCGGCACCTGAGCCAGGCCGATTTCGAGGCCCTTGGCTGGACGGACCAGCACGGCCAGGTGCGCCCCGACCTGCCGGGCTGGAAGACCGTGCCGCAGGGCGCGGCCACCTCGGTCTGGGCCGCCGTCGCCCCCGAACTCGACGGGCGCGGCGGTCTCTACCTGGACAACTGCGCGATCGGCCAGCCGTGGACCGTCGACGAGGTGCCACCCAACGGCTACTACCTGCCCTACGCGCTCGATCCCGACCACGCCGAGCGACTGTGGACCCTCTCGGAGAAACTCACCACGTAGGTCCGGTTCGCTACGTCTTCGGGTCCCGATGAGTACGGCGCCGCGGCGCCGGCTCCGCGAACGGGGCGGTGTCCGAGCGCCCCCTTCGTGGCCGTGCTGGCGTCTACCCGGTTGGAGGCGGTCCCGGTCCGGGGCGCGCCCGGATACAGGACAGGACCACAGATCATGACCGAGTACGTTTTCTCCTTCCGTGTGCCCTCCGACTACAGCCCCAACGCGGGGACGCGGGCCGAGTGGCGGTCCTGGTTCGGCGAGTTGGGCTCGGCCCTGGTGGACGTCGGCAACGCGGTGACCGATTACGCCTCGCTCGGCGAGGTCGGCGGCAGCGGCTCCCGGATGGTCGGCTACTCGGTGGTGTCCGCCGAGGACATGGACTCCGCGCTTGCGCTGGCCAAGGGCTGCCCGGTGATGCGGGTCGACGGCGGGGTCGAGGTCGGCCCCGTGATGGAAGTCACCGGGTCGTGAGCACAGCCGACAACATTGTCAAAGGAGCACGGAATGGGAAAGATCGTCATCAGCACAAATGCCACCCTCGATGGAGTGGTCCAGGACCCGGACGGCCAGGAAGGCTTCGAGTTGGGCGGCTGGTTCCACCAGTTCGTTGGCAACGACCTCGAATACTGGATCGCCAACAAGACGGAGGAAACGCTGGGTGTCGAGGCGCTACTGCTGGGCAGGCGGAGCTTTGAGTGGTTCGAGTCCCGGAGGCCGTTGCAGGATGTCCGGGTAAGCCGCGAGTGGGGGGACAGAATGAACAGCCTTCCCAAGTACGTCGTGTCGTCGACTCTCGAACATCCTCAGTGGAGCAACACCACCGTCCTCAACGGCGATGCGGTAAAGGAGATTTCGGAGCTGAAGCGGAACGTGGACGGGGAAATCCTGGTCTACGGCAGCTATCAGCTCGTGCGCACACTGATAGAACAGAACCTTGCCGACGAACTGCGGCTGGTGGTTTTCCCGGTCGTGCTGGGAACCGGCCTGCGTATCTTCGACGAGACCAGCGACAAGAAGCCGCTACACCTGGTCGACACCCAAAAGATCGGTGACGGCCTGCTGTTCTACACCTACGAATTCGAAGTCACGTCCCCGTTTTAACTGAATTCGGGGCGAAGCTTGGCGGGCGGGCGGTGTCGATGTCGAGCTTCATCGCCCGCAGCCGTCTCGGTCGATGACTTCCGAGACCGCCCCGTTCGCGCCTTGGCAGGCGTCCATACAGTATGGAACCGCAGACAAGGAATGAGGTGACGGGAGTGGAGTTGGCGAGAACGGACCTGATGTCGAGGGCGCAGGCAGGCGACGGCGAGGCGTTCCGGGCGCTGACCGAGCCACACCGTCGCGAGCTGCACGTGCACTGCTACCGGATGCTCGGATCGTTTCAGGACGCCGAGGACGCCCTCCAGGACACGATGCTCGCCGCTTGGCGAGGTCTCGAACGATTCGACGGGCGCGCCTCACTTCGCACCTGGCTCTACCGCATCGCCACCAACCGGTGCCTCGACGCGCTGCGCTCTGCTCGCCGACGTCCTGCACAGCAGTGGGACATCCCGGGAACGGAACCACCGGAACCGACCGGACTCGGCGAAATCCACTGGCTCGAACCCTATCCCGACGCCCTTCTGGACGGTGCGATCAGTGTGCCGCTCGGCCCGGAGGCGCGCTACGAGCAAACCGAGTCCATTTCCCTGGCCTTCGTGACCGCCCTGCAGATCTTGCCGCCTCGCCAGCTCGCCGTCCTCATCCTGCGCGACGTCCTCGGATTCCACGCGAACGAAGTAGCCGACATGCTGGACACAACCGTCGAATCGGTCAAAAGCGCCCTCAAACGCGCACGTGCGGGAATGCAACGCCGACTGCCGGTGACTACTGCCCGAGAGCGGCCGCCTGCCAGCGACTCACCTGCCGAGGACGCGATCGTGGCGAAGTTCGTCAGCGCCTACGAATCGGCCGACATCGACGCGTTGGTGGCTCTGTTGACCGACGACGTCTTCATGTCGATGCCACCGATACCACTGGAATACCGGGGCCGAGACAGCGTGGCCCGCTTCTGCGCCTTTATTTTCGGCATGGCACACAGATCCGAACTGGTGCCGACGCGAGCCAACGGTCAGCCGGCATTCGGGGTCTACCGACACACCCCCACCGGCATCCACGGAGTCGGCTTCTTCGTCCTCACCCTCGCCGGCGACCGAATCGGCGCCATGATCCGCTTCGAAGACACCGTCCTCCCCGCATTCGGCCTGCCGCAATCCCTCCCGAGTGCACAGTAGGCCGCCTTCGAGTCATGTCACCCACCACAGACACACTGCCCTGACCAGTGGTTACGTCATACCCGTCCGACACTACGGCGACCCCAACTCGACACCGCGCTCCCGCGGCGCCGCTGTGGGTGGAGTGCGTGCGTCCTAACACCCACTTCGACGCGCCGTCAACAACCAGATCGTCTGATTGGTGTAGGCCATGTGTCGTATGGCGGTCGCGCCCGACGGTCCGCCGCGAACCTGTGTGTCTGCTCCGAGTAGCGGGGCAGCAGGACTCCCGGCTACGGGTCCATCTCCGGGCCGGCCTGCTGGTGCGGCTTACCGTGCCCGCGCGTGTCTGTAACTTTCAAGACCCAACTGTCCTTTGTGGATCTGCGACCGTGGCCTTGATGTGGCAAGGTCGTCCGGCCCGGCGTCCGGGTCCCCGGGTACCTGGGCGCACGGATTGACAACTCTTCGCTGAGAAGTCCACGCTGGCGCGACGCATGTTAACGGTAACAGTCGTCTCGCTCACGGAATGCCGATCTGGGACGTGCAACGGCGGGAGCAACCAGAAGTGGACCTGCAGCTGACTGGGAGAAGAAGGTCGTCATGAGCAGAGGAAGTATCAGGCACGGGGGGCGATCCCTGATCGCGGTAGCCGTCGCCGCGGCGACGGTCGCGGCGATGGTGGTGTTGGGGGTGACGCAGGGGGCCAGTGCGGCCTCGGCTGATGTCACCGGCGCACTGCAAGGTGTCGGTTCGGGTCGGTGCCTGGATGTACCGAACTCCAGCCAGACCGACGGCACCTTCCTACAGATCTACGACTGCTCGGGTGGTGCGAGCCAGCAGTGGACGGCGACGGCCAGCGGCCAGTTGACGGTGTATGGCAGCAAGTGCCTTGACGTGCCCCACGCCGCGACCAGCGCCGGTACCAAGGTGGAGATCTGGACCTGTAACGGTGGGGCCAACCAGCAGTGGCGGGTGAACTCCGACGGTACGGTGGTCGGGGTGCAGTCCGGGCTCTGCCTGGATGTCACAGGTGCCGGTACGGCCAACGGCACCGCGGTGGAGATCTGGACGTGCAACGGCGGCAGCAACCAGAAGTGGACCGGCCCGTTGACCACGCCTCCGACCTCACCGCCGCCCACGACCGGGGGAGGCAACTGCTCTCTTCCGTCGACGTACCACTGGACGTCGACAGGTCCGTTGGCGCAGCCGCAGAACGGGTGGGTTTCGCTCAAGGACTTCACCAACGTCGTCTACAACGGCAAGCACATCGTCTATGGGTCGGATGTCAACAGTTCGGGGTCGTACGGCTCAATGGGTGTCGCCCCCTTCACCAACTGGTCCGACATGGCCTCGGCCACCCAGACCGGGATGAACCAGGCCGCGGTGGCGCCCACGCTGTTCTACTTCGCGCCGAAGAACATCTGGGTGCTGGCGTCCGAGTGGGGTGCCTGGCCCTTCAGCTACCGCACCTCCAGCGACCCGACCAACCCCAACGGCTGGTCCGCGGCACAGCCGCTGTTCACCGGCAGCATCTCCAACTCCGGCACCGGCCCGATCGATGAGACCCTGATCGGTGACGGCACGAACATGTACCTGTTCTTCGCCGGCGACAACGGCAACATCTACCGGGCGAGCATGCCGATCGGGAACTTCCCGAGCAGCTTCGGCTCGAACTACACCACGGTCCTGAGCGACTCGCAGTACAACCTGTTCGAGGCGGTCCAGGTCTACAAGGTCCTGGGCCAGAACCAGTACCTCATGATCGTCGAGGCCATCGGCGCGAACGGACGTTACTTCCGCTCGTACACGGCCAGCAGCCTGAGCGGTTCGTGGACCCCGCAGGCCGCCAGCGAGAGCAACCCCTTCGCCGGCAAGGCCAACAGCGGCGCCACCTGGACCAACGACATCAGCCACGGTGACCTGGTGCGCAACAACCCCGACCAGACCATGACCATCGACCCCTGCAACCTGCAGTTCCTCTACCAGGGCAAGGACCCCTCCGCCGGCGGCTCCTACAACCTACTGCCATGGCGGCCCGGCCTGCTGACGCTCCAGCACTAACCAACTCCATCTGATCCACATCTATCCGGGAAGGAACCCCAGCCGCGCACCGGCTGGGGTTCCTTCCGTTGCCCGGAACCGAGCGGCGGGTACGACCACCCGTTCAGGTCGGTCCACTGTGGATACCAGGCGCAACACCCTGGTGCTGAGTCGACGACGCCGAGGGGCACCCTGATCGCGGGCGCTTCCTGGTTCTGGGTGACCGCGTTGATCACGGCTTGTCGCGGCCGGTCGCGTGTACGCCGAAGCGTTCGGTTCGTTGCCGGTCGAGTTCGGCAAGCTCCGCCTGGGTGACCACTCGTGCGTCTGGACCGGGGACGACGAGGCTGACGTGGTCGTCCTCGGTCCAGCGGACCTGGAACGGCGGCTCGCCGGCCGGGCCGGTGACCTCCTCGATCCGCCCTCGGATACTGTGCCGGTCCAGCGTGGAGGTTTCCACGACAAGCCAGTCGCCGGGATGCGCGCGCATGGTCCTCCCGATCGTCGTTGACGTTTTCTTGACTCAGTCTCGGCTTCACAGGCGGGCGCCGGGGAGGGCCACAAGACCTCGCGGGCAGGGCCAACCTGCCCGATCGTGGACCGGTGTCGACCGGCCACACTGAGGTCGATCGCTGAGGTCGATCGCTGCTGGAAGCCGGGAGGTGCGGTGTCACTGCTGGTGCTCGCGCTGGTGCTCGCGCTGGTGCTCGTCGTTGGTCTTGCCGGACCGCTGCTGGCAACGCCCAAGAGTGCCCGGATACCGGTGGTGGTGGGCGAGATCCTGCTCGGCGTGCTGGTCGGCCGGACCGGCTTGGGCTGGGTGCGGGCGGACACACCGGAACTGTCCTTTCTCGCGACCATCGGATTCGGCCTGGTGATGCTGGAAGCAGGCAGCCACGTGCCGCTCGGCGACCCCGCGCTGCGCGGTGCCCTGCGCAGGGGCGTCCTGCGCGGCCATGGGCAGCGTGATCATTACCGGCGTTGTCGCCAACTGGGCGGCGTGAACGGGTGGTCAGCCGGTCAGCTGACCGCCCCGCCGCACCAGCACGAGCCTCAGACCGCCGCGCGGCTGCCGGTCGCGCCCTGAGCAGCGCCGTTCACCACGTACTCGACATTGGCCGCCTGCCTGATGGTCGCTTCCTGGCAGGCGAAGATGAGCCGTTCCCGGCTGACCCGCGAAGCCAGCGGCCGCAGTTGGGCGCCTTCGGCAGCCGCGTGGCGGCCGAGCGTCGCGATCAGCTGCGGGGACAGTGCGATCGACGCGTAGCGGCGCCGGTCGGCTCGCCCGCGCTCGATCGCGCCGCTGGCCCGCACCATGGCCGCGGTGGTCTCGATCGGTCGCAGTTGCAGCGCGGCCAGGTGATCGGGCGTGTCCGGGTTGGGTAGCCGGTGCACGGTCGTGGCCCAGCCAAGGGCCGCGAACGCGGTCCGCAGGTGGTGCAGCAGCGCACCGCAGGACAGCAGGAGATCCCGGCCCTGCGGGTCGGTGGCCGGCAGGCGCCTGCTGGGGTCCGCGTACATGTGGATGCTGTCGTGGCCGATGCGCAGCAACCAGGACTGGCTGTTGTGCACCGACGGTGCGCGGCAGGCGAGTTCGATCGCCGTTCTGATCGTGCTGTCGTCCGGCAGTCCCTGATGCATGGTGTTCACCTCCTGGCCACAACGCTAGGTTCCCGGCGCCGTTCGGTCGCAGGGCACAATGACCTCGGGCCAGCGCTGATGGTCACCTGTGGACGGCGTGTTGCCGGCGTCGACGGGTTGGTCAGTCGCGGCGCAGGACGACCTTGAGCGCGTCGGTGTCCTGCGGATGGCCGAACACGTCGTAGGCGCCGAGCATCCGCAGCAGGGTGGGCGTCGAACAGGTGTCGACGAGGCCGGTGGTGATGGTGATGTTGCGGATCCACAGGTCTTCCAGATGCAGTGTGGCAGGCTTGCCGTGCACGCCGATGTTGGCCACGTGCCCGCCCGGCCGCACCAATTTCGTGCACAGCTCGAACGTCTCCGGCACCCCGACCGCCTCGATCACCACGTCCGCGCCGAGGCCATCGGTCAGCTCGCCGACCATGGTGATCGGGTCCTGGTCCGGGTCGACGAGCACGTCGGCGCCGAAGCGCTTGGCCGCGTCCAGCCGCGAGGGCACCAGGTCGATCGCGACGATGTGGCTCGGGCTGAGCAGGCTCGCCGTGGTGATCGCGGCCAGGCCGATCGGGCCGGCACCGACCACGGCCACGGTGTCACCGGGCCGACCGCGCCGTTGCGCACGCCGACCTCGTAGGAGGTGGGCAGGATGTCGGCCAGCATCAGCGCGGCCTCGTCCGAGACCCCGTCGGGCAGCTGGTAGGTGGAGGTGTCGGCGAACGGTACCCGAACCAGTTCGGCCTGGGTGCCGTCGATCCGGTGACCGAGAATCCAGCCACCTCCGCCGAGGCACTGGCCGAATGAGCCGGTCCGGCAGTACTGGCAGCGGCCGCACGCGGTGATGCAGGAGACGAGGACCCGGTCACCGGGCTTGATGGTGGTCACCGCCGCGCCGACCCGCTCGACCGTGCCGACGGCTTCGTGGCCGAGAATCCGTCCCGGCGTCACCGCGGGCACGTCGCCCTTGAGGATGTGCAGATCGGTGCCGCAGATGGTGACCGCGTCGACGCGCACGATCGCGTCGGTCGGTTGGGTGATGGTGGGTCGGGAACGGTGCGCCAGTCCCGTTGTCCGGGGCCGTCGTACACCAGTGCCCTCATGATCGGCTCCTCGCTGTCATCGCCTGTCGGGGTCGACGTCAACGATGCCGATCAGGAGGCGAAACCGGTTAGGGACCATTGTCTTTCGCGGTCCGACATTGGTCATTGACTGCCATCTGGGTACTCCGGACACCGTCCGGCAGTCAATTGTGAGTAGCCCATCTGGAGTCGTTTACCGTCAACAAATGGCTCGATCGTGATTTCCTACGGACGGTTCGGTGGAACGTGACGAATCCCTTGGCCGGCCATGGTGCTGGATGCGTTTTCCAGCAAGGAATAGCGGATCGCGAGCGCCGCCGCCTCCAATCGGGAATGTGACGCCGAGTTTGGTCATCATGCCGTGCAGGTGGCTACGCAGTGTCGTCGGCGACACGCCCAGCCGGTGGGCCATGGCCATCGTGCCGAGCCCTTCCACCAGTAAAGTTAGGCATTCCTGTTCGCGGCTGGTCAGATATGTTGCACGCCAGCGTACGTCCGCGGCGGCCGGGGTGGGCTCGGCCCGTGGCGCGATCGTGTCGACCACGATCTCACCGCCGTCGACCCGCCGCAGTGCGGAAACCAGCGAGGCGACGCCATGCACCTTGTGCAGGTAACCGGAAACGCCTGCCTGTAGCGCGGTGGCCACGGCGTCCTTGCCATGATCTCCGGTCAGCAGCACAACTTTCGTCTCTGGGTTCCTGGCGAGCAGGTCGCCGACGATACTCAGTGCGTCGCCGTCCCGCAGCTTGCGGTCGACAAGGCACAGCCGGGGCCGTTTCTCCAGGACAAGGGAACACAGGCCGGCCATGGTCAGCGCAAGGCCGAGAACGGCAAAACCCTGCTGGGTCAGGACGACTCCCAGTGCTTCGGCGAGCATCTGGTGGCTGTCTCCGACAACCAGGCCGGGTCTCGGCATCGTGCCCTCCCTGTTGCCGGTGGCTCACCGGCAATGTCGCATGAACCCCAAATCAATCAGGAGTTTCCTGGCCATTAATCTCTACCTCCACATCGCTCGGACCGCTGAACATGTTGCAAAGATTTTCTCCGGGTTGTGTCGTCACGCCGCGCGCACCTTCAGTGGAAAATGCTCAGCGTCGCCATGCCAAGATCACCAGCAGGGCGCTGCAAATCAGGCGCAGGTCGCTGACCAGCCGTCGATCGCGGAGATAGCCCAAATCAAGGGCCAGTTTTGGATGGAGGTGGTGAGCGACGTAGTACGCGTCCGGATCACTTGCGGTGTCCAGTTCGTCGGACTGATGGTGCGCGAACAACAGCGCACCCGGACCGAGCAGACCCGGTCGTACGGAAAGTAGAAGCTGCTCCACCCTGTTGTAGTAGGGGATGAAGGACTCGACCTCGGGACGCGGACCGATCAGCGTCAGGTCGCCACGCAGCAGGTTCACCAGCTGAGGTAACTCGTCCAATCGGCTGAGTCGCAACAGTTTGCCGATCCTGGTGATTCGTGGATCGGCTTTACCGCTGACCGACGGCCCGTTCTGGTCGGCGTGCACTTCCATGGTCCGGAATTTCCAGATAGTGAACACTCTCAGTGATCTGCCGACCCGCCGCTGGCGGTAGATCGCAGGTCCTTGACTCGACAATCGGATTGTCAGGCCGATGAACACCAGTAATGGCGAAAGAAATATCAACAGCGTTATCGCGATCACGACGTCGACGCAGCGACGCAGTCGCGAATCCGGGACCACCGAGGGCATCAGGACACCTCCCGCAACACCCGGAACGGCTCGACCGCGCTCCGTCCGGCGCGGCTGCCCCAGTAGGCGGCCCGCTCGCGCAGGGCGCGCAGGGACCTGGGATGCGGATAGTCACGAAGTTCCGTTTCGTAGCAAGCCATCGCGGCCAACTTGTCCGGCAGCGTGTCGACGATGTCCACGAAACTGTTCGGCACGAACTCGGCGCTGTTCGTCGGCCAGGCCCATTCGGTGGACGACGGCGTCTCGAACACCGCGAACCGGCGCAGTCCTGGCAGAACGAAGGGGCGGCACGCGGTCCAGGCGGCCCGAGCGACCACACCGTGATCGGCGTTCACATCGTCAGGGAAGTGGGTGTAGACCACGTTCGGCCGCAACTCGTCCGTGATGGCCTCGACCAGCCTGGTGATGTCGAGCAGCGGCACGGCGTCCAGCCGCTGGTCGGGCAGCGAACCGACCTGGACCGAGGCGAAGCCGAGGACCTCGCCTGCTCGATGCGCCGACTTGGCCAGCACCTCGGCCATGTCGGCGGCGTAGCGACTGCCCGCTCCGTCGGAGAGCACGAGCGCGTGCACGGCGGCGCCGTGCCGGGCGTGGTGGGCGAGGGTGCCGCCGGCGCCGAGGAGTTCGTCGTCGGGGTGGGCGGCCACCACCAGGACGACGTCGTCGTCGCCGTACCCGATCACCGGGCCACCGCTCTCGGTCTTGGCCCCTCGCCACGGGACCACCTGGCCAGGTCCGCGGGGACCGGTTCGAACCGCATGCCCGACCGAATCCCGTTGGCAAGACACCAGTTCAGCGCGGGTTCCGGTCGCTCGCCGGGCGTGGACATCCGGGTCACCACGACCGGACCCGTGCCAGCTGCCACCGAGACGCCGGAGGATTCCAGGCCGAGGATGGTGCCGGGCGCTTCCGCCCGGCCCGGCCGCAAGGGCGGCGGGAGGGGTGGCTGCGTCGCCCAGATCATCACCCGCTGCCCGTCGATCGCGCCGAACGCCCCCGGATAGGGGAGGGTGAGGGCGCGCACCCAGTCGTGCACCGCGCCGGCCGGCTGGGACCAGTCGATCACCCCCATCTCGGGGGTGCGTTTGGGCAGGACGTCGCCGTCATCCGGGTTCTGCCGGACCCGGGGCGCCGTACCGGCCAACAACGAGGGCAGGTGCGTGGCCAGCATGTCGGCGCCTGCCTCGCCGACCTTGTGGTAGACGGTGCGGCAGTCGTCCTCCGGCCCGATCGGCACCGACCGCTGGTCCACGATGTCCCCGGTGTCCGCGCCGGGGTCGAGCATCATCATGGTGTTGCCGGTGATCGTCTCGCCGCGCAGAATCGCCCAGTTGACCGGCGCCCTGCCACGGTGTGCAGGCAGCAGTGAGGCGTGGAAGCCGACGCAGCCGCGCCGGGGCACGCACAGCAGTGCCCTGCCGATCAGGCGGGTCCAGCCGACCACGACCAGCAGGTCCGGTGCGAGTTCGCGGACCGTGGTGACGATCTCCGGCGCGTTCACGTCGTCGGTCCTGATCACCGGCACATCGGCGGACCGCGCAAGTGTGGCGAGATCCACCGCGCCGGCCAGCCTGTCGAGCCCGCGCTGGGTCGCGGTGATCACCGCGACGATCGTGACGAGCGGACTGGCCAGCAGGACACGCAGTGCCGGGCGGGCTTCGTGCACGGCGCCGATGAACAAGATCCGGCCGGTCGTTCGTGTTTGGGGTGAGTCGAATCCGATCATGGTTTCTCCCGGGCGGATGAGACAGGAGTGGTGGAAAGACGCGACCGCGCACCGTGTTCAGGGCGCTCAGGGGGCGAACACCGCGACGGCGGAGTACCAGTCGGTGGGGGAGCTGACGGTGAAGCTGGAGTTCTGTCCGCCGGCCGCACCGGACAGCACGTCCTCCACGCCGGCCGCGGCGCTGTCGGAGTTGATCGCCCGCTGCGTGAATGGCACGCCCTGCGTGCTGCCGACGGTGAAGGTGGCCGGCTGCCCACCGCAGATCTCGGCGCCGAACACGAGGTCACCGGCTGGCACGGTCGCGGTCGGGCCTGCGACGATCCGGGTGGAGTGGGACTCGATGTCCTTTTCCGCGACGGCCGCTGTCGTCGGTGGCGTACCGGCAGGAAGCCCGCGGTACTCGGCGACGGTGGAGGGCAGGTAGGTGGGCAGCAACGAGTGGGTGGTGATCGTCAGGCTCAGCGCCGAGAGCTTGGCGTAGGTGTAGAACAGGGCGAGGTCACCGTTGCCGTTGGCGAACTTCTCGCTGGACGCGGTCCGGATCCACTGGCCGTTCATGGCGTCGGAGACCGAGACCTGACCGAGGGAGTTGTACTGACCGAACCAACCCACCAGCAGGTCGCCCTTGGTGACCGCGTGGGTGAAGGGGATCCTGAGGCTGGTCGATCTCGTGCCAGGCGAGATCGCCGCCGCCTGCACGAAACCCACCGCGGCCGGGGCGTCCGGGCCGGTGCTCGTCGTCCTGGTGCTCAGCGTCGCGGCGCCCGCCGTGCTCGTGGTCAGTATCGCCAGGCCGATGGCGGCCAGGACGACCATGATGGACAGCTTTTTCATCCGTTGCTCCTTCGCTGGAACACCGCGCACAGCGCGTACCAGTCGGTGCTGGTCGGGAGAGTGAACGGGGCATGCTGCGCGCCTGTGGCGCTGTTGTCGATCGACATGATGTCGGCGGAATCGCTGTCGTTGACGGCGTCCAGCGCGTAGGGGATGTTCTGGCTGCTGCCCGTGCTGAGCGAGTTGGGGCCGCCGCCCGTGATCAGCGCGCCGATCACCAGTTGCCCGGACCCGACGGCAGTGGTGACCCCGGAATCGGCCGCCGTGCCGGTACCTTCCGCGACGGAGGCGCCCTCCAGCGCGCCGGTTGCCGCGATGTCGGAGTACTCGCCGAGCGCGTAGGGCAGATAGGCGGACGCCGGCGCGGACACGGTGACGGTCAGTCCGGGCGCGGCCCTGGCGTTCTGGACGTAGTACAGCGCGATGTCGCCGAGCCCGTTGGTGAAGGGTTCGGACACCGAGCGGGTCCACGCCCCGTTGACACTGTCGGAGACCGCGACGGGCCCGCCCGCGTCGTACTGGCCGAACCAGCCGACCAGCAGGTCACCCTCGGCCACAGGTTGGGACAGGGTCGCGGTCGTTGTACTCGTTCGGGTTCCTGGTGAGGAGGCGGTGCCCTGCACGAATTTCGGGGTCGCCGTGCCGAGCAACGGCGTCAGGTCCGGCCCGCTCGCGCTGTTGCCGAGGTAGCCGACGCCGTAGAGTTCCTCCAGCGTGCGCAGGGTTGCGTACTGGTTGCCTGCCGTGGTTTCCCTTGCTCCGTGCGGAGTTCGCGCGGAGACGACGATCGTGGCCACCAGCGGATCGGCTGACGTGCCCTCGTCCCAGGTGAGCAGGATGGTGCCGTCCTGGGCGTACCACTGGCTGTTCAGCACCTGCGGGATCAGCTGACTCAGGAACGTGTCGCCCTGGCTGACCGTGCCGTCGTGCATGTCGTGCAGTCGGTTGGGGCTGTACCAGACGTAGGAGGGCAGGTTGTTCGCGGCAAGGTCGGTCGTGAACTGGGTGCCGGGCACGTCGTTCGCGCACTGCGCGGGGTTGTTGCGGATGGAGTCGTAGTACAGCCACGGGTTGTGGTTGACGTCGTAGTAGCCAGGACTGTACGTGTCGGTCAGGTCGCAGGCGCTCGGCATGTCCTCCAGGTACGCTTTCCAGCTGATACCCGCACCGGCCAACTCGTCGACGAACGTCGGCCCCGGATAGGTCTGGACCTGTGGCGTGGTGTCCTGCGGATCGCCCTGGACCGACCCGGAGCTGAGCGCGAGGTAGTTGGGCAGGCTGATGTTGGCCAGGGAACTCCAGTTGGTGGCGAGGCCATAGGTGTTGGCGAGACTGTTGATGTAGGGCGCGTCGCTGTTGCCGATGATCGCGTCGATGGGGTGGTTCTCCATCAGGATCTGCATCACGTGCGGGGCCGCCGGCGGCGGTGCGCCTTCCCCCTCCGGCACGAACGCGGCGGCCACGGCGTACCAGTCGGTCGCGGCGCCGAGGGTGGCCGTGCCCTGCTGGGCACCTGCCGGGGCGCTGAGGTCGTCCTGTTCGTAGGCGGATCCGTTGGATGCCTGCGTCCGGGCCGTGTAGCCGCTGCCCGCCGTGATCGAGCCGGGAACGCCTCCGGTCACCACCGCGCTGTAGACGAGGTCGCCGGCACGGACGGCCGTGGTGCTCGCGGTGGCCACGGCCGTGCCGGTGCCGCGTCCGGTGGCGAACGTGTCGAGCGCCGTGACGGTGGCGACGCCGCTGTATTCGGCCAGTGCCCCCTGGAAGTACGCGAACGCTCCTGCCGAGACGGTCACGGTCACTCCGGACGGCGCGACCTTGCTGTTCGCGACGTAGTACAGCCCGATGTCCCCGGTGCCGTCGGTGAACTGGGTGCCACCGGCTCGGGTCCACGCCCCGTTGACGTTGTCGGACACGGAGACCTGGCCGTTCGCGTCGTACTGCGCGAACCAGCCGACCAACAGGTCGCCCGCTGTGACCGCGCCGGTCGTGACCGCCAGCGAGGCTTGCCTGCCACCGGTCTCGAACGCCTTGCCCTGCACGTAGGCCGGGCTTGCGGACGTTGCGGCGGCCGGGGTGAGCGGGATGGCCACCGCGGCGACGCCGATGACGATGGCCGCGACGAGCCGATGAAACCGGGCTGTCATGTCGACTCCACAGGGGTGGGCGGCCGTGCCGCTCGTGCGGTGAGGACCCGCGTGAGAGTGGCGAGCAGGCCGGTGGTGGCCAGGTAGGCGGCGGTGGACGCGACGGCCGCACCGACGGCGGCGTGTCCGGGGATGAGCAACACGTCGAGCGTGATGGTGACGACAACGCCGACGCCCATGCCCCACGAGTTCGCGCCGGGCCGTCCGGTGCCGCACAGGTAGGCGGAGGACACGGCGGCGGCTCCCTCGACGGCCAGCCCACCGAGCAGGATGCACGAGGGCAGCACCGCGCCCTGGAATGCCTTGCCGTACAACAGCGGCAGCAGGTACACGGACGCGACGGCCAGGATCGGGGTCATGGCCACGGTCACCGCCGCGGCTCGGGGAAGCAGCCGGTTCGCCTCCTGGCCTGCGGTCTCGGCGGGCAGGCGGGCGAACCTCGGGTACAGCACGTAGTTCAGCGCTGTTGCCGGCAGTCGCATCAGCTCGGCGAACTTGGACGCCACCGCGTAGACCCCGAGTACCGCGGGGCCGGCCAGCGCGCCCAGAATCACGAAGTCCAGCCGCAGGTTGACCAGCCACAGCAGGTTGCCGAGCTGGCCGCGCGCCCCGTACCGGGTGACCTCGGCCGCGATCTCCAACGACGGCCTGCGCCAGCCCTGGGTGAATCCGTTGTGCGCCAACCTGACCAACGCCGCCGCCGAGGCGAGCAGGCCGCCGCCGAGCATGCCGAACACGACTCCTTCGATGCCGTGCAGGCCGATCAGCACCGCCAACAGGTAGCAGGGCAGCACGAGCAGTTCCTCGCCGACGATCAGCAGGTTCGAGCCGAACATGTCGGCGGCGCCCTGGCAGCACGCCTTGCCCCACACGGTCACCAACTGGGTGACCACGAGCAGGCCGGACAGCACGAGCAGCCACATCGGCACCGAGGCGAACAGCAGGTGCCGCAGCAGCGGCGTGAGCGCGAGCCAGACCAGCAGGCCCAGCGCGGCACCGATGGCGACAAGCACGGTCAGCGTTGAGCGCAGCCTCGGGTCGGACTTCCTTTCGCCGGCGAGGAAGTACGCGGACGCGACCGGCACGCCGCAGGAGAACACCACCCCGGTCAACCAGGGCAGCACGCGCAGCAGCGTGTACTCGCCGAGCACGGCGGGCCCGGCATGCCTGCCGACGAGCAGGCTCATCAGCGACACCACGGCCAGCGCGCCGCCCTGTGCCACGAGGTTGTGCGCCGCGCTGCGCCGACCGAGTACGGACGTCGTCCGAAGGCGAGCCGTCCCGACGTTCACCGCGCCTCCTCGGCCGGACTGTCTGGTGTGGACGCGAGCACGGCCACGAAGGCGAGCAGTATCCACTCGAACCGGAAGTGCCAGACCTCGTAGTAGGTCCCGGCCATGAGCATGACCAGCAACGCCGCGACCACCCCGACCGGGCGAGGGATCTGGGCCAGGAATCCGGACTTCGGCGGCGCGCGCAGCACCCGGCCGACCTTCCAGCCAGCGGACAGCACCACGATCACGATGCCGACCACCCCGATCGGGCCCCGTTCCACCAGCGCGCCGATGTAGTCGTCGTGCGCTTCCTTGGCGTACGGGTACTGCCGTTGGTAGAGCAGCTGCTTGGTGGTCATCGGGCCGGAGCCGAGGATGCCGTCGGTGGCGTACATCTGGAGGGTTTCCTGGTTCAGCACGGCGCGCTGGCCGCTGCTGCCCTCGCTGCCGCTGCGGCCGATCGAGTTGACCAGGTAGCTCTGGTTGGACTGCAACGCCCAGGTCTGCAACCGGCTGAGCGGGAACAGGGTGAGGGCGGTGCCGATGGTGGTGCCGATCAGCAGCAGCAGCGCGATGCTGGCCACAAGGCCGTGCCTGCGGTAGGTCGCGTACAGCGCGATGAAACCGAGGCCGACCAGCAGCTCCAGTACTCCACCGTTGGACTCGGACAGGACAAGGCACCAGATCAGCACCACATAGCCGAACCAGCGCAGCCACGGATTGCGCGGTGTCTTGGTGGCGTAGACGATGAACAGCGAGACGACCCAGTAGCAGGCGGCGTAGTTCGGGTCGCCGAAGGTGAACAGCGCGCGGTTGCCCTCGGCGGGGACGATGCCCTCGATGGCGGTGATGCCGGCCAGCGATGCGGACACCAGCAGCGCGGCCCAGAACACGGCGGCACGCGCGTAGACGCGGGTGAGGGTGCGCAGCACGCCGGGTTGCCTTGCCAGGTTGAACAACGCGGTCGCCCAGCCGATCATCGCAAGGTCCTGGGCGACGGAAAGCAGTGACGTGCCGGGCAGCGGGCCGTTGAGACCGCCGAGGATGCCACCGAGCGCCATCAGCGCGGCGCCAAGGATGTAGGGCGCGCCGAGCGTGCGTCCGCTGGTCGCCGCCCACAGCGCGGTCATCAGGATGGTGCCGGCGGTGAACAGGTCGACGGGGGAGCTGTTGCCAGGGCCGGAGGGATGCAGGATCGGCTGGCACACCATGGCCAGCCCGGCCATGCCGACCGCGAGTCGCTGCGCCATCGGCCGCACCCGGCCGGGCGCGGCGATCGGGCCGAGGTCGGCGGGGCCGGTCTGGAGCGGGGCGCGCTCGGTGGTGGTCGTCATGCGGCCCGCTCCAGTACGTACCGGAACGCGTTGGCCTGCTGGTCGGCGAAGTCCGGATCGGTGGCCTCCGCGGCGAGCGCCGCGAGTTCGGCCAGCAGCAGGTCGGGGCGGCAGGACGGGGGCAGGCCGAGTCGTCGCAGGCCGTCGGCAAGGTACGTGCGCGCCAGGCGCGGATACCAGCCGGTGCCGGCCAGCACATAGGTCACGGCCGCGCCCGGTGTGCCGGCGACCAGTTCGGGATGGCCGGGGGTGACCCTGCGGCCGGGCCGGGTGTGCCGGTCCAGGTACTGGGCGTGGGCGATGGCGAACCGGGCCAGGTCGCGGACGGGGGAGCCGGCGGGCTCGAACCGCTCCCAGTCCACGACGCCGGTCAGCGTCCCGTTGTGCGTCAGCAGGTTGCCCATCCAGAAATCGCCGTGCACCGCGGTCCTTGGCGCGCGGTGCCGGCGTAGCCGGGCACGCAGCAGGGGCAACTCGGCCAGCATCGGGTCGCCGGGTCGCCGCTCGCGCAGTGTCTCCTCGACGCCGGGGGCGAGGTCGAGCGGTGCGCTGCCGGTCTCGGTCGCCGACTGGAACGCGGCCAGCCAGCCTGCGGCGTAGGCGAAATCGGCCGCGACCGTGCGCGGGTGCGCGGTGTGACCGCGCCGGTGGTAGTCGACCAGCATGGGGGTACCGGGTAACGCGGTGGTGACCAGTGCGGGTAAACCGTTGTGCCACACGGTCTTCACCACGGCCGGCACCGTCGCGGCCAGGTGTGGCAGGTTCAGGCTGGCGAGGTGGCGCAGCAGGTCGGTCTCGGCGCGCACCTTGGCCGCCGCAGCCGGGCCGATGGGGAGCTTCACGGCCACCGTCGGCCACCGTCGACCCGGATCGAACAGCAGCAGCACCCGCCTGCCGTCCGGGTCGTGACTGTGGTTGAGCACGACGACCGCCGACCCGGCGAGCAGCCCGGTGAGTTCGCTGTCCTGGGCGAAGCGCGAGCTGCCGAGGAGATGCGGAGCCAGCCGCCACACGCCGGGAATCCGCAGCGCCTCGCGGGCCGCCGCGTACGCCCAGTCCGGGATGGCCGATCCGGGCGGGCTGGCCAGCAACGCGGTCCGCACATAGTCGCGCACCAGGGGCAGGTCTTCCGCGATCAGCACCGGACGCGCCGTGGAGGGCAGCGCGACGAACCGGCGACCCTCGGGCAGCAAATCGCGCCACCGCGCCTGCGGTGCGGTCCCGACGGTCACGTCAACACAGCCAGCGGCCGCAGCCGGGCGACCGGCTTGACCAGCCCGTTGCCGACCAGGATGTCCAGTGCCGCGTCCACGCCGAGGTCGTCCAGCTGCGGCACCTCGCTGGGTGCCGCGTCGGAGTAGCCGTAGCGCAGGGTGTGCCGGCCGTGCGGATCGGCACCGGATCGGCCGTCCCGCTCGAACGCCTTGATGATGCTGCCGGTGCCGTGACACGCGGTGTAGAGGCTGCGGTGCGCGGTGTCGCCTGGCACGCACAGGAACGAGGACGTCCGGTTGGTGCCGGGCACCAGCAGCGGCTGACCGGTCCGGGAGAACGCGGGATGCCCAGCCATCATCGCGGGCGTCCACGCGCGCGCCGCGTTGTGCCGGTGCACGTAGGCGGGGCGGCCGTTGACCGTCTCCTCGTAGACGGAGTTGTGCGGGGAGTCGACCACGAGGCGCAGGTGCGCGCCGAAGGAGTCGCCGGCGAAGCGGCGCAGCGCGGCGTAGGTGGCCAGCCGGTAGGCGAAGCCGTAGTTCATGGACAGCTGCTGGGCCAGCATGATCCGCCTGCCGTCGTCGCCGTCCACCGGCAGCGACGGGCAGCCGACCTCGAAGTAGCGCGCGTAGCGCTCCCGCGCCCTGGCCAGCGAACCCGCTGCGAGCAGGTGCGAGATCGGTTTCTGCACGGCCATCTCCGCGCGCAGCAGCCGCGACGCCGACTTGCGCCGCGCGTACAGCCCACCGATCTGTCCGGTCAGCACGCCGCCACCATTGTGGAACTGGAGGGTCACCTGGCCGAGGTGGATGCCGAGTTCGGCGGCGATCTCCGGCTCGAACACCTGCTCGACCTGTTGCAGCTCAAGGAAATGCGTGCTCGGGCCGATCGAACCGAACCGCAGCCTGGCCATTTGCACACAGATCCAGGGCAGTTCTCGCCGGGCGCGCGCCGCACCGCCGAACGGATCGACCGGCAGCCGGCCGAACTCCTCGACCCGGTCGAGGTCTTCCTGTTCAACGCCGTACCGCCCGGCCGCGAAATCGGCGCCCTCGACGGCAGCACGTAGCACGTCGTCTCGGCTCAGCTCGAACTTCCAGCCGGGCGGATTGGGGAACCGCTCCCGCACTCGTCGGTAGAAATCGCCGATCGCGTCGACATCAGGCGGTTCGATGTCCAAAGTGGCCAGTGCCATGCCGCAGTTGAGCGCCGCGTCGGTCAGGGTCGGCCGGATCGCGTCCCTGGTGGCGACCGCGATGCTGGATGGCATCTCCGACTTCTCCTTGTGGCAGAAGTCGGGCAGTACCACCGGGGGTGCCGCGAGGTCGGCGGTCGCCGTGCCGGCACGCAGCCGATCCAGCAGCGCGGGGTCGGCCGGTGCGTCCTCGCTGTCGAACACGGTCAGGTCGGGATGGCTGAACACGTCTACACGCACGAGGACTCCTCGGCTTGGGTGCGGCGGGACACCGCGAACGGATCGGCGTAGGCGGAAACCAGGGTGTCGGCCAGCGCCCGAGGTTCGTAGCGCTCGCCGACCCTGGCGCGCGCGGCAGCGGCCATCCGGGCGGCCTGCTCGGGACGGTCGAGCAGGTATCCGACGGCCGCGGCGAGCTGGTCGGGGCGGTGCGGGGTCACCAGCAGGCCGGTCTCCCCGGGTATCACCAGATCGGGCACGGCGTTCACGGCGGTGGCGACGACCGGGATGCCACAGACCATGGCCTCGACGATCGCCACCGGTAGACCTTCGTAGCGGCTGGGCAGCGCGAAGACGTCGAAGGCCGGTAGCAGGTCGGGCACGTCGGCGCGTTCTCCGGCCAGCACCACCCGGGCACCGGGGACGGCCCTGTGCGCCAGTGGCCGGATCTTCTCGGCCAGCTCGCCGCCGCCGATCCAGACTCCGGTCACGTCCGGCCGCCGCAACGCGACCATGGCGGCGACGAAATCCTCGGGCGCCTTCTGATAGGCGAGGCGTCCGACGGCGCCGACGACCGCCCCGGTTTCCGGCACGCCCAGCGCGCGGCGCGCGAGTTTCCTGGTGTCCGGCGTCACCTCGGTCGCCGTCCTGTCCACCGGAACCCCGATGGTTCGCACCCGCTCCGGCGCCACCAGCCCGCGCCGCACGGCCTCCACCGAAACCCCGGTGCCGACGCACAGTGCCACATCGGTGATCCGGCCAAGCCGGCGTTCGATGTGGACATATCCACTCCTGCGCGGCCCGGACTGGAAGTCGTGGAACGGGAAACCGTGGAAGGTGTGCACGATCCTGCGCACCCCGGCGCGGTGCGCGGCCAGCCGCCCGACCGTGCCGGCCTTGGCGCTGTGCGTGTGCACCACGTCGAAGTCCCGTTCCCGGCACAGCGCGGTCAGCCGGGCGAGCGCGCGCAGGTCGTCGACGGGGGAGATCGGCGAACACAGCGCGGGTTCACAGATCAACTCGATGCCGCCGTCCCGCGCCTGCTCGTGCAGCCGGTCGCCGCTGTGATCGCCCCGCCCGACGACCAGAGTGACCTCGTATTCGGCGGGATCGAGGGCGAGCGCGCCACGCAGCGCGACCGCGCCAGCGCCGGCCTGCAACCGGGTCACCACGGTCGCCACCCGTAGCCTGCGACTCATCGTGTCACCGCCGTCGTGCCGCACGCGGCAAGCAGCTCACGCAGACCGGCCGTTGGTTGGGCGCCGAGCACGACTTCCCAGCAGGGGACGCGTTCGGCCAGGGACCTCGCGACCGCGTCGATCGGCGGGTGTGCCGGACCGACGCCGGTGCCCAGTGCCAGGGTCGCCGCGAACGCCCAGTAACGGCGCAGCTCGCCCGCCATGTACGTGGCGGCCACCATCGCCTCGACGGCGCGCGCCGGATCCAGTGGCCGCACGGTCGAGTACGGGAGACCGTCCCGGCGCAACACCAGCACCCGATCCGGGACAAGTGATGGCACCCGCGACGGCAACGGCAGCTCGCGGCGACCGTGCGGCATCCTGCGGCCGGCGCCACCTTCGACCCGCACCGGCTCGACAAGGCCGTGCGCGGCATGGCCGTCGCTGACGCACAGGTTGTCCGAGCAGGCCCGGCCCCCGGCGGCCAGCGCGGCCAACAACAGGGTGGAGCGTCCGACGCCGCCCGGTCCGGCCAGTAGCGAGACGGTGCCGTCCAGTTCGACCGCTGCGGCGTGCAGCGGGACGTGACCGAGCCGGCCAGCCCACCACATCACCGGGTACTGCACGAGAGCGGCCCGCACCAGCAGGTGGAAGCGGGATGGCAGCAGCGTCGCGGCGAGCCGGTCGCGGCGCGGTGGCCGCCAGGACGCCTCGATCCGCAACCGGTCGTCGGCCCGGATCCGCAGATCGAAACCGCTGCCGCAGGCGTTGTGCAGGACCAGGGTGCCGCCTCGCCGAAACGCCCCCCTCGTCACCGGTTCCCAACCGTCCACATCGGAGTGAGCGGAATCGGCGCGCACGAGGAGTTCGACGTCGGCCTCTTGCCCGTCCGCCGGCTGCCAGGCGTCCGGACACGCCTCGGCCAGCAACGCCGCCACCCAGCGCACCCGGCAGTCCAGCGACAACCGCCGCCCGGCCTGAACCATCACCGCGCGCATCAGAAGTCGTCCGGGTACAGGTCGTCGAACAGATCGTGCGCGGACACCTCGGCAAGGACCGGTGGTTTGTAGCCCGGCAGCAGCGCGGCCAGCCGGTCGCGCACCTCCTCGGACGAGTTGCGCTTCGCCGCCTCGACCAGCTCGGCGATCTGCTCGTCGAGGTCGGCGGGCAGTTCCGTGCCGCGCGTCGCGGAGATCCTCGGATGCCCGGTCGGCACCTGCTCCTCGATCTCGCTGAACAGCGCCTCGTTCAGCTTCTCGCCCGGCCGCAGCCCGGTGAACCGGATGGGCACGTCGGCGACGCCGACATGCGCCGCGTACGACTCGACCAACGACACCAGCCGCACCGGCTCGCCCATGTCCAGCACGAAGGTCTCACCGTCCTCGGCCATCGCCCCGGCCTCCAGGACCAGCCCGACCGCCTCCTCGACGGTCATGAAGAACCGGTCCACGTCCGGATCGGTGATGGTGACCGGCTCATGCCTGGCGATCTGGTCCGCCAGTACGTGCAGGAACGAACCCCGGCTGCCCAGCACGTTGCCGAACCGCACAGAGCCGACCGCGCAGCCTCGTCCGGCCCGACTGCGCACGATCAGTTCGGCAAGCTGCTTGGTCGCACCCAGTACCGACGTCGGCGCGGCCGCCTTGTCGGTGGAGATCAGGATGAACCGCTCTGTTGCGTGCCGCACCGCGGCGTCCACCAGCAGTTGGGTGCCGAGCACATTGGACTTCACGCCCTCGCACGGATGTCGTTCCAGCAGCGGCAGGTGCTTGTGCGCGGCAGCGTGGAAGACGACCTGGGGCCGGCAGGTGGCGAAGATCTGCTCCATCCTGCGACGGTCGCGGATGTCCGCCACGATCAGTTCGTCGGTGTCCAGCAACGCCTCGCCGCTGACCCGTAACTGCAACCGGTGCAGGTTGGATTCGTCGTGGTCGACCGCGAACAGCGCGGCAGGCCCGTACGAGCGGATCTGCCGGCACAGCTCGCCGCCGATGGAGCCACCCGCTCCGGTCACCAGCACCCGACGGCCCCGCACCACGGCCCGCGTCGCCGGCCGCACCACGTGGACCTCCTCGCGGCCAAGCAGCGTTGCCGGTGGCACCTCCCACAGGTCGTCGCCGTTGCTGGCGCGCTGCACCGCGGCGTGGAACGAGGGCAGGTAGCGAACCCTTGCGCCGGAGTCGACCGCTGCGCGCAGCAGTCCGGCCATCTCAACCGGCGGCAGCGACGGGATGGCCACGATCACCACCGCCACCCGCTCCGCGCGCACCGTTGCGGCCAGCGCGCTCAACGATCCGAGCACCGGCAGCTTGTCGATCTTGTGCGCGCGCACCCCGTCGTCGAGGAAACCGATCGGCTCCAGCCCGTAGGAGGGCGTGTCGGTCAGGTCGCGGGCCAGTGTTCGGCCGGCCGCGCCGGCACCGATGATCAGTGTCCGCGCGTTCGGCCCGCTGTCGGGCCGCTTTCTCTGCCACCAACGATCCGTATACATGGTGTCACCTCCGTGCCGGCCGCGTCAGCTCCGCGAGCTGGGCGCAGACGTGATCGATGTCGTCGTTGCCGAGGCCGGGATGCAGCGGCAGGGAAAGCAGTCGCGGGAAGACTCGGTCGGCAACCGGTAGCCCGGCGCAGGCGTCCGCGCCGAGCACCTCGCGGAAGTACGGGAAGTGGTGCACCGGGATGAAGTGGACCGAGGTCCCGATGCCCCGCTCGGCCAGTGCCTCGGCCAGTTCGTCGCGGCCCATGCCGAACTCGGGCAGCACCTGGATCAGGTACAGGTGCCAGGCGTGCCGGCCGGTCATCGGACGCGGCGGCGGCAGTATCCCGGCGATCTCGGCGAGCCGCGTGTCATAGCGCGCGGCCAGGGCGGCGCGCGTGGCCTGCCAATCGGTCAGATGGGTCAGCTGGGCGCGGCCGATGGCGGCCTGCACGTCGGTGAAGTTGGCCTTCATCCCGTCGACCTCGACCGAGTACCGCCAGCCGCCGCCTGGCCGGTAGCGTCGCCAGGCGTCGCGGCTCATCCCGTGCAGGCGCATCTCGGTCAGCCGCCCGGCCAGCTCCGGGTCGGACGTGATGATCGCGCCACCCTCGCCGATGGGCAGGTTCTTGGTCGCGTAGAAGCTCAGGCAGGCGGCTCCCGAGTCGGTGGCGACGCCGGAGGCACCCAGCCCGTGCGCGGCGTCCTCCACGATCGCGCTCGCGGGCAGTCCGGCCGCCTCGGCCAGCGCGCGCACCGACAGCGGATAGCCGCCCATCTGCTGTACCACCATGGCCTTCGGCTGTACCCGCTCGGCCACCTCGGCGACGGTTCGCGGCGCCACGGTCAGCGTTTGTTCGTCAAGGTCGACGAACACCGGCTTGAGTCCACTATGGATGATCGCTTGCACTGCGCCGCAGAAGGTGATGGTCGGGGTCAGCACCGGCGAGCCGGGCGGCAGCCGCAGCGCGCGCAGCGACAGCTCGATCGCGGCGGTGCAGGAGCTGACCGCGACCGTGTGCTCCGCACCCAGCCAGGCGCCCAACTCGCGCTCGAACGCCACGGTCTGCTCGCCGGCCACCAGCCAGCCGCTGGCCAGCACGTCGGCAGCGGCCTGCCGCGCGCTCGGCACGATCAGGCACTGCGCGAACGGGATCTTGCGTTGCGCCGTCGTGGTTCCTGCGGTCATGGTCGTCTCCACGTTTTCCTGGCCCTGACGGGCGGACCGGCCAGCGCGCGGTCATAGGCGGCGAGCAGGTGACGGGCGAGCCGCCCGGCGATCCGGCGATCGTCCACGCCGACCGGGTCGCGCCGACCGGCCGGCACCGCGTCGTCCAGATAGGCGTCGATGACGGCGGCGACGGCGTCCGTGTCCGGTGGGACCACGTAGCCGGTGCGGCCCGCGTCGATCAGGTCGGCGACGCTGTCGGTGGTCACCGCGACCACCGGCAGCCCGGCGGCGATCGCGGCCGCGCCCGGGTTGCACGCGGCAAGGTCGTGCCCTGCCGCGACGAACAGATCGGCCGCGGTCAACAGGTCGGCCAGTCGGGGCCGATCTCCGCTCGCGTCGTGATCGAGCGCGCACAGTGCGATGGCCACGTCCGTGCGGCCCAGTTCGCGGACCGCGGCGGTCCAGTCACCGCCACCGGCCCAGCCGTTCCCGGGCTCGGTGCCCAGTACCAGTCGCACGCCCGGCGCGATGCCCAGCGCCCTGCGCAGTTCGGCGCGGTCGTTGCCGCGCGTGGGTCGGCCCTGCGGTGGGGGCAGCACGGGCAGGCAGCGCAGCCGGTCCCCGGTGGCCAATCCGGCCGACACCAGCAGCCTCGCCGCGGTCCGGCCGTGCGCGAGCCACACCGTCGCGTCCGCGGTCATCTGGCGTTCCTGGCGTGCCCAGCGGCGGGCCACGCGCAGCCCCCCGCGCAACGCGACCCGGTCGACGGTGTGCACGTGGTGCGTGCCGGCCGGAACCCGCCCCGCTGTGTCGCCGACGGTGTGCACCAACTCGGCGTCTGCCCCGGCCTCGACGAGCCGGATGCGTCCGCTGCCGCTCAGCAGGGTCGTTGCCGTGCACAGGGTCGCGGCGAGCGAGTCCGATGTGGACCCGAAGTCGATGCGCACTCGCGGCGGCGCCTCGAATGTCGTTGTCACAGTGATCGTCTCCCCACCCGGACGGGGTCGCCGAGCACCCCGATCAGCGGCCACCCGGTGGTGGCCAACAAGTCGTTGAGCCGCCGCACCTCGGCATACGGCATCAGATCCGGCACGACCGCGACCAGCCCGACCCGTTGCCCGCGCGTCCCGTCGTCCACTTCGGACATCGCAAGCACCCTGACGACCGGCGGTCGGGCCGACACCTCGCGCACCCGTAGATCGGCGGGCGCCTCGCGGGCCGGGGCCAGCGTGACCGTGCGTGTTTCCCGCTCACCGCTTGGCGTGGTCAGCTGCCCGTTCGCGGTACTGGACGGCTCATCGGCTACCGCAGGCTCGGCCGGCAGGCCGTACTGCCCGGTCAGACCGGTGCGCAGGTCGGCGGCGAGCGCGCTCAGCCGACCGTCAGTGGACGGCCCGGTCAGCACGACCATGGTCACCGCGCGTCGCTCGACCGCGCGGCCGAGCGCGACGCGGACCTCGGGCCGGGCGACGACGCCTGCCTTGCCCGCCTCCGCGGGCGAGGTCAGCCTGCCCAACACCGGTGTGCCCAGCTCGCGCGCGACGGCGCGGGCGTCGGCGACCCTGGGCCGCAGCACCTCCAGGATCGTGGCGATCAGCAGTGCGACGATCAGTCCGGCCAGCCCCGCCAGCCCGAGGTCGGTCGACATCGTGCTCGGCACCGCCGTCGCCACGGTCGGCATTGAGATGATCGCGGCCGAACCGGCAGACAGCAGTTGTGACTGCACGTTCTGGATCGAACTTGCCACCGTGGCCAGTTCCTGGTCGACCGACGCCAACTGGGCGGAGAGGTTCGCCACCTGCACCGGGTCCTTGGTCAGCGGCAGGCTGGCGGCCAGTTGGGTGCGCTGGGCGCGCAGCGTGGTCTGTTTCTGGTTGAGCACCGTGAGCAGCGCGTTGACGTCCTGGCCGCCCGCGCCGTCCAGGAAGGTGACGGTCTGCTGGGCGATCGCGGCGGACAGCACCAGCGCCACCGTCGGATCCCGGTCGGTCACCGAGATGTCGAACACCGCGGAACTACCCAACCTGCTCACCCCGACCTCCGGAGTGAGCGCCGCTGTGGTCCGGCTGGTGACCTTGGTCTTGGCCAGGGCCTGGTTGATCACCGTGCTGCTGGTCGCGATCCCGTCGACTCGGGAGAGCACCGCGTCGGCCTCGGTGTCCGAGCCGGGAGGAGAGCTGGACGCCTGCACCCTGGCGGCGGCCGTGTAGGTCGGCACGGTTGACACGTGCAGACCGCCGACGACCAGCACCGGCAGCACGATCAGGGCGACGATCAGCATCCAGTGCCCGACCACGATGCGGCGCAGTGCCTCATTCAGTTCCATCTTGCGACCTCGGTAATGTCCGATGTGGATTCAGCGGTGGCGGCGGGCACGGTTGGTCAGCTGAACCGGTCGTCGCTGCTGCGGCAGGTGGGGGAGGGCGCGACGGGCAGGTGGCACTCGGCAGCGGTACCGGCGGGCGTGGGCGTGCAGGTCGCGCAGCACGGCACCGAGCAGGTGCGGCGGGAACACGGCGTCCCCTCGGCGGGCCGCGCGTACGGTGGCGACGAAATCGACAAGGTGACTCTGCTTGGGCACCCACGCGACCACGCCGGCCCGTGCCGCGGCGACCGCCTTGCGCGGGTCCTGGCAGTCGGTCAGGACCACGATCGACGCACTCGGCGCGGCGGCGGCCAGGCACGCGGTTGTCGCCCCGGCCGCGGCCCCCAACTGGTCGACGTCCACGGCGATCACGTCCGGGTGCACCTGGGCGACGACCTCGGCCAGGTTCGGGTCATCGGTCGTGCAACGCGCCGCGACCCACAGATCGGCCGACGCGCACAGGCAGTGCGCGACCGCCTCGGTCAACAACTGGTGGTCGTCGATGAGCAGCAACCGCAGATACGTCACCCGAACAAGGGTCGGCGCCGAACGCTCTCACGTCTTCATTCACGAAATGGTCGTCAGCTCCATCAAACGAATGAGTCGGAGCCCATCAGATGATTGGGTTATGTCAGGTATCGGTGACCGGCTGACTGCGCTGGTCCCGAATGTCATCGACTCGGTGGGCTCGGCGAACTGGCCGGTCAGAGCGTGGAACCCGGCTGGCCGGAAATGACCACCACGCCGGTTCTCGGCGCACAACAGGCGACCCAAAGCTCCGCATCGGGCAAGTTCTGGCGCACACTGACCTGATGTTTCGATTCTGGCGATGGGTCATGGCGATCGGACTGGTGTGTGCGCTCGTGACCGCGGACGCGATGGTGGGCGTGCGGGGCACGGCAGCGGCACGCGGCCGACCGGTCCCGACCCCGGCCCGCATGCACTACGCCGCCAACACCAATTTCGCGCCGGATGGCCGTTATCTACCCGGAGAATACGGTTTCAACCTGGCAGACGTGTCCACCCCGGTCCAACTCGCCGCCCTGCCAAGACATGTCCTCGGCCTGGTCTATCTGGGTTCGTGTAGCGGAGCCGACCAGAATTTCGCCACCGCCGTCGCCCAGTTCTCCGGCAACAGGAAGCTGTTCGGCTTCTACCTCATCGACGATCCCGTTCCGGCGACCTGTCCGGCCGCCAACCTCCAATCCGAATCGACCTACATTCACGACCACGTCCGAGGTGCCCGGACATTCATCGTCGAGCAGAATCTCTCCTCGTCCGCCAAGCCGTCCTATACCGGCGGATACGATCCGGCCAACACCGGCATCGACTTCTTCGGCATCGACCCGTATCCGTGTCGGACAGAACTCAACGGCTGCGCTCCGACCATGATCGCCAGCTATGTCTCGGCCGCCGAGCGATCCGGCATCCCGCCGTCGTCGATAATCCCGGTATTCCAGGCGTTCGGTGGTGGCACCTGGCGCGACGACGGCGGCGGCAGCTATCAAATGCCGACCGCTGGCCAAATGAGGTCGATCATCTTCCAGTGGGCGAAGGTGATTCCCTCGCCCTTGTTCGACTTCACCTACAGTTGGGGCAGTCAACGGGCTGACACCGCCCTGGTCGACGCTCCAGCCGGTGTGCTCGCGGTACTCGCCGCCCACAACGCCGTCCGGTGCCGAACATCCCGGTAGAACAAAAAGGAATGTCGTAACGACGGACCGATCAACACCGAACTCCGTCAACGTGGACCGGTTTTTTCCAAGCGTAGGAAGGGGATCGCGATGGGGCGAAGACTGAGGGTCGGCGCGGCGCTGGTCGTGTCGGCGGTAATGGTCGGTTTCGCGGTGCCCGCGTCGGCCGGGCTTCTGCCGGGTGCCGTTGCGTTTGTCGAGGCAACGGCATTCTCGCCAGGGGTGCGGCAGACCTCGGTATCGGTGCGGATGACACCGGCGCTGCTCACCGACGACATCCTGGTCGCCTGGGTGGCGCAGTACGACGCGGCCGGCCGTGTCACCGTGTCGGACTCGGTGGACGGCGCCTGGACCCGCGGCCCCAGCCTGCGTTTCTCCAACGGCGGCGGCGACATCGCCCTGTTCTGGACCAAACCACTGCTGGCACTCACCGGAGTGACGGTGAAGGTGTCCGCCGCGACACCGACCTTCCTGGCCGGCAGCATCGCCCACTACCGGGGCCTGCTACTCAGCTCGACCGGGCCGGTGGCCGTCGCCGAGGCGTCGGCCAGCGCGGGTAGCACCGCAGTGGACGCGGGACCGACGCCGCCGGTGCCAGCAGGCGACCTGGTGTTCGCCGCGGAGGTCACCGGCGGCCTACCCGGCACCGTGACGCCCGGCACCACCGCCGGCCGGCAGTTGACCTTGCGCGCAGTCGACGACAGCGGCTCGGCGGCCTGCGCCGACGTGCTGTCCGGTGCGGCGGGCGGCCAGGACGCGCGGTTCACCCTGGCCCAGTCGAACGACTGGTATGCGGTGGTCGCCACGTTCACTCCGCTGCTCTGACCAGAAAGCAGGACGCTCTCTCGGGACCATCAGCCGGTAACCCGCGCCCTGGGCGTCAGTACGATTCCGCCTGATCGGAGCACTCGTGGTGCGGGACAGTCGACCATGTGGCCGTCCCGCACCATTGCTGTCAGCCTCAGTGTTGGTGCTGTGCTGGGCTTCATCCGGCGGCTTTTCCGATGATGGCGTCCAGTTCGTGTCGGAGTCGTGCCAGGGGCTGTGGCCGTATCTGCTGCTGGACGACGGTTCCCAGCAGCCAGGACAGCAGTGCGTGGGCGGTGGCGGCGGGGTCGTCGACCGGCAGTTGCGCGGCGAGGTCCCCGAGCAGGGCGCTCATGTCCGCCAGTGTGGCGGCGATGGCATTGGTCGACTGTCGGCGGTCGGTGTCGATCCAGTACTCGAACCACAGGAACGCGGCGTGGGGTTGGGTGGCGAAGGTGGCCAGGTAGGCGTGCACGACCGCCCAGAGTTTCTCGGCTGGATCGGACTCACCATCGGCGGCGCGGCGTAGCTCGGCCACCATCGCCCTCACGTGCTCGCGCATGGCGAGGTCCACGATCTGGTGGATGTCGTCGAAGTAGTAGTGCACGGCGCTTTTGGTCAGCGGGCTCGCGTCGGCGACGGCGCGTGCGGTGCAGGCGGCGAGCCCGTCTCGGGCCAGGACCTGTTTGGCGGCGTCGATGATCTGCTCGCGTTTGCCGTGCCGGTTGGCTTCGATCACGGGCCTGCTCGGTGTCACACCGGTGAATCTACCGTCTCCGTTGCCAATGTGGGACACGTGACCTAAACTCAGGACACATGTCCCAACAATTTGTGTTCCACGACGTCCGAACCACGGACCTGGCGGCGTCGCGCCGCTTCTACACCGAACTGTTCGACTGGGCGGTCACTGACACCCCCGCCGGGCCGATGTTCGGCGACGACAGCGGTGTCTGGGCCGGATTCACCCCGCTGCCCGAGGGTGATGCGCGGCGCCCGCAATGGATTCCCTACCTCCAGGTGGCCGATGTGGACGCCGCTGCCCGGCACGCGGTCGCGCTCGGCGGGCGCATCGTCAAACCACGCACCGACCTGCCCTCAGGTTCGGTGGTGGTCATCGACGAACCCGGTGGCGCCACGCTCGCGCTGTGGCAACCCACGGATCGACAGGCATGAGTGTGCGCTTGTCGTGTGCGCTGCCGCCCTCGGCCGCGATCGTTGAGCAGGCCCGCGAGGCCGAGCGGCTCGGCTACCACCGGGTGTGGGTGTTCGACTCGCCCGCGCTACACGGAGATCTGTGGATGGCGTTGACTCAGGTCGCGGCCGGGACCCAGCGCATCGGACTGGGCAGCGGTGTCGCCGTCGCCGGCCTGCGCCATCCGATGGTGACCGCGGCCGCGGCCGCGGCGGTGGCCGAGATGGCGCCAGGGCGGTTGACCCTGGCGTTCGGCACCGGGCACACCGCCCGCCGCGTTCTCGGGCAGCGACCGGTCCGGGTTGACGACCTCGTCGCTGAGGTGCGGCAGGTGCGCTCGCTGCTTGCCGGTGAGGTGGTGGAGATCGACGGACAACCCTGCCAGATGCGGCACCTGCCGGGTTTCGGGCCGGCCCGGCCGGTGGCTGTCCCGGTGTGGTTGGCCGCCTCGGGCCCTCGGGCCACCGCCGCCGCCCGCGATCTCGACGTCCCGGGCGTGTTGGTGACCAGCGTGCCCGACCAGACTTGGCCCGAATGCGCCCTGCTGCGCTTCGGGACTGTGCTGCGGCCCGGCGAGGATCACACCACTCCCCGCGTCATCGACGCCGCGGGTCCCGGCTGGGCCAGCATCGTGCACGCCATCTGGGAAGGCAGCCCGACCGCGGTCGATGATCTGCCCGGCGGGACACGCTGGCGCGCCGACCTCGACGCCGGCCGACCGGAACGGCAACGGCACCTGGATGTTCACCAGGGTCATCTGACCACGTTGACTCCCCGAGATCGCGACCTGGCCATCGCCGCGGGCCCGGCGCTGTTCACCGTCGGCTGGACCGGCACACCGGCCCACCTTCGCGACAAGGCGGCACAGGCCGCCTCGGCCGGCGTGACCGAGATCGTCTATGTCCCCAGTTGGCCCGATGTCACGGCGGAACTCACCGCCTACGCCGAGGCGCTCTCCGCGCCGCGAACGGACTAAGGCTTGGTGAGTGGGATGATCCGGCGGTACTTGCCACCGGGCGACTGTTGTGGTGGCTCATCGGCGCGTTCGAGCGTGACGTGGTCGGCCTTGTGCTCCGTGAGCAGATGGGTGATCTCGTCGCGCACGGACTGCCATACGCGGTCGGTGTCGGTGCCCGGCCTGGTTTGCAGGCGTATCCGCAGGGCGGAGGGTGACGTCTGGACGAGCTGGAACCGGTCGATGCCGGGGGTTCGGTCCAGCAGCGTGCCGAGGAGCATGGGCGAGATGCTGACGTGCTCGCCGCGGTCGGTGGGGAAGATCAGCATGTCGGCGGCGCGGCCCTCCACCCGGATGGCCGGCAGCGGACTGCCGCACGGGCAGGGGTCGGGGCGGAGCAGGACGCTGTCGCCGAGGTCGTAACGGAGGAAGGGCTGGACCCGGTTGGCGAGGTTGTTGATCAGGACGCTGTGCGACGGCTGCCCCGGCGGGACCGGCCGGTAGTCGGCGTCGACCGGCTCGACCACGACCCAGTCGCTGTTGACGTGGTACCAACCGCACACGCAGCCGACGCTCAGGAAGCCGCACTCGGTGGCTGCGTAGGCGGCATTGACCTTCGCGTGGAACGCGGTCGCGAGCCGCTCGCGGACGTCGGCGGTCAACGTCTCACCGCCGGGAATGATGAGCGCCGGGCGGATGCGCAGGCGGCCTGCTTCCCGCTCACCGGCCAACTGCGTGAGCATGCTCAGGAAGCCGGCGATGCTGGCGGGGTTGTATCGGTTGAGCTCGTCGACCAGTGCCGACAGCGGCTGGTCCGTCGGGAAGACCCGCATGATCCGGCTGAGCAGCGGGCTGTCCCGGCGGAACCGCTCCGTCGTGGCGATGGTGTAGAAGTGGCCTGCGGGTGCGCTGACGACGGCTACCCGACCGCCGTGGGCGAGCATCCGGCCGAGGTCGCGGACCCCCAGCAGGCCACGGGAGCGTGACCCAAGGGCGTTGAGCACGGCCAGGTTCCGCTCGTCCAGTACGAACAGGCCGCGGACGCCGCTGGTACCGGAGGTGGTGGCCACCAGGTACCGGTCCAGGAACGGGGCGCCGACGAGGTCGGGATCGGCCACGAACGCCTCGACCCGCTCCCGGGTCACCTGGCGGTCGGTGACCCAGTCGTCGAAGTGGCCCATCAGCGTCTTCTTGTCGGTGACCGGGAGCAACGCCGGATCATCGACCTTGTCTGGCAGGTCGCGGTACAGCTCGCGGTAGTACGGCGAGTTCGCGCGGGCGTAGGCCACCATCTCGGCCAGGCGTGCGCGCTGCCGTCGCGCGATCGCCTCGGCACCCTGCCGCAGGTCTCGTCGTGCGTCGCGTGCGAGGCGCCGGACGCTTTCGGTCATGATGGGCCGGTCCCTTCTCCGGAGGGATTCGGGTTTTCGGCGGGCGTCCGCACCGAAAGCAGGCCGTGCAGGGCGATGTCGAGGCCCTGCCGCGCG
Organism: Candidatus Melainabacteria bacterium; assembly: GCA_963818685.1. Classification (GTDB taxonomy): domain Bacteria; phylum Actinomycetota; class Actinomycetes; order Mycobacteriales; family Pseudonocardiaceae; genus CAJCJE01. The sequence continues at coordinate 158,269 of CAWFTJ010000008.1, read as the reverse complement.
GCTTCCCACAGCTCTTCCTGCGACCGATCCAGCTGGACGCTCGCCAGGCATGCGTGCTGGATGGCGCCGATCGCGGCGCCGATCATCGCCGCCGAGGTGATCGGGTCGAGCTGGCCGGGGAACACCTTCAGCAGCTCACCGGCGATCCGCTGCTGGAGGTCCAGCAGCAGGTACAGCCCCTTGGCCTGGAGCGCCGGCGTGGTCAACGCCAGCCGGACCGCCGCGGACAGCTCTACTGGCTCTCTGGCTGGAACCTTGGGCCGGCGGTGAGCAATGAACGTCTGGATCGCACTCACCAGCACCTCGCCAGGGCCCTCCTCCGGCCTGCGTCGCGCGATCGCCCCGAGCAACACGTCGAAGTCGGGCTCGACGTCGTTGAACAGCACCTCGTCCTTGCTGCGGAAGTAGTTGAAGAACGTCTTGGGATCGACATCCGCCGCGGCCGCGACCTGCGCCACCGTGGTCTGCTCGTACCCCTGCTCCTCGAACAACCTGACAGCCGCCATCACGATCCGCCGTCTGGTCAGCTGCTTCTTCCGCTCACGCCGTGACTCCTGCACGTCCCCAACGTACATCTCATAGAAACTTCCATCAACTGGAAAGATCTAGGAGCTGGCGGCGCGTTGTCTCACGTCGGTTCGACCTGCATGAGTGGCACGACGACGCGGGGCCGGGCATAGGTGCTCTCGCTGATCTGCAGGTAGGTCTGGAAGTAGGGCTTCGATAACACGATGTCGCGATACTCGGCGAGGTCATGCCATCCTTCGGAAAGAATGAAGACATCGGGTTCGGTCATGGATTGACCGACGTGCAGGTAGATGCAGTTCGGCACGGCCCGCGCGGCGGGAAGCACCTCGCGCAGGGCGCCAGGAACTCCTCCCGGCGTTCGGGCTGGATGGTCAGGGTGACATTCACGAACAGCGGTACACCTGGCCGGCCACCAAAAGGCTTATCGAGGCCGGCGCGGAGTGCTCGGTCGGCACGACCGGCGATTCCTATGACGATGCTCTCACGGAGTCGGTGATCAGCTTGTACGAGACTGAGTTGGTGCGTAAGAAACGACCGTGGAGGACGATCGACGAGTTGGAGATCGCGACTCTTGAATGGGTGGACTGGTATAACCACCGTCGTTTGCACAGTGCGATTGGCAACGTCCCGCCAGTGGAATACGAAGACCTCTACTATGTAGAGGCGGAGCCTGCTACCGTAGGCGAAACGCGACAAAACCGATACCTATCTGCGGTGGGCTGCCCGCTGTCGATTCGGCGGACAACCCTCCACGCAGCGAATTCGTGTTCAGCAACCCAATCTTGGTGACATCACCTCAGTAGCAACCTTTATAGACGACTTTCTCTAGGTTGATGTAACCCTGACCGCCAACTGCGAGGTACACCGGAACAAAGTATGTTCCATTGTGAAATGGTTCTGGGGCTCCGGCTGGTCCGGCGACGACGTCACCAGGGTGCTTGAATGTGTAGAACGACCAATCAGAGTAGTAGACGGGCGTTGGATTATCAAGCACTCCCCAGTGATCGCTGCATGTGACTGGGGCAGCGAGCGACGCGTTCGCTACGCCCTGCATGCCTACGGTTGCCAGACCAATGGTCATTAGCACCGCGAGCATGATTCGACGGATCATCGTGTGGACACCTTTCTAAGCTTCTGGCCCCGACGACGAGCGAGCACAACAGCTCCGGGGGCAGCAAGTCAATGCGCTAGCAGAAACAGGGCAACTAAAGCCACCACTCGGGTCAGAGTTATTCACCTCTACGCGCCAGGTTGCTCAACCAATCGGCTGACTCCGCGCCCACATCCAGCATCGTCCGATATGGACGATCCGCCTGTGTCGCCCCAATCAAGCCCCGGTGGCCAATAGTCTCAGTTGTCGTCTCAGTTCAGCCTGGTTCAACCTGTCGCATGTTTCTCGGCGACACCCCTAACCAGGGAGGATGACGCGGCGGCAGATACCGCGAGCTGTCACGATCAGAATTGGAAACCGTGTTGGGGTAAAACCCTTGAGAGTTCAAATCCCGCATCCTCTGCCGCCGGGTGGCGCTAGGCATGAAGGTTTGGCGTTCGGCTGTTAGCGCCGCCTGCCGCAATGTGGTCAGCGCCCGCCGCCCGGCGCGGGTGCCGCGCTGTGCGCGTTCGGTGCCGAACAGGCTGGTCAGGAACACCGCCGTGCGCTGCCGCACAGGCAGGGTGGCCGTGTACGTCACACTCGTCACGCGCAGAACCTCTGTGAAGATGATCTCGGAAGGACCGTCTTCGTATCAGGGGTTCTGCGTTTTCTGTTGTATCGCAACACGCTCGGCGTGTCGTGGACCGACCCGGCCGAGCTACTACTCACCGTCACCAATGGCCACCCGGAAAGGCTCCTGCCAAGACGCCGAGTCCGCCCACGCACACGCCGTCCTCGGCTGGATCTGTGGCTGGGGTTCAGGAAGCGACGCGCAGGACGAGCTTGCCGTGGGTGCGGTTGGCTTCACCGCGGGTGTGGGCGGCGGCGACGTGCTCGATCGGGAACACCTCTTCGACCTTCACCGTCACCTCGCCGGAGTCGATGAGGGCACCGATGGTGGTGAGCGCGGGTCCGTCCGGCTCGACCAGGAACGGCGTCACCCGCCTGCCCTTGGCCTCGGCCGCGGCGGCCAGTTCAGGGGACACGCCGGCCGGAACGGCGACGAGGAGCCCACCGGGGCGCAGGACGTCCAGCGATCGGGTGCTTGTGTTGTCGTGGAGGTCGCCGACCAGGTCGATCACGACGTCGATGTCGGAGGTCGCGTCCTCGAACCGGACGGTGGTGTAGTCGATGAGTTCGTCCGCGCCGAGATTGGTGAGCCAGTCGTGGCTGTCGGCTCGGGCGGTGCCGAGCACGTGGGCGCCGAGGTGCTTGGCGAACTGGACGGCCAGGTGCCCGACACCGCCGGCGGCGGCGTGGATCAGCACCCGCTGCCCGGACCGGAGGTGTGCGGTGTCCACCAGGGCCTGCCACGCGGTGAGGGCGGCGAGCGGCACGGCTGCGGCCTGCTCGTGGCTGATACTTGCGGGTTTGCGGGCGAACTGCCGGGCCGGGGCGGTGACGTACTCGGCGTAGGCACCGGCCACCCTCGGGAACCAGGGCATGCCGTAGACCTCGTCGCCTTCGCGCAGGATCGTGACGCCGAAGCCGGTTTTCTCCACGGTGCCGGAGACGTCCCAGCCCAGGATGAACGGCGGCTCGCCGAGCACGCCCGCCATTCCGGCCCCGGCCCGGGTCTTCCAGTCCACCGGGTTGATGCCGGCCGCGTGCACTCTGACCCGGACTTCGGTCGGCAGCGGTTCGGGGCGGGGCACTTGTTGCACCGACAGCACATCGGGACCGCCGAGGGTGTGCTGGATGACGGCGCGCATCGTTGTGTCGGACACCGGTTCTCTCCCTGGATCAAGTTGCCCGGAAAGATCGGAATGTGTCTTTCCCCTGGCACGGGCAGCGTATCTCCAGGGATATAGTTACCTGCAAGGACTAGAACTTCCCAACAGGAAGTATCCAGGTGAGAAGCTTGCCATGACGACTTTGTGTCTGACGGGACAGCACTCCGACCACGACGTCTACGCCGCGCAGTGTCCGTGTCGGGCGATGCTGGACCTGCTGGCGAACAAGTGGTCCGCACTGGCCATCGGCGCGCTTGAGGACGGTCCACGGCGTTTTGGCCAACTCCAGCGGCACCTGCAGGGAGTCAGCCCGAAAGTGCTGACCCAGAGCCTGCGGCGCCTGGAGGAGTTCGGCCTCGTCGATCGCACCGTCTACCCCGCGGTGCCATTGCACGTCGAGTACTCGCTCACCGAGCTCGGGCACAGCGCGGCCGTGCCACTGCGGATGCTGCGCAGCTGGGTCGAGGACAACATCGACAATGCGGCACGAGCCGGGGCATCGGCGGCATCCTGCGCGAGCGAGACCACATGACGATCTGATCAGGTAACGCGAGCCGGTTCGAGTGTTTGTCAGGCCGCGTGGCCGACCTGGCCACCGTCGCCGGCCGGTACGAACCGTGGTAGTCGGGCCGGGTTGAGGTTGGCCAGTTCGTCGAAGGCGCCCCGCTCGTAGGACTTGGCCCAGGAGAGGTCTACATCGGACAGTTCGCCGTCGGCGAGCCCGGCGATCAGCCGTACGCCGTAGTCGGTGTGGTCGTGCGCGGTGAGGAGGACCAGTTCGGGGAATTCGCGGCGCAGCCATTGGATACGTCGTATCGAGTCGACGTACTGGGTCTCGTCACCGAGCTGGATCGCCCGCACCTGGTCCACCGCGAGGTGCCGGATGGTGTACATCGCGTCCCCGGTCAGCAGGAACCGGTGGTCCACCAGCACGCTGGTGCTACCGGGACTGTGTCCGGGCGTGGGCAGCGCGAGCACGCTCCCGGCGCCGAACAGGTCGGCCGACCCGGTGAATCCGCCGATGGCCGGGCCGGTGAACTCGATCGGCCGCCAGTCGGTGATCGCCGCGATCGACGGCGGATAGGCCAGCGGCACAAGGCCGAAGACTTTCTCCTCCCGCGCTGCGTACTCGGTCGTCCCCAGATACACCGGGGCGTGCGCGAACAGGTTCAGCGGACCGATGTGGTCCTCGTGGAAATGGGTGATGATCACCGCGCGGATGTCTCGCGGCTGGTAGCCCAGTCGAGCCAACTGTGCCGGCATGGTCTCCTCGGCCGGCAGGTCGTACTCGTCGACGTCCATCAGGTGCTCCATGATCGAACCGCGGTAGTAGTCGACGTGCGCGACCTGCTCCGGACTGATCCCCGTGTCGACCAGGACCGGCCCGACGGTCGGGTGCTCGATCAGGTACGCGTGGATCGGCACCCAGATGAAATGGTCCTTGTCCGCAGCGAACTCACCGAGCGAAAACCCGTGCAGGCCCCCGTAGAACTGGCCGAACGGAACCTTGGTGCGGCCGATCCGCAGCGGGTGGATCTTCATGTCTGCCTCTTTAACTTCGTCGGAACGGAACCGTTCCGTCGTCCAGCTTGGATGCTAGCCATTACTACGATGGAACGCAACTGTTCCGTCGCGTGTATGCTCTGAGCATGTCGAATAGGCGGGAACCGGCAGGGGCGGCGGTGCTCCAGGAATCCGTCACCGCCGCCATCACCAGCGCGATGTTCGACCAGCTCGCCGAGATCGGCTACGCGCGCATGTCGATGGACGCGGTCGCGCGCCGCGCCGGGGTCGGCAAGGCGGCCGTGTACCGCCGCTGGCCGTCCAAACAGGCGATGCTGATCGACCTGGTCGAGGCCGCGACCCTCCGGAACCTGCCGGACGTGCCAGACACCGGTTCGCTGGCCGGCGATGTGCGCGGTTTCCTGGACGTGATCGTCGAACGGGCCGCCGATCCGCGAATCAGACGGATCGCACTGGACGTCCTGGTCGAGACCACGCGCATCGCCGAACTGGCCACCGCCCTGCAGGACGTGGTGGCTCAGCCGCGCCGCACCGCCGCGGCCGCGGTGCTTACCCGCGCGATCGACCGTGGCGAACTGTCCACCGACCTCGATCGCGAACTCGGACTCGACCTGCTGATCTCACCGTTGATCATGCGCCTGCTCCTTGCCGCCGACCAGGTGGACGACGCCTACCTCGCCCGGCTGACCAAGGTGATCGTGACCGGCCTCAACGCGATCTGACAACCGAAGTAGATGTCCACAATGGACGCTAGGGGTTCAGCAGCGTTTTTATGTGGCTGATTTCGGCCTTGAGTGCCTTGTCGGCGGGCTTCGGCGCGTCGGAGAACAGTGACACGGATACCGATCCGTCGTCGCTGTCCCAGACGCCGACGACCTTACCGGCGTCGACGACGACCGGGGCGATCCAGCCTGCTGCCTTGCTGATGTCCTTGCGGTGCTGGGCGGGAATGATGCGGGTGTCGTCGGTGCCTGGCCCCAGCACATACTGGTCGAAACCGGGCAGCAGCCGGACCAGTTCCGTCGGCTTCGACGACGCCAGATCATCGACGTCTTCGGTGCGGACCCAGAGTTTCTCGCCCTCGACGTCGACTTCGGTGAGGAGGTCGCCAAGGTCGGCGAACCAGGCGCGCACGGCGGCCTTCTTCAGTGCGCCACGAGCCATCCAGCGGTTGAACGCCTCGGGCTCGGCCGGTCCGTACGCGGACAGGTACGCCGGGATGGCGATCCGGGCCGCCTCGTCGGCGTCGGGCAGGCCCTTCCAGCCGGACAGGTACGTGCGTGGGCTCGTGAACGTGACGCGGCTGTCGTCGCCGCTGTCGCCGTTGCACAGGTAACCCTGCCACGCGAGCGGCTTGAGCACCGCGCTCCAGCCAGACCGCACCGCGGCGGAGATTTCCGCGTCGCCGGTCCGCTTTTCGACCGCGGCGACCAGATCGTCGCGGCTGAGCGTCGCGCCGTCGAGTTCGGCCTGGACGGCTTCCTCAAGCTTCGCCATCTGCGCGGAATTCAGGAACGCGCGCTGCCAGGATCCTTTTTCCCAGGTGCGCGCCGAAGCCAGCAGCGAAAGGTAGGCGGGCGCGTCCTGCGGCGACAACGTGTGCAGAGTGCCGCGCATCGCCCACGTCCGCATGAGCTTCTTGCTCGCAACGGCACGTTCAACGGCGTCCTTCGACGGGCTGGTGGAACGTACCGCGACGGCGAGTTCGGCATACGATTTCACCTGACTCTGTATTCCGCACAGCCTGCGAACGATTGTCTCAGCCGGCTGCGAATTCTTGCGGTCGAGGAATTGCCGGCGCATCCGCCAGGCGAGAACCGCGTTCCACGTCAGTCTCATTTCATCTGCCTTCCCGGTCCAGCCCGGACCCGTCCACGACGGTCCTCCAGCCGCGTCGCGAGGATAGCCCATGACCGGCCCGGCCTGCTCCGGCCGAGGTTTTCGATCTTGTTCCGCCGGTGGTCGACGGTCGAGTTGACTTTGTCCACGGTCGGAGGTGAACAGGACCACGCGGCTGCTTGCCCCGCCTCTTGACGCTGGTTAATTTTTCTTCAGCTAGCGGGATCGAGTGAAATCGCAACACAATTGACCGAGGAGAACCGAAATGGCGTCACACGGCGAACTCAAGGACTGGGGTCGGCGGTTCATCCGCGACGTGCTCAACTGTCACGACCTCGCACAGGTCGACCGGTACATCGCGCCGGACATCCACCTGCACGACACCATCGCGGACCTACCGAACGGTCTGGAGGGTATCAAGTCGCAGTTCACCGAACTGTGGACCGCGTTCCCGGACATCCACGCGCACGTCGACCTGGAGATCGCCGAAGACCCGATGCTCGTCATCAAGGTGACGCAGCGCGGGACGCACACCGGCGAGTTCCGCGGCCTGGAACCGTCGGGCAACTCGTTCGTGTACCAAGAAGTGCACATCGTCAAGGTCATCAACGACAAGGCCGTTGAATACTGGGGCGTCATCAACTCGGCGCACCTGATGCAGCAGATCGGCGCGATTCCCGGTCATCTGCCTCGGCCGGTGCACCGCGACCTTGAGGACGTCAAGTCCTAAGCCAGCCAGATAGGACAGCGTGACCGAACCACTCGAATCCACCGATGGCCGGGATCCGCGCCACCGGTGGACTCGTGTGTGCGCCGAAGGAGGTGCGCCGATGTTCGCCGCTGACAGCGAGCTGACCACCAGGCTGGCGGCATTGAGTCCCCGCCAGCGGCAGTTCGTCGAGCGCAGGCTCGCCCGCCGAGACGTTGCCGCAGGCAGGCGCATCCCGCGAACCACCGGCAGCGGCGGTTTCCGCGCGCCCGCGTCCTTCGAGCAGGAGCGGCTCTGGTTCATGGACCGCATGGTCCCGTTTCGCGAGGTCTACCGTATTCCTACGGCAGTGCGGGTGTCCGGGCCGTTGGACGTCACAGCGCTGCGACGCGCGCTGAACCATGTGGTGCGGCGCCACGAAGTGCTGCGAACCTGCCTGGTGGAAAGCGAACAGGGCTGTATGGAGGTCGTTCGCGACACGGTCGAGATCCCGGTCCCGCTGGTGGATCTGCGAGCGTCGGCCGATCCGGAGCGCGCCGTGCGGGACGGGGTGACGGCGGATCGGGCGGCTGCCTTCGACCTCGCCACGGGGCCGATGCTGCGCGCCACACTCTATCGGCTCGACGACCAGGAGCACGTGTTCGCGATCATCCAGCACCATGTGGTGTCCGACTACTGGTCCATTTCGGTGCTTTTCGCGGAAATTGCCACGTTCTACGCCGCCGAACTTGACGGAGTCGACGCGAACTTACCGGACTTGCCGATCCAGTACGGAGATTTCGCGGCATGGCAGCGCGAAACCGTCCAAGGTGAATACCTCGAACGGCTGACCGGCTACTGGCGCGACCACCTCGACGGCGCGCCCACGCTGCTCGACCTTCCGCTGGACCGGCCGCGCCCGGTGCAGCGCGCCGCCGTCGGCCGCTTCTTCGATGTCCGTTTCGGCCGTGACACCGTCGATCGCGCGCGGCACTTCGCGCGGGAACAGAACGCCACGTTGCACATGGCGCTGCTGGCCGCGTATGTCGCGCTGCTGGCCCGGTATTCCGGTCAGGACGATGTCGTCGTTGGCGTGCCGATCGCGGGCCGAGGCAGAACCGAGCTGCAACCGCTGATCGGGTATTTCCTGAACTGGCTGCCGTTGCGTGTCAGGGTTGGTGACGACCCGACGTTTCGCGAGCTTCTCGATCGGGTGCGTACCGCGTCGCTCGACGGGTACCGGCATCAGGACGTGCCGTTCGAGGCACTGGTGTACGAGCTGAAGCCGGAGCGGAACCTCGGCACCACCCCGATCTTCCAGACATCGTTCAGCCTGCGCGACGACGCGCCGCGACCGCCCGGTTTCGCCGGCACGCGCACCGAGAACTTCGTGCTCGACGGTTCGGCGAGCCACTTCGACCTGATGGCGGAACTCTGGTTGCAGGACGGCGACGTCGTCGGCGTGCTCCCGTACAACGAGGAACTCTTCGACGAGCCAAGCGTGGCGCGGATGGCGAAGCACCTCGGCCTGCTCATCGACGCGCTACCTCGGCAGCCGGACGCCAGGATTTCAGCCGTCGACCTGGTCGCGCCCGGCGAACCACGCCCCGTCTTCGCTCCCGAGAGCGGCACGGAAACCCGTTCCCTCAACGAACTGTTCGCCACGCAGGTGCTGGCCCGACCCGATGCGGTCGCGGTTTCCGCGCTGGACGGCGCACTCGACCTATGCCGAGTTGGACCGGGCCGCGAACCGGCTCGCGCACCTGCTGCGGGCGCGCGGCGCCGGGCCGGGCGACGTCGTCGGCATCTGTCTGGAACGTGGCACCGCGATGGTGGTGGCGACGCTGGCCACGCTCAAGGCCGGGGCAGCGTACCTGCCGCTGGACCCGGACCATCCGCAGGCGCGGACGGCGTCGCTACTCGCGGCTGCCGGTGCGGTCGCGGTCGTGTCGTCCGACGGCCTTGCCACGCGGTTGCCCGAGGCTTGCCGGCACATTCTCCTGGACGAGGCGGTCGACGGGCCCGAAACCGACCCCGCGATCGCGGTCCCGTCCAGTGCCGCCGCGTATGTGCTCTACACCTCGGGCACGACCGGCGAGCCGAAGGGAGTCGTGGTCAGTCACGGCAATGTGGCCGGGCTGTTCGCTTCGGCGGCACGGCTTTTCGCCGTCGGCCCCGGCGATGTCTGGTCGGTCTTCCACGGCAGCACCTTCGACTTCTCGGTGTGGGAGCTGTGGGGCGCGCTGCTGACCGGTGGCCGCGCTGTCGTCGTTCCACAGTGGACGACGCAGGCGCCGGATGCTTTCGCGGACCTGCTGAGCGCGGAAGGGGTGACCGTGCTCAGCCAGACGCCGTCCGCGTTCGCGCAGCTCAGCGCGGTGCTGCTGGCGCGAACGGAACTGCCGCCGCTGCGGTATGTGGTGTTCGGCGGCGAAGCGATGCGGCCGCGTGCGCTGACGGCGTGGTTCGACCGGTTCGGTGCCAGCGCGCCGGAACTGGTGACGATGTACGGCATCACGGAGACGACCGTGCACGTCACCTTCCGGCGACTGACCGAGGCGGATATCGCGCGTGGCGACGCGGTTGTCGGGCTGCCGGCGCCGGGGTTGTCGATGTATCTGCTGGACCGCGCGCTGCGGCCGGTGCCGGTCGGTGTGCGGGGCGAGATCTTCGTCGGCGGCACCGGTGTCGCGCGCGGTTACCTCGGAGATCCCGCGCGGACCGCGGCGCGGTTCCGGCCCGATCCGTTCGCCGGCTTCCCCGGCGCGCGAATGTACGCCTCCGGCGACCTTGCTCGGCAGACGAGTGACGGCGAGATCGTCTACCTCGGTCGCGCCGATCGGCAGGTGAAGATTCGCGGCCGGCGCATCGAACCCGGCGAGGTCCAGTCCGCCATGGCCGGGCTGCCCGGAGTGGCCGCGGCCGCGGTGGTGGCGCGGACCGACGGGCCGGACGCGGCGCCTCGGCTCGTCGGATACTTCGTGTCCAGGGTGGATTCCGGCCAGACCCCGGCTGGCGTGCGCCGCGCGTTGCGGACCCTGCTGCCCGAGTACCTGGTCCCGGTCGCGGTCGTGAAGGTCGACGAACTCCCGGTGACGGCCAACGGCAAGCTTGACGAGAAACGCCTGCCAGCGCCGGGAAACGCCGCAGGAGGAGAAACGGCGCTCGTCGAACCCCGGACCAGCGAAGAGGTCGCGCTTGCCGAGATCTGGGGCGAACTGCTCGGTGTCGGCGCGGTGGGTGTGACCAGCAACTTCTTCGAACTCGGCGGTCACTCGCTGATGATCGTCCAGCTGGTCGGCCGGATTCGGGACCGACTGGGCGTGGAACCGGCCATGGCGATGCTGTTCCAGCGACCTCGGCTGGAGGACATGGCGGCGGGCATCGTCGAAGCGGCCGCGCGTGCCGATGCCGCGCCTGCCGAACGTGATGACGACCCGCTGGCGGGGTTGTCCGACGCGGAGATCGAGGCAATGCTCGCGGTCGCCAGGGAGGACACATGAGCGAGCTTGCGAGCGAATCATTGAGCACAGTGCCCCGCGAATGCGGCCGCCTCGCGACACGCTCAACCGGCGGCCGCGCAGGGATCGTAGGGAGCGAGGCGGTCGCATGAGCCTGACTGGCGATGTGCCGCTGTCCGAAACCCAGCAGCAGGTGTGGGTCACCGAGCAGTTGGACCCCGACCGCGGCATCTTCACCGAGGCGATGGCGGTGCGCGTGCACGGGCCGCTGGACCCTGACGCGCTGGAACGCGCGCTCGCGCAAGTGGGGCGGCGGCACGACATCCTGCACACCGTTTTTCCCGTAGTGGACGGGCACCCGGTGCATCGGGTACGGCCCGAAATGGCCGTGCCACTGGTCCGGCACGACCTCAGCCCGGTTCCTGAACCGCACCGCGAACACGCGCTGAACCAACTGGCGCGCAACTTCGTCGATGCGCGCCGCGACCTGGCCGAGGACCCGCCGCTGCGCGGTCTGCTGGTGTCGCTTGACCAGGACGACCACGCGTTCGTGCTGGCCGTGCACCATCTCGTGTCGGACGGCTGGTCCGCGCGGATCGTGATGACCGAGCTGGTCGACAGCTACGAGGCGCTGCTGCGCGGCAGGAGCCTTGACGAAAGCCCGCCCGCGTTGCGATACGCTGATTTCGTCGCATGGGAACACGCGATGCTCGCATCACCGCTGGTCGCGGACGATCTCGCCTTCTGGCGGGAAACGCTGTCCGGGGCGCCACCGCTGGAACTGCTGCCCGGACGCGTGCGGCCCGCCCGCAAGGGCACGGTGGGCCGAATCGCCGAGTTCGAGCTGGGGGACGAGCTGGCCGACCCGCTGCTCGACCTGTGCCGCCGCGAGGATGTCACGCCCTACGTCGCGTCGCTCGCGGTCTTCGCGGTCGTTGCCGCGCGCTGGTCCGGCCAGCCGGACGTGGTCGTCGGGACGCAGGCCGCCAACCGGGTCCGCTCCGAGTTGGAACCCCTCGTCGGGCAGTTCGCCAACACCGTCCCGATCCGGGTTGACGTCAGTGGCGACCCGACTTTCGGCGTTGTGCTCCAGCGGTGCCTGCGCAGCAGCGCCGACGCGGTCGAGCGGGCACACATCCCGCTGCGGCGGATCGTCGAACTCGCCGCGCCCGCCCGGGATCTGAGCCGGCCCGTGCTGATTCAGCACCTGTTCACCCCGCGCGAACGTCCGGTGTCTGCGGGAAACCTGGGGCCGGCCAGGATGGTGCCGTTCCAGGTCGACCGCCGCAGGGCCCGGCTCGACACCATCACCGAACTCGATGTCCGGCCCGGCATTCTGCGCGCGTGGGTTGAGTACGACACCGCGCTGTTCGACGGCGACACGATCACCGCGCTGGTCGCGGACTGGTCCCGGTGCCTGCGTGCCTGGCTGGACGACCCCGGCCTGCGCCTGTCGGAGCTGCCGCTGTTCGGTCCTCCCGCGACAGTGGGCGTGACCGTGTTGCCGGACAACGGTTCCGCTGCCGATCCGCTGCCGCAACTCGACCAGTTGACGGCGGTGGTGCGGTCGGCGTGGCAGGAGCAGCTTGGCGTCGACGCGGTCGGGCCGGACGACGACTTCTTCGTGCTGGGTGGCCATTCCATGCTCTGCGCGCGGGTTGTCCACCGGCTGCGGGAACTCCTGGACGTGGACCTGCCGCTGCGCCTGCTGTTCGACCACTCGACGCCGCGGGGCTTCGCAGAAGCCGTCGAGCGTCGCTCGCCCGGTCTGGAGTCCTCCCTGCGCGCGCTGGCCGCGATGCCGGAGCGCGACTTCGAGCAACTCGCCGGGAGCGAGCGCGGGCCTCGGACCGTTCCGGTCGGCGCGCAGGTGCTGCCGCTGACGTCCTCGCAGTTACAGATCTGGCTCGCCGAGCAGCGCACTCCGGGCCTGCTGACGCACACGATCCCGGTCGTCATGACCGTGCGTGGCGCGTTCGACACGGACGCGTTCCGGGCCGCGATCGCCGCCGTACTCGCCCATCAGGAGGGTTTGCGCTCGACGTTCGCCGAGGTCGACGGCGAGCCGGTGCAACGGATCGCAGCCACGCTGACCCTGGACGTGCCGCTGGCCGACCTCCGCGAGCTGCCACCGCCCGAGCGGATCGCACGGGCACAGCGGGAGCGGACAAAGCTCGGCAGGCACGCTTTCGACCTCACCACCGGGCCATTGCTGGCCGTTCGCGTGCTGCGGCTCGAAGACGAACTACACCACCTGCATCTCGCGTTCCACCATCTCGTCACCGACGAGGTGTCGATGACGGTGTTCATGGCGGAACTGGCCGACGCATACGAGTCTGTTGTGGACGGTCGAGAAGTCCGGCTACCCGACCTACCGGTCGGGCTCGCCGACCACGTCGAATGGGAACGCCGCCACCTCGCCGGAGCCGAACTCGCGCGCCTCACGGCTTTCTGGCGTCGTCAGCTCGCCGGCGCTCCCGAACTCGACCTGCCAACCGAACGACCGAGGCCCGACAAGATCAGCTTCAGGGGCGAGTTCCTTTCAGCTTCACCGCCGAGGGAGACCTTCGACGCCATGGCCGAGTTGGCCGCACGCCTGGGTGTCACGCCGTTCAACGTCTTCGCCGCCGCGGTGGTCGTCCTGCTGAACCGGCTGACGGGGGAGACGGACATCGTGATCGGCGTGCCGTCCGACAACCGGGTGATGCTCGGGTCCGAGCGGCTGATCGGGTGCTTCCTGAACGTGCTGCCGGTGCGGGTCGACTGCTCGGGCAGTCCCGTGTTCGCCGATCTGGTACTCCGCCTGCGGGACGCGCTCGTCGCCGCGTACGACCACCAGTCGCTGCCGCTGCCGATGATCGTGCGCGCTGCGGGTGCGGCGCGGCGCGCCGACCGGCCGCCGCTGTTCGGCGTGACCTGCGAGCTTCAGCGCCAGGGTTGGCTGCCCGAGCGGATCGCCGGCTCGACGGTCGAATACGATTTCGTGTCGCACGGTACGGCCCGCTACGACATGGCTTTCCACGGAATGATCTTCGCCGGCGGTATCTTCCTCGGGCTGGAGTTGAACACCGACCTCTGGGACCCCTCGACCGGCGCGGGAATGCTGGACCAATTGGTGGCACTGCTTACAGTGCTCCCCGCCAAGGAGTGTGATTGAGATGGATGACTCTGCCGACGGCCGGATTTATGACGTTGTCATCAATGACGAAGAACAGTACTCCATTTGGCTGAAAGACGGCCGCGACATACCAGCTGGCTGGCGAGCAGACGGCTTCGTCGGTGACAAGGAGTCCTGTCTCGCGCACATCGCCGAGGTGTGGACGGACCTGCGCCCGCGCAGCCTGCGCGAGCGGATGAGCGCGCAGAGCGCCGGTTCCCGGTGACCGCGCCGAGAGGGGACGGCGCCCCGCAACAAGCAGCACGCCCCAGCCAACGCAGTCAGCGCCGCCTGCGGGTCCGCCGCCGAGCAATCTGCTCCGCAACCGCGATTTCATGCTGCTCTGGGGCGGTGAAAGTGTCAGCCTGCTCGGCAGCCGGGTCTCGGTGCTCGCGGTGCCGTCGGTCGCCATTCTCGCCCTGCATTCCGGGCCGTTCGTCGTCGGTGTGCTCGTGGCGTTGCAGTGGCTTCCGTTCCTGCTGCTCGGCTCGCTCGCCGGCGTGTGGGTGGACCGGTGGCGACGCAAACCGGTGATGACGTTCACCAACGTCGCCAGGGCAGTGCTGATGGCCCTGATTCCGATCGCCTACCTCGTGCACGTGCTCGCTCTGTGGCAGCTGTACGTGATCGCCGCCCTCACCGGCATCCTGACGGTGTTCTTCCAGGTCGCGTTCCGCGCGTATCTCCCCACCATCCTCAAACGCGAGGAATTCATCGAGGGCAACGCCAAGTTGCAGCTGAGCCAGGCCGTCGCCCAGGTCGCCGGCACGCCGATCGCCGGTGTGCTGATCGGTTGGCTCGGCGCGACCATGGCGATCATCGCCGACGCGGCGTCGTATGTCGTGGCGGCCGTTGGCCTGCAAGGGATTCGCAAGCAGGAGGCGCCCCCCGCGCCGTCGCCCGCGTCCGCCAAGGGTGTCCGCGGCACGCTCGCCGACATGGGCACCGGATTCAGCGTGACGTGGCAGAACAGGATCCTGCGCAACCTCGCCGGAATGGCCGCGACCGGCAACCTCGCGCTGTCGATGGCGTCCGCGGTCATGCTCGTCTACCTCTACGACAATCTGAAACTGAGCCCCGGCCTTGTCGGCCTCGCGCTCGGACTCGGCAGCATCGGCTTCCTGATCGGCGCGTTCACCTCGCGCAAGGTCACGCAGCGACTCGGCATCGGGCCGACGCTGCTGGTCTGTTCGCTGCTGCTCGGCGTCGGCTACCTGATCCTGCCGGTCGCCGGACTGGGCGCGGCGCTCGCGGTCGTCGCGGTGTCGCAGTTCTTCGCGGCACTACAGGCCGGCCCGGTCAATGTCGCGATCATGTCGCTGGTGCAGGCGGTGACGCCGCCGCAGATGATGGGCCGCGTCGCAGGCGTGTCGCTCACCTTCGTCTGGGGCGGCAACGCGCTGGGCGGCCTCATCGGCGGACTGCTCGGCGCGTCGCTCGGCAACGCGCAGGCTCTGCTGATCTGTGGCGTGGTCGGGTTGCTGTCCGGCGTGTTCGTCTTCGGACCGGTGCTGCGGATCAAGACCATCGACCAGATCAAGCAGGCGGCGACGCCGGTCGAAGCAGGGGCCGGCAACGAGCCGGTGGCGGCCGGGCATCACCACCACGTTTCGGTGCACCTCGGTTCGCACCTCCCGTGGGCCGGTGGGCCGCACGCGCACCTGCCGTGGCACTTCGGCGACGGCCCTGCCGCGTCCCGGGTCCGGTCCTACTCCCATATCGGTGGTCCGAACTAGACAGTCCTCAGCGGACGATCAGTCCTCGTGGGTGGCGGTTCGCACTCACGAGGACTGGCCGTGCGGCGTCAGCGGGCGGTGTAGCCGGCATCGACGGTGAGGACGGAGCCGGTCACGCCGCCGGAGGCGGAGGACGCCAGCCACAGGCAGGCCGCCGAGACGTCCTGCGCGCTGACCAGCGACGGGAGCGCGTGCAGCGCGAGGGACGCGGTTTCGTACTCCGACAGGGTGCTGCCCAACGACGCGGCGACCCCCTCGGTGCTCCGCGCGTGCAGTTCCGGGTCGGCCCGCACCGTGCTCGGGCAGACGGCGTTGACCCTGATGCCGTACCGGCCGTACTCCAGCGCCAGTGCCTTGGTCAGTCCGACGACGCCGTGTTTCGACGCGACGTAGCTGGCGAAACGCTCGAAGGCCACCAGGCCACCGGTCGAGGCGATGTTGACGATCGCACCCGCACGCGCGGCGACCATACCCGGCAGCACCGCCCGCGAGCAGCGGAAGACGCCGTTGAGGTTGACGTCGATCACCATCGTCCATTCGGCCTCGGTCAGCTCGTGCGCTGGGCGTCCACCGGGGCCGAGGAGTCCTGCGTTGTTGACAAGTACGTCGATCGGGCCGAGTTCGGCGGTACCCGCGGCCACCGCCTTGTCCACATCGGACTCTGACCGCACGTCGAGCGGCACGGCCACGACGTGGACGCCGAGGCGCCGGCAGTCCTGCGCGGTCTGTTCCAACTGCTGCCGCGTTGACAACGGATACGGCGCTCCAGCCACGGGTGCGCACAGATCGCCCAGTATCAGGTCGGCGCCGGCCTCGGCGAAGGTGAGGGCGTGCTGGCGGCCCATTCCCCGGGCCGCACCGGTGATCATGACGACCGAGCCTTCGAGACCGTGGTCGGTGTGCGGTCTGGTCACGAACTACCTCCGCGAATCTGATGCACGCGGTGCACGCGTGCGGATATTGTCTCAAGATGCCAACGGAAACGCGGTCGATCTGGTTCATCAATTCCCTGTCGGACGCGGCGACGGCCCGGCTGTTCTGTTTTCCGTACTCGGGCTGTGGCGCGTCGATGTACCGGGCGTGGCCGCGGTGGATCGGCGGGATCGAGGTCGTGCCGGTGCAGCTGCCCGGCCGCGAGAACCGGATGCGCGAACCGCATTTCGGGACCTACGAACAGTTGGCGGCGACCCTGGTCGACGGGCTGGCGCCGTTCCTGGACCGACCGTACGCGTTGTTCGGCCACTGCGGCGGTGCGCTGCCCGCGGCCGAAACCGCGTTGCGGCTGGCCACGCTCGGACTTCCAGCGCCTGTGCGGCTCTATGTGTCGTCCCAGGTCGCGCCGCAGGACGGCCCGTACGGGCGCTATCTCGGCCTGAACCGCGACGAGCTGTCCGGCGAACTGGGCGCCCTGATGCGGGCGGCGGGCGGCGAGCCGGACCCGGAGATCCTCGACGTGCTGCTGGATGTGCTCGTCGAGGATGTCGACGCGAACCGCCGCTACCGCAAGGATGTCGCACCGAGGTTCGGGTGCCCGGTGACCGCGGTCGGCTGGACTCGGGACGTGGAGATCCCGCCCGCGCTGATGACCGGCTGGGCGGACTGCGGCCCGACGCGGGACGTCCTGCTGGACGGCGAGCACTACACGTTCCTCGATCCGCCGGAGGCTTTGCTCGCCGAGTTCGCCAGCGACATGCCCGGCTGACCGGCGAGCCTGCGCAGGCCGGCGAGTTGCCACAGCGCCTGCGGCGTGCCGAAGCGAGTGCTTTCCGCTGCGGCGAGTCGATAAGCCACCTCGGGCGGATCGCCGGCGACGATGCCGCGTGCCCCATGCAGCTGCACGGCCAGCCGCGTCGTGGCCAGGGCATGGTCGGCGGCGGCGGCGAGGGTCTGGGCCGGGTACGGTCCGCCGGGAAGATCCGTGTCGTGGCGCCAGGCGGCTTCGTGTGCCAGCAGCACAAGACCCTTCGCCTCGGCCGACAACGCGGCCAACCGGTGGGCCACGGTCTGGAAGTCGATCAGCGGCCTGCCGAACTGCTGTCGCCTGAGGCAGTGGTCGCGGGCGAGCGAGAGCGCCGCGTCGGCGAGTCCGAGCAGAAAAGCCGCGTGCCGAAGCAAAGCGGCATCACCATGACGTTCGATGTCGGCGTCGGTGATGCAGAGCAGCGGTGTCGCGGCGGCTCCGGTGAACGACAGTCGCGAGTCGCCCGCCGAGACGCTTGCATCGACGGGCACGAGCACGAGGGCCGGTCCGTTCGGTGTGTGGGCTCGGACCACGGCCGATTTCCACGGCGCTTGTGGCAGCGGCTCCGACTCGCCGTGCAACCGACCTTCGCCATCGAGCCGGACCGCGGCACCGTTACCCGGCGTACCGCCAAGGCCGACCGTGGCGATGAGGTGTTCGCCACGGCCAGCGGCGGCGAGCAGTTCCGTCGCACCGGCCGCGTGCAACAGATGCGCGGCGAACACGGTCTCGCGGTAGCCAGGCAGTGGCCGCATCGCGCGACCCAGTTCGAGCCCCACGACGACCGACGCCGCGACGCCGAGATCCAGACCTTCCGCGTCGAGCGGCAGGTCGAGCCGGAAGATGCCGAGTCCGGCGAGCCGAGGCAGGGCGTCGTCGTGGCGCGCGAGGGCGGCGGTCGCCTCGGCGAGCCGCAGCTGCACCGCGTCCGGGTCGAGGTTCACGCCGACACCGCCCCTGTCGACGAGCTGTCCAGCAGCTTGGCCCCGACGACCGTCTCCAGCAGCACCTCCGACGCACCACCAGCGATGGTCAGGCTCGCGGCCTCACGGTAGGCACTCGCCAGGACTTCGGCGTCCGGGTCGGGGCACGACAGGTCAAGTGATTCACCTGCCCACCAGGCGATCCGCTGCGCGGACTCACTACAGTGCCACTTGGCGAGCGACGCGCTGGCGACGTCGGCGCGGCCCTGCGCGAGGCGTTGCAGGGCGTGCAGCGAGAGCAGCCTGCTCGCGTCCAGCCGCGCCCACAACCGCGCGAGCCCGGCCGCCGACAGCGCCGCCTGCTCCGGTGGCAGGCGGCAGAGCAGTTCCCGCGCGGATTCCAGCCAGTGCAGCCCACGGGCGTAGTAGTCCAGCCCGTTGCGTTCGGCCGAGAACAGCGTGCTGACCAGCGACCAGCCATCGCCCTGCGCTCCGAGCACCGCCTCCGGTCCGACCAGGACGTTGTCGAGTTCGACGTCGTGGAAATGCTCGCCGATCATCGTGGGAATCCGGCGGAGCGAGACCCCGGGTGCGTCGAGCGGGATCAGCATCAGCGTGAGCCCGAGGTATCGGCTGGCGTGCTCGTCGGTGCGGACCAGGGTGAGCGCGAAGTCGGCGTAGGACGTCTTGAGGTTGTAGAGCTTGCGGCCGGTGACGGCCCAGCCGTCGCCGGTACGGCGCGCAGCGCAGCTGACGCTGCCGAGGTCCGACCCGGTGTCCGGCTCGGTGAACAGGATGCACGCGTGCCGCTCGCCGAGGGCCATCGGGGGCAGGTGGCGCTGCCGCTGCGCCCGCGTGCCGCAGGCCAGCAGCAGCGAGCCGACGATGTGCACGGTGATGTAGTGCAGGCTGACCGGCACCCGGTTCCTGGTCAGTTCCTCGATCAGCACGACCGATTCGACAAAATCCGCGTCGCGGCCTCCCCAAGTCCGAGGCCAGGTTGTCGCGAGTACCCCGGCGTCGCCGAGAATGCGGTAAAGGGGCCGTACGTCTCCATCGATGCCGTCTTCTGTCGACAATGCGGACGCGAGCGCCGATTTTGCTTCGGCCTTTTGTAGCACTTCTCGTACTCGTATCCGAAAGTCTTCAACCGATTTTGTCATGTTGAATTCCATGTCGGAAACCCTTGTCTCGGCTGCTATGCGCTTGTAACGTAGCACGCATTCCGGTGCCGGACAGATGGGCTTCACATGGCCGAAGAGAGTCCGTCGACAATGCGGAGTCCGTTGTTTACCCGACTGCGGAGCATTCCGGAAGATCGGCGAAAAGAGTTCCTCAGTCAGCTGAAGAATGTCGTCGAGGACGAGGCAGCTGGACCGCTGTCGTCCCGTCAGGAGCAGCTGTGGCTGCTGAACGAACTCGGCACGCTCGCCGGCTACGGGCTCGCTTTCCACTACCGGCTGAGCGGACCGAAGTCGACGTGCCCGCGCTGGCCGCCGCCGTCGACGAGGTGTTCGCCCGGCACGCGGTCCTGCGCTCGGCGTTTCCCGCCGGCACCGAGCGTGGCACCCGGATTTCACTGCCGCACCGCGCGATGACCCTGCCGGTCGATGACCTGAGTGCGCTCGATCCCGCCGACGCGCGTCGCAGGCTCGTCGGGTTCCTGGCCGAGCTGGTCCGTGAGGGGTTCGAGCCCGCGGTCGGCCCGATGGTCAAGCTGCGGCTGGTCCGGCTGTCGGCAACCGAGCACGTGCTGGTGTGGGTCACGCACTACCTCGTCTTCGACCCCGCGTCGGCCTCGCTCGTGCTCGACGACCTCGCGGAAGCACTGCGGGGCGGGCCGATCGTCCCTCGGCAACGGCCGGCCGACGTGCTCACGTTCGCCGAATACGTGGCGTGGCAGCGATCCTGGCTCACCCGGCCAGAGGCCGCCGCCGAGTCCGACTGGTGGCGGCACGAGCTGAGCGGCTGGCAGGTGACCGAGCTGGCGCCAGAGCTGCCCCGACCGCCGGCCGTGGATCTCACCTCGGAGCTGGTCACGCGCGAGCTGGCGCCTGGCCTCGTGCGGCGGTTGCGCGAGTTCGCAGGCGAACGCGGGGTGTCGACGCGAGCGGTGGCGCTCGCCGCGCACGCCGCGGTCCTGCACCGCTACACCACCAACGACGACCTGGTGCTCGGCGTCCAGGCGCGCGCGAACCAGCCGGCCGGCGTGGACCGGACGGTGGGCGACTGCGGCAACCTCGTGCCGGTACGGATCGACGTGTCCGGGCGGCCCGGCTTCGCCGAACTGGTGGAACGGGCGCAGGCCGCCCTTGTTGGCGCGCTCGACCATGCGGCACTTCCGTTCGCCGAGATCCTCGCGCTGGCGCGACCGCCGAGGGACGCGTCCCGGCTTCCGTTGGTACAGCTCGGGATCGACGTCGTCGACGAGTCGGCCACCGGTCCGCAACGCCGGGGAGCTGGAGCTTTCGGTCAGCCCACAGTGGACGGGTGTCGGCACCTTCGAGGTCGAGCTGCGGGTGGATCTAGCCGGTTTCCTGGCGACGATCGAGTACGCGCGCGCCCTGCACACGGCCGAGGGCATGACGGACCTGCTGGACCGCTGGGTGCGCCTGCTCGACGCCGGCCTTGCCGCGCCTGCGACCCCGCACACCGCGCTGGACATCGCATCGCCCGCCGAGACCGAACAGACCCTGGCGCACATGTTCGGGCCGGTACTGCCGCTGCGGGAGCCGCGACTGCTGCACGCACGGTTCGCGGACCGCGCGAGTTCACAGCCCGACGCGGTGGCCCTGCGTGCGCGCTGCGGCGACGTCACCTACGGACAGCTTTCGGCGCGGGTGAACCGGCTCGCCCGGCGGCTGCGCAACCTCGGCGTCGGCCCTGACCAGCCGGTGGGGCTGCTGTTGCGTCGTGGGCCGCACAGTGTCGCGGCGATCCTCGCGGTGCTGACGGCAGGCGGCGCGTACGTGCCGCTCGATCCCACCCACCCCGCCGAGCGGACCGCTGCGGTGCTGGCCGACTGTGGCGCCCGGGTCGTGCTCAGCGAGTCGGCCGTGCTGGACCGGCTGCCCGACGGTCCGCACGTGGTCGACGTCGACGGTGTCGACTGGGACGGGCCCGATCCCGGACCGCCACCCGAACTGGCCGACGCGCGGAACCTGGCCTACGCGATCTACACCTCAGGCACGACAGGCGTTCCCAAGGGAGTGCTGATCGAGCACCGCAACGCCAGTGCCTTCATCGACGGCGTCCAGGATCTTTTCCGCCTCGGTCGACAGGACCGCTTCCTGCACTTCGCGTCGCTCGGCTTCGACGTGTCGGTGTTCGAGATCTTCGGCGCGTTGCTCAGCGGAGCCCAGCTCTACGTCGCCGACGATGACGAGCGCCGATCGCTCGACGCGCTGGACCGCATCCTCGCGGAGCAGGAGATCACCGTGATCGATCTGCCGCCCGCGTTGATGGAGTTGCTGCGCCCGGAGCGTTATCCGTCGCTGCGGGTCGCTTTCGTGGGCGGTGAGGCGTTCAGCGGCGAACTGACCACGCGGTGGGCGAAAGGGCGCGAGTTCTACAACGGCTATGGCCCGACCGAGACGACCGTGACGGTGGTGGCCAGGCGTTGCGAGGGAACGTGGACGGTGTCGCCCCCGATCGGCCGCGCGCTCGCCAGCCACAGCGCCTGCGCGCTGGACGCCGAGCAGCGGCTCGTCCCGCCCGGCGTGCCCGGCGAACTCGCGATCGCCGGTGCCGGCGTTGCGCGTGGCTACCTCGGGCAGCCCGGCCTGACCGCCGATCGATTCCGCCCCGATCCGTTGGGACCGCCCGGGTCGCGCCGCTACCTCACCGGCGACCTCGTGCACGCCGACCGCGATGGCGACCTCGTCTTCGGCGGCCGGATCGACCGGCAGGTCAAGGTGCGCGGCGTCCGGATCGAACTTGGCGATGTCGAAGCGGCGCTGCTCGGCCAGCCGGGGGTGGTGCAGGCGCTGGCGGTGCTGGCGCACAACCGCAGCGGTGAGCCGATCCTGTTCGGCTACGTCGTGCCGAAGCCGGGTGCGGAGCTTGATCCGGCCGGACTGCGGCAGGCCGTGTCGACGGTGCTGCCCGGTCCGATGGTGCCCGCGGCGGTCGCCGTGCTGTCCGCGCTGCCGCTGACTGCCAGCGGCAAGGTGGACGTCCGTGCGCTGCCGCCGATCGACCAGGACGCCCTGATCCACGCGGGGGGCGAGGAAGCCGAGTTGAGCCCGTTGCAGCGCAGGGTCGCGGAGGAGGTCTTCCTGCCACTGCTGGAAAGATCGTCGGTCGGCCCGCACGACGACTTCTTCAGCAGCGGTGGCAGCAGCCTCCAGGCCATCAGGGTGATCCCGAAGGTGCGCGCGGCGTTCGGCGTCGAGATCCCGGTCGCGGACTTCTTCGCGGCGCCGACGGTCGCCGGTGTCGCGGCGGCGGTGAGCGCGGCAACGGCCGACGAGAGCACAAGAACGGCCGAGTTGCTCGCCGTGCTCGCGGAGGTCGAGGGCCTTTCCGACGACGAAGTGGACGAACTGGAGCGCGAAGAGTCCCCGACCGAGGGCGGAGGCATGACGCGATGATGCTGTCCGACGCCGAGACCCTGGAACTGTTGTCGCTCGATGGGACGGGCGAGAGCGAGGCGCCGACCCGTACACTGCCCGCCACGGTCGCGGAGCACGCGCGGACCTCGCCGGAGCGCCTCGCGCTGACCGACGGCGGGCGGACGCTGACGTACGGGGAACTCGACCGGTGGGCCAACCAGCTCGCCCGCCACCTCGGGAAGCACGGCGTGCGGCGGGGGTCGGTGGTCGGGCTCCTGCTGGACCGCTCGCCGGAGTGGCTGGTCACCGTGCTGGCCGCGGTCAAGCTCGGCGCGTTGCCCCTGCCATTGGACCCGCGCACGCCCGCGCCGCGCGTGACGCAGGCCCTGCGCGCGACGCCACCCGCCGTGACGGTCTGCCTTGAGCGACTGCGCGACAACGTGCCGGACGGCGCTGGCACGCTGCTCATGATCGACCGCGCCAGCCAGGACATCAAGTCTGAAGTGGACACCGAAGTCGGCGTCGAGGTGCGGCTGGACGACCTCGCCTATGTGGTCCAGACGTCCGGCAGCACGGGCGTGCCGAAGGCGATCTGCGGACCGCACCGGGTCCTCGCGCACGCGGGCCTGCACGCGGCCAGGATGAACCGGACAACGCCGGATGACCGCGTGGCATGGCTGATTCCGCCGAGCGCGGCGATCGGGTTCTACGTGCTCGCCGAAGCGCTCATCGCGGGCGCGAGCCTGCACATCGCCGAGCCGGACACGGTCGCGAACCCGCCAGCACTGCGGGATTGGCTCGTCGCCAAGGCAATCACGCAGGTGCTGGCGGTCACGCCGGTCGCAGAGGCACTCGCCGAGTTGCCGTGGCCGCAGGACGTGCCGCTGCGCATGATGACCGCGGCGGGCGAACGGTTGCGGCACTGGGCTCCCTCGGACCTGCCCTTCGAGGTCGGCGTCCTCTACGGCTGCGCGGAGGCGTTCATGATCGCGGACAGCTTCCAGCCGTGGCCGCGCCGGGTGACCAGCGCGACGGCGACGGACCAGGACAGGGCGTCCGCGCCGCCGGTCGGGCGCCCGACCCCCGGCGTGCGGGTCCTGCTCGTGGACGCCGATGAGAACCCGGTCCCGGCAGGAGCCGTCGGCGAAGTCCTGGTCAGCACGCCGCAACTGTCGCTTGGCTATCTCGGCGACCCGGCCGCGACGGCGGCGAAGTTCCTCCCCGACCCGTACGGCCCACCCGGCAGCCGCCGCTACCGGACCGGCGACCTGGCTCGTTTCCGCCCGGACGGCCTGCTGGAGCATCGTGGCCGGATCGATTCGATGGTCAAGATCAGGGGGTATCGGATCGAGGTGGCGGACGTGGAACGCGCGCTGCTCGGGCATCCGTGCGTCGCGGAGGTGGCCGTGGTGCCCGGAACCGGGCGACACGGACGGACCGAACTCGTCGCCTGCGTCGCGTTGTCGGCCCCGGCAACCGCCGGTCAACTGCGCGAGTACCTCACCGAGCGACTGCCGGAGTACATGGTGCCATCGGCCTACCCGATCCTGGAGCGGTTGCCGCGAAACGCGACCGACAAGATCGACCGCGCCGTGCTGCCACCGGCCGGATGGCACGACGGCCGGGGTGGCCGCGCCTACCGCGCCCCCCGGGACGAGATCGAGCAGCGGGTGGTCGCGATGTGGCAGGAGTTGCTTCTGCTGGACCGGGTTGGCATCGACGACCGCTTTCTTGAGCTGGGCGGGGATTCGCTGCTGGCGTCCAGGGTTCGGACGCGGGCCCGCGAGCAGTGGGGTGTGGAGATCAGCCAGCGCGAGATGCTCGCCCGCGCGACGCCCGCCCAGATCGCGCAGCTGCTGCGGGAACGCGCGGGCAGGCGCACGGCTCGCGCCTTCCCACCGGTCATGCCGGAGGCGAGAACGTGACCACCATCGACCCGGCCGCTGCGCGACGTCGTGAGCTGGCGGCCCTGCTGTCTCGCGGCGGCCTCGGCGAGGGGATCCGGCTCGGACCGGCGTCGTTCGCCCAGCGGCGACAGTGGATCATCGACCGGCTGGTGCCAGGCAGCGCGGAGTACAACGTCGCGATCGCCTTCCGGATCACCTCGACGCTGGATGCGGTCGTACTGCGGATCGCGCTGGAGCGCACCGTGGCCCGGCAGGAAAGCCTGCGGACGACGTTCGTCGCGAGGGACAGCACACTGTTGCAGAAGGTGTTGCCGGCCGGCCCGGTCGACCTGCCTCTTGTCGACCTCAGCGACCGGCAGGACCCGCTCGCGGCGGCGCGGGTGTGGGCGGCACGGTTCGCCGCGCAACCGTTCGACCTGTCCGGGACGTCGAGGACGGCGCTGCTGCGTCCTGCGCTGCTGCGGATCGGGCCAGATGATCATCTGTTCGTGGTGATCACGCACCACATCGTGTGCGACGGCTGGTCGGCCGGCATCCTCTGCCGAGAGGTCGACGAACAGTACGTCGCCCACCGGGAGGGGCGGGCCGCGCGGCTGCCCGCGTTGCCGTTGCAGTACCTCGACCACGCCAGGCTGGAACGCAAGGCGCTGGACGCGGCCAACCTGGAGGAGCAGGTCGGCTACTGGCGCGGGCAACTGCGCGGGGTGCCACGCCTGCTGCGGCTGCCGATCGACCGGCCCCGCGCCGCCGTTCGCCGGGTTCGCGCCGACCTCGTCCCGATGGCGCTGCCCGGCGACCTCGTGCGGCGGCTACAGGCGCTCGCGACGGAGGAGGGCTGCACGCTGTTCGTGGTGCTGCTGGCCGGTTTCCACGCGCTGCTCGCGCGCTACAGCGGTCAGTCGACGGTCGTCGCGGGCATCCCGGTGGCCGGCCGAACCCGCAACGACGTCGAGAACCTGATCGGCTTCTTCGTCAACACGCTGGTGCTGCGCGGCGACTTCGCGGACAACCCGTCGCTGCGGGCGGCGGTGCGGCGCACGCGCGACACCGTCGGCGGCGCGTTCGGCCATCAGGCGGTGCCGTTCGAACGGCTGGTCGAGCTGCTGCACCCGGAGCGAGACCCCGCTGTTTCGCCGTTCTTCCAGGCCCTGTTCAACTACCAGGCGGCTTTCGACGAGCGAGTCACCCTGCCCGGCATCGGCGGAACGCTGGAGCCGCTGGACAACGGGACGGTGCGGTTCGACCTTGAGGTCAACCTGTTCGGCAGGCCCGGGTCGGTCGAAGGCGCGTGGAACTACAACAGCGAACTCTTCGACCGTGCGACGATCGAGCGGATGGCCGGGCACTTCCGTGCCCTGCTCAGCCATGCCGTGCGGGAGCCGGACCGGGGACTGCTCGACGTGCCGCTGCTCGAACCGGCGGAAGTGCGGCAGATCGTCCAGTTCGGGACCGGGGAACCGGTCGCGGACGAGCCAGCGAGGAGTGTCTACGACCTGGTGGCAGCGGCGGCGGCACGCACGCCCGACGCCGTCGCGATCCGGGCCGGTGCGCAGAGCTGGACCTACCGGGATCTGCTCGCCCGGTCGGCCCAACTCGCCCGCGCGATCCGCGCCGCCGACCCGACCGCAGGTCCGGTCGCGCTCGTGCTGCAACGTTCCCCGGAGTTCGTCGCGGCCGTACTCGCCTGTCGCGCCGTTGGCGTGCTGTGCGTGCCCCTTGACCCGGACGCGCCGCCAGGACACCAGCGGGACGTGCTGCGCGACTGCGGCGCCCGGCTGGTGCTCACCCGACGCCGGCTCGCGGATCGGTTGCCCGTGTCCGGCATCGCGGTGCTCGCGACGGACCGGGTCGCCGGCGACGCGACGCCTCCGGTCGAACCGGCACCGTCAGGAGAAGCGGCTTTCGCTCGCTACCGCGCAGGAACACGACCCGTCGCCGGAGCGTTCGTGACCGACGCGTCGCTGGTGCGGCAGTGTGCGTGGCTCAGTACGCGGTTCCCGTTGGGCTCAGGCGCTCGCGTTCTGCACTCGTCGCCACCGGAGGAGGATCTCGGCGTCGAGCTGTGGTGGCCGCTGAGCCAGGGCGCCACGGTCGTCCTTGCGCCGCCCGTCGGCAGCGGCTCCGCGCCCGATCCGGCGCACCTGGTCGAACTCGTCCAGGCCGAGGATGTCCGCGTCGTCCACTGGGCACCGAGGCTGCTCGACGCCGTCCTTGCCACGCAAGGCGTTGAACGCTGCGGTAGCTTGTCGACGATCTTCTGCTCGGGCGAACCGCTGCGACCACAGACTGTCCGCACCGCCGAGGAACTGCTGCCAGGCGCGGCCGTACACGCCTGTTATGCCAACGCCGCCACCGGCATCGCGCTGATCGGGGATGCGCAGCACGGCGAGCGACTTGGACTCGTGCCGAGCGGCCGGCCGGCGCCGGGACTGCTGGTTCAGGTGCTCACCCGGTCCGGCGAACCCGCGCCGGTCGGGGTCACCGGCGAACTCACGGTCGGCGGGCTCGACGCGGCGGCCGGGACGCCGGGATCGGCGCAGCGGACCGCCGACCGCTACCGGCCCGACCCGTTCGGCCCACCGGGAACCCGGCGCTATCGGACCGGCGACCTGGCGCGGATGCGGGCGGAGGGGACCGTGGAGGTGCTCGGCCAGGCTGACCACACCACCGAGGTGCACGGCGTCGTCCTCGAACCCGGCGAGGTCGAGTCGGCGCTCGCCGAGCACCCCGACGTCGTGGCGGCCGTGACGGTGTTCAGCGACCTCAGCACGCCGACCGCGTACGTCTGCGCCCGCCGTCCAGACGTGGGGGAACGGTTGCTGGCCGCACTCGGCGCCCGCGCAAGACGACTGCTGCCCAAGGAACTCGTGCCGGGTACGTTCGTCCTACTGGACCGGATACCGTTGCTGCCCAACGGAAAGCTCGACCTTCCAGCGTTACCCGCGATGTCCGCCCGCGCCCGCTGGTCGGAGCGTGAACGCGCCCGCACGCCCGCCGAGCAGCGGATCACCCGGATCTGGGCGGAGGTGCTCGGGCGGCAGGACATCGGCGTGCACGACGACTTCTTCCAGGTGGGCGGGCATTCCCTGCTCGCGTTGCGGCTGGCTGACCGGTTGCGGACCCTCGGCGTGGAGATCCCGGTCAGCATGCTGTTCCGCTACCGGACGGTGGCCGCACTCGCCGAGTGGCTTGGCGAACTCGGGATGCGCGAGGACGAACCGGCGTCCGGTCACCGTCCAGCGGGCCTCGTTCACCGCCTCCAGACAGGCGCCGTCCCGCCACCGTTGGTGCTGCTGCACGGCGCGGGCGGCACGGCACTGTCGTATTCCGGGCTGATCAGCGCACTCCCGGACCGGACCGTCTACGCCATCGAGTCAGGCGATGTCGTCGAGGACCTGCCCACCATGGCGACCAGGTATCTCGCGGCCGTCACCGAGGCCCTCGGCGTGCCCGCCGTGCTGGCCGGCTGGTCGATGGGTGGCGTCGTGGCGCTGGAAATGGCACGGCAGCTCGACGGCGACGATCCGCCCGCCGTCGTCATGGTGGACTCGTTCCTGGCGGACGACTCGGCGAGCACCGATGTCGAAGGCTCCCTTGTGGAAGCGTTCGTCGCCGGTCTGTGCCGAGAGTCCGGCATTACGATCCCGGAAAAGTCCACAGAGGATATACTCATGTCCACATCGGACCTCTTGACTCGGAGGACGAGAGGGCTCCCGTTCGGACTCGACGACGACGCGCTGCGCCGCCGTTTCGCCATCTACCGCAAGGACATGCTCGCCCTGCGGGACTATCGGCCTGGCGGTTACCTCGGTCCGGTGCACCTGGTCCGCGCGCTGGAGTCACCGCCGTCCGACGTGCGTTCGCGGCTGCGCCTCGCGAATGTCGTCGAGCACGAGGTGCCCGGCGACCACTGGTCCCTGCTCGACCGGGACCACGTCCAGAACCTGGCGATCATCCTGGAGGAGGTCCTCTCATGCTGACCTTCGACTCGCCGTACGTGCGCAGGGGCGTCCGGACCGCGCCGCGCCTGCGGCTGGTGTGTCTGCCCTACGCGGGCGCGGGCGCGTCGATCTACCAGACGTGGCCGGACCTCCTGCCCGACGACATCGAGGTGCTCGCGATCCAGCTGCCCGGACGCGAGGACCGCAAGTCCGAGCCGGGCTTCCTCGAACTGGACCCGCTGGTACAGGTACTCGGCGAGGTGATCCGGCCCTACCTTCAGGTGCCGGTGGCTCTGTTCGGGCACTGCGCGGGTTCCCTGCTTGCCTACGAACTCGCCGGGGAACTGCGGGACCACTTCGGCGTGTTGCCACGGCATCTGTTCGTGTCCGCGCAGCCGGCGCCGCACCTGCGGCCGAGGAACCCGCCGATGCACGCGCTGCCGGACGAGGAGTTCCGCGCTGCGGTCGTCGAACTCGGGGGAGCGCCGCCCGATGTGCTCGCGGCCGACGACCTGTTCGCATACCTGCTCGGCGGCCTGCGTGCCGACTTCGCCTTGTGGGAGCGGTACGCCTATCAGCCCCGGCCGCCGATCGACTGCCCCATCACGGCTTTCGGCGGTGACCAGGACGAGCGCGCCACCATCACCGAACTGGCCGAGTGGCACGGCCACACCACCGGCCGGCTGCGGCTCCAGATTTTCGCGGGCGGCCACTTCTTCATCACCCAGCGGGCGGCCGAGGTCGCCGGCAAGATCGTCGAAGCCCTTGCGCCGACGGCGCTGGCGGGGAGGCTGTCATGACCGCGCCGGACCCGGCCGAACTCGCCCGTTGTCGAGCACTGGCACTGGAAGTGCCGGGGGTCGCGGACGCGGCGGTGATCACCCGCTACGCCGCCCCCGTCCGCTCCACCCCGTCGACGCCCGAACGCTCACCCGCGCGGCGAGCCCCGGCACGAGCGCCGGGACGACGTCAACAGGGCGTCAGCACGTCCGGCCGGGTTGCTCTCGCGTCCGGGTCCGCGGTCCAGCCAGGCCACGGCTGGGCAGGCACACTGCGGGAAGCGCTGGTCCGCGCGGCGGAACAGCACGCGGACCACGGCACGACCTACGTCCTGCCCGACGGCACGCAGGACCGCCAGAGCTACGGCAGGCTCCTCGACGACGCCCGCCGCACGCTGACCGGACTGCGCGGGCTCGGCCTGAAGCGGGGTGACCCCGTGCTGTTCCAGTTCTCCGGCAACCGCACCTTCGTGACCTCGTTCTGGGCCTGTGTGCTTGGCGGTTTCCTGCCGACAGCGGTCGGGCTCGCGCCCGGCTACGGCAGCCAGAACGCGGTCGTGCGCAAGCTGCACGCGGCCTGGCAACTGCTGGAACGACCACCGGTGCTCACCGATTCCGCGCACGTTGCCGAAGTCGGCGAACTGCGCGACCTGTGGGCCGAGCCGGGTTTGCGCGTACTGGGCGCGGAAGACCTCTCCACCGGCCCGCTCGCCGACCCCACCCCGACCGAGCCGGGCGACCCGGTGCTGAACCTGCTCACGTCCGGCAGCACGGGCGTCCCGAAGTGTGTCCAGCACCGCAACCACTCCCTGGTCGCGCGGACCTGGGCGGCAGCCCGCGCCAACGGTTTCGACGCCAACGAGGTCACGCTGAACTGGATGCCGCTCGACCACGTCGGGGGCATGGTCATGTGCAACGTCCGCGACGTGTTCCTCGGCTGCGAGCACGTCAACGCGACCACAGAAGCATTCGTCGCCAAGCCGCTCTCGTGGCTGGACTGGACCGACCGTTACCGCGCCACCAACACGTGGGCGCCGAACTTCGCGTTCGCGCTGGTGAACGACTGCGCCGACGCGATAGCGGCCGGCAGCTGGGACCTGTCGACGCTGGCCAACATCTGCAACGCGGGTGAGGCCGTCGTCAGCAGGACCGCGCACCGTTTTCTGGAACTGCTGCGCCCGCACGGCCTGCCCGACGACGCGATGCGGCCCTGCTGGGGGATGTCAGAGACATCGTCCGGCGTGACCTACAGCCGGCTTTCCGCCGCCGACCCCGAGGCGGGCACCGTCACCGTGGCGTCCGCCTCGCTGACCGGTCGGCTGGAAACCGTTCCAGCCGGCTCGCAGGACAGCGTGACGTTCACCGAGGTCGGCGCGCCCATCGCAGGCGTGTCGCTGCGGATCGTCGGACCCGCGGACGAGCCACTGCCCGAAGGACAGGTCGGCCGCCTTCAGGTCAAGGGCACCACCCTGATGGCGGGCTACTACGCCAACCCGGCCGCCAACGCCGCCGCGTTCACCGTCGACGGCTGGTTCAACACCGGCGATCTCGCGTTCCTGCGTGGCGGACGGCTCACCATCACCGGTCGCGAGAACGACCTGATCATCGTCAACGGCCAGAACCACCTCAGCTACGAGATCGAGTCCGAAGTGGAACGAGTGCCCGGCGTCCTGCCGACGTTCGTCGCGGCGTGCGGCGTGCCCGACTCGGAACTGGGGACCGAGCGACTCGCGGTCTTCTTCGTGCCGGAGGCGACCGGCGGCCAGGAGGTCCGGCGGGTCACCGACGCCGTACGCGGGGCACTGGCCAGGAATGTCGGCCTGTCCGCAGACTATGTCGTCGCGTTGACGGCAGACGAGTTCCAGAAGACCGGGAGCGGCAAGATTCAGCGTTCCGCGATGGTCAGCGACCTGCTCGTCGGCCGCTTCGCCGACCGCATCGTCCCGCCGCCCGCGCACGTCAGCGCGCCCGCGCGAGTCCGGCCGTCGGAGCCTGCCGAGCAGGGCTGGTTCTACCAGGTCGTCTGGCGGCCGGCCGGCGAGAGCGCGCGCACCGCTGTGCCGAGGGGAAGTTGCCTCGTGCTCGGCGAGGGAGCGACCGAGCTGGCGCCGGCACTGGCGGCCGAACTGCCGGACGGGTGCGTCGTCGTCACGGCCGTTCCCGGCCAGGACTTCGCCGTGCTCGGACCGCGCGCATACCGCTTCAACCCCGATCGGCACGGCGACTATGACGACATCGTCGAAGCCCTCCGCGCCGGTCGTGGACCCGAACTCGTCGCGGCCGTGCACATCGGCGCCCTGCCGGCATGGCAGGCGCCCCTCGACACCGCCGCTGCGGCGGCGGGGCTGCGCGGCGCCGTCATTCCGGTGCTGTGGACCATCCAGGCGCTGGCCGAACACGCAGCGGGACAACCGGAACTGGTGGTCGTGACCAGCGGCGCCGCCATGGCGCGGGCGCACGACCGGGTCGACTTCCGCAAGGCGGCGCTCAGTGGCCTGGTGCGGACCGCGGCCGCGGAATCGACCATCCGTTCGGTGCGGCAGCTCGACCTGCCCGCAACCGTGTCGCTCGACGACACCGCGCACGCGATCGCCGAGGAGCTGGCGCGCTCGTCGGCCGAACCGGTGGTGGCCGTCCGCGATGGCGCCCGCCTCGTGCCGCGACTGCGTCCTGCCGGTTCGCTCGCCGACCTCGTCCCGGCCGGTGGCCTTGTGCCCGGTGGCCGCTACCTGGTGACCGGCGGTCTCGGTGGGATCGGCTGCGAGTTGGCACGGCATCTCCTTGCGGTGTACGGCATTCGGCTGCTGCTCATCGGTCGAGGTGCCGTCGACGGCGACACCGACGTGGGCCGCCGCCTTGGCGCACTGGCCCGCCTCGGCGACGTCCGTCACGCCCGCGTCGACGTGTCCGACGAAGCCGCGCTCGAAGCGGCGGTCGCCGAGGCGGAGCGCGAGTGGGGAGCGCAGCTCGACGGCGCGTTCCATCTGGCAGGTGAGCCCGTCGAGGCACACTGGGACCATTTGGAGCAGCACACCGTGCTGGCCGAGTCGTCGGAGTGGATGGCGAGGATGTCCCGCGCGAAAGTCATCGGCGGGTGGGCGCTGACCCGCCTGCTTGAGCGCAGGCCCAAGGCGCAGCTGACCCTTTTCTCGTCGGTGAACGGCTTCTTCGGCGGCAGCTCCTTCGCCGCGTACGCCGCCGCGAACAGCGCCATCGACGGCCTCGCGGACCACTGGGCGATCGAACGCGGACGGTCGGTCCGCTGCCTCGCGTGGTCAATGTGGACGGAGGTCGGGATGAACAGCGGCAGCCCGGTCGCGGCCGCCGAATCCCGAGGCTACCTGTCGATCGACGTCACCCAGGGCCTCACGTCGCTGCTGGCCGCGCTCGGTCAGCCGCTGCACCACCTGGTGGTCGGGCTGGACGCTGGCAACCCGCACATTCAGCGGGTGCTGGACACCGAGGCACCACGGCAGGTCGAGGTCGTCGTCGCGGTCGCGGTCGCCGTCGACGGCTCCGGCGACGGTCCGGCCACCGCCGCCGCGGTATCGGCCGCCCTGCGCGGCAACGGCCTGACGGCATCGGTCCTCACCGTCGCGGACCTACCCCGCGACACCACCGGCCGCGTCGACGAACGTCTCCTGCTCCGCCTCGTGCAACGCGGCGGCGCCGAACCGTTCGCGAGCCCTGCAGCCGGTCTGGAACGGGACATCGCCGACATCTGGCAGCAACTTCTCGGGATCTCCTCTGTGGGTCGCGACGACAGCTTTTTCGAGCTGGGCGGCAATTCCCTGCGCGCCATTCAGGTCGTCTCCCGCGTGAACGACCTCCTCGGCACCCGTCACCCTGTTCGGGTCCTGTACGAGTACCCCACCGTCCGCGGTCTGGCCGCCGCCCTTCCCTAGCCAAAAACTGACGTCCAAGGGTCCGGGAGTGCTACACGATCGGCGGACCTCGTGACCGGTGTCTGAGGTCTACGATCGGCGCAGCGTCGGTCACCGACAGGTGATCCGACAGGGAACGCAGCGGCCACATGCAGCACGCCACCGCTCGTTGAGCGCACATGCTTGCCCTGTTTAGGAAGGCTGTCCCTCCATGCGCAAGACATCCGTAGCCCTCGTTCTGCTGCTCACCCTCGGCGGCACCGCGACGGCGGCCACTTCCCCGTCCCTGGCCCACGCCGCCTCGGTGGATGTGGCCTGTATCGGTAGCGAAGCGGCCGCCTACCAGCCG
Source organism: Candidatus Melainabacteria bacterium (assembly GCA_963818685.1). GTDB lineage: Bacteria > Actinomycetota > Actinomycetes > Mycobacteriales > Pseudonocardiaceae > CAJCJE01. The sequence continues at coordinate 124,373 of CAWFTJ010000008.1, read as the reverse complement.
GGCGTGCTGCTCACCCCGCAGACCGTCAAGGTGAGCGTCACCGGCCTGCTGTCGCCGTGCACGTCGGCCGTCCCTGCCATCACCGCCGGCACCTACACGGATAATCCCACCACGACCCTGTCGTGCGACACGCTGCTCGCGGGACGCACCGGAAGCAGGGTCTTGCACTGGAGCAACGGGCAGTCCAGCACCTTCACCTACAACCGTGCGATCAACAATGCTGGCGGACAGACCACCGTCACCTTCACCGGCCCCATCACCAGCGGTGAATTCGCCGGCGACACCGCCGTCGAACAAGTCGTGTTCGTCACACTCAATACTCTGCAATGCCTGGCGCCTCCCGGAATCACCTCGCTCGGCCCTGGTCCTGCGGTACTCACCATCACCGCACCGTGACCAACCCCTTCCGGCGTGTTCGGTCAGGGCAGGACGCGGAGCCGGAGGGCGTGCAGGGCTTCGTAGTGGGGGAGGTGGTAGCGGTAGTGCGCGCCGAGGACCGGGTGCCGCGCGATGTCCTGCGGCGGCGGGGTGAGGGTGCCGGCGCGGAAGCCGATGCTGCGGGCGGCGTCGATGTGCCAGTTCCGCGAGCGTTCCCACTGGGGCAGCATTCCCGGGTTCCAGGTCATCGATTCGGGCAGGAACGGGATACCGACGTGTGCGCAGTAGGCGCGGACGGCGCGATCGGGGTTTCGTAGGAGGTCGTCCGAGTCGAGGATCACCGGCCGCTGTCCGGTTGTCTCGACAACGCGACGGTAGATCTCGTGCAGCAAGGCGAAGCCGATCTCATCGCGGTCCGGTGACGGGTTCAGGCGGGCGTGGGACGCGATGGCAGCGGCAGGCTCGCGGATCAGGAAGGAATGCGTGCAGCGGTTGAGAAAACCGGGGTCGGCGAGAAGGTCGCCGTAACGGAAGTCGGTGGTGTCCTTGACGAACACCGACCCGCGCGCGGCCAGTTCCCGCAGCGCGGCCATGACTTCGTGCTGGCTGTGCGGTGTGCGGTCGCCGACATCGCTCTCGCCGAAGTCCACGACGTGCGAGAACGGCTCGTGCACGACCGTGAAGTCGCCGCGCTGCACCATCATCCTGGCGAACGCGGTGGACCTGCAGCGGGGTGCGCTCCACAGTATCAGGATCGTCACAGGCCGCCGATCAGGGTGTGCAGCAGGAGCGTGCGCAGTGCCGGGCCGGCCTCCAAGGGAAAGAAATGACCGCCAGGCAGGAAATACGCCTCGAACGGGCCTGCGGTGTACCGTCCCCACGCCTGGATCGCCTCGGCCGGCACGCCAGGGTCGGCGGTGCCGCCGATGGCGGTCAGCGGGCAGTTCAGCGGTGCCACCGGAAGACAGCTGTAGCGCTCGATCATCCGGAAGTCCGCGCGTACGGTCGGCAGGGCCAGGTCGAGCAGTTCGTCGTCGGCGAGCACCTGTTCCGGTGTCGCGCCGTAACCGCGTAGCACATCGACGAGCCCTTCGCGGCCGAGATGGCTGACGGGAACTTCGGGGCTGCGGATGTGCGGCGCCGGCCTGCCGGTGACGACGAGGTGGCGAACCGGGACCCGCGACTCCGCCAGCCGGCACGCGACCTCGAAGGCGAGGATCGCGCCCATGCTGTGTCCAAACAGGACAATGGGCGGGCCGGCATCGAAGGCGACGGCGTCGGCGATGGCGAAGCTGATCTCGCGGATGTCCAGTGCGTGCGGGAGGTTCGCGAGCCTGCCTCGGCCCGGTAGCTGGACCGGTACGACCTCGATCCAGGGCGCCAGTGCTGTTCCCCACTCGTAGTAGAACGCGGCCGACCCGCCCGCGAACGGGAAGCAGTACATCCTGACCTGTGCGGACGGTGCGGGGAATCGGTGTTCCAGCCAGGTCGAAGCGTCCAGCGCGGGAGTCACGGCGCACCGACCGGTTGCCGCAGCGGCACCAGCCGCACCGGCAGATGCTTCAGCCCGGCGACGAAGTTCGACTCCAGCGCGACGACCGGTCCAGCCAGCTCGATCCGTTCCACGGTCCGGACCAGTTCGGTGAGGAACACCTGTAGCGCCAGTCGCGCGATTCCAGAGCCGATGCAGTAGTGCGGGCCGAAACCGAACGTCAGGTGCCGGTTGGGCGTGCGGGCGATGTCGAAGCGGAACGGGTCGGTGAACACGCGCTCGTCGCGGTTCGCCGACGCGATCCACGCGCTGACCGGCTCCCCTGCTCGGATCTTCTCACCGCCCAGCGACACATCAGTGACGGCGTGCCGCATGAAGTGCATCGCCGGTGACGACCACCGCAGCCCTTCCTCGACGCAGCTGGGAATCAGACCGGGATTCTCGCGCAGCCGCCGCCACTGCTCCGGGCGCTCGGCGAGCGCCAGCGTGGTCACCGCGGTCGCGTGCGGGGTGGTGACATTGGCACCCAGCAACAGGCTGTACGCGTTGAGCAACACCTGTTCTCGGCTGAGCGGCTCGCGTTCGACCGACATCGACAGCAGCACGTCGATGAGGTCGACGGGCCGCTCTGGCGATGGGTCGCGGCGGTCCAGTTCGGCGGCGAAGCACGAGAACAGGTCGTGGTGCGCCTGCATCAACGTCGCTTGTGGACTGCCAGTGGCGTAGTCGGGGTCGGTGTACGCGATGGTCATCGTGGTGAGCCGGGCGAGTAGCGGCCAGTCCCGTTCCGGCACGCCCATCAGCGCGCCGGTGAACGCCATCGGGAACATCAGCGCGGCCTGGGCAAGGTCCAACGTGGCGCCCTCCAGCGCGGGCGCGAGCAGTTCGCGGACGATCCCGGCCAAGCGCTGTTCCTGCGCCCGGACGACGCGATGTGCCAGCGCCTGCGCGACCGGCGCGCGCAACCAGCCGTGCAGCGGCGGATCGGAGTCCGGCATCATCTGGTCGCTCGCGATGTCGGGCAGGTCGGCGTGCAGGATCGAGAGCATCGTGCCGTGGCGTGAGCTGAAGTTCTGGCTGTCCCGTAGCACGCGGCTCACGTCGTCGTACCGCGTCACCACCCAGAAGTGGTCGTTCGCGCGGTACACCGGCCGGTGCTCGCGCAGGTATGTCCAGATCGCGTGCGGGTCGCCGTGGGTGTACGTCCTCGGATCGAGCAGATCGACAGCGTCCACGCTGTCCACAGTGTCCATTGCGTCACTGCTCCCGTGTTGCCAGGCCCGCGCCCGCACGCAACTCCGTGACGGTCCTGGCCAGCTCGGTGACCGAGGAACCCTCGTAGAACGCTCGGCCGGACACGCGGACGCCGGTCGCCTCGGCGATGCTGTTGGTCAACCGGACCGCGAGCAGCGAGTTGCCGCCCTGCAAGAAGAAACTCTCGTCAGGGTCGATCGCGCCCAGTCCGAGGACGGCCGCGCACAGCTCCGCGATCAGCTCCCGCACAGCGGCTCCGCTCTCGTGCATGGCACACTCCCGTCACTCATCGTCATGCGGTCGGGTCCGGCCGGCCCGCAGCAGGTCCTGTGCGGCGGCGACGATCGCCGTCGCGCTGATGCCGGCCGCCGACAGCAGGTGTTCGTGGTTGCCAACGGGGGCGCCGACCCGCGGCCTGGCCGCGATCCGCCGGACCCAGCAGGGCGCGTGCTCGGCGACGACCTCGCAGACGGCGTCGCCGAGCCCACCACCGGCCGCGTGCTCCTCCACCGTGACTATCCGCCCGGTCTCCCGCGCCGCCAGTACGACGGCGGCAACGTCGAAGGGCCGCAGCGTGTGCAGGTCCAGCGTGCGGGCACCGATTCCCTGTGCGGCGAGCACATCCGTCGCTGCCACGGCCATTGCCACCGGGTGCGGTCCGCACGCGACGATGGCGATGTCGTCACCGCTGCGCAGGGTCCTGGCCTGTCCAAGCCGGAAGGTGGCGGTGGTCTCGGGGAACGGCACGGCGGCGCGGTCGAGCCGCAGGTAGGCGGGTCCTGCGATGCCGTGTATCGCGTGGGTCGCCCGTGCGGCGGAGTCCGGATCGGCGGGCACGACGATCGTCATGCCCGGTAGCGCTCGCATCAGCGCCAGGTCCTCCAGCGCGTGGTGGGTCGGCCCGAGATGCCCGGCGGAGAGTCCCGAGTGCGTGCCGGCGATCCGCACCGGCAGCCCGTGCAGCGCGATGTCTATCTTGACCTGCTCGGCGGCACGGGTGGTCGCGAACGTGGCCATCGTGGTGACGAACGGAAGCCTGCCCGACGCGGCGAGTCCTGCTGCGACACTCATCATGGTGGCTTCCGCGATGCCGGTGGCGAGATAGCGTTCGCCGAGTCCGGCCACCGAGGCCGCGTCCCACATGCCGGTGTCGGCGTCCAGGCAGACAACGCGTTCGTCGTCGCGGGCGAGTTCGAGCAGTTCGCGCCGGTACGCGTCACGGCAGGAGAGCACCGCCGTCATGGCGGGTCCGCCAAGCTTCTCAGCGCGCGGGCGAGCAGCTGTGGAGACAGCCGCGCGTAGTGGCTTTCCCGCCGGTCCCGCAGAAAGCCGACGCCCTGGCCCTTGACCGTGCGTGCGACGACGGCGACCGGTGGCCCGGCGTCCGGCCGCATGGGGGACAGGACGGCCCGCAGCGCGACGATGTCGTGCCCGTCCACGTCAAGGCACGTCCATCCGAATGCCCGGAACCGTTCGGTTGGTTCGTCTTCTGTGCGGCACGAGAGCTGCCAGCCGTTGCGGTCGACGATCGCGACGAGCGAGCCGAGCCGCTGCCGGCTCGCGAACGCCGCCGCTTCCCAGACGCTGCCCTCCTGGAGTTCGCCGTCGCCGAGCAGCACGATGGTCCGGCTCGCACGGCGGTCCCACCGGGCGGCGAGCGCCATGCCGGCCGCCAGCGCGAGACCGTGTCCGAGCGAACCGGTGGCCATCTCGACACCGGGCACCGCGCGGGAGGGATGGCCGCCGAGCCTGCTGTCGGGCATGGCATAGCTGTCCAGTTCGGCGGTCGCCAGGAAGCCGCATTCGGCCAGCGCCGCGTACAGCGCGGCGCTGGCGTGGCCCTTGCTGAGCACGAAACGGTCCCGCTCCGGCCAGTCCGGACGCACGGGATCCACCCGCAGGACACCGGAGTAGAGCACGGCGAGTATATCCACACAGGACAGACTGCCGCCGACGTGCGCGCCTTCCGGGTTGGCCGCCATCCGGACCACGTGGCGCCGCATCCGTCGGGCCCGCGCGAGGACGGCGCTGTCGGTGTCGGTGACTTCGGTAGTGGCCGTCATGCCGCCGCCTCGACTGGCAGGCCCGCCGCGATCCGGCAGAGCCGGGGTAGCTCCCCCCACACCTTCGCGAAAGCGTCGGCGTAGCGCGCGAGCGTGCCCCCGCTGTCCGGGTTGAGGTGACGTCGTTGCAGGCACAGGGAATCCGCGAGCACGTCGAAGGCGACAGGGAACCGCCGCGCGCAGTCACCGGTGCTCTCGGTGCGAAAGGTCGGCTGTGCCGGCAGCGGCACGACCTGGTAGCGGGACACGGGGACACCCTCGGCGCGCAACGCCCGGTGCAGCACGTGGCGCAACGCCCACGGCCGGACGTCCCCGGCACCGCCACCACCGAGCGCGGCGGGGCCGAGTCGGAACCGTAAGATGTGCCACGCGTGTTCGCGGTCGGCGGGGCAGACCGGGACGACGAGTCCTGGCAGGTCCCGCAGGAGATCCAGGAATCCGGTCACGTTCCGCTCGCGGGCCTTGCGGTACTCCGCGAACCGCGACAGCTGGCTGCGCGCGAACGCCGCCTGCACCGGACTGAGCTTGTGGTTGCCACCGGGCGCGTGCGAGACGTAGTCGCGGGTGGCCCCCTGCCGTTCGCCGAACCGACGCAGGCTGCACACTCGCTCGTGCAGGTGGGGGTCGTCGGTCGTGACGAGACCGCCTTCGCCGCAGGTCGGCAGGTTTTTCGACGGGTGCAGGCTGAAACAGCCGAGCGTGCCAAGCGCACCGGCCCGCACGCCGCCGTAGCCGGCGCCGTGCGCCTGGGCCGCGTCCTCGATCAGCGGTATGCCGCGACGGTCGGTATGCGCGCGCAGCGCGGCCATGTCGGCGGGCAGCCCGTGCAGGTGCACCGGGATGACCGCGGCCGTGCGCGGCGTGATGGCCGACGCGAGCGAGGCCGGGTCGAGGGTGAACGTCACCGGGTCGATGTCCGCGAAAACCGGCCGCGCGCCAACGGAAAGCACGGCAAGCGCGGTCGCGTTCATGCTGACCGCCGGCACCACCACCTCGTCACCGGGGCCGACGTCCAGCGCTGCCAGAGCGAGGTGCAGCGCGGCTGTACCGGACGCGACGCCCGCGCAGTGCCGTACCCCGACGGCCGCGGCCCAGGCGTCCTCCAGTGCGGCGAGTTCCGGCTCGCCTTCCGCACCGTCCGCGAACACGCCGCGGCGCAACACCGCCAGCACGGCCTCCTCGTCGGCGGCCGTGACCACCGGCCACGACACGCCGCAAGATGGCCCCGACAACACCCGCGTCCCGCCGAACATCGCCAGCCGCCTCATCGGTACTCCAGCACGGTGCCGGTCATGCTGCTGCTCCCAGCGCGTCGCCGATGTCGCCGACGGCTTGTTCCCACGCGTGCAGCACGCGCCGTCCGCGCGAGCGCAGTCGCTCGGGGAGCAGTGCATCGTCGCCGCCGTGCGCGGCGGTGATCCGCAGGCCGGTCCACTCGTGCGCGACGCGGTCCGCGAGGCGCCCGGCCGCCACCAGGTCCGGTCGGTGTAGTACCTGCCCGGCCGTGGACAGGAACTCGCCGTGCAATGCGGCTGCCGCCTGCGTCCACCAGCCGAGGACGTACAGCTCCTGGCGCAGCTTCTGGCCTTCCGCACGAGCGCGGTCCGGCAACTCGTCCACGTAAGCGGCGAAGCCGGCGAGCCCGGTCAGCCGGCCGGAGTCGTCGCGCGCGGGCCCCGCGAGTGCCGAGAGGTTGTCGCGCAGAATCTTCGCCACCCAGTCCCATGACCAGGCCGGCTGCTGGCCGGTCGGGTAGACCTCCAGCCAGCGCCTGCGCAGGTTGCTGCCGGCGAAGAACGGGTCGGTCCGGTCGGTCACCGTGGCCGCTGCCCGGCTGGTCGCCAGCGCCGATTCGGCCAGCGGCCCGTCGAACGCCGGGGGCATCGGGTCGAGCACCTGTACCGCGTCGCCGTCGTAGCCGCGGACGACGACCAGATGCGCGGCATGCACGTCGTGGTAGGCGGGCCGGAACGGCAGGTGATAGTTGTCCACCGCGACGATCGGCGGCCGGCCCGAGTCGATCGCGGCACGCAGTTGCGCCGCCGCGTCGTCGGCGTCCGACGGCCATCGCCACGCCGCGTGCAGTGGCTGACCCTCGGCGAGCGCGCCGGCAAGATCGCCGTCGTGGCAGGGATGGTAGAACTCGACCGGTTCGCATGTCCCAGGTGCGAACGTGAACCGCCACGACGCGCCGAGCGCGCGCACCGGATCCCAGCCGTGGAAGCGCAGCACGCACGCGACGTCGACCTGGAGGCAGCTGCACAGGTCGTCGTACCACGAGGTCACGGGCAGGTAGACGCTCACAGCGACGGTTCCTGTGCCAGTTGAAGAGTCATCGCGAAAACATGGATCGCCGGATTGTCCGGCAGCACGACCGCGGCCAGCGGCGTGCGGCGGGGGACCGGGATTCTGGTCAACCAGATCTGACCGTCCAGGTTGGACTGCCAGTGGTGCGGGTAGTGCATTCCCGCGCTGCGGAACGCGAGCAGCTCGCCGAACCGGGGTCGCGCGGGCCAGAAGTCGGACACGCGCAGCCATTCCGGGTCACAGGAACCGTCTGAGTAGTGCAGTTGGACGACATCCTCGGTCCGCCGTTCCGACACCGCCAACAGGTGCAACCAGTCCGTCGCCGCCGACGCGAGCGCGAGTCGCTGGCCAGCACAGCGGACGTTGTCCGCGGCGACGCCGGCACCGGAGAACAGAAAAGGAATGCCATGTACGAGAACTTCGCCGAACGGCAGGGAATGCGCGGGCAGGCTGTTGCCCCACACGTTCAACGCGCCTTCGTCGAGCCTGTCGTCTGTGGTGATCCCACAATTGTCGAAGGCCCACTCCATGGTGATCGGGGCGTACTGTCCTCGGTCCTCGCTGGGTGGTGGCGACGGTACGACGGAGAGTGCGCGGTGCCCTCGGACCCGCACCGAACGGGCCAACTTCCGAGCCGGTTCACTGTTTTCGCTCACCACGCCTCCCCGCCCGACCCCACCCGACGACACTCCAAGTTGGCCACAACGAAGCCGGCTCCCGCCGCGAAACCGTGGAGTGCGGGAGGAGAATGTCATATCCCGCCTGGGAATTAAGTCAAGTCGCGTCCGGTGCGGTGGTTTCCGTTGACGCGCACTCGGGTGGCAGAGTCTAATCCCGCAGTATGGACATGCATATCGTCGAGGAGACGGTTCCCCGAGAATCGGAGTCGGTGCTCTCCGGGTGTCCGGAGTGCGGCCAGACGCTGGTGGTCACCGGCGCACTCCTTGTTACCCAGGTCCTCGAATGCGAAGGCTGTGGCGTCGAACTGGAGGTGATGGCGCTGAGCCCGCTGGTGCTCGCGCTCGCGCCCGAGGTTGAGGAGGACTGGGGGGAGTGAGTGCGTCGGCGGGCGGTCCGCTCGTCGCGCTTGTCGCGTCCCGGATCCGCGTCGAGGAGCGACTCATCCTGGCGGCGATGGCGGCTCGCGGACTGGTGCATGTCATGGTGGACGACCGGCGGCTGTCCGTCCGGCTGGACGACTCGCCGCCGCACTGGGACCTGGTGCTGAACCGCAGTATTTCCGCGCAGCGAAGGTTGTTGGTCAGCAGGCTCTGTGAGGCGTGGGACCTGCCGGTGCTCAACAGTGCCGAAGTCGTGCAGACCTGCGACGACAAGGTCGCGACCAGCATCGCCTTGTACCGGCGCGGGCTCCCGATCCCGGCCACCGCGATCGGGCTGAGCCCGGACGGCGGTCGCAGCGCGATCGAGTCCGTCGGCTACCCCGCGGTCGTCAAGCCCGTCAACGGATCGTGGGGCAGGCTGCTCGCCAGGGTCAACGACGAGTACGCCGCGGAGTCGCTGCTGGCACACCGGCAGGCGTTGGCATCGCCACAGCTGCGGGTCATCTACGCACAGGAATTCGTGAAGACGCCGGGGCGCGACATCCGGGTGCTGGTTGCCGGGCGCCACGTGATCGCCGCCGCCTACCGGGCCTCCGCGCACTGGGCCGCGAACAAGGCACGCGGCGCCACGATGCACTCCTGCCGGTTGACCGACGAGCTGGACAAGCTCGCGCTCGCCGCCGCTGAGGCCGTCGGTGGCGGGATCGTCGGGGTTGACCTGCTGGAGAGCGACGACGGGCTGCTCGTCAACGAGGTCAACGGCGCACCGGAGTTCGCGGGGCTGGCCGAGACCTGCGCGGTGGACATCGCCGCCGAACTCGTTTCCTACGCGCTTGAGCGGGTGGGTGGATGAGGGCGGTCGTACTCGGCGCCTCCGGCTACGTCGGTGGTGAGCTGCTCCGGATTCTGTCCTGCCATCCTCAGCTGAGGGTGGTACAGGCCGTCTCGCCGCGCAACGCCGGCCGTCCTGTGCATGCCGTACACCCCAACCTGCGCGGTGTCACGGCGTTGCGCTTCAGCGCGGGCGACGAGCACATCGACGCCGACATCCTGTTCTCCGCACTGCCTCATGGGTCCTTTATGGACATACTGGCTGAGTCGACGGACCGGGCGCCGCTGATGGTCGACCTGAGCGCCGACTTCCGGCTGCGGGACGCCGCCGACATCGAACGCCACTACCCGGACGTCGCCGAAAAAGCAGCGCTGACAGCGAAAATGGCCGCCGGTTTCGTCACCGGCCTGCCGGAGATGTTCCGCGCGTCCCTGCGCGGTGCGGACCGAATCAGCGTGCCGGGGTGTATGGCCACCGCCGCCGTGCTCGCGCTCGCGCCGCTCGCCGAGGCCGGTCTGGTCGGCGGCGAGGTGCTCGTCGACGCGCGCAGCGGTTCCAGCGGGTCGGGTGCCGTCACGACCACGGCAGGGCAACACGCCGAGCGCGCGGGCGCGCTGCGCGTCTACCGGCCGGTCGGGCACCGGCACGAAGCCGAGATCCGGCAGCTCTGCGGGGTACCGGTCACGATGACGGTGACCGGGATCGACGCGGTGCGCGGCGTCCAGGTGCTGCTGCACGTGCGAGCGGCGCGCCCGCTGCGGACAACCGAGCTGTGGGACCTGTACCGGCAGCGCTACCACGGCGAGCCGTTTGTCCGGCTGGTCGCGTCGCGCTCCGGCGACCACCGCTATCCCGAGCCGAAACTTCTGTCCGGGTCCAACTTCTGCGACATCGGGTTCGCGGTCGACGAGACCGGCGAGCGGCTGGTGCTGATCGCGGCGCTGGACAACCTCGTCAAGGGTGCGGCGGGCGGCGCGGTGCAGAGTGTCAACGTGGCCGCCGGTTTCGCCGAAACGGCGGGCCTGGAGTTCCCCGGCCTGCACCCGTGACGGGCCCCCTCGTGGTGAAGATCGGCGGCCGGGTCGCCGTCGATCCCGATCCGGTACTGGACGACCTCGCCGGCCTCGCTAGCCCTGGCACGCCGACGGTGCTCGTGCACGGCGGCGGGAGCGCCGTCGACGAGCTGTGCGGGAGCCTCGGTGTCGGCGTGCGCAGGTACGTGTCCGCGAGCGGTGTCGTCAGCCGCGCGACCGACCCGGCGACGCTGGACGCGGTGCTGATGGCGTTGGCGGGACGGGTGAAGCCGGCGCTGGTCAGCGGTCTCCAGTCGCGCGGGGTGCGGGCCGCTGGGCTGACCGGGCTCGACGCGGGCACCGTGTCCGCCCGGCGGAAGACCGTGCTGCGGATCCGCGACGGCGAACGGGTCCGCGTGGTGCGGGACGACCTGACCGGCCGGATCGTGGACGTCTCGGTGCGGCTGCTGGAACTGCTGCTCGCAGACGGTGTCGTGCCGGTACTGTCGCCGCCCGCGCTCGGCGAGGACGGCCCGCTGAACGTCGACGCCGACCGCCTCGCCGCGCGGGCGGCCGCCGCGCTGGGAGCCCGTTGTCTTGTCTTCCTCACCGACGTACCCGGTGTGCTGCGCGACCCGGCCGACCCGTCGAGCGTGCTGGCGCGGCTGGACGCCCACTCGCCGGGCGATGTCGTCGTGACCGGGGGAATGCGCCAGAAGCTGTTGGCGGGACGGGAAGCGCTCGATGCTGGGGTCGCGCGGCTGGTGATCGCGTCCGGTCTGCGCGCGGCTCCGGTGCGGTCCGCGCTCGCCGGCGCCGGCACGGTCATCGAGCCGCGCCGATGACGGTGCCGATGATCGTGGCCTCGGACTACCCGCGTCGGCTGCTGTCGCGGATGATCTCGATCGCGTCACCATCCGGGCAGGAGCAGCAGCTGGCGGATTTCCTTGCGGAGCAAATGGATTCGCTCGGTTTCGACACCTGCGTCGACGCCGAGGGCAACGTCGTCGGTGAGATCGGCGGTGCGGAGCGGCCGAGGATCCTGCTGCTCGGCCACCTGGACACGGTGCCGGTGACGATGCCGCCGAGGCAGTCCGGCTCGCTGCTGTACGGCAGGGGTGCCGTGGACGCCAAAGGGCCGCTGGCGACGATGATCCTCGCGGCAGCGGGCGCCGCCGACCTGCCGGCCCGGATCGCCGTCGCGGGCGCCGTCGGCGAGGAGGTGCCCGGCTCGCGCGGAGCCCGGCACCTGCTCGCAACGCAACCCCGGCCCGACGCGATCGTCATCGGCGAGCCAAGCGGCTGGGACGGCGTCTGCCTCGGCTACAAGGGTCGCACCGGTATCGTCTACGAGGTGGACCGGCGCCCGAGCCACACCAGCAGCCCGCACGAGCGCGCGGTGGAGGTCGCCGCCGAGTTCTGGTGGCACGTCCGAGATCTCCTGCGCGCCAATGGAGGCGCGGCGGGTGGGACCTTCGCATCGGCCACCGCGGCGCTGGTCCGGCTCACCGGGAGCATCGAACGCGCCAGGGCCGAGATCACCTGCCGCCTGCCACCGGGGTTCGACTTCGACGCCTTCGAGGCGGACCTGCACGCCGCCCGCGCGGGCGGCACGGTCGAGCTGGACGAGCGGATTCCCGCCGTCCGCGTGCCCCGCAACGACCCGGTGGTGCGGGCCCTCGTCGGCGCCATCCGCGCGGACGCGGGCACGGTGTCGCTGAGGGTGAAGTCGGGCACCAGCGACATGAACGTGGTCGCGCAGCAGTGGCCGGTCCCGATGGCCGCGTACGGCCCCGGCGACGCGCACCTCGACCATACCGACGACGAGCACCTCGATGTCAAGGATCTGCACCGTGCGATCCGAGTCCTTCATGCCGCCCTCGCCACCTTGGCAGCGTCCTTTCAACGGCAGTGAGAGTGGTGTTGGTTTTTGACGGGCGGGCGTTATATATCGTGATCTTCCTGCGGCGCGCGCGATTCCGCAGATTTATGTTTCATTTTCGCGTGGGTAATTCTGCCGCGTAGGAACGCCCCGGTAATCGTGCGGTCACTGCGGGAAAGGCCGACTGCTCCGAATGGTGAAGCCCTTGATCCGACGCTGATTGTGTGTGACCAGCCGCTCGCCAGCGGTGTTCGGACTGATTACGTCAGGTCACGCTTGCCACCGGTTATTCGGCCTTGGTTTGCTTATTCGCCGGCGTCGCGCGTCACGGACAACTGGAGGGCTGGCGTGGAAAAGCTTTCCGAAGAGATCTTCACCCTGTCACGCTTCTGCGAAGGAGTTTTCGGCTCGTTACCGCGTTCGGACCAACGACACTGGGCGGGCGCCTATGTAGCCGGACTGTTGTATGGGGAAGGCAAACGCACGATCAGGCGGATGCTCGGCGAACACGCGCCCGAGCGGTTCGCCCAGTCGCTGCAGCAGATCGTGAGCCAGAGCCCGTGGAGTCCGCAGCCGGTGCTTCAGGCGATAGCCGAACATCTCGACAGCACGGCGCAGACCGTCGCGTGGACGGTCGACGAGGTCATGTTCGTCAAGTACGGTCCGCATTCCGCGGGGGTTGAGCGGCAGTACTCACGGCTGACCGGGCGGGTCAGCAACTGCCAGCTGGGGCTGGTGGTGTGTCTGGTCTCGGACGACGCGGCGGTGCCGATCAACTGGCGGCTGATGCTACCGCCGTCCTGGGACTCCGACCACGCCCGCCGCACGCGCGCCCGGGTTCCGAGGGAGGAGTTGCACCGCCCGCGCTGGCATCACCTGATCGCGGCCGTCGACGAGGTCGCGGACAGCTGGCCGGTGCGGGCGGCGCCGCTTGTCACGGACGCCGTCACCGACACGCAGGTCGACGTCGTGCTGGCGGCGGCGGAAAGCCGTGCTCTTGAGTACGCGGTCGAGGTCCGAGGCGACCTGCGCGACCTGCCGCACGTGCCGCACCTCGACCAGCTGCACGGCGGCATCCGGGCCGGGGTGGCGCAGCCGATGACGCTCGCGGCGATCGCGCGACTGGTCGAGGACCGCAGACAGACCGCGACGTGGCGCTCGCCCAGCGGCGCGCTCAAACGCTGCCAGTTCGTCGCCGTCGCCGTCAGCCCGGCCCCCGGGTCCGGCCAGGAGCGACCTCGGCAGGCGCCGCACCGGGTGCTCATCGCCGAATGGCCGCTCGCGCTGGCCGAACCGCGCCGGTACTGGCTGACGAACATGGTCGACCGGCCACTGAGCGAACTCGTCCCGCTCGTCAAGCTGAGCCTACGGTCGCGCGCGGCCATGGAGGACATGCAGCGGCACTACGGCCTGTGCGACTACGAGGGCCGCTCCTATGTCGGTTGGCAGCACCACGTCACGCTGTCGTCCGCGGCCTACGCGTTCCCGATCATCGAGGCACGCCACCAGGAGGAGCTGAGCCCGCTCAGCGGCTTCTCGCCCGACGGCCGCACGGCCTGACGAGGAAGAAGGAACGGACGTGGAACTGTCGCCGGATCAGGACCAGGCGATCGCGGTCGTTGGCATGAGCTGCCGGTTCGCCCCCGACCTCGACTCGCCGGAGCGGCTGTGGGCGAATCTGGTCGCGGGACGCGGTGGGGTCGCGGCCCGGATGCCGAGCAAACGCTGGGACCCTTACGCCGCAACGAGCCCCGAGGCGACAGCCATCCTGCGCAGGACGATCGGGCGCGGCATGTTCCTCGACGACATCGAGGGCTTCGACGCGGAGTTCTTCGGCATCACCCCACGCGAGGCGGACTTCCTCGATCCGCAACAGCGGATCATGCTGGAGCTGGCCTGGGAATCCCTTGAGCGGTCTGGAATCCCGCCGCTGAGCCTGCGCGGCTCCGATGCCGGGGTGTTCGTCGCAGCCAACTCCAACGACTACGGCAGGCGGCTGCTTGAGGACATCCCGAGGACCGGCGGGTGGGCCGTGAACGGCACCACGTACTACGGCATCGCGAACCGGATCTCGTACTTTCTCGACCTGCGCGGGCCGAGCGTTGCCGTGGACACGGCGTGCGCGGGCTCACTGACGGCGTTGCACTACGCGTGCCAGAGCCTGCGCCTGCGCGAGACGTCCGGTCGCGATCGTGGGCGGTATCAACATCATGGCGACGCCCGCGCTGTCCGTCGCGCTCGACGCGGCCGGCGCGCTCGCCCCGGACGGCCTGAGCAAGTCCTTCGACAAGGCCGCCGACGGCTACGGCCGTGGCGAGGGCGGCGCCGTCGTGGTCGTCAAGCGGCTGGCGGACGCCCGCCGCGACGGAGATCCCGTGCTGGCGCTCGTGCTCGGCAGCGGTGTGTACCAGGACGGTCGCTCCGACGGCATGATGGCGCCGAACAGCGACGCCCAGGCGTACATGCTCCGGCAGGTCTACGAGCGCGCGGGCGTTTCCCCGGAGTCCATCGGATACGTCGAGGCGCACGGCACCGGCACCCGGCAGGCGACCTCGCCGAGGCGACGCGTTGGCCGGCCGTGTTCGGCGCGAGCCGGCCGGCCGGAGGATCCGTGCCTGTTCGGCACCATGAAACCCAACATCGGCCACGTCGAGGCCGCGTCCGGCATCGCGGGACTGGTGAAGACGGTGCTGGCGCTGCGGCACGGGTCGATCCCACCGAGCCTGCACGCCGAGCCGAACCCGGATCTCAACCTGGAAGAATCCGGACTCCGTCTGGTGGCGGAGACGTCGCCGTGGCCCACGAGTGAGTTCCCGCGTCGTGCGGGGGTTTCCAGCTACGGCGTTGGCGGCAGCATCGCGCACCTCGTGTTGCAGGAGGCTCCGCAAAGCAGTGCTCCGCCTGCTGTCGCGGCGTCGCGGGCGGCCAGGGTGTACCCGCTGTCGGCGATGTCGGAAGCCGGGTTGCGCGACACGGCGGGCGTCGTGGCGGACTGGCTGGCCGATCATCCGGACGTGCCGCTGGCCGACGTCGGTCACACGCTGTCTCGACGCCGGTCCCATCTCGCGTGGCGGGCTGGCATCGTGGCGTCCTCCTCGGACGAACTCGCGGCCCGGCTGCGCGCGATGGCCGACGGCGAGCGCGCGCCCGGCACGACGGTGGCACGCACGACCCCCGGCCTGACGAGCGGGCTCGTGTGGGTGTTCTCCGGCCACGGCTCGCAGTGGCCGGGCATGTGCCAGGAACTGTTGCGCGACGAGCCGGTGTTCGGCGCGACGATCGACCGGCTGGGGCCGGTGTTCGCGGCCGAACTCGGCTGGACACCGCGTGACGTGCTCGCCGCTGGCGGCCCCCGTTCGATAACCGAGGTACAGGCACTGACGTTCGCGACCCAGGTCGGGTTGGCGGAAGTCTGGCGTGGTCACGGGATCGAGCCGGCCGCGGTGGTGGGACATTCGGTCGGCGAGATCGCCGCCTCGGTGGTGGCCGGCGCGCTGGACCTCGACGACGCCGCGAGATTCGCCTGCCGCCGGTCTGCGGCGCTGGAGCGGGTCGCGGGACAGGGCGGGATGGCGTTGGTGCGGCTGGGTTTCGGCGAAGTGCAACGCCGCCTCGCCGACACCATGGGCACCGTCGTGGCCGCCATCTCGGCGAGTCCTCGGTCTACGGTCATTTCGGGCGACCGGGACGCCGTCGAGCGCCTGCTTGCGGACTGGACCGAGGACGGCGTGCAGGCGCGCCGGGTCGACAGCGACGTCGCGTTCCACAGTCCTGGCGTGGACCCGGTGGTGGCCGAGGTCGCCGAGGCAGCTGGCGAACTGCGCGCCCGCGAGCCTCGAATCCGGCTCTACAGCACGGCGTTGCCCGACCCGCGTTCGACCGCGCTGCGCGAAGGCGACTACTGGGTCGCGAACCTGCGGCAGCCGGTCCGGTTCGCGGGCGCGGTGGCGGCGACGCTGCACGACGGGTACCGGGCGTTCCTCGAAGTCTCCACCCACCCCGTCGTGGCCCACTCGATCCGGGAGACGTTCGAGGAACTCGACGACGGCACCGGTGATGCCGTCGTCGCCGGTACGCTGCGCCGCGACCACCCCGAGCGGGAGACGCTCCTGCTCAACCTCGCCGACCTGCACGCCAACGGCGCCAGGGTCGACTGGTCCCGGCAGCACCCGGACGGCTCGCTGTGCTCGGTGCCGCTCACCGCGTGGCAGCACCGGCCGTACTGGATCTTCCCGGCCACGACGTCGGAAAGCGGGCGCGGCGGTGGCGGGCACGACCCGGACAAGCACACGCTGCTCGGCGGTCGCAGCACGGTCGGCG
Source organism: Candidatus Melainabacteria bacterium (assembly GCA_963818685.1). Classification (GTDB taxonomy): domain Bacteria; phylum Actinomycetota; class Actinomycetes; order Mycobacteriales; family Pseudonocardiaceae; genus CAJCJE01. The sequence continues at coordinate 107,771 of CAWFTJ010000008.1, read as the reverse complement.
GTGTCCCGGTCAAACAGGTGTGGCAGACCTACCTCGACCTGTCCAGTCGTCCGTATCCGCAGGACCACAAGGTCGTCGGGGTCGAGACGGTGCCGGCTTCCGTCGTGATCAACACGTTCGTGTCGGCCGCGGCGAAGGACGGCGAAGAGCTGCCAGGGCTCACCGACCTGGTGTTGCGCACGCCGGTCGCGCCGACGCCGCCACGAGTTGTCCAGGTGGTGCTCGACCAGAACTCAGTGTTCCTGACCAGCCGGATCGCCACCGACGACGCCGAGGACACCCGCGACGCCGAAGAACAGGCGTGGATCACGCACTGTACGGCGACCATCGACGAACATCCCACCGTGACACAGCGGCAGATGACGGACATCGCGACGCTCAGGGCGCGCTGCCCGGAGCAGTGGTCGTGGACGCGCGTCGACACCATGTTCCGCAACATGGGCGTCGAGGGGTACACCTTCCCCTGGGTGGTCGAAGAACTGCGCCGCAACGACCGTGAACAGCTCGCCGTGCTGATGATCGAGCCACCGCCCGCCACCAACGCGGCCAGCTGGACGGCGGTCGTCGACGGCGCGCTGACCGTCAGCGGCGTGCTCGTGACGGACGAGGGCAGCCGCCGACTGCGGACGTCGTCCCGGATCGACGCGATCGCGTTCCGAGGCGAGCCGCCCGCGCGAATCCTCGTGCACACCACGCGCTCGGCCGGTTCGCCGGAGAACACGATCGACGTGCTGGTGTCCGACCAGGACGGCCGAGTGGTCTGCGAGGTCACCGCGCTGCGGTTCACGCCAGTCCAGGACCTGCCCGGCGAGGCCGCGACCCCCCGCGAGCTGGTGCACGAGATCGTCTGGCGCGTCCGGCCGACGGCAGAGCACCCGCCGCAACAGCCGGCGCGAGCGACACTGATCGGGGACGCGGCGGTGACCGCCCCGCTGGCCGCATACCTGGAGCGGGCCGGTGTGCCGTGCGCGCGCTGGTCTTCCCCCGACGACGTGCCAACGCAATCCCTGGCGCGGCAGGGAGTTCTGATCGTCTCGCCCGAGCCGCAGCGGCCGGGGGAGCAGCCGGAGCAGGCGGCGCAACGCTGCGCGTGGACGCTGATCCGTTCGGCGCAGCTGCTGACCGGTTCGAGTGGCGGCGCGAAGCTGTGGTGTCTCACCCGAGGGGTGCGGCAGGCGAACTCGCTCGCGCACGCGCCGCTGTGGGGCGTTTCCAGAATCATCGCTGGCGAGCGGTCGGATCTGTGGGGCGGCGTCGTCGACCTGGAACCAGGGACCGAGACCGCGCTCGACGGCCAGGTCGGCGGCCGCCTGCTGTCCCTGCTGAGTGACGCCGAGGTGGAAGAGGACGTCATCTCGCTCACGGCAGGCGAAACGGCCGTCGCCCGGTTGAGCCAGATCGAACGCCCAGCCGAGGAAGGTGCCATGCTGCGGTGCCGGGCCGGTGGCACGTATCTGATCACCGGCGGGCTTGGCGCGATCGGGCTGGAAGTCGCACGGTGGCTGGTCGACCGAGGTGCTCGCCGGCTCGTCCTGGCCGGCAGGCGCGGGCTGCCGCCGCGTTCGGACTGGGCGTCGGTCACCGAGCCGGGTCTCCGGCGTCAGATCGACGCGGTGCTCGCGATGGAGGCGCTCGGCGTCACCGTCCGGGTGCTCGCCGTCGACATCGCCGACGCGGAGAAGGTCGCCGCCGCACTGGATCCCGGCGCGCTCGGCCTGCCGCCGATCCGCGGCGTCGTGCACGCGGCCGGTGTCGTCGCGGACGCCTTGGTGGACAATGCCGATCTTGACGGGCTGCGGCAGGTGCTGGCGCCCAAGGCGAACGGCGCGATGGTGCTGCACCGGCTCTACCCGCCTGGCGCACTGGACTTCTTCGTGATGTTCTCCTCCTGCGGGCAACTGGTCCGGCTCAGCGGGCAGGTCGGCTACGCGGCGGCGAACTCGTTCCTCGACGGACTCGCGGCGTACCGCTGCCGCGACGGGCATCGCGAGACGACCAGCCTGGCGTGGACGTCGTGGCGGGGAATCGGGATGGCGGAAACGACGTCGTCGATCGTCACGCTGGAAGCGAACCTCCGAGGCATGGACGGAATCTCGCCGACGGAGGCACTGCACGCCTGGGCGTTCGCCGAGCGTTTTCCCTCCCCCTACCGGGCGATCCTGCGGGTGCTGGCGCCGGAGCCGCACACCACACGGCTGGCCCTGCTCAGCGAACTGACCGGCAACACCGACGAGAAGACGCCAGGCGAGAGCACCACGATCTTCGACGAATGGGCCGCGCTGCCAACGGCCGAACTCCGTGAGCGGGTGGTCGCGGACGTCCAGGAGCAGGTCGCGGCCGAGCTCAACCTCACAGCGTCCGCGATCGAGCCGAAACGGCCGCTGATCGAACTCGGTGTCGACTCGCTGCTCACCGTCGGGCTGCGGGTCCGGTTGCAGCGCCGGTACGGCATCGACCTGCCCGCGACGATCCTGTGGGGCAGGCCGACAGTGGCCACGCTCGCCGCGTATCTCGTGGAGACCGTCCAGGAGCAACATCAGGCCGAGGCCGGCGATCGGGAGGTGATCGCCGAGCCGGTGGCGACACCGTGACCGGCCGCGAGCTCAGCCATCTCGAACGGCCGGCGGCGGTCGACATCGACAAGGCCGCTCGTGGCCGTCTCAACGGCCACGGCGCCTGCGTCGTCTGGCTCACCGGCCTTTCTGGCGCGGGGAAGTCGACAATCGCGAACCTGCTCGAACGGCGCCTGCACGCACTCGGCAAACACACCTACCTGCTCGACGGCGACAACGTCCGGCGCGGGCTCAACCGCGACCTCGGCTTCACCGATACCGACCGCATCGAGAACATCCGACGCGTGGCCGAGGTCGCCGCGTTGATGGCCGACGCAGGCCTGATCGTGCTCGCCGCGTTCATCTCACCTTTCACGGCCGACCGGCAGACCGCAAGAAACCTCCTCGGCCCACACGAGTTCTGTGAGGTGTTCGTCGACACCCCGCTCGAAATCGCCGAACAACGCGACCCGAAAGGCCTGTACCGCAAGGCACGACGGGGAGAACTCCCGAATTTCACCGGCATCGACTCGCCCTACGAAGCGCCGAGCGACCCCGATGTGCGTATCGACACCACAACGGACACTCCAGAACACGCCGCCGACCTGGTCATGGAGTGGCTCCGCGCCAACGTCCTTCGTTAGCCCGGTACGAAAGCTGTCACCAGGGACAATCGTCGGGGCGGCGTCCCCACGCCGAGATCAGCGGTGCGAGGGTGAGGTCCAGCTCGCCAGCGGCGACGGCGGCCAGGTGGGCGTCGATCTCGGCGTCATCGGTCAGCCGGGCGGCGACCAGTTCGGCGCGGACGTGCCGTATCGTCGCGATCTCCAAGCGGTCGCACACCAGCCGAGTTCGGTATACCGGTCGTTGCCCACGCCTTCCTCCGGGGCTGCGTGGAAGCAATTGCGTGGACATGGCCCCGGCAAGGCGTCGACAGTAGGAGCATGGACCCCGACAACAAGCGGAACCGGGCCGCATGGGAAGCGGCGTCGGAGAAGCACGTCCGCGAATACCAGGAACTACTGGCCCAAGCCAGGAACCAGTCGTCGCTGTTCGCAAGCGAGTTGGACTTGCTGCGTCCCATGCTGGCGACCTCGCCCGCAGTCGTACATCTGCAGAGTGGTCATGGCCTGGACGACATCGCCCTTGTCGCCGCGGGCGCCCGCTGGGTTGTCGGCGTCGATTTCAGCCAGGTCGCGGTGACAGCGGCGCAACGCCGCGCGGACGAGTTGAGGGTTGCCTGCCGCTACCTGGTCGCCGAGTTGCCGGGTGCTCCACTGCGCGACGAGTGCGCAGACCTGGTCTATACCGGTAAGGGAGCGTTGATCTGGATGCGGGATCTGCGGGAATGGGCCGCCGACGCCGCTCGCCTGCTGCGACCGTCGGGGCACCTGTTCATCTACGAGGCTCATCCGATGGTGCCGCTGTGGACCTGGGACGAGGACGAGCCGCGGATTCGTCCTGACCGTGGCTACTTCGAACGCTCCCATGTCAACGACACGTTCCCCGCACATGGAGCGGTGGAGTGGCAGGCGACGCTGACGGAGATCATCAACGCGGTGCTCTCCGCCGGTCTGGAGTTGCGCCACGTCGCGGAGTACGCCGAGCCTTTCTGGCGACCGGACGGTGTCGCGGCGGCGGCATGGCGTGGGCAGTTGCCGAACGCGTTCGCCCTCATCGCACAACGAAAAGGCCCCGCCCCCAGTTGGCGGGTTCTAGCGATCCCCGCAACACCCTGAAATTCAGGGTGTTGCGGGGATCATGGCTTCTGAAGAGTTAAGGGCGAGGTTCTTCGACGCCCTGGACCGAGAGGGCGGCAGTATCTCGGGTGCTGCCCGGACGGCCGAAGTGAACCTTGCAACGGCGTTCAGTTGGGCGCGCAACGCCGGTATCCGGGGTCGCGGAAAGACGGGCACGGGCGGGCACCCGGGCCGGGCGGAGTACGACAGGCTTTGCGCGGCCGGAGTGCGATGGCGCGACGGTTCCGCAGCCGGTGGGACTGCCAGTGATCACGCCCGGAACCACCCAGGCCCGGCGCCAACGATCATGTTCTCCACGGGGGAGACGGTGGCGCCCCGGCCGTACGATCACCGAGTGCACCCAGGCTGCCGCCGCACATCGGCATGAGCGAATCTCTTCCCGACGCCGGTAACGCGCCGGCAATCCCTCGGGCCTACCGTGCGACCATGATGACCAAGCAGGAGACCGCCGCCAGGGTGCTGGCCGCGAAGGCCAGGCTGGGCCTGAGCTGGCAATCCCTCGCCGACACCCTCGGCACACCACTTGCCTGGACCGTCGCCGCCCTGCTCGGGCAGCACCCGTTGAGCCAGGACCAGGCCGAGACCGCGGCCCGTGTGCTGGAACTCGGCCCGAACGAGATCGCCGGATTCCTCGCGCAACCCACCCGTGGCGCGCTGGATCAGCCGGTGCCCACCGACCCGACCATCTACCGGTTCTACGAGGTGCTCCAGGTGTACGGCCCGACCATCAAGGAACTGATCCACGAGAAGTTCGGCGACGGCATCATGAGCGCGATCAATTTCAAGATAGACGTGGACCGCCGGGAAGACCCGGGCGGCGATCGGCGTGGTGGTCACCTTGGACGGGAAGTTCCTCAAGTACCAGTGGGGCTGATCAGCGCGCATCCGGTCATCGGCGTGACGGCGCAGGCTCATCGGGTGCGTAGGCGAGCTGATCACCCGCCACCGCACCGGGGGCTTCGACGCATCCGCGATGACGCACTCCGGCAGCGCCGAGAGACGAATTTACGCGGCGTTTTCACGGCGCGGGAGGCGAGGGCAGCGCATGTAACACGTGGTACCCGACGATGTGCGGGTGGCCGGTGACCTCGGTGTGCTGTCCCTCTACGAGGGGTTCTTCAGCGGTGGAGCGCGCATCCTGCACAGCGACGTCCTGACGGGCCTGCACGGCTGCGGCCAGCGGCATCGCGTCCTGAGCATTCACGGGCAGGTTCACCGTGAGGCGACGCTGCAGCACATGCGCGACGATGCCAGCTATCGCAAGCTTGTCGCCGCGGGCGTGTCGGTGTCCGCGTTGCGCGAGGGCAGCACGGGGCCGGCGGAGTTCGATGAGGCGGAGTTGGCCGCGTTCGAGCGGGAGAGCTCCGGTGTCGAGGTGCTCCTCACGCTCAAGGAGCAGCCGCTGCGTCTGGTCAACCAGGCCGGTATGCGGGGCAAACCCGTGATCACCTGCCTGCACCGTTCCGATCCCGAGAACCAGGGGGAAGCCCTGGTCCAGTTGCGCACCGCGGTGAACACCGGGGCCATCGCGGCACTGGTCTGCTGCGCCGAGTCGACCCGGGCGGCCTACCGGGCCGCCGGGATTCCCGCCGACCTGCTCAAGGTGATCGGCAACGGTGTCGACCTGCGCCGGTTCCGCCCCGACCGGTTGGCCCGGGCCCGACTGCGGCGTGCGCTGGGCATCACGCCCGACGCGCCGGTGATCGCGTTCGCCGCGCGCTATGACCTGATGAAGAACGTGCCGCTGTTCCTGGCGGCCGCGGCGGCTTTCCTGACGGCCCGACCGGACGCGCACGTCGTGATGTGTGGTGCGGGGATGACTGCCGCGAACCGGCACCTGACCGCTGATCTGGCGCTGGTCGGGTTGGAGGCGTCGTCCCGGCTGCATCGGCTGGGGGTGCGCGATGACCCTCAGGTGTTGTTCGCCGCGGCCGATGTGGTGTCGCTGACTTCGGCGTTCGGTGAGGCGGCCCCGTTGTGTCTGATCGAGGGCATGATGTGTGGCGCGATCCCGGTCGCTACCGATGTCGGCGACTGCGCGTCGATCGTGGCCGGCCGCGGCCTGGTCACCGCGCCCGATCCCGAGGCCGTCGCCGCGGCCTGGGCAGAGGTGTTGGCTCGCCGCGACCAGTTCGTTCCCGCCCTGCTGGCCAGCCGCGGCCAGTTCGGTCGCCGCCGCATGATCGCCTCGTACGCGCGCCTCATCCGTCGTGCGAGCCGCGCGGTCGGCACGCGTGCCCGGATGCCGCTGACCACGACGGCGCAGCGAGTGGAGGTGGCTGCTTAACCCTACGAGCAACAGCGGGCGCGAGAGTTTCCGCAGTGTCATGGCGCTGCTGCGTCTCGGTCTGGCTGATCGGCCAGCCGAAGTGGCGGGCGGTGTTCGCCAGGATGTCCATCAGCTGTGGTGCGATACCGAACCGTTCGCGGTTGATCGTCAGGCTGGCCGCGAGGTCACCGTCCGAGGTGCGTTCGGTGGCCGCCTTCCAGTCCGCCAGCATCTCAAGCAGGTCGACCAGGGTCATGCCGTTGATCCCGTCGGCAAAGTGCTCTGGGTGATGACGGTTGTGCGCGTAGTGGTGTCGCAGCCCCTCGCCCATCGCGTCGACCAGGTTCCGATGCTCCGCGCTGCCGTAGGTGGTGGCACGCAGTTGCGGCACGACCTCGTCATAGACTGCCCGCTCCGGCTCGCGGGTCTTGCTCAGGTCGTGTCGGATCGACCGGTCAAGCAACTCCTTGATCAGCTCGCCCATCAGCTCGGCGACTCGCAGGCTATGCCACAGAGTGTCTGGCGTGGAGTCGTACGACATGCGCAGGTACTCCCTAATTCGCGGCTCCTCGCCGGATCACCGGAACGCACGCCACGACCATGCCGATGGCGCCCACCCACAGGGCGGCCCGCACCCCGGACATGGCGGCGACCGCACTGCCCAGCAGTGCGCCAAGTGGCATCGCACCCCACAGCACGAACCGCATCGTCGCGTTCACCCTGCCAAGCAGCTCATCCGGGCACGCCTCCTGCCGCACGCTGACCTGCGCCACGTTGAACACGATCGCGCCGACGGACACGACCGCGTTGCCGGCCGCAGCCAACCACAGCCACGAGCCGGTCGTGATCAACGGCACGAACAGCGCGAACGGTGCCGTGACAAGCAGGCTCAGGCCGATGATCCGCTGTCGGCCCACCTTGTCGGTGAGCCGCTTGGCCACCAGCGAGCCCACGACGCCACCCACGCCGCCAGCCGTGAAGTAGAGGGCGGCCGTTGTGGCGTTCAGGCCGAGTTGGTCGACAAGGCGCACCGTCACCATTGCCTGGATGACCAGCGTGAACAGGTTGTAGAGCGCCCCCGCCGCCGCGATCCTGCGCAGCAGGGAGTCCCGCGCCACGAAGGCGAGACCGGCTCGGATCTCGTGGCCGAGGTGCCGCACCGGCGCGGGCGCCGGTACCGGGTCGGCCGCCCTGATCAGGACAAGGCACAGCGCGGACGCGAGGAACGCCGCCGCGATCACGAGTAGGCCGAGGTGCAGCCCGACCAGGCCGATCGCCGCGCCCGCGCACACCGGCCCCGCGATCCACGCGACCATCGACACCGCCGTCAGCGCGCTGTTGCCGGCCACCAACTGGTCCCGCCCGATCAGCTTCGGCAGGTAACTCTGGTGCGCCACGTCGAAGAACACCGCCAGCACGCCGGTTGCGACGGCCACGACGTACACGGCGCCGAGGCTGCCCAGCAGTGGCATCACGAGCACCGCGACCAGCAGCGCCCGCCCGCAGTCCGACCACACCAGCAGCCGTCGCTGCGGTACCCGGTCGACGATCGCGCCGGCCGGCAGGCCGATCACGGCGAAGGCGATCGTGGCCAGCGTGCTCACCAGGCCGACCTGCCACGGCGTCGCATGCGCCCCCTCGATCGCGACCAGTGGCAGGGCGAACGTGATCATCCGGGCCGCGAACTGGCTCAGCGTCGCGCCAACCAACAGGGCGCGAAAGTCGTGCTGGCGCAGCAGTGTCTGCTGGGTCACGACGCGACCGGTGGCAGGCTGGACCACGCGGGCTGCCGCCGTGCCCAGGCGGCCACCAGGGCCGCGTCGGCGCCGGTGCCCAGGGCGCCGCCAACGTGCAGGTCACGAATGCGGCGCAGCGGCGTCACGCCGGTGGGCCAGTGGTCGAGCGACCTGCGGTAGCACTCGACGGCCTCGTCGAAGTGCCCGAGTTTTTCGTGGCACTGGCCCGCGTTGAACCAGGACAGCCTACCGAACGGGAACTCCAGGTGCGCGGCCCGCTGGTAGGCGGCGAGCGCACCGGTCACGTCGCCCGCCTTGAACCGCAGCTCACCCGCTGTCAGCCAGGTCTTCGGGTCGATCGGGTCGATCTCGACGGTCAACTCGTCCACCATGCGCAGTGCGACGTCATGGTGCCCGAGGTAGGTGTGCGTGCGGATCGCGGTCTCCACGGCGGGGAAGTAGTTGTCCGCCGCGATGATCCTGGTGTCCTCGTCGTGCCCGACCAGGTCGCGCGCGATGCCGAGCCATCGGTCCATATCGGACGTCAGCAGGTCCTTGTCACCGGTGAGATACGGCAGGAAACCGACCGCGCGGTACCAACGGCTGGTCATCAGGGCGCCGTTGAAATCGTCCACTTCGGACAGTTTGACGTAGTCGGCGAGCGCCCGTTCCCCCTTGGCCCGCCAATAGGCGATCACGTCCGGTTCGCGGCGGCGCGCCGCGAGCACCGACCCGTGGATGGTGATGACCACCTTCATCCGGGCGTACCGGACGTCAGTCCCCAGTTGCTCGTCCAGCGCGCGATACCAGGGGTCGAGGTCGACGTCCTGGCCCGTTGTATACATGAGTTCCGCGAACAGCCAGCTGAACACCGCGTAGGCGGTCTCGGGATCGGACACCGTGGTACCGCTCGGTTCCGGGACGACGGCCTTGGCCTCCGGATAGAAGCCGAGCGCGGACAGCAGCCTGCTGACCATGGCACGGTCCAGCATCGGCAGGTCGGCCGAGCCTTCCAGGGTGTCCCGCAGGTCTGCGGGGCAACCGTCGTCGGCGTGCAGCCAGGTGTGGTAGTCGGTGGTCGCGGCGGCCGACGCGTATCCGTACCTACGCGCGGTAATGGCCAGTTCGGCACGGAACAGTGCCGGCGTCGCGCGCTGCGGGTGGATCTCGTGGAACCACGGTTCCCGATGCTCCCGCACGGCGGCCAGCGACATCAGCGGCGTGTGGATGGTGACCGGCGGCACGTCCTGTGCGGCCAGTCGTTGGGGTGCGCGCAGATCCAGGAACGGCCGGAAGCGCTCCAGCGGCAGCGGTCGGCTACCGCCGCCGGCCAGCCACCGCGCCGTGTCCGCCGCGTCCGTGCGCAGCAGGTGCGTCGCCCTGCCGCGCAACCTGTTCGTCCGGATTGGCTCCGGTTCCGGATTGATGGTCAGCAGGTCGCTGACCGCGCCGATCAGCGACACGTCGTCGTCGAGGTCGAGCAGGCCGGCCAATGCGTCGCCGCGTTCGACGAGACCAAGGCGCGCCGCGTTCCGGTAGTGCCGGCGGGCGTCGGCGATCCGGCCCTGGGCCTTGGCGACGGTCGCCATCAGCAGGTGGCTCGGCGCTCCGGACGGGTCGAGGGCGAGCGCGGCCTCGGCATGCCCGGCAGCGGCGGCCGGTTTGCCCTCGGACAGGGCTGCGTGCGCCATGGCCAGCCGGATCTCGTGCTCCGCCTCGCGGAACAGGAACTGGTCGTGATGCGCCGCGAGTTCGTCCAGCAGGGCCGTGTCGACGGACTGGCCTGCGCGAATTCGCCAGCCGGCGAGACGCGCCGTGGCCAGCAGGCCGAGCGGCCGGTCGTCCTCGGCCACTTCGGCAGCCACGATGGCGGCCGTGTCGAAGAGAGCCCGGGACGGTGCGTGTCTGATCTGTTGGCCGAGCCAGGCGAATCGGACAACGTGATCGGCGTCGTCGGGGAAGGGGCCGGGATCGCCGTCCGCGCACCAGGAGAGGATGAGTTCGCGCCACGCCTTGTCCGGCAGTGTGTCGGCCAGCACGGCGGCCCGTTCGAAGTCACCGAGATGGCAGGCCATGCGAGCACCGAACAAGGACGAATCATCCACTGTGGACGATGCTGCCAGCATGCCGCGCAGGGCGCGCGGTGGCAGCCGGTCGGCCGACCACGACGCCGGGTGGTCGCGCCGCCCGGCCCAGTGCAGCACGGCCTGACCGAGCAGGCTCGGCGGGACGGCCGCGTCCTCGGTCAGGTCGATCAGGGGCTGGAACGCGAACGACGCGGTGTCCACAACACTGTCCCCTCGGCGAACCGGCCGGCGGGTGCCCTCCGTCGGGCACCCACCGGTATGCGAAGTTGCGGTCAGTTGATGACACCGTTGATGAGGCTGACCGCACCTTCCAGGTCCTCGTATCGCTCCATCTCGAACACACTCCTTCCACGTCCGGATACCGGGAAATACCTGGCAATGTTCGTTTCGCGATGACGTCCGCGCAATCGCCCGTTCGGCGCACCGGATCAGGGAACCGGCCAGCAAGTCAGCCGCTGGTGACTGCCGAATCGAGCATGATGGCGGCTGGTAGTCCACCTCGGCGACCACCGCCTCGCTGACGGCGCTCACCTCGATCAGGGTGGCCGAGACCGGTGGGCAGTCCGGTGTCCGCGTCAGCGCGGATCTCGCCCGAGTGCACCGTCAGCAGGCCGATGGACCGGCGCGGGCTGGCCACCCGGATGCGCGCGCCTGCCGTGGCCAGTACGAGCCAGCGCTCGGCGAGTGCCTCGCCGAGCCGCTTCTTGGCGATCGGGGAGCGGATCCACAGCACGACGTCGCCGGCAAGCAAGGTCGTTCGATAGTCCGTGCCGTTCCAGAACGGAGGAGACGAGGGCTTTCGGTTCCAGTTCGGCCACGATCTCGGCCAGGTCGACCGGTCGGCCTGCGCGGGCGTGGGCTGCGGCCTGCCGCGCGACTGCCAGCTGGATCTCCGCGGCGAGCACGGCGGGGTCGGGCTCGCGTAGGGTGAAGGTGAGGTGGGTGGATCGGCCGGCGTCGGTCACCGCGCAGTGACGCATTCGCGAAAATGGTGGGACGTTCCCGGAAATCGCGGGAAATCAAGCGCCCCTTCGCGAACTCAGCTCGAACCACCCACCGGCAGCAGGTAGACCAGCACCTCGCCGACGCCGTCCAGACCGAACACGTCGTGCGCGACGTCGTCGTAGAAGCCGCCGACGACACCCATCCGCAGCGACATCGCCGCCGCGACCAGTTCGAGGTTCTGCGCGACGTGGCCCGCCTCGGCGAACGCGAAGCGCAGTGCCCGCGCCCCGTAGGTATCGCGCAGATCGGCCAGCCGCACCGACAACGCGAGCACGGCAGGCACGTCGGCCAGTTCGGTCCCGCCCGCCGTCCCGAACCACATCGACGTGCTCTCCAGGTCGGCAATGGACGGTGCGGACATGAGCAACCGCAGTGCCCGGTGCGTCTCGTCCACCTGGTAACAGCCGGGCGCGAGCCCGTCAACCCGCGTCGCGATCAGCCGCAACCGGCTCAGGTAGCTCGCGCCGGCACTCGGAAACGGCCGGTGCCGAGCCTGCCCGCCGAACGCCGTCCACAACAGACCGGCCAGCTGGGCGCAGGTGAGCCGCCCGGTCAGGTCCGCGCCCCGGCTGGTCCGCCGCGCGGCCAGCGCCTGCGCCAGCGTCGTACTCGGCTCGACTGGGTCCGGTAACGCGATCGCGTCCGGTAGCGGCCAGGTCTGTCTCGGCTCGTGCTCGTGCTGGTGGGGGAACTGGTCGGAACGGCCCGGCCGGAACTTGCTCGCCTCAAGGTAGCGCTGGTCGGTGTCGCCATCGTGCATGGCTGGCACGCCGTCGGGCGCCAGCAGGGTCGAGGCGACCAGCCAGCAGATCATCCGCTCGTCGGCCGGGCTGATGCCGAGCCGGTTGAACAGCATGTGCAGCTGGGAGGCCCACACGCTGAGCCAGTACCCGGCCGGCTCGGTATCGAGCTTGCCCCGAGCCACCCGGACCTGCTCCAGCCAGTACGCACTGGCTCCGGTCGGCTCCCGCGTCCAGCGTCGCGCGATCATCGGCCCGCGTGCGGCCAGCAGGTGCTCGGCGGCCAGGTGCGACTCGATGCCCGGGGCGGGCGCCGGTTCGCGCACTCGGCGCCAGCTCGCGCCAAGGGACCGCAACCAGGACGCGGCGCCCGCGCGATCGAGGTCAAGCGCCCGCGCGGTGATCATGGCCAGTTCGATCGCCGCGGTCAGCTTCGTGCTTGCCGAACGACCCGCCCGCAACACCGCCACCGCGACCTCGGTGCTGCGGCAGAACAGCTGCTCGGCGACGGGCAGCGCGGCCGGTCCGCCGTAGCGCTCGATCTCCGGCTCGTACGGCGCCTGCCACACCTCACCGTGCGCCCGCCAGACCGTGTCGCCCTGTGCACCGACCCCGGCGTAGTAGGCGCTCGGATTCAGCTCCAGCACGGGAAACTCCGCGCTCGCGACCAGTTCGCGCAGTCGTGCGGCGAGTTCGCTGTCGGTGCCGGATGTCGTCCCGCGCAGCCGAATCCGCAGATGCGGTCCGGTCTCCCAGTAACGCAGGTAGTACCAGTCTGCCACCCGGTCCGCCTCGACGTACTGGCGCAGCAGCGGCGCGAGCGTGTCCGCGATGAACGCGTCGACATGCTCGGCCGTCCAGGACAGCCGGCAGTACAAGCCGGTCCACAAGCGCGGCTCGATCAGCACGATTCCTCCAACGCACTCAGGTTGTACGGGAAGCAGCGCACGCGGCAGTGACCGGCCAGAACCACGTACAACAGGCTGTGCCCGGCCGGTGCGCCGACCGCCGCCTCCAACCGCAGGTCGTTGACGCTGCGGACCGGCCTGCTGAACATCCCGGCTCGGGCGGCGACCGCGCCGGCCGACTGGGCCGCGCCCCCGGCCGCGCGCAGCAGGGCGGCATATCCGTCCGGTCCCTTCTCGGCGACCGCCGTTGGCACGTCGGCGGTGATCACCAGAGCCAGGTTGAACCCGGACACCGCGATGATCGACTCCGGATGGCCGGAACAGTCCCGCACCTGCGTCATGGCCGCGCACTCCCGTTGGCACACCAGCCGGTCGTCGTACCAGCCATCGGCAAGACCGGTGACGTTGTGCACAGCCAGCCGGTAGCGCAGCGGGCCCGGCGGCAGCGCGGCCACGATGCCGGACACCGGGTCTACCGGCAGCGGCCGGGGATCGGCGGCGAAACCGCGCGGGCCGAAACCCGAACTCCGCACGGGCATGGGGGCGATCGTGGCGGGCCGCCGTCCCGGACGGAGGGTGATGCCGTGCTCGTCGGCCACCGCGTGCAGGCCCAGTTCGCGCGCGCGGGCCACCAGCGCCGCGATCAGGTGTCCGGTCTCCAGTTCGACAAGGGCGTCGGCGAACTCGCCGTAATACGGACGCAGCCGCTCCGGCCTGCGCCGCAACCCCAGCCGTGCCGGCGGACGCAACCCCTCGATCGGCGGCCCGATGGTTGCCCGGTCAACCGGATCGACCGGCCACTCGTGGTCGGCCCGCGCGATCGCCACGTCCACCGCGAAGACCGAGCGCGGGGACGGGAAACCGCGATGGTCGTTGTACTGGTTCCAGGGCTCCCACCGGGCCGGCGTCACCACGTCGACCAGCAGCCGCGCGAGGTCAGCCGCGAACGGGCCCTGCGCGGCCAGCGCGCGCAGCGGACTGCGCCTGCCGCCGGCGCGGGACGCCGGCCGGACCGGTTCGCCGGGGAAGACCTTGGCGGGACCGTGGGCGTAGGCGGAGGCCAGTGCGGGGTTCGTCATGGGAAGGGATGCGGTTGCAGGGCCAGGGATTCGTAGCTCGGCGGCGCGGGTACGCGGCCGAGCCGGTAGGGCACGTCGAGCAGGCGCGACAGGCCGAGGGTGCGCCGGTGCAGCTCGCCGAAGGTCATCGGCAGTGTCCCCGGCACGATCACCTTGGCCGAGTACAGCCCCAACCTCTCGGCGATCACCGGATCGGTCTGGTCGACCACGATCACCTCCAGATCCAGCTCGGCCAACCGGCGCACCCAGTCGTCCAGCATCGCGCGTAGGTCCGTATACAGTGGACGGTCGCCGGTCGGCAGGGCGATGGGCTCGGCGTCATCGGTCAGGAACGCGTGGCGGGGCGCGGCTTCTGGCAGGCTGTTCACGGCGGTGTGATCCTTCATGGTCCTGACCAACGTCGGCTCGGCCAACATCCGGCGCAGCCGGTCTCTGCCGAATGCGACGGGTTCGGCCGCCGCGGCCGCGACGTCCACCGCGACCTCGGCCGCCGCCGAGACCATGGCCTGATGCGGATCCGGATGGCCCCCGGCCGCGAAGAACGCGGCAGGCGTTCGCTCGTCGGTGCCGTGATAGCGGGCCAGGCTGATGACCGATGGGATGCCGATGTCGTTGGTGGCGTCGAAGAACAGCAACTCGTAACCCAGCGACGCGAGCCGGTCGACCAGGTGCGGCAGCACCGGATCGCAGGCAGGCACGGCAAGGCGGCGCAACGGGGTCCTCGCGTACCAGGCCATCAGGAACGCGTCCCGCTCGGCGACCTCGAACAACCCGTGCAGCACGGCCTCGGTCAGGCTGTTGCCCAGCCCGCACCCGTTGGACGTCTCGTCGACGAACCGGGTTCCGCCCACCGCCCAGTACGCGACGTGTTCGGGTACCGCGATCGGCTTGGCGTTGGTGTAGGACCAGCCGTGCACCCAGGTGGTGCGCACCTCCGGGGTGTAGGGCACCAGGTCGAAATCGGGATGGCGTTCGTACCGCGGTTCGTGGCGGCCCAACCGCAGCGGATCGAGCGCTCGATCCGGCCCCAGCTCCGCGAACGACGCGACCACCGTCGTCCGGCGCCTGCGCGGCCGCATGCCGTTGCGCCGCTCCACCGCCTCATACAGGGCGACCCGCTCGGCGTCGGCGAAGCTCGCGGTTCGGCCGTACCCGGCCATCCTGGGCAGATGATCGCCGACGAGTTCGGCGCTGGCCACGGCCAGTGGCAGGTCACCGGTGCGGAACACGCCAACCACCGGCCCGTACCGCAGATCGAACAGCGCTTCGCGCAACTGCTCGCCGTCGGTCAGCGGGTTGTCCCCGCGCAACGAACCCGGCCGCACCGGCTCGGGCCGGGCGTCGACCCACGCCCCTCGCGCATCGTCGGCCGGCAGTTCACCGCAGTTCACCCGCACCGAATGGGTGGTCACCGTGCCCAGATCCGTGCGAACGGCCAGCACCGTGTCCCGGTAGGCGTCCGGATCGGCGCGCACCCGCTCGGCCAGTGTGTCCACCAGCGGCCGGAACGTCGGCGGGACCAGACCGCCGAGGCGCAGGTTCGGATTGTCCCTCGGCACCTTCCCGCCCAGCACGGCCAGCCGCGCCTGCTCGGCGCACCGCACGCAGATCGAGCCCGGCATGACCAGCGTCAGCGCCCCGTCGCAGCGCACCGACACCCCGGCAACGGAATCAGCCACGGAATCAGCCACGGAAACCGACCACCCCGGCCGAATCGAACACCGCACCCAGCGACACCTGCTCCGGTTTATCCACAATGGACAACAGCAGGGTCTGGAAGTCGGGCTCGGCCTCGGACACGTCCAGTGGCCAGTGCCAGTCCCGGCTCAACCAGCCCGCATCGGGCTCGCCCCTGCGCCTGCTCGTCGGCGCCGCGCCGCACAGCAACGGCGCCGGGCCGGACCGGCCCACCTGCGCGCGGCCGACCGCGGCCAGCGCCGCGAAGCTCACCGCGTCCGCGGCTCGCGCCTCGACCGCCCAGCTCAGCGGGCCGGCCTCGGTGCGGATCTCGGCTCGGTGCACGCCATCGGCCAGCCTGCTGACCTTGCAGGTCGCGGGCACGGCGAACCGCAGCGTCAACGCCTTCCACCAGCGCCGCGCCGTCGGATCATCGGCCCACGCGTCCTCGCCGACCGGCGCCCCTGGCAACCGTCGCGCGGCCGTCCGCAAGGCAAGACCGAGTGCGTGCGCGACGCCGATGCCCACGATCACGCCCTCGCCCGCAGCGGCCTGCACGGCCAGTCGGGCCGCGTCCAACCGCGCGTCCTCGGCCGCCGCACCGACGCCGAGCACGTCGCCGCTGGTCGCGACGTTGGCCGGCAACTGCGGCAGGTCCCCGAAATCCGGGGTGGGCACCGGGCCCAACTCCGAGTCGACCAGCAGCCGCACGATCTGCGCCGGCTCGGTCGGCGGGTCGAGTGGTTGATGCGTCGGCAGCCAGAGGTGGTAGTCGGCGCGCAGCGGGTCCAACCGCGCGACCAGCACGAACAACCGTTCGCGGGCCGGCAGGTCCGCGGCGGCCGGGTCGACGAACTCGGTAGCCGGATCGGGCAGACCCCCGATCGCACACACCAGTCGGTGCGCTGCCGCGCACCCCACCAGCGTGGCCAGCACTTCCGGCGCCGCCCCGGTCGCGATCAACTCGTCCGCCGCGTCCACCGGCAGCACGTAGCCGACCTCCGCGCCAACGCTCGCCCGCACCGAGTGCCCGCCGCCGGCCAGCACCAGCGCGGACCCGGAGGTCGGCGCCTCGACGGCCAGCCCAACCTCGGTGAACGCCCGCCGTACCGCCGCCGCGACCACGCCGTCCCCGCTGATCTCGATCCGCGCCGCCCGCAACCGCCGCCACGCGTCAAGCGGATCGGCCGCCACCGACTCAAGCCAGGCGCGCACGTCCTCCGACGGCGCGTCCGCGCCCCACTCGGCCGGCACCTCCACCACCATGTCGTGCGCGCGCAACTGCTCGATGATCATCCGCAGCGCCGTGGCAACCGAGGGTGGCGCTCCCGGAGGCACCGCGAACTCCTCGACCGGCATGCCCTCGGCCAGCTTCGGCGCGATCGCCTCCCACAGCGTCCACAGTCCGGCGCCGCCGTCCAGGGTGAAGCTGGCGGACCAGCCTCGCACGTGCAAGCCGTTCTCGGTCGGGGTCGCGTGCACGATCGGCCGCAGCCGCAGCAGTGTCCCGGTCATGCCCGCGCCTCCGCCATCTCGTTGAGCCGGTCGGCCCAGGTCAGACCGGTGATCCGCTCGGTGGCGCCGACCACGAACCTGGCAGCGAGATAGCGTTCCATCGGGGTCACGTCGCAGACGGCCAGCAGCTGGTAGAGCACGTTGGTGCCGAACCGGTACACCGTGAGCGGTCGTTTGATCAGCGGATCGTCCAGATCCACCTGCCACAGCATGGTGTGGTACTCGCTGAACTTCGTCCGCTCCGCGAAGTTGTAGCGCTGGATGGTCGGCCGGTCACCGAGTTCGTAGGCGCGTTCGCCATAGCGGGGGTTGGGGTCGGCGGTCAGTTCGCCCCGGTCGTAGGCGTCCTGGAGGTTGAGCCGGTTGGCGATCGTCCATGCCTGCCACACGGCCTCCATTCGGTCGGTTGGATGCCCGTGCACCACCCGCTCGACCAGTTCGGTCGCGGCCTCGGCATTGCGCTGCCACAACGCGTCCAGGCGCGCCCGCACTCTTCCGTCCGGGTCGCTGTGCAGCAGGAAGTCCTCCAGGTGCGAGACGTAGGAGTGATAGCCGTGTCCGAGGCCGGGCGGGTAGCGGCTGGCGTGCACGGCCAGTGCCGTGGTGGCCAGCCGCACCCGCTCGGTGCTGCCCTCGACCAGCGATGCCCGTACCGAGGGCAACCCAAGCCGCAGCCCTTCCGCGCGCAGTTCGACCAGCGCGGCCGAACCCAGCAGTTCCCGTATCCGGCCGACATCGCTTGCTTCCACTGCCACGGTGTTGTCCGGGTGGATCGGCTCATATGGTGGCTTGAGCAGTTCGGCCAGCCCGGTTTGCCTGGCCTGCGTCAGCAGTGTCGCCGCCGAAATATCCACAGTGGACGGATTCCGGCGCAGGTACGCGCGCAGCCGCTCGGCCAGCGTTCGCGCGGCCGCGTCCTCCTCCCTCCCGTCGAGCCGGATCCGCAGATGCGGGCCGTGCAACCAGTGCCGCTCGACATGCACCGCGACGTCGCCCCTGATCTCGTCCAGGGCAGGAAGGACGCCATCGCGCAGCAACGGGACCTTGACAGGGTCGTAGAAGTAGCAGACCACGTCGATCACCGGGCCCTCCAATACGTTTCGGCCACCACTTCCACCACCGGACCGCGCGGCACCGGCAGCGCCTCGGTCAGCCTTATCTCCCCCGGATAGCGGGCCAGGGTGCGGCGCAGGCAGCGCAGGTGCAGCGCGTTGTCCAGGTCCACGTACTGCGGCTTGGGCCCGCCGACCCGCCCCTCGAAATCGGCCCGCGACGAGATCGATCCGCCGGTGCCCACGAAGACCTGGGCGGGCAATCGGTACTTCGCCCGCAGCCGGGCCGCCGCGATGGCGACCGCCGCGTCCTCGCCGTCGATCTCGGCCCTCGGGTCGATGTCCCAACTGGCCCGCGCCAGCACGATGTCGCGATAGGACAACCGGCCTCTGCGGAATTCCGGCCCGCCGCGCAACGGGTCGAGGTCGGCCCAACCGCAGGCGAGGTCCGAGTACAGGCCGGCCAGCCGATCGGGCAGGATCGAGGGCAGCAGAAAGCCCAGGTACAGGATGTTCAGCGCCTGCCCGGTCCGCAGGTCGCACATCCGCAGCTCGTCGCCGACCGGATCGTGCCGCAGCACCAGCCCGGTGATGTCATCGACATCGCGATCGCCGAGCAGCGGATGCAGGTTCGCCCCGAACCCGGCCACCGGCCGCAACTGGGCGAACCCTTCGCCGCCGAACACCCGGTTCTGTTGCGCCGCGACACGATCACGCGCGTCGGGACCGAACCGGTCCAGGAACCGGCTGGTGAACCTGCCGAACCCGGTATAGATGTGGTTCACCACCAGCCCCGACCGGTAGGGCTGGCCGAACACCGAGTACGACGCGGGCCGCCCGCGCAGCCAGTCCGGCAGGATCTCGGTGGCCAGCGCGAGGGCCTCGGCCGGAATCACCCGATCCACCGCGCCGGACGCCGCGACCAGTGCACGCACCCGCTGTCGCGCGGCGACCAGCTCCGGCAGGTCGGAGCAGGTCATGGCCGGCCCCCACGCGCCATCCAACAGCTCGGCATACACGGTCGGTTCGGCCTCGCCGCCGACCCCGAACCTGCGCACGAACTCGTTGCGCACCACCCGACGCACGGCGAGCTGATGGTCGAACAGCATGAACAACGGCGTCAGCTCCGCCAGCTGAGCCAGCGCGGCGCTGCCGTGCCCGGGGCCCAGCCGCGCGGGCGCGTCCAGCACCACGTCCTCGGATAGCGGCGCCACCTCTCCCAGTTCGGCGCCGACCGAGTCGCCAACCACCTGCCACTCGGCCGTCAACGCCGCCAGTTCGGCTGGCCGCGCCGAGGCCGGCACCGTCGCGAACCGCTCGGTTCGCGCGCGCAGCGCGTCCAACCGTCTGGCCAGTTCCGACTCGCCCAGCCATGCCGCCAGTGCCGCCACCGGATTCGGGTCCTGCGGATCAACGGGCGCGACCGGTACCAGCACACCCAGGTCCAGCAACCCGGCCAGATAGGTTCGCGTCGCCTCGCCCGCCCGCTCGTGTGGCAGCCGAGCCGCGAGCAGCTCCGCAAGGTCGGCCGGGGTCCGCGCGGCGTCGCCCACCGCGTCCAGCACAAAACTCAACGGCCCCTTGACCGGCAGCTCGACCTGTTCGGCGGTGGTGACGAAGGCCCGCAGCGCGCCCACGGCCGGCACGTCCCGCTGAAACCGCACGGTCGCTCCGTCGATCCGCAGCGCGGGTGCGAGCCGGTGGGGGAGGACGAAGCGGCGCTGCGGGTCGCGCACCAGCGCGTGGGTCAGTCGCGCCACCAGCGGCTGGCTGACCTGGGTCCGGGAGACCGGAACGCCGCCACCGGCATCGCCTTCTTGATCGTGCTCCTCGGCCCATTCGCCCCAGCCGACCTGGGTGAACCAGGACAGCGGGCTGGTCTTGGTTGCCGCGCGCAACGCGTAGCGCAGCACGGTCGGCTCGACCTTGCGCGCCCGCCTGTCCGGTGCGCCCGCCGCCTGCGCGGTCCTGTCGATGCCGTGCAGCAGGTCGCGGCTGGTCAGCACGCAGGCCTTGCGCAGTTCCTCGGCCGTGCACAGCGCGGCCAGCGCGGCCCGTTCCTCGGCAAGCGCGGCAGGCCAGGCGGCCAGCACGTCGGCGGTTCGATTGTCCAGTTCCGCGCGTGCGCAAAGCCATTTCGCCAACAACGGAATATCGTCGATGAGGGAAGCAGCCGCTTCGCGCAGGGCCGGTCGCGGCATCCGATTGTTGTGTACATCGCGTCGCAAAGGCAACACGATCTGTTGATGAAATTCGCTGGAATGCCACGCCGCACTGTCGTGCAGAACATCGACCAGTTCCGCGCCGATTGTCGTTGTCGTCAACTGTTGGCGCACCAACAATGCCAGCATTCGGGCTAAACTGACCGCAGCCGACGACGGCGCGGCAAGGCCGATCGACGTCGTCCGTACCAATCCGTACCGCGCGGTTTCCACGCTCATCGCACGCATCCTCGTCGAAGAGGATTCCGGCGGCGCCGCGTCATCGGCAACGCCGCCGAAACCGTTACCTACCGGCGGTTTCCATCCGTGCTTACTGGGCAGCGCTTACTGGGCAGCGGGCTGGCAGCAGCAGCCTGAACAGCTGACGCAGGAGCAGGACGAGTCGATAGGCCCGTCGGCCCGAGGCAGCACGATCGCGTCGCGCATGGTGCTCACCGTGACCTCGTCGATGGCGAGGTCGTCAACGTCGAACAGGAGATCCAGCATGATGTGTCCCTTCTAGGAAGCGGTTTTCTCACAGACTGGGTTGGACCGGCTGCGTTGTGCAACAGCAGCACGACGAGCTACCGCAGGAGCAGGATGAGCCCACCTGAGACGCACCGGATTCAGGCAGCGCGACCGAATCACGCATGGTGCTTACCGTGACCTCGTCCAAAGCGAGATCGTCGACGTCGAACGTCAGATCGAACATCTGATTCCCTTCCGTCAAACGAATACCGCGCGACAACGGTAAGGCGCCCATGGCGGCAGGGACATATCTCAATGTGCTAGGAATTCGAGTTCGTCACGGTTCCGTCAAGTGCCCGTGAGTAAATTCGGAATTTTGTGGTTGATCTGCGCTACCCGCGGCAGCCGGGTATTGCTACTCTCCCGCGTCCTCGCGCAAGGTTCGGCTGGAGAATCGTGCCGACCGCCGAACCGCGGAACAAGCCGCATCGTGGTGACCGGGCTTGGGTCGAGGCGTGGAGCCTGGGACAGATCGCGAACCGGCTTTCGGTCGAGTTCCCGGATGAGTCGATGCGGATCAGCCATGAGGCGATCTACCAGGCCCCGGCCGGGCGCTGCGGGGTCCCGCGGGTCAGGTCGAGGCAGAAGGCATGGGCGCACGTCACCCCCGGATGCTGTGACCAGCGAGCGCCCGACCGAAGCCGACGACCGCGCCGCGCCCGGCACAGGGAAGGCGACCGTGTGACACGAAGCTGCACGAACTGAGTGGATTGACCGATTGGAGAAGCGGTTGATGAGACCGTAGGTGCGGTCACGGGTCCGTGTCCGTATGACCTGTCCTCGCCCTTGACGTGCGGTGCCGGTAAGGCTGGTGCGGTCCGCGCGACCTGGTCACGGCCGGCGCTCTGGCCGGCAGTGCCGGGGATGCGCAGCACTGCTCGTCCGTACCGGCGAATCAACTCGTCGTCGGCACGGCTGTCTGGTCGCTGCGGGCCTTCCTGCGCGCAGGAGTGCGTCTGATGAGGATTTCGACCACGATCAGGTCGATTATCCAGCCCAATGTCTGGCCGACCGGGATCATCGAGGTCGCATGTGCTCCGATCGATCGCGGATCGCCTCCGCTGAAGGGGACCTGGGCGAGCACGAGCACAGGAGTGAGGACGCGCGACGTGACGGCGAGGAACGTCAGCGCGTAATTGCGCATCATCCAGGCGCGGTGGTCATCGAAGTCGCGCCGACGGGCCGCCCGGTACGCGAGGCCGCCAGTGATCAGCCACAGGACGGCGGCGGTGATCAGGCTGATCTGGGTGAGGAGGCTACCGGACCAGATGGCGACCGGGACGGTCGCCACCGCCGATGGCACGATCCCGGCGAGGAGATAGACTCGGCCGAGCGTTCGGTGGATCCGCCTGCGCGCGCGTATCTTCGGTATGAACTGTAGAGGGCCGAGGACGAGCGCCACCGTGGCCGTGAAGATGTGTGCCACCAGTACGGCGTATTGCAGGTTGCCACGTACGTCAATACGACTGTCCTTGATGTTTAGGCCAAGGTACGGGTACGCGAGCACAAGACCGAAAACGACTGCGACGACGAACAGTAGCCATACCTTTGGTTTCCGCACAACCCGACCCTCCAGTTCCCTCAGCGTTATGATCTCGCTGCGGGGCGGCGCGGTCGTCCATCACGGAGCGGCTGTTTTCGTACGTAGGGCGACGTACACCACGCCAGCGGATCCGGCCCGGCATCCTTGTTCCCGAGGCCGGACGCGCTTCGGTGGTAGTTCCGCCCTGAATCTCGCCACTACCTTCCGCCCGTGAAAGATGACACGCACCGGATTGCCCGTGTTGATCACTTTCGCCAACACCGAGACCGCCGACGTGAACTTCGGGTACCTGCCGATCAACCCGAACTACGCCACCGAGCAGACGCCAGACATGCGCTACACCGTCACCTCGTGCGCGGGTGAGGTGAGCTGGTGCGCTTATGACGCCGGAACCGACAAGGGCGGTGCCATGAGCAACCTGGCCCGTTCCCAAGCCCAGGTCTCAGGTTTGCACGTCCATCTGCCCCATCATCATGTTGTTCGAGTGCTCCATCATGTGGCAGTGGAAGGGGAACAGGCCGGTGTAGTCGGTGAACTGGATCGCGAAGCGCACGGTGTCGCCCGGTGCCACCGACACCGTGTCCTTCAGGTTTCTCCTGTTCAGCAGCACCTGTGTTCCCGCTCGGCTCGTGGACTGTTGACCGTGTTCGGTCGCCAGCGTTGTTGCTAACTGGACGGCGGGCGGTACATCTTCCCGGCATTCCCGAAAGCCGCATGGGTGGCGAACGCATCAGCGAGGGACACGGTCACGTTGCCGAGGGGGACGACAGTCGTCGACAGCTTGAAGCGATCGGCTACACCGTGCACGCCGAACCACCAGCGGCAGCCTGAAAACCACACCAGCTCGGAACCTGGCTTCGCCGGGTGCCTTCGGCCTGCCCACTCACCATTGTTTTCTCCTCAGACGGCAGGGGTGAGGCCGAGGTGTTCGCGCAGGGTGGTGCCCTGGTAGTCGGTGCGGAACACGCCGCGTTCCTGGAGCAGCGGCACCACCGTGTCGACGAACGGGTCGAGGCCGCCCGGCGTGATGTGCGGGACGAGGATGAATCCGTCGCTGGCGTCGGCCTGCACGAACTCGTCGATCCGTGCGGCGACCGTGTTCGGCGAGCCGATGAACGACTGCCGACCGGTGACCTCGATGATCAGTTCGCGGGTGGACAGTTTCTTCGCCTCGGCGAGTTGGCGCCACTCGTTGGCGGTCGCGATCGGGTCGCGATGCATTCGCACGCTGGCTCGACCCTGCGCGATGGTGTTCTCCCCGACAATCGGGTCGACCTGGGGCAGCGGGCCGTCCGGGTCGTGGTCGGACAGGTCCCGGTTCCACAACTGTTCCAGGAACTTGATCGCGGTCTGGCCGCTGACCTGGGCCAGCCGCACCTCGTGTGCGAGTTCGGCCGCTTCGGTGTCGGTGTCGCCGAGCACGAAGGTGGCTGCGGGCAGGATCAGCAGTTGGTCGGGGGTGCGGCCGTACTTGGCGAGGCGGGACTTGACGTCGGTGTAGAAGGCGCGGCCCGCGTCCAGCGTGCTGTGCCGGGAGAAGATCGCGTCCGCGCTGGACGCGGCGAACTCGCGGCCGGCGTCGGAGTCGCCGGCCTGGAAGATCACCGGCCGTCCCTGCGGGCTGCGCGGCACATTGAACTGGCCTGCGATGTCGAAGTGTGCATCGCGGTGGGCGAATGCGCCGGGGTGCGGGTCGCGCAGGAACTCGCCGGTGTCCTGGTCGGCGATGATCTCCTCCCCGTGCCAGGAGTCGAACAGTTTCCATGCGGTGTGGAGGAACGTCCTGGCCCGCTCGTAGCGCTGGTCCTCGGGCAGGAACCCACCCCGGCGGAAGTTCTCGCCGGTGAAGGCGTCCCAGGAGGTGACCACGTTCCACGCCGAGCGACCGCCGGAGAGGTGGTCGAGGGTGGCGAACTGGCGCGCCACCTCGTACGGTTCGTTGAACGTGGAGTTGATCGTTCCGGTGAGCCCGAGCCGGTCGGTGACCGCTGCCAGTGCGGCCAGCACCGCGAAGGTGTCCGGGCGGCCGACCACGTCCAGGTCGTAGATCAGCCCGTTCTGCTCGCGCAGCCGCAGCCCCTCCGCGAGGAACAGGAAGTCGAACTTGCCGCGCTCCGCTGCCTGTGCGAAGTGGGCGAACGAGCCGAACTCGATGTGGCTGCCTGCGGCGGGATCGCTCCACACCGTGGTGTTGTTGACGCCGGGGAAGTGCGCCGCGAGGTGAATCTGCTTTGGCATCCGGGTCCCCTTTCAGACGGCGGCGTAACGGTTGGTGGGACGCGGCAGGCCGAGCAGCCCACGCAGGGTGTCGGCCTGGTACGCGGTGCGGAAGGCGCCTCGGCGCTGGAGTTCGGGAACCAGCCCGGTGGTGATCTGGACCAGGTCGTGCGGCAGTGTGCCCGGCCGCAGCCGGAATCCGGACAGCCCGGCAGCTCGCCATTCGATCAGCCGGTCGGCGAGTTGGCCCGGGGTGCCGACGAAAATGGCGGCGTCGCTGGTGTACTCGGCGCCGGCCCGCTCGTCAAGGCGGCGCTTGCGGGCGTTCGCCGTGCTCGTGTCCTGGTCGAGGAAGACGACGAGATCGCCGAACACGTGGATGGTCTGGTCGGCGCGTCCCGCCGCGTCCTGCTCGGCGCGGATCTCGGTGAGGATGTCCTTGGCGTGCGTGGTGTCCCTCGGCGTGACGTAGCCGACGTCGGTCGACCGGGCGATCAGTTGGTAGGGCACGGTTTGATGGCCGAGCGCGGACACGATCGGCTGCCCCTGCGGTGGCCTTGGCGTGATCGACGGCCCCCTGACCGAGAACCAGCGGCCCGCGAAATCGATGTAGTGCAGTTTGTCCCGGTCGACGAACCGGCCGGTGGCCACATCGCGGATCTCCGCGTCGTCCTCCCAGCTGTCCCACAACCGGCGCAGCACTTCGACGTAGTCGGCGGCTTCCGCGAACTGGTCGGCGATCAGCTGCCGCAGCGCCGGCTCGTCGCGGTCCTCGATCCGGAACGCGGGAAACGTGCGGCGGCCGAAGTGCCGCGCCTCGTGCTGGAGCGGCGACACCTGCACCCGCACCCCGGCCCGCCCGGTGCTGACGTAGTCGAGCGTGGCGATCGCCTTGGAGATGTGGAACGGTTCGGTGTGGGTGACGGTCACCGAGGGCACCAGGCCGATCCGGGTGGTCTTCGGTGCGACGCGCGCGGCGATCAGCACCGCGTCCAGCCGTCCTCGCACCTGGTCGGTGCGCTCGTCGGGTTGGAACGGATCAGCGGACTGCAACCGCAGCGCGTCCTCGATCGTGACGAAGTCCAGCAGGCCGCGCTCGGCCTCGCGCACGAGGTCGACCCAGTAGCCCGCGTCGAACAGGTCGTGGGGCCGGGCGTCGGGTTCGCGCCAGGCGGCGGGATGCCAGCCGGCTCCATCGAGGGCGACGGCAAGATGAACGGTGGCGGCGGCGTCGGGCACGCGGAACTCGCTTCCTGCTGTTTCGGCTGTTACAGCGTGGACGGGGGATTAACGGCGGAACTGGCGATTCCGGAGCCGGTGACGCCCCACTTGGCCAGGATCCTGGCGTACTCGCCGTCGCGGATCAGTTCGTTGACCGCGTCGCTGATCGCCTTGACCAGCGGCGAGCCCTTCGCGGCGACGAAGCCGACCGGGGTGGAGCTGAACTGGCCGAGGAACTTCACGTTCGGCCGGTGGACAACGTCATATTTCACGCCCAGCGTCGGCCCGAACATGACATCGACCTTGCCGTTGGCCAGGCCCAGCCAGATCGGCGCGTCGTCGGAGAACAGCTGGACGGTGTAAGGCTTCTTGCCGGCCGCTGCACACTTTCCCGCGCCATCGGTGAGGATCTGCTGGAACGTCGAACCCGGGTTGGTGGCCACGGTCAGGCCGCACAGATCGGTGAGCGCCCGCACCGTGTTCAGGCCGATGTCGTCACGACCGAGGAGGGACTGGCCGTCGGAGAGGTAGGTGGCGAAGTCGACCACCTTCTCGCGGGCCGCCGTAACCCCGAAATTGTCCTCCCCGACATCGTACTTGTGGTTCTGCACACCGGGGATGATCGTGGCGAAGGTGCCGTTCTGCACGTTCCAGGTGACGCCGAGCAGCTTGCCGACCGCGTCGCGGATATCGACGTTGAGGCCCATCTCCTGGCCACTCGGCGCGGTTCCGCCATAGGGCAGGTTCGCGGTGCCCGGCCGGATCGTGGTGCCCAGCGTGACCGTGCCACCGTTGCGCAGTTCGTCGGGCAGTTCCGCCCGCAGCGCCGGATCGACGGCCACCGAGGACACCACGTCCTGGGTCGGGTAGCTCGCCGACGAGCCCGTGGCGCCGGGTGCGGCGCCCGCCGACGAGCCGCATGCCGCCAACGCGGTGACTGCCGCGGACGCGAGCGCCGACCAGCGGGCGATCCGGAGTGCGCGCCGAACGCGCGGCCTGCCTGTACTCACAGTGATCCCTTCCTTCACAGAACCGCGGCCAGAAAGGTCCTCGCCCGGTCGTGGCGCGGGTTGACCAGCACGTCTGTCGGTGGCCCCGACTCGACGATCCGGCCACCGTCGAGGAACACCACGGTGTCGGCGACCTCACGGGCGAAACCGATCTCGTGGGTCACCACGATCATCGTCATGCCGCTGACCGCGAGGTCCTTCATGACACCGAGCACCTCGCCGACCAGTTCGGGGTCCAGCGCGCTGGTCGGCTCGTCGAACAGCATCAGCCTGGGTTCCATGGCCAGCGCACGGGCGATCGCCACCCGCTGCTGCTGCCCGCCGGACAACTGCCGCGGATAGCTCCGCTCGCGGCCGCCGAGGCCGACCCGGTCGAGCAGTTCGGCCGCCCGCTCGGCGGCGGCCTTCTTCGGCGCTCGGCGGGCGGCCACCGGACCTTCGATCACGTTGTCCAGCACCGTCAGGTGCGGAAAGAGGTTGAACTGCTGGAAAACCATGCCGATCCGGGCGCGCTGCCGGGTGATCGCTCTTGGTCGCAACTCGTGCAGCCGGTGGTGTCCGTACCGGTAGCCGATGACCTCGTCGCCTACCGCGACGAAACCCGCGTCCGGTTTCTCCAGGTGGTTGACGCAGCGCAGCAGGGTGCTCTTGCCTGCGCCGGACGGCCCGAGCAACACCGTCACCTCGCCCGGTCGAACGTCGAGATCGACGCCGTCCAGGACGGTGTTCGCACCGAAGCTCTTACGCAGTCCCCGAATCCGGACCAGTGGTTGGGTCATGACAGACCCGCCAGATCCGTCGAACCGGTGCGGAACAGGGGAAGATTCGATCTGGCGATCGCCAACAGGCCCCGAGGGCCGTGCCGCCTGCTGCCTCTGGCGTAGTACCGCTCGACGTAATACTGCCCCACCGACAGCACCGTGGTCAGGATGACGTACCAGATCACGGCCACCAGCAGTAGCGGGATGATCAGGAAGTTCTGGTTGTAGATCAACTGCACCGAGTACAAGAGGTCCTGCACGGCGATGACGCTCACGATCGAGGTCGCCTTGAGCATGCTGATCAGCATGTTGCCGGTGGCCGGGATGATCGCCGGCATCGCCTGCGGCAGCACGATCCGCCGGAAGATCCGCCACGGTCGCAGGCCGAGCGCCGCCGCGGCCTCGGTCTGTCCATGTTCGACGGACAGAATGCCGCCCCTGATGATCTCCGAGGAGAACGCGGCGACGTCCAGGGTCAGGCCGACGAACGCCGCCAGCACACCGGTGAACAGGTGCGCGGTCTTCACCGTGACGAACTCCGGGCCGAACGGAATACCCAGCGACAACTGTGGAAACAGCGAGGCGAGTTCGTACCAGAACAACAGTTGCACCAGCGGCGGCACCGAGCGGACCAGCCACACGTAGCCGAAGCTCACCGTCCGCAGAACCGGGTTCCGGGACAACCGCATCACGGCCAGCCCGGTGCCGAGCAGATAACCGCACACCATCACCGCAGCGGTCAGCCACAGCGTCAGTTCGAGACCGTGCAGCACCGTCGCGGTGGTGAAGTAACTCCACACCACGGTCCACTGGAATCGGGGATTGGTCACCAGCGTGTGCGCCAGCATCGCCAGCAGGACAAGGACGACCACGGCCGAGACCCACTGGCCCGGCCGACGCAGCGGAACCAGTCGGGCCGCGAGCAAATCGGCATCAGACACGTTTCCATCGGCTGGCCGGTAATCGTCAGCGGCGATCGCCAGCCGCGTTCCACCGGGGACCCCATCCGGTATTCGCGATTTCGCCGGTATTGGCACGGCGCCTCCCCATGACTGGCGTTATGGCGGAAACAGAGTTAATTCGTTTTCGGCCTGGCGTCGGCATCGATGCCGTCAGTGGCTCTGGCTGCGATACACCCTGCCACGTCGAGGCAGTTCAGCAAACGGCCGCGTCGGCGGTCCCACTTCGTGGACAGACGAACTACCCGGTCAGGAGACGGTCAGGAGTTGGTGACCGGCAGGCCCGGCGGGTTGACCAGCGACCTGGTCACCGCCTCGTTCGGCAGTCCGTAAGCCGCCAGCCAGCGCGCGTACTGGCCGTGTGCGATCAGGTAGTTGATCGCGTCGGCGAGTGGCTTGGCAAGGCCGTCGCCGTGCTTGGTGGTTGCCGCGATCAGCCCTTGCAGGCTCGCGCCCGCACCCGAGTACTTGCCGGCCGAGCGGGTCGGGTTCGGCGTGTTCGCGTCCTGGGCCACGTGATAGGCAACGCCCGGGTTCGGGCCGAAGTAGGCGTCGATCCGGCCGGAGTCCAGCGCGAGGTAGGTGCTGTTGTCGTCGTTGAAGTAGCGCACGTTCAACGTCTTGCCCTGCGCCGTGAGCTGGGACTGCCACTGCAGCAGGATCTTCTCCTGGTTGGTGCCCGAACTGACCGCGACCGTCTTGCCTGCCAGGTTCTCGTAGTTGCCGTCGAAGTTCCAGGTGCTCGACTTCTTGACCTCGAACCCGAGGTTGTCCTGCCGGTAGGAGGCGAAGTCGAAGCCTTGCTGCTTGCGCAGCTCGGTGTCGGTGATGTTGGAGAAGCCGACGTTGAACTGACCGCTTTGCAGTCGCACGAACAGGTTCTGCCAGGACGCGTTCTGCACGTCCGGAGTCAGCCCGAACACCGCGGCGACCAACCTGCCCAGGTCGGGCTCGGAACCGGTGAGCGTCTGCTGGTCGTTGCCGACGTAGGCGAGCGGAGGGAACCCGGCAGGCAGCGCGCCGACACCGATCACCAGCTTTCCACTGGCCACAATGGACTTCGGCAGCTCGGCCCTGATCGAGGTGACCTCGGGCACGGTCAGCTGCACGGGGGTTGCCGCGTTCGCGTTCGCCGCGACGGTGACGATGGTGTCGCCGTCGGCGGCCTTGGTCGGGGTGGATGCCGCGCCCGTCCCGCAGGCGGCGACGGCCCCGAGCAGCACGGTCAGTAACACGGCGATGCGCACGATGCTCTCCTCAGAAGTGAAACGACGATCTCAGAGCACGTTGCTCAGAAAATCTCTGGTCCGGTCCTGGGCGGGTGCGTCGAGCACCTGCCGCGGTGGGCCCTGTTCGACGATGCGGCCTTCCTCCAGCAACACGACGTGGTCGGCGATCTCGCGGGCGAACCCGATCTCGTGCGTGACCACGATCATCGTGGTGCCGGAGCGGGCGAGGTCCCTGATGACGGCGAGCACCTCGCCGACGAGCTGCGGGTCGAGTGCCGAGGTGGGTTCGTCGAGCAGGATCAGCTTCGGATCAAGGGCGAGCGCGCGGGCGATCGCGACCCGCTGCTGTTGCCCGCCGGAGAGCTGCCGGGGATACTGGCCGGCCTTGTCCGCCAGTCCGACCCTGGCCAGCAGCTCTCGCGCACGGTCCCGCGCCTCGTGCCCGATCGATCCCCAGGGCGGCGACCGGTGCCTCGACGATGTTGTCCAGCACTGTGAGGTTCGGGAACAGGTTGAAGTGCTGGAACACGAAGCCGATCCGCGCCCGCTGTTTCAGGATGACCCGTTCGCTGAGCTGCTTGAGCCGGTTGCGGTGCACCCGCACGCCGATCAACTCGCCGTCCACCCTGACACAGCCCGCGTCGAGCCGTTCGAGGTGGTTGATCACCCGGAGCAGCGTGGACTTGCCTGAGCCGGACGGGCCGATGATCACCGTGACCTTGCCGCGCTCCGCGGTGAAGTCGAGTCCGTCGAAGATCTGGTGTGAGCCGAAGGATTTGGTCGCGTTGCGCACCTCGACCGCCGCCGTCATCGGATGACTCCCAGCGTGCGCAGGGTCGACCGGAACCGGCCCAACGGTGTTGGTGGCAGCGTTCTGGTCGCGCCGCGGGCGAAATACCGCTCGACGTAGTACTGCACCACGGACAGGATGCTGGTCAGGATGACGTACCAGACCGTGCCGACCATCAGCAGTGGGATAATCTGGCCGCTGTTCGTGCTCCCCAGCGTCTCCACCTCGCCGAACAGTTCCAGCAACGAGGTGATGTAGACCACCGAGGTGCCTTTCAACAGGCCGATCAGCTGGTTGGCGTAGGAGGGAATGATCGTCCGGGTGGCCTGCGGCAGGATGACCCTGCGGTACTGCCGCCACTTCGGCAGACCGAGCGCGGCCGCGGCCTCCAACTGTCCACTGTCGACCGAGATGATGCCGGACCGGACGATCTCCGCGGCGTACGCGGCCTCGTTGAGGCTCAGTCCGAGCACGGCGACCACGGTGAAGCTGAGCACGTCGTTGGCGTTGAACCGCAGGAAGGATGGTCCGAACGGGACACCGATGCTCAGGCTGCTGTACAGCGCGGTCACGTTGGCCAGGAACAGCAGCAGCACGATGAGCGGGATCGACCGGAACACCCAGACGTACCCCCAGGAGATCGCTTGCAACAGCGGACTCGCGGATAGCCGCATGAGGGCGAGCACGAGCCCGCCGACGAGGCCGAACACCGCGCTCAGGCCGGTCAGTTCCAGCGTCAGCAGGAGGCCGTGTACGATCACCGGCCGCAGGAACCAGTAGCCGAACGCGTGCCACTGGAACACCGGGTTGGTGGCGAGCGCGTGCACGAACTGAGCGAGCAGCACGACCGCGGCAACGCTGGCTATCCAGCGACCGGGATGGCGCAGTGGCGCGACCTTGCCACGGGCCAGTTCGGCGAGTCCGGCATCGCCGTCGGGTTCGGTTGGCCGGGGTGCGGCCACCGTCGTCCCGGGCTGCGGTGTGCTCATGGCGGGACTCTGACTCACCGGGTGTGGCCATGTCGAGGCGTGGTCGTCGACTCCCACATCCTGAACGGAGTTTACTTGCGCCGCAACGACAATATCTGTCGCAGCACCGATACTGTCGTACTCGGATCTCCCAAGAGATGGGCGGGAATGTCCGAGGGCAGTTGGTGGTTTGCCGTTATCATCGACGTTGCTGACGAGATGGATGGGTGGGTTCGGCGTGTGCGTGTTGGACAATCCGGTGTGGGGGGCGCTCAACGGCGTGCATGCCCGATTCGCCGAGTGGAACGGGCTCGTGGTGCGCTATGCGACCGACGTCGCGCCGTTTCTCGCCGTATCACCGGGGTCCGATGACCCTCGGGTGTGGGCGGATGTCGCCGCGTTGGCGGGGCCTGGCGCGGTGGTCGCCGTGCCGGGGGCGATCGACCCGCCGCCGTCCTGGGAAGTGGTCGACCGCATACCTGGTGTGCAACTCGTGGACGACGGCGTGCTCGCCGCCCCCGACGACGAGGCCGTCCGGCTCACCGAAGCGGACGTGCCGGAGATGCTCGCCCTGGTCGAACGGACCCGCCCAGGACCATTTCGGCCAAGGACCATCGAACTGGGCGCCTACCTCGGTATCCGACGCGCTGGCGTGCTGGTCGCGATGGCGGGCGAGCGGTTGCATCCGCCGGGCTGGACGGAGATCAGCGCGGTGTGCACCGATGCCGCCTACCGGGGCCAGGGATTGGCGACCCGGCTGGTACGGGCGGTGGCCGCCGGTATCAGGGCACGCGGGGAGACACCGTTCCTGCACGCGGCGGCGGCCAACACCGGCGCCATTCGACTGTACGAGTCCCTGGGATTCCGGTTGCGGCAGCGCCCGGCGTTCACCTCGGTGCGGGTACCCGCGTCCTGGCCGGCTCGCGGAGTCCAGGCGGGGATCAGTGGCTGACCGGCGATCGTAGGTGCCGCTTTCTGACCCTGGCCAGCGACGCCGCGATCCCCGCCGCGAACACGTCACCGACGGTCATCAGCAGCCGGGACACCAACGCGACGGCGGTGGCGTCGCCGACCGGCAGCACCGCTGCCAGCGTGGCAACGAGCAACACGTCGCGCACGCCCGCGCCGGCCGGCGTGATCACCACCAGAAACCCGACGCTCCACGCGAAGGCGAATCCGCCGATCGCGAGCAACACCGTCTGCCCGGATGGCGCGCCGAGTCGCGTTGCCAGCAGCCAGATCGGCGCGCCGTAACACAGCCAGGACAACACCGACCAGGCCAGCGCGGTGCGAATCCGACGAAGATCGAGCCCGTCGACCGAGATACGTCCACGGGTGCCCACCCGCAGGACCGCGTTGAGCAATCGAGGGTGCAACATTGCCAGCAACACCGGCACGGCCAACAGGAACCAGCGATAGCCGGACGACGGCGTGGTGAACGGCAACGTCGCCACCGCGACGAGCAGGCCACCGCACAACGACACCAGCATGGTCAGCATCGCGGCGGTCGCACTGTGCCGGCGCGGTACCTTGTGCGCCCTGCCGAGTTCCATCTGCGCCAACACCGGCCACACCGAGCCAGGCAGGTACTTGCCGAGCTGACCGACGAACATGATGCTCGCGGCGGCCTTGCGCGGCAGCGGTGAACCCGACGCGCCCAGCAGCACTCGCCACACCTCGGCACTCGCCAGCATCGCCAGTGCCACACAAGCGAACGAACCCAGGATCACCGGCACGCCGAGCTCGGCGAGCGCGCCGCGGACCTGTTGCCACTGCCGGGCGACGGTGTACAGGCAGAGCCCGACCGCGACCGCGAGAAAACCCCAGCGGACGATCCTGCTCCGCACCATCGTCATGAGCGGACCGAGAAAACGTCGATGTCCGTCCATTTCGGTCTCGGACACAACAACCGTCTTCGGTGCGACCATGCGCCGAGGGTAGACGTTCCAGTATGCGGGCGCCGGCACAGCCGCATTCGATCGGTGCTGGGGGACCGGTTAGGGTGCGCGCATCATGCGCGTCCTCCTGTTCGGCACCTACGATGCCAGGGCCCATCCGCGAATCGCGATCGTCGCCGACGGTCTGCGCGCGCACGGTTTCGAGGTCGCCGAGTGCAACGCCCCGCTGGATCTGGACACCGCGGCGCGCGTGCGCATGCTCGCCCGGCCGTGGCTGGTCGGCGCGTTGCTGGGCAGGCTGGCGCGTCGGTGGATCACGTTGGCGGTTGCCGCGCGCCGAACCGCGCGACCGGACGTCGTGGTCGTCGGATACCTTGGCCATTTCGACGTACACCTGGCGCGGCTGCTGTTCCCGCGCGTCCCGATCGTGCTGGACCACCTGATCGGCGCCGCCGACACCGCGCTGGACCGACGGCTGGGCGGGGGAGCGCGCACGACCGTGCTCCAGCTGATCGACGCGGCCGCCCTGCGCGCCGCCGACATCGTCGTTGTCGACACCGACGAGCACAAGGCCCTGCTCAACGAGCGTGCACGGAACCGGTCGGTTGTCGTGCCGGTCGGCGCACCCGACGCGTGGTTCGGTACGCGGGAGGAGCACGAGGACGGTCCACTGCGCGTGGTGTTCTTCGGCCTGTACACACCGTTGCAGGGGACGCCGGTGATCGGAGCGGCGTTGCGACTGCTCGCCGACGAGCCGATCGACGTGACCATGATCGGCACCGGCCAGGACGAGGCCGAGACGAAGGCCGCTGCGAAGCCGAACACTCGGGTGCGCTGGCTGGACTGGGTGCCCCCGACCGACCTGTCTGGCTTCCTCGGCGCTGCTGACGTGTGTCTTGGCATCTTCGGCACCAGCGGGAAAGCACAGCGGGTCGTGCCGAACAAGGTGTTCCAGGGCGCCGCGGCGGGCTGCGCGATCATCACCTCCGATACCGAACCGCAGCGCAGGGTCCTCGGCGACGCCGCGATGCTGGTCCCGCCAGGCGATCCGGACGCGTTAGCCGCCGTCTTGCGCGGATTGGCCGTAGACCGAAGCGAACTGGCCCGGCTCCGCAAGGCGGCCCGCGACCTCGCCCGTAGGGAATTCACCGCACCCGAGATCGTCGCACCGCTGGTGTCCCGATTGGAGAGTCACCGATGAACGGCGACCGGGTCGCGCCGCTGACGCCGAACGCGTGGTTGCGGTTTGCCGTACTCGAACAGTTGCTTCCTGAGGATGTGCGCGAGGTACTGGAGATCGGCTGTGGCCAGGGCGCTGCGGGCGTCCGGCTCGCCGAGCGGTACCGCTATCTCGGCGTGGAGCCCGACCCCGCGTCCTGGTCGGTCGCGCGGGACCGGCTGGCGGCGCTGGGCAGCGGTGAGGTGCGTAACGGCACCAGCGCGGTGCTGGAGGCGGGCCGGCGCTTCGATCTCGTCTGCGCGTTCGAGGTACTGGAACACATCGAGGACGACACGGCGGCACTGCTCGACTGGCGCTCGTGGCTGCGTGACGGTGGCTGGTTGCTGCTCTCGGTCCCGGCGGGCCAACACCGCTTCGGCCCTGCGGACGAACTCGTCGGCCACTTCCGCCGCTACGACGCCGAGCACCTCACCGAGTTGCTGATCGACTGCGGTTTCGTCGAGATCACCGTGCGCCACTACGGCTTCCCGCTCGGCTACCTGCTGGAATACGGTCGCAACCGGATCGCGTCGCGGCGGTTGCGCGATCGTCCGGTTGGGACGGTAGAGGAACGCACCGCGACCTCCGGCCGGTTGCTGCAACCGGCCGGAGCCGGTCGAGGTGTCGCGACCCGCTGGGGCACCGCGCCGTTCCGGGCGGTCCAGCGGGCCTTTCCCGACACCGGAACCGGCTTGATCGCGCGAGCCCGGCTGGCCTGAAGGCCTAGTCGGGCCGCGAACGCACGATCAGGTCCGCGAGCAGCGCAAGCGAGCCGATGATCAAGCCGGCCAGGAAGATCAGCACGGTGTTGGTGGCCAGCCGCACCGGGTGCAGCGCGATGTCCGCGATGCCCTTCGCGATCCCGACCCCGACCAGGGTCAGCGCCAGCGGCATCAGCGCCTTGAGTGGGTTGAAGTACATGACCATCCGCAGCACCTGGAGGATGTAGCGGTAGGCGTCGCGGACGAACCGGAACTTCGAGGTACCGGCACGCTTGGAGTACCGGATCGGCACGAACCTGATGCCGTGCTGGTTGGCAAGGAACGCGACGGTGATCGTGGTGACGCAGGAGAAGCCGGGCGGCAGCAGCCGCAGGTACGGCTTGGCCACGTCCCGCCGGAACGCGCGCAGGCCGGAGTTGAGGTCGGGAATGCGCTCGCTGGTCAGCCATTCCGCGAACTTGCGGATAAACCACTTCGCGCTGACCCGCAGCAGCTTGTAGGTGCCTTCCTCGGTGGTGCGCGCGCCAACCACCTGGTCGATGGACGGGTCCTCGTCAAGTGCCCTGACCAGTTCCGGGATGCGCTCGTTGGGATAGCTCATGTCCGCGTCGGTCCACACCACGATGTCGCCGTTGGCGTGTTGGGAACCGAAGCGGCGCACCGTGCCCGCGCCGCTGTTGCGCCTGAAAGCGCGCACGGTCAGCGACGGGAAGTCCAGCTCGGCCTTTTCCAGCACTTCCAGCGTGTTGTCGGTCGAACCGTCATCGATGGCGACGAGTTCGTAGCTGAACTCGGAGACGTCCATCGCGGCACAGATCCGCTCAAGCTCCAGCCGGACGTGATCGGCCTCGTTGTGGCAGGGCAGCACGATGGTGACCCGGACGGATCTCGGCGCGTCCTGCGAATCCGGCGTTGGCACCGCTGCCGTGGTCGGACCGGCCGAGTCGACGAACATCCGCGCTGTCATCTGCTCTCCGAAGTATTTCCGACGCGCACCGTTCGCACACCGACAATGTCGGGGACAGAATCAATGGGTGCGCTGTTGGGTAACTGACGCAGAGGCATGTTAACAGCGCTAAACAGGTGCTCCGACCGTCCAATCTGAAAGTCGGTTAAGGATTGTCGGTCAGGATCGGATCAGCCAGAATTCGAGTCGCAGCGGATCGGTCGTATAGGGGCGGCGGAGCAGTTCCGACTGGTCGGTGCGGGTGTCCAGGACGACAGCGGGCGCGGCCGACCGGCCGATCACCGCAGGATCGGTCATTTGTGACCCGGCGATCACCGGTGTCCGACCGGCTGCGACAATGCCATGTTCGACCGAATCTATTGTGGATACCGACATATCCTGCAGCAAAACCACGGGCACACCGCACTGCTCCCGGATCGTCGGCATCCATTGCCAGTCCAGCAGCATCACCGAATCACCCGGCCGCAGGCTCGCGCACACGCGCTCGCTCGCGTAGACCTCGCCGATCTCGGTCCGGTCCAGCGCCATCGGCGCGGTCGCGAGCACCATCGGTCCCAGGAATGCGACGACGAACGCCGCGCCCACCCCGATCCGCCACCGTCCGCCGGCCAGGCGCACCGCCTTGGCGCACGTCCAGGTCGCGAGCAGCACCAGCGCCGGAATGACCTCGGTGACCAACCTGCGGTCCGCCCACGGGTGGTCCGGCGTGATGGCGGGCCGGAGCAACACCAGCACCGCCGAACCGAAGTAGACGGTCAGCACCGGCCACCAGGACCGCTCCCGACCCGAGGCGGCCGCTCGAACCAGCAGGGTCGCGGCCACCAGTGCCGCCGCCAGCATCGGCCAGCCCAGGTACCAGGACACCCACTGTAGGGTGTGCTCTGCATAGGCGCGGGTGCCGTCGATCGGCAGGCCGAGATTGCGCTGCACGCTCGCGGTGAACTTGATCACGCCAGGATCGGTGTTGGAATGATCGACCGAAACGAACGGTCGCAGCACCAGTCCAACCCCGACCAGGGCGACCACGGCCGCGCACAACGCGGGAACCGGCCGCCACCAACGCAGTTCCGTCGGCCCCCGACGGATTCGGTGGAGCACGCCGGCCGCGATCACCGTCAACACCGCGACGCCCGCCAACAACAGCAGCATCAACACCACGGATTCGTGGTTGCCGCTGACATAGGGCCGGGTCGCGAACCCGCCATCCGCCACGGCGAGCCCGCCCGCCACCGCCGCCCCCACAAAGAAAGACAGCACTCCCGGACGCCGACGCAGCCAGCACCAGCCCAGGATCGGTAACAACAACGCGAAGTCGACCCCGAAATCCAGCCGCACCAACTCGCCGCCGGCCAGCACCAACCCGGCGGCGAACGAGTGCCGCCGCAGGGCCGAATTCGGCGCCGAGACCGTCATCAGGTCGATCACCAGGCAGATCCCGCCAGCCAGCAACAGCGCGCCGAGCGGCTCGGACAACGTCACCTGCGACACGCGCAACACCGGCCAGGCGAACGCGGCGAGAAACGCGGCAACCGGCGCCAACCTGGCCCCGAGCACGCGTGCTGCGAGGCCGCCGATGGCCAGGATCGTGCCGCCACCAACCAGTGCGGGCGCGATCAGCATGCCGGTCCAGCCGGCGAGCCAGTCGGCGCCCCCCAGCACGGTCGGCCAGCCGGTCATGAACTGCGGCACGATGGTGCCGCCGATCTGGTAGAAGGCCGGGCTGGCGAAGGTCGCGCCGGCCGGCAGCGGGCCGAAGGCCGAGATCGGGACCGGTTGGTGTAGCCCGAAGTGGTGCGCGAGCAGGTAGCCGATCTGGACGTAGGAGCCGGCGTCGCGGCGCAACACCACCTGTTCGCTGTGCGTCGTCGCGGCGAACAGCGCGAAACCGATCGAGATCAGCAACGTGAGCAGCACCGGCCACCACGGCGTTGGGCGTATCACCTCGGCGCGACGGACAACCGAGGTACCGAGCACGACGATCACCACCGAAGCCAGCAGCGCCAGCGGAAACACCAGCCACGGCCGGAACAGACCGGTCATGGCCAACGGCACCGCCGCGAGCAACCATCCCGTGCCCAGCAGTGCCGGCAAGACCGACCCGATCGCGAGCACCCGAGCCGCGGTCCTCGGGTAGCCGGCGACGGCCCGCTCGGTGTGATCGCACCCGGCCAGTTGAAGCATCAGCCTACTATTCCTTCCGTACCAGCGATCGACCAAGGAATGGGAAACGCCAACCCGGAATTGACGTGGTCTACGTCCCTGATCACTATCAGTGGCCTGCATTTCACTTTCAGGGAGGAGCCGTTGTGGCGCAACGCGTCTCGGTCATCGGTGCCGGATATCTCGGTGTCAGTCATGCCGTCGGTATGTCGGTACTCGGACATGATGTCCTCGTCCGGGACGTAGACCGGGAACGTGTCGCCGCACTGTCCTCCGGTACGCTACCGTTCTACGAACCCGGACTGGAACAGGCACTGCGCGAGCAGCTCGCATCCGGCCGATTGCGATTCACCGCCGCGCTGCCGGAGGTCGCGGAATTCGCCGACATTCATTTCATCTGCGTCGGCACGCCACAGCGAGACCGTAAATACGCCGCGGACACGTCTTTTGTTGAGGTCGCGGTGGAGACCCTGGCCCGGTATCTGCGCAGGCGCTGTGTTGTCGTCGGCAAATCGACGGTGCCGGTCGGCACCGCGGACCGCCTCGCGGAACGACTCACCATCCTCGCGCCGGCAGGCCACAACGCGGAACTGGCCTGGAACCCCGAGTTCCTGCGCGAAGGCCACGCCCTCACCGACACGCTGCGGCCCGACCGGCTGGTGTTCGGCACGCGGTCCGACCCCGCGCTGCGCGCCCTGCGTGCCGTCTACCAGCCCCTCATCGACGAAGGCATCCCTGTGGTGGAGACCGACTTCGCAACGGCAGAACTGGTGAAGGTCGCCGCGAACGCGTTCCTGGCAACCAAGATCTCCTTCATCAACGCCATGGCCGAGGTGTGCGAGTCGGCGGGTGCCGACGTCACAGCGCTGGCCGGTGCGCTCGCCCACGACGCCAGGATCGGCGGCCAGTTCCTGGCGCCCGGGATCGGTTTCGGCGGCGGCTGCCTGCCCAAGGACATCCGCGCGTTCATCGCCCGTGCCGAGGAGATCGGTGCCAGCCAGGCCGTGAACTTCCTGCGCGAGGTGGACGCGATCAACACCCGCAGGCGCGCCAGGACGGTCGCGCTGGCCCGCACGCTGTGCGGTGGTTCCCTCGCGGGCCGCACGATCGGGGTGTGGGGCGCGGCGTTCAAACCGAACTCCGACGATATCCGCGACTCGCCGGCACTGGAGATCGCGCACGCGATCACGCAGCAAGGCGCGCGGGTCCAGGTCTACGACCCCAAGGCGATCGTGCACGCGCGCCGCCGCTACCCGCACCTGGACTACGTCGGCTCGGCGCTGGCCGCTGCCACGAACGCCGACCTGATCCTGCACCTCACCGAGTGGCCCGAGTTCCGCGCGATCGACCCGAACGCGATCGCGGCCGTCGTGACCGGACGCAAGCTGATCGACGGACGAGGCGTCCTCGACGCACCACGCTGGCGTGCGGCAGGCTGGACCGTACGCACCCTCGGCCAGGCCTCGCCAACCGAAGTCGTGGAGCCCGCCGCGGTCGTCGTCCGCGCCACCAGCGTATCCCCGTGCTGATTCGGTGACACTCGCGGTTGCCACAGCGGTGCAGCTCGCCAGCCCGACCAGGCGCCGCATCCGCCACCCGATAGTCCTCAGCGGACTGTGCCTGCTCGCCGCCATCAGCTATGTCGCCGCCGGCTGGTACCAGGTGGCGACGCTGCACTCCGGCACCTACGACCTGGCCCTGTTCGACCAGGCAGTCCGGTCCTACAGCCACCTGCAGGCAGGGCTTTCACCGGTCGACGGCGTGCATCGCGGCTTCGGTCTCGGTTTTTCCGTGCTCGGCGACCACTTCTCGCCGATCCTCGTGCTGCTCGCGCCGCTGTACTGGGTCCACTCGGGTCCGGCAACGCTGATCGCGGCGCAGGCCGTGCTGGTCGCGGCCGCGATCCCGCCACTGTGGATCTTCGTCCGACGCGAACTGGCCGCGACCTGGCCCGCCTACTGCGTCGTCCTCGCCTACGCGCTGTCCTGGCCGGTCGCGGCGGCGGTGTCGTTCGACTTCCACGAGGCCGCCTTCGCGCCGGCGCTGATGGCTGTGCTGTTCGAACGGTTCTCCGCACTGCGCGCCGGTCGAGCCCGGTACTGGCAGGTGGCTCTGCCGGCCTTCGGCCTGCTGCTGGTCAAGGAGGACATGGGCCTGTTCGTGGCCGCCTTCGGCCTGGCCGTGCTGGTGCACTCGACGCGCTGGCCCGATCCTCCTCGCCCGGTTCGTCTGCTCGGTGTCGGGTTCGTGATCGGCGGTCTGGCCACGGCCGCACTGGTGACCGGCGTGATCCTGCCGGCGTTCGGGTCCAACCCCGGCTACTACTGGCGATACGGCGCGTTCGGCCCGTCCGCGTCCAACGCGCTGCTGACCATGCTTGCCCACCCGGCATCGACCCTGCACACGGCCTTCACACCGGACATCAAGTCGCAGACCATCGTCAGCCTGTTCG
This sequence comes from Candidatus Melainabacteria bacterium, assembly GCA_963818685.1. Classification (GTDB taxonomy): domain Bacteria; phylum Actinomycetota; class Actinomycetes; order Mycobacteriales; family Pseudonocardiaceae; genus CAJCJE01. The sequence goes on along the minus strand of CAWFTJ010000008.1, from coordinate 66,546 downwards.
CGCTGGCCGCGTTCGCCGGACTGTTTTCGCCCTACCTGCTCGCGGTCGCCCCACTGCTGGCCGAACGCATGCTCGCCGACGCACCCAGTTGGTGGGGGATGGCCTACCACTACAACCTGTTTCTGGTGGTGCCGATCCTGTGCGCCGGCGTCGACGCGATCAGCAGGCCGAGCATCCGGCATATCCGCCCACTGTGGGTAACGACGATCCTCGCCGTCGCGGTCTGGCATGTGCCCGGATCGGCCCTCGTCGCACCACTGAACCCGTCCGCATGGCAGTCGACCAACCAAACCCGCGCGGCAGCGGCAGCAGTGGCGCAGGTACCGTCGGGGGTGGTCGTGGAGACCGCGAACAACCTCGGACCGCTGCTCACCGGTCGAGACACCGTTCTGTTGTGGGACCGGCGACCGCGCTGGGCGCCATGGGTTGTCGCCGACGTCGCCCGTGCCACGTTCCCGTTCTGTTCCGTTGCCGAGCAGCGAAGCAGAGTCGTGTTTCTGCGAGCGCACGGCTACCAGGAGATCTTCGCCGACGACGGCTATGCGGTGCTGCACGTGGACACGCCCCTGCCGGCCATCGACACCGCCCGCTCACCCGGTTGCTGATGACCCCCGCCGCACCCGCCACCGCGACGGCCTGAGTCAGGGCGAGCAGGACGACCGCGAATCACACACAGTATGACCGTCGACTTGACGCAGTCGCCTGCAACCTGATGTTCCAGGCCGGCCGTTGCGTGGAATCCGGGTCGCCGGATTCGCGGTGGTAGTCTGGGGACGACCTGTTTCCGTGTCGGCGCATGGTGAATGCGCGAAATTCACGTCAATCCCATCATCGGCCCGGTATGCGCGTGGGTGCTAGGAGAACGTTGGGCGAAGGATGAGCAGGCAGGCCAAACCGGGAAGCAAGCTATACCGTGCGCAGTTGCGTGAGCGGTTGGCGAAGCTTGGCTTTCCCGAGGAGGCTCGCTGTGCCCTGGTCGCGGAGAACCTGGTCGCGGAGTGCGGGATGCGGCCGAGGACGGCCTGGCGGCTGGCCTGTGAGCTGTCTCTAGAAGCGGCCGCGACCAGGTACAACGCGATCACCGGCGATATAAGGGCTGGCATGCGCGGCTCCCGGATCTGGGAGTACGAGCAATGGCCCGACAGGGGAGTGCGGCCGACCATGCGCGCCCTGCGGATCTTGGCGCAGGTCTATGGCACGACGTGGCGCGCCCTACTCACCGTGCGCGACCTGGAGGAACTGCCGGCCAAGGACCTCGCGGAGTACCACGCCGGCGATGCGCGACGTGCGGCCGACGACGTCGTCTCGGTACGGCTGGCGTCCGAGTCCGAGATACCCGTTGCCGAGGTCGACGATCAGCAGGTCGGCGGCGACGCGCTGGCCGAGGCCATGCTGTTGACCACGACGAACGTGGACGAACTCCAGTTGGACGATCTGTGGTCGGACATCGACTACCTCAGTGATGCTTATACCCGCGCGTCGCCGGACTCCGTGCTGCGTCAACTGTCTTTCGTACAGCAGCGCGCGACGAGCCTGTTGCGCGGACGGCAGCCACCGAAGCGAACGCGCGAGCTGTACCTGATCAACGCCAAGAGCTCCGCGATGATGGCGTGGATAGCCGGAGACCTCGGGCGCTACGGCGTCGCCCAGCGGCTCAACGCCGGCGCCTGGCTCTACACGCAGAGCGCAGACGACTGCCTTGCCCGGCGCTGGGTGCGGACGACTCAGGCCAGGGTCGCGTTCTGGGCAGGAAACGCCATCGAGTCGGCGCGGCTGGCCGCGGAGGGGCTGAAGTACAAGGCGGGTGGACTCAACGACGCGCCGCTGATTCTCGCCGAGGCCCGAGGCTGGTCGTCGGTACAGGCCGAACACCAGGTCATGGACGCGATCGCCCGCTGGTCGCGGCTTGAGGATTCGGGTTCGGAGGCCGCGGACGGGGACAGGTTCTTCAACATCAGCAAGGACCGCCGGCACTACATGGCCGGCACTTCGCTGCTGTCCGTCGGGCAGACCACTCACGCGTTACGCGAGTTCCGGACCGCGCGGCAGGCCTACGACGGCATGGCACTGGACGAACGGTGGGCGGCCATGGAACCGATGATCCGGATCGACGCCGCCCGCGCCCATCTGCGGCTCGGCGACCTGGACACCGCTGCCGCCGAGGTCGAGCCGTTGCTGTCCGCGGACGTGAGCGGACAACCGGACATGGTGCGGTCGATGTTGGGCGTTCTTGCCAAAGAATTGACCGAGACCCGCTGGAGTACGGCGACGAAGGCTAAAAACCTGGCCGATGCGTTAATCAATGCGCGAGTGTCGAATCAGCAGTGAGGCGTGAACCAACTCGGAAATGTGATGCTGATGACAACACGCAATACGCCGCTGCCCCTGGCAAGCAGCGTCCCCCTGGTTTCTTCTGCTCGCATGGTTTCGCCATTGTCAACGGTGACTGGCGACAACATTGACACAAGCAAACACGTTGTCGTGGTTGCGGATCGGTTCGCTCCGTTCGCCGATGGCGACCGGGTACTGACGATGTCGGATTTGTTGTTACACGTTGCCGTCAATTCACCTGACGAACGTGGTGATCGGTTGACGATTCACGTCGGTCAGGGCATTGACAACTCGGACCGGCAGGTACTCGAATCGGCGTGCCTGCACAATGGCACGCCGGTCGCGAGGATGGCGGCCCGCGAGTTCCCGCGCGGCGAGCAGGTCACCCCGGACATCGTGCACAAGCGGCATCCGGAGAACGTCCTGCTCGCCGACGTGCGGCACTACGACGGCGAGTATTGCGCCGCTGACCTGCGCATCCACCGGGACAACGAGCTGGTGACGGACCACAGGACCGGCGAGCACGTGCAGGGCATGGTGATCATCGAGGCCATGCGGCAGATCTGCATCGCCCAGTTCGAGACCGGCTACCGGCGCGAGCTGCCGGGTATCGAATACGCCGGGGTGTGGAAGAGCATCAATCTCAGGTTTCAGGATTTCCTGTTCGCGCTGCCCGCGACGGTCGCGTCCGAGGTGACGTTCGCGGATCTCAGCAAGCCGACCAATCTCAAATTCGAGGCTCGCGCGTCGATCTGCCAGAATGGTGTCGAGGTCGCGTCCGCCGAGATCAATTATTCCATGATCAAGCAGGATCGGTTCGCCAGTCTTGAGCGCGCCAAGTCGAAGCGGGCAAGGCAAGCCTATCTGGCCAGGTTCGCGGATAGAGACTTCACCGAGAATTAACATAGAATGCGACAGAAAGGCATCGAGAATGGCCGAGGCGCAAGGTTCTGGCGTGCGATCCGAAACCTTCGACCAGGGCTTGGCGCTGATCCGGCAAATGGGAGGCCAGGAGCGGCCCGCCGTCCTCGATCTGTTCGCGAGCATCGGCGAGACCGCGTTCGGCGAACAGTGCGTCGAGTTCGTCTACGGCAACGTCTACCATCGCACGGGTCTTTCCCTGCCGGAGCGGCAACTGGCCACGATCGGCGCGCTGACCGCGCTCGGCTATGCCGCGTCGCAACTGCGGTTCCACGCCAAGGCCGCGGTCAACCTCGGCTGCGCCCGGCAGCAGGTTATCGAGGCGATCATCCAGGTCAGCTCGTATGCCGGCTTTCCGGCCGTGCTCAACGCCCTGATGGCGGTGAAGGAGGAGTTCGCGGACGGCGCGGACGCGGACCAGCCGGCCGAGAACACGGACGAGCCGCGCTGGTCCGACATCGACGACCGCTACGAACGCGGGCTCGCCGCGATGAACGCGATCGACGGCGAGGCGGGTGCGAAGGTGGTCGAGGCGCTCCAGGACGTCGCACCCGACCTGGCTCGCTACATCATCGAGTTCACCTTCGGTGAGATCTACCCGAGGCCGCAGCTTTCGCTCAAGCACCGCGAAATCGTCAGCATCGCGGCCCTCACCGCGCTCGGCTCGGCGATTCCCCAGCTGAAGATGCACGTCAACGGCCTGCTCAATGTCGGAGGCAGTCGGCGCGAGGTGACCGAGACCCTGCTGCACCTCGCGTTCTATGTCGGTTTCCCTGCGGTGCTCAACGCCATCAGCGCCGCGCGGGAGGTCTTCGCGGAGCGGGAGGCCGACCAGTGACCGAACTGCACCAGGTGCGCCTCATCGCGATCGACTGCGACGGCGTGCTGATCGACGACACCTATCTCGCGGTCATCAAGCGCTTCGTCACCGAGCACGGCGGCGACTACGACGACGAGACCGAACGCTCGATCATCGGCCTGCGCGACGTGGTCGTCGCCGACCTGATGGCCAAGGCGTGCGGTCTCGACCAGCCGGTTCAGGACACTCTTGCGGAGGTCTGGGCCGAGCGCGAGCGATACCTGCGTGAGCACCCCATCGCGGTGACACCGGGAGCGGCAGGCATGCTCGCGTCCCTGCGCGAGCTCGGCGTCCGGGTGCTCTGCTACGGCGGCCGCTCCCGCGAGCACACCTTCGACACCTATCTCGGTGGCCTTGTCGACCTGCTCGATCCCGAGGTGCCTTACGTGGGCATCAACGAGCACCGGCCGGGCGTGGAGCACATCGTCCGCGACGTGATCGGCTGCGAGTTCAACCAGGCCGTCTTCGTCGACGACGTGAGCAGGGTGGCGCAGGCCGCGCGGGCGCACGGCGTAGGCTTCATCGGCTTCCCGAGCAGCGCGGCGCACCGGCGGCAACGCCGGTTCATGACGGACCTCGGCGTGCGGCACATCGTCGACTCGCTGGAGCAGATCACCCCGGAACTGCTGGCTCGGGTCGACGCCGAACTGGCCGCGTCGACGCACTGGCCATCGCCCCGAGGGTAGGTTTTCGCGGCTCCTCTGGATAGTTTTCCGCCGGACTTCAGCATGTCCGCAGGTCAGCGGCCTAAGCGGGGTCGAAAACTTGTGTCTGGCCTGGAATCGCGGCGAGGTCCCCGAACGCGAGAAGCTTGTATCAGCGCAAGACGGAGACCGCGAAGCCCACCCACCTCGTGGAACGCCTTGTGTGCACTCGGAGAGTAGGTTCCAGCCGATTTCCCCAGGCCGCTGGAACCTACCTCCCAGCTTCCGCCATACGTTGTTTGGCGGCGCCGGGGGTTCCGGTGCTGGGCGAGCCGGGGTCACTCGCCCAGCACCGTCATCTTTGGCGACAACATCACTATAGCTTCAGTGGCAACTGAAATTAAGCCATTACGAGTTCACGCCTCCGAAGGCCAAAAGCCGCCACGAAGATCAGTGATATGCCGTGAAGACGAGTCGGCGACCAGTCAGGCTCCGCTGCTGTCTGCGTCGGCCATCAGGTCGCCGAGGTCCGGACGGCCACGGCCGCGGACATTGGTGGGTTCCCACGCTCCGGCGCGCCGGACGATGTGCCCGACGCTGCCGGAGCAGAGGGGACTGAGTCACCCGAGGTAATTCGCGACGGTGACCGTCAGGGGCTGGTGCAGGTGAGGGTGGGTGTCGACGGGGTGCCGTTGGCGAGAAACCCGAAGGTGGTACTGCCGCCCGCGGGAATCGACCCGTTGTAGCTGGCGTTGCTCACGGTCGCCTGCGGGCCGCTGGAGCTGAGGACACCGCTCCAGACCTGGGTGATGGTCTGGCCACTGGCCAGGGTCCAGTGCACGCTCCAGTCGTTGACCGGCGCGCTGCCGGCAGCGACGGTGACCTGCCCCTGGAAGCCGCCGGACCAGGAGCCGACCGTGCTGTAGGTGGCGCTACAGGCACCTGGCGGTGGCGGCGTTGGTGTCGTGGTGGTGCCACCGGAGGGCACGTAGGGGCACTTGGGCTGGTATTCGGAGATCGTGCTGGGGTCCGGCAGGGTGGGGCACAGGAACTGGGTGTAGCGGGTGTCGCTGTCGACGAAGATCTTCAGCCACGGGATCAGCAGCTTCATCTCCACGTTGTTCGCGTGCGTGTAGTACACGTGGTCGGCGCCGGCGATCTGCGCGAAATCGCTCTGCGTCGAGGCTGGCACCGTCGCGTACAGGCCACTGAGATACGACGGGGTCACCACCGTGTCGTTCTGCCCGCCGATCACCATCGACGGGACCGTGTCGGTGGACATGTTCTGTGAGGGGGAGAAGGGCGCGAGTTCGACCGCGGCCTTCAGGGAAGGCTGGTGCTCGCTGGCGTAGATGGCGCCGCCACCGCCCATGGAGTGGCCGAGGACGGCCAGTCGGGTGGGGTCGACCTCGTTGCGGACCGGGCTCTGTGTGGTCAGGTAGTTCAGCGCGGCCAGCAGTTCCTGGCCTCGGGCGACGTCGTAGTCGGTGCGACTGTTGGTCTCGATGCCGATCACGACGAACCCGAACGACGAGAGCCACGGTCCCATCCAGGCTTCCTCGTTGGCGAACAGGGCCGTGTAGCCGGGCACGATGGCCACCGCGCCCCAGGTACCCAGGCTGGTGTCGGTCGGGTAGTAGATCACCCCGCCGTTGAAGCCGTTCCCGGCTGGCACGCTCACCTGTGCGGTGGCGAACGGGCCACGGTTGGCCTCGATCATGGCCAGGGTCGGATCCGGGCCCCGCTGTGTCGCGTACGGCTGGATCGCGGCCGTCCTGTCGGCGGCCGACGCCGACTGAATCGCCATCATCGCCGCGACGGCCACCATGCTCACCATCAGGGCCAGCAACGCCCTGGCACGCTTCGGTGCCAACCACGAACTCGCACGCCTTCGCATGACTTACCTCCCTACGGTCCCAGCGTCGGGTCTAGCAGGTCTAGCAGGTGGAGTTGGTCTGGGTGGCCAGTCCGATGCGCCACGGCAGCAGGTTGTAGCTCTGGTTGGCGGACGGATCATGACCCTGGTACAGGTACTGGAGGTGGCACGGGCCGATGGTCACGTTCTGGTCATAGCCGGAACGGATGGCCTCGCCGCTGCTGAAGTCCTGGGTCCAGGCGGTGGTGGTCGTCGGCGTTGGCGTGGTCGTCGATGTGGTGACGGTGCCGGTGCACGCGGTGCCGTTGAGGGCGAAATCGGCCGGTACCGGGTTGGCGCTGTTGTTCCAGGCGCCGTTGAACCCGAAGTTCGTGCTCGCGCCGGTCGCGATCGAACCGTTGTAGCCGGCGTTGGTCACCGTGACCTGGGCGCCGGACTGGCGGTAACTGCCGTTCCACAGTTGGGTGATCGTCTGGCCCGCGCCGAACGACCACTCAACTCCACGTGGTGACCGGGTCGCCCAGGTTGGTCACGCTGACGTTCGCCCGGAACCCACCAGTCCACTGGCTGGAGATCGTGTATGCCACCGAACGGCCGCTGCTCGCCGCGTTCGCGGCCTTCGTGGCTGCCGCACCGACGCCGGCGGCCACCAGCGCCGACACGGCCGGTGCGACCGCGGCTCGGTTCAGGGGTAGACGCATCCAGCCCTCCTTGCGCGTGCTTCCACAGCCGGAGCGCCGAGACGTGGGATGTCCGCGTGTCGCTCAGACGGGTGATGTGTGGGCCAAGGTGTGTCGCATCAGCGTGTGACGCTGCCAAAGCGAGCCGGAACCGTCAATCGACGCAGGCAGGTGGGGTGCCGGTGACAGCCGTGATTCGGCGTTGTGGGCAGCTCAGAGTGTTGTCGTGCCCGAGTCGGGTGCGGTGTCCGCTGTGAAAGTTTCTCGCGCCGCTCGCGCATGGATCACGTCGCAGAGTCGTCCGGTACCTGTCCTCACCTGCTAGAGATCCCATGTATCGCCATCGGTACCGGCTGGCACGACCCCGTGACGGTTGCCCTTGGCGGCTCACTCGGGCTACAACGACTCCGCACCTCCGATGTGTTGGGCCGTGATGTGTCGCATCAACACGACTTGCCAACACATCAAGGAGGACTGATGTCCGCTCACTCGCGGCCGCGCCGCTTCGCCGTGGGGATCGCGGTCGGCCTCGCCCTGCCGTTGGCCCTCGCGGGGATTCTCGCCCCGCCGGCCGCGGCGGCGACGGGCACGACCGCCTGGCACAACGGCACCTTCTCCATGGACACCCGGGGCGTGGTCTCCCGCTCGGATGTCGTGCTGGGCAAGCCGAATTCGTCCGCTACGCAGTTTCTGCCGCTGGGCAACGGTTCGCTTGGGGTGTCCGAGTGGGCCGCGAACGGGTTCACGGCGCAGCTCAACCGCAGTGACACCATGCCCTACCGACTCTCGCCGGGGCAGGTGAACATTCCGGGCCTGTCGGCGATGACCTCGGCGGCGAACTTCTCCGGCATCCTCGACCTGTACGACGGGGTGCTGGTCGAGCAGGGCGGGGGAATGACACTGCGGGCCTGGGTGCCCTCGGGCAAGGACGAACTCGTCGTCGACGTCACCGGGGCGAATCCGGGCGCGCGGCAGACGGCGACGCTGAACCTCTGGAGCGGACGTTCGCCGACGGCCGCGGCGTCCGGTGCGTTCGGCACCCTGGCGCAGTCCTGGTCGGACAACTCCCAGACCGGCCACTCGAATCAGACCTTCGGTGCGATGGCGGCGATCACCGCGGGCGGCCAGAACGTGTCCGCTTCTGTTGTCAACACCACGCAGGTGCAGGTGGCGTTCAATCCGAACGCGGACGGCTCGTTCCGCGTCATCGTCGCCTCGCCAGCGTGGACCGGGGGCGACGCGACGTCCACCGCCGCCAGCCTGATCGGCGGCGACGCGACCGCGAGCGCCTCGTCGCTGCTGGCCACCCAGTCGGCATGGTGGAACAACTTCTGGGCGAACAGCGGACTGATCGAGGCGAGTTCCTCGGACGGTACTGCGCAGTACATGGAGAATCTGCACACGCTGTACCTGTACTTCGAGGCCGGCATCATGCATTCGGGGCAGTACCCGGGATCGCAGGCGGGGCTGGCCGATCTGTACAACTTCAACCAGGACCACCAGGCCTGGTACCCGGCCGGATACTGGCTGTGGAACCTGCGCGGCCAGATCCAGACCAACCTGGATTCCGGCGACTTCAATCTCAACCTGCCGATCTTCGACATGTATCTCAACGACCTGCCGGCAGTCGAGTCGTGGACGAGCGCGAACATGAACGGCAAGCCGGGAGCGTGCGTTCCGGAGACGATGCGGTTCAACGGCAACGGCTACTACAACGGCGGCGGCATCACCTCGGACGCCTCGTGTGCCGTGGCGTCCAGTCCGGGCTACAACGCGGAAACGGTCACCAGCGGCGCGGAGATCGCGCTGTGGATCTGGCAGCAGTACCTGGACACCGGCAGCCTCAGCTTCCTGCAGAAGTACTACCCGGTGCTTGAGCAGACCGCGACGTTCCTGCTCGCCTGGCAGTCGACCGGATCGGACGGCTACCTGCACGCGGTCGCGAACGCGCACGAAACCCAGTGGCAGGTCCAGGATCCGAACACCGACATCGCCGCGGACCAGGCCCTGTTCACCGCGACGGTCAACGCGGCGACGGCGCTGAACACCGACTCCTCGCTGGTCTCTCAGCTGAGGAAGGCGCTGACCGAGATCGAACCGTACGCCCGCACCGACGAGTCGACCCACACCCAACTGCTGAACGCCTCGGCGGACTCGTCCGGCACTGATGTGATCGGCAACTCCTACCAGCCGACGGCAGCCACGCACAACGTCGAGAACCTCGGTCTGGAGCCGGTCTGGCCGTACGGGGTGATCGGCGACAACACGACCGTCAGCGGGGACAACCTGACCGCCCTGGCCGACCGTACCTACACCCACCGCCAGTACGTCAACAACCCGGACTGGACCTACGACTCGATCCAGGCCGCACGCCTGGACATGGGCGACCAGGTCGCCTCGGACCTGGTCGCGGGCACCGAGAAATACCAGGTCTACCCCTCTGGGTTGGCCGCGTGGGACCCCGGTTCGCTGGATGAGCCCTACATCGAACACGACTCCAACGTCGCCGCCACGCTCGATGAGGCACTGGCCACCGACTACGACGGCACCCTGCGGTTCGCCCCGGCCTGGCCGTCCGGCTGGGACGCCGCCGGCACGGTCTACATCCAGGGTGGCTCCACGGTCGACGTGCAGGTCCAGGGCGGCACCCTGACCACAGCGGCTATCAACGCCGGCACCACCACGACCATGACCGTGCGCAACCCGTGGTCCGGCCAACAGGCCGAGGTCGTCGACGGCTCAACCGGCGCGACGGTGGTCAGTCCGACCACCGCCTCGACGCTGAGCGTGCCGGTCACCGCCGGCTCGACATACCTGGTCGAGCAGGTGTCGAATCCCACCACCACGTTGCCGTTCGCCGCGGTGACCGGCTCGCAGGCCATGAGCGCCAAGCATCTCGGTGGCGTCTCGATCGGCCTGGACGGCAACGCCCCACCGATCATCACCGGCGGCAACGTGGTCACGGTGACGAACCCGGGTGCGCAGGCCGGTGCGGTGGGCACCGCGATCGCCGGTGTGCAGTTGCACGCGTCCGATTCGGCGTCGGGTCAGGCGTTGACCTACTCGGCGACCGGCCTGCCGGCCGGGCTGTCGATCAGCTCGACGGGTCTGATTACGGGCACCCCGACCACGGCCAAAACGTACAACGTGACGGTCACCGCGACCGACACGACGGGCGCATCGGGCTCGGCGTCGTTCACGTGGACGATCAGCGGCACCATCGTGGGCGGCACGTGTCAGGCCGCGTATTCGACGACCTCCCAGTGGGCTGGCGGGTTCACCGCGAACGTGACCATCACCAACACCGGAACCAGCACGATCAACGGCTGGACACTGACTTTCTCGTTCCCGGGTGACCAGAAGATCACCAACTCCTGGAACGCGACGGCCACTCAGTCCGGGACGGCCGTGACGGCCACCAACGCAAGCTACGACGGCACCATCGCCCCTGGCGGAAACACCTCGTTCGGCTTCCAGGGCACCTGGAACTCCAGCGACGCCACGCCGACCGCCTTCACCCTCAACGGCACCGCCTGCGCTTCCTGACCGGCCGGCCACGCGCCTCGACCTCGACACCCGAACAGCGATCACCCGAACAGCGATCAGTCACAGCAGAAGGAGATACGCGGTGCTTCCGTCGGAAAGTCCAGCCACCCGCAGACGGCCCGCGCGCAGGGCAGCCTTGCCGCTGGTGGCCTCGATAGCCATGGCCATCGCCGGCGCGGCGGTCATGTCCCCGGCGACGGCCGCCCAAGCCGCCCCCACCGCGTCACAGGGCCCCTGTGACATCTACGCCGCCGGTGGCACTCCATGTGTCGCCGCGCACAGCACCACGCGAGCCCTGTACGCGGCGTACAACGGGTCGCTGTACCAGGTGCGGCGTTCGTCGGACAACACCACGCTGAACATCGGGGTGCTCTCGCCGGGCGGCTATGCCAACGCCGCGGCGCAGGACTCGTTCTGCGCGAACACCAGTTGCGTGATCACGGTCATCTACGACCAGTCCGGCCGTGGGAACAACCTGACCCAGGCACCCGGTGGCGGGGCCGCGCCGGGGCCGGACAAGCTCGCGGTCGCGACCGCGGCGCCGACCGTGCTCAACGGCCACAAGGCCTACGGGGTGTACGTGTCGGCGGGCACCGGCTACCGCGACAACACCACCAACGGCATCGCTACCGGAGACAACCCCGAGAGCGAATACGCCATCTTCGACGGCACGCACTACAACGGCGGCTGCTGCTTCGACTACGGCAACGCCGAGACGAACAGCAACGACGACGGCAACGGCACCATGGAGGCAATCTACTTCGGGAACATCAGGGTCTGGGGCTACGGCACCGGAAACGGGCCCTGGATCATGGCGGACCTGGAGAACGGCCTGTACTCCGGCGTCAACGCGGGCTACAACGCCAACGATCCGACCATCAACTACCGGTACACCACCGCCATGGTCGAGGGCGGACCGAACCACTGGACCATCCGGGGCGGCAACGCCCAATCTGGGGGTGTGTCGACGTTCTACGACGGAACGCGGCCGAACGTCGCCGGCTACAACCCCATGCGCAAGCAGGGCGCCATCATCCTGGGTACCGGCGGCGACAACAGTGACGGATCGGTTGGTACCTTCTACGAAGGCGTCATGACCAGCGGTTATGCTTCGACCACAACCGAGGACGCGGTCCAGGCCAACATCGTGGCCGCCGGTTACGGCTCCACGACGTCCAGCGGCAACGCGGTGACGGTCACCAACCCCGGCAACCAGACGGGCACGGTCGGGACGCCGATTCCGGGTCTACAGCTTCAGGGTTCTGATTCGGCGTCCGGGCAGACGTTGACCTACTCGGCGACCGGCCTGCCGGCCGGGCTGTCGATCAGCTCGACGGGTCTGATCACGGGCACCCCGACCGCATCCGGGACCTCCACTGTGACGGTCACCGCCACCGACACGACGGGCGCATCGGGCTCAGCGTCATTCAGCTGGACGATCGGCGGCGGCACCGCCGGCCCCTGCCATGTCGCCTACTCCACCACCTCGCAATGGCCGGGCGGGTTCACCGCGAACGTGACCATCACCAACACCGGAACCAGCACGATCAACGGCTGGACACTCGGGTTCACGTTCCCGGGAGACCAGAAGATCACCAACGCCTGGAACGCGACAGCCACCCAGTCCGGCGCCGCCGTGACGGCCACCAACGCAAGCTACGACGGCACCATCACACCGAGCGGAAACACCTCGTTCGGCTTCCAGGGCACCTGGAACTCCAGCGACGCCACGCCGACCGGCTTCACCCTCAACGGAGCCACCTGCACCTGACCCGCTGACGATCCCGATTGCGGGTGCCCGCTTCGCGCAGGGGAGGCGGGCACCCGCCCTGGTGCTGTGCGGCCAGCAGCGGTGTCCGACCGAATCGGGCTCCGAACATGGCCGTGCCGGCGAACACCACGCCGAGGGCCGGCACCGCGAGCAGTGGGCAGGCGGCGGCGAGCAGAACCATGCCGAGCCCGGCCGTGACACGCTCCCCGACCTGCCTCGTCAACCATGGCGCGGCTAGCGCGCCGGCGATCGCCCCGCTGCCCTGGACGGCCGCGACAACACCGACGAACGAACTGACACGGTGCAGTCCCGTGTCGACGATGGCGTATATCAGCGTCTCGGAGAAGCCCACTACCGTCATGACGATTGCCAGTGCGATGGTCACCTGCCGCAGCGACGGCACCGACCGCAGGTGGCGGATCCCGGCGCCGAGTTCCCCAGCCAGCGACTCTGAGCTGCGTTCCACGGGTGGTTCGACGGTTCGGAGTCGGCTAACCACCAGCGCGCCACCCAGGAAGACGGCGATATTGACGATCACGATCGCGCTCCCGCCGTACAGGCCGAAGAGGGTGGCGCCGAGCAGTGGGGCGAAGATCTTGAGGCCTTGGCTGGCGGACTGGAGGAACGCGTTGCCCGCCGGCAATAGCTCGTCCGGCAACACTGTGGCCAGGTAGGCCGACTGTGCCGGCGCCAGCAGGGTGTTCGTCGTGCCGTAGCAGACCATTACCGCGTAGATCAGGTAGATGTCGCCCGCATTGGAGACCCACAGCAACGGCACCATCGCCGCGGCGTTGGCCAGGCTGCAGCCGATGAGGATGGACCGGCGCCGAAACCGGTCGACGATGACCCCGGCGAAGGGCGAGAGCAACTGGGGGGTGAACGCGAAGAACGTCAGGCCGGCGGCGGCGTTGCTTCCGGTGAGGCTCTTCACCCAGATGCCCATGGCGAGCCACGTCAGGTTGTCCCCGAGCAGAGCCAGGACCTGGGTTGCCAGGAAGCTGCGGCCCGCCTTGTGCTGAACCAGTCGCACGGGTCACCCCTCGTCGGGCCGTGGACCCGTGTCGTGGAGGTAGGAGAAGGCGACGACTTCAACCGGGTTGACGCCGGCCGGCCGTAGCGCGGGGTCGGCCAGCCGATCCTGGTAGCGGAGTAGCAGGGCGCTATCAGCGCGGCGACGCGGGAGTTGATCGTGGGCCTGGCTGAGCGTGATCCGATTCCCGCCTACGCTCCGGACGCCAGTGCACGGCACCGGTTGGAGCTGATCGACGCATTTCTTGCTCGCTGGAACTCAGCCCCAGCAACTCCGGAACGCCAGACATTTGGTCAGGGCGAACGAGATGCGCCCACCATCCCGAAGAGGCGGGACGGTGGGCGCGGGTGTTGATGGGATCACGGGAACGGATTGATGTCCTGCTGGCAGACGGTGCCGGCCGGCGGCAGGGCACCGGTGAGCAGGTAGCTCTGCTCGTCGGCGTTCGCGCAGGCGCTCGGGTTGCTGATCTCGGTGTGCCCGTAGCCGTTGACGGTCAGCAGCCGGGCGTTGGCGAGGTAGTGCGACATGGCGACTGAACTGGCATAGGAGGTGTCCGGGTCGCCGGTGTTGCCGACCAGCAGGATGGTGTTGGCGGTGGGCCGGTTCCACGGCCCGGCGTAGGCGTCGGTGCCCTGTGGCCAGTCGGCGCACGGCTCGCTCGGCCACAGCCACTTCACACCGAGCGGGCCGTACCTGGCCTCGATCGGCCCGGCCAGGTCGGTGTAGGTCTGTACGTTCCGCGGTTGCGGAGCGTCCGAGCAGAGCACAGCAAGGTTCTGCTCCTGTCCGATGTAGACCGACGAGGGCAGGGTCGCCTGTGACTTCGCCGGCCTGCTCGCGCTGGTGCTCGCGGCCGAGGCGAGCCACAGCTGTTGCAGGTTGGCCGCACTCTCCTGCCAGGCCGCGACGCGGGACAGCATCATCGCGCCGATCGCGCAGCCGTAACCGCAGTTCGGCGGTGCGATCGGGATGGTGACCGGACCTGCGGCGAGCCGGTCGAACAGCGTGGTGAACTTCGCCCGCGTGGCTGCGGGCGAACCGGCGGAGAACGCGCACTGCGTGGTGCTCGCCTCGCCGCACAGGGTGAGGAACTCGTTCATCACCTGCGAGGACGCCTGGGCGGAACCATCCCGGACGAACTCGGGCAGGCTGCCGCCCTCGTCGGTCAGCGCGACCGCGTTGATGTTGCCGTCCAGCACCATCCTGCCAACGTTGTGCGGGAACAGGTTGGCGTAGATGGAGCCGAGCAGCGTGCCGTAGGAGACGCCGAAATAGTTCAGCACCGGATCTCCGACGGCCTGCCGCAACAGGTCCATGTCCCTGGCCACGTCCGCGGTGCTGTCGTGCTGGAGCAGGCCGCTGCTCGCGTTGGTCTTGGCACAGGTCGCGTCGAACGCCGTCCAGGTCTTCTCCCAGATGGCGATCTGGTCCTGGCTGTACGGAAGACCGAAGCTCTCCGCAGGGGCCACGAACGACTGTTCGGCGCTCTGGGTCGGGAAGCACTGAACCGCGCTGGAGTAGCCGAACCCGCGTGGGTCGAAAGCGACGATGTCATAGTCGGCGATGACGTTCGCCGGGAGTTCGGTGTACTCCTTGTCGAAATCGGCGAGCTGTTCGGTGGGGCCGCCGCCGTTGACGAACAGCGTGCCGATCCGGTGCGCCGGATCGGTGGCCTGGTGCCGCATCACCGCGATGCTGATCGTCGGTCCGTTCGGCTGCCGGTAGTCCAACGGAACCCGCGCGGTGGCGCACTGGAAACCCGTGCCGCAGGCGGTCCAGGCCAGGGTGGGCACCGCCGGTCCGGCTGCGGCCGCGGCCGGGGTCGGACCGAGTCCGACGGCGAGGCCGGACACCAGTACGGCGGCCGACGTGATACTTCGAACTGTCCTATGCATGATCTCCCTTTCGGATGGTGGTTTCGGCATCAGGTCACCCGTCGGGCGACCCGCCAGCGGGCGAAGACGGCGAGCAGGCCGGCCAGCACCAGGAAGATCAGTGACTCCAGCCACTGCAACGGCCAGTAGCGTTCCGGTGGTTGGTAGGTCGCGACCACGTGCAGGTTCAGCTTGGCCAGGCACTGGCCGGTCTGGTCGAAATTGCCGCTGGTGCAGTTGTTGTAGGTGGTCAGGTCGACCCGCTGGCTGTTCGTGGTGAGCAGGTCGCTGGTGGAGATCACCCACGAGTTCGGGATCTTCAGTCCGCCGATGTTCGCGTCTTTGCCCAGGAAGTCGATGCTGCGGAAGGCGGCGGCGTCCATCTGTCGTGTCGTGGTGACCGGCGTGATCAGGTTGGGGCGCACCAGGCTCGGCATCACGACCTGGATGACGGCGAACAGCACGAGGGTCACCGCCATGGCCATGATCGTTCGGCGCAGCACCAGCCCGAGCACCGTGCCCAGCGTGAACGCGAACGCCGCGTAGGCGATCGGCACGACGTCGCGCACGGCGAACACGACCGCATCGAACCGGTCGCCCTCGGTCTGGTCGAACGGACTGGCCGCCCAGGTCAGCAGCAGGCTGAACAGGCCGGCGAACGCCATCGCGGCGAGCCCGACGAACGCGAGCTTGACCGTCAACCACCGGCCCCGCGTCACGCTCTGGTTCCATACCAGCCGATGCGTGCCGTTCTCCAGTTCGCGGGCGACCAGCGGGGCGCCCCAGAACATCCCCATGATCCCGGGCACGACGAGCAGCAGGTCGCCGAGCAGTTGAAGTTGTGTGCCGTAGGACTGGTCGAGTTGGGCGGCCAGCCCGCCGCAGGTGTGGTCGGCCGTGCAGCCGTTGACGGTGCCGCGAATCGACTCACCGAGCACCACCAGCCAGATCGCGAGCGCGACCAGTGCGGCGACGGCCGCCAGGGCCTGGGCGCGGAACTGCCGCCAGGTCAGCCAGATCATGCCGCCACCCGCTCCGGAGCCGGCGCGCCCGCGGCGCGGTTGAGGTAGCCGAGGACCAGTTCCTCCAGTTCGACGCGCTCGGCGGTCCACGGCGCGCCGGGTAGCTGGCCGGCGGCCCGCACCAGCACGCGGGTGCGGCTGATGGTGCGCTCGGCGTGGATCACCTGGACACCGGTGGGCAGCCGGTCCAGTGCGCTCGCCGGCCCGACCAGCCGGTAGTGGTCGGCGAGCAGGTCGCGGACGTCCCCGGCGACCTGGACTCGTGCGTCGGCCAGCACCACGAGGTGGTCACAGGCACGGGCGACGTCCTCCAGCAGGTGCGAGGACAGGATCGCACTCGCGCCCAGCTCGCCGACGAACTCCACCAGGTTCTGGATGAAACCGTTACGTGCCAATGGGTCCAGTGCCGCAGCCGGTTCGTCGAGGATGAGCAGTTCCGGCCGTTTCGCGGCGGCGACGGTGAGTGCGAGCTGGGCGCGCTGACCACCGGAGAGCCGACCGGCCTTCTGGTCCGCGTTCAGGCCGAGCCGGGCGATCCGCCGGTTGGCCAGGTCGGCGTCCCAGCCCGGGTTGAGCCGCGCGCCCAGCCGTCAGGTGCTCGGCGACGGTCAGCGCCGGCGTAGACCGGGGTGTCCTGCGCGACGAACCCGACCTTGGCCAGGTGGGCCGCGTTCGCGGCGGGCGGCGCGCCGAGCACGCGCAGCATGCCTGCGGTGGGCGCGATGAGCCCGCAGGCCAGGTTCAGCAGCGTCGACTTGCCCGCCCCGTTCGGGCCGACAAGGCCGATCACGCGGCCGGCCGGGACGGTCAGGTCGGCCGCGTCGAGCGCGGTGCGCCGGCCGTACCGTTTCGTCAGGCCCGTGGCCTGGAGAACGTTGGTTGACATGGCACCGAATCTCGCGGACCGGAGATCTGGGCGCATCGGTCGCAAGCACGGTTGGCCGGGAACCGAGATCGTACTTTCGGCCAGTTCGAACCGGCGGCGCCGTCTCGTAGCCTTGCGGGGTGGACGGGGGAGTGAGCCGGTTGAGTCCGGTGTGTGAACCGCGGGACCGCGGCCGGGTCGGCAGGCTGACGCGAACCGCCGTCGAGGCCGGGCTCGCGGTGCTGTTCGCGGCCGTGCTGCTGGTCTGGGCATACCGCACCTACCTGATCCGGCTCGACCAGCCCAGCGCCCCGCACTGGCAGTTCGGCCTGATCGCCGGCGCGGTGGTGTGCGGGCTGGCGCTGGTCCGGCACCGCGCCACGGCCTGGGCGGTGGCTGCCGGTCTGCTGGTCGGGGCCGGTTCGGTACTCGTATCGCGACTGGCCGATCTGCCCGGCGAGCCGGGACCGGGGATGGCCCTGGGGCTGGCCGTACTGGTCGGCTCCGGGGTCCGCACCCTCCCGGTGCGCTCGGCGGTCCTGGTCGCGTCCGGCGGGTTCGTGGTGAGCCTGGGCAGCTGGCTGATCGCCTGGTTCGCCCCGCGCGCCGCGCTGCCTGCGGAGACCCAGTCGAACGTCCTGTCCTGGCTGGCCGCGGTGACCGTCGGGGTGAGCCTGCGCTGGATCGACACGGGGCGGCGGGAGGCCGTCGAGCGGGTGCGCCGGGCCGAGCGGCTGGACCTGGCCCGCGAACTCCATGACGTGGTCGCCCACCACGTCACCGGAATCGTGCTCCAGGCGCAGGCCGCCCGGCTGGTTGCCGGCAGTCGGCCGGATCGGCTGGACGAGTCGCTGGCCGGGATCGAGACCGCCGGATCGGAGGCGCTGACCGCAATGCGCCGCGTGGTTGGGCTGCTGCGCGACGCCGAGGACGCCCCACCGGGCAGCCCTGGCCCGGAGGGGTTGCGCGAGCTGGTGAACCGGTTCGCGACGGTCGGCCCTCCGGTGCGGCTCGACCTGCCCGACGGTGAACCGGCCGGCCCACCGGAGCTGACCAGCACCGTGTACCGGGTGGTGCGCGAGTCGCTGACCAACGTGGCCCGGCACGCCCCGCACGCCGGCTCGGTGACCGTCCACGTGGGACAGGACGGGCAGGGGGTGACCGTCGCCGTGGCGGACGACGCCGTGCCGGCCAGGGTAAACCGGCACCGACGTGGCGGTTACGGCCTGGTCGGCATGCGGGAACGGGTGGAGGCACTGGGCGGCACGCTGGACGCCGGACCGGCGACCTCCGGCCCCGGCTGGTCGGTGCGCGCGACCCTGCCCCTAGACGTCGCCGACGCCGGAGACCGCAGGTGATCCGGGTGCTGCTGGCCGACGACCAGGCGATGGTGCGCGGCGGGTTGCGGCTGATCCTGGAAAACCAGCCAGACATCGAGGTGGTCGCCGAGGCCGAGGACGGGGTGACGGCGGTGGAACTGGCCCGGCGGCTGCGCCCGGACGTGTGCCTGGTGGACATCCGGATGCCGGGACTGGACGGTATCGCGGTGACCCGGGCCTTGGCCGGGTCGGGCGTGGCCGATCCGCTCCGGGTGATCGTGGTGACAACGTTCGACCTCGACGAATACGTTTACGGGGCGCTGCAGGGCGGGGCGGTCGGGTTCGTGCTGAAGGACGCCGGGCCGATCCTGCTGGTGGAGGCGGTGCGCGCGGCCAGTGTCGGGGACGCGCTGGTGTCGCCGTCGGTGACCGTGCGGCTGCTGCGGGAACTGGCAGCCCGCGGCCCGGTGGCCGGGCGCCTCGCGCAACCGTTGTCGGAGCGGGAAACCGAGGTGACCCGAGAGATCGCGCGAGGGCGCACGAACGCGGAGATCGCCGCCGCGCTGTTCATCTCGTTGAGCACGGTGAAAAGCCACGTGGCCGCCGTTCAGTGCAAACTCGGGGTGCGCAACCGGGTGGAGATCGCCGCCTGGGCGTGGGAGAACCGGATCGTGGCGGGCATCGGCTAATTAGCGCTCCGGTGTTCCAACCGCTGAGGTTGATCTTGAGTTTTCAGGCGGCGTTTCCCGACCGGGCTTGGCCGATGTAGCTGTGCACGTGACGGTCGATCGTGTGCAAGGCTTGGCATAGCTCGACGGGTGCGGGTGGCGCGTTCGCGGCCAGCGGCGGGCGCAGCAGTCGGTCGTGGACTTTGGTGTAGAAAAACGCGACACGCTGCTCATCAGCGGTCGGCAGATAGGTGTTGGTGCCCTCGACGCGTTCGATCAGGCGGCTCGGGCGGAGCCGTCCGAGCCGTCGCGAAGGTCAGGGTAGGCATGCGCTCGCACCTCGACCGTGCGCCGAACAGAGTCAACGTCGTGAGCAGGTCGTCGTTATCCAGTCGGCAGACCAAACCAGAGTGCTTCTCGCTGCCCTGTCAATGCTGCATGCCATAAGTGCGTTGGCACGGGTATCCGTCGTTCGTTGCTGACCAGTTGGGCGGGTAGCCGTTCTGTGCCCACGCGGCGAAGGCCTGCGCGTAGGAGTAGCCGTAGGCGTACAACCATTGGCAGGATGTCTGCCCAGGGCTCGGTGTGATCGTGATCCACGGTTGAGCGTCGATCCACGAGGGCTGCGCATACCACTGGCCAGATGCGGGTGAAGCATAGCTGGGCGGCTGGACGTAGACCGTGTGGGGCGCCGGAGCAGGAACATAGACAGTTTGCGGCGACGGCACCACCACGGTGGTGACTGGCGTGGTGGTGGTGGTCGTCGTCGTTGGCCCTGTCGGGGTCGCCAGAACTGGAACGGCCGTACCTTGCACGCCGCAAGCGGTCAGGACGCCTACCGTTGTCAGCGCGAGGACCACGCCGAGGATGAGCTGTTTTGGTCTCATTGTGCACTCCTTTGTGACCTACATGCACTCGTGTCGAACGGGCGGCAAGAGTCTTTGCCTTTGATCTGGTCCATTAATGGATTCATCGCTTCGACAAAGTATTTTGCAACCTGCGCCAGGAATCTGATCACGGCGAACTGGCTGAAGATCACTCGGCACGAGGTAGGTGGTTTTGGAATATCGCAGGCCTGTGCGCTGATCTCTCCGATGGCGGACCACCGCCTGCCACAATGGTGCCCGCCATTCGTCATTCTTCAACGTGGCACTTCAACGTGCCTGCGGCGAAGTCTCCTCAGGCAGGTCAGAGCCACGTGCGCGTGGGACACGTCAGGCAGGCTCTCCGGTTTTCAGTTCGGTCTCTCCAAATCTGTGATGAACGCTCTGCCCAGAACCAGGATGGCTCACCGGTCGACTCGGTGCCAGGGCCTTTCGCCCTGTTCGGATCGTTACGGCCGTGGCCGAGGCGGCTGCTTTGTCATGAAATGTTTACTTACTTACGGCCGGTAGTACCGCGACCGCAATGCGTCTAATACGGTAGCCGCAGAGTGTTGCACTGGAATCGTTGTCGCTGGTAGTGGCTGATGTCAGGATGGGTTGGCCGGGCCATGATCGCCCAGATTTGGCAGATTCCGTTGCGGGATAAGGGCATCAGGTCACCGGAACAGAAGACGGCGCCACTTTTTGATCGAGGGGACCGCCCGCGACGAGTGGTGACGCCCAGGAACGCGGCGGCGAGCATGCACAGCCGCGTCCCGTCCTGGTTGGATTGTCCGTATGGACCATCCCATCGGACTCTATGACTTCGAGGCATGGGCGCCGCTGCTTGAATACCTGCGTGAGGAGGAGAAGCAGGGCGGCTGGGACTCTGGACCCGGCGGATTGCTGGAGGGCGAGATCGGCCAGCATGGGTGGAGCATGCCGAGACTCCGTCACAGGCAGAACCCAGGCCGGGCAGCCGTGCAGGCGCAACTGGCCGCCATCAGGCGGGTCGCGGACGCTCTGACTGAGACGGGCAGCAGTTGCGTATCGTTCTCGGCGCAGATCGAGCCGGTCGCGCCGACCTTCGGCCACCGGGTCACCCACGGCAGGGCCACCCTCCACCTGCATACCTTCAGCCCGGCCGAGCAGCGCCACCCGGGCATCAACTACGAGTACTTACCCCGCGTGGTCATCCTCGTTGAGGGCGCGGTCCCCGAGCCGTGGCGCCACGGGCCGGACCCGGCGCCTGGCACCCGCCCGGCCCCGACGACGGATGCCGGCCTGGTGGAGCGAACTATGCACGAGTGGTTCCCCGGCGCCACCGGGGCGACGCCGCCCACGCGGCCCGGACCGGCCGCTTGAGTGCACTCGCGCGGCTTGGCATGAGAATGCGGCTCTGATCGGCAGTCGCCTTCGCCCGCGCGGCGCGGTCGGCCACCACGGGTCAGATCGTCGCGAGAGCCTCGGTCGGCGGCAAGCGGGAGGCCCGCACCGCGGGATGCACACCGGCGAGCACGCCGACCACGAGTGCCGCGCCGACACCGCCCACCACGGACCCAGCCGGGATGACCGCGGGCCAGTTCCGGGTCGCCGCGTACCCGGCGGTGCCGAGCACGCCCACCACGGCACCGGCAAGACCGCCCAGCAGGCACAGCAGCACCGACTCGGCCAGGAACTGGCCGCGGATCTGGCGCCGCGTGGCGCCCAGCGCCCTGCGCAGCCCGATCTCCCGCCTGCGCTCCAGCACCGACACGATCATCGTGTTGGCCACGCCGACCGCACCCACCAACAGCGCGACCCCGGCCAAGCCCAGGAACAGCCCGGAGAACGCGGTCTCGGTGAGTCGCTTGGCCGCCAGCGCGTCGGACGGTCTGCTGACCACGATCCGGCCGGGGTTCTGCGGGAACACGGTCGCGGCGAGCACGGACCGCACGGCGTCGATCTGGGGTTCCCGCACCCGCACGTACAGCACCGTCGGATGGTCGTCGAAGCCAAGCCAGTGTCGGGCCGCGTCCCAGCCGACCAGGACGGAGCGATCGACCTCGGGTGCGAGCGGGATGGGTGTCAGGACGCCGACCACGGTGAACGCCTGCGTCCCGATCCAGATCTCCGGGGCGGCCTGCCCCGGCACGAGCGCGGTGATGCCCAGTCTGGTGGCGGACACGGCGCCGAGCACGACGGTGGGAAACGTCTCGCTCGCCGGGTCGAGGTAGTGGCCGGACGCCATGTGAGCCCCGATCACGGACAGCAGTCCGTCGCCCCTGGCGGCCAGGGCGGTCAGCCCGGAGCTGTCCTCCGGCGGGATGGCCCGCGAGCGCCGCACCTCCGCGTGGGTGTTGGCGACCTCGCTGACCTGCTGGACGGGCGGGATTCTGGCGACCATCGCCGCCGCGGCGGCCGGCACCGGCGGGAGGGTCTGGGTGGTCTGGTCGACGGTGGCTTCGGCGCGCAGCAGGTTCGTGCCCAGCGCGGAGAGTTGGTCGGTGAGCGCCTGCTGACCCGATGCCGGGATGCCGACGACCACGATCATGGTCGCGATCCCGATCGAGATGCCCAGGGAGGACAGTACGGCCCGTAGCCGTCGGGTGCGGGGCCCAAGCAGTCCCAGCCGGAGGATGTCGGCCGGTCCGATTCGGACGGTCGGGCGGGTCACGGGAGCACCCCCCGCGCCGCAGCGGCGGACTGGTCGGATCTGATCCGGCCGTCGAGGATCTCCACGCGCCGTGGCAGGGTGGCGGCGATCTCCCGGTCGTGCGTGATCACGGCGATGGTCGTGCCCGTCTCGTTGAGGCCGCGTAACAGGTCCAGGACATGCCGGCCGGTGGTGGTGTCGAGCGCGCCGGTCGGTTCGTCGGCCAGCACCAGCGCCGGGTCGTTGACCAGGGCGCGGGCGATCGCGACCCGCTGCTTCTCGCCTCCCGACAACTGGTGCGGGCTGTGGCCACGGCGGTGGGCGAGGCCGACCCGGTCCAGGGCGGCATCGGCGAGTGGACCCCGGAACTTCCGGGGGACGCCCGCGTAGAGCAGGCCCGTCGCGACGTTCTCGGCGGCGGTGAGTCCCTCGATGAGCTGGAACTGCTGGAACACGAAGCCGATCTCCCCGGCGCGCAGCGCCGACAGTTCGCGGTCGTTGAGGCTGGTGACGTCCTGACCGCGGACGGCCACGGTGCCGCTGGAGGGCCGGTCGAGGGTGCCCATCAGGTTGAGCAGGGTGGACTTGCCGGAGCCGGAGGGCCCCACGATCGCCAGGAGTTCGCCCTCGACGACGGTGAGGCTGACGTCGTCCAGGGCGCGGACACCGCCGGAGTATTCCCTGGTGGCATGGCTGATCTCCAGGACAGTGCTCATGACACGGTCACGACTTTCCGGCCCGCGGTGATGCCCTGCCCGGACACCTCGACGAGGCCGTCGGCGAACATCCCGGTCCGCACGCCGACGAGCATGCTGGTCTGACCGGTGACGACCTGGACCGCGTAGCCACCGCCCTGGACGACGATCAGCGCACCGACCGGCACGGCGAGGACACCTTTGCGGGAACCCGTTGGCACGGTGACGCCGATGGACCCGGAGTCCATTCCGGACACCGCGGACTGGTCGCCGATGGTGACGGTCACCGTCTGCCCGGCCTGCCCGGCCTGTCCGGTACCTGTAGAGGCCGACGAATCCGGCTGACCCTGCGTGCCGGACGAGTTCAGCGTGGCGATGGTTCCGGTGGCCTGTCCGCCGCCCGGCAGGGACAGTGCGACCGCCCGGCCGGGAGTGAGCAGGCTCGTGTCCACCTGCGTCGGGTCGACGGTCGCCGTGACGAGTTTCGTGGTCGACGTCAGGCCCAGCAGGTCGGTCGTGGCCTGGGCACCGAGTTGGGCCTTGAGCGAGTCGACGCGGACAGCCGCGGGGAGCACGGCGACGTCGCCGACGGCCAGCGTGCCGGTCTCGTCGAGCCCGTCGCTGTGCTGCCACCGCCTGAGCGCGTCCGCCGTGCCGGTGGTGTAGCCCGCACCCTTCGGTGCCGTGCGATACCCGAGAGCCCGCAGGTTCGCGTTGACCTCGGCGATGTCCGGGCCGGGTGTCGCGGTGCCGTCTATCGTGCGGTAGAGCGGGGTGTCGCCGAGGAACAGCACCACGGGTTTCGCGTCGACCGAGTAGAGCCGCTGGCCCCGCTCCACCACCGTGCCCACGGCGGGTAGCCAGGTGACCGTGCCGCTCTTGCGGCCGGTGAAGGTCTGGGCCGTGCCGTAACCGAGACTGCCGTTGAGCGTGACCGATGTGGACAGATCGGTGCGCACGATGGTGGCCGTCTGTGGCGGCGCGGGCTGCGCCGCGGGTGGGGACGCGGGCCGGAACAGCAGCGTGTAGGCCACGGTCCCGGCGACGGCCAGCACGACTACGGCGCCGAGCCCGGCCAGGAGCCATTTCCGCATCTCAGTGGCCGATTCCCTGGGCGGCGACCTGCTTCTCGCAGTCCGGCGTGTACTGCATGCCCTTGTTGATCGAGGCGGGGTCGTTGTTGGGGCCGCCGAAGGAGAACACGTAACGGCCGCCCTCGGGTGGTTCCTCCGAGACGTACCGGACCCCCTTGGCGCGCAGGCACTGCACGACGGCGTGGACGAAGTCGGCGGCCTGGGGATTGTTCGCGTCGAGTTCCCACGGCGGCAGCGGGTCCTTCGACTGGCACGCCGTCTCGGCCTTCGTCTCGGCGGCCTGGTCCGCGCCATTGGTGCGCTTGTCCCAGCCGTTCGTGGCCATGCACTGGTTGTACGCCTCGTACAGTGCCGTGATCTCGTCGTTGGTCATGTCGAGGCGTTCGCGCGGTCGCCCCGCGTCGGCGTCTGCCGATGTTCCCACGGCGCTGGTCCGGGTCGCCGAGCCGGAGTTGGGCAGCGTGGGAACCTGGGCCTGGGGGCCGGGGGAGGACGTGCACGCGGTGAGGGCCAACGCGGACGCGGCCAGGACACCGGCGACGACGGCGCGGGTTTGAGGCATCACGGCGACGAGCCTGCCGCGTCATTGTGAAGAAGCCGTGCGAAGGCTATGACGGTTCCTTCGTCACCGGGAGCCGCAGGGTGAAGGTGCTGCCCGCGCCCGGCGTGCTGGTCACCTGGGCCTCGCCGCCGTGCGCTTCGACGAGTTGCCGCACGATCGCCAGTCCCAGTCCGCTGCCGCCCGTGCGGCGGTTGCGGGACTTGTCCGCCCGCCAGAAACGGTCGAACACGTGGGGAAGGTCCGCCGCGGGAATTCCGGGGCCGGTGTCGGTCACGTCCACGATGACGACGGAACCGGACGGACGGGCGGACAGGGTGATCCGACCGCCGGGCGGGGTGTGGCGCTCGGCGTTGGCCAGGAGGTTCCCGACGGCCTGCCGCAGCCGCATCGGGTCCGCCACCAGGAACAGGTCCGGTGGTGCTTCGACGGTCGCGCGTCCACCGCCCGCTGCGGCCACGTGCCGCAGCAACTCGCCCAGGTTCAGCTCCACCGGGTCCAGCCGGAGCTGCCCGGCGTCGGCGAGGGCGAGGTCCCCCAGGTCGTCGACGAGGTGCTGGAGCAGCAGGGTCTCCTCCAGCAACGACGACACCAGGTCGCGATCGAGATCGGCAACGCCGTCGTGCGCCGCGACCAGCCAGCCCCGGATCGTGCCCAGCGGGGTCCGCAGTTCGTGGGAGATGTCGCTGACCAGTGCCTTGCGCTGCCGGTCGGTTCTGGCGAGGTGCTCGGCCATCTCGTTGAACGCCGCCGTCAGCTCGGCGATCTCCCAGCGGGCGGTCGTTCCCGCTCTGGCCGTGCCGTCCCCGGCCCGCATGCGCCGGGTCGCCTCGGTGAGCGCCTGGACCGGCCGGGTCACCCGGTTCGCCAGCAGCATCGCCACCCCCACCGTGAGCGCGGCGACGATCGCCGCGACGCCGGCGATCCGCAGCGCGCCCGCTGACGACAGGCCGACGCTCGCTTCCTGGGTGCCCTGGCCGAGTGGCGTGACCTTCAGGAACGCGGCGGGCGCGACGTAGGGCCGCAGCAGTTGCCGTCGCGCGTCGACGAGGCAGGTCCGCTGCCTCGGGTCGGCCGTCGGCCCGACGGTGACCTCGCCGGTGCCGCTCAGTGCGAGTCGCACCGCGTCATGCCGGTCGACGCAGGTCTTCACCGACACCGCCAACTGCGTGAGCGCCGCCTGCTCCGTCGCGGTCGGCGTGACCGAGGGCGAGTCCTCGAAACCGACGAGCCCGTTGCCCGCCTTCAGGACGGCTTGGCAGGCCGGCGGCGCGCGGCCCTGCGGGACGCGCAGGTAGGGGCGTCCGCTGTCCACCTCGGCGATGTCCGCGCCGATCCGGTACCGCTCCAGGCACGCCACGGCGCTCTCGACGAGCGACTCCAGGTCGGCGTGCTCCGGCGTGGTCAGCAGGAAGGGGCCGACCACCCGCGGGTCGATGCCGTCGGGGAACCGGGTCGAGGCCAGCGCATTGTCGACGGTCAGCGGATCGACGGCCACCGACGGCTCCACGGCCCCCGGATCCCCGGACGCCGAGGGCGAACTCTCGATCGGCCGCCCACCGACCGGGGTGATCACGATCCGCACCCCCGACTGCTGTGCCAGGTCGGCCAGCGCCGGCCCGACCGAGGACCAGTCGGTGTGGGTCGCCGCGTAGTCGATCACCCCCTCGTACGCCAGGGGATAGGCGCGGCGGACGGTGTCCTCCTGCTGCGCGATGGATGTGGTGGCGCCCTGCACGGACAGCCAGGCGGTTGCCGCGACCGCTCCGGCCGCGACCACGATCGTTCCGGCCAGCAGGCGGGCCCGCAGACCGCGACTAGGCATCGGGGGCACCCTCGGTCATCTTGTAGCCCACCCCGTAGACCGTCTGGAGGCGCACCGGGTTGCGGGGGTCCGCCTCGATCTTGCGGCGCAGGTTCTTCACGTGGGCGTCCGCGGTGCGCTCGGTGACGAAGCTGTCCGGGCCATGGGCCCGGTCGAGTAGCTGGCGACGGCTGAACACACGTCCAGGACTGGACATCAGCGCTTCCAGGATGCGGAACTCGGCCGGGGTGCACTCGACGCGGCGACCCTCCAGCCGGACCTCGTGGCGGACCTGGTCCAGCGACAGCGCCCCGACCCGCAGCGGCAGCACGACGGCCCCCGCGGTCGGCCGGACCCGTCGCAGCAGCGAGCGCACGCGCGCCATCAGCTCCCTGGGGTCGTACGGTTTGGTGAGGTAGTCGTCGGCGCCGAGGTCGAACCCGGCGAGCTTGTCCTCGGCGGTCGACCGGGCCGTCACCATCAGGACCGGCACGTCGTAGTCGCGCCGCAGCGTGCGAAGCACGTCAAGGCCGTCCAGTTCCGGCATCAGCACGTCGAGGATCAGGAGGTCCGGGCGGCGGCTGCGGACCTGGTCGATCGTGGCGCGCCCGTCGGAGACCACGAGCACGGAATGGTCCTCGTGCCTGAGGTACCGCCGGACGAGTTCGGCCTGTTTCGCGTCGTCTTCGGCGACCAGCACGAACGCGCACACGTGTCTGCCCTCCCCGAGCATGGGGTCGTCACGGCGGCAGTCTCCGGCGATCTCCCCGCCTACAGCACAGAGAACCACAGGGTGATCGCCGCCTCGGGGTTGGTCGGCCGCGGACTTGAGGCTATCCGATCACGCCCATGGCGCTGTCCACGAGCGCCGCGAGCGGCGGCGGCTGATCGCTCAGGGCCCAGGCGGTCTGCGCCGCCTCGAAGCAGCTCAGCGCGGTGCCGATCACGGCGTCGGCGCGGGGATCGGATCGGTCGCCCGGGTCGGTCCCGAGGCGGCGCGCCACCTCCGGCCGTAGCAACTCCTGCCACCGTGCGTGCTTCTCGCGATGGCGGGCGACCAACGCGGGCTGGCCGCCGATCAGCCGGGCGAGGCGCCGGGCGCTCGCGCCGGCGGCCTCGATCTGGGCGACGAGCGGGTCAAGCGCACGCCGCATCGCGGTCCACAGCTGTTCGTCGGACGGCCGCGCGGTGAGTGCCTCGGCCAGCGTGTCACCGGTATCCGCGAGCTGGCCGAACAGGGCGTCTTCCTTCGACGGAAAGTACCGGAAGAACGTGCTGCGGGAGATCTCGGCGGCCGCGCAGATGTCGTCCACCGTCGTCTCCTCGAAACCGTGTTCGAGGAACAGCGCCATGGCCACTGCGGCCAGCTCGGCGTGCATCGCCCGCCGAGCGCGACCGCGTGCACCACCGACAACCCGACTTGAGCTCATGACGAAATGGTACCCTTACGCAGTCATGACACTGAGTATCATGTTAAGGATCGAGTTCCAGCTAACGACTCGATCCAGCGGTCGAACCGTTTGCCGACAGGAGGACACGCATGACGACCAGCAGTGCGCGCAGCTATCCGTTCGGCGATCTCGTTGCGCTGGAGGTGAACCCGGTCCTCGCGCGGCTCGCACGCGAGGAGCCGCTCTCCCGCATCGCACTGCCCTACGGCGGCGAGGCGTGGCTCGCCACCCGCTACGCCGACGTGAAGACCGTGTACTCCGACCCCCGCTTCAGCCGCAGGGCGACGGTGGGCGCGGACGTGCCTCGGCTGCGCCCCGACATCGACGGGGAATCATCGTCGATCTTCAATATGGACCCGCCAGCACACACGCGCCTGCGTAGGCTCGTCGCCACGGCGTTCACCGCTCGTCGCATCGCCGAACTGCGACCGCGAGTCGCCGCGCTCACCGCCGAACTGCTGGCCGGGCTGCGCGCCGCGGGCCCGGGCGCCGATCTCGTGCAACACCTCTCGATGCCGCTGCCGGTCATGATCATTTGCGAGATGCTCGGCGTGCCCACGCAGGACCAGCCGATCTTTCGCCGTGGCGCCGAAGCGCTGCTCTCCACGACGGTGTTCACCCCTGAGCAGCGGGCCGCTGCCCGCGCCGAACTCATCACCTACATGGCCGGGCTCGTGGCCAGCCGCCGGGCCACCCCCTCCAACGACCTGCTCGGCGTGCTCGTCGCGGCCCGTGACGAGGGCGAGCACCTCACCGAGAACGAGCTGATCCTGATCGCGCTCACCATCCTCATCGCCGGGCACGAGACGACGATGAACCAGATCAGCGACATCGCCTACCTGCTGTTGACCCGGCCCGACCACGGCGAGGAGCTGCGCCGCTCGATCCTCACCGAGAGCAGCCCGGAAAACGGCGCGGCGGCGACCCTCACACGGGCGATTGAGGAACTGCTGCGCTTCACGATGCTCGGCGCGACGGAGGGGCTGCCGAGAGTCGCGCTTGAAGACGTCGAACTGTCCGGCACCACCGTACGTGCTGGCGAGACGGTCTTCGCCTCGCTGCAGATGGCCAACCGTGACCCCGAAATCTTCCCGACCCCGGATGAGCTCCTGCTCGACCGCGCCGAGAACCACCACCTCGCTTTCGGGTTCGGACCGCACCACTGTCTCGGTGCCCGACTGGCCCGCATGGAGCTCCAGGAAGCCGTCGGCGGGCTGCTCCGCGAGTTCCCGAACCTGCGACTCGGCGTCGCCCCCGACGAGATCGAGTGGCGAACCGGCGCCAACCTCCGTGGACCGAAGCGCCTACCCCTGACCTGGTAGCCGAGCCGGGAGGCATCAGCTCGCTGG
This sequence comes from Candidatus Melainabacteria bacterium, assembly GCA_963818685.1. Classification (GTDB taxonomy): domain Bacteria; phylum Actinomycetota; class Actinomycetes; order Mycobacteriales; family Pseudonocardiaceae; genus CAJCJE01. The sequence goes on along the minus strand of CAWFTJ010000008.1, from coordinate 36,687 downwards.
CCAATCGACGCGCGCTCCACTGGCGATGGCGACCCTGCCGTAGCTGCCGCGCAGGCCCAGCGCGAAGGTGTGCTGCGCGCACCGCGGGATCGGCGAGGTTGATGCGCGACGGCGGTCCGTTGTTAGACTCCAGCGACGCAATCACGGACAGTGATGCCTCGTTGCCGGGGGTGAGATGACGCAGGGAGAGCTTGCAGTCACCGCGTCCGACCTGCGTGCAGTGAGCACGAAGGTCGAAGCCATGGCGGACGCTGCCGCGCGCGATGTGGACGAGTTCGATGGCCAGCAGAGTGTCCGGTCCGGCGAAGCCGCCGGCTTCGACACGATGTCCGAGGCGCGTTCGTGTGAACAGAGCTGGCAGCAGGCCGTGGAGGTGATCGGCGCGAAGCTGGCCGTCGCCGCCGACAAGCTCAATCTCAACGCTGACGCCTACGTCGCGACCGAGCAGGGGATCGTTCAGCGGTTCGGTCATTGACGGCGCTCAGGGGGACGCATGCTCAACTACGAGGATCTCGATACCTGCGACACCTCGGTGTTCCGGAAGGATGCCGCCAAGTGGCAGGGCCTGGCAGGCGCACTGGCCAATCACGGCAACGACCTGCAGATCGCGGTGACCGGCCTCGACTCCTGGATCGGTGACGCCGCCGACGCCGCGAAGGCCGAATTCGGAACCCACCGGCAACAGTTCGCGAACATGGCCGAGACGGTTGGCAAGATCCCGCCCGTGCTGACCGGCCTGGCAGGCCGGATCGATCAGTTGCGGGAGCAACTGGAGAAGATTGTCGCCGCGGCACAGTCCATCGGCTGTCAGGTACACCCCGACGGCACCGTCACCTACGATCCGACCATCGGGCAGCACGCACCAATCGCGCCAGGTCAACAAGACATGGGCCCAGACGCTGCGATCGCCTGCCAGGACGATATCGCAGACCTGCTGAACCAGGCGCGCGCCGCCGACGCACAAGCCAAAGCAGCACTTCAAGGTCTAACCGCCCAAGCCACTGGATTCACTCCGTCAGCGGGTGACTCGACCCTGACGACGGTGTCGGCGACCGCGATCCCGGCACCGGGAACCTCGCCCGCCGATGTCCGGAAATGGTGGGACGCGCTCAGCCCGCTGCAGCAGGAGTCGCTGCTGTTCACCCATGGCGCACAGCTCGGCCAGCTCGACGGCCTGCCCAGCACGATCCGTGATCGCGCGAACCGAGCCGTGATGGCCCAGCAGAAAGGCGACCTGCAGGCCGAACAGGAACGGCTCAAGGCACTTGGCCCGAACCTCACCGACGCACAACAGGCTCAACTCAACTCGATCAACGAACAGCTGGGTGGCATCGGTGCCCTCGAACAACGCCTGTACCACGCCACGCCGGGAGAACAACCGGCGTTCCTGCTCGGCTTCGGCACGTCCGGGCAACGGCCGCGCGATCGTCGCCATGGGCAATCCCGACACCGCCACCAACGTCGCCACGTTCGTGCCGGGCACTGGGGCTCGGCTTGGCACCGTGAACGGATTCATGGGATGGTCGGACAACATGGTGCAGGCAGCCAAATCGCTGGCTCACCCTCGACCTCGGTGATCGCCTGGGTGGGCTATAACGCGCCGCAGGACATCTTCCCGCAAGCCGCCGAGAACTCCTACGCCGACGGCGCGAAACAGGACCTGGACCGGTTCCAGGACGGCCTGCGCGCTTCCCACGATGGCCCTCCGGCGCACGACACCGTGATCGGCCACAGCTACGGGACCACGGTCGTCGGACACGCCGCACGGGACGGCGACCTCAACGCCAACGATGTCGTGTTCGTCGCCAGCCCCGGCGTCGGCGTCACCGACGCCGAACAGCTGCATCTCGACGGTGTCCCGGCCGATCAGGTCGGCCAGCACATCCACTCCACGGTTGCCCAGCACGACCCGATCCAGCTCGCCGCGGGAGTCAACGGGCCCTCGCCGACCGGCCTGTCCTTCGGCGGCACGACGTTCAACTCCAAGCCGGGTGACGCCGGGCCGTGGTACGAACTCGGCTGGAACGCGGCCGTGCACAGCCAATACTGGAACCCCGGCAATACTTCCCTGACCAACATGGGCCTCATCATCGCGGGGAAGCCCGCAACCGCATGAACAACGAGACTTTCGGCAAAACATCCCGCAGGAGGAGCTTGGCGTTCGCGCTGCTGCTGACCATCGGCCTGGTCAGTACGGCGTGCGCACGATCAGGAGAGGACACGATGACTGGCAACACCATGACTGAACAACAAGCCGCACAACAGGTGCAGACCAACATCCGCGCCGCCGCCGCGCAACTACCCGCGATCGCGCGTCTGGAACAGCAACTGACGAATTCCGTCGCGTGCGGGGACCCCACGGACCCGGTCCGGAACGGGCTGGTGACGGCGGGCTCCACCTACCAGGTCCACAACCTCGATCCAGCACAGTACCCCCACCTGTTTGACCAGTTGCGCACCTGGTGGACCGCACACGATTTCCGAATCCTGGACGACAAACACCTCAGCACGACCTCTCTGTTCCTCTCGGTGGAGAACAACAGAGACGGCTTTCAGATGGCGATACAGTCCAACGACAACGGCGGCCTGTTCTTGATGGGAAGCTCACCGTGCGTCTGGCCGACTGGAAAGCCTGATTCCACATCTTGATTGACGACAGCGTGACGGTGCCACGCACCGGCTGGGACGACAAGTGTGAATCGAATCACCACCGCTACTTCGTGCGTCACCTATGCCATCGATCACGCCGCCGGGGCAACAGCTTCGCCATCCAGAGTCCGAACCCATTGCCAAGGCATTCCAGAGAACATTTCGACTTACGGCCGTCCCATGCAGAGATGCCGGTGGTCTTGGTCGCGGTCAGAGCCGCGACCAAGACCATCTCGAAGGGCAAATGTTGGGTGAGTTCGCCGAGGCGCCGGGGGCGTATCGGCCCCCGGCCACGGTGCGGTGTGGCAGTGGCGGACTGGGTGTCCAACGGAGTTTCTGTCTCTGGTGATCTTGGTCGACACCAGTTCGAGCAGGAACTCCATCGCCTATTTCATCGGGCTTGACACCGCTGCCCACCACCTGACGTCACGGCCTTGCGACTAGCCGAGTTTCCATTGTTGGTTGCTGCCACCGTTGCAGGACCACAACTCGACCAGCGCTCCGTTGGCGGTGGACGCCCCGGTGACGTCCAGGCACAGGCCTGATGCCGCGCCGGTGATGGTGCCGTTGGAGTTGACGTTCCACTGCTGGTTGGCCTGGCCGTTGCAGGACCAGATGATCGCCTTGGTGCCGTTGCTGGTGCCCTGCCCGTTGGCGTCCAGACAGAACGTGCTGCCCCCCACCGACACCGTCAACTGTCCGGAGGAGGTATGCGTCCAGTTCTGGCCGGCGCTGCCGTTGCAGTCCAAGATCTGCTGCTGGGTACCGCCGGAGGTGCTGGAATTCGGGTCGTCAAGGCACTTGCCCGCCCCCACCGCATGCAACGGACTGCTGGCCGGGTTGCCGCTGACGGTCCAGGTGAAACCGATGGAGCCGACAGCGCCGGTGGTGTCGGTGGCCGTCACGACGGGAGTGAAGGTGCCGCCGCCGCTCGGAGTGCCGGTGATCAGGCCACTGGAGGAGATCGACAGACCGGGCGGCAGGCCGGTGGCGCTGTAGGTCAGGGTCTGCCCGCTGGCCGAGTCGGTCGCGTGGATCTGCACCGCGGTGATCGGAGTGCCGGACGCGGCGCTCTGGTTGCCCGGGTTGGTAACGGTGACGATGTTGTTGCTGCTGCTGCTTCTGCCGTATCCGGCTGCGGTCAGGCTGGCCTGCACCGCGTTCTCGGTGGCGTCGGTGGGATAGCCGGCGGTGACGGCGCCCTCGAAGAACTCTCCCGTGTCACCGTGGTCGTTGCCACCACCGGTGCCCAGCAGCACCGAGTTCTCCAGGCGCATCGGTGAGTAGCCACCGGCGGGCAGCGCCCCTGAGTACGTGGTGGTGAGGCTGCCACTGTCGGCATTGCCGTACTTCAGGGTGAAGTTGCTCGTGCCGTTGTTCTTCTCCCACGCCGAGACGAACGGATACGTGATGCCCGGGTTGTTGGGGTTGTTCGGCCCAGTGATGGAGCTGTACATGCCCTGCTCGAGGTCGGCTTCGACCCACGGCCCAGGTCCGGTGCACCCGCCGAACCAGCACGCGCTGCCGAACTCGATCGCGTTCATGGTGCCATCGCCGTCGTCCCGCCAGCCGTTTTCGGCGCTGCCGAAGTCGAAGCAGCAGTGGCTGTTGAAGAGCGCGGTCGACGTGACCTCATAGATCCCCTCCGGTTGGGCACCGGTCGGCACGCCCTGGGTGTTGAAGTTGCGGTAGCCGACAGCACCCGCGGAGGTGTTGAGAACCTTCACCCCGTAGGCAGCGTTGCCGTTCACGGTCACCGGCAGGGCCATGGCGTCGGCCCCGACGTCGGACTGTATCCATGAGATTGGCAGGTCGTTGTGCTTCGAGCTCTGGTCGTAGAGCTTGGTTATCGTGCACGTTGTCCCGGAACAGAACGAGACCTGTGCGGCAGCGTTGGCGTAGCCACCGGCCGCCAAGACGCCCACGTCGAGATAACTCTTGTCCGATGAGCGCTGGATCTGGTAGAGCGGGCCGCCATACGCGGCGAACAGGGCGCGGGTCGTGCTGTACGCGGCGACGCACGGCGTGCCGCCGGCGGCGTAGATATCGCACGGCAGCGACGACGCCGCGCTGGCGTCCGTGCTCACGGCGGAGACCGGTACGGCGATCGCCGCCGCCAGCAGAAACATGACAAGCGTCCGGGCTCTGCGCCGGATCGTGAATGTGGGGAACATGGGGCCTCCGTCGTCAGGCGTCGCGGATGCGGTCGAGCAGAGAGAACGCGGGTGTACCCCCCGTTGAGGTGCGCGACCGCACAACCTTCGGCGGCGCACTGGTCCTCGACCGGAAGTTTCAGACTCATTGTGTGCGGGTGGCTTTAACTCAGTCTCACTTGTGCACCATTGAATCGGCTGACGTCGCCGTGGGGCTGCCGGGCCTGCGGCGAAGTCTGCGCGGATGTTACGGCCACCGGTACGAGTGGTCAACCAGCTGAGATGATGCCCGTGTCCTGAGTGGTCAGGTGCTGGATCAGTTCCGGCTCGGCCACCGGAGCCGCCGTGAAATCTACATACTTTGTCCGAGAGATCGGCAAAATTGGTACGACTCATTGCGGTGGCCCGTTTACTGGGCGTTCGACGATTTCGACCGCCCGGCACGGGGCACCCCGCTCCGAGCCACCTTGACGCCTCTCGGGTTCCGGGGATTTCCTACTCACGCGGCTTCACCGTGACCGGGTGCCGGACCGGTCACTCTTGCGCTGGCGAAGTCGTACACATTCGGCACGTCCGTGCGGGTGCCCCCGCTGCGACGGGCGAGGACCGTCCAGGAGAGGGGTGGCGATGACGTCACCAGCACGGGTCGGCCCCGACCTACCGGCGAGATCGGCGCCAGCGGCGGCGTTGGCGAGGGCCGGTGTTGCCGCCGTGCCGGTCGGGGACGGGGCGCTGGCGCAGTGCGCGGCGATCGAGATCAACTGCGGTGGCAGGGGCAACCACCACATCCTCAACCGTGGCGGCACCACCACCATCGGCTCTCCCACCATCCTGTAGGCGAGAACAGCAGCCTCACCGACGAATACACCGCAGTCTGATCCGCCTCACGGCTGGAAACGAACAGCGAACAAGAGCTGTGAGGACACTGGGATGAGGGGACAACAGCAGACCGCTGCCGCCGGCCCCGGGGCGGACGCGCCGTGGCGCGATGTTCGCGCGGGTCGTCGCGTTGGTCGGTGCGGTGCCGGTGCGCTGGTGACGACGGGAACGGCGCAGGCCGCCACGCCCGAGCCCTGCGACCTCTACGCGGCGGGCGGCACGCCCTGCGTCGCGGCGCACAGCACGGTGCGTGCCCTGCACGCGGCCTACACCCGGCCGAACCCCGCACCCCGACAGGGGCGGTGTCGGGTAAGGGCTCGGGGCGGGTCTCGATCGCCGGACTGGGGTGCGTGCGGCCTGGTCAGCGGTCCCGGTTGATCTACCGCACGTTGACCCGCCGCGGTCGCAAGGGCGAACGACGCAGCGTCGCCGAGACCGACTACGCCGCCCTGTTGGACGCTGCGCATCGGCAGTTGGGTGCTCCGATCGTGGTGATCTGGGACAACCTCAACACGCACGTCAGCGCGGCGATGCGGGAGTTGATCGCGGCGCGGGACTGGCTGTGTGTGGTCCGGTTGCCGGCTTACGCGCCGGATCTCAATCCGGTTGAGCACGTGTGGTCACATGTCAAGCGTGGCTTGGGGAATCTCCTCGTGTACGGGATCGACGAGTTGGTCGCGGTGGTGAAGAACCGGCTCAAGCGGGTCCAGTACCAGCCCGAGTTGATTGATGCTTGCCTCGCTCACACCGGACTGGAACTCGATCCGGTACCGCCGTATTGCCAGCCGTTCAACCTCTGTACCGGCGAGGCGTACCAGCGCCTCGCCACCGTGGCGCGCAATGGTCAGCAGATCTTGATCGAGTGTAACTGATCAGGTCGGTGCGGAGCTTGATCGTCGACATGAGATGATCATCCTGTGCAGACCGGGAATGAGCCTCCGTCGTATGACGAGCTAGCCGCCCTGGTCGTGCAGCAGGCGCAGGTGATCGCGGAACTCCGGGAACGGGTTTCGGTGCTGGAAGCCGAGAACGCCGATCTGAAGCGCCGGTTGGGGACGGATTCGACCAACTCTTCCAAGCCGCCCTCGTCGGACTCGCCGTTCACCAAACCGGCGCCAAAATCGTTGCGGCGTAAGAGTGGACGCAAGCCGGGTGGGCAGCCAGGCCATTCAGGCGCGACGCTGGCGCTGGTCGACAACCCGACCGAACGCAAGCGGCACGAGCCCGGCCCGTGCGGGAACTGCGGCGCGAGCCTCACCGAGGCAACCGAGGTCGGGATAGAACGCCGCCAGGTATTCGACCTGCCACCGATCACAGTGCGAGTCACCGAGCACCAACTCATCACGCGCCGCTGCGGGTGTGGGACCACCACCCGCGGCACGGCGCCCGAGGGCGTGATGGCTCCGGTGCAGTACGGGCCACGGATCACCGCGATCATCCTCTACCTGTATGTGGCGCAGTTCCTGTCCAAGAAACGCACTGCTCAGGCACTTGCCGAACTGTTCGGCACACCGGTGTCCGAGGGCGCCATCGCGGCGATGACTCGGCGGGCGGCGCACGGACTGGACGAGTTCCGCGCCCAGGTCGGTGACCGAATCGCCGCGGCCGGGGTGGCCGGGTTCGATGAGACCGGTCTGCGGGTGGCCGGCGCGCTGCACTGGGTGCACTGCGCCCGCACCGACAAGTACACCCTGATCACCTGCCACCCCAAGCGCGGCACGGAGGGCATCAACGATGCTGGCGTGCTGAGCCGTTTCCGGGGTGTCGCGGTGCATGATGCCTGGGCGCCCTACGACACCTACACCGATGTCGAGCACCAGTTGTGTTGCGCGCACGCGCTGCGAGAGTTGGCCGGTGTGGCCGACGTCGCGCCCGGTGATGCTGACTGGTGCTGGGCGAGGCAGGCCGCCGACGCGCTCGTGGCGATGCAGCGGCTGGTCACGCAGGCCGTCGCGTCCGGCGTTGATGGTCTCGCGGCTGACACGCTGGCTGAGCAGGTCGGGCTCTACCGCTCGGCCGTGCAGATCGGGATCACCCAGACCACCGCCCGCAGCAGCGAGACGATGCGCAGGCACAACGCGCTGGCCCGCAGGCTGCGGGACCGGCAGAGCGACTACCTCCGGTTTATCCGGGACTGGCGAATACCACCGGACAACAACGGTTCGGAACGGGATATCCGCATGATCAAGCTGCGGCAGAAGGTCTCCGGCTGTCTGCGCACTCTGGCCGGGGCCAGGCAGTTCTGCGCGATCCGCAGCTACCTGTCCACCGCTGCCAAACACGGCCGCCAACTGTTCGACGTCCTCGTCATGCTTGCCGAGGGCCGTCCCTGGCTGCCCGTACACCAGTAATCACGCCACAACGACGTGACCAGTTACGATCGAGTAAACTGGATTCCACCCGCCCTTGCCCGGCAGTACGGCGAAGAACTCATTGGGAGCCACCACGGTCTCCAGGACGTTTCCGGTCTTCCCATAGAATGTTGTCTTGGCGCCGGGCGTCTGGTCGTCCATGACCAGGCTGGCGTTCGTGTTCGAACTGAGATCGATGAAGTCGCGTAACGAGTACCGTTTGCAGTAGTAGAAGTTGAATTCGTACCATCCGTCGTTGTAAACGTACGCACAGAGGTGGCTGGTCATGCAGTCGTATGGCTTTGGCGTCTCTGGGTTCCAACTCGGCATGACAACCGGAGACGTGGACGGCGGCGGGGGAGACGCCGTGTGGTGGTCTCGGGCGCCGATACGACGGAAGCAGAAGGGTGTGCGATGGCTGCGCTGGCAGCAGGTGCCAGCAGGCTGACAGACGATAGAGCCGTGACGACGATCGCGATCGCGACCATCGCGGCCGCGAGTCTTCGAGGGTGTCTTCTCATTTTCTCGACTTTCGTGACGGGAAAAATCAGACGAATGTGGTGACCGCCCGTCGTGGAAACATCGTCCCTATCGGGTCATCATCCACCATATTGTTAAGACGCTAGGTTTGGCGTTTCTCTACGGTTACCGCCGAACGAGTGAACTGGCGTACGGCTCCCCTGTTCGGCGGAGAACAAAAGGGCAGAGCGAACGGCCCCTTTCGCCGCACGACGTCACGCCCCAGGTGGGTTGGCAGGGGCGGGCTGGCCGGATCAGATCGACCGTCCGCGCGAGACCTTGCGTGACCGGTCCGTCCCGGTAGCTGGGCAGGGACTGGTGTGGTCTACAGGCCGAGTTGGTAGGTCGCGGGCGCAGCGGAGGTCGGTCCGACTGGCCGCGTAGCCGCGTATCCAGATCTGCCGCAACGCACGGTCCCGATCGGTCTCGGCGGACCGCCATGGACACGTGTCGATGTGATCACTGCTGAGCGCTGCCGGGTAGCCCTGATCTTGGGTGGCCAGCACCGGCACCAGTCCAGGGCCGAGCATCACGCACGCGTGCAAGACCAACGACGCGGACGAGTTCGCCGGGGTCTTCACCGACAACGGCAGCCTGCTCATGCAGGACGAGCAGTTGACCAACCGAGAGCAGATCCGCGCCTACATGCGGGCGGGCTTCGACGGCCCGCTCGCCGGCGCGCCCGTCAAGGGCTGGCCGTTGCAGGTGACGTTCCTGGCCGAGGACGCCGAGGACACTGCCATGGTGATCGCCCAGGGTGGCATCATCCTCGACGGCGAGACCGAAACCGCGCCGGAGCGCCAGATCCGCGCGACCTGGATCGTGGTGGAGCGCGACGGCGAGTGGTCGCTGCTGTCGCACCGGAGCAGCCCGATCCGGGGCTGAGCATCGTCCCCACCGCCCGGTGGCACGCTCCGCAATCGGGGAGGTGCGCCGCCGGAGCGGGCGAGCGGATTCTCGATCCGACAGGCTTGTGAGAACCGGGAAGGACCAACGATGACGACGAACGTCCCCGTCCCTTCGCGCGAGGAACTGGTCCGTCGGGCCCAGGATCTGGTGCCGCTCCTGCAGAAGAACGCCCTGTGGCACGAGGAGAACCGCCGCCTGCACGAAGACACCCTCAAGGCCCTCGGCGACGCCGGGTTCTTCAAGCTGCGCGTGCCGAAGCGCTACGGCGGATTCGAGGTCGACACCGCGACCCTGCACGCCGTGCTGGTCGAACTGGCGCGCGGCGACGGCGCCGTCGGCTGGACGACGTCGGTGTGGAACATCCCCGGCTGGATGGTCGGCATGTTCCCGGACTCCGTCCAGGACGAGGTCTACTCGACGCCGGACGTCCGCGTCTGCGGCACGCTGAGCCCGAGCGGGCAGGCCACGCCCACCGACGGCGGATACGTCGTCAACGGCCGCTGGGGCTTCATCAGCGGCGCGCTGCACAGCCACTGGCAGGAGATCATCGCCATCGCCCCGACACCGGACGGCCAGGGTCTGTGGCCGGTCGCCGCGCTGGTGCCGCTGAGCGACCTGCAGGTCATCGACGACTGGTACACCTCGGGCATGGCCGGTTCGGGCAGCGTCACCACCGTCGCCAGCGACCTGTTCGTGCCCGCCGAGCGGGTCATCCCGCTGCTTTCGATCCTGCAGGGCCGGAGCCGTTCGGCGGCCGGCGCCCAGCTGCCGATCTACCGGAACCCGTTGCTGGGCGTGGCGAACGCGTCGTCGGCGGGCCCGATGATCGGGCTCGCCGAAGCGGCGATGGACAACTTCCTTGAGCGCGTCGGCACCCGCAAGATCACCTACACCGACTACGCGCACCAGGCCGAGGCGCCCGTCACGCACCTCAAGGTCGCCGAGGCCCGGATGCAGATCGACGAGGCCGCGTTCCACGCGGACCGGATCACCCGGACCGCCGACGAAAAGGCCGCGACCGGCGGCGAGTGGTCGCTGGCCGAGCGGGCCCGCACCCGCGCGGACATCGGCGCGATCTGCCGGCTCACCAGGGCCGCGGTGGACGCGCTCAGCCTCGCCAGTGGCGGCTCGTCGGCCTACCTCCAGGTGCCGATCCAGCGCATCACGCGGGACATCCACGTGGTGAACCTGCACGCGCTGATGTCGCCCGACACGAACTACGAGCTCTACGGCCGGATCCTGCTCGGCCTGGAACCCAACACGCAGTACATCTGAGCGCGTCCGCATATCGGGAGAAGCCGCCGACTGGCCACCGGGTTACGGTGTGCGTGGCTTCGAAAGTGTTGTGTGCCAGCGTTCCTGGGGGCGAAAACGTCGCCTCCTCTCATGATTGGACGGAAAGCCGTGACCACACCTTCGATCCCGCCGTTGTCCGCACCGGCGCAGGAATTGGAAAACCTCGACCGCAAGCACCTGGTCCGCTCGATGCACCGCGGTGACATCACCGACCGGCTGGTCATCGTGAAGGGCCGGGGGAGCACGGTCTGGGACGCGCGGGGCAACGAGCTCCTGGACGCGGCGGGCGGCGGGGTCTGGCACTCGCCCGTCGGTCACGGCCGCGCCGACCTCGCCGAGGTCGCCGCGAAGCAGATCAAGGAGATCGAGTTCTTCACCAGCCTGCTCGAGTTCACCAACGAGAAAGCGATCAGGCTTGCCGAGCGGCTCGCGCAGCTCGCGCCGGCCGGCATCAACCGCGTCGCCTTCTCCAGCGGCGGCTCGGAAGCGGTGGAGACGGCGATCAAGGCCGCCCGGCTTTACCACACGCGCAAGGGGGCGCCGGAGCGGACGTGGATCCTCGCCCGGCACTACTCGTTCCACGGCGCGACCTACGGCAGCGGCACCGCGACAGGCTTCCCGCCCATGCAGGCCGGCGTCGGCCCGAACCTCCCGCACGTCGAGAAGCTTTCCCCGCCCTATCCCTACCGGGCGAAGCAGCTCTACGGCGACGTAGACCCGACCGACTTCCTGGTCAAGGAACTAGAGGACACCATCGAGCGCATCGGCGCGGGCAACATCGCGGCCATGATCGGCGAGCCGATCATGGCGGGTGGCGGCGTCCTGGCCCCGCCGGCCGACTACTGGAAACGCGTACGCGAGGTCCTGCGCAAGAACGGGATCCTGCTCATCGCGGACGAGGTTGTCACCGCGTTCGGCCGGATCGGCTCGTGGTTCGAGTCGGCGAACCGGGACATGGAGCCGGACATCATCACCGTCGCCAAGGGCATCGCCGGCGGCTACGCGCCGCTTGGCGCCACCCTGATGACCGACGACATCGCCGACACTCTCATCGGCGACGGCGGGTTCTTCCACGGCTACACGTTCCAGGGCCACCCGGTCGCCTGCGCGCTCGGCCTGGCGACGCTCGACATCATCGAGCGCGAAGACCTGCTCGGCAACGCGCTGCGCATCGCCGAGTGGTTCGAGGAGGGGCTCGCCCCGGCGCGCGAGCTGCCCAACGTCGGCGACATCCGGATCGAGGGCTCCTTGGCCGCCCTCGAACTGGTCGCCGACAAGGAGACGACGATCCCGCTCGACTGGTCACAGGTCGAGGCGGTCGCGTTCGAGACGCGCAAGGCCCATGGCGTGATCGCCCGGCCGTACGGGCACAACTTCGTGCTCGCGCCGCCGCTGGTGTTCACCGAGGCGGAGGCGCGCCGGGCGACCGCGGCGGTCGTCGAGGTCGTGTCTCGGCTGCGCCAGAACGGCACGCTCGCGCCGCGGTGACCCCGCTCGCCGAGCTCCCGCAGCGAGCTCGACCCCGATCCACCTTCTGGAGCTTGGAGAGCAGATGTACGACTACGTGATCGTCGGCGCCGGTTCGACGGGGTGCGTCCTGGCGGCCCGGCTGTCGGAGGATCCCGACGTCAAGGTGTGCCTGCTGGAGGCGGGCCCGCCGGACGACGTCGAGGAGATCCACATCCCGGCGGCGTTCAGCCAGCTGTTCCGCACGCGCTACGACTGGGACTACGACACCGCCGAGGAGCCGCACCTGGGCGGCCGCCGGCTCTACCTCCCCCGCGGAAAGGTGCTGGGCGGCACCAGCTCCACCAACGCGATGCTGTACGTCCGCGGCACGAAGATCGACTACGACGGCTGGGACCAGCCGGGCTGGTCGTTCGACGAGGTCCTGCCGTACTTCAAGAAGTCCGAGGACAACGAGCGCGGAGCTTCGGAGTACCACGGTGCGGGCGGCCCGCTGTCCGTTTCGGACAACCGCTCGCACAACCCGAGCTCGCTGGCGGTGGTCGAGGCCGCCGTGCAGGCCGGCTACAAGGCCACCGACGACTTCAACGGCGCCGAGCTGGACGGCTTCGGCGAGTTCCAGCTGACGCAGCGCGACGGCAAGCGGTGGAGCACTGCGGACGCGTTCCTGCGCCCGGCGCTGAACCGGCCGAACCTGACCGTGCTGACCAAGTTCCGCGCGCATCGCGTGATCATCGAGAACGGCCGCGCGGTCGGCGTTACCGGGCAGCACGGCGAGGACGCCCCGATCGACATCCGCGCCGAGCGCGAGGTCATCCTCTCGGCGGGGGCGTACAACTCGCCGCAGCTGCTGCAACTGTCCGGCATCGGCCCGTCGTGCCTGCTCTCGGCGTTCGGCATCCCGGTCGTCGTCGACAGCCCGCAGGTCGGCCAGAACCTCTCCGACCACGCACTGGTGCCGCTGGTTTCGGTGCACTCGCAGCCGATCAGCATGATCGCGGCGGCCACCCAGGAGAACTTCCGGTTGTTCATGGAGGAGCAGCGCGGCCCGCTGACCGGCAACGGGCCGGAGGCCGGCGGCTACTTCCGCACCCTGCCGGACCTGCCGGCCCCGGACGCGGCGATCTTCGCGGCGCCGGTGATGTTCGTCGAGAGCGGTCTCGGATTCCCGTACGAGCACGCGATTTCCTGCGGCCCGGTGCTCATCACGCCGGAGAGCCGGGGCAACATCACCCTCCAGTCGACCAGTCCGACGGCGAAGCCACGCATCCTCAACAACTTCTTCGCCGAGGAGTCCGACCTGGAGACGGGGGTGCGGGCGCTGCGGGTTGCGCTGGAGATCGTCGAGCAGGAGGCGATGCGCCCGTTCCACGAGTCGTTCTACCAGCGTCCGGAGTCCGACTCCGACGAAGACCTGAAGGCATACCTCCGCCGCTACACCGGCTCGATCTTCCACCCGGCGGGCACCTGCGCGATTGGCGAGGTCGTTGACACCGAACTGCGCGTGCAGGGGGTCGACGCCCTGCGCGTCGCCGACTGCTCGGTGATGCCGGTGGTCGGTCGGGGTAATCCGAACGCGTCGGCCATCATGATCGGGGAGAAGGCCGCCGATCTCATCAAGGAGGTCAGCTGATGTACGACTACGTCGTGGTCGGCGCCGGCTCCGCGGGCTGTGTGCTCGCGGCCCGGCTGTCCGAGGACCCCGACGTCAAGGTCGCTCTGCTCGAGGCGGGCGGCAGCGACGACGTCGAGAACATCCACATCCCGGCCGTCTTCGGCGACCTGTTCCGCACCCGCGTCGACTGGGACTACGACTCCCACGAAGAAGAGCAGCTCAACCGGCGGCGGATCTTCCACCCGCGCGGCAAGGTGCTCGGCGGCACCAGTTCGATCAACGCGATGCTGTACCTGCGCAGCAACCGCATCGACTACGACGGCTGGAACCAGCCCGGCTGGAGCTACGACGAACTGCTCCCGCTGTTCAAGCGCTCGGAGGACAACGAGCGCGGCGCGTCGGAGTACCACGGCGTCGGCGGTCCGCTGTCCGTTTCGGACGGCCGTTCGGTCAACCCGGCGACGACGGCGCTGGTCGAGGCCGCGCTGCAGGCGGGGCACCCGGCCAACGACGACTTCAACGGCCCCACCCAGGACGGCTTCGGCCGCTTCCAGGTGACCCAGCGCGACGGGCGCCGGTGGAGCACCGCCCGGGCTTTCCTGCACCCCGCGCTGGGCCGGCCCAACCTGACGCTGATCAAGAACTACCAGGTCTACCGCGTGCTGATCGAGAACGGCCGCGCGATCGGCGTCACCGGGCGGCAGGTCGACGACGAGCTCACGCTGTACGCCGAGCGCGAGGTCATCCTCTCGGCGGGGGCGTACAACTCGCCGCAGCTGCTGCTGCTGTCGGGCATCGGCCCGGCCGACCAGCTGCGCGGGTTGGGCATGGAGGTCGTGCTCGACCACGCCGAGGTCGGCAAGAACCTGCAGGACCACCCGCTCGTGCCGCTCATCTACGAACACTCGCAGCCGAACAGCCTGCTGAGCGCGTTCGATCCGGAGAACATCCGGGCGTTCCAGGAAGAGGGCAGAGGCCCGCTGACGTCGAACGGTCCCGAGGCTGGCGGGTACGTGCGGACCCGGTCCGGCCTGCCGGCCCCGGACGTCGTCTACTTCGCCGGCCCGATGGAGTTCGCCGACAGCGGGCTGACGGTGCCGACCCGGCACGCGATCACCTTCGGCCCCGTGCTGCTGACGCAGCGCAGCCGCGGGCAGATCACGCTGGTGGCGGAGGACCCGACGGCCAAGCCGAAGATCGAGCACCGCTACTTCACCGGGGAGGGCGACATCGAAGTCGCGATAGCCGGTGTCCGGATCGCCATGGACATCGCGAGCCGGCCGGCGTTCGCGAAGTTCAACGAGCGCCTGCTCAACGCGCCGGCCTCGGACTCCGACGACGACCTGCGCGAGTACGTGCGCCGTTACACGAACTCGATCTTCCACGGCAGCGGCGCCTGCGGGATGGGCCGGGTCGTGGACCACGAGCTGAAGGTGTACGGCGTTGACGGCCTGCGGGTCGCGGACGTATCGGTGATGCCGACGGTGGGGCGCGGCGCCCCGAACGCGACGGCGATCGTTATCGGGGAGAAGGCCGCGGACCTGGTCCGCGGAGTGCGGTCGACGCCACTGGCCAAGGCGTCCTGACACGGGCTCCCAGCGCGAAGATGGGACGGTCGGCGGTCGCTGAGAACCGCCGGCTGTCCTTTCGCGTGCGCACGGTCGCCCGGTGGGTGCGTTGATCGGCACCGCGGCGCGAAGCGCCTTCCGTTGAGGGTGGCGGCGAGGCATGGGAGGAGCAGTGAACGCCACCTTGGAGCGCGTCGGGCGCCGCCGTCGTGCGACGGCACCAGCCGGGTGGTCGCGCTGCGCCCGCCCGCCGCCGCTTCCCAGCCGCCGCCACCCGCAATGTCTACTGTGGACCGTCGATCGGGTGGTCGGTCAGGTCCGCAGCGCGGGAGACGAAGGTCCGCCTGCCCGGGGCGAAAACTGTTCGCGAGGACTTCGCGAGTGAGAGGAACAGCCCGTGAGCGCAGCATCCGACCGCGGTTCCGGGGACGCGCGACCGGCGCCCCTGCGCCGCACACTCGGCACCCCCAAGATCGTGTTCCTGGTCGTGGCCGCCGCGGCGCCGCTCGCCGCCATGGTCGGGACCGTTCCGCTGGCCTTCGCCATCGGCAACGGCGCTGCCGTGCCCGCGATGTTCGTCTTCGCCGGCCTCACCCTCCTCTGCTTCTCCGTCGGGTACGCCGCGATGAGCCGCCGGATCGTCACCTCCGGCGGGTTCTACGGTTACCTCTCGGCCGGTCTCGGTCGCCCGGCCGCGGTCGGCGGCGGCTGGGCCGCCGTGCTCGCCTACAACACCGCGACGGTTGGCATGACCGGTGCCTTCGCCTACTTCGCACACCTCGTCGCCGCCTCCTACGGCCTGGACTGGCCGTGGCCGGTGTGGGCGGCGATCGGGCTCGCGCTGATGGGCGTGCTCGGCTACCGGAAGATCGACTTCAGCGCGCGCGTGCTGGCCGTCCTGATGATCGCCGAGGTGACGATCCTGGTGCTGCTGGACATCGCGGTGCTGCTCCGGCATGGCGTCGGCGCGCTGCCCGCCGTGTCCTTCGACCCGGCCACGATCGTCGGCGCGGGCCTCGGCGTCTCCCTGATGTTCGCGCTGATCTCCTTCATCGGCTTCGAGTCCGCCGCGCTGTACGGCGAGGAGTCGCGCAACCCGCGGCGCAGCGTCCCGCTCGCCACGTACTGGTCGGTGATCCTCATCGCCGTGTTCTACGCGCTGACGAGCTGGGTCGCGGTCGGCGCCGTCGGGCCGAGTCGGCTGCGGGAGGTCGCCGGGCAGCAGCTCGGCAATCTCTTCGGCGGCCTCACCGAGGACTACCTCGGCTCCGCGGTCACCGCCTCGATGCAGATCCTGTTGTGCACCAGCCTGTTCGCCGGGATGCTGGCAATGCACGGCGCGTCGAACCGTTACCTGTTCGCCCTCGGCCGCGATCGCGTGCTGCCCGCCGGGCTCGGTGCCGTGCACCGCAAGCACCGCTCGCCGCACCGCGCGAGCCTGACGCAGACCGTGTTCACCGTCGCCGTCACCGCTATCTTCGCCGTCGCCGGCGCCGACCCGTACGTCAACCTGGCGACGACCATGACCGGGCTGGGCACGCTCGGCATCGTCGGGCTGCAGGCGGCCGCTTGCCTTTCCGTCATCGCGTTCTTCCGCCGTCACCCGGACCGGCACTGGTGGCGCACCGGGGTCGCCCCGGTCCTGGGCCTGGTGGGCCTGGTGGCGTCCGCGGTGCTCGTCGTGCAGAACTTCGACCTGCTGACCGGGACCACCAGCACGCTGGTGAACTCGCTGCCGTGGGCGTTCGTGGTCGTCGGGACGGCCGGCACGGGCTTCGCGCTGTGGCTGCGGGCCCGCCGTCCCGAGCGCTACGCCGGCCTTTCGCGGATCGCCACGGAACGCGGCAAGCTGGCGGCGGTCCCGGACCAGGAGGAGCCCGGCGACCGGCGGGCCGAAGCCGCCTGAGCGGCACTCGGGGAGATGTCCGGGCGGCGTCGCGCCCATACGATCGAGCACAGTCCGCTCGTCATGCCAGGCGAAGTCGGCGCGAAGCGGCTGTTTTTCCTTGGCGGCTGAAGAACCTCTCCCGCCGACACGTCCTAGAGGAGCCGAAACAATGCGTGTGCAATTCGCAATCTGGCCGGCCCCGGCGCACATCTATCCGCTGGCGCCGCTGGCCTGGGCGCTGAAGTCCGCAGGGCACGAAGTCGTGATCGCCACGCACCCGGGCGGGGTGGAGACGATCGCGTCGATGGGCATCACGCCGGTCGCGGTCTGCGACATCGACAGCATGCCGATCCCGATGGGCCCCGGCCGGGCCTACGAGGCGGAGCGGGCCGACCTGGCCGAGATCACCGCCGCCCTCGAAGCCCTCGGCTTCGACGCCGACGACCCGGACCGCGAGCACTGGGACGTCTACAGCCAGTACTACCTGCCCGCGCAGTGGGACTTCGCGCCGTGGAAGGGCGACCCGAACGAGCCGCTCCCGTTCCTCGACGGCCTCGTCGAGTTCACCAAGGCGTGGAAGCCCGACCTGGTGATCTGGGATGCTTGCCTGCCCGCCGCGGCGGTGGCGGCCAAGGTCGCAGGCACCGCGCACGCCCGCTGGTGGACCGCGCCCGACGTCTTCTGCCGCAGCATCGACAAGTTCAAGGAGCTCACCGCCAGGCCCGGTGCTCCGGAGCTGCCGAACCCGGCGGTCGAGACCGTCCGCGCGGCGGCCGAGCGCTACGGCGTCGAGATCGACGACGAGCTGCTGTGGGGCCAGTGGACGATCAACTCGCAGCCGGAGGAGATCGGGCCCGAGGTGTCCGCGAACGTGGTCCCGATGCGGTGGGTGTCGTATTCGAGCCAGCAGCCGATGCCGGACTGGCTGTACCCGGTGCCGGAGCGCCCCCGCGTGGCGGTGTCGCTGGGCCTGTCCGAGCGCGCGTTCATGGAGGGCGGCTGGGACCACATCCCGGTGCTACTGAACGCACTGTCCGAACTGGACGTCGAGGTCGTCGCGACGCTCGACCACCAGCAGCTGGCCAAGGTCGAGCAGATCCCGGACAACGTCCGCGTGCTCCCGTTCGTCCCGCTCGACCAGCTGGTCCCGACGTGCTCGCTGCTCATCCACCACGGCGGCGTCGGCACGGTCATGCCGGCCATCCTGAACAGCGTCCCGCAGCTGCTGGTCGACTTCGTCGGCCACAGCATCCGCGCGAATCCGTCCGGCGCGGCGCGCCTGGCGCGATCGCGCTACAGCCTCGGCCCGGCGCTCGCGCGCTTCACGCTGGCGAAGGGCGCGGGCCTGGTGCTGAACGCGGCCGAGCCGGACGCGGCGGTGATGCGCGAACAGATCCGCCGGGTCCTGGAGGAGAAGTCCTTCAGGGAGAACGCGCAGCGGCTGCTGAAGGAGATCAATGCGGTCCCCGGCCCGGCCGAGTACGTGAAGATTCTGGAGCAGCTGACGCTCGACCACCGGAGCTGAGTCCCGCCCCCTTGAGGCGAGCCGGACACCGGTGAACGAAAAGGCCGCGGGCCGGGTGAAAGCACCCGGCCCGCGGCCTTTGCCGTGTGGTCAGCCCGCACGGCGGAGCCTCGGCTGTCGCACCGCCGCCGTCAACGTGCGCACCACGTCGACCGGCGACGGCTGAGCCGCATTCTCCGCCGCCACCTCGGCCGCCGCGGCCGCGAACCCGGGGTCGCCGAGCAGCTCGCGGCAGCCCGCCGCGACCGCGTCGGGCGTGAGCTCCCCGGACGGCAGCTGCAGCCCAGCGCCCGAGCGGACCACCGCCTCCGCGTTGCCGATCTGGTCGTCGAAGTGGGGCAGGACCAGCTGCGGGACACCCGCTTCGAGCGCGGCCAGCGAAGTTCCGTTGCCGCCGTGGTGTACCACCGCAGCACACGTACGCAGCACCTGTGCCAGCGGGATCCGGCCCGCGTGCACCACCGACGGCGGCAGCGTGCCCCACTCCGCCGCCATTTCGTCGGCCACCGCCACCACCAGCTCGATGTCCAAGGTGGACAGCTCATCAAGCAGCGATCGGAACAGCCCGGCCGTACCGAGGCCGGGGAGCACCGTGCCGAGGGTCAGGCACACCCGCGGGCGCCGCGGCGGGACCGCCAGCCAGTCCGGCAGCCGGGCGTCGCCGTTGTACGGCACGTGCCGCATCGCCAGGTGCTCCGCCGCGTGCAGGTGGCGCAGGCTCGGCGGCCACGTGCCGACGACGTGGTCCGCGCGTGGCAGCTTCGCCAGCCCCAGTGCCGTCAGCTCGCGGGCGAGCACCTCGTTCGCGGCGGCCGGGTACTCGCGCAGCGCGGGCGCCCCCCACTGCAGCTCGACGCCGGGGACGCCGTGCACCGCCGCGGTGATCGCGCCGGCCGCGGCCGCGCGTTCGAACACCACGAGGTCCGGGTGCCAGCGCTCGGCCAGCCGCAGCGTGCCGACCAGGTTGTACGCCGAGATCCGGGCGAACACCCGGCCGTGGGCCAGCAGGTGCTCGCCGGCGTCGGCGTAGCCGTCGCCGGCCAGGCCGGTGAAGTCCGCGGCGGGCCCGGCGGGCGTCGCAGGCAGGCCCGCGCGCAAAACCGTGGGCAGGTAGTCCTCCGATGTGGTCACCACGACCTCGGCGCCCGCCGCGCGGTAGGCCCACGCCAGCGGCACGAGGGGGAAGAAGTGGCCCGAAAGGGGCATCGTGGCGAAGAGTATCCGCATGTCGTGTGCTCCCCGGTTCGGCGAACGCCCTGGTGGCGCGGGGTCATCGCTTCGAGGTTCCCAGCCGCGCGGCGCCGCCAGCGTCTCGTCGATTGCTTGCGGAGATCGTGACGCAGAGCAATGAGAAAGATGCGAGCGTGACCGAGAATGACCGACCATGGGCGTTGGACGGGTCACACGATGTGACTCGGTGAACCGATTCAGGAAGGGTTTCCCATGCGGGAGAGACCGGCGGCCGCCGACGGCCGGACCGGGGAACGGGAATGGATCGGGCTGGATGCCCTGTCCCGGCGGCGGTGCTCGCCTCACCGGCCGGCTTGGAGGAACGACAGGGTTTCGCGACGCACGAAGGGTTTCTCATGACAACCAACAGCTCGACGCCCTCCGGCGAGCTGGCGGGCAAGCGGGAGTGGATCGGCCTCGCCGTCCTGATTCTCCCGACCCTGCTGCTGTCGCTCGACTTGAGCGTCCTGATCTTGGCGATTCCGCACATCACCGCCGACCTGCATCCCAGCAGCGCGCAGATGCTGTGGATCGTCGACATCTACGGCTTCACCGTCGCGGGGCTCCTCGTCACCATGGGGAACCTCGGCGACCGCATCGGCCACCGGCGGCTGCTGATGATCGGCGCGGCGCTGTTCAGCGTCGCCTCGGCCGTGGCCGCCTGGTCGTCCAGCGCGGAGATGCTGATCGCCGCGCGCGCGGCGCTGGGGATCGCCGGCTCAACGCTGATGCCCACGATGCTGGGCCTGATCTCGACGATGTTCCGCAACGTCAAGCAGCGGGCGGTCGCGATCAGCGTCCAGACAAGCTTCTTCATGGTCGGCATGGCGATCGGCCCGCTGGTCGGCGGCGTCATGCTGTCGGCGTTCTGGTGGGGCTCGGTGTTCCTGCTCGGCCTGCCGGTGATGGGGCTGCTGCTGGTCGTCGCGCCGTTCCTGCTCCCGGCGCCCAGGGGTGCCGCCGCTGGCAAGTTCCGCCTCGACCTGCTCAGCATCGTGCTGTCGATGGCCGCAATCCTCCCCGTCGTCTATGGTCTCAAGGAACTCGCGCAGGGCAGCTCGGTGCTGGTGTCCGTGCTGGTCCTCGTGGTCGGCCTGCTTTTCGGGGTGGTGTTCGTCCGCCGGCAGCGCCGGCTCGCCGACCCGCTCCTGGACGTCCGGCTGCTCGGCAGGCCCGCGTTCAGCGGCGCGCTCGGCATGATGCTGCTCGGCGGCTGCACGATCAGCGGCATCATCCTGCTGTTCAACCAGTACCTGCAGCTGGTGCTGGGCCTGTCGCCGTTGAAGTCCGGCCTGTGGCTGATCCCGTACACCGTCGGCATGGTGGCCGGGTACATGGTCTCGCCGGGGTTGGCGCAGCGGTTCCGCCCCGCGGTCGTCATCGCCGCCGGGATGATGGTCTCGCTTTGCGGCTTCGTGCTGCTGACGCAGGTGCCGGTCGGTGGCGGGCTGTTCATCACAGTGCTCGGCACGATCCTCGCGACCGCGGGCCTCTCGCCGATGCTGGTGCTCGGCATCGGCCTGGTGATGGGCTCGGCGCCGCCGGAGAAGGCCGGCGCGGCCGGCGCGATCTCGCAGACGAGCAACGAGCTCGGAGTCGCGTTCGGGATCGCCGCGTTCGGCTCCATCGCCACGGCCGTCTACCGCGGTGCGGTCGAGATCCCCGCCGGGGTGCCGTCGGACGCCGCAGCGGCGGCGCGCGAAGGCATCGCCCAGGGCACGGCCGCCGCCGGCACGCTGCGCGGCGACCTGGCCACTTCGCTGCTCACCGCCGTCCGCGAGGCGTTCACCACCGGGTTCGCCGGTGCGGCGCTGGTCTGCGCGATCCTCATGGTGGTGCTGGCGACGCTGGCGCTGCTGCTGTTCCGGAAGGTGCCGGTCACCGGCCGGGAGTCCGCGCCGTCCCCGGCTCCCGAGGCGGTGCCGGAGGGGGACAAGGTGTCGACCGGCGAGGCCACGGCCTGAGAGAAACGCGCGACAACCGGATCGCCGGGGACGCCCAGTCCCCGGCGATCTTCTTCATGCCGCGACCACCCGCGGTTCGGGGAGCGGAACGATGAACTTCCCGCGGAACCCGGCGGCTCGCAGCAGCGCGCTCAGCTCGTCGGCGACGTGCCAGGACAGCAGCAGCGCGTACTCCGGCTGATCCGGGCCACACAGCCGGTCCTGGTGCACCACGGGGATGTGGGCGCCGGGCGACAGCTTGCCGACCTTGCGCGGGCTGACTTCGGAAATGAACTCGACGTCGGCCGGTCCCAGCCCGCAGTGGGTGAGCAGCGTGGTCGCCCGCGCCGGCGACGAGGCGGCCGCGACGCGTGAACCCTCCCGCCGCACGTCGGCCAGCAGCCCGCGCAGCCGCTCGCGGTGATCGGCCACGCGCGCGGCGAACTTGCGGTACTCCGCTTCGTCGGTGAGCCGCAGGGTGTCCTCGAACGCGCGGAGCTCGGGTACCGAACCGTCCACTTCGGACATACCGGGGAAGCCAGCGAACACGCGGAGCGAGCCGCCTCGGGTGGGAACCCGCTCGACGCGGAACACCTCAAGCCCGTGCGGGGCGAACGCCGCTTCGAGCGCGGTCAGCGAGTAGTACCGCGAATGCTCGTGGTAGACGAAGTCGTACTGTAGCGTCGCGAGGAGATCCGGCAGGTAGTGGGATTCCGAGACGAACATCCCTCCCGGACGCAGGATCGTGCGCACCCCGGTGAGGAAGTCGTCCTGATCGCCGACGTAGGCCAGTGTGTTGAGCGCGACGACGATGTCCGCCGGCGGCAACCGTTTCGCCAGCTCCGCGTCGAAGAACTCCTGGACGAGCGACGGTCCCGCGATGCCGTTCGGATCGACGCCGACCACGTCGAAGCCGCGGCGGGCCAGCTCGCCGAGCAGGATGCCGTGGTTGCTCCCGATTTCGACGGCCGAGCCGCGCGGAGACGCCGTAGCGAGCAGGTCCGCCAGTTCGCGCAGGTGCTGCCGGTAGCTGCCGGTCACGCCGTCGAGGTGGTGGTAGTCCTCCGCGAACAGGACGCGCTCGCTCACCGGCTCCCGGATCTGGACCAGGCCGCAGCGCGGGCAGAAGGCGAGGTCGAGCGGCCACGCCCGCTCGGCCGCCGCCTCCGCCGCGGTCGCCGGGAAGCGGCAGGAGGGCTGCTTCCCGAGCGACAGGAACGGGCGAACTCCGACATCGGGACACGTCCGACAGAAGCTCACCGCCGGAGGTTACCGGGCACCGCCGGCGGTGAAGGCGACCGGTAGGCGCTTGATGCCGTTGATCATCGGCGACGTCAGCCGCGCGGGCTCGCCGGTGGAGTGCAGGTCCGGGAGGCGGGTCAGCAGCTCGCGGAACATCACCCCGATCTCCAGCCGTGCCAGGTGCGCGCCGAGGCAGAAGTGGGGACCGGGGCCGCCGTAGCCGATCTGCGGGTTCGGGTCGCGCCGCACGTCGAAGCGCTCGGGGTACTCGAAGTGCTTCGGGTCCCGGTTGGCCGCCCAGTAGTACATCATCACCTTGTCGCCGGGCACGAGGAGCTGACCGCCCAGCTCGATCGGGTCGGCGTCCTCGGCGACGGTGCGCCGCTGGGCGATGACCGGGGTGGTCCAGCGGACGATCTCCTCGACGGCGGTCGGGGTCACCCCGTCGAGGTCGGCCAGCCACGCGTCGCGCTGCTCGGGATGCCGCGTCAGCAGGTGGATGCCCCACGTGATCGCGTTGCGAGTGGTCTCGGTCCCGGCGCCAGTGAGCAGGATGAAGAACTGGGCCAGCTCGGCGGGGGTGAGCGCCTCGCCGTTGACCTCGGCGGTCAGCAGCTTGGAGATCAGGTCGTCTGCGGGGTTCTCGACGCGCTTGGCGGCCAGCTCGTGCAGGAGGTTGGTCAGCTCCTGCACGGCCTTGAACAGCGCCTCGAACGCATCTTCGCCTTCGGGGACGTACTCCGCGTCCTGGACGCCCATCATCTTGTTCGTCTGGTCGAAGACGAACTGCTGGTTCGCCTCCGGGACGCCCATCATGTCGCAGATGATCCGCAGTGGCAGCTTCGCGGCGATGTCCTCGACCGCGTCGCACTCGCCGCGGTCGATCACCTCGTCGACGATCTCCTTGGCCGCCAGGGCCACGTTGTCGGTGAGCGACTTGACGACCTTGGCGGTGAAGCCACGCGAGACGATGCGCCGCAGCCGGGCGTGCCGCGGGTCGTCCATCGAGATCATCGACTGGTCGAGGAACTCCGGCGGCATGTCGACCGGGGTCGCGTTGCCCTTGCCGGAGACGAAGGTGCCCGGGTTGCGGCTGGCGAAGAGGATGTCGTCCATCCGTGTCGCCGCGTAGTAGCCGCGACCGCGCGGCAGCGAACCGAACTCCGGCTCTTCGAAGAAGGGCAGCCCCGGTCGGGCGCGCAGCTCGTCGAACGCGGCGTGCCGGTAGTCGAGTGGCCTGGCCCAGAAGCCTTCGACGTCAGAAAGGTCGATCTCGGTCATTTTCCGGCCTCCACGCCAAAAGTACGGTGTCCACCGACTATCGCAGAGCCCGGTGGGTCCGCGCGCCTTCGAGGTTGCGCTCGACGGCGCACGCGGGGAGACGCCGCTGCGGCACGCCGAGTGAACAGTGAAACCGGAATCTCAGCTTCGGGCGTCGTCGAGCACCGATCTCGGGCGCCGGAGCGGCGGCACGTCGAGCGATTCAAGAGCAGGAGCCGGTATGGCGCAAACCGTGGAAGTCCCCCTTGAGCCACACCTGGGGGTGCCGAGAAAACTGGACTCGTTGACCGGACTGAGGTTCTACGCCGCGTTCGTGGTGTTCCTCTTCCACACCGGGATCATGATGAACCCGGCCCGGCCTACCGGGCCGATCAACCCGTTCGCCGACGTCCACGTCGCCAAGTGGTACGGGGCGATCTTCGGCACCGGCGGCTTCGTCGGGGTCTCCTTCTTCTTCGTGCTCAGTGGGTTCGTTCTGTCCTGGTCGGTGAAGCCGGGTGAGAAGGGGCGGGCGTTCATCCGCCGCCGGATCGTCAAGATCTTCCCCAACCACCTGGCGATGTGGGTCGCGGCGATGGTGCTGTTCGCCGCCGCGTACACCAGCTGGAAGGCGTGGCTGCCCAACCTGTTCCTGGTGCACCCGTGGTTCCCGAACTTCAGCATCGCGATGAGCGTCGACACCCCCTCGTGGTCCCTCGGCGGCGAACTGCTGTTCTACGTCCTCTTCCCGCTGATCATCCGCCCGATCGTGCGGATGGACGTGCGGCGCCTGTGGCTGTGGGCGGGGATCATGGTCGCCGGGCTGTTCGCCTACCAGCTGATCGCCACGTTCGTCGTGCCGAGCGAGGGCGCCAACCCGAATATCCCCGTTTCCCCGCTGCAGTACTGGTTCGGCTATTTCCTCCCCGCCGGCCGGCTGTTCGAGTTCGTGCTCGGCGCGGTCCTGGCCCGGATCGTGCTCGCCGGCAAGTGGATCGCGATCAAGCCGGCCGCGGCGGTCGTGTTCATGGTGGTCGGTTATGTGGCCTCGATGTTCGTCCCGTTCCAGTTCTCGCTGAATTTCGCCACGCTGATCCCGATCGCGGTGATGGTGGCGTCGTTCGCCAACGCGGACCTGCGCGGCACGCGGACGCGGCTGCGCGGCCGGGTCGCCGTCTTGCTCGGCAACGTGTCGTTCGGGTTCTACCTCGCCCAGGGCGTGACGATCTTCTACCTGCGGTCGGTGATGGGCAACGCGTTGTTCAGCACGCCGGTCGCGATCCTCGTGCTGATCGGACTGTTCGCGGTGACGCTCTCCGTCGGCTGGCTGCTGTACCGGTTCGTGGAGACGCCGATGATGCGCCGCTTCGGCCGGGCCCGGCCGAAGCGGGTCCCGGCTCCCCAGACGAGCTGACGCGGCCCACCCGAACGACCCCGTCACCGCGGTGACGGGGTCGCTTCATGCCCGCCACGGCCCGGTAACGACACTGGCCCCGTCCCCTCCGGTGGGGGACGGGGCCGGCAGGCTCCCGTACGACGGTCAGCGTTCGAGGATCCGTGGCTCCGGCAGCGGCTCGATGAGCGTGCCCCGGAACCCTTCGTTGCGCAGGTTGGTGATGACCTCGTCGGCGATGTGCCACGACATCAGCAGCGCGTACTCCGGCTGGTTGTCCCCGGCCAGCTCCTGTTGGCTGATGATGGGGATGTGCCGGCCGGGGAACAGCTTGCCGATCTTGCGCGGGCTGATCTCGGACACCACGTCGATGTCGTCCGGGCCCAGCTCGCAGTAGTTGAGCATGGTGACCGCGCGTCCGGGCGCGGACGCCGCCGCGACCCGCGCGCCGGTGTTGTTGAGGAATCGGACCAGCTCCTTGAGCTTCTCGCGGTGCTGCTCGACGCGCTCGGCGAAGCGGGTGTAGATCATCGAGTCGCGCAGCTTCAGGGAGTCCTCCAGCTCGCGCAGCTCGACGACCGAGCGGTCGACCTCGTGGGCGCCCGCGAACCCGGCGTAGACCCGGATCGAGCCGCCGTGGGTCGGGATCCGCTCGACTTTGACGGTCTCCAGGCCGTGGCGGCGGAACGCCTCGTCCAGCGCCGTCACCGAGTAGTACCGGGAGTGCTCGTGGTACGCGAAGTCGTACTGGAGGGTTTCGAGGAGGTCCACCAGGTAGTGCGACTCGGTCACGAACAGGCCGTCGTCCTTGAGGATCGTGGTCACGCCGGTCAGCACGTCGTGCAGGTTGGTGACGTGCGCGAACACGTTGAGCGCGACGACGAGGTCGTTCTTGCCGCGGGTCGCGGCCAGCTCGGTTCCGACGGTCGAGCTGAAGTAGTCCTTGACGACGGGCGAGCCCGCGGCGGTCACCGCGCCGACCGGGTCAACGCCGAGGACGTCGAACGAGCGGTCGGCCAGCTTGTCCAGCAGGCTGCCGTCGTTGCTGCCGAACTCGACGACGGACCGGCCGGCCGGAGAGTCGAAGAGACCCGCGAGCGTGTCGGCGAGTCCCTCCAGATGCTCGTGGTAGCCGGCGGTCAGGCCGGCCAGGTGGTGGTAGTCACCCGAGAACAGGATGCGCTCGCTGACCGACTCCATGACCTGCACCAGGCTGCATTGCTCGCAGAACCCGAGTTCGAGCGGCCAGAGCCGTTCGTTGTCCGCTTCCTCTTGGTTCGCAGGGAAATGAAACGAGGGCTGCAAGCCGAGTGACAGGAACTTGCGGACCTCGACGTCCCCACACGTCTGGCAGAGCGTTTTTCCGACACTCACGACCTACTCCTTCGGGCTAGCCGTATGATGCTCTGGTTGACAAACGTACGGCGCCCGACAAATCGGGAGCGTCTCCGCGATTGCGAGCTGCCCCTACCGGCCCAGAACCCCGTACCTGGCTTCGGTGTCCGCCTTCCTCGGCTTCCACCACCACGCGTTTTCCCGGTACCAGTCCATGGTGGCGGTCAGGCCCGCGCGGAAATCGGCGTAACGCGGTTCCCAGCCCAGTTCTGTGCGCACCTTGGTGGAATCGTTGGAATACCGCAGGTCATGGCCGGGCCGGTCGGCGACGTGATCGTAGGCGTCCGCAGGAAGACCCGAAAGCTCAAGGATCAGCTCGATGATCTCCTTGTTGCTGCGCTCGTCCCCCGACCCGATGAGGTACGTGTGCCCGATCCGCCCGCCGTCGACGATCCGGTGCACGGCGTCGTTGTGGTCGGCCACGTGCGTCCACTCTCGAACGTTGGCGCCGGCGCCGTAGAGCTTCGGCCGGGCGCCGGTGAGCAGGTTCGTCACCTGCCGCGGGATGAACTTCTCGACGTGCTGGTACGGGCCGTAGTTGTTGGCGCAGTTGGACAAGGTCGCGGCGACGCCGTAGGAGCGGACCCACGCCCGGACCAGCATGTCCGAGCTCGCCTTGCTCGCGGAGTACGGGCTCGACGGGTCGTAGGCGGTCTCCTCGGTGAACTGCTCGACCGCGTCGAGCGGCAGGTCGCCGAACACCTCGTCGGTGGAGATGTGGTGCAGCCGCCGCTCGTGCTCGCGGACGGCTTCCAGGATGGTGAAGGTGCCCAGGATGTTGGTCCGGACGAACGGCGCCGGTTCGTGCAGCGAGTTGTCCACATGGGACTCCGCAGCGAAGTGGACCACGGTGTCGCAGGCGGCGACCAGCCGGTCAACGAGCTCGGCGTCGCAGATGTCGCCGTGCACGAACCGGATCCGGTCGCCGACCGGGTCGAGACTGTCCCGGTTGCCCGCGTAGGTCAGCGCGTCCAGCACGGTCAGTTCGGTGTCCGGCCACCGTTCGATCGTGTCCAGCACGAAGTTCGCCCCGATGAACCCCGCTCCGCCCGTGATCAGCATCCGTCGCATGCCGGCACGGTTCCACACTCGCGGGGGCGGGCGCGTCTCTTCCCGTGCGTCACGCCGCCCGGCGGTCGGGGCCGAGCAGCTCCGTGACGAAGTCCACATCGGACTTCTCGACCGCGGTCATGTACCGGCGCAGCAGGGCTCGCTCGGCTCCGGTCGGGCCGGCCGAGGGTGCCCACTCGCTGCGCGTGCCCGGCAGGTGCCGCTTCATCGTCGAGCGCGCCCGCTGCAGCGCGCTGTTGGCCGAGGCGAGGCTGATCGCGAGCACGTCCGCACACTCCTTGGCCGACCAGCCGAGGACGTCACGCAGGACGAGCACCGCGCACTGCTTGGGCGGCAGGTGCTGGAGGGCGGTGAGGAACGCCAGCTCAAGCGTCTCCCGAGTGATGACAGCGGCGTCCGCGCCCGGCGTGCTGGGCTCCGGCACTTGGTCGGAGCCGGCGTCGAGCGTGCCGATCTCCGGCTGGCGGGAGAGGTGGTCGAAGCAGCAGTTGGTGGCGATCCGGTACAGCCAGGCGCGGAACGTCGCGCGCCCCGCGAACTGATCCCGCTTGTGCCACGCCCGGAGGAACGTCTCCTGCACCACGTCCTCGGCCTCGTCATACGAGCCGAGCAGCCGGTGGCAGTGGACGCGCAGCTCGTGGCGGTGCCGTTCGAGCAGCCTGCCGAACGCGTGCTCGTCGCCCGAGGGGACGGCTGCCGCCCGGTTCGGTGCGTCGTCCACTCGTCCTGCTCCTCTCGGATCCCCGGGTCCCAGGCTCGCAGCGCGGCGGACGGCGCCCTACTCCTCGGTTGCTTCTTCGTCACCCGGCCGTCGCGCACCGCTGCTCGGCAAGGCGGGAGATGTGCCCGCCGCACGGGTTGCCCCACGATGAGGACGTTGACGCCGATGGCCGGGAGGAAGTCGTGTCACGAGGACTGGAAGCCGCCGACATCGGAGCACCTCCGGCCGACACGGTGACCCGCGCCGAGATAGCTTGGGTGACATGATCTGGGTCGCGGTGGTCATCGTGGTCGCAGTCATCGGCGTGATCTGGACCCTGTTCTACCGATGGTCTTCGCGGGTAGACGGGGAGCTTCGTGCCGAGGGCATGAAGTCGACGCCCATTTTCAATCTTCAACGCCGCTCCGTCGAACGGCGAACGAGTTCCATGTCGGGTTCCGGGTCAGTGCCCGTCGTCCCCGAGACCCGAGAGCTGGACCCTCAAGCTGCCCGAGTGATCGCTGCCCACGCCGGGGAGATGGTTCATGGCGGGAGGGTGGTGTGGCCAGATCGTCCACCTCGATTGGGGTGCGATTGGCCAACCGGTGAGGTAGTACGTACGGAGTCCAAGAATTCTTTGCGCCCACCTGCAACGCTGACTGCGTTACTCGGATGATGGTGCATGATGGCCGCTTCGCCTTCCGACGACGAGCTCTGGAACAAGGTCCTCGCTGGTGATCCGGGGGCACTGACCCTGCTCTACGAGCGGATGCTCCGGCCATCTTCAACCACTGCTATCAGCGGCTCCTGTCCCGATCCGACGCCGAAGACATCACCGCCGAGGTGTTCTCGACCGCCCTGCGCCCGCGGCCCGGTCACCGTGTTCCCGGACGCCGGGCTGCGGCCGTGGCTGTTCGGGGTGGCGAACAACCTGCTGCGCCGGTACCACTCCGCCCGTTCCGCATCCGACCGACTGGCCCGCCGACTCGCCGGCCGGTATGCCGATGTACCGGATATCGCCGAGGAATGCGCAGAACAGTCGGAGGACCGTCATTACGTCGCCTTGTTGAACGGCATTCTGCGGAAACTGGCCCGGACGATCAGGACGTGATCCAACTTTGTGTCTTGCAGGGCTTCCGCCCACGGTCGTGGCCGGAATCACCGGCAGCCGACCGGGAACCGTTCGCTCTCGTCTCTTCCCGGGCGCTTTCTCGGGCGCGTCGTCATCTCGCGGCGCTCGAATCGTCCCTACCGACCAGAATTGCCGAAAGGACCTGAGGAAATGATCGAACTCGACGATGTGCTCGCCAAGATCGAACCCGTCGAACTGTCGCCGGAAATCCGTCAAATGCATCTGGCCCGTCTGCACGCTCTGCAGGCAGTCAAAAGCGCGGGCGGTATCGAATTGACCAATGATCATCACTTGCTGGGTTCGACCCGGACTCGGCGAGCCGTGTCCGGCGGTCTGGCTGCCGCTGCGGTGGCGGTCGTTGTCACCGCCTCTGCACTGATCGTGTCCAACCACCATGAGCCGGCCGCCTCGACTCAAGCGGCGGCGGGTGCCGCGACCACGACGAGCACCCGAGCTCCCGCCAGCACGTCCCCGGCTGTCCACGTGCCCGCCGGCAGCGCCGCCGTCGGTCTGTCCGATGCCCAATTCAGCAAACAGCTCGCGCAGATGCTCGGTTTGAGCCTGGACAGGGCCAATGTGGTCACCACCCAGCTCGACGCGCTGGCCAAGAACGGCTCGATCGACGCAGCCTCAGCACAATTCTCCCGGATCGCCGCCGGGGCCGGGGTGACGCCGGACCGGCTGGCTGTGGCCGTCGACGAGATCAAGAAGGCTGCCGCCGGGGCCAGCGCCGCCAACACATCGGCCCAGCCGCGCGACGCCGCCGGCTTATCCGCGAAATCGGCCGCCGCGGCGGTCAAGGGCACTGGGCAGCATGCCGAACAGAATCTGCTCACCAGTACCCAGGGGATCGGTGCGCTGGCCACGGCGCTGCACCTCAGCCGGGCCAAGGCGACCGAATTGGCCGGCCGGCTGGTCACCCTGCAGAACGGCGGCGGCCTCGACCCGGAATCCGCTGCTTTCCGGGGCATCGCGCAGGATTTCGGCTTGACGGCCGAGCAGCTGGCCGGCGCCATCGGCGCGGTCGAGGCGAGCGGCCGATGAGGTGTAGGAGCTGGGCGCGCTGAGCGGCAGGTCGACGTTCGTCGGCGGATGTGTCCGGGCCGGCTTCTTCGCGCCGACTACGCGGGTGGCACCTCGACCCCTGCGGCGTCATGTCTGAGCCGCCGGTGCGCCTCGTGCACGGTGTCGAGCTCAGCGTCCGACGCCTCCTCGAATGCGATCAACGCGTTCGACGCGCGGGGCAAGGCATGCAGAATCTCGTCGAGCTTCCGCTGGGTCGCTCGCTGCTCGCGCGCTTGGGTGTGCTGAATCACGAAGACCATGCACAGGGTCAGTGCGGCGACCAGAGTCTGGAAGATCGTCTCCCACCGACTCGAGAAGTCGACAGCAACACTGAACGCCACCCAGCACAGGTCGGCGGCCAGGACCGTGACCGCAACCGCAGGATGCGAGGCCAACCGGTCGATCCGGTGCACGACGCCACTGGCACCGGTCCGATGGCCGCGCAGCGGCTGTTCGGTCGATTCATCTTCAGCGATCACTGACAGCTCCATCACTTCCCTTGGGCATCGGCGGGGCCGGGCGGCCCGGCGCCAAGTAGAACATCCTGCTGACCAGCCGGATCTGGATCGACCAGGGAAGTCAGCGTCCTGGTCTCCTCGTCTCGGCGATCTTCGGTGGCTGGGTCACTTGCGTTGGCGTGACCTGACACTCGGTATGTCGTTTACGGCGCGGCTGGGACCGCTGTCGGGCCTGACCCGAAAATTGCCGCCGAAGGCGGGGATGAAGCCGAAAAATGGGTACCCCGAAGTCGGGCGGGCCCGCTGTAGGCGCCGGCCAACTATCGGGCCTCGGGCAAACGACCGGCCCGGATTTCGTTCCACGCCTTCGAAGGAGACCAGTTATGACGTTCGACAAAGACATGATTCTTCAGTTCTTGCACGGCAACGGCCAGCACGACCAGGCGGACCAGGCTGCTCAGGAGCTGCCGGACAAGGTGGACACCGACCAGCACGCCGGCCTGCTCGGTAAGTTCGGGATCAACCCGGCCGACCTGATTGCCAAACTGACCGGTGGTGGAGGTGGTGGCCAGCAGGGTGGTTTGGGCGGCCTGCTGGGAGGGCTTTCCTGACTCTGGTGGTGCCGTTGAGCCACTGCGTGCCCCGATCCCGGGAATCCGCCTCGCCCGACCCCGAGCGCGATGGATCGGTCCGCGAAGTACCGTTCACTGCCCATCTGGGAGGAACGGTCGGGAAGTTGACCCGTCGACGAGTAGCCCCCGCATGGGACCGAGCAGCCGTTCGGCGCGGCGCGAGATCGCCGGTAGCCGGACCACCCGGGTGGTGGGGCCCGGTTCCACGGCCGGTGCCGGCTCTCGAGGGTCGGTGTCGCCGACGAGCGGTTTCCAATCCCGGTCGATCACCACGGCCGGGGGACCGTCGAGTTCGGCCTCCGGGCGCTCGAGGTGCTCGACCAGAGCCGGAGTCGGGTTCTCGGGCCAGCTCCTGGTCCAGGCTGAGCACGTTGACCTCGGTGTCGTTGAACAGCGAGTGCTCATTGAGGTTGGCCGACCCGACGGTCAGCCAACGGTCATCGACGATGCCGACCTTGGCATGCACATAGATCGGCCCACTGGTGCCGGCTTGGGCGATCGCACCGTCGCGGCCAGAGTCGCCGGCCGTTGTCGCTCCAGGAGCCGCCCGAGTTGACCGCGGTGGTATCAGCCCCGTTGCTCGGCCTGGCGGGCAGCACCACCACCATTCGAAAATCCGCGCTGGGCGGCCGGCGAAGTTTGTCCATCAGGACGTCCGCGATCTCGGTGGACCAGAGGAATTGGTTCTCCAGGTAGACGAATTGCTGGGCGGAGCCGAACGCGCGCAAATAGGCGTCCAGGATCGTGAATTCGCCTCGGCGGGCGAAACTTGTAGGTGTGTCCGGGATGGTTCGGAGGATCTGGAGTTGATGTCGCCGGCGGGTTGGGGCACTGTCTGGGGGAGGTGCCGGTCGCCGGCGACCTCGCTCCAGCGGCCCGGAAGTGTGCGCCACATCGGTGACCACGGGCCCCGTCAGGCGGGTGGCGACGTTGTGCCAGCCGGTCGAGGCTGCGGACGGGATGTCGATTCGGTCCCAGCGGTCGCCGGCCAGATCCGACAGGTCGATGCCGCCGACAAGGCGATTTCTCGTCGATCGACGATCGTCTTCTCGTGGTGGCAGTGCAACGTGCGTTCCCGGGCATCGAGCGCGCATGCACGCGGGGCCGGCTTGGAGCTGATCGCGGACCCGGTTCATCGCCTAGCGGGTCGGGCGGAAAACCGGTACCGGAGGGCCGGCCCACAGTAGGACCCGGACGTCCACGCTTTCGGCCCGCTCGGCCAGCAGGGCCTGGACGGTCGCGGCGTCCGGATGGCGCTCGAGTCGGAAGGAGGGTTCCAGATGCCATCCGGACACATGGATGTGGGAGCGGGCATCGCGGATGGCTAGGGCCATCTCGGCCAACGCCTCGCGGCCGTCGACGAGAACATCGACCGTGTTACCCGCCCGCACCGGGCCGCCGTCCGTTGACCACAGGCTGTGCTGCTCGTTCCCGTCGGCTCCAGGATCGCGTGGCCGTTACGCGCCAACCGGCGACGGTGATGGCGACGCACCAGCTCATCGAGTTGGTCACCCAACACGTCGTCGAAGCGGCCCAAGGCACTCAATTCCCAGTCGAGAGGTCGTCGTTCACGACAACACTGGTAATCGAGGACACTACCTGGTCCGTCGGGCCGCGGTGAGGTGTGCGAACGCCGTGTTGGTAGGTGGCGCGCCCAAAAACGACACGGCTTGCGGCTGGACGACTCCTGCCGGCGAGCCCCGGCAGCGCCATTCCGGGGCCTGCCCCGGGATGCTGATTCGGAAAGCAGGCCAATGGATTTCGTCAGCCGGACGATCAGCCTGCCCACGGAATGTGCCCAGGCTTGGGATAGGGTCTGCCTTTCAAGTCGTAGACGGTCAATGTCCCGGCCGCGGGAGGGTTGACGAACCCTAAAAGGTTTTTGTTCGCCGGGTATCGCATGCGTTCCGAGATCGGTTTCTTTCCAGCGCGGACATGTCATCCGTTGGACGCTGGGTTCCGTTCGGGCGGTGGCACGGCGTGGCCGACCGTTTCGCGATTCAAGTGCACCGGCTGTGGAGGGAGACCGCGAACGGCGTGGACCATCTGCGAGGAATTACCAAGCTGTTGCGGCCGGCTGGTTGCGTTGACGTCACTCGCCGTTGGCCGGATTCCCGCACCGAGGCTCAGTAGCATGCGTCGAGCTGGACTCCTTGCGGTGCATCGCGACTCGTACCGCCAGAGGAGCTTTCCGTGGATTTGCTGTCATCGCCCGGGTCGCGACGTCATTGGTGCTGATCTGCGCATGCAGCCTGGCCACCAGTAGCTGCTCCCAGAGCAACTCCGGCGCCAGCACATCCACGGTCGCCGCTCCGGCAACCACGCAGTCACTCACCGCGTCCGCCCGATCGTGGCCATGGCGGGCGCCGACGGCACGTTGTCCGCGGCCAGCAGCCACGAGACAGCCGTGGCGAGATGCGACAAGCTCACCCCGGCCGACGTGCAATTCCTGATGACCGATAAGGCGACCGGCCCCACCGTGACCCCGACAGGCACCGACCACAACGGTCAACGGTGCGACTTCAACAACGCTGACGTAGACCAGACTGTGGAAGTCGTCGTCTTCCCGTCATCGGATCCGACATTCGGCTATGAGGCCCAGAGGACGGCAAACCAGGAGCGGTGCCGTTGAGCGGTGTCGGCGAACGGGCGTATCGCAAAGCGGACGATTATGCCCCGACTGCCGATGGCAACGGCGTCACCTGCTCGGTCTCGGCCAGCATCGATGACGTACCCGCCGCTGCCGCACTCCTCGTCGGTGGACACAGCATCACGCTGACCCCGACGCAGGAAACCGCGGTCGCGACGGCGTTGGGCGCTGTCTGCAACCGAATCTTTGGCTCCGGGAACACCATCCCGGACTGGACAGCGCTACACAGCTGAACCGCTCATGGTGGGTGCCGCCAGTTCTGTGCCGGTCATTGATCCCCCTACGGGACAGAGAAGTGCCTGCTTCTGGTCCGCCAGCCGGCCCCCGATTCGTCGGCCAGAAACCGGAAAAAGGCCGTCCAGAGTCGGCGGCCGGAGGCCGGAGCGGCCTCGTCCGACCCCGGGCGCCCCGACGGCTGGGCAGGGGTCGACCATGACCGACGGCGCGGGTGTCAAAACCCGGGCGCCGGCAAGCGCACTGACGTAATGGACGTGATGGATGGCGCCCACCGGGCCGGCGCGAAAGGAGAACTGATTCCTACCCGTACAGCCCGCACCGAGTGGAGCGGCGGCCTGCAGGACGGATCGGGGAAGGTCACCCTGTCCAGCTCCGGCGTCGGCAGCTACGACGTGTCCTTTCCGCGGCGGGCCGCGGACGACGCGGGCGGGGTCACCAGCCCCGAAGAACTGGTGGCCGCCGCGCACTCGTCCTGTTATTCGATGGCCCTGTCCAACGAGTTGACCACCCGTGGCGGACGGTGAAGAGCCTGATCACCGACGCCGCGGTGACCCTGGGCCCGGATCCGGCCGCGGCTTTCGGCTCACCGGCATCAAGCTGACCCTGCGCGGTCAGGTCGACGGGCTTGATGAGGGTGCCTTCCAGGAGGCGGCCAACGCCGCCAAGTCCGGATGCCCGATCTCCAAAGCCCTGGCTGCCGTCACCATCACCCTGGACGCCGCTCTGGCCTGACCGGGCCGAACGAAAACTGCCGCCCACCCGCGAGAGCGGTGGGCGGCAGTTCCCTGAGCGGGGATCGGTCAGGCGAGTAGCGACGCTGGGTCACCGCCGAGATCTTGTGCGCCTGGCCCACCGGTTCGTTGGTCAGCTGACCGGCGTGCGTCGTGAGTCCGAGAGCCAGGGCGGGGTCCGCGGACAGGGCCGCCCGCCACCGTGTCGGGCACCGCCCCAGGTAGGCAAGGTGGCGTTGTCAGCGCGAAAGCGAGCTGCGGGGGACGGCGCGCGGCATGTCGGCACGCGAGTAGATACCGCGCCGTGGACCGGGAAGGTCGGGTCGTCGGCGTGGTCGGCGGGGTGTCCTCGAGCAACCCCCTGGTCGCTTCGAGTCCACCAGCACGACCCCTGCCATGGAGCTGACGAGTTCGTTGGTGACCAGCTTCGGGGCCTTGGCCCCCGGGATCAGCACGGCCCCGATCACCAGGTCCGCATCCCGGACCGCCGCCGCGATGTTGTACGCGTTGGAGGCGACCGTCCGGGCCGCCCCATGGAACTGCAGATCGAGGCGCCGCAGGGTGGGCAGCGACAGGTCGATGATCGTCACCTCGGCGCGCATGCCCAGCGCGATGGTGGCGGCGTGCGCACCGGCGACGCCGCCCCCGAGAACGACGACCTTGCCGTTGTCGACACCGGGCACACCGCCCAGCAGGACGCCGCGGCCGCCTTCGTTGCGCATCAGGTGG
>CAWFTJ010000007.1:0-1611787 GCA_963818685.1 Candidatus Melainabacteria bacterium | reverse complement strand
TCCTCGGGTACGCTATGCGTTTGGCGGGCGCGCGAGGCGACATGTCGGGGGAGTCATGGCGGCGACGGGGTATCAGGTCGATCCGGAGACCGTCTTCCGGGTCTCGGTGCAGTATCTGGACACCAAGAACTTCGTATACGGCATCGCCGACGGCACCGCCGGCGACCTCTCCGGGTCCGCTGGCATGGCGGGCGACGACAGCACGGCCCACACGTTCGCCGCCAAGTACGAGCCGTGTGCACGCACGGTGGTCAAGGCCATGGGCACCGCCGGCCAGGCCATGGCCGCCATCTCCGGACGGCTGCTCACCATGGCCTGGAACTACCTGACGACCGAGGACAGCGTCGCAGCCAGCTTCAACGGCGGACAGATCGACACCGCGTCGGGCATGCAGCGGCAACCCGAGAACTGCGAGCCCAGTGCGGCATATGCGGCCTTGTCCCAGGTGACCGGCGCGAAGCAGACCAGCAGCATCCCCGTCATCTCCCAGTTCTGGCCGCAGGGCGACCCAGACAAACTCCGCGCCGCCGCCCAGGTGTGGCAGAAGGCGGCTGAACTGATCGATGACGCCCAGTCCAACGGCGCCCGACAAGCCATGCCAATCTTCATCTACTGCTCAGGCGACGCTGTGGATGCCTTCGGCAAGTACGCGGCGACCGTCTTCACCGGCGAACCCAGTGGCGGCACTACAGTCGCCGCCAGCCAGCCCCTCATGGAGAACATCTCCGCCGGCTGCCGCCTGCTGGCCAACGCCTGCAACTCCTATGCCAGCTCGATCGACGACCTGCGTTCCACGATCCGCAATCTGGCCATCGCCGCAGGCGTGGTGAGTGTGGCGGGCGTCATCGGCACCATCTTCACCCTCGGCCTGTCTGATGAGGCCGCCGGAGCGGCGATTGCCGAGGCCGAAGCGATCGTGGCCGAGGCCGCCTCGCAGCTCAACGTCGACGTGGCTGGCGCGTCGACCACCGCTTCGGTCTCGGGCGTCACCACACCGCAGGGCCTGGCGCAGACGGTCGTTCTGACTGCGAACCAGACGAGCCTGGTGGGTCCGATCGGGCCGAGCACACCGCCGGCATTCCCGCTGTACACGCCAGCCCAGCAGGCCGCTGCCGCTGCCTGGGCCAACACGTTGCCCTCGCGTGCACCCAACTATGGCAATCCCGACGACCAGGCATACCAGCTCCGGATGGCCGGCACGCCCGAGCGCCTGATGTCCAGCGCGAACGGCAGCACCGTCTGGGCAGACGGCTTCCGCCCGACCGATGGGGCGATCATTGACGCCAAGAACGTCCGCCAGCAGGGCTGCAGCCCGCGCAGCCTCAACGGGTTGCAGCAGAGCGACTTCGCCACAAACCTGCTGTCCGGTAAGGACTCGAACGAGCTGTACCGCTACGGCGACGCGATCAACAACCCGGCCAACCACGCCCAGTTCCTGGAGATCGATACCAACGACCCCGAGACGGTCGGCTACTGGCAATTCCTTGCCGCCCAACAGCACGTCAAGAACGACGTACGCTACGTTCCCTGACCGATACCCGACGAACCAGCGGAAGGGCCTCGACCATGTCCGACGCGATCTTCATCGCCGCGCCGCCCAACACCACATGGCCCCTGGACCTCACCGACTTCGAAGGCTCCTTGCAGACGCACTGGTCCGACGTGCACGTCACGCCCCGGCACGCACCTGCGACCAACGAGGACTACCTCGCCTTCGAACTGGACCTGGAGGGCGAACGCCGACACGGCGCCTACTTCGACCACCGCTACCTACTGCTGGAAGACGGCACGCCAGCCCTATGGGCGGACACCATCGCGTGGTTCCTGGGCCTGCTGCCCACTGATGCCCAGGTCGTCTGCATGACCGAGGCGGTACCGCAACCAATCCCCATGCCCCGCCAAGCCAGCGCAGATCAGGTCATCGCAGTCTTGGATTCACTGGGAACCTGACACAGCGATCGTCGGCGGTTGGTCCGCACTGCGCCATTGAGAGTAGGGGCACGACCAGGGATGGGACAACCATCTCACCATTCTCGCCTATCGGCGAGACCTTCATCGATGAGGTCAGTGGCATTGATTTCCCTCTCCGAATACAGGATCAGCGACCGGTAGAAATCTGCCTCGACCGAGTGCTGCGGCAACTGTTCTAGCACCGCCGACGCGCGATCACGACGTTCGATGTCAGCGGGGAAGGGCTGGCCCTGAGTTCCCCTGTGGAATCCCGAGATTGCTGACTGCCGTAGCCCTCCGCCCACCTCCAACGCAATGTCGGCTCCGTGCCGCTGAGCAGCCCGCAACGCATCCGTGACGAACTCGACATGGTCCCAGACGAACGATCGTGGCGCTGCACCCAGCGCAATGCCGACAGCGGAAACCATCTGGACTTCATCAGATTCGAGAGCGGCTCGCAGCACGGCAAGCGTCTCGTGATCGTAGTTCTCGCTGACCAACGCAAACAGTTCAGATGCGCAGATCCTGCGCTTCCAGGAGTCGAGCCCGTCAGCCAGCCAGGTAAGAACTTTCAGAAGCAAACCACGATATTGCGCACTGCCCCCAAAATTTGGTCGATAGGACCAGATGTGAGGAATAGGAGTGAATGAAACGTCGGATTCCATATCCTCCCATATCTCAATGGATGGGTAAATATGTCCGTCGCCACCTCTGGCTGCGATTTGCCGATTTGCCCGATCAGTAGCGCAGTGTTGTAGCCGTCAAGTGACGGGCACGCTGTAAGCCTCATAACGAGGACCGCGCTCTGGATTTCCGTGAGGTCTGTCCAGCGAAGACCGCCGTATGAACCGACACTGCCGCAACCTCTTCGGCGATCTCGTGCGTGTCCAGCCGAATACGGGTAACCAGGTGGGCGGCCAATGCAGAGTCGACCTTGCTGATTGCCAGGCACGCCGCCGCTGCGCACCGTCGGACGATCTGGTCGTCATGGATAACGAAGTCGCCAAGAAGATCAGCCTCGCCTGTAACCAGTCCCGGCCGGTTTCCCCGCCCCCCACCCGAACGCGTGCGCCACCGCGCGTGTCACGCCGAGATCCTCGGTTTCCAGTAGTTGCTGGACGGTGGCCATGCCCCTGGCGCCATCCGTCTCCAACAGCCTGCCCAGCGCCACAGAAACGAAACTGCGCAACACGCTATCGGGATAGTCAGCCACTCCGCCCGCAGATCTGTTCTGCGACGTCCGGACATTTTGACGACAGCGTCCAAATAAACGGCATTGCCGACGCGCTGTCGCGGCCGAATCCGCGGGTCTCGGCAAGCAGCGCCTGTTCCAGCCGGTCCACCACCTGAGTGCTAGGCCAGGCTACCAGTGCATCGACGATGACCTGGTCGAAAGTGCGTCCTTCGCCTCCTCGGCGAGGACATAATCACCAGGTTCTAGGGGATTCGCGAGTTCGGCGCGGACCACGACTCCCCAACCGTCGTGCAGGACCAATGCCAAGTGATGCTCCAGGGATGTCGGCCCGGCCCCAAGCATCCCGTGCCGCGGCACGGGTCGCGGTAGACGAATATTGGTAATGCCATCGCATCGCTTCCCGCAGCGCGACAACCACCACAGGCGCGAGGTGGGCCTGCTCGCCGAGTTCACCAATGCGGCGCAGCACGGCGACAAACTCGACAGTCCACTCGTCAGCGCCATCGCCGTCACGGTCCGCCGCGTTGTGATCCGCTGGCGTGTCGGTCAATTGCGAGTACACCAGGCCGTGGCTCAGCGCGCGTGCTGCCCGTACAGCACGCTTAGGGTCTTGCGCCCGAAGCTCCTGGAAGGCGATGTCGATGACTTGCTGGCGCAGGCCACGGACAACGTCGGGCACGAGAGGATAGGTGCTGATCGTCAGCGACAGGCCGTCTGAGGCCTGGTCGGTGGCTTCCGTGGACAGGAGCATTTCCAGGACGTCGAAAGGCGAGTACCGGGGCGTCAACAGTCTCCGGCTGCGCCAGCCATCGTTTCCCCGCGGCCAGCAGTGCGTCCTGATATACCAACGGCGTGGTTGGGCTGTACCCTGCCAGGCGTTGAACACCCGCACGGGATGCTCCGGATGGCGATTCAGCGGCCGGGCGTCATCCAACGCCAGGTGCCACAACAGATCGGCTGCCTGCGGGAGGTTACGCAGATGGCAGGCTACTCCCTCCAACAACGCTGGCAACTCGTAGCGAATCCGATGATCGTCCGTGCTGTTGCCCGATGGCGCCTCGCGGTTGGACAGGTCGGCGACGATTTGGCGAACGAAGGCAACCGTCCGGGTAGGCTGGAATACCGCCACCTTCCGGAGCAAACGCAGCAGTTCGAATCGCTCACTTGTGGCACCGTATTCGAACTGGGCAGTGATCTGTTCCCACAACGGGTTGGCCAGCGCCAGATGTCGGTGGGCGTCGGGGTCGATCTGCCAGTCCACCCGGTTGACGTTGACGAAGACCTTCGCGAGCGCAGTTCCGTCCGCCGCGGAGAACACCCGCTCCAGATACCCCGTCGGCACACCGGTGTCGCCGTGCACGCAGGCGGTGGCCAGCACCGCGTCACCCAGTAGATCCGGTACCACCCGGTAGGACGTGCCACGCCGCAGGAACACACCGGCCTGTTCGAAATCGGTCAGATATCGCATCAGCTGATCGAAAGGACGGCCGGTGAGTTGCGCCAGCGCGGTGCGGCAGCCGTCGTCGTCGATCCGAAAGGGCTGCAGCACGGCGACGCCGTTGAGCACTTCAGCGCGCACATCGGGATCGCCGGCAGCCGAGCCGCTGGTCAACGCGTCGGCGAACTGCGCCATCACTTCGGCCCGGATGTGGGGATTCGCCGTTAGACGGCCGCCCGCCAGGGTGCCGCGCTTGATCAGTGTGGCGGCGACCGTCGTGATGAGCGGGCAGTCCGGTGCCAGCGAGGCCACCGAATCCAGCACTGCCGAGGAGGCGTCAGTCCCGAGGATGTTTTGGGCGAGTTGCCGAGACTCGGTTAAATTTAGATCACCCAGCTCAATGCGTGGGGCATCGTCCAGCAAGATACCCGCAGCGCGCAGCTGACGTGCGATATCAGCGAGTCCGTAAGGACGCACGGCCACGACGAACCGCGCGCCCGAGCGGGCGCGCCGCACAGTCCTCATGATCGCAGCCACATCCGACCGGTCGTGCGCGTCCTCGACGACGATCACGGGGCGCTCTCCCGGGGGGAGCAGTTCCACCTGAGCTGGCCCCGGAGCCATGTGAGGATCGACGAACCGCACGATAAGACCTGCCTGTCGGGCGGCATCACCACACACATGTCGAAGGAGACGCGTTTTCCCCGTTCCGCCGGCACCCACGAGTAGCGCCACGCCGCCTGCTGGGTCGTTCATGAAGGCGGCGAGCCGACCGGCCTCGGCGGCTCGCCCGACGAGTGGCTGGTCATAGTCCAGGATGGGGGATCCGGTGAACGAACGAAAGTATTCCTCGTCAGTCAGCCATGGCCCGGATTCGGTGATGCCGAAAAAGTCCTCGCGATAGCGGGGGAAGTACGTGTCGACCAGGCGGAGTGCTCTGTCCCGATCGGTTGCGTAACGGACATGGCGAGACAGGTCGACGCGATCCCACAGCCGCCATGCGGGATGTTTATCGATCTCTTTGCGGGCGCCCGGACTCGCGACACGGGTCAGGAAGATGATGCACTCGCGGACGTCTGCAGTCAGCTCGTCGACCGCGTTTCGCACCTCGCCTGGCCCAAACTCCTTCATTCGTTTGCACTGGACACCGGTCACGGTTCGATCTGGGTGGGTGACCTGGATATCAATTCCGTCCTGTTTGTGCCCCCTCGAACCCCATCCGTGCACCGCCGCTTCTGGGAAGATCAACGCGGCGAGGTCGGTCGAACAGCGCTCGAAGATATCTTCGGCCAACCGGTCGAAGGGCAACTCGGTCAGCCGTGGGTGGACAGGCGGGACGACCGTGGCCATCGCCACCTCATATCCGGCTGCGATCAGTAGATGCTGAACATCGAGATCGAGAACTGTGGCGATCCGGGCGATTGTGGCTCCCTGAGGGCGCGATTTGCCTCGCTCCCAGCGGCTGACTGTCTGTTGGCCCACGATTCGCAGTTCGCGGGCGAGGCGGGCTTGGTCCCAGCCGCGATCGGTACGGGCGGTGGCCAGCAATAGCCCAAGGTCCTCATACACCAGACCAGGATAGCATTTTGTCGTACGCATCAGATGCGTACGACGTGGTACACCTGGTGAGGGGACCGAACAAGCGTGCGCCGTACGAATGTCGTCCGCCACGGGCATGGGCTCGGTCGCAGTTTGAGTGATCAACTTTCGGCTGTCGATCAGCGGCTCAAAAGTATTCGCTTCCGAAGAAGATCAAGGTTGACGCGCCCAAAAGCACTGTCTCTTCGACATTCTAAAGCCCGATTTACCGCTCCTCCGGTGGGACCGTTGTTCCCAGGTCAGGGCGAGTCCGGCAGTCACCGCAGCAAGATCCTGCTGTAGCCCCGTTAACGAAGGAGCGAAGGGCCGGCAGGTCGTCGTCGCAGACATGATCGATCCACTCGGGCAGGCGATCTCCACCCAGGTCGCGGATCATGTGAGCAAAGCCCCGACGTGGCGGCGAGTGGCCGCCAACTCTGGACAGCGGGCCAGCAGCAGCACGCCGCCGCCGACCGCGCCCGCGCGCTGGCCACCGACCAGCACCAGCTACGCGACCAGTGCTCCCGCATCGCCAGCCACGACCACGACGCCACCGCCTGGGTCGGCCGGCACACCGAGCTGCGCGCCGAAATCCGCACCCGGGCCGGGCCGGCATGTCCCTAGCAGACCCGCACCGAGGCTTCGCTGCGCACCGCTGGCAGGCACAGCAGGCCGCTTACGTAACAGCGGGCCCGCTCCGCGGAACGCGCCCGACAACTCGCCTACGACCCAGCGCGCACTGCCCCAGCCCATCTCCGGGGCGGGGACCAAGTCTGTAGCGGTCGGTGCCTCGGCAGGACCGAACCAGGGCTGCCGGTGGTCGCGCCTAGACTCGAACCATGCGATGCACAGCGCCTGTACGCGGCCACATCCGTGGCGGTGGCGCAGACTGCCCTGTTCATGGTGGCCGATACCGGTCGTCCTACTCCCCGTCTTCCTACACCTCGCCGACCCCTCGCGCTTCGAGCGGTAAGGCGGGTCCAGCGGTGGAGGTGGCGCTGGC
This sequence comes from Candidatus Melainabacteria bacterium, assembly GCA_963818685.1. GTDB lineage: Bacteria > Actinomycetota > Actinomycetes > Mycobacteriales > Pseudonocardiaceae > CAJCJE01. Next base: position 1,604,623 of record CAWFTJ010000007.1, on the reverse strand, counting down.
CGATCGACTCGTCCGCGTTGGTCGCCGGCCAACTCTCCCGTCACCTACAGCTCTGACGAAGTCGCGGCGCTGGATCGCTACCGTCAGAAGGTTGAAGCGGTGGGACCGCGCGCCGAGTCCTATGACCTGTTCCTCTGCCATGCCTGGGACGACCGGCGAGAAGCCGCGACTGAACTGCACGACCTCCTCGAAGCGCAGAACGTGTCGGTCTGGTTCAGCGAGCGGGACATCATCCTCGGCCTGCCGTTCATGCGGGAGATCGACAAAGGCCTGGCCAAGACACGCATCGGTCTCGTCCTCATCACGCCCGCCTTCCTCAAGCGCATTGAAAGCGGTGGTGTGTCCGAGAAGGAACTCTCTGAGCTGCTGGCTCGCGACCTGCTGATCCCCGTCGCGCACGGGGTACCTACAACGAAATTCGGGCGATCAGCCCGCTCCTCGGCTCCCGCAACGGTCTCAGCACTGACGAGGACTCGCTAGAAGACATCGCTAAGAAGATCGCTGAACTCGTCGCTTTGTAGAGCCTGGTCGCGAATCTCGAGACCAGCGGCGTTCCCATGCCTCGACCCGGATCTTCGCTCGGGCAGAGGCAATGTCGCTCAGTCGGTGACGTCCATGAGTACCTTGCCGACCGCGTGTTCCTTGGCCCGTTCCGGCACCGCGTATAGCAGGACGAACTGCCAGCGCGCGTTCGGGCCCACCATGGCGCGCACCGGCATGCTCAGGTCGTTGCCCCGTCGTTGGCGTAGACCGCGATCGAGCCGCCGTTGGCCACCACGGCCGCGTCGATCTGGGCGTTGGCAGCGGGGGAGACCTCGACGATCGCGTTGACGCCGTGTGGGGCGGTATTGCCGATCTCGGCCACCACGTTCTGCGTGCGGTAGTTGATCACGTGGTCGGCGCCGGCGGCCGCGGCCAGCAGAGCTTTTTCCGGGCCACTGACGTTGGTGATCACGGTGGCGCCGGACCAGTGCGCGAGCTGGATGGCCGCGTTGCCGACCGCGCCGGCCCCGCCCGCGACGAGCACGACGCAATCGGTCAGCGCGCCCGGGCTGAGTCGTTCCGGGCCGCCCTCGGCCACGGTCAGGTAGCGGTGCGCGGTCAGGAACGGCACGCCCAGGCAGGCGCCCAGATCGAAGGAAGCCGTGTCGGGCAGCGGCACGATCCGGTTCACCCGCGCCAGGGCCTGCTCCTGGGCGGTGCCCTCCGGCCGCTGGTAGGCGGTCTCCCACAGCCATACCCGTGTCCCGGCCAGCGAGGCGTCCACGCCAGGGCCGACCGCGTCGATGACGCCGGAACCGTCCTGGTTGGGAACCTGCGCGGTGCTCAGGTCCGCCGTGACCGAGGCACCGCGCCGCGACTTCCAGTCGGTCGGGTTCACTCCGGAGCGGTGCACACGCACCCGGACCTCACCGGGGCCGGGGTCGCGGAGTTCCTTGTCGATCAGGCTCAGGACATCGGGGCCGCCGGTTTCGCGGTAGACGATCGCGCATACCGCCACCCTACGACCGACCCGATCATCGACAGGCGGTCACGGCGCCCCGTTCGGGTCGGTGCTGGGCCGGGTCCGGCGCGCGATTCCGGCCGCGCTCGCAGATCACGAAGACACGACGGGTTCGGTCAGTGACTTGCCCCGGCGCGGCGACGGCGCGGGCGCGGTGGACACCAGAGGTTCCAGCACCTTCGTGCCGATATTTACAGGTACAGGCGCAGGCGCGCGCCTTTGCAACTACGGGAGGGAACCCGATGGCAAACGACGACGGCGTGGTCCGTGTCATCCTCCACCAGTACTCCAACGGTGGCCTTGTGCTCAAGTATTAGCTCCTCCCCGGGGTGACGGTTCCGCTTGCCTGTATCAGCGCGTGACCGACCCCAGCACCGGCGAATTCGCGGAGGACGCTCGCCGGCTCGCCGGCGAGGCCCAGGGCGGCGGCACCGGGGACACGAGGCCGGACGCGAAGCTGGACGCGGTGGCGGTGTGGACAGAGAAGGATCGCGTCGCTCCTGCACGGACGCCGAGTGGCCCCTACACGGAAAATCCGGTTATCCGGGCCTATATCGGCAGGTGATGATCAAGTAACAAATGCGTTGTCCAGCCACGGCTATGTCTGGGTCGGGCCGGCTGGTTCGTTGTCGAACCCAACGTCGACGTACTCGCCGGCGGCGATCAGTTCCGGCGTCCCGCGGTTCGAGAGCGTCCCGGGAGCCGGTTCTTCCCCGAGGCCTGCAGTGAGGCAGAGCCGTCAGGTCGGCAGCAGCCGGTATGAGTTGCCGACCCGGATGCCGGGTCGGGTCGAGGGCGAAGTCCAACAACGGTTGCGGCGCCGGACTTCGCCCTGCTGCGCCAAGGAACTTACGTGACGATCCCGCCTTCATCGGCCGTGCCAGGGACGCGTGAGTCAACGTCGCGCCGTCCTATGCCCACGCCACGTCGATCACTTCGAGCCGTGCACCTCCGATCAGGCCGCCAATGGCTCAACAGACCTGCTTGCCGTGGCGAAAGCAAGCGGATGGCTTTCATTGGTCAAGAGAGCGAGCGCGCCCGCAACCTCGCGGGGGAGGCCTTTGAGGTAGGTCAAGGTGACACCACGCTTGTTGTCGACGTGGCCCGCATACGCTCGGGCAACCGCGTAGCCGTAGCGGCGCTCGACCCACGACAGCGTCGTGTGCCGCAGCCAGTGCGTGGACACGCCCAGCTGTGCTGCCCAGGGCAGCACCCGACGAATACGCCCCCAGAGCGTGTCGTAATGGCGAGATGTCAGTGCTCGGCCGTTCGCACGGCGCAGCAGGGCATCCTCCGGAGTCTTGGCGCCTCGTGATCCCGCGTGGGCGAGCAGCGCCGCGCACAAAGTCGGGCTGATCGGCTGCCACCGCTGGGACCCGAATTTTTCCCGAAGAAGGACACGGCTATCGCGCTCGTCGACGTCACACAGACACAACGCCAACGCGCCACCGCGCCGGCAGGCCGACTCCAGGTGCAGCCGCAGGATCAGTCCGTCCAGCTCGTGGTCGCGGCTCGTCAGCAACATCGCCTGATTGATGTCGGCAACCTCGGCTGGGGTCAGCGCGCGGCGAGTGCTGTGCAGACGTCGTGCGATTCGAACCTTCTTGGCGGGATCGTCCGCTTCGCCGACTAGACCGTCCGCGACCGCCAACCGGTAGAGCTTCCTCATCGCGGATAACGCCTGGGACCCGGCATAGCGTCCATGGCAGTGCCCCTTGCGTCTTTTGGAGTTCGCGATCACGTCCTGCCGGAACGCCTCGATCTTTGTCGCCCGGATCTCGTGAAGCCGGAGCTCACCGAAGAATGTTTCGGCCCGCTTCCAATAGCTCATGTAGGAACGCTTCATGGCCGGGGTCGCGGCTGCGATCACCTCCGGCAGGTACTCCTTCACCGTGGGCACCTCGAGATTTGCCGCCAGCGCGAGGGGATGAACGCCCATCGCTTCCACCATGGTCTTCGTGAGCTTGACGCGGCGCAACTCAGCAGACAACCGAACTCTCCATACCTGACTTGTAGATTTGCGACATAGCAGACATTGAATGCGCGATCAGCAGCCCTTGCCCTGGCACCGCTGCGAGGATGACGCGGTCGCCGATCTGGACGCGGAGATGTGCTCGAGCCCATGCGGGGAGGATCGCCTGACCACGGCTGTCGATCCGATACGGGCCGTCATGGTCGAGCCTGAGCGCAACACCATTCGGCAGTAGGTCGACCCGGACGCGGTCGGTTGGATTCCAGCCCAGCGTGGCGATCAAGAGCTGGTCGCGGACCCGGCCGGACTTGTCCACGACGGCGGCCCCCAGGATCACCTCATCGTCGACGCTCGGCACGGCAACGGAGGGGAGCGGAGGCGGCTCTGGGGCGAGTGGCGCTACGAACTCGGGGGGTACGAGCAGCGGGACAGTCAGCTCGCCCACATGCGCCGCCGGGCTCGCGGCAAGCATCGGCGATGCTGCGAAAACAGCATGAGCAGTCGATCTTGTCGTGACAAGAACACGCGCTGGGAGATGATCACGGCCGGAGAGCGTACTGACCGTCTCCGGGCACGCCGAACTGGGCCCACCCTAGGTGGGCCCAAAAAGCAAAAACCACTCGAAACAGACATAAAGCCTGTTCCGAGTGGTTTTCAACCACTGTATTTCCAGTGAGAATGGTGTCCGAGGGGGGACTTGAACCCCCACCCCCTGTTCGGGGACTAGCACCTCAAGCTAGCGCGTCTGCCATTCCGCCACTCGGACCAGGCGGTGTGTTCCGCCAGTGTCGTGAAGAGCTTATCCGACGCGTTCCGGGGGGCCTAATCGGGGGTCTCTTAGATCAACTTGGGGTGGTTGGCGGGCGGTTTGGGGGCGTCGGAGACGCGGGGAGCTGGGGGGTCGGGCAGAGTGGCGGGTAGTGGTTGATCGCATCACGGTTGATCGGATGAGGGAGGAGCGAGGGATGGCCGAGACCCCGCGACGGAGCGCTGCCGAGGCTGAGGTGGTGACGTTGGCCAGCGAGTTGATTCGGATTGACACCACCAATACCGGCGATCCGGACACGCTGGTGGGTGAGCGGAGGGCGGCCGAGTATGTCGCGGAGAAGCTGGCGGAGGTCGGGTACGAGACGACCTACGTGGAGTCGGGGGCTGCGGGGCGCGGCAATGTGATCGCTCGGCTGGCGGGGGCGGATCCGGGTCGGGGTGCGTTGCTGGTGCATGGGCATCTGGACGTGGTACCGGCGGATCCGGCCGAGTGGTCGGTGCATCCGTTCTCGGGGGTGGTGCAGGACGGCTATGTGTGGGGCCGCGGCGCGGTCGACATGAAGGATATGGTCGCGATGATGCTGGCGGTCGCGCGGCGGTTCAAGCGGGAGAACATCGTGCCGGCCCGGGACATCATTTTCGCGTTTCTCGCCGACGAGGAGGCCGGCTCGCTGCTCGGGGCGCAGTGGCTGGTGGAGCACCGGCCGGAGTTGTTCGAGGAGGCTACCGAGGCGATCAGCGAGGTGGGCGGGTTCTCGGTCACTGTGGGTGATGATGTGCGGGCCTATCTGATCCAGACCGCGGAGAAGGGGATTCGGTGGCTGAATCTCAAGGTGCGGGGGACTGCCGGGCACGGGTCGATGGTGCATCGGGACAACGCGGTCACCAAGCTCGCGGCGGCTGTCGGCCGGTTGGGGGAGCATCGGTGGCCGATCGTGTTGACGGATTCGGTGCGCGATTTCTTGGCCGGGGTCACCGACCTGACCGGGGTGGAGTTTCCCGAGGACGATCTTGAGGGGTCGATCGGGAAGTTGGGGAACATGGCCCGGATGATCGGGGCGACACTGCGTGACACCGCGAATCCGACGATGTTGAGCGCCGGTTACAAGGCGAACGTGATTCCCTCGTTCGCGGAGGCGACCGTGGACTGTCGGGTGTTGCCGGGGCGGGAAGAGGCGTTCGAGCGGGAGTTGGACGAGATTCTCGGGCCGGACGTGGAGCGGGAGTGGATCAGCTTGCCGTCGGTGGAAACCTCGTTCTCGGGTGATCTGGTGGAGAACATGGCTTCGTCGATCATCGCGGAGGACCCGGGGGCGAAGTTGCTTCCGTACATGCTCTCGGGCGGGACGGATGCCAAGTCGTTCCAGAGGTTGGGGATTCGGTGTTTCGGGTTCGCTCCGTTGAAGTTGCCGGCCGACCTGGATTTCTCGGCACTGTTCCACGGGGTGGATGAGCGGGTGCCGGTCGAGGCGCTGGAGTTCGGGGTTCGGGTGTTGGAGCGGTTTCTCCTGACCTGCTGACCATCGTCGGGCGCTGGGTGATGAATCACTCAGCGGCCCGATACATCCGCTGGTCGGAGTTATGGTGCCGGCAAACCCTGGGTGGTGGGAGGAGTCGTCGTGGCGGATGTGACAGTCGATGATCCAACGGCCGACTGGACCGCGCCGGGCGTCTACCAGGCGGCTCCACACGTGTACCGGATACCGCTGCCGCTGCCCTCGGACGGGCTGCGCGCGGTGAACGTCTACGCGATCGTCTCCGGCGACGAGTTGGTGTTGATCGATTCGGGGTGGGCGATCGCGGAGGCTCGGGAGGCGTTGGAGCGGGCCCTCGGGAGCCTGGGGGCCGGGATCGGGGATGTCGGCCGGTTTTTGATCACGCATGCGCATCAGGATCATTACACGCAGGCCGTGAACCTGCGGCGGGAGTTCGGGGCGTCGATCGCGCTGGGCAAGGGGGAGCAGCCGCAGCTGGATCTGATCAATGACTCGGCCGTCACCACTGCCAGTGCGCGGCCGGCTTTTGTGGATCGGCTGCTCTCGGCGGGCGCGGAGTCGCTGGTGGAGCGGTTGCGGGCGGTGGGGCGGCCCAAGCCGGATCCGTCGGTGTGGGAGTACCCGGACTCCTGGCTGTCCGACCGGGACATGGTGGAGGTGGGGGAACGGCGGTTGGAGGCGATCGCCACTCCTGGCCATACGCGGGGACATGTGGTGTTTCGGGAGGATGCGACCGCGTTGCTGTTCGCGGGGGATCACGTGTTGCCGCACATCACGCCGTCCATCGGGTTCGAGGGGGCGCCGGTCGACTTTCCGCTGCGGGACTACCTGGAGTCGTTGCGGGTGGTGCGGGCTTTGCCGGACACGATTCTGCTGCCGGCGCACGGGCCTACCGGCGGAAGCACGCATCGGCGGATCGATGAGCTGCTGGAGCATCATGACCGGCGGCTGGAAGTCATCTACGGCGCCGTGGAGCGGGGGGCGAGTTCGGCGGAGGAGGCCGCGGGGATGATCACCTGGACGCGGCGGGAGCGGAAGCTGGACGAGCTGGGACTGTTCAACGAGATGCTCGCGGTGCTGGAGACCATGAGTCATCTGGACGTGCTGGTGCTTCAGGGGAGACTGTCGGTGTCCCTTGTTGACGGTGCGAAGCGGTACGCGCTAGACGGCTAGGCCGGGCAGCAACCCGCGTGTTCGGCGCCTGCGCAGCCAGACTTTTCTGGTGCCGTCGGCGAACATCAGCACTCTGGACAGTTCCCATCCGGCGAATTCGGCGTGGATGGCCAACTGGGTCGCCGCGGTCCGCGGCGAGACCGCCGCGGGGAGCCGCAGCGGCTGGTACTCCCAGTCTTCGTCGATCACCCCGTCGATCATGGCTGAATCACCTGAATACCTCCTCCGTCCGCGGACACGACGACGACGCGCCCGCTGTCCGGATCGACCGCGACCGAGTTGGGCTGGCGCACGGTCGAGATTCGGTACTTCTCCACCGGCTCTCCGCCGGTGACGTCGTAGCCGACGACTTCGTTGAGCTGGGTGCAGGTCACCCAGGCGAGGTTGCGGTTCGGGTCGTAGGCGATGCCGTACGGCGAACCGGGGACCGGGTAGCGCTGGCGCATGAGCACCGGGTCGGCGGAGAACAGCAGCAGTTCGCCGGTGCGGGTATCGGTGACGAGCACGTCGCCGTACTTGTCGGCGACCTCGTTGGTGGCGCCGTCGCCCGCGCGCAGGCCGGCGCCGACCGTGCCGGTTCGCGGGTCGACGTCGAAGACGGCGGAGCGATAGCGGTCGAGCAGGACCGCTGTCTTGCCCACGGTTACCACCTGTTGGGGACTGACGTCGCCGGTGATGGTTTTGGCCGGTTTGTCACCGTTGACGAGCGTCAGGGACTTGTGGGATTCCTGGGCTACCAGGAGGTCGGTGCCGATCATGGTGGCACTGGTGGGCCCATCGGGGACGGGTACCACGGTTGTGGTGGCGCTGATTGTGGTGGCGCTGGGCAGGGCCACTTCGACGACCTGGTTGGCGCTGGTCACGGGGGCCAGGAGGGGGCCACCGGGATGGGCGTCGGTGAGGTCGGCGACCGGGCCGGGCAGGGGGACGGTTGTGGGGGGCCGGGTGAGGTTGGCGAGGTTGTAGAGCTGGAGTTCGGGGGGCTGGGTCACCGCTACGGCGAGGGTATGGGTCTGCTGGTCGACGGCTACCGCGCCGGCCGCCGAGGACGTGAGCACGGTGCCGGGGAGGGTGGCGTCGGACAATGCGGGCGAGCTGGCTGGGGCCGCGGCTACCAGGTTCGCGCTGACCTGGAGGTCGTCGTCGGCCGAGGAGGTGGAGGAGGACGTGGGGGATGACGAGCATCCGGCGAGCAGGGTGGTGCCGGCTACCACCACAGCGATCACTCCGGCGATCTGTCGCAACGCTTGAACCTCCGCAGACGACTACATCCAGCATCCTCGGGTGTGACCCTGACGTCACGCCCCAGTACCCGGATGTTTGCCGTCGCGCTACCTGGTCAGCCCAGGCGTCGCTCGGGGTAACCGAGTTCGATGCCACTGACATCATCCAGTGCCGCTCGAATGGCTGACGGCAGGGTCAGCTCCTCGGCGGCCAGTGACCCGGTGAGTTGGCCGGTGTCGCGCGCGCCGATGACCGGGGCGACCACGCCGGGACGGTCGCGGACCCAGGCCAGCGCGACGGCCAGCGGCGAGGTGCCGAGACCGTCGGCGGCGGTGACCACGGCTTCCACGATCCGTGCCGCGCGTTCGGTGCGGTGTTGTTCGACGTAGGGGGCGTAGGTCGCCGAGGCGCCGCGCGAGTCGGCCGGGGTGGTGCCGTTGCGGTACTTGCCGGTGAGCACGCCACGGCCGAGTGGCGCCCAGGGCAGCAGGCCGACGCCGTGCGCCAGGGCGGCGGGCGCGACCTCGCGTTCGATGCCGCGTTCGAGCAGGGAGTATTCGACCTGGATGGAGGCGATGGGGGTGCGGGTGGGGAGGGCGCGCTGCCAGGTGGCGGCGGTGCCCAGTTGCCAGCCACAGTAGTTGGAGACGCCGAAGTAGCGGACTTTTCCGCTGGTCACGGCGGCGTCGACGGCGGCGAGGGTTTCCTCGAACGGGACGTCGGCGTCCCAGGCGTGCAACTGCCAGAGGTCGATGTGGTCGACGCCGAGCCGGGCGAGTGAGCCGTCGAGCGCGGTCAGCAGGGCACCCCGGGACGCGCCGCCGCCGAACGGACCCTCGGTGCGGCGGGCCACGGCGTTGGTGGCCAACACCACGTCCTGGCGCGGGACGAGATCACCGAGCAGGCCGCCGAGGATGCGCTCGGCAGCGCCGTCGTTGTACACGTCTGCGGTGTCCACCAGGGTTCCCCCGGCGTCGACGAACGCGACGAGTTGGCTGGACGCCTCCTCGGCGTCGGTGTCGGCGCCCCAGGTCATCGTGCCCAGTGCCATTCGGGAAACCCGCAGACCAGTGCGGCCGAGGTGTCGATGCTCCACGGGCGTGGAGCCTACGGGCTCGTCGCCGAGGGCCGAGGCGCGACGAGCGGAGAAGATCACACGATCACCCGCGCGATGCGCTGCCGGGTAGGGTCTGGCGGGTGCGATTGGGTGTGAATCTCGGGTACTGGGGTGCCGGTAACGACGCGACCAACCTGGAGCTTGCCAAGGAGGCCGACCGGCTCGGCTACGCGGTGGTGTGGGCGGCCGAGGCGTACGGCTCGGATGTGCCGACGGTGCTGGCCTGGGTCGCGGCGCAGACCGAGCGAGTCGACGTGGGCAGCGCGATCCTGCAGATCCCGGCGCGGACGCCCGCGATGACCGCGATGACGGCGGCCACTTTGGACACCCTGTCGGGCGGCCGGTTCCGGCTGGGGCTTGGCGTGTCCGGGCCGCAGGTGTCGGAGGGCTGGCACGGTGTGCGGTTCACCAAGCCGCTGGCGCGCACCCGCGAATATGTCGACATCGTGCGCATGGCGTTGCGGCGGGAACGGGTCGTCTACGAGGGCGAGACCTACCAGTTGCCGCTGCCGGACGGGCCAGGCAAGGCGCTGAAGCTGACCGTGCACCCGGTGCGCGAGCAGATCCCGATCTACCTGGCCTCGGTCGGACCGAAGAACCTGGAACTCACCGGCGAGATCGCCGACGGCTGGCTGGCCATCTTCTTCTCACCCGAACACGCCGGCGAGCACATGCGGCACATCGCGGCCGGCCGGGCGAAGGTCGGCAAGACCATGGCCGGGTTCGACGTGGTGCCGACCGTCCCACTCGTGGTGGGTGAGGACTGGCGGACCTGCGCGGACGCGGTGCGCGGCTATGCCGCCCTGTACGTGGGCGGCATGGGCAGCCGGGAGAAGAACTTCTACAACGCGCTGGCGGTGCGCATGGGTTACGCGGACGCTGCCGCGCAAGTGCAGGACCGCTACCTGGCCAGGGACTACGCGGGCGCGATGGCCGCGTTGCCGGTGGAGTTCCTGGACGCGGTCGCGCTGCTCGGCCCGAAGGAGCGGATCGCGGAGAAGATGCAGGCGTTGGCGCAGGTCGGGGTGACCACGCTGACGGTGAGCCCGATGACCGGGGACATCGCCTCCGGCAAGGCGGCGTTGCGGACCGCGGTGGACGCGCTGGAGAGCGCCGGGCTGGCCTGATCGCCGGGCCGCGCCGGTCGGTACGTAGGCTTTCGTTGTGGCGACTGTGATTCTGCTCCGACATGCCCGTTCCAGCGCGAACGGGGCCGGGGTGCTGGCCGGGCGTTCTCCGAAGGTCGGGTTGGACGAGACCGGATTGGGCCAGGCCGAGAAGCTGGTGGCCCGGCTGGCGGACGTGCCGCTGGCGGCGGTGGTCGCCTCGCCGTTGCAGCGGTGCCGGCAGACCGTCGCCCCCCTCGTTGCGGCGCGGAGCTTGACCGTGGCGACCGATTCGGCGTTGTCCGAGGTGGACTATGGCGAGTGGACCGGCCGGGAGCTGAAGGGCCTGTTCAAGGAGCCGCTGTGGAAGGTCGTGCAGCAGCATCCGTCGGCGGCGGTGTTCCCGGGTGGTGAGGGTCTCGCGCAGGTGCAGTCGCGGGCGGTCGCGGCGATCCGCGCGCACGAGCAGCGGATCGCGGCCGAGCACGGGCCGGACGCGGTGTGGCTGGCGTGCAGCCACGGCGACGTGATCAAGTCGGTGCTCGCCGACGCGCTCGGCGTGCACCTGGATTCGTTCCAGCGGATCGTGGTCGATCCGTGTTCGGTGTCGGTGATCCGCTACACCGACACGCGCCCGTTCGTGCTGCGGGTGAACGACAACGGCGGTGATCTGAAGGGGATCGTGAGCAAGCCGCCCGCGAAGAAGGGCAAGCGGGGCGCCAAGTCGGCATCGTCGGCTTCTTCTGACGCGGTGGTGGGCGGGGCGACCGGAGTAGCTTGAGTGGGCGGTTGCCCACTAGAGTGGGCGCATGACCACTTCACCGTCGGAACCGCACCAGCAACAGCAGTCGCAACCGCATCAGCATCGGGGCATCGCGCAGTCGTTCGGGATCCACCCGGACCGGTATGACCGGGCTCGGGCTCCGTATCCGCAGGCCATGATCGAACGGATCGTCGCAGCCGGTCACGGCCCCGAGTTCCTCAACGTCGGCTGCGGCACCGGCATCGAAGCTCGCCAGTTCCAGGTCGCGGGACGCACGGTGCTCGGGATCGAGCCCGACGCGCGCATGGCCGAATTCGCGCGGGCCAGGGGGCTCACGGTCGAGGTCGCGACCTTCGAGGAGTGGGAGCCGGCCGGGCGCGTGTTCGACGCGGTCGTGAGCGGCACGGCCTGGCACTGGGTCGACCCGCTCGCGGGCGCGGCCAAGGCGGCGCGGATCCTGCGGCCGGGCGGGGTGCTCGCGCCGTTCGGCCACGTCTACGAACCACCGGGGCCGGTGGCGACGGCGATGGCCGAGGCGTTCCGGCGGGTCGCACCGGATTCGCCGGTCGGTCCGAGCGGGCAGCGTTCGATTCGAGAGGCGTACCGGGGGCTGTACGACCGGGCGGCCGAAGGCATCCGGGCGGTGGGCGGGTTCGCCGAGCCCGAGATCTGGCGCTACGACTGGGAGCGGGACTACACCCGGAACGAACTGCTGGACCTCGTGCCGACCTCCGGTGGCATGACCACCCTGGCCGAGGAGCAGGTCACGGAGGTGCTCGCCGCCGTGGGTGCCGCCGTGGACGAGGTCGGCGGGGTGGTGACGATGCCGTACACGACGTGGGGGCTGACCGCGGTTCGCCGCTAGAGACCGAGCTTGGTGACGGCGTTGTCGTCGAGCGGGTTGGCGGTGCGGATGTAGCGGTGCACGGTGCCGGCGTTGGACCAGCGGCCCTGGCGCATGATCTCGCGATCGCTGGCGCCGCCGAGCGCGGCCTGGGTGGCGAACCCGGCACGCAGCGAGTGCCCGCCGAACGCCGCCGGATCAAAGCCCGCACGCTGCGCGTACCGCTTGACCAGGTCACCGACCGCGCGGCCGGTGATGGCGGTGGTGCCGATGCCGCCGTGCCGGTTGACCGAGGGAAACAGCGGCCTTCCGGTGCCGTCGGCGAGCGGCGTACCGGGGTGGGTCGTGGCAGCGGTGGATCCTCGGTTCGGACGCTGCGGCCTGTGCGGCGAGCCAGGCGCGCAGAGTGCCGAGCCTTGTCGGCTTCGAGCAGGGCGGTCCAGTCGGCGAACGCGCACACCGGGCAGGTGTCCGGGCGTTGCCCTCGGGGCAGCACGACCTGTTGGCCGGCGACCCCGGTCTGGTCGGTCTTGGTGGTGGCGAGTTCGACGATCAGCACGGGTTCGCCGCTGCGCGGGTCGGTGTCCACCCGGACATCGTCGATGCTGATGCCGGCGAGTTCGGTGCGACGCAGCGCGCCCGCGAAACCGACGAGCAGCAGCAGCGTGTCGCGGCGCCGGGTGATGCCGCCGGGCCAGCCGTCCTCGGGGCGGTGCGCCAGCATCTCGCCGAGGGTGTGCAGCAGGACCGGCCGTTTGCGTTTCGGCCGCGCACCGCGGGCGCGGCGGATCCCGCGCAGGGTCAACCGCACCACGTCGGAACGGGTGGGTGAGGGCAGGCCGGCGGCGGCGTGCACGGCGGCGACGGCGGCGGCCTTACGCTCAAGCGTGGCCGGCGAGAGCAGCCAGGCGACATCGTCGGGTTTACGCAGGTCGGCCGTGGTAGCCAGGTAGACGGCGAGGTCCAGCGGGTCGGCGGGCAGCGCGGTGCGACCCTGCGCGGCACACCAGGCGAGCCAGCCCCGCCAGTCCGATCGGTATGCGCGGACCGTGTTCGCCGACTGCGACGTGCCCAGGTAGCGGGCGAGAGCCTCGGCCTGGCCATCGTCGAACCGGCTGCGCACCGCGGCGAGTTGAGCGGCGTCGACCAGGCCACGGTCGGCGCGGCGGGCCAGTTCGGCACGCACCTCACCGGGCAGTTCGTCGACGACCATCCCGGACATGCCCAAGATCCTTCTCGCCGTCGTGCGGCCAGGTCAACTCGGCTCGCGCAGCCAGCGCGGCAACGTCACCGCGACCGCCAGGCCGAGCACGGCGACCAGCACCAACTGGCCGAGCGGCCACACCGTGTACAGCGCGATCGTGCTCAGGTCGCCGCCAAGACCGGCCACCGAGGTGACGGTGGCGCGGCGGGCGCCGTCGATGCGGTCCTGGAGGCGGGCGCCGGCCACCACCTCGACCAGCCGATAGAGGCTGTACCCGGCCGCGAGCACGGCCAGTCCGGCCGGCGCGCGGATCAGGCCGGCCACCCCGAACAGCACGAACGCGACCGCGAGCAGCGCGCCGAGCGATCGCGGACTCAACCGGGACGCGGCCCCGCTCAGCGCGGCGCCACCGGCGGCGAGCAGCGGGATGCCCACCACCGCGAGCGGCACCCACCCCGTCGACACGCCCCAGCCGCTGGCCAGCAGCGGAAAGTACTCCTCGGTGCCGTCGAACGCGACCAGCACCGCGACCGCCATGATCGCCCACCGCACGCTCGGTGTTCCCATGGCCTCCCGGAACCCGACCCGCAGCGTGGCCAGGTAGCCGAGGCCGGCGACGGCGTCACCGGGTCCTGGGTCGGGTTCGGGGTCGTGTGGTGCTTCGGGGATGCGCAGCGCGACCAGGCCACCCGCCAGGCAGCCGACCGCGCTGACCCAGCCAACCAGCGGGAAGCCGCCGACGTGATACAGCACGGTCGCGGCCACTGCGGCGGGCGCCTGGGCGAGCAGGCCGGTCGCGGTCTCCCAACCCCACACCCGCGCGTAGTGCTCTCGCGCGCCGTGCGCGGCGAGGCCGTCGTAGAGCAGCGCCTCCAGCGACCCGGAGAACAGCGATCCGCCGACACCCCAGGTCACGAACCCGGCGGCGAAACCGGCGAAGTGCGGGAACACCGTCCAGACCACGTAACCGGCCGCCTGCAGCAGGCCGGCCGCGGCAACGGCGTACCGGCGGGAGAACCGGTCGGCGAGCGCGCCGGTGGGCACCTGCGAGGCGATCCCGGTGACGCACCAGAGCACGAACAGCGCGGAAATCTGCGCACCGGACAACCCGCCGCTCGCGAACAACAGCGAGTACAGCGAGAACAGCGGCACCGCCTCGGTGAGGAAGGCGCAGGTCAGGAGCGACCGCACCAGCCGACGCGCGGGCCTGGGCAGCGAATGTCATGTGTGTCAACCGAACGGCATGGCGCCAGGGTAACCCTGTCCGCGTCGAACGGTCGCCGGATTACTTTCGCCAGTGTCTCGGCCGGGACAGGCCGGTCGGGATGCGGGTGTCGGGGTCGCCCTGCGCGGCGTCGAGCTGGATCTGGCTGAGGAACAGCACCTCCGTGAGATCGGTGCCGGAGAGGTTGGCGCCGCGCAGGTCCGCGCCGGTGACGTCGGCCAAGCTGAGCCGCGCGTGCCGTAGGTCGGCGCCGATGAGGTAGGCGCCACGCAGGCTGGCCCCGCGCAGGTCCGCATTGCGCAGGTCCTTGCCGATCAGGTCGGCGCCGCGCTGGTCCTTCCGTTTCGGCACACCGGCCCGCACCAGGTCGCTTGCCCGCCCGAGCAGCGAGTTGACGCGCTGCCGGTGCGTGTCGACATCGAGGGCGAGCAGGGTCGCCGGGTCGGCGGCGGTGAGCTCGCGGGTGTTGGCGATGGCCTGGTCGAGGTCGGCGTGCACGGGTCGGGCGGCGGGCAGGGCGCGGGCGGCGGTGAGGTAGTGCAGCAGTTCGTGCAGGTCCCGCATGACCGGGAACACCCCGAACATCTGCTCACGCAGCTCCGGGTGGGTGCGCCAGTCACGGCCGCCGAAACTGACCTGGGCGACCTGCTGACCCGCGCCGAAGCAGTCGTAGACGGTGCAGCCGGTGAAGCCGCGGCCACGCAGGTCGGTGTGGATGCCGCAGCGGAAGCCGGTACGCAGGTTCGGGCAGGGCGTACCGGCCGGTTTGTCGACGGCGAAATCGGCGGAGCGGGCGAACGCGGGCACGACGCAGCACAGCGCGAAGCAGCGCGCGCAGTCGCCGCGCAGGTCGGGGTCGGTCACGGTGCTCATTGTCGTTGTCGCGGCCGGTCCTCACCGTGCCAGGTACCCAGCCGCAACGCTCGGCCCGGGTGCTGGGGTTCCCGTTACGATCACCGGGTGCGTAACGTTTTGTCCCTTTCCGACTTCGTCGAGTTCGCTCGCGCCGCCCCGCTCGCGGTACTCGCCACCGCATCGTCGGCCGGCAAGCCCGAGGCCGCACTGCTCGGCATCGCCACCAGCGACGCCGGCGAACTGATCGTGGACATCCCCGGCTCAGCCAGGAAGCTGGCCAACATCGAGCGGAACAACCAGGTGGCCATGGTCATCGGCTGCCGAGACGACATGTCGATCCAGGTGGAGGGGCACATCCGCATCGTCACCGGCGACGAACGCCACGCCTACGAGCGGATCTATCTCGCACAGTTTCCCGGCTCGCGGGTGACCGAGCCGGCGTTCGTGGTCGCGGTGGTGACTCCGGAGTGGGTGCGTCGCTACGACGCGACCAGCACCCCCGCCCGCATGGCGCACGCCGACTGGCTCTGACCCGTCGGCCTCATCCGCATCGGATTCGTCACTGCTGGCCGGTGACGAATCCGGATCGCTGGGAGAACCTTGCTCACTTCTGACTACCGATAACGTTCACTTATCGGTAGTCAGAATCGGCCGTTCGATCAACGGGTTTCGTTGTTTTGTTGCGTCACGTAACGTTAATAAACGTAACTATGCTACGCTATGCGGGTGGCGGAGACCTGCGGATATCCCGGATGCACCCGGCCGATCCTGCGCACCGGCGGACCGGGACGACCGGCCGAATACTGTGACCTGCCGGAACACACCCGCTGGCGGGCATGGCGCGAACGGCAGCGGATCAAGGACACCGAGGGCGACACCCCAGCCGACAACGTCACGGTGACGAAACCTGTGGCGGCGCCGGCCACCGAGGCAGGGGAGCGGGCCGGGGAACTGACCCAACGGCTCCGGCTGCTCGCCACCGAACTCACCACCACCCTCACCAGCGCCCTCGCCCAGCTCGACACCCTGGCCGACCCGGCCGTCGTGCAGGCCGAACTGGCCGCGACCCGAGCCGACGCCGCCCGGCAGGTCGCCAAGGCCAACGCCGACGCGGCCAAAGCCGAGCAGCAACGCCGCGAAGCCGAACGCGCGCTACGCGCCGCCGAAGCCGCCGCTCAGGACGCCATCACCGCCGCCGACACCGCCGAAACCGCGGCCGCCCAAGCCCGCGAAGCCCAACACGCCGCCCAAGCCGAGGCGGAAGCCACCCGGCTGCGCGCGGAAACCGAGATCGCGGACGCCCGCGTCCAGGCCGAAGACACCGTCGCCGCCGTCCGGCGCGAAACGGCCGACCTGATCGAACAGGCCCGGCAACACGCCGCCGACGAGATCGCCACTATCAAGCAAGCCGCCGCCGAACAGATCGCGCACGCCGAAGCCGACTTCCAGCACCAGCTCTCGGTCGAGAAACGCGACGCCGCGCAGCGCGTCAGCGCTGCCAACCAGGCCCGCGACACCGCCATCGACGCCGCCAACACCGCACATCGCGCCGCCGAACGCGCCGAACAGGCCGCCACCGACGCCCGCGCCGAAGCCGACCGGCTGCGCCGCGAACTCGCCGACGCCCGCGCCGAGACCCACCGCATCCGCGAACAGGCCGACCAACGCGCCGACGAGGCCAAACGCGAGATCGCCACGGCCCGCGCCGACGCCACCGAACTCCTGCAACGCGCCCAACGCGCCGCCGACGAGCGACTCACCGCCGTGCAGGAGGCCAAGGCCCAGATGCTGGCCCGCGCCGAACGCGCGGAAGCCCAACTCGACGCGCTACTGGCCGCCAATCGGGTCAATACCCCCACGAGTGGAACCAGCAGAGGCCATGCTGAATCCGATAGGGAGTAGCCGAGGAGAGGCGAACGGATGGGATCGGCGAAGGCACGCGCACTGCTCGACGCACTCCAGGCGAACGTGTGGCGCAGCCTCGGACAGACACCCCGACAACCCACACCCGAGGACAGGGCGATCCGGGACAACCTCGTCGAGGCCATCATGCGCGGCCGCGCCACCCTGATCTCGCCGGACGAAGCCGAGCGGCTCCGCACCAACCTGCTCGCCAACCTCGACCGACAGGAGAACCGACCGGTCGGTGACTACGAGAACGCCGGGACCCTGTCCATCCTGGAAGAACTGGCCGACCGGCTCGAACAGTCCGCCCAGCGACTCGGCTACCAGTTGCCCGAACGGCCCGAACTCGGCACGCTCCCACTCAGCGGCGCGAACGCCAAGATCTTCTTCGCCTCGGACGTCGACCACGTCCTCGTGTTCGAAAACGGCCTGATCATGTTCAGCTACCTGTCCGCGCAAGCCATCGCCGACGTGCTGCCATTCCGACGAACCCCGGACGGCGGCGCGGCGTTCACCCCCGACCAGAACGAGATCGCCGGCCGCCTCGACCGGCAACCGGACATCGCCCGCCGCTTCGGCGAGATGATCCGCGCCTACCTCGAAACCGGCAACCCGGCGCTGGCCCCGTACTCGCTGCAGGACCCGACCCGACTGGTGTACGCGGGCATCCTCAACGACTCCATCGAACTGTTCGCCATGGGCCACGAATACGGCCACCTCATCCGCGGCCACTCCAGGGAAACCCGGTTCAGCGTCCAACAGGAGATCGAAGCCGATGCGACCGGCGTGTCACTGTCGATCAACGCGATGCAGGTCAGGGGATACGACCTGCCGCTGGGCTACCTCGGCGCCGACTTCTACTTCACCATGCGACACGTGTTCAACCGAGCCAAACACATGCTGCGCCACGGCAACGAGGTCGAACTGACCGTGGACTCGGCACACCTGGCACCGCAGGCCCGACAGTACTTCCTGCGGCAACTCATGCGCAGGAACAACTCCGAGCAGGTCACGACCGCGCTCTCAATCGCGGAAACGGTCCAGGTCATCACCGAACTGCTGTGGCAGGGACTGAAACCACGACTCCTGGCCGCTCACCAAGCCGGGATCCGACCACTCCAACGCTGGCAGGACGACTGAGGGTTCACGCATACCAGGCGACTCCGACCGACGCGACGATCAACGCCAGCGTCACGAACGTCAACACGACCGCCGCACGCAGATCACGCACCGCACGACGCACCCGCTCACGTTCCGCCGCGATCAGCTCGGTCACGGTCCGCGGCACGTCCTCCTCCTTCGGCAGGCCGAACGCCGACCGCGACGACAAGAACGCGCCCAACGCCGCCGACACGACCGCACCCAGCAGGAACACCCAGCAGGAACACCCCGACCAGAACTCGGGGCACGGCACCGATACCGGCGACCGAGTCCCGCCCTCGCACCACCGACACGGTCGCGACCAACGCGAGCATCGCGGCCAACGCCGCCCGCCAGTTCGCCGCGACCGACCGCACATCCCGCAACTCGTCGGACAGCCGAACCCGAACAGCCTCGAACAGCGCGTGATCCTCCGACGGCCTCGGCTGCCCCGGACTCACCCGAACGGCCACCGCTCACACGCCCCACTCGACACGCAGCGACCAATGCGCACCACAACCAGTCACACCGGCCGGCGCGCCCGGATGCGGAACACCGCAACCACACGGCATGTCCACCTCGCGCTCCCGCACCGCCGCGCCCGCCCGATCTCGGCCATGCCCGGCACGATGTCGTCGTCATCGTCGAAGGACCGCATCGTCACCATGATCAGAATGACCTTCGGCGCGTCCTCGTCCGGCTCGACCCGCACCACCACATCCCCGGCCATGGCGCGATCCCAGTCGACACTGCGCACCGTCGCGTACTCAAGCACCAACCGAAACTACCGCCGCCCGGACGGTGCCCAAAGCAGATCTCGGCGATTACAGTCCTCACCCGACCCGCCGAGGCACCCCGAACCCTCGGCCCCAGGGGGTGGAGACCGCCGTGCACCGCACCCGCACCATCACCGGCCTTATCACGGCCGCTGCGTTAGCCCTCACCGCATCGTTCGCGCTCGCCGCACCCGGCACCGCGGCGACCACACCGCAGGTCGAGATCAACTCGCAGAACCCGGTCACCGCGGAACCCCCGGTCAGCAGGCCACCCACCCACTCCTGCACCGAAACCCTCGCGACGCACTTCCTCTCCAACAACCCCACCACCGGCGCCGCCCAGAACTTCACCGGCACACTGAGCCCACCCGCCGACTGCGCGGGCCCCTGGACCAAGGTCAT
This sequence comes from Candidatus Melainabacteria bacterium, assembly GCA_963818685.1. Taxonomy (GTDB): domain Bacteria; phylum Actinomycetota; class Actinomycetes; order Mycobacteriales; family Pseudonocardiaceae; genus CAJCJE01. The sequence continues at coordinate 1,585,149 of CAWFTJ010000007.1, read as the reverse complement.
CCTCGACTGGACCACCAGCGTCCAAGGCCGCCAGTACGACCGATCCGGCTCACTGGACATCGGCACCACCCAGGTCTGGTTCGGCACCACCTACGAACCCGACCCCGCCGGCATCACCTACCACTTCGCCAAGGACATCACCGAATACGCCAGCCTGCTGCACACCGCCCAACCCTTCACCGGCGGCATCGTCAACTACACCAGCAGCGTCTACACCGGCAACTACGACCAGACCGTCACCATCACCTACTACCAGGCCGACCGCGCCCACCCCGCACCGAAGGAACCGAACACGATCGTCGGCCTCGGCAGCCCCAACCTCGCCCCCAACACGCCCGTAGCGCACCTGTCCGCCAACGGCCTGCCGCGCAACATCGACCGCGCCTACCTTGAGGTCTATATCAAGGGCAACGGCTGCGACGAACAGTGGTTCACCGACGTCCCGAACGACGTCGCCGCCAAGTATCCGGCAGCGGGCATGTGCGCCAACGGGCCCTACCGCGAAGTCGACGCCGCCATCGACGGCCAACCGGCAGGCGTCACCCAGTACTTCCCCTACATCTACACCGGCGGCATCGTGCCCACCCTCTGGCGACCCATCCCCGCCGTCGGCACCTTCGACATGAGCCCCGAACTGCTCGACGTCACCCCGTTCGTCGGCGACCTCGTCACCGGCGCCAGCCACGACATCGCCCTGACCGTCCCCGACCTCGGCGACGTCTGGAACCTCAGCGCCAACCTGCTGCTCTACACCGACCCGCACGCCGCCACCACCAGCGGCGCGGTCACCAGCGACACCCTCAACCCGGTCCCGGTCACCACCACCAGCGAGAGCAGCGCCGCCGGCAACGGCACCACCGCCACCGTGACCAGCGGCCGCGACTGGTCCATCAGCGGCTGGGTGCGCACCTCGGCCGGCGTCGTCCACACGACCGTCACCCAGCACGTCGCCTACCGCAACACCGACACCGTCACCAACGGCGGCTTCGGCCAGCACATCGTGCAAACCGACGCCGGCTGGACCCGCTCGATCAGCACCGGCGCCGGCCTGCCCAGCATCCACCTGCACACCTGGTCCTACCCGATCACCGTCACCGAGAACGCCCAGATCACCGACGACAACAACTTCACCCTCGCCGGCAGCGTCGACATGACCCGCGTGCTGTCCGACACCACCACCAACGGCCTCGGCCTGCCGACCGTCACCGCGTCCAGCGACGAGGTCTCCGCCAACGGCAACGACCAACGCGCCAACGGCCAGACCGTCGCCGCCGACGGCAACGGCTGGCAGCGCTTCATCGGCGACGACGACCAGGGCCGCTGCTACCGCCACTACATCGCGGCTGACCACGGCTACGTCACCACCGAACACGTCGGCGGCTGCTGAACCGGTTACCGCTGGGCTCGGGTCCGTTCGCGGTGCGAGCGGACCCGGTTCCGCACGCCACACACCTCCGCCGCGCACCAGCGGCGGCGACCACCCGCGTCCAGGAACAACAGGCCGCACTCGGCGTCCGCGCACCGGTGCAGCTCGGCGGACCGTTCGGTCACGGTTTCGACGGCCTGTCGCGCGAGGCGGCCCAGCGCCTCACCGGTCATGGCCGGTGGCTGGGTCGGCCAGGTCAGCGGGCGGTCCGCAGCCAGATGGTGGTTGAGGACCGTCGCGTCGGCCCGCGAGATCGAGTGGTCGTGCACGGTGGCCAGGCCAAGGGCGCGCAGTGCGGCGCGCAGGGAACGAGCCTCGGCGAGGTCCTCGTCGGTGGGCGCGAGCCGGGGGAGCAGGCCCTCGACCTCCAGCCACCACGTCAGTGCGGGCACATCGACCAGCCGCTCGACCGGCGCCGGACCGTACGCCCTGCTCTGCGTCGCCAACAGGTCCAGCCATGCCGCGCCCGTCTCGCACCGCAGCCACGGCATCCGCGACGAACCGTCCGCTACGTCCCGCACAGCACCAGACGATACCCCTCGACCCGTTACACTCCTGGGTAACACCCCAAGCCGTTACCGAGGAGTGCCATGCCGACCACGCTCACCAAACTCGCCCTCCCCACCACCTTCATCCTCATCTGGAGCAGCGGGTACCTCGTCGGCACCATCGGCGTCCACGCCGGCCCACCCCTCACCCTCCTCGCCTGGCGCTTCCTCATCGCCCTCACCGTCATCACCATCATCAGCCTCGCCACCCGCGCACCCTGGCCCCGCAGCCCACGTACCTACCTCCACCTGCTCATCACCGGCGCCCTCCTACAAACCGTCCAACTCGGCTGCGTCTACCTCGGCCTCGGCGCAGGCGTCCCCGCCGGCCTCTCCAGCGTCATCCTCGGCGCCAGCCCACTACTCGTCGCCGCCGCCGGAGCACCACTACTCGGCGAACGACTCCGACCACGCCAATGGGCCGGACTCGTCATCGGACTCGGCGGCGTGATCATCGCGCTCAGCCCCAAACTCACCGGCGGCCACCACCAACTCGCCGGCTACCTCTACACCGCCATCGCCCTCATCGGATTCGCCGCAGGCACCCTGTACCAGAAACGGTTCGGGCAGACCGTCGACCTGCGCACCGGCACCACCATCCAACTCCTCGGCGCCACCATCACCAGCTTCCCGCTCGCCGCACTCCACGGCGGCCTCCACCTACCCCTCACCCCAGCCGCCATCGGCAGCCTCGCCTGGCTCGGCACCATCAACTCCATCGGCGCCTTCATCGTCCTGTTCACCCTGCTCCGCACCCGCACCAGCGGAGCGGCCACCAGCCTGCTCTACCTCGTCCCACCCGTCACCGCGATCCTCGCCGTACCGGTGCTGCACCAACCACTCACCAGCGCCGTCATCATCGGCATGATCGTCTCCGGCATCGGCGTCACCCTCACCACCCTCACCGCCCGCGCTCGTCCGGCCGCGACAACCCATCCAACGCCCGATACGTCCGATTGCTCGCCACCGCCGCCCGCCGCTCCCGACCCGTCGCCTCGATGTAGTTCTGCGACGTCGTCAACGTCGCATGCCCCAACAAAGCCATGATCTCCGCCGCGTTCGCCCCGTCCTCCGCCAACCGCGTCGCGAACGTATGCCGCAACGCATGCAGACTCGCCCCCGACGGCACCCGATCATGAATCCCCGCCCACCGATAACACGACCGCACCAGATACTCCAACGCCCCCCGCCGCAACGGCTCACCAGCAGGCGACAACAACAGGGGAGCGGAGTCCGGAAACCGCTGATACGGAAACCGCGACCGACACGACGCCAGATACCCCGCGATCACCAACTCCAACGGCCGCTCGATCGGCACCGACCGCTCCCGCGACCCCTTACCCCGCACAAAAAGCCGCTGATCACCCGGCCTGCCCACGATCGAGGACCGCCGCAACTCCAACATCTCACCCGACCGCAAACCCGCCACCAAACCCAACGCCATCACCAACAGATCCCGCTCCGGCCACGGATCACGCGCCTTACGTGCCCCACCCGCCACCGCGGTCAACAACTGCTCGGGCGTCTGCTCACCACGCAACGGCTTCGGCGTCGCCCGAGGAACCTCCGGCTTCGCGACAGCGCCGATCGGGTTCCCGCTGATCAGACCGTCGGCGACGCAGAAGGTGAAGAACTGGTTCCAGGTCGACCAGGCCCGCGAGATCGAACTCTTGGCGTGCGTGTCGGCGAAACAGCCGAACGCGGTGCGCAGGTTGGCCGGGGTGACGTCGGCGAAGGTGAGGTCGGCGGGGGAGCGGGCCACGACGTCGGCCAGGTGCGCGGTGAGCGCGGCGAGGTCCCGACGGTAGGCCGCGGTGGTGTGCGGGGAGTCCTTGCGGGTTCGCCGAGCGGTGAAGAACGCCTCCTGGGCCTGCACGAGCTGCACGGTGATCCATCTACCGCACACCACCGACAAGATCAACTCAGAGTATTTCATCGCTTGTTGAAATTTGATGGATAATGTCTGTTATGCTGGAAATGTCGAGAGATCGCACAGGTCAGGAACTGAGAAGCGGGGCCACCCGGCCGAGGCTAGCCTGGCCGCCATGGCAACGCGGAACAAGACCAAGGCGGCAACGGCATCAGGGCAGACGGCGGTGCCACACGTCGCCGACAGTCACGACCTGATCCGGGTACACGGCGCGCGCGAGAACAACCTCAAGGACGTCAGCATCGAGATCCCGAAACGCCGTCTGACGGTGTTCACCGGTGTGTCCGGTTCGGGCAAGAGTTCGCTGGTGTTCGGCACCATCGCCGCCGAGTCGCAGCGGCTGATCAACGAGACCTACAGCGCGTTCGTGCAGGGTTTCATGCCGACGTTGGCCCGACCCGATGTGGACGTGCTGGAGGGCCTGACCACGGCGATCATCGTCGACCAGCAGCGCATCGGCGCTGATCCGCGTTCGACGGTCGGTACCGCGACCGATGCGAACGCGATGCTGCGGATTCTGTTCAGCAGGCTCGGCACGCCCAATATCGGTTCGCCGAAGGCGTTCTCGTTCAATGTCGCCTCGATCAGCGGTGCGGGGGCGGTGACCGTGCGGCGGGCTGGTCAGCAGGTGAAGGAGCGGCGCAGCTTCAGCATCACGGGTGGGATGTGTCCGCGTTGTGAGGGTCGTGGCGCGGTGTCGGACATCGATCTCGGGCAGTTGTACGACGCGTCGAAGTCGCTGGCCGAGGGCGCGATGACGATCCCCGGGTATCAGGCTGGTGGCTGGAATTATCGGCTGTACGCGGAGTCGGGTTTCTTCGATCCCGGGAAGCCGATCGGGAAGTTCACCAAGAAGGAGTTGCGGGACTTCCTCTATCACGAGCCGGTGCGGATGAAGATCGCGGGCATCAACATGACCTATGAGGGGTTGGTGCTTCGGTTGCGGAAGTCGTACCTGTCCAAGGACAAGGAGGCGATGCAGCCGCACATCCGGGCGTTCGTGGATCGGGCGGTCACGTTCACCATGTGTCCGGAGTGTGGCGGGACGCGGCTGAGCGAGTTGGCGCGGTCGTCGAAGATCAAGGGGTTGAGCATCGCGGACGTGTGTGCGATGCAGATCAGCGATCTGGCCGAGTGGATTCGCGGCTTGAAGGAGCCGTCGGTGGCGCCGTTGTTGGTGGCGTTGCGGGAGGCGATGGACTCGTTCGCGGAGATCGGGTTGGGGTATCTGTCGCTGGACCGGCCGTCGGGCACGTTGTCGGGTGGTGAGGCGCAGCGGGTGAAGATGATCGGGCATCTTGGTTCGTCGTTGACCGATGTGACGTATGTGTTCGATGAGCCGACGACGGGGTTGCATCCGCATGACGTCGCGCGGATGAACGGGTTGTTGACGCGGTTGCGGGACAAGGGCAACACGGTGTTGGTGGTGGAGCATGAGCCGGAGATGATCGAGATCGCTGATCATGTGGTGGATCTGGGGCCGGGTGCGGGTGCTGCTGGTGGTTCGGTCTGTTTCGAGGGGACGGTGGCGGGGTTGCGGGCGAGTGGGACGATCACGGGTCGGCATCTGGATGATCGTTCGTCGGTGAAGGATGTGGTGCGGGAGCCGACTGGGGTGTTGGAGATTCGTGGGGCTGATCTGCACAACCTGCGGGAGGTGGATGTGGACGTTCCGTTGGGGGTGTTGGTGGTGGTGACGGGGGTGGCGGGGTCGGGGAAGAGTTCGTTGGTGCACGGGTCGATTCCGGCGGGTGCGGGGGTGGTGTCGGTGGATCAGGCGCCGATTCGTGGTTCGCGGCGGAGTAATCCGGCGACGTACAGCGGGTTGTTGGAGCCGATCCGGAAGGCGTTCGCGAAGGTCAACGGGGTGAAGCCGGCGTTGTTCAGTGCGAATTCGGAGGGTGCGTGCCCGAACTGCAATGGTGCGGGGGTGGTGTTCACGGATTTGGCGATGATGGCGGGTGTGTCGACGGTGTGTGAGGTGTGTGAGGGGAAGCGGTTTGACGCGTCGGTGTTGGAGTATCGGCTGGGTGGTCGGGACATCAGTGAGGTGTTGGCGATGTCGGTGACCGAGGCGGAGGCGTTCTTCGCCGACGGTGATGCCGCGACGCCTGCGGCGCATGCGGTTCTACGGCGGTTGGTGGAGGTGGGGTTGGGTTATCTGAGTCTTGGTCAGCCGTTGACGACGTTGTCGGGTGGTGAGCGGCAGCGGTTGAAGTTGGCGACGTACATGGGTGAGCGGGGTGGCGTGTACGTGTTGGACGAGCCGACGACGGGTTTGCATCTGGCGGATGTGGCGCAGTTGTTGGGGTTGTTGGACCGGTTGGTGGATTCGGGTAAGTCGGTGATCGTGGTTGAGCATCATCAGGCGGTGATGGCGCATGCGGACTGGATCATTGATCTGGGGCCTGGTGCTGGTCATGATGGTGGTCGGGTCGTGTTCGAGGGGACGCCTGCCGAGTTGGTGGCGAAGCGTTCGACGTTGACGGGTGAGCATTTGGCGGCGTATGTCGGTGCGTGAGGTCACGGTGTTGGGCAGTTGTGGGGCGTTTCCGGAGCCGGGGCGGGCGTGTAGTGGTTTCGCGGTGGAGTGGGACGGGTTTCGGGTGGTGCTGGATCTGGGTTATGCGACGTTGCCTCGGCTGTTGGGGTTGTGGCCGGATGGTCGGGTTGATGCGGTGGTGATCACGCACGAGCATCCTGATCATTGTGTTGATCTGCATGGTTTGTTCCGGTTGTGGTTTTATGGGGGTGTTTCGGGGCGGGTTCCGTTGTTCTGTCCGCCGGGTGTGTTGGATCGGTTGGCGGGGTTGGAGCCGGATGTTGATCTGGGTGCGGTGTTCGATGTGCGTGAGTTGCCGGGTGCGGCTCGGGTGGGGCCGTTCGCGTTGACGGGGTTGGCGTTGCCGCATTTCGTGCCGAGTGTGGGTGTCCGGTTGGCGGCGGATGGGGTGGTGTTGGCGTATACCGGGGATACGGGGCCGAGTCCGGTGTTGGCGGAGTTGGGTCGGGACGCGGACATGTTCATTGTGGAGGCGACGGACCGGGTTGGTGAGACCGATCGGGTGTGTCGGAATCTGATGACGTCGCGTGAGGCGGGTGTGTGGGCGCGGTTGGCTGGTGCGCGTCGGTTGGTGTTGACGCATTTCTGGCCGGGTAATGATCGTGCGGTTGCTGTGGCGGCGGCGCGGGCGGAGTTTGGTGGTGAGGTGCTGGCGGCGGCGGAGGGCATGGTGCTGCCGTTGGGGTTCGAGTGCCCCCTTCTGACACCGTCCACGTTATGCCGATAATGTACATTATGTTAAGTTGGGTGGGTGGTGGCCCTTCCCCGCGCAGCCTGTGTTGGCCGTGGACGAGCTGGTGATCAGGCCATGGCGGTTGTCCGATGTCGATGCTGTGGTGGCGGCGTTCGCGGACCCGGCGATCCGGCGCTGGCATGTGCGCACGATGACCGACGAGGCGCAGGCTCGGGATTGGATCCGCTGCTGGGCCGACTCCTGGGCCGCGTGTTCCGACGCCGACTGGGCCGTCACGGACCGTGACCGGGTGGTCGGTCATGTCGGGTTTCGGAAGATCGATCTGCTGGAGCGCCGCGCCGGGATCTCCTACTGGACGCTGCCGGCGGCACGCGGACGGGGTGTCGCGGTGCGGGCGGCGAGCGCGGCGTCGGCGTGGATGTTCGAACAGCTCGGGTTGCACCGGATCGAGTTGACGCATTCGATGTTGAACGAGGCGTCGTGCCGGGTCGCGGTGCGGGCCGGGTTCGCGGCGGAGGGTGTGGCGCGGTCGTCTGGGCTGCACGCGGATGGGTGGCACGACATGCATGTGCACGCGCGGATCGCGGGCGACGCGTAAGCGGTGCCTCTCCCCTGCGTTCTGCCTACGTTGTGAGGGTGGCGAGGTCGATGGCGGTTTTGGCGAGGTTGAAGCCGTCCGGTGGGACGCCTTGGACGGAGGTGAGCCAGCCGCCTCGGTCGCGGGGCCGGTGGCGGGCGTCGGCTTCCAGGAGTGAGACGTAGCAGCCGTAGTCGATGGCGAAGCCGTCGTAGAGCCGGCCGGGGTGTTGCTGGTCGACGATGCCGCGGCGGAGGACGTGCAGGAGTCGCGCGTCGTAGAGCTCGTGGATGGTGGTGTGCCGGGCGCTGGCTTCGTGGTCGAGGACGAAGGTGCGGGAGTGGCGTCGGCCGACGACCTCGTCGATGAGGCTTTGCAGGACGTGGCGGGCGTTGTCGTTGGCGTTGATGGCGGTGAGTTTGTCGCGCAGGTACCAGTCGCGGGCGGCGCGGCGGATGTGGGCGAGGTCGATCTGGTCGTCGTTGGCGTGTTGGGCGGCGAGTGCGGCGATGTTGATGGCGTCGCGGGGTACGCCTTCCGCGGCGCGGACGAGTTCGGCGAAGGCGTTGCGGGCGAAGGTTTGGTCGATGAGGTCCTCGGGGCTGCCTGGTGGGTTGCGGATCATGGCCACGAGTCGGGCGATGGCGTGGTTGTAGAAGAGTCGGCCGAAGAATTCCTGGGCGACGCCGGCGGCGTGGTCGAAGATCATGAAGTCGTCGAGGCTGACGGCGGAGGCGGCGTCGGAGCCGACTTCGATGCCGACGTACTCCCCCGGGCTCGTTGTGGCGAAGCGAGATCGTCGTTCGATGGCGGCGATTTTGACGGTGATGCCGGGGACCGGGAGGACGCTGCGGCGGAGCAGGTCGGCCAGGAGGGGTTGCAGGTCGAGGGGGACGCTGCTCCATTCGTCGAGCAGGAGCCAGAGTCGGGTGTCGCGCAGGGCGGTGGTGACGGCGCGCAGGGCGCGACTGAGTGGGCCGAACAGGACGCGGTGGCGTTCGATGCCGGTTCTGCGTTGGCGGCTGTGTGCCGTGGTGGTGCGGCGTCGGGTGGTGGCGGCGGTGATGGCGGGTTGGCGGCTGAGGGTGGCGCCGAGTTGGCTGGTGGTTTCGTGGTTGTCGGCGTGGTCGGTTTCGTGTTCGACCTGGCCGACGACTTCGATGGCGGTGGCGGCTTCCGCGACGGCGTCGAGGGCGGGTAGCAGGGCGGGGTTGGTGGTGTCGCGTTCGATGATGATGGCGAGGAGTTGTTCGTGGATGGCTTCGATGGTGTCGACGAGCAGGTGGGTGCCGCGTTCGGCGGGGGTCATGGTGTTGTCGACGTAGAGGCCGCCGGTTGAGCCGATGGTGCGCAGGTCGACGTAGATGGCGATGTCGTCGAGTTGTTCGACGAGGTCGCTGAGGTAGAGCAGGGCGTGGGTTTTGCCGGTGCCCCTGCGGCCGTAGATGATCTGGTGGTCGGCGGAGTTGAGGATGGCCGAGAGGGAGCCCGCTGATACGTAGGTTTGGGCGAGGAGTGTTCGGTCGCTGCTTTCCGCGCGGCGCGGGATACGCATCAGGGCTTGGTTGAGGTGCTTGTGTACCGGCACACTTGTCGAGGGTGTCGGATCGTGCTAAGGGCTGCGTACCGCCAGGTAGGTGTCTTCGGCGGCGTAGTCGAAGAGGGTGTCGAAGTAGGGGTCGTTGAGGCCGGGCAGGGTTTTCGCCCCTACTCCCCCTTCGGCGCGGTCGGCGAGCCAGTCGAGTTCGGGGGCGACGGTGGTGGCGTAGTCGCCGACCGGCTGGTAGCCGAGTTGCTGGGCCGCTGTGGTGTCGAGGATGACGGGGTGGACCGCTTCCCACGGGTGGTGGCCGAGGTGGCTGGGGGCGGTGTCGTCGCTGTCGTCGAGGAGGACTTCGTCCCAGGTGTGGCTGAGGTGTGTGGCGATGATGCGGGAGATGTCCAGTGCGCTGGGTGCGTCGGGGTCGGCGCTGTTGAGGATGCGTTGGCCGGGTTGGTGGGCGGCGGTTTCGATGAGGGCGGCGATGTTGTCGGCTGCGGTGGGGTGCACGATGCCGGTGCCGCGCCTGGTGAGCAGGATGGCGGGGCGTTGGTCGAGGGCGCGTTTGACGAAGTGCCATTCGCGGGGCCGGCCGGTGCCGATGCCGTGGACGCGGGAGGGTCGCAGGATGGTGACGGGTGCGTCGCTGTCCAGGAGGGTGTGTTCGGCGGCGACCTTGTTGGGGCCGTAGCCGTCGCGGCTGGCGTAGGGGATGTCGGTGCGGGGTGCCATGGTGGGTTGGGTTTCCCGGACCGGGTGGGCGAAGTGGGGCGGGGTCGCGGAGTTGGAGTGGTTGCCGTTGTCGTCGATGTAGACGGCTTTGCTGGAGATCACCACGGTTGAGGTGGCGTTGCTGGTCAGCGGCAGGAGCAGTCGTGCGTCGGCGGCGGTGAAGCAGATGCAGTCCAGCAGCAGGTCGGCTCCGTCGCCGAGGGCGGCCGCGAGTTGGGTGGGGTTGTCGCGGTGTGCGGTGGTGAAGGTGGCGCCCGCTTCGGCGAGGTCGGCGGGCAGGTGGTTGGGGTCGCGGCCGGTGAGTTCGACGGTCCAGCCGTGGGCGAGCAGGCGGCGGGCGGTGGCGGTGCCGATCTGGCCGGTGCCGCCGATGAGGAGGGCGCGGGGCATTCGCGCGATCGTAATTGCGGGTGATCGTGTCGGCGATCGGATTTTCCCGCGCCACTCCCCTGGTTCGGGTCGGCTGGCCCCGGTCAGCCGATGTCGCGGCGGCGGAACGCGGTCAGGCCGGTCGCGGTGAGGGCGGCGGCCACGGCGACGAGCCAGATGATCGGGGTGGCGGTGATGGTGCCGCCGGGGAGTTTGGGCAGGTGGGTGAAGGGTGAGATGTCCATGACCCAGTGGTTGAGGCGCAGCACGGGGCCGAGTTCGCTGATCAGGATCACGATGCCGACGGCTGCCCAGGCGGAGCTGCTGTAGGTGGGCAGCAGGCCGGTGACGGCGATGGCGACGCCGGCCAGTATCCACGCCCCGGGGGTTTGCAGGAGGGCGGCGACGGTGTCGTTGCCGAGTTGGTCGGCGAGGTGATGGGTGGACAGGCCGGCGCCGAGTCCGGTGGTGACGCCGACGATGGCGAGCAGGACGGTGGTGCCGCCGATGGCGTAGGCGAGGTGGCTTGCGGCGAGGCGGGTGCGGCTGACCGTGGTGGCGAGCAGCGGTTCGACGCGGCCGCTGGTTTCCTCGCCGCGCAGGCGCAGGGTGGCCTGGACGGTGTAGATGGCGGCGATCATGCCGGTGAGGTTGAGGATGGCGGCGAGGTAGGCGTCGGTGAGGCCGGTCTGGCCGCCGAGTCGGGCGAGCGCCGTGGCGACCTGGGGGCTGCCGCTGATGATGGACCCGATGCTGTTGGTGATGGTGCCCATTGCGAAGCCGGCGAGGGCGAACCCGATGGCCCAGGCGGTGAACAGGCCGAGGTGCAGGCGGGTGGCCAGCGCGAAGGGGTTGCGCAGGCGGGGTGTGGCGGTGGTGGGGCCGGGGCGGTCTGGGAGCAGGCCGGCGCCGAGGTCGCGGTGGTTGGTCACGGTGTAGCCGAGTGCGGTGAACGCGACGGTGGTGGCGAGGGCGATGGCCAGGATCCACCAGCGGGGTTCGCTGTAGGGGTGGAAGTGCAGGGTCCAGCCGATCGGGTTGGTCCAGGACAGCCAGCCGGGGCCGTGCGGACCCGCGGTGTCTCCGATGACGCGGAGCACGTAGCTGGCGCCGAGGACGGCGATGGCGATGCCGGTGCAGGTGCGGGCGGACTGGCTGAGTTGGGTGGTGAACGCGGCGATACCGGTGAATGCCCAGCCGGCCGCGGCGATGGAGGCGCCGTAGGCGACGGAGCCGGCGAGGGGGGTGCCGCCGAGGGTGGCGCCGAGAGCGGTGACCACGCCGAGGGCGAGGTTCGCGAGCAGAGCGAGGGTGACGGCGGCGGTGAGCGGGGCCTTGCGGCCGAGGACGCCGGCGCCGAGGAGTTCCTGGCGGCCGGTTTCTTCTTCCGCTCTGGTGTGCCGGGTGACGGTGAGGATGCTCATCAGGCCGGCGCCGAGGGCGGCGAAGAGTACGAATTTCCAGGCGGAGAAGCCGCCGAGGCTGTTGAGGCCGTAGGCGGGGCCGGCGAGCGCGACCAGGGCGGGGTTGGTGCCGATGCCGTTGGCGGCGGCGTCGAGCGCGGCCTGGGTGGGGTAGAGCTTGTGGATGCTGGCCGGATTGGCGTAGGCGATGGCCAGGTAGGCGTAGATCCAGATGGGCAGGATGATCCGGTCGCGGCGCAGGCCGAGGCGGATGAGGGTGCGGGTTCCGGTGAGGCTGGTCATGTGTTGGCGCCTGCTGGGGTGAGGGTGTCTTCGTAGTGGCGGAGGAACAGTTCTTCGAGGGTGGGTGGTTGGCTGGTGAGACTGCGGATGCCGGCGCCGGCCAGGACGCGCATGAGTTCGTCGAGGTGGGCGGTGTCGACCTCGCAGCGGATGCGTCGTCCCTCGATGGACAGGTCGTGCACGCCGGTGAGCGTGTCGAGGCCGGTCGGTGGGGTGTCGGTTTCCGCGGTGATGGAGGTGCGGGTGAGGTGGCGGAGTTCGGTGAGGGTGCCGGATTCGACGGTGCGGCCGGCGCGGATGATGCTGACCCGGTCGCAGAGGGTTTCCACTTCGGACAGGATGTGGCTGGAGAGCAGGACGGTGCGGCCTGCGTGTTTTTCCTCGGTGATGGCTTCGCGGAAGATCTCCTCCATCAGCGGGTCGAGTCCTGAGGTGGGTTCGTCGAGGATGAGCAGTTCGACGTCGGAGGCGAGCGCGGCGACCAGGGCGACTTTCTGCCGGTTGCCTTTGGAGTAGGTGCGGCCTTTCTTGCTGGGGTCGAGGTCGAACCGTGCCAGGAGGCTGGCGCGGCGTTGGGGGTCGAGTCCGCCGCGGAGCCTGCCGAGCAGGTCGATGGTTTCGCCGCCGGTGAGGTTGGGCCAGAGGTTCACGTCGCCGGGGACGTAGGCGAGGCGGCGGTGCAGGGTGGTGGCGTCGCGCCACGGGTCGCCGTCCAGCAGGCGGGTCTGTCCCGAGTCGGCGCGCAGCAGCCCGAGCAGGATGCGGATGGTGGTGGACTTGCCTGCTCCGTTGGGGCCGAGGAAGCCGTGGACCTCGCCGGTGGTGACGGTCAGGTCGAGGCCGTCGAGCGCGGGTGTCCGACCGAAGGATTTGTGCAGATCAGACACGGCTATCGCGGTGGTCATGGCGCCAAGCTACACTCATTTCACAAATTCGTGAAGTTCGTGAAGCGTATAGGGTGAGCCGTGATGCATGGACGTAACGAGGAGGCGGTACGCAAGTTCGCCGAACGCTTCGCCGCCGACCTGTCCGACAACGGCTTCCCGCGCATGCCGGCGCGCGTGTTCGCGGAGCTGCTGGTCAGCGAGAGCGGCCAGCGCACAGCGGCTGAACTGGCGCAGGCGTTGCAGGTCTCCCCCGCCGCGATCTCCGGCGCCGTCCGCTACCTGGTGCTGATCCACTTCGTCACCCGCGCGCGCGAGGCCGGGTCACGGCGCGACGTGGTGCGGGTCGCCGAGCACAACTGGATGCAGGCCACCCTCAACCAGGACCAGGTCTACGCGCGGATGGAAGCCACGCTGGGCGAAGGCGTCGCCGTGCTCGGCACCGACACCGTGGCGGGCGCGCGGGTCGAGGAGACCAGGGACTTCTTCGCCTACCTGCGCAAGGAACTGCCGCTGGTGCTGCAACGCTGGCAGGAGCAGCGCAAGGGCTAAATCGATTCGACAGGCCGGGTGCGGGCGGCGATGATCCGCGCCATGACCCGCACCGATATGCCCGCGACGTTCGACGAACGGACCATGCTGAGCACGGTCCTGGACTACACCCGCGCGACCGTGCACGCGAAATGCGCCGACGTGGCCGAGGCCGACGCGCGCTCCGCTCCCCTGGCCACCTCACCCCTGATGACCATGTCCGGCATCGTGAACCATCTGCGCTGGGTGGAGAACTGGTGGTTCGAGGTGGTCTTCCAGGACCTGCCGAACAACGCGCCCTGGACCGACGACGACCCCGACCGCGAGTGGCGGGTCGCGGTCGAGCGACCCATTGAGGACCTGCTCGCCGAGTACGAGGACCAGTGCCGGCGCAACCGCGAACTGGTCGCCGGGCTCGACCTGGACACGCCCGCCCAGCAGACCGGCCGGAAGGGACAGCGGGTCACGTTGGGCTGGATCGTCCTGCACATGACCGAGGAGACCGCGCGGCACAACGGCCACCTGGACGTGTTGCGCGAACTGGCCGACGGGGTCGTCGGCGACTGAACCGCACCCGGGAACCAGTAGGGGTCAGGTGTCGTGAGTCAGCTGCGTATTCGGGCGGCCACCGGCGCGGACGCGCCCGCGTTGGTCGAGTTGTGGCGCGCCGCCGGACTGGTCTTCCGCGCCGAACATGTGCCCGCCGAGTTGGCCGCCGTGCTCGACCGCGATCCCGAGCTGGTGTTGGTCGCCGAGGACGAGCAGGGGCTCACGGCGGCCGTGTTCGGCACGTTCGACGGGCGACGCGGCTGGGTCAACCGGCTGGCGACCCGGCCTGACCAGCGCGGCAACGGGCAGGGCAGCGCGATCCTCGCGGAACTGGAGCGGCGCCTGCTCGCCAAGGGCTGTCGCAAGGTGAACCTGCTCGTCGAGCCGGACAACGCCGGTGTCACCGCGTTCTACGACCGGCACGGCTACACCGCCGACGAGCTGATCTTCATGGAGAAGTGGCTCACCGGCTGACCGGCGCCGCCACAGGGCCGCGACGATGACGAGCGCGCCGACCAGCAGCGAGGCGCCGGCGAAGGCCAGCACGGCGAGGACGGCCAGGGTGGCGATCGCGGCGGCGACCCGGACCCGGCCACGCAGGATGCGTGTCGCCGCCGCGACGCAACCGAGGTAGACCAGCAGGAACAGCGTGGTCGGCACGGTGACCAGGGTGGCCGTGTCGGACCAGCCCAGCGCGGCGCACCCGAGCACCAGCAGGCCGACCAGGCCGATGCCGAGCTGCAGGCCGCCACCCCGGCCCGCGCGGCCGCGCAGCGACGCGGCGAGTTCGGCGGCGCCGGCCAGGTAGGCGTTGGTGGCGGCCAGGGTGAGGATGACCGCGCACACCGCGGCGATCGCCGGACCCGCGGTGCCGAGGGCCACGGCCAGCAGCGCGCTCAACGGTGCGTCGCCGCCCGCGTCGCGGCCGAGCACGCCGATGGTGGCCACGGCGAGCGCGAGGTAGATCAGCGCGGTCACGGCGAACGCGACGCCGATGATCCTGGGCAGTTGGCGTCGCGGGTCGGCCAGCCTGCGGGTCAAGGGCGCGATGGATTCCCAGCCGATGAACGAGAGCATCAGCGCGGACGCGGCGCTGCCGATCGAGGTGACGCCGTGCGGCGCGAACGGCGTCCAGTTCGCCAGCCGCATCGCGTGCCCCGACCCGATGACGGCGACCACGACCAGCACGACCAGCACGCACACCAGCACCAGTTGCACCGCGCCGCCCGCGCGGGCGCCGCTCATGGTGAGCACCAGCACCAGTACGAGCAGCACGACGGCGGCCCCGAGGCCGACCGCGCGGCTGCCGCCGAACAGCACGCCCACGTACCGGCCGCCGATCAGGCACACCACGGGCGCGCCGAGGATGACGCCGCCGAGGAAGCACCAGCCGACCGCGCGACCCACCCTGGGCCCGAACGCGGCGGTGGCGTAGCCGACCGGGCCGCCCGCGGCGGTGACCGTGGTGCCGAGTGCGGTGAACACTTTGGCGAGCAGTCCGGACAGGACGAGCAGACCGATCCAGGCGAGGATCGAGGCGGGGCCGGCGAGCGCGGCGGCGAGGCCGGGCAGGAGCAGCAGGCTCGGGCCGAGCAGGGCGCCGATGTAGAGCGCGGCGCCCCGCGTCGTGGACAGTGTTTCCGCTGGTACTCGGGTTGACGCCGGCGCTGTTGTCATGCCGCCTACGATGCCTCGGAACGCGCGGCACACGATGGCGAATCATCCCGTTTTCGATCTTGAACGTGCATGATTGTGCCGCGAGATGCCGGTTATGCTGCACGATATGCCAGACAACGAGTTCGACCGGACAGATCGCGCCATCCTGGCCGAGCTACAGCGCAACGGGCGGATCGCGAACGTGGACCTGGCCGAGAAGGTGTCCCTGTCCCCCTCGTCGTGCCTGCGTCGCACCAAGGCGTTGGAGGCCAGCGGGGTGATCTCCGGGTATCGGGCCGAACTGGACCGAGACCGCGCCGGGCTCGGGCTGACCGTGTTCGTGTCGTTGCGGGTCAACCAGCATTCGCGGGAGACGTCGATCCGGATCCTGGACGCGATCACCGCGATTCCCGCGGTTGTCGCCTGCTACGTGGTCTCCGGAGAGGCGGACGTGCTGGTCGAGGCGGTCGTGCCGGGGCTGCACGACTACGAGTCGCTGCTGCTGGACCAGTTGCTGGCCATCGACATGGTGACCGACGCGCGCAGCACGTTCGCCATCCGCACCGTGCTCAGCCGCGGCCCGCTACCGGTCAGCCAGATCGGCCGCTAGCACGACCGCCGGTGCGCGGTCAGGTGGCCGTGGCGGGCAGGGGCGCGGCGTAGGGGGTTGTCGCGTCGAAGAGCTGGGTGCCGATCGAGTCGACGTCGTCAAGGCCGATCTCGGTCAGTGTCTCCTCCGACAGCGCCAGGTGCGAGACGAGCACGCCGAGCAGGGTCGCGTCCAGCAGGCTCGCGTCGGCGACCGTGCTGCGGACCCCGGCGACCCGGTGCAGTTCGGCGACCGCGCGGGCGTTCGCCGCGACCATCTCGCCCAGCGCCGCGCGGATCGCGGGGCGCCGCACGGCCTCCAGGTACAGCTCGAACATGGCCAGTGTCTGGGTCGGGTCGCCCTCGACCGCGCGGCGGATCAGCGCCGGGTACAGCATCCGCAGCTGGCTCGGGGTGGCCGAGGCGGGCGTGGTTTCGCGGAGCCGGTCGAGCGCGGCGCGGTGGGTTTCGGCCATCCGCGCGGCCACCGCCTCCAGCAGGCTCTGCCGGGTCGGGTGATAGTTCTTGGTGGTGCCCTCGGGCACGTGCGCCTCGCGGTCGACCGCGCGGTGGGTGAGGCCGCGGCCACCTTCGCGGGCGAGCACGGCGATGGCGGCATCGGCGAGCAGTGGCCGCCGCGACCGGTGACTTGCCCGCCGTTCGCCCAGCTCATCCCGTGTGCCTGCCATGATCGTGCACTGTAGTCGCGATCAACGCTGCGTGATCAACTGGGGTGTGATCAACTGGGGGTGGATCCGGTGGTTCGGTTCTAGGCTGGGCGGCCATGGACCTCAGCGACGTGTGTTGGGCCGGCATCGTCGAGCAGGCGCGGCTGCTCGCGGCCAAGGAAGTGTCCGCGCGGGAACTCATCACCGCCTACCTGGCCCGGATCGAGGTGGCGAACCCGACGCTGCGTGCCTACCGGGACGTGTTCGCCGAGCAGGCGTTGGTGGACGCGAAGCGCGCGGACGAGCGTCGCGCGCACGGCGAGCACGCGCCGTTGCTCGGGATCGCGTTGGCCATCAAGGAGGACCAGGACATCGCCGGCTGGCCGACCACGGTCGGCACGGACGCGGTGCGCGGGGTGGCGGGCGAGGACAACGCGCCGGTGGCGGCGTTGCGCGCGGCGGGCGCGATCTTCCTCGGCCGGACCAGGGCACCGGAACTGTGCCTGGTGCCCTACACCGAATCCGGTCACGGCGGGGCGACGCGCAACCCGTGGTCGCTGGCCCATTCGCCGGGTGGATCCAGTGGCGGGTCGGCGGCCGCGGTCGCGGCGGGGTTGGCGGCGGGCGCGCTGGGCAGCGACGGCGGCGGGTCGATCCGGCTGCCCGCGTCGGTCACATCCCTCTATGGGCTGAAACCTCAACGCGATCGGGTATCACTCGCCCCCAGAACGCGGGTGTGGCACGGGTTCGGGGTGGTCGGACCGATCGTGCGCACGGTGGCGGACGCGGCGCTGATGACCGACGTCCTGGCCGGGACGACGGATTTCGTGTCGGTGGCCGCGCCAGGAAAGCTGCGGCCGGGGCGGTTGCGGATCGCGGTGTCGCTGCGGTCCTGGCCGGTCGGTGTGCCGGTCAAGCGCGAGGTGCGCGACGCGGTGCGCGAGACGGCGCGGCTGCTCACCGAACTCGGCCACCGGGTCGTGTTCGCGGACCTGGCGGTGCCGGATCCGTTGAGCCTGGTCGCGTTCACTCCCCGCTACTTCGACGCCGCCGCGACCGCGGCCGCCGAACTCGACGAACCACGCAGGCTCGACCGGGTGACCCGGCAGGCCGTCGCGGTCGGGCGGTGGATGCGGCCCTCGTGGCTGGCGGCGTCGGCCCGGATGGGCGAGAAGATCACCGCCGTCGCGGCCGAGTTCTTCCGGGACGTGGACCTGCTGCTCACCCCGGTCACGCCGCGCGGGCCGCTGCGGATCGGCGAGTTTTTCGGCAAGTCGATGGTGCGGGTGACGCTGCCGGTGCAGCGGTACGTGTCGTTCACCGCGCTGTGGAACGTGACCGGCCAACCCGCGGCGTCGGTGCCGGCCGGGTTCACCGACGACGGTCTCCCGCTGGCCGTGCAACTCGTCGGCCGCGCGCACGATGAGGCGACGGTGCTCGCGGTGTCGCGCCAGTTGGAGGCGGCGCGGCCGTGGGCGGACCGGCGACCCACCCGACATCACCGGATGACAGCCGGGTGGGGGTCGCGAATCACCTGATTCACGACCCCCACCCGTGGCCGGCTTCCGCTCGCGGCCCGCCGCTGACCCCCTCGTCAAGCGGAGCCACCGGCGGCTTCCTCGTCGCCGCGGGCGGAAGAACAGAACAGCGGCACACCGCCAGTCTAGGTCGATCTCAGGAATCGGTCGGGGGCTGGTCGGACAATTCCGTCGAGCCGTTGTGCGGTTCCACGCTGGAGGGCGGCGCCTGCTGGCCGATCGCCGGCAACTGGCCGGTGGACTCGGTGGCCGACGGGCCGTTGCTTACCGGGCGGCGGATCGGCGGCGGCATGGTCGGGCGGGTCGGGGTCAACGGGCCCGGCACCGCCTGCCGCGCGACCGCCTCGGCGGCCGCGACCGCCTCGGCGACCTTCGGGTCGGAGGAGGTGTCGAACCAGTCCGCGATCGATTCGTCGTGATCGTCGGCGGCGGCCGCGGTCTCGCTCGGGTCGTACGCGGGCGGCTCGTACCGGAACACGCCGTCCTCGCCGGGCGCGCCGAGCATCTTCGCGAACCCTTCCAGTGCCTTGCCGTAGTCCGTGGGCACCAGCCACACCTTGTTCGCGTCGCCCTGCGCCATCTGCGGCAACGTCTGTAGGTACTGGTAGGCCAGCACCTCCGGGGTCGGGCGGCCGGCCTTGATCGCGGCGAACACCTTCTCGATCGCCTTGGCCTGGCCCTGTGCCTGGAGGTAGCGGGCGGCCCGTTCACCCTGCGCGCGCAGGATGCGGGACTGTCGCTCCGCCTCCGCGCCGAGGATCGCGGCCTGCTTGGCGCCCTCGGCGGAGAGGATCTGCGACTGCTTCTGGCCTTCCGCGGTCTTGATCTGCGCCTCGCGGGTACCTTCCGCGGTGAGGATCATGGCGCGCTTCTCCCGCTCGGCGCGCATCTGCTTCTCCATCGAGTCCTGGATGGAGGCGGGTGGTTCGATCGCCTTCAGTTCGACCCTGGCGACGCGGATGCCCCACCGGCCGGTCGCCTCGTCCAGCACGCCCCGCAGCTGCTGGTTGATGTTGTCGCGGGAGGTCAGCGTCTCCTCAAGGCTCATGCCACCGACCAGGTTGCGCAGTGTGGTGGTGGTGAGCTGTTCGACACCGACGATGTAGTTGGAGATCTCGTACACCGCGGCGCGCGGGTCGGTGACCTGGAAGTACACCACGGTGTCGATGGACACGGTCAGGTTGTCCTCGGTGATCACCGGTTGCGGCGGGAACGACACCACCTGCTCGCGCAGGTCGATCCGGGCCCGGACCCGGTCGAAGAACGGGGCGAGGAAGTTCAGGCCGGGAGCCGCCGTCGTGCGGTAGCGACCGAGTCGCTCGATGACCGCCGCCTGTGCCTGCGGGATCACCACCAGCGACTTCACCGCCACGATCAACACGAGGATGACGACGACGATGGCGACGATGAGCGCGATCAAACCTGCCTCCACGTTACGGCCCGCCCCAGACGAGCGCGGTAGCCCCCGAGATACTCATGATGGTGACCGAGCGGCCGACTTCCAGCACCTCGGTCTCGTCGTAGGCCCGTGCCGACCACAACGCCCCGTCGATCTTCACCTGACCGGCCTGCGCGTCGACCTCGGCCACCACGACCGCACGCTTCCCGACCAGCGCTTCCACATTGGTTTTGTGGTGTTCGGTGTGCATCTTGCGCACCAGCGCGGGCCGGGCCAGGGTGATTCCCCCGCCCGCGACGGCCGCGAACGCGATCACGCTGATCGGCAGTCCGAGACCGAGCGCGGCGATCAACGCGGCCACCAGGGCGGCCGCGCCGAGCATGACCAGCACGAAGGCGCCGGAGAGCACCTCGGCGACCACCAGCACGATCCCGATGATCAGCCACACCACAGCGGCCATGTCCCCATCGTGGCAGAAAGTGACCGCGAGTACCCAGTGGTGCGGCCGGAGGGATCGACACAGAGATCAAGGCGTGATGATCGCCGCGGCCGGGACCCCCAGGCCCGACCACGGCGATCACTACATCCGTGGTGATGTCCGTGGTGATCAGGCGGCTTTGAGCGCCTCGGACAGCTTCACCCGGGCGCCGGTGCGCAGCACGCCGTTGCGGTAGATCCGGCCGGCCAGCCACAGCAGCGCCGGGATCAACGCGACGGCGAGCACGACCGCGAGGCCGTACTGCCAGAACGGGACCACGCCCATGGCGATGCGCATCGGCATCAGGGTCGGCGCGAACATCGGGATCAGCGACATGATCGCGGCGACCGAGTTGGTCGGGTCGCTGGGGATCAGCGAGATGCCCACGACCCAGGCGGCGATGACGAACATGAGGATCGGCATGACCACGCCCGCCGCGTCCTCCTGCCGGGACACCAGGGCACCCGCGCCGGCGAAGGCCAGCGAGTACATCAGGAACCCGAGGACGTACCAGACGATCAGGCCGATGACCGCGTTGGTCGCGCCGCCGATGCTGGGCAGCACCCCGGTGGTCGCGCCGGCGGCGACGCCGACGATGCCGTAGATCAACATCTGGATCAGGCCGACCGCGCCGATGCCGAGCACCTTGCCGGCCATCAGCTGCCAGGGCCGCACCGTGGACAGCAGCAGTTCGACCACGCGCGAGGACTTCTCCTCCACGACGCCCTGCGCGACCATCTGCCCGAGCGTCAGCAGGGTCATGTAGATCAGCGCGCCGGCCGCGATGCCGATGCCCAGCGCGGAGCCGTTGATCGGCGGCGCGGGTCGCAGCAGCACCACCTGCGTTGTCGCGCTGGCCACCGCCTGGTCGACCGCGGCCGGGTTGCCGTGCAGTCGGGTGATCTGCTCGTCAAGGGCGATCTGCCGGGCGAGCACGTTGCCGACCGACTGGAGTTGGCTGTTGACGCTCTTGTTGAACACGATCGTGAGGCTGCCGTCGCCGTTGACCACGACCAGTGCGTCGAGTTGGCCGCCGGACACCTGCTCGCGGCCGTCGGTGGCGTCGACCTGATGGGTCCGCACGTTCACGCCGACCGCATGCGCGGTCGCGGACAGCGGCGCGGCCAGGGCCTGGTCGGTGATGCCGACGTTGTCGACGGAGGGCCCGTGCGAGTTGAGGATCTTCAGCACGACGATGACGACGAGGATCACGGCCGCGGTCAACGCGGTGAGGATGCGGAAGGGGCGGGAGGACAGGCGGGTGGTGATCTCGCGCAGCGCGACCAGTCCGACCGGCCGCCAGGTGCTGCCCGGATCCAGGGGCATGGTCATGCTGTCTTCTCCTCTGCGACGGTCTGGGCGGCGGTCTCTGCTGCGGTCTGTGCGGTGGTGTGGTCGGTGACGACGTTGCGGAACAGTTCGGTGAGCGTCTGGCGTGCTCGGGTGAACTCGCGCACCGGGCCTGCGGCCAGCGCCGCGCGCAACACCACCTGGTCGTCGGTGCCCGGTGCCAGGCGCAGGGTGGTGCGCCCGTCACCGTGCTCGACCCGGTGCTCGACCACGGTGACGCCGGGCAGGTTGGCGGCCCACGTCGCGTCGGCTGGGCCGACGACGATCAGGTGGTCGGTGCCGGCCGAACGCAGCTCCTCGATGCTGCCGCACGCCTCCATGTGTCCACTGCGGACGATGCCGACCCGGTCACACAGGCGTTCCACCAGGTCCAGTTGGTGGCTGGAGAACACGCACGGCACCCCCTGCGCGCACTTCTCGCGCAGCACGGCGCTCATCACGTCGACCGCGACCGGGTCCAGGCCGGAGAACGGTTCGTCGAGCACCAGGATGTCCGGGTCGTGCACGAGCGCCGCGGCCAGCTGCACGCGCTGCTGGTTGCCGAGGCTGAGCTTGAGCACGTCGTCGTCGCGGCGCGCGGCGACACCGAGTCGTTCCAGCCAGTCCTGGGTCGCGCGGCGCGCGGCCGGCGCGCTCATGCCGTGCAGCCGGGCCAGGTAGGTCAGCTGGTCGCCGACCTTCATCTTCGGGTACAGGCCGCGTTCCTCCGGCATGTACCCGATGTGTCGGCGGGTGTCCAGGTCGATCGGTTTGCCGTCCCAGCGGCACTCCCCCGCATCGGCGCTGAGCACGCCGAGCGCGATGCGCATGGTGGTGGTCTTGCCGGCGCCGTTGCTGCCGACGAAACCGAACAACTCCCCCGCGCGGACGTCGAAACTCATGTCGCGCAGTGCCACCACGTCGCCGTAGCGCTTGAACAACGCGTCGATCTCCAATCGACTGTCAGCCATCTCTCATCCCCTTCGGTCACGCCAACCCCCAGTGGAAATCTGATATCACTATGCTAGGCTGACGATAACGGTCAGCGCAAGGAGGGTCAGAGATGGCAGCGACGACACCGAACGCCGCGACGGAGGAGACAGCGCCGGCAGCGGTGGACATGCCGGCACCGCGGATCCGGGAACGCGTGGTCGAGGGCGGGCCGGGCGTGGCCATGCTGGTGGTGAGCATCGGACTGGTGCTGCTGGGCGTCGCCGTGCTCGGGACCGGGATCGCGGTGACCGCGAACGGCGGCCGCGTCCTCGGCGTCGTGGCGATCGCACTCGGCCCGCTGATCCTCGTCACCGGCATCGGGTCGTTCAACGGGCTGACCTCGATCCTGCCCGGCCAGGCCAGGGTGGTGCAGCTGTTCGGCCGCTACGTCGGCACCGCGCGGATCGCGGGCCTGCGCTGGTTCAACCCGTTGACCCGGCGGCGCCGCGTGTCCACCCGGATCCGCAACCACGAGACCACGGTGACCAAGGTCAACGACGCCGACGGCAACCCGATCGAGATCGCGGCCGTGGTCGTCTGGCAGGTCGAGGACACCGCGCGCGCCGTGTACGAGGTGGACGACTTCGTCGCGTTCGTCGACATCCAGACCGAGACCGCGGTCCGGCACATCGCCACCAGCTACCCCTACGACTCGGCCAGCGACGACCGGCTGTCCCTGCGCGACAACGCCGAGGAGATCACCGCGAAACTGTCCGAGGAGATCGCCGCACGCGTCGAGTCGGCCGGGGTGAGCATCATCGAGTCGCGACTGACCCGGCTCGCCTACGCACCGGAGATCGCCCAGACCATGCTGCGTCGCCAGCAGGCCGCCGCGGTCGTGGCGGCCCGCAAGCAGATCGTGGAGGGCGCGGTCGGCATGGTCGAACTGGCGTTGAACCGGCTGGACGAGGAGGACGTGGTGGAGTTGGACGAGGAACGCAAGGCCGCCATGGTGTCCAACCTGCTCGTCGTGCTGTGCAGCGACCACGCCACCCAACCGGTCGTGAACACCGGATCGCTGTACCACTGACCGGCCGGGTGGTGAACCCATGGCCGAGCGCAAAGGCGTCCTGCTGAGGCTGGACCCCGCCGTGCACGACGCGCTGGCCCGCTGGGCGGGCGACGAACTGCGCAGCACCAACGCGCAGATCGAGTTCCTGCTGCGCAAGGCGCTGCGCGAGGCGGGCCGCATGCCGCGCGAGGCGGGCACGATCCCCCGACGCGGACGCCCCAAAAAAACCGACAACACCGACGATTCCGATGACGCGGAGGACTCCGCGGAGGCGGGCTGAGCCCGCGTGGTTCAGCCCGTCACGAAGTCGATCAGGCGCTCCACCGCGCCGATCAGCGGCGTCTCCAACTCGCGGAAGCCACGCACCGCGCCCTGCACGCGCCGCCACCCGTCGATCGGCTCACCCCAGCCGAGCGCCGCGCACACGCCTTCCTTCCACGGCACGTTCCTGGGCACCGTCGGCCAGGCCCGGATGCCCAGCGCCTCGGGTTTCACCGCCTGCCAGATGTCCACGTACGGGTGACCGGTGACCAGGACGTTCTCGTCACGCAGTCCCTCGACGATGCGGGATTCCTTGCTACCCGCGACCAGATGGTCGACCAGCACCCCGAGGCGCCGGTGCGGCGCGGTGCCGAACTCGGCGACCCGGGCCGGCAGGTCGTCCACGCCGTCCAACGGCTCCACGACCACGCCCTCCACCCGCAGGTCGTGCCCCCACACGCGTTCGACCAGAGTGGCGTCGTGGATGCCCTCCACCCAGATCCGTCCGGCCCGCGCCGTGCGCGCCCGCAGCCCCGCCACCCGCACCGACCCGGACGCCGAGCGTTGCGGCGCCGCCGGTTTCGCGGCCGGACGCACCAGCGTCACCACGGCACCGTCGACGAGGAACCCGGCCGGGCGTAACGGGAACAGCCGCTGCCT
This sequence comes from Candidatus Melainabacteria bacterium, assembly GCA_963818685.1. Taxonomy (GTDB): domain Bacteria; phylum Actinomycetota; class Actinomycetes; order Mycobacteriales; family Pseudonocardiaceae; genus CAJCJE01. The sequence goes on along the minus strand of CAWFTJ010000007.1, from coordinate 1,560,518 downwards.
GCCGTTGCGGTCCTCCAGCACCACCCGGTCGCCCTCGAACCGGACGACCGCGCCGCAGAACCCGGACGCGGGATCCTCGGCGACCACTCCGATCTCGGCGATCACCTCCGGAATGGCGCGGCGACGCGGGCCGGCGAGGATGTCACGGCGGTAGTCCTGGGAGCGCACGGAGCCCGACGCTAGCCGTTCCCTGCGCGGGGACAGCGCCCGCCACGCCGAGATCGGGGCTACGGTGATCGGCGTGAGTGGAGCAGATCTTGACACCGTCCGCCGGTTGGCGGCGGCCGATCACGGGCTGGTCGTGCTGGCCACCACCCGCCAGGACAACTCGGTGCACGCGTCCGTGGTCAACGCGGGCGTGCTCGACGACCCGGTCACCGGCTCGCCCGTGGTGGGCATGGTGATCCGCGGCGACGCGCACAAGCTGACCCTGCTGCGCCGCAACGGTCGCGCGACCGTGGTGTTCCGCGCGGGCTGGGAATGGGTGTCGGTGGAGGGCGAGGTCCGGATCATCGGCCCCGACGACCCGGCCGAGGGCTTCGCCGCCGACCGCCTGCCCCAACTGCTGCGGGACATCTTCACCGCGGCGGGCGGCACGCACGAGGACTTCGACACCTACGACCGGGTCATGGCGCGGGAACGCCGCGCCGCCGTGCTCGTCGCCGTCACCAGGATCACCGGCAACTGAGGCGATGCCGCGGGCAGTATGAGCGCGGACGGAGCGAAGCCGGAGCGAATGATGAAGGCAGTCCGTTTCACCCGGTTCGGCGGTCCGGAGGTGCTCCAGATCGTGGATCTCCCCGATCCGCATCCTGGTCCCGGCCAGGTCCGGATCGCGGTGCGCGCGGCCGGCGTCAACCCGAGCGACTGGAAGAAACGCACCGGCCTGATGGACCCGCGGCTCCCGCAGACCATGGGCCACGAGGCGGCGGGCGTCGTCGACGAGCTCGGCGAGGGCGTCGACGACGTGGCCATCGGCGACCGGGTGTTCGGTTTCTCCTCGGAAGGGGCCGCTCAGGCCGAGCTGGCGGTGCTGTCCCACTATGCGCCGGTCCCGCCCTCGCTCGACTTCGCCGGCGCTGCCGCGCTGCCGCCCGCCGTCGAGACGGCAGCACGCTGCTGGTCAACGGCGCCTCCGGAAACGTTGGCAGCACCGCCGTTCAGCTCGCCGTGGTGCGCGGTGTGCGCGTGATCGGCACCGCCGGCCCGGCAAACCACGACTACCTCCGCTCGCTGGGGGCCGAGCCCGTCGCCTACGGCGATGGCCTCGTCGAGCGGATTCGCGCGCACGCGCCCGACGGTGTCGATACCGCGCTCGACGTCGCCGGGAGCGGTGTCCTGCCCGAGCTCGCCGCGCTCGCGGGCGGCCCGGAGCACGTCGTGACGATCGCCGACTTCGGTGGCACGGGCGCACGGGGTGAGGTTCAGCAGCGGGAACGCCGGCCGGGCTGTCCACGCGCTCGCCGAGATCGACGAGTTGATCGAGTCCGGGCGGTTCCGGCCTCCGGTCGCGCGGACCTTCCCGCTCGCCGAGATCGCGCGGGCGCATCGCCTCAGCGAGGACGGTCACGCGCGCGGGAAGCTCGTGCTGGTGGTCGACTCCGCTGAAACGCCACCCGCGCGCCCGGCTCGTCAGTCGTGATAGATCTGGACGCCGTGACCGGAACCATCCGCCCCTACCAGCCCCGCGACCTGGACGACCTGTACGACATCTGCCTGCGCACCGGCGACAACGGCGCGGACGCCACCGACCTCTACCCGGGCGAACCGCGTCTGCTCGGCTCGGTGTTCGCGGCCCCGTACGCGGTGCTGGAGCCGGAGCTGACGTTCGTGATCGACGACGGGCAGCGCGCGGTCGGCTATGTCCTCGGCACGCGGGACAGCGAGACGTTCGCGCGGCGCCTGCGCACCGAATGGCTGCCCACACTCGCCCAGCGGTATCCGGCACCGCCTGCCGGGGAGATCCGCACCAGGGCCGAGCAGATCCGGTACGCGCTGCACCACCCGGAGCAGTTCGTACACGCGGAGCTGGCCGCTTTCCCGGCGCACCTGCACATCGACCTGCTGCCCAGCCACCAGCGCGGCGGGTTCGGCCGCGGCCTGATCACCCGGTTCCTCGACGCCTTGCGCGAGGGCGGCGTGCCGGGCGTGCATCTGGCGATGGGCAGGGCGAACACGAACGCGGACGCGTTCTACCGGCGGATCGGGTTCGACGAGCTGCGGCTGGACCGGTTTCCCGACGTGACCTTCTTCACCATGAAGCTCACCTAGCAGATCACCGTGACGATCATGAAGATCGTCTAGAAGGCGGGCCAGGGCACGGCGCGCCACTCACCGCTCGGCTCCGGGTAGACCGGATCTTCCAGCAGCGCGTGCGTCCGGTTGATCACCGCGCGCACCTCGCGGCGGGTGATGTGGTCGTTGAGGTCCTCGGCGAGGCCGCCGTGCAGTTCCGACCGCAGCTTCGTGAGCGCCTCGATGGCCTCCTCGGGCAGGCGTTCGCCGACGAACCCCCACAGCACGGTGCGCAGCTTGTTCTCGGTGTGCAGGCAGATGCCGTGGTCGACGCCGTAGACGTTGCCGTCGGTGGCGTGCAGGACGTGCCCACCCTTGCGGTCGGCGTTGTTCACCACCACGTCGAACGCGGCCATGGCGCGGATGCCGGGATGGTTGGCGTGCGCGAGCACCGCGGGGTCGCCGAAGCGGTCGTGCGCGTGCAGCACGACCCGCCAGTCGGTGCCGATCTCGTTGGGCGCGACCACGTCGACCAGGTCGTCACCCTCCTTGGTGTCCACCCACAGCTGCACCATGCCCGGCCCGAACGGGCCCGGCCGTAACACCGTCGGCGGCACCACGTGCAGCCCGCACGCCTCGGAGATCAGGAACGTGCCGACCTCGCGGCCGGCGAGCGTGCCGTCCGGGAAGTCCCACAGCGGCCGCTCCCCGGACACCGGTTTGTACACGCATTCGGCGTCGACACCGTCGGCGCTGATGGAACAGAACAGGGTCGCGTTGGACGCGTCGACGAGCCGGCCCTGGATCTCCAGGCGGCCTCGGGTGAGGAACTCCAACGCATCGGCGTCCCGGGGCTGCACCAAGGTCCCTAGCCTTCGCTGTCGTCGTCGCTGCGGCGGTAGCCGTTGAGCCGGGGACAGACGTGACCGGACGGGTCGAGCGGCTCGTCGCACAGCGGGCACGGCCTGCGTCCCGCGGCGAGCACCTGGCCGGCGCGTTGCGCGAACGCACGGGCCGCGGCGGGGGTGAGGAACACGCGCAGCGCGTCGGGGCCCTCGTCGGTGTCGCCGAGCACGACCGACTCGTCGATCTCCTCCTCGGTCGCGGCGAGCAGTTCGATGACGACGGCTTCGCTCTCCGCGTCCCACCCGAGGCCCATGGTGCCGACGCGGAACTCCTCCTCGACCGGGACGCGCAGCGGGTCACTGTCCAGCAGGTCGTCCGGGGCGCGTTCGGGCACGTCGGCGCCGAACTGTCGAGCTACCTCCTCCAGCAGCGAGCCGATGCGGTCGGCGAGCACCTCGACCTGCCGTTTTTCCAGCAGCACGCTGACGGTGCGGATGTCCTCGGAGGCCTGCAAATAGAACGCGCGGTCACCGGGTTGCCCGACCGTTCCTGCGACGAAGCGGTCGGGTTCGCGGAAGATGTGAATGACACGAGCCATGGCACCTTCGACCCTAAGGCACACGGTCCGGGCGGGCCGTGTGCACCCCGGAAATTCGGTAGTGGACCACCACCCCCAACGCGCGCGGCTGGGGCAGATGTTTCCGTGCGGTACTCCATACCGCCAAACCGGCGAAAATCTTTGCCAGGGCCCCGGACCAACCGGTTAAAGTGCCGCATTGTGGTGAAGATCGCTCCGTACGGGACCTGGACCTCGCCGATCGATGCCAAGGACGTCGCGTCCGGTGGTGGCGGCCCGAGCTGGCTGGACCTGCACGGCGAGGAGATCTGGTGGGCGGAGAGCCGGCCGGAGGAGGGTGGCCGGCTCGAACTGTGCCGGCATCGGCCCGGCGTCGGCACCGACTCGGTGCTGGGCGCGCCGTGGAACGTGCGCAACCGGCTGCACGAGTACGGCGGCCGTCCCTTCGTCGTGATCGACACACCGCAGGGCACGCGGGTCGCGTTCACGAACTGGGCCGACCAGCGCGTCTACCTCGCCACCCCGGATGGCGCCGCGGCCCCCGTGCCGCTCTCACCGGAGCCATTGCGGCGGCACGGTTGGCGCTACGGCGACCTGGTCGCCGACCCGGACCGCGGCGCAGTGTGGTGCGTGCGCGAGACCGTCACCGGCGAGCTGCCCACCGACATCCGCCGCGACCTGGTCGCCATCCCGCTGGACGGTTCGGCCGCGACCGACCCCGCGCGGGTGCGGGAGCTGGCCGCATCGCACCACTTCCTGACCGCACCGAAGCCGAGCCCGGACGGCCGGCACGCGGCCTGGCTCGGCTGGAACCACCCGGCGATGCCGTGGGACGGCACCGAGCTGTGCGTCGCCGAGGTCACCGAGGCCGGGTTCGGTCCGCACCGGGTCCTCGCCGGCGGCCCGACCGAGGCGGTCTGCCAGGTCGAGTGGGACTCGCCGACCGAACTGCTGGCCGTGACCGACCCGGACGGCTGGTGGAACGTCTACCGCGTCGGCCTTGACGGCGCCACGCTCAACCTGCACCCCTGCCAGGAGGAACTCGGCGGTCCGCTGTGGCGGGTCGGCTCCCGCTACGTCGCGAAGCTCGGCGATGGCCGCTACGCCGTGTCCCGGCACGGCAGGCTCGCGATCCTGGACGAGCTGGCCGGCACCCTCACCGACATCGCCGAGGTCACGGCCGACTGGCCGGCTGCTGGCAGCGTCACCGCGCACGGCGAGGTGATCACGGTGCTGGCCGGCGGGCCCCGGCGCGACGTGGCCGCGATCCGCGTCGACCTCGGCACCTGTCCGGTCACCGTGACCGAGCTGACGCCGCAGCCGCCCGGCCTGCCCGACCCGGCGTACCTGCCGATGCCGCAGGAGCGGGTGTTCACCGACCCGCAGGGCCGCGACGTGCCCGCGTTCGTCTACCTGCCCACCAACCCGGACTTCGCCGCACCGGAGGGGGAACGGCCACCGTTCCTGGTGCATGTGCACGGCGGCCCGACCGGCGGCGTGGCCCCCATCCTCGACCTGGACTTCTGCTACTTCACCAGTCGTGGGTTCGGCGTGGTCGCGGTCAACTACGGCGGCTCGGTCGGCTACGGCCGCGCGTTCCGGGAGCGGCTGCGCGAACAGTGGGGCATCGTCGACGTGCAGGACTGCGCCGCGGTCGCGACCGCGCTGGCGCGGGAGGGCACGGCCGACGGGAACCGGTTGGTGATCCGGGGCGGCAGCGCGGGCGGCTGGACCAGCGCCGCGTCGCTCACCTCGGTCGACGTGTACCGGTGCGGGACGGTGCTGTACCCGATCCTGGATTTGCGCGGCTGGACCGCGCAGGGCGGCCAGACCCACGACTTCGAGTCCCGCTACGTCGAGGGCCTTGTCGGCTCGCTCGCCGAACATCCGGAGCGGTACGCGCAGCGCTCGCCGTCGCGCGACCCGCGTTCGGTGGCCGGCCCGGTGCTGATGATGCAGGGCCTCGACGACCAGATCTGCCCGCCGGTGCAGGCCGACGAGTTCATGGCCGCGCTGGAGGGCAGCGGCATCCCGCACGCGTACCTGACCTTCGAGGGTGAGCAGCACGGGTTCCGCAAGGCCGAGACGATCGAGGTGTCGCACGAGGCTGAGCTGTCGTTCTACGGCCAGGTCCTCGGATTCACCACACCTGGGGTACCACAGCTGGGGTTGTCCCGTTGACGGGTAGCCCGCGGTTGACGGGTGGTCCGCGCAGGCCGGCGCCGCTGCGGCCGGGCTCGCGGGTGCGGGTGGTCGCGCCGGCCGGGCCGGTTCCCGCCCCGATCCTGGACGCGGGCGTCGCGATGCTGCGCTCGTGGCAGCTGGACGTGTCGGTCGCGCCGGGCGTGCTCGACGTGCACGCCGGCCTGGCCTATCTGGCCGGCACGGACGTGGCCCGCGCGGCCGCGCTGACCGAGGCGTGGTGCGACCCGGACGTGGACGGCGTGCTGTGCGCCCGAGGCGGATACGGCTGCCTGCGCATACTCGACCTGCTGGACTGGGAGGCGATGCGCGCGGCCGGGCCGACGGTGTTCGCCGGATCGAGCGATGTGACCGCGATCCATCACGGCCTGAACACCCGGCTCGGTGTGGTCACGTTGTTCTCGCCGATGGTGGCCAGCGTCGCGTTCACCGAGGACGCCGTCGCGGCCGAGAAGCTGCGCCGCGCCCTGTTCGACCCAGACTTGTTCGACCCGGCCCTGTTCCCACCCATCACGACCCCGGCCGCAGGCCCATTGGTCAGCGGCAAGGCGCGGGGCGTGACGTTCGGCGGGAACGCGAGCCTGCTCGCCGCGATCCTGGGATCGCCGCACGCGGACCCGCCGCCACCAGGCGCGATCCTGCTGCTGGAGGACGTGACCGAGGAGCCGTACCGGCTGGACCGGATCATCACCCAGCTGGCGCGCGCGGGCTGGTTCGACCGGGTCGCGGGCATCGCGCTCGGCTCCTGGACGCAGTGCGGCGAGCTGGACGAGGTGCGGGTGCTGCTGGCCGACCGGCTGGGTGAGCTGGGCGTGCCGGTCGGGTGGGAGCTCGGGTTCGGCCACTGCGCAGGTCAGGCGAGCATCCCGCTCGGGGTCGAGGCCGAGTTGGACGCGGACGCGGGCACGCTCACGATCCTGTGACGGCCGATCCCGTGACAGCCGAACCCGTGACGGCGAGGCCGGCCGCGGCGATCGCGATGATCGTGTCGGTGCGTCCCCTGCGCCCGGCCGCCGCGAACCCGATCACCAGGTCGAGCACGTCGGTGACGGTCACGTCCGTGCGGATCGCGCCCGCGTCCTGGGCGCGGGTCAGCAGTTCGGTCAGGGCGGCGAGGAACTCGGCGCGCAGCTCCGCCGGGACGGCGACCCCGCCGTCCCCGCCGTCCGGCATGGCGTCGCACAGCGCTTGGTTGAGCGCGACCTGCCGCGCGAGCCGGGTGAAGAACGCGAGGAACGCCGCGCCATGGTCCTCGGCGTCGGCGGCCGCGCGGGCGTCGGCCGCGAACCCGACGATCCGGTCCAGCACGACCGCCTCGAACAGTGCCGGCCGGTCCGGGAAGTGCCGGTAGACGGTGCCCACGCCAACGCCTGCGGCGCGCGCGATCGCGTCGAACGACACGGCGACGCCGTGCTCGGCGAGCAGGTCGCGGGCGGCGTCGAGCACCAGTTCCCGGTTGCGGCGCGCGTCCGCCCGCAGTGTCTTCTCGCGTGCCGTCCCGGGCGTCTTCCCGGGTTTCTCGATCATGGCTCTCCCCACGCTTGCTAACCGGAGCATGCTCTCCGTATAGTTCGCGACGAACCGGAGAACTTTCTCCGAATATACTGGAGGTGCAGATGGACACCGTGCCCACGGCCCGTGACGTGGTCGAACTGATGCGCGCCGGCCGCTACGGCGCCGACGGCGCCCAGTTCGCGCCGGACGCGGTGTACGAGACGCCGTTCGGCCTACCGGGCGAGCCGCGTCGGTTCGTCGGGATCGACGCGATCAACGCCCACTTCGCCCGCCGCCCCGTTGACGCGGGCCATGGCCGGCCTTGACGTGACCGAGCGGACCGCGACCGTGCACGACACCGACGACCCCGGAATGGTCGTGTTCGAACTGGGCATGACCGGTAGGACGAAGCAGACCGGCGAGCCGTTCCGCTTCACCGCGAGCCTCGGTGTGTTGACCGTGCGGGAGGGCAAGATCACCCATTGGCGGGACTTCCCGAACTTCGTCGGCGCCGCCGAAACCACCGGCGCCCTCCCGACCCTCGCCGCGATGCTCACCAGCTGACGCGCGGTGCTCAGCCGAGGGTGACCCCGAGCCCGGTACTGGCGTCGACGTTGACATAGGCCGCCCGCAACCGGTCCTGCGCGTCCCTGCCCAGCCCCAGGTGATCGAGACCGAGCAGCGCGGCACCCGCGATCGGCGGCACGTCGACCACGCCGACCCGCACGGCGGGCGCCCGCGCGTGCACGCGTTGCGCGATGCCGTTGCTCAGCCGCGCGTTGCGCGCCGAGCCGGGCGGCGAAGCGGCGATGTCCAGCACGATCGGCACGGTGCGCAGCGCCTCGGCGAACCCGCCGGCACCGGTGGTTTCCTGCCCGACGCAGCCGCACGCCAGTGGCCAGGTTTCGTCGCGGTGCCGGGCGGCCCGGCCGCCGATGCGTAGTTGCGGCAGCACCGCGCCCGCGCCGTCCAGGCCCTCGTCGAGGTTGGTGGTGACGCGCACGGTGGCCGGGTGGTCGTAGGCGGCCATGATCCGCGCGGACACGCCGTCGACCCGGCCGAGCTGGTGTTCATCCGGGTCGACGAGGACGAGTTCCGTCACCGGAGGGTGCCGGCGAGGCGGGCGAGCCCGTCCACCAGCTTCATTGCTGCCCATCCTGTTCGGTAGCGCCGACCGCGACGGTGGGTGTTCCGGGGTCGGCGGTGGCCACGTGGCAGGCCGCGGCATGGTCGGTGCCCAGCGGCCTCGGTCGCGGCGTGACGTGCTCGCAGATGTCGATCGCGAGCGGGCAGCGGGCCCGGAACCGGCAGCCCGGCGTGGGGTTGATCACCTTCGGCGGCTCGCCCCGGTCGGTCTGCGCGGTGACGGTCAAGGGCGCGCGCGGGTCGGGGACGGCGGAGAGCAGCAGTTGGGTGTAGGGGTGTTTCGGGTTGTGCAGCACGTCCTCGGTGGGGCCGGTCTCCACGATCTGTCCCGCGTACATGATGACCAGCCGGTCGGCGACGTAGCGGGCGCTAGCGATGTCGTGGGTGATGTAGAGCAGCGAGACGCCTTCCTTCTCGCGTAGCTCGGCCATGAGGTTGAGCAGGCCGATCCGGATGGAGACGTCCAACATGGACACCGGTTCGTCCGCGAGGATCAGTTTCGGTTTCGCGGCGAGCGCCTGGGCGAACCCGACGCGTTGCCGTTGACCGCCGGAGAACTCGTACGGGTACTTGTTGAGCACCTCGCCGGCGGGGGTGAGCCCGACCTCGGTGAGCACCCGTTCCGCCTCGGCCGCCCGGCCGGGCGCGTCGAGTTCGGGCCGGTGCAGCTTCAGGGTGCGCATGATGCCGTGCGAGATCCGGTGCGCCGGGTTGAGCGAGGCGAACGGGTCCTGAAACACCATCGGCACCTCGCCCCGGTAGCGCAGCACGTCGGCGCGGGACCGCAACGACGACAGCGGCTTGCCTCGGAAGTAGATCTCGCCGGCGCTCGGCTGGTAGACCATGGCGAGCAGTCGCGCGATGGTGGACTTGCCGCTGCCGCTCTCGCCGGCGAGCGCGACGATCTCGCGTTCGTTGATGACCAGGTCGGCGTCGTCCACCGCGTGCAGGCTGGTGCGGGAGAACAGGTTGCCGATGGTGAAGTGCCGGGTGAGCTTCTCGGTGCGCAGCAGCTCAGACATGCACGTCCCCCTTCACGTTCTCGTGCAACAAACACCGCACCAGCACGTCACCGACCGGGTAGAGCTCCGGTGGGGTGTCGTGGCAGCGCGGCATCACCACCGGGCAGCGCGGCGCGAACCGGCAGCCGGGTGGCGGGTTGAGCAGCGCGGGCGGGTTGCCGGGGATGCCGGTCATGTGCACGCGCGGGCCGCGGATCGACGGGAACGCCTCCAACAGCCCCTTGCTGTAGGGGTGGGCCGGCGAGTCGAACACGGCGCGGGTCGTGCCGATCTCCGCGATCTGTCCCGCGTACATGACGGCGAGCCGGTCGGAGAAGTGCGAGACCAGCGACATGTCATGGGTGACGAAGACGACCGCGAACCCGAGTTGCTGTTGCAGTTCCTTGATCTGCACCATCAGGGACCGCTGCGCGACCACGTCCAACGCGGAGGTGGGCTCATCCATGATGATCAGTTCCGGGGTGAACAGCAGCGCCATCGCGATCATGGCGCGCTGCCGCATCCCGCCGGAGAGCTGGTGCGGGTAGGAGCGCACGTGCACAGGGTCGATGCCGACCAGGCGCAGTACCTCGGCGCAGCGTTGCCTGATCCTGTCCCTGGACCACTTCTGGTGTGCCCTGATCGCGTCCGTGAACTGCGCGCCGATGGTCTTCACCGGGTTGAACGCGTTCATCGCCGACTGCATCACCACCGACAGGTCCTGCCAGCGCGACGCGGCGAGCATCTTGTCGGTCAGGCCGACGAGGTTGCGGCCCTTGAACTCGACCTCGCCGCCGGTGATCGCGGCGGGCGCGGTGAGCAGTTGCGCGATCGCGAACAGCAGGGTCGACTTGCCGCAGCCGGATTCGCCGACCACGCCGAGGAACTCGCCGGGGGCAAGGGTAAAGCTGACGTGGTCGACCGCGCCGACCTGGCCCTGCGGGGCCGCGTACTCGACGACGAGGTCCTTCACCTCAAGAATGGGCGCGCTTGACACGGATCCTCCGAACCGGGCGTAGGGCGGGGTTGCTGATCTCGTCGAAGGCGTTGTTCAGCAACGCGAACGCGGTGCCGAGCGCGGCGACGCACAGGCCGGGCACGGTCGCCCACAGGTACTGGCCGGTTTGCAGGGCCTCGTTGTTCTGCGCCCAGTACAGCATCGTGCCCCAGTCGACGCTCTGCGTGTCGCCGAGCCCGAGGAACTCAAGACCGGCCGCGGTGAGCACCGAATACAGCGCGGCGGAGAGGAAGTTCGCGACGATCAACGAGGTCATGGTGGGCAGCAGCTCGAACACGATGATGTAGGAGCGGCGTTCGCCACGGACCTTCGCCGCTTGTAGGAAGTCCCGGTTGCGCAGCGAGAGCGCCTGCGCGCGCAACTGTCGCGCCCCATAGGACCATCCGGTCACCACCAGCACGATGACCAGCACGAACAGGCTGTGCGAGTTGGCGTAGGCGGCGATCACGATGACCAGCGGCAGGGTCGGGATGACCAGGAACACGTCGGTGAACAGGTTCAGCGCGTCGTCCACCACGCCGCCGACGTAGGCGGCGGTGACGCCGATCAACACCGAGAGCACGGTCGCGACCGCGCCCGCGACGACCGCGATGATCAGCACCGGCCGCGCGCCCCAGAACACCTGGGCGAGGATGTCCTGGCCGTAGGCGGTGGTGCCGAGCAGATGCTGACCGCTGGGCCCCTGGGCACGCGGATAGACCTCGGCGTTGGGGTCGCCGGGGAACACCCACTGCGGGATGATCGCCATCAGCACGAAGATCCCGAGGATGATCGTGCCGGCCATGGCCTTGCCGTTGCCGCGGATCGCCCGCACCAGGCCGCCTCGGCCCCGACGCGGCCGACCGGGTGCGTCGATGGCGGCCGGCGGGACAGGCGTGACTGGGGTCGCCATCGGTTACCTCGCACTCCTGGTTCGCGGGTCGAGCAGGGCGGTCGCGACGTCGGCGAGCAGGACGGCGAGCAGCACCGCGACGGTGATCAGCAGGAACAGGCACTGCATGAGCGGGAAGTCCTCGTTCTGCACGGCCTGGATGAGCTGGAACCCCACACCCGGATAGTTGAAGACGTCCTCGACCAGCACCGACCCGCTGACCACGAAACCCAGCGACATGGCGAAACCGGTGAGGTTGGGCAGGATCGAGTTGCGCGCCGCATAGTCGATCATGATGCGCCGGTTCGGCAGGCCCTTGGCGCGGGCCATCCTGATGTAGTCCTCGGCGAGCGTGGTGACCATGGTGTTGCGCATGGTCAGCACCCACGCGCCGACCGAAGTGATCAGGATCGCGGCGGCCGGCAGGATGGCGTGTTCGAATGCGTTGCCGAGGAACGCCGCGGTAAACCCGACGTCGATGCCGGGGTCGACGCCGAGCGCGACCGGCAGCCACTGGTTGATCTCGGCGAACAGGATGATCAGCATCATGCCGACCCAGAAGTAGGGCAGGCCGGTGCCGACCACGAACAGCGGCGGCAGGATCGAGTCGGCCTTGCCGCCACGCTTCCACGCGGCGACGGCGCCGATGCCGGTGCCGATCACGAACGCGACGAGCGTGGTGACACCGACCAGCACCAGCGTCCACGGGATCGCCGCGCCGACGATCTGCGCGACCGGCTGGAAGGACTGCACGGACACCCCGAAGTTGAGGGTGAACGTGTTGCCGAGGTAGGTGACGTACTGGCCGATGATGCTCTGGTCGGTGTTGATGCCCAGGGTCACCTCGATGGCCTTGAGCGTGGCAGGCGAGATGTGCCCGTGGAATCGGGCCATGATCGCGGTGGCCGGAGAGCCCGGCATCAGCCGGGGGATCAGGAAGTTGATGGTCAGGGCGGCCCACAGGGTGAGCACGAAGAACCCCAGGCGGCGCAGTAGGTACCTCACGGTTTTCTCCTGTTACTCACCCTGTGGAAACCTTGCCCGTGTTCCGGTGCCGGTCGATTACTTGGGTTGCAGGTGCAGCAGCACCTGGCCCATGTCCGGGTAGGCGTAGGCGGCGGGCAGCGCGTAGGGGTTGTCCTGGGTGGGCCAGCCGGTGATGTGGGTGGTGTCGTACTGGAACCAGTCGACTTCCTCGGTGACCGGGATGATCGGCACCTGCTTGAGCATGATCTGCTCCAACTGCGCCATGACCTGCTTCTGCACGGCCGGGTCGGTGGTGGACCCGTACTGGTTGAGCAGCAGGTCGGTCTGCTGGTTGTGGTAGCGCTCGAAGTTGGTGGTGGCCGGCTGCCCGACCGGCGCGGTGTTGGCCGAGTACAGCCATTGCCGGATCTCGTAGTACGGGGTCGGCCCGATCTCGGTCTCCGCGTTGTAGGCGAGGTCGAAGTGGCCGCTGTAGAGCTTGTTGTAGTAGTCGTCGTTGGACTGGTTGTCCGGGACCAGCTCGATACCGGCGGCCTTCGCGCTCTGCACGAGGGTCTGCACCGCGGCGACCCAGTCGGTGAAGCCGGACTGGTTGAGCACGTGGAAGGACAGCCGCTTGCCCTGCGGCGAGACCCAGATCCCGTCCGAACCCTTGTGGTAGCCATCGCCCTGGAGCAGCGAGGCGACCTTGGCCGGGTTGTAGGTATAGTCGTTGTCGGCCTTGGCGGTCGGGTCGACCCAGGAGTTGAACGTCGGGGTGACGACCCCCATCTGGTTGGCGGCCGGTTCGTAGCCGTACTCACCGATCTGGGACGCCTTGTTCCGGTCGACCGCGTAGGCGAGGGCCTGGCGCACGACCTGGTCATCGAGCGGGGCGACCGTCTCGTTCGGGAACAGCGAAACCTGCGCGACCGGCGGGAACCAGTAGTGGTGGTTCGGGCTCTTCTTGGCGTAGAAGGCGTCGATGTTCGGGATGAACTGGCTGCCCCACTGCGCCTGGCCGGTGGCGAGGTAGTTGTTGGCCGGGTCGTTGGTGGTGAACGCCGGGTAGAGCACCTTCGCGATCTTGGGCAGGCCGGGCTGCCAGTACTTCTTGTTCGCGGTGAAGGTGATGTTCTGCGGCGTGCACGGGTTGACCGTGTACGCGCCGGTGCCGACCGGGTTGTTGTCGGCGAACTTGGCCGGATCGGTGACCGTGGACCAGACGTGTTGCGGGATGATCGGGGTCTGGTCGGCGATGAAGTAGAAGTAGGGCACCGAGGGCTGCTTGAAGGTGAACACGACCTGGTCGCTGCCCTGCTGGGCGACGCTGGACAGCACGCTCCACACGGAGTTGAGGTCGATCGCGGCGTTGGTCTTGAGGTAGTTGAAGGTGAAGGCCACGTCTGCGGCGGTCATCGGCTTGCCGTCGTTCCAGTGCACCCCGTCGCGGATGGTGAAGGTCAGCGTGGTGTTGTTGTTGCTCCACGCCCACTGGGTGGCCAGCCACGGCGTGGTCTTGCTGCTCTGCAGGGTGTTGATGAACACCAGCGGCTCGTAGACGTCGCCGGTGGCCAGGTAGTTCACCGAACTGTTGAACGGGTTGAAGCTGCACGTCCACAGGCCACCGCTCTCGTTGGAGATGGTCAGCGTGGCGTTCGCACCCCCGCTGGACGACGAACCACCGCAGGCCGCACACGCGGCGGCCAGCAGGCCACCGGCAACCACCAGCGCGACTTTCCTCAAGCGCCTCATCGGGCCGTCCTTCACTTTGGGGTTCACGGCGACTGTGCTGGTGACAGGCCCGCACGACCGGGTGGGGACGCGGTCTCCTGCCTGGTACTTCCCTTCGATTTGTTAGGAAAGTAACCTAACGAAAAGGCCCCCGCAAGACTCGACTTGGCAACGATCCCCATTCCAGGCGATCCCCTATTCCAGGCGGGGCTACGAGGAGGAGTCCGTGAGGGCGCTCGCCGCACGTCCGCAGCTCATCAGGGCGCTCAACGAGCAACTGCTGCTGGATCACATCAGACACCACGGGCCATGTAGCCGAGCCGAACTCGTCCGGGTGTCGGGACTGTCCAAATCGACGGTATCCGCCGCGATGTCCACTGTGGAGCGATCCGGTCTCGTCAGGGAGGCCGGCCACCGGCGCGGCGCGCCAGGTCCGGCCGCGCAGCTCTACGAGATCACCCCGAACGCCGGCTACGCGCTGGCCATCGACGTGGGACGCCAGTTCCTGCGCGGCGCCCTCGCCGACCTGACCGGCACCATCGTGGCCAAGGAAACCGTCCGGTCCAGGTCGGTCACCGGTCCAGGTCGGGTCGCCGAACTGACCGACCTCGCCGACCGGCTCACCGCCGAGGCCGGCATCGACCGCCCCGCCGTCACCCAGACCGTGCTCGGCACGCCCGGCGTCTACGACCGCTCCGCCGACACCATCCGGCTCACCGGCGGCCTCACCGGCTGGGACTCCCCCGGCCTGCCCGCCCGACTACGCGACGCCTTCGGCGAGGAGGTCATCGTGGAGAACGACGTGGACGCCGCCGCGCTCGCCGAACAAGCCCACGGACACGGCCAACACGTCGCCAGCTTCGCGTTCATCACCGTCGGCACCGGCATCGGCATGGGCCTGGTACTGGACGGGCGGCTGTATCGCGGCGCGCACGGCACCGCAGGCGAGATCGCGTTCCTGCCACTGGCCGCCGACCACATCCTCGCCGGCCACGTCGACGGACGCGAGTTCGACGGACAGGAGGCGCGACGCCGGGGCAGCCTCGAAGCTGCCGTGTCCGCGGCGGCCGTGACCAGGGCCGCACAGCGGGCCGGCATGCGCGGCGCGATCTCCGCCCGCCGCGTGTTCGCCGCCGCCGCGCGCGGTGACCAGCGCGCGATCGCGGTCGTGCGGGCGGAGTCGGCCCTGGTGGCGAACGCGATCCGCGCGGTCGCCGTGGTCGCCGACCCCGCGCTGGTCGTGTTGGGCGGCGGGATCGGCCAGGCGCCCGGCTTCGTCGACCTGGTCACCGCCCAACTGGCCGACAAGGCACCCCACACGCCGATGGTGAAGGTCAGCGCGCTCGGCTCGGACGCGGTCGTCGACGGCTGCCTGGCCGCCGGCCTTGACCGCGCGTGGGAGATCCTCACCCGCACGAATCACGCGTAGCTTTCGGCGTCGTAGTTCTCGGCTTCGTAGAGGCCCGCCAACACCTCGGCGGCCGCGCCGACGGCGACCAGGTCGACGCCGATGTCGTCGATGTCGACCCGCACCCGCTGCCGGGTCGGCAACAAACCCAACTGGGCGATCGCCTCCCGCCGGTACAACTCGGGCGATGCCCACACCGCGCGCCCGGCCAGCACGATCCGTTCCAGGTCGAGCAACTGCACCAGGTCGGCGAGGGCGATGCCGAGCAGCCGCGCCGCCTCCCGCGCGCTCGACGCGGTGTCGTGCAGGATCTCCAGACAGCCCCGCCGCCCGCACCGGCAGGTCGGCCCGTCGTGCAACAGCGTGGTGTGCCCGAACTCGCCCGCGTTCGTGCCCGGCCCCCGATAGACCGTGTTCGCGATGAGCAGCCCGGCACCCAACCCGGTGCCGACCAGCACCACCGCGGTCGCCGCGTCGTCATCGGCTCGCCACAGGTGCGCGAACGCGGCCGCGTTGGTGTCCTTGTCCACGATCACCGGCGCGTGCAACGCCCGCCCGAGCAGTTCCCGCAGGGGCACCGCGTCCCACCCGGTGAGGCCGGTCGCGCCGAGCACGATCCCGGTCCGGTAGTCCAACGGCCCCAACGCACCCACCCCCACCCCGACCAGCGCGGTCCCACCCAACCCGTCGGTCAGCTCGGCGACGCACCGCGCGATCACCCGCACCGCGTGGTCCGGGTCGAACCCGGTCGGCAGCGGCCGCCGCACCGCCTCGACGACGCCGCCGAGCAGGTCGGTGCGCACCGCGCGCACCTCGTCCCGGTCCAACTGCACGCCGATCGCGGCCCGCGCATCGGCCCTGATCACCAGGCGCGTGCGCGGTTTGCCGACGCCGCTGGCGGGTTCGCGTCGTTCCTCCACGAGGCCGGCGGCGAGCAGGTCGGGCACGATCTTGGACACCGCCTGCTGGGTGAGCCCGCTGCGCGCGGCGAGTTCGACCCGGCTCAGTCCGCCGCTGCGGCGGATCGCGGTGAGCAGCAGCGAGCGGTTGTGCCGGCGCAGCCCCCGCAGGTTCACTCCCCCGGCTTCCGCGGTCATGTGACGATCCTGCTGACTGTTGGCCGGTTAATCAACACTGTTGTTTAATCGCGGCATGGCTTCGTCTGATCTGCGCGTCGGCCTCCTCGGGTACGGCAGCGGCGGGCAGCGCTTCCACGCCCCGCTCATCGCGACCACCCCCGGCCTGGACCTGTCGATCACCGCCACCGGCAACCCGCAACGCGCCGCACACGCCAAGGCCACCTACCCCGACACCGCGATCGTGCCGGACGCGGACGCCCTGTTCGCCCGGATCGACGAGCTGGACCTGGTCGTGGTGAGCACACCGAACCGCACCCACGTGCCATTGGCGCTGCGCGCGATCGAATCCGGCACCCCGGTCGTGGTGGACAAGCCCTTCGCGCCGACCGTCGAGGCGGCCAAGCGGGTCATGGACGCCGCGGACAAGGCAGCGGTCGGGTTGACGGTGTTCCACAACGGACGCTGGGACTCCGGCTTCCTGACCGTGCGCAAGCTGATCGCCTCGGGCCGGCTGGGCACGGTGTTCCGGTTCGAGTCCCGCTACGACCGGTGGCGGCCAACACCCAAGGACAACTGGCGCGAGTTCGGCGACCCTGCCGAGGCCGGCGGCCTGCTCTACGACCTGGGCGCGCACCTCATCGACCAGGCGCTGCGACTGTTCGGCCCGGTCGCCGAGGTCTACGCGGAGGTTGACCGGCGCAGGCCGAGTGTCCAGGTCGACGACGACACGTTCGTGGCGTTGCACCACGTCAACGGGGTGCGCTCGCACCTGTGGACCTCGGTCCTCGCGGCCACCCGCAACCCGCGCTGGCGGGTGCTCGGCGATCGCGGCACGTTCACCAAGTACGGCCAGGACGTGCAGGAAGCGCAGGCGATGAGCGGCATGCGGCCCGGCGCCCCTGGTTGGGGTGTCGAGCCGGAGGCCGATCGGGGCACGTTCGGCGACGGCGAGCACGCCGAGCTGATCCCGACCGAGGTCGGCGACTATCCCCGGTTCTACGCCCAGGTCCGGGACGCGCTGCGCGGCGAGGCACCGTTTCCGGTCGACCCGCACGGCGCCCTGGATACCCAGCGGGTGATCGAGGCGGCCCGCCGCGCCGCGACCGAACACACGGTCATCACCGTCTGACCATCGAGACCGCCAGCGGGTTCAGTGGGACAGGACGGCGCAGAGGTTGCTGTGCGGGCCATCGAGCCGCAGCACGGTCTTGACGGTCTTGCCGTCGACCGTGGCGACCCGCACCGACACGAAGCTGTGCGCGGACACCTTCGAGAACAGCAACTGGTCGGGTGGCGAGTCGCCGCCGCGCAGGGTGGCCAGGATGCCTCCGCCGCCGGAGAGGATCAACGACCCGTCGGGCAGGAAGCTGTAGTCGCCGGTGCCGTCGAGGTTGACGGTCGTGTCGCGGCCGGTGGTGACGTTGGTGGCGTGCGCGACGAGCAGGCCGCTGGCGATGGCGAACACGGGCTGGCCGGCGTCGTTGGTCCAGGTGTCCTGCACGACCTGGTCCACAGGGAAGTCGACATGCACGGGGAAGGAACAGACCGAGCCGGCGGCGAGGTCTTCCGGTGCGGCGCCGGGATGGGTGACGGTGGGTCCGTTGAAGCCGCCGGTTCCGGTGGCCGGAGTGATACCGGGGCCCGCTGAGGCCGGCGCGGCGGTGACCGCGCCGACGGCGACGAGACCGGCGGCGGCGAGGGTGGCGAGCGACGTTGCGGTGATGGTTCGTGGCTGCCTGGCGTGAGCCTTGACGTGGCCGCGCCGGCCGGACAATCCTTTCGGCCAGCGCCGAAGAATGCAGGCGCAAGGGGATGGACGTGGGGAGGGCCGGATGGCCCGAGTGCTGGCGAGTGCGCAGGATCTGGCGCGGATGCGGTTCGCCTCGGCGCCGGCACCGTTGATGGAGACCGGTCTGGCCATCGCCGACCTGCGGCGCAGGCCGCGACACGCGCTGCCGGGCTGGGCGGCGGCGTTCCCGGACACCGCGCGTCCGCTGCTGGACCTGATCCCGGCGAAGGGTTTCGGCCCGCAGTTCCTCGACCCGATGGCGGTCGACCTGGACGAGGCGATCGCGATGGTGTTGGCCACGCCCCGCAAGTTGTAGCAGCACGCCCTGGACGTTGGCGGCCTCGTCGCTGGCCGGGAACGTGACGGCGGCGGCGAGTTCGTCGGCGGTGCTGGCGCGGCGGGACGGGTAGCTGGTGACCCACTGCTCGATCATCGGCCGCAGGTGGTCGGTTCAGTTCGGTGACGGTCGGACCGGGCAGCACGGCGTTCACCCGGATGACCTTGGGCCGAGTTCCGCGGCCCAGCACTGGGTCAGATTGTGCAGCGCGGCTCTACTCGCGCTGTACAACGCGCCGGGTGCCCACAGTCCGTATATGCCGTTCAGATGGCCGGTCGATGATCTTCATCGACAGCCCACTCGCGACGGGTTCGGCGGATGCCGCGTTCGGCGGATGCCGCGTTTCGTTGGTTCGGTTGGCGGAATCCTGGGGGAACGGGCAAAGTCTCGACCGGCGATCGAGTGACATTTGAGTGGATCACGAAACCGCAAACCAGCGGTGATCCGGGGCACACGGCCGGCGACAAGCGAATCCAACCGCACGCACCCTCGGTGGGGCACTCGTGTCGATCACTGCTCGGCCTGGGCCGCCAACAGGGCAGCGAAACTGTCGTTGTTGCGCTGGAGGTAGCCGATGAGGAGTTCGATCTCCTTCTCGGTGTAGCCCTCCAACACGCCGGTGAATGCCGCTTCGACGGGCCTGAACAGTTCAGCCAGGCTCTGGAACGGCGTCCCGCCGACGACCAACTCGACCAACACCTTGCGCCGGTCGTGCGGGTCGCGGGCGCGGCGCAGGTAACCACCCCGCTCCAGCCGGTCGATCATGGCGGTGACCGCGCCCCCCTTGCTGATGCCCATCGTCTGCGCGATCTGGCTCGGCGTCATGGATCCCTCGAGCGTGAGCAGACCCAAACACTGCATGTCGGTCACGTTGATCCCGGCCCGTGACGCGATGAGCTGCATGTTCGTCACGGTGCGCAGCACCTGGATCTGACTCTGCCGGCCGAGGGCCGCCACCAGTTCGGGTCGCCGGGTTGACATGGGTTCCTCTCAAACCTAAAGTCTCTCTGTATTAGAGATACACTATTTTGGTACATCCCAGTACAGAGAATCTCTGTTCCGTAGTCAAGTAGCGCGTCAACTCGGGAGCCAACACCGTGGTCACCACCACCCCTGGATTCGTGCCTGCGGCCGTCGGCAGGCGACGTACCGCCGCGCTCCATGTCATCCTGCTCGCCTCGTTCATGGACCTGCTGGACGTGTCCGTGGTCAACGTCGCCCTGCCGCCCATCCAACACGACCTGCACATCAGCTACGAGACAGTGCAGTGGGTGCTGACCGGCTACACGCTCGCCTTCGCCGTCCTGCAGATCACCGCGGGCAGGCTCGGCGACATCGTCGGCCACCGGCGGATGTTCCTGATCGGCGTCGCGGGCTTCACCGTCGCGTCTGCGCTGTGCGGGGCCAGCCAGGACGGCGCGCAACTGGTGGGCCTGCGCGTCGTGCAGGGTGCGACGGCCGCGTTGATGGTGCCCCAGGTGCTGTCCATCCTGCAGGCCATGTACCCGCCTGCCGAGCGCGGCAGGGCCATGGGTGCGTTCGCCGCGCTGGCCGGGTTGGCCACCGTCGGAGGCCCGATCATCGGGGCGCTGCTCACCAGTGGCGACATCGCCGGGCTCGGCTGGCGGGCGGTCTTCTACGTCAACGTCCCGGTCGGCGTCCTCACCCTGATCCTGGGCGCAGCGGTGGTGCCCGGATCGGCCTCGGCACATCCGGCGCGGGTGGACGGTTTCGGCGTCGCACTGTCCACGGTGGGCCTGTTCCTGGTCGTCTATCCGTTGGTGCAGGGGCGCTCCGAGGGGTGGCCGGGGTGGGTGTTCGCGATGCTCGGCGCGGGCGTGCTGGTGCTGGCCGGGTTCGTCGCGCACCAGAACGTTCGACGCCACAGGGGCGTGTCGCCCATGCTGGACACCCGGCTGTTCCGGTACCGATCGCTCAACGGCGGCCTGCTGACCTTGCTGCTGTTCATGGGCGCGGTGATCGGCTTCTTCCTGGTCTTCACCGTGTACCTGCAGAACGGGCTCGGCTACGGCGTGCTGCACGCCGGGCTGACCGGTATCCCCTGGGGCAGCGGCGTTCCGCTGTGCGCGTGCCTGTCCGCGGGGGTGTTGACACCCAAGGTCGGCCGGGTCGGCGTGCAGGTCGGCATCCTGCTGACCATAGCAGGCATGCTCGGTCTGCTGTGGACCGTTCGTGATGCCGATGCCACCACGTGGCAGTTCGTCCCCGCACTGTTCGTCGGCGGCGCCGGCATGGGCCTCGTGGTCGCCGCGCTGATCGACTTCACCCTGTCCGAGGTGCCGATCGAATCCGCCGGATCCGCGTCGGGCCTGTACAACACGGTCCAACAGCTCGCTGCGGCGCTGAGTCTCGCCGGCATCGCCACGGTGTTCTTCAACCAGCTCGGTCGCGGCGCCGGACCGGTCGCGTTCACCGGTGCGCTGCGCACCACGCTCTGGGTCGAGGTGGGCATCTTCGCGCTCGCCTTCGCCGCCAGCTTCCTGTTGCCCCGCCGCGTCACCTTTCACGAGCCGATTTCCTGAGCAGAAGAACCTGAGCAAGGAGAAGTCATGACCGAACCCGAACCCGAATCCGTGCCGGTGCTCATCGTCGGCGGCAGCCTGGTCGGGCTGAGTACCGCGCTGTTCCTGGGCCACCACGGCATTTCGTCGCTGGTCGTCGAGCGACACCCCGGCACGTCGATTCATCCGCGCGTGGCCAGTTTGACCGCGCGCACCATGGAAATCTTCCGCTCGGTCGACGCGGAGAAGGCCATCCGCGCGGTCGAACCGGTCTTCGCTCCGGGCAGCCGGGTGCCGATGGCCGAAAGCCTGGTGGCGGACGAGGAAGACAACCTGATGGAGGACTTCGCCGCCTACTTCACCCCGCTCAGTCCGGTCGCGGGCAGCATGATCGCGCAGGACGTGCTCGAACCCGTCCTGCTCGATCTGGCCCGTCGAGCAGGCGCGGACGTGCGGCACCAGAACGAACTGGTCGACCTCGCCCAGGACTCGGACGCAGTGGTGGCCACCATCCGCGATCTGCGCACCGGACGCGACCGGCGGGTGCGTGCCGAATTCCTCGTCGCCGCCGACGGCAGCCGCAGCTCGGTCCGGCAGCGGCTGGGCATCGGTGTGCACAGTGACCAGAGCCTGGGCAGCATGATCAGCATGATGTTCCACGCGCCGGGTCTGCTTGAGAAGTTCCGCGAGCGCGACGCGGTCATGTACTTCCTCGCCAACGATGTCATCGGCGCGGGCGCGATGACCCCCTACCCCGGCTCGTCGGCCCGCCCGGACCTGTTCCGCCTCGACCTCGTGTACGACCCTGACGCCGAGACCCCGGCCGACTATCCCGTGCAGCGGTGCCTTCCGTTGATCCATGCGGCCATCGGCGTCCCGGACTACTCCGTCGAGGTCACCACGGTGCAGTCCTGGGACATGATCACCAGGGTCGCCGACCGCTTCCGGGAGGGCCGGGTGTTCCTGGTTGGCGACGCCGCAAGGGCGCAGCCACCGGCAGGAGCGCTCGGCGGCAACACCGGTATCGCCGAGGCGCACAACCTCGCCTGGAAACTGGCCGCCGTGCTGAACCATCAGGCCGGTCCGGACCTGTTGGCCAGTTACGACGCGGAACGCCGCCCGGTCGCGGACACCACGGCCATCCAGACGGCCAACCTCTCCGAACAGCGCACGGAGGGCTCGGAGAACATCACCGTGGACACCCTGGTGCTCAACATGGGTTACCGCTACGGCGCCGGCGCGGCCGTCGTCGCGGAGCCGGAGGAACCGGAACTGCCCGAGTTCCGCCATCCGGCCGAGTGGACCGGCCAACCCGGCACCCGCGCGCCCCACGTCGAACTGGGCGAGATCTCCACTCTCGATCTGTTCGGCTCCGGCTTCGTGCTGCTGACCGGATCGGACGGGGGCGACTGGCTGGCCGAGGCCGGTGATCTGGTCTGCCGGCACAGCGACCTGTTCCACACCTCCTACGGCATCGACTCCGCAGGCGCGGTGCTCGTCCGTCCGGACGGGTTCGTCGGGTGGCGCAGCCGGAGGGGTTGCGCGGATCCGAGATCGGCACTGACCAAGGCACTGGCCACCATCCTGTGCCGCTGAAACAACGGAGACAACGGAGACAATCATGGAATTCGACTACACCGAGACCTTCGACCACCCGGCGCCGGCCGTGTTCGCGCTGCTGTCCGATTTGGACGCTCGACCATCGTGGTTGCCGGAGATCACCAAGCACGAGGTCACCCCGGAAGGACCGACGCGGCTGGGTACCACCTACTTCGAGGCGGCGAAGTACTCAGGGTACGAGAGCGAGAAGACCTCGACCGTGACCGAGTTCGAACCGGACCGGCTGATCACCCTGACCACGGTGCCGGACGCACCGCAGGCATACCGGGAAAGCATGCGCATCGAGCCGGTCTCGCCGACGAGCTGCACCGTTCACTTCATGGTGAACATCGACGGCGTGCCGAAGGTCGCGGCGTTCTTCATGCGCCAGTCGATGAAGAAGGCACTGCCGAACAATGCGCGGCGGATCAAGGAGGTGCTGGCGGAACGCGCCACCAAGCCGCTGGGCTGAGGGTCCGCTCCGCGATCGGCGCCGGTGTGCCAGGACCTCGCCGGCTGCCGCGAGTCGCTCGCTCCGGCCGAGCCTGCCGCGACCGCACGATTGACATTTGTCATCCCGGAACCGTGGCGGGCCATCACTACGTGGATGTAGGTGAGCGTGGAGTCGGTGGAGCGGTGGCCTGCGAACGCAGCGATCGCGTGTAGCTCCCAGCCCATCCTGGCCAGATCGGTCAAGCAGAGGTGCCGGGTGGTGTGCGTGGAGAAGCGCGGGATCCCGGCGTCCACCACGATCCTGCGGACGACCTTCGACCAGGTCCACAACGTCAGCGGCTGGGCGTGGTTGCGGCGAGACTCCGACAGGAACAGCGGGCCCCGCGCCCGGCTGATCGTGGCCCGGTGGGCGAGGTAGCCGGACAGCAGCACGCCTGTTGGCGCCGAGTACGGCACCACCCGCTCCAGCCGGTTCTTCGTCGTCTCCGCGCCGCCGCGCTGCACGCCCTGCGCCAACCACGCACCACCACCGACCTGGCCGGCCAGCTGGCCATCAGCCTCGCCTCGGCGTCCGAACACGCCAGGACGCTGCGGGAGGCAACCTGGTGCGCACCACCCGGCACGGCCGCTCCGTCCGGCACAGCCTCACCCCGCTGGGCCACCAACTCCTCGACGCCGACGGTCTTGACCTCCAGCCAACTGGAGGTTTTATCGTGGAGGTCATGGCCGTTCAACTCAATCACACGATCGTGCACGCGAAAGACCGCAAGGCGTCCGCGGAGTTCCTGGCCGACCTGCTCGGCCTGCCGAGCCGGCCTCGTTCGGCCCGTTCTCCGTGGTCGCCCCGACCAACGACGTCAGTCTCGACTTCATGGACACCGAGGGCGAGATCAGCTCGCAGCACTATGCGTTCCTGGTCGACGACGCCGAGTTCGACGAGATCTTCGGGCGGATCACCAGCGCGGCATGACGTACTGGGCGGATCCGGCCCACCAGCAACCGGGCGTGATCAACACCCGGGACGGTGGCCGGGGCTGTTATTTCGACGACCCGAACGGCCACAACCTGGAGATCCTGACCCGCCCCTACGGCAGCGGCGGCTGACCGGCCGCCCCGACCTCGGCTACCTCGGCGACCTCGGGCAGCCGCACGGCTACTGCGCTGCCGGACGGGGAGCACACCGCGCCCGGCGGCGCGTGCCGCGCGCGGCTGTCGGCGGACAGGTCTCCTCAGCGGTAGCGGCGCAGTTCCCGCCTGGCCAGCGACCGCCGGTGCACCTCGTCCGGGCCGTCGAAGATCCGCATGGTGCGCGCGCCTGCGTCCACAGGCTGGCCAGCGGGAAGTCCTGGCTCACCCCGCCGCCGCCGTGCGCCTGGATCGCCTTGTCCAGCACCCACTCCACGGTCGACGGGACCGCGACCTTGATCGCCTGGATCTCGGTGTGCGCGCCCCGGTTGCCCGACGGTGTCCATCAGCCACGCGGCCTTGAGCACCAGCAGCCGGGCCTGCTCGATCCGGATCCGGGACTCGGCGATCCACTCCTGCACCACGCCCTGCTCGGCCAGCGGTTTGCCGAACGCGACCCGGTCGATCGACCCGCCGGCACATCAGCTCCAGGCCGCGTTCGGCCATGCCGAGCGCGCGCATGCAGTGGTGGATGCGGCCGGGCCCGAGCCGGGCCTGGGCGATCGCGAACCCTTCGCCCTCGCCGGCGATCAGGTTCTCGGCCGGGCACGCGCACGTTGTCGAAGATGACCTCGCCGTGGCCGCCGTGCGGACCGTCGGTGTAGCCGAACACGTGCACCGCGCGCCTGACCGTGACCCCGGGCGTGTCCTTGCGGGACCAGGATCATGGACTGCTGGCGGTGGTGCTCGGCGTCCGGGTCGGTCTTGCCCATCACGATCAGGATCTCGCAGCTGGGGCTCAACGCGCCGGACGACCACCATTTGCGGCCGTTGATCACGTAGCTGTCGCCGTCGCGCTCGATCCGGGTGGCGATGTTGCTCGCGTCCGACGAGGCGACCTCGGGCTCGGTCATGCAGAACGCGGAGCGGATCTGCCCGTCCAGCAACGGCTTGAGCCACTGGTCCTGCTGCTCGGGGGTGCCGAACATGGCCAGCACCTCCATGTTGCCGGTGTCCGGCGCGGCGCAGTTCAACGCCTCCGGCGCGAGCGCCGGGCTGCGGCCGGTGATCTCGGCCAGCGGCGCGTACTGGAGATTGGTCAGGCCGGCGCCGTGCTCGCCGGGCAGGAACAGGTTCCACAGCCCGCGCTCGCGGGCCGCGCGCCTTCAGCTCCTCCATGACCGGCGGGCGCGCCCACGGGTCCTCGGCGTCCGCGACCTGCGCGGCGGCCACCGCCTCGGCCGGGTAGACGTGCTCGTCCATGAACGCGAGCAGCTCACCGCGCAGCTGCCTCGGTGCGTTCGTCGAATGCGAAGTCCATCAGTGCTCACCACTCCTGCTGTGAGTGCGTCGAGGCCGTTGCGGACGAGGCCGGGCACGAGCGTCGCCGATCCGGTCGAACCCGGCGCCGATGGTCTTGCCCAGCATGAACCGGTAGTAGATGCCTTCCAGCGACGACGGCGAGCTTGAAACCGGCCAACCCCACGTACCAGTCCAGGCTGGACACGTCGGCGCCGGTGCGGTCGGCGTAGCGGGCGATCTGCTCGCTCGATCGGCGGGAATCCGGGCGCGCTGGTGACACCGCCGGTGACCGGGTCGTCCTTGCCGGCGCCAGCGCGAGTAGATCACGAACAGGCCCAGGTCGGCGAGCGGGTCGCCGAGGGTGGCCATCTCCCAGTCGAGCACCGCGGTGATCCGCTGGTTGGCCGTCGGCCCGACCGGTGACCAGCACATTGTCCAGCCGGAAGTCGCCGTGCAGCAGCGAGTACCGCTGCGAGGCGGGCACCGAGCCGGCCAGCCGCTCGTAGCAGTTCGTCGATGCCCGGCGACCTCGCGGCTGCGCGAGGAGTCCAACTGCTTGCGCCACCGCGACACCTGCCGCTTCAGATAGCCCGTCCGGCCGGCCGAAATCGCCGAGCCCGACCTCTTCGGGGTCGCAGCGTTGTGCAGGTCGGCCAGCACGTCGACGAGCTGGTGCGCCGAGCGCCTCGCACGCGGCGGGCCCGATCCGCTCGGTGTCGCGGAAGGAGCGCAGCACCACCCCGTCGACCCGCTCCATCAGGTAGAACGGCGCCCCCAGCACCTCGGGGTCCGTGCACAGCGCGACCGTGCCCGGCACCGGGATACCGGTGCCGGCCAGCGCCCGCAGCACCCGGTACTCGCGGCTCATGTCGTGCGCGGTGGCCAGCACGTGCCCCAGCGGCGGGCGGCGCAGCACCCACCGGGTCGTGCCATCGGTGAGGTAGTAGGTCAGGTTCGACCGGCCGCCCGCGATGAGTTCCGCGCGCAGCGGCCCGGTCACCAGGCCCGGCTTGGTGTCGCGCAGGTAGGCGTCGAGCGCGACCAGGTCCAGGCCGGGCGGTGCGTCGGGTTCGGTCATGCGGACGCCGCCTTTCGCAGGCTCGGGATCAGCGCGGACAGCTCCGCACGGGTGGACTCCGCGTCGCGGTGCCGGATCGCGGGCATGCCCAACGCGAGCGCGGCGTCCACGTTGACCGGCGCGTCATCCACGAACACCGTGCGCGCGGCGGGCACGTCGAGCGTGTCGAGCATGAGGGCGTAGATCTTCGGGTCGGGCTTGCGCAGCCCCACCTCGCCGCTGATCACCACCGCGTCCACCAGGTCGGCCAGGTCCTCCGGGTAGGTGTTGGCCCAGCTGTTGGACAGCACCCCGACCGCCAACCCGAGCCCGCGCAGCTCGCCGAGCAGCGCGAACATGACCGGATCCGGTCGCATCCCGGCGAAGAGCCGGGCCAGCAGCCCTTCGGCGGCGACCGGGGCGCCGCTGGTGGTGCGCAGCCGCGCGGCGAACTCGATCTCGAACTCGGGTCCGGTGAGCGCGCCGGTTTCCAGGCGGTGCACCGGCGATCCGTCGACCGCGTCGCGGGCCATCCACTCGCGCATCACGGTCGAGAAGCTGTCCTGGTCGATGTCGTCCGCGGCCAGCCACTGGCTGGTGGTGTCGCGGACGGCGGTGGTCAGCACCCCGCCGTAGTCGAACACCACCGCGTCGATCGTCCCGGTCACCACCACCGGATAGTACCGACCAGTCGGTATGTTGCACAACGGTGCTCGCGTGCAGGTGCTCAGACCGTGGCAGCCGCCGCCCGCAACGCCCGATAGATGAACGCCTGATCACCCAGCCGATGCCGCAGGTGCTTCTCAAGACCCGCGATCGGATACAGGTTCTGCGGCGCCCGCGCGTCCTTGTACTCCTCCGACGCGAACCGCCCCAACACCCGCTGCGTCACGTTCGCCAACCCGGTCGCCTCCGGTGCCGACAACTGCGACCCCGCCTCCAACCGCACCACACCCGCCCACGGCGCGCCCGCCTGACCCGGCAGCCGCAAATACCACGAATACCGCTCCCACGTGGTGCCCATCAGGAACACCGGCGTCCGCTGCCCCGGCCGCAACGCCCCCACCAGCGCATTCAACTCGGGCGGCAGGTATTCGGTCTGGTGGCTCTTGATGTAGCCGACCGCCCGCTCCAGCTTCTCCCGCCCCCGCAACGGCCCGTCGATCACCAGCAGGTCGTTGGCTGCCGCCGGATGCCCGTCCAGATCCGCCCGCGCGTCCGTGGCCGTGTCGATCTCGGTCTGCGTCAACTGCTCCTGCAACGCCTCGGACAACGCCAACGACGCCGGCGTGTCCACGTTGCGCCGCGCCCGCCACGCCGCATACACCCCCGCCCGCGTGGAGATGTCGCGGGCGTGCTCGGCGAAGGTGAACATGCCCCGCCGCACATGCACCGCCGCGACATGCGAACGGCCGTCACAACAACACACCACCCCCGCCGCGTAGGACGCACAGATCCCCGCCGCCGACGCCGTCCCGGACACCACACCCGCGTCACCCTGGTCGGGCAGCCACACCCGCGCGTCGATCCGCCGCACCCCGTCCACGAACAACACCGCCTCCGGCACCGCCACCCGCGAATCCGGGTCGAGCGCCGCCCAGTCAGCCTCGGGCAGCTCGACGTCCAACCGGGTCGGCGCGTTCGACTCGCGCAAACCCTCGGTCTCCATCGCACTGCCGTAACCCGCGTCCCAGCTGTCGATGCTGAACCGCATCGGTGGCGCCTGCGTCACTGGACACCCTCCCGCTCGATGTGCGAACCGTTCGCGTCCCTGTTCACCGTGAACCGCACCGGCACCCGCTCCGCCAACGCCGCAACATGCGTGATCAACCCCACCATCCGCGACCCCGAACTGGCCAGGTTCTCCAACGTCGACGCGACCGTGTCCAACGTGGCCTCGTCCAACGTGCCAAACCCCTCGTCGAGGAAGATCGACTCAAGGCGGGTCGCGCCCGCCGCGGCCAACGCCCCCAGCTGCGAGGACAACGCCAAAGCCAACGCGAGCGACGCCTGGAACGTCTCCCCACCCGAAAGCGTCTTCACCGGACGCGGAATGTCCGCCTCGTTGTGGTCGATCACCAGGAAGTCGCCGTTCTCGTGGGTCAACTCGAACTGCCCACCGGACAGCTCCAGCAGCGAGGCGGACGCCTCCGCCACCAACGTGTCCAACGCCGACGCGACCAGCCAACGCGGAAACTGGTTCGACCGCATCAGATCCGCCAACTGCTTGGCCACCAACGCCTGCTCCCGCGCGGCCGCGATCTCCCCGGTCAGCTTCGCCGCCCCCGCCAACCTGCGCTCCAACTCGTCGCGTTCGGCCCTGGCCGCCGTGATCGCGGTCGCCACCGCCACCGGCGCCCGATCCCGCACCGGCGCCCCCACCTCGATCCCGGCGCCCGCGAGATCGTCGATCACCGCCTGCTCGGCCGCGCGCAACTCGCCAGCCAACCGCTCCTCATCCGCCCGCGCCGCGTCCAGCCGCCGCGCCAACTCGCCCGCCTGCTCCCGCGCCCACCCCACCAACGTCGACCACCCAGTAGCCAGATCGGTGTCGTCGATCGCCGGGGCACCCAATCGCACCAGCGGATCCCGCGCCCGCCCCAACTCCGCCCGCGCCGCCGACACCTCCCGATCCACCTGCTCGGCCCGCTCCCGCGCGTCCGCCGCGGCGTCCCGCGCCCGCGACAACGCCGCGTCCGCCGCATCGGCCGCCCGCTGCAACGCCGCCGCCCGCGCGAGTTGCTCCCGCGCCGCATCGGCCGAGGGAGCCTGCGCCAACCGCGCCGTCGCCGTGTCCCGCCGCGTCGACGCGTCCGAGAACCGCGACCGCGCCTCCTGCTCGGCCAACGCGGCCCGCCTGCTCGCCGCCCGCGCCCGCTTCGCCGCCCCCTCAGCATCGGCCAACGCCCGCGCCGCCGCCGCGACCTTCCCCGCCTGTGCCGTCGCGGCCGCCGCCAACTCAGCCAGTTCAGCCTCCCGCGCGGCCAGCGCCTCCTCCGCCCACCCGCGCAACGCCGCCCACCCCGCCCCCACATCCGTCTCATCCACCGTGGGCGCACCCAACGCCACCAGCGGATCCCGCGCCGCCCGCAACCGAGCCCGCGCATCAGCCACCGCGTCCGCGACCGCGTCGACCGCCCGCTGTGCCGCGTCCCGCGCGACCCGAGCCGCCCCCAACTCCCGCTCCGCCGCACCCGCCCGCTCGGCAGCCGCCGCCCGCTCCGCCAACCGCGCCGTGCACGCCGCCTCCACCGCCTCGGCCGCGACCCGCACCGCCGCCAACTCAGCGGCCGAACTGTCCACAGACAACACCGGCAGCGACCCGCTGTCCGGCAACGCCGCCCGATACCGCTCGGCCCGCGCGAACACCGCCACCAACGTGCCGTGCGCCCGCGTCTCCGCCTTCTCGGCCTCCTGCACCGCCGCCGTCGCCGCCCGCAACCGCCCCAACGCCGCCTCCACCGCCCGCCGCGCCTCGACAAGGCCCTCGGTCTGCTCAACCGGCGGCACCACCAACACCTCCCGCGCACACACCGGACACGCCTCACCGACGTGCAGATGCGCCCGCAACACCGACGCCCGGTCCGCCCGATCAGCCGCGGCCAACGCCTCCTGCGCCCGCTCCACCGCCGACTCAGCCGCGCTCACCTCACCGCGCGCCCGCGCCAACTCGCGCTGCCGCTCCGCCCGCTCCGGCAACCCCGCGACCTGCTCGGCGCAGAACACCGCCAACTCCCGCGCCTGCCCCGCCGCCGTCGACAACCCGGCCCCGTCCGGCAACGCACCCAGCGCCTCCCGCGCCGCCTGATCGGCCCGCTCCGCCGCCACCACCCGCGCCACCGCCGCCGCCAACTCGGCATCCGCGCGCGTCATCGCCTCCGCGACCCCGGCCAACCCGTCCGGCACCCGCACCGCCGCCACCAGATCCCGCTCCCGCGTGACCCGCTCCACCTCCGCCCGCACATCCCGCTCCACCCGCGCCTGCGTCTCGTGCGCCGCCCGCGCCGCATCAGCGGCACCCGTCGCATCCGACTCGGCACTGTCCGCGACATCCTGCGCGTTCCGTGCGTCCTTCGCCGCCTGCTCAAGACCAGGCAACGCCGCCGACACCTCAGCCAACGACTCCCAGTCCGCCAACACCCGCTCCACCACGACCCGATCCGGCCCACTCCGCAACGCCGCCCGCGCGTCCCGGTCCGCCAACTCCGCGCCCGCCACCGCGTCAGCCGCACTCGCCGCAGCCGCAGCGGCCACCCGACGCGACCGCGCCAACTCCTCGATCCCCGCCGGCATCCGCACCGCAGACACCAACTCCCGCGCCTGGGTCACCACCCCCACCTCGGCCCGCGCCTGCTCGAACGCCCCCGACGCCGCCACCAACCCCGGCACAGCAGCTTCTACCCGCGCCGCCAACTCTCCCAACTCCGCCACCCGCGCCGCGAGCCGCTCCAGATCAGCCGGCGTCGCGTCCGCGAAACCCGCCAACTGCTCCCCCAACACCGACGCCCGCTCACCCTGCTGCTTCGCCAGATCGTTCGCCCGCCGCGCGATCCGCTCATACACCTCCAAACCCAGCAACTTCATCAAGATCTTCTGCCGCTCACCCGCCGTCGCATGCAGAAACTCCGCGAACGCACCCTGCGGCAACGCCACACACGTACAGAAATGCTTGAACGACAACCCCAACAGCC
This sequence comes from Candidatus Melainabacteria bacterium, assembly GCA_963818685.1. Lineage (GTDB taxonomy): Bacteria > Actinomycetota > Actinomycetes > Mycobacteriales > Pseudonocardiaceae > CAJCJE01. Next base: position 1,529,066 of record CAWFTJ010000007.1, on the reverse strand, counting down.
GTTCGACCTCCGGCGTCACCGCCGAATCAGCCGCGACCACCTCCGTCTCATCATCCGGGCCACCCAACGCATCCGGCTCATGCAACCGTTCCAACCGGACACTGCGCACCGTCACCGTCGGATTCTTCCCACCACCCCGCCGCAACTCCCGCACCACGCTGTACCGAACCCCCGCAACATCGAACAACAGCCGCACCACGCCCCGGTTCACCGTCGGCGCCAACGCCGGCGACACCAGACCCTCCCGATCCCACCGCGCCACCGACCCGTACAACGCGAACGTCAACGCGTCGATCACCGTGCTCTTACCGGCACCCGTCGGCCCCACCAACGCGAAATAGTCCGCGTCCGCGAAATCGATCCTGGTCGGCTCACGAAACGACGCGAACCCGTTCAGCTCCAACACAACCGGCCGCACAGCGACTCCTCACCGCTCGTTTCGTCACCCGCTCGTTTCGTCATCGTGCAACCGCGCGAACAACGCCCCCACCCGCTCATCCGAAATCACCTGCTCGGCACAGAACGCCGCGAACAACTCCCCCGGCGTCCGATCCCGACCACCACCACTCGACGCCGCCACCCGCGCCGAGGACGCGAACTCCGCGTCGATCCGGATCTCCAACGCGTTGGGCAACCCGTCCTGCACCTGCTCCCGCAACCCCGCCCGACCAGGCTCCCGCACATACACCCGCAAAAAGTCGTCCCCGAACTCCTCCGCCCGCGCCAACAACTCCGCCACCGTCCCCCGCACCGTCCGCAACCGACGCCCCGCCGTCACCGGCACCTCCGTGACCCGCGCGGGCGTCGACGGCGACACCTCCACCACCAACACCACACTCATGTTGTCCTGCTCACCGAAATCCACCGGCAACGGCGCACCCGAATAATGCACAGGACACGGCGCCGGAATCGCCTGCCGCCGATGCAGATGCCCCAACGCCACATAATGCGGATCACCACCGAACGCCGTGGCCGGCACGTGATACTCGAAAATCGACTGCGCAGCCCTCTCCCCACCCCCGAACGTGCCACCCGTCACCGTCAGATGCGCCATGATCATGTTCACCGCATCAGCCGAAAACCCCTGCTTCAACGACGCGATGATGTCCCGCACCTGCTGGTCGTACTTGCCAACATGATCAGACGGCGTCCCAGCCAACAACTCCGCCGCCCGAACCGCATACCGCTGCGACACGAACGGCAACACCGCCACATTCACCCACTCACCCGTGCTCCGCGCCGCGAAACTCACCACCCCACCCGCGCCCGCCGCACGCGGCGTCCCCACCAACTGAATCCCCGCCGCCAACATCACCGGCCGATACGCGTCGAACGTCGCCGCATGATCATGATTTCCGGCGATCGCGATCACCTCGGCGCCCGTCTCCCGCAACGCCAACAACGCCTGCACCACCAGCCGCTGCGCCTGCGCCGACGGAGCCGACGTCTCATACAGATCCCCCGCAACCAACACCGCGTCAACCCGCTCAGTCTTCGCGATCTGGTAAATCTCGCGCAGCACGTCCCGCTGCTCGTCAAGCCGGCTCCGACCCTTCAAGGTCTTCCCGACATGCCAATCCGACGTGTGCAGAAACTTCACGAACGCTCCCAACTAGAACGGCGGCGGATCATCCCCGAACGGATCCACATCCGCCGGCAACCCCGCAAACGGATCCGCCCCATTCCGCGACACCGCCGACACCCCCGAGGACACCGGCACCGGCGCGGCTCCCGCCTCCGACCCCCGCGTAGCCCACGCCGGAAACGGAAACTCCACCGCCAACGGCACCGGAATCTCCGGCTGCGACACGAACATCGTCCCCGGCGTCGCCAACGTCGCCCGAATCCGCTGACTCGCCGGCAAAAACCCGTACTCCGGCCGCGACGCCTCAGCGGCATCCAACCGACCCACGATCCGCACCGACGAATTGCTCACAATCCGACGCTCCACCTCCGACGCCGTCTGCTGCGCACCAATCAAGATCACCCCCAACGACCGCCCCCGCTCCGCGATATCCAACAACACCTCCTTGATCGGCGACGACCCCTCCCTCGGTGCGTACTTGTTCAACTCATCCAACATCGTGAACAACAACCCGCCAGGACCCGCCGCCTCCTTGCGCGCCGTCTCCGCGGCCAACGTCACACCCACCACGAACCGCTGCGCCCGCTCCACCAGATTGTGAATATCCACCACCGTCACCTGCTGGTTCTCCGTCGACAACCGACGAGACGCCGAATCAGGCAGATCACCCCGAATCAACCCCGACAACGCCCGCTGCGACGACCGCAACCGACGCACGAACGCATTGATCGTCCCCGCCCCCGTCACCGGCCCAGCCCACGTCGACCGCGTCTCGTCGTCCATCACCCGAGCGCAGATCACATCAACCAACTCGGCATACGTCCGACACAACTCCCCATCAACCGTCGCCGCCCCATCCTTGCCCGCAGGCGAGGAATCCAACCGCAACCGATTGGCGACCTGATGCACCACCATCGTGTACTGGTTGCGCTCATCCTCCGCATCCGCGAACACATACGGCAACAACTCATCCGCACAGAACTGGGCGATCGTCCACCAGAACGCCCCCACCCCCGACGTCCGCCCAGCCACATGCGGACGCCCCGTCACATCATCCGGCGTCGGCGGAGCGAAAAACCCCACCGAAGCGAACGGCTCAGCCGGCAACCCCAACGCCGCATACGAGGCTCGCAGATCATCATCAAGCCGCACGTTCGGCCGGTCGAGAAACAACAAATCCTCGCCCTTCACCGAAAAAATCAACGCCTTCGCATTGTGTCCATCCTTCAATGCCCCACCACGAAAGATCGAATGCAACAAGAACAACGCGAACGACGTCTTCGTCGCCACCCCCGACACACCACTGATCGACACATGCGCACCACGCGTACCATCAACAAAATCCAAGTTCAGAAAGATCGGCTCCCCATCACGCCCCTGCCCGACCGCGACCCGCCGCTCCATCCTGTCGAAATACAACGCCCGCGCCCGCTCATCCCCCGTAGCCCTGAACACCGCAGAACCAGGCACCGGCGGCACATACCGCTCCGGCTGCACCCGCGTCGTCGCCACCTCGGCCGTCTCCTGCACCTGAGCCGGCAACACCCCCGCCGAAATCAGGAACACGTCACTACCGAAACTCGCCCCCTCATGCCGAGCCGTCACCTGCGTGACCACCCCCGCCGTCAACACCGGCTCCGCCCCCGGCACCTCGCGCACAGTGACAACGACATCGTCAAGCTGCAGGTAAGCGGCAGGATCGACCGCGACATGAAAGACCAGCGGAGTGGAATCCTCAACACCGGAAACGCGACCGACGATCACCTTCTCCTGATCCACAATCCTCCTGTCAGGTCGGCCAGCCCCCGGTCGGCTTGCCGCAGACTAAACCGTCCCCACCACGAACACCCACCCGACACACCCAGCTTGACCCTCCGTGCACCATTGACCACATGCGGACCCTGCGATGGTTGAGCGGCGCGGCCTGGATCGTCAGCTGGCGCATCGTCTACCTGGAGATCTTCCGCTGGCATCACATGAGCCGAACCCTGCGGTTCACCGGCCCGCCTGGTGCCAGACCTGGCCTCCCCGTCCGCGCGATCCGCGCCTGCGCGATCGTCTCCCCACTCGTCTTCCTGTCGGCTCTCCGTTCTTGAGCGCTTTTTAGTCGATGGCTGGGACGTGACTGTTGACTGGTTGTATTAATTTTAGTCACCACTGAAATTATAGTAAAATAGTTACCATCCGACGCACCACTCATCGCCCCGCGAGCCGCGCACCTCCAACGTCCCACACAGCACCGAGGCCAACGCACCATCGGCCCCCTCCCCTACCTCGTTCGCCGACTCCCCACGGCTTCGGCGGCTCACCAACCAACCCGGCTGCACCACTCGCGACATCACGTCGCCCTGCTCGATCGCAGCGCTCCTCTTGCTCCGTCCACACTGGATGGTCTGTCGGTAGCGCAAGTCCCGCGAACGCCTTGCTCGACCGACACGGCGAACCATGACCCCGGCTCGGACGGCTTTCAGGGCTTTGGTAGATGGGTCAGCGCGTAGGGCGAGCTGTTTGGTGTAATAGGAGGCTAGTTTCAGTCACCACTGAAGTTATAGTAGATTTGTAGGGACCTGTAGACATGCGCGTAGCGGCTTGCCACACTCCCCTGTCCGGCTATCGGACGCCGGTCGGCCGGAACTGGATACTGATCCGAGGCGCCACCGGCTTGCTGCTCTTGGGCACCGCGTGCTCCCAGGTGCGCTGGCAGGAACCGCCCATCACGATCAGATCGCCGTGGCCGAGCGCATGTCGGATGACCTCTCCCCCGCCACGCGGCCGCAGCAACAGCGGGCGCGGCGCGCCGACCGACACGATGGCGACCATGGTGTCCTCGGTGCTCCCCCGGCCGATCGTGTCACCGTGCCAGGCGACACTGTCCTGGCCGTCGCGGTAGCAGCACAATCCGGCTGTGCGGAACGGCTCCCCGAGTTCGTCGGCGTAATGCCTGGTCAGCGCATCGCGTGCGGCGTCGAGGATCGGGTGCGGCAGTGTGGCGTCCTCCGGGTAGTACGCGAGCAGCCTTGGCACGTCGACGACCCGGTCGTACATGGCCCGCCGCTCCTCCCGCCACGGCACCCGTGCCATCAGCCAGTCGAACAGCGCCGCCGCACCGGTCAACCAGCCGGGCAGCACGTCGATCCACGCGCCGTCGGTCAGCGTGGTGCGGCGGATCGCGGCGAGCGTGCGGAAGCCGATCGACTCGATGTCGTCGAACTGGTCCAGCAGCGATCCCTGCATCGGCAGCACCATGCCCGACACACTACCTCACCGTCGAACACGTGTTCGATCAGGCTCTGCCGCCTAACTGTGCGATTGCCGTGATTGTTGTTGCGACTGAGCGCTTCACTTGGCCGCTGGGCGGGACAGTCAGCGAGCTGGGGCTGGGGGTGGATCTGCTCGACGCGGTCACGCTTGGTGTACATGTCCCAGTAGTGCGCGGCGAGGTCGTCCGGGTCGACGAACGGGATGACTGTCATCCCGGCGGCGGTCCGCTCGCCGATCTCGCTGCCGGCGATGAAGGCCGCGACGGAGAGGGTGCCGGCGTAGGCGCCGATCGGGGCGTGGACGCCGCAGCCGGACCATGCCCCATCGCAGGGCCGTGCGCCGGGATTCCCGCCGAGCAGATGGGCTTCATCCGGCAAGTGCTGGACCGCGTCGGCGACAAGTGGAGCCTGCTGGTCATCGCCGTGCTGGACGGCGGCCCGCTGCGCTACACCGACCTGCTGCGACAGGTCCCCGGTATCTCGCAGCGGATGCTCACCCTCACCGTGCGCCAGCTCCAGCAGGACGGGCTGGTCACGAGAACCGCGTACGCGGAAGTGCCGCCTCGCGTGGAGTACGCCCTCACCCCCTTGGGACGCGGCCTCCTTGAGATCGCCACGTCCCTCGTCCGCTGGGCCTCCGACCACCACGAGGAGATCCGCGAGCACCGGGCTCGCGCTACTACGCCGTGAAGACGCACTGGGTGATGGATGGCAAACGGGCGGCTGGCCCACCGGCTTGCGCAGGTGGCCAACTGAGGCACTCAGCTCATTGTTGTCGCGACTACAAACGCCCACCATGGCAAGACGCAGGCCGAGCAAGCCGGCCAACTCGTCGATCTCGGCGTTGACGTCGCGGGACATCGCCTTGGTGAACCCGCTTTCGGGGCCGGCCAGTCGCGCGGTAAAGTCGCGTTCGGCGGTTTCCGGCCGCCGCTGGGTCCGCGGGCAGGGCTGCAAGCCCACCGGTTTTCGATCGCCATCTGTCGGCTGTCTTTCCCGCCCGACGACGCGGACCCGCGGGCGCAGAGGGAAGGACTGCTGTGTCCGATCCATCGCGTCAGCTGCCGAACAACCCGAATCTCCGGTTCCTCAAGGTCGAGGCGAAACGCCGTCTGGCCGAGAGTGAGTTCGCCAGCCTGCATGATGCCCAACTGGCCATTGCCCGCGAGCACGGTTTCTCCAGTTGGACCACGTTGAAGACCTCGATCGAGGGTGCGCAGGGACCTGCGTTGAGTCAGGTCCGTTGGCTGGTCGGCCGGTTCGGCGATGCTCACCGTCCTCATTGGACAGCGCCGGACGAGGCCGAGATCCGTGCGCACTTCCACGACCGGTTCCTCGCCATGGGGCCGCTCACCGAGCTGATCTCCACGCTGAGCAAGATCGCGCTGCCCGAACCCGCCGAACTAGAGGTCGCGCACGCGAGTGCCGCGCATGTGCGGGCGCAGCTCGGCGATCTGCGGATCGAGGCGGCCATCGAGCCCGAGCCGCCGCACCGCTTCGCCGCGCTGAGGGTGTATCCGCTCGGCAGTCGGGTCACCGATCCGCGCATCGCCGACCCGGTCAACACGACGCTCGGGGAGGTGCCCGCTCGTGCCGTTGAGCTTGCCGAGAAGTCCGTGAGCGAACTGGGTCTGCCTGGGCTGATCCTGGCCGGTGGCGGCGCCGAACCGTGGGCGATCGCGCGCGGGCTGGCCGACCTGGACCGGACCGAACCGTTGCGGGCCGAGCACCGGTTCCCGGCCTACGGTATCGCCAAGCTGATCACCTCAACCGTGGTACTGCGCCTGGTCGCGGCCGGTCGTGTCGAGCTCGACGCGCCGGCCAACGGCTATCTGCGCACCGTTGCGCTCGCCGATGACGGCGTCACCGTTCGCGAACTTCTGACCCATACGGCCGGGGTGGGCAGCCCGACCGAACAGTTCGCCGAGCGCGTGCCGGACCAGGTCGCGTTGCTCGGTTCGGTGGTCGCGGTGAGCGGGCGGGGCGCGTTCGTGCCGAGCAACGGCGGGTATGCCGTGCTGGGCCTGCTCGTCACGGACGTGACCGGTTCGTCCTATCCGGACGCCGCGGCCGATCTCGTGTTCGCACCGTTGGCGATGCGCTCCTCATCGTTCCCGGCGAGCTGGCCGTCGTCTGACGCGGTCACCGGCTATCGTCTCGACGACGACGGTGGATTCGCGCGGGTGACGCCACAGGTGAGCACGATGCCGGCGGCGGGCGGCCTGTGGACGACCGCGATCGACCTGGTCCGGTTCGGCAACGGCTGGTCGACGCTGTTGCCGGACGCACTGGCCGAGGAAGCGGTCCGGCCGCATGTCGCCCAGGACGTGCCGGGCGCGGACGTCGGGCTCGCGTGGCTGCGCAACGAGACGGCGGGCGTGTACGGGCATTCGGGGGCGGGGCCGGGCGCGGACGTCTCGTTGATCGTGCGCGCGGACAGCGGCTCGGTCACGGTCGCGGCGACGAACCGGCTGGCGCCGGTCGAGCCGGTCAACGTCCAGTTGAACCGGCCGGCCTGAGCGCGAACTCGCGCAGGTGACGCGCGAAGGTCACGGGCTGGTCCAGCGGGATCAACGTGGCGGAGTCCGCGACCTCGACGAGCCGTCCGCGCGGCACGAGGGCGGCGAGCCGCTTGCCGTCCTCGATCGGCATCACCCGGTCCTCGCTCGCCCACACGACGAGGACCGGGCGGTCGAACGCCGGTAGCGCATCCGCAGCCACGACGAGGAAGTTCTTGTGCCGGGCCGCGGCGCGGAGCATGCGGACCGCGTCGTGGCGGATGGCGGCGGCGGTCATGATCGGGCGCAGCCAGCCTCGCACTGTCGCGTCGCCGCGCCGGGTCAGCCAGCCGAACGCGATCGGCAGCCTGCGCACGGCTCGCAGCCGCAACTGCTGCATGAACAGGCCGAACAGGGCGGGCGGCAGCTTGCCGGCGAGCAGCAGCGTGGTGCCGGTGACGCGGGGCGGGAAGTGCTCGAACGCGTCGCAGGAGGCGAGCACGGCCCGGCTGATCCGGTCGGTGCCCTCGGCCATCAGCAGCTGGACGAGGGCACCGCCGGTGTCGTTGCCGACCAGCGTCACGTCGCGCAGGTCGAGGCGGTCGAGGAACTCCGCGAGCAGGCGGGCGATGCCGGCCATGGAAAGGTCGGCATCGGGGTTCATGGGCTCGCGGTGCGCGCCGAGCGGCAGGGTCGGTGCGAGCACGCGGTGGTCGGCGGCGAGGTCGTCGACCACCGCGTCCCACAGGGAGGAGTCCATCAGCAGGCCGTGCACCAGCACGATCACCGGGCCGCGCCCGGAGTCGACGTAGTCGATGGTGCCGGCCGAGAGTTCGATCCGAGGCATGACTGAAGTGAACCACGTGGTTCACATCCTGTCCATGGCCTCCTCCTGCTCCAGCGCCCTGGTCAACGCGACCAGCCCGGCATCTGACCCGACCGTCTCACCCGTGGTCAGCCAATCGATGAGCAGGCCGCGCATGGTCGCCAAGATCAGCTGAGCGATCTCGTACCTGCGCTGTTCGGTCCACCGCGCCGGACACACCGACAGCAGCACCGGCAGGTACTGCGCGGACGCCTCACGCCCCAGATCGCGGTAGCGCGCCGGGTCGTACATGGACAGCCCGATGGCCTGGTCCAGCACGCGCAACCCGGACTCGGGGCTGAGCAGGACCGGCCAGATCGACCGAACCCGATCCGCGAGCGACCGCTCAGCCGGCCCCGTCGACGCCACCGCGATCGCATTGCCGATGCGCCGCTCGCGCAACGCGACAATCGCCTGGGTGAGTAGGTCGTCGACACCGTCGAAGTGGTAGAGCAGCACCTTGTGCGTGGTACCCGCGGCGCGCGCGGCGCGACGCAGCGAGAAGTCGACAAGGCCGTTGGCCGCAAGGTCGTCGATGACCCGTTCGAGCAGCTCGCGCCGTTTCGCCTCGGCCCTCGGCGTCCCGGCCGACCTGCGATAGCCGGTCCGAACGGGTTCGGCGGGTTCAACCATGATCACACGTTCTCACACCCACCGAACCGAATCGCCGAGGCGAGGTTCAGTTCGGCCAGCCCGGCTCGGCGGGCCAGCCCGGCTCCTGCCCGGCCTCGGACCCGTTCACCGGCTGCGGGCCGCGCTGCGGCACCGTGGCCGGACGCGGAATCCGCTGGGCATCACGCTCCCGGCTAGCACGCTGGTCGCCGTTGCGAGGCAGACCGTTGCGAGGCTGGTCGGCGGGAGCCGCCCCGTTGTGCGACGTCCCGTTGTGCTGGGCCGTGCCGTTGCGCTGAGCCGCGCTGGTGAGTCGGGTCGCGCCGTTGGGGTCGGCACCGTTGGCACGGGCCGCACCGTTGGTACGGGCGGCGCCATCGGTACGGGCCGCACCGTTTCGTGCTCCGGTGCCGGTGCGGTCGCTGGTGCTGGTACGCGGGCTCGTGCCGTTCGCCTGGGCGGCGCGCTGGGCCAGCACCTCGGTCCGCTGCACGCCGTTCGTGCGCGTGGTGGCGGGGTTCGCGTGAGTCGGGGCCGGGCGGGGGGTCACGCTGGTGCGCGGAGGGGCACCGATGCGCTGCGTGGTGCCGTTGACGCGGGTGGGCGTTGCGTTGCGCTCGGGCGTGTCTCCGCCGAGCCGAGCCGCGATCTGGCGGGACTCCGAGTCATTACTCCCATGGTCCCTTGGTCCCGTTGCCGGTCGGCTGCGCGGTCACCGCGCGCCACTCACCGGTCGACGGCCACGCGACGTCCTGGCCGCGGCGCGTCGTCTCCGTGCGTGGTTCGGCGAACCTGCGTGCCGGGTCGACCTTGCGGGTCTGCATGGCGGGCGGCGTCCGGTGGGCCGCGGACTGCGCGCCCGACGTGGCCGCGCCGCGCAGCCCGGCCATGGACACCACCTCGGTCTTTGCCGCGGCCAGGCGAGCGGCCGCCGCCGCGCGAGCCTTCCTCTTCTGCCTGCTGCGCACCGCGAGGATCGCGATCAGCACCACGGCGATCGCGGCCACGACGGTGAGTGGCATGCCCACCGTCCCGAACAGGCTCAGGGATGGCTGTTGTGCGGCGCCTGCCGCGAGTGACGAGCCGTTCGGCATGACCGAGCCTCCTCAGGCGACGACGTAGGGTTCACCAGGCTTCCTCGCGCCCACCGCGGACAGGCACATCCTGCCACTCCCGGCGCGCGACGCCACGATCGCCATCGATCCGACACGAGACTACCCATCTCGTCGACGGGTCATTCAGCGGGAAGGCATGGTTGCGCCGATCATCGTTGATTTGTCACCCGATGGTGTCCGTTGAAGTCTCCGACCAGCACTTCTGGCTTGTCCCGCTTGGCATATCGGTCCCAGAAGTGCTCGGCGTAGGTGTCCGGGTGGATGACCTCCGCCCGAAATTCGGGTCCTGCCATGGCCGCGACCGCCTTGTGTGGCACGCTTCCCTCGATCAGCGCGCCGATGTTGACCGCGCCGACGTACACGCCGGAATCGGCGAGTTCGCTGTTCAGGTTGAGGAAATAGTTGCGCAGCGCCGCCTGGACCATGCCCATGTTGCCCATCCGCGCCTTCGGGTAAATCCCGGATTGCCCCGCGGTGAACAGAATCGCGCCCTCGTGACGTTGAATCATGCCCGGCAGGACGGCGCGGACCAGCGTGACGGCCGACATGAGGAATCGGTCCAGCATCGGTTGCAGGTTGGCCGGGTCGACGTCCAAAACGGACACGATGCCGTCGCCGAGGTTGCCGCCACCCGGGCTGAACTCGACGACGTCGATCTGCCCGAAGCGCTCGGTGATCGCGCCGACCGTCGCGGTGAGCTGCGTCGGGTCGTAGAGGTCGGCCGGGAAGCCGGTGGCCTGGATGCCCTCGTCGCACAGCTCGCCAACGAGGGCATCCAGGTTCGACCTGGTTCTGGCGACGAGCGCGACACGGAAGCCCTCCCGGCCGAAGCGGCGGGCGAGTGAGCGACCGAGCACCGGGCCCGCGCCGAAGATGGCCAGGGTCTTGGACATGCGGACTCCTAAGTTGAGGATAGTCTCAGGATATCCACGTTGAGATGGTCGTCAACTTCGCCCGACACCGGGCTCGCGGAGCACGCGACGACATGACTGGTTGTAGTCGCGACAACAATCACGTGCGACTGGTGTTGATCCGTGCCACGCGCGACTCCAGATAGCGGCGTTCGGCGAGACTCGCGGTTCCCATGGCGGCGCGTCGGTAGTTCTCCAGCGCGGCGGACAGGTCACCGGCGTCCTCAAGCAGGTGCGCGCGGACCGCGTGCAGCCGGTGATGCCCGGCCATCCGCTCGTCGTCATCCAAAGTGGACAAGAGTTCGAGGCCGGCTCTCGGTCCCTCGACCTCGGCGAGGGCGACCGCGCGGTTCAGCGTGACCATCGGGTTCGGCGCGATGCGCTCCAGGATCTTGTAGAGGATGTGCACCTGCCGCCAGTTGGTGTCCTGCGCCCTGACCGCCTCGGCGTGTGTCGCGGCGATGGCCGCCTGTAGCTGGTAGGGGCCGAGCGCCGAGCTGGTCATGGCGCCGCTGATCAGCTCGGCGCCCTCCGCGATCAACGCGGCGTTCCAGCGCGAGCGGTCCTGTTCGGCCAGCGGGACCAGGTCGCCGTCGGCGTTGGTGCGGGCGGCGCGACGGGCGTCGGTGAGCAGCATCAGCGCGAGCAGGCCGGCGACCTCGCCGTCGCCGGGCAATTGCCGGTGCACCATGCGGGTCAGCCGGATCGCCTCGGCCGCCAGTTCGACGCGGTGCAGGTTGCTGCCGGAGGAGGCCGTGTACCCCTCGTTGAAGATCAGGTACAGCACGTGCAGCACGACCCCGAGCCGCTGCGGCCACTCCTCCTTCGCGGGCAGCGCGAAGGTGCTGCCGGCCGCCTTGATCTTCTGCTTCGCCCTGCTGATCCGGGCACCCATGGTGGGTTCCGGCACCAGGAACGCGGCCGCGATCTCGGCCGTGGTGAGGCCGCCGACCGCACGCAGGGTCAACGCGGTCTGGGAGGCGGCGGTGAGCACCGGATGACAGCACAGGAACAGCAGCACGAGCGTGTCGTCCTGGTCGGGCACCTGTTCGGTGTCGCAGTGCGGCTCGGCACGCATCGCCAGGCCGATCTCGCGTTCGCGGCGGGCGTGCTCGCTGCGGACCTGGTCGATCAGCCTGCGTGCGGCGACCGTGATCAGCCAGCCGCGCGGGTTGGCCGGCACGCCTTCGGTCGGCCACTGCGTCGACGCGGCCAGGATCGCCTCCTGGACGGCGTCCTCGCACTCCTCGAACTGTCCGTGCCGGCGCACGAGCGCGCCGAGGACCTGCGGCGTGAGTTCACGCAGCAGGTCCTCGATGGCTGGCTCGACGCGTCACACCGGTAGCTCTCCGCTGTCGAACATGATCGGCCGCACCTCGACGCCCAGGCCCGCGATCTTGGCGTCCGGGATCATCGCGGCGAGCTCCAGCGCGCGCTCCCGGTTCTCCACGTCGACCAGGTAGTAGCCGCCCAGGTACTCCTTGGCCTCCAGGTAGGGCCCGTCGGTGACCAGCCGCTCGCCGTCCCGCACCCGCACCACCGCACTCTGCGACGGATCGGCGAGCGCCTGGGTGACGATCATCTCACCGGATGTGGTGACGGTGTCCATGAACGCGCCGTGCCCGGTCATCACCTCGTTGCGCTCGTCCTCGGTGAGGGCGTCCCACACGGTCGGATTCATGTGCATCAGCAGCAGAAACTTCATGGCAGTGCTCCTTTCGCTCGACCGGTGGTCGGAGCTGACGCCGACGCTTTGACATCGGGTCAAAACCATCGTGTCAAAACATCGTGTCAAAACTTGGCAGGCCGCTCCGACCGAAGGGCGAAACAGGCCCTTCGGGAAGGACGACGACATGGAGAGCACGCAACCGGCCGGACGCCGGGAATGGCTCGGCCTCGCGGTGCTGCTACTGCCGACACTGCTGGTCGCGCTGGACATGACCGCGCTGTTCCTTGCGCTCCCGCGGCTGTCCGCCGACCTCGGCGCCAGCCGGATCCAGCAGCTGTGGATCAGCGACAGCTACGGGTTCCTGGTCGCCGGCTTCGTGATCACCATGGGCACGCTCGGCGATCGGATCGGCCGCCGGCGGCTGCTGCTGATCGGCGCGGCGGCGTTCGTGCGCGGTCACTCGGTCGTGGCCGCCTACGCCGACCAGCCCGGAGATGCTGATCGCGGCGCGGGCGCTGCTGGGCATCGCCGGCGCGACGCTGATGCCCTCGACCCTCGCGCTGATCAGCAACATGTTCCGGGACGACACGGCAGCGCGGCAGGGCGATCGCGGTCTGGGCGACCTGCCAGTTCGCCGGGCGGCGCGCTCGGCCCGGTTGTCGGCGGGCGTGTTGCTGCAGCACTTCTGGTGGGGCTCGGTGTTCCTGATGCGGTGCCCATGCTGGGCTGCTGCTGATCCTCGGCCCGTTCCTGCTGCCCGAGTACCGCGACCCGGACGCCGGGCCGGCTCGACCCGCGCAGTGTCGCGCTGTCGCTGGCCGCGGTGCTGCCGGTGGTGTACGGGCTCAAGCAGCTCACCGTGGACGGCCCGCACAGACGTGGTCGGTGCCGCTCGGCGCGATCGTGGTCGGCGGCGCGTCGGCGTGGCTTCGTCCGTCGCCAACTGCACGCTCGCCACTCCCGCTGCTCGACCTGCGGCTGTTGCGCAACCCCGCGTTCACCGCGGTGCTGATCGGCTGGTGCTCGCCGGGATCGCGATGGCGGCACTGCGGGCTGCTGGTCACCCAGTACCTGCAGACCGTGCTCGGTTTCGGGCCGCTCGCCGCCGCGCTGCTGTTCGCGCCGATGGGTATGGGCGTCGCGATCGGGACGATGACCGCACCGACTGCTCGCGCATCACATGGCGACGACGACCGCGATCGCGGGCGGCCTGTGCGTGTCGGTGCTCGGCTGTCTCGCGCTCGCGGCCGCGCACGGCGTGTTGGCGTTGCCGCTGGCCATCGTGGGGATCACCGTGCTAGCGCTGGGTACCGGGCCGCTGTTCGCGCTGGGCACCGGTCTGGTCGTCGGCTCTGTGCCGCCGGAGCGGGCTGGTTCGGCCGCCTCGATGTCGGAGACCAGCAGCTACCTCGGTGGCTCGCTCGGCATCGCGGTGCTCGGCGCCATTGGCGCGGCCGTCTCCCGGCTGAACCTGCCCAGCGGTCCGGTAGCGCCTGCCGTGGCCAAGAGCGCGTTCGCGGCGGGTCTGACCGTGGTCGGGCTGGTGTCGGCGGTGATCTTCGCGGTCATCGCCGTGCTGGTCGCGAGGCGGCGGCGCCCTGCATCGGGAAGCCCTGCGTTGGAAAGCCGGGCGCCGCAGCCTGTCGCGATCAGTTCAGCCGCACCGGAATAGCAGTCCGGCCTGGAGTGCGTCCGGTCCGATGGCGGCCGGGCGCACCGGGGCGCAGTGGTGGGTGATCCAGGCGATCCGCTGGTTGAGCGCTGCGGTGTCGACGGTCGCCGCAGCCGCCTTCGCCTTCGTCTTCTGCGACGTGGTGGCTTGCAGTATTTTGCCGATCTTGAGCAACGACGCCGGCAGCAGCACGAACCCGAGTTGGTGGCTGCTCGCCCAGTCGGCGACCTGGGCAGCGGTCGGGCTCGGGTCGACGCCGACGTACCCGCCGAACGCGGCCACCCGCGCGGAGGAGTTGACCAGGAACGGGTCAACCCCCCAACTGCCGAATTCGACCGCGAGCTGGATCCGGGCGTTCGGCGCGTGTGTGGTCGCGTAGGTCAGCACCTCGCGGTCGCCGGGGGTGAAGGTGCCCGCGCCGTTGATGAAGTCGACGTAGGCCTGGGCGGCCTTGCTGGAGGACAACGCGGCTCGTACGGTGCTGAGCACGTCGCCCTGCTGGTTCGGGCCCGCGCTCGGGTCGGCGGCCGAGGTCACCGTCTGCGGGGTCAGCATGGTGTCGACCGAGTACGCGAACGGACCGGCGACCAGCGCGACCAGGCCCAGCACGACGATCGGCCGAGCGGAGGCCGACAGCGGTCCGCGACCGGGAAACGCGGCGAGCAGCAACACGACCACGAGCACGGTGAGCGCGGCGATCGCGAAGCGCAGCCACGGCAGCCAGTGCGACGTGCCGGCGAGTGTGTAGAACGCGAACGCGCCCGAGCCGAGGATCGCCGCAGGCAGCAGCAGACCGGTGGTGCGGCCCGCGCGGTACCAGCCCCAGCAGGTGCTCAGGCCGACCGCGCTCAGCGCGGCGATGGCCGGCACGAGTTCGACCGTGTAGTAGCGGTGGAAGATGCCGCCCGCGAAGGAGAACACCAGGCCGGCGATGATCAGCCAACCGCCCCAGAGCAGCCAGCCCGCGCGTTGTTCCGGTGTGCCGCCACGGGTTTTCAGCCAGACGACGATCGCGCCGATCACGGTGGCCAACGCCAGCGGCAGCAGCCAGCCGACCTGCCCGGCCAGCGACGGCTCGACCAGCCGCAGCGGACCGGGCGGGCTGGTGAACTGCACGCCGTAGGAGTTGGCGATGTTGCCCAGCGAGCCGATGTTGCCGCCGGACACCCGGCCGAACCCGTTGTAGCCGAAGATCAGGTCCCAGATCGAGTTGTCCGAGGTGCTGCCGATGAACGGCCGGTCGCTCGCCGGCCACAGGCTCACCATGATCGGCCAGGCCAGCGACACGGCGACGGTCACGGTGCCGGCGATCAGGAAGCGCAGCAACCGTTTCGGCCAGCTGATGGGCGCGGCGATGTCGACGAGCGCGAGCGCGGGCAGCACGACCCACGCGGCCAGCATCTTCGCGAAGAACGCGAGGCCGATGAACGTGCCCGCCCACACCAGCCAGCCGATGCCGCTACCCTCCCTGGCGCGTTCGACCGCCCTGGTCACGCAGTACGCGGCGATCAGCAGCAACAGCACCATCAGGCCGTCGGCCTGGTTGGCGCGATAGATCGCGGTGCCGATCGGCGAAACGGCCAGGATCAGCGCGGCGAGCAACGCGGGTCGCTCCCCCGCCCAGCGCCGCACCAGCCGGTGCAGCACGAACACCGCCGCTACTCCCTCGATGGCCTGCACCAGCGCGATCGCCCACCAGTGGTAGCCGAAGATCCACACGCCGATGCCCTGCACCCAGAACGCGAACGGTGTCTTGTCGATGCTGACCACGCCGGCCGGGTCGAACCCGCCGAGCAGGAACGCTTTCGCGCTCTCGGTCATCGACCGGACCCCGGCCGCGTAGTACGGCTGTAGCGCGCGGTCGCCGATGTCCCAGCAGTACAGCACCGCGGCGATGGCGAGGATGCCAAGCAGTGCAAGGCTTTCCCAGCGTCGCGTCGGTGGATTCGCCGGTTGCGCGGCGGTGCGTTCCAATACCCCAGTTGTCACGCGCCGATTCAACCGTGCCTGGCAAGCGAATTCGTCAACCCGAGGGTCGAACCGGACATCAACCCTGGGTTCTAGAAGGTGCTCAACTCGGCGGCCAGATTCGCCTTCGCGCTGCTTTCCCAGCGTTTTCTGGCTGGCTCGGTGTGGAACAGCGGTTCGCGGCCGGCCAGGTCGGCGAGCACTGCGGCGCGGCCGGTGCGCCAGTCGGCGTCGCTGACGTGCGCGTATTCCGTGCGCACCGCGCGCCGGTACCGCCCGTACTCATCGGGCGACGCGGCCAGGATGGCCAGATCCGCGTCGAACAGCGCCTGCGCGACCAGGTCGGCCGAACCGGCCGCATGGTCGAGCGTTGCCAGCACCAGACGCTCCACTTCGGACACGTCGGGTTCGGCGACCCCGGCCTTGCGCAGCCAGTTGGCCGCCCAGTCCGCGCTGCGCCGCTCGTCCTCGCCGGGTCGGCCGTCGTAGTGGACGTCGTGCGCGCACGCGGCCAGCGTCAAGATCGCGCGATCGCGTGGCGACAGGCCGAGATCGTCGGCGAGCAGCGCGGCGTCCCGCAGCACGGCGAGCACGTACGCGGTGTTGTGATAGCGCCGATGCGGTTCGGCATAGCGCGCGAGGAGTTCGTCGGCAGCGGCCTCGGCGACGGCCGTGTTCCCGCCGCGCGAACGGATCGCGTCAACCCACGAGCTACGCACTGGTGAATTCTCGCGGACCGGTCGCGCGGACCACGTGGTTTCGTGATCCGCGCGACTCGCGTCAGCCCTGCGGCGCCATGACGCCGGCCAGGTACTCCTGCGTCTTCGCCGGGTCCATCAGCCAGTTCTGGAAGTCGGACGGGTCGTTGAACCCGTTGGCGAACCGCTTCGCGACCGTGTCGTTGACGCTGGCCGCGCCGAGGATCTCCAGGACGTGCGGGGGTGGGGGCTGGAGCATGCCGTTGGTCCACTGGGTGACGTGCTGGGCGTAGTCCCAGTAGTGGTCGAAGGTGGACTGCATCCAGGCCCGGTCGAACGGCTGGTCGCCGTGGGCGAGGATGTCGGCGAGGTAGGACGCCGCGCACTTGCTGGCGTTGTTGCTGCCCTGGCCGGTGATCGGGTCGTTGGCGACGACCACGTCGGCCATGCCGAGCACGATGCCGCCGGATTCGAGTTCGCCGACGGGCTGGCGGACGACCGGGGTGTAGCCGCCGGCGAGGGTGGCCTTGGCGTCGGTCAGCTCGACCTTGTCGCAGCGGGCGTACTCCCACGGCGTGTAGGTCTTCATCAGTTCGAGGATGCGATTGAGGTGTTCCTGCGGCGTCATCCGGTCGCGGAAGATGTCGGCGGGGCCGCCGGGAATGCCTTCCCAGAACAGGATGTCGCAGTTGCCGGTCATGGTGTAGCCGGGGATCAGGAACAGCTCGCCGACGGTCGGCACGACGTTGAACCGCACCGCGGCGTAGTCCGGGTGTTCCGGCCGTGGCGCCATGCCGTGCACGTAGGCGACGGACAGGGCGCGCTGCGGCTCGGTGTACGGCGAGCGGGACGGGTCGCGGTCGAAGAGGCCGACCAGTTCGCCCTTGCCGGCCGACACGATGGTCAGGTCGTAGCGCGAGGCCAGCGAGTTGAGGTCGGCGGTGGTGACCCCCGAGATGATCAGCTTGCCGCCGCGCTTGGCGAACAGGTCGAGCCAGCCGGACATCTTCACCCGCTGGTCGACCGACTGCGCGTAGTTGTCCAGCCGCCCCACCCAGTCCAGCGCGCGCTGGCCGTCCGGGCCGAGCACGGACACGCCGATGCCCTCGACCCGGACGCATTCCTTCTCCCACAGGTTCAACCCGTGGTCGCGCTCGTGCTGGAGGGCGGCGTCGAACATGCACTGGGTCGACATGATGCGACCGTTGCGGATCTCCTCGGCGGTCCGCGCGGACATCAGGGTGACCTGATAACCGTTCTCCAACAGGGTGAGCGCGAGTTGCAGACCGGACTGGCCCGCGCCGACGATCAGGATCTTGCGCACCTATTCGCCACCTTCCCGGTTGGACCCGAGCCCTGACCTGTATTCCCGCATTGCTGTTGCCCTCTCCTTGCGCACGTTGGTACCCGCGCTAGCTCGTCGCCGCGCCGACCCCCCTTGGATCGTCGACGTCTCGGCGCAGGCCGCCGAGGGTGAACTGGACCAGCGCGCTCAGGGTGTCGATCACTGACGTCCGGTCGCGCGCGTCGCACGTGATCAGCGGCACCGACGGGGAAAGGGCGAGAGCGTCCCGTAATTCGTGCGGCTGGTGGGCGAGTTGGCCGTCCCACCTGTTGACCGCGACGATGAACGGCACGTCCGAGTCGTTCTCGAAGTAGTTGACGGCCGGGAACGACTTCTCGATCTGGTTGGGCCGCCCGTCGACGAGCACGATCGCGCCGATGGCACCGCGCGAGAGGTCGTCCCACATGAACCAGAAGCGCGGCTGGCCGGGCGTGCCGAACAGGTAGAGCATGAGATCGTCGGCGAGGGTGCGTTTGCCGAAGTCCATGGCGACCGTGGTCTTGGTCTTCTCGCTGACGCCGCCGAGGTTGTCGACGTGTTCGCTGGGGCCGGTCATCCACGCCTCGGTGTTCAGCGGCGGGACCTCGCTGACCGAGCTGACGAACGTGGTCTTGCCGACGCCGAAACCACCGGCCACCACGATCTTCGCCGAGATCATCAGGTTCGCTGGACGAGTCACGGCTGCACCTTCAGATTCTGCAACGCGTCAAGGACCCGTTGCATGGTCGCCCCGTCGTGCCGGAAGGTGTGCGCGGTCGGGTGGATCACGATCGCACCGTAGTCGGCGAGATCGCTGACCAACACCCTGATCACCGCGAGCGGGATCGTCAGCAGCGCAGACAGCTCCGCGATGGACACCCTGGATCTGGCGAGCGTGTACAGCTCGCGCGACTCCGGCATCAGCCGGGCGGCGAGGGCCTGGTCGTAGTTGGGCACCGAGATGATGGTCTCGACCAGCAACTCGTGCGTTGTCGCCGTGCGGCCACCGGTGAGCAGGTACGGGCGGATCCGGTCGGCGACCCAGGTGTTCACCGGAGGAGTCGAGCCTGCGGTTGTGGACCCTGAGGGGCGGGACCCACTCTGGGGGATTGGCAAAGACACTGCTTACCTCCTTCCTCCTCCTGGATCAGCCCAGGTCCCGTGGGGCCGACGCCATCGGTCGCAGCGCGTTGCGGACCCGAGGGGTCAGGTGCCGCGCGTAGCTCTGCACGAACATGGTCATTTCGTGGGCGACGGCCTGCATGTCGCACCGGGGGCCGGTGAGCACGACGAGTCCGCCGTGCTCACCCATGGGCATGAACAGGAAGTGCCCGCCGGTGTGCCGGTGAATGATCACCTCGCAGTGGCCCATGCCGAACATTTCCGAGCTCGTCCTGGCCAGACCGAGCACTCCGCTGGCGATCGCGGCCAGGCTGTCCGCGGACGTCTGGTCGGTCGAGCGGGACGCGGTGAGCGGGAGGCCGTCCGCGGAGAGGATCAGGGCATGGGTGACGCCATGCACCCGATTCACGAAGTCGCTGATCAGCCAGGTGAAGTCGGGGGTGCTAGCGGCGTCGGGGTACGCCGTCACGTGTTTTGTCCTTCTTGTTCTGCTGGTTCCGTGGACGGCTGTGCCGAGCGGGCCGCTTCGATGCCGTCGTCGAACGCGGCGAGGTCGCTGAGCATCCGCTCGTGGCCGGCGCGGACGTCCTGCGGATCGGTCGAAACAGGTTCGGCCGGCGCCGAGGGTTTCTTGCTGCCGGCAGGGCGCAGGCTGGCCGGCACCCTGCGGGGCAGGCCGGTCGAGGTGGTCGGTGACTCGGGTTCGGCCCCACCGGGCCACTTCGGACCGCCGCCCGGTGGGGCGGGAGCGATCGGGGTGAACGCATCGCGTTGTGCTTGCTCGTCCATGTCTCGCCGCGCCTCGGACGCTTCGTGCCGGGGAGCCGGTGCCGAGGGAGCGGGCGCCGGGGCCGGCACGGTGTGCGTGCCGGACCACATGTCGTCGGCCGGCAGGTCGCAGACCAGCGCCGCCGGAATGGTGATCAGGCTCGTGGTGCCGGTGGGGGTGCGCCGATCGAGCCGGACTCGCAGGTGGTGCCGGGCGGCGAGCCGGGCGACAACGGACAGGCCCATGTGCGCGACGGCGTCCGGCTCGAACTCTGGTGCGCGGGAGAGCCGTTTGTTCACGGCGAACAGCTGATCCTCGCTCATGCCGAGGCCGTCGTCCTCGATGCGCACGAGCACGCTGCCGGACTCGGTGAAGTGCGCGCTGGCGCGGACCTGCGTGGTGGGCGGGGAATTGTTCGCCGCGTTGTCGAGCAGTTCGGCGAGCACGCGGACGATGTCGGCCGCGGCGGGCGCGACGATTCCGGCGGACACGATTCGGCCGAAGGCGATTCGTTCGTACTGGCGGATCGGCGATGCCGCCGCGCGTAACAGGTCGACAAGCGACGCTTCGCCGACGCCGGTGTCGTTCGCGCCCTTTCCGGTCAGTACCAGCATGTTTTCCGAATTGCGGCGCAACAGGTTGGCCAGGTTGTCAATGCGGTACAGCTTGCCGAGAAGATCCGGATTGCTCTCGTTGCGATACATCTCCTGCAACTCGTCGAGCACCGAGTTGATCAGGTTCAGGTCGCGTAACGCGAGCGTCGAGCAGACGTCGCCGATCCGTTCCGTCGGGACACCGGAGGGCTGGTTCTGCTGGTGGACAACGGTTTGTTGGGGTTGGGGAGGGGGGAGGTACCGGTTGAGGGCTTCCGCGGCTGCCGGAGCGTAGCGGCGGGCCGCCTCGTTGACCACCGCTCTGCCGCGAAGCCACAGGTCACGTGCTGTCCTCACCGTGGCGGACACCCGCCGAACCTCGCGCCCCCGGTAACGGCCACATACGTGAACATGCGCAGTATGCAATCAGACCCGACGCATCGGGTCCAGAGTGGGTAGCAAACACCGCCGAAAGGAGTGAGCCTCGCCACGTCCTCGACCGGCGCGTGTCGGCGACCGATATCCGGACGGTCATGTACGGCCTTGCGCGACGGGCAGTTCGGCGCGGACCAGCCAGCCGCCGCCGACCGGTCCAGCGCTGAGCGTGCCGCCGACCGCGTCGGCCCGCGCGCGCATGTTCAACAGTCCCTTGCCGCTGCCTTCCGGGTCGCTCGTCACGTGATCCGGCCCCAGTTCGTTGTGCACCTCGACGGTGAGCTTGTCGCCGCACCTGCCGATCTCGATCCGGACCCGGCCGCCCGGCGCGTGCTTCATGGTGTTGGTCAGCGCTTCCTGGGCGATCCGGTAAGCGGTCAGGTCGATCGCGACCGGCAGCCGCTCATCCTCCACTGTGGACACGACAGTGACCTGCACACCGCCCGCTTGTGCCGAGGCCACCAGCCGGGACAGTTCGGCCAGCCGCGCCGGCGCGGTGGTCTCATCGCCGAAGGTCTGCGAGTCGGCGCGGAGCAGGCCGATCATGGCGCGCATCTCCTCCAGCGCGTGCACGCTGTTCTCCCGGACCGAGGTGAGCACGGTACGCGCGGTGTGCGGATCGTCTGCCGTGGCCAGCACCGCGCCGGACTGGATAGCGATGGCCGAGAGGTGGCCGGCGATCACGTCGTGCAGGTCGCGGGCCATCCGGCCGCGTTCGGCCGCGGCGGCCGCTCGCCGGTCAAGTTCGGCGATCCTGGCCAGCTGCGCCGCGCCGGCCCGCCGCTGGCGGACGTGTGCGGCCAACCAGACCGGCGTGATCACGAACGGCACCACGGCCATGGTGCCGAGCGCGGTGACGTGCGGCTCGTGCGCGAGCAGACCGGTGAGCGGCGCGATCGGGGCGAGCACCGCGGCGCCGAGCAGCGCCCTGCTGGTGCGCCGCGAGCCGTGGAGCGTGGCGGCGTAGAGAAAGTCGGTGTAGACGAACAGCACCGGCAGGGACAGGCCGAGCCAGACGTCGACCGCGAGCCCGGCCGTGGCCAGCAGCAGTCCGGCCGGCACCCGGCGACGCAGCAGCTCAACGGCGCACATGCCGGTCAGCTCGACCAGCCGACCCCACAACGGCACCCGCGAGCCGAATGGCAACAGTCCGGCGGCGCCGGTCGTGTACAGCAGCACGCCGATGACGAGAGTGCACAGCGCGATCAGGCCGTCCCGCTGCCATGTCGGCAGGTCACGCTGGCGCAGGCCGGCCAGCTTGTGGACGACTCCCAAGCGCACGAGCCCATGACAACACACGGAGCGGGCCGCCCGCCTCCTACGAAGTGATGGTGCTTGATCGTTCTTCCTTGACGCGGATCGGACTGCTATCCTCGTAATATGCTTCCACGGAATCTACTTCCTCAGAATCGAACTGGATCGACATGACGGATCTGCGGGCCCTGTTCCATCACCTGGTACGGCTGGAGATCGAGCTGTGGGAGGCGATCGACCAGCGGCTGCGGGCCGAGCTGGACATGTCCATGGCCAGCCTGGACGTGCTCCAGGCCATCGCGCGCACCCCGAACGCCCGGGTGCAGGACGTCGCAACCGAGCTGTCCATCACGGTCGGTGGCACGAGCAAGGCCATCGACCGGATCGAGGCGGCGGGTCACTGCGTGCGTCGGGCGAACCCGGAGGACCGGCGCTCGTCGATCATCGAACTCACTCAGGACGGCGCCGCCCTGCTGGACCGCGCGCTGGTGATCTTCGATGCCGAACTCCAGCTGCGGATCGGCTCGGTCCTCCCCGAGGAGACCCTCACCCGGCTCAGTACCTCGCTTGCCACGCTGCGCTCGGCCGGTTCCCCTGCCAACGAAAGGATCCCCACCCAATGAACGCCACCATGCGTGCGATCGTGCTGGACGCGCCGGGCCCGGCCACCGCGCTGACCATCCGTGAACTGCCCGTGCCCGAGCCCGAACCGGGCTGGGTGCTGATCCGGGTCCGCGCGTTCGGCCTGAACCGCTCGGAACTGCACACCAGACTCGGCCTCGCCGAGGGGGTGACCTTCCCCCGCGTGCTCGGCATCGAGGCGACCGGTGTGGTGCACCGCTGCCCCGGTGGCGAGTTCGCCGAGGGACAGCAGGTCATGGCGATGATGGGCGGCATGGGCCGCACCTTCGACGGCGGCTACGCCGAATACACCTGCGTGCCGGCCGGCCAGGTGATCCCGTTCCGGTCCGACCTGGACTGGAGCGTGCTCGGCGCGGTGCCCGAGATGCTGCAGACCGCGTACGGCTCGCTCACCGTCGGCCTCGACGCGCAGCCGGGTGGGTCGATCCTGATCAGGGGCGGCACGTCGTCGGTGGGCATGGCAACGGCCGTGCTGGCCAAGCAGCGCGACATGACCGTGTTCGCCACCACCCGCAACGCGGCGAAGGCCGACGCGCTCAACATGCTCGGCGTCGACCACGTGCTCATCGACGACGGCGAGGTCGCACCCAAGGTGCGGGCCATCGTGCCGGACGGCGTGGACTCCGCCCTGGAACTCGTCGGCACCCCGACCCTACCGGACACGCTGCGTTCGGTCCGGGTGCACGGTGTCGTCTGCTCCGCCGGCATGCTGTCCAACGAGTGGATCATCCCCGACTTCTATCCGATCGCCTACCTGCCGCGCGGCGTGCGGCTGGCCGGGTACGGCGGCGACGCGAGCGACCTGCCGGCCGACGTGCTGCGGCAGTTCCTGGACGCGGTCGCGGCCGGCACGGCGCGGGTGCCGATCGATCACGTCTACGCGTTCGACGAGATTGTCACCGCGCACGCCGCCATGGAGGCCAGCACCGCGACCGGCAAGCTCGTCGTGCTGCCCTAGGGATTCTTGTCGTGCTGCCCTAGGGATCGAGGCCGTCACGGTCGGCCCAGTCCAGCAGCGTGTCCAGCGAGTAGGCCACGTCGTCGATGCCGGCATGCAGGTCGCCGAGCCTGCGGAAGCGCTGCGGCACGGTCGCGATCGTGCACTCCCTCGGTTCCACGTCGTCCACCTCGTCCCAGGTGATCGGCGTGGACACGGTGGCCTCCGGCACGCCGCGCACCGAGTAGGCGCTGGCGATGGTGTGGTCGCGGGAGTTCTGGTTGTAGTCCACGAACAGCGCGCCAGGGTCGCGGTCCTTGCGCCACCAGGTGGTGGTGACCAGGTCGGGCGCGCGCCGTTCCACCTCGCGGGCGAACGCGAGCGCGGCCCTGCGCACCTCGTGGAATCCCCAGTTCGGCTCGATCCGCACGTAGATGTGCAGGCCGTTGCCGCCGGAGGTCTTCGGCCAGCCGACCGCGCCGATCTCGTCGAGGATCTCGTGCGCGATGTGCGCGACCGTCCGCACCGTGCTGAACGGGCACTCCGGCATCGGATCGAGGTCGATGCGCCACTCGTCGGGGCGCTCGGTGTCCGCGCGCCGCGAGTTCCACGGATGGAACTCCACTGTGGACATCTGCACGGCCCAGATCACGCTGGCCAGCTCGGTGACGCACAGTTCGTCCGCGTACCGGTTGTAGCGCGGGAAGCTCACCCGCACCGTCTCCAGCCAGGGCGGCGCACCGCTCGGGATCCGCTTCTGGTGCACCTTGTCGCCCGCGACGCCGCTCGGGAACCGGTGCAGCATGCACGGCCGTTCCCCCAGCGCGCGGACGATGCCATCGCCCACCGACAGGTAGTAGTTGACCAGGTCCAGCTTTGTCTCGCCGCGCGCCGGGAAGTACACCCGGTCCGGGCTGGAGACGCGAACGGTGCGGTCGCCTACGTCGATTTCCACCGCGGACGCCGTGGCCATGACCCCCAACTTACGGCAACATGCCTGGTCGTGCCCAGTGATTCGATCCCGAACCGGGCGATGTCGATGAGACGCCGATAATGAGCCGGTGCTGATCCCGCTCGTCATCGCCGCGCTCGCGCTGGCCGCCTGGGTCTGCCTGCTGCTCGCGCACGGCGGCTACTGGCGCACAGGTCACACGCTGTCCTCTTCGGACCGTGCGGTCACGCCGGCGGACCGTGCGGCCGCGCCGGCCCCTTCCGTGGTCGCGGTGGTGCCGGCCCGCAACGAGGCGGACATCCTCGGCGCGTCCCTGCCCACGCTGCTCGCCCAGGACTATCCGGGCGAGTTCCGGGTGATCCTGGTCGACGACGCGAGCACCGATGCCACGTCCGCCGTTGCCGAGTCGCTGCGCACCGACCGGCTCACCGTGGTGCGCGGCGACGGCCCGCCGCCCGGCTGGGCCGGCAAGGTCGCCGCTATGGCGCGCGGCGTCGAAGCTGCTGGCGAACCCGAGTACCTCCTGTTCACCGACGCCGACATCGCCCATCCGAGCGAGGGCGTCAGCGCCCTGGTCGGCAAGGCGCAGCGCGAGGGCCTAGACCTGGTGTCGCTGATGGCGCGGCTCGGCACGAGCACCGGCTGGGAGCGGCTGGTGGTACCCGCCTTCGTGTACTTCTTCGCCCAGCTCTACCCGTTCCGCCTGGTCAGCAGGCCGACATCGCGGGTGGCAGCGGCGGCGGGCGGCTGCATGCTGGTCCGTCGCGCGGCCCTGGCCGACGCGGGCGGGCTGGCCGAGATCCGCGACGCGCACATCGACGACGTCGCCCTCGGCAAGCTTCTCAAGCGCAACGGCAAGC
This sequence comes from Candidatus Melainabacteria bacterium, assembly GCA_963818685.1. GTDB lineage: Bacteria > Actinomycetota > Actinomycetes > Mycobacteriales > Pseudonocardiaceae > CAJCJE01. The sequence continues at coordinate 1,503,325 of CAWFTJ010000007.1, read as the reverse complement.
GTCACGGCCGAACCTGGCTCGGCTTCACCACCGCCGTGCGCAGCCTGCGCCCCTACCCGCGCCTTGCCGACCTGTGGGACATGGTCGCCCGATCGGCGTACACCCAGTTGCGCTACTCCCCCGCACTGCTCGCCGGCACCATCGTCGGCCTGCTGCTGCTCTACGTGGTGCCGCCCGTCGCCGTGCTGGTCGGCGCGTTCGGCTGGTGGTGGCTGCTCGGCGTCGGCGGCCTGGCCTGGTTGATCATGAGCGGCACGTTCGTGCCCGTGCTCCGCCTCTACGGCCTGCCCCTGTGGCGCGCCCCGCTGCTCCCCGCGATTGCCCTGCTCTACGCCGCCATGACCATCGACTCCGCCCGCCGTCACTGGCTCGGTCGAGGCGGCGCCTGGAAAGGCCGTACGGTGAGCGAACGATCACTCAGTCGCCGGGTTTGACGCCGAGACCTTCCTGGATGGCGAGCCGGGTCAACTCCGGCCTGCGGCGCCTGCCGGTCTTGTCCCGGATTCTGTCCAAATAGGACCGGACGGTGCGGATACTGATGGACATGGCCTCCGCGATGTCCGCGTCGCGTTCGCCCGCCGCGAGCAGTGCGAGCACCTGACGTTCCCGTTCGGACAGCACGATGCGCGGACCGGCCTGCGGCTGGCGGGTCGAGTTGAGCACGAACGCGGCCAGCGTCGGCGAGACATAGCTGTTGCCTGCGGCGATCTGGCGGACCGCGCGCAGGATCTCCGGGCCGTCCACGTCCTTGGACAGGTAGCCGCTCGCGCCAGCGGCCATCGCGCTGAGCACCTCGGACTGGCCGGCGTGCGCGGACACCACCAGCACGCGGTGTCCCATGCCGACAACCTCCATCACCGCTGCCGCGTCGTGGACGCCGCGCAGTTTCAGGTCGAGCACGACGACACTGTCGGTGGCCTGGCGGCCGACCGCGAACCTGGCGACCGAGTCGGCGACCACGCCGACCTCGATGTCGGGCGAGGAGCGCAGCACGCGTTCGACGGCGGCCCGGTAGAGCGGGTGGTCCTCGACGATGCCGACCAGGATCCGGTCCACCGGCACGGACTCCTCGACTCCTTCATCGTCCATATCGGACTGATCCGGCCGAACTGCCATGTCAGTCATCCAGTACCGCCCTCGTTGACCGGAATCCCGGCCTTGTTCGGATCCAGTGCCGGCCCGGTCGGCAGCAGCGCGAGCAGCGGTTCGGCCACGTTGGTCGGGGTGAGCGAGCCGTAGCCGAGCGAGGCAATCGCGGCCGAGGTCGGCACCGGGTACTTCAGGCCGGTGTCGGTCACCAGGAAGGTGGCACCGGTGTCCGTGGTCAGACCGGTCTGCTCGCGCACCAGCACGCCGCTGCTCGGCGGCACGTACACCTGGTTCGCCTGCTGGCCGTCGCCGGACGTGCTGATCGGTTGCGCGCCGTCGGGCAGCGGCAGTGCCGCGCCGACCGTGATCACGCTGCTGGCGGTGCCGTCGCCGGTCGCGCACAGCGCCGGATTCGCGCCCAGCGATGCGATGCGCGGCAGCTGGACGGGCAGGCCAACCGTGCCGATCTGCCGTGACCTCGGGGTCGCGCTGATCGCCGCGACCGAGGTCGGGATCGGCGTGGGCTGGTTGTCCGGGTAGGCGGCCGCGTTGCGCTGGTCGCCGGTGATCAGGTACGCCTCGGTCTGGCTGATCGGTTCCAGCCCGTCCGCGCGCACCACGTAGTACTCGCCGTCGGTGAGCACCTCGCCGACCAAGGTGGTGTGCCCGCCCACGTCCGGCCCTGGCGAGCCGCTGTCCGCGACGTCGACGAGGCCGAGATCCGGCCCGGCCGGGATCGCGCCGAGCCAGTTCCTGGCGACCGGGAGCTGGCTGATCGCGTCGTAGTGCAGCGCGGCAAGGGTGCCGGAGTTCGGCACTCGGAACCGGAATCCGTCCGCGACCAGGAAGACCTGGTCCTCCGTTGACACCAGCAGGCCCTGGCCGGTGGCGAGCGGTTGGCCGACGTCGTCGGACGAACCGAGGATCAGGGTGGACGTCGGCTCGGCGCCGGCGGGCTGGTTCGGCGAGGTTCTGCTGCACGCGGTGAACACGCGGTCGGTCATGGTCGCGCTGGTGGGCAGCGAGTCGGGCGCGCCGGGGATGCCGAGCATCGGTCCACGGGACACCGACGCGAGCGCGTCCGCCGAGACGGTGGCGGTCGCGGTGCCGTTGCCGGCGGCGAGCAGCCGCGCGGACGCGTAGTTCAGCACCGGGTAGAGCCGGCCGTCCCTGCCGAGGATGTAGCGGGCTCCGGTGCCCTGTTCGACGATGACCTGGCCGCCCTGCTTCCAGTTGGCCGAGCTGTTCGGACTCACCAGGCCGAGCACGCCGAACACGGCCGCGGTGAGCACGGCGGCCGCGACACCGAGGATGGTGCCGAGGATCAGCCTCCTGCTCGGCGAGGTGGGATGGTTGGCGTCCGCGGCGATCAGCGCGGAGACCAGGCGTCGGCGCAGGAACTGATATGCCTGGATTTGATCACGCTGGGTCCACACCGTGACTTTCCCCCATTTACCCTTTCCGGAGTGATTTCGCTGTACGCGGCGGAGCCAGCATACCTATGCTTGGCGATGTTCCGTATACGCGTACCTTTCTTTATCTACGCAGGAGTTGTTTCGCCCGATGAGCCAGTTGTCCGCCCCACCACGGGAAGTCGGCGAATCGCGCAAGGGTAAAAATACCCTCGCGGAAGGTGTGGTCACGGCCAAACGCATTGGCAGATTCCGACCAGTGGGAATCCGACAGATTATGCTGTGGGAAATCGCCGCGGTGGTCGTGGTGGCCAGCTGGTTCCCACCCCGCCTGACGAGCTGGATCGTGCTCGGCGTCGGCGTCGCGGTCCTCGCGGCGACCTCGGTGCGGTTCGACGGCCTGTGCGGCTACCAGTGGATCGGCGTGTACCGCGGGTATCGCGGCAGGCGAGCCGCGCACGCCGAGCGAGCAGGCGATCCACTCCAGACCATGCTGCCCGGCCTGCGGATCAGCCAGCACATCGACCGCGCCGGCAACCGCGCCGGCGTGGCCAAGGTCGACGATTCCTTCGTTTCGGTGGTGCGGGTCGCGCCGGCGCTACCCGTTGATCCGCGCACCCTGCTGACGTTGCTGCGAAAGGCGTACGACCGTACCGACATTCGACTGTGCACAGCGGAACTGGTGACCTGGTCGGTGCCGAGCCCGCCGAGGGCACGCTACTACGGCGACGAACGCGACACCCAGCCGTTGCAGATCCACTGGCTCGCACTGCGCTACCTGCCCTCGTTCGCGCCGAGCGCGGCGCTGGCCAGGGGCGGCGGCGACACCGGCGCGGTGCGCGCTGCGGCGAGCGCGGCGATCGCGCTGGTGAGCGAGGTGGACAAGCTGGGCCTGGCCGCCGTCGCGCTCGATCAGAACGATCTGCGGCAGGAGTTGCTGGTCGCGCTCGGTGTCGGCAACCCGGGCGGGGTGAAGGTCACCGAAACCTGGCAGGACTTCTCCTACGGCGCGATCCGACAGCTGGGCTTCGGCACCCGCGACGGCAAGGACGATCTGGCCGTGCTCGGCCGCTGGGTGAACGGAGCGGCGTTCACGGCCACGTCGCTGACGCTGCACCGCGACCAACGCGGGCGGGTGCGCGCGACCGGCCTGGTGCGGGTCGGCGTGCGGCCGACCGACGGGCGGATGACCACCCGGCAGCTGAGCAGGATGCTCGGTGTGCGGCTGATGTCCAGGAGCGGGCGGCAGGAACTGGCGGTGCGCGGCACCCTGCCGCTCGCCCTTCAGGAAACCTAGATGCCGAAAGCCAGCTGAAACCTAAATGGCGCTGCGCAACGCGGCGTAGAGGCCGAGCACCTCGCCGGCCAGCGGGATGATCGCGATCAACCCGATGAACTCGGCCACGTCGAGCAGGCGCGACCAGTACGGCGACTGCCGGCCGCGCACCGCGCGATTGGCGTAGCCGACGCAGATCACGCCGGACACCGCGAGCACACCCGCGCCGATCAGCATCGCGGTGGACAGGGTGGACAGCGCGAGCCACGCACCGAGACAGGCGAGCACGGCCAGACCGGTGACCACGAACACGACGCGCGGCAGCGTGCCCGAATAGGACCGCGACCGCAGCAGCCACACCACACCGACCACACCGACCAGCGCGGCCTGCCCGACGTTCTCACCACGCAGCAGCACGACGACCGAACCCAGCACGACAAGGCCGAACGCGGAGAGCAACCCGGCGAGCAACGCCTCCGCCTGCGCGGTCTGGTCCAGCACGGACTGTCCGAGGGTCGGCTTCTCCTTCTCCCGGAACGAGTCCATGTCGGTCGGCACGGTCGGCAGCGGCAGCTTGGCCAGCCGCAACGACAGCATCGGCGCGACCGCGGCCAACGCCGTCGCCAACGCGATCGCCACCGCCGCCGACCCCTCGGCGGCCACGGTGGCGATCAGCGGCACGGCGGCCGCCAACGCGCCGATCAGCGCGGCGGCGGTGACGCCGAGGAACCACGGCAGCCGGTAGGCGACCGCGACCACGGCGAGCGCCCCGTACACGGTGATCGCGGCCAGCGCGGTCGCGACCTCGGCGGCACCGAGGGAGAGCGTGTGCGTGCCGAACACCAGCAGACCGGCCAGCCCGGCGACCGGCACACCGGTCAACGCGCACACCGCGCCCGCTTCCGCGTCACCGTACGCCCTGGCCAGCGCCCCGCCACCGACGAGAAGCACAACGGCCAGAGCGGCGACGCCGATCGAGGCGAACGGCGAGCCCCACATCCCGCGCAGCAGCAGGACGGCGGCGCCGAAGAACACGATGGCCGCGCCTGCCATGCCGGCCCGGTAGGCGGCCTTCGATCCCCACGCGCCGTCGCGGTTCTCCGCGGCGCTGGCGATCGCATCGACAACGTCGTCGAACAGCAGCGGCGCCATCCGCCGCTCTTTCGGGTTGAGGTAGAGCACGTCGCCGTCGCGGATGCCGGCGGCGGTGACGGTCAGACCCAGCGGCATCGGCGCGCCGCCGAGCCGGGACAGCAGCCAGCCCGGGTTGTCGGCCTGGGCCAGGCTTTCCGCGCCGGACAGCCGGATCAGCTGCGGGATCAGCTCGACCAGCGTGCTGCCCAGCGGCAGCGCCACGTCCACCCGGGCGTGCGGGGTCACCACGGTCACCCGGCAGGCCGAGGAAACCGAAGCCGGAACCGTCATCGGCCGGCCTGCTCGATCCGGCCGGCCGCCTCGATGATCGGCTTGAACCGCGCGGTGCTGGCCTCGCCGAGCTTGCGCAGCCCGTCGTTGACCGCCTCAAGCACGATGTCGCCGAGGTCGCGCGCGTTGTAGCGGCGCACGGTCTCCGGATCGATGTTGATCTCGGTGAACCGGCCGGTGCCGGTCAGGGTCACGGTGATCTCGTTGTTCCGCGAGTTCCCCTTGACCTGCATGGCCTCCACGCTGCGCTGGATGCGCTGCACCTCGTCGGCCTGTTGGCGCACCTGGTCGAGCAGACCGGCCACGTCGACTTCCACTTCCGGGTTCACCCTGTGATCTCCCTGCTGTTACTGGCGTTCGAGCGCGATGCTACGCACGATGTCGGTGAACTCCTGCTCGACCAGCGGCCGTTGCGCGGGCAGGCAGGACAGTACGAGGGTGGCGACGTCGTGCCGCTCGCCGTCGCGCGATGGCAGGCCGGCGTGCACCTGGAACCGGGTCAGCCGCATCGGGTTCTCCGTCGAGCTGGACCGGTTGGTCAGCTGGAACCCGCGCAGCACCACGGTTTCCGCGCCGCTCCCCCAGTCCTGCTCGGTGAACACGGCGATGCTGGCCGACTCTCGGGCCGCCCTGCCGAGCGCACGATCCGCCAGCGTGCGCACCGCGACCGCGACCGGGGTGGTGCGGGTGAGCAGCGTCAGGTTCGGGGTGAACGACTCGCCCTCCTCGGGATGGCGAAAGGCCGCGAGGTCGGTGCCGTCGTCGTGTTCGATGCCGACGGCCTGCCAGTTGCTGGGCAGCTCAATGCGCAGCGGCATCCGGATTCCCCTGCTCGTCGGCGCGGATGTGGAAACTGGCCACGAAGCGCTGGAAGTCGCCGGTGACCGCGGGCAGCTGCGGCGGCGTGCAGCTGCACACCATCTCGACCGCCAACCGGTCGCTGCGCGCGTCGCCGAGCGGGATCACCAGGTGCACCTGCGACTGGACCACGGTGCGATCGCCGTAGCCGCACTGCACGAGCTGCGTCACGCACGGCGCGTCCTGCTCCGCCAGCATGTCCCGCTCCAGCACCGACACCTCGACACCGGTCGCGGCCAACCGTCCGATCGCCTCGTCCGCGATGTCCGCCACGGTCGCGTCGTCGATGCGGCGGGCCAGGCCCATGGTGATGTTCGGGGCGAACCCGGCGCCCGCCGGCACGCCCTCGCGCACCAACACGACAACGGCGCCGGGTGCCCCGGCCTGAGCCGGATCCACGGGGCGCCACTCGTCGGGCACGTCGAAGCCGAGTGGGACGTCCAGCCGTTCGGCGCCGATCGGAGGAACCATCGCCTACCAGCCTCCCCAGTAGCCGCCCGCGTTGTTCGCGGCCCTGCCGATCGCGTCCGCGGCCGAGTTGGCCGCGTTGGACACCGAGTTCACCACGGAATTGCCGTACTGCTGCACGTTGTCCCACATCTTCGGCAGGTTGACCTCGACGTTGCCGCCGACGCTCGCGCCGAGCCCGAGCGCGGCACCGGCCCTGAAGTTGACCTTCACATCGCCGTTGTTCCAGGTCGCCTGGCCGTCGAGCTGGGCACCGATGCCGGCCTGCAACGACCCGTTCACGCCAACCCCGAGCCCGCCGACGTCCGCGCTGGCACTGCCGGACACCTGCGCGCCCGCGAACGCGTTGACGTGCAGTTCACCGCCGTTGATACCACCGGTCAGGTGCCCGCTCAGGTCGCCGCCGACGAAACCGTCGACCTTGCCGTCCGCGCCGAGGATGCCGTCCTTGTAGGTGCCGGAGGCGGTCGCGTCGAGCAGGGTGCCCTTCAGGTCACCGCTGGCCTGGAGCTGGCCGCCGTGGATGTTGAGCGAGGCGTTGTCGGTCAACTGCGGGCCTGCGTCGAAGTCGGCCTTGCCGGACAACGTGCCGTAGCCGCCCAGGTCCACCTTGCCGCTGTCCTTGGCCTCGTAGCCGAGCCCGTGGTCCGCGCCGTTGTAGATCGTCTGGTCACCGGAGTTCCACAGCGTGACATTGCTGTCGTGCAACAGCTTCGTCGCGGCGGACGCGTCCTCGGGCGGGTCGGCGAGCGAGCCGAACGGCGTGTCCGCCTTGAGCGGTGCGCTGGTCGGGCTGAACCCGTCGCTGGTGACCTTGTACCAGCCGGAGTTGGTGAACGTGGACCACGGCGCCGACTTGGGTCGGCGTCGCCCGTCGAGCACGTCGTCGTTGTCGAACCAGTTCAGCGCGCCGAACTTCAGGTGCTCGGGGTCGGGGTTCTTGCCGTAGGTGCTCTTGTACCAGGACTGGAACCAGGGCTGCTTGGCCAGCCACCTCTGCGCGGCCTTCTTCTGGTCGCTCTCGCTGCTGCCGAACTTCTTCTTCTCTTCCTCGGTCTCCGCGCCCTCGCCCTTCTCGCCCTTCTCGCCTGCGGGCTCGGACTCGGCCAGCCCGAAGATGCTGGCCAGGGCACTGCCGAGCTGCTCGATGATGCTGGTCGCCGCGTCCACCGCGGACTGGCCGAGCTGCTGCGCGGCGTTGATGAACGCGTTCACCGCAGCGGGCGATGCGGCGGAGGACTCGGCGAGCAACTGGTTGGCCGCGCTGGTGAACTGGCTCAGCACGCTGTCCATCGCGGACTTCGCGTTGGTCAGCGCGGTAGCCGCGCTGGTCAGCCGCTGCGCCTCCTGGACGAGCGTGTCGTGCACCGCGTCGAGTTCGGTGGCCAGGTTGCCGGTTGACCCGCTGAACGCGTCGAACGCGCTGCCTTCCCACTGCGCGCCAAGGCTGCGCGCCTGCTGCTGCACGGTGCCTGCCACGCAGGAGAGGTTGTTGGCCTGGTCGGACGCGGAATTCGCGGCCGAGGTGAGCGCCGCCGGGTCGCCGGTGACGACCTGCTGGCAGTTCTGCAGCATGCCCTGGTAGTTGCGCAGGATCGACCCGACCACACCGGACAGGTCGACCGTGCCGGAGTCCGTTGCCACGCTCATGGTCAGCTCACCGAGACCGATCCGTCAGCGCCGATGTTGAGGTGTTCGGCCACGTGGTCGCCGTTGACCGTCATGTTCAGGTCGATGTTCGCGGCCTGCCCGGCCGGCACCGACACGGTCGTGGTGATGCCGTGGTCGGTGGTGGTCACCGAGACGTCGTGCCCGGTCCCGACCGGCGCGGCAGGCGTGCTGGGCGCCGTTGATGCGGCCGGCGCGGCCGGCGTGGCCGGCACCGTCGGCGCGGCCGGTGTGCTGACCGGTGTGCGGCCGGCGGTGTGGTCGCGATCCAGCTGTCCGCCGGATTGATGCTCGGGTAACCCGCAGCCGCGCCGGTCGGCACATTCCCTGTGGGCACACCGCCGGTCGGCACATTCCCTGTAGACACACTGCCGGTAGGCACGCTGCCGCCGTTGAAGCCGGTCAGGGCGGGCGGGGTGTAGCCGGTGATCGCCTGCTGGCCGGCGGCGGTGGCGACCGGCGGCGGGGCCTGCGGCAGGGTGATCGCGGGCGTGCTGATCGTCCCGGTGGTCGGCGTGGCACCAGCGGCTGCCGCGTTCGGGCCCGCGGCGAGTTGCTCGATCTCCATGATGATCTGGGCCAGTGTGGCGATCTCCATGGCCAGCTTGCCGCCGCCGAGCGCGGTGAGCATGCCCTCGATGGCGGTGATGAACGCGCGCAGCGCGGCGCTCGTTGAGGTCGCGAGTGCGACGCCGGCGCCGTAGGTCCACCAGTTCGAGATCAGGCCGGCGACCGTCGGGTTCACCGAGGACACCACGCTGGTGTACGCGGTCTGCGCGGTCTTGACCAGCGTGCCGGAGATGCCGAGCAGCGCGGCGCCGCCCTCAACCACCTTGATGATGTTCTGCAGCGCGGACAGCGAGTCGGTGATCTTCTTGGTCGCGGTCTCGGCAGCCGCGCCGGACCACACCCTGCTCAGCGACTCGTTGGCCTTGGTGAACTCCTCAAGCAGCGACGCGAACTGCGCCGCCTTGGCCAGCAGGCCGCTGGTGTGCGCGGCGATCTGTTCCGGCTGGCCGGTGATGATCTGCGGCAGGAACGTGATCGGCCCGCCGCCGGCCGCCGCGAAGTCCATCGCGCTGGAATTGGGGAACGCGAACACGCTTCTTCACGCCCTCTCAGGCCGACATCGGCCGGTAGACCTGCAGATTGGCCAGGCCACCGAAGTCCGGTTGGATCAGGCCGTTGTTGTAGAGCTGTCCGTTGTTGGCCACGACGCCGAGCACCGTGCTCTGGTCAAGGGCGCTCGGGCCGGGGTTGATCGCGACCAGGTCGCCGTTGTGCACGCCGCCGGGCACGTCGCCGAAGCCGCGGGCCGCACCGGAGTAGGTGCCGAGCACCCCGAGCGCGGCCTGGTGATCGGGGCTGGCGTCCAGCCAGTTGGCGAACGCGGCGGCCGAACCGGTCGGGGCGCCGGTCGGGGTGCCGCTGGTCAGGCCGGCCTGGTTCAGGTAACCGAGCACAGTGGACACCGAGTGCGGGGTGCCTGGCGCGCCGACGCTGCCGGTGATCGCGCTGGTGGCCAGCGCGCCGGCGGCGCCACTGGACCAGATACCGTTCTGGCTGGTGCCGGTGGCCGAGTTGCCGCCGTAGGAGGCGGCGACGGCCCTGTCGGCCGAGTCGTAGCCCTCGACGCTGCGCTGCACCAGGTTGTTCACCTGCTGCATCAGGCTCAGCAGCGATTTGAGCGCGGCGACCTGCTGTGCCTGCATGGTCGTGTTGGCCGAGGCGACCGCGCTGCCGATGGTCGCGAACGAGGTCGGCGGGACGATCATCGACTCCAGTTCCATGACCATGTTGACCGCCTGCAAGATGATGCCGCCGACATTGCCGACCGAGGACCGGACGGCTTCCGGCGCGACAACGTACTGCCCAGCGGACGTCATGGCTGCTCCTCGCTGCCCAAGGGTTCTGGTGAATTACCCGCGGCGATCAGCCTAAATTTGCCGGCCAAGGAGGCCGGACGGCAAAAGTACCCACCGGATCGGCGGTTGATTTCCCCGAATTACCCACGGCTTTTACCGACGCGCGGCAAAAGTACCCACCACGACGAGGGCTCGATCTCGCCAGAATCGGCCCGGTATGCCCACAATCGGCTTCAGGAGTCCTTCGCAGTGACCTCGCCCAACCCGGCCGCAAGCAGCCAAGCAACGCCGCCAGCGCGACGCGAACGTCGCGCCGCCGTGCCGGACACGCCGACCGGCGAGATCCTGTTGCAGTCACCGCCGCTGCTGCCCAAGGGCTCCAACTCGGGCGCCATGCAGATGCTGTTCTTCCTGCCGATGATGCTCGGCATGGGCGCGATGTCGTTCATCTACATCGGTCGCAGCGGCGGCGCGATGACCTACATCTTCGGCGCGCTGTTCGCATCGTCCATGCTCGGCATGATCATCATGTCGCTGGCGCGCGGCGGCACCGCGAAGAAGGCGCAGATCAACGAGGAGCGCCGCGACTACCAGCGTTATCTCTCCGGTCTGCGGCAACAGGTCCGCGAGGTCGCCGAGGAGCAGCGGGCCACGTTGCTCGCCGCGCAACCCGAGCCTGCGGACCTGTGGGCGGTGATCGAACGCGGCAGGCCCTGGGAGCGGCGCCGCTACGACCCGGACTTCGGGCGGGCCCGGGTCGGCGCGCGGCCCGCAACGCCTCGCCACGCCGTTGCGCGCGCCGCAGACCGCGCCGCTTGAGGATCTCGACCCGGTCTCCTCGACCGCGCTGCGGCACTTCATCCGTACCTATTCGACAGTGCCCGACCTGCCGGTCGCGGTGTCGCTGCGCTCCTTCGCCCTGCTCGACCTCAGCGGCGCGCGGGCCGAGGTGCTCGACCTGGTGCGCGCGCTGCTCGCCCAACTCGCCGCCTTCCACTCCCCCGACGACCTGCGCATCGGCCTGTGCCTCGCGGTCGACCGGTACGCGGACTGGGAGTGGGCGAAGTGGCTGCCGCACGCGCAGGCGACACCGACCAAGGAGGACAGCAGCACCGACGCGGCCGGCACCGCGCGCCTTGTCGCGGGCAACCTGACCGCGCTGGCCGAACTGTTCGGACCGGACCTCGGCGAGCGGCCGATGTTCAGCAGGTCCACCTCGCCCGGCTTCGACTACCGGCACCTTCTGGTCATCGTGGACGGCGGCGACCTTCCGGCGACTCGGTCGCTCGTGCCGAGCGGCGGCCGCTACGCGGTGACGATGATCGACGTGAGCGGGGCCGGCGCCGCCGCGCATCCCGCTGCCGAACACGCTGTGCCTGCACCTGTCGCACGGCAAGGTCGGCATGGTCGTCGGCGACGGCAACGAGCAGCGGATCTCCCTGCTCGGCCAGCGGCGACACGTTCGACCCCGCCTCGGCCGAGGCCCTTGCCCGCCAGCTGACCCCGCTCTACCGCGCAGCGCCGGTGCTGACCGCGTCGCCGATGGCGAACGCCTCGAGCCTGCCCGGCCTGCTCGGCATCGGCGACGCGCGTGACCTGGACACCGGATCACCTGGCAGCGTCGCCCGCCGCGGAACCGGCTGCGGATCCCGATCGGCGTCGACCCGGAGGGCCGACCGGTCGAGCTGGACCTGAAGGAGTCGGCCGAGGGCGGGATGGGCCCGCACGGCCTGGTGATCGGCGCGACCGGTTCCGGCAAGAGCGAGCTGCTGCGCACCCTGGTCACCGGCCTCGCGGCCACGCACTCCTCCGAGACGGTGAACCTGGCGCTGATCGACTTCAAGGGCGGCGCGACGTTCGCCGGCATGGCCGAACTCCCGCACACCTGCGCGGTCATCACCAACCTCTCCGACGATCTCGCCCTGGTCGACCGCATGGGCGACGCGATCAACGGCGAGGTGCAACCGGCGGCAGGAACTGCTCCGCGCGGCCGGCAACTTCGCCTCCGTCCGGGACTACGAGAAGGCCAGAATGGACGGCGCGGACCTCGCTCCGCTGCCGTCCCTGCTGGTGATCATCGACGAGTTCACCGAACTGCTGTCCAGCCGCCCGGATTTCATCGACCTGTTCGTGATGATCGGCCGGCTCGGCCGGTCGCTGGCCATCCACCTGCTGTTGGCCTCGCAGCGGCTGGAGGAGGGCAGGCTGCGCGGACTTGACTCGCACCTGTCCTACCGCATCGGTCTGCGCACGTTCTCGGCCGCGGAGAGCCGCACCGTGCTCGGCGTCGCCGACGCCTACACGCTGCCGCCCGTTCCCGGTTCGGCCTATCTGAAGTCCGACACCGAGTCACTGGTCCGCCTCAACGCCGCCTACGTGTCCGGTGATCTGCCCGCCCGCGGCCAGAGCGTCGGCGGGCGGACCGCGCGGCCAGGAGTTCGCGCTCCCGTTCACGCTGGGCCGCGTCCGCGCGCCCCGCCTCCTGTCGAGGCAACGCCGACGATGCCGGCCCCGCGTGGCGTGATCACCGAATCCGCCAACGACACGATCATGGGCGCGATGGTGGCCAGGATGGTCGGCCGAGGCCCGGCCGCGCACCAGATCTGGCTGCCCCCACTCGACGAACCACCCTCGCTCGACCAGCTGCTCACCCCGCTCGACGTCGACCCGCAGCGCGGCCTGTGCCCGGTCGGCTGGGGCGGAAACGGCCGGTTGACCGTGCCGATCGCCATCGTGGACAAGCCGTTCGAACAGCGCCGCGACCTGCTCTGGGCCGACCTGTCCGGCGCAGCGGGTCACGCGATCGTCGTCGGCGCGCCGCAGAGCGGCAAGAGCACCCTGCTGCGCACGCTGATCAGCTCGATCGCGGTCACGCACACCCCGGACGAAGCCCAGTTCTTCCTGCTGGACATGGGCGGCGGCGCGCTCGGTTCCATCGCCGGCCTGCCGCACGTCGTCCGGCTACGCGACCCGGCGCGACCCCGAGCGCGTGCGCCGCGTCGTCGCAGAGCCGTCACCCTGCTCGCCCAGCGCGAGCAGTTCTTCGCGCCAACGGCATCGACTCGGCAGCCGCGTTCCGCCAGCGCCGCGCCGAGTTGAAGGAAAGCGGCGAGGACGGCCGCGAGTTCGGCGACGTGTTCCTGGTCGTCGACGACTGGACCACGCTGCGCGACGAGTACGAGCAGCTGGAGGAGCCGATCACCGCCCTGGCCGCGCGCGGACTGGGCTTCGGCATCCACGTGATCGTCTCGTCGAACTCGTGCGATGGCCGTGCGCGCGCCGCTGCGCGACGCCATCGGCACCCGCTTCGAGCTGCGCCTCGGCGACCCGGCCGACTCCTCTGATCGACCGCAGGGCCGCCAACAACGTCCCACCCGACGCCCCCGGCCGCGGCCTCACCAAGGACAAGCTGCACTTCCTCACCGCGCTCCCCCGCATCGACGGCAAGACAGCAGCCGGCCACCATGGGCGATGGCACCCAGGACCTGGTCAAACGCGTCCGCGACGGCTGGCCGGCGCGCCGGCACCACAGGTCCGCCTGCTACCCGCCCGCATCCCACTGTCCGCGATAGACCGCGCGACGCGCCGCCGACACCGCGCTCGATCCCGATCGGCATCTCCGAGCACGACCTCAAACCGGTCTACCCCGACTTCGCCGCCGACCCGCACTTCATCGCGTTCGGCGACGTTGAGGCCGGCAAGTCCGGGCTGCTGCGCACCATCGCCGCCGGCATCATGCGCCGCTACACGCGCGCAGCAGACCGCCATCATCGTCATCGACTACCGGCGCGGCCTGCTCGACGCGGTCACCGGCGACCACCTGCTCGGCTACGCCGGTGCCGAACCGGCGCCACCGGACCTCGTCGAACAGGTCGCCGCCGGCATGCGACCCGGCTGCCCGGCCCGGAGGTCACCGCCGAGGCGCTGCGCGACCGAAGCTGGTGGCGCGGCCCCGAGCTGTTCGTGCTCGTCGACGACTACGAGCTGGTCGCGACCGCGGGCCGCAACCCGCTGCCGCCGCTGCTGGAGTACCTGCCGCAGGCCCGCGACATCGGCCTGCACCTGATCGTGGCGCGCGCCAGCGGCGGCGCGGCCCGCTCCATGTTCGACCCGATGCTGCAACGCATGCGCGAACTCGGTTCGCCGGGGGTGGTGCTGTCCGGCAGCAAGGAGGAGGGTCCGCTGCTCGGTGACGTCAAACCCAGCCCGCAGCCACCCGGCCGAGGCTCGCTGGTACGCAGGCGAAACGGCTCGGCGCTGGTCCAGATCGCCTGGCAGGAGCCGGATTCAACAACAGATGAACAAGCCGCGCAGCAGCGGAACGGGGAAGTGACGGCGCACGCGTAGGTAATAGTGCCGCCATTTCGACCGGCACTTGTGCCGTTTGCGGATAGTCGGCGATTTTCTAATGTCCATCATGGCAAGACGCGCGGGGCCGCGAATGGCCCCCGCGACCAACCTGGCGAGAAAGAGGAGGTGGCCCACCCGTGACCAGTGGCTCAGGCTACAAGATCGATGCCGCGTCCATGACCCGTGCGGTCCAGGGCTTCTCGGAGGCGGCAGCCAACGCCAAGAAGACAATGAGCGACCTGGAGAATGAACTGGTCGCCACTCTGAGCAGCTACGCGGGTGACCAGGCTACCGCCTTCTGGCAGTTGCACACCCAGTTGCAGGAGAAGATGCAGCAGGCGAGCAACGAACTGGACCAGATGTCCAGCCTGGTCAACACCAGCAACACCAACTACAACAGCGGGGACTCGTCCGCACAGCAGAGTTTCCGCACGGTTGCCAGCAACCTGAACGCCGGTGGGGCCGTCCTCAACCGGATCATCGGCGCCTGATCGCGACGGTCAGCCCCAGGAGAAGAGGACCAAGCAACAATGGCAGATCAGATCAGTGTGAACTTCGCCGCGTTGCAGGCCGGTTCGCAGGCCCTGTCCGCCAAGGCGACCGCGTTGACCACCTGTCTGCAGGACCTGCAGAGCAACCTGGCTCCGCTCAAGGAGAACTGGTACGCCTCCGGCAGCTCGGCCGGTGACGCCGCCCAGCAGTGCGAGACCCGGCTGCGTTCGGCCACGAACGACATCGTCGGCATCATCGCGCAGTTCTCGCAGAAGGTCTCCGAAGCGCACGACCAGCAGTACGCGTTGGAGCAGCGCAACACCAGCTTCTTCGCCTAGTTCGATCCAACCCGTTGACGGAGGGACACACGTTCCTCCGTCGACGGGCTTTCGCATGAGCGGTCCCAGCAAGGGGAGGCGCCGGATTCCATGACCGACCAGTCGTTCTTCGTCCATCTGCAGACCCTGCTCGACTTCGCCCAGGAGTTACAGACGCAGCTGGGCGGGCTGGGCACACCGATCGAGGCGCTCTCCTCGTTGCAGGACACCCCGATGAAGCTCGGGGCGTTCGGCGAGGCGAGCGGTCTCGCCGCCGCGCACCAGGCCGCGATCGTCGAGATGTCGGACCTGCTCGGCCAGGTGCAGCAGGCGATCTCCTTCGCCGAGGACATCACCAAGACCGTCGCCAACGGCTACCAGCAGGCCGACCAGAACGCGGCCGGCAGCATGCAGGTCACCAACGGTGACGCGAGCGGCTACTCGGGCGCTTACTCAGGCGGTTACGGCCAGTCGTACGGCCAGAACTCCGGCCAGGCTTCCGGCCACGAGAGCATCTGGCAGGCCATCTTCGGCGACAACTCCGGCCAACAGGGTCAGTCGTCTTCCTACAACGATCCGTCGAACAACCAGGGTTGGTGGACATGAGCCGGCACGAGGCGCGGACGAACTTCGCGCAGTACAGCCACCAGCAGCTCTACGCCATGCTCTACGCGGGCGACCCGAACAGCGCGCGCACCGCGGCCAACGGCTGGGACTCCACCGCCAACGCCCTGCACTCGCAGGCGAACACGTTGGAGGGGCAGCTCAGCGGCTTCAAGGGCAACTGGTCCGGTGGCGCGGCCGACCAGTACACGACCATGGTCAACGACCTGATCGGCGGCATCCGCAAGGTCGCAGACACCGCGTACGCCATGCGCAACCTCGCCACCGACGTGGCGGACGCCCAGGAGACCGCGCGCGCCCAGATGCCGCCACCCGTCGACGTGCCCACCGTCCCGGCCGCGGTACTCGCGCTGGCCAGCTCGCCCATCCAGGTGGACGCCAGCACGCCGGCCTCAGTCGTCGCGCAGATGCAACAGGCCCGCGCCCAAGCCGTGGCAGCGGTCCAGAACCAGCAACAGGTCTCCGCGACGGCGGATGCCGCGCACGCCAAGGCCGTCCAGGTGATGACCAACCTCGCCGGCAACTACGTGAGCACCCAGGCCGACATCCCGCCAGCCCCCGACGCGCAGCTGACACCCCAGGTGCCGCAGGGCTCGGCGATCACCGGCGCCTCCGCCGGCGGCAAGACGCCCATCACCACCAACCTCACGTCCTTCACCACCGGCCAGCCCACCACCACGAAGACCACGACCAGCACCCTCACCGGCACCGGCACCGGCACGACCGCCAAGACCGCGAATCAGGGCCTGCCCGCCAACGCGGCAACGGCCGAACAGGACAGTCCACTGTTCGGCAACATGTTCACGGCAGGCGTCGCCGCGGCGTCGGCCGCGGTGTTCGGCCGGTTCGGCTCGATCATCCCGAAGGTGCCGGGCTTCGTGAACAAGAACAAGAACAACGACTCCTCGTCCGGCGGCACCAACACCGGCACCGATGGCACCACCCCGAAACTCGGCGACCGCGCCGCAGCCATCGACGCGGCCAAACTCGACGCGGCCAAACTCGGCGGTGGGGGCGGCGGGCTCGGCGCCCTGAAGAGTGCCGCGATCGGCGGCGGTGTCGGCCGGATCAGCGGTCTCGGCGCCAGCGGTGTCGGTGGTGCCGGCGCGGGCGGTGTCGGCTCGTTCAGCGGCAACCTGCTCAGCGGCGCCAACTCCGCGAGCGCCCTGGAATCCGGCGTCGCGGCGGCGGGCGCGGCAGGCGCCAACACGGCAGGCGGCACCCCGATGATGCCCATGATGCCGATGAGCGGCATGGGCGGCTCGGACATGGGCGGCGGCAGGCGCATCCCACCGTGGCTGATGGAAACCGAGGACGTCTGGACCGAGTCCTCCCCGGTGGCCCCCACCGTCATCGGCGAAGACCCCCTCACCTAAAACCCAAAACCACCTCGCATTCCCTCAAAGTAGACAGCCCCCACCCTCCCTAAGGGGGGTGGGCGGACCCGCCGAGGCGCGACGCAAGTCGCGTGGCGACGTTAGCGCGGCGGGCCGACGAGGCGGGGCGCGGAATGGGCGGGTTGTTGAGGAATTCGGGTGACTGTGGACAACGGTGAACATCGGCGGTCTCAGGTCCGCGGATGAGTTAGATTCGAACCTCGTTTGAGTGCGGGAGGACGCGATGCCACAGTTGACCGATCAGCAGGTCGCGCAGTACGCCTACGACGCGGGCTTCCGCGGCGACGCGTTGACAACGGCGACCGCGGTGGCGCTCGCCGAGTCGCACGGCGATTCCGACCAGGTCGGCGATGTCGGCCTGCAGAACGGAACGTGGGGTCCGTCGGTGGGGCTGTGGCAGATCCGCTCGCTCAACCCGGGCCACGGCACCGCAGCCGAGCAGGCCGTGCGCAACCAGACCGCGAACCTCGATCCGGCGACCAACGCGCGCAACGCGTATGCGATCTCGCACCAGGGCACCAACTTCAACCCGTGGTCGACCTACACCAGCGGCGCCTACCAGCGGTTCACCAATCGGGCCGGCACCGCGGCAGGTCAGGTGAACACCGGTCCGAACACCGGCCAGCAGGGGGCGAACACGGGCGCGGGTTCGGGTGCGTTCCGGGTCGCGCCGACCGCGTTGACCAGTACCGCCAACGAGTTCTCCGGACAGCAGCAACAGGTGCGCAACGCGGGCACGCAGGTCGGCGAGGAGAACCTGAGCGCGACTGCGTTCGGCCAGGTGCCGCAGTCGCAGGAAGCATTCGAGGCGCACCAGTCGGTCATGGAGACCGCGGCGCAGACCATCTCCTCGCTTGTCGAACGCGCCGGCGTGCTGATCACGGGCCTGAACAACAGCGCGGACAACTACATCCAGGGCGATCGGGACAGCGCGACCAGCTATTCCTCACTCATGACCTGATCCGCCTCATGACCTGATCGGGCCGACGCGCCAGCCGCGCGCCCTGGCCCTGCGGATCGACCGTGCCGCGACGACGATCAGGCCGGCGAGCAACACACCGAGGATCGCGATGAGACCGGCGATCCGGTCGGCCGGGCCGGTCGCGTTGTTGGCTGCGGCGACCTGAACCGGACGGTTCGACAGGTCGGATTTTCCGTTGGCAGCCGGCAGTTCGGCGGTGACGGCGGCGTAGGCGTTGACGATGCCGGCGCCGAGATTCGCAGCGTTGGCCGGTTTGCTCGCGGTCGCGCTCAGCCGGTTCGCGATCTGGTCGGGAGTCAGTCCGCTCAACGGTGGGTACGCGCGCATCAGGGCGACCACCCCGGCGACGTAGGCGGCGGACGCGAACGAAGGGTCCTGCAACGACCACACCTGACCGACCGCTCCCCCGCTGTTCGCGGCCATGCCCACCAGATCGGCGCCGGGCGCGCCGATCGCGCCACTCTCTGACCTCGCGGCCGCGCCGGATTCGTTGAGCGCGGCGACACTGATGGTGCCCGGGTCGGCGGCGGGATAGCTCGACTGGCCGTCCTGGTTGGCGATGGCAGGCGCGACAACGACATCGCCAGCGGCGTCGGCGGCGCGGACCGCGGCGCGCAGCGCCGGATCATCTGTTGTGGCCGGTACCGCGACCAGAATGACGCTCGCGTGTGCGTTGACCGCATCGGTGATGGCGGTGGCGAGCGCGACCGGGTCGGCGCCCTGCTCGTTGCTCGGGCCGGTGTCGGTATAGCGGACCGGGAGGATGTGCGCCCCGGGTGCGGTGCCGGCGAAGGTGGTCGACGGGTTCGGCTGCGCGGCAACGATACCGGCCGCGAACGTGCCATAGCCGGCGCAGTCGGCCGAACCGCCGATGCCGCTGGTCGAGCTGATCGCCGGCTTGACCGCGCCGGGCGCGAACTGCGCGTTGTTCGGGTCGACGCCGGTGCCGAGCACGGCGACGGTCACCCCGGAACCGGTGCTGAGCGGCCAGATCCTCGGCGCGTCGATGAGATTCTGCGCCCACGGCGTGCCCTTGGTGTACACGCCCTGCGGTTGCACACACGAACCATTCGCCGCGTTCGCGATCGTGGGCGTGCAACAGACTGTCGTGATTGTTGTCGCGACTACAATCACGACAAACCGCGTTCGCATGGTTGTGATTCTATCGGCCGGCAACGATTTCGGAAGCGAAACCGGGCCGCTCCCGCGAGCGGGGAGCGGGGAGCGGGGAGCGGCCCGGAACGAGGTGAAAACGGCACGAGGTGAAAAGGAGGTGAAATCAGTGCGTGCGCGCGGCGAGTGCTGCACTGGCCGCGTTGCCCGGGTACCAGTCCGAACCGCTGGCCAGATAGGTCGCGGTGAAGCTGGTGCCGGACGGCGCCGAGATCGAGTCCTCGACGACGCCGTTGGTGTCCTCCAGCGGGAACGAGGTGTCCGAGGAGAGGGTCGCGTTGGCGCCGTTGGCCTTGCAGTTGGTGAAGGTCACCTTGCCGAAGTCGGGCGAGGAAGAGACGTAGCCGTCGACATCGGTGTCCTCCTGGATCCACTCGGCGGTCGATGCTGGACCGTTGAACGAATAGCTCTTGGACTTGGTGACACCGGTGGAGTTGTCGGTCAGCTTCATGGTCCAGGTGCTGCCCGAGCCCTTGGTCACACTGGCGCTGATGGAGTCACCGGGACGGACGGTCATGTTGAAGTCCTCCTCCGGCAGCACGTTGCTCGGCGTGATCACCTCCCACCAGGCGCTGTAGCTGGCACCGAAGTCGTAGTTGGCGGTGGTGCCGGTCTGGATGAGGTACTGGTCGGAGTAGCCGTCGATGCCGACCCAGGTGGACGAGTAGCCGCTGGCGTCGCTCTTGACCTGCGGGATCGTCCATGATGCCGACACACTGCTGTAGGTGCTGCCCTGCTGCACGTAGCCGGACCAGTTGCTGGCACCGGAGGCCGCGGCCGCGCCGCGGTTGTGCGAATGGGTGAACGGCGGTGCCGCAGTGGCGGACACGGCTGATGCGCTCGTGGCGCCGACCGTCAGGCTGGCGATCACCACACCTGCGACCGCGGTGCCGGCTAACGCCTTGCGCGCGAATCGATGCATTGTCATTTCCCTCGTTTCAGGTACTGCCTTGCAGGGTGAAACAAGGAAACTTTAAGTCGGGAAAGGCAGCTCACGAACATACTGAAGTCGGTGCGCGTTGACGTTATTAACATGAACGCACAGGTGTCGTTGCATTTGGCGATCGCGTGAATTCTGGACAACGTTTCCGGTACGGCGGCCGAGGCGTTCCAGTGCCTGGTAGTCCCGCCGCTCGTGCGCTTCACGGCAATGCGGCCATTGAACACGAGCGACGGGGCGCGGATCAGGGATGGCGCAGGAGCAGGTCGAACACGAGCTTGGCCGCGTCGATCGTGCCGACGCCGGTGGCCTGGTCGTAGCCGGGGGTGGCCGGGAAGCCGGTCGAGCCAGCGGCCGGGTCGGCGGTGTCGCCGACGGTGACGTCCACGATGCCCTTGGCGTGCTGGGCGTAGAGCGGGTAGAGCGCATTGTCGATCTGGCCGAACCGGTGGCCGGTGGCCTGGTCGGCGAGTGCGACGATCGCGGCGAACATGGGTGAGGACTGGCTGGTGCCGCCGCCGAGCCACCAGCCGGTGTTGGCCGGGGTGAAGCTGGAGTAGAGCCACATGCCGCCGTTGGGGTCGGCGTCCAGGCTGACGTCCGGGGTGACGCGGTGCGGGCCGGCGATCGGAGCGACCGGATTCTGGAAGGCGGGCCTGCTGAACACGGTGGAGCGGTAGCCGCCGCTGTCGGTCCAGGCGCTGTCGGGCTTGGTGCGCTGGCCGTTGTTCGCCAGGTCGAGGTGGGTGCCACCGACCGCGACGACGAGCGGGTCCGAACTGGGCCAGAAGCCGCCGACGTCGGGGAAGCCGCCACCGTCGCCGGAACTGGCGGTGAGTGTGACGCCGTGCTCGACCGCGTTCTGGAACGGGCCGCGCAGGGAGAGCAGGCTGGTGTAGTCACCGGTGGAGTAGCCGGGGAAGTGCGCCTCGCGGGTGCCCCAGCTCATCGAGACGACGTCCGCGTCGTTCGCGTTGACCAGGTCGTTGATGGCGCCGAGGAGTTCTGGCACGCCGCCGGGGCCCTCGGTCTGGGCGACGCCGGTCTCGGCGACCACGATCTTGGCGCCGGGTGCGATGGCATGCGCGACCTGGACGTCGAGGGTGGTTTCCTGGGCCCAGCCGACCATGTAGTCGTTGGTGGGGTCGAAGGGTGGCACGGCGCCGTACCTGTACACCTGCACGGTGGTGTCTGGCAGGCCGAAGTGCTGGTCGAAGACGTCGAGGTCGTGTTGGACGGTGGGCGATCCGTACACCTCGTCCAGGACGATGGTGCGGCCCTTGCCGGTGACGCCGAGCCGGTAGAGCGGGTCGAGGTCGTAGGCGACGCGTAGTTGTCGCGGGGTGTAGCACTCCAGTTGGTACCGCTGCTGGCATTGGGTGGTGAGGATCGGGGCGGGCTGGATCGGCAGGTCCAGCGGGGCCTGGTGGACGAGGGGTTCGACGAGCGGTGCCGCGACGGCTGATGCGGCAACGGTCGGGACGATCGCCGTGGCGAGCACACCGGCCGCGAGCAGGGATAATGATCTGAACACAACCGGCGACTCTAGGGTCGGCCGTCGCGCGCTCACAAGCACCCTAAGTAGGGGGTGTGACGCTCGCAAGCGGACGGTTACGAATCGGGCAACTCGGCCTAATCGGCCGTTGCTGCGGGAGGTCGGCCGCTGAGCCTGACCCAGATCTACGCCAAGCTCGACATCGAGGGCACCACCATCGCCGAACTGGCGCGCCGCTCCGGCATCGCGCAACAGTCCGCGCACCAGGCCGTCGGCGAGCTGGTCAAGGCGGACTGCTGCGGGTCGACCCCGACCCGACGTCCGCGCGGAACAAGGCGGAACAAGCTGGTCAAGCTGACCTTGGCGGGCATGGCGCTGCCGCGGTTGGCGCAGGCGGTGATGGCCGAAGTGGAGCGGGAGCTGGTCGAGCGGATCGGCGCGGACAACGTGGAGCGGCTGCGCGCGCTGCTCGACGTCGACTGGCATCCCGCAAAGAGCGGCCGTGACCGGGTAACTTCGTAGTTCATCGATGCACGCGGAGGTGGACGATGCCCGATCAGACGAAGCCCGATCAACAGCTCATCGACCGGCTCGCCGATCGGCTGACCGGGAGCGGGGCGCGGGTCACGAACGTCGCGCCGTTCACCGGGGAGCCGCTGGTCACGCTTACCCAGTTCACCCAGGACGACGTGGCCAAGGCATACGAGCGGGCGCGGATCGCGCAGCGCGCGTGGACCGAGGTCTCTCCCGCCGAGCGTGCCAAGCCGTTTCTCGCGCTGCACGACAAGGTGCTCGGCAACGCGGAACTGCTCGACCTGATCCAGGCGGAGACCGGCAAGGCGCGGGTCAGCGCGTTCGAGGAGACCGTGGACATCGCCGGTTTGAGCCTCTACTACGGCCGCAACGCCGCCAAGTTCCTGGCTCCGCGCAGGCGCAAGGGAGCGCTGCCGGGCGCGACCCGCACGTGGGAGCTGCGCCAGCCCAAGGGGGTGGTCGCGATCATCTCGCCGTGGAACTATCCGCTGTCACTGGCGGTCTGCGACCTGATCCCGGCGCTGCTGGCCGGCAACGCGGTGGTGCTCAAACCGGACACGCGGACCGCGCTGACCGCACTGCGCGCCAGGGAGCTGCTGGTCGAGGCGGGTCTGCCGGAGGAGGTCTGGCAGATCGTGGTCGGCGAGCCGAGCGTGGTCGGGCAGGCGCTGCTTGACGAGGCCGACCATATCTGTTTCACCGGGTCGACCGCGGCGGGCAGGCGGATCGCGGAGGCGGCCGCGCACCGGCTGATCGGCGTCACGCTGGAACTGGGCGGGAAGAACCCGATGCTGGTGCTGGACGACGCGGACGTGGCCAAGGCGGCGCGGGGCGCGATGCGCGCGTGCTTCGCCAACGCTGGCCAGCTGTGCCTGTCCATGGAACGCATCTACGTTGCGGACAAGGTCTACGACGAGTTCGTGGCCAAGCTCGTCGCCGAGACGAAGTCGTTGAAGCTCAACACCGGCTACGGCTTCAACTACGACGTTGGCTCGCTGTCCTCGAAACGGCAGCTGGACATCGTCACCCGCCATGTCGAGGACGCGCGGGCGCAGGGCGCGAGCGTGCTGGCCGGCGGCAGGGCCCGGCCCGATCTCGGCCCGTTTTGCTATGAGCCCACGGTGTTGCAGGGCGTCACGCCGGACATGGAGCTGTACGCGAACGAGACGTTCGGCCCGGTGGCCGCGGTGTATCCGGTCGCGGACGACGACGAGGCCGTGCAGCTGGCCAACGACACCGAGTACGGCCTGAACGCGAGCGTGTGGACGCGCAGCGCGGAACGCGGCCGCGAGGTCGGGTCGCGGATCCGGTGCGGCACGGTGAACATCAACGAAGGTTACGGTGCCGCGTACGCGTCCAACGACGCGCCGATGGGCGGGATGAAGGCGTCCGGACAGGGCAGGCGGCACGGCGAGCACGGCATCCTGGAGTACACCGAGCTGCAAACCATTGCGCGGCAACGCATCATGGGCTTCGACCGGCCGACGGGCGTGAGCGCCAAGCAGTTCACGCGGATGATCACCATCACCTACAAGCTGTTGAAGCGCCTGCGGATCCGCTGATGACACCGGCCATGGATCCGTTGCCGCGCAGCATCGTGGTGGTCGCCTGCGACGGGATGTCGCTTGGCATCATGTCCTTCGCGTTGGGCGTGTTCGACATGGCGTTGAGCTATGGCGAGCTGCCCGGCACCGACCTGCGGATGGTCGCGGGCGAGCCGGACGCGGTCGTGCGCGGCGGCGGGCTGACGTTGGCCGCGCCGTACGACCTGGACGCGATCCGACTCGCCGACCTGGTGATCGTGCCGAACTGGCGGTCGGCCGACGAATTGCCGCCGGAGCCGTTGCTGGACGCGTTGCGGGTCGCGCACACGCGCGGCGCGCGGGTCGCCGGGTTGTGCAGCGGCGCGTTCGTGCTGGCCGCGGCCGGTCTGCTGGATGATCGGCCGGCCACGACGCACTGGAGTATGGCCGCTCCGTTGGCGGCGCGCTTCCCGAAGGTGCGGATGGACGCGACCAAGCTGTACATCGACGACGGCGACGTGCTGACCGCGGGCGGCGGCGCGTCCGGGATGGACCTCGGGCTGCACCTGATCCGCTCGATGTGCGGGGCGGAGGTGACGAACCGGTTGGCCAGGGGCATGGTGGTGCCGCCGCACCGGTCGGGCGGGCAGGCGCAGTACATCGAGTCGCCGGTGCCCGACGCGGACGACGACGATCCGGTGGTGGAGAGCATGGCGTGGGCACTGGGCCGGTTGGACAGCATGCTTCCGGTGGACGAGCTGGCGGCCCGCGCGCACATGAGCAGACGCAACTACGACCGCAGGTTCCGCGAGATCACCGGCGCCGCGCCCGCGACGTGGCTGACGCACCAGCGGGTGATCCGCGCCCAGCAACTGTTGGAGACGACCACCCTGCCGATCGACGAGATCGCCCGCTACTGCGGCTTCTCCTCGGCGGCTGCGTTGCGCCCGCACTTCCGTCGACTGGTCGGGGTGGTCCCTGCCGCGTATCGGGAGACGTTCGGATCGGGCGGGACGTTGTCCGAAAACACGTTGTCCAAAAACACGTTGTCCGAAAACCACGCCTCGTTGGCGGAATCGGCTATCACGACCGGCTAGCTCGTGGCACCAGGATTAATGCCATGAGCAGCGACAACACCGAGATCAAGCCCTTCACCGTCGACATCGGCCAGGCCGACATCGACGATCTGCGCGAGCGCATCGCCCGCACCCGGTGGACCTCCCGGCAGCCGTCCGGGGCCGGCTGGGACCGCGGCGTCCCGGTCGAGGAGTTGACCGAACTCGCCCGGTACTGGGCGAACGGGTACGACTGGCGGGTGCACGAGGCGCGGATCAACAGCTACCCGCAGTTCACCACCGAGATCGACGGCGCGACCATCCACTTCCTGCACGTCCGGTCGCCGGAACCGGACGCGTTTCCCCTGCTCCTGATGCACGGCTGGCCCGGCACGTTCGTGGAAACCCTGGACGTGATCGACGCGCTCACCAACCCGCGCGCCCACGGCGGCGACCCGGCCGACGCGTTTCATCTGGTGATTCCGTCCATGCCCGGCTTCGCCTTCTCCAATCCGGTCGGCGAGACCAGGTGGCACATCGCGCGGATCGCGCAAGCCTGGCAAGAGCTGATGCACCGGCTCGGCTACCGGCGCTACGGCGCGGCCGGCAGCGACGGTGGTGCGATGATCGCGCCGGAGCTCGGCAAGATCGCGGCGGATGAGGTGCCCGCGATCCACGTCGCGCAGGTGTTCTCCTATCCGAGCGGCGATCCGACCGAGTTCGAGACGTTCGGCGAGGAGGAGTACCGGCGGCTCGCGTACTTCCAGCGTTTCGTGAACGAGCACTCCGGCTTCAGCAAGATCATGGCCACCCGGCCGAGCACGCTCGCGCACGCGCTCAGCGACTCCCCGGTCGGCCAGCTGGCCTGGATTCTGGATCTGTTCCGGGGCTTCGGCGACCACTCGGCCGAGGAGAACAAGATGCTGAGCGCGGACTTCGTGCTCACCGTGGCGTCGCTGTACTGGTTCACCGACACGGGCGGTTCGACCGCGCAGCAGTACTACGAGGACGCGCACGCCCCCGAGCGGCAGCCCGAGCGCGGCACCGTCCCAACCGGGGTCGCGGTGTTCGCCGACGACTTCCCGAGCATCCGCCAACTCGCCGAGCGCGACCACAACATCGTGCACTGGTCCGAGTTCGACCGGGGCGGCCACTTCTCCGGCACGGACGCGCCGGACCTGCTCGCCGGTGACCTGCGCGCGTTCTACCGCGACTACCGCTGATCGGTTCGGTCGTCGTCCACCATGTTCAGCAGTGCGGTGAGTGGGCGACGGCGATTCGAGCCCGGTTCAAGGCTCGCGTCCAGGGCACGCAGGTGGTCGAGTACGGGGCGCGGCACGGTGCGGATGCCGTTGACGGCGACGATCCGCTGGAGGACGCGCAACGCCCAGTACTGGTTGAACCGCGTTTCCTCCCTGGCGAGAGCGTCGGCGGCCGGACCGAGCAAGGTTGGGTCCGGCCGTCCGTACGCGTAGGCGTAGCCGGCGAGGCGCACGCCCTCGTCCGAGCTGTTCAGGGCCGCCGCCGCGTCGAAATCGGCCGGCACCGCGTTGACGAGGGCGCCGAACAATCGGTCCATCTCCCCGGTCCGGCCGGGGAACGCCGCCCGGGCTCGCAGTTCGTGGAACTGGCTGACCAACTGCTCGACGTCGCCGTGTGCCGCGCCGGCCGCGCCCAGCGCGGCCTGCGCGGTGCTGCTCGCCTCGCGGGCGCTGGCCTCGACCGCGTCCTGGCGACGCTCGATCTCCCGGTACTTGACCTTCAGGCCGCCCGGCAGCTCGATGCTCTCCAGCAGTTCGCCCAGCCACGGAATCAGCGCGATGCCCAGCAGCAGCGCGGTGGTGCCGTCGATGCGTGCGCTCGGCCAGATCACGTGGATCACCGCGGCGGCCACGGCGATGAGACTGATGACGAGGCCCAGCCATCGACGCCGAAGCTCGCGCATGGTCATCACCGTAGCGAAACCGGCAACCTGGTCAGCACGCGATGCCACACTTACCTCGTCCTTGCCGGCTGTGTGCGGATCGCGTTGCCGGCCTGCGGGTCCATTCGGGTCGCCTGGACGGTTGCGCCGATGGCGAACAGCGCGACCAGCACGAACGCGACCGCGTACGCGGTGCGCCCGGCCCCGCCGGTGATCAGGTCACCGACGCGCAGCGCGACCGTGGCGCCCGCCACCGCGAGACCGCCCGCGAGTTGGGTTGTGGTCGCGGCGAGGGTGTTGGCCTCGCGCATCTCCTCGTTCGGCACGTCGCTGAGCGCGACCGTGTTGTAGGCGGTCAGCGCGATGGAGCGGAAGATGCCCGAGACGAGGGTGAGCAGGATGATCAGCGCCAGCGGCGTGTCGCTGGTGGTGAGGCCGAGCGCGATCATGCTGGCCGCGAGGCCGATGGTCGAGGTGATCAGCACGGTGCGGAAGCCGAACCGGTTGAGCATCGGGGTGGTCGTCGGTTTGATGCCGACGTTGCCGACGAAGATGAACAGCACGATCAGGCCGGATTTCACCGCGCTCCAGCCGAACACGTTCTGGAACAGCAGCGGCAGCAGGAACGGCCCTGCGGCGACGGTGAACCAGTAGAGGAAGCTGCCGAGCATCGACTGGCGGAAGGTGTGCACGCGCAGCAGGTTCAGCGTGAGCAGCGGATGCCGTGCGCGGAGCAGGTGCACGGTGGCGAACACCAGCAGCACGATCGAGGCGCCGCCGAGCGCGACGATCGGCACCCAGCCGCTGTTCGTGTCGGCGATCAGGTGCGCGGCGTAGGTGAGGCCGCCGAGGCCGGTGCAGGTGAGCGCGAGGCCGAGCCAGTCGAGGCCGGGCGGGTTCGCGGACCGCTCGGCGTCGATCAGCCGCAGGGCGACCGCGAACGCGATCACGCCAAGCGGCACGTTGATGCCGAACAGCCAGGGCCACGACGCGTAGGTGGTGATCAGCGCGCCGGCGATCGGGGCGAGCACCGGCGCGACCAGGCCGGGCCACACGATGTAGGAGATGACCCGCATCAGTTCGGACTTGTCCGTGCGGGACAACACGACCGTGCGGCCTACCGGCACCATCATGGCGCCGCCGACGCCCTGCACGACGCGCATGATCACCAACGTGGTCAGGTCGCCGCTGAACGCGCAGCCGAGCGAGGCGAGAGTGAAGATCGCGATCGCGGAGAGGAACACGCGCCGCATGCCGAAGCGTTGCGCGAGCCAGCCGCTGGCCGGGATCAGCACCGCGAGGGTGAGCAGGTAGGCGGTGATCACCAGGCCGATCTCGGTCGGCGCCACGTGCAGCGACTCGCCGATGCGCGGCGCGGCCGTGGTGACGATGGTGCCGTCGAGCATCTCCATGAAAAAGCAGCCGGCGACGAGCAGGGCGGTGTTGCGGTGGCGTGTGTCGATCACGTCCTCTAGGCTAGACGCAACGTTGCGTCATTTCTAGAGGGGTGGACAGTGAGCGATCGGCATCACGGCAACCGGCACGGCCGCAGCGAAAGCGCCCGCATCGCCGTGCTGCACGCCGCGGACAACCTCCTTGTGGAGAAGGGGTTTGCGGGCGTGACCATCGAAGGCATCGCCGCGCGGGCCGGGGTCGCCAAGCAGACCATCTACCGCTGGTGGAACTCGAAAACCGATGTCCTACTGGACACCTTCACCAACGACGCGGCCAAGCGGCTCGCCGCCGTCGAGCCCGGCGACCTGCGCGGCTACCTGCGCCAACTCGCCGACTTCCTCCTCAACGACGACGCCGGCGCCGTGCTGCGCGCGTTGATCGGCCAGGCCCAGCACGATCCCGACCTGGCGACGACCTTCCGCGCCCGGTTCCTCGCCGAGCAACGCGCACGGGACCGCGCCGCACTCGCCAACGACCTCCCCGCCGACGTCGACCTCGACCTGACCGTCGATCAACTCGTCGGCCCGATCTACTACCGCGTCCTGGTCACCGGCGAGCCGGTCGACGAGAAGTACATCGACGCCTTGGTGGACCAGTTCATGGCGATGCCAAGGAAAACGACAGAAAACGACAGGGGCCGGAGGCGTGACGCGATGATCGCTAGGCCGAGCGAGTGATTGGGCTGCAATGTCCTATCCTCTGATTCCGCTTCTCCGCTAGGTTCGTCGCCGCCGGTGACTGGTGCTTGCCCGTTGGTGAGCGGAGGGGCACGGGACGAGACGAATGATGGTCACTGGGGCGATGGTGCGTGACGGGGTGGCGCGCGGAGTCGACGTGGCAGAAGGGGACACGTAAGCCGTGCTGCTTGCCGACGACTTCTATTTCACCGCGCACGACCACCTCACCGGAAAGCGGCATCTCAGCGACGGCGCGACCGGTATCGGCCTTGCCGCGAGCCTGCTCGGTGAACTCGTGCTGTTCGAGCGGATCACCGTGGACAGGGCCAACATCCGGGTGATCAACCGCGTTCCGCCCGAGGATGCGTTGGCGTACACGATCCTGGAACACCTCGTCGCCGAGCCGTCGGTGACAAGTGCCAAGGAATGGTTGCTCTACCTGCGCCAGGACGCGGCGGAGCAGGTAGGCCAACGGCTGCTGCGCGCGGGCCATGTCCGGCGCATGCAGGCACGCAAGTTGTTGCGCTCCACCGTGCAGTACGTGCCGGTCGACCTGAACACGTTCCTCTGGCCGGCGACCCGACTGGAAATGGCGCTGCGCAGAAGAGAGCAGGTCGAGCTGCAGGACCTGTTCCTGGCCGGGCTGATCAATGTCACCGACCTGCATCGACTGGTCATCCACGGGGTTCCGGCCTCGACGACCGCGATCAACCAACTGTTGCCGGTGCTGCCGCCGGCCCTGCGGGAACTGCTGGTCATCACCGACGCGGTGTACGGCGACGCCGTGCTCACGCATCGGCTTTAGTTCGCCAGTTCACGAATCCCCCCAACAAATTGAATTCGGAGCAGCCTCGTGCAGTCCACAACTCCTGTGAAGGCAGGAAGGGCCAGCAGCAGCATCTCGATGGCCCTCGCCGCGAACCGGTTAGGCATTCCCTCCGTCATCTTTTTCGTGATGACCGCAGCGACCCCGCTGACCGTGGTCGCCGGCACCGTCACCACCGGCTACGCCACCACCGGCCTGATCGGCATCCCGGTCGCGTTCATCGCGATCGGCATCGTGCTTGCGCTGTTCTCGGTCGGCTACGTCGCCATGGCGCCCTACACGGCGAACGCGGGCGCGTTCTACGCCTACATCAGCCGTGGCCTTGCCAAACCGCTCGGCGTCGGCGGCGCGTGGGTCGCGCTCGTCTCCTACTGCATGCTCCAGGTCTCGCTCTACGGCGGCGTCGGCGTCGCGGCCGCGCCGGTGCTCAAGGACTGGTTCGGCGTTTCCGCGCCGTGGTGGCTGATCGCCCTGGTCGCCTGGGCGATCGTGGCGATCACCGGCGTCCAGCAGGTCAGCATGAACGGCAAGATCCTCGCGGTGCTGCTGTGCTGCGAGGTCGCGGTGATCCTGGTGTTCAGCTTTACCGACCTGTTCCACCCCGCGCACAACGCGCTCAGTTTCTCGACCCTCTCCCCCGCCAACCTGGTCGGCTCGGGTGTCGGCGCGCTGTTCTCGCTTGCCGTTCTCGGCTTCGTCGGGTTCGAGTCGG
The DNA here is from genome assembly GCA_963818685.1 of Candidatus Melainabacteria bacterium. Taxonomy (GTDB): domain Bacteria; phylum Actinomycetota; class Actinomycetes; order Mycobacteriales; family Pseudonocardiaceae; genus CAJCJE01. The sequence continues at coordinate 1,472,788 of CAWFTJ010000007.1, read as the reverse complement.
CGGTGGTGTTCAGCGAGGAGTCCAAGGACCCGAAGCGGACCGTGCGGGTCGCCACCTATCTCGCGGTCGCGATCATCGCGGTGCTCTACGCGTTCGCCTCGTGGACGATGAGCGTGGCCACCGGCCCGGACAAGATCGTGTCCGACTCGCAGACCCAGCAACTCGACCTGGTGTTCAACCTGGCGGCTCAGCATCTCGGCCCGGCCCTTGTCGACCTGGGTCACCTGCTGTTCGTGACCAGCATGCTCGCCGCGATGATCTCCTTCCACAACACGACGGCCCGCTACATGTTCGCGCTCGGCCGCGAACGCGTGCTGCCGGCCTCGCTGGGCCGCACGTCGCGCCGCACCGGTTCGCCGATCGTCGGCTCGCTGGTCCAGTCCGTGGTCGGCCTGGTGATCATCGTGGTCTGGGCGCTGGTCGGCCTCGACCCGTTGATCCAGCTGTTCTTCTGGTTCAGCACCACCGGCGGCGTCGGCATCCTGTTCCTGCTGGTGCTCACCGCGGTCGGCACCATCGTGTTCTTCAGCAGGACCAACAACGGCGAGACCATCTGGCAGCGCAGAATCGCGCCGACCGCCGCCACCGTGCTGCTGCTGATCGTCACCTACTTCGCGGTCACCAACTTCGCCACCCTGCTCGGCGTGCCCGGCAACTCGCCGCTCACCTGGGCGTTCCCGCTCGGCTTCGTGGTGATCGGCATCGCGGGTGTGATCTGGGGCCTTGTGTTGCGGGCCAAGCAGCCCGAGGTCTACCAGACCATCGGTCTCGGCGCGAAGCGCGCCATCGCGGAAGCCCATCTCGTCGGTACCAGCCCTTCGACAGAAAGCGTGGTAAGCCAGTGACGACAAGCAGCGAGATCACCAAGGCGACCGAGGCCGACGTCCAGGCGGCCGCTGACCGGGTGGCCGAGGCGTTCCACGACATCGAGGTGTGCGAGTGGCTGGTACCGGACCCGGAGCGGCGCAGGCAGATCCTGCCGGCGTACTTCCGGATCCTCGCCGACTACGCGTTCGAGCACGGCGAGATCTTCTTCACCGGCGGGAACAGGGAAGGCGTCGCGTTGTGGGTGTACCACGGTGACGAGCCGCTGCCCGATCCGGTCGACTACGAGGAGCGGCTGCGCGCGGCCTGCCAGGAGTGGACCGAACGGTTCCAGATCCTGGACGAGCAGTTCGACAAGCACCATCCGCACGGTCCCGCGCACCACCACCTCGCGCTGCTGGCGACCACCCCGAGCATGCAGAGCAAGGGCATCGGCGCGAGCCTGATGCGTGAACACCACGCGTGGCTGGACGCCAACGGCGTCGCGGGCTATCTGGAGGCGAGCAGCATGCGCTCCCGCGCGCTGTATGAGCGGCACGGCTACGTGTTCTCCGGCGAGACCATCGACCTGCCGGACGGCCCGCACATGTGGCCGATGTGGCGGGAGCCCCAGTCCTGACTTCGCGTTCGTGCTGGCTCGCCTCGGCTATGCGGCCGGGGCGGGCCAGGGCGCCGGGTTCGGGATTCGCCGCCACCACCAGTCGCGCAGCCGCAGGTCGATCCGGGAGATACCGAGTAGTGCGGCCAGGGTGGACTCGACGTCGTTGTCGGTGAGCGTGCGGAAGTGCTCGTCGATCCGCTCCAGCGCGGCCCGCACCGGCCCGGCCACGTCGGCCGGCAGTTGCTCGATCGTCTCGCCGAGTTCGTCGCGCACGCGCAGGTCCTCGGCGTAGAACTCGACCGGGTACCACCCGTCCGGAGGCCAGCCGCTCGCCATCCGCGAGGTCAGGTTCTCCCACGCGCCCAGCAGCGCGACCACCCTCGGCGCGGCCGGCACACCGAGACCGGCGGTGATCGGCGCGGGCACCGAGTACTCGCGGATCACCTCCGGCTGCGCGGCCACCCGCACACCCGGCAGCCGAGGCACGGCCCGCTCGACCGCGTCGAGCTGGTACTTGGCGTCGTCGTCGCGGAACAGGCGCGCACGCGTGACCAGCCCGCCCGGCGCGACCAGGAAGTACGCGCTGGGCAGTTCGATCGACGCCGAGTACAAGATCACCCGATCGAGATCGTCGGCGAGCCGGGCGGCCGCGTTCTCCTCCGACGGTGCGCCGGTGATCGCATCGTCGAGATAGATGTCCAGCTGCCAGTCCACGTCGCCGTCGACCTGGGTGTAGGAACAGCTGACCTGGGCGTCCCAGTTGCGATCCTCGGCGTCCTCCTCGGCCACGTCGACCGACGCGGCCGGGACACCGGCCAGCGACGCGAGCGCGGCGGTGAGACGGGCCCGGTCCAGGTCCCCGATGATGAACAGGTCGTAGGTCACTCTGGGTACGTCCCTTGGTAGATCTGGATCGCCTTGGCGACGGCGTCCGGGTTGTTCACGAAGCGTGGCGCCCGCTGGAAGGGGATCACATCCTCCGGATTTCCGCCCGCCTTCGCCAGTTCCTTGAGCGCCGCGTACTCGTTGCGGTCGAGTTTGGCCAGGCCGGGGCCGGAGTCCGGGAAGGTGGTGCCGTTGGGTTCGACACCGTAGGTGCGGCCGTTGATCTCATACCGGTTGGTTGCCGGGTTCCAGGTCGCGTCGCCGTCCGCGATGCCTTTCACGTCGGCCTTCACCGGGTCCTCGTAGCCGCGCAGGATGATCGTGTTGGTCGGCTTGATCTCGCCGTTGCGCGCGCCGTTGATGGTGTGCCGCCAGTGCGGCGGCTTGACGCTCTTGCCGGCGGCCGAGCCCTGCACGCCGTCCGCGACCTGCCAGGGCGGGCCCTCTGCCGACGGATTGGCGGCCGGTGGCTCGGCGGGGGCCTGCGGTTCGGTCGTGCCCTCGTCGGTGGTGCCTTCCTCGGCAGGCGGCAGCTGTTCCTTGGGCTGCGTCGAGGGGATGTCGTCGAAGGAGCGGCCCGCGTCGGTTTCGACCTGTGTCACGTCGCCGATGGCCGCTTCGCTGCGTTCGGCCGCGCCCTCCACGGTGTCGCCGAGCTGCCGTGCGGCCTGTTCGCCGTACTTGGCGGCGTTGCCAGCCAGGTCCTCGAACATGGGGCCGATGACGTCGTCGGCCATCAGAAGCTCAGCCCTTGCAGGTTCTGGGTGAAGTTCACACCGTGCGAGCGCAGGGTTTCCGCGTGCGTGCGCAGGGCCGCGGTGTGCTTCCTGACCGTCTCCGCGTCCAGGCTGAACCCGGTCGACGCCGACGCGCTCCCGCCGGCCTGCGACCAGTCCAACCCGCTCAGCGCCGCCTCGACCTTCGCGAACAACGGCTTGGCCGCCTTCTCGATGACCTCGCTCATGATGTGCTGTTGCAGGTCCATCACCAGCGACTTCACCACTTTCTCGGCGGCCTCGATGATCAGCGGCACGGCCGCCTCGGCGAGACCGAAGGTGGCGACGGACGCGGCCTGGTCGGCGACGAACGTGGCGGCCATCCCGATCAGCGTGCCGATCGCCTCAACCTTCTGCGCCACGATGTAGCCCGCCGCGACCTCAAGCGCACCGGCCAGCACCTCGCAGCCGGCCACGATCTCCTCGACGTGCTGGCTGGACATGTTCGCCCAGCCGGACGTCATCTTCTCGGTGGACGCGCTCTGGTAGGCGCCCGCGATGCCGTGGATGGCATCGGTCGCGTCCTGGTGCGTCGTCTTGACCGCGGTCCCGAAGTCCCTGGTCATGCCGGCGAACTGGAGGACGGTGTCCTCGTTGACGTAGGGCCACGGAACCCCGATCACGTTCAACAGGTTCACGACCGGACCTGGCAAGTCGTCGACCGCCATCCACTCCCCCACGCCATCGCACACCACTGGCTCACTGCGGTCGGCCGATCCGCAGTGGACCAATGTTAGGGCCGCGGAAGTTGTTCATGGCACAAACTGACGGCAATCGCCACGCGTGATCGCGCTGCGTAACGACCAGTTCCGGGCGGGCCGGTGTGCGGCCCGCCCGGAACGTTCTCAGCTGCCGGTGACCGACGGCGGGGCGTCGGCGGGTGCGGTGCCCCAACTACCCGCGGTCGCGGACACCGTGTAGGCGATGTGACCGCCGTGCGCGACCTGCGCCTGGCGCAGCCAGGTCAGCTGGGTCGGGGCGTTGTTCACGCTCATCGCGGTGATGTAGCGGTTGTCCCAGCTCACCGAGGGCGCGTCGATGGTGAGCGTGCCGCCCTGCACCGGACCGAGGTGACCGATGTGCACGGTCGCGTGCGGGAAGGCGGGCGAGGTCACCGCGTAGTAGTCGGCGCCGCTCATCATCGGGTACAGCCCGAGCGAGGACATCACCAGCCACGCGGACATCTCACCGAGGTCGTCGTTGCCGGTCATGCCGTTCGGCGCGTTCGCGAACAGCGTTTCCTGGGCGTGCACCACGGTCGCCGCGTGATCCGGTTGGCCGGTCCACAGGTAGGTGTAGGGCGACTGGAGGTCGGGCTCGTTGTTCGGGTTGTACGTCTTGTTGCCGTAGTAGCCGTACGGGCTGTTCACCCAGCCGGTCTTGACGGTCGTCGCCGGGTCGGTGAGCAGGTTGGGGTAGTCGAAGAACGCGTCCAGCCGTTGGTTGGCGACGGAGGTGCCGCCGAGCAGGCCGATCATGCCCGGCTCGTCCTGCGGCACCAGCCACTGGTACTGGTAGGCGGCGCTCTCGTGGAACTGGTCGTTGCCGGTTTCCGGGTCGTACGGGTTCAGCCAGGTGCCGTCGGCATTGCGCGGACGGAAGAAGCCGATCGAGGCGTCCCAGAGCTTGCGGTAGTTCTCGCCGCGCCGCGCGAGCATGGCCGCGTCCGACGGGTGGCCGAGCGCCTTGGCCATGATCGACAGGGAGGCGTCCGCGGCGGCGTATTCGAGGGTGGCCGACGCCGGGTGCTGGCAGTCGTTGTCGCCGCCCTTGTAGACGCAGGTCAGGCCACTGGGGATGTAGCCGTCGGTGAGGTACCAGGGGTTGCCGTTGCGGCCGTTGAACGGCGAGTCGGCCGGCGGCTCGGAGTTCACGTCGGCCAGCAGCGCCTGGTACGCCTCCTGCTCATGGCCGGCGAGCAGGCCCTTGGACCAGCCGTCCACCAGGAACGGGGTGACCGGGTCGCCGGTCATGATGTTGGTTTCGCTGTTCTCCAACTCCCAGCGCGGTAGCGAGCCGCCTTCCCGGTAGACGGCGAGCATGGACAGGTCGACGTTGCGTGCGACATCCGGGCGGAGCAGTTCAAGCAACTGGTTCTGGGTGCGGTAGGTGTCCCAGAGGGAGAAGTTGGCGTACGGGGTGTAGTCGGCGGCCAGGTGGATCTTGTTGTCGAAGCCCAGGTACCGGTTGTCGACGTCGCCGAACACGTTGGGGTGCAACAGGGTGTGGTAGAGCGCGGTGTAGAAGGAGGTCTGCTGGTCGGTGCTGCCGCCAGCGACCTGCACGCCGCGCAACTGTTGCTGCCACACGTTGTGCGCCTGCTGGTGCACCGCGTCGAAGTTGAACGAGTTGTGCGTTTCCTCGGCGAGGTTGAGCCGCGCGCCCGCGATGCCGGTGTAGGAGACGCCGACCTTCACCGTGACCGAGGAGTTCTTGGTGGCGTCGAAGGTGACCCAGCCGCCGTTGGCGCCGGTGCCGCTTGCCGCGCGCGAACCCGACGTCGTGGTGCTGCCGCGCCAGGTGCCGAAGGAGGCGAACGGACGGGAGAACTGGGCGCTGAAGTAGCTGGTGTGCTGGTCGTGGCCCGCGCAGAAGCCACCGTCGTGCACGTAGCCCTCGATGGTGTCGTTACCGACGATGGTCAGGCCGGAGTCCTTGACCGCCATGTCGGCCTTGCCGGTGTTGAACAGGACATTGGCCTGCGCGGTCGCCGGGAACGTGTAGCGCTGCCAGCCGGTTCGTTGGGTCGCGGTCATTTCCGCGTTGATCCCGTAGCTGGCGAGTTGAACCTGGTAGTAGCCGGGATGTGCGGTTTCCTGGCTGTGGCTGAAGGTGGACGCGTAGGTGGCCGGGTCGGTGTCGACCGCGCCGGTGGTCGGCATCAGCGGTAACTCGCCCTGGACACCACAGCCGACGCCGGACAGGTGGGTCTGGCTGAAGCCGTAGATGGCCTTCTGGTCGTAGTCGTAGCCGACGGTGCCGCCGTTGTCCGGGCTGACCTGGACCATGCCGAACGGCACGGCCGCACCGGGGAACGTGTTTCCCTCGTTCTGGGTGCCGATGTAGGGATTGACGAGAGTGGTCGGATCGGCGACCGGGCCGGTTGAGCCGGTCGGTTGCGCGGCCATGGCGACCGACGACCCGGTCAGCGCGACCGCGAGACCGACGCTCAGCACGCCGATTCCGTAGCCGATTCGACGCCGGACTCTGTTGCGCATGCACAGCCTCCCGTTGGTGACAACGTTGTCAGAACGGCAGAGACCCTAGACGGACGTTCTCGCCCGGCACAGCGAGTTGGTGAATTTTCGACCGGTACTGGACAGAATCACCGCCATCCGGGCGGACTCCGCCTAGAATTTCGCTACTCGTCGTCCTCGACCAGGTGCACGGCGGCCTCCTCGGCGGACGCGCCCGCTCCGTCGATGCCGACGTCCTGGGCGTAGAGGTCGATGTCCTGCTCCTCGCCATCGTCGCCGATGTTCGGCTCGATCACCAGCCGGCCGGAGCGGGCGCCGCCCACCTCGTTGTCGATGAGTTCGCCGTCGGTGTCGTCGCTGTCGCCGAGGCCGTCGCCGTCGGAGTCCGAGCCGACGTCGGGCAGCTCGCGGGCCAGGCGGTGGGCCAGGTCCTCGCCGGTGCGCTCCTCAGCGGGTGTGGTGCCGAAGTCGTTGACCGCCCACGGTTTCTCGGCGGGCGAGTAGCCCTCGTCGAGCGGGTCGTTCGGACCGCCGTAGTCGAGGGTGTCCTCGGCGTCCAGCTGCTCGTAGACGTCGTCGTCGATTTCGTCGCGATCCATGTGAGCAGTATGGACCACCTGTTCGGCGGTCCGCTCCATGATGTCCACGTGGCACGCTCGAAGCATCCAACCTGCGAAAACGGACACATACGATGACCGCATCAGGGCTGAACGCGATCGAGCACATTGTCGTGTTGATGTTGGAGAACCGGTCGCTGGACCACATGCTCGGCTACCTCTATTCGGGTTCCGGCAACGTCTCCCCCACCGGTCAGCCCTTTGCGGGACTGACCGGCAAGGAGCAGTGTCCTGGCCCGGACGGCAAACCCGTTTCGGTCTACCCGATCACGCCGACCACCCCGAACGCCTACTTCATGCCCGGCGCCGACCCCGGCGAGGGCTACCAGGCAACCAACGACCAGCTGTACGGCTCGACGTCGGCACCCGCGTCCGGCGCGGTGGCGCCGATGACCGGGTGGGTGACCGACTACGCGAGCGCGATCGCCGAGAACAACGCCAAGGGCTGGTTCGTGGTGCCGGGCACCACAGCGGACATGATCATGGGCTGCTACACGCCCGAGACGCTGCCGGTGCTCAGCGCGTTGGCGCGCGGCTTCGCAGTGTGCGACCACTGGTACTGCTCCGTGCCGACGATGACCATGCCCAACCGCGCGTTCGCCTGCGCAGGCACCAGCCAGGGGCATCTCGACGACTCGGTGAAGGCATACACCTGCCCGAGCATCTTCGGCGCGCTGTCCACGCACAAGGTGAGCTGGAAGATCTACGGCGACACCAAGTCTCCACTGACCAAATTGGACTTTCCGGACACGAAATCCGCGCCTGCCGCGAACTTCGGACTGTTCGCGGATTTCCAGTCTGACGCGGCGGCCGGGAAACTGCCGGCGTACGCGTTCCTGGAACCGAGTTGGAGTTCGACCGGCAACAGCCAGCATCCGAACTACAACGTGGCACTGGGCGAGGTGCTGCTGCGGAACACGTACGCGGCGCTGCGGTCTGGCCCCGCGTGGAACTCGACGCTGTTCGTCATCACCTACGACGAGCACGGCGGCTGCTACGACCACGTGTCCCCGCCGTGGGGCGCGACGCCGCCGGACACCTCGGCCGGTGAGTACGGGTTCGACTTCACCCGGTTCGGGCCGAGGGTGCCGACGGTGTTGGTGAGCCCGTTGATCCCGGCCGGCACGGTGTTCCGGGTGCCGGACGGGACCACACCGCTGGACCACACCAGCATCCTGGCCACGATCGAGCGCCGCTGGTCGATCCCGCCGCTGACCAAACGGGACGCGGCAGCACCCGATGTGGGTGCCGCGCTGAGCCTGACGACGCCGCGCACGGACGATCCGCTGGCGAACGTCAGCCCGCCGACTCCCCCGCCGACGCCGAAAGCACTGGCGGACCAGCCCTCCAGGCTGCAGAAGCTGCACGCGGCCATGCTCGCGCGGGCGGCCGGGGACGAGCGCGTGCCGTCGGATCTGCACACCAGCCAGGACTACGAGCGGTTCATCTCCCACCTGGCCGCACGGGTGTGATTTGTCGGTGGGCGGCGTCACCATGGCGTTGTGACTGACGAAGGGCCGATCCTGCACGCCGACCTTGACGCGTTCTACGCGTCGGTCGAGCAGCGCGACGACCCGTCGTTGCGCGGCAGGCCGGTGATCGTGGGCGGCGGGGTGGTGCTCGCGGCGAGTTACGAGGCCCGTGCGTACGGTGTGCGCACCGCCATGTCGGGCGGGCAGGCTCGGCGGCTGTGTCCGAACGCGATCGTGGTACCGCCGAGGATGTCCGCCTACGCACAGGCAAGCAAGGCGGTGTTCCAAGTCTTCGAGAACACCACGCCGCTGGTCGAGGGCCTGTCGATCGACGAGGCGTTTCTGGACGTCGGCGGGCTGGCGAAGATCGCGGGCGCGCCGAGCACGATCGCGGCCAGGCTGCGCGTTGACGTGCGCGAGCAGGTCGGGCTGCCGATCACGGTGGGTGTCGCGCGCACCAAGTTCCTGGCCAAGGTGGCCAGCGGCGTTGCCAAACCGGACGGCCTGCTGGTCGTGCCGCACGGCGGCGAGTTGGCGTTCCTGCATCCCCTGCCGGTCGAACGGTTGTGGGGCGTTGGCCGGGTGACCGCGGAGAAGCTGCACGCGCGCGGGATCACCACGGTCGGTCAGGTGGCGGAACTGGCGGAGGGGCGGCTGGTGCGGATGCTCGGCCAGGCAGGCGGCCGGCACCTGCACTCCCTGGCACACAACGTCGATCCGCGCCGGGTGCGGGTCGGGCAGCGGCGGCGGTCGATCGGCGCGCAGCGCGCGCTGGGCAGCAGGCCGAGGCCACCGGACGAGCTGGCGGTGCTGCTGGCCGGCCTGGTGGACCGGGTGGCGCGACGGTTGCGCGCGGCCGACCGGGTGTGCCGGACGGTGACCATCCGGATGCGCTTCGCCGACTTCAACCGGGCGACCCGCTCGCGCACGCTGAGCCAGGCGACCGCGCACACCGAGACGATCCTGGCGGCGGCGCACGCCATGCTGACCGAGGCGATCCCGCTGATCGCGGACAACGGCATCACCCTGATCGGCGTCGCACTGTCCAATTTGGACAACGCGGACGCCGTGCAGCTGGCGTTGCCCTTCGACGAGCCGGCCGCGTTCGCGCTGGACGCGGCGCTGGACTCGGTGCGCGACAGGTTCGGCTCCTCGGCCGTCACCAGGGCCGCGCTGCTGCGTCACGGCAGCGGTCTGAGCGTGCCGTTGTTGCCGGACTGACATCGCTGCTGCGATAGTCGCTGTGCTGGTGTCCGCGACTTGGGGGCAGGTTGATGAGCGATCCGTGGTTCCGTTTCTTTCGTCCCGCACCCGATCGGCCGATCCGACTGATCTGTTTGCCGCACGCGGGCGGCACGGCCAGCGCGTACCTGCGCCTCGCCGAGGCGATCGACACGGTGGACGCGCAGGCCGAACTGGCGGCCGTGCAGTACCCGGGTCGGCAGGACCGGATGGGCGAGCGGCCCGTCACCGACCTGCTCGCGCTGGCCGACGAGATCACCGACGCGCTGCTCGCGCGGTTCGACGGTCCGGTGGCGCTGTTCGGGCACAGCATGGGCGCGGCGCTCGGGTTCGAGGTGGCCCGCCGGATGGAACGGGCCGGCCGCGAGCCGCTGCGGTTGTTCGCATCCGGTAGCCGGGCACCCTCGCTCGACCGGGACGAGCACACCCATCTGCTGGACGACGCGGACCTGATCGCCCAGGTGGCCGAGTTGGGCGGCACCGACGAGCGGCTGCTGGTCGACGACGAGATCATGGCGTTCGCGCTGCCGGCTATCCGTGCCGACTACACCGCGATCAATACCTACCGCGCCGAGGACGGCGCCACGGTCTCCTGCCCGATCACCGCGTTGACCGGGGACGACGATCCCAAGGTATCGCTTGAGCAGGTGCGGGCCTGGGCGCGCCACACGAGCGCCGACTACGACCTGCGGGTCTTCCCCGGCGGCCACTTCTATCTGATGGACCGCTTGCCGCAGATCGCCGACGTGATCAGCAAGGCACTGACCGGATGAGGGTGTGGATCGGCGTGGGCTCGGCGCGGAGGCGGTTCCTGGACGAGTTCGCCAACGAACTGCTCCCCCCGCAGAACTGAAGTGCCAGCGAATACGCGGCATTGAGCGTAAGTCCGTGATTCGTCCACCCCCGTTGGACGCGAACAATTCACACCTCGATTGGTGCGCCTGCGTTGATTTCTGGTCTGTACTAAAGGGATTAGCACCACATTGACCAGCGGTAACGTGCATGGCCGTCGTCATTCCCCGCCATGAACGGAAATACGCCATGCGCGCACGCACTCATCGTTTCCTCGGCGCCGGCCTGTTAGCCTCGATCTTGCGTGGGTCAGTTGTGCTGCCCTGACCGACTGGGTTGGTGTCGAATCTCGGTTTCGGGTGTGGCGCATCGCCGGGTGTCCGTCGGTGCGGCCGGGTTCCACTGGCCCGGTTGGAATACTCCTTCCTTTGTTGTTGGGGTGATTTGTGCTGGTCAAGTGGCGCGCAAGCGATCCAGGGCGGTGATCAGTAGGCCGGTCCAGGGTGCATGTCGGGCAAGATGCAGTCGGGTTCTTCGGGCGTGACGGGCGATGCGCCCGGCGTGGAGAACAGCCGCAGCCGTAGTGTTTTGGGTTCCCAGCGGCGGGCCGGCTGGTCGTGCAGGGCCGATGGTCTGCGTCCACGCGGTCAGGTCCAGCGCCAGCTGCCACGATAGCGATCCAGATCCGGTTGGCGTCGAAGCCGTGGAACGGCAGATTGCGCAGCCCGGTGTCTTTGGCGTTGCGGATGCGGTCTTCGCAGCGGGCGCGGTGGCGGTGGCGCAGTTCCAGGTCGGCGAGTTGGCCCTTGTCGGTGTTGGTGGCGAACGCGGTCAGACGGCAGCCCGTCGCGGTCGGTGAACCGTAGTTGCGCGCCGGGGTGCGGCCGTCTCTTTGCGGACGATGACTCGCATGCCGGGTGGCCAGGTGCTCAGGTCGAGCAGGCCGGTGAGTCTCGGCGACCGCATGCGCCGTCGCGGGGCTGGCCGTCGGCGTTGTAGGCCGGTGTCCATACCGTTTTTCGGCAGTTGGATCCGATCGCGGTGTCCATCGCCTCGGTGAGCGTGAACCCGATCGAGTACTGCAGGCGGCGTTGGTGGCAGTAGGCGAGGAATTCGTGGGTGCCGCCGCCGGCAGTCGGTGCGGACCAGGACTTTTCGGCCGACGCGGTAGCCGGGCTTCCAGGGCAGTTGCGCGAGAGCATCGGGCAAGGACCCTCTTGTGGTCGACAGCGGTGTTGGATCCGGCGTTGCCGGGGCGCAGCATGATCGCGGCGGGTTCGCCGGTGCCGTGGGGTCCGTGGTCGATGAACGCCACAGCGGGTGGAGACCAAACCCTTTCTTGAACGTCGGGGCGGCTTTCTCCTTCTCCGAGTGCGAGTCCAGCAGGGTCGCGTCCAGATCGAGGATCAGCGGATGGTCGGCGTCCATGTCGTGGTCGGGAGCGTGTTCACCGGCGAGTGTCCATGCCGCGGCGCGGGCGGTGGCGCGGGCATAGGCGATGGCCGACAACGCTTTCGGGGCGTCCTGGGCCAGTGTCGCGATCAGCCAGGAGACGGTCGCGTCGGAGGCGACGTGTCCGAACACGCCCGGTTCGGCCCGCAGCACCGCTATGTCGGCGGCGGAGTCCCCGCCGGCGGCGACGCTCACAGCCAGGTCCAGGACGATCTTGCCCGGGTCATGGGTGGCCAGCGGCTTCCGCCATGGCGTCAGGGCGCCGAGACGGCGCTGGTCAGACCGGTTTTCTCGGCGGCGCGCAGCAGCAGTGTGGCCCCGGCCTGCGACACGAGGCCGGTCCCGTTGCCATCGACTGCGAGCGATGGATACGACGATATAGACTTGCTCACCAGAAAGGTGCTTCTCGACCTGCGATACTCGACCTTCGACAAGTCGAATTATCGCAGGTCAGGGCACCTTTCGCCATATCCGGTCCATCTGCCACGAATTCCGGTGAATGGCCGAGGTTAGCCGGTTCGGCGATCGCGCTGATCGTCGCGGCCACTCCCGCGCTCGCCTCGCCCCCTGCCCCTGCCACGCCGGCCCCGTTGACCGCGACGGCCGCCCGCACCGCGCATGCGCCCGTGCGCAACGAACTGCGCGGCGCACAGGCCCGTGCCGCGACCAGGAACCAGGACCAGTCGTTCCTCGCCGCACATGCCGGCCTGCTGCCCCGCTCGGCCAAGACACCCAAGGCCAGCGCCCAGACCATCCACCCGGCCCAGGGCACCGCGTTCGTCGACGAGGGCGACGACCAGGGCGCTTTCGCCGCGCAGAGCGTGACCACCCAGCTGCACCCGACCAACGGCGGCACCACGATCTACACGCCGACCATGTACCCGGCGGGCGGCTCGTGCATCGAGGTCACCACCGTCTACACCACGGACACGCAGGCCGTGCAGGCGTGGGACTGGTGCAACCACATCGACTTCGAGGCGTCGGTGCCGATCGACTCGTCGTTCCTGAGCCGCTACACCAACGGAAGCGGCTCGTACACCGTGCAGATCTCGAAGACCGACGCGGGCAGCAACACCTGGACCGCGTACCTCTACGACTACTCGACCAGCTCCTACGACACGTTCTACACCTCGTCGGGCAGCACCCAGGCCGGCAACACCGGCTGGGACGTCAACGAGCTGTACTCGGACGTGCAGAGCAACGGCCAGAGCTACGCCTGCACGGACATGGCCAACCTGACCTTCTCGGCCGACAACATCCAGGTCGACCTCGGCGGCACCTGGACGGCCGCGTCACCGAGCAACTCCAACACCGAGTTCGACCAGCCGGCGTCGTCCTTCGACTGCCCGGCCATGCGCTACCAGATGATCACCCCGTACAGCCACTGGCAGGTCCTCGACTAGCGGATTGGCGGAGTTCCATGGCTTTGTCGCGTCGTTCCCTGCTGACCGCGACCGCGGGCGCCGTGGTCGCGACCGCTGCCGCGCCCGGCATCGCGACGGCGGCACCGCCGCCCGACTCGTTCACGCAAGCGCTCGACTACACGATCGCGAAACTGCGCGCGGTGGCGCCGACCGTGACCGGGTTCCCGGTGGGCACCAAGTTCGAGAAGTGGACGTTCAGCTCGAACGGCGACTGGGTCGGCGGGTTCTGGGTCGGCCTGTTCTGGCTGTCCTGGCTCTACAGCGGCGACGCGACCTTCCAGCGGTGGTCCGAGAACTGGGCGCTGAAGCTGGCCCCGCGCGAGACCGACACCTCAACGCACGACCTCGGCTTTCTGTTCACGCCGTCGTGGATCACCGGCTATCGGCTCACCGGCGACGTCAGGTGGCGCGATGGCGCGATCACCGCGGCCGGCTCGCTGATCCAGCGCTACAACCCGGCCGGCAGGTTCATCCGCGCGTGGGGCGCGCTGGGCACGAGCGACAACGCGGGGCGGGCGATCATGGACACGATCATGAACCTGGACCTGCTCGCGTTCGCCACCGAGCAGACCGGCCACCCGAAGTACCTGGACATCGCGGTCAGCCACGCGCGCACCCAGCAGACCTACTTCCCCCGGCCGGACGGGTCGACCCCGCACTGCTACGACTTCGACCCGGTCACCGGCGCGCCGATCGGCCCAGCCACCGTGCAGGGCTACAGCCCGACGTCGTGCTGGTCACGGGGGCAGGCATGGGGCGTGTACGGGTTCACCACCATGTACCGGCGCACCGGCGAGCAGGACTTCCTCGACACCGCCACCAAGCTCGCCGACTACGCACTCGGCGTGCTCACGCAGGACAACATCCCGGTGTGGGACTACAAGGCGCCGCAGGCCCCTTACGACATCAAGGACGCGTCGGCGGGCGCGGTCATGGCCTGCGGCCTGCTCGACCTGGCCACCGCAACGCACCAGTCGCGTTACCACGCGGCCGGCGTCCGCATCCTGGACGCACTGTCCAAGACCTGCCTCACCGACCATTCCACCCGTGCGGACGCGGTGGTGGCCCGGTGCACCCGCAACCGGCCCGCCGAGGACGGGATCGAGATCTCCCTGCCCTACGCGGACTACTACCTGTTCGAGGGAATCATGCGGCTGTTGCGGCCGGAGCAGATCGCCAAGGCGATCGGTCTGTAGCGAAGCTGAGAATCCGGGAGGCGGTGCGCCGCACCTCAGCTGGGCCGTGCATATTGGTGACCATGACGGTGCGTTCGAGGAAGGTCCTGTCGGCGGGTTCGGCCGTTGCCGTGTTGCTCGCGATCGCGGGCTGCACGCACCCGGCCGATCCGGGCGCGGCCCCCTCGCGCGTGGCCAACACCATGCACACCGCCAGTGCCGTCGCGTCGCCGCCGCCGACCACACCGACCACGACGACGCCGCCGAAGGTCGACTTCACCAGCGCCATCCACCAGGCCGTCGCGGACGTGCCGGACGGCGACGTGTCCATCGAGATCTACGACCGGCTCAACAACGCCGTGGTGGGCAGCGCCAACTCCGACACGCCCTGGTACACCGAATCGGTGGTGAAGCTGCTGATCGGGCTGGACAGCCTGGACAACGGCGGCAGCGCGGACAAGGTCAGCGAGATGATCTCGCGCAGCGACGACGCCACCGCGAGCGCCCTGTGGAGCCGGCTCGGCGGTGTGAAGATCGTCACGACCATGGCGGCCAAGATCGGCCTGCGGCACACCACGCCGCCGAAGAACCCGGGTGAATGGGGCGACACCCGCACCACTGCCGACGACCTGATCCTGATCTACGAGTACATCCTGAACACGGCGCCGGGCGGCGAGCGGGACACCATCGTCACCGCCATGCACAACGCGACCAACCTGGGCGCGGACGGCACCGACCAGTACTTCGGCATCCCGTACGCGGTCGGCGGCGCGACCTATTGGGCGGTGAAGCAGGGCTGGGCGTGCTGTGAACCGGGCTGGGTGCTGAACACGACCGGCCTGGTCGGCACCGGCGAGCGGTACATCGTCGTGGTGCTGACCTCGCACAACACCGGCGGCGGCGCCTCGGTCCGCAAGAAGGACAGCGACGAGTTGACCAGTGCGGTCAAGGACCTGCTGCCAGACCTGACGACCGCGTCCTAGTTGATTTAGGATTCAACTATGAGGTATGCGATCGCGATCCCGCAGTTCTATGCCGACGGCACCTTCGACCCTGCCGCGTTCCGCGCCTATCTGCGACGCGCCGAACAGCTCGGTTTCCACAGCGCGTGGACGCAGGAGCAGATCTACGGCAACCACCCGCAGCTCAGCCCGACCGAGGCGATGACCTTCGCGGCCGCGTGCACGGACACACTGCACATCGGCTGCACCGTCTACGTGTCCACTGTGCACAGTGCGCCACATCTGGCGAAAAGCCTGGCCAGCCTGGACCAGCTGAGCAGGGGCCGGTTGGAGGTCGGCGTCGGCACCGGCGGCAAGAACCGTCCCTACGCCGCGTTCGGCATCGACGGTGAGCGCTACCTGGCCCGGTTCACCGAGGGCATCGAGCTGATGAAGGCGCTGTGGACCGAGCAGTCTGTCAAGTTCGACGGCGAGTTCTGGCAGGTCGACAACTTCGGCATGGAGCCGAAGCCGTTCAGCAAGCCGCATCCGCCGCTGTGGTTCGGCGGTTCCGGTCGCGTCGCGATCCGCCGCGCGATCCGGCTGGGCACCGGGTTCTTCGGCGCGGGTTCCTCGCCGACCGTGAAGTTCGCCGAGCAGGTGGGAATGCTGCGTGAGGCACTGGCCGAAGCGGGCCGCACCGAGTCGGACTTCCCGGTCGCCAAGCGCGTCTACCTCGCCGTGGACGAGAACAGCGCGCGGGCCAGGGAACGGATGAACGCGGAACTGACCAACATCTACGGCAGTCTCCCCGATGCCATCGCCGCGGCCGGCATCGCCGGCACGGCCGACGAGTGCGTCGCACAGGTGCGCAAGGTGATCGACGCGGGCGCCGAGCTGATCCTGTTCACCGCCCTCTACGACCAGCCGGAACACCTGGAGCGGATCGCCGCCGAGATCATCCCGCAGCTGAGTTGAGGAGAACGTCGATGACCGAACCGAAGGTCGCGGTGGTGACCGGCGCGGGCAGCGGGCTCGGCCGGGTGATCAGCACCGCGCTGCTCGGCGCCGGTTACCGGGTCGCGCTGGCCGGTCGGCGGGCGGACGCGCTGGCCGAGACCGCGGCCGGGCACGAGGCCGCGCTGGTGGTGCCGACCGACGTGCGCGACGAGGACTCGGTCGCCGCGTTGTTCGGCGCGGTGCGGCAGGCATGGGGCCGGGTCGACCTGCTGGTGAACAACGCTGGCATGTTCGGCCCCGGCGGCACGGTGGATCAGGTGTCGGTCGCGGACTGGCGCAACGCGGTGGACACCAACCTGACCGGGTCGTTCCTGTGCGCGCGGGAGGCTTTCGCGTTGATGCGCGAGCAGGAACCGGGCGGCGGGCGGATCATCAACAACGGGTCGATCTCCGCGCACACGCCCCGGCCGGGCAGCGCCGCGTACACCGCGACCAAGCACGCGATCACCGGCCTGACCAAGTCGCTGTCGCTGGACGGTCGGCCGTTCGGCATCGCGTGCGGTCAGATCGACATCGGCAACGCGGCCACCGAGATGACCGCGAAGATGGCGGCGGGCATCGTCCAGGCGGACGGGTCGATCAGGGCCGAGCCCACCTTCGACGCGCGGCACGTCGCGGACGCGGTGCTCTACATGGCAGGTTTGCCGTTGGACGCCAACGTGCAGTTCCTGACCATCACCGCGACGACCATGCCGTTCATCGGTCGAGGCTGAGTCGACGACCGGAGCGGAACACGCGCCGCACTCCGCTGACCGGGTCGGTGAATTCCATTGTGGACGCCAGCAGCCGCAGCGGGTTCGTGAAGTCGTCGAGCGGTTTCTCGGTGAGTACCGGGTAGAAGTCGTCGCCGACGATCGGAATGCCGAGCCCGCTCAGGTGCAGGCGGAGCTGGTGGGTGCGGCCGGTCAGCGGAAGCAGGCGATACCGGGCAAGGCCGGCGCGGTGTTCGATCAGCTCGACGCGGGTTTCCGCGTTGACCGGCCCAGGAACGTCCTGCGCGGTGAGCACGCCGCGCTCCTTGACGATCCGGCTGCGCACCACGGTCGGCAGCGCGAGCGCCGGGTCGTGGCGCGCGATCGCCTCGTACTCCTTGTGCACGCTGCGCCGCATGAACAGCGTCTGGTACGCGCCGCGCAGCCTTGGGTTGATCACGAACAGCAGGAGACCGGCCGTTGCCCGGTCCAGCCGGTGCGCGGGCACGAGATCCGGCAGAGCAAGCTCTTGGCGCAGCCGGACCAGCGCGGTCTGGGTGATGTGCTGGCCGCGCGGGATCGTGGCCAGGAAGTGCGGCTTGTCCACAACCAGGATGTCCTCGTCGCGGTACACGATCGGAATGTCGAACGGGACCGGTGTCTCCTTCGGCAGGTCGCGGTGAAACCAGATCACGCCGCCTGGCACGAACGGCGCGTCCGGCGCGATCGGGCCGTGCACGTCGACAATGCGTTCCTCGCGCAGCAGCAGATCGATCCGCTCCGGCGCGACACGCGGCAGCCGGTCGACGAGGTGGTCACGGATGGTGCGCCAGTCGCCGTCCAGCGGCAGGCGCAGCCGGGCCGGGTCGAGGCCGTGCCGTTGCGGCAACGGGGATTTCTGCCTGCGCCGCATCTCAGGCTTGCGGCAGTGTGACCGGCCGCTTCGGGCGACCGGCGGATGGCGGCGGCACCATCGGGCCGATGTCGCCGTCCGGCGCGGTGTCCAGGTCGACGATGACCGGGGCGTGATCGCTCGGACCGGTGCCCTTGCGTGCCTTGCGGTCGACCCAGGCCGCCTTGACCCGCTCCGCCACCGGGCCGCCGGCAAGCACCAGGTCGATGCGCATGCCGAGATCCTGGTGGAACATGCCGGCGCGGTAGTCCCAGTAGCTGAACACCCGCTCGGTCGGCCACCGGTCGCGGACCACGTCGTGCAGGCCGAGCGCCTCGATGGCGGCGAGCGCGGCGCGTTCCGGCGGGGTCACGTGCGTCTGGCCGATGTACGCGGCCGGGTCGAACACGTCCGCGTCGGCGGGCGCGATGTTCATGTCGCCGCACAGCACCGAGTTCTCCGGGTTCGCGGCCACCAGCTCGCGCAGCGCGGCCAGCCAGGCGAGCTTGTACTGGTAGTGCTCGGAGTCCGGCTCGCGGCCGTTGGGCACGTACAGCGAGTAGACGCGCAGCCCGTCGCAGGTCGCGGACACCGCGCGGGCCTCGGGCTCAGCCCGTGATTTTGGGAAGGCGGGCGCGCCGGGAATGCCGAGCTGGACGTCGTCGAGTCCGACCTTGGACAGCAGCGCGACCCCGTTCCAGCGCGGCTCGCCGTAGGCCGCGACCTGATAGCCGCGCGCGGCGAGTTCGTCGTCGAGCAGCGTGTGGAACGCGTCGTCGGCGAGTTTGGTCTCCTGTAGACACACCACGTCCGGCTGTCGCTCGTCCAGCCACGGCAGGAACCGGGGCATCCGCTGCTTGACCGAGTTCACGTTCCAGGTCGCGATCCGCACGTGTCCACCGTAGCCGCAGGCACCGACAGGTTCGCGGCAGCTGTTGGTCACCGCCCGTATCCTGACCGTCGTGGTCAGTGACAGCGAAGCGCCCGACGCGATCGTGACCAGGCTGACCGGCCTGCCGACCAGCACGACCGGCCATTCCCCGACCGGACTCGCCGAGGTCACGCTCGACAACGGTGACGTGGTCCTGCTCAAACGCGGTATCGGCCGCAACGCCGCGCACGCCGAGGCGACCGGCCTGCGCTGGCTCGCCGACGCGCACGCCATCCGCATCCCGGCGGTGCGCGGCGACGACGCCGACTGGCTGGTCATCGACCGGGTGCCGACCACGCGGCCGAGCGCCCCGGTGGCTGAGCAACTCGGCCGCGAACTCGCCGCCCTGCACGCGGCGGGCGCGCCAGCGTTCGGCGCGCCACCGCAGGACGGACCAAGAGACGCCTGGATCGGCCCGGTGCCGATGGTCAACGAGCCGGGCCGGAACTGGCCGGTCTGGTACGCGGAGTGCCGAGTCCTGCCCTACCTGCGCCGCGTGCGCGACGACGGCCTGGTCAGCGACACCGAGGTCGCCGAGCTGGAGCGGGTGTGCGCGCGGCTGGCCGACCTGGTGCCGTCGATCGAGCGGCCCGCGCGGCTGCACGGCGACCTGTGGAACGGCAACGTGCTGTGGGGCGACGACGGCAACCCGTGGCTGATCGACCCGGCCGCGCACGGTGGCCATCCCGAGACCGACCTGGCCATGCTGCACCTGTTCGGCTGCCCGCACCTGGACCGCGTGCTCACGGCCTACCAGGAGGTAGCGCCGCTCGCGGAGGGCTGGCGCGAGCGGATCGGCCTGCACCAGCTGTTCCCGCTGCTGGTGCACGCGATCCAGTACGGCCGCGGCTACGCCGAGCAGGCCCTTGACGTGGCGCGGGCCGCGAGGTGACGCGTCAGGCGCGGGTCGCGGTGATCTGCCAGACGGGCAGCAGCACCCGCCCCTGCTCGTCGACCTCGTCCAGATCCACCCGGAACACGTCCCCTCCCGGCAACAGCGCGCGCCACCGGTCCCCGGACAGTCCGGTGGTGTAGCGGCGCATCTCCATGCGCTCGACCTGCCAGTGCTCGCCGAGGTCGCGCCGGAGGCTGGCCTCGTCGGTGTGGCCGGGCATCTGGAAACTGCCGCCGATGCCCTCGCCGAAGCACAGCACGTGCAGCCGGGCGCCCGGTTCGGTCACGCGGTGCGCGGCGGCGAGGTAGTCGCGGCGCTGCGCGTCGGTCAGGCAGTGCATCATCGCGCTGTCCAGCACGGTGTTGAACCCGCCGGGAACGCCGTCCAGCACGGTGGCGTCGGCGACGCGGAAGTCGACGGCGAGGCCGCGGTCGCTCGCCTTCGCCCTGTCCTGTTCGATCACGGTCTGGGACGCGTCGATCGCGGTGACCTGGTGGCCGCGCTCGGCGAGGAACAGGGCGTTGTCGCCGAAACCGCAGCCGCACTCCAGCACGGGCCCGACGATCTGTCCGGTATCGGCGAGTTCGACGACGATCGGCTGCGGCTCCGCCAGCCGCCACGGAATCGCGTCCATGCTGGGACCGTCCGCGCCGACGCGCACAGTGCCGCTCTTGTACAGCTGGTCGAAGTCCAGCATCAGCCCGGTGTTCTCCTGCTCGGCCATCGCACTCACTCCCCATTAGTAGACGGTGCCGACCACTATGTACGTACCGAGAGTAGCTCTCGGCGATAATGGTCGTCAACGTCTACTATTGCCGGATGACCCAGATAGCCGGTCCTGCCCGGTCCCGTCGCCGCGGCGCCGTGCTGGAACAGGCACTCTGCGCGGCGGCCGTCCAGGAACTGATCGAGGTCGGCTACGCGGGACTGACCATGGAGGGCGTTGCCGCCCGCGCACACACCGGCAAGGCCGCGGTCTACCGACGGTGGCCCAACAAGCACGCACTCACCCTGGACGCGCTGCGCCACGTCCTGCCGCCGATGCCCCAGCTCGACCCGGGCATCTCGGCGCGGGAGAATCTGCTGCGGGTGTTCACCGCGCTGTGCGACGTGCTCGCTGGCGAGACGACGTTTCCAGGGCTCGCGGTCGCCGTCGGCCTGCTCGCCGACCCCGCGCTGCGCGCCGCGTTCGTGGACGCGGTCGTCGCGCCAAGGCTCGCCGTGATCGCGTCGATCCTGGCGCGCGGCGAGCAGACCGGCGAGATCGCGCCCGGCACGCTCACCCCGCTCGCCGACCATGTCGGGCCCGCGCTGATCATGCAGACCTTCCTGCTCACCGGCGCACCACCCGGCCCAGCCGACATCGACCGCGTCGTGGACACGGTGCTGGGCTCGCCGGGCTGAAGCGCGAGCCAGTCAAGGCTGATCAGTGCACGGGGCAGTGACCCGCCGCCGACCAGCGGTCGCGCAGGTCGGCCGGGATGTCCAGGGTGGCCTTCTCGCCGCTGGTGAGCATCCGCACGCTGCCACCGAGCAGCAGTTGTCCCGCCCGGTCCAGCACGGCACTGGCGAGCCTGCTGGTGTCCTCGGCGCGCTCTGCCGTCCGCAGCAGGCCGGTTGCCGCCCGCACAAACCTCGACCAGCCGCGCGAGCGCGGCACCTCAAGCCAGTCCGCGACGTCGCCGTTCACCACCTGGCGCACCATCGCGGGCACAACGCCGTCGAACAGCCTGCCGGGCACGAGTTGCTCGTAGAGGTCGAGCAGTCCTCTGGTCAGCGCGATGCCCTCCGGCGATGGGCCGTAGGTGGTCTCGACCTTGTCCCTGCTGAACTCCTCGGCCTCGGCCAGGGTTTCCGGGATGATCGCGGTGCGGATGCCGAGCATCGAGCCGGCGACCCGCCAGACGTAGTAGTAGTCCTCGGCCTCGGTCTCGGTGACCTCCACACCCATTCGCCGCATGCCCTGGATCACCTGCACCGAGAAGATCATCAGCGCGCCGAGCAGATCCTCCTGGCATATCGGCACCCCGTCGGACTCCGCGTCCCACTCCCCTGACGTGGCAACGAAATGTCGAACCGCGGCATGGATCAGCCGGGTCTTCTGGATGGTCGGCACGAACGAGCCGGACGCGCCGAACGGGTCGTCGGCCATCATGTGCAGCACGAGTTGCGAGGTCTCGGCCAGTCGTCGGTGCGGGTGGTCGAGCCGGTGGGTCAGGCGGAGCAGCCTTGCCGGGCGCGGCTGGGCGTAGCAGTTCACCATGGCGCCGTAGGAGAGCACGGACGCGACGTGCACGCCGTCGTCGACGAAGAAGTCGCGGGCGCGGGCGATCCGGTTCTTGTCGGCCCAGTCCGGCGGCCTGTCGGTGGCGATCAGGTATTCGCGCACCGAATCCGGCAGGTCGTCCGGGATGGGTGTGTCGTTGGTGCGCAGGTGGTCGAGGACCGCGTTGACCGCGGCGATCGAATCGGAGGCGATCAGATCGGTGATGACCTGGTCGGCGAGCGGGTCGCCGGCCAGTGCCAGCGGGTCGAGTGCCACCCCAACATCGTTGGGGAGAAAGGAGATGCTGGCAACCGACGACCAACATGGTTCGTCGAACGAGCACGAACGCTGTGCGACGAACCGGGTTCGTCAACCGCTGTTCGACGGCACCCGGCGTGCCCCGAACGGCCGCCTACGTGACCCGCCGAACCACCGAAGCAGGCCGGGCCAGCCGGGTGGGCTGGGCCGATGCGGTGAATCTCGCGACGCATGGTTGATCTGGCATGTGCCGACTGGCCTGATCGGAACGAGCAGGACGTCGGAATCATCCAGATGGGGACGCAATCAATGTCGATTTCGAAACGTGCCCTGGTCGTCGCGGCCGTCGCCGGCACGCTCACCCTCTCGACCTTCTCGACCTTGTCGATCGGCGCGACCGGAGCCAACGCCGCGCCCGACCCACACTCATATGTCGCCTCCGTTACCCGCGCCGAGGCGATCGTCGCCAAGATGACCCTGGCGCAGAAGATCATGGAGATGCACGGCATCCAGAACAGCGACCACCAGCGCTATGTGCCGGGCATTCCGAGCCTTGGCATCCCGCCGCTGGTCGTCACCAACGGCCCGGCCGGCGTCGGCCCCGGTGACCCGCACACGCAGGCGCCCGCGACCGCGCTGCCCGCACCGGAACTGCTCGCCGCCACCTGGGATCCGAGCCAGGCCGCCGCGTACGGCCGGATCATGGGCGCCGAAGCCGCCGATCTCGGCAACAGCCTGTTGGAGGGCACCGACGTCAACGTGGTGCGGGTCCCGCAGAACGGTCGCGCGTTCGAGAACTACGGCGAGGACCCGTACCTGGCCAGCCAGCTTGCCGTTGCCAACGTCAGGGCGGTGCAGTCGGCGGGCGTGATCGGCGAGGTCAAGCACTTCGACGCGTACAGCCAGGAGAACAACCGCTTCGCCCTCAACGAGAACATCGACGAGCGCACGTTGCACGAGATCTACGACCCACCGTTCCAGGCGGCAGTGCAACAGGGCGGCGCTGACGCGGTGATGTGCGCCTACCCCAAGGTGAACGGCACATTCTCCTGTGAGAACAGCGAACTGCTGACCACCGACCTGCGCACGGACTGGGGATTTCAGGGATTCATCACCTCCGACTTCGGCGCGACGCACAGCACGGTGCCCTCGATCGACGCCGGCATGAACCTGGAGATGCCGACCGGCGTCTACTACGACACCGCGCTCACCCAGGCCGTGCAGGACGGCCAGGTCAGCGAATCCGCGATCGACGACCTGCTGGTGCAGCGGTTCGCCACGATGATCCGCATCGGACTGTTCGACCATCCGCGCACCATCACGCCGATCCCGGCGCAGGCGGACGGTGCGGTGTCCCGCGGCATTGCCGATCAGGGCATCGTGTTGCTGCGCAACCAGTCCAACGTGCTGCCACTGAACCCGACGGCCACCCAGACGATCGCGGTGATCGGGCCGTACGCGGGCGCCGCGTCGACCGGCGGTGGCGGCAGCTCGCACGTCGATCCGCTGTACACGGTGACCCCGGTCGCCGGCATCACCAACGCGGCGGGCCCGCACGCAATCGTCACCTACAACGACGGCAGCGATACGGCGGCGGCCGCGGCGCTGGCCAGGTCGTCGGACGTGGCGATCGTGATGGTCGGCGACAACGAGACCGAGGGAAAGGACCGTACCAGCCTCGCGCTGTCCGGCAACCAGGACGCGCTGGTCGAGGCGATCGCCGCGGCGAACCCGAAGACAATCGTGGTGCTGAAGTCCGGTGCGCCGGTGCTGATGCCGTGGGCGAACAGCGTCGCGGGTCTGGTCGAGGCGTGGTACCCGGGCGAGGAGGACGGCAACGCCGTCGCGGACGTGTTGTTCGGCAGAGTAAATCCGTCCGGCAAGCTGCCGCTGACCTTCCCGGTGCAGGCGAGTGACGTGCCGGCGAACACGCCCGCGCAGTACCCGGGCGTGAACAACACCGCGACCTTCTCCGAAGGCGTGTTCGTCGGCTACCGGCACTACGACACCGAGGACATCGCACCGTTGTTCCCGTTCGGCTTCGGACTGTCCTATACGGACTTCGCGTTCTCCGGCCTTCGCGTGCAGTCGACCGGCGGCGACAACGTGACGGTGAGCGCGGTGGTGACCAACACCGGGCACCGCGCCGGAGCCGAGGTCGCACAGCTGTATGTTGGTGATCCGTCCAGTTCGGCCGTGCCAGAGCCGCCGAGGCAGTTGGCGGGTTTCGCAAAGGTGTCGTTGGCACCCGGCCAGAGCAGGCGCGTCACGTTCACGTTGAACGAGCGCTCATTCAGCTACTGGAACACGGCCGCGAACAACTGGCAGGTGGCCGGCGGCCAGTACCGGATCAGCGTCGGCGACAGCTCACGCAACCTCCCACTGACCGGCTCCGTGCACCTGCCCACCTGAGCACCTGGTACCCGCCAGATCCCGTCAGGCCGGTTACCAGACGCCGCCGTGCGCTCGGCGATGGCCGAGCGCACGGTAGACCGCGTCGACCAGCGACTGTCCACGTTCGTTGATGCCGAGACTGACACCTGCTGGTTCATCACGTAGCCGAAGGAGACCCGCGTTCGGCTACGTTGCGTTCGAATTCAGCGAGAACCTCGTCGAACCGGCTTTCGCAGTTACCATGGACAACATTGGCCACAGTCATCGGTCTCGCCTTCTTCGCCGAGCTATCGATTATCGATGGGGATCGAGCAGCAACTTGCCCACGGTTCGCCGAGCGCGCAAGTCCTCGTGCGCCCGGTACGCCTCGGACAGTGGGTATTCTCCGCCGATGACGGTGCGCAGCGCGCCGTCGGCGACAAGGTCGAACAGTTCGCGCAGCGGCGCACCGATCAGTTCGGCCGGCCTGCCGAAGCAGTGGCCGAGCCAGAACCCGATCACCGCGCGCGAGCCGGCCATCAGCTTGACCGGATCGACCGGTGTCGCCGGCACGCGACCGGCCTGACCGAACACGACCAGCCTGCCGAACGGCGCGAGCGCGCGCAGCGACTGGTCGAAGACGGGCCCACCGGTCATCTCCAGCACCACGTCCACCTTGTGGTCGTCATTGACCTCCAGCAGGCGGTCACGCAGGTTTTCCGGGTCGGCCTCGATCGCGATATCCGCACCGTGCGCCACCGCCAGATCGCGTTTGGCCTTGGTGGACGCGGTCGCGATCACCCGACCCGCGCCGAAGTGCCGGGCCAACTGCACGGCGAGCAGCCCGACTCCCCCAGCACCCGCGTGCACGACCACGGTCTCCCCGCCGGCCAGCCGCGCGGACGTGCGCAGCAGGTGCCACGCGGTGACGCCCTGCAACACAAGAGCCAACGCCTGGCCGTCGTCGATGCCCTCGGGCACGTCGAAGATCAGGTTGTCGGCGGCGACCGCGAACTCCGCATATCCGCCCGAGGGCAGCAGCGCGACCACGCGCCGCCCGTCGACGGTACGACCGACCACCTCGCCGCCGGGGGTGAGCGGGAGTTGGGCCGGGGTGAGGTAGGTGTTCTCGGCCTGGTGCGTGTCGGCGTAGTTCACCCCGGCCCGACTGACCTCGATGAGCGCAGCGCCCGGCCCCGCGACGGGTGTTGGCCGCTCAACCAGCCTGAGCACCTCGGGTCCGCCGAACCGCTCGATCTCGATCGCCTTCACGCACGTGCCCTTCCGTTGTCCTCGACGCGCCGTCGACCGTAATCGACGCCGCGTCGAACTGACAAGTAACGTCGGCGATCAGCCGAGGCAGGAGGTCCCGTACACGCTGCGCATCCAGACCGCGCACAGCGCCTCGACGGTCTCGGCGTCGCCCTTCGCGGTGCGCGGCGTCAGCGAGTAGTGGATACACGCCTGCTCGTTCATGTTCACCAGCAACGCGGCCAGCTTCTCCGAACTGGGCGGGCCGGGCAGAGCGAGGCCGGCTTCGCGTTCGCGGTCGATGTGCTCGGCGACTGCGGTGAAGAACCGGGTTCCGGTCTCCGCCCAGAACCTGTGCAGCCGCGGATCGGTGTCGCGGACCCGGACACCGGCCCGCAGGACCGGGCCGTGCTCGCGCCACAGCGCGATCGTCAGACCGATCGCGCGGCGCAGCGCCTCAGCGGGCGACTCGTCACCACGCCGAAACCACGCCGCCCCGCACAGGTACAGCTCATCATGCAGGCGTTCGGTCAACGCGAGCAGCACGGCCTCGCGCGAGTCGTAGTGAAAGTAGAACGCGGAGCGGGAGATGCCCGCGCCCCTGGCGATCTCGTCCACGGTGATCTCGGAGATCTGCCGCTCGCGCAGCAGCCTCGCGACCGTGTCGAGGATGGCCTGGCCGGTGCGGTCGCCCTTGCGCATAGCCGGACGTCGAGCGCCGGACGAGGTCGATGGCACGTGTCGATTATCCTCGACACCCTGTCGAGTCTCAACGGCCCGTACCGACCTGCGATAGCCTCCGCACAAGCGACATCGGCGTGGAGGTTGTGGCAGATGGCGACCGACAATGAAGATTTGTCAGCCGACCTCTACGAGCCGGTCGAACTTCAATCACTACTCCGACCAGACGTACGGTTGATCGATTTGCCGAGCACGTTATTTTATTACAATAGAATTGAGGGGAACACTGGCCGGGAAGACGGCCGGTCTACGATGGACATCTGTATCGACAAGATCGAAGAAGCATGGGTCCGCTCCAGTACGACCGTGACGCTTGATTCGGCGGAGCCGATGTCCGAATTTCTGGATCTGCCGGACCGACGTCTCGCCGAGACGTTCGAGAAGTATCAAGAAATGAACATGTTAGTGGGAATATCCACGACGGTCCGGCGATCGGAAGAAACGCGGTTGTCGAGTTGAGCGAGCCGAATCCGCACTCGTCGGCGGGCACCGACCACGCTGACGACGCTGTTGCGGCGCTTCTGGAGAGGTATCGCCTTCGTGCGCATCGGATGTACCGCGCGCAGTACCTGGCGGCAGCGCATTGTCGGCGGATGAACACGATCCTCGGTGTGCCGACGGTGGCGCTCAGCGCAGCCGTCGGCACGTCCATCTTCGCGTCGTTCGCGAGCAAGAACAACACGATCTGGCTGGCGGTCACGGGTGGCGTGTCGCTGTTGGCCGCTGTCCTTGGCGCGGTGCAGGCATTCTTCCGATACGCGGAACAGGCGGAGAAGCATCGCGGGACCGGGGCCACCTACGCGGGGCTCAAGCGCGAACTCGACGTGTTGGCGCTGCGGATTCGGCTTGAGGAGATCCCGCAGCGCGATGGACTGCACGCGCTCGCCGAGATCGTGGCTCGGATCGATCGGCTTCAGGCCGAGAGCTTGGAAGTGCCCGATCGGCTGTATGACCGGGCACGTCGAGAACAAGACCTCGACACCGAGGGCGTTTAGCGAATTTCGTACGATTCGATGACCCGGACGTGCCGGTGGCCCTCGGCGGGGAACATCGGCGGTTCCGGGGGCAGGATCGAGTGCAGCAGGTAGCCGCAGTTGCCGGCGACCCGGCAGGACGCGTGGTTGTCGACCGAGTGCAGGAGTTCCAGCCTGGTCAGCGGCAGCTCGCAGCGGGAGCTGAACGCCCAGGTCGTGGCGATCTCAAGGGCCCGCGACGCGATACCGCGCCCGCGTGCCTTGGCCGCGATCCAATAGCCGACCTCGGCCGACTCCTGGCTGGACACCGCCTCGGTGGTCGGGTCGGCGCCACTGATCACCGAAAGGTGCCCGATGGGTTCGGCGCTGATGTCCTCGGCCAGCACCGCGAACCCGAACCGGGTCGACGCGGCCCAGCCGGAGATCTGCCCGTCCAACCACTGCCGGCCGAGGACCTCGTCGGTGAGCGAGTTGGTGAGCCAGCGGCGCAGCGTCGGGTCACGGTGCGCGTCGAGCAGCGCGGGCAGGTCGGTCGCGCGCCATGGCCGTAACGCCACGGCAGGCGCCCGACCGCTCGCCCTGGCGGACAGACGAATGTTCACGCGCTGCTCCTCGTTCGCTACCCCCCATGTAGAACGTACCTGGCCACACGGCGGTGCCCGCCGGTTGGTGATTCGCCGGCGGGCACTCGTCATGCGATGGTTATCCGGTTAACCCTACCGGGCGCTGGCCGCGCCCACCGTGTAGCCGTACCCGAGCGTGGCGATCTGCTGGTTCGAGTCGCGGATGCTGGTGTTGCTGCTGATCACCACGTTGCCGGCGACCGAAGTGCCGACCGTGGCCTTGGGCGTCAGGTTCGCGGTGAACAGCGCGGTCGAACCGGGCGCGAGGTAGATCGGCGTGCTCGCCGCTCCCCCGCTCAGGTCGCCGGTCGTCGAGGCCAGCTGGAACGTGCGGCCGATGCCGGTGGTGTTGGTGACCCGGAAGTACAGCGGCGTGCTGCTGCCGGCCGCGACGGTGCCGCCGTGCGGCAGATTGTAGGCGAACACCGGGGACTTGTCGTAGCCGACGGTGCCGGCCACGTCCTGGGTGAATTCCTTGCCGCTGACCGTCAGGTTCAGCACAACGTCGATCTCCCATCGACCGGGCATCGGGTTGGCCTTGACCAGCGCGGCGTCCGCTTCCGGCTGGCCAGCGCCGACGCCCCGCACGGTCGTGGTCGGGGTCGCGTCGGTCGCGGCGACGTCGCCGTTCGGGTCGATCAGGTAGAACGTCATCCCGTTGTCCGAGCTGGCGTCCTCGGTGTGGAAGTTGACGTCGATGTCCTTCCTGCCGGCCGGCACGTCGATGTTGAACGTGCTGACCTGCCCGATGTCGCGGCCGACCGTGCTGGTGATGGTGGTGTCGAACGCGCCGCCGCTGGCCGGGATCAGGGTGCGCCGCAACACCGGCACGGACGCGAGCGCGCCGTCGTCGGCCGCGAACCGCACCGACTCGGGGTGGTCACCGGGCGCGGCCGGCATGACCACGGTCAGCGGGATCGTGACGCTGCCGTGCGCGGGCACGTTCACCGACCCACTGGCCGCTGAGGTGACGTAGTGCTGGCCGGTGACGCGGAAGGAGATGTCGCCGCGATACGTGCCGGGCACGTTCGGCGCGGACTGGAGGTGGCCGCGACCGTTGGCCCAGAGGATCTTCGCCGTCCACCTGCCCGGCGTAGGCGCGGTCACCTCGACGTGCTGGATGTTGGACACCGTGCCGAGCCTGCCCTGCTTGGACGCGGGCGTGCCGTAGTCGTAGGAGATCTGGGCGAGCTTGCCGTTCGGGTCGACCAGGGTGAAGGACAGGATCGTGCCGTTGTTCGGATCCGGGATGAGCATGTCCGCGTTGAGCCGGTCCAGCCCGGCCGGCACGTCGAACGTGATCGGGGCGGCGGCGGTTGCGCCGTAGGCGGGTACCGGCTGGCTCGGGTCGGGCGCGCTGACCGGCTCGGTCACGGTCGACCCGAGCTGGCTGGCCGCGCCGAGCGACCGGTAGGTGCCCTTGACCGTGGTCGGCTCGGCGCTCGCGTTGTACAGGCTGATCTGTTGGCCGCTGGCGCCCGCATCGGCGGCGATGGCCAGTTGGCTGGTGCTCGGGACGAGGCCGGGCGCGTCGTTGCCGGCCGTGATCGTGCTGCCCGGCTCCTGCTGCGCGGCGCGCACCGCCGCGTACACGTCGAGCTGGCCCGCGCCCTGCTCGTCGGCTGGCGCGCCGATGTCCCGCGCAGTCCCGGTGAGGATCTGCTTGACCAGCGCGGGGCTCGGCTTGTCGCCGTGGTGGGTGTCGGCGTACGCCTGGATCACGTCCGCGACCGCACCCGCCACCAGCGGACAGGATTCGCTGGTACCGCCGAACGCCTCGGTGAGCGTGTTGGTCGGGCAGTCGCTGCCGAGCGGGCTGCACGCCGCCTCGCCGCTGTAGCCGGGCGCGACCAGGTCGACGACCCGGTTGTTCGGCGCGGTGCCGCCGGAGGACAGTGGCGTGATGTTGTCGTTGGTCCATCCGCTGTAGCCGTACGCCTGGCTGGGCAGGCGAAGCGTGTTGGTGGCACCGACCGCGATCACCTGCGGATCGGTGGCCGGCGATGACATCGTGCCGGACACGCCACTGTCCCCTGAGGACACCACGACGGTCACGCCAGCAGCGACCGCCGCGTCGTTGGCCGCGTAGAAGACCGAGTACTCACCGGGCTGCGGCGGGTAGCCGTAGGACTCGGAGATCACGTCCGCGTGCTCGGTCACGACCGCGTGGTCGATGCCGGCGACGACCTGCGACTCGGACACGGTCTGGCCCTGGCCCTGCTGGCTCGGCGGAGTGTCGATCTGCGACGCGTCCACAAGCGACACGTCGGGCGCGACGCCCTTGAGTCGGAACGTGCAGCCCGAGGGCAGGCCCGAGTAGGGCAGTTCCTTTGAGTAGTCGTAGGTGATCAGGCCCTGGCCGGCGACGGAGGACGCGTCGCCGTAGAACTCGCCGTCGCTGTCGTCCTGCGGTGTAGTCGGGCGCGTCGATGACGACGTGCGAGCCGTCCGGCGCGGACGAAGTTCGGGTTGCCGGCGAGTTCGTTCATGCCGTAGATGGCGACGACGACGCCTTTGCCGGTCGCGACCTTGCTGGCCTGATCGGGATCGGCCGGGTTGTCCGATTCGACGTGCAGGGTGGACAGTGCCTCGGGTTCCAGGAACGGCTTGTTCGGGTCGCTCGGGCACAGCGCCGGGTTCAGCTTGGCGGGCGCGGCCTGCGGGACGTTGGCGGCGGGTTGGACGGTCATGGTCGCGTCGGGGGTAATCCGCTCGACGGCCGGGTTGGCGCGCAGTCGGTTCACCTCGTCGGCGGACAGGCGCGCGGCGATCGCGTTGACGCTCACCAGTTGGGTGATACCGGTGGCGCCGTGCGCGGTCATGTCCGCGACGACGGACCGCTGGTCGGCGTGGACGGCTTGGGCGCGCGCGGCGCCGTTGGCCTTCAACGGGATGTTGGCGTGCTGGTTGTTGAGGACCACGATCACGGCGCCATCGGCGGCGGAGCCGTCCAGAGCTGGAGCGAGAGCCGGGGTCGCGGCGGCGGCCAGGGCGGGTGCTGACCCGTCACCCAATATCGCCACCGCGGTGGCTAAGCTTGAGTTTTGAGGTCCGGGCGGCCGATCGGGACCCCGGTTGATCATGGATGAAGCCCTTGGGTGATCATTCTTCTTGTCTAGGGAAGAAGATCACAACCAAGGGCTTCGATGATCAGTGTGCACCATCCCAGCGCCGCTGCCGCGCTCGGGGACCTGACCGAGTTCCGGCAGACCTTCTACCAGTGCCTGACCGCCCGCGCGGACACGCTGTTCGAGCTGACCGACGCCGCGTTATGCGCCGACGGGCCGGTCACCTCACTGGTCGAGTTATCGCTGGAACCCGAGCATCGGCGCGGTCACGGCAGTCTGTACGACAGCCTCAACCAGGGCCGCATCGACATCAGCCGATTCCGCAACGTTGTTGCCCGCCAGAGCATTCCCCGCTGTGATGACGGCCGGATCGTGTTGGCCATCGACGTCAGCCACTGGCTACGACCCGACGCCAACACCAGCCCCGAACGGCTGTTCTGCCACACCTATGCACGCGGCCGCGGCCAGGCTCAGATGATCCCCGGCTGGCCCTACTCCTTCATCGCCGCCCTGGAACCGGGCCGCAGTTCGTGGACGGCGCTGCTCGACGTGACGCGCGTGCGACCCGACGACGACCACTGCGACCTGGCCGCCACCCAACTCCGCACCGTGGTGGAGGGGTTGAGCACCGCCGGGCACTGGCGGGAGGGCGACCCCGAGATCTGGATCGTCGGGGACAGCGGCTACGACGGTCCCCGGCTGGCGTTCCTGCTGGCTGACCTGCCGGTCCGGATACTGGTGCGGCTGCGCTCGGACCGGGTGCTGGCCTTCCCCGCGCCACCGCGCCGGCCCGGCAGTCGGGGTCGCGGCGCACGACACGGGGCACGGTTCGTGTTCGCCGATCCGGGCACGTGGCCGACACCAGTGCACGCCACGACCACCGACACCACCCGCTACGGCGCCGCGCACGCCCAATCGTGGGACCGGTTGCACCCCACACTGACCCGCACGGGCGCCTGGGCTGGTCACGACGGCGAACTCCCGGTTCTGGAAGGCACCGTGATCCGGTTACAGGTCGAGCGCCTGCCCGGCACCGGCACCCCGAAGCCGTTGTGGCTGTGGCATTCGGCCTGCGCGATGAGCGCTGCGCGGGTTGACCGGCTGTGGCAGATGTTCTTGCGACGCTTCGATCTGGAACACACTTTTCGGTTCCTCAAGCAGACGATGGGATGGACCAGGCCCCGGCTGCGCACGCCCGAGGCGGCGGATCGATGGACCTGGATGGTGCTTGCCGCACACACCCAACTGCGATTGGGCCGCCATCTGATCGAGGACCTACCGCGCCCCTGGGAGCGCAGGGCGGCCAGTCCCGCTCGGTTGTCCCCGGCCCGGGTCCGGCGAGGATTTCGTCGGGTTCGACCGGCGATGGGGCTACCGACAAACGCGCCGAAATTCTCCTGGCCCGGTCCCGGACGCCCAACAGGATCACGAAACTCTCACCAAGCCCCACAACACGACCCCGGCAAGACCAAGAAAACGGACGTCAAGCCTTAAATCATAAGCTAAGGACAAGGTGATCGCGGCGGCGAGCAGCCGGCGTCTCTTCACGAAATTCCCCTCCCGCGCTGAACAACGAGCAGTACGCGGGGTGAGTCAAGTCCCGTCGGGTATGCCGAGCACACCAACGAAAGTAGGGATTTCGACGAGGCAGGGTGCCGATCGAGAGCGGCCACGCACCGTGTCCAATGCCACCATCGAACTTCGCTGACCACTACCCATTCGAGTGGTTGTTGGCTACCGTGGGTAGCATGTCAGGTTTTGCCTCGGCCTTCGCCGAGTTCTCCGCGCGTCGGGCGCTGACCCAGTTGCACGACCAGCTGGGCCATGCCGGCCTGGCAGCCGCGGCGGCGATCCCGGGGCTGGGCGCGGCGGTCGACCAGCACGCGGCGGCCGTGCGCGACATCGTCGACGTCGGCGTCGAGGACTCGGCGACCGTGCCGGGCGTGGTCGTGCTCGCCGGCTACGCACGGGGCGTGCTTGACAAGGCCAAGGAGCTGGGCTGGCGCTTCACCGCCCCCGTGCACCTGGCCGACTGGACCAACACCGACTGGCTGACCGCCCGGCTGCTCGCCGTCTGCGCACTGGCGAACCGGCCGCCCAAGTCGGATGACGTGAGCGGCCGGCTGCCAGCCTGCTGAGGCGGGTCTACCGGTCTATCGGGGCGAGTTCGGCGGCATCTCCGGTGGCATCCGAGGTGGCATTTCCGGCGGCATCTGGTGGGTACCGCCGGGCACGGTCCGCGCCCGTTCGCTGCCCTGCTCCATCGGGTACGCGCCGGCCCTTGTCGCGTCCTCCTGGCCGCGTTGGTACGCCTGCGCGTGCGCGCGTGCCTCGGGCATCTGGGCCTCCATCCGACCGATCCAGGTCTCCCAGCGCTGCCGCATCGGCCCGATGAGCCCACCGCCCATACCGACAACGACCACGCCGCCGATGGTGGCGAGCACGGTGATCAGCACCGGGGTGGTGACCGTGGTGGCGATGCCCATCTGGTTGAGCGCGGCGATGATGCCGAGCCCCCAGATGAACACGGCCGCGACCGTGCCGAGCATCCGCCCGTAGGACAGCCCGCCGAGCGCCCCGCCGATGAGGTCCTTCACCGCCCTGGCGATGGCGCCGACGATGACGATGATCAGCATGGCCACGATCAGCTTGGGCAGCCAGCCGACGATCGCGGTCAGGATGTTGCTGATCGGGTTCGGCCCGAACACGCCGAACGCGACCTCCAACGCGATCAGCAGAATCGCGTAGTAGACCACTCTCGCGATGAGCTTGGATGCGTTGTAATTGTTACGCTCCAGCATGTTTTTGAGCCCACCGCGCTCAACGACGCGGTCGAACCCGACCTTGCCGAGCACCATCTCGACCAGTTTGCCGAGCGCCTTCGCGATCAGCCAGCCGATCAGGAGAATGACGAGGAACGCGACGAGTTTGGGCACGAAGTTCGCGATCGCGGTCCAGGCGGAGGATATCCCTCCACCGATGTCGACCGCCGCGAGAGTATGCGTTGCCACCACTTCTCCCTTCCCTTAGCTACAGCAGAAGGTAGTCAAACTCACCGAACTCGAAACTCGGCCGCTCATTCTTCATCCGGTCGGGTGACCACAGTGGACCGCCGACAGCGCCGGCACTACCACCCGCAGTCCGGCACCGAGGCTACCCGAGTTGAGCCGGGCCCATGGTGGATGTAACCCCTGCCCGTATCTGTACACGTGTGCTCCGCACGGGCGGATCCGGTCAGGAGAAACGAGTGATGACACTGAATCATCGGCCAGCCAGTATCGCGATCGCCACTGCGGCCGCGATCGGCGCGGCCGTGCTGCTCATCGCCCCACCGGTGTCAGCAGCGGCTCCCGCGCCATTGCCCGACACCGGCCACTCGCAGTCGAGACCGAACGCGGGCGGGTTCGGCGGCATGGTGCCCGGCACCAGTCCCAGCATCATCGGCACACCCGGCAATCCCGGCTACGAAATCGCCTTCCAGGCCAATACCGGCACCCTGTGGTTCACCGAGGGCAGCCACCCCGCTACGAACACCGGTCTGCGCATGTCCGGCCCGAGCAGCCCCAGCATCACACCGGTCCAGCTCACCTTCTGACCACTCGTCTCCTGCCGAAACGATGTGCCCCCGCCTGGCCGGGGCACATCGTGCCTCGCCCGCCGAGGCCTGAGCCGGTGCGTCGACACGCTGGAGATCGTGTCCGAGGTGACGTCGAACTCGTTGGCCAGCTCGCCAAGTTTCGCGCCTGAATGGGCGTAGGCGTACTCGGCAGAGGATCAGTGATCGTATCGGGATGTTCCCTGATGTGGGTGGACGCGATCGGCATGAAGATCATTCCGGGAGACGTCGTGTTGGGGGCGAGGAATGGTCGATGTGGTGCGCCGGCGCTGGCCGGTGTTGTTCGCGGTGTTCGTGCTGGCGTTGTCGCTGCCGTTCTGGCGCTTCGGCGGCGGGGCGTCGGGGTGGCAGGCCGGGTGCCCTGCCATCGCCGCGGTGCTGCTGCTCGGGTGGGCGGAGGGACGCGCAGGGTTGCGCCGGCTCTTGCGGCGGCTGGTGGACTTTTCGGGGATACGGCCGCGCTGGTGGCTGGTGCCTGCTGTGGTGACCGCACCGCTGGTCGTGTTGGCTAGTCACTGGATGCTCGGACGGCCGGTTGCGGAGGTTTCGGTCGCGTCGATCCCGTTGTCGTGCTGTGTGTTCCTGATCGGTGCGGTCGGTGAGGAGGTCGGGTGGTCGGGTTATCTGACCGATCCGACGGTGCGGCGCTTCGGCATGCCGGGCGGGGGTGTGGTGGTCGGGGTGTTCTGGGCGGCGTGGCACATTCCGGGGTGGTATGTGCGGGCCGGTCACTCGCTCGTGTGGATCGCGGGCGAGTTTCTGTTGATGGTCGCGTTGCGGGTCATCATCGTGTGGCTCTACGAACGCGCCGGGAAATGCCTTGCGGTGGCGATCCTGTTCAACGCCGCCATCAATGTGAGCGAATTCCTCTTCCCGAACAACGGATCGCGGTTCGACCCGGTGGTGGCCGGACTGGTGGCGAGTGTGATCGCCGCCGCGTTGATCGTTTTCGACCGAACGCGGTGGCATGCTGGGGCCGAGATGACCCGACGGCCCTGACGGAGGATACGTGGCAGCGCAGGTCGTTCCGTTCCGCAGTGAAACCACGCCCGAGCAACTCGCGGACCTGCGAGATCGCCTGGCCAGGACCAGGTTCGCGCCCGCGTTGGCCGGGACCGACTGGACGTATGGCACACCGCCCGGCTACCTGGCGGAGCTGCTCGATTACTGGCGCACCGAGTTCGACTGGCCAGCGGCCGAGGCTCGACTCAACGCGCTCCCCCAGTTCACCGCGGACGCGAACGGGCAGACGCTGCACTTCGTGCATGCCAAGGGTGTCGGGCCCAGGCCGTTTCCGTTGCTCTTCACGCACGGCTGGCCTGGGTCGTTCTGGGAGGTACACAAGATCATCGGGCCGTTGACCGATCCGGCCGCGCACGGCGGTGATCCGGTCGACGCGTTCGATCTGGTCGCGCCGAGCCTGCCGGGTTACACGTTCGGTCCGCATCCTGGTACGCCCGGTGTTGACCCGGCGCGGATCGCGGGCTGGTTCGACACGCTCATGACCGACGTGCTCGGCTATCCGCGCTACGGCGCGCAGGGCGGCGACTGGGGCTCCGCGGTGACCGGGAGCCTCGGACGCGAGCACGGCGAGCACGTGGCCGCGATCCACCTGAACCTGATGATCGGCTGGCTGACGCCGGACCAGCAGACCGAGCCGCTGACCGAGGCCGAGCAGCAGCACCTGGCCAGGGTGAAGCGGTGGCAGGCCGAGGAGAGCGGCTACCGCTCCATCCAGGGCACTCGGCCCTCGACACTGGCCGCGGGCCTTGCCGACTCCCCTGCCGGTCTGGCCTCGTGGATCGTGGAGAAGTTCCGCGCCTGGAGCGACTGCGATGGTGACGTCGAGTCCGTGTTCAGCAAGGACGACCTGCTCACCAACATCACGCTCTACTGGCTGACCAACTCGATCGCCACCTCGACGCGGCTGTACTACGAGACCATGCACTCCACCTCGCTCGACCAGTCCTACGTGCATACGCCGACCGGGTTCGCCTCGTTCGCCAAGGAGATCAGCACGCCGCCGAGGTCGTGGGTGGCCCGGGGGTACAACCTGACCAGGTTCACCGAGTTCGACAGGGGCGGGCACTTCGCCGCACTGGAACGGCCGGACGACCTGGTCGCCGACATCCGCGAGTTCTTCCGCCCGTACCGTGACTGACCTGCGTGAACGCGGTCACGGAGCAGCACGGACGTAAGCTGGAGCGCGTGCGTACGCGCCCCACGCTGACCTGGACCCCTGCCGGTCCGCCGCCACCTCGCACCAGCGACCTGACCGAGGTCGTCCGGGTGGTCGGCGCGGGCCGGGTGGTCGCGCTGAGCGGCGCCGGCCTGTCCACCGAGTCCGGGATCCCGGACTATCGGGGCGAGTCGGGCAGCCTGCGCAACCACACG
The DNA here is from genome assembly GCA_963818685.1 of Candidatus Melainabacteria bacterium. Classification (GTDB taxonomy): domain Bacteria; phylum Actinomycetota; class Actinomycetes; order Mycobacteriales; family Pseudonocardiaceae; genus CAJCJE01. The sequence continues at coordinate 1,435,395 of CAWFTJ010000007.1, read as the reverse complement.
CCCATGACCTACCAGGAGTTCCGGGGCAGCGCGCAGGCCAGGCAACGGTACTGGGCGCGGAGCTTCCTCGGCTGGCGCACGATCACCGACGCGCGGCCGAACGCCGGGCATGTCGCCGTCGCCGAGCTGCGTGCGCTCGGCTACCTGTCCGGGGTCATCACACAGAACGTGGACGGGCTGCACCAGGCGGCGGACACGCCCGAGGTGGTGGATCTGCACGGCAGCCTGGACCGGGTGATCTGCCTGGACTGCGGCCGGATCAGCGCCCGCGAAGCACTGGATCGGCGGCTCCGCGCGGCCAATCCGGGGTTCGACGCGTCGGCGGCGCGGATCAATCCGGACGGCGACGTGGAACTGGCCGACGACGCGGTGCGCGCGTTTCGATTGGTGGACTGCGCGCACTGTGGTTCCGGCGTGCTCAAACCGGACGTGGTGTTCTTCGGCGAGAACGTGCCGCCGGCCAGGGTACGGTTGTGCTGCCAACTCGTCGATGACGCGAACGCCTTGCTGGTGCTGGGTTCCTCGCTCACGGTCATGTCCGGCCTGCGGTTCGTCCGGCGCGCGGCGGACGCGGGCAAACCGGTGTTGATCGTCAACCGGGGACGGACGCGTGGCGACGACTACGCGAGCGTGCGGGTGGACCTGCCGCTGGGCAGGGCACTGACCGAACTCGTCCAGCGGCTCACCTGATCGACTCGGCCTGATCGACTCGGCTCAGGCCGGCAGAATCGCCTCGAGGGCCGAGGTGACCTTCGCGTCCTCTGGTTCGGTCATCGGCCGGAACCGGGCGACGATCGTGCCGGTCGGGTCGACGAGGAACTTCTCGAAGTTCCACTGGATGTCGCCTGCCTTGCCCTCCGCGTCCGGGAACTCGGTCAGTTGCGCGTACAGCGGATGGCGGTTCTCGCCGTTCACCTCGATCTTGTCGAACATGGGGAACGTGACGCCATAGGTGGTCGAGCAGAACGTGCCGATCTCCTCGGCACTGCCCGGCTCCTGCCCGCCGAACTGGTTGCACGGGAACCCGGCCACGGTGAACCCGCGCCCTGCGTAGCGTTCCTGCAGCCGCTCAAGGCCGGCGTACTGCGGCGTAAGGCCACACCGCGAGGCCACGTTGACGACCAGCACGGCCTTGCCCTTGAACTCGCCGAGCGTCGCGGGCTCGCCCGCGAGGGTGTGCAGCGGCACGTCGTAGATGCTCATGGACCCGAGCCTACCCAGGCGAGCACGCGCGAGGCGCGCAGCGTGTTCCAGCGGCTCGGCCTGCCATCGCCGTCGTCGAGAGCGAAGTGGACGGCGCCGGGATGGGTGTTCTCCAACAGCCAGGTGCCGTCGGGCTGTTGTTTGGATCCCACGAGTTCGATCGCCTCGGTCATGCGCGGGTCCGGAGTGGACCCGGCAGCGCGGAAGTGGTCCAGCGCCCGTAGCACGTCATAGTGCCACCAGGTCGGGAACGAGAAACGCAGCCAGTCCGGCTCGACGATCTCCCCGGTGCTCAGTCGCCGCATCAGCCTCCTGCGTAGCAGATATTCCTCGCCGCGCTCTCGCGCGGCCCTGCCGGCAGCCGTGCCACCGGTGGCCTGTTCGTGCGCGAGCAGGCCGTCGAGCACGCACATGGTCGTGTGGAACGACGAGCGCACCGAGCCGTTCTCCGCCTCGCAGTTCCAGCCGCCGTCGTCGAGTTGCTCGCCGATCAGCCGTTCGACGATCCCCTCGACGTCCACGCCGAAGTAGGCGCCGACGGCGACGGTGCGCCCGTTGATGCACGGCTCGACCTCGCCCGCGAAGAACGGCTGCCCGGCATGCTCCCAGCGGCAGTTCTGGGCTACCAGCCGCACGGTTTCGCGCACCGGTTCGGCCTCGGGATCGACGCCGAACTCGCGCAGCAGCGTCAAGGTCGGGAAGGTCGACGTCCACGGCTGGCCCGCGGAGAAGTCGCCGGTGAAGTCGGCAGTGACGTCGGCGTCGGCGTCGGCGGGAAAGCATGCGCCGCCCGCCCACTGGCCGTCCTCGTCGCGCAGCGCGAGCAGCCGCGCGCCCCACCCCCGCACCGCGACCAGAGCCCGCTCGGCCGCGACCTCCTCGGCGGGCGCCTCGGTCAGGTCGCGCAGCACCTGCCAGCGCAGGCTGGGATCGGCGTCGAGCAACCAGTCCAGAACCGTCACCGGCTGACGGTAGCGTGACCGTCAGACGAAGCTACACGTCGTGCATCATTCCGATATACCCATTGACCTGCGAAGGCGCTGGCTCGATCTGCGAAGGCTGGGGGGCAGCCAGCGTGACCGGCGCGGTCTTGAGGAGGTATCCCCGTACCGTCCGACGCAACTGCTCAGCGTGCCGATAGATGTCCTCCACACTGTCGATCGGGACACGTGTCTCGATCTTGTTCTCGTCGAAGACGCCGAGGTACTTCTTTGCCCGGTTGAACCACAGCCTCGCGATCGGCCTGCGGTTGTTGTCGTCCAGCAGCACGCCAAAGTAGGTCTTGGTATCGCGGCCGACCACTCTGCTCAGTGGCACCTGATCGCAGACGATCGCGCGCACCACCCGGTAGCCCTCTTTTTCCTCTTCGGTGGTCACGATCTCCGACGCCTGGTCGGACGATTCGACCTCAGTGTCCGTTTCCAGCGTTTTGACGTCTGTCGGCGCCGGTGTCGGACCATCCCCATTCGGATCGGTCTGGTCGAGTGCGGTCTTCAACCGCTCGTTGACCTGTTCGTTGAGGAACTGCCGGGAAGCCTTCTCCACCAGCGGGATGAACTGATCCCGGACCTTCTGCGTGAAGAAACCGTCGTATACGCGAGTGGTGAAGAATCGGACCCAGTCGTCCTCGGGCTGCCGGAACTGAGTGGCGAGGATCCTCTTGAGCTGACCGATGTACTTCAGTTCCCCGGCCGCACTGATGACCGAGTCCAGATCGAACGAGTCCTTGGCGAGCTTGGCGAGTTCGGGGAGCAGCGTCTCGTCGATGTTCGAGAAATCGAGAACCAGGAATGGCTTGGTGTCCATCAGATTGGGCGCCTCAAGATCGCTGTAGATCTCATAGGTCTCACCGTTGGTCAAGATCGCGATCCGCGCACTGGTCACGGCGAAGTACCGGTACAGCTGGGAAGCATGGTCAAAGCCAAGAGGTTCGCTGATTTTCTTTGCCTCGATCAGTATGCGCACCTGTCCGTCGTGGACGATGGCGTAGTCGATCTTCTCGGCCTTCTTCACTCCGATGTCAGCGGTGAATTCCGGGACAACCTCGGCCGGATTGAACACATCATAGCCGAGGACGCCGCTGATGAACGGCATCACGAAGGCATTCTTCGTCGCCTCCTCCGTCTGGATGTTCGCCTTGTACTGGCGGATCTTCAGCGCCAGTTCCAGAGCGCGCTCGGCAATGTCCATGGCGATGCCTTCCGTGACCGGTGCGGAAGTGAATACACGACACAGAAACAAGACCAGCCGGTACCGATATGCCCCGTTTCCGTGCCGTATTACTTCACTTACTTCGACGATGAATGTTCGCGCGTTAGCCTCGTCATCAAGTCGTGACCAAACGAGCGCGCACGACCACCGGTGTTGACAGCCCATTTCGTGATCGAAAGCATGGCGTCATGACACCGGAGCAGGTTGCCGCTGCCGCGCTGGAGATGGCCGAAGTGACCGAGGAGCGGCCGTTCGGGCCGGATGTGGACGTGTACAAGGTGTGCGGCAAGGTGTTCGCCATCGTCTCGTCGCACGACGAACCGCCGAGGGTGACGTTGAAGTGCGAGCCGAGCCTGGCGGTGCATCTGCGCGAGCAGTATCCGGCGGTGACGCCGGGCTATCACACGAACAAGCGGCTGTGGAACACCGTGCTGCTGGACGGGTCCGTCCCGAGCGACGAGATCGCGGACATGATCGACCACTCCTACTCGCAGGTGGTCGCGGGGCTGCCGAAGGCGACCCAGGAGCGGCTGCTCCGGCAGTGAGGGCGGCGAGGCGGCGAGGGTGGTGAGATTTGTACGGCCATTACCGACCGGTAACGTGGTCGCACTCACGCACATCCCGCGTTGACATGCTCAATGCGTGCTCGCAATATGGCCGTACATTGTTTGCCGGCCGAGGAGCACGTCCAACGATGAACGAGCGCACTCAGTGGGCCAACGGGCGCCTGCCGCTTCCCGCGCCGTTGGCCGGGGTCACCGTGGTCAGCCTCGAACAGGCGGTCGCGGCGCCGTTCGCCACCCGGCAGCTCGCCGATCTCGGCGCGCGGGTGATCAAGGTCGAGCGGCGGGGCGGCGGGGATTTCGCGCGGCGCTACGACGAGTCCGTGCGCGGCCAGTCCAGCTATTTCGTCTGGCTGAATCGATCCAAGGAGTCGATCACGTTGGACGTGCGGACGCCGGTCGGGCGGGAGATCCTGACCGAACTGCTTGGCAGGGCCGACGTGTTCGTGCAGAACCTGGCGCCTGGTGCGGCGCAGCGGCTGAGCGTGGACGCGGAGTCGCTGGCCGCGCACCATCCGCACGTCATCCCGTGCTCGATCTCCGGGTACGGCGCGGACGGGCCGTGGGCCGATCGCAAGGCGTACGACCTGCTGGTGCAGTCCGAGACCGGGCTGCTCTCGCTGACCGGTTCGCCCGCGGAGCCCGCCCGGCCGGGGATCTCCATCGCCGACATCGCCGCCGGCATGTACGCCTACACCGGCATCCTGACCGCGCTCTACCGCCGCGCCACCACCGGGTGGGTGTCCTCGGTCGAGGTGTCGCTGTTCGACGCGCTCGCGGAGTGGCTGGGTTCGCCGCTCTACTACACCAAGTACGCGGGCGAGCAGCCGGCACGCACCGGCGCGGAGCATCCGACGATCGCGCCGTACGGGCCGTTCACCACCGCCGACGGGGACACGCTGCTGCTCGGCATCCAGAACGAGCGCGAATGGCAGGCGTTCTGCGCGATCGCGCTGGACGATCCGGCCGTCGCCGACGATCCCCGGTTCGTGACCAATCCGCGGCGCGTCGCTCATCGGAGCGAGTTGAACGCGCTGATCAACGCCAGGTTCGCCGCTCTTTCGACGGAGGCCGCGGTCGCGTTGCTGGACAAGGCCGGTGTGGCGAACGGCCGGTTGAACGCGGTCGCGGAGTTCATCGACCATCCGGTGCTGACCGAGCGAGACCGGTGGCGCGAGATCGGCACGCCGAACGGTCCGATCGAGGCGCTGCTGCCGCCGGTGCGGATGACGAACGTCGAGCCGATGATGGGACCGATTCCCGCGCCTGGCGAGCACACCGAGACGATCCTGCGCGAACTCGGCCGTGACGACGAGCGGATCGCCGCGTTGCGGGCGGAGGGCGTCGTGGGATGAATGGCGTCGTGGGATGAATGCGGAGATGAACGCCGAGGAGCAGGCCATTGTGGAGGTGGTCGCGGACTTCGCCGATCACCAGGTGCGGCCGGTCGTTCGCGAACTGGAGCACGCGAACACCTACCCGGAAGAACTCATCGAGCAGATGAAGCGGCTCGGCGTGTTCGGCCTTGCCATTCCGGAGCCCTACGGCGAGGTCGCGGTGTCCACACCGTGCTATGTCCGGGTGACGGAGCAGTTGGCGCGCGGCTGGATGAGCCTTGCCGGCGCGATGGGCGGGCACACGGTGGTGGCCAAGCTGCTGCTCGCGTTCGGCACCGACGAGCAGCGGCGACGTTACCTGCCACGCATGGCGACCGGCGAGATCCGCGCGACCATGGCGTTGACCGAACCCGGTGGTGGCTCGGATCTCCAGGCTTTGACCACCCGCGCGGATCGCGACGGCGACGGGTATCGGGTGAACGGCGCGAAGACGTGGATCACCAACGCGCGCCGCTCCCAGCTGATCGCGCTGTTGTGCCGGACCGAGGCGCAGGCACGGCCGGCGCACGCGGGGATCAGTATTCTGCTCGTCGAACCGGGCCTGGGTTTCACCGTGTCGCGGGATCTGCCGAAGCTGGGCTACAAGGGCGTCGAGAGCTGCGACTTGTCCTTTGTGGACTACTTCGCGCCGGGTGACGCGTTGCTCGGCGGCGTGGAGGGGCGCGGGTTCGCGCAGATGATGAAGGGGCTTGAGATCGGCCGGATCCAGGTCGCGGCCCGCGCGCTCGGCGTGGCAAGGGCCGCGTTCGACGACTCGCTGCGCTACGCGCAGGAGCGGGAGAGCTTCGGCAAGCCCATCTGGCGTCACCAGTCGATCGGCAACTACCTTGCCGACATGGCCACCAGGTACACGGCGGCGCGGCAACTCGTGCTGCACGCGGCGCAGCGCTACGACACGGGCGAGCGCTGCGACCTTGAGGCAGGCATGGCCAAGCTGTTCGCCTCCGAGACCGCCATGGAGATCGCGTTGAACGCGGTGCGCGTGCACGGCGGCTACGGCTACTCCACCGAGTTCGACGTCGAACGGTACTTCCGCGACGCGCCGCTGATGATCGTCGGCGAGGGCACCAACGAGATCCAGCGCAACGTGATCGCGTCGCAGCTGGTCGCGCGCGGCGGGCTCGCGCCATGACCGAGGCCGCCTACAAGGTGCTGGCCCGCGAGCTGCGCGCCGCGATCCTGCAACACCGCTACGCGGATGGCAGCAGGCTGCCGACCGAGGCGGAGCTGGCGCAGGAGTACCGGGTCAGCCGGCAGACCGTGCGCCGTGCCTTCCACGATCTGGTCGCCGAGGGCATGGTGCACCGGGTGCCGGGGCGCGGCACGTTCGCGGCCGCGCGGGACGGGCAGTACCTGCGCCAGTTCGGGTCGGTCGAGGACCTGATGGGCCTGTCCCTTGACACCTGGCTGGAGGTGCTGCGGCCGTTGCGCCGCCAGGTGAACATCGAGGCGGCCGGCAGGCTGCGGTTGACCAGCGACGCCGTGCACAGCGTGGTGTTCCGGCGCATCCACGCCGAGGAACCGTTCTGCCACACCGTCGTCTACCTGAGCCCGGACGCGGGCGCGGCCCTCGCCGACCGGCCCGAGCTGTCCACGATCGGCGCGCGGAGCGAGGCCACCATCATCGGCCTGCTGGACACCCGACTGCCGACGCCGATCGCCGAGGCCGAGCAGAGCATCACCGCGACCGCGGCGGACGACACGCTGGCCGAGGCGCTGCACTGCGCGGTCGGCGTGCCGGTGCTGCGCATCGACCGGATCTATCTCACCGCAGACGGTCACCCGGTCGAGTTGGCGATCAGCCACTTCCTGCCCGAGCAGTACTCCTACCGGGTCAAGCTGCGCAGGAGCAGCTGAATGACGGGCGCTGCGCATCGGCCTCGGGAAGCCCTGCTGGTGGGGCTCGCGGCCGGCGCGGGCGCGACCGACGCGTTCAGTTTCGTCGCGCTCGGGCACGTGTTCACCAGCGTGATCACCGGCAACCTTGTGCTGGTCGGGGTGTCCATCGGGTCGCTGTCGTTCGCGGACGTGCTGGACATCGCGCTCGCGATCGCCTGCTACCTGCTCGCCGCGGCCGCGGGGGCCCGCTACCTGTACGACCGGGTGCCGAAGGATGAGGTGTGGAGCGGCGCGCTGGCCCGGATGCTGGTGGTCGAGGCGCTGGTCCAGGCGGTGGTGGTGGTCCTGTGGGAGGTCGCGCCGTTGGGGGAGGTCGCGCCACTGTCGGAGATTGCGGCGGTGCGGCCCGCGTTGATCGGGCTGTGCGCGGTCGCGATGGGCTTGCAGAGCGCGACCGTGCGCGCGGTGCCCGGCACCGGCCTGTCCACCACGTACCTGACCGGCACGCTCACCGCGCTGGTCTCCTCCTTCGCCACCGGCCGTCGGGACAGCGTCGGCCGGGCCGCGGGCGTCGGCCTGCTGGTGACGTTGCTGGTGGGCGCGGGCGCCGAGGCCGCGCTGCTGCACACGGTGCCGAAGGTCGGGCCGGCACTGCCGCTGGTCGCGACCGTGCTGGTCGCCATCGGCGCGACCCGGCTGCCGCGCGGTTAGCGTTCGGTCGTCGGGATCTTCTTGAGCGTCTCGGCCAGGGTTTCCAGTGCCGGCACCAACTCCAGCAGCTGATCGGCGGTTTCCTCGGGCAACTGTTCGAGGCACTCGGACAGCACTCTGGTGCGGCGTTCGCGGATCCGGCCGTGTACCAGCTCGCCGGACGGGGTGACCGCCACGCGGACCGCGCGCAGGTCGTTCGGGTTGGGCAGCCGGGTGATCAGGCCGTTCTCGTCGAGCTTGCGCACGATGCGGGAGAGCATCGTCGGGTTCAGCCCCTCCAGTTCGGTCAGTTCGGCGAGACCGAGCGGGCCGCGCGAGCGGACCAGGCCGAGCACCGAGTACTGGGTCGGCGTCAGACCCTCACCGGTCGACGTGGCGTTCAGCTGCCTGGCGAGCCTGCTGATGACGCCGCGCAACCGGGCGATGAGTTCCCCGTCCACAAATACCTCCGCAGCGCGCCTGCCGTTCCGCGCATGTTACCGCCGGCCCTGATGTCGGGTATTGATTGCTTGCCGACAGGCAATTAGTGTGGGTGTACGTGAGCACAGCGGACGACACTTCAGGTCAGGGCGCCCTGGTGACGAGCCGGCCAGCGGCCGAACCGGACGGTGCGCTTCCCCGCCGCAAGCTCGTCTTCGCCATCGTCTCGATGGCGCTGTTCATGAGCTCGGTCGACCAGACCATCGTCGCCACCGCGCTCCCCGCCATCCAGCACGAACTGCACGCGCAGATCAACTGGAGCGGCTGGACCATCACGATCTACGCCCTCGGCCAGGTCCTCGCCATGCCGATGGCCGGCAAGATCAGCGACATGTACGGCAGGAAGAAGGTCTTCCTGATCTCCGCCGTCGTGTTCACCGCGGCGTCCCTCGCCTGCGGCTTCGCCGGCAACATCTACCTGCTCGTCGCACTGCGCATGGTGCAGGCGCTGGGCGGCGGCGCGTTCATGCCCTCGGCCACCGGCATCGTGTCCGACCACTTCGGCAGCCGCCGTGACAAGGCCATCGGCATGTTCACCAGCATCCTGCCGATCGGCGGCATCGTCGGCCCGATCATCGGCGGCGTGTTCGTCGCGTTCTGGTCCTGGCGCGGCATCTTCCTGGTGAACGTGCCCATCGGCGTCACGCTCATCGCCCTGGTGATCAAGTTCGTGCCGGCCACCGGCCAACGCACCACAAGGCGCATCGACATCCGCAGCGTGTGCCTGCTCGGCATTCTCATCCTCGCCGGCATGTTCGGTATCACCTACCTCGGCAGCGGCCCCATCCCGCTCTACGACCCGGTGTTCCTGTGCTCGGAGCTGATCGCCGCGGTCACGCTCGTCCTGTTCGTCCGGCACACCAAGGCACACGCCAACTCGTTCATCCCGTTCCGCCTGCTGCGTGGCCGCGGCTTCGGCGTGATGAACGTGATCAACCTCTGCTACGGCGCGGCCGCGCTCGGCTTCGCCGCCCTGGTCCCGCTCTACGCGCAGGACCGCTTCCACATCGCCCCGCTCGGCGCGGGCACCCTGCTCACCGCCCGCGCCGTCGGCATGATCTGCGTCGCCGGCATCGCGGTCGGCACGTTGCGCCGCACCGGCTACCGACCGCCGATGATCATCGGGTTCCTCGCCGTCGCCGGCAGCCTCGTCGCCATGGCCGCCGCGCCGCCGCTGTCCCCCTACCTGTGGCTGGCCATCTCCTCCGGCCTCACCGGCTGTGGCATGGGCCTTTCCGTTCCTGCCGCCAACAACGCGAGCCTGCAACTCGCCCCCGACCAGGTCGCCGCCATCGCCGGACTTCGCGGCATGTTCCGCCAGTCCGGCGCGATCATCGCGGTCTCGGTCACCACCGCGATCCTGGCCCGCAGCAACGATGCCGGCATCGCGGCCGCGCACACCTTCGTGGCGTTCGCCGCCGTGCTCGTGCTGGTCACCCCGCTGGTGTTCCTCGTCCCGGAACACAAGGGCGGCTGGTGATGAGATCGGTCACAGGCCGGCGAGGAACTCCAGCAGCGCCGCGTTCACCTCGGCGGGCCGCTCCTGCTGAGTCCAGTGCCCGGTGTCCGGCAGGTCGACGATCCCGCGCAGTTGCGGCAACAACGCGGGCAGCCGGTCAAGGAACTTCGGATCGCCGAACCCGCGCACCATGTCCCGCTGACCGGTGACGTACAGGGCAGGCACGGTGATCCGCGCGTCCTGCCAGGCCGCGGTCAACTCCCAGTTCCGGTCGATGTTGCGGTACAGGTTCAACCCGCCGCGCCAGCCGCTATCCGCGTACTGCTCGACCATCACCGCGATGTCCTCGTCGGTCAGCCAGTCCGGCAACGTCTCCGGTTCGACCAACGCGTCCAGCAGGCCCGCGTCGTCCGGTCCGACCACCAGCGGCGGCAGCTCGGGATGCGCGGGCCGGCCGGCCAGCAGTGTGCGGAACGTCCGCGTCGGATTCGCGCCGAGCTCCGCCTCGGGCGGTCCGACCTGTTGAAAGTAGTTCTGGTAGAAGCCCTCGCCGAAGTGCTGCCGCAGGATGTCCAACGGCGGCGCGGGCGGCCTGCGGTTCGGCGGCACGCTCAACCCGACCACCCCACGCACCAGATCCGGCCGCAACAACGCCGTGTGCCAGGCGACCGGCGCACCCCAGTCGTGCCCGACCACCACTGCGGGCTCCCCGCCAAGCGCGCCGATCAGGCCGACCGCGTCGCCCACCATGTGCAGCAGCGAGTACGCCTCGATCCGTTGCGGACACTCGCTCGCACCGAACCCGCGCTGATCCGGTGCGACCACGTGGAAACCCGCGTCCGCGAGCGGCTCGAACTGGTGCCGCCACGAGTACCAGGACTCCGGCCAGCCGTGTAGCAACAACACCAGCGGACCCTCGCCCGCCTCGGCGATGTGCAGCTTGATGCCATTGATGGACACCTCGCGATGCGCGATGGACACGGCTCGCTCCGTTCGGTCGGGCTCGACGACATCTCGATCGCCATCCTGCCTCGACCCCTCGACCGGGGCAGGATCGGGGCGATCAGTCGGCGAACCCACCCTCCGCCAGCAACGCGTCGATCTTCGCCCGGTGCGCGGCGGTCCACTCGTCGAGGGTTTCCGCGTCGTCCTTGGCCGACTTCGCCTGCGCGGCGGCCAACACCTCGTGTCGGCGAGCGGCGGGCGTGACCACGATCCCCTCCTCGTCGGCCACCACGATGTCGCCGCCGCCGACCCGCACCCCGCCGCAGGTGATCTCGCCGTTCAACGGCCGGACCGCCGACTTCACGCCCGGAATCGGGATAACGCCGCGCGCGAACACCGGCATGCCCGCCGCGCGCGCCTCGGCCAGGTCCCGGATCACTCCGTCGATCACGAACCCGGCAATGCCGTTTCGTTTGGCCACCGCCAGCACGTTCCCGCCGGCCACCGCGTATTCGACGGTGTTGGACTGAACCACGATGATCGATCCGGGCGCCGCGCGATAGATCGCCGCGTGCACCATCAGGTTGTCCTTGGCAGGAACCTGCACCGTGAACGCCGGACCCGCGATGCGCGGCACGTCTGGCCACAGTGGCCGAATGCCGATGTCCATGACCTGCTCGCGGCCGAGCACGTCGGCAAGGGTCGTCGGCGAAATCGTGCCGAAGGCGGTGCTGTCGTTCATGGTGGGGATATTACAGTACGTGCGTACGGTTTGGATGGTGCCGGCTGGCGGACTTGACTTCAGTCTGCACTGAAGTTATAGATCTAGTAGCCAAAGGGGATATCTACTAGCCGAAGTCGACGACGAGACCGTAGTGATCGCTCGCGCTGGTCGTGCCGTGGTCGAAGATCCGCCGGCACTCGCGGATGGGCAGGGTCGGTCCGCTGCGACCGCACCGGATGAGCACGTGGTCGATCTCCCGGAACGGCCAGTCGGGGTCCACCGCCAACGGGTTCTCCGGGACGTAGGTGGCGAGCCGTTCGCCGGGATGGGTCGACTCCCAGGCGCTGCGATAGCAGACGCTCAGGTCGTCGAGCACGTGTCTGCCGGTCCAGAACCGGAGGCTGTCCGCATCGGGTTCGGCGTCCATGTCCCCCGCGACGATCACATGGCCTGGCGAATCCGCGACGAGCGTCTCCAGCCTGCGCGCGGCCGCGACCGACTGGAGGCAGCGTTCGCGCTCGTGGTCGAGCTGGAAGTCGGGGAAATGGTTGGCAACCCAGATCCGGCCGAGCGGCTCCGGTGCGAGCACCTCGGTCACCAGGCAGGTGCAGGCGAACTCGTGCGTTCGGTCGGTGAGGTGGAAGTCCACTTCGAACACCGCGCCGAACGGCCATCTGCTGGCCGTTGTGATGCCCTGGCCGTCGGCTTCCCGGTGTTCCTGCTCGGCGAAGTGGTAGGTGGCGCCGAGCATGTCGCGCGCCTGGTCGACCTGTCCGGTTCGGATGGTCTCCTGCAGCACGACGATGTCGGCCTCCAGCGCAGCAAATCCGTCCCGGAAGACGGGAAGGCGAGAGTCCCAGTCGCCGCGCATACCCCAGGTGTTCAGTGTCACGAACCGCATTGCGGCGGCCTACCCCGCCGCAGGTCGGACAAAACCTGGCACGGGCGTCGTGGCCGCCGAGCGGCGCGCGCGACGCAGCCGGGCGAGCGACAGCACGTGCAGTGCCGCGTCCAGCGGCACCACCGCGGTCGGGATCAACGCGAGCGGCAGCAGGGACATGGCCACTGTGGACGGTGACATCGCCAGGATCGGGTGCGCGGTCAGGCCGCCGAGCAGGCCAAGAGTGACCGCGTCGGCCAGGTCGAGCAGGCCGAACACGTTGAACCAGAACGCACGGGTCGGGCTCCAGCGACGTGCGAGCAGGATGGCCGCCACGCCGGTTGCCATGTCGCCGAGCCCGGCGGGCAGCGCGAACGCGGCGGGCAGCGTGCCCTGGGCCATGGCGATCAGGAACAGCACGCCCAGGACCCGCACCGTGTGCGGCCACGCCAGCCGTGACGTGCTGGCCGACGCGGCCAGGATGCGGGCCAGCACCGGAATCCGGCTCGCCAGCAACGCGGCGATCATCGCGCCGAGCGCGGCAATGCCCAGCCACGGCACTGTCGCGTTCTGGTTGTGGTAGACGTCGTTCGCGGCCAACGCGGCGCTCGTCCCGACCCACGCACCCCACACCACGCCGACGGTCACCGCGACCCCGGCCGCTCGGCGCGGCGACAACCCGGCGGCCAGCCCGCCGCGATACAACGCGATCGCGGCCACCAACGGCGTGGCCACCGACCCGAAGAGCACCAACACCCACACGACCATGACGCACCCTTCATCGAACAATCGATCTGATATCAAACAAGTTGTTCGAGTATGGTGTTCGGGACCGGGTCGTGGTCAACGTGCGATTCGGGCCGACCGTGCGGTACCGAACGGATCGGCGAAACTGTCCGGAAACCCGGGAGGCTGCGATGCCCGACGACCGACGTGTTCGGCGCACCCGTCGCGCGCTGCACGAGGCGTTGATCGAGCTGGTGCTGGAGAAGGGCTACGAACGGATCAGCGTGCGGGAGATCCTGGACCGCGCGGACGTGGTCCGCTCCACGTTCTACGCGCACTACCAGGACAAGGACGCGCTGCTGTTCAGCTGCTTCGAGGAGATGCTCGGCGAGCTGCGCGACGCGGTCAGCACGCTGTCCCCTACCGACACCGCGCGACCCGCGGAACTGCTCTACCAGCACGCCTACGAGCACCGCACGGTGTATCGGGCGTTGTGCGGCCGGCAGGGGGGCAACCTGGTCGCGGACCACTTGCAGCGGATGGTCGGGCGGGTGCTGACCGAACACCTGAGCGGTCCGCTGGCCGAATCCGGTGCCGGCCTGCCGGTGGACCTGGTCGTCGAGCACTACACCAACACGACGCTGGGGCTGTTGGGCTGGTGGGTCGCACACGACTTCTGCCACGACCCGGCCTGGTTGGCCGAGGCGTGGCAGAAGTTGGCGCTGCCCGGTCTGCGTGCCGTGCTGGCGGCGCCGGTCGCGGCACGGTGATCAGTCGGGCGCGGCGATCAGTCGATAGTGATTGTCAGTCGACGGTGATATCAGTCGGTGGACAGTGCGGCGAGCAGGCTACCGACATCCGGGTCCTTCAACGCCCGCGCGACATCCGCCTGCGCGACGACGCCGACGAGCTGGTGGCCGTCGATCACCGGCAGCCGACGCACCTTGTGCTCGGACATGGTCCGCATGATCTCCTCGGCATCGTCGTCCGCGCCGATCGTCACCGCCTCGCCCTGGGCGAGTTCGCTGGTGTGCAACGCGGACGGGTCCTTGCCGGCGGCCAACACCTTCACCACGATGTCCCGGTCGGTGATCATGCCCTTGAGCTTGTTGTCCTGCCCGCAGATGGGCAGCGCACCAACACCGAGTTCAGCCATCCGGCGAGCGGCGTCGAGAACCGTCTCGGCCGAATCGACGCATCGTACGTCGGGGGTCATGATTTCCCGAGCCGTAGTCATTATCCACTCCTTTCCGCTCGTTCTCCCTGACGAACGCATACCCGCGACGAGCCCGGCCAACCACGCCGGTCACGACTGGTCACCGACTGCGGTCGAGCGTGCCCCACTCGTCCGATCGTTGCGCGGCGATCAGGCGTTCGCATTCGGCCAGCACCGCGTCGTCGATCCAGGCGATCGCCCTGCCGGGCCGCACCAGCGGCTCGTTGTCCGGTCCGCGCGCCACTTCCGTGCCGGTGAGTACCCAGGGCCGGACCTGCTCTCCGCGCAACTCACGCAGATGCTGGTAGTCGAACAGCTTGCGCGCCAACCACAACTCGGGCGACCTGTCCTGCCACCACGGTTCCACCCGCAACGGGTTGGCGGACAACCCGGGTAGCGGCACCCCGGTCAGCGCGTCCTGGCTGGCCGGATCGGCCGGTGCGTCCCCCGCACCGTCCGGGTCCGGCCCCAGCGACCACCGCACGTACAGCTCGGCGTCGTCCTCGCGGCGCACCAGCTCGACGAGCTCGTCCAGGTCGTGCACGACGGGAAGCTCAGCACCGACGTTTCCTGTCCCGGCCATGAGTTGGTGATGGCCGGTCGGCCGGTGGCTCATACCACGAAACAGCCACGAAACAGCAGCGTATATCCGGATGGAGAAGGGGCATCCCAGCCGCATGGATCACTCACGCGTGCCGGTGGTCGGCTGACCATCCTGGCCGCCGGCCGTCCTATGAGGAGTGTTCATGGCTGTCATCGCGGAAGAACTCGCGGCGCGACCGGTGATCCGGTGGCCGGGTACCTCCGTGCTGCCGCGCGGCCTGCTGCGCCTGCCCGGCGTCTACCCACCCCAGGAGGACACCGCGCTGCTCGGCGAGGTCCTTGCGATGACACCGGTACACGGGCCGGAGCGGGTGCTCGACGCCTGCGCCGGTACCGGCGCGCTCGCCGTGCTCGCAGCGCAGCGTCCGGGCGCCGAGGTCACCGCGGTGGACGTGTCCCGGCGCGCGACGCTGGCCACCTGGTGGAACGCGCGCAGGCGCAAGCTGCCGATCCGGGTGCGCCGCCAGTCCTTTCTCCAGCTTCGCGACGCGGAACCGTTCGATCTCGTGCTGGTCAATCCGCCCTATGTGCCCTGCGCGCCGGACTCGCCGATCAGGGGACGCCATCGCGCCTGGGATGCCGGCGTGGACGGCAGGGCCGCGCTCGATCCGTTGTGCGCGATCGCGCCCGACCTGTTGTCCGACAACGGTCGCCTGCTGCTCGTCCAGTCCGTGGTGTCCGGAGTGGACACCACATTGGCGCGGTTGCGCACCGGCGGCCTTGCCGCGCGGGTGGTGGCGCGCCGGACGATTCCGTTCGGGCCCGTCATGCGCGGGCGCACCGCACTCCTCGAAGCGACCGGCCTGATCGAGCCGGGCTGCCGCGATGAGGAGCTGGTGGTGATCCGTGCCGACCGCACCTGACCCGCGGCCGACCGCACGACGACGCAGGGTCGTCGTCGAGGCGGGCGGGCCGATCCTGGTGGAGGGACCGGTCGAGCTGGTGCTGCCCGACGGTGCGACGGTGTGTTCCGACCGGTTCATGGTCGCGGTGTGCACCTGCCGCCGCAGCAAGCGGTATCCGTTGTGCGACACCAGTCATCGCAGGAAACAACGGGTGGAGTGAACCATGCCGAGCCGAGAACAGGTCAACGCCCTGCTGGCGCGCGGACTCGACTACCAGAAAGCAGGCGAGGAGCTGGGTATCCCCGCTGGACAGGCGTATCTGATCGCCACCGGCCAGCCCGCCGACACCACGGTCACCCAACACCCGGCCGGCCCGTCGCACGAGAACCCGACGCGCAACAAGACCGTGCTGGACTGGATCAAGCGACGGGCCGCCGCACAGGGTTCACAGGGGTAGCCGCAGCGACGACCGTTCGGCCTGCCAGCTGCCGAGCAGGTGGTCGGCGAGACGTTGTTCGAGCACGTCGGTCGCCTGGATGCCGAACACGATGTCGTCGGCCAGTTCGGGTTGTTGGGCGAGCAGACCGTCGACGACCTCGTGCCGCATCACCTGTTCGTGCACGGCGTCGGCCTCGATGTGCTCGGTGTAGAACAGCCGGCAGGCTGGCGCAGCGCCGAGCCGGGTGAGCGCGTCGTCCATTCGGCGTGCGCTGGGGCCGGTGGTGATCTCGGCTGCCGTGAAGTGGCCGACCAGGGCGGCGCGCCACCGCCGGTGCAACCCGAACAGCGACATCATGTTGATCGGCGCGAGGGCGCACGCCGGCACGTGTTCCAGGTAGTGCAGGTAGTCCGGGGACAGTCCGGCCGCGGCCAGCAGGTCGGCGAACAGCCGCGCGTGCACGCGGTCGGCGTGTCCTGCGCCGAACTCGTCGAACTCGACAGCGACCAGCGCGGCCTTGGGTCGTCCGGTAAGCCGGGGAATGGCCCAGGCGTGCGGATCGGCCTCCTTGAGGTGGTAGATCGAGCGGTGCACGAAGAACTCGCGCATGTGCCACCACGTTCCCTCGTCGCGCAGGAAGTGGCTCAGTCCCCGACCGGGCACCGGTTCGACGAGCAGTGCGTCGAGTTCCTCGTACACGTCACCGCCAGGGACCTCATCGCGCAGTGCGTCGACGAACAGTCGCTCCAGCGCGGCGCGAACGCCGAGCAGGTCGGGTGACCACTCCCATTCCGGGTCCACGTCGCGGAATCCGCGATAGTGCAGCTCGTAGCAGACGTGCAGGGCCAACTGGACGTCCTCGCCGAACGGGTCGGCGCGGGCGAGGTCCGGCTCGGGCGGCACGTCCTCGCCGGGCGCCGACCGCAGGGCCGCCAGCACGGCCGAGGAGATCGGACCGCGTTCGGCGGGCAGCGGTGGTGCGCCGATGCCGTGGCCGTTGTCGGTCGCGACGGACACGATCATCACCTTCCCGTTGGTCGTAGGGTCGTTGGTCGTAGGGCCATGGCCCGAGGCAGGCCGACCAGGCCGGCCGTTGCGGCGAGGCCGCGCTGATGCCGCGCTCCGGTCCGCCGGGGTTCGCGCAGCAGGGCGTCGACCTCGTCGAGGTCGTCGGTTTCGGCGAGCGCGTCGTGGGTGTGCGCGAGCAGTGCACGCACGAGCCGTTGTCCGGTGGTGCGGGCGCCGGCACGGAGATCGACGGCCGGACCGGCCGGGCCGTACCGGGCGGCCGACCACACCGCCGCCTCCGCGAGCATGGGCGGCAGGCTCGGCGGTTCGTGGCCCGCGGCGAGGTCGGCGAGCGCGGTGCGCACCAGTGCCCTGCCCAGCAACGCCTGCACGATCGCGTCGTCAACGGTCCTCGCCGTGTCGGCGACGCGCAGTTCCACGGTCGGCAGCCGAGGTGAGGGCCGGGCCAGCCAGAACGTCTGGGTTTCATCGACGAGCACACCGCAGTCCACCAGCCTGTCGACCTCGCGCCGCCAGGACCGGTGGTCGGTCGCGCCGGGCGCGAGACCGGAGCTGGGAAAGCGGGACTGTTCCACGATCCGCCAGCTTCCGTAGCCGGTGTCCCGTCCGCTGTGGAACGGCGAGTTGACGGACAGTGCCAGCAGAGTTGGCAGCCACGGGTTGACCATGCCGACCACGGCCACCGCGCTGTCGAGGTCCGCGACGCCGATGTGCACGTGCAGGCCGCACGCGTGGTAGTCGCGCGAGAGCTCGGCGTACAACCGGTCGATGGCGCCGTAGCGGCCGGCGCCGATCGGGTCCGGTCGGTCACCGTCGAGCGGAGGTGTGCCGACCGGAACGGCGAGCACGCCCGCCTCGCCCGCTGCCCGCGCGAGCACCGCACGTCCTCGGGTCAGGTGGGCGCGCAGGTCGGCCGCGGTGGCGCAGATCCCGGTCGCCGCCTCGACCTGCGAGGCCCGCAGTTCCCGCTGTACGGTCGCGCCCGGTGCGAGGTCCTGGCGGTCGGCCAGCGCGAGCACCTTCTCGGCGACGGGCGCCGGGCAGCCGGTTTCCGGGTCGACGAGCAGGAACTCCTCCTCGACACCCATCGTCACCCCTGGCCTCGCGTCCATGCCGGAGGCATACCAACCCGTCGAGGAGCCGAACCGTGTCCTGCCGTACACCCGGAAAACGCGCACGACGACATGCCGTACGGCGGGTGGATACCCCGTTTTTCCGGCGCTCATACCTGGCTCGACGTTATGGCGGGCGAGGTGGAACCTGGATTCCGGAGCGAGCATGATGGTCTGGTGAGCGGCTTCGACGTGTTTGATGACCTGCCGGATCGGGTGACTGTCACGATCAGCCATATGCCCGATGCGATCGTGGTCACGGCGTCGGGCGAGATCGACATGACCACCGCGCCGGCACTGGATGAGGCGGTCCGGCGATCGCTGATCGAGCGGCCGAGCACGCTGGTGATCGACCTCAGCAAGGCCCGGTTCTTCTCGTCAGCGGGCATCGCGGTGCTGGTGACGGCGCACCGGAGCAGCGCGGAGGTGGCCCTGCGCGTGGTCGCGCAGGACTCGGTCGTGCTGCGCCCGCTGCAACTGACCGGGCTCGCCGAGGATCTCGCCATCCATCCCACGGTCCAGTCGGCGCTTGCCGGATGAGCGCGCCCGATCCGGTTTTCCGCTGGGACGGACCGGCGGAACCCGGTGCGGCGAGCGAGGTGCGTAGGGCCATCCAGGGTTGGGGTGCGCGCGCGGGCCTGCCGGCCGAGCTGACCGAGGAAGTGACCCTGGCCAGTTACGAGGCCATGGCCAACGCGGTCGAGCACGCCTACGCAGGGACCGAGCCGGGACCGATGAGCGTGCGGATCAGCCACGATGCCCACGACGTCATCGTCGTGGTGGCCGACAAGGGCCGGTGGCGTTCTCCCGACGGCCCGCCCGGCGTCGATCAGTTGCGCGGGCGCGGTCTGGTGCTGATGGAGGGCCTTGCCAGGGAGCCGACCATCACCAGCACGGAGGCGGGCACCACGGTCGAGTTGCGCTGGCCGGTGCCCTCGGACCGGCACGACCGCAGAATCCCGGTCGCGCAGGCGATCGAGCCGGGCGGTGCGGACGTCGAGGACCGGCTGCGTGGCATGGAAGCCATCACCGATCCGGCGCTGACCCGGTTGGACGCGGACACGATGACGCAGGAGATGCTCATCAGGGTCCGCGGCCTGCTCGGCGTCGACACCGCCACCATCCTGCTCTACGACGTCGCATCCGAGTTCCTGCTCGCCACGGCATCGGTCGGCATCGAGGAGGAGGTGCGGCAGGGCGTTCGCATCCCGTTCGGCCACGGCTTCGCCGGCACCGTCGCCGCGAAACAGCGACCTCTTGTCGTCGACCACGTCGACGCGACCACCGTGCTGAACCCGCTGCTCTGGGAGGCCGGCCTGCAAACGCTGCTCGGCGTGCCGATGATGGCCAACGGTCGGGTGATGGGCGTGCTGCACGTGGGTTCGTGCAGCCCGCGCACGTTCACCGAGCACGACATCAGCCTGCTCGAACTCGCCGCCGACCGGCTCGCGCTGACGACCCGCGCGCAGGTGTCGCACGCGGAACACGCGGCGGCCAACGCGCTCCAGCGGAGCCTGCTGCCGCCCCGGCTGCCCAGCGTTCCCGGTTTCGACTTCGCCGCCCGCTACGTGCCCAGCGCCACGCTGGGTGTCGGTGGCGACTGGTATGACGTGTTCCCGTTGCCCGGCAACCGGATCGGCATCGTGATCGGTGACGTGTCCGGCCACGGCCTCGCATCGGCGGTGGTGATGGGGCGGCTGCGCAGTGCGCTGCGCGCCTACGCCCTCGACAACGACTCGCCCAACGTGGTGCTGGACAAGTTGGACCGCAAGGCGCACCACTTCGAGGCCGGGGCGATGGCCACGGTCGCGTACGGGATCGTCGACCTGGTGCGGCACCGGCTCCGGTTCTGCCTTGCCGGCCACCTGCCGCCGGTGCTCGCGGTGCCGGGGCAGCCGAGCGTGTTCGTCGACGCCGCACCGGATCCGCCGATCGGCTTCAACCTGCGCGCAAGGCAACGCCGCTGCCACACCGTCGAACTGGCGGCGGGCGCGCTCGTCTGCTTCTACACCGACGGCCTGATCGAACGCCGAGGCCAACCGATCGATCAGGGCATGAACGCGTTGCTGCGCATCGTGTCCCCCGGCAAGGCCGACGCCGTCTGCACCACGCTGATGGCCCGGTTCGTCGGCGCCGAGTCGTTGTCCGACGACGTCGCCGTGCTCGTCGCGCATCGCGCGGATGCCTGACCTGCCGGCAGGGTATCCCATGAGGCATGGTGGCGAAACTGGACGAGGTCGAACGCAAGCACGAAGGCGGCCGGTTGACGCCGGAGATCTTCGCGGACGGAGGACTGCCCGGGGTCGCCGCGGTTCTCGGGCCGGATCCCCAGGCGCTACGGGCAACCTATTACGACACAGACAACTTACGCCTGTACACGCACGGCATCACGCTGCGGCGGCGCACCGGAGGTGACGACGCCGGCTGGCACGCCAAGCTGCCGGTCGGGCCCGATCACCGTCGTGAGTTGCACGTGCCGCTGGCCGCCGCGGTCGACGGCGTGCCGAGCGCGTTGACCGGACTGCTACCGGCCTATACCGGTGGACGCCAGCTGAAGCCGTGTGCGCACATCGCGACCGAACGCGACCGCTGGCACCTTGTCGACGAGGACGGCGTTGTGCTCGCCGAGGTCGTGCACGACAGCGTGCGCGCGCAGTCGCTGCGCAAGTCCCGGTCGATCCAGGTGTGGCAGGAGATCGAGGTCGAACTGGCCGTCGATCGGCCGGAGCTGCTCAAGGCGGTGTCGAAGCGGCTGGCCAAGGCGGGCATGCCGCGTTCTGACGAGTCGAGCAAACTGGGCAGGACGCTGGGCGGCCGTCGGCGCAAGGGCGGCGGGAAAGCCCTTGGCCGCAAGGCTTCCGCGCGCGAGGTGCTGACCGTCTACCTACGCGAACAGGTCGACGCGTTGCGTGCCGCGGATCTCGCGCTGCGGCTCGACGAACCGGATGCCGTGCACGACATGCGCGTCGCGGTGAGCAGGCTGCGTGGTTGCCTGCGGGTGTTCCGTGGTTGCTTCGAGCAGGCCGGTATCCGCACCGTGACGACCGAACTGAAGTGGCTGTCCGACGTGCTCGGCGACGCGCGCGACGCGCAGGTGCTGCGACGCCGGATCTCCAAGCGACTCGACACGCTGCCGGACGAGCTGGCGCTTGGCCCGGTCCGCGCGGAACTCGAACGGCACCTCGCCAAGCCGGAGGCGAACGCCGACGCCGACCTGCGCACCGCGCTCGCCGGCAACCGCTACCTCGCGTTGGTCAACACCCTGGACGGCCTGCTCACCGACCCGCCGCTGCGGGCCAGTGCCGATCGGCGCGCGGACCAGGTGTTGCCGCGTCGGGTGCGGCGCTCCTACGACCGGGTACGTTCGGCGGCCGACGCGGCCGACGCCGAACCCGACGAGCAGGCCCGTGCCGTCGCGCTGCACTCGGTGCGCAAGAAGGCGAAACAGCTGCGCTACGCCTGTGAGGCGGTGGAACCGGCGATCGGCAAGCCGGCCCGCAAGATCCGCAAGCGCGCCAAGGCCGTTCAGCGCACGCTCGGCGAGCACCACGACAACGTCGTGCTCGGTGGCACCCTGCGGGAACTGGGCGCACGGGCGCAGCTCGACGGCACCAACGGGTTCACCTTCGGTCTGCTGCTCGGCCAGGCCCGCGAGCGGGCGGCACGACAGGAACAGGCGCTGCCCGAACAGTTGCGGCGGTTGGCGAAACCGAAGGCGCGCCGCTGGCTGAGCTAGGACGTGGACCGGTCGCGGATTCGTTGGCGTTGCGGCACGACTGTGTACTTCGGGTCCTTTGCGGAGATCATGCCGGCGTGGAAGATGCCCCACCGGGTCGATGCCGACGCGGCGAGCAGGGCGGCGCCGGAGAGCGCGCTGATGATCCTGCTCCGCCTGCCGACCAGGGCCCCCAGCGCACCAACCACGGACAGGATCTCGCCGGCCCTGACGTATTTCTCGGCCTTGCCGGTCTTGTAGGCTTCGGCGACCATGCCGATGCGCTTGTTCATCCGCTCGAACGCCGCCAGCTCGACGCCGATGCCGAACAGCGCGAGGTTGCGTGCCGGCCCGGACTCGGCGAGCGGCGCGGCGAGCAGGCCGAGGCCGCCTGCCGCGGTGGCGCCGGAACCGACGAACACGAACGGCATCTCGGCATGGCCGTCGTGCCAGGCCGGCACCGCGGTGTCGCTGAGCAGGGCCGCGGTGTAGGCGGCGACGCCTGGGCCGAGGGTGGCCGCGCCGGCGGTGGCCAGCGTGCCGAGGCGCGGCACACGACCGGTGACGGCAGAGGCCGCGGCCACACCCGCGACCGGCACGTAGGCGCTGAGCAGCCAGGATCCAACGCTCATCGGCGAGGTCACCTTGAACACCCGCAACATGTTCAGGAAGCGCAACGGCCGCCCGAGATCGTGGATCAGCGCGACGACCGACAGCGCGCCACCACCGACCGCGGCGATCTTCGTGGCCTTGGCCAGCACCGGTCGTCCGGTCAACTGCGCGCCCGCCCCCAGCACCGAGGACAGGCCGGCGAGCCCGCCGAGGAACAGGTAGCCGGGTATGTCCGGCACCGACCACACCGGTGGGTTGATGACCGGTTTGCCGTAGTAGGAGGTGAACTCGGCGTCCGGCACCATCAGCTGCTCGGCCCGCCGGCCGCGCCTGCGCCTGCCCTGACCCCGGCCCGGCACGTTGACGCCGGTCGGCGCCTCCCGGTCCGGGTGCTCGCCGCGAATACCTTCCCTGGTGACGTCGGACTGACTCATCGCGCACCGCCGAACACGAACGCGGCGACCGCGCCCGCGACGCCGAGCAGCGCGGCGGCGCCGGCACGTCGCCACATGGCGGGCAGGTCGCGGGTGGTCACCACCGGATCGGGTGGCAGGCCGTAGACCTCGGGCTCGTCGAGCAGCAGGAAGAAGGCGCCGTCGCCGCCGACCCCGTCCTGCGGGCTTTCGCCGTAGAGCCGGGCGTCGGTGACGCCGCCCTGGTGCAGCTGCTCGACCCGTCGCGCGGCGCGTTCGCGCAGCTCGTCGAGCGGTCCGAACTGGATGGAGTCGGTCGGGCATGCCTTGGCACAGGCCGGTTCCTGGCCAGCGCCGAGCCGGTCGTAGCACAGCGTGCACTTCCACGCGCGGCCGTCGTCCTCGCGCCGGTCGATCACCCCGTACGGGCAGGCCGGCACGCAGTAGCCGCAGCCGTTGCAGATGTCCTCCTGGACGACGACCGTGCCGAACTCGGTGCGGAACAGCGATCCGGTCGGGCAGACGTCCAGGCAGGCCGCGTGGGTGCAGTGCTTGCACACGTCAGAGGCCATCAGCCAGCGGAACTCGTCCGGTGCGCCGGCGCCTTGTTCCGCGATGGCGAGCACGTCGAGGTCGCTGTGGTCGATGCCGGGCTGCTGTAGGCCGAGCGGCTTGCGTTGTTCGATGAACGCGACGTGTCGCCAGGTGCTCGCGCCGAGGCCGGCCGTGTTGTCGTAGGACATGCCGGTGAGCGTGGCGCCGTCCTGCGGAATGAGGTTCCACTCCTTGCAGGCGACCTCGCACGCCTTGCAGCCGATGCACACGGACGTGTCGGTGAAGAAGCCCATCCGGGGCGGGTGGTCGGCATAGCCGGACTCGGTGGCCGGGTCGACATCCGCGCCGTTCGGGCCGATCCGGTTCTCGGTCAACTCGGACATCACATCTCCGTTCCGGTGCGCTCGGTGATGTTGGCCCTGCGCTGGTAGTCCGCGACGAGCGCGATCCGGTCCGCTCCGCGTGGCCGCCTGCCCGGCCGGATGTCGCAGGCCAGCGCCTTGACCTCCTGGATGTGCGAGTTCGGGTCAAGGCTCACCGAGGCGAGTTCGTTGGCGGCGTCGCCGATGCTGAAACCGTTCGGCCCCCAGTGGTAGGGCAGGCCGATCTGCAACAGTCGCCTGCCCTGCACGACAAGTGGCGTCATGCGATCGGTGACCAGCACCCGGGCCTCGATGGCGGCGCGGGCGCTGACGATGGTGGCCCAGCCGAGGTGTTTCAGTCCGCGTTCTTCCGCGAGTTCCGGGGAGACCTCGCAGAAGAACTCCGGTTGCAGCTCGACGAGGTAGTCCACCCAGCGGCTCATGCCGCCCGCGGTGTGGTGCTCGGTGAGCCGGTAGGTCGTTGCCACGTAGGGGAAGACGTCCGATCCGGGTTCGGTGCCGCTCGGCTGGAACCGGTTCGCCGGATGCACGAACGGCACGATCTGCCGGACCGGGTTGCGCTGCTGGTTGTAGAGGATGTTCGGGAAGGGCGAGTCCTGCGGCTCGTAGTGGGTGGGCAGCGGGCCGTCGGTCAGCCCGGCCGGGACGAACAGCCACGCCTTGCCGTCGGCCTGCATGATGAACGGGTCGATCCCGGACAGCGCCTTCGGACCGGTGGCGTCCTCGTCCGGCCGGTAGTCGGGTGCCTTGTCCGGAGTGAAGTCGGGGATGTCGTGGCCGGTCCACTTGGACTTCTCGGCGTCCCACCACACCAGTGCCTTGCGTTCGCTCCACGGCTTGCCGTCCGGGTCGGCCGAGGCGCGGTTGTAGAGGATGCGCCGGTTGGCGGGCCAGGCCCAGCCCCACTCGTTCGCGATCCAGTTCTGCTGGGCGTAGGGCTTGCGCCGGGCGGACTGGTTGACGCCGTCCGCGTAGACGCCGCAGTAGATCCAGCAGCCGCAGGCCGTTGATCCGTCCGGTTCGAGCTGCTCGTAGGAGGCGAGCGGGTTGCCCTTCGCGTCCCAGCCGTTGATCTCGGCCAGCACCGCCTCGGCTTCTGGTTCGGCGATCTCGCCCTTGGTCGGGTATTCCCAGGTGAGGTCGAGCAGTGGGCGGTCCATCTCGTCGGTGGAACCGGCCAGCTTCTGTCGGATCCTGTTGCCGAGATGGTAGGTGAACCACAGGTCGCTGCGCGCGTCACCGGGCGGTTCGACGGCCTGGTGGTGCCACTGCAACATCCGCTGCGTGTTGGTGAACGTGCCGTCCTTCTCGGTGTGCGCGGCGGCGGGCAGGAAGAACACCTCGGTGCCGATGTCCTCGGTGCGCATCTCGCCGGTTTCGATCTCAGGGCCGTCCTGCCACCAGGTCGCGCTCTCGATCAGCGAGAAGTCCCGCACCACCAGCCACTTCAGGTTGGCCATGCCGAGCCGTTGCAGCTTGGCGTTGGCCGAGCCGACCGCCGGGTTCTCCCCCATCAGGAAGTAGCCCTCGCAGTCGCCGGCCAGTTGGGCCATCACGGTCTCGTAGGTGCTGTGGCTACCGGTGAGACGGGGCAGGTAGTCGAAGCAGTAGTCGTTGTCCTCGGTCGCGGCCGCGCCCCAGTAGGACTTGAGCAGGCTGACCAGGTAGGACCGCATGTTCGCCCAGTAGCCCTTTGCCGTGGACTCCGCGTCGACGAACGCATCGAGGTCCTGGCTGCTGTGCGCGTGCGGCATCGGGATGTAGCCGGGCAGCAGGTTGAACAGCGTCGGGATGTCGGTCGAGCCCTGGATGGACGCGTGGCCGCGCAGCGCCATGATGCCGCCGCCCGGCCTGCCGATGTTGCCGAGCAGGGTCTGCAGGATGGCCGCGGTCCTGATGTACTGCACGCCGACGGTGTGCTGGGTCCAGCCGACCGAGTACACGAACGCGCTGGTCCGCTCCCGGCCCGAGTTCGCGGTCAGCGCGTCGCAGACCCGGCGGAAGGTGTCCTGCGGGATGCCGCAGATCTGCTCGACCATCTCCGGTGTGTAACGGGCGTAGTGCCGCTTGAGCACCTGGAACACGCACCGGGGGTGGGTCAGCGTCTCGTCGCGTTCCGGCTCGCCCACCTCGGCGCCACCGGAGCCGTGTGCCTCGCCGCGCCCGGCCTGCCGCACACCGGGCGATGACGCGGACTGCTTGTCGTCGCCGTACTCAAGGTCGCGCTCGCCGGACGCGGCCTGAACCTCGGTGCCCCGGTACTGCCAGGTGTGGAAGTCGTAGGAGCGGCCGTCGCGGTCGAGGCCGGAGAAGACGCCGTCGAGATCCTCGGTGTCGAGGTAGTCCTCGGTGAGGATGGCGGCCGCGTTGGTGTAGTGCAGGACGTAGTCGCGGAAGTACTTCTCCTGCGACAGCACGTGGTTGACGATGCCGCCGAGGAAGGCGATGTCACTGCCGGCCCGCAGCGGTACGTGCAGGTCGGCCAGCGCGCTCGTCCTGGTGAACCGGGGATCGACGTGGATGACCGTCGCGCCGCGTGCCTTGGCCTCCATCACCCACTGGAACCCGACCGGGTGACACTCGGCCATGTTGGAACCCTCGATGACGATGCAGTCGGAGTTCTGTAGGTCCTGCTGGAACGTCGTGGCGCCGCCGCGACCGAACGAGGTACCCAAACTGGGCACCGTTGCGGAGTGTCAAATACGGGCCTGGTTCTCGATCTGGATCGCGCCGAGCGCCGTGAACAACTTCTTGATCAGGTAGTTCTCTTCGTTGTCCAGGGTGGCGCCGCCCAGACTGGCGAAACCCATGGTGCGCCGGGTGCGCTTGCCATCGGACTCCCACTGCCAGCCGTTGCGCCGGGACTCGATCACCCGGTCGGCGATCATGTCCATGGCGGTGTCGAGGTCGAGCCGCTCCCACTCGGTGCCGTGTGGGCGCCGGTAGAGCACCTGGTCGATCCGGCCGGGCCCGGTGACGAGCTGTTTGGTCGCCGACCCCTTCGGGCACAGCCTGCCTCGGCTGACCGGTGAGTCGGGGTCGCCCTCGACCTGGACGACCTTGTCGTCCTTGACGTAGATGTTCTGGCCGCAGCCGACCGCGCAGTACGGGCACACGGACTTGACGACCTTGTCCGCACTCGCCGTGCGCGGGGACAGTTTCGCGCTGGCGCGGCTCTTGGCCGCCGCGCCCCTGCCCAGCACGTCACCCTGGGTGAACTGGCGGAACACCGGCCAGCCGATCCACTGCCCAACGCCCATCGCGAGTCCCTTTCGCATCCGTCCGCGTCTCTGCGAGGCGCATACCCGAGCCGGCCCCGGTCAAACCAGCGGAGGGGGCGGGGGTTTGACCGGGGCCGGGGGGCGACTGGCGGTCAGTCGCGACCGCGTCCGGTGACCGAGTCCCGGAGCTTGTCCGTGGCTGCCGCCGCCATTCCAGCGGTCTTGAGCGCACCGGGGCTGGATGGCGTGCTCGGGTGCGGCCGGGTCGGCGCCATGGACTTCGCCTTGGCCATCTTCTCGCCGAGCTCCTCCAGCTTGTCCTTGTCCACTGTGGCCTGAACCTTGGGCCAGACCTGGGTCTGCTCGTATTCGATGTGCTCGCGACCATCCGCGATGATCCGCTGCACCATCGGCTCGAAGTCCGACTGGTCCGGGTCCGCGTTCTCCAGCGCGTGCAGCACCTGCTTGGCCGCGTCCTCCTGGTCGACGGCGTGCTTGGCGAGCTCCTCGCCGCCCGGCAGTTCGTTGCGGACCATCGGCCAGAAGTACTGTTCCTCGACCGCCTCGTGCTGCGACTCGGCGATCACCAGCTCGGTGACGAGTTCCTTGCGCGCCCGCAACTGGTCGGGGTTGGCCATCGCGGGCGGGTTTTCCAGCTCCGCCAACATGGCCAGGACCTTCTGGTGATCCGCACGTAGCAGTTCGATCGCATCCACACCGACCAACTCCTTATCGAAACGGGGTACATCAACGGCCTACCCCGCGCCTGCCGATCCATACCCGCGACCGCTCAGATCGCAGTGCGTGATCGTGCACGCCTCACCGTCGGCCAGGTTCCGCGAATTCAGACGCCAGTGGACGCTATCTCGATTGCCGACCGGAAGTTGAGTGCCGTCCCCGATATGCAGGCCTGATAGGTTCGGCTCCCGTTGACCGCCTGGAAGTAGTACACGATGTTTTTGACATACGTCACCAGATACCACAGTCCCGGCTGCCAGCCCGGCGGCTTCGGTACGAGGGAGAATGCTGTCGAGCAGGTCAGAATCGCCTGAGTGGCTTGGGAAAGCACATCGGCGACGTCGCTGTTCATGTCCCAGCCGTCAGCAAGACTCTGGTTCCAGATGGCCGCGGCTATCTGGCGCAGGCTGTCCTGGTCGGATGGCGACGGGTCGTCGGAAACCCGGAATCCGGTGACCGCCGGGGTGGTTGTCGAACCGGCCGCCGTTGCCGAGCCGACCGCGCCCAGCATGGTGGCACCGGTAAATGCCAAAACCGTCAGGGCCGAGGCCGTAATCCGATATAATCGGCTCTTCATGATTTCCCTTTCGGAAGAATGGAAGGGTCGAGTACATCACAGGACCGGGCCGTGGACCAGCCGCCGAACGGCCGCGCGCGCCGCTCAGATCCAGTCCTTGCGGCGGAACACGATGTAGAGGGTGAGCGAGGCGAGCACGATCAGCGCACAGGACGTGATCATCCCGCTGACCGACGCGAAACCCGGATACGGCACGTTCTGGCCGTAGAAACCGGTGATCGCGGTCGGCACCGCGATGATGGCTGCCCAGCCGGTCACCTTCTTGGAGATGACGTTGAGCCGGTTGCTCTGCACGGCCAGCCGGGTGTCCAGGATCGTGGTGATCAAGTCGCGTAACGAGTCCGCCCATTCGGTGGCACGCAGCGCGTGATCGTGCACGTCCTCGAAGTAGGGTGACAGCTCGCTGCCGGCGATCCGCTGGTCGCGGCGCATCAGCGCGCCGAGCAGTTCGCGCATCGGCGCGACGATCCTGCGCAGGTTGACCAGGCTCTTGCGCAGCTGGAAGCTGAGCATCTGCACGTCGTCGCCCCTCGCCTGCTCGTCGAAGACGACGTCCTCCAGCGCCTCGATCCGTTCGTCGAGATCCTGCACCGCCTCGTAGTGTCCGTCGACGACGACGTCGAGCAGGCCGTGCAGCAGCACGGCCACCTGGTTGCCCGGCAGCTCGCGCACGCTGTCCCAGCGCCGCATCACCTGCCCGATGTCGAACCGGTCGTCCTTGCGCACAGTGACCAACACCCGGTCGGTGACGAACGCGGACAGCTCGCTGGTGTGCAACCGAGCGGTCTCCTGCTCGAAGCGCACCCCGTACAGGTTCACGAACTCGTGGGTCGCGTAGTGGTCGAACTTGGGCCGCTGCCGCTCGTGCAGCGCGTCCTCGACGGCCAGTTCGTGCAGGCCGAGCCGGTCGGCGACCTCGTCCAGTTCCTCCTGGCTCGGATTGCACAGGTCAATCCAGACCGCGGCGTCCTGCGCGCGCAGGTGGTCGGCGATCTCGTCGGCCGCGAAGTCGCTCGCCACCAGCCGCGAGCCACGATAGGCGCGAGCGTGGGCGAGCGACCGGAGTCGCACGGGGCGGCGCACATCATCCATTGTGGACATCGCGGAACCCCGGTCAGGCGGGGATGTGCGCGGTCTCGCGCTGCCAGACCCGGTGACCGGCGATCAGCTTCGCGAACCGCTCCGCGAACTCCACAGGCAGGGTCCGTTCCGCGCGACCGGTGGTCACGACGCCCTTGTCCACGGTCACGTCCTCGCCGTCGGCCAGTTCCGCGTCGACGTGCGCGGCGCGCAGCAGGTCGCGGCCGGCGCCGAACGCGGCGACGGCCTTGGCGTGCTTGTATGCCTCGGCAACGAAGTGCACCGCGTAGCCGTCGGCGGACAGCGTCTCGACGCTGTCCGGGCCGCACGGCACGGCGACGGCGTCGTAGAGCACCGAGGCCATCGTGTTGATCGCCCGGTCGGCCTTGAGGTCCTCGCCGTTCGCGCTGCGCACCGTGCCGGCCGAGGGCGCGAGCAGCTCGACAAGGGCACCGCGCTCGCGCAGCGCAGAGGCCAGCGCGTCGGTGCCGATGCCGTCGACGCCGTCCGCGACCAGTAGCGCGATCTTACGGGTGGCGATGCCGGCGTCGAGTTCGCGCGCCCGGACGATCTGGCTGAGCGCGGGCGAGGTCCGGCCGTGGTTCTCCGGCGCGGGCCCGGTCGGTGCCGGGACGCCGACGCCGTGCGCGACCTCGGTGGCCAGTCCGCGGTCGACCTTGTCCAGCTGGGCGACGACGTCTGCGCGGATCTGCTCGGTGTCGACGTGGCCGAGTTCGAAACGGAACGCTGCGACGATGTGTTCGCGCTCCACCTCGGTCATGCTGTTCCAGAACAGCGTGGCCTGGCTGTAGTGGTCGGTGAAGCTCGCACTGCGCCTGCGGATCTTGCTGCCCTCGACCGCCTGCTGGTAGTGCGCGAACACCTCGGGGAACTCGCCGGTCGCCATCGGGCAGCCGCCGCCGAGCGTGTTCTCCGTGTAGCTGGTGCGGCCCTCGTGGATGCGGTGCTGGTGGTAGCCGTCGCGCTGGTTGTCGTGCACCTCGACGACCGGGCGGTTGACCGGGATCTGCGCGAAGTTCGGTCCGCCGAGCCGGATCAGCTGGGTGTCCAGGTAGGAGAAGTTGCGAGCCTGCAACAGCGGGTCGTTGGTGAAGTCGATGCCGGGCACCACGTTCGCGGTGTGGAAGGCGACCTGTTCGGTCTCGGCGAAGAAGTTGTTCGGGTTGCGGTCGAGCACCATCCGACCGACCGGCGTAACCGGGACCTGCTCCTCCGGGATGATCTTGGTGGCGTCGAGCAGGTCGAAGTCGAAGGCGAACTCGTCGGCCTCCGGGACGAGCTGCACGCCCAACTCCCACTCGGGGTAGTTGCCGAGTTCGATGGCTTCCCAGAGGTCGCGCCGGTTGAAGTCGGGGTCCTTGCCGGCGATCTTCTGCGTCTCGTCCCACACCAGCGAGTGCGTGCCGAGCTTCGGCGTCCAGTGGAACTTCACGAACGTGCCGCGCCCCTCCCTGGATACAAGGCGGAAGGTGTGCACACCGAAGCCCTGCATCATCCGATAGCTGCGCGGCAGCGCCCGATCCGACATCAGCCACATGATCGTGTGCAGTGTTTCCGGTTGGCGGGCAACGAAGTCCCACAGCGTGTCGTGCGCGGACTGCGCCTGCGGGATCTCGTTGTGCGGTTCGGGTTTGACCGCGTGCACGAAGTCGGGGAACTGGATGCCGTCCTGGATGAAGAACACCGGCATGTTGTTGCCGACCAGGTCGTAGTTGCCGTGGCGGGTGTAGAACTTGGTGGCGAAGCCGCGCACGTCGCGCACGGTGTCCGCGGACCCGCGCGAACCGGCGACCGTGGAGAACCGCACGAACACCGGTGTGCGCAGTCCCGGCTCTGTCAGGAACTCCGCCGCCGTGTACTGCGCGAGCGAGTTGTCGTAGGGCTCGAAGTAGCCGTAGGCGCCCGCGCCACGCGCGTGTACGACGCGTTCCGGAATCCGCTCGTGGTCGAAGTGGGTGATCTTCTCCCTGGCGTGGAAGTCCTCAAGCAACGTCGGACCGCGCTCGCCGACGGTGAGCGAGTCGTCGGTCTGACCGACGCGGACTCCCTGTGCCGTGGTCAGCTTGCTGCCGTCCATCCCGACCCGGTGCCGCGCCAGCTGCTGGTCCTTGTCGTCGGTTCCGGTCATGCCGCCGGTATGCCCCGAGGGTCGGTCAGCTATCCACGGTGAGCACGGCGTCCTCGTTGGCGACCCAGCGCCAGGTGACCACCAACGTGATCAGCGCGGCAGGCAGCATCGCGACGATCATGGCCAACCCGCCCGCGTGGTCGCCGAGCACGATCACCAGCACTCCGGTGAGATCCAGCGGCGGCATCGACAGGAACAGGTACAGCACGCGGAGCGGATCGGAAAGTCTGCGCGTGTGGCCGAAGATCGGCAACCAGAACAGCAGCGCGCCGGCGAGCAGCACCACGTGCAGCGCGAGCCAGACAGGCACGGTCGGACGCAGCGTGAGCAGGTAGGCGATCAGGCCGTGCAGCACGAGGAACACCGGGAAGGCCAGCCCGCCGGGAATGGCGATCCGGTCCCAGCGCGACGTTCTGCTGATCAGCAGCAGAACTGGCGCGATCACCGAGGTCAGCAGGCCGGTGGCCGCCCAGGCGATGACGTCGCCGGTCACGTCCGGCTCCGCGCTGCGCGCACCGCGACGGCCAGTTCGCTCGCGGTCTCGTCCTCGACGGTGTCGTCCACCCGGTGCCAGCGGCACAGCAACGCGACCAGCGCGAGCACCAGGCTGCCCTCGCCGACGACCAGCGCGATCAGGCCGCCGAGCCGCTGGTCGGCGAGCAGGTCGGGCACCCAGGGCAGCCCGAGCGAGGAGTAGAAGTTGGCGGCGGCAACGCCGTTGCCGAGCACGGTACCGCCGCTGATCAGCACGGCGCAGAACACCACGTCGCCCGGCATCGCCGCCAGCAGCAGGCCGGCCCTTGCCACCGAAGGCAACGGCCGGGGTACCGGGTCGAGCCCGACGGTGACCAGGGCGAACAGGTAGCCGATGCCGAGGAACACTGCGTCGATCAACAGGTGCGCCCAGTGGAACCGCACGGCCACGTCATAAAGGCCGGTGGTGTAGAGCAGGAACGGCGCGGTGACAAACAGTCCATATGCGACCAACGGGTGCGTGAGCACGGTCATGGCCCGCGACGTGCCGACGCTCTCGCGGCCCAGCGCTGCGGCGGCCAGGTTGGCCGGGCTGCCCAGCGCCAACAGGATCGGCGCGAGCATGGCCACCAGCATGTGGCTGGCCATCTCGTAGCTGAACATGGCGCCGGCATAGCGGGCGATGCCGGAGTTCGTCGCGACCAGCAGCACGGCGCAGCCGAGGCACCAGTTGACCGTCCTGCGCACCGGCCAGGTCCGGCCGACGCGCCGGACCGCGATCAGGTAGAGCACGGCCAGCACGACCGCGATGCAGGCGAACACCGGCTCGAACCGCCAGCCAAGCAGGACGGATCGGAGTCCGGGCGGCACGGTGAGGTTGTAGCCGAGCAGGGTCTGCTGCGGGCTGACCGCATGCCCGAGGAACGCTGGCGGTGGCAGGTGGGTCAGGCCGACCGAGATCCCGACCGTGGCGCCGAGCAGGACCAGTTCGGCCACGGCCAGCCTGCCGACGAAGGCGCGGCGCACCAGCGCACGTCGGCCGGCAGCGCCGAGCAGGCCGAGCGCAACCATGAGCACGATCTTGACCAGCACCAACGCGTCGTAGGCCGGGTCGGCCCAGGAGGTCGGTGGCGCGAGCACCGCCGCGACGAGTAGGCCGGACCCGGCCAGCCCGAGCCAGCACCAGCCGGCCAGTCGCCGATACCGGGCGACCACCTCGTCGGCCGGCAGGCCGGTCTGCCAGCGGGCGCGGGTCAGCGCGATCAGCACGCCGAGCCAGAGCAGGGCGAGCGGCACGTGCACGAACAGGGCGCCGGTCGCGATGTCGTGGCCGGTGTTCGAGGACGCATGGCCGGTGGCCAGCGCGGGCAGCACGGTGAGCAGCGCGACACCGAACACCACGATCAGCGTGCGCCTGCTGGTCAGCGTGTGGCTGGCGAGTGCGATGCCCACCGCGAGCCAGGCCGTGACCAGCCAGGCGATCGGGGTTTCCAGCGTCGAGAACAGCTGCCACGTTGTCATGCCGACGCTGCTGGTCGCGCCGGCTGACGGGCCGGCCAGCGACTGGCCGGTCTGGTCGGCGACATCGAACGGGATCAGCGCGCCCGCCGCCACCGCCCACAGCGTTGCCGCGCGACTCGCGGTGCGGCAACTCGCGGTCGGCGACGAGGTGAAGGACGCGGCGAACGCGAGCGAACCGATGGTCACCGTCGCCGACGCGTCCGCGACCAGCCGCAGGGCCGGCGCGCCGATCCGCACCAGGGCACCGGGATCGGTGTTGCCCAGCGCCGTGTAGGGCCAGGCACCGCTGAGCACGGCGACGAACACGGCGGCGCAGGCCGCGAGGAACGCGGCGGCCAGCAGGGGGCGGAACATCGTGCGTCGCAGTTGGTCACCTCGCGTTCTTCCTCGTACGCATTGCCGGGTATACCCCGGCCGGACACGGGTAACCGTCGGAAAAACCGTGTGTCGGACAGGAGGATCCCGCCCGTGACCTTCCACGACGTCTTCGCGCGCGTGTTCACCGTCGAGGGAGCGATTGCCGGCGGGGTGTTCGTGTTGGTCGCGCTCGCGCTGATCGTCGCGCTGATCCGCAGACGGGCCGGACGCGGCGTGGCGCCATCGGGGAAGGCGCAGCGGAACGGGCTGGAGTGGGTCTATGTCGGCCTGCTCGCCGGGGTGGCCGGCTTCCTGGTGTGGTTCACCGTGTCCGCCAACGCGCAGGACACCGCGTCCGCGCATCCGGTCGCCACGCACGGTCCCGCGCCCGCCAAGGTGTCGGTGACCGCGTTCCAGTGGTGCTGGCGGTTCCACTACCTCGACGCACCCGTCACGGTCACCGGCGCGTGCACGACAGACCAATATCCGACCATGGTCGTGCCGACCGGCCGGCCCGTGCAGATCGAGCTGACCTCACAGGACGTGGTGCACTCGTTCTGGATACCGGCGCTGGACGTGAAGGTCGACGCGTATCCCGATCACACCAACACCTTCGACCTCAACTTCACCAAGCAGGGCGTGTGGCTCGGCCGGTGCGCCGAGTACTGCGGCACCTACCACACCACAATGGACTTCTGGGTGAAGGCGGTCTCGCCGCAGCAGTACCGGCAGTGGCTGGCCCAGCACGGCGGCCAGGCATGACGGCGCTGTCCGAGGCCACCGAGGAGGCGTCCCCCCAGCGGACCCACCTGCGTTCGTGGCTGATCACCACCGACCACAAGCGAATCGCGATCCTCACCGGCGGCACCGCGCTCGTGCTGTTCCTTGGCATGGGCGTGCTCGCGCTGCTGATGCGCTACCAGCTCGCCCGGCCGGACAACCGGTTCCTGCCCGAGCAGGTCTACAACGAGATCTTCACCATTCACGGCTCCGGCATGATCTATCTGGCCATCACGCCCTTCGCCCTGGCCATGGGTCTGTACCTGGTGCCGTTGCAGGTGGGCGCGCCGAACGTGGCCGCGCCGCGCACGACCATGTTCGGCTACTGGGTGTACCTGGGCGGCGCGCTCATCATGCTGTCCGGTTTCTCGGTGTCCACCGGTACCGCCGCGACCGGTTGGACGAACTACACGCCCCTGTCCGACTCCCGGTTCAGTCCGGGCGCCGGCCAGGACCTGTGGATTCTCGGGGTTTTCCTGTCCACGGTCGGCATGATCCTGATCGGCGGCAGTGTGTTGTGGACCGCGCTGCTCAAACGCGCGCCCGGCATGACCATGCGGCGGCTGCCGGTGTTCACCTGGTCGATGATCACCACGAACCTGATGGTGATCGGCGCGTTCCCGGCCCTGCTCGCCGCGCTCGTGCTCGTGGTCATCGGCAGGATGCTGCCCTCGGTGTTCATGAACAACCTGTGGAACATCGGCTACCAGAACCTGTTCTGGTTCTACGCCCATCCGGTCGTGTACGTGATGTTCTTCCCGTTCGTCGGCGCGGTCGCCGAGGTGCTCGCGACCTTCTCCGGTCGCCGGTTCTTCGGCTATCCCGGCACCGTGCTCGCGCTGCTCGCCTTCGCCGGGCTGTCCATGAGCGTGTGGGGGCACCACATGTTCACCACCGGCCAGTCCGCGGACGACTACTACTCGCTGACCTCGATCGCCCTGTTGATCCCGGCCGGGGTCGAGTACTTCGGCATGCTCGGCACGATCCTCGGCGGGCGGCTGAGATTCCGCACCCCCATGTTGTTCGCGCTCGCCTTCATCCCGCAGTTCCTCATCGGCGGCCTTACCGGGATCATGGTGGGCACGACCGCGGTGGACTACGAGGTGCGCGGCAGCTACTTCATCGTCGCGCACTTCCACTACACGTTGCTGGCCGGCAGCGTGTTCGGCCTTTTCGCCGGGTTCTACTTCTGGTTTCCCAAGATCACCGGCTATCACCTGCGCGAGGGCCTTGGCAGGCTGCACTTCTGGTTGATGGTGGTCGGCACGAACCTCACGTTCCTGCCGATGTTCTGGCTCGGCCTCTACGGCATGCCGCGCCGGGTCGCCACCTACCAGCCGCAGGACGGGTTCAGCACGCTCAACCTACTGTCCAGCTGCGGGGCCGCGGTGCTCGCCATCGCCATGATCGTGTTCGTGGCCAACGTGTTCGTGTCCGCGCGTCGGCGCAGGCCGGCCGGTTCCGATCCGTGGGGCGGGTTCACGCTGGAGTGGTTCACCACCTCTCCCCCGCCGCCGCTGAACTTCGAGGGCGTCACGCTGCCGCCGATCACCAGCTACGCGCCCCTGCTCGACCTGCGCAACCGGACGAGGACGCCATCATGACGCGCGGCGCTCCTGTGGTGTTCGGCTGGGCTGCGTTCAACGCGCTGCTCGCCGCCGTGCTGGTCATCTACGACCGCGACGACCCGTTTCCGCTGATCGTCTATGCGATCGCGGTCGTCATCGTCGGCTCGTTCGGCGTTGTCGCGCTGCGCGTCGCCAACCGGACCAACCCGAGCGCGCCGCTGCGGATCGCCACCCGCAGCGCGTCCGCCGGCTTCGCGGCGATCGCCGCGACCCTCATCGGCCTCGGCTTCGTCTACGGCCTGTTCCTGATGATCATCGCGGCCCTGCCGATCCTGCTGTGCGTGCTCACCCTGCGCACCGAGCGCGTCCCGGCCACGGTGCTCCGACCGGGCACCCCGCTCGCGCTCGGTCCGGACGGCCAGAGCCCGCCGCAACGCAAGGACACCGAGGACGAGCAGTCATGAAGCTGTGGGAAAGCCGACCGGGCGGGCTGCCGTTGCGCGTTGCCGCGCGAGCGGCGAACGAGGCTGACGAGCGGTTCCATCCGGCGAGCAACGTCCGCAAGATCATCAACAAGGTGTTCCCCGACCACTTCTCCTTCCTGTTCGGGGAAATCGCGCTGTACAGCTTCATCGTCCTGTTGCTCTCCGGCGTCTACCTCGCACTGTGGTTCGACCCGTCCATGGCCGACGTCACCTATCACGGCGTCTACAAGGACCTGGACGACGTGGACATGTCCCGCGCCTACGCCTCCACACTGGACATCTCGTTCGCTGTGCGCGGTGGCCTTTTCGCGCGGCAGGTGCACCACTGGGCGGCGTTGCTGTTCCTCGCCGCGATCACCATCCACATGCTGCGCATCTTCTTCACCGGCGCGTTCCGCAAGCCACGCGAACTCAACTGGGTGATCGGCGCGTCCCTGCTGATGCTCGGCATCTTCGAGGGCTTCCTCGGCTATTCGCTCGGTGACGACTCGCTGTCCGGAACGGGCCTGCGGATCGCGGACGGCATCGTGCTGACCATCCCGGTCATCGGGACCTGGTTGCAATGGCTGATCTTCGGCGGCGAGTATCCCGGCTCGATCATCATCTCCCGGATGTTCAGCACGCACGTGGTGATCGTGCCCGGCATCATCCTCGCGCTGATCGCCGTGCACCTTGCCTTCGTGTGGTTCCAGAAACACACCCAGTTCCCCGGCCGCAGGCAGACCAAGGCCAACGTGGTCGGCAGCAGGCTCGCGCCGGTGTTCTCGCTGCACAGCATGACCCTGGCCATGAGCGTGATCGCCGTGTGCTGCCTGCTCGGCGGCCTGGTGCAGATCAACCCGCTCTGGCACTACGGGCCCTACGAACCCGCGATCGTGCAGGCCGGCTCGCAACCGGACTGGTACATGGCCTTCGTCGAGGGCACGCTGCGGCTGTGGCCACCGACGTCGTTCACCCTGGGCCCCTACCTGGTGCCGACCGCGTTCTGGCCGGGCGCGGTGATCCCGGTCGGCATGGTGCTGACCCTGATGGCCTATCCGTTCCTGGAACGGTGGCTGAGCAAGGACCACCGGCACCACAACCTGTTGCAGCGCCCGAGGGACAACCCCGGCCGCACCTCGGTCGGCATGATGGCACTGGTCTACTTCGCGCTGCTGGTGATCGCGGCCGGCGACGACGTCATCGCCTACTGGATCAACGTGCCGATCGAGGAACTGGTGTGGATCGGCCGGATCAGCGTGCTGGTGCTGCCACCGCTGACCTTCCTGATCACCTACCGAATCTGCCTGCGTTTGCAGGCCGCCGACCGCACCGTGCTCGAACGCGGCCTTGCGACCGGGGTGATCGTCCGCACCGCGGGCGGCGACTACCTCGAACTGCGCCAGCCGGTGCGCGAGTCCGAGTACCACGGCGCGGTGGTGTCACGCGAGGTCGACCTGGCCGCGCTCGCCTCGACACCGACGAAGCCGGACAAGGACCAGGTTCACCAGGTTCCCTGACAGGGCGACTGGCCGAAGGTGGGATCGGGCAGGTGGTCGGCGTGCCAGGTCGGATTGACGCCAAGGGCGAGCGCGGGAGCCTGCAGGATCTCGCCGAGCACGAACCAGAACAGCGACGTGTCCGACGCGCCGACCGCGACCGCTGCCCGCGGCGCGAGCACCACGTAGCCGAGCAGGTTGAACAGCAGGTTCCAGCGCAGGATGCGCAGCCAGGTCGGCCGCTCGTGTTCCGCGCCGGCGCGGTCAACTGTGGAGCGAGGCCCAGCGCGGAGGTGAAGCCGACCGCGCGTAGCGCGAGCACCTCGTCAAGCACCGGCAGCATGGTCAGCGGTACCAGCCACAGCGACCTCGATCGGACCACGTGCATGCCTACCGGTCCGGGTTCGTGATCACGTCAAGGGCGAGCACGATCGCCAGCACCAGGCCCAGTGCCACGCCGAGGATGCTGGTGAC
Source organism: Candidatus Melainabacteria bacterium (assembly GCA_963818685.1). Taxonomy (GTDB): domain Bacteria; phylum Actinomycetota; class Actinomycetes; order Mycobacteriales; family Pseudonocardiaceae; genus CAJCJE01. The sequence goes on along the minus strand of CAWFTJ010000007.1, from coordinate 1,396,433 downwards.
GATGTTCATGCCGAGGTCGGCGTCGGCCGCGACGCCGGTGATCCGCGCCAGTGACAACGCCAGCCGACTCCTCATGTCCTGCCGGGTTCCCCGGAAACGAACGACTCAGTCCAGCAGTTCGCACACTGCGCGTTCCACGGTGGCGCGGATTTCGTGGTCGGCAAGGTCGGCGAGGTCGGTCGAACCCAGATCCGGCAACAGGTCGGCGATGGTGTCGCCGTCGTGGTACTTGTCGATCAGCCGTGGGTCCACATAGGACTTTCGCGCCACCGCTGGCGTGTTGCCGAGATGTTCGGACACGGCTCGGAACATGGCTGCCTCGGCACGGCGTCGTGCGCGTTGCGAGTTGGGCACCGGCTGGGCGGCCAGTTCCGCCGCGGCCAGCACGGTCGCGTTCCAGGTGCGCAGGTCCTTGACCGAGTACCGGTCGCCGACGATCTCCTTGAACCGCTCGTTCACGTCCTCGGCGTGCAGTTCGTGCCAGCTGCCGCGTTCGCGGTAGACGAGCAGCCGATCGCTGCCGGCGCGGGCGCGGAGCATGCTGGTCACCGCCTTCGCCAGCGGTTCGTCCGGGATCGTGAAGACCAGGTCGATCCCGCCCTTCGCGGGAAAGTCGAACGTGACGCGTCCGCGCCGCACCCGCACCTGCTCGCGCAGCAGCGTTGCCGCGCCGTGTGTGCCGTGCTGCTCGACGTATGCCTCGCCGCCTACCCGGAACACGCCGTGGTCGAGCATGCGCAACGCGACCCCGAGCGCCCTGCGCCGGGAATAGCCGCCGCTGCCCATGTCGGACTCGACCACCTTGCGGAAGTCGGGCAGGGCGGGCGCGAGTTCCAGCACGCGGTCGAACTTCTCCTCGTCGCGGCGCCGTCGCCACTGTTCGTGGTACAGGTACTGTCGCCGCCCCGCGTCGTCGATGCCGATCGCCTGGATGTGGCCGTTGGGCCACGGGCAGATCCACACGTCCCGCCACGCGGGCGGGATCACCAAACCCCTGATGCGCGCCAGGTCCTGCGCACAGACCGTGTTGCCGTGCTGGTCGAGAAAGCTGAAGCCGCGACCGCAGCGGCGCCGGGTCAGGCCGGGGCCGGCCGGGTCGCTGCGCCGCAACCGAACCACAGAACCTCGCGCCACCATGGCATCCGGATACCCAGCTCGCTCGGGTATGACCCGACCGGTCGGGTGGCAGTCTGGGCGGATGGGAGGACGGATTCTGGTCATCGATCTGCTCGGCGGCCTCGGCGACCTGCTGCTCGCCCTGCCGATGGTGCACGCGCTCGCCGCCGAGTATCCGGACAGCGAGCTGACCGTGCTGACCCACGCGCCGGGGCACGAACTGCTGGCCGACGACGACGCCGTCGACGACGTGCGCGTCGCGGCCAAGGGCGCGGAATCCGAGGCCGTGGCGCGTAAACTGGCCGAGTCCCGGCCGGACCTGGTGGTGAGCACGACCCGACACAGCGGCATTCCCGAACTCGTCGAGGCGACCGGTGTCAGGTCGGTGACCGACCTGTGGCGCGCTCCGCCCGCCGATCAACGCGTTGACGAACGCTATCTGAGCATCCTGCGGGACGAGCGCATCATCGAAGCCGGCGAGTTCGACGGCCTGGTTCGGTTGACCGACGCGGAGATCGAGGCCGGTTCGCGGATCGTCGTCGAGGATCGACCGGTCATGCTGGTGCCGCAGGCGGGCATGGCGGTGAAGCAGTGGCCGATGGCGCGGTGGCGGGCGCTGGCCGCCGAGTTGCGCGCGGCGGGTGTCGCGGTGTTGTCGTGCGCGCAGGAGCCGGTCGAGCTGCCGGGGGCGCGGGCGTTGCCGGCCGCGTCGCTGCGCGGCATTGCTGGCATGTTCGCGGCGACCGCGCGGCGCGGCGGCGTCGTGGTCGGCGCGGACACCGGTCCGGTGCGTCTCGCGGCGGCCGTCGGCTGCGCGGTGGTCGGCCTGTTCGGACCGACCACCGCGGCCCGTTACGGCCTGCGCGGCGCGGTGAACCTCCAGGGACTGCCCGACTGCCCGTATCGCGCGCCGTTGGTGATCAGCGAGGCGCCGTGTTGGTGGACGGCGGAATGCCCGCTGCGGGCGCAGGGCCCCGCGTGTCTTGCCGATCTCGACGTGGCCTCGGTACGGGATGCCGTGTTGGGGCAGCGAGGCCGGTCAGCGCGGCGATGACGTCCGCGACGGTGACACTGGTGAGGCAGGGATGGCCGGGGACAGGGCAGATCCGCGCCCTGCTGTCCCGGCACGGCGCGTGCTGGTCGCCGAGCAAGACGTGTGGCACCCCGTACGGCGCCCATTTCGCGGCCGGCACGACGGGCGCGAACAGCGACACCACCGGCGTGCCGACCGCGGCCGCGAGATGCGCCGGCCCGGTGTTGCCGACCACGAGCGCGTCCGCGCCGGCCAGGATCGACGCCAGTTGGGCGAGATCGGTCCGGCCGCCGAGGTCCATCGCGCGCGCACCGGCGACGAAACCGGTCAGGTCCCGCTCGTTGCGTCCGCCGGTGACCAGCACGCGGCGGCCGGACGCGGACAGTTCGGCGACCAGGTCGGCGTAGCGGTGGGCGGGCCAGGTGCGGGCCGGCGCTGAGCAGCCGGGATGCACAACAACGTAATTGCCGTCGCCGGTGATGTGTCGCACGTCCGGAAGTCCCTGTACGGCCAGGTTTCCCGAGTCGCCGGGCGGCAGTCGGAAACCGAGCGCTTCGACCACCGCGAGCGCCCTCCGCGGTTCGGGGAGTTGTTCGGGTATGTCGATGTCCGGGCGCAGCCGCACGTCGAGCAGGCTGCCGGAGTAGTCCGTGCTGACCGCGCCGATCCGGCCGACTCCGGCCAGCCGCAGCAGCAGCGCCATCGGCAACGGCGACTGGTGGAACGAGGTGAGCACGGCCGCGGCGGAGATCCGTTCGGCGGTGAGTTGGTCGAGCAGGTCGGCGACGTCGGCATGCCGCACGTCGGGCGGTTCGGCCGAGATCCACGGGCAGTGCCAGCTCAGCACCTTGTCGATGCCGGGCAGCAGGCGCGCGGCGGGCAGCGCGTGCGGTGAGCACAACAGCACCACCCGGTCGGCGCCTGCCGCGACCGCACGCACTGCGGGCCCGGCGAGCAGCAGGTCGCCGACGCTGTCCAGCCGGCCGACCAGCACGGTGTCGGTCACGCGTTCCTCCTCGATCAGCTCGCGGTCGCCCTGATGCGTTCGATGACCGCGGAGCTTGACCGCTCCGGCAGCGGGTCGACCAGGCGCACCTCGCCGCCGTACGCGCGCACGGCGGTGGCCTCCGGGATGTCGGCAAGGGCGTGGTCGCCGCCCTTGACGTAGATGTCCGGCCGAAGCACGCGCACCAGCTCGGTCGCGTCCGCCCCTTCGAAGACGGTCACCAGGTCGACACAGCTCAGCGCGGCGAGCACGGAGGTGCGGTCGGCGGCCGAGTTCACCGGCCGGTCCGGCCCCTTCACCATGCGCACGCCCTCGTCCGAGTTGACCGCGACCACCAGCACGTCGCCGAGCCGTTTCGCCTGGTTCAGGCAGGCGATGTGGCCGGGATGCAGCAGGTCGAAGCAGCCATTGGTGAACACGACGCGCTGGCCGTTCTCGCGCAGCGTGGCCACTCGCGCGGTGAGTTGGTCGGCGGGCAGCACCACGTCGCGCAGCCGGGCCAGTCGCGCGATCAGGCGCCGGTCCGTGCACACGCCGGTGCCGTCCTCGTGCACGACGACGTCGGCCGCTGCCTGGCCGAGTTCGACCGCGGTGGTCATGGGCAGGCCGGCCGCGCGGGCGAGGCAGGTGGCGGCCATGAACGTGTCGCCGGCGCCCGCGGTCCGGTTGTTCGGCACCGGATCGGTGAAGGTGCGGTGCTCCGGCAGGTCCTCGCGCAGCAGGACGGCGCCGAGCCGGTCCATGGTGACCACGACCTGGTGCGCGCCGGTGCGTTCGTGCAGCAGCGGCTGGTGTTCGCGCAACACGGCCAGCAGCGCGTCGGGTTCGCTCGGCAACTCGGTGCCGAGCAGGGTCGTGGTCTCGGCCAGGTTCGGGGTGACGAAATCCGGGGTCAGCCCGGCGAACCGGCCGAGCTGGTGCGCGTCGACCGCGAAGACCGCAAGGGCGGGTCGCATCGCGCGCAGGGCCGCGACCATGGCGTCGTCGAAAAGGCCGAGCCCGTAGTCGCAGACGACCACCGCGTCCGCGCTCTGGACCGCATGTGCGAGCCTGCCGCGCAGGCGGTGCGCGATCGGTTCGGGGATCGGCCCCTGGTCGCCGTCGTCGACCCGGACCAGCAGCTGGTTGCCGGCCATCAGCCGACGCTTGGTCATGGTCGTCCTGCCCGGCACGGACGCGACATCCTCTGTGTCCACTCCGGACTCGACGAGCGCTTCGCGCAACGCCTGCCCGTCGGCGTCGTCGCCGACGGCGGTGACCAGCCGGACCCGCGCGCCGAGCCCGGCGAGGTTGACCGCGGTGTTCGCGGCACCACCGGCCGCCACGCGCTGGCCGGACACGTCGAGCACCGGGGCGGGGGCCTCGCGGCAGAACCGGTTGCAGTCGCCGAAAAGCCACGCGTCCAGGATGGCGTCGCCGACCACGACGACCTCGGGCCGGCGCAGAGTGATGCGGCGGACCAGGTCCTCGCTGAGGTGCTCCTCGGTCATGGCGCCGCCGCCAGGTGCACGACCTTGGTCACGGTCATCTCGTCAAGAAGTTCCGGGCCGTAGCCGAACCCGTCGCCGCTGTCGCGCCGGGGATGCGCGGCCCCGCCCGGCGCGCCGCCGAACACCTCGTTGATCTTCACCGTGCCGACGGGCAGTTCGTGCCACGCTTGCTGCGCGTGCGCCATGTTCGCGGTGAGCACGGTGGCGGCCAGGCCGTACCGGTCGGTCGCGGCCGCGTGCAGCGCGCGCTCGAAGTCCTCGACAACGCATACCGGCGCGACCGGCCCGAACGTCTCCGTCCACCATGATCCGCATGTCCGGCCGGCAGTCGGCGAGCACGGTCGCCGGGTAGTGGCAACCGGGTCCCTCCGGGATCGTCCCGCCGGTCAGCAACCTCGCGCCCTGCTCGCACGCCTCGCGGACCTGGTCGTGCACCCGGTCCCGCAGCGCCGCGTCCACCAGCGGGCCGAGAACCTGCCGCCCGGCCAGTTCGGTGAGCGCGTCGAGGAAGCGCGGTGCGATGTCGCGCGTCACGAAGATCCGTTCCACCGAGGTGCAGATCTGGCCTGCGTTGGCGAACGCGCCGAGCGCGGCCTGTTCGGCCGCCCAGGTGGGATCGACGTCGCCGTCGACGACCATGGCGTCGTTGCCGCCGTTCTCCAGCAGCACCTTGGTGCGGTTCTGCGCGGCGCGCACGCCGATCCGGTGGCCGGTCTCGCTGCTGCCGACGTGCGCGATGAGGTCGACGCCGGGATGAGCGGTGAGCGAGGAACCGGTGTTGCCATCGCCGAGCACCGCCGTGAGCACACCGGCCGGCAACCGGGTGGCGATCAGCTCGGTGAGGAGCCTGCCGACGCCGGGCGCGTGCTCGCTCGGCTTGTGCACCACCGTGTTCCCGGTGGCGAGCGCAGCACCGATCAGTCCACATGCGACAGCGACAGGATCGTTCCACGGCGTCAGCACCACGACGACGCCGCGCGGTTGCGGCACCATCAGGTCGGTCGCCGACCAGTCGCCGAGCAGGCTGCGGCCCCGGTGCAGCGGACCGAGTTCGGCGTACTGGCGCAGGGTGTCCGCGCCGGCGAGCGCGCCCTGCTCGGCCTCGTCGCGCGGCCTGCCGGTCTCCCGGTGGTTGCGTTCAGCGAGGTCGCCGGCCGCGTCCCGCACCGCCTGCGCGGCGAGGTGCAGCAGCCGGCCGCGTTCTGCGGCCGCCGTGCTTCGCCAGCTCGGCAGCGCCTGCGTCGCGGTGTCGACGGCCATCGCACACTCGGCTGGTCCGGCGATCGGGATGCGGTCGACGAGTTCGCCGTCCAGCGGGCTGAGCACGGTCAGCTCTCGGTCCAGAGTGGACGATTCGGCGATCACGGCCACGACGGCTCCTCGGCGTGGGCCACGACCAGTTCGCGGATCTCGCAGTGCGCGGGCTGGCCGAGCACGGTCAGGATCACGTCCGCGACGTGTTCTGGCGGATTGAGCAGGCCGGTGTCCCTCGGCCGGTACTGCTCTGCGCGGTCGTCGAAGAACCGGGTGCGCATGCCGCCCGGCACGAGCAGCGTCACCCCGATCTCGCCCGCGGTCTCGGCAGCAAGCGACCTGGTGAAGCCGACGACGCCGAACTTGGCCGCGCAGTACGCGGTCGCGTCCGGCAGCGCGCGCAGGCCAAGCGTCGAAGCCACCGTGACCACGCGACCGTGACTGTGCCGCAGGTAGGGCAGGGCGGCCCGGCAGACGGCCACGGTGCCGAGCAGGTTGACCGCGACGACACGCTCCCATTCGGCCGCGTCGACGTCGATCAGCTTGCCGCACCGGTCGATGCCGGCCGCGGTGACCACGGCGTTCAGGCCGCCCGCCTGGTCGGCCAGGTCGCGAACGGCCGCTTCGGCGGCTCGGGTGTCGGCGAGGTCGACGGCACGGAAGTCGGCGACCTCGGCCTTGCGCTCGGGTTCTGGTGGGTTGCGGTCGATCACCAGGGCGTTTCCGCCCGCCGCGTGCACCGCGTGCACGGTCGCGGCGCCGAGACCGGACGAGCCACCGGTCACCAGCACGGTGCCCGGACTGCGGATCGGGTCCGTCACGGGAAGTCCTCCTTGTTTCTGGCTCAGCGTTTCTGGCTCAGCTTCTTGCTCAGCCGATGGCGGCGAGCACGCTGGCGAGTCGGGTGGTCGAATGGCCCGCGTGGTAGGGCACGACAACGGCCTGCCCGCCCCACGAGCGGACCACGTCGGCCTCGGGCAGGTCGCGCTCGGAGTAGTCGCCGCCCTTGACCCACACGTCCGGCCGGAGCTGGCGCAACAACGGAATCGGCGTGTCCTCGTCGAAGATCGCGACCGCGTCGACGCAGCCGAGGCCGGCGAGCAGTTCGGCGCGGTCGTTCTGGTCGTTGATGGGTCGGTCCGGGCCCTTGAGCGCGCGCACCGAGTCGTCGGAGTTCAGGCAGACGATCAGACAGTCGCCGAGCGCGCGGGCCGCGTGCAGGGTGCGCAGATGACCGGTGTGCAGCAGATCGAAACAGCCGCCGGTGGCGACGACGCGACCGCCCGCGGCCCTGGTGCGCGCGATGACGCGCCGCACATCATCGTCGGGCTGCCGGACCCGCTGTCCGTCCAATGCGGACACTCCACCGGCTGCGAGGAATTCCGATGCACTGCCGACTGCTGCGGTGATCGCCTCGTCGGTGCTCAGGCCACGCGCGAGGCCGAGCGTTGCGGTGACCGCGAACCGGTCGCCGGCACCGCACGGATCCAGCACCGGCACCGGGGGCGCTGGCACGGTCACCGGCGCGCCGCCCTGGTCAAGCACTGCCTCGCCGGAACCCCGCGTGACGACCACGGCCCTTGCCCGCCAGTGCCGGCGCAGCCGACGGGCCGCCTCGATGGCCCAGCCGAGATCGCTGCCCGCCAACTCGGATGCGGCGCGGGCCTCGCTCTGGTTCGGGGTGACCAGCCACGTTCCCGGCACCGGCGCCGGTCCGCGCGGATGCGGGTCCCACACCACCGGCCTGCGCCGCGCGACCTGCCCGATCGCCTCGCGCAGCCTGGCGTTCGCGGCGAGGCCGCGACCGTAGTCGGCGACCAGCACGGCGTCCGCGTCGGCGATCGCGGCCGCCATCTCGTCGGTCACCACCGCTTCGCCCGCTGGCGAGCCGCCGCGATCGAGCCGCACGAGGGACCGGTCCGCGCTGCGAATCCTGGTCTTCACCGACGTTGGCGCGTCCGTGGTCGAGCTGATCACGCTCAGATCGCCGAGGGCGGCGCGCAGGCGCACACCGTCCGCGTCGGCGGCGAGCGTGGTGACCAATCGGACGTCCGCGCCGTCCGCTGCGGCGAACCGGGCCGCCAACCCGGCGCCACCAGGCCGGACCGTCTCCTCCGCCACGTCGACGACGGGCGCCGGCGCGTCCGGGCACAACCGGTGCGCCGGGCCGGTCAGGTCGATGTCCAGCAGCGTGTCGCCGACGACCACCAACCTGGTCACGATGCCCTCCGCACCAGCCGCGCGACCCGCGAGCGGGAGGCCAGCGCCGACTCGAAAGCCCCGCACACCGCGTGCACGGCGACCAGGTGCGCCTCCTGCACCGACGCCCCGTCTCCCGGCACGCACAGCGCCTGGTCGGCCACGTCGGCGAGCGGATTCGGTCCCGGCCCGGTCAACGCCCAGACCGTCGCGCCTGCGAGGTGCGCTGCCTCGGCCGCGAGCAGCAGGTTCCTGCTGCGCCCACTGGTGGACAGCAGCACGAGCACGTCCTTCGGGCGCGCGTGCGCGCTGACCTGGCGGGCGAACACGTGGTCGTAGCCGTAGTCGTTGCCGATCGCGGTCACGGTCGAGGTGTCCGCGTGCAGGGCGATCGCCGCGAACGAGGGCCGGTCCCGATCGAACCGGCCGACGAGTTCCGCGGTGAGGTGCTGCGCCTCGGCCGCGGATCCGCCGTTGCCGGCTGCCAGCAGCCGATGCCCCTCGGTCAGCCGCTCGGCGAGCGTTGTCCCCCACCGGACCAGCAACCCGCTGTTGGCGCGCAGGCCGTCCAGGCTGCCGGCCAATTCGTCGATGTGCGCGCGGGTCTTGCGCTCCAACTCCGTGGTCGGGCTCATCACCCCTCCTTCGCCTCTCGTATCGGCCAGTTGGCGGTCGGCCGCTCGCGCAGCACCCGGTCGTAGACGCGAATGGTTTCGGTGGTCACCCGCTCCACGAGTAGCGGGCGCACGCCCGGTCCCGGCCGGCCTCCGCCATCGCGGCCCGCTCGGCCGGCGCGCCGAGCAGCGAACGCAACACGGTGCGCAGCGCCGCTGGTCGGTCCGGTGGCACGTGCCGGCCGGTCACGCCGTCCACCACCGTGTCGATGAGTCCGCCGACCGCGGTGGCCACCACGGGCACGCCGCAGGCCATCGCCTCGATCGGCACGATGCCGAACGGCTCGTACCAGGGCGTGCAGACCACGAGATCGGCCGAGCGCAACAGCTTCGGCATCTGTCGCTGCGGCACCTGCCCGAGCAGGTGGACCCGCTCGGCAACACCACGGCGCTGCGCCAACCGCATCAGCCGTTGCGCCTCCTGGTCGGTCGACAGTCGCGACTTGGGCGGGCCGCCCGCGATCACCAACTCGGTGTCCGGCAGGCCGCGCAGTGCGGCGATGGCCAGCGCGAAACCCTTGCGCGGCACCAACCTGCCCACGGCAAGCAACCGATGCCGCGCGGTGCGCGGGGCGGCGGCGCCCTTGGCGGAGAACGTCTTCGGGTCGACGCCGCAGGGCACGACCGACACCCTGCGGCGCGGCACGCCAAGCCGGAGGAGTTCGAACAGCTCGTCGGAACAGGTGGCGACGACCCGGTCGACGCGTCGACCGATCATCCGCTCGACGTCGATCCGCTCCGGCGGGCTGGTGTCCTTGTCGCGCTGGTAGCGACGCTTCACCGAGCCAAGCGCGTGATAGGTCTGCACGACCGGCACGCCGACCCGCTCCGCGGCGAGCACCGACGCCAGCCCGGACATCCAGAAGTGCGCGTGCACCAGGTCCGGCGGGTCGCTCGACCACTCATCGGCGAGCCAGTCGGCGAACTCGCCCATGTGTTGGTAGAGGTCGTCCTTGGGCAGCGGTTCGGCAGGCCCCGCGGGCACGTGCACCACGGTGAAGCCCTGCTGGCTGCGCACCCGCTCAGCGACGTCCGGATCGGACCTTCGCGTGTAGACACACACCTCGTGCCCGCGCCGGACAAGCTCGGCTGACAACTGTCCCACATGGACGTTCTGCCCGCCAGCGTCGACCTCGCCGAGCGCGACCAGCGGACTGGCGTGCTCGGAAACCATCGCGATCTTCATCGTCGGCCCCCTTTCTCCGCTCGGGCCAGCGTTTCTTCGATCAGCCGGTCCCAGTCGTCGAGGAACCGGTCCAGGTTGTACCGGTGCGCTGCCGCCTCGCGTGCCTGCTTGCCCCGCTGCGTCGCGAGCACCGGTTCGTTGATCAGCTCGCGCAGTCCTCGGCGTAACCGCCGCACGTCGGTGGAGATCAGGCCGGCTTCTGGCGGCACCGCCTCCACCACATCCGTTGCGGCCAGCGCCACGACCGGCATGCCGAGGTACATCGCCTCGATCAGCGAGAGGCCGAGCGAGGTCCAGCGGGTCAGGTGCAGATAACACCTGCGCAGCGCCATTTCCCGGTGCAGGTCCTCGGTGTTCAGGTCGCCGTGGCCGCGCAGGTGAGCACTGCCGGCCAGTTCGGTGGTGCCCATGCCGAACACGTCCAGCGGGCACTCGCGAGCGAACTCGGGGAACAGATCCGTGCCCGTGACCCGGCCGCGTCGGACGGGTTCGTTGGTGACCACCGCAGCGGCCGGCACTGTTCCGCTGTAACGGTATCCGGGATCCGGCACGCCGTGCTCGATCACCGCCGTCGGCGCTCGGCCGGAATCCCACATCAGGTCGTTGAACGCGGTCACGTGCACGAGCACCAGGTCCGATCGCTCCGCCATCGGATGCCGCGTGTTCGGCACGTCGCCGCGCGGTGTGTTGTGTTCCACGTAAACCGCCGGCACGTCAACACCGGGCCTGCGGCCCAGCCAGCGATGCGCGAGCTCCACTTCGTCCGGTCGTTGCAGGACGATCAGGTCGATGTCGGTGTCCCGCAAGCGATCCACCGGCACCTCGCGGGCGCGCGGCCAGTCGCGGCCGGCCCGACCACCACCCCACGGACCGCCCTCCGGCAGGGTCGGTAACAGGTAGTCGTGACGCCCCCGCACGAACGCGGTGGTCCAGGAACCGTGCACGTGCCACAACAGAACGCGCCGCACGGCGCGTTTCGGTACGGTGCCCGTCGAAGCGGGCAGCGAATCCGCGAACATGGCCGTTGCATTACCCGCACATCTCGACCCATACCGTCGAGCGACAACTACTACTCAGCGTAATCATCACACCGGGCGGGTTTCGCCCGCATCCTCGGCGCGGGGCGTGTGGTTACGGAGAGTAGGACGTCCACCGCGCTTTCCAGGTCGGGCGCGACCACCGGCGCGGCGAGGATCTCGGCGTAGCGGGTCTTGGGGCCGGGCACCAGGACAGTACGCACGTTCGCGGCGCGGCCGGCGTCGACGTCCGCGCCGATATCGCCAACCATGGCGGCGCACGCGGCCGGCACACCGAGTTCGGCGAGGGCCGAATCGATCAGTCCCGGCGCGGGTTTGCGGCACCGGCAACCCGCGTCGTCCGCATGCGGACAGAACCGGAGCACGTCGAACGGCCCCAACAGTTCGTCCATCCTGCGATGCACGGCCAGCACGTCCGAGGTGCCGATCAGGCCGCGGGCGATGCCGGACTGATTGCTCACCACGCCGGTCCTGATCCCGGCCGACCGCAACCGGGCCAACCCCTCCCGCGCGCCGGGCATCGGCCGGACCAGTCGCGGATCACCGTTGTACGGCACGTCCTCGATCAGCGTCCCGTCCCGGTCGAACAACACCACGGCCAACGCCTCGTTCACAAAAGGTGGCATACCCGAGGGCCCTTCGTGGTATGCGGCCGGGCATGAGCAAGCCAACTCCCATTCAGTTGCAGAAATTCCTCGGCGGCATCGACTATCCGGCCACCAAGGAACAACTCGTCGACCATGCCGAGCAGTCCGGCGCGGACGAGGCCGTACTGAAGCAGTTGAACGCGCTGCCGGACCGCAGTTTCGACGGCCCGAACGCGGTCAGCAAGGCCGCGGCCGACACCGACTGAGCGAGGCGACGTGCTTCGGGTAGCGATGATCCACGGCCCTGCTGACGCGCGGCACGACGGCGTCGCCGACTATGTCGAGCATCTTCTCGACGCGCTGCCGTCCGTCGGCGTCGAGGCGGTCAGTGTGGCGCTCACCTCGCTGGCCGAGGTCCGCGACGAGATCGAACTGCTCGAACCCGATCTGGTGCACGTGCAGTTCGCGCCGTCCGCCTATCGGTTCTCCGGCACGCCGCTGCGCCTGCCCGGCGCGCTCGACACGTCCGTTCCGCTGGTCACCACCGTGCACGAGTACGGCTGGTGGTCCTGGCCGAAGTGGGTGCCGGGCGGCGTGTGGCGCGCGCTCGAACGGTTCGGCTGGTGGGACCGGGAGACAGGCAGGCTGGCGCCGGCCAGCGCCGAGGTGGCCGTGACCAATCCCGCGCACGCGCGCCTGGTCCGCGACCGCCTGCACAAGCCGGTCGAGGTGATCCCGCTCGCGCCGAACGTGCCCGGCAGCACCGTGCGGCCGTGCGATGTCTCGTCGAGCGCGCACGGGCCGACGCTCGCCTTCTTCGGCTACGTGCACCCGGTCAAGGGGATTCGCTATCTTATCGACGCGCTCGCCCTGCTCACCCGGCATCCACGGCTGCGGCTGCTGGTGGTCGGCGGGTTCACCTCGCTCGCGCTGCCCGAGGACGAGGCAGCCGCCTTCCGGGAGGAACTCCTCGCCCAAGCACGAGCACGCGGGGTCGCGGACCGGATCGAGTTCACCGGCTATCTCCCGGCGAGCGAGGTGTCCGCGCGGCTGTGCGAGGCGGATGTCGGCGTGCTGCCCTTCACCGAAGGGGTGACGACCAAGAGCGGTGCCCTGCTGACGCTGCTCGCGCACGGACTGCCCACCGTGGTCACCGCACCGGACCAGCCCGATCCGAGGCTGCGCGACGGTCGCGAGGTGCGCATCGTGCACAGCAGGCGCGACGCGACCGCGCTGGCCGACGCCATCGACGAGCTGCTCACCCGGCCCGACCTGCGACAGCGGTTGCGGGCGGGCGGCCTGCGGCTGGCCGCCACCCACAGCTGGTCGCAGGTCGCCCGCGCGCACCGGGCCTGGTACGACCGAATCAGGGCGGCCCAGGGAGCCGCCTGATCATCCACGGCCCGGCGTGAACTCGGTCAGCATCTCCACTGCCTGATTGTCCCGGTTCGGCACGGTGGTTGGCGCTTCCAGGTGCACGGCCCCGCTGGGCAGTACACCGGCGCCGCCGTAACGCGCCAGCACCCGCCACTGTGCCGCGACATCCTCACCGGCGTGCTCGGGCGGCAACTCGGTCCAGAAGTCGAAACCACCGCAGTCGAGCAGCTTGCGCCGGTCGAACAGTACGCAGCCGGCGATCCAGGCGACGCGATACGCCCGCCACTCGTCGGGGCCCAGCTGGAGCCGGTCGGCGAGATGGATCAGGTTGGCCGCGTTGTGCAGCTTCCACCGGTCGGCAGCCGGACTGTCCTTGCTGATCCGTTCCGGTTCGACCGCGCCGTGCCACTCGTGGTATGGCGCCAGCTCATCGGGACGTTCGTCGTCGAGAAAGGACAGTCCCTGCATGGCGTTGCCGACGAACCCGCACCGCAGTTCCGTGATGGCGGCGTGCAGCCTGGACAGCACGTCGGGCGCGAGCCAGACGTCGTCGTCGAGAAACAGCACGTACTCGGCGTCGGAGGAATCGAGCAGGAACTGCCGGTGTTCGGCGAGACCTCGGCGCGGCAGGTGCCGGACCAGCCGGACCTCGCGCGCCGTGAACTCCAGCCGGCTCGTCATGGCTTGCGCGGCAGGCGTCGCATAGGAGGGTTCGCCGTCGGACTGGTCGCTGATCAGCACACCGAAATCGGCGAACTGTTGCGCGGCAAGGCCGGCGAGCGTCGTGGCCAGTTCGATCGGCCGGTTTCTGGTCGGTATCAACACATCGATCGCGGACACATCGCACGCATGCCCGGCCTCGCCCCGGCCAAACCGTTGTTTACCGTTGTTTACCGTTGTTTGCCTGGCGAACCACCGGGAATTCCGCCGGCATGGCCATGAACATCGGTCCACTCGGGCCGCGCCTGTCCGACGTGCACCGGATCGCGTTGCTGCGCGGCGGCGGCCTCGGCGATCTGGTCTTCGTCCTCCCTGCCGCGCAGGCGTTGCGCGATGCCTACCCGGACGCGGAACTGGTCCTGCTCGGCACGCCCGCGCACGCCGAACTGCTGCGCGACCGGCCCGGCCCGATCGACACCGGCTATCCCCTCCCCGTCGCCGCCGGCGTGTTCGCCGGCCCCGAGACCATCACCGACGCCGAATTCTTCCGCCAGGTCACCCAGAAGCCGATCGATCTCGCGGTGCAGGCACACGGCGGCGGCCGGTGGTCCAACCCGTTCCTGCTGCGGCTTGGCGCCCGGCACACGATCGGCACCAGGAGCCAGGACGCGGTCGAGCTGGATCGGTGGCTGCCCTACCGCTACTACCAGCACGAGGCGCTGCGCTGGCTGGAGGTGGTCGGCCTGGCCGGCGCGACCGGCGACATCACCCCACGTCTGTCCGTGACCGACCGGGACCGCGACGAAGCCGACGCGGCCCTGCGCGGCCTGCCCGAACCCACGATCGTGCTGCACCCCGGCGCGACCGATCCCCGTCGCCGGTGGCCTGCGCAGCGCTTCGCCGATGTCGCGGCGCGGCTCGCCGACGCAGGCCACGGCGTCGCGGTGCTCGGCTCGGCCGACGAACGCGACCTGGTCGAACGGGTTGTCGGGTCGGCGGGTCGGGGAGCGAACGCCGTCGGGCTGGCCGGCCGGTTGAGCCTGTCCGGCCTCGTCGGCGTGCTGGCGCGCGCGGCCGTGGTGGTGGCCAACGACAGCGGCCCGCGTCATCTCGCCGAAGCCGTCGGCACGCCAACGGTCGGCCTGTTCTGGTGCGGCAACGTGATCAACGCGGGCCCCTTCGGCCGCGCCGTCAACAGGGTGCTGATCGGCTGGACCGTGCACTGTCCGGTCTGTGGCGCCGCGCTGACCGACGGTGGCGGCGGTCCGGACTGCGGCCATGACGAGTCCTGGGTGGACGGCATCGCCGCTGACGTGGTTTTCCACGACGTATGTGACCTCCTCCAGCGGGTATGCGTCGGACATGGACAGAACAATGACGTCAACTGAGGAAATGTTCGCCTGGCACGACGAGCCTCCGGATGTCGACGAACTCCGCGTTCCGCTGGCCACCTGGACCGACCCGGCCGCTCCCACCGGGGACGGCGTCGCCGAGCGACACATCGTGCGCAGCATTGACTGATCGACTCGCATCGACTCATCGACGACCGGGTACCGCATGCCGAGCACCGCGAACGAGGAGCCGACGCTGCTCGCTCTGCGCGCGCTGCATCTCGGTGACCTGCTGACGGTCGTGCCTGCCCTGCGCGCGCTGCGCCGGCAGTGGCCGACCCACCGGCTCGTGCTGGCCGCGCCGTCCGCGCTCACCCCGATCACCGAGTTGATCGGCGGGATCAGCGAGGTGTGGCCGACCGGCGAGGACCTTCACTGGGGTACTCCGCCGCCCGCCGTGGACATCGCGGTCAACCTGCACGGTCGCGGGCCCCGCAGTCATCAGCTGCTCGACCGCGCGTCCCCGCGCCACCGGATCGGCCATGCCGCACCGGGCTGGCCGGGCCCTGACTGGCAGGACGGGCAACACGAGCGGGCGCGCTGGTGCGCGATGTTGACTGCGCACGGCATCCCCGCCGACCCGAACGATCTTCGGCTCCGCTTCCCCGGCCCCAGCCGCACGCCGGGCGTGATCGTACTCAATCCCGGTGCGACCTACGGCAGTCGCCGCTGGCCCCTCGCGCGGTTCGCCGCCGTCGCCGCTCACCTCGCCGGTACCGGGCACGACATCGTGGTGACCGGGACGGCAGCCGAGCGCGACCGAGCCCGCGCCGTCGCCGAGACCGCCGGCCTGCCCGAGCACGCGGTCCTGGCCGGCAGGACGAGCCTGCGCGAGATCGCCGCGCTGGTCGCCGACGCCCGCATCGTGATCACCGCCGATTCCGGCATCGCCCACCTCAGCTACGCCTACGCCACACCGTCGGTCGTGCTGTTCGGTCCGGCTCCGATCGCCGAGTGGGGCCCGCCCGCCGACGGCCCGCATCGCGCGCTGACCGGTACGGCCCGCCCCGGCGACCCGTTCGCGGACGCGCCGGACCCCGCGCTGCTCGGCGTGACCGTCGCCGACGTCATCGCCGCCGCCGAAGAGCTGCTCTCGGCATAGCCGGAGCACAGCGACCGGAAGGAGTTCAACATGCCGGAAACGGGAAACACCACCGAGCGGCGGGTCGCCGTGGTGACCGGGGCCAGTCGCGGGCTCGGTTTTCTGCTGGCTCGCGAACTCGCCAGGCACGGCCACGACCTGGTCGTCTGCGCCCGTGGCGAGGACGGGATCGAGCAGGCCGGTGCCACGCTGCGCGCGGAGGGCACCGAGGTCATCGCCGTACCCGCCGACGTGTCGGTCAAGGCGGAGGCCGAGGCCGTGATCACGCGGGCCACGACCGAGTTCGGCCGGCTGGACGTGCTGGTCACCAACGCGGGCGCCATCCAGGTCGGCCCGGCGCCGGCCATGGACACCACCGACTTCGCCGATGCCATGGACATCATGTACTGGGGCGCCGTGCATCCGACCCTCGCCGCCCTGCCCGTCATGCGGCAGGCCGGTGCCGGCCGGATCATCGCCATCACCTCGATCGGCGGCAAGATCCCCGCGCCGCACCTGCTCCCCTACACCGCCGCCAAGCACGCAGCGGTCGGCTTTGCGGAAGGGCTGCGCGTCGAGGCGGCCAAATACGGCGTGACCGTGACCACCGCGGTCCCCGGCCTGATGCGCACCGGCTCCCCGGACAACGCGTTGTTCGCCGGTGATCACCGGGCCGAGCATGCCTGGTTCACGATCGCCGACAGCCTGCCCGTGCTGTCGATGGACGCCGAACGCGCGGCGGCCGCCATCGTGCGGGCCGGCCTGCGCGGCCGGCCGGAAATCATCCTGACCCCGGCTGCGAAGCTGGCCGTGCGCGTGCACGGCGTGCTGCCCGGCTTCACCCTCCGCACACTGTCCCTCGTGGACCGCGTGCTGCCGCGCGACGAGGATCGTGAGAACGTGCCTGGCCACCGGGCCGCGTCCGGAGCCGAGTGGTTGCGCCGGGTGACCTCGCTCACCCGCGCGGCCGCGCGGCGATGGCAGGTATAGCCCGACCGCTACCTGGGAATATCCATACGGTAAGGGAAACAGGTCACCATCAGGCGAGGAGGTTGCTCGATGAGCGGGACCGACAAGGTTCAGAACAAGGCCGAAGAGCTGAAGGGCAAGGCCAAGGAAGCGGTCGGCAACGCCACCGACAACGAGGAATGGCGCGCCGAAGGCAAGGGTGACCAGGTCAGCGGTAACCTGAAGCAGGCAGGCGAGAACGTCAAGGACGCGGCCAAGGACTTCATGGACCGCTAGGGTTGAACACGTCGCCGGTCCGACTGATCGAGGTGCCCTACGACTCGGGGCACCGCGACCGGCGCATGGGCTCGGGCCCGTTGGCGCTGGCCAAGGCCGGCGCCGCCGACCTGCTCCGCTCGAACGGCCATGCCGTGCGGGAGGAACTCGTGGAGGCCGGTAGCTCGTGGCGGTCGGAGACCGTGACCGCGTTCGAACTGCAACGACTGGTGGCCGCGCAGGCAGCTGATGCCTGCGCGGCCGGCCAGTTTCCGGTGCTGCTGTCCGGAAACTGCAACACCACGGTCGGCATGCTCGCCGGTGTCCGTCCGAACGGGATGGTGTGGTTCGACGCGCACGGCGAATTCAACACCCCGGAGACCACGTCGACCGGTTTCCTCGACGGCCAGGGTCTTGCCATGGCCACCGGCCGCTGCTGGCAGGCCGCGACCGGCACCGTCCCCGGATTCAAGCCCGTCGACGACGACACCGTGCTGTTGATCGGCGCGCACAGCCTCGACAACGCCGAGGAGGTCCTGCTGCGCGAGTCGGGCATCGTCTGGCTGTCCGCGCGCGACACAAGCGCCGACAACCTGCCCGCCGCCGCCCTGGAATTCTGGACGTCCCGCGTTGCCAACGTCCACGTCCACATCGACCTCGACGTGTACGACACGTCGATCGCGCGGGCCAATTCCTTCGCGGTACCCGGCGGGTTGCGCGCCGACGACGTGCAGCGCGTCATCGCGGCCGTCGCCGAGCACACCACGATCGTCTCGGCCACTCTGGCCGGCTACGACCCGCACTGCGACCGCGCGGGCCGCATGTGCGAGACCGCCCTTGATCTGTTGGCGTTGCTCGCAGACGTGGGCTCGGTTCAGTTCCAGCCGAACCGGTAGGCGCGGTAGGTGTTCACCCCGGCCGGGAACTCGGCGTTGAACACCACTGCCCCGCGACCGTCGAACTCGCACAGGTACGGCAGCGATCCCCAGCCAACGAACGTTTTTCCGCCCTGCTCCGGCTGCGCGTTGCCCTGCGACGAAGCGAGCAACCCGGCCGGCTGCGCCTCACTGCGGATCAGTGTCGCCGTGCGGGCCCGGACATCGAGGTGCACCAACACGACCCGGCTGTACGGGAACTCCGCGACCACGCCAGTTCCGCTGTTCGCCGCGCCAGCGGACTCGTTGTCGAACAACGTGTAGTATCCGTTGCCGAGCGGCTCAGGATCGTGCTGCCAGGCCGTGATGTCCCCGCCGGCATTCAGCTCCTGGCCGGGCGCGGCCTTGAGCGTGAACGAGCTGGCCTTGCCGCCCAACTGCCACCGAATCCGGCCGTCCCGGCGCGAGATCTCGTAGCTGGCCCAGGTGTCCCTGGCGTTCACCAACAGGTTGTCGCCGTCCACCTTGACGGCATTGATGTGGAACCAGTCCCATGGCGTGTTCGGCGACGCCGGCAGCGGCTGTTCGCTCTGTGCGTAGGGCACATGGTCCGCACTGTCCCATTGGAACAGTACGGCGCCGGTCGCGATGTCGATCTCCTGCACGACCCCGTCGACGACCGCCTGGTGCGCGGAGCCGCTGATCGAGGTCAGATCCGCAGTGGCCTGGTGATAGGCCAGGATCAACGCGGTGTTCCACGGCGTGATCAGGAACTCGTGACCGTCTGCTGCGTAGCCGTTGCCGGCCCGCACCTCGGCGATCTTGTGGTAGTGCGCGTCGTAGATCTCGTCGACGCCGGTGGCGAGTCCGCCGAGCCCGGTTCCCTGCCACCAGGTCAGCACCGGCCTGCCGTGATAGGTCTGCGCACGGAAGTCCGCCGCGGCCAGTCCGGCCGGGACGGTGTGCGACCACACCGCGTGCCGACCGTCCGGGCTCAGGATCTGCACACCGTTGGCATACTGGGCATCGCTCGACGTCGGCGCGACGAAGATGTCACCGTTGCCGGCACCTGCGGCGTCCGTGAGCACGGTGAGCGGCGGCAACTGTGGCGACCGCGCGGCCGAAGCCGTGGCCGGCAGGCCGACGCCCAGCAGTGTGAGCACGGCGGTCGCCGTGATGATGTACTTGCGCATGGCGGAATTGACGCACGATCTCGCTCGCGCCGGAAACACCATCCACGAGCTGAGACATGTCGCTGTCCGAGTTGTTTCCGCGCGCCTAGCCTCGGTAGATGAAGAGGTGCCCGAGCATGATCATGCCAAGGGCCAACGCGAGCGCCGAGAGCACAAGGCCGATCACGGCCACCGCCTTGCCGCGCCGCTGCCCGAAGCAGCTCACGATGCCGAGCACGAGCCCGACAAGACCGAACGGCAACGGGAGATAGCCCCGCACGCCGGTCAGGTCGAACGGGAGAAACGGCACCACGATCCCGAGCACGCCGAGGATCAGCGACACAACGCCCAACCCGGCTCCGGTCGGCCCAGCCGCCGAAGCGACCGGAGGTGCGCCGTAGGGGCTCGGGCCGTAGGGGTTCGGGTTGGCCCAGGGCTGCTGCGGATAGGGATAAGCCGCCCCCGGTCCCGGCGCCGCACCGGGTCCGGGCATCGCGCCGGCCCACGCGGTGGGTGGCTGCGGGGTGTTCGGGTCGGAGGTGTTCGGGTCGGAGGTGTTCGGGTCGGACGGGCCGTAGGTCATCGGGGCTCCCTCCATGGCCGGGCTGCTGCTCCGTTACCGGTCATATCTACCAGGCATATCTACCGGGTGAGCCGCTTCCTGCCCGTATTGTTGCGTCGTGCCAGTTCGTACCGCGATCCTCACCGTCGACGACGACCAAGGCGTTTCGCGGGCGGTAGCCCGTGACCTGCGGCGCCGCTACGGCGACCAGCACCGCATCATCAGGGCCGACTCCGGTCAGCAGGCCATGGACGCCCTGCGCGAGATGACTCTGCGTGGCGAACTCGTCGCCGTCATCGTCGCCGACTACCGGATGCCCGGGATGAACGGCATCGAGTTCCTCGAACAGGCCATGGACCTCTATCCCAGCGCTCGCAGGGTGCTGCTCACCGCCTATGCGGACACCGGGGCGGCGATCGACGCGATCAACATCGTCGACCTCGACCACTACCTGCTCAAGCCGTGGGACCCGCCGGAGGAGAAGCTGTATCCGGTGATCGACGCGCTGCTCGACGCGTGGTCGGCGGATGATCAGCGGCCCTCCGCCGACATCGCGGTGGTCGGCCACCGGTGGTCGGCGCGCACGTCGGAGGTGCGCGAGTTCCTGGCTCGCAACCAGGTCCCGTACCGCTCGTACCAGGTGGACGAACCGGAAGGCCGGCGGTTGATCACCGCGGCCGGCGCCGACGGTCGAACACTGCCGATTGTTGTCACGACTACAGGTAAGGCACTCGTCGCGCCGTCGGACGCGGAGTTGGCCGCGTCGGTCGGTCTGGCCACGACGCCGTCGAAGGACTTCTACGACCTGATCATCATCGGCGGTGGCCCCGCCGGCCTCGGCGCTGCCGTGTACGGGGCGTCAGAAGGTCTGCGGACGGTGCTGGTCGAGCGCACGGCGACCGGCGGACAGGCCGGGCAGAGTTCGCGGATCGAGAACTACCTCGGCTTCCCGGACGGCGTGTCCGGCGCGCAGCTCGCCGAACGCGCCCGCAGGCAGGCGAGCCGGTTCGGTGCCGAGCTGGTGACCACACGCGATGCCGTCGGCCTTGAGGTGAACGGGTCGGCGCGGACGGTCCGGTTCGCGGACGGCGCCACGCTCGACGCGCACACGGTGATCCTGGCGACCGGCGTCGCCTACCGGCAGTTGCCAGCGCCCGGCCTCGACGACTTCACCGGCCGGGGCGTGTACTACGGCTCCGCGCTCACCGAGGCGTCCAGCTGCGCCGAACAGGACATCTACGTGGTCGGCGGGGCGAACTCGGCCGGTCAGGCCGCAGTGTACCTGGCCAGGTCCGCGCGGTCGGTGACGATCCTGGTGCGCGCCGAGTCGCTGGTCCAGTCCATGTCCTACTACCTGATCCAGCAGATCGCCGACATCCCGAACATCACGGTGCGCACCAGCATGGAGATCATCGGCGCCGAGGGCGAGCGCCATCTGGAACGCATCACGCTGCGCCACCGCGTGACCGACGAGACCGAGACGGTCAAGGCGTCGCACGTGTTCATCTTCATCGGCGCCGCTCCGCGCACCGACTGGCTGGACGGCGTCGTCGCGCGGGACCAGGCCGGCTTCGTGCTGGCCGGGCCCGATCTCGCGGTGGGCGGGACGACGCCGAAAGGCTGGCCGCTTGACCGCGCGCCGTATCACCTGGAGACCAACGTGCCCGGCGTGTTCGTCGCCGGTGACGTACGGTCCGAGTCGGGCAAGCGGGTCGCGTCGGCGGTTGGTGAGGGTTCGATGGCAGTGATGCTCGTGCACCGGTACCTGGAGAAGACATGACGGACGGGCTCTGCTCCCCCTGCGACATCGACGAGCTGCGTAGGCTGTTTCTGTTCGAGAAGCTCAGCGACGAGCAGTTGGGGTGGCTGTGCGCCAACGGCCACGTCGAGCATGTCGAACCTGGTTGGGTCTACCGCGAGGGCAGCGCGGCGACCTGCTTCTACGTGCTGCTTGAGGGCGGCGTCGCGCTGGCGAGGCGGGTCGGCGACGAGGATGTCGAGACGACGAGGACGACGCAGGTCGGGGTGTACGCGGGTGCGTGGAACGCGTTCCTGGCCGACACCGGCACTGACCGCTACAACAACTCGATGCGGGTGACCGTCCCGTCCCGGCTGTACGTGCTCTCCGCCGAGCTGTTCTCCGAGTTCATGCACACGTGGTTCCCGATGCCGCTGCACATGCTTGAGGGCCTGTTCTACGGCATGCGGTCCACGCAGGAGGCGGTCAGCCAGCGGGAACGGCTGCTCGCGCTGGGTTCGCTTTCCGCGGGTCTTACCCACGAGCTGAACAATCCGGCCGCCGCTGCGGTGCGGGCCACGTCGTCGCTGCGTGAACGCGTCGCCGGCATGCGACACAAGTTGGGCATGATCGCGTCCGGCCCGTACGACCGGGCGGCGTTGCGGACGTTGATCCAGTTGCAGGAGGACGCGGTCGAGCACGTGTCCAAGGCGCCGGAGCTGACCCCGTTGCAGACGTCGGATCTTGAGGATGCGCTGACCGACTGGTTCGACGAGCACGACATCGGCGACGGCTGGCAGATCGCGCCGACGTTCGTGCAGGCCGGGCTGGACGTCGAGTGGCTGGACAAGGTCGCGGAGACGGTGGACGGTGAGATCCTCGAAGGTGCGCTGCGCTGGCTCAACTACACCATCGACACCGAGCTGATGATGTCCGAGATCGAGGACGCGACAACGCGCATCTCGACCCTGGTCACCGCGGCCAAGCAGTACTCGCAGCTGGATCGGGCGCCGTACCGGTCCGTCGACATCCACGAGCTGCTGAGCAGCACGTTGCTGATGCTCAAGGCGAAGATCGGCGCGGGCATCACGGTGGTCAAGGAGTACGACAAGTCGCTGCCGCCGGTGCCGGTCTACCCGGCCGAGCTGAACCAGGTGTGGACCAACCTGATCGACAACGCGGTGGATGCGATGGCCGGGCACGGCACGCTGACCGTCCGGACCGCGCGCGACAACGACTGGCTGTTGGTGCAGATCGGCGACACCGGGCCGGGCATTTCCGATGACGTGCGCGGCCGGATCTTCGAGCCGTTCTTCACCACAAAGCCGGTCGGTTCGGGAACCGGGCTCGGGCTGGACATCTCGTGGCGGATCGTGGTCAACCGGCACCACGGTGACCTGTCGGTAGAGTCGGTGCCCGGCGAGACGACGTTCTCGGTCCGCATCCCGTTCGTCGCAGCACAGGAGGCTTCGTCATGACCGCAGGAATCGACCCGACCGTATCGCCGAGCGGGGCGGGCTGTGTCGAGTGCGACGCGGCCGGCGGCTGGTGGGTGCACCTGCGGCGATGCGCGCAGTGCGGGCACATCGGCTGCTGCGACTCCTCGCCGGAGCAGCACGCGAGCAAGCACGCCAAGGACACCGGCCATCCGTTCGTGCGGAGCTTTGAGCCGGGCGAGACGTGGTTCTGGAACTACCAGACCGAACAGTTCTATGACGGGCCGGACCTGGCCGCGCCGGAGCACCATCCGTTGACGCAGAGCATTCCCGGCCCTGCCGAGCGTGTGCCGTCCGACTGGCGCGAGCACGTGCACTGACGGCGGGCCGGTCCGGCTACGGCTTGCGACCGACACCCGCCCAGATGACGGACTCGTTGGGCTCATCGAACTCGACGGTGGCCGCGCCCGGCGTCGGGTACTCGGGATGCCACAGCGGCGTCCAGGTCATGCCGGGATCGATCGGCCGGAAATCGCCGAGGAACGCCTCGATGTCGGCCTTGCCGCGCCAGACGACCGGGCTGCTCCGCTCGTCGTACATGGCCTTGATGTCGGCAAGGGTGGTGTCGAACCCGTCCGGCACGCCCTCGGTCGTCACCTGGGAGATGGCGAGGTAGGAGCCGCTCGGCAACAGCTCGCGATAGCGGGCCACGACCTCGGCGGCGACGTCGGTGCCGGTGTCGTCGGTCTGTTGGACGTGCAGCACGGCGATGATCAGCAGCGCGACCGGCTGGTTGAGGTCGATGAGCCCGGTGTCCAGCACGTCACGCCAGAGCTGGTCGGGGTCGCGCAGGTCGCCGGCGAGCGCGGTGTGCCGGCTCGGGTCGCCGTTCTCGTGCAGCAGCGCCTGTGAGTGGCCGATGGCGACCGGGTCGTTGTCGATGTAGACGACGTGGCTGGTGGCGTCGACGATGTCGGCGGCCTGGTGGGTGCTGCCCATCGTCGGCACGCCTGCGCCGATGTCGACGAACTGCCGGACGCCCAGGTGCGCCAGATGCTGGACGACCCGGTTCAGGAACTGGCGGTTTGCCTGGGCGACCCGGCCCAACAGCGGAAACCGGCTCAGCAGCGCATTGCCGAATTCCCGGTCCACCGCCCAGTTCTCGGTGCCGCCGAGGAAGTAGTCGTAGACCCGCGCGATGCTGGGTGTGCGCAGATCGATGTCGCCTGGCAGATTGGATTTGCCGGGATAACGGGCCACGACGGTCCTCTCTCGGATGGCTCACCGATGAGCCGTCCCTGGTTGCCGACGATATTTTTCCACGAACTGCGCGAGCCTGTTCCTGGTGTCCTTGCGTTGCAGCGCCGCGCCGCGCAGTTCGTCCCATTGTTGGTCGCACGCCTCGTAGATCTCGCTGTCCTCCAGGTGTTGACCGCCGCCCGGGTACTCGACGTAGACGAAATTCGTTGTGCCGTCAACGAATTCCATCATCGTAAAATCGTTGGGCACATAGGACAACCGCGCGTCGAACGGCACGAGATAGATCGCGAGTCGATCGTGCGCGTCGATCAGCCGGATCAGATATTCCAGCTGGTCGAGCGCGATCAGCGAATCCCGTCCGCCGGGCAGCCTGTGCAGTGCGCCCTCGCCGAGCAGGTACTGGAAGCGCGGCGGGAAATCCTGTCGAAGCACCTTCTTCCGCTCGTTGCGGCTGATCATCAGCTGCGTGACGGTCTGCTCGGATCGGTTGTTCGACTTGAACAGGTTGAGCATGTACTGCTCGGACTGGAGCAGGCCGGGCAGCCGCTCGCCGTGCCACGCCCTTATCTTCGACGCGGTCCGTTCCAGCTCGGTGAACTCGCGAAAGTAGTGCGGCACCAGCTCAAGCGAGCCAGCCGGGGTGCGCAGCGCCCGTTGCCCGCGCGGCATCCGCCCGCGCTGGTCGTTGTCAACGAGATCGCGCAGTTCGCGCGCGGTGCGCTCGTCGATCTGGCAGCACGCGACGAGCTTGCGCAGCGAACTCGGCTTGATGCGGGTCCTGCCCGACTCGATGTTGGTGATCGTGGGCTGGCTCAGGCCGAGTTCGACGGCCAGCTCCGTCTGGGTCAGGTTCGCGTTCATCCGTGCCTGTCTGACCAGGATGCCGACCTGCTTGCGGATCGACGTGACAGTCTCGGGCGCTACCTCGGACACATCACATATTCTGCGCCGTGACCTGATCCAGCCAGCTCCGCCATGCCGTCGAGCCGAAGGTGATCATCCGAAACGTCGCCTTGCTGTCGCGGATGTCCACCGAACCGACGCGGTGTCGAACCTCCACGCAGTTGTCGCCGGCCGGACTACAGGAACTCGCCCGTCGCCAGGACCGAGTCCGATGAACTCCGGATTGTTCGACCATCTCCACCACCCGTCCTCCGCTACCCGTCGGCGTCGAATATTACCGTAATAATGGACCGCGATCGCTCCGGTACGCAACCGCCGGTCAGCACATCGTGACCATCTACGGGTCCCGACCAGGGGAATCACCGAACTAATATTCGGCGCGCGGCCACCTGGACGACAGCGGAAATTTGATTTCGGTTATCGCAACCGCTCACCACCACAAGCGATCCAGAACTCGCGCGTACCCTTTTCTCGGCACGCGGCCGACGACTACAGCACGCCGATCATCCGGCCACCCATCCGAGTTACAAGCCGACGGTAAAGTGGACAATAACGGGCCATTTTGTACACTGAGCATCGTTCACCATCACCCAGCAAGGTGATGCGAGAGGGTTTCTGCTTGCTCATACAATTTAGACGCGCATATCGGTCGGGCCGATCGAAAATTGTTTTGGCCAACCGCTCATCTCACAATGACGTCCATCCACCGCGTGGCGGTCGCGGAAATGCTGACGTTGGCAGCAGAGTGCAAAAGCGGCCCCCTGTTGCACCAGGGAGCCGCGCGATCCATACCCCAACGAGAGAGCTAGATCAATATGAGTATAACTCCTCAACGAGGGAGTAATACAGAGCGAAAGCCGTGCGCGGGGTCCCTCGCGCGACCGGTCCCCTCGGACGTCTTGGTCATCGTGGTGATCATGATCATGGTCAGCCTGACGATGACCGGCCGAATCGAAGCGAGGTGGCTGACGTTGCCGCTCGCCGGCCTCGTCGTGCGACAACTCGCGCCCAACCGGGGCCTGGTGTTGCGCTGACCGATGGATGTTTTCGTCGGGGAGGGCCGGCAGGCTCGGCCCTCCCCGACACCTCCTGCCCCTCGACGCACGAGAGGTTCGAGCATGGCCACCAACCACACCACCACGGGCGTTCGGTTCTGGGACGGCGTCGGCAACGCACTACAGGTCTTTCACGCACAGTTCGCGCTGATGAGCGACCACTGCGTCGACACGACCCAGATCGAGCCCTGGGACCACTACCTCGCGCGACTCGACGACCAGCACGTCACCCCGACGGCCGCCGCCAACCTGCGCGTGCTCTGGGAACACGCCCACCGCGAACAGAAAGCGGGCCACGCAACGGATTCCGGCGACGAGCGCATGCGCGCGGTCGTCGGGCAGTGGTTCGACCGCGCGCAACGACGCGTCAACGCCAGACCCGGCTGCGCGCCCCCGGAACCGACGCCCTGGTCCTGACCGCGCCGCTACCCTCGCCAACCGCGCGGTGTCCCTACCATCCTCCCCAGAACCATCCTCCCAGGGCGAGGAAGGGAGCAGCGCGTGATCTACCTCGACCACAACGCGACCACCCCGATCGACCCGGCGGTGGCCGAGGCGATGCGGCCGTACCTGAGCACCGCGTTCGGCAACCCGTCGAGCGAGCACGGCTACGGCCGCGAGCCACGGGCCGCGCTCGACCGAGCGCGCGGCCAGGTCGCCGACCTGATCGGCGCAGGCGGAGGCCGGGTCGCCGGCCTGACCGGTGCGAGCGGAGGCCGGATCGTGTTCACCGGGTCCGGTTCGGAAGCCGACAATCTCGCCATTCGCGGCGCGGTCCTGGCCGCAGGACGCGAACGACCGCAGGTGATCACCCAGCGCACCGAGCATCCGGCCGTGCTGGCGGCCTGCGCCGCGTTGGCACGCTGGCACGGCGTTGAGGTGTGCTATCTGCCGGTCGACCGCGACGGCCTTGTCTCGCCCGACGTGTTGGCCGAGTCGATCACGGATCGCACGGTGCTGGTGTCGATCATGACGGCCAACAACGAAACCGGTGCGCTGCAACCCGTCGCCGAGTTGGCCTGCGTCGCGCACGAACATGGCGCGTTGTTCCACACCGACGCCGCACAGGCGATCGGCAAGATCCCGTTCGACGTCGGTGACATCGACCTGGTCACGGTGGTCGGGCACAAGATGTACGCGCCCAAGGGCGTCGGCGCACTGTTCGTTCGGGACGGTGTGCCGCTTGAGCCGCTGGTGTACGGCGGCGGGCAGGAGCACGGGTTGCGCGCGGGCACCGAGAACGTCGCGCTGGCCGTCGCGCTCGGCACCGCAGCCGAACTGGCGAGGACCGAACTCGCCGACGGCGGCCACGAGCGGATGCGGCAGCTGCGCGATCGCCTGCACGACCGCCTTGTCGCCGGACGCGCCGATCGGGTGTCGCTGAACGGACCGGTAGCGGCGCGACTGCCGAACACGCTCAACGTGAGCATTCGCGGCGTGGTCGGGCACGAGTTGGTCGCCGCGCTGCCCGATATCGCCGTCTCGACCGGTTCGGCCTGTCACAACGGCGATCACGAACCGTCGCCGGTGCTCACCGCGATGGGGCTGGCCGCCGACCGCGGCCTGTCCGCGTTGCGGCTGTCGCTGGGCCGGTCGAGCACGGCCGAGGAGATCGGCGGCGCCGCCGAGCAGATCATCGCGGCGGCCAGGTAGCACCGAACCCTCCGGATGGCCCTTGCGCACCCGTGGGACCGGAGGCAGGGTATGGAGCCGATTGTTGAATCCTGTTCACTCACGTCGGATTCACTCGACGAGTCGGATTCAGTCAACAAAAGGACACGGCTTCGCGCGCAGGAAGGCGGTTCAATGGGCACCAGTCGTTCGACAGGCAGGACAAGGGGGTTACGCGCCTGGCTGGGCGCCGCGCTGCTGGTGCTGGGGGTGGCCACCGGCGTGCCGCTGGCGAGCGCACCGGCCGCCAACGCGCTGGACAACGGACTGGACGCGACGCCACAGTTGGGCTGGAACGACTGGAACGCCTTCGGCTGCGACGTCAGCGCCGATCTCGTCGAGCAGACCGCGGACGCGATGATCGCCAACGGCATGGCCAAGGCGGGTTACCGCTACGTCAACATCGACGACTGCTGGCTGGAGAAGACCCGCGACGCCAACGGCAACCTGGTGCCCGACCCGACCAAGTTCCCGCAGGGCATCTCGGCGGTCGCGAACTACGTGCACGGCAAGGGCCTCAAACTGGGGATCTACGAGGACGCCGGCACCGCGACCTGCGCGGGGTATCCGGGCAGCCTCGGCCACGAGAAGCAGGACGCGGCCACGTTCGCGAGTTGGGGCGTTGACTATCTCAAGTACGACAACTGCAACAACGCGGGCAGTTCGACCACGCAGCAGTACATCGACCGCTACTCGGCCATGCGCGACGCGCTCGCGGCCACCGGACGGCCGATCCTGTACAGCCTGTGCGAGTGGGGCGTCAACCAGCCGTGGACCTGGGGACCGCAGGTCGGCAACTCCTGGCGCACCACCAACGACATCAGCGACAGCTACGACAGCATGCTCGGGATCTTCCAGCAGAACGTGTGGCTCTACCCGTACTCCGGCCCCGGCGCCTGGAACGACCCGGACATGCTTGAGGTCGGCAACGGCGGCATGAGCACCACCGAGGAGCAGGCCGAGTTCAGCCTGTGGGCGGCGATGGACGCGCCGCTGATCGCCGGCACCGACCTGCGCAAGATCAGCCCGACCGACCTGGCGATCTACACCAACCAGCAGGTGATCGCGGTCAACCAGGACAAGCTCGGCAAGCAGGCGGTGCCGATCGCGGCCGGCGGTGAGCCCGCCGGGAACAACGGGCTGTGGGTGCTCAGCAAGCCACTGTCCAACGGCGACCGCGCGGTCGTGCTGTTCAACTCGACCGGCAGCACCGCGCGGATCAGCACCACCGCGAGCGAGGTCGGCCTTGCCAAGTCACACGACTACCAGCTCAACGACCTGTGGGCGCACACGAGTTCCGAGACGGCCGGCGTGATCACCGCGCAG
The DNA here is from genome assembly GCA_963818685.1 of Candidatus Melainabacteria bacterium. Taxonomy (GTDB): domain Bacteria; phylum Actinomycetota; class Actinomycetes; order Mycobacteriales; family Pseudonocardiaceae; genus CAJCJE01. The sequence continues at coordinate 1,367,120 of CAWFTJ010000007.1, read as the reverse complement.
GTGCCGGCGCACGGCGTTGTGATGTACCGGGTGTCCGCGTCGGCCGGCAACGTCGCACCGAACGTCACGCTGTCCACGAGCGACATCGCGAACGCCGCGCCCGGCACGCCGTCCACCATGACCGTGTCGCTGACCAACAACGGCCGGAACACGGTCAAGCAGGCCACCCTGTCGGTCAGCGCGCCGAGCGGCTGGACGGTGACCGGCAACGGCAAGACCACGTTCACCAACCTCGCCACCGGCGCGACCGTCGACCGCGACGTTCACGGTCACCGCGCCAACGCCGACCACGCCGATCGAGACCGACACGATCACCGCGAACGCGGCCTACAGCTGGCAGAACCACCAAGCCAGCGCCTCGGCCAGCCAGTCCGTGGAGCTGGTCTCGCCGGTCACGGCGCCGAACCTGACCTTCAGCTCGGCGACCGACGCGCCCGCCAGGTTCGGCCAGGTCGGTGACGACTATCGCGATCTCGGGCGCTGGCACGGATCTGTGGACCAACAACGACAACTACGCCACGATCTACCGGTCCGGCGTTGTCGGCACCTCCTCGACCGTGCAGACCGAGGTGACCTCCACGAGCAACCTGTCCGGCTATGCCAAGGCCGGCATCCTGGTGCGCAATGCCATGACCTCGGCCGGGACCGGCGTCGAGGGCGTCATCCTGTTCGTCTCGCCGACCGGCGGGATCCAGTTGGAGTGGAACAGCGACGGCAACACCAACATCGACTCGGTGACGCCGAGCAACGGCACGATCGCCGCGAAGGTGCCGGTCTATCTGAAGTTGGTGCGTTCGGGCAGCGCCTACACCGGCTACTACTCGACCGACGGCCAGAACTGGACCATGGTCGGCTCGGCGACCGTCCCCGGCCAGGCCGACACCCAGGACGCCGGCTTGTTCGTGGTGTCCGCGTCACCGGGTTCGCCCGCGTTGATCGGCTACCACGGGCTGACCGTCAGCTGATCGGACCGCTGCGCCTTCGGGCCGGGTCAGCCGGTCCGTCAGCCGGTCCGGAGGCGCAGCAGCTGCAACACGAGCAGGGCGATGGCCCACGCGCCGAACAGGCCGAAACCGGCGATGCCACTGGGATCGCGGCGACCGGGCGCGCTCAGCCGGATGAGGTAGAGCAGGCAGACACCGGTCAGGACGGCGGCGCCGAGCACACCGAAAACCGGCATGGCAAGGCCGATGCCCACCAATATCGCGCTGACCAGCTTGACCGGCGCGAAGATCCGGCGCGCAACGGCCGGTTCGAAGCCGGTGAACTTCGTGAACAGCGGCATGGTGCGACCGGTCCACAGGTTGATCGGCGCCATGACGAACTCGGCGATCGACAGAAGAGACAAGATCCAGATGGCGATGATCACGATGCCGCTCCCCCACCGCGCAGTCCGCGCTCCACGAATTCGATCATCCAGTCGAAACTGACTTCGAGATCGGCGTTCCACTGGAACGCGTTGGCCGAGGCGAGCGATGCGAAGCCGTGGATAAGGCAGCGCATGGCCCGGATCGCGTGGGCGCGATCGTGCTCGCCGATGTCGTAGCCGTCCAGCACCGCGCCGATCGAGTCCAGCACCCGCGCGCTCGCCGCGAGCAGCGGATCGTCCGGCCCGGTGAACTCGGCGCCGACCGTGGACGTGTAGCGGCCCGGGTGCGCGCGGACGAAGCTCCGGACGGCGTGGAACAGCGCGTGCAGTGCGTCGTGGCCTGCCTTGGCCTGGAGCGCGTCCCTGATCTGTTCGCCGAGTTGGGTCATGACCGAGGTGGCGATCCGGTGGCGCAGGTCGGCCAGGTTCGCCACGTGTTTGTAGAGCGAGGGCGGGCGAACGCCGAGCCGCTCGGCCAGTAGGACCATGGTCAGCTCGTGGAAGCCGATCTCGTCCGCGAGCCGGGCGGCGGCTTCCACCACATCGGTGGTGCTCAATTTCTGGCTAATCTGATTAGCTTAACAGCTAATCGCCGTTCCCGGCAAGGTCAACCGGCAGATCCCCCACGCGGGGGACTCGCCGAACCGGCAGATTCGGATAATCGAGTCGTGGACGATGTTCGCCGGTCGCTGGTCGGTCAGTCCGTGTTGGTCGCGGCCGTCTGCCTCGTCGTCGACTCGGTCACCTTCGTCGTGCTCGGCCCCGGCCTGCACAGCCCGCCGGCAGCGCTCCTGCTGCTGGCGATCATCGCGGTGGACGCGGCCCTTGCCCTGCCGGCGCGATACTCGGGCTGGGTGGCGCTTGCGCACGGACTGGCCAGCGTCGCCCTGCACAGCAGCAGCTTCGCGGGCAAGCTGATCGCCAGCTACCGCGCGGGCGCGTGGCTGCGCGGCTGGTCCGCGTTCGCCTCGCTGGCCGCGATCTCCTGCGGAACCGCCTTGAGCCACTTGCACGTCCGTCCCGGCGTGGCGGACTGGCTGTTCTATGCCCTGCAGATCGGGTCCAACGCGCTGCTGCCGTGGCTGGTCGGCCGGTACACCACCGCACGAAGGGCCTACATCGACGAGATGCGGCATCGCCGCGAGGTCGAGGCCCGCGACGCGGCGGCCGAGGTGGACAAGGCGGTCGCCCGCGAGCGCACCGCGATCGCCCGCGACCTGCACGACGTGATCTCCCACCACGTCAGCGCGATCGGCGTGCACGCGGGTGCCGCGCGGATACGACTTGGCGCGGCGCACGCCGGCAACGGGGTGGTGGACTCGCTGGCCGCGGTCGAGGCGGCGAGCAGATCGGCAATGGTCGACCTGCGCACCATGCTCGACCTGCTGCACGGCGCATCGGACACCACCAACCAGCCCGGCCTGGACAACCTTGAGGAACTGCTGGAGAACGTGCGCCGCTCGGGCCTTGCCACCCGGCTGAGCGTGCGCGGCGCGCCGAGGCCGGTGCCCGGTTCACTGGACATCGCGCTCTACCGGATCACCCAGGAGATGCTCACCAACGCGCTGCGACACGGCGACGGCACCTCGGTCGACGTGGAAATCCGCTACCGGGACACGTCGATCACACTGGCCGCGCGCAACGGCATCGGCATCGGCAACGGCGACGGGGCCAGCGGCGGGCCGGTCGAGGTGGACGGCACCGGGCGCGGACTCGCCGGCATCCGCACCAGGGCGGCGATGTTCCACGGCAGCGTCAGCCACGGCCCCGACCAGGACAACCGTTGGGAAACCGTGGTGACGGTGCCGACGGAGGTGGCGTCATGACCCTGCGTTTCCTGCTCGCCGACGATCACGCGATGTTCCGCTCCGGCCTGCGCGCGGTCCTGGACACCCAGCCCGACCTGGAATGCGTCGCCGAGGTCGCGGACGGCCGCGCCGCCGTCACCGAAACCATCCGGCTCCGCCCGGATCTGGCCATTCTCGACGTGCGCATGCCGAGGTTGGACGGGCTCGCCGCGACCGAGGAGATCCTGGCGGCTGACTCCAAACGCACCAGGATCCTGCTGCTCACCACGTTCGACACCGACGAGTACGTGCACAGGGCGCTCGCGTTGGGCGCCAGTGGGTTCCTGCTCAAGAGCCTGCCACCGGAGGAGCTGATCGCGGCAGTTCGGGTGGCCGCCCGTGGCGACGCCTACGTCGACCCTTCGGTGACGCGCAGGCTCGCTTCCCGGTTCGCCGCCGCGGTCGCGCCCGCCGAACCGAAGCGGGCAGCGGCACCGGGCATCGACCGGTTGACCGCGCGCGAACACGAGGTCTTCCTGCTGGTCGCGGCCGGCTACACGAACGCGGAGATCGGCGCCCGGCTCTACGTCGGTGACGAGACCGTGAAGACGCACGTCTCCCGCATCCTGGCCAAACTCAACCTGCGCGACCGGGTGCACCTCGTCTGCTACGCCTACAAGTACGGCCTCGCCCGGATCGACGACTGACTAACCGCTGACCGTGAACGGCAATGCCAACTCGTCGGTGTTGCCGGCCGAGGCGACGGACACGCGCAGCTCCCACGGCCCGGTCATCATCAGCGGCAGATCGCCGACCGTGTAACGCCCGCCGCCCTCGGCCATGGCCGGCAGCGACGGCGTGGCGAAGCCCATCAGCGGCATCACGCCCGCCACGCTGACCGTGACGTTCGGCGCCGCGCCGTCCTGGGTGGTCAGGTCGATGGTGACGGCCGCGTCGCCGATGCGCGGCGGGTCGATCGTCGCGCTCACCAGGTAGCGCGATGTTCCGCCCCGCACGGCGGTCGCGGTCGGCGGACTCGGCCAGAGCAGCCAGCCGACCACGCCAAGCAGCACCGCTGCTGCGACGGCGATCGCCGCGACCCTCGTGTTCAGACCGAGCTTGCGCAGGCCGAGCTTGGTCATGGCCGATTTCCCGCCGTGATCGTGAGAACCGCGGGCACGGTCAGCACGGTGAAGTTCCGCTCCGCCTGCACCCAGATCCGGTAGGTGCCCGGCTCGGGAAAAGTGAAGGTGAACGAGATGTCCGGACCGTAAGCGGCGACCGTCTCGTCGACCGCGCTGTCGCCGTTGACCGGCATCAGTCCGCCCATCCCGGCCATCGCCGAACCGGTCGAGCCCATGCCGCCCATGCCGGACATGTCGTTGGCTGACGCGAGCGCGCCCATCGAATGCGCGTGTGCCCAGATCGGCGCGGCCTGCACCGCGGCGCCGATATCGCCGGCCCGCTCGGGCAGCGGACCCGCGATGATCATATGGCCGAGCATGCCAAGCCATGGTTGGAGATCCGCGGTGTTGCCGAAGGTCGCCACGATGGTCGTCGCCGAACCGGCTGGTGCGATCGTGGCCGTCACCGAAACCGCAGTCCGGGCCACCGTCTCCTCCGCCGCCCGCCCGGCCACCAGCGACGGCGGCGGCGGCGGAGCAACGACACCGCTGGCAGCACCGGTCGTCACGTCGATGCCACTGGCCGAGCGGACGAGTTGCACGCCACCGCCCCTGCGTTCGAGTTCCGCGGACACCGCGTAGTGCCCGAGCTGCGGCAAAGTCAGCCGCACCTGGAACTCGCCAGGCGCGATCCGGATCGGATGCACGTGCCACAGCTGACCGGACGGCCCGACGATCAGCAGGTGGATCAGGGCACTGTCGTGCACGATCAGGTCGTCGACCGGCAACCCGGTCGAGTCGTCGGTGAAGTCGAGCGTGAGATCCGTCGGCCTGCCGGCGACCGGGACGGGACCGGGCATGGACAGCAGCACCGGTGGCCGCGAATAGTCCGAGATCAGCGGGCGGCTCAGCACGTACGGATCGGTCGCGTTGGACGCGGTCGGGTCGAGCTGGATACCGGGCTGCGGTGGCAGCGGGAGCGACGCGGACAGGATCGCGCCGGTGATCGCCACCGACAATCCAGCCACCACGCCTCCCATCGGCACCAATGCCCACCTGCCGTTGCTGGCCCGCATCGCGACCACGATCGACACGATCAGCAGCACGCCAGCGGCAAGAAAACCGCCGTACACGGCATAGTCGGGCGGCGAGGTCGCTTGGGCCGTGACCACGAACGGAATACGCGCGGTCCGCTGCCCGTCGCCGACGGCCAGTTCCCACGCCCCGGCGCGGTCGATCGGCAGCGTCGTGCCGTAACTGCCTGGTGTGGCGGCAAGTGTCACGGTGTCGTGCGCGGTTGGCGCGCCGGTCGTCGGGATGACCGTCATGGTGAGCGTGCCGGGTGCGGTGCCGGCGTGCGTGATGACGTCCACCCGCAGCGGACCGGGCACCGCGGTGACCCGGCGCAGGATCAGGGTCAGCTCGCGGTCGCCGATGGTCTGCGCGACCTGAACGTCGCCGCCGGACGATGGCGTGTCTGCGGTTGCCGGGCCGATCGCCGCGAACGAGAGCAGCACGGCGAACACGGCGACCAGCGCCGCCCCTCGGGCCGCGCGCATAGGGACATTCATCGTCGCTGATGCTAGAAACAAGGCAACGGCCCCGTCGTCACTCCGAGGGCGAACAACGCCTCCCCCGCGCGGGGGACGGACCGTAGCTCCCGCAGGTGACGCGCCTGACCCCCCGCCGCTTCTAGGCTCGGCGGCGCACGAGTCACCGTGATGGAGGGGGTCTGTCCACAATGGATGCAGCGTCGTCGGCGTCCTCGGCCGGTCGCGGCCGCGCCGATGTCGGGGCGCGAGTTGGCGGGTGGGTCGTGTTGCTGGGCACCGCGATCACCACGGTCGGCGTGAGCTGGGACATCCAGTGGCACGTCGAGGTCGGCCCTGACACGTTCTTCACCCTCTCGCACCTCGGGCTCTACTCGGGCAGTGCGTTGTCCGGCATCGCCAGCCTGATCATGGTGCTGATGTCGACATCGGCCCAGCGTGCCGGCCGGGCCTGGCCGCGTTCGGCCGGTGGCCCGCCGGTGCGGGTGTTCGGCGGCGTGTTCACCGCGCCGCTCGGCTATCTGGTCTCCGGTGTCGGCGCCGCGTGCTTCCTGCTCTACGGCCTGCTCGACCTGTGGTGGCACTCGATCTACGGCTTCGACGCGGTGCTGAACACGCCGTCGCACGTCGCGCTGTTCCTGTCGATCTGCGTGACCATGGTGGGCAGCATCATCGTGTTCAGCGCCGTGCGCGACCAGCGCTGGGGCAAGACGGGTCTGCTGGTCGCGGTGCCGATCCTGATCGTGTTCGCGCCGATCCCGTTCGAGGGGCTGAACAACGCGCCACTGCCGGTCGCCCCGACGTTGCTTGGCGCGATGCTGTGCGCGCCGATGCTGCTGATCACGGGCGCGCTGGTGCTCGGGCGCGGTGGCGCCATCGGCATCGCGGTCGTGCTCGGCGCGGCGCAGGCGTTGCTGTGGTGGTTCTCCCCGTGGGCGGCAGCGACCTACGCGGCCGCGATCGGACTGCCGCTGCGCGACGGGCTGCTGCCCGAACCGCCGCTGTTGCCCAGCCTGATCCCGATGTTCCTGATCGTGGCCGCGCTGGTGGTTGAGGGCGCGATGTGGTTGAGCCACACCCGCCGAATCCACTTCGGACGGTTGATGCTGCCGCTCGGCGCGCTGTGCGGATTGATCGTCGGGCTGACGCTGGTCGTGCAGCTCGCGCTGACCAGGCCGATGATGCACGTCTCGTCTGGGCTGATCCTGACGCTGTCGATCGTCGGGCTGGTGGTGGGCGTGCCGGCCGGCTATCTCGGCACCCGGTTCGGCGCGATGCTGCGCGGCGACGCGCGGGCGGAGGTGGCCTGATGCGCAGGATCGTCGTTCCGATCGTGCTTGCCGCGCTGCTCGCGGTGTTCGGCGCGGTGCCCGCGTCGGCCTACGCGCCGGTCGACATCGTGCACACCGAACGCGTGCAGGCCGGCCCGTACACGGTCACCGTCGGTTTTTCCACCTGGCCGATCCGGGCGATGCGCTCGCTGGACTTCACGTTCATGCCGGACGGCGGCATCGCGGACAAGTCAGGATCGCTGATCATGACCGGTCCCGAGTACCGCCACCGGGGCGTGATCTCACCGCTGGCCCGGCATCCGCGCAAACGGGACGTGTGGGGCCTTGACGTGCAGGCGTTGAACACGCCGGGCACGTACACCATCGGCTTCGTCATCGACGGCCCGCAAGGTCGGGGCCAGGGCACGCTCACCGGCGTGACCGTGCTCGACCAGCCAGGTCCGCCGCTGCCGCTGAGCTGGGCGGTCGGCACGCTCCCGCTGGGCGCGCTGCTGGTGTTCCTGGTGGTCGCCTGGCGACGAACGCGGCCGGGAAAACGACCACTCGTCGTCTGACGTTCGCGAGCGCTAGCGTTCATTCATGGAAACGTGGCTCACGCAGCTGACGCCGTTGTCGTTCGTGGAGCGCTCGGCGGACGTGTTCCGCGACAAGATCGCCGTCGTGTACGGCGACACCCGGATGACGTATCGCGAGTTCGCGGCGGCCGTGCAGGAGCGTGCTCGGGCGTTGCGCGCGGCCGGTGTCGGGCCGGGTGACCGGGTGGCGTACCTGATGCCGAACGTGCCGGAGATGCTGATCGCGACGTTCGCCGTGCCGCTCGCCGGCGCGGTACTGGTCGCGGTCAACACGCGGCTCGCGCCGGACGAGGTCCGCTACATCTGCGACCATAGCCAGGCGAAGCTGCTGGTGGTCGACGGGGTGCTCGCGGCGACCGTGGCGCCGGTCGCGGCCGAACTGGAGACCGTCGACTCGATCGTGGTCGCGCTCGACCCGCACGGTCCGGCGCCCGAGGTGGCGATCCCGAACGCGAGCAGCCTGGCCGCGCTCCTGGCCGGCGCGTCCGGTGAGGTGCTGCCCTGGGCGGTCGCGGACGAGAACGCGACGATCTCGATCAACTACACCTCCGGCACGACGGGCCGGCCGAAGGGCGTGCTGTACACGCATCGCGGCGCCTACCTCAACGCGCTCGGCGAGGTGTACCACTCGCGGCACGACGAGCGCAGCGTCTACCTGTGGACGTTGCCGATGTTCCACTGCAACGGCTGGTGCACGGCATGGGCGCTGGTCGCGGCCGGCGGCACCCAGGTCTGCCTGCGCGAGGTGCGCGGCGAGGTGATCTGGCGGCTGTTCGACCAGCACGGCGTCACCCACCTCAACGGCGCGCCGACCGTGGTCACCACGATCATGAACGCCGAGCAGGCGCGTCCGCTGGACCGTCCGCTCGTCGTGACGACGGCGGGTGCGCCGCCGAGCCCGACCATGATCGCCCAGGCCGAGCGGATGGGCTTTCGCCTCGTGCACGTCTACGGTCTGACCGAGACCTACGGCCCCTACTCGGTGTGCCAGTGGCAGCGGGAGTGGGGCGCGACGGACCAGGAGACGCGAGCGCGGCTGCTGGCCCGCCAGGGCGTCGGCATGATCCAGGCGGAGCGGCTGCGCGTGGTGCGCATCGACGTCGACGACGAGGACCTCGTCGACGTGCCGGCCGACGGCGCGACCATGGGCGAGATCGTCATGCGCGGCAACAACGTGATGAAGGGCTACTTCCGCGATCCCGATGCGACGGCCGCCGCGTTCGCGGGCGGCTGGTTCCACTCGGGCGATCTCGGCGTGCTGCATCCGGACGGCTACGTCGAACTGCGCGACCGCGCCAAGGACGTGGTCGTCTCGGGCGGCGAGAACATCTCGACGGTCGAGGTCGAGCAGGCGGTGGTGTCGCATGCCTCGGTGCTGGAGGCCGCGGTGATCGGCGTGCCGGACGACAGCTGGGGCGAGCGGCCCAAGGCGTTCGTGGTCCTGCGGCCGGGGCACACCGCGACCGAGGAGGAGATCATCGATCACGTGCGGTCGAGGATCGCGCGGTACAAGGCGCCGCGCGAGGTCGAGTTCGTTGCCGCGCTGCCGAAGACGTCGACCGGGAAGATCCAGAAGTTCGAGCTGCGCGAGAAGGAGTGGTCCGGCCACGCGAGCCGGATTCAGGGCTGACGCAGGCGGCCGCTGCCCACAATTACCTCATTCAAACAATTCGTCACCCCTTGGGGCGATAACAGGAAGGTGAATGCGAAAGAATTATCGGCGACTATGAATAGGAATCGCGACTGATTCCCCATTCAGGGGACTCGTAGCGGGCGCGCGTGCCGAACAGCGGGGACGGGCGCATAGTCCCTGCATGGCGCTGTTGATCCCACAGCGGATGCGCCTGCCCGCGGCCACGGCCGCCATGGGCGCGTGGGGTGTGGCGGTGGTGGTCGGCGTATTGGTCGCGGGACAGCGACACGCCGATCCGATCGATCGCACCCTCGCCCGGCAGGTGCACGCGACCGTCGGCGACGGCAATGGAATAGCGCGACTCCTGCTCGTGCCGACCGATACCGGTGTGTTGGCGGCCGCGGTCGTGGTGTTGATCGTGGCCGCGCTGCTCCGCCGTCGTTGGGACGTCGTGCTGCTCGCGGCGGCCACGCCCGCGCTCGGCGTGATCGTCACCGAGGTCGCGCTCAAGCCGTTGTTCGGCAGGCGGCTCTACGGGCAGTTGAGCTATCCGAGTGGGCACGCCGTCGCCGCGGTCATGGTCTACACGATCGCGATCCTCGCGTTGACGTCGACGGCGTCGTTCTGGTGGCGCCGCGTCGCGGCGGCGGTCTGGATCGTGATGATCATGGAGATCATGACCGGGCTGGTCGGCATGAACTGCCACTATCCGACCGACGCGGTCGGCGGGGTGTGCGTGGCCGTCGGCGTGGTGCTGCCCTGCGTGCTCTGCACCGACACCCTCTGGCGACATCATCTTCTTCCGCAGGCAATCGCCGCGTAACCCTGCTCCGTACTCAAGAGTGTGCGTGTCCGACGCAGGACTGGCGATAAGGACTATGAGGCGAAACAGGACGAACCAACCGGGCAACCGCGCCTGCGGGTAGTGGGCGACGCGGGGGTGTACCCGGACTGGGAGGCGATCTATCGGGACAACGTGGGCTGGGTGTACGGCATGCTGTTCGGCAAGGTCGGTAGCAGGCCGGACGCCGAGGACCTGACCGCGGAGGTGTTCCTGGCGGCGCTGCGCCCGTTGCGCACGTCGGCGACCATGCCGGAGGTGCGCGCGTACCTGGTGGCGACCGCGCGCACGGTGCTGGCCGACCACTGGCGCCGGACGCTCGGCCGCGAACTGACCACGTTGCACGACGAACTGCTCGACCTGAAGGTGCCGGAGGAGCGGTTCAACGCCGACCGCGCGGCCGAGGCCGACCGGATACTGTCGGATCTGCCGGAGAACTACCGCACCATCCTGCGGTTGCGGTTCCTCGACGGCCGCACGCTGAAGGAGTCGGCGGCCGAGATGGGTGTGACGGTGGGCAATGCCAAGGTGCTCCAGCATCGTGCGCTGCGCGCGGCGGCCAAGGTAGCCGAGCGGATCGGAGGTTGAGCATGTCGCGCGTGCAGCGGTTCGTCGAGAAGATCCTGCGTCAGCAGCGGATCGGACGCGCCCGCATCGAACAGGAGGCCGATCCGGAGCTGCGGACCGCCATCCTGCTGCGCTCGTCGCGGCTGGGCGCCGGCACGGTGCGTGAGGAGTTCGTCACCTCGCTGCACCAACGCCTCGCCGCCGAACTGTCCGACGACGCCGCATCATCGGCAACGCCGTCGACCGTCATCACCACCCGCAGACGCCGCTTCGTCCAGCTTGCCGGAACCGCGGCCGCGTCGATCGGACTGGGGGTCGCCGCCGATCACCTGGTGGTCGGCGGCGCGGTCGCGGCAAACCCTCCCGAGGAACAGACCGATCCGCCGTTGACGCCCGATCACGGCGTCTGGCAGACGGTCGCGGACAGCAGCGCCCTGCCGGAAGGCCGGGTGCTGCGCTTCGATCTCGGCACGGTCACCGGATTCGTCCGGCGCAGCAACGGAACCGTGGCCGCGGTCTCCGGTGCGTGCACGCACCTCGGCTGCCAGTTGAATCTCGCGCCGTCGCAGCGACAGTTGAACTGTCCGTGCCACGGCGCGTCGTTCGCGGTGAGCGGCGCGGTGCTCAACCATCGGCTGCCCATCTCGATTCCGCCGCTGCCGGTGTTCGCGGTGCGCGAGAGCGACGGGCTGATCCAGGTGTTCGCACCGAAGCAGCCGTAACCCCGGCGCGTATCCGTTGGTGAGGGTCGCGCACAAGGCGCTGCCCCACCACGGAAATGAGCATCATGGGACTGAACACCCGACTGGCCAGGGGGCTGCTCGCAACAATGGCCGCGGCGACCATGGCCGGCCTGGCGGCCTGCGGCACGACGACCATGAGCACCGCGCCGCCCCCAGCCTCCTCGTCGAGCCAGACGTCGGCGTCGATGTCCATGCCGGCGCCAGCGTCGAGCACGACCGCGTCAGCGCCGGTCGCGAGCAATTCGGTCACCATCAAGGGTTTCGCGTTCTCCCCCGCGAGCATCACCGTCAAGGTCGGCACGACCGTCACCTGGACCAATCAGGACCAGGACGCGCACACGGTGACCGCGACCGGCGGCGCGTTCGGCTCGCAGGCGCTGGACACCGGCTCGCACTACTCGTTCACGTTCACCAAGGCCGGCACGTACGACTACCTGTGCACCATCCACCCGTTCATGACCGCGACGGTGGTGGTCACGCCGTGACGGAGCAGCAGCGGGAACACGGGATGACCCGGCGCCAGTTGTTGCGCCACACCGCGTGGTTCGGCAGCGCCGTCGTGCTGACCATCGTGGGCGGTGAGGTGATCAGCCAGATCGGCGGCGCCGGCACGCCGCCTGCCGTCGCCGACGACGCGAACGCGTTGCGGTTCGTGCAGATCAGCGACAGCCACATCGGCTTCACCGGTCCGGCCAACACCATGGTCGAGCAGTCCTTCAGCGAGGCGATCGGCCAGATCAACACTCTCCCCTACCGGCCGGCGTTCGTCATGCACACCGGCGATCTCACCCATCTGTCCACACCGGACCAGTTCGATCAGGTCAGGCAGATGCTCGGCACGATCAGGACCGATCGGACCTACACGGTTCCCGGCGAACACGACGGCGTCGACGACCACGGCGCGAAGTACCGCCAGTTCTTCGGCAAGGGCACGCGGGGCGACGGCTGGTACAGCTTCGACCTCGGCGGTGTGCACTTCATCAGCCTGGTCAACACGCTCGGCCTGGAAACCATGGGCCATCTAGGCACTGACCAACTGGAATTCGTCCGCAAGGACGTCGCGCACCTCTCCAGCGACACGCCGATCGTGGTGTTCAGCCACATCCCGTTGTTCGCCATGTATCCGAAATGGGGCTGGAGCACCGACGATTCCGTGCAGGCGTTGAGTTACCTGAAACGGTTCGCCTCGGTGACCTGCCTGAACGGGCACGTGCACCAGTTGTTCACCAAAACCGAGGGCAACGTGACGTTCTTCAGCGCGACCACGACCGCGTACCCGCTGCCCAAACCGGGCGAGGGCCCCGCGCCGACGCCGGTCACCCTGCCGGCAGGCCAGCTGCACGCCGCGCTCGGCATCCGCGAGGTCGGCTACGTGCGTGGCGGGCAGCGGGGACTGGCGGTCAAGGACCGGAGGCTGGCGTGAGGGACGTGGTGTCCGTGAGGGTCGTGGTGTTTCGCGTGGTGGCTGCGCTGTGCCTGGCCGGTACCGGTTGGGTGCACGCCGACCTGTACCTGAGCGGATACCGGCAGATCGCCTATGTCGGGCCCGCGTTCTTGCTGCTGGCCAGCGGATCGTTCGCGGTGGCCGCGCTGCTGCTGGTATCCGGTTCGCCCGTGTTGCGCCTTGGCGCGGCCGGTTTGTCCCTCGGCGCGCTGTTCGGGTTCGTCCTGTCCAGGACGGTGGGCATCTTCGGCTTCGTCGAGCGTGGCCTGCAACCGGCGCCGCAGGCCGTGCTGAGCCTGCTGTTCGAGATCGTCGCGGTGATTCTGGTGGTGGGATGGACGTACCATGAGCACGCTTTTGCGCAGGGAGAACCGCACTAGGAGGCTCATCGTTGAATCGGTCCTTATTACCGAAGACGGCTCTCGCCGTTGCCATCGCGTCAACCGTGGTCATTGGACTGACCTCGGCACCGGCATCCGCCGCGACCCACCCGAACAGCCCGAACCGTCCGGAAACGACGGAAGCCAGCACACACGCCGCCAGGCAGGTCTTCGCCAAGCACAACGTGCCGAATCCCCTGCTCAAGGAGGTCTTCGCCGAGCAGCAGGACAATGACGGCAGTGACAGTCCCACCCTCGCGGCGCTCTGCCAGACCTACCTCGGCCACCCCACCCCCTACCATGCGATCGCGCCGAACACCGACGTGATCAGCGGTGACACGGTGGTGCCGTCCGGGAGTCAGAAGGGTTGCGACGCGGCACAGAACGAAACCACCGTCGCCACCAATCCGGCGAATCCACGCAATGTGGTCGGCGGCACCAACGACTACCGCGTGTTCAACACCAGGGAGAGCCGCAACGACGCCTCCGGTTACGCCTACACCTCCCTCGACGGTGGCAGGACCTGGCAGAACATCCAGCTGCCGCACCTGACCTTCCAGACCGGCGCGACCGGCGCGCTGCACTACATGGACTCAGCTGGCGATCCGGACGTGGTGTTCGGGCCGCACAACACCGTCTACTACGCGAATCTGGTGTTCAGCAGGGCCGACGTTCCCGCGACCCAGCAGAACGCCAGCGGTATCGCGGTCTCCGTCTCCCATGACGGCGGCCTGACCTGGGGCGACCCGAACATCGTGCACCTGGACGGGGTCACCCCGGCCGGCACGGCCACGCCGACGTCGATCTTCAACGACAAGGAGTGGCTGGCCGTCGACCAGCGCACCGGTCAGGTGTACGTGACCTGGACCCAGTTCACCTACGACGCGGCCGGCAACTTAGTCGACTCGCCGGTCGTGGTGTCCACCTCGCACGACGACGGTGAGCACTGGTCGGCGCCGACCCAGATGTCGCCGTCGATGACGGCGTTCTCCGGCGGCATCACGTCGTTCGGCTCGGGCACCAATCCGCAGGTCGCGAACGACGGCACGCTGTATGTCGCCTACGAGACGTCGGTGTGTGCGACCGCGGCGTGCAACGGGGCGAACGACCACGACGCGATCGTCGTGGCGACCTCGCACGATCACGGTCGGACGTTCACCAACACCGAGGTGGCGACCGACTTCGACTTCCCGATCAACAACGACATCGCCAACAACGCGCTGACCGGCGAGAACTTCCGGATCAACAGCTTCCCGCAGCTGACCTACGATCCGGTGTTCAACCAGCTCTGGGTGACCTGGGCGGACGACCGCAACGGCAAGTACGACAACGGCACGTCGGTGAAGACCAACGGCGACGTGCTGCTCACGCACGCGTTCGCGGGCGGTCCGTGGGCAACGCCGACGACCATCGGCAGCAAGTCCGACGAGGTCTTCCCCGCGGTCGCCGCGCTGGCCGGACAGGTCGCGGTCAGCTTCTACACGCGCGCCTACGACCCGAACGGCATCGGCCTCGACTACGCCTACGTGGCCGGCAACGCCCACAGCGTCGGCGCGACGCCGCTGCGCAGGTTGACAACGCAGACGAGCAACCCGCAGGTCCAGTTCGTCGGCACCGGACTGGTGTCCGGCAAGACGCTGCAGGGCGAGTTCATCGGCGACTACACCGCGGTCTCGGTCGGCCGCGACTTCCAGGTGCATCCGTTCTGGACGGACTTCCGGGGCAACCCGGGCACGGTCCCGCCGAACCAGGACGCGTACACCCAGTCGGTCAGCCTGCTGCACTGACCCACCACAGTTGCCGGCGGCGGCCACCGAAGTGGTCGCCGCCGGCCCCCTGTGACGTCGCTCAGCCGGCGAGCAACACCCCGACGAACAACGCGGCCAGCGCACTGATCCCGGTCAACGCACCGAACACGGCAAGCCCGACGGCGCCTCGGGAACGGGCGTGCAGGAAAGCCGTGACTCCGGAGATCGCGACCAGCACCAGCTTGACGATCAGCGTGGTCCGATAGCCGCTGCCCTGCTCGTCGCCGGAGCCGGAACCGGAACCGGCCAGGATGTTCCACACCCCGGTGAGCACCAGCACCCCGAACGCCGGCCAGGCCACCTGGTTGAACCGGCGCGCCGCCGCACCGACCACCTGTCCCCCGCCGAGCCCGCGCAACGCCGGCACCAGCGCCGCGAGGGTGAGTTGCCCGCCGACCCAGATGGTCGCGGCCAGGACGTGCAGGAACAGCCGGACCGTTGTCCAGGACACCGCGAGCATGTCCGCCGATCACTCCCTCCGCCGGCCGCACCTTAACAACGGCTACGGAGAGGTGGCCTCGGCGGCTGCCTGCACGATGTTCACGGTCTGCTCGACGATCGACTGGCGATCCGACTCGAACTGCGGGCTGGTCAGCACGCCTGTCGGGTTGTTCAACACCGGCGTGTGCAGGTGTCCACCGGGCAGCGAAGTGAGGCCGAGGCCGATCCGCAGCCGGTTCGCGCGGTACATGCTCTCGTTCGAGAGGTAGTCACCGCCGCCGCCGTACGCGGCCGCCGCGCCGGGGGCGGGCGCACCGCTGTCCGAGCACTGCTGCGTGCCCTGACCCGGCGTGCTCGGATCCGGCCAGACGCAGAACAACTGGTGGTAGATCACCGGGTAACCGCCGGTCTGCGCGGCCACCATCTGCTGGTAGGGCAATGTCGTCTCGATGAATTGCGCCGCAGGCTGCGGCCAACCGACCGCAGGCGGGATCGCGCCGAATTCGCCGAGGTTGTTGTTGTCCGGCTCGCCACCGCGCCAGTCCGCCGCCCACCGTTCGATGGTGAACATACCAGGATAGCCCTGGCTCAACGTGATCATCAGGCTGATCGGTGACCTGCCGGTCAGCGCCCTGCCGTACGCGGCTTCCACGATTCCCTTGTCGAATGCGCCCCACAGCACCGGGAAGTTCACCGACTCGACCCTGATCCGGCCCTGCGGCGTGCTGAACTCCCTGCCGTCCAACTGGAGCGCTGCCGCGCCTGCCGGGTTGCTCCTGTTGATGTCTCCACCGTCCAACTCGAACGGGTCGAACCCGGAGACCATCACCAGCTTGGCGCCGTCGGACGGGCCGAAGTCGAGCGAGTCGATGCCGCGGGCCGCATAGTCGAGGTCGTCGATCAGCCTGGTCCGCGTCGCGCCGTCGAGCGGGAAGGACGGCAGCCACTGGCGCACGTCCCTGGTCAACTCCAGCCGCGCCCAGTACAGCGGCCGGTCGTCGTAGCGGTTCAGCGAGCCGATGGGCAACTCGCCCCGCGCCCGCGCGACCGCCATCGTCCACAGCGCCTTGCCCTGCGCGACCAGGAAGGCATCGGCCGCCTGCTGATTCGGCAACTGGCACAGCGTGTTGGTGAACGCGGTGACGAACGGGGCGAAGCCGGCCTCGTCGACCAGTTCCGGCCCTGCTGCGGGCTGGCCAGGGGCGACGGGCACGGTCAGCCGTTGCTCCTCGACGGTCAGCTGCGCGTTCGTGTCGTAGCAACCCGCGCTCGCCGGACTCGTTTGCGCCATGGCGGGAACGGCCGCCATTGGCATAGTCAGGGCCAGTAACACCGACAACAGCCGCGCTCGTCCCCGCCAGATCATCAGCCAGCTCCCCACTGTTGTGATCGTGTGCGGTCGAACCCTAACGGTAGGTAGGCAACGCGCGCCAGCATCCGTTGTTTGACTAGGCTGAGCAGCCGTGACCGACATGGAGCAGCGCGAGCCGACGACCGGGGAGCGCCCACTGCGACAGGACGAGGTCGAACTGCGCATGCTCGCCAGTCGCGACCGCGCGCCCGGCCTGCGTCTGTTCGCCGCCGACCTGGCCATGCGACAGGACTACGACCTCGACGCCATCGACGATCTCCGTCTCGTCGTCGACGAGATGTGCGCGATCCTGCTCGCGAACGCGGCGCCCGCCGCGGTGATGACCGTCCGCCTGCTGGTCGACAAGGACCGGATCGAGATCGCCGCGTCGGTGCCGGTGGCCGCCGACACGACCGAGCCGGTGATCAAGCCGTTGAGCATGCGCATCCTGCAACTGCTGTCCGACACGTTCGACTGCGTTGTCCAGGACGGCCCGCGTCCGCTCGCGCTCAACATGACCTTCGTCAAGTCGGTCCGGGCAGAGTCGGCGTGACCGACGAGTACGCCGAACTCCGGCCACTGTTCGACAAACTCAGAGATCCGGACATCGCGGAGGACGAGCGTGCCCGGATCAGGGAGCAGCTGATCACCGGGCACGCCGCTGTCGCGGAGCACATCGCGCGGCGCTTCCGCGACCGGGGGCAGCGCGGCGAGGACCTGACGCAGGTCGCGATGGTCGGCCTGATCGGCGCCGTCGACCGGTTCGATCCGAGCAGGGGCAGCGACTTCCTGTCCTTCGCGGTGCCGACCATCACCGGCGAGATCCGCCGCTACTTCCGGGACGCCACCTGGCACGTGCACGTGCCGCGCAGGCTCAAGGAGCGCAGCGGCCAGATCAACTCGGCGATCCAGGAGCTGTCCTCGCGCTTGGGCCGCTCGCCCCGGCCGCAGGAGATCGCCGCCGAACTCGGTATCGGTATCGAGGAGGTCTACGAGGGGTTGCAGGCCGGCTACGCGTATCACAGCGAGTCCCTTGACCTGCCCGACGAGGAGACGGGCCTGCCCGCCGGCCTCGACCGGCAGTTCGGCACGCTGGACGATCGGCTGGCCCGGGTCGAGGACCGTGAGCTGCTGGCGAAGGCGCTGGCGGTGCTGCCGGAGCGCGAGGCCAGCATCGTGCTGATGCGGTTCGGCGAGAATCTCACCCAGAGTCAGATCGCGCAACGCGTCGGCCTGTCCCAAATGCACATTTCCCGGCTGCTCGCCGCGAGCTTGGCCACCATGCGTGCCGAGTTGCAGAAGCCTTCCGGCGGCGGCAACGCGTGACCACGCGCCGTTGCGGAGCGCGTACCGTAACGGGAGTGAAACCAGCCGGTGACAAGCGGACTCCGGACGGGCACGAATATGCCCTGGACGGACCCTCGGACGAGCAGCTTCTCAACGTCACTGTCGACGACGGCGACGTCCTGCTCGTCAAAGTACGCGGTGAGATCGACGGGCTGACCGCCCCTCGGCTCCGGCACACGCTCGACGACGCGTTCGACCGGCTCGGCGGACGGGTCCTGGTGCTCGACCTGACCGAGGTGGACTTCCTTGGCTCGGCTGGCCTGCGGGTTCTGCTGGACAGCGCCCGCACCGCCGCGCTGACTCCCGGCTATCAGCCGATGCGGGTCGTGATCGACGACAACCGCGCGGTCGCCCTCACGATCGAGATCGTCGGTCTCGACCACGTGCTTGCGCTCTACGACAGTGTGAACGACGCGGTCACCGGGTAAGTCATGGCCACGAGAGGTGTTCAACAACGAGCACGAGAAAGTGGTGAAGCGGATCGTGCCGCCGACATCCGAGCAGGGTAGGGCGCCAGGGGACTGGGATGCCGACATCCCTGCGCGGCCGCCGCCGTCCGACGGTGCCGATTCCGATGGCGCCAAACTCCGCCTCGTTGTCGACGCCGACTGGGTCAGTCCCTCGCTCGCGCGCGGGCACATCAGGCGCTGGCTCGGCGATCTGCGCTGGCCGCAGCGTCGGATTGACGAGATGGTCCTCGCGGTCAGCGAGGTGGTCAGCAACAGCATCGAGCACGGGTACGGCCTGACCGTAGACCGCCCAGAACCGCCGACCGAACTGGTCGAGATCGACGGACACGTGTCGGTGGACGACTCCGGGTTCAGCCGCGCGGTCGTCACCGTCACCGATCACGGCACCTGGCGCACCCCCGACACCGGCCCCAGCAACCGCGGCCGAGGCACGCTGCTGGCCAGGGCGTGCACCGACGAACTTCGCACAGAGCACCGGTCGGACGGCACAACGGTCGTCCTGCACAGCAGGCCGATCCCGCCGCCCCTCAGCGACCGGCGCTAAGCGGCACTGAGCAGTGTCGCGTCAGGCGACACTGGCCAACGGGTCGTCAGTGGCCTTTCCCGCGCACACATCCTCGACGAACCGGGCGACGATCTCGGCGGGCGGAGCGACCGTGTCGCCACCGAGGCCGGCGAGCAGGATCAGGTCCTCACCGGAATGCGTTTCCATCGCGACCGACCAGCCGCGTTCCTCGTCCCACAGCACGGCGACGTCCCGGTCGGGGAAGGCCAGCACCTTGTGGTCGACCGCGAGGTAGGCGGACACCGGGGTGTCGATGTCGAGCGCGCACGACTCCATGCCGATGCCCAACGCGTTGGCCACGGTCGCTAGGTAGCCGCGCAGCGCGCGATGGTACGGATCTGACCCGAACGTGCCGACCGCCTTATTCATCTTTGTTCTCCTTCGTATCCGGCCATTGGCTGCCACCAAACGAGGCAGGTCAAACCTGGCCGATTCAGAAAATTCCCAGTGCGGTCGATCACGTACGTCCCGTGCGGATACCCTGTGCCGCACCATCTCCCTCCACGGATCGGGCTTGTTCGCCAGTCGCCGTCGCACGTTGCGCGGCGGGTGTTTGTCCGGCATGACCCGGCTCAGTTCGTCGAGGTCGATCGGGGTGACGGCCGTCTGTCCGTAGGTGTTGGTCCTCCCGCACCACCTCCGCCGCCGCCTTGTCCGTGCGCAGGCCGACAAAGCGTGGGTGACGCAACCTGCCGTCCCTTGTCCACTCGCTGAACCCGATCTGCGCCACCAGTTCCGGCCGCACCCAGTGCGTGTGCGCCTCCCGGACCGGATCGGCGAACGGCGAGGACCGCCGGAGGAGTTCGTCCAGCTTGCCGCGCAACTCCCTCAACGTTTCCTGGCTGTATCCGGTGCCGACCTTGCCCGCGTAGCGCAACCGCGTGCCGTCGTAGTAGCCGAGCAGCAGCGCGCCGAAGCCGCTGCGGCTGCCCTGCGGATCGGTGAAGCCGCCGATCACCATTTCCTGTTCGCGCACGCACTTGAACTTCAGCCAGTCCGACGAGCGGCCCGCGCGATACGGCGCGTCCGCGCGTTTGGCGATCAGTCCCTCCCAGCCGCGTGCGCAGGCTTGTTCGTAGTAGGCGATGCCGTCGCCGTCGCCGTGCTCGGAAAACCGCAGCGCGCCGCCGAAGTCGAACGCGTCGCGCAGCAGTCGTTTCCGCTCGCGCAGCGGCCGTGTGCTCACGTCCTGCTCGTCCAGGACCAGCAGGTCGAACAGGTAGAGGCAGACCGGGATGTGGACGCGGGCGATGTCGGCCGCCGTGTGTAACTGGATGCGGCCCTGTAACTTGCCGAAGCTGGTCTGGTCGCCGTCGAACGCGACGATCTCGCCGTCCGCGACGAACCGGCGTGGCCCGCGTCGATCGAGTTCGGTCACGATCTCCGGGTAGGTTGCGTCCATCGGCTTGTGGTTGCGCGACCACAGCGTGGTACCGCGAGTATCGCGGGCGGCGATGACGCGCACGCCGTCGAGCTTGCGTTCGTAGAGCCAGTCCGGGTCGTCGAACCGGTCGTCGGTGAGGGTGGCCAGCATCGGCTCGCGCCAGCCCGCTTCGGCAGGTTCGAGCCTGTTGCCCCTGGCCATACGGAGTGGGTACCCACGATGGTGGACGGGTATACGACCAGCCATGAGCCGCAAGGACCGGGTAAGGGAGCTGCTGGACGAGTACGGCACGACCTATGCCGAACAGGCCGGTATCACGCTGCGGGACAAGCCGGCGCCGCTGTACCAGTTGCTGGTGCTGACCACGCTGCTCTCCGCACGCATCAAGGCCGACATCGCCGTCGACGCCGCCCGCGAACTGTTCAAGGCTGGTTGGCGCACGCCGCGTGCCCTGCTCGACTCGACCTGGCAGCAACGCGTCGACGCGCTCGGGCGCGGCGGCTACCGGCGCTACGACGAGAGCACCGCGACCTACCTCGCCGACGGTGCGCGGCTGCTCGTCGAGAAGTACCGTGGCGATCTGCGCAGGTTGCGTGACGAGGCAGGCGGTGACCCGAAGGCGGTCCGCGAGCGGCTGACCGAGTTCCCGCGGATCGGACCGACCGGCGCGGAGATCTTCTGCCGGGAGGCCCAGTCGGTCTGGCCGGCGCTACGACCGAGCTTCGACCGCAGGGCGCTGGCGCTCGCGCGTGACGCCGGACTGCCCGATGACGCGAACGCGCTGGCGAAGCTGGTGCGCGGCGAGGAGCTGAGCAGGTTGGCGGCCGCGTTGGTGCGGCGCTCGCTGGCACGTTGACGGGCCGCTCGCTGGCACGTTGACGGGCGAGAATATTCCGATCCGGCCGGGGTAAGCCGATAGCGACATCGCCGAGAAACCCAGGAGCCACTCCCGTGCCTGAACCGACCGAAGGACGTCCCGACCCCAGGACCCAGTTCCCCGGACCCGACCAGCCGGGCCAACAGATCGCCCACCCGGGCAACACCGGCGAACTCAACCCGCCGCCCGACCACGGCGAGCACAGTTATCGCGGCAGCGGCAAGCTGACCGGTGCGGTCGCGCTGATCACCGGCGGCGACTCCGGCATCGGCAGGGCGGTCGCGCTGGCCTTCGCGCGCGAGGGCGCCGACGTGGTGCTGACCTGCCTCGCCGACGAGGAGGACGACGCGAACGCGACCGCCGAGTACGTGCGCACCGAAGGCCGGCACGCGGTCGTCCTGGTCGCCGATCTCAGCGAACGGTCCGGCTGCGAGGAGGTCGTCGAGCAGACCGCGCGCCGGTTCGGCCGGATCGACATCCTGGTCAGCAATGCCGCCTACCAGATGTCGAAGGACGAGGGTCTGGCCGGCATCGAGCCGGACCAGTTCGATCACACGCTCAAGACCAACGTGTATGCGCTGTACTGGCTGTGCAAGGCGGCGCTGCCCTTCCTGCCACCGGGTGCCTCGATCATCACGACCTCCTCGATCCAGGGTTTTCAGCCCTCGGCGCACCTGCTGGACTACGCCACGTCCAAGGGTGCGATCGTGAACCTCACCAAGGCGCTGGCCAGCGATCTGATCGAGCGCGGCATCCGGGTCAACTCGGTCGCGCCCGGTCCGGTGTGGACACCGCTGATCCCGGCGACCATGTCGCAGGAGAAGGTCGAGTCCTTCGGCACCCAGTCCCCGATGGGCCGACCGGCGCAACCGGCCGAACTCGCGCCCGCGTTCGTGTTCCTCGCCTCGCCCGAGTCGAGCTACATCACCGGCGAGGTGATCGCGGTGACCGGCGGCTCGCCGATCACCTGAGCGATCACCATCACCCGATCACCATCACCGCAGCGATCGCTCAGCGATCACCGGGGCGGCTCCAGTGGCGCGATCACTGGGGCGGCTCCGGTGGCGTGCGGATCGTGTCCGCCATCGAGCCGCTCTCGCGCTCGGCCGGCCCCGGCGAGCGGTCGGTCACGTCCGGCTCCTCCTCGGCCAACCGCTCGTCCAGCGGCCGAGGGTGCGACTCCTCGTAGGGCGTCATCCCGTACTTGTCCACCTCGGACCAGCGTTCCGGCGGATCCATGCCCTTCTCCAGCGGATCGACAGCCAGTTCGTCCTCGTCCAGGCCCTCGGCCGCGCTCAGCGCGGCCGGATCGGTCTCCGGTGGTTCACCCGGCTTGGTCATGCTCTGCCTCCTTGATCGGAGCCTCCTTGGTCGGACAGCCACGTCGCGGCCGCGCGCAGATCGTGGACGAACTCGTCGTACGCCTGATCCCGGTCGGTCGCGCGCAGCACGGACGAGGGATGGACGGTGGTCATCGCCTGCCATTCGCCCGGCCTCGAATCGGGCCGGTCGAGCAGTTCGCCGCGATGTTGGGTGAGGCGGAAGTCGTTGCCGAACACGGCATGTGCCGCGGTCGCCCCGAGGCACACCACGAGTTCCGGTTCGACCGCCCGCAGTTCCGCGTCCAGCCACGGCAGGCAGGCACGCAACTGGCCACGGTTGGGTGCCTGGTGGATACGGCGCTTGCCGCGTTCGGTGAAGCGGAAGTGCTTGACCGCGTTGGTGAGGTAGCGGGGCACGTCGCCGAGCCCCGCGTCGACCAGTGCCTTGTCCAGCAGGTGGCCCGCTGGGCCGACGAACGGTTCGCCGGCGAGGTCCTCTCGGTCGCCCGGTTGTTCGCCGACGAGCATCAGCCGCGCGTTCGCCGGTCCGGCCCCGAACACGGTCTGGGTCGCCGGCCCGAACAGGTCGCAACCCTCGCAGCCTTGCGCCGCCGCGCGCAGTGCCGACAGGCTCCGCCGCTCCGGCAGGAATCGCTCCGCACCGACCTGAGTGGTCATGCTCGGGGCATTGACCGCGGGCCCGCCGACCAAACGTATCGCCGAGGCGCGGCCAGGCTATCCCCAGCCCATGCACAACGACAAGCAGGAACAGTGAACAGCAGCCGCCACGCGGCCCGAGGGGCGGCAACTCGGCAATGAGCATTCCGCCCGGCGCGGACCTCGACGCGGGCTATGCAACGGACGAGTGGCCGATGGACGAGCCACCGGCCACCGGTCCAGTCGAGTCAGACGGTCCAGTCGAGTCCGATAAGGACGGATGAGCCTCAGCTACAGCGCCTCTCAGCTACAGCGCCTCAGCTACTGCGGCTGCCTCAGCTACTGCGGCCGACCGCGCGGGCCAGCTCCTGCTTGGTCATCTTCGAGCGGCCCTTGACGTTCTTCTTCTTGGCCTCGTTGTAGAGCTGCTCCTTGGTCCGGCCACCGGATCCCTTGTGCGAGCGCAGCCCGCCACGCCGCCCGGACGAGATGTCGTTGGTGGACGACCTGCTGGCCTGCTTGGACTCGCCGGAGCGGGCACGTTCCTTGTTCACCGTCCGCGCGGCGATCTCCTCGGCCCTGCCTTCGCTGGTGCCCCGCTCGCGCTGGCCTTCCTTGATGTGCTCGTACTGACGTTCACGTTTGGCGCTCCACGCCTGCTGCGGCATGAGACAACCTCCTTTCGCCCACGTCAGGTGAGTACCCGAGCGACCAGATCTTCATACGGTTGCGGCCGATACCGACCGGGTATGCGGCCGATGTGGCAGACGAGGGCGCTGACCCAAGGCGGTGGCGCGCCCTCGCGGTGACGCTTGCCGCTGGTTTCATGACCCTGCTCGACGCCAGGTAGCTTTCGTAGCATCCTGGGCATGACCAGGTACAATGGGCCACCAGGACGGGTCCAGACGAGCCAAGGAACCAGCCGCATGACCACGGTGCCCGATGCCAACCTTACGGCCATCTACTGCCGCAAGTCGAAGAAGGGGCGACAAGCAACAGATCACCGTGAACCGGCAAAAGCGCCTCGCACTCGACGACTGCGAAAAGCTCGGCCTGTCGGTGTCGCCGAAGAACATCTACATCGACAATGGCGCGTCTGCCTGGCAGCGCAACCGGAAGCGCGAGGGCTGGGACAAACTCATCGAGTCCGCGCGGCGCGGCGAGATCAAACATATCGTCTGCTATCACCCTGATCGACTCATGCGCCAGCCGTTCGACCTGGAGAACTACTGTCGATATCCGATGAATACGGAATCACCCTCTACGGACGAGTGAATGCCCGAAATCTGCAAGACCCGGATGACCGCTACGCACTCCGCATTGAAATCGCGCACGCCTGCCGCTCTGCCGATGACACATCCCGTCGGCTGAAGGACCAGAAAAGGGAACGCGCGGAAAACGGACTTTACAACGGCACCCGGCCCTACGGTTACAACAAGAACGGAATGAAACCGGACCCCCAAGAATCTCAGGTGGTACGGGACATATTCGCGCGATTCATCAACGGTGAAACACCTTATTCGATCGCGGTAGACTTGAATCGGAGCGGAATACTCACCGCAAAAGACAAAGCATGGACGGAAGCGACCATACGTCGCCAGTTGAAAAACAAGCACGTCGCTGGAATCAACGTGCACCAAGGTCAGGAGATCGGCGCCGGAAAATGGCCCGCCATCATCACCCGGACGGAATGGGACTTCGCCCAAGAAATGTTGACTTTCCGTAGTTCTGCCGCGCAAACCACACGCAAGGCGCAGAATCGCCGAACCTATATCCTGCGCGGCCTGGTCATCTGTGGGAACTGCGGGACCACGATGGCCGGATGTAGCGGAACCGTGTACCGGTGCTCACGCGCCAACCGGCAGGACGGGAAGAGATGCGCCCGGACAATGCAGGCGGAACCGCTCGAAAAATTCGTGCAAGACGCAGCGGTCACCCTGTTGACGAGCCTCACCGTGAACACCCGCCGCGCGCCCACGGCGGCAGTCTCGACGGCGGAACGTGAGATCGCCGAAGATGAGCAGCAGCTACGCGACTTGCACGATATGTGGATAAACAAGGAAGTCGACTCCGCGCAGTATCGCCAGGACCGGCGCACGATCCAGGCGCGGATACGAGCGAACGAGAAAAAGACCGTCGTCAAGGTCAAGCAGACTGCCGCGATAGCGGACCTGATCGGCCCGGGTGCGAAAGCCGCATGGTCGGCACTGACTGACGAACGCAAGAACGCGGTGCTGCGCTTCCTGTTCAGCGCGGTCGTGATCGGCCCTGGCACGCTGAGCAGGTTCCCGAGCAGCACCGATTTCAGCCGGGTCGAGATCGAAGAAAACGAACTAGCCTAAAGACGCCAGTAAGCCGTCACGAAGGGGGGCCTCCGGCAGGGGATTCTGCTGGAGTCCCCTGTCGTGCAACCGTTCAACCTCGGTAAGCGCAAGAATCGAGATCACACGCGCGCAGCAACATCATAGACAACTTGACAATAATCGTCACTGAACCCAGGAACGAGCAACGTCTCCATCACACCCGTATCGAATAGCTCCTGTATTTTAATCAAAAGAAACGTCACACCTCCTTCACGCTTGCGCCCAGCGTCCGAGTGAAGCGCACAATCTATCCCCACGCTGATCTGGCGTTCCGCAAGATCAAAGTAATAACGAACTCTCGACTCATCCAAGATCATGAACCCCGCGAACGATATTCTTTCGCCTTTGTCCTGGCCCGTCCACTGCCTCGATCCCACGAGGCCGTACAGAGTCGCGCGAACAAAGCCTTCAAAGTCGCTTGAACCGACGACTGAATCTATGGATTCACGTGCGTCAAACACATTTATGGAAGCCTTCCCGACAATAACCTCAGACATCGGCATAGCTTCAACAAATCCATCACCGGCAACAACTGACCGCAAGAGCGTGGCTACCTGAAAATGATTGTACTGACTACCATCAGAATTAACGAGCGGAACGTCCACAGCGAACGACGAAATGAAGTCTGAATCAGGCAACAGAAAAATACGGGCACTTCTTGAATCTTGCCGGACGATACCACGGATGGTTACAGACGGCCGATCTTTTAGAGGCAGTCCAACAAATTCGCTCAATCCACCCAAAAAATTACGGTACAGTCTGTCCAAAAATTCTCGCGAAGGGGCTGCCCCCGTTTCCGGGGACAGCCCTTCTCCCGAACTATGTTGTTCCTGCTCGGGCAACTACTTCACCTCACATACATCGGCTCTACTGATTCACCGCATTCGGGCACACATTGACGTTCTTGCAGTAGGCAGTGATGGTGCCGATCGGGCGCCCATCGGGTGTCGTAAACTTGTCGTCCTGCGTGGACGTACCTTGCCAGTTAATCGCTATGATCGTAGCATATAGTTTCCCGCTACTGTCTGTCAAGTAGGCAGTGTACTCGCGACGGTCGCCACTCGTCGAATCCGGCAGGTTGTTGTTATATGCCGCTAGAACCGGCCTGAACGAGGTCAAGTTGTGCGGCCCAGCATAGTGGTCGTATCCCCACTCATCGCCTTGCTCATCGTACCCGATACCATTTCTCGTTGGCAGATAGACGCCATCGTCATCGACACCAGCGAACAGAATGTTGTAGTTCACGAAAGCAGGGCTCGGAGGCGCGAAAACAACCGTCTTGACCTTGACGCCCTCGGGAAATGGAGCTGTCTTCAGCGTCTCTGGGTCCCGTCCGAAATGCTTGATATACTCCTGGTGAGAAAACCACTGGAACGTCACGGTTGCCGGGTAGTGAATAGTCGATTTCTGCGAATCGGTGCTGACTGCGGAAGCTGGCGTCGCTAAAACGCTTGTTACCGCAGCAGCTGCCACTAGCCCCACCAAAAGCCCAACAAAACGAGATTTAGCCAACGTTGCACCCTGTCACTCTCTGACCACACCAGCGCGGAAGCTTCGGCTAAACAGTGGCGCGCCACGTGACGGCTCTTCTGCACATCAGCAATCGCCCCCCGCGAGTCCCACCCTGGCGCATTCCCCCGTGGAATGTGATGTTAACGCTAATGGTCACCTACATCCGTTATGTACCACCAATCGGGTGACTTGCGTAGTTGCTCAAGCACCAAGGGTAGCGACTCGGAGCGCGCCAACTGATTCGGAGTCACCCAATGAGCCGTCGCGGAGGGCAGCCTCCGGCAGGATTTCTGCCGGAGGCTCCCTCCGCTGTTGTGTCCTGTCTCGTCGCCGCTAACTTCGGTCGCCGCCGAGCAGTCGCCCGAGCAGTTCGGTGTTGTCGGCGCTGATCACGGTCGTGAATTTCTTCGTCACTCTCTCCAGGTGGTAGGCATTCGAGGTCTTGGGCGTATCGAGCGGCGTCAACCGTGCCTGGATAATTCTGGTCGTAGAACTGGAAGTAGGCTTCTTGAGCTTGAACCCACGAACGAAGATTTGGATCATTCGTTTCAGCCGCGAGCAGGCGAGCTGTCCGCGACCAATTGCTAGAGCTTGCCCGGTTGTCGAGCTTGAGAAGACTGAGACTCATGAGTCCGGCCATTTGGGCGCCAATCCTCGCTAGTCTTCGCGAAAGGACCTGGCAGGTTCAGACGGTCGTAGCATGTGATCTTGGTGTTCGGTGGGGAAGGATTCCCTGTCGTGCGCACAATGCTGACGTTGGCTGATCGGGAGGAGATCTCCCGTGGGCTAGCAGAGTCGTTGCAATACAAGGACATCGCGACAAGGATCGGGCGTGACGCCTCGATCGTGTCACGGGAGGTAGCCCGTCACGGCGGCCGAAACGACTACCGGGCAGCGGCGGCCGCTGAACTGGCAAAGCGGTCCCGGTCTCGCCCGAAGCTCCTGGCGGTCGACCGTAACCCGCGCGTGCGGTCGACGGTGACGCGGCTACTGCGTATCGGCTGGTCACCGGCCTCGATCGCGGGGTGGATAGCCCGAGACGCGCCACGGGTGGACGCTGTGCGGGTGAGTCACGAAGCCATCTACCAGTGGGTCTACGCCCAACCGGTCGCCACCCTGCGGCGAGAGCTGATCGCGTTGCGCACTGGTCGGGCCGCTCGGCGTGGTCCGCGTCCGGCCCCGGCGCCGCGGCTCCGGGAGCCTCGCTACCTCGACGAGCGTCCCGCCGAGGTCACCGGCCGCGCGGTGGGCGGGCACTGGGAGGGGGACTGTGCGACACGAAGTTGCACGAATGTGAGTGGACTGACCGACGGGAAAGGCGGCTGATGGTAAGGCCGTAGGCGCAGTCACGGGTCCGTGTCCGTATGACCCGTCCCCGCCCTTGACGTGCGATGCCGGTAACGGCGTGGTGCGAAGCTCAGGGGAAAGCCCAAGGGTTCCCGTTCCATCCGGGAGCTACCGGCAAGGGGAAGACCGGACGGGTGAACGCAAGTGAACTCCCGATGATGCCTCGTGATCCCAAGCCCCGCCGATGGAAGATTCCAGTGGGGTGCATGGCTGGCCGCTGAGAAGCGGCAGGCGCTGGCTGGTAGAGGTCACTCCGGCCAGGTGG
Source organism: Candidatus Melainabacteria bacterium (assembly GCA_963818685.1). Lineage (GTDB taxonomy): Bacteria > Actinomycetota > Actinomycetes > Mycobacteriales > Pseudonocardiaceae > CAJCJE01. The sequence goes on along the minus strand of CAWFTJ010000007.1, from coordinate 1,338,106 downwards.
ACACCGCCGCCTCGGGGTAAAGGGAGCACCCACCCCGGTCGCATCTCGTTCGTGTGGAACGTGGAAACCCCGTTGAGGTCCGGGCCGTGGCCCGGTCGGCTAACCGTGAGGAAGGCTCAACTCCCCAGCGGGAACAGGATAGCCCAAGAAGCTAATGCCGGAAGCCGAAAGGAAACGGGAACCCGGGGCATGATGACCAGTCTCTCCGCTGGTCGCCTCGTATAACCGTCCGGATACGGGTGTGTTGCCCGGACTCGAAAGGGTGCTGACGTGGGCCAGGTGAGCCTGTGCGGACTCACTGGACAACGACGACGGAACCGAGGGACAAGTTGGACACCATGACGGACACGGGCGGCGCGGTCTCGATCGTGCCGCCCGCCGTCGCGACGGTGAACGGACCCGAGGACGACGACCTGGACTGGGCGTCGATCGACTGGCGCCGGGTTGAGGACGACGTACGGCGTTTGCGACAGAGGATCTTCACGGCATCGCAGGCAGGGGACCTGAAGAAGGTCCGCAATATGCAGAAGTTGATGCTCCGGTCTCGATCGAACACGCTGCTGAGCGTGCGTCGGGTCACGGAGATCAACGCGGGACGCGCGACGGCGGGAGTTGACGGGAAGGTGGTGCTGATGTCCCAGTCCAAGGCCGAGTTGGCCGACTGGGTGCAGCACCGTGCCCGGCCGTGGATTCCCATGCCCGTCAAGCGGGTGTTTATCCCCAAACCAGGGACCACGAAGAAACGCGGACTTGGGATTCCGGTGATCGTTGACCGGTGCCTGCAAGCGGTGACGGTCAGCGCACTGGAACCCGAGTGGGAAGCGCGGTTCGAGCCGAAGTCCTATGGCTTCCGGCCCGGCCGCGGCTGTCATGACGCGATCGGGGCCATCTACTCCACGCTCAACGGAAAGAATCCGCAGCGGGTGTGGGTGCTCGACGCGGATCTGACGGCGGCGTTCGACCGGATCGACCATGAACGGCTGATGACCGCGCTCGGCACCTTCCCCGCTCGGGGACTGGTCCGGCAGTGGCTCAAGGCCGGGGCAGTGGATCAAGGTCGGTTCGCCCCGACCGAAGCGGGGACTCCGCAAGGCGGGGTGATCAGCCCGTTGCTGTTCAACGTGGCCCTGCACGGGATGGAGGAAGCCGCAGGGGTCCGCTACTACGCGACCGGCAGAGACGCCGGGAGTGCACGGAGCGGCGGTCCCGTGCTGGTGAGGTACGCAGATGATTTTGTCGCGATGTGCACCAGCCGTGAGCAGGCCGCACAGGTCAAGGAGCGGCTGACGGCATGGCTGACGCCCAGAGGGCTCGCCTTCCACGAGGACAAGACACGCATCGTCCACGCGGACAACGGGTTTGAATTCCTGGGGTTCAACGTCCGCCGCTATCACGGCAAGCTGCTGATCAAGCCGAGCACAGCGGCCCGACGACGGATCCGGGAACGGCTGAGCGCCGAGATGCTGGCCCTGCGAGGGGCCAATGCGGGTGCGGTACTCAAGAAGATCAACCCGATCGTGCGGGGTTGGTCGGCCTACTACCGGACGGTGGTGTCCAGCGAGATCTTTACCGCGCTGGACAATCACATGTGGACGCTCACATACAAGTGGGCCAAGCACAGCCACCCGAACAAGCCGAAGCACTGGATATCCGACAAGTACTTCGGCCGGTTCAACAAGGCCAGGCAGGACAGGTGGGTGTTCGGCGACCGCGACAGCGGCGCCTACCTGCTCAAGTTCTCCTGGACGAAGATCGTCCGGCACCAGTTGGTCAAGGGCAGGGCGTCTCCGGACGACCCGACGCTGGAGTCGTACTGGGCCGAACGGCGTCGCAAGGGACCGCCTCCACCGGTCGACCGGATGACCGTGCGCCTGCTTCAGGCACAGCAAGGTCGCTGCCCGGCCTGCGGAGGACTTCTGTTGCACGCCGATCATCCGCCGCGAAGCCCGCAGGAATGGGAAACGTGGCGGACGGTCATCAGGAAGGCGATCTCCAAGCAGCACATCGCCTTCGCGGATGGTGACTCACCCGACGATCACAGGCTCCGTCTCCTTCACACCCTTTGTCGACGACGGATTGGAGCCGCCAGGCCGGCAAATCCTGCATCTTCTCCTGACCGCGAGCCCTTGGGGGCTTGCTTGAGCCGTGTGCGGTGAACAGCTGCTTGCACGGTTCTGAGGGGGCGGGGACACAGCAATGCGTCCCCGCTACCCGACTGGTGATCGGCAAGGGCGGCAAGACCGCCGTGGCCACGCTGGTGGAGCGGACCAGCCGGTTCCTGATCCTGGTGCCGTTGACCGGGCGGGATTCCCTGACGGTCACTCAGGCGATCGTCGCGGCGGTCGGTGACCTGCCAGCCTCGATCACCCGGTCATTGACGTGGGATTGCGGAGCGGAAATGGCGCTGCACAAGGATGTGACCGCGACGGGGTTGCCGGTGTTCTTCGCTCACCCGCACTCGCCGTGGGAGCGGGGCAGCAACGAGAACCTCAACCGCATCGTCCGCGAGTACTTTCCCAAGGGAACGGTGATTACCAGCGATCCGCACTACCTCGCCGCCGTCGCGGCTGAGATCAACGACCGACCCCGTAAGATTCACGAGTGGCGTAAACCCAGCGAGGTATTCACCGAGCTCCTCGAAGCGGATGCTTCGACTGCCTGAATCTGCCCCTCCGATCGACAGTTTGCTATTATTTTCCGAAGATCACCAAGACTGGATTCCAGGTCGCGAATAAGGCTACTGGGAGAACTGAACCGCGTCGCTTTACCCATCCGAAGGGCTTGCTGTTCCAATTCATCAACGCCAGGATCCCGCAGAAATGCCGACGTAAACGCGTCATTAATTCCCGACCGTAGATCTTCAAGCGACCGCACAGAGAGGGCATCCCGCGCGACTGGCGAGCTAGATTGAGTCAACCGCGACTGGCCAGGAAAATCCCACCAAAGCAGGTCTTTCGGAAAATGCAAGATCTCAGCGTACTCGCATAGGATGTCGTGGTTCTGCTCAGGCTTGCCATTCTCTAGCTTACTTACCTTGGCTTGAGTCAAGCAAGCCAGCGGCCTAGCAATTCTTGATTGAGCGCCTTACCATAAAGTTGAAGATGACGGGGATGGTTGCGATACGCCCTGAAAACTTTCCCGATGTGATGACTTGCAAAGGCCGATTTAAAATCGTCAGTCTCGAAAAACTCGTGCTTGAGCCGAGGCGGGTATGCAAGCTGGTCACGCTGCTCACGGTGACATTTGCTGCACAGTTGACCTGTGTTGTCGTGGGCGAGCGCCGTTCCGCAACCTGCGCAGCTACGCGCACCCGCGCGTTGGCTCGGTCCGATCATGCTCGCGTCCCCGTCGGTGGCCTGTCCTCTCTCAACCCAGAGTAGAGCCGCTTGACCCCAGATGACCAGCGAGAACCCGAACCGGGAGCACTCGACGGTCCGCACGTGGCTGATCAAACAGCGTCAAAAATGTCCACATATGTGACTTAGTGGACAACACGTACCTTGCGCAGCTTAAGTCGTGTGACATTTGCGCAGGTCAAAGGCTTTCAACCAGGCTAGGAACCCGAGGTGCGACGAAGGTGGCTTGACCGACGTGAGCATCGTGAACGTCGCGCTGCCGTCGATCCAACGTGGCCTGCACGCGTCGCCGCAGGGCGTGCAGTGGGTCGTGTCCGGCTACGCGCTGACGTTCGGCCTGACGCTGGTCGCGGGTGGACGCTTCGGCGACGTGCTCGGCAGACGCCGGATGTTCCTCATCTCGCTGACCGCGTTCGTGGTGACCAGCGCAGCGGCGGGCGCGGCGCCGAACGAGGTGCTGCTGGTCGCGGCCCGCCTTGCCCAGGGCGTGGCGGCCGGCCTGCTCACTCCGCAGAACACCGGCCTGATTCAAGACCTGTTCCGGGGCGCGGAACGCGGCAAGGCGTTCGGCCTCTACAGTTCCACCGTCGCCGTGTCCACCGCGGCGGGACCGATCATCGGCGGCCTGATCCTGTCCGTGTTCGGCGAGCAGACCGGTTGGCGGTGGGTGTTCTACGTCAACGTGCCGATCGGCCTGCTGGCCCTGTTGTTCACCGCTCGGCTTGTGCCGCGCCGCGAGCGTAGCGGGCGAAAGCTACGCGGCGACATCGACTACCGCGGCATCGCGCTGCTCGGATTGAGCGTGCTGTGCCTGTTGCTGCCGCTGGTGCAGTCCGAGGGCGGCGGCGCCGAGTGGCTGTGGGCAGTCGCTCCGTTCGCCGCGTTGTTCGGCTGGCTGTTCATCCGCTGGGAGCGCCGCAGGCGACGCACGGACCGGCCACCGCTGCTCGATCTGCGGCTGTTCACGGAAACGCCGGGATACCCGGCGGGCATCGTCATCGGCACAACGTACTTCTGCGGGTTCAGCGGGATCTGGCTGGTACTGTCACTGTTCCTACAGGACGGGCTCGGCTATTCGCCGCTGCGATCCGGTCTGGCCGTGACGCCCTTCGCCGTCGGCTCGGCCGCGACCGCCATCCTCGCGGGCCGCCTGGTCGCGCGGTGGCAGCGGCGGCTGACCGTGACCGGCCTGAGCCTGGTCGCGGTCGGGCTCGGCGTCACCGCGCTGCTGATCTACCTGGTTGGCGCCAAGCACACCGGGCTGGTCATCGCGGCACCGCTGTTCGTCGCCGGGGTCGGCGGTGGCGCGGTCATCTCGCCGAACACCACGCTGACCCTGGAATGCGTGCCAACCCGGATGTCCGGCGTGGCGGGCGGTGCCCTACAAACCGGTCAACGCGTCGGCACCGCCATCGGCACCGCAGTGCTCACCGCGGTCTTCCGCCTGACCGCTGAGTCTACAAAGGACTCCCCCGTCGCCGCGACCATCGCACTCACAACATCGGTGGCGTTCATGCTGGCCGCACTGGGCATCGCGGTCCTTGAGCTGCGTGCCCGACGACGCCGGGCACGCGCTCCAGAGCGGGGCCACCAGCGCAAGGACCAGATGTCGACGATGGACGGCTGAACTCAGAACTTCGCGAACTCGCGCACGATCGTCGAGCAGAACGCCGGCAGATCGTCCGGGTTGCGGCTGGTCACCAGGTTGCCGTCCACGACGACCTCCTCGTCGAGGACCTCGCCGCCCGCGTTGGTGATGTCCGTGCGCAGGCTTGGATACGACGTCAGCCTTCGGCCGCGCACCACGTCGGCCTGTACCAGGGTCCACGGACCGTGGCAGATCGCGCCGACGGGGCGGTCGGAGTGCATGAAGCCGCGCACGAAGTCGACGGCGGAGCTGTTCATCCGCAAGCGGTCCGGGTTGATGGTTCCGCCGGGCAGGATCAGCGCGTCGTAGTCGCCGACCTGGGTGTCGGAGACCGCACGGTCGACTTCGAACGTGTCGCCCTTGTCGATGTCACCGTGCATGGCCTGGATCTTGCCGTCGTGCACGGACACCAGCTGCACCCGGGCGCCGGCCCGCTCGACGGCCTCCTTCGGCTGCTCCAGTTCGACCTGCTCAACGCCGTCCGTCGCCAGGATGGCTACCGTCCGGCCGCGCAGTTCGTCGGCCATCTCGTGCTCCCTTCCCTCCTCGATCGGTTCGTGCACACACATGGCATAGCCCGGTTCGTCCTCGGGTAGTCCTGAAGGGGAACCCGAAGGTGGAGGTGACCACGATGACCGGGCACGACGAGAACGTCCATCCGGTGGCCAACCCGGAGCGGACGGTGCTGGACGACGGCCATGCCCCGGAGCACGCGTCCAGTCCCGAGCAGCGGGCGCAGGACCAGCCGTGGCCGGATGACGTTGCCGAGGAAGTCAAGGAAGCTGTCGAGAACGCGGACGGGCCACTATGACCGACGTGGAAGAAGCCACGACCGCGGCGGAGGAGCACAGCACCGCCGAACTGATCACCGAGTTGTCCGAGCAGCTGCGCAGGCTGGCCAGGGCCGAGGCCCGACTTGCCGTTGTCGAGTTGCGGCGCAGGGGCAAGGCCGCCGGGATCGGCGCGGCCGCGTTCGGCATGGCCGCCGTCGGTGGCCTTCTCGGCGCCGCGGCGCTCGTCGCCTGCGCGATCGTCGCGCTGGACATCGTCCTGCCGCTGTGGCTGTCCGCCCTGCTGGTCGGGGTGGCCGTGCTGCTCGGTGCTGGGATGGCCGCGCTGGTCGGCCGGTTCGTGCTGCGCCGCGCGCTGCCACCGTTACCGACCTGGGCGATGACCAGTGTGCGTGAGGACATCCAGACGATCGCGAAGGGAGCGCACCGATGACCGACTCGCATTCGCTGCCGGAATTCCCGGCCGAGTTGCCGCCGAACGCGAGCATCGGGGAGGTGCGCGCGGAGATCGACAACGCCCGACACGACGCTGCGAAGACCGTTGCCGCGCTCGCCGAGCGGTTCACCGTCAGCGAGCAGGCCAAACGGCAACTGCGTGGTGCGGCCAAGGCGCTGTCCTGGGACGGGCGGCGGGTCAAGCAGGACGTACGGGCGATCGGCGGGGTCGCGACCGACGCGATTCCGCCCGGATTCGGCGAGACCGGCAAGAAACTCGTCGCGCTGCTCGCGCGGCTGCCGGTGTGGATCAAGCTGGGCGTGCCGGCGTTGCTGGTGCTCAGGATCGCCTTTCACCGCCGCCGCAGGTGAAATCTCGCAAACCAAATAAAATCGAATAAAGTCGCAGAGAACGGCGGGCCGGTCGAACCGGCCCGCCGTTCGTCGCCTCGGGTTGATCCCTTCCCGGTTACCAGCGATACCAACGTGCGCGCCGGCTACCGACACCCTCCGCGCTGCGGACGACGAAGCCCAGCAGCCACAACACGAGCACGACGCCCGCCGCGATCCACAGTGCGTGAACCACGAAGCCGACACCACCGAGCACCAGCGCCAATAACAGCACCAACACAATGGCTAACATTTTTATCAACCTTTCGGTTGTCGGTCTCCTGTCAACAACAGAATTCCACTGCTGATGGAAGGGCAAACATGGCGCGGCGGTCGGGCTCCGCCACTCGTTCAGGGCCGCAGGACGACCTTTAGCACGCCGTCTTCCTTGCGCTGGAACATCTCGTACGCGTGCGGCGCTTCCTCAAGCGGAAGATGGTGCGTTGCCAGGTCCAGCACGCCGAGCGGATCGCTCTCGTCCATCACGAGCGGCAGGACGTCGTCCACCCAGCGGCGCACGTTGGCCTGTCCCATGCGCAGTTGGATCTGCTTGTCGAACAGGTCCATCATCGGCAACGGATCGAGCTTGCCGCCGTAGACGCCGCTGAGCGAGATGGTGCCGCCGCGCCGCACCGCGTCGATCGCCGAGTACAGCACGCTGAGCCGGTCGAGGCCGGCGACGTTCATCAGCTTCGCGGCGAGGGCCGGGGGCAGCAGCGCGGCGAACTCGTGCGCCAGCTTGCCGACCGGGCTGCCGTGCGCCTCCATGCCGACGGCGTCGATCACCGCGTCCGGGCCGCGCCCTTCGGTCCTGGCCCGCAGCGACTCGGCGATGTCGCGGTGTGCGCGGAGGTCCAGCGTGTCCACACCGGACGACCGAGCGGTTGCGAGTCGTTCCGGCACAAGGTCGATGCCGAACACGGTACCGGCGCCGAGGTGCGCTGCGATCCGCGCGCACATCTGGCCGATCGGGCCGAGCCCGTATACGGCGACGGTGCCGCCATCGGGGATGTTCGCGTACTGGACCGCCTGCCACGCGGTCGGCAGGACGTCGGACAGGTACAGGAACCGCTCGTCCGGTGGACCCTCCGGCACTACGATCGGGCCGAACTGGGCCTGCGGCACGCGCAGGTACTCGGCCTGACCGCCGGGGACCTGGCCGTAGAGCTTGGTGTAGCCGAACAGCGCGCCGCCCTTGCCGTACTCGCGGACCTGGGTGGTCTCGCACTGCGAGTACAGGCCGCGCGCGCAGTAGAAGCAGTTCCCGCAGGAGATGTTGAACGGCACCACGACGCGGTCACCGGGCTTGAGCCTGCCGACGTCCGAACCGACCTCCTCGACAACGCCCATGGGCTCGTGCCCGAGGATGTCGCCCTGTTCGAGATAGCCGCCGAGCACCTCGTAGAGGTGCAGGTCCGAGCCGCAGATGGCGGTGGACGTCACCCGGATGACCGCGTCGGTGGACACCTCGATCCGTGGATCGGGCACGGTGTCCACCCGGACATCCCGTCGACCGTGGTACGCGACAGCTCGCATGGTCTCGCCTCTTTCGTCATCGCAGCGGTTGGCGCGCTTGCGCGCACGCTCAACGCTTTCCCGCGACGGCGGGGCTCATACTCGACGAGGCGTCGGCCGCGTCGTCGGCGGAGTCGTCCGCGAAGGAGGACCGGAGGACGGCGAGGCTCTGCGCGAGCAGCCGCGAGACGTGCACCTGGGAGATTCCCATGCGCTGCGCGATCTGGCTCTGCGTCAACTCCTCGAAGAAGCGCAGCCGGACGATCTCGGCCTCCCGTTCCGGCAGCCTGGACAGGGCCTCATGCAGGGTTTCCCGGTTCTCCACGTGCTCGAATCGCGCGTCCATCAGGCCGAAGCCGGTCGACCAGCGGCCCGAGTCGTCCTCGCGCGGCGCCGGCAGGTCGAGGCTGTCCGGCTGGTAGGCCATGCCCGCCTGGAGGCCCTCGTAGACGGCTTCGACGGAAAGGCCGAGGTGGGCGGCGATCTGCGCGGGCCGGGGCGACTTGCCGGTTTCCAGCACCAGTTCGTTCACGGCCTTGGCGATCGTCCTGTTGAGTTCCTTGAGCCTGCGCGGCACCGAGACGGTCCAGGCGAAGTCGCGGAAGTAGCGGCGGACCTCGCCCATGATGGTGGGCACCGCGAACGCGACGAAGTCGCCGCGCTCGGGATCGAACCGGTCGATCGCGTAGATCAGGCCCAGCCGCGCGACCTGACGCAGGTCGTCGATGGGCTGCCCGCGGTCGCGGTAGCGCTGGGCGATGTGCTCGGCGAGCGGCAGGTGCCCGGTGAGCAGCTCCTCCCGAAGTTGCTCACGCTCCATGTCCGGCGTCGCCGGATCCGCCAGCCGGTGGAACAGCGGAAGGAGGTGGTCGTATTCGGTGTCATGGTGGTGACGCTCCGACACTGGCATTGGGTTCACCTGAACTCGGGAAGCGTGGCGCCGCGCGGCGGAGGCCGCACACCTCACCACGACGGCATCAGGGATCAGGAACGCGATGTCCAAACGGCTGTGTGCTCAACCGTGCCTTTCGAGCCCTACGTACCCCCTCTCCGGGGGTCTGACACATCGAACAATCACATCAGGTCGTCCCACGGTTCGTCCGGTTCCGGATCGACCAGGTCGGCCATGGCGTTGTTGGCGATGAGGATGCCGGCCTTGCCGTCCGCGACTCGACCGTGTTCGAACTGGTCAGCGGCTGAACTGATACAGCTGAGCACGGTGGCGAGCCTGCCGCGCGGGTCAGCGTCGACCAGGATGCACAGGGCGTACTCGATCGGCGTGATCACGTTGACGAATCTGGTCAGCAGCTCGCGCGCGTCCATCAGCGCCATCGGCGCCCGCTCGTCGATTTCGGTCATGCCGTCCGCCAGCGCGGCGAGCGCGCCGGCCAGGATGTCCACCGCAGGCGGTGGCCCCATATCGGTGTCCCTGTCCTGCCTGCCCGGCTCGGTGGTCACGATCAGCGCCGGATCGAGCAGGGTCAGCTCGCCGTCCGGCCGGACGATCGGCAGCCAGTACACGTTGGTTTGCGGATCGACGACGCCGATGCCGGTCACCACCGCCTGGCAGAACCAGCCGCGCTCGCTGCCGGAGGCGTCGAGGTAGGTGATGATGCTGCCGCTGCCCGCGTGCGGCGAGTCGGTCATGGCGCGGACCCTCCCTGTTCGGGTTCCGTCGAACTATCTCCCTGCCGACTTCCCGCGCGACCAGCATTCATACCCGATCTTGGCAACGAATTGGTCACCCCAGGGTTCAACCTCGGGTTCAACTCGGTCGCGGAACGAAGCGCAGGCCGGTGTGGTCGAGGGTGGCGGGCAGCCTGCGGCCGTCGGCGATGCCCGGTTTGCCGGTAACGGTGAACTCGTGCCGTTCCAGCAGGGCCGCGAGCATGGTGGACGCGGTGAGCAGCACGATGTGACGACCGGGGCATTCGCCCTGGCCCGCGCTGAACGGCACGAGCGCCGGGTGACGCTCCGCGGTGCCGTCCAGCCAGATCCGCGGCGCGAAGTCGTTCGCGAACGGCAGGGTGTCGGCGTCGCGGTGGAAGAACGGCGCGTAGATCACCGAGGTGGTGCCGGTCGGGCCCCACCCGGTTGGCCTGGTGCTCTCGCGCAGCACCATCGGCGTTGTCGGCCACAGCCGGACCGACTCCAGCACGCAGGCCCGCAGGTAGGGCAGCTGCGCGGGTTGGGTCAGGTCGGTGGTGCTCAGTTCGGCCCGCACGGCCTCGGCCTGCTCGGCGTGGCTGGCGATCAGCGCCAATGTGCGGAACGTGACGATGCCGGCCGCGTCGAAGGCGAACAGCCAGTGCGGCACCTGGCCGGCCGGATCGACGCCCTGCTCGGCGTGGGTCGCGGCCACCTCAGCAACCTCGGCCGCAAGGCTGCGCGGTTCGGCGCGGTGCACGTACTCGGCGACGGCCTGCTGGAACCGCTCCCGCGCGGCGCGGTTCGTGGGCGAGAGGTACGCCCAGTTGCCGGCCTCGCGCAAAGTGCCGAGCAGGTCGGTGAGGTCGCGATCGTCCCTGGCGGCCCGACCGAGGACGACCTCCCGGACCGCCGACCACCAGCACTCGGTGAACGCCTCCCAGCCGAGTTCGCCGTCGCCGATGGTCGCGAGCAGCGTCCGCGCCGCCGACCGGACGGTGGTCCCGATGCTCGGGGCGAGGTGGTGCAGTGGCAGGTCCGGACGCAGCACGCGTTCGTTGAACGCACGTCGCTCCGCGCGCTCTGCACCGCGCGAGATCAGCACGCCGTGCGGCTGGAAGTGGGCGAGCGCGGCCCGTTTCTCCGTCGTCGACGGGCTGAACGGGTCGGGTGTCGCGGCCAGCACGCGTCCGACATCGTCGGCGGACAGCGGCAGTTCGACGGACCGGCCGGGGATGCGCAGCAGCAGGGTGCGATGACCGTAGCGGACCCGCAACGCGCGCATGGTGGCGATCGCGGCGCGGTCCAGCCGCAGCCGGTCGGCCATCCGCAGGACGCCGGGCCTGCGCTTGATCAGGCCGACCGACATGATCGGCACGAGTACGGTGCCGACCACGCGCAGCGTGTCCGCGACGCTCGCGACCGCGGGTTCGCGTAGTGGTTCGGTCAGTGGTTCGGTCTCGGTCGGCACCGTCGCCTCCATCGGTAGCCCCGTCAGTAGCGGAGCAGCGCGGCGACGCCGTCCGGTACGGCGGCAGCGCCGGTGAGCACGACCACGTCTGCCGAGGTGGCCAGGGCGGCCGCCGGGATCGCCTCGTCCGCGCGCCGTTCGAGGGCTTCCTCGCCAGCTTCGCGCAGTTCCGAGGGCCGGGTCGCAATCTGGCTGGGGTCCTCGCCGCCGAGCCACACCGTCCGGCCCTCCAGGGCGGGATCGGTCACCAACACCGTGTCCACCGCGCCGGCCCGCAGTTCCTCGGTGACGCGGGTCAGGCCCTCGCACGCGGTGCCGTGCGCCCTGCCGACGTTGAACCGTTCCAGCACCGACTCGCCCCGCTCGGCCTGCCGCTGGGCCAGCAGCCGCGCCACGGCGGCGGTGACCTCATCGGCGTCGATGTCGGTGTGCGCGGCGTCGATGTCCAACTCGACCGCGAGCCTGCGCACGTGCGCGGGCAGTTCGGCGTGGATCGCGGTGCGCGCGGACACCGTGCCGGCCAGCACCAGCACGTCCGCGTTCACCTGCTCGACGAGCCGCACCGCGTGCTCAGCGATGTCCTTGGCGTTGCGCCGGACCGTCTCCTCCGCCCGGTTCTCCATGCTGCCGTGCGCGAGAGCGCCACCGGCGACGTGGTGCACGGGGTGATCGCTGCCCCTGACATTTTCCGGCGCGACCTCGGCGCCGTTCACATCGAGGGCGCGCAGCTGAGCGCCGATCTTGTCCGCGAGCACCACCACGTGCGGGACCGGCGGCTCGACCGAGGACAGCAGCGGCAGCAGGTACGGCAGTGCGGAGAAGCGCACCAGGTCGGTGGCGGGTGGCAGGGGCAGATCCTCGGTGAGCAGTGCGGCGCCGTGTGCAGCGATCACGGCGCGGCCCGATGAGCCGACCGCCGGCCGGTCGAGCACGGCTCGCCTGGTCGCCTCGATCGTGGCCTGGTCCGCGCCTCGGTTCCACAGGTCGGTTTCCAGGGCGCGCCAACGCAGTTCGTTCTGGGTGGCCGCGTCCTCGGTGTCGTGCGAAGCGTCGACGTACACCGAGACGAACGGCCCGCTGTCGCGGACCAGTTCACGCAACTGTTCGGTTCGCATGTGTTCCTCCTCCGCTTCGGCTACAGCTGTTGGCGGATGCCCGGCTCGTCCGGACCCTCCCCCGGCTCGTCGGCGTCCATCGCCCGCGCCGCCTGGTTTCTGCGGCCGATCAGCGCGGCACTGCCACGTAGGTCCTCGACGAGCATGGCGGTCCCGGCGACGAGCGCGAGCCCGAGCAGGACCAGCGCGCCGATGCCGTTCACCCGGTCCGTCCACTGTGGCGCACCGAGCTGGTAGGCCGCCTCGAAACCCGCCCGGACCGAGGACAGGCCGAGCACCACCGAGATGAGCACCTTGCTGAACGCGGCCATGACGGTCAGCGGAATCAGCATCAGGGTGAACGCGCCGAGCAGCATGCCGACCGGCCGGGAGACCTTGGTCGCCGGATCAAGCGCGGTCACGATACCCAGCGCCAGCCACATCGTGGTGTACAGCCCGAGCGCGGCCGCGACCGCGGTGTCCCTGCTCAGCAACGCGAACACGGTGGCGATGAGTTCGAGCGGGAACACGAACGCGGCCATCAGGATGCCCGAGGTCCGCACATCGGCCACTGTGGACAGCCAGCCCATGCCGATGCCGGCGAGCAGCGCCATGCCGATCGCGAAGGAGAAGAAGCCGAGCGGCAGCGGGTTGCCGTAGGGCCGCAGCGTGATCCGCCGCGCAAGGCCGTCGGACTCGGGACGGTGGCTGTCCAGTTCGCGCAGGCTGCTGGTCAACCAGGCGACATAGTGCCTGGCCACCGCGTCCGGCATGGTCCGCGTCGGGTCACCGTCGGCGGGCATCGAATGCATACCAGCCGAGTTACCCGCGCCGGTGGGGTCCATACGCTCATCGAATCAGGGCCTGCGCCAGTCGTCGCTGGACAGGTGTGAGCCGGCCTGCGGTCCCATCAGGAGCATGCCGCCGTCGATCACGATCGACGAGCCGGTGATGTAGCCGGCGGCCGGGGTGGCCAGGAACGCGACTGCGGCGGCCACCTCGCGGGCGTCGCCGGTGCGGCCGAGCGGGACGCCGGGCCGTTTCTGTTCGGTCGGGTCGACGTCGGTCTGGCCGGTCATCGGGGTGGAGATCTCGCCGGGTGCCACCGAGTTCACGGTGATGCCGTGCTCGGCCAGTTCCTGCGCGAGCACCTTGGTCAGCATGCCGGCGCCCGCCTTGGCCGCGCAGTACGGTGCGGCGCCGACGCGCGGGGCATGCTCGTGCACGCTGGTGATGGTGATGATCCGGCCGCCGCGCCCCTGCTCGATCATGTGTTTGGCCGCGCGCTGGCTGCACACGAACACTCCGTCAAGGTCGACGGACAACACCTGCCGCCAGGTGTCGAAATCCATGTCCATGGCCAGTTCGCTCGTTCCGGTGCCTGAGCAGTTGACCAGCACGTCCACGCTGCCGAGTTCGCCGGCCAGCTCGTCGATGACCGCACCCGCGGTGGGCAGGTCGGTCAGGTCCAGTTGGCGCACAACAGATCGCGCGCCCTGCTCGCGGACCTCCTTGGCGGTCTCCTCTGCGCCCTGCTTGTCGGTGTGATAGGTGATGCCAACGTCGACGCCTCCACCGGCGAGGGCGACGGCGACAGCGCGACCGATGCCGGAGTCGGACCCGGTGACGATCGCGGTGAGCGGCCGGGGCCGGTGCTCGGTTGTCATCTTTGCCGTCGTCATTGTTCCGCGCCTTCCTTCGCCGCGTCGTAGACCAGCTGCAACGCGTCCGACGCCGCGACAGCGGACATGATCAGCTCGAACGTCCTTGTCAGTCGCGGCGCGAGCGCGAGGCCGCCGACCAGGCCGGTGGCGATCCACACCGCGAGGCAGAACGGGCAGCTGATCAGCTCGCCGATCGCGTGCCGGACGCCGTGCCCGCGCACGGACTCGTTCAGTTCGCCCTCGCCCGCCGGTTCCTCGTAGCGGGTGAAGGCGGCCCGCACCGGGCTCAGCACCGCGTCCTTGGCGATCAGCCTGCTCAGCTTGTGGGTGGCGACGGAGAGCAGCGCGGCATCGCCGATGCCGACCTTGCCTGGCAGTCGTTTGCCGCGCAGCGCGCCGACGCCCAGCAGCGCACCGGCGAAACCGGCGTACGCGCCGAGCGCGACGACATAGCCGCCGAGCGGCCGATCCGCGTCACCCGCGTAGGCATCCTCGACGCGACGCAGGGCGTTCTTGGTCCCACGCATGGGTTTTCCTTCCTCCTGTTCTTCGCAGCCGGCCACGGCCATCGGTGAGATCATCTGCGCGCCAACACGTGCAGGACGAAACGCTCGTCCTCGTGCGTGACCAGGGTGCGCAAACCGGGGTGCGCGAGCAGGATCTCGTGCGCGCGCCTGCCGTCCCGAGGTGCCTCGGGCGCCCAGCTCAGGCAGTGCACGGCCACCAGGTGACCGTCCTCGGCGAGCGCGGCGACCGCCCGGTCCAGGGTGGCGCGCAGGTGCGTGTCACCGAGGTAGTTGAGGATCTCGCTGAACACCAGCAGATCGGCGGGGCCGGGCGGGAGATCGTCGGGCAGCGCGCCGGTCTGGATCGAGACGTTGCCCAGTTGCCTGGTGCGCGCCCTTGCCCTGCGCACCGCGTTCGGCGCCGGGTCGAACGCGACCACCGCGTCGCAGCGCGCGGCGAGGGCGCCGGTGAGCACGCCGATACCGCAGGCCGGTTCGATGGCGAGGCGGTAGCGCTCGCGTGGCGGGCCGGCCAGTACGGCGGCGCGCTTGCGCCGCTCGTACCATCCGTCCGTGACCCGCCATGGATCGTCGTCGCGGTCGTAGAGTTCGACGAACCGGCTGATCGGCGCGCCGGTCCTTGGCGGTTGCCGGAACAGCACCTCGACGTCGCGGTCGAAGTGGGTGAGCATGTCGGTGCCGAGGATCGGTGCCTCGCCGTGTGGTCCCGGTTTCAGCTGGGAGGCGAACGCGGCGATGCCAGCGGCCTTGCGGCGCCGTTGCACGTCGCTGAGCCGGTAGGTGACCGCGCGGTCGCGGGGAATGGCTCGTTCGGTGGGTTGGCGCCAGTGCCACATGTCCACCGGGTAGGCGAAGCGGTGCGCGGCGACCGGTGCGACGCGCAGTACCGTCTCGCCGGCGACCTGGTGGTCCGGATGCGGATCGCCAGGCCAGGGCAGCACGCACAGGTCGGCGCCTTCGAGCAGGTCGGCGAGCGCCGCGGCGAGTTGTTCGCGTTGTTCTGCGAGGCAGGCGTCTGGCAGGCCGAGCCAGTGCACGGCGACCGCGCCGAGCCCCTGCGCGTGCAGGGACTCGTAGAGTTCGACGCGGCGTCGCCTGGCCAGTTCGGCGCGTTCCTCGGCGTCAGCTTCGGGATAGGCGGCCTCGCCGTTGGTGGCGATCACCAACGAGACAGCGCCGCCGAGCTCGTGCAGCCGCTGTACCACTCCGCTCGCGCCGAGCGTCTCGTCGTCCGGGTGCGCCGCGACCACGACAGCCTTGCGGAATCGCTGCTCGGGGAATGGTTCGGCGGAGGCGGCCGCCAGCCAGTCCCGCCAGCGCGACTCCGGCGTGATCGCGCGCGGTGTCATCGGTCCCCCACCACGGCGCGCCCGCGCGGCTCGGTGTCCGGTGTGGGCACCGAACGCGGCAGCGCCGACGGTCCGGGTGGTACCGGATCAAGCAACGTCAGCACGCAGGTCGCATACCCGGCATTCCCTCGGCCATACGCCGCCGCTCAGTCGGGTGCGTTCAGCACCGCCGGTCCCAGGTCCGGCCTGCCGCCAGGGTGACGCACGGTGTGCGCGGCTGCGGCGACCGCGGCGGCCGCAGCGGCTTCGGGTTCCGCGCCGCGGACCAGGCCAAGCGTCAGCGCGGCCACGAACGCGTCGCCGCCACCGGTCGTGTCGGTCACCGGGACGTCCTCCAGTGGCAGTACCAAGTTGCCGTCCGGCCAGGCGAAGACGTTGCCGTGCTTGCCGGCGCCGAAGGCCACCAGCCGCAGCCGGGCATGCCGGTCGAGCAGCGCGCGGGCGGCGCGCACGATGTCGTCGGGGTCATCGAGCGCTTCACTGGTCAGCAGGCGCGCCTCCTGGTCGTCGGCCCTGATGACGTCGGCCAGGTCGAGGAGTTCGTCGGTGGCGACGCCGTCCAGCACGACCAGGGTGTCCGAACCCGCCGTCCTGGCGGCGGCGAGCGCGGTCGCCGGTGGCTGCTGGAGTTGCACGATGACCGCGTGAGCCTCGCGCACTGCGGCCGCGTTGGCGCGGATGTCGTCCTCGGTGAGCAGCATCGTGTCCGGAATGTCCTCTAGGTAACGCCATCGTGCCTGCCGGTCCACGATCTCCACGATCAGCGCCGACCGTTCGCCCTGCCTGCGCACCACCGAGCCGGTGTCGATGCCGTCGGCGCCGGCGCGGGCCAGCAGCCGGTCGGCATCGTCATCGTCCGCGACGACGCCGAGCAGCGCGACCGACGCGCCCAGTTGGGCGAGCGACACGGCCTGGTTGGCGCCCTTGCCGCCCAGGGTTTCCCGCCGTTCGGACACCCGGGTCGAGGTCAACGGATCGGGACACTCGTCGACGACCAGGACAAGGTCCCGCGCGATCTGGCCGACCACGGTGACCTCGTTCACGACCGCACCTCGTTCACGACTGTTCCGTTCGGCTCGGGCCGAAGCGCTGCCCGGTCCTACGTACCGCGCCACGCGCCAGCGCGACCCGCAGCGCCGCACCGAACCGGCCGGGGCCCCAGCGCGCGGCGCCGACCCGCTCCCGCAGCGTCTGCCGGTCGACCGGCCCGTCCGCGACCGCGGCCGCGATGGCGTCTACTTCGGACTGGCGGTTCGGCTCGACGAGCGGGTGTTGCCTCGGATAGGCCGAGGAGACCGGTTTCGGCGCGTAGCCGGATCGGGTGGCCGCGCGACTGCTCTCGCTTGCATCGTCCTCACTGGACAGTGGCGCCGCGATGTCCTCAAGCGACCTGCCGGCCGCCTCGACGCCGAAGATCCACTCGACGACACCGCCGGCGGCCATCACCACCGAGCCGATGAAGTAGCCGATGGCGACCGCCCACAACGTGCCGGTCGCGACCAGGTTGCCGAACAGCAGCGGCCCGACGATGCCGCCGAGCCCGGTGCCAACCGCGTAGAACAGCGCGATCGACATGGCCCTGATCTCCAGCGGGAACACCTCGGACACGGTCAGGTACGCCGCGCTCGAACCGGCGGACGCCAGGAAGAACACCACGGCCCAGGCGATGGTCAGGGTGGTCGCGGTGAGCATGCCAGAGCCGAACAGCACGCCGGTGACGGCCAGCAGCACGCCCGACCCGAGGTAGCAGATCACGATCATGGTGCGCCTGCCGACCGTGTCGAAAAGGCGGCCGAGCAGGATCGGGCCGAGCAGGCTGCCCGCAGCCAGCGGGATCAGGTAGACGCCGGCTCCCCAGCCGTTGACCTTGAAGAACGTGCCGAGCACCAGTGATTCGGTGAAGTACACCGCGTTGTACAGGAACGCCTGCCCGATGAAAAGGCCGAGCCCGAGCACGGTCCGGCGCGGATAGCGCCGCAGCAGCACCTTGGCGATCTCGCCGAAGCCGGTACTGCCGCGCTGGCGCACCGAGATCGTCTCGTGCACCGGTTCCAGTTCGGTGCCCGCCTGTTCGGCGACGGTCCGCTCGATGTCGCCGACCAGTCGGTCCGCGTCGTCCGCGCGGCCGTGGGTGAACAGCCAGCGCGGGCTCTCCGGCACCTTCCGGCGCACCAGCAGGATGCCGATGCCGAGCAGCGCGCCGATGCCGAAGCACAGCCGCCAGCCGAGCCAACTCGCGAAGAAGGCCGGGTTGAGCAGCACGATGGTCAGCGCGGCGCCGACTCCGGCTCCCGCCCAGTACGAGCCGTTCACGGCCAGGTCGACGGTGCCGCGCATGCGCGCGGGAATCAGCTCGTCGACGGCGGAGTTGATGGCCGCGTACTCGCCGCCGACGCCGAAGCCGGCGAGCGCGCGCATCAGAAAGAACCACCATGGCGCGAACGAGAACGCGGTCAGCACCGTGGCGGCGAGGTAGATGCCAAGGGTGACCAGGAACAGCTTCTTCCTGCCCAGCCGGTCGGTGGCGTAACCGAGCGCGATCGACCCGACGACCGCTCCGACGATGTAGACGGACGCGGCGAGGCCGACCTGCGCGTCGGACAGGTGCAGGCCGCTGGCCGGGTCGGTGAGTCGCTGGCCGAGCGCGCCGACGATGGTGACCTCAAGTCCGTCCAGGATCCACACCGTGCCCAGCCCGACCAGCACCATCCAGTGCCATCGGGTCCAGGGCAGGCGATCCATTCTCGCCGGGACGTCGGTCTCGACCGACAACGCCACCACCCCCAGTTCGTTGGTGAATTCGTTGGTCAATTCGTTGTTCAGGACGCCGCTTTCACCGAGCGGAGCAGCTCGTCGCGGTTCATCTTCGACCTGCCCCTGATCTTGAGTTCGCGGGCCAGTGCGTCCAGTTCGGACTTGCTCGCGTTGTCGATCTCGGTCTTGCGCTCGGTTTTGGCCTTGGTCTTGCCCTTGCCCCGCGCGGTGCGGGCGGTCTCGACGCTGCGACGCAGCGCGTCCATCAGGTCCACGACGCCGGTCGCCTCTGGCGCCTCGCTCTCGGTGACGATCTCCCTGCCCTTGCGCTTGTCCTCGATGAGCTTGCGCACCTTGGCGGTGTAGGTGTCGTGGTAGTCCTCCGGCTGCCAGTCGCCGCTCATCGCCTCGATCAGTGAGACCGCCATGTTCAACTGCTTGTCGTTGGCCTTCTTCCGGCCCGGCAGCGTTTCGAGTTGGTGCGGGTCCCTGATCTCGTCGGCGAAGAACATCGTGTCCAGCGCGAGGACGTCGTTGTCGGCGCGCACCGCGGTCAGATACTCCTTGCCGCGCATGACGAAGTTGGCGATGCCGACCCGGTTGGTCTTGGCCATCGCGGACACCAGCAGCGCGTAGGACGCGGCGAATTCCTGCTTCGCGGGCGCGAGCCAGTAGGTCTTCTGGAAGAAGATCGGATCGATGTCGGCAAGGTCGACGAACGTGCTGATCTCGATCGAGCGGGACCGGCCCGGCGCGATCGCGGCCAGTTCGTCCGGCTCGACGATGACGTACTCCCCGCCGCTCACCTCGTGGCCGCGCACGATGTCGGAGTAGTCGACCTCCTTGCCGGTGCGCTCGTTCACCCGCTGGTAGCGGATGCGGTCGGAGGTGCCGCGCTGGAACTGGTTGAAGTGGACGGTGTGATCCTCGGTCGCGCTGAACAGGGCGACCGGGATCGTGACAAGACCGAAGGTAATCGATCCGGTCCAGATCGGACGCGCCATGCCACCGCCTCCCGCGTGAGTCCGCCGAGCCAGTCCGCCGGGTCAGTCCGACGCGGAGCGCAGCGCCGGCAACAGTTCCTTGTTCGCGAAGTCGAAGAAGTCACGCTGGTGCTCGCCGCCGATCTGGACCAGCGCGACATCGGTGAAACCGGCCTCCCAGAACGCGGAGACGGCCTGCACGATGCGCTCGACGTCCGGTCCACACGGGATCGACTCGGCGACGTCCTCTGGCCGCACGAACTGGGTCGCCGCGGCGAAGCCAGCCGGGCCGGGCAGTTCGGCATTGACCTTCCAGCCGCCGCCGAACCAGCGGAACTGCTCGTGCGCCCTGGCGATCGCCGCATCGGTGTCGTGGTCGAAACAGATCGGGATCTGGCCGATGATGCGCTCGTTCTCCGGCGCGTGCCGCCGCCACGACGCGCACAGTTCCGCATCGGGCTCGACCGCGATCATCGCGTCCGCGATCGGCGCGAACAGCTTCACCGACTGCTTGCCGGACACCGCGACCGCCATCGGCACCCTGCGTTCTGGCAGGTCCCACAGTTTCGCCGAGTCGACCCGGAAGTGCTTGCCGACGAAGTCGACGTAGCCGCCGCTGAACAGCCTGCCGATGATGCCGACCGCCTCGCCGAGCATCTCGTGCCGCACGTTGGCCGGCGGCCAGCCCCTGCCGACGACGTGCTCGTTGAGGTTCTCCCCCGCACCGAGGCCGAGCGTGAACCGGCCATCGGACAACGCCTGCACGGTGGCGGCCTTCTGCGCGACGACGGCCGGGTGGTAGCGCATGGTCGGGCAGGTCACGTAGGTCATCAGCTCGACCTGGTCGGTCGCCTGCGCCACCGCGCCGAGCACGCTCCACGCGTAGGGCGCGTGCCCCTGCTCGGCGAGCCAGGGCGAGTAGTGGTCGCTCGTCACCTCGAAGTCGAAACCGGCAGCTTCCGCAGCTACCGCGTGGTCGACGAGGTCACGCGGACCGGCTTGTTCGGTCATCAGTGTGTAGCCGAATCGGACCATGCTGTGCGCATACCACGATCCATTTCGCGGCAAACCCCTGGTATCGGCCCCAGGCAGACGGGGTATCCGCGAGCAGCGGAAGGGAGCGCGGATGCGGGTGTTGGCCGAGGTCGTCATCTGGTGGGCCGTGCTGCTCGGGGTCTGGTTGATGTCGTTGAACGCGTTCTCCTACGAGGAGTTGGGCACGGCGGCCGGCCTTGCGCTGCCGTGCGCGTTCGCGGCCCGCGCGGCACGGATCGCGGCCAGGGGCCGATGGCGGGTGCGCCCGCACTGGGCGCGCTGGCTGCCGCACCTGCCCGTTGCGGTCCTGCACGACACGGTCGCCGTGCTGCGCCTTGCCACCAAGCGCGACCGACCGGAGGACGACTCGTTCGACGAGGTGCCGCTCGATGGTGGCCAGCAGGTCGCGCACGAGGCGTTGGCAACGGCGGTGGTGTCCAGCGCGCCCGGTTCGGTCGTTGTCGACGCCAAGGACAACCGGCTGTGCGTGCACCACCTTCCCATCGGCGAAACCGGCCTGAGCAGGGCCGTGCGCGAATGAAGACCGTGCGCATGAAGGCGGTGCGAATGAGAGCGAGGCGCGAGTGAACGTGTGGGTGATCGCGGCGGGCGCGCTGATGGTCGGCGGGCTGGTGCCGGCGATGATCCTGGCCGGCCGGGGCCCTGCCGCGCACCGGCTGCTCGGGCTGGAACTGGCCGGCGTGCTCGGCACGATCGTGCTGATGGTGCTGTGCCAGGCCATGAACCAGTCGAGCTACCTGATCGTCCCGCTGGTACTGGTGCTGCTGTCCTTCGCCGGCACGCTGGTGTTCACCCGACTGCTCGGTGGCGGTCACCATGGCTGACCTGCTCGCCGACGTGTTGCTGGGACTCGGCACCCTGCTGGCGATCCTGGCCTCGCTCGCCGCGCTGCGCTCGCGTTCGGTCTACCGCAGGCTGCACTACCTGACCGTGCTCACCTCGGTGTGCGGCCCGCTGGTCGGCGTTTCGTTGCTCGTGTCAGACGGGCTCGGCCTCACCGGCGCGACCGTCCTGCTGATCACCGTCCTGCTCGCGATCACCGGACCGATCCTGAGCGCGGCAACCGGTCGCCTCAACGCCCAGCGGGACGGCGTGATCGAAGCGGAGAGCCCGGAATGATCGTCCTGGCGCTGATCATGCTGGCGCTGGTCGCGGCTGGCGGCACGATCGTGGTGTTCACCAGGTCGCCTGCGCGGCAGGCGATCACGCTGTCGGTGTACGGGGTGTTGCTGAGCATCCTGTTCCTCGCCCTCTCCGCGCCCGACGTGGCGCTCTCGCAGGTCGCGATCGGCAGCGCGGTGGTGCCGCTGATGGTGCTGCTCGCCATGCGTACCGTGCGCACGTCGGCGCGGAAGGCGCGCGAGAAGGAGGCCGACCGGTCATGAACCGCATCGGCCGCTGGATCGTCTTCTGGCTCGGCGCGGCCGGGCTGGTGGTGCTGTTCGGGTTCGCGTTGGTGCGCATGCCGGTCTTCGGCGGCAGCGGCCATCCCTACCGGGATTCGACGGTCGTCGAGTCGCTGCGCCAGCAGTCGCCGAACGTGGTGTCCTCGATCAACTTCGACCAGCGCGGGCTGGACACGTTCGGCGAGGAGACCATCCTGCTCGCGTCGGTGCTCGGCGCGGTAACGCTGCTGCGGCCGGGCAAGGACGAGACCGAGCGAGCTGCGCCGTCGGGCGGCCGGATGCTCAGCGCGACCAAGCTCGCCGGCTATGTGCTGCTGCCGGTCACGCTGATCGTCGGCGCCGACGTCGTCGCGCACGGCCACCTGACCCCCGGCGGTGGTTTCCAGGGTGGCGTCGTGCTCGCCACCGGCCTGCACCTGCTCTACGTCGCAGGCAGCTATCCGGCGCTGCGCGGGCTGCGTCCGCTGCACTGGTACGAGTACGGCGAGGCGATCGGGATGGGCGCGGTCGTCGCGCTCGGCGTGGCCGGGTTGTTCACCAGTTCCGGTTTCCTGGCCAACGTGATTCCCAAGGGCGTTTTCGACTCGCTGTTCTCGGCGGGCACCGTGCCCGTGTTCAGCGCGGCGATCGGCGTCGAGGTGGCCTCCGGCATCGTCGTGCTGCTGGCCGGCTTCCTCGAACAGGACATCACCACCCGCATGCTGGCGAAGGGCGATTCCCGATGACCGAGTTCGCCTACGGCGTTGCCGCCTGGCTGGTGCTGGTCGGCATCTTCGGCGTCACGCGCAGCCACAACCTGATCCACGCGGTGATCTGCGTGTCGATCGCGCAGTCCGGCACGTACGTGCTGCTGTTGACGATCGGCTACCAGCGCGGCGCGGCGGCACCGATCTTCGGGTCGAGCACGCCGAAGGGCTCGCAGGTGGTCGATCCGGTCGTGCAGGCGATGACCCTGACCGACATCGTGGTCTCGGCGACCGTCACCGCGCTGCTGCTCGCCCTGGCCATCCAGGTCGCCAAGCGGCACGGCACGGTCGACCCCGACGAGCTGCACGAGTTGCGCGGCTGATGACCGGGATTCTCTCCGCCCAGGCGCTGCCCACCCTGCTGATCGCCATTCCGGTGGCGGGCGCGAGCCTGCTGCTGGCCTTCGGCAAGCTGTTGCCGCGCAGCCTGGTTGACGTCTTCGCGATCGCGGTCTCGCTGGCGAGCGTGGTGCTGGCCGCGTTGCTGCTCGCCGCGACCGGACCCGGCCGGGTGATCAACTGGTCCGGCGGCTGGCAGCCCAAACCGCACCTGGTGGTGGGCATCGTGCTGGTGGCCGACCGTACCGGCGCCGGCATCGCGCTGCTCATCGCCGCGCTGTCCTGCTGCGCGCTGGCGTTCTCGTGGCGGTACTTCGAGAGCGTGCACGCGCACTACCACGCCTTGATCCTGCTGTTCACGGCCGGCATGACCGGTTTCACGCTCACCGGCGACCTTTTCGACATGTTCGTGTTCTTCGAGCTGATGGGCGCCGCCGCGTACGCGCTGACCGGCTTCAAGATCGAGGAGGCCGAATCCGTCCAAGGTGGACTGACCTTCGGCGTGCTGAACTCGCTCGGCGCGTACCTGACGCTCAGCGGCATCGGCCTGCTCTACGCCAGGACGGGCGCGCTCGGCCTGCCCCAGCTCTCGGTCGCGCTGGCCGGGCACGGCGCCGACCCGCTTGTGCTTGGCGCGTTCGTGCTGGTCTGCACCGGCTGGCTGGTCAAGGCGGCCGCGGTGCCGTTCCACTTCTGGCTCGCCGACGCGCACGCGGTCGCGCCGGCCCCGGTCTGCGTGCTGTTCTCCGGCGTGATGGCGCCGCTTGGCGTCTACGGGGTCGCCCGGGTCTACTGGACGGTGTTCCACGGCGTGCTGCCGGACGCGGCCGTACACCGGTGCATGCTGGTGATCGCCGTGGCCACCACCGTACTCGGCGCGGTGATGTGCCTGATCCAGCGGCACATCAAGCGGCTGCTCGCGTATTCGACCATCGCGCACATCGGCCTGTTCCTGCTCGGTTTCGCTGCGCTGAGTTCGCTCGGCGTCGCGGGCGCCGGCGTCTACCTTGTTGGCCACGCCGCGATCAAGGGCGCGTTGTTCCTGCTCACCGGCCTGCTGCTGAGCCGCTATGAGAGCGTCGACGAACTGAGCCTGTACGGCAGGGCACGCAGCCACCCGATCGCGGGCGCGGCGTTCGTGCTCGGCGCGCTCGCGCTGGCCGGCATGCCGCCGTTCGGCACCGGTCTCGGCAAGAACCTTGTCGACGACGCGGGCGGGTCGCTGCCGCTGACCGTGCTCACGGTCGCGGTGTCCGCGCTGACCGGCGGCGCGGCCCTGCGTGCCGGGCTTCGGGTCTACTTCGGACTGGGCCGCCAGCCTCGGCCGGAGTCGACGTCGGAGGACGAGGTCACCGGCCGCGACGAGCAGCCGGACGCGCGCCCGCCGCACGACCGCACGCCGGCCAGCATGGTCGCCGCCACCGCTGTGCTGTTGGTCGGCGGCCTCGCGACCGGCGTGGTGCCCGCGTTCGCCAAGGGGGTCGGCAGGGCGGCGGCCACGTTCGTCGATCAGCACGGCTATGTCACGCAGGCGTTGACGATGGCAGGCACGCACAGCGGCCCGACACCGCCGCCGACGGATTGGACCACCACCGGTGTGGTGTCGGGCCTGGTGGCGACCGTGCTCGCGATCGCCGTCGCGTGCGCCGCGTTGTACGGCAAGGCGCCTGGCTGGCTGCGTAGGCCGATGCGACCGACCCTGCACGGGCTGCACCAGTTGCATTCCGGTCACATCGGCGACTACGCGGCCTGGCTGGTCTTCGGCTCGGCCGCGCTGGCCGGCCTGCTCATCGTGTAATCGAGTTGGCTAACCCAGTTCGCCGAGCTGCTTGACCGCCGGCGACATCCGCTCGATCCAGGCCGCCGGGGCACCGGTCGTCGGGGTGATCAGCACGGCCTGGATGCCCAGCTTCGCGTAGTCGGCCATGGAGCGGACGAACTCGTCCCGGTTCTCGGGCGTCGGCCGGGGGTTGTTGGCAATGATCGTCCTGCGGATCTCGGCGTAGTCGCGGCCGACCTCGTCGCAGTGCCGCCGCAACACGTCCAGCTTGCGCGCGACGTCCTCGGTGGACGTGCCGAACAGGTTGCACGCGTCGCCGTACTGGGCGACGAGGCGCAGCGTCTTGCGTTCGCCGCTGCCGCCGATCATCACCTTGGGCCGGTTGATCGGCTGCGGCGAGCAGAGCGTCTCGGCGAGTTGGTAGTACTTGCCCTCGAACGGGCCGTTGTTGTCCGGGTCCCACATCTGCGCGCAGATCCGCAGCGCCTCCTCCAGCCGCTCGAACCGTTCCGCGAGCGGCGGGTACGGTACGCCGAGCGCGAGGTGCTCGCGTTCGAACCAGGCAGCGCCGAGCCCGAGCACCGCGCGGCCGCCGGACAGCACGTCCAGAGTGGTCACGATCTTCGCCAGCAGGCCGGGATGCCGGTAGGTCACACCGGTGACGAGCAGTCCGAGGTCGACGGTTGAGGTGTGCGCGGCCAGGTAGCCGAGGGTCGTGTACCCCTCCAGCATGTGCGACTCGGCCGGGAGGCCGGTCGGCTCGATCTGGAAGTAGTGATCCATGAACGACAACCAGGTCGCGCCGGACGCCTCAACCGCAGCGCCGACCCGCGCCAGTTCGCCCGCGATCGCGGTGGTGCCGCCCTCGATGTCGAAAATGGGCAGGTGAAAACCGAGTTCCATACTTGCACCGTAGGTGCTGGAGTGCACTCCAGGTCAAGCCCTCCCGGTCAAGCCATTGAGTCAGGCCGCGCCGACTTCGGCGGCGAGGGTCTTGGACCAGAACTCGAAGAAGCGCTCCTGGTCCGACCCGATCTGCTGGAGGTAGACCTCGTCGAAGCCGGCCGAGGTGAAGGCGTTGATCGCCTCGACAAAGGTGTCGACATCGTTGCCGCACGGCACCGACGAGGCCACCATGTCCTTGGTCACCAGGCTGGACGCCTGCTCGAAGTGTCGTGGCGTCGGCAGCAGCTGGGCGAGTTCACCGGGCAGCTGTTCGTTGGCCCACAACCGGTGCGCGGTGTCCACGGCCTCCGATTCGGACTCCGCGTAGCACACCTTCAGGCCCGCCTGGGCCGGTTTGTCGCCGCCACCCGCCGAACGGAACGCGTCCACGAGTTCGCGTTCTGGCTGCACCGACATGAAGCCGTCGCCGATGCGTCCGGCCAGTTCCGCGGACTTCTGGCCGAAACCCGACACGTAGATGGGCACCGGTGGCTCGCCGTCGGGCAGCGTGTAGATCGTGGCGTTCTCCACCGTGTAGTACTCGCCGTCGAAGTCGGTCTGCTTGCCGGTGTGCAGCGCGCGGATCACCTCGACCGCCTCGGCCAGCATGGCGAGCCGGACCGATGTCGAAGGCCAGGGGTCGCCGAGGATGTGTTCGTTGAGTGCCTCGCCGGAGCCGACGCCGAGCGTGAAACCGCCCTTGCACTGCACGGCGGCGGTCGCGGCGGCCTGCGCGATCACCGCGGGATGAATCCGCACGGTGGGGCAGGTCACCGCGGTGGCGATGGGCAGGCTGGTGGCCTCGGACAGCGCACCGATCACCGACCACACGAACGGGCTCTGGCCCTGCGCCGAGTTCCACGGGTGGTAGTGGTCGGAGATCCACAGCCGGTCGAAGCCGGCCTCCTCGGCCAGCTTCGCCTGGCGGACCAGTTCGGCTGGGCCGAATTCCTCACAGGACAGGAAGTATCCGAAACGGGGCACGAGTTCTCCAGACGATGATCGTATGGTCAGATGGTCACATCAGCGCAGGCCGCGGTCACCGAGTTCGCGGGCGAAGGACTCCAGCGCCTCGGCGATCCGGTCCCGGACCGTGTGCAGCGCCTGCTCGGCGAGTCCGGGTTGTTCGGCCGAGTCCGGCAGGCCGACATCGGCCTCCACCAGCACCTGCACGATGGCCCGCACCACCTCGGGATGCCCGATGGGGAGTGTCGCCTCGACGCCGACGCCGGGCGCGGTGCCGTTGGTCGTCTCGATCTGCTGGACGTGCAGCGTGTTCTCGTCGATGAACCGGGTAAGCTCGCGCAGGTGATCGCCGGGCCAGGGCGGGTCGATCACGATCAGTGACCGCACCAGGTCGCGGTGGGCCAGCGCGAGGCCGAGCGCGAGCAACGCGCTCTCCCCAACGCCGACCAGGTGGATCCGCTGACGTCCGCCCGCCAACTGCGGCAGCAGGTGATCACCGGCAAGGTGCTGCCTGCGGATGGCCGGCAGCCGGCACCACACCACGCCGACATCCTCGGTCAGCGGTCGCCAGGTCGCCGGCAGCTCACCGTGCTTGCTCTCGCCGGAGGGGTCGAGCACGACGACGGCGGCCACCTCCAGCGGCCCCTTCCGCACCTCGACCGGTCCCTGCGCGCGCACCTGATCGGTATCCGTTGTACGGCTCATTTGCATCGGATACCCGCCTGTCCCCGGGGTATCCGGCCGATACGGCGGATTCGACGAGCGGAGGAATCATGGCGACGACCTCGGTGACCGTGCTGGGGGCCGGCCTGATGGGCGCTGGGATGGCCAAGAGCCTGGCCAGAGCCGGGCACGACGTGACGGTCTGGAACCGCACGCCGGAGAAGGCTCGTCGGCTCTGCGACGAGGACGGCATCAAGATCGTCGAGAGCCTGCCGGAAGCGCTCGGCGACGCGGATTTCATCCTGACCATGCTTTTCGACGCGGAAGCGGTCACCGAGGTGATGAGCGGAGCGCTGCCCAGCGCGCCGAAACACGCCGTGTGGGTGCAGACCAGCACGGTCGGCGTCGCAGGCGCCAAGCGCCTTGCCCAACTGGCCGACGAGCACGAACTCGCCTATGTCGACGCCCCGGTGCTCGGCACTCGTCAGCCCGCTGAGCAGGGCGAACTCACCGTGCTCGCGGCCGGCGACGAGGCACTGCGGGACCGGGTCGCGCCGGTGTTGGACGCGATCGGCTCGCGCACCATCTGGGTCGGCCAGCAACCCGGCGACGGTCACCGGCTGAAGCTGGTCGCCAACTCGTGGGTGCTGTCGATCACCGGCGCGACCGCGCAGAGCATCGGCTTCGCCGACCGGCTCGGCGTCGACCCGCAACTGTTCCTGGACGTGATCGCGGGCGGCCCGTTGGACTGCGGCTACGCGCAGGTCAAGGGCAAGGCCATGCTCGCAGGCGATTTCACGCCGTCCTTCGGCCTCGACGGCGCGACCAAGGACAGCGACCTGATCCTGACGGCCATGTGCGACGCGCGCACGGACGAGCGGCTGATGCGGGCGCTGCGCGAGACGTTCGCCGACGTGCGCGACGACGGCCATGCCGAGGATGACATGGCCGCCGTCGTGTTGGCCTTTACTCGGTGACCTTTATTCGGTGACCGAGCCGATGCTTGTCGCCACCTTGACGATGGCGGCCGCGTCGATGCCCGCGGCGGCCATCAGCTCTTCCTCAGTGCCCGAGGTGGGCATCTCGCGCACGGCCAGCCTGCGGAAGGTGATCGCGGTCGGCTGCTCGGCCAGCACCTCAAGCACGGCGTCGGCGAGTCCGCCTTCCTGCCAGTGGTCCTCGACGGTGATCACCGCGCGGGTGTCGCGAGCGGCGTCACGCAGCGTGTTCGCGTCGATCGGCTTGATCGAGTAGCAGTCGATCACCCGCGCGCGGATTCCCTCATCGGCCAGGATGTCCGCGGCGTGCTCCGCCTCGCCGACCGTCACTCCACATGCGACGATGGTGAGCGTGTCCGCGTCCGAGGACCGAACGACGCGGCTGCCGCCGATCCTGATCTCCTCGTCCGGCGCGGTGCGCACGGGGGTCTTGCCGCGCAACGTGCGCAGGTAGGAGATGCCGTTGCGGTTGGCCATCTCGGCGACCAGCCGCGCGGTCTGGTTGGCGTCGGATGGATGCAGCACGATGCTGCCGTGCACGGCCCGCAACGACGCCAGATCCTCCAACGCCATCTGCGACGGCCCGTCCGCGCCGATCGACACACCGGCGTGCGAGCCGACGAGGCGCAGGTTCGCCCGGGAGATCGCCGCCATCCGGATGAAGTCGTACGCGCGGGAGAAGAACGCGGCGAACGTGGACACGAACGGGGTCCACTCCCGCGCCTGCAACCCGACGGCGGCCGCGACCATCTGCTGCTCGGCGATGAACATCTCGAAGTAGCGGTCCGGATGCGCCTTGGCGAAGATCTCGCTGTACGTGGAGTTGGACACCTCGCCGTCCAGTGCGACCACGTCGGGCCTGCTGGTGCCGAGCGCGGCCAGCGTGTCGCCGTACGCCCGGCGGGTGGCCACCTCATCGCCGACCGACCAGGTGGGCAGGGCCGCGCGCTCCGGCTTGAACACGTGCGGCGTCTTGTCGGTGTCCGGCCGCCGCACCTGGACCGAGAGGTCGCGTTCCCCGCCGAGCTCGGCGATGGCCGCCTCGGGGTCGTCCAGCGGCTTGCCGTGCTTGCCGGGCAGATCCTCGACCGCCTTGACCCCCTTGCCCTTCTTGGTCTTCGCGAAGATCGCGGTCGGCCTGCCGGTGGTGTTCTCGGCCTCGATGTAGGCGGCCTCGATGGCGTCGACGTCGTGGCCGTCGATGCCGATGGCGTGCCAGCCGAACGCGTTGGCCCGCGCGACGTAGGTGTCGATGTCCCAGCCGACCATGGTCTGGGTGGTCTGGCCCAACCGGTTGACGTCGACGATCGCGGTCAGGTTGTCCAGGCCGAAGTGGGCGGCGTGTTCGAACGCCTCCCACATGGACCCCTCGGCCATTTCCGAGTCACCGCACAGCACCCACACCCGATAGGGCAGCTGGTCCAGGCGCTGGCCGGCCAACGCGATGCCGACGCCGACCGGCAGGCCCTGGCCGAGCGAGCCGGTGGCCACGTCGGTCGGCGGGATGCGCGGGGTCGGGTGCCCTTCGAGCCTGCTGCCGAACTGCCGGTAGGTGCGGAACTCGGCGTCGTTGATGGCGCCCGCCGCCTTGAGTATCGAGTAGTACAGCGGGGACGCGTGGCCCTTGGAGAAGATCAGGTGGTCGTTGTGCGGATCCTTCGGCTGCGTGTAGTCCAGCCGCAGATGGCCGTCCAGCAGCACCGCCATCAGGTCCGCGGCGGACATCGACGAGGTCGGGTGGCCGGACCCGGCCCACGCGCTGCACCGGACGGAGTCCACCCGCAGCTGTTGGCCCAACTCACGTCGAAAGTCACTGTTCGCCATGGTGCTCCTCCCGGTCGACAACGGCCCTCTGTGCCGCTTACCCAACCCCATCACGGGCAAACCGCGTGGTTCGTCGCGTGCGCGCAGGGGTATGCGATCGCCATGTCGACTTCTACGCCTAGCGAACCAGCCGGCACGGTCCGGCAACGGCAACTGCCGGGCAGCTATCGGCTCGGCGCGTTCTGCGCGGCGATCCTGCTGTTGGCCGGGGGTTTCGTCGGTGCGCTGAAGACGCCGGGCGTGGTCGGTCTGGTCGGCTACGCGGTGAGCGCCCTCGCCTCGGCCTCGGTCGGTTTGGCGCTGTACCTGGCGACCCGGCGCAACCGCGGTTACCAGTCGACCCAGACGACCTCGCTGGCGTCCGGACTGTTCGTCCTGCTGGCAATCGTGGATATTCTGATGATCGTGGCCGCCGTGGTGTGGGGCCACCAGGCCAGAAACGTCGATCTCCGCTTCGGCATCCTGATCGTGAGCGTGATCCTCGCGCTGATGATCGGCGGCATCGGCATCTTCGGGGTGGCGTTCGGCCAGCGGTCCAGGGAACACCTCCCGCCGCCGAGCCCGCAGGAAGCGCGGGCGCGGATCAACGAGATCGCCGAACTCGCCGAGGCCGAACATGCCATGGCCGAGGGCGAGGCATCGCGCGAGCAGGAAGCCAAGGTGATCGATGACGCAAGGCAACGGGCGGACGAACACCGCAACTACTCCTGGGCGCGCGTGCACCGCGAAGAACACGGCCAGTAAGTAGCGGATGAGAGGGCCGGCGACCGCGTCTACGGTCGCCGGCCCCTTCTCGTAGGACGAGCCCGGCCCCTGCATACCGGCCCATCCAGGTCTGCGTACCTCCCGTATACCCGACCGGGTGAGGGTCAAACCCGGCGCAGGGTTCTCGTTCCGTCCGGCCGTGCTTCGGTGACGCCGGTGCGGTCGAGCAGTTCCAGCAGTGGCACGGCGATCCGGCGGGTGGTGCCCAGTGCCTGCCGTGCCTCGCTGACCGTGAACGGCGCGTCGATGGTGGCCAGGATGTCGCGGGCGCGCTCGCACGCGTCCGGCAGCAGCACGATGCCCTCGGCGATCTTGGCCAGTCGCCCCGCGCGCACTGCGGCGGCCAGTTCCGCCTTGCCGAGGCCGAGTTCGCGCAGTCGCGGCACGTCCGGTGCCACGAACGGCGCCCGCGCCAGTTCGGCGGCCAGTGTCGTGACCGCCGCGTCGACCGCGTCCGGCAGGTCGGTGCCCCTACCGAGCAGACCGTCCCGCACGGCGAGGCCGGCGGCGGCGGCAAGTCGCTCCGCGACGGCGGGCGATGGCAGGTCGAGTTCGGCACACAGCACGCCAACGGGCATACCACCGGCCAGCGGGTGCGCCGTCGACCAGGCCGCGACCGTGTCGGGCAGCTGCCGCACCAGCCCGGCCCAGGTGTCCGGGTCGACGCGCTGATCGGCGCCGACGGGTCGACCGACAACGGGCAGGCCGAGCGGCCGGAACGCCATTGCCGGCAGGAACCGCTCCCTGCGCAGCACCGACTCGGCGATCCGCTCCGGTGTCGCGCCGGCCAACGCGGTCAGTTCGGCGCCTCGTGCTCGTGCGGCACCGCGTCGGCGCAGGTCGGGTGGGCGCGGGTCGAGCACGTCGACCCGCGCCACGATGCGGTGCGCGCCGGGGTCGCGCAGCAGGGCCCGGTCGCCGACGCGCAGCGGCAGTGGACGGGCAAGGCGGAGCCGGGCCGCGAACGGGCCGAGTGGCCGCACCCGGACGCCGACCGCGGCCGACCCGATGTGCAACATTGCCTCGCGCGGCAACGGATCCGCGCTCGCGACCACGTCGATGTCGCTGGTTGCCCGCCAGTGATCGGGGCTGAGCAGGGCGTCGCCGTGCCGGATCGAGGATCTGCCGGTGCCGCGCAGGTTCGCGGCCACCCTGGCCACCCCGGACGCCGAGGAAACCTGCTGTGCCAACGACTCAAGGCCGCGCACGACGACGCGTTCGCCGGTCGAGGCGATCACGAGTTCGTCGCCGACGCGCAGCGTGCCGTCGACGAGCGTTCCGGTCACCACCGTGCCGGCGCCGGTGATGCTGAACGAGCGGTCGATCCACCAGCGCAGGTCGGCGTCGGGATCCGCGGCCGGGATCGTCCGCACCATCCTGGCCAGGGCCGCGCGCAGCTCGTCGAGCCCGGCACCGGTGCGACCGCTCACCGCGACCGCCTCGACCTCGCCGAGGCTGGTTTCGGCGAGGTGGGCGCGGGCCTCGGCGATCGCCGGTTCGGGTTCGGCGAGATCGGCGCGGGTCACGGCGAGCACCGCGTTGCGCACGCCGAGCGCGTCGAGCGCGGCAAGGTGTTCGGCGGACTGCGGCATCCAGCCGCCGTCCGCCGCGACCACGAACAACACGGCCGGCACCGGCCCGGCACCGGCCAGCATGGTGGGCACGAACCGCTGGTGCCCTGGCACGTCCACGAAGGCGACCTCGCCGAGGCCGGGCAGGCTGGTCCAGGCGAAACCGAGACCGATGGTCAGTCCCCTCCGTTGTTCCTCGGCCCAGCGATCCGGTTCCATCCCGGTCAACGCCCTGATCAGCGTCGACTTCCCGTGATCGACGTGGCCGGCGGTGGCGATCACCCACATCAGCGCACCGCCAGCACGGCCGAGGTCAGCGCGGGGATGTCCTCGGGCGGTACGGTCAGCAGGTCGAGCAGGCAGCGGCCGTCCTCGACCCGGCCGACGACCGGCGTGGCACCGGTGCGCAGCGCGGGGCCGTACCGCTCGGGCAGGCTGACCGCGCTGCTCGCCAGCTCGACACCGGGCGCTCCCTCGCCGCCGACCACCGCGACCGAGCGCACCACATGCGCGTCAACGCCCTGCTCGACGAGGCGCCCGGCAAGCGCGGTCGCCGCCTCGGCGACCTCGGCCTCGGTGCGCGCGAGTGCCTGCCGAACCGGCGGTTCCTGGCCGCGCAGGGTGGCTTCCAGCGCGGCAAGGGTCAGCTTGTCCACGCGCAGCGCGCGAGCCGACGGATGCCGGCGCAGTCGGTGTACGAGGTCGGCGCGGCCCAACAGCAGGCCGGCCTGTGGTCCGCCGAGCAGCTTGTCGCCGCTCGCGGTCACCAGCGCGGCACCGGCACGCAGCGCGCCGGCCGCGTCCGGCTCGTCCGGCAGCCGCGGGTGCGGGGCGAGCAGGCCGGAGCCGATGTCGACGACCACCAGCGCGCCGAGCCCGACCAGCTCGGCAACGCCGACATCGGCGGTGAATCCGGTGACCTGGAAGTTCGACGGATGCACCTTCAGCACGAACCCGGTGTCCGGACCGATCGCGTCCGCGTAGTCCGCGAGGTGGGTGCGGTTCGTCGTGCCGACTTCGCGCAGCCGCGCACCGGTGCCGGCCAGCAGGTCCGGAATGCGGAAGCCGTCGCCGATCTCGACGAGCTCGCCCCTGCTGACCACGATCTCCCTGCCGGTGGCCAGCACCAGCGCGCACAGCAGCAGCGCCGCCGCGTTGTTGTTCACCACGTGCACCGCCTCGGCGTCGGGCACGGCCTGCGCGAGTGCGGCCAACGCGCCAGTCCCGCGCCGCGCGCGCCGCCCGGTGGCCAGGTCGAACTCGACATCGGTGCAGCCGGCCGCGGTGAGCAGGGCCTCCCTGGCGGCGGCGGACAACGGCGCGCGACCGAGATTGGTGTGCACGATGACGCCGGTCGCGTTGAGCACCGGCCGCAGCTCGGTTGGCGGCCGGTCGGCCGTTGCCAGCGCGACGTCCAGCACGTCCTCCGGGCTGATCTCGGCGCGGCGGGCCCGCTGCTGCGCGGCCACGATCGCCGCCTTCACCCGGTCGCGCCCGAGCCTGCCGATGGCAGCGATCGACCTCGGATCGTCGAGCAGGGCGTCGGTGCGTGCGATCCGCCGTCGCACGTCCTGTTCGGAGGCTGCCATGGCGCGATCAGCCCGAGACGGGATGGCGGAGGCGGACGGGAATCGAACCCGCCAACGACAGCTCCTGCCGTTCAACGGTTTTGAAGACCGCGCCGACCACCAGATCGGAGACGCCTCCCTGACCCATGCGCACCATCATGGCCGCAACGACGCACGAGTGCGAGCCGACCCGCCATGGTCGAGAATGAAAGCCATGCGGACAACGGCTCAACCGGCGATCAGGCTGACCCAGTACGCGCACGGCGGCGGCTGCGCGTGCAAGATTCCGCCTGGCGAGCTGGAAAGCGTCGTCGCCAACCTGCTCGGCGCGCGGCCCGCGAACCCGCCCGGCGAACTGATCGTCGGTGTTGAGAACGGTGACGACGCGGCCGTCGTGCGGATCGAGGGCGGCCTGGCGCTCATCGCCACCACCGACTTCTTTACGCCGGTCGTCGACGATCCCTATGACTGGGGCCGGATCGCGGCCGCGAACGCGTTGTCCGACGTGTACGCGATGGGCGGAAGGCCGGTCGTTGCGGTGAACCTGCTCGGTTGGCCGCGCGAGGTGCTGCCCTTCGAGCTGGCGGCCGAGGTGCTGCGCGGCGGGCTCGACGTGGCGGCTTCGGCCGGTGTGCACCTGGCCGGTGGGCACAGCGTCGACGATCCGGAACCCAAGTACGGGCTCGCGGTCACCGGCATCGGTGATCCGGATCGGTTGCTGCGCAACGACGCTGGCACGCCGGGCCTCCCGCTGTCGCTGACCAAACCGCTGGGCATCGGCGTGTTGAACAGCAGGCACAAGGCGACCGGCGAGGTGTTTGCGCAGGCGGTGGACGCCATGGTCACGCTCAACGAGCGCGCGTGCGCTGCCGCGCTGGCCTCGGGTGCTCGCTGCGCGACGGATGTCACCGGGTTCGGCCTGCTCGGCCACGCCTACAAGCTCGCCCGCGCGAGCGGCGTCACGGTCGCCATCGACGCGGCGGCGGTGCCGTATCTGGACGGCGCGCGGGAGGCGCTGCGGGACGGTTTCGTCAGCGGTGGCACCCGGCGCAACCTGGACTGGGTCGCGCCGCACGCCGAGCTGTCCTCGGTGGACGAGCACGAGGCGCTGCTGCTCGCGGACGCGCAGACCTCGGGCGGTCTGCTGGTCGCCGACGAGATCGAGGGCGCCCCGGTGATCGGCGAACTCCTGCCACCAGGGCCGCACGCGGTCGTCGTGCGGTGACACCGAGCCGGAGCACCTGGTCCCACTATTCCCGGTCCGCCAGGTCCACGACCGCGTCCGACTTCCCGAAGGCATGCGCCTCGGTGCGCATCCGTTCGGCCATGTGCGGGTAGTGCAGCTCGAACGCGGGCCGCTCGGAGCGGATGCGCGGCATCTCGACGAAGTTGTGCCGAGGCGGCGGGCAGGAGGTCGCCCACTCCAGCGAGTTGCCGTAGCCCCACGGGTCGTCCACCTCGACGACCTCACCGTAGCGGTAGGACTTGAACACGTTGTAGATGAACGGCAGCACCGAGGCGCCCAGCACGTAGGAGCCGATGGTGGAGACCGTGTTCAACGTGGTGAACCCGTCGCTGGGCAGGTAGTCCGCGTAGCGCCGCGGCATGCCTTCGTCGCCGAGCCAGTGCTGGACGAGGAAGGTCAGGTGGAAGCCGATGAACGTGGTCCAGAAGTGCAGCTTGCCCAGCGGTTCGTCGAGCATTCGGCCGGTCATCTTCGGGAACCAGAAGTAGATGCCGGAGAACGTGGCGAACACGATCGTGCCGAACAGCACGTAGTGGAAGTGCGCGACCACGAAGTAGGTGTCCGACACGTGGAAGTCCAACGCTGGCGCGGCCAGGATCACGCCGGTCAGACCACCGAAGAGGAAGGTGACGAGGAAGCCGCACGCCCACAGCATCGGCGTCTCGAAGGTCAGATGTCCCTTCCACATGGTGCCGATCCAGTTGAAGAACTTGACCCCGGTCGGGATGGCGATCAGGAAGGTCAGCGCGGAGAAGAAGGGCAGCAGCACGGCGCCGGTGACGAACATGTGGTGCGCCCACACGGTGACCGAGAGGCCGCCGATGGCCATGGTCGCGTAGATCAGCCCGCGATAGCCGAAGACCGGTTTCCGGCTGAACACCGGGAAGACCTCGGTGACGATGCCGAAGAACGGCAGCGCCACGATGTAGACCTCGGGGTGCCCGAAGAACCAGAACAGGTGCTGCCAGAGGATCGCGCCGCCGTTGGCCGGGTCGAAGACGTGCGCGCCGAGATTCCGGTCGGCGAGCAGACCGAACAGGGCTGCGGTGAGGATCGGGAAAGCTATCAGGACGAGGATCATCGTCACCAGGATGTTCCACGTGAAGATCGGCATCCGGAACAGGACCATGCCAGGGGCGCGCAGACAGATCACGGTGGTGATCATGTTGACCGCGCCCAGGATGGTGCCGAGGCCGGACAGGGCCAGACCGGTGATCCACAGGTTGCCGCCGACACCGGGCGTGTGCGTGACATCCGACAACGGGGTGTAGGCCGTCCAGCCGAAGTCCGCAGCACCGCCGGGCGTGAGGAACCCGGAGAGCACGGTCAGGCCGCCGAACAGGAACAACCAGTAGCTCAGCGCGTTGAGCCGGGGAAACGCGACGTCCGGGGCGCCGATCTGCAACGGCAGGATGTAGTTGGCGAACCCGAAGATCGTCGGCGTCGCGTAGAGCAGCAGCATGATCGTGCCGTGCATGGTGAACAGCTGGTTGTACTGCTCCTGGGAGAGGAACTGTAGCCCCGGCCGCGCCAGCTCGGTGCGCATCAGCATCGCCATCACGCCGCCGACCAGGAAGAACCCGAACGACGTCGTGAGGTACATGATGCCGAGCATCTTCGGGTCCGTCGTCCGGGTCAGGTTCAGCATCATCGCGCCCTTGGGCGCACGCCGGGCGACGAATGCGGAGATACGCTCGGGAGCCCCAACACGAGTGACCGCCATGCGCGGACGGATACCCGCTGCCGGCCCGGCTATACCCGTTCGGTTTGGCAATCTCCACCGCCGGGAACCAAGCGATCATGAGGATGCAAGGCGGCGCGCTGCTGGCCAGTGCCGCCGAGCCCGTGCGCTGGCTTGGCCGGTCGGTGCGCGCCAACGGTGCGGAGCGGGAACTGCTTGGTGCACGCGGCCAAGACCGCGATCGCGGTGACGCTGGCCTGGCTGGTGGCCGCCTGGGTACTCGCACCCCGCAGCCGTGGGTGGCCCCGTACGCGGCGATCTTCGTCATGAGCGACACGGTCTACCGCTCGCTCACCTCGGTGCGCGCCTGCGGCGACCTGCCTTGGAGCGCGGACGACCTCGGGGACGGCCTGCGCGAGCAACTGGTCCGGGTCCGCGCCAGGCACGAGCGCGTGACCCCGGACACCGGCGAGGTCGAGCCGATCCATCCGGAGAGCCGCAGCGTGCGCGGTGGCCTTGTGCTCGCCGTGCAGAACGCGGTGCAGGCGTTGCTCGACGCGGTCCAGCGACCGCGCCCGGCGCGGACAGGTAGATCAGACATCCGTGCTTGATCAGGTTTACCACTGATGGCCAGCGGCAAGACCGAGTGAGAACGGGTCATCCGCGCCCACGGTGCGGATGAAACGAAGGAGGAGTCACTGGTGAGCAACACCCACAACGGGAGACCTGTGACAGAGCCGACCGCTCTTGCGCAGCACGAGATCGAGCTGCGCATGCTGGCCATCCGCGACCACGTTCCCGGGCTGCGGGCGATGGCGGCCGAGCGGGCCATGAGATCGGACCACGATCTCGACTTCATCGACGACATCCGGCTCGTCGTCGACGAGGTGTGCGCGCTCATGCTGGCCAGTTGCTCACCAGCGGACACCTTGAGCATGCGGCTGTCCGTGGATCCGAGTCAGGTGGTGATCAGCGCCAGCGTTCCGATGCGGGCGGCGGAGCTGGTCGACGGCCTGAGCCTGCGGGTGCTCCAGGCCCTCGCCAATTCGCTCGACTTCTGGGTCGACCGGACCGGTGGCGAACCGATCTGCCGGCTTGATTTCTGCCGGCTCAGGCCGGTCGCACTCGGCTGATCGACTCGGTTGGACCAACGCGACACCGGGTAATCGCTCTACCATCTCCTAGACGAGCGCCGAGAGGTGGCCGGCAGCCATGGTGAACCGGGACGTTGTCGTGATCGGCGCTTCGGCCGGCGGGGTCGAGGCGCTGCGCACGCTCGTCTCGGCACTGCCGGAGGATCTGCCGGCGACGGTCCTGGTGGTGCTGCACCTCCCGGCCGGGGGCACCAGCGCGCTGCCCGCCATTCTGCGCAGGGCAGGACGCCTGCCGGTGGCCACCGCGCACGACGGGGCGCCGCTGCGGCACGGACACGTCTACACCGCGCCAGCGGACTTCCACCTCCTGGTGTCGGACGGAACGCTGCAACTGTCACGGGGGCCGAGCGAGAACGGGCACCGGCCCGCGGTGAACGCGTTGTTCCGGTCGGCGGCGCGGGTGGTGGGGCCCCGGTGTGTCGGGGTGGTGCTTTCCGGTGCGCTCGACGACGGGGCGGCCGGACTGGGTTCGATCGTGGCCCGTGGGGGTGCCGCGATCGTGCAGGACCCCGAGGACGCCCTCTATGCGGGCATGCCGGAGGCGGCGCTGCGGGAGGCGCCGGACAGCCACGTCGTGCCCGTTGCCGAGATGGCCCCGGTCCTGGACAAGCGGGTGCGGGAGGCTGTCGATCCCACGCCGCCCACACCGACGACCGGCCTGCTGGCGGTCGAGGCGGAACTGACGGCGAAGGGCGAATGGGAAGCCGAGTCCGAAATGGGGGAAATGGCTACGTCATCGGGCTACAGCTGCCCCGACTGCCAAGGCTCGCTGTACGCGCTGCGCGGCACCGACCGGTACCGCTGCCGGGTCGGCCACGCCTGGAGCGCGGACGCCCTGCTCCAACAGAAGAACGACGACCTGGAACGCGCGCTGTGGACGGCCCTGCGCACCCTGGACGAGAAGACGAGCCTGGCGAACCGGATGCGAGCCAGCGCCGTCGAACGACAGAACATGCGGCTCGTCGCGCGCTACGAGAACTCGGCACAGGAGTCCGAGCAGGCCGCTGCCGTGCTGCGCGCCTTCCTGCGAACCGACTTCTCGCTCGGCGACGCCGCCGAGGGATCAGGGCACTGACCTCAGCGCCTTCCTGGGTGGCGGCGAGTACGGTTACCACGTGGAGAACACGCCCGGCGATGGCGCGAACACCGGTTTCGACGCGGTCCTCGAATACCTGAAGGAGTCTCGCGGCTTCGACTTCACCGGCTACAAGCGCACCAGCCTGATGCGCAGGGTATTCCACCGCATGGACCAGATCGGTATCGCGGACTATCCCGAGTACCTGGACCACCTCCAGGTCAACGCGGACGAGTTCGCCGCGCTGTTCAACACGTTGCTGATCAACGTGACCGGATTCCTGCGCGACCGGGAAGCATGGGATTTCCTGCGTGAGCAGACCCTGCCGAGCCTGCTGGCCGAGTTGGGGCCGGAGGACCCGGTGCGGGTGTGGAGCGCGGGCTGCGCTTCCGGCGAGGAGGCCTACAGCCTGGCCATGCTGCTGGCCGAGAACATCGGCACCGAGGGGTTCCGGCAGCGGGTCAAGATCTACGCGACGGACATCGACGAGGACGCGCTCGCCCAGGCCAGGCAGGCCAGCTACGGCACGCGCGAACTGGAGGGCGTCCCGCCCGAGATGCTGGCCAGGTACTTCGAGATCCAGGGCAGCCGGCACGTGTTCCGCCAGGACCTGCGCCGTTCGGTGATCTTCGGCCGCAACGACCTCGTGCAGGACGCGCCGATCTCCCGGATCAACTTGCTCGTCTGCCGCAACACCCTGATGTACTTCAACGCGGAGACGCAGGCGAAGATCCTCGGCAGGCTGCACTTCGCCCTGCGCCCCAAGGGCGTGCTGTTCCTCGGCAAGGCCGAGATGCTGCTCAGCCACGGCAGGCTGTTCGACCCTGTCGATCTCCGGCACCGCGTCTTCCGCAAGGTGCCTATCAGCCATCCGCAGGTCGGCACCTTCTTCAACCACCAGGCCGTGTCGGAGCGCAAGATCGAGCCGGGCACGATCGACGAGCTGCGCGAGCGGGCCTTCTCCGCAAGCCCGGTCCCCCAGGTGGTCATCAGCGGGGACGACAACATCACACTGATCAACGAGCAGGCCAAGACGTTGTTCGGGTTGTCCTCCCGCGACCTCGGCAGGCCGCTGCGCGACCTGGAACTGTCCTACCGTCCGGTCGAACTGCGTACCCAGGTCGAGCGCGCCAAGGTGGAACGGCGCGCGCTGCGCCTCAAGGACGTCGAGTGGCTGCGCGGGCCGAACGAGACCGTCTGGCTTGAGGTGCAACTCAATCCGCTGCTGAGCAACGACAGGGGTCTGCTCGGCATCTCGGTGGTCTTCCACGACGTCAGCGCGGCCAAGCGGCTGCACGCCGAACTGGAACACGCCAACCGGCAGCTGGAGTCCGCCTACGAGGAACTCCAGTCGACCAACGAGGAGCTGGAGACGACGAACGAGGAACTCCAGTCCACCGTGGAGGAACTGGAGACGACCAACGAGGAACTCCAGTCCACCAACGAGGAGCTGGAGACCATCAACGAGGAACTGCACTCCACCAACGACGAGTTGCAGGCCATGAACGAGACGCTGCGCGAGCGCAGCATCGAACTCGATGACGTCAACAACTTCCTTGAGTCGATCCTCACCTCGCTGCGGTCCGGGGTGATCGTGGTCGACACGGAAATGCGGATCACCGTGTGGAACCGGGGCGCCGCTGAGCTGTGGGGCCTGCGCAACGACGAGGCGGACGGCCAGCACCTGCTCAACCTGGACATGGGACTGCCGTTGGCGGAGATACGCCCCCTCGTGCGCAAGGCCCTCGCCGACCCGTCCTTCACCGAGGAGGTGGTGGTGTCAGCGGTGAACCGGCGCGGCCGACAGGTGTTGATCCGGGTGGTCTGCGGTGCGCTGCGCGGGAACAACGGCGAGGTCACCGGCGCCATCCTGGTGCTGGAGACGACCGCAGGGGAAAGCGAGCACACCGGCTGAGCGCGCCGCAGAGCGGCGCTAGGCGTCCTCGGGCAGGAACGCCTGCCGCAGTCGGGCGACGGTGCTTGCCAGCAGGCGCGACACGTGCACCTGGGAGATGCCCATCCTGGCGGCGATCTCGCTCTGCGTCATCTCCTCGAAGAACCGCATGCGCACGATCGCGGTCTCGCGTTCCGGCAGCTTGGCGAGCGCACTGTGCAGGGTCTCGCGGTTCTCCACCTGGTCGAGTCCTGGGTCGGCGGTGCCGATCTGGTTCGGTTCCGGGTCGTCGTCACCCTGTCGAACGGGCGGTTTGTCCAGGCTGTCCGCCTGGTAGGCCATGCCGGCCTGCAATCCCTCATAGACCGCCTCCAGCGAGATACCGAGCCGGGCGGCGATCTGCTGCGGTCGAGGCGCGCGCCCCAACTCGACCGTGAGCGCGGCGACCGCGCGCGAGATCGATCGGTTCAGTTCCTTGAGCGGACGCGGTACCGAGATCATCCAGGTCGAGTCCCGGAAGTACCTGCGCACCTCGCCCATGATCGTCGGCACCGCGAAGGACACGAAGTCCGAGCCGTGGTCGGGATCGAACCGGTCGACGGCGCCGATAAGGCCGATCCTGGCGACCTGCCGCAGATCCTCCAT
Source organism: Candidatus Melainabacteria bacterium (assembly GCA_963818685.1). Lineage (GTDB taxonomy): Bacteria > Actinomycetota > Actinomycetes > Mycobacteriales > Pseudonocardiaceae > CAJCJE01. The sequence goes on along the minus strand of CAWFTJ010000007.1, from coordinate 1,296,160 downwards.
CGACTGGCCCCGATGCATGTATTTCCGCGCGATGTGTTCGGCGAGTGGAAGGTGACCCGCCAGTATTTCCTCGCGAACCCGCTGACGCTCCTGTATGGAGAGTGACTGGTCCGCCAGGCGGCGAAACAGCGGCAGCAAGTGCTGGTAGTCGGTGTCGTGACGATTGGCGTTGACTGGCATATGCGGCAGTCCCAGGAATTCTGCCAGGCAGGACCCACACCCGAATCCCGCACATGTTGACGCGGAATTCCCCTTGGCCGGCGCTGCGATGGCGCTGGATGTTCACCGGCGGGCTGCTTGGTCAACCATGCCTTCGTCAGCCATCTTAGGCGCGAAGCACCGAACCCACAAACTGTAGGCGTCGGCGCTGGTCAGAGCGAGCCAGGCATGATCCGTTCGAGTCCGGGGTATGTAACCCGTGCGGGCGAAGGACACGTCCGCCGAGTGAACGTCGAGCAGAACACATCGGCTGCGGCCGGAGTTGTACGCTGCGAGTTGGTTGTGTGTGTGTCCAGCAGCGCGGCGCATCTCCTGCTTCAGGCGGAGGTACCACGATGCGAAACGACGCAGATTCGGCCGGCATCCGCGTTCGGGTGACGACGGCAGGGGAATCGTGCGCCGATGACATGGTCGTGTTGGCGGTGACCGGCGAAATCGACGCCTACACCGGCACGCACCTGCGTGAGCACGTACTGGCCGGCGTCGGGCCCGACCGGGGTGGCGTCGTGCTCGACCTGGCCCAGGTGACGCTGATGTCGGCGGCCGGACTGCGGGCACTCGCCGATACGGCGGCCACGCTGGCCGACACCGGACGGCGACTGTTGATCGCCCGGTGCCGCCCGGTGGTGCGGGAGGTCGTACGCCAGATCGGTCCGCCGCTCGCCGTCGTCGATCACCGTTCGGTGGACGCGGCGCTCGACGCGTACCGCGCGGAGCACATCGAGCCGACGGAGGAGGAGGGCCTTCCTCTGCTGCGGTGGCGAGCGCGCAACCTGCCCGGCCCACTGCGCAGCAGGCCGCTGATCGCCGGTGCCGTCACCGAGTTGCACAGACGGTACGACCTGCCTGATTCGGAGATCGCGTTCACCCTGCTCCGGCGCAGCTCGCAGCGCTACAACCTGAGGATAAGGGCACTGGCGCTGGCGTTCCTCTCGGCTCCGGCCGTCCCGCCGGAGCGCCCGATGTGGTTCACCGGCCGCCGCAGGGACCTGCCGCCCCCGATCACCTTCACCTCGCCGAGCCGCGGGTGGCCGAGCAGCCGAAGCGGTTTTCTTGCCACCGTACTCGACTCCGCACTGTCCATCATGGACACGGGAGCGGGCTACGTCCAGCTCGCCGACCGGTTTCTCGGCGGGCTCCGGCTGGAGTCCCAGCGCGGCCTCCCGCGCGAGTTCAACCTGTCCTTCTGCTACGTCGACAAGCCGGACAATGCCAGTACCACGGCCCTGCGCTCCGGCCGGGAGGCAACGCGCAACCTCGACGAGGAACCAGATCCGACACCTCGAACCCTGCTCGGTGCGGAAGGGCTGCGCTCAGTGCACAGCGTCCCGCTGGTCGACGCGGAACACCCAGCTGCGGGCGTCGTGTCGACCCTGCACCCACAACGGGCACCACGCACCAGCAGGAACCAGGCAGCCGCGCTGGACGTGGTCGCCACGGAGAGCGCGGCCTGGCTGGCCTGGCATCAGCGCACGATCGTGCTGGACGCGCTCGAACATCTGCACAAGGCCGCCCGATCCGCACGCCGGCATTGATCTGGGGACCCGCCCAGCCTCAGTGCCCGACGTCGACACCAGGCAGCCCCGGCGTCGACCCTGGCTTGCTCAGGACCGCCCAGACCACCTTGCCGCCGCCGAAGCGCGGCGAACAACCCCATGCCTTGGCCCGCTTGGCCACGATGCGCAACCCGATCCCCCTTTCCATGCTCGACAGCCGCTCCACCAGCACCGCCTCGTGCGGACTGTCGTCGCTCACCGCGACCGTCAGCAGGCCACGGCGCAGTTCGAGACGCAACTCGGGGCGGGACTGCGCATGCAGCACGGAGTTCTCCACCAGTTCGGTGGCGATCTGTTCGGCATCACCGCTCAGCTCGGCGATCCGCCAACGGTGGCAGGTCGAACGGACGAACAGCCGGGCCCGCCGCGCGCTGAGCAGGTCGTGACCGAGTTCAAGGGTCACCCTGCGGCAACGCGGCGGCTGCCGCGCCGCGGCAACGGCGGCGGCGACGTCGGGAAACACCGACACGAACCGGCTGATCCTGGTTCCGTCGAGGACGAGGACCTGATCCGTGCGGTCGGTGACGATCACGATCGGCACGCCGGGCCAGTCGCTCACATGCAGGGCCGCCGAGGTGAACGCGGTCAGCGCGCTGGACAACGGCACGTCGAGCTGGTCGATGACCACGATCACCACCCGAGGCGCCTCGACCGCGAACTTGATCATCGTGTCTCGGAAGTCGCGGTAGCTGAGCGCGTCCAGCACGCCGATCGGCGTGGCTACCAGGCAGTCGTCGACGTGCTCACGCTGCCAACACACTTCGTTCATGGGTCGCGGTCCTACCTCACGGGCCACCGGGGGAAGCGGTAGGGCCAGGTCTGTGGCTGTCTCTGGAACCTCTGGAACCCAGATCTCCTGTCACGTCAACCACCCTCCTCGGTGGTCGGCAGCGGTGCCCGATCCTACCCCGCCCGAGGTCCGCGATCACGCCCTGGAGTGAGTGCGGCCAACGCACGGTGTCCTCGTGCCACCGCTGTCCGCGTGTTGAATACCCCCGCCGCCGCCTGCCGATCCATGGGGTTTGCGCACCCCGGACGCGGGTATCGCCAAGGTGTCACCAGATCGTCACGCGCCCCGTCAGGAACAGGAGTGATCATGCTGATCCGGCAGCGCAACCCATTGTCCACTATGGACGAGATACTTTCCGGGGATCCGGTGCTGTCACACGTGACCGCGCTGTTCGCGGTGCCGGCCTCGCCTGCGGAACTGGCCGAACGCCCGGCCCGGCCGGTCGCGTCGAAACGGACCGGTGCACTGCGCGATGCCCTGTCGACGCCCGAGTTCTTCGCCGTCGCCGCCGTGGCGCTGCTGGTGGCCTGCGCCCTGCTTGGCGGCCTTCTCAACAGCGCGGCCATCGCGCTCGGCGGCCTCGCCGCACCGCTGCTGCTCGGCATCGGCTGCTACGTCGCCATCAAGCGTCGCCAGCCCGCCCGGCCGACCGGCACCCGCACCGGGCTGTGACGGCCGTGGCGCAGGACCGGCAGGCCACCCTGCTGCGCACGGTGGCGCGGGCGGCCGACGTGCTGCGGGCGGCGGACATCCCGTTCGCGCTGACCGGCGGCTGCGCCGTGTACGCCCGCGGCGGGCCGGCCAGCGACCACGACGTCGACCTGTTGGTCCGGCAGTGCGACGTGCCGGCCGCGACGCGCGCGCTGGTGCGCGCCGGCATGCGCGCGGCGGAAACGCCGCTGGACTGGCTGAGCAAGGTCTACGACGGCGACGTCCTTGTCGACCTGCTGTTCAGCCCGAACCATCGACCGGTTACGGACGAGGTCCTGGCCCGCGCGGAGCCGATGCGGGTCGGCGCGACGAAGCTGCCGGTCGCGCAGGCCACCGATCTACTGGTTGACCGACTGCTGTTGTTCGGGCCGCACCGCTGCGACTTCACCGCCGTGCTGCCGATCGCGCAGGCCCTGCGCGAGCAGATCGACTGGCCTCGGGTCGCCGAGGCGGCGAGCGAGTCGCCCTACGCGCAGGCGTTCGTGTTCCTCGTACGGCGGCTCGGCCTGGTGACCGACCTGGAGGTATCGATATGACAGACGAACTCGCACCCGAGGCGCCCCAGTACCTGGCCGCTCGGCTGCAACAGGCGTTCGCCGAGGACCGGCGCACAGCGGAACTGGGCGTCCGGGTGATCGTCCGAGGCGACGACGTGTACCTGCGCGGCGAGGTCGCCTGCGCGCGCAGGAAGGCCGCGCTCACCGAGGTGGCCTGCGAGATCGCGCCACGACTGCCGATCCACAACGAGGTCAGGGTGGTCGAGCACGGCGCACCGGCCGAGGTGGAGGAACTCCGATGATCAGGATCGCCGCCGTCGGCGACGTGCACCTCGGCGAGGACATCCGGGGCAGCCTGCGTCCCGCCCTCGCCGAGCTGCCCGAACAGGCCGACGTGCTGCTGCTGGCCGGTGACCTGACCCGGCACGGCACGGTCGCGGAGGCTCGCGTTGTCGCCGAGGAGTTCGCCGATCTCGGCGTCCCGGTCGTCGCCGTGCTCGGCAACCACGACTACCACTCCGACCAGCAGGACCAGATCACGCGGCTGCTCGACGCGGCGGGGATCACCGTGCTTGAGGGCGAGCGCACCGTGCTCCGGATCGGCGAGTGCCGGCTCGGCATCGCCGGCGTGAAGGGGTTCTGCGGCGGCTTCGCCGGCAAGTGCGCGAGCGCGTTCGGGGAGGTCGAGATGAAGCAGTTCCTCGCGCCGACCATCCGAGCGGCCGAGCAACTGCGCGCCGCGCTGACCGAACTCGGCACCGAGGCGGACGCGAAGGTCGCCCTGACCCACTACTCCCCCATCGCGGACACGCTGCGCGGCGAGCCGCAGGAGATCCATCCGTTCCTGGGCTCCTACCTGCTCGCCGAGGCGATCGACGGGACCGGCGCCGATCTTGCCATCCACGGGCACGCCCACTTCGGCAGCGAACACGGCCTCACCCCGGGCGGCGTGCGCGTGCGCAACGTGGCGTCGCCGGTGATCAAGGCGGCGTACCGGGTCTACGCCTGGCAGCCCGCGCTCGCCGCCGATACCGGTGCCGACACCGGTATGGCGCCCTCCGCGATCGGGTAGGCGGGGCGCATGACTACCGAGCGAGGGTTCGCCGTCGTCACCGGCGCGTCCAGCGGCATCGGCCTCGCGCTGGCCAAGGAGTTCACGGCACACGACTTCGACCTGATCATCGCCGCCGAGGACGCCGAACTCGACACCGCCGCGGTGTCCCTGGCCGGCGAGGGCCGGTCGGTCCAACCGGTCCGGGTCGACCTCGCCAAACCGCGCGATGTCGAGGAACTCGCGGCGCGGGTGAGCGCCGCTGGGAGGCCGGTCGACGCGCTGGTGATCAACGCGGGCGTCGGCGTCGGCGGCGCGTTCGTCGGCGAGGACACCTCGCTGGCCGAACAGCTCAACGTCGTAGACCTCAACGTCCGCTCCTCGGTGCACCTGGCCAAGCGACTGGTGCCGGCCATGGTCGAACGCGGCGCGGGCCGGGTGTTGTTCACCTCGTCCATCGCGGCCTTGGCGCCCGGCCCGTTCCAGGCCGTCTACAACGCGTCCAAGGCGTTCCTGCTCTCGTTCTCGGAGGCGCTGCGCGAGGAACTGCGCGACACCGGCGTCACCGTGACCGCGCTGCTGCCCGGCCCGACCGACACCGAGTTCTTCGAGCGGGCGAAACTGGAGGATACGAAGCTGGGCGCGGGCGACAAGGACGATCCGGCCGAGGTCGCCAGGCAGGGCTATGCGGCCATGATGGCGGGCGAACACCGCGTCATCGCCGGTTCGGCCAGCAACAAGGCGCAGGTCGCCGCCGCGAACCTGGTGCCGGACCCTGCGCTGGCCGCACTGCACCGCAAGCAGTCCGAGCCGGGCAGCGCGCGCGAGTAGCCGACAGCCGATGCGGGTCGTGGTCACCGGCGCCAGTGGCAACGTGGGTACCGCACTGTTGCGGCACCTTGCCGGTCAGCATGCGGTCGTCGGCATTGCCCGCCGCGCACCCGAAGCCGACCGGGCGCCCTATGCGGGGGTCGACTGGATCCGCTGCGACCTCGCCTCCAACATCGCACCCTCCACTTTGGACATTGCACTGGCCGATGCCGATGCCGTCGTTCATCTGGCCTGGGCGATCAATCCGCCCCGGAACGAGCCCGCGATGGGCTGGACGAACCGGCGCGGCACCGGCCAGTTGCTCGCCGCCGTCGCGAGAACGCGGGTACCGAGGCTGATCTGCGCGTCGTCGGTCGCCGCATACCGGCCTCGGCCGGCCGACGACGCCGAAGTGGACGAGAACTGGCCGCGCGACGGCGTGCCGGGCAGCGCCTACAGCGCGGGCAAGGCCGAATTGGAGCACACGCTGGACATGTTCGTGGCCGCGCAGCCGGACATCTCGGTTGCCCGCATCCGGCCGTGTGCCATCGTGTCCGGCGACGCCGCGGGCGAGTTCACCCGCTGGCTGCTCAGCCCGCTGCTACCGACCCGTTGGCTGGGTGGTCGCCTGCTGCCGATGCCGTTGTGGCCCGGCCTGCGTGCCCAGGTCGTGCACGCTGAGGACGTGGCGGGCGCGATCAGCAAGTTGTTGTCCGCCAACGCGAGCGGCGCGTTCAACATCGCGGCAGGGCCGGCTCTTGACGCGGCCGCGATGGCGGCGATCGTGGGCGGTTACCGGGTCCCGGTGCCGCTTCCCGTCGTCCGCGCCGGCGCACTCGCGACCTGGCGCGCCGGCCTGCAACCCGTGCATCCGGGTTGGCTGCGCCTCGCGGATGCGGCACCCCTTGTCGATACCGGCCGGGCACGGTCCGAACTGGACTGGCGACCGCGTTGGTCATCCGCCGACGCACTGGCCGAACTGATCGACGGCATGCGCACGCATGCCGGTTTCGCCAGCCCACCGCTGCGCGCCGAACCCGCGCACGGCGGAAGGATTCGGTTGGGTGTGCCAAGCCATCAGTCGCAGTGAGAGAAAACTGGGTTAGGTTGGGTCATATGCACAGAAGTCGAATAGGCGGCATCTTCATCGACCATCCGGCCGCGTCGTTCGCGGCCAGCCTGGCATTCTGGGCGGCGGCCATGGGTGTCGACCCGGAATCCGTTTCCGACGAGGACGATCCCTTTCGCAGCCTCGGCCGGTTCGACGGCCAGATGGTGATCGAGTTGCAGCGGGTCGGCGATGGCGCCGCGCCCCGCGTGCACCTGGACATCGACACCGACGACGTGGAGGCCGAGGTCGCGCGGCTGGAGGCGTTGGGCGCGCGCAAGCTCAAGGCAGGCGACAACGGCCGGTTCTGGCAGATGGTCGATCCGGGTGGGATCGTCTTCTGCGTCATTCCCCCGCACACACCCGACTTCGCCGAGCAGGCGAAGGTCTGGGAGTAGTTCGACCCCGTCAGGTCCAGATCAGGTGCAGGGGCAGGTAGACCAGCGCGGCGACGGCTGCGGCGGCCGGCAGGGTGAGCACCCAGCCGGCCACGATGTTCTGCGCGACCGCCCAGCGCACCGCGGACGTCCGACGGGTGGACCCGACCCCCATCACGGCCGAGGTAATCACGTGCGTTGTCGAGGTGGGCGCCGCGAACACGTACGCGGTCAGGTACAGCACCATCGAGCCGGTCAGTTCGGCGACGAACCCGTACGGCGGAGTGAGCGGGAAGATCCGCCTGCCCATGGTCGCGATGATGCGCCTGCCACCGGAGTAGGTGCCGGCCGCCATGGCCGAAGCGCAGCACAGGATCGTCCACAACGGAACGTGCGTGCCGTGCTGGTAGCCGGCGACCACGAGCGCCAGCACGATGAGGCCCATGGTCTTCTGCGCGTCCTGCAGGCCGTGGCCGAGCGCGAGGCTCGCGGCGGACACGATCTGCGCCCGCCGGAACCCGCGGCCAAGCGGATGGAACCGCGCGTTGCGGAACAGCCACAGCACGCCGACCATCAGCAGGTAGCCGAGTCCGAGGCCGACCAGCGGCGAGACCACCATCGGCAGCACCACCTTGGCCAGCACACCGGACCAGTAGACGGTGCTGGACGCGGCGAGCGCCGCGCCGACCATGCCGCCGATCAGCGCGTGCGTCGACGAGGAGGGCAGCGCGAAGTACCAGGTGATCAGGTTCCACACGATCGCGCCGAGCACCGCGCTGAACACCAGCGCCAGCCCGGCCGACCCCACCGGTGCGGTGATGATGCCCGCGGTGACGGTCGCGGCGACCTTCGTGCCGAGCAGGGCACCGACCAGGTTCATCACCGCGGCGAGCAGCAATGCGGCGCGCAGGCTCATCGCCCTGGTCGAGACCACGCTGGCCACCGCGTTGGCTGCGTCGTGGAAGCCGTTGGTGAAGTCGAAGAACAGCGCGATCACCACGACCAGGATCACGCCGGCGAGCAGCACCTCAGGACTCCTTCACCGCGATGCTGCGCACGATGTCGCCGACGTGCTCGAAGCCGTCCGCCGCGGCCTCCAACTGGTCGACGATCTCCTTGAGCTTGAGCACGGTCAGCGTGTCATAGCTGCCGTTGAACAGCTCGGCGAGCAGGCCGCGGTAGACGCGGTCCGCTGCGTCCTCGATCTGGTTGACCTCCCGCCAGAACTCGGTGAGCCCCCGTAGGCCGCGCAGGCCCGGCATGGCTCTTGCGGTGAGTTCGGCCGACTGACACAGCAACCCGACCTGTTCCGCGACGCCGGCGGGGAACTCGCCGACCTGGTACAGCACGGCCAGGTCGGAGGCGGCTTCCATGGAGTCCAGCACGTCGTCGACCCGGATCGCGAGCCGGTAGATGTCCTCCCGGTCGAACGGCGTGATGAACGATGTGTCAAGGCGTTCGATGATCGCCTGCGTTATGTCGTCGCCCTTGTGCTCGACCACCCGGATCTGTTCGGCGATCGGTTCGCGTTCCTCCGGTCGCGCGGACACCAGGTCACGCAGCAGGCCGACGCAGTCGACCACGTTGTCCGCGGCGTTGGTGAACAACACGTAGAAGATGTTGTCCCGAGGGGTGAGGCGCAGAGCCATGTGCGAAAGGTGCCCTTTCCGCGCTCGATCAAACGTCGATACCCGGGTATACGGGCCCGGCCCTCAGGTAATTACCACTGCCAAGTGCGGTGGGCCACACCGGCACCCCGACGAGAACGAACGGAACGAGTAGACGCATGTACACCAAGCCTGGCCCCTGGAACCTGTACCTGCGCGGCACCCCGTGCGCGATCTGCGGGCAGCCCGCGGAGCGGCTGACGGTGTTCGCAGGCGAGCGCGTCATCACCCACGAGGAGGACAGCTGGCCGCCGTGTCAGCTGCTGAACCCGCGCTCGGCGCCGCCGGCGACGACGACCGAACCGGTCACGGTTCCGGAACCTCGGCGTCGGGCCGCGTGACCTGCGGTCCGTGGCGTCCGGTCCGGACGGACGTCACGGCGGCTCGGGTCGGGTGTGCTCGTCGGTCGACTCGGATCGTGCCTCGGCGCCGGTGATCCCCGCGTCGCCCGGGTCCTCCCCGGCCACCCTGCCGACGAACGTGTCGTTCGTGGACGGACCGGTGGTCGAGTGCGCGTCCGCCGCGTCCGGATCGGCCACTCCCCCGGTCGCCCTGGCGTTCGCCTCGGCGGGATCAGGCTCGACATCGGCCTCACTGCCGGCGCGTTCCGCTCTGGTGCGACCGGCGAACAGGTCTTTCAGCCATTGCCACATGTTCGCCGTAATACCCCGGTGGCGGGGCGGAAATACTGCTCAGGCGCTCTTCGCACGCGCCGCGACCAGGTCAGCCAGCCTGGACAGCGTCTCCCGGTTCCTCGGCCGCCACATGAACCCCTGCAACCACAGGGGCACCAGGCCCAGCCAGCCGCGCACGGCCTGTTCGCCCATGACGATGCGGGTCCGGCCATCCGGTAGCGGCGTCAGCGTGAACCGCACGAGCACGCCGCCGAGCACCCACACCCTGGCGTCCAACTCCAGCACGCGATCGCGTTCCACCGCCCGCACCGTGGTCACGTCGCGGACCTGGCAGGGCCACGCGCCCGTGCTGTGCCGGAGGCGGGTGCCCACCCTCGGCCAGCCCGGATCGACCTCGTGCACCCGGCTGTTGCCCACCACCCAGGTCGGATAGGTCCAGCCGTCGGCGAGCAGCGCGAACACCACCTCGGGCGGCGCGTCCACGACCCGGCTCACTTCGATCATGCTCGGCTCCGGTAGATCCGTCGATCCCGACTCGCTTTGATCATGCTCGGCTCCGGTATATCTGTCGGTACAGTCCGCCCGTCACGGCCCGATACGCCCCGCCCGCGATGCCGGCCCTGGCCAGGGCCGCGCGCGCCGCGTTCGCGCCGGGACCGCCGTGCACGCCGCCGCCGGGATGGGCGGACGCGCCGGCCAGGAACAGCCGGTCGACCGGGGTGTCCGCGCGGCCGAGGCCGGGCACCGGCCGCAGAAACAACTGCTGGTCGAGGCCGGCACTGCCGGCGTTGATCGCACCCTTGACCAGGTTCGGGTCGGACCGCTCAAGGTCGAGCGGCCCCTGGACGTGGCGCGCCACGATCCGGTCGGCGAAGCCGGGTGCGTGCCGCTCGATCACCGCCTGCATGCGATCGGCGCAGCGCAGTGCCAGGTCCCGGTCCCAGGGCAGGCCGCGCGGCGCGTGCGTGTAGGCCCACACCGTCTCGGTGCCGGCCGGCGAGCGGGTCGGGTCGGCCGTGGTCATCTGGCCGAGCACCAGGAACGGATGCGGCGGCAGCTCGGTGCCGACCAGATCCGCACCGTAGGCGGCGAGCCCGGCAAGGTCCAGGTCGAGGTGCACGGTGCCGGCTCGGCCGACTTCCGGGTTGCGCCACGGGATCGGACCGGACAATGCCCAGTCGACCTTGGTCGTCGCGTTGTCCCACCGGAAACTCCTTGCATCGGCCAGCAGGCCGGCTGGCAGCGCGTCGGCGTCGAGCAGTCGCAGGTAGAGGGTGGGCGCGGGCACGGTGGCGAGCACGGCCCGCCCTGCCGCGACCTCGGTGCCGTCCTCGGTGACCACCCCGACCGCGCGACCCGCCGAGACGCGGACGCGGGTGACCCGCTGCCCGCACTCGATCCGACCGCCCCGTTCGACCAGTCGGGACACCAGCGCGGCCGTGAGCGCGCCCGCGCCGCCTTCCGGCACCGGAAACCCGAAGTCCTGGCCGAGCATGGCGAGCAGCCAGCCGAACACGGCGCCGCCCGCGTGGCCGGGCGCGAGATCGGTGTGCAGGGCGTTGCCGGCCAGCAGCAGCCTGGCTCCCTCGCCGCCGAACCGTTCCTGGCCGAACGCGCGCACCGTGGACGCGGCCAACCGCGCGAACCGCACCGTGTCGCCGATGCCGAGCGTGCGGACCAACCGCAGTCCGGCGCGCACCGGCGGAAACGGGGTGAAGATCGCGTCAAGGAGGTCGTCGCGCACCCGCGACCAGCGAGCGAACTCGGCCCGCCATGCGTCGCCGTCGGCAGGGGCGAACGCGGCCAGCGACGTCGCGGTGTCGTCGAGGTCGCGGGAGAGCACGGCGGCCCGGTCGTCCGGCAGGACGTGGGCGAGCACGGCGGGCGCGTGTCGCCAGCGTAGGCCGTACCGGTCGAGGTGAAGATCCCGCAGGATCGGCGAGGCCACCGCCAACGGATAGAACGAGCTGAACAGGTCGTGCCGGTAGCCGGGTGCTTCCGGGTCCGCGCCGCTGCGGACCGCGCCACCCGGTTCGTCGGCCGCCTCCAGCACGAGCACCCGCCAACCCGCGTCGGCGAGCAGGTTCGCGGCGACCAGCCCGTTGGGCCCCGCCCCGATCACCACCGCGTCAGTCACGTCTGTGCGGGTACCCAGGAACCGAGAGGGAGATCCGGGACAGGAGCGACGCATGAACAACGGGGACAACGCCGACAACCCCAACAACGGGCAGTGTGACAACGGGCGGGGTGAGGACGAACAGGCGCGGCTGGCCCGCAACATGGGTGAACTCCTCCAGGAACTGCGGGTTGCCCAGGCGGGCGTGCAGATCCTGTTCGCGTTCCTGCTTTCGGTCACCTTCAGCACGCGGTTCGGCCAGGCCGACGGCCTACAGCGCGGCACGCTGATCGTGACCATCCTGCTGACCACCGCCTCGGCCGCGCTGCTCATCGCGCCGGTGGTCTGGCACCGGCTCTACTTCCGACGGGGCAGGCGAGCGGAGATCATCGCGTGGGGCAGCCGGTGCGCGCTCGGCGGTGCACTGCTGCTCGCGCTGGCCATGGCCGGCGCGGTGCTGGTCACCACGGCGGCCGTGGTCGGCAATGCGGTCGCCATCGTGTTCGCCTGCTGCGCGGCCGTCATGTTCGCGGCGGTGTGGCTGGTGCTGCCCTCGTTCGCGCTGCGCCCAGAAGGACGGCCTTCCGACCGGTCATGAGGCGTGCCGGGCCAGCGCTTCGCCGCCGATCTCGCGTTCGATCTCTTCCAGCGACCGGTCCTTGGTCTCCGGTATCCGGAAGGCGAAGAACGCCAACGCGAGCACGCCGAGAACCGCGTAGATCCAGAACGTGCCCGGCTTGCCGAGCGCGTCGATCAACTGGAGGAAGAAGTAGGACACGATGAAGTTCGCGATCCAGTTGGCCGCGGTGCACACCGCCATCGCCTTGCTGCGCATGGTCAGCGGGAAGATCTCGGAGATCATCAGCCAGAACACCGGGCCGAGGCCGACGCCGAAGGAGGCGATGAACAGGATCAGCGCGACCAGCGCCAGCCACGGCGCGCCGTGCTGCACACCGGGAACGGCGAAGAACACGCCGAGCAGCGCCAGCGCGACCACGAGGCCCGCCGTTCCGCTGAGCAGCAGCACCCGCCTGCCGACCCGGTCGAGCAGCAGCACGGCGATGATGGTGAACACCACGTTGGTGATGCCGACGCTGAGCGCCTCGGTGATCGCGCTGTTCGCGTGCAGGCCGGTGTAGGTGAGGATGGTCGGCGAGAAGTAGATGACCGTGTTCACGCCGACGAACTGTTGGAACACGGCCAGCGCGAGGCCGACGACGAGCAGTGGCCGCAACTGTTTGCCGAAGAACTCGCGGATGTGTACCCGCCGTTCCTTGCGCACGACCGAGGAGATCGACTCAAGTTCGTCCTTGACGCTCTCGTCCGGCCTGCTCCTGGCGAGCACCTCCCTGGCCTGTTCGCGCCTGCCGACCTGCATCAGCCAGCGCGGCGTGTGCGGCACGAGCAGCATGCCGATCACCAGCACGACGCCGGGAACCGCGCCGAGGCCGAGCATCCAGCGCCAGTTGTCGGCGGCGTCGCGGAACGCGAAGTCGACAAGGTACGCGATCAGGATGCCCGTGGTGATCATCAGCTGGTTGAACGACACCGTGCCGCCCCTGATCTTCGGCGGCGTGTGTTCGGCGATGTACATGGGCGCGACGAACGAGGCCGTGCCGACGGCGAGGCCGAGCACGCTGCGCGCGATGATCAGCTGCTCGGTGTTCTGCGCGAACGCGGAACCGAGCGCGGCGACCGTGTACACGATCCCGCTCGCGAACTTCGTCCACTTACGACTGATCCGGTCGGCGAGATAGCCGGAGGCGACCGCGCCGACCACGGCGCCGAGCAGCAGACAGCCGACGATCCAGGACTGCGCGAGCGTGCCGGCGCGCAGGTCCTTTCCGATGTAGAGCAACGCACCCGAGATCACCCCGGTGTCGTAGCCGAACAGGAAACCGCCGACCGCCGCGATCAGCGAGATCCGTAACACGAACGGGTTGCGGCCGCTGACCGCCTCACGAAGAAATCCAGGCATCGCTACCTCCGCTGTGGCTATACCCGCGCCGCGCGGGGATGAGTCACGGGATCGTCGGGTATGCATGCTCGGGATAGCCGCGCACAGGCCGAGCGAGAAATGAGGGATCGTTCCGATGGCTGACACTGTTGCCGATGTTCTGCTGGCCCGGTTGCGGGAGTGGGGTGTGCGGCAGGTCTTCGGATACCCGGGGGACGGCATCAACGGTCTGCTCGCCGCCTGGGGACGCGCCGAGAACAACCCGCAGTTCGTGCAGGCGCGTCACGAGGAGATGGCCGCGTTCGAGGCGGTCGGCTACGCCAAGTTCGCCGACGAGGTTGGCATCTGCGCCGCTACCAGCGGTCCCGGCGCCATCCACCTGCTCAACGGCCTCTACGACGCCAAGCTGGACCATGTTCCGGTGGTCGCGCTGGTCGGGCAGACCGAGCGGTCCGCGATGGGTGGCTCCTACCAGCAGGAGGTCGACCTGCTCAGCCTGTACAAGGACGTGTGCAGCGACTACGTGCAGATGTGCACGGTGCCGCAACAGTTGCCCAACCTGATCGACAGGGCCATCCGCATCGCGCTGACCGAGTCCGCCCCGACCGCCATCATCTTCCCCTCCGACGTGTTCGAACTCCCCTACGAGCCGCCGGAGCACGCGTTCAAGCAGGTGCCCTCCAGCATCGGCATGACCTCGGTGACGCCGCGCGCGGACGATGCGGGGGTGGCGAAGGCCGCCGAGATCCTCAACGCGGGCAAGAAGGTGGCGCTGCTGGTCGGCCAGGGCGCGCGTGGCTGTGTGCCGGAACTGACCGAGGTCGCCGACCTGCTCGGCGCTGGCGCGGCAAAGGCGCTGCTCGGCAAGGACGTGTTGCCGGACGACCTGCCGTGGGTCACCGGCGCGATCGGCCTGCTCGGCACCACCGCCTCCTATCACATGATGATGGACTGCGACACGCTGCTCACCGTCGGCTCGAACTTCCCGTACACCCAGTTCATGCCAAAGCTCGACCAGGCGCGCGCGATCCAGATCGACCGCTCCGGCAAGTGGATCGGCATGCGCTACCCGTACGAGTTGAACCTGGTCGGCGACGCGAAAACCACGTTGCAGGCGCTGATCCCGAAGTTGGCGCGCAAGACCGATCGCGAGTGGCGGGAGACCATCGAGGGCAACGTGGCAAGCTGGTGGCAGACGATCCAGCGGCAGGCCGCCACCGACGCCGACCCGATCAACCCGATGCGCATCTTCGCCGAGCTGTCCGACCGCCTGCCGGACAACGCCATCGTCGCGGCCGACTCGGGCAGTGCCGCGAACTGGTACGCGCGGGTGCTGCGTTTCCGTGCGGGGATGCGCGGGTCGCTGTCCGGCACGTTGGCCACCATGGGTCCCGGTGTGCCGTACGTGATCGGCGCGAAATGGGCGCACCCGGACCGGCCGGCGATCGCCATGGTCGGCGACGGCGCCATGCAGATGAACGGCATGGCCGAGCTGATCACCGTTTCCCGCTACTGGCGGCAGTGGAGCCGACCCTCGGCTGATCATCGCCGTGCTGCACAACAACGACCTCAACCAGGTGACCTGGGAGATGCGCGCCATGGAGGGCGCGCCCAAGTTCGTCGAGTCGCAGACGCTGCCCGAGGTCGACTACGCGGCCTTCGCGCGCGGCCTCGGCCTGCAGCGCGCAGAACGTGGACAAGCCCGACGCAGCTGGGCGAGGCGTGGGACCAGGCGTTCGCCGCCGACCGGCCCACCGTGCTGGACGTGCGGTGTGACCCGAACGTGCCGCCCATCCCGCCGCACGCCACCCTCGAACAGGTCAAGTCGATGATCGGCGCTGTGTTGCACGGCGACGAGGACACCTGGGGCTTCATCAAACAGGGCACCAAACAGAAGGTGCAGCAGTTCCTGCCCGGCAACAAGGACGCGGAGTGAGGATGGACCGGGACGCACTGGAGCAGGCTCTGCGTGACCGGGTCGACGGTGAGGTCCGGTTCGACGCGGGCACCCTCGGCGCCTACTCCACCGATGGCTCAAACTTTCGCCAGGTGCCGATCGGGGTGGTCATTCCGCGCTCGATCGACGCGGGTGCCGAGGCGGTCGCGGTGTGCCACGAGTTTGGCGCGCCGATCGTCTCCCGAGGAGGCGGTACCAGCCTGGCCGGCCAGGGCACCAACACGGCGGTCATGATTGACTGGGCGAAGTACTGCAACCACCTGATCTCGGTCGACCCCGACAACCGGACCTGCATCGTCGAGCCTGGCATCGTGCTCGACGTGCTGAACGGCAAGCTCGCCGAGTACGGCCTGCGTTACGGCCCGGAACCGGCGACGCACCCGAACTGCACGCTCGGCGGGATGATCGGCAACAACTCCTGCGGCGCGACGGCCCAGCGCACCGGCAAGGTCGTTGACAACATCGCCCGGCTGGAAGTGCTGCTCGCGGACGGAACCCGGTTCTGGTGTGGCGAGACCAGCGACGAGGAGTACGCCGAGATCGAGCGGCACGGCAACCGGCGCGCCGCGATCTACCGTGAGCTGCGGGCGCTGCGCGACCAGTACGCGGACGAGATCCGCAAGCGGTATCCGGACATCCCGCGCAGGGTGTCCGGCTACAACCTCGACTCGCTGCTGCCCGAACACCGTTTCGACATCGCCGGTCTGCTCGTCGGCAGTGAATCGACGCTGGTGACCGTGTTGCGTGCCGAACTCGAACTGGTCCCGGTCGTGAAGAACCGGTCCCTGGTCGTGCTGGGCTTCGACTCGGTCGCGGCCGCTGCGGACGCGGTGCCGGCCGTGCTGCCGCACGAACCGATCGCGCTGGAGGGGTTGGACCACCGGCTGATCCGCGACCAGCGGATCAAGCGGATCAACGAGAAGGCGCTCGCCGAACTGCCGAAGGGCAACGGCTACCTGATGGTGCAGTTCGGCGGCGACAACCAGAAAGAGGCCGACGAGCGCGCGCAGAAGATGCTCGACGCGATCGGCGAGTCCGAGCACGACCCGGAAGTGGCCTTCCTCGACGACCCGAGCCACGAGGACGAGCTGTGGCAGGCCCGCGAGGCCGGTCTCGGCGCGACCGCGCACGTGCCGACGAGCCGGACACCTGGGAAGGCTGGGAGGATTCGGCCGTTCCGCCCGACCGGCTCGGCGACTACCTGCGCGACCTGAACAGGCTCTACGAGGAGTTCGGCTACGCGGACGAGGCCGAGCCGGCGCTGTACGGCCACTTCGGCCAGGGCTGCGTGCACACCCGCATCCCGTTCCGGCTCACGGATCCGCAGGGCGTCGCCGACTACCGGCGCTTCCTGGAACGCGCGGCCGACCTGGTCGCGTCCTACGGCGGATCGCTCTCCGGCGAGCACGGCGACGGCCAGAGCCGGGGCGAACTGCTCCCCCGCATGTTCGGCGATGAGATCATCCGCGCGTTCGGCAGGCTCAAGCGGATCTTCGATCCGGAGAACCTGATGAATCCGGGCAAGGTGGTCGCGCCCGCGCGTGCCGACGAGCACCTGCGGCTCGGCGGTTCGTGGGCGCCGCGCATCGACGAGCACCGCCTGCACTTCGCCTATCCCGAGGACGGCGGTTCGTTCGTGCAGGCGGCGAACCGGTGTGTCGGGGTTGGCCGGTGCCGTCAGCACAGTCACGACGGCAACCACGTGATGTGCCCGTCCTACCAGGCGACGATGGAGGAGGAGCACTCCACTCGTGGCCGGGCGCGGCTGCTGTTCGAGATGCTCAACGGGCATCCGGACTCGCCGATCAAGGACGGCTGGCGCTCGACCGAGGTTCGCGACGCGCTCGACCTGTGCCTCGCCTGCAAGGGCTGCAAGTCCGACTGCCCTGTCGACGTGGACATGGCCACCTACAAGGCCGAGTTCCTTTCCCACCACTACGAGGGCAGGTTGCGTCCGCGCGCGCACTACGCGCTGGGCTGGCTGCCGATGGTGGCCGCCGCCGTCGCCCGCACGAAGTCGGCGAAGGTGCTCAACGTGCTCTCGCACATCCCGGCCCTGCGCGCCTTGGCCACCAGGGGCGCCGGCCTTGAGGACCGCGAGATCCCGCTGTTCGCCGAGGAGACGTTGCAACAGTGGTGGATCCGGCGCGGCGGCACGAAGGCAGGTCCGCGCGGCACCGTGTTGCTCTGGCCGGACACGTTCACCAACCACTTCCACCCGCACATCGGACAGGCCGCGGTCGGCGTGCTCGAAGCGGCGGGGTGGACCGTGCAGATTCCGACCGAGCCGGTCTGCTGCGGCCTCACCTGGATCTCCACCGGTCAGCTCGACACGGCCAAGAAGGTGCATCCGGCGCACCGTGGACCGCCTCGCCGAGCATGTCCGTGCCGGTGGTTTCGTGGTCGGTCTCGAACCGAGCTGTACCGCGGTGTTCCGGTCGGACGCGCCCGACCTGTTCCCGGACGACCTCGATGTCGCCCGCATCCGCGACCACACGGTCACCTTCGCCGAACTGCTCGCCGAGCACACCGAGGGCTGGACGCCGCCGTCGTTGGCCGGCGTGCACACCATCGCGCAGGTGCACTGCCACCAGCACGCCGCGCTCGACGACTGGTCGGCCGACCAGAAGCTGTTGGAAAAGGCGGGTGCCGAGGTCGAACGGCTCAAGTCCGGCTGCTGCGGCCTTGCCGGTAACTTCGGCTTCGAGGCAGGACACGGCGAGGTGAGCGAGGCGTGTGCGGAGAGTGTGCTGCTGCCCGCGCTGCGCGATGCAGCACCGGACAACGTGATTCTGGCCGACGGCTTCTCCTGCCGAACCCAGGTGCACGAGCTGGACAGCGGCGGCCGGGAGGCACTGCACCTCGCCGAGGTGCTCGATCGCGCGCTGCGCGGCGTCGCCGTGCGCGGCGACCTGATGCCCGGCGACCGGCCCGCGACGCCGAGCAGGCTGCTCACCCGAGGCGTCGCGCTCGGCGCGGCCGCGACGTTCGCCACGGCCGCCGCCGCCCTTCTCCGCCGTCAAGCAAGGGGCCGGAGCCGCCAAACGTGACGACCGCTGGTCGAAAGCCCCGGCCAGTCAACTGGTTACCGCGGATCCGGGGCTGATAATCCTCAACCGGCGAGTGAATCGATCACATCGGTGAGCTTCTGCCGGCGGGCGAACGCGGCGCGCTGCCGGGCCGCGCCGTCGCCGACCTCGCGCAGCCAGCCTAGCCTTTCGGCGACGAAGTCCTCGTCACCCGCGGTTTTCATGGCCGGCCGTACCCAGTCGACGAACTCGTCGACCAGCCGCCACACCGGCGCCATGTTGC
The DNA here is from genome assembly GCA_963818685.1 of Candidatus Melainabacteria bacterium. GTDB lineage: Bacteria > Actinomycetota > Actinomycetes > Mycobacteriales > Pseudonocardiaceae > CAJCJE01. The sequence continues at coordinate 1,277,397 of CAWFTJ010000007.1, read as the reverse complement.
CGCTGACCGGGTGCAGGCACTCGCCTGCCAGCCCCTCGCGGGCAGCGCGCCACAGGTTGGCCCGCAACACCTCCTGCGGCAACGGCAGCGCAGGCCGGTACACGCTGTCGATGTCGTCGATCGCGGTGGCGACTGCGGCGCGGATCAGGCCGGCGAGCATCGCGGCCTCGTCCGGGGTCTGGGTCACGTCCGCGACCCGGAACTCCAGCGTCGGTTGCCGTTCGGAGAGCCTGATGTCCCAGTAGACGTTGCGCTTGTCGAGCACCGCGCCGACCCGCAGCAGGGCGGCGACGCTGCTGTCGTAGTGATCGAGCGAGACGAACAGCGGCGGCGGGCCGGCGGTCGGCCAGCGCGACCACAACACGTACCGGAAGCTCTGGTACGAGGTGTCGGCTCCCTCGTTGAACGGCGAGTTCGCGGAGAGCGCGAGCAGGACGGGCAGCCACGGCCGCACCCGGTTGCTCACCTCGACGCCGGTCTCGCGATCCGGGATGGCCACGTGCACGTGGCAGCCGCAGGTGTTGCTGGTGCGGGCGACCGCGCCGAACCATTCGGCGATCTCGTGATACCGCGAACCCTGCGTGATCCTCGGCCACTCGTCGGCGTCGGCCAGCACCGGCGCTCCGGTGGGGACCAGGCGCAGGCCGCGGCGGCGCGCCCCGTCGTTCGCCCTGCGGCGCAGGGCGACGAGCTGGTCGCGGGCCTCGTCCGCGGAGTGGCAGATCCCGGTGGACGTCTCGACCTGACAGCGCACCAGTTCTGGCTGGAGTTCGCCATCGGCGTGCTCGTCGTCGGTGTGCTCGTCTTCGGCGGAGGCGAGGTCGGCGCCCTCGTAGGAGGGGTAGCCGGTCTCGTCGACGACCAGGTACTCCAGCTCGACCCCGACGGTGGGGCTCTCACCACGCTGCATGTTCATGTTCGCGGATTGCCCGAGTGTCGATCGCGCCAACCATCGACACGCTGTAATATGTCATCAGAACGACGACACCGACACCGTCAGCCAAGGGATGACATGGAAGCGTCAACGGAGGAGCCGGAGAAGCTCGTGACCCGCTTGCACGCCCTGGTCATCGCGGCGCGCGCGGGCGCAGTCAGCACGGTCGACTCGGTCTCGCTCCTCGACGCCCTCACCGACCTGCGGGAACTGCGCGGCCTGCTGGCCGACTGGGAGCCCGAGCTGGTCGGGGCGGCGCGCGCGGCCGGACTGAGCTGGACCACGCTCGCCCCGGCGCTCGGCGTGACCAGCCGGCAGGCGGCCGAACGGCGGTACCTACGCATGCGGCTCACCGGCAACGGTGAGCCGACCAAGGAGGCAAGGGTCGACGCGACCAGGGACCAACGTGCTGGCGACCGGGCGGTCGCGGCTTGGGCCAGGGAGAAATCGGCCGAGCTGCGACAGTTGGCCGGCCAGGTCAGCGGCTTGCCCGACCTGACCCCGGCCGGCAGGCGGGACGCCGACCGCGTGCACGCGGAACTCGCCGGCGACGACACCGCGACGCTGCTGGAGCCGCTGACCATGATGCGCTCGCACCTGGCAGGCGAACACGCCGAACTGGCCGACCGCATCGGCGCCCTTGCCGCCGACGCCGAGGCGCAGCGCAGGGACGCGGTCGGCCGGCGTCATGCGTCCCGACGTCAACAAGTTGGCCGCCTCGACTAGGAGATCACCCCGGAGCCCGGCATGATGTGCGACGTGAACGGTTTTGACGCGACGGACGCGACGGATTCGCCTGTCGTGGGCGCTGGCGACAACAAGCCCACCATCGTGGTGGAGCACCTACCCGACATCGTCGTGCTCAAGGTGGGCGGCGAGGTCGACATGACCACCGCGCCCGCCCTGGAGAACGCCGTGCGGCAGGCCCTGACCGAGCAGCCGGCCACGCTGGTGATCGACCTGTCCACCGCGCAGTTCTTCTCCTCCGCCGGCATCGCCGTTCTCGTGCTCGCGCACCGCAGCAGCGACAAGGTCGCGCTGCGGGTCGTGGCCAACGACCGGGTCGTGCTGCGTCCGCTGGAACTGACCGGCCTCACCAACGACCTCGACATCTATCCGACGCTCGCCTCAGCCCTGGACACATGACCACTCCGGCCGAGGAGACCTTCCGCTGGGAAGGCCCTACGTGCCGGGAGACGCTCGGCCAGGTCCGCGTTGCGGTTGAGGACTGGGGCCGGCGTACCCGCCTGCCCGCCAACCTGCCGTCGGCCGTCGCGCAGGCTACCGTCGAGAGCATGGCGAGAGCTGCCGACCGGGCGGAGCGGCTCACGGTGTCGATCAGTCACGACGACGACACGGTGACCTCGACCGTGTCGGTCCCGCCCGCCGGGCAGCGCGGCACGGTCCGGCTGACCTGGCCACTGCCGAGGGTCCCCGAGCCGGAGGCCGAGGACCCCGAGGACCGGCTGCACGGCATGGAGGCGATCACCGACCCGGCGCTCGCCCGGTTGGACATGGCCGAGATGTCGCAGGAAATGCTCGTGCGGGTCCGCGACGTGCTCGGCGTCGACGCCGCCACCGTCATGCAGTACGACCCGGCCTCCGAGCAGCTGGTCGCCACCGCGGCGAGCGGTATCGAGGAGGAGGTCCGGCAGGGCGTGCACGTCCAGTTCGGGCTCGGCTTCGTCGGCACCGTGGCGGCGACCCAGAAACCGCTGGTCATCGAGCACGTCGACGAGACGACGGTGCTCAGTCCGCTGCTGCGCGAGTCCGGCCTGCACACGCTGCTCGGCGTGCCGATGCTGGCGGGTGGGCGGCTGATGGGCGTGCTGCACGTCGGCTCGCGCGAGCCGCGTTCCTTCGCCGAGCACGAGATCAGCCTGCTGCAACTGGCCGCCGACCGGATCGCGCTGGCTGCGCAGGCCGAGATCTCGCACACCGAACGCGCTGCGGCGACCGCGTTGCAGCGCAGCCTGCTGCCGGCCCGCCTGCCGGCGGTGCCCGGTTTCGACATCGCCGCCCGCTACGTGCCCAGCGCTACGTTCGGCGTCGGCGGCGACTGGTACGACGTGTTTCCGTTGCCCGGCAACCGGATCGGCATCGTGATCGGCGACGTGTCCGGGCACGGACTCGCGTCCGCCGTGGTCATGGGCAGGCTGCGCAGCGCGCTGCGCGCCTATGCGCTGGACAACGAGTCACCATCGGCGGTGCTGGACAAACTGGACAGAAAGGCCAAGCACTTCGAGGCGGGCACCATGACCACCGTCGCCTACGGCGTGATCGACCTGGCCACCAACCAACTCCGGCTCTCGCTCGCCGGCCACCTGCCGCCGGTGCTCGCCCTTCCGGGCCAGCCTGCCGAGCTGGTCGATCTGGCCCCCGACCCGCCGATCGGCTTCGACCTGCGCCTCCGACCCCGGCACTGCGCGAGCGTCGACCTGCCACCAGGCGCATCGGTCTGCTTCTACACCGACGGCCTGATCGAACGCCGCGACTTGCCCATCGACGACGGACTGGCGCTGCTGCGCACCGTGGTCCGCGCCGACCGCGCCGAACTCACCTGCGCGCGGCTGATGGCCCGATTCGTCGGCACCCGATCGCTTGCCGACGACGTCGCCGTGCTCGTCGCCCACCGAGCGCACACGGGTGAGTGAGCCGGGCCCGTTCCACGGACCCGACCCACCCACGAGGGCACGGTCTACTGGCCGAGCTTCACGCCCGGCTCGCCTAACTCGTACTGGATGGGCTGAACCGGAATCCTGCCTGGCATGTTGGGCCTGCGCGGCTTGCCGACCGGCAGGACCACCCTGCCGGTGGTGCCCTGCAACATCATGGCCCGACGCGGTGTAGAACGCGATCGCCGCCGAGGCCACCAGCACGATGCCGCCGATCGGGACCAGCGAACCGATCGAGGCGACCCAGCCGATGGCCAGCAGGGTCGAGCCGGCCGCGAGGGTGAGCAACACGAGCATGAGGCCCATGTTCTCGGCGGCGGCCGCCGCCGTGCCGGCCCAGGTGATCGCGCCGAGCACGATGAACCAGTAGCCGAACCCGACCTGCGCGGTGTGCGAGGCCGTCGGTGCCGGCAGCACGTGCGTCGCGGCGAGCAGGAAGTACAGGCCGTAGGCCATCCAGAACGAGCCCCACATGCCGTGCATGGCGGTGGCCAGCCCGGCCCGTCGGCGAGGTGACCGCCCATCATCTCGAACAGCGGCCGCGCCCGCCCCCGCGTCGAGTGCTGTTCCTCGCGGGTCACCATGAAACTCGGGCACATCGTGCCACCGTCGAGGTGCCGGCACTTGCCGATGCCGAAACACCGGTTGGTCGCGTCCGCGAAACCGCGCTCGTCCTGCGGATAGGCGAAGTGGGTGCGCACCAGACGAGGCCGGTAGTTCGGGCCGAGCGCCAGGTTCTGGTCCGTTCTCGGGCAGCAGCGAGTCCAGGTTGTAGCCGGAGACGCGGCGCGGGATGTCCGGATACCGTTGCCGGATCAGCGGCGCGTACCGGTTGCGCAGCTCGGCGAGGTCGCGATGGATCTCCCCGGCCGGCCGGGTGGCCAGGTGTCCGGGTCGTCATCGGCGGGGCCGACCCGCATCCGGGTGCCGTCGTAGGTCACCACGTCCATGGACAGCACGTCGTCGACGGTCTTGCCGCCGAGGATCGAGTGCGTGCCACAGGAGTTGTTGCCGATCATCCCGCCCAGCGTGCACCGGTCGTGGGTGGCCGGATCGGGCGCGAACGTCAGCCCGTGCTTGCCGGCCTCGGTGCGCAGCTGGTCGCAGATCACGCCGGGCTGCACCCGCGCCAGCCGCCGAACCGGGTCGAGTTCGACGATCGCGTTGAAGTACTTGGAGAAGTCGAACACCACACCCCCGGTCTGTCTATCCGCCCCGTGCCCGGTCCGCCTCCGGCTCGCGGGACTCGGCGGCCTCCTCCTGGCCGTCTTCCTCCTTGCCGCCTTCGGCGCCTCCCAGCAGCGGCGATCCGGCGAGCAGGATGGTCGCGCCGATGACGACCAGCGCACCGATCACGTCCGCGGCGAACCAGCCGCCGTGCTGGATGCGCTCGCCGAACACCGCCACCCCCCACCCGATCGCGACCAGCGGATTTGACAGGGTCATGCCCGGTTGCGAGGCCACCAGCCGACCGGCCCGCAGCGCGGCTTGCAGCAGAAAGAAGCCGCTCGGGCCGATGACCAGGACCGCGTAGGTCTGCCAGGTGGTGAACACGCCGACGATGCCGCCGGTGCGAAACGCCGAGGTCATGGCGGCGACCAGCGCGGCGGTGAACCCGAACGCGACACCCGTCGCCACGCCGAGAAAGGCGGCGCGCTGCTGATCCCGGCGCCTGCCACCGACGCAGGCGAGCAGCACGACGACGCCGATCGACACGGCGCAGCCGATCACCCACTTCAGCGAGTCGGCATGCTGCGCGTCACCGTTGGACGGCGACAGTCCGATCAGTAGCAGCGCGACACCGGCGCTCATGCCGGTCACCGCGAACCATTCCCTGCGGTGCAGTCGACTGCGGAACACCGCGCTGGCCAGCAACAACGTCAACGGCAACTCGACGACGAGGATTGGCTGCACCAGCACGATGGGCCCGGTGGCCAGTGCGCCCGCCTGCAACAGGAAGCCGGTCAGGATCGCGGCGACGCCGCAGAACCAGACCGGCTGACGGATGAGTCCGAGGATCACCTTCGGCGAGAACCCGCTGCCCTCCTCGTCGCTGCCCTCCTCGCGCCGGGCGCCCTTGCGCTGTAACACCGACGCGGTCGCGTTGCTCGCGGCGGCGAGCACCGCGAGCACAACGCTGAGCACCACGGTGACGCCTCACCTTCGTCGACTGGCCGGCCACCGCCCGAGTACCCGGACGGGGCCGGCCACAGACGCGGCGCTGGTCAGCCGTCCTGTTCAGGGCCTGACGATGGCAGGTCGCGGGCGTGGCTCAGGTCGCCGATGCGCGGTTCGGGATCGTCGTCGGCAGGCGGCTCCGGGTCGCGCCATTCCTCGGCGCGGCTCGGCCGGCCTGTTCGCCGAGGAGTACGACGTGCAACGCAGGCAGCCGCGCGGCAACCTGCCGCAGGCGTTCGTGCACGGCCTGCTGATCGAGTCGGCCGCCACCATCGACTCGCCCCGCCGACGTCGATAGTCGTGCGTCACAATGGTGTCCTCGGGGGGTGTCCTCGGGCAGGAGGGGACATGACGGACGAGGAGCTGGTCGTCGAGTTCGCCCTGACCCGCATCGACCATCCAGACAGCGACCTTGAGGAGGTCGCCGCGCTCATGGTGCGCAGGCTGGGGCCGGACCGCGTGCTGGAGTTCGCCGCGCGCAACCTGGCCACCAGGGGCGAGTTGCGCGCGGCGATGTTCCCTTCCGCGGTCGAGCACGTGCTGCGGGTGGTGCTGACCGCGCGCGGTCCGGTCGATTAGGCGATCACATCGTCACGCTCACCGAGACCGGCGCGCCCGGCCCGTCCGCGGTGACCGCGGCGATGGTGAACGTGTACGCGGTGCCGGTTGTCAGGCCGTTGATCACCCTGGTCATGCCTTTCCCGGTCGGTTGGGTGATCAGCGCGTCCCGGCCGTTGGCCATGATCGTCCTGCCGTCGGACACGGTGATCCGGTAGGCGATCACCGGGGTGTCGCCGGTCGAGGTCGGCGGTGTCCAATGCAGACTGACCGCAGTCCCGCCCGGCAATGCCCTCGCTCCGGTCGGCGCGGCGGCGAGCTTGCCGGCCAACGGTTCCGGCGTGACCGGCGCGGCGGGCAGCGACGGTTCGCTGACACCGAACCGGTTGACCGCGGACACGGTGACCGTGTAAGCGGTACCGTCGGTCAGGCCGGGAACCACCGCATAACCCTGGTGTGCATACGTGTTCGCGTCGATCGACGAACTGACGGTGTGTGTGCCGTCCGACGCGCTCACCAGGTAACTGGTCAGCGGCGCGTTGTTGAAGGCGAAGGTGGGATTCCAGGCGGCGTAGAGCTTGCCGTCCGCGGCGAACGTGGCGACCCTGCTCGGCGCTTCGGGCGGGCCGTCGCCGCCGACGCGCCGGTTCAGCACCCACCGGTAGCCGGGCTGCACACCGGCATCGGCCGTGATCGACCTCGGCGCGGCGGCCGGATCGGAGAGCAGCACGTTGCCCTGGGTGAGCACGCCCTTGTTGTCGCCGTCCGGATCGCCCTGCTCCCAGTAGTTGCCCTTGATCAGCGTGGGATCGTTGTTGCCGAGCCCGTCGCGGTAGTCGACGTGCGCGGTGCCCACGTTGAAGTAGGCGGCGTGGTAGAGCACGTTGCCGGCAATGGTTTCGTAGGTGTTGCCGTTGTCGGTGTAGACGCTCTTGCCGAGGCCCCACTGGTTGTGGATGACGTTGCCGGTGACCTTCTCGCCGTCGGCGAGGGACGTGCCGGTGATGCCCTGCGTGTAGATGCCACCGCCGTCGTCGAGTGAGAGCATGTAGTTGTAGATCAGGTTGTCCGAGACGGTGTTGTCGTGGGAGATGTTCGGCGTCGCCTGAACCTTGATCTTGTCAGGCCAGCCGCCCCAACCCAGCGAGATGGCCGAGTAGGCGACGTTGTCGATCTGGTTGTGCGAGATGGTGTCGTGTTGGGTGTAGCCGTTGAGGATCGGCACGCCGCCGTGGAATTCGCGGGGCAGCCCGTAGAGGTGGTTGTTCAGCACGGACACGTCGTGCGTGATGTCCGCGCCGTTGCTCGCCTCTGGTTGGTCGACCCCGCCGATCTCGACGCCGTTGCCGGAGATGTCGGTGAAGACGTCGCCGCTGACAACGGAGTTCTGGCTGCCGTCACCGAGTTGCAGGCCGGCCGCGCCGAGGTGGCTGAACACACTGTCGCTGAACTCGATGTGCTGGCCGTGCGAGATCGCGACATTGCCGGGTTCGGGTGTCCAGGACGCGTACGGGCAGGTGCCGCCCGGGGTGAACTGGCAAAGGCCCTCGGTCGCCCAGCCGTCCTGGCCGGTGATGGTGTAGCCGGCCTGGATCTCGGAGAAGCCCTCCTGCGACGAGGGCGTGAGCCAGGTGGCGTAGGAGAACTGGATGTCGCGGAAGGCCACGTCGTGGATGGGCGCGTCGGCCGTGCCCTGACCGTCGACCAGCTTCTCCAGCGCGGGCATCTCCACGTCCGCGTGGCGCAGGTCCTCGCCCTTGCGCGGCAGGTAGTAGACCGTGTGCGCGGAGCGGTCCAGGTACCACTCCCCTGGCGTGTCCAGCAGTTCGAACGCATTGTCCACATAGGCGGGTTGCCGGTTCGTGGTGAGGTCACCGGGGCCGACCATGTTGACGGTGCGGCCAGGGATGTTCGGGAACACGACCCGTTTGGTGGAGTTGTCCCAGCACGGCTGCGCCATGGTGATCGTGGTGCCGCTGATCGAGGCGATCGGGCAGCGCGGTTCCGTCCACTGGCCGAGGCCGTAGCGCCGCACGTTCCACAGCGCTTCGCCCGCGGTGTAGACGAATTCGATGTCGCTCGGGTTGCGCCAGCTCGCCATGGTCGGTGCGGACGCGGTGTAGCCGGTCGCGGTCGCGGTGAGGGTGACCGGAATGGTGCCCTGCGCACGCTGTTCGCGCATACCGTTGACGTAGAGCTGCCTGGTGTTGTCCAGACCGGCTGGTGCGGGCGCCTCGTACAGGCCGGGACGGCCGGGGACCGGGCGCCAGCCGGTGACTTGCCGGGCGCCGCTGAGCACTGTCCCGTCCGAGCCCTGCCAGATCACCCGATGACCGTTGCTGCCCGAGTCGGCCGAGGTCAGCACCAGCGGTTGGGACAGCAGGAAGGTGCCCGGCGCCAGGTGCACGGTGAGATCGGCGTTCAGGTGTTGGTCCCGCGCGCGGATGAGTTGCTGGGCGCGCTGCACGGTGCGCACCGGCTGACCCGCCGTGCCCGGCGCGTTGTCCGAGCCGAATGGCGCGACGTAGACGTCCTGACCGCCCCGGGCCGCTCCTGCGGCGCCGGCCGGTCCCCCGCTGGCGACCGTGCCGGCCACGACCGCAAGGGCCAGCATGACCGTACCGATATGTCTGCTTCCCCGCCCAGCTAACATCGACAACCCTCCAAGATCCACGGTGATCGGCGAGTTCCGAACAAACATAGGATCTATTCGACGCAATGTCGAGCCTTCCGCGTCAATGGGGAGGATTGAAAGCGTATTCATCGGATGATCGACCGTCGCAGCGACCGTACGTCGGCACCCGGTCCGTACTGCCGGTATTGTCCGGCGCGACAAGCCGGATGGTCCGGTTCCGGTGTGGAGGAGGGATCGTGACCAGTGGACCGCAGGTGACCGAGGCGGACGGGGCCGACTCGGGCACGCGGGCCGCCAACGGGCCGCGAAGGGCAGACTCGGCGCGGCTCGGCCTGATCATCGGCGCGCTGGGTGTGGTGTTCGGCGACATCGGAACCAGCCCGATCTACACCCTGCAGACCGTGTTCAGCCCCGGCGACCCGCATCCGGTCCCGGTCAACACCGACAACGTGTTCGGCGTGGTGTCACTGGTGTTCTGGTCGGTGATGATCATCGTCACCGTCACCTACGTGCTGCTCGCCATGCGCGCGGACAACGACGGCGAGGGCGGCATCATGGCGCTGATCACGCTGTTGCGCCGGTGGCGCGGCCAGCGCGGTCGGCGAACCGCCCTGTTCCTCGCGGGTGTCGGCATCTTCGGCGCCGCACTGTTCCTCGGCGACAGCATGATCACGCCGGCGATCTCGGTGCTGTCCGCCGTCGAGGGCCTCAAGGTCGTCCAGCCCTCGCTGGCCAGCCTGGTCGTGCCGATCACCGCGGTGATCATCGTGCTGCTGTTCCTGGTGCAGCGCAGGGGCACCGCGGCGGTCGGCAGGCTGTTCGGGCCGGTGATGATCCTGTGGTTCCTGGTGATCGCCTCGACCGGCATCGGCGGTATCACCCACGATCCGGGCATTCTCAAGGCACTGTCGCCGACCTACGCGTTGTCCTTCGTCGGCGGCCATTTCGGCACCGGGTTCTTCGCGCTCGCCGCGATCGTGCTCGCCGTCACCGGCGCCGAGGCGCTCTACGCCGACATGGGCCACTTCGGCCGCAAGCCGATCACCAGGGCCTGGCTGTTCCTGGTGTTTCCCGCGTGCGTGCTCAGCTACTTCGGCCAGGGCGCGCTGATCCTGGCCGACCAGGCCAACGTCGGCAGCCCGTTCTTCCTGCTCGTGCCCGGTTGGGGCCAACTGCCGCTGGTGGTGCTGGCCACGGCAGCAACGGTGATCGCGTCGCAGGCCGTGATCACCGGCGCGTTCTCGGTCGCGTCGCAGGCGGTGCAGCTCGGCTACCTGCCCCGGTTGCGGATCACGCACACCTCCGAGTCGACAGCTGGCCAGATCTACGTGCCGTGGATCAACTGGCTGCTGATGGTCTCGGTGCTGACCCTGGTGTTCGCGTTCCGCAGTTCGGAGGCGCTGGCTTTCGCCTTCGGCATGGCCGTGACCGGCACCATCACGATCACCACGCTGCTGTTCTTCTTCATAGCAAGGGAGAAGTGGGGCGCGCCATGGTGGGCGGTCGGCACCGGCGCGACCCTGCTGCTCAGCGTGGACCTGCTGTTCGTCGCGGCCAACCTGACCAAGCTGATCCACGGCGCGTGGCTGCCGCTGCTGATCGGTCTCACCGCGTTCACCATCATGGCGACCTGGCAGCGCGGCCGCGAGATCGTCACAGAGGAGCGCGGCCGTCGCGAGGGATCGCTGCGGCAGTTCATCGACGACCTGCGGCAGAACAAGGCGTGGACCCGGCGCGTGCCCGGCACCGCCGTGTTCCTCAACCGAGGCAACGAGTCCGCGCCGCTCGCGTTGCGGGCCAACGCCGAGCGCAACCACGTGCGGCACGAACACGTGGTGATCATGTCCATCGAGACCGAACCGATCCCGCGCGTGCCGGCCGACGAACGGGTCACGGTCGACGACCTCGGCCACGGCCGGGACGGGATCACCCACGTCACCGCCAGGTTCGGCTACCTGGAATCGCCGGACGTGCCGGGCACGCTGCGCCGACTCGACCCCGCGCAGACCGAGGGCCAGATCGACGTCGAAGGGGCGACCTACTTCCTGTCCACGATCGACCTGGTGCGCGGCGAGGCGCCGACGATGGCCGAGTGGCGCAAGCGGCTGTTCATCGCGACCGCGCACATCACCACCGACGCCGCCGACTACTTCAACCTGCCGCGCGACCGCACGATCACCATGGGCTCCAGCATCGAGGTGTAGGAATGGGTCCATGGCTGACCTGATCGTGGTCGGCGGCGGGCCTGCCGGGCTCGCGGTCGCGTTGGGCGCGACGCGCGCAGGGCTGGACGTGGTGATCTTCGAGCAGCGGGCCGGCTCGATCGACAAGGCGTGCGCGGAGGGCCTGATGCCGGGCGCGGTGCGCTCGCTCGCCGAGTTGGGCGTCGACCCGAGCGGCCAGCCGTTTCGCGGCATCACCTACCAGCGCGGCGACCTCGCGGTGTCCGCGGACTTCCGGTCGGGGCCTGGTCGGGGCGTGCGCAGGACCGTGCTACACGCGGCCCTGCGCGAAGCCGTTGACAGGGCCGGGATTCCCGTCCTTGAGCGGCGGATCACCGAGATCCGTCAGGATGCGGATCACGTCGAGGCGGGCGGTGCGCGGGCGCGGTACCTGATCGGCGCGGACGGCCTGCACTCGACGGTGCGCGCGGCGGCCGGATTTCACACGGTGGCGCTGCGAGTTCGGCGCTGGGCGCAGCGGCGGCACTACGCGTTGCCGCCGCGCAGCGAGTTCGTCGAGGTCACCTGGGCCGAGCACGCCGAGGCGTACCTGACGCCGATCGCGCCGGACCTGGTGAACGTCGCGCTGCTCTCCGGCACGCAGGGCCCGTTCGACGCCCAACTGGCCGCCTTCCCCGCGCTCGCGGCCCGACTCGCGGACGGCGAGCCGGTATCGTCGGTGCGCGGGGCCGGGGCCATGCGCCAACGCGTCCACCAGCGGGTGCGCGGGCGGGTGCTGCTGGTCGGCGACGCCGCAGGCTACATCGACCCGCTGACCGGCGAGGGCATCGCGGTGTCGCTGGCGACCGCTCGGGAACTCGTCGGCTGCCTGGTGCGGAACCGGCCGCAGGACTACGAGCGCGCCTGGCAACGGGCCACCTGGCGGTCGCGGGCCATCACCGCCGGTCTGCTCTGGGCACGCCGCCGACCCGGCGTCGGACGTGCGGTGGTGCCGGTGGCGGCGCGCCTGCCGAACGTGTTCGCGGCCACGGTCAACCAGTTGGCCGAATAGCCGCCTGGTAAGTAGCGGTAGTAGAGGTTGATCCGGGCACCAGCTACTCCCGCGCGGCGATACCGCTGGTCCGCCGTCGGGCACCCATCCGGGGAAGTCCGACCGAGACGAGGACTATCGCCCCGGTCAGGTTGGTCGTGATCAGCTCCGGCCCGGACGCCTGCGTCGGGCCGGTGAGAAGTCAGGATGTCCTGTCACTCCCGGATTCGTGGGTCTGGCTGATGCGTACCCTGGCTCAGGCGAAGGCCGCGACGTGCTCGGTGATGAACGCGTGCAGGCTGCGCGGCGCGGCACCGGTGAGGGTCGCCACGTCGTCGGTCAGCCAAGCCGCGTCGCCCTCGGCGATCAGCCCGAACGCCTGGGCGTTCGAGGTCGCCACCGTCTCGGGCACACCGGCCCGGACCATCGCGGCCCGATGCTCGTCGGGGCGAATCTGGCGGTACTCGATCTCCTGTCCCAGCGCGGCTGACAGTTCTTTCGCGATGTCGGTGTAGGTGATCAGGTCCGGGCCGGTGAGGCAGTAGGTATGGCCCGCGTGTGCGGTCGGCGCGGTGGCGATCACACACGCGGCGGCGGCCACGTCCCGGGCGTCGATCATCCCGACCTGTCCCTCGCCGGCCGACATCAGGAAGCCCCGCGTCTGCTTGACCATCGGAGCCAGGGCGAGCAGGTTCTGTAGGTAGGCGTTGGACCGGAGCAAGGTGTACGCGAGGCCGGTGGTCGCCAGGTGCGCCTCGATGCGCGCCTGTCCCCGCCGCCGGTCGACCGGGGAATCGGCCGACGCCTTGCTGGTGATCTTCACGATGTGCGTCACACCCTGCCGGACGGCGCTGTCGATGACCGCGATCTCCTGGGCCGGCACGGCCGGGCTCACCAGAATGACGGTGTCCACGCCGCGCAGGGCCGCGTCCAGCGTGTCCGGCCGATCGAAATCGCCGGTGACGATCTCGATCTCGTCGGCGAGATCGCCGCGATGGGCCACGCGGGACGGGTCACGGACCAACGGCCGCGTGGGCTGGCGCCGCGCGGACAGCAGCCGCACGGCCTCGGACCCGACCGTGCCGGTCGCGCCGGTAACCAGAATCATAATGGTCCTCTTTGGAGAGTCATTGTGGACGGTCAGAGCGTGGCGACCCGGCCCGCGTCGACGGCGAGGACAACTCCGGTGATCGGCCGGGCATCCTCGCCGGCGAGGTAGGCGATCACGCGGGCGACCTCGTCCGGTTCGTTGGCCCGGCCCAGCGGGCTGGCGGCCGCGAGAGTGTCGAGCAGGTCGCCCATGCTCCGGGTGATCTCGGTGCGGGTGGGGCCGAGTGCGACGGCGTTGACCCGCACGCCGGCCGGTCCAAACTCGGCCGCCCACGATCGGGTCAGCGCCTCCAGCGCCGCCTTGCTCGCCCCATAGGCGGCCATGCCCGCAGCGCCCCGAGCGGCGACCATGGTGGAGACGTTCACGATCGCCCCGCGACCGCGCTCGGCCATCGGCGGGGCCAGCGCCGCGGTCAGAAAGAACGGGGCCCGGACGTTGACGGCGTTCATCGCGTCGAAGCCGGCTTCGGTGGTGTCGGCGGTGGGACCCAACTCCCAGTAGCCGGCGTTGTTGACCAGCACGTCCACCTCGCCAGCCTCGGCGGCCAGACGCCGGACATCCTCGGGCGCGGCGAGATCGGCCTGGATGAACCGGCCTCCGGTCTCGGCGGCGACTTCCTTGCCCCGGGTCTCGTCGCGGCCGGTGACGATCACCGTGGCCCCGCGCCGGCTGAACAGTTGCGCGGTCGCCCGGCCGATGCCCGAGGTTCCACCGGTGATCAAAACGGTAGTCAACGCAATCTCACTCTCTAGTCTTCACCCAGATTGGATCGATCTATCCAATCCAAGCACGGTAAGATTGGATAAGCAAGTCCATTCTGGGAGAGGGTTCGATGTCGACACGCGCAGCGCCGCAGGAGGCGCCCAGCACGCGGAAAGGGCGCGCGACGCGGGAGCGGATCGTCGCGGCCGCGGCCGATCTCATGTACCGCCATGGCGTGGCCGGCACCAGCACCCCCGCGGTCCGGGACGCCGCCGGGGTCAGCTCATCGCAGATCTACCACTACTTCGCCGACAAGGACGATCTCACCCGTGCGGTCATCGCCTTCCAGTCCGAGACGATCCTGTCCCACCAAGCACCGTTGCTGGTCAGGCTCGACAGCATCGAGGCGCTGCAGTCCTGGCGCGACGTGGTGGTCGACGCCGCCCGCCAGCAGAACGGGGCCGGGGGTTGCCCGCTGGGCAGCCTGTCCAGCGAACTGGCCGACGATCACCAGTGGGCGCGCGACGCCCTGGCCGCCAGTTTCACCGCGTGGTCCGAGGCGATTCGCGCCGGCCTGGCCGCCATGATCGACAACGGCACCCTCCGGCCGGAGACCGACGCCACCGCGCTGTCCCTCGCCCTGCTGGCGGCGGTGCAGGGTGGGCTTGTCCTCGCGCAGGCCCAGCACGCCACCGACGCCCTCGAAGCCGCCCTGGACGCCGTGATCGCCCACATCCAGGACCACGCCGTACTGCCAGCCTGAAACGCGCAGTTCGGCTCGACCTGATTCGCCCGGGAAACGTACTGGGCAACAGGCTCGCTGAACAGCACTGCGAAGTCGGCGAACACATCACCGAGATCGCCTTCTCCCGCCCGGCGGCCCGACGCCGCCGGGCTGGTCCGCCAGCACGAGGCGACCGGCCAGCCCGACGGTGATGCACAGGGAGCAGTGATGATGCTCAGGCGAACCCCCATTTAGTTACTTACTCGTGACCTGCGAGTATTCGCCGTTGCTGTGGTCGATCACGTTAGCTCCGCCAGAGACAGTCCGACGGACCGGCCGTACGCGCTCCGTTCCCAGCCGCTGGCGCGCAGAACGCTGCGCAACACTGGGCGCGCCTACGCAGACAGCGCGCAAGAACCACAGCACAAAACGGCGAGCACCACCGGGCCGCGACGATCATCGGGGTAACCCAGCTTGATGGGACTGAACAGCGATGGTCCCCCGACACTCGCCCACCAGACGATGAATCGTCTGGCGACTACCTCAACCTGCGTTCCGTTGATGGTTGCGTTTGTGGATCGGTGGCGAACTGCCTGGGAGATCGATCGCTACTCGTCGTGAACGGGATCGAGAACTCTGGCCACGAATACGTTAGATAGGCCCGAAGTGCTACCGTTCGTAGTGGGACACCACGGATCTGCGGGCGAACGGGGGTTGATCGGTGGCTGTTGTAACTTCACGCTGGCCAACAGGAGTGGCAGCGGCGTGCCTTGTAATCTTGCTGGGCGTACTATCGGGTTGCTCCGGGGCTGGCGTTACCGAGGCAAAGCCGACAATCATTTGCGGCGTCAACCTTGCCGGAGGCTACGTTACGCCACGCATTGTGGATGTCACCGACGGCAGTAGTGCAGTGGATGTCCCAGCAGTACCATCCACAATTTTTCTCCGATTTACAGATAATTGCGATTCTGGCGTTCAACTAACATTCTCTCCGGTTGGTTCTGCAATTATGATTAGCCAGGCAAAAAGTACTGACTCTAAAATCGTTGCCGCTCAACTCCAGATTAACAAAACGCCAACGTTGATCAAGATCGCGCGATCGGACAATGACGACAGTACCGTCACTGTCCGATCACGCAGCAGCTAGATCACGCGCCGTTTTGCAAGTTCCCTACCCAATGATCAGTGAATGATGCACCGTCGCCCCCTAGTGGGCTGACTGTAGCAATAGCGGTACCGCCGCTACCGTACATCGTAATGGGCTCTGCCCCTCCCTGGCTAATCGTCGAAATAGCTGACGACGACGATGTACCGAATTCGCATGCCGAGAACGTCACTGATCCATATTTGGCCAACGGCGGCAAGCCACCACCACCCACTGTGGGCCGTTCGGCAATCCATTCGGCAGTATTATTTGGAACCGGAGAGGATTGACTCCCTTGACCGCACATATTCTTTGTCCAGTCGCACAAAGTAAAGACGGCGCCTTGGCTGGCGTTCCAAGCGGTTTGGACCTCAACTTGGTCCCCGACGTCAACAGGCAAGTTGGTTACGTCTTGCTCGTATTCTTGAGGAACAATTTCAATCCAGAAAGTAATACCCAGACCGCATCCACCTGAATCGCATGACATGTGCTCGTGGATACCATCCTGGTCAAGCTGCGGTGTGCCTGTTGCATTGAAGCCGCCGCCAATGCCTCCCCAGAACGAAACGTCCCCTTGAGTGTTGGGATCATAGGCGTTCGGGACAGTGAAATTCGCGTTTACATAGTTCGGTGATGTTTGATTCACCTGGTAGCCGGACCAGTTGTCGGACGAAAACGACGTATTGGGTGCAAATGATCGTGGTGTCAGACGACGCTGACTCGGTACTTGCTTACAGGTGAAGGTTGAAACCCAATGCGTATGCCTTTGTGCGGCGCGTACAAAGATGGCCTGACTGGCGGAGATTGTGTTGGCCACGCCGGAACTGAGCGGCAAGTTGGCATCCGCTGGCGTGTACACGGTCATAGGAGCGCCGCAGTCGTGTACCTGATGAGCGATCTCGTTCACCTTGCTCGACGTGCTAGCCGAGGCGGCATTTTGCGCGAGCGGAAGTAGCGCACACGATAACAGAGATAGCGTGGCTGCCAAAAAGACACGTCTCATCAACAGATCCAATCTGTATAATTTAGCCGACAGCTGCCAATATCGGCAATCTTGAGTCACAGTAAAGTGCCACCAGAATGGAGGGAGTCATCATCCAAACTGACGAAAAGTACCGATGACAGCGATGTAAGAAGATTCCCCCCTCCAATGACCCTCCCCGGTCATTCGGTAAGCGTGGAAAACCGCTCACCGGTAGCGACCGTACCGCTACCCGCCTGCCCCGCGCTAGCACCTTCACTGATCGTTCAAGCACAGCGCGCACCCTTGGTAAGCAGAAGCCGCATAGCAGCCCACGCTGCATCCGCAACCATGAACCCAAAAGGAGTATCGCGAGTCACCAAGTCTCGCGTTGCGGCTACTCGCGGTGTCAAAGGAGTTCGCGTCCATGACGCCGCTGCGACGTCTGCGTGATCTGGGTAGCGGATTGTCAAGTCTTTGGTAGCTGGAAGTCGCCACTACGTGTTTGCATACATGGAGACGCTTGATCTCGGCTCGGATTTCGGGGTCGGGTGCAGCACCATCACGAACCCCTACGGCGCTGCTTCACCCAGCAAACCGGCCTGGGCGCGCGCCGAGCATCCGACCATGGGGTGGCTCAGCGTGGTGGCTATTCCCCGATCACCCGGGGAGCGACTTGCTGATCTGTGCCGAAGATCCCTTCGACATCCGGTTCCTGGAGATACTCAGGACGCTTATGTTCCCGATCTCCCTCGCCTCTGCCACCCCGGCCACCCGGCATCGCACCCATCCCGGCACCGCCACGCGTGCCCGCCGCGCCGCCGAACCCTGGACCCGAACGTACGGCATCCCCGCTCCCGCCTGTTGATCAGCGTCGCCCGTTCCTCCAGGATCTGCCCACTTGCCGGTCGTCGGAGTCGGCAAGGTCCCGCTCGCCGTGAGCGGAGAACACCTTGAAGCTGCGCTCGCCCAGCTCGATCAACTTCTCCAAGTCGCGCGGCTGCCGGAACAGGCGGTCGGTGTGCCAGACGACAATGCCGTCCGAGGCCCCAGACTCCACCCGCTCCAACAGCGCTTCCCACCCCGGACGACGCACGGTCCGCTTCCACGCCGACAGGCCGTCCTTCAGTTCCTCGCCCAGCACCGCGCCGACCCGGTCGATCACCTTCCGGTTGTCAGCCCACGGGTCTCGACCTTCTCCAACTCGCCAGTCTCCGGAACGCGCGCCGACCGGCCGTAGGAATCCAGCACCAACGGCCGGTCGGCGTCCTGACCTGCGTTAACCTTGCGTCGCGGGGTGCTCATGCATCCAGTATGGACCTAATTGTGGGGTTGCTCAGGAGCAGCAGCCCGTAGCGGTGGTCGCGGCCGGGTTGGCGTCGTCGGTACAGCACGCGGCGGCGGTCAGCCCCGGATCGGTGCCGTAGGTGGTCGAGTCGCCCTTGACGACGTAGACCTCCCACGGTTCCTTGCCGGGGCCGTGTACCCACACCTTGTCCTGCACGGCGTAGCAGCAGGTCGTGTCGTTCTCCACGTCGGTGAACAACCCCAGCGCCGAGAGCCGCCCGGTCGCCTCGGTGACCTGCTCGCTGGTCTCCACCTCGACGCCGAGGTGGTCCATGACCGTCTCCTGACCGGGCTCGCCCTCCAACAGGACGAGCTTCAGCGGTGGCTCGGCGACCGCGAAGTTGGCGTAGCCCGGACGCTGCTTGGCCGGCTCAACACCGAACAGCTTGGTGTAGAAGGCGATCGAGCCGGCCAGGTCGCCCACCCGCAGGGCGAGTTGCACACGAGACACGAGATCCTCCTTGGATAGATGTTCATCGAAACAGCGTGGTGGTTAGATTGCGCTCTAGTTAGGCGCCTGTCAAGATAGAGGCATGTCGAAACAGCTTCCGCTGGTCAGCGAGGCGATGGATTCGGAGCAGACTTTGTGCTGCTCGCCGATGATGCGTGAGCCGCTGTCCGAGACGCAGTCGGTGGAGTTGGCGCACATGTTCAAGGCGCTGGGTGACCCGGTCCGGTTGCGGTTGCTGTCGTTGATCGCCTCGCACGCGGGCGGGGAAGCCTGCGTGTGCGACCTGACCGACGCCTTCGCCTTGACCGGCCCGACCATCTCCCACCACTTGAAGGTGCTGCGTGAGGCAGCGGTCATCGAGGGCGAACGGCGGGGGACGTGGATCTACTACCGGGTCCGGCCGCAGACGCTGGCGCAGCTCTCGGCGCTGCTGGTCGCGCCGGGTGCGGCGGGTGCGGCGGGTGCGGCGTCGAGGTGAACGCGTGAGCGCCACCGGCACTCCCACCGCACCGGCCGAGGCGCCCGCCGGAGTGGTCGGCAAGCTGTCCACGCTGGACCGGTTCCTGCCGGTGTGGATTCTGGCCGCGATGGCGGTGGGCCTGGGCGCTGGGCGAGTCATCCCTGGCCTGGGCTCGGCGCTGAACGCCATCGAGGTTGACGGGATCTCCCTGCCCATCGCGCTCGGACTGCTGGTCATGATGTATCCGGTGCTGGCCAAGGTCCGCTACGACCGGCTGGACACCGTCACCCGTGACCGGCGTCTGCTGGTGCCCTCGCTCGTGCTGAACTGGCTCATCGGGCCGGCATTGATGTTCGCGCTGGCCTGGCTGTTCCTGCCGGACCTGCCCGCCTACCGGACCGGGCTGATCATCGTCGGACTGGCCCGGTGCATCGCGATGGTCATCATCTGGAACGACCTCGCGTGCGGGGACCGGGAAGCCGCCGCCGTGCTGGTCGCGCTCAACTCCGTGTTCCAGGTGATCACCTTCGGCGTACTGGGCTGGTTCTACCTCTCGGTGCTGCCCGGCTGGCTGCACCTGCCCCAGACCAGCTTGGCTGTCTCACCGTGGACGATCGTCCGGTCGGTGCTGATCTTCCTGGGTATCCCGCTGGTCGCCGGCTACCTCACCCGGCGGCTGGGCGAGCGCGCGAAGGGCCGGGACTGGTATGAATCCCGATTCCTCTCACGCATCGGCCCCGCCGCGCTGTACGGCCTGCTGTTCACCATCGTGATCCTCTTCGCGCTGCAAGGTGGGCAGATCACCAGCCGCCCGGTTGATGTCCTGCGGATCGCGCTGCCGCTGCTGGCCTACTTCGCGATCATGTGGGCCGGTTCGTTCGCCTTCGGCCGCGCGGCGGGCCTGGGATATGACCGCACCACGACGCTGGCGTTCACCGCTGCCGGCAACAACTTCGAACTCGCGATCGCGGTGGCGATCGCCACCTTCGGCGTCACCAGCGGTCAGGCTCTGGCCGGGGTGGTCGGCCCGTTGATCGAGGTCCCGGTACTGGTCGCCCTGGTCTACGCGGCACTGGCCGCCCGCCGCTGGTTCACCCCCGGTGGCTCCATCGCCACCCCGTCCGTGGAGACCAGTGATGGCACAGAACCCGCCTGATGGCCACGTCAACGACCAGATCTCGGTGTTCGGGCGCGCCGCTGTCGATCTGGTCGGCGAGTTCGGGCAGTGGTTCTCGGTGCAGACCATCCACGAGCCGATCGACGATTCCTACGACCATCTCGCCGCTACCGGCCGCATCCGTACCCACCTGCCCGTCCTGGCGGTCCGGTTCGCCCGGCACGCCTGCAATCCAGTGCCAAGACCCAAGGAGTCATCGTGTCCGACCGTCCCGAGGTGCTGTTCGTCTGTGTCCACAACGCGGGCCGCTCCCAGATGGCCGCCGCCCTCCTGCACCACCATGCCGCAGGCACCGTGACCGTCCGCTCGGCCGGCTCCGCCCCCGCGGAGTCGATCAACCCCGCGGTCGTCACGGTCATGGACGAGATCGGCGTGGACCTGACCCAGGAATTCCCGAAACCGCTGACCGACGAGAGCGTCCAAGCCGCCGACGTCGTGATCACCATGGGCTGCGGCGACGCCTGCCCGGTCTATCCCGGCAAGCGCTACCTCAACTGGGAACTGGACGACCCCGCCGGCAAAACCGTCGAGCAGATCCGCCCGATCCGCGACGAGATCGACCGCCGCGTCACCGCCCTACTCGCCGAACTGACACCAGCCACCAACTGACCAGCAGCGCGTCTCCCGTCCACAGTGGCGGACATGGGCGGAATCGTCAGCGCGTGACCCATCAGCGCGAGGACGAAACGCAGGCGACGCCAGCCAACCCGCGTCACCGACATCGTGGCTGACCCGTGGCGTCGGCGGTATCGGCGCCGCCAGCTTCCTCGCCGATGCCGTATCCGGCTCGGTTGGCGACGGTGGCGATTCCGCCGTTCTTGAGGGTGCTCTTCTCAGGAGAGCAGCAGGACGTTGGCCGCCGACCAGTCGCCGCCCTCGGCGTGCGGCGCGGTTGTCCACGGGTCGCCGGTGGTCGAGCCGTTGTTCGGATAGATCCACAGGTTGCCGAGGGCGTCCCTGGTGACGAGGTCGGGTCGGCCGTCACCGTCCACGTCGGACACCCCGACGAAGTTGGTGCGGGCCCAGTTGCCGGTGACCTGGATCGGCGGCGGGGTGGCTGTGCCGGCGGGTTCGGTCGGGTAGATCCACATGGTGCCGTCGTTCTCCTGGTCGATCAGGTCGGCGAGGCCGTCGCCGTTCACATCGGCCAGGGTCAGCGACACGGCCGTGTTCCAGCCGGTGCCGATCCAGGTGCGGGCCACGGTGAACGGGCTGCCGGTGGTGGCTCCGCTGCTCGGGTAAACCCACAGCGTGCCGGCGGAATCGCGGACCAGGATGTCCGGGTTCCCGTCGCCGGTCAGGTCACCGAGGGTCATCGCGGTCGCCAGGTTCCAGCCGACGCCGACCCAGATCCTCCGCACTGTCCACGGGTCGACGCCGGTCACGCCGCTGTTCGGGTAGATCCACAGCGTGCCACCGGCCGTCGACGGGTCACGGGCGAGCAGGTCGGCGCGGTGGTCGCCGTTCACGTCGCCGAGCAGCAGTTGGTCCATGGCGTCCCAGCCGATGCCGGCCGAGATGCTCGTCGTCCATGGGGTTGCCGTGCCGTTGTTCGAGTACAGCGACAGCGCGCCGCCGGCCACCCTGGCCAGCAGGTCCGCCTTCCCGTCGCCGTTGATGTCGCCGAGCAGCAGCGCGTTCGCGAAGTTCCAGCCACTGCCGGCCGCGACCGGACCGACGGTCCACGGATCGCCGGCGGTTACGCCGCTGTGTGGGTAGACCAACGCGTTGCCGGCGTCGTCCCTGGTCACGATGTCCGGGTGGCCGTCGCCGGTAACGTCGCCGAGCAGCATCGTGTTCGCGCTGTTCCAGCCGCTGCCCGCGGCATATCGGCTCAGATACGGGTTAACCGTGGTGGCGCCGTCGTTCGGGTAGATCCACAGGGCGCCGCTGCCGTCCCTGGCCACGACATCGGGATGGCCGTCGGCGTTCACGTCGCCGATCATCATGGCGGTGGCCAGGTCCCAGCCGGTGCCGGCGCCGAACCTGGACGTGAACGGGTCGCTGCCGCCGCCGCTGCCGTCGTTCGGGTAGATCCAGAGGTCACCGTTGTCGGTGGCGGAGTCGCGGGCCAGGACGTCGGCGCGACCGTCTCCGGTGACGTCGCCGAGCAACAGCGTGTCGACGGTGTCCCAACCGGTGCCGGCCGCGTACCGGGTGGTCCAGGGATTGCCCGTGGTGGACCCGTTGTTCGGGTAGATCCACAGGGTTCCGTTGGCCACGGCCGGATCGCGGGCGAGGACGTCCGGCAGCCCGTCGCCGGTGACATCGCCGAGCAGCAGCGTGTTCGCGAACGCCCACTGGTTGCCTGCCAGGTACCGGGAGTTCCACGGCGGTGTCGTGCCGCTGTTCGGATAGACCCACAGCGAACCGGTGTCGGGCGGATTCGTTCTGGTCACCAGGTCGGCGCGGCCATCACCGGTCACGTCCAGGGGACGTACCGGCCGGACCGAGCGGAGCGCCGAGAAGTCGACCCGGTGCGCGGGTGGGCGCGCGGTCGGGGTGGCGCCGAACGCGGGGACAGCTGTGGTGAGCAGGGTGGCGGTGAGCAGGACGAGCAAGCGCCTTGTGACCATGTCGGCTCCGCCTCTAGATGGTGAACTGTGCTGCGTTGCCGCGGTCGCGGCCGTTGACGGCCATCGAGTTCAGGCCGGGCACCGGCGGCCGGTGCAGGATCACCCGCGCGGGCGGATGGTGGAAGTTCGCGCTGAAGTCGACGTTGAGGTCGCGGCCGTCGCGGCCGAGCCGGAATTTCAGGCTCACCGGGCCGTACCTGGTCGGCATTCGATCGAACACGGTCTGCGTGTTCGACGACAGCCAGGCCAGGGGGCACAGCCGCAGCAGGTGCAGTTCGTCGTCCACGATCTCGTCGTCGATCACCGCGTGCCGGGCCGACCACACGATGAGCGGTTGGCAGAACAGGTTGCCGTAGATGGCGTTGCGGTGTTCGCCCGAGATGTAGGTGTCCTGCGAGATGCCGCCGACGAGCAGCCCGTAGAGGCCCTCAAGGTAGTGGCGACGGTCGTTCAACTGCCAGCTGCAGAACATGTTCCAGCTGTAGCAGGGCTCCGAACTGGACTGTTCGTGGTCGAGGATCGGCCGGTCCAGCGCGTTGTGATGGGCGGCGTCGAAGATGAGGGTGTTCGGGCCGTTGCGGAAGTAGTCGACGTAGGAGGTCATCAGCTCGTCGCTCGCGGGCAGCAGGCCCGCGTAGACCGACATGAGCGCGCCGGTGTCGAGCATGGTCAGGTCGCCGAACGAACCGACCTCGCCGGTGAAGTTGGCCGGGATGATCGGGTGCTTCCTGCCGTTGGCGTCGGTCCAGGTCGGCGCGCTCGCGGCGAGTGTGCGCAACGCGGTCACGTAGATCGACTTGAAGTTGTCCGCGAACGCGGCGAACTCCGCGGCCCTCGGATGCTTCAACCGGATCAGCAGCGCGACCGCCGAGTGCAGGCCGCGATACGTCAGCGCTTGGCTGTTGATGCCCTGTGTCTCGATCTCCTCGTCGGTGGCGAACCCTGGCGGCAACAGGCCCTGCACGCCTCGGTGTCCGGTGATGGCACACGCCTGCTTGATGAAGTCGCACGCCTTGACGATCACGTCCAGCCAGCCGTTGATGAACTCCGAACTGTTGGTGAGCAGTGCGTGCACGCTGATCAGTTCGAGGATCGCGCCGTGGTCGCTCATCCAGTCGATGGCCTGCAACGACGCTGGCGTACACAGGTAGCCGGGATAGAGCGCGCCGCCGAAGGACGAACTGGGCGGCGTTCTTGTTCCCTGGAACTGCTTGTAGATCTGGATGTGCTGCTCGACGACGTCGTGATAGCCGAGCAGGTCCATGAACATGTGGCTGATCATCGAGGTCGGCGTGCTCCACAGCACGTCGTAGGCGTAGGAACCGGACAGGAAGGTCCACAGGCCGGTGTCGGTGCTCTTCTCGGCGATGACCTGCGCGAGCTGCGGGCTGCGCCGGACGAACTCGTTGACGTAGGGCTCCGGCGTCCGGACGTCGACCACCGTGCTGGCCTTCGGCTTCCAGAACGCCTCGCACTCGGCCAGCGCGCCGTCCCAGCCGAGGGCGAACTCGCGGTTGGCCTCGTCGACCGGCTGGGTCAGCATCGGCACCATCAGCTCGACGTGGTTGCCCATGGTCACCGGCATCCCGACCTGCACATCGTACACGCCGCTGGTGGTCGCGTTGGGCGCGAAGGAGATGGAGCTGTTTGCCGGCAGTGCCATGATCAGCCGGACCTTGCCGGTCTGGTCGTAGACGGGCACGGTCATCGGGTTGCCGCCCGGGTTGTAGATCCTTTTGATCCGAAGTGGACCGTCCAGCGGCGCTGCCCCCGGCCGGACCCACACCGGCACGCCGTCCTGCTCGTTGAACACGCCGGCCGGCTTGAGGAACGCCTTGCTCAGCCGCAGCAGGAAGGTGAAGTTCGGGGTGAGCAGCCGAGGATCCACATGGGTGACGGTGAAGCGCATCCACGCGTAGATCGGCTCGATCGCGGTCTTTACCTCCTGACCGCCCTGCACGTGCACGAACGCGGACTCGGTGAGCACGAACCCTTCCTGACGGCGGAACTCGGTCCACAGCAACGGAGTTTCCTGCTGCTGGACCCAGCCCTGCTTGCGCAGGCCGAGGTCGTCGTTCCACATCTCGTGGTCCGTGGTGGGGAAGGCGTCGAACGAGCCGTCCCGGTTCGGCATGACCAGGGTGACCTGGAAGTTCTTGCCCTGGTATGGAACGACATTCGGCTTGGGGCCGTCGTGCACGATGTCCGGCTTCGGGCCGGCAAGCACCGCGCCCGGCTCGCAGACCATGGTGCCGTTGTAGAAGGCGTTGAACCGGAACAGATGGCCCTTCCAGCCCAACGGCGTCCACACCTGCCGTGCGGCGGGCCACCACTTCTTGGCGATCTCGATGTTCGGTTCCGGATCTGTTGGGGCCAGTGTGGTGGGCACGATCGTGTCCGCCACTGCCGGGTCGGCGGGTAACGCACCGAGCAGCGCTCCACCCGCGGTTGCCGCGCCGGCCAACCGAATTGCCCGGCGTCGCGACATTCGTAAAGACATGAGGACCTCCAGGAGTTGCGTGGTTCAGGACAGATCCGGAAGCAGGGAGGCGAATTCGGCGAGAAAACGGTCGACCATGGCGATCTCCTCGTTGTCCAACCGGTGACCTGGTGCGCGGCACCGGCTGGTGGCGATGAGCCCTCGGCGGCAGGACACCAGCTTCTCGGCGGCGATGATCAGCTCGGTGTCCAGCATCCAGTAGGAGATGTAGGGCAACAGCCTGCGGTGCAGCTCGTAGCCGCCGTCGGTGTCGCCGATCTCGAAACGCCGCCAGATCTCCAGGTAGATCTCGGTGAACGAGCAGCCGGGCTGGGTGCCGACCGCGCCACGCCGGATCGCGTCCGGCAGCTGGACGCCCGCATAGCCCTCGACCGAGGGCAGTGGCGGATCGCCTGCCGCCAGTTCGGCGATCAACGCGCCAGGCGGGCTGGACTCCACCTTGACCAGGGCGAGGTTCGGGTGATCGCGCGCGATGGCGGCGATGGCCGTGCCGTCCAGGCTGGTGCCGGTCTCGGTCGGCGCGTACTGGAGCACGACCGGCGTCGGCGCGACCGCGTCCAACACGGACCTGATGTGCTCGGCGACCGCGCGGCGTGACGGCGAAAGAAAGTGCGGCGGCAGCAGGTTGATCGCCTCGGCGCCGTCCGCGACAGCGGTCCGCGCCCTGGCGACCGCCAGCCGGGTGGCATGGTCCTGCACGGCGATGATGGCGCAGACGTCCGGTCGGGCACTGGTCTCCGCGAGCAGCACCGAGGTGAGTTCGGCGCGCTCCGGCTCGGCGAGCTTGTGGTATTCCGATGCGAAGCCGGGAAACATCATGCTCGTCACGCCGGTGCGCAGCACGTAGCGCACGGTGCGCAGGAACCCGTCGACATCGATGTCGTCGTTCTCGGTGAACGGCACCGACAGCACCGGCGAGACGCCTCGGACGAGCAGGGGCGGGTCAGGTATTGCCATCGACATTCCCGACTTTTCAGAATACCGAATAATACTTCGATATTACAGAGCCTAACTCGGACTAGGCCCGCTGCTTACCGCCGAACAGCTGATCCGCCGTCCCGCCGAGCAAGGCAGCGCGCTGCCTTTCGGTGATGGTCCAGTCCAGCACGCGCCTCAGCTCGGCGGCCGGCACCGTGTACGGCGAATCGGTGCAGAACAACACCCGCGACGTGCCGATCCGCTCGTCACGCGCGAACTCGGAGAGCACCGTGTCCCAGGGCGCGTAGCTGGTGTCCGCGTACAGGTTCGGCGCGTAGCGCAGCGCGGGTGCGGCGTCGATCCAGAAGTCCGTCGCACCGCTGCGGCCCATGATGAACGACACCGAGGGATGCCGTAACGCCAGCGAGGCCAACGGCAGCGGTAGAGCGGTCGGTGGCGTGCCGGTACGCACGTACACCGGCCAGCCGCGCTCGGCCGCGAACTCCAGCAACGGATCGACGAGGCCGTCGAGCAGGTCGAACCCCTGTAACACGGCGTCCACTGCCAGCGCGACCGCGCCGAGGTCGACCGCGCGCACCAACTCCTCGATCGCTTCCCTGCCGCGCCACGGATTCGCCACCGCATAGGCCAGCAGCCGGCCACCGGAGGCCGCCGCCGCGTTGGCCACCGCGACGTTCCCCGCACCATTCGCATAGGCGATGCACCGCTCGTCCGGACTGACCACGGCCTTGTCGATGCCGAGTTCATCCATTGTGGACAGCAGGCGTTCCGCGCTCAGCTCGACCTCACGGCCGGTGCCGAGCCGCACGTGCGCGTCAATGATCACGCCGCCTCCCTGACCGAAAGGCCGAGCGCGCCGAGCGCATCCGCGTGCACGATCGACTCGATCACCTCGTCGGGAATTCGCGGCATCCGGGTGCCCTCGACGATCTCGTTGACCCTGTGCAGTCCGGCGATGGCCTCGCCGGTGTTGGCGATCGGGAAGTCGGAGCCGAGCAGCAGCTTGTGCGGCACTCCCCATTCCACCGCCGCCAGCAGCGACTGGTAGCAGACCCACGGCCGCAGGTAGATTGAGGACACGTCCGCGTACACGTACGGATGCTTGCGGATCGTCACGACGGTTTCGGTGCCCCACGGGTGCCCCATGTGCGCCATGACGATGCGCAGCTCCGGAAACGCGATGGCGACCTCGTCGGTGACCAGCGGATACGTGTAGCGCAGCGGTGCCTGCCGGATCGGCGACGTGCCCTGGTGGAACAGGATCGGCAGACGGTGCTGCTCGCAGTACCGGTAGAACTCGAACGCCTGCGCGCACAGCGGATCGAAGTCCTGGTAGTTCGGCCCCAGCTTCACGCCGACCAGGCCCATGCCCATGCACCGGTCGGCAACCTCGAACACGTTGGGCCACAACGGGTTGACCGACATGAAGCCGATCCGCCTGCGCGGATCGGCCGCGACGAACTCGGCGGTCGACTCGTTCGTGCGCTCGGGCGGGTAGGGCAGGCCGGTCATGGCGACCGGGTCGTCGACCGCGATGTTGAACACGATGGTCACGTCCGCGGCGGCCATGGCCGCGTCATAGTCTGCCCAGGTGTTCGTGGTGACCACCGGCCGGTCGGTACGCCAGTTCTCATACACCCGCCGCTCCTGGGCCGGCACGGTGTCCCGGTGCGTTGGCGTGTGCGTGTGCACGTCGACGATCATGACAACACTCCCCTACCGGAATTTCCGTATCAGGTCATCGCGCGGCAGCACGCCGAGACCGGGTTCGCCGCCGAGCCGGACCCGCACCCCGTCGCTGTCCAGCGGCGTGGCCAGGATGTCCTCCGCGTAGTAGTGCGCGCCGATGATGTCCGACGGCAGGCTGGTGCTCAGCGCGGGCAGCGCGCACGCAACGTGCAGCTGGGCTGCGGCACCGATGCCGAGTTCACCGTTGCTGCCGAGCAGCGTGTCGATGCCGAACGCCTCCGCGATCCGTCCCATGGCCACCGCGCGGGCCGGCCCGCCGCTCTTGCCGACGTAGATGCTGATCACGTCGGCCGCGTCCGCGCGGATCACCCGAACCAGATCGTCGGTGTCGAACACGCACTCGTCGGCCACCACCGGCACGCCCTCGGCCCGCAACGCACGCATGCCCTCCAGGTCGCCTGCTGTCAACGGCTGCTCGACGAACGCCGGCCCGTACTCGGCGAGCCCTCGGATCGCCTGCCGTGCCTGCGCCCGTGACCAGCCGCCGTTGGCATCGGCCCCGAGGAACGCGTCCGGCCCGACGAGCCTGCGCGCCAACGCGAACCGGCGCACATCCGCATCGACCCCGAGCCCCACCTTCACCTTGAACGCCCGAAAACCGGCCGCGACAGCGGCCTGGAACACCCGCTCAAGCCGGGTGTCGTCACCCGAAAGCGAGAGCTTGATCGGCACCTCGTCGCGGTACGGCCCACCCAGCGCGACCGTGAGCGGCACGCCCATGGTCCGCGCGTGCGCGTCCCACAGTGCGATCGAGACGCCCGCCTTGGTGAACGGGTTTCTGGCCAGGACGTGGTCCATCAGCCGTTCCAGCGCGCCAACGGGAACCAGCGGCCTGCCGAGCAGGGCCGGCGTGAGCACATCCCGGATCAGGTGTTCCGCCGTGCTGCCGTCCTCGCCGCTCCACAGCGGCGTCGCGCTGACCTCGCCGAAGCCGGGTATGTCGGCCGAGGTGAGCACCTGGACCAGCAGGAAGTCCGACCGGTCGTGCGCGCCCTTGGCGCCACGCACCACCAGGTCCGGACGAGCGGCAAGACTCACCCGCGCGGTGCGCACGGCCGCGATGGTCGCGGTCACGACAGCCACTTCCCGAGCAGTCGACGCGGATTGTCCACCAGCATGGCCTGTCGCTGTGCGTCCGTGATCTCCCATCCATCTATTTCGGACACTCGGGCCACCGCGTAGTCCTGGCTGGCCTTGTCGGACAGGCCGGCGTCGGTGCCGAACAGGATCTTCTCGATCGGCCCGTGCACGAGGATGTGCCGGGCCGCGTAGGGCGGCGTGCCGCAGATGCACAGGTACAGGTTGGGTGTCTCGGTCACCGCGGCCAGCGCCTCCCGCCAGCAGTCGTGCAGGCCACCGTGGCCGAGCACGACCGGCAGTTCGGGATGCCGGCGCGCCAGCGCGGCGATCTGGGCGGGGGTCGAGTAGGGCGGGGTGCCGTCGTGCGAGAGCACGATGCCGCCGTGCTCGGCGACCACGTCGCAGATCGGATCCAGGCTGTGCTCGTGCATGCTGAAGCCCTGCAACCAGGGATGCATCTTCAGCCCGGCAAGGCCGAGTTCGGTCAGACATCTGCGGGTTTCGGCGACCGCGTTGTCGTGGCGCGGGTTGACCGTGCCGAAGCCGACCAGCCGCTCGGGGTGCGTTGCCACGAAGCCGGCCAGGTCGTCGTTGGCCTGCGGCCGCGCGTTGAACAGTCCGTCGTGGCTGAGCACGACAGCGGCATCGATCCCCGAATTGTCCAGGAACGCGATGAACTCCTCCGCGCTGAAGGCGGCGCCGCTGAGCCAGGTGGCGCTGTGCCAGGCGGGCGCGTGTGTGTGGAAGTCGATCATGCCGGGCATTGCTCCGCCTTCCTGGCCACGCGTTCGCTGATCTCCAGCGCGGCGAGTCCGTCGGCGAGATCGGGCTTCGGCCCGCTGACGCCGGTGACGAGGTCGACGAACCGGTCGAGTTGCCGGTCGAAGCAGCGCGCCACCCGATCGCCGGGGAACTCCACGACCTCAACCGCGTCGCCGGTGTCCAGCCGCAGTTGGAAGGTGCGCAGGTCGAGCACTGCGTGGCCGCGCGCGCCGAGCACGCTCAACTCGCACGGCGGCAGCGCATCGGTCAGCCAGCCGAACTCCACGACGGCCATCGCCGAACCCGGATAACGCAACCGTGCGCCGACCACGTTGGCGGCGGGCAGTTTCGGCGACGTGCGCACCGACCAGGCGTCCGCCAACTCCTCTGGCGGGCCGCCGAGCAGGTAGGCCAGCCAGTCGAACACGTGCGCGCCCTCGTGCACGACCGGCGTGCCGTGCGCCAGTGTCGCGGTCAGCCGCGCCTCGTGCTCCGGGTCGTTGGCGTCCCTGCGCTCGTCGTAGATGTGCGCACGAACCAGCAGCGGTCCGCCAAGCCGACCGGTGGCGATCCAGTCGTGCAGCTGTGCCATCGCGGGGTCGTGCCGATAGGTCAGGCCGACCTGGACCCGTGCGGCCAACTCGCCGGGCAACTCGGCGAGCGGCGCGGCGGCCGCGACCGACGTGGCGACCGGCTTCTCGGCCAGCACATAACTGCCCGCCTGGACCGCGCGCACGATCAGCCCGGTGGTCACCCACGGTGGCGTCGCAAGAATGACACCGTCCACATCGGACGGAAGCTCGGCCACTTCCGGGTAACCAGGCACGTCCGGAACGGCGGCCAGCCGCGCCGGATCGGGATCGACGACCGCGACCAGCCTGGCCCGCGACTGGCGGCACAGCGCGGGCAGGTGCGCGGTCGTCGCGATGTCCCCGAGACCGACCAGCGCCAGGTTGACCTGTGTCATCCCGGTACCCGCTCAACGTCCGGGATCGCGTCGATCAGCTGCTTGGTGTACTCGTGCGCCGGGTTGCGGAAGATGTCCGTCCGGTCGCCCTGTTCCACAATCCGGCCCCGATACATCACCGCGATCACCGGCGCCATGTAGCGGACAACGGCCAGGTCGTGCGAGACGAACAGGTAGGTCAGGCCGAGTTCGTTCTGTAGTTCGCCGAGCAGGTCCAGGATCTGCGCCTGGATCACCACGTCCACAGCCGACACCGCCTCGTCGAGCACCAGAAAGTCGGGCTTGAGCGCGATCGCGCGCGCGATGTTCACCCGCTGGCACTGCCCGCCGGACAGTTCGCGGGGGTAGCGACCGAGCAGCGCCTTGGACAACTGCACCAGGTCAAGCAACTCGGCGACCCGGTCGCGCCGCTGCGCCTTGCCCATCCGGCCGTGCACGGCCAGCGGCAGCTCCACGATCTGGGCGACGGTCTTGCGCCGGTTCAGCGAGCCGATCGGGTCCTGCAACACCACCTGCATGTGCCGGCGCTGGGCGCGCAACGCCTCGCGGCCGAGCGTGGCCAGGTCGGTGCCGGCGAAGCGGATCGAGCCGGAGTCCGGCCGGTCAAGGCCGAGCAGCAGGCCGGCAAGCGTCGACTTGCCCGAGCCCGACTCGCCGACCAGCCCGAACGTGCCGCCACGCGGGATCCTCAGCGACACCCCGTCCACCGCGCGCGCCGAGGCGCCGAACACCCGAACCACGTCACGTGCCTCGACCAGCGGAATGTCTACATCGGACGGTTCGGTGGCCGGTGATTTCGGCACGGCGTCGAGGGTGACGACCGCGTCGAGCAGCGTGCGGGTGTAGGGATGCGCGGGCGCGGCCAGGACGGTGCCCATCCGCCCGTGTTCGACCAGTTTGCCGTGCCGCATCACGTTGATGCGCTCGCAGAAGCCGGACGCGATGGCCAGGTCGTGCGTGATGAACAGGACGGCCATGCCGCGCTGGTCGGACAGGCCGACGAGCAGGTCGAGAATGCGCGCCTGGGTAGTCACGTCCAGCGCGGTGGTCGGCTCGTCTGCGATCAGCAGCGACGGCGAGCAGGAGATCGCCATCGCGATCATCACGCGTTGCCGCATGCCACCGGAGAACTGGTGCGGATAGTCGGCAACCCGTCGCGCCGCGTCCGGCACGCCGACCTCGCCAAGCAACTCGACCGCGCGCCGCCGTGCCGCCCGACCGCCGATCGCGGTGTGCGCGCGGATCGCCTCGACAAGTTGGTTGCCGACGGTGCGCACCGGATTGAGGCTGGACAGCGGGTCCTGGTAGATCATCGCCAGCTCCGCGCCGCGCAGGCTGACCATCTCGCGCTCGGTCGCGGTCACGATGTCCGTGCCGGCCAACTCGATCCGGCCACCGGTGACCTCGGTCGGCGGCGGGTTGAGCCGCATCACCGACAGCGCGGTCAGCGTCTTGCCGCTGCCCGACTCGCCGACCAGTGCGGCTCGCTGTCCCGGCTCGATGACCAGGTCGACGCCATCGACCAGCGGCCGGACCGCGTGCGCGGCGCGCACGCCGATGCGCAGGTCGCTGATCCGCAACAGCGGCCCGCTCACGTTGCGCTCCGATACAGCACCACCTGCAACTCGCTGCCCAGCGTGTTCAGTGCGGCAATCGCCAGCACGATCACCAGGGCCGGCATCAGCGGGTACCAGAGCGACTCGTACAGGTGGCTGTACCCGTTCTGCAGCATCGTGCCCCAGGACGCCTGCGGCGGCTGCACGCCGAGGCCGACAAAGCTCAGCGTGGCCTCCAGCATCACCGAGGTGGCCAGGTTCAGTGAGGACTGCGCGAGCAGCGCGGGCAGCGTGTTGGGCAGCACCTCGCCGAACAGGATGCGCGTCCTCGGCACGCCGACCGCGGTCAGGCCGTGCACGTACTCCGACTTCAACTCGGAGAGCACCGCCGATCTGGCGATGCGCGCGGTCAGGAACGACATCAGCAAGCCGGTGATCAGCGTCATCGCCACCAGGTCCGCACCGAACGCGGCAACGAAGACCAGCGCGAACAGGATAATCGGGATCGCCATACCGGCCTCGGCGACGCGCATCAGCACCTCGTCGACCCAGCCGCCCCTGGCCGCGGCAGCCATGCCCCAGACCGTGCCGAGCACCATCGCGAACACCGTCGCACCGACCGCGATGCCCAGCGAGAGCCTGCCCGCGTAGGCAACCCTGGACAGCAGGTCGCGGCCGAGTTCGTCGGTGCCGAACGGGTGCGCCCAGGACGGCGGCGCGAACCGGTCGGGCACGTCAAGGGCGGTCGGTGAGTGCAGCGCCCACGGCGCGATCACCGCCATGATCACCAACACACCGATGACGACGAGCGCGGCGATCACCGGTGGCCGCGTCAGGTACCTGCGCAGCACGCCGGGGCCGGCGTCCTCGGGCAGTTCGGCCGGTTCTTCGAGCAGCACCGGCGGGCTCGATACGGTCATCGGCGATCACCGCCGACGCGCAGTCGCGGATCCAGCACCCCGTACAAGATGTCCACCAGCAGATTCACCAGCACGAACACCGTGGCCAGTAGCAGGACCGTGCTCTGCAGCACTGCGTAGTCGCGTTTGAAGACCGAGTCGACGATCAGCGAGCCAAGCCCCGGCCAGGCGAACACGTACTCGACGACGACCGCGCCGCCGAGCACCGCGCCGACCGAGACGCCGAGCGAGGTCAGCGCGGGCAGCAGCCCGTTGGGCAGCACGTGCCCGAACACCACCGCCGATCGGCTGATGCCCTTGCCGGTCGCGGTCCGCACGAACGAGGAGGTCTGCACGTCGGCGAGGCTGGCGCGCAGGTAGCGGATCAGCGGCGCGGACAGCGCGAGGCCGAGCGTGAGCGCGGGCAGGATGAGCAGGCGCAGGTTGCCGCCGAGATCGGTGGACGGCGACACGTAACCTCGATCCGGCAGCCAACCCAGCCTGACGCTGAACAGCGCGACGAACACGATGCCGAACACGAACGGCGGCGCGGAAAGCCCGATCGTGGTGTACGTGCCGACCAGCCGCGACCACCACCGTCCACGAAGGACTGTAGGCAGCACGGCGAGCACGACGGCGAAGACAACCGCCAGCACGAGGCCGGCAACCGACAGTTCAACGGTGGGGCCGAGCCGCTGGGCGATCAGTGTGCCGACCGCGAACTGGCTGAAGTAGGACCTGCCGAAGTCGCCGTGCACGATGATCCCGGTGACCCAGTGCCAGTACTGCACGATGATCGGATCGTTGAGGCCCAGCTGCACGCGCATGGCCGCGATCTGCTTGGGATCGATGCCTTCCTGCTGGCCGAACCGGGTGATGGTCGGGTCACCAGGCAGCAGCCGGAGCACAACGAAGATCAGGATCGACACCAGCACGATCATCAACACGCTCGCGCCGAGCCGGCGCAGGAGATACCCGATCACGACCCTCCCTCTCACGGTGTCAGGCCGCGAATCCGGCGTCCTCCAGATGCAGCGTGCCCTCGCCCTCGACCCACACGCCGCGCACGTCGCCACCGACAACGGACAGGAACGAGGTGTTGCCGATGACGATCACCGGTGCCTGGTCGTGCAGGATCTGCTGCATCTCGTCGAACGCGGCGGTGCGTGTCGGGCCGTCGCCCTGCTGCTCGATGGTCTGCTCGTCGGTGTCGTAGCGTGCCGGTGGCGCCCAGTTGCACTCGCAGGTTCCGCTGCTGGAGAACCATTCCAGCGGATAGGTGTTGGGCAGCGGCGGCGCTAGCGAGATGTAGTTCGCCGCGATCAGGCCGGGGTACTTCTTGCCCTTCGGGTACGTCCTGGCCGACCAGGTCGCGATCTCGTTGGCCTTGATGTCGAGTTTGATGCCGATCTGGCCGAGGCTCTGTTGGAGAATCTCGCCCATGGTGGTCCACTCGGTGTAACTGCCGGAGGTGGTCCAGTAGGTGAGCGTGTCACCGGAATGGATGCCCGCCTCGGCGAACAGTTGCTTGGCCTTGTTCAGGTCGTAGGCGTCGGTGGGCAGTTTCCCGTTGTAGTACCTGTTGCTCGGGCTGACGATCTCGTCCGCCTTGTTCGCGACGCCGAAGCCGGCATAGCCGGCCTGCATCATCGAGTCACGGTCGGCGGCGTAGGAAAGAGCGCGACGTGCCTTGGGATTGTCGAACGGCGGCGACGTGGTGTCCAGCTCCCAGACGA
Organism: Candidatus Melainabacteria bacterium; assembly: GCA_963818685.1. Classification (GTDB taxonomy): domain Bacteria; phylum Actinomycetota; class Actinomycetes; order Mycobacteriales; family Pseudonocardiaceae; genus CAJCJE01. Next base: position 1,242,363 of record CAWFTJ010000007.1, on the reverse strand, counting down.
ACGCGCTGGCCGGGTCGGGCGCGGCGAGCAGCTTCCTGCCGTCCGTGGCCAGACCGGCCGCCGAGGTCGGCGACACGCTCCACAGCACGTTGATGCTGCCAGAGCGCAACGCGGTCTCGGCGGCCGTGGAATCCGCGTAGCGAACCACCTTGATCTCGTCGAAGTGCGGTTTGGCACCGAAATAGTGGTCGTTGCGCACGAGATCGACGGTCTGGTCCGGGGTGAATGCCCTGAGTTCGTAGGGCCCGGTCCCGTTGGCGTCCTTGCTGACGTTCGCGATGTCCGGAACATCGGTCATCTTCACGTTCACCAGCGCGAGCGGCAGCTGCGGATTGGGCGTCTTCAGGTCGATGGCGAGAGTGTTCGGGTCGGTCGCGCGCACCGAATCGATCATCTCGATCCTCGGCCTCGTCTGCGAACCGGTCGTCGGGCTCAGCACGCGCTCGATGTTCCGCACGGCGTCGGTCGCGGTGAACGCGCGGCCGTTGTGATAGGTGACGCCCTGGTGCAGGTGAAAGGTCCAGTGCAGGTAGTCCTGTGTGCTTTCCCAGGACGTGGCCAGATCCGGGCCTGCGCCGTTGTCCGGGGCGATCTTGGTGAGGCCGTTCCACAACAGGGTCTGCAGCATCGTCTGCGCTCCGCTGGAGATCACGTTCGGATCGAGCTGGGACACGCCGGCGGTCTGGCCGTAGACCAGGGTGCCGCCGTCCTTCATGGCGCCGGAACCGCTGTTGGCGGCCGGTTTCAGCGGTGCCTGGTTGGTGCTGGTTCCGCCTGCGCCGCACCCGGAGAGCAACCCGACCAGTGCCAGCACGGCGACCGACCCGGCGGCGGTGGCACGTCGTCGCATCCGCACGGCAACCTCCCCAGGGCCGCTTTCGTTATTTCGAAAATAGCTTCCCTAAACGGAAGATAATAGGAGGAGGGCTCACAGGACACAAGAGGCCAGTTCAGTAGCCGAGCTTGCTCGACACCTTTTTCGCTTGTCGCACAACGAGTTCGCCCGCCTCGTTCACCCGATTGCCAGTCAACTCGGCCGCGAAACCGGTGACGCCGACCGCGCCGGCCAAGCGTCCGTCCGCGTAGAAGAACGGGGCGGCGACGCACGCGATGCCGGCCTGTTCCTCCTCGTCCTCGATCGCATAGCCGCGCTCGCGCACCTCGGCGAGCTTGACCAGGAATGCCTTGGCCGTGGCGTCGCCCGCCTTCGCCTTCGGCCCCTTGCCCTTGGACAGCCGCTTGAGCAACGGCATCAGTTCCTCGTCCGGCAGATAGGCGGCGATCGCGCGACCAAGCGCGGTGAGGTCGAACGGGGCGACCTTGCCGGGATAGGTGTCGAACTGGATGAAGCCCGGGGTCGCTGCCTTGGCCACGTACACGACCTCGGCGCCGTTGAGCACGCCGACGTGGGCCGGCATGCCGAGCTTGTCGGCGAGTTGGCGCAGTTCGGGCTGGGCGAGCGCGGACAGGTCAACCTTGCGCACGAGTTGCGCTGTCAGGCCGTACAGCCGAAGCGTCAGCCGCCAGAAATGGCTGCGGCCCACCACTTTCCGCGTCGCGTAGCCGCGATCCTCCAGCGTGTAGACAATGGACGCGCAGGTGGCCAGCGGGATGCCGGTGGTTTTGGCGAGCGCGGTCAGGGTGAGCCCCTCGTCGGTGGCGGCCAGCGTCTCCAGCACGGTGAGCGTCCGGCCGACGGCCGGCGATGGCACCCGGTCCGCTGATCCGTCGGACCGCGACTTCGCCGCCATGCACACTCCCGCTATCTTCGTATTGTCGAGCATAGTTTCGAAATACGAGAATAGCACGCGCCGACCGGACAGATGGTCAAGAAGGGCTTTCCGACATCGCGACGTCCAACAGCTCCGCCGGAATCGCGAACGCGTCGATCAGCGTGGCCGCGAACGGGCGCAACACCCCGCACAGTTCGTTGACCGCAGTGGTCACGCTCTTCCCCCTGGCCGAGGTCAACCGATTGTGACCAAGAAACCAGGCAAGATCGTACTCGATCGTGCTCAACACGTACAGGTCGCACACCCGGTCCAGCAAGGTCGCCGCCCGCTCGTCGGCGCACCGGTCGATCGCGGCGACGAACGCCTCAAGCACGACCCGCTCGACATGCACCCGCCCGGCCCGCAACACATGGTCCTGCGCGCCGTTGAACACCTCGAACGCCTCGTCGGCGGACGCTCCCGACGCTCGCCGCAGGCGGCGCGCCAGGCCGTCGAGCACGTGCCGTTCGCGGTCCTCGAACGCGTGCACCTGCCACGCCCGATCGAACAACACGTCCTCGTCGGTACGACCGGGACCAGCGGCCAGGATCGACTCGATCACCGAATGCGCTGCGGTCCGCTCGATCACCGTGTCCACCACCTGCTCGGCCATGAACCGCGCGGTTGCCAACGGGTTCAGGTCGTTGACGTGCTCGCGGTAGCTGGTCAGCAGGCCCTTGGCGACCAGTTGCAGTAGGACCGTGTTGTCGCCCTCGAACGTGGTGAACACGTCCGTGTCCGCCCGCAACCGGGTGAGCAGGTTCTCGCCGAGATAGCCGGCGCCACCGCACGCCTCCCGGCAGGTCTGGATGGTCGCGGTCGCATGCCAGCTCGCCACCGCCTTGATCCCGGCCGCCCGCACCTCCAGTTCCCGCTGCCGCCGCTCGTCCGGTTCGCCATCGCCGCTCTGCACCTCGTGCAGCGTGCCGACGAGTTCCTCCTGCGCGAAGTGCAACGCGTAGCTGGTGGCCAACGCGGGCAGCAGTTTGCGTTGGTGGGCAAGGTAGTCCAGCAGCACCACCTCGCTGCCGTCCGGCCGCTGGAACTGGCGCCGTTGCTCCGCGTAGCGCACGGCAATGGCCAACGCGCGCTTGGTCGCGCTGCCCGCGAACCCTGCCACGCTGATCCGGCCGCGCACCAGCGTGCCGAGCATGGTGAAGAACCGCCGACCCGCGCTCTCGATCGGGCTACGATACCGGCCGTCCGCGTCCACCGACCCGTACCGGTCCAGCAACGCCGTCCTCGGCACCCGGACGCCCGCGAAACTCAACCGTCCATTGTCGACACCGTTCAACCCGCCCTTGACTCCGCAGCCGCCGATGGTCACACCAGGCAGTGGATTGCCGTCCTCGTCCCGGATAGGCACGACCAGCACGTGCACCCCGTGTTCCTCGCCCGCCACCACCAACTGTGCGAATACCACGGCCGCGCGCCCGTCCCGCGCGGCGTTGCCGATGTAGTCCTTGCGCGCAGACGGCGTCGGAGTCTCGATCACGAACTCGCCCCGCCGAGGATCATAGGTCGCGGTCGTGCCCAGGTGCTGCACGTCCGAGCCGTGGCCGGTCTCGGTCATGGCGAAGCAACCGGGCAGGCTGAGATCCATGATGTCCGGCAGGTAGCGTGCGTGCTGCTCGGAGTTGCCGAGCAACTGCACGGCACCGCCGAACAGTCCCCATTGGACTCCAGCCTTCACCATCAGCGACAGGTCCGCGAACCCGAGCATCTCGAACGCCACGATCGAGCCGCCGACGTCGCCCCGTCCGCCGTACTCCCGGTCGAACCCGAGCCGCTGCCAACCGGTGGCCGCCAGCTCGGCGAGCCGCTCGGACACGGCAACGCGGTAGTCCTCAGTGGACAGCTCGTCGGCACCGGGGATGACGAGCTTCGCGAGGTGCGGTCGCACGTCCCGCCGCAACTCGGCCCACCGGCCGTCCAGCACCTCACCCACCGACGCCTCGTCGACCTGGTCCGGAACCCCGTGCAGCCGCATCCGTCCTCCCGATGATCTCCTGATCTCGGGATACCAACTCGCCGGTAACCACAAACGTCCGGCCCACCCATCGGTAGAGAGCTTTGCAAAGGCGGGGCTGTGCTCAGCGGCGGCGGGGTTTGCCCCGGCCCGTCGCCCGCTGCCGCGCGGGCTGCCGCTTGCGCGCGGGCGCGGGGCGTTTCGATTCGGCCTGTTGTGGTTGGGTCTGCTGCTGTTGTGGTTGCGCGCGGCCTCGGGTGCTGTTCACGGTTCGGCCGCGCACGATGCCGATGAACTCCTCCATCAGCTCGCTGGTGTCCTCGCCGGACGGCCACACCAGCGCGACGCTGGACTGCACGGCATCGGTGACCGGGCGGGCGGTGAGGTCCTTGCGGGCGTGCAGGCGGGCCAGCGACTGCGGCACCAGCAGCAGCCCGGCCTCGGCGGCCACCATGCCGAGCGCGTGCGTCGTGCTGCCCGGCCGCGCCTGCGCTGCCTGGCCGGGCGGCCGGTCCCAGTCGAGGACGTCGTCGCGCGGGTGCAGCACGATCTCCTCGGCAAGGTCGGCAACGCTCACCTCGTCGGCCGCGGCCACCCAGTGCTCCTTGGGCACCACGACCACGGTGGTCTCGGTGTAGAGCGGGATGGCGTGCAGGCCGGTCCGGTCGGCGATCGGCAACCGCAGCAGCACCGCGTCCACCTCGCCCTCGCGGACCAGGTCGACGGCTTGTTCGTCGAGCGCCTTGACCAGGGTGAGCGGCACGTCGGGCCGCCGCTCCGCCCAGGTGCGCAGCCACTTCGACGGTGTCACGCCCGCGACGTAGCCGAGCCGGAACGATGAGCCGCTCATCGGCCCAGGTTATCGGGCCTGTCGGCGCGGCCTTACCCTGGACGCATGACGTCGCACAAGACCACCCAGACGATGAAGCCCGCGACCGCGGCCAAGAAGCTGGGTGTGTACCTCGAAGCCACGCCCGCCGAGTTCCAGCAGGGCGTTGTCTCGCGCGACGAGCTGAACGCGCTACAGGCCGACGCGCCCGAGTGGCTGCGCGAGCTGCGTCGCAACGGCCCGCACCCGCGAACCGTCGTCGCGGCCAGGCTCGGTGTCTCGATCGGCGGCCTGGCAAGGGCCGGCATCACCGAGGCGCTGACCACCACGCAGATCGAGGCGATCAAGGCCGAGAACCCGGACTGGTTGCGGCACGAACGCGACGTCCAGGCCGAGTTCCGCAAGGAAACCGCGCGACTGCGGGAATCCCGCCGTGAGTCCTGATCAGGTTTTGTGGTTGAGCAGGATCAGCAGGTAGGTGAGCGCGACAACGGTCGCCATTGCGATCACGGCGGACAGCGTGCCGGCCAGGACGGGGACGGCGATCCTGCGGTGCAGGACAAGCGCGATGAGCACGCCGAACCCGATCGAGATCAGCAGCGCCGGGCCGGCATAGACGAGCACGGCCAGCCACAACAGCGCCTGCTCCGAGATGCGGAAGTCGTCGCTGCCCGTGGTCCCGTGCACGCTCCTGATCCAGATCACCCCGCCGACCGCCAACGCCACATGCCAGCCCAGCATGGTCAGCATGGTGATCCAGGTCCTGTTTCGCTGCCGCACGGCGCCATCTTGCCCGGTCAGCCATTGCGCGCGAGCACGCAGGCCACCGGCGGGTTGAGCGGGAGCGTCTCCACCCGCGCGTCAGTGAAGCCGGCCCTGGCCAGCTGGTCGGTCAGTTCCCTGCCGGCCAGCACGGTGGTCGCGGCCGTGGCGCCCGGACAGCGCGGTTGGCTGACCAGCGCGATCCGGCCGCCCGGCCGGAGCAGGGCACGCAGCGCAGCCAGTCGGGCGACCGGTTCCGGCCACATGCCGACGGTGTTCACCGCGAGAATCGCGTCCAACGGCTCCTCGAAACTCGGCAGCTGCTCGACCGAGGCGCGGATCAGTTCGACCCGGCCAGCGCGGATCGCGGCCGCGTTGCGGCGACTCGCCTGGCTGACCATGACCTCGGAATGGTCGATGCCGTAGACACGTCCCTCCCTCGCCCGGCGAGCCAGCCAGCCGATGGCAAGGCCGGGGCCGAAGCCGATCTCCAGCACGCGGTCGGTCGGCCGCACGTCGAGCAGGTCCACCGCCCACCGGTTGCGCCTGCGGTTGGACGACCGGTACGCGAACAGCAAGCCTTCGAGCCGGCCGACAAGGCCGCGCGGTTGGTGCGCCTGGCTGATCAACGCCTTGATCACGCGCTGTTTGAACGACGATGTCGATCTCATGATCCGTAGTCAACGGCTTCAAGTACGCTTGAAGTCAACATGGCGGACGAACGACTGACGATCGGCGCGCTGGCCACCGCGACGGGCGTGGCCACGTCGGCGCTGCGCTACTGGGAGCAGCTCGGGCTGCTGCCGGAACCGACCCGCGTCTCCGGCCAGCGGCGTTACCCCGCTGCCGCGGTGCACCTGGTCGGGTTGATCATCATCCTGCGCGATGTCGGTTTCACCCTGCGCGAAATCAGGGAGATGCTCCCGTTCCGGACGGACGCGCCGGACGCGTGGCAGGACCAGCTCAAGCACAAGCTCGCCGAGTTGGACGAGCGGATCAGCAAGGCACAGGTCGCGCGCACCGCCATCGCGCACGGCCTGGTCTGCCCGCACGAGGACGGCATACCGAACTGCCCCAACTTCAACCGGATCATGTCGGCGCGACTGGCCGGGCTACCGTTGCGCGAGGCGCACACGCACTGAACAGCCACTCGAATTTCCGTGTTGCCACCCGTGAATCCTGTGAACAGCCTGTCCACTCTGTCAACTAGGACGGCCCTCGCGCAGCTGTTATATCTGAGCAGCCGCCTGCCCAGCGAGGAGAGATCATGAGACGTGTGCTCGTCGCGATCGTTGCCTTATGCACGCTGTTCGGCCTGAGCGCCGCGCTTCCTGCCGCCGCGAACTCGGCGAAACCCGTTTCCACCAAGCGTGCCTGCACCGTACCACGGTATCCCGGTGGTCCGGTGTGTTACGCGCTGATCCGCACCGACATCATCCCGTTGCGCGCCAACGCCTTGCGCCCTGACCAGACGCCGTCCGGTTACGGCCCAACGGATCTGCAAAGCGCATACAAGCTGCCGTCCTCGACCGCCGGTTCCGGTCAGACGGTCGCGGTCATGGAAGCCGCGGACGATCCGAATCTGGAATCCGATCTGGCCACCTACCGCGCACAGTACGGCCTTCCCGCCTGCACAACCGCGAACGGCTGTTTCGAAAAGGTGAACCAGAACGGTCAGCAGGGCAACTATCCGCCCGGCGACACCGGTTGGGGCACCGAGGCATCGCTGGATGTGGACATGGTCTCCGCGATCTGCCCGAACTGCCACATCATCGTCGTCGAGGCCGGTGACCTGAACGCGGCGCAGAACACGGCGGTGTCGCTCGGGGCGCACTACCTGTCCAACAGTTGGGGAACCGGGGACGGCTCTGGTGACGCCGGTTGGGACGCCGACTACAACCATGCCGGCGTGGTGGACGTGGCCAGTTCCGGTGACGGTGGCTACGGCGTGAGCTTCCCGGCCACCTCCCGCTATGTGGTCGCGGCGGGCGGCACCACGCTCAACCGCGACTCCTCCGCGCGCGGCTGGTCGGAGACGACCTGGTCCGGGTCGGGCGCGGGTTGCTCGTCGTGGGAGTCGAAACCGTCCTGGCAGACCGATTCCGGCTGTGGGAACCGCACGGTCGCCGACGTTTCCGCGGTCGCGGACCCCGGCACCGGCGTCGCCGTGTACGACACCTACGGCCAGGGCGGCTGGTTCGTGGTCGGCGGTACCAGCGCGTCCTCGCCGATCATCGCGGCCACCTACGCGCTCGCCGCGAACCCGCCGAGCGGCCAGCCATCGGCAAGCACCCTGTACGCGAATCCGGGCAGCCTGAACGACGTGACCTCCGGTTCGGACGGCAGTTGCAGCCCGTCCTACCTGTGCACAGCGGGACCCGGCTACGACGGCCCGACCGGCCTCGGCACGCCGAACGGTCTCGGCGCGTTCGGCGGGACGACGTCGAGCGGCTCGACCGGCGAGATCACCGGCTACTCCGGACTGTGCGTCGATGACCGCAGCGGTGACACGACCAACTTCAACCCGATCCAGATCTGGGGTTGCAACAACTCCGGCGCGCAACAGTGGACGGTGGTCGCGGCCGGTAGCACCCTGCACGTGCTCGGCAAGTGCATGGACGTCGACAACGGCGGCACGACCGACGGCACCACCGTCGACCTCTACGACTGCAACGGCACCGGCTCGCAGGTGTTCATCCCGCAGTCGAACGGCTCGCTGTACAACCCGCAGTCCGGCAAGTGCCTCGACGATCCGAATTCGTCGACGACCGAGGGCACCCAGTTGCAGATCTGGGACTGCAACGGAACCGTCGCGCAGCAGTGGCACCTGCCCTGACCGTCGCGTGCGGCGGTGGTGGTGCGGCGAGGGCTCGTGACTCGGCGAGTGGGTGTGGTGGATGATGAACCCCGGCAAGCTGGGCCGAGTTTCCGGGGGGGTCGCAATGGCAGTCGCCGACCAGGAGTTCTTCCGGATCCTGGGCACACTCGCGGAGGTCGAGCGCACGGAGGGCTCGACGTACTCGTCGTTCAGCGTGCGCGGCAGGAAGTTCGGCTACTACTGGCCGCGCACGCACACCGTCGGGCTGAAGCAGACGTTGACCGAGCAGCAGGCGCTGGTCGCCGAGCGGCCGGACGTGTTCGAGGAACAGTTCACCTCCGGCGGCTTCGGCTGGGTGGTGGTCTACCTTTCCGGCGTCGACCCGGACGAGCTGGCCGAGCTGGTGTTCGAGGCGTGGCGGCTGACCGCGCCCGAGGACCTCGTCGTCGCCGCGCCCGACCCGGCGACGTCGAGGGTGGCCGTGCCGAAGAAACGGCCGGTCAGGCGGCGCTGACCGGGAACTCCTTGCGCACAAGCGGGAGCACCTCGGTGCCGAGCAGCTCGATCGCCTTCATCACGTGCGCGTGCGGCACGCCCGACCAGTCCATCTGCATGGCGTAGCGGTCGGCGCCGGTGAGCTTGCCCATGGTGATCATCCGCTCGGCGACCTCCTCGGGGCTGCCCGCGAAGATCGACACCGCGTCGCGCGTTGCCGCGTCGTACTCGGCCCTGCTCGGGATCGCCCAGCCGCGGGCACGCGCCCCGTACTTCATGGCCTCCAGCCAGTACGGGTAGAAGATGTCCTTGGCGTCCTGCGAGTTCGGTGCGATCAACCCGATCGCGCCCAGCGTGACGTGCAGGTCCTCGGCGTCGTGCCCACTCGACTCGCCAGCTTGCCGGTACAGGTCCACCAGCGGCGCGAACCGCTCCGGCCGGCCGCCGATGATCGCGTACACCACGGGCAGGCCGAGCAGGCCGGCGCGGATGGACGACTCGGGGTTGCCGCCGGTGCCGATGGAGATCCGCAGGTGGTCGCGGTAGGGCCTGGGCAGGATGTGCGCTTCGGTCAGCGGCGCGCGGAACCGGCCGGACCAGGTCAGCGGGTCGTTGCGGTCGATGTGCAGCAGCAGCGCGAGCTTCTCCTCGAACAGCTCGTCGTACTGCTGGAGGTCGGCGCCGAACAGCGGGAACGACTCGGTGAACGAGCCGCGCCCCGCGAGCAGTTCGGCCCGGCCGCCGCTGAGCTGGTCGAGCGTGGTGAACTGCTGGTAGAGCCGCACCGGGTCCTCGGTGCTGAGCACGGTCACCGCGGAACTCAGCGTGATCTGGCTGGTCAGGCCGGCCGCGGCCGCGAGCACGGTGCCCGGGTTGGAGATGGCGAAGTTGTCGAGGTGGTGTTCGCCGAGGCCGTAGAAGCCGAGGCCGAGCTCGTCGGCCAGCTTGATGCGTTCGAGCGTGTTCGCCAGGGTCCGCGCGACCGAGAGCTGTTCGCCGGTGTGCGGGTCGGGTGACCGGTCGCCGAAGCTGTAGATGCCCAGTTCCATAGAACGTTCAACAACAGCACATGCTGAGAAGTTCCCAACCGTGACTAACTGGTGACTAACCGGCCGAGGCGAGCAGTGCGCGCAGCTCGCCGAAGGCGGCGTCCTGGCATTCGGTGAGCGAACGCTGCTCACCCTCGGCGATCCACATGCCGAACGCGACCCGGAACACCGCGACCCCGCTCTCCGCGGCGAGCGTCGCGGCGGTGGTCGCGATGCCGCGCTCGCGCAGCGCCCGCGCCATCGATGCCGCGAGCGAGGACAGCTTGAGCAGCTCCCGCTCCATCAGGCTCGGGTCCGCGTCGATGACGGCCTGCCGCGCGCGGGACCGTGCGCGCCGATCGTCGGCGAAGAACACGCAGGCACCGCGCAGCCCGGCGGCAACGATCGACATGGCGTCCTCGCCGTCGGCCTTCTCGATGGCCTCGATGAACACCCGCTCGAACGCTTCCTGGCCGAGGAACAGCACCTCGCGCTTGTCGGTGAAGTAGCGGAAGAACGTCCGCTCGGTCAGGCCGGCGGTGGCCGCGATCTCGGCGACGGTGGTGCCGTCGAAGCCCTGTTCGGCGAACCGCTTGAGGGCAGCCTCCTGCAACCGTTCCGGTGCGCCGGGCTGCCATCTCGCCATGGCCCGATTCTAACCCTGATGACAGGTGCTGACATCAGGTGTAGTTTGATGTCAGCATCTGACATCGAGCCCGGAGGGGCAGAAGGAGGTCACGCGAGATGCGTGTTTTCGTCACCGGAGCCAGCGGCTGGATCGGCTCCGCAACCGTCGACGAGCTGCTCGCGGCCGGGCACCAGGTCGTCGGCCTGGCCCGGTCCGATGCCTCGGCGGCCAAACTGGCCGCGAAGGGCGCCATGGTCCTGCGCGGCGACCTCGACGATCTCGACTCGCTGCGCCGCGGCGCGAGCGATGCCGACGCCGTCATTCACCTGGCCAACAAGCACGACTTCGACAACCCGGCCGAGTCGGCGCGCGCCGAGCGCGCCGCGGTCGAGACGCTGACCGACACGCTCGCCGGCACCGACCGGCCGTTCGTACTGGCGTCGGGCATCGCCGCGCTGGCCGCCGAGGACCGCCCGGCCACCGAGGCCGATCCGTCGCTCGCGGTCGGGCCGGACTCGGCAAGGGGCGGAACCGAGAACCTGGCGCTGGAATTCGTCGACAAGGGCGTCAAAACGATCATCGCTCGGTTCGCGCCGACCGTGCACGGCATCGGCGACCACGGGTTCGTCGCCGTCATCGCCGCCGTCGCGCGCCAGCGTGGCGTCTCCGCCTACGTCGGCGAGGGCGCCAACGCCTGGTCGGCCGTGCACGTCTCGGACGCGGCAAGGGCGGTCCGGCTCGGCCTTGAGAACGCCGAGGCCGGCACGATCATGCACGTGGTCGCCGAGGAGGCGGTGTCCACCAAGGACATCGCGCAGGCCGTCGGCGCCGCGCTCGACCTGCCGGTGACCTCGGTCGCGCCGGAAAAGGCCATGGAGCACTTCGGCTTCATAGGCCGGTTCTTCGGCTACGACGGGCGGGCGTCGAACACCCGCACCCGCGAACTGCTGAACTGGACGCCGACCGGGCCGACGCTGCTGGAGGACATCGCGGCCGGTGGCTATCCCGGCATCTGAAAATCCGTCGTCCCCCTTGCCCCGGTGCGCTACAAATGCGGGGCAAGGGGGACGACACGATCACGACCAGGAGGGTCAGCAGGTGGGATTCGCCTGGCACGCCCCGGTTCTCGACGGGCCAGTGGTGCGGTTGGAGCCGTTGAGCCATGCGCACGCAGCGGATCTGGCCGTCGCGGCCGAGGAGGATCGCGGTTCGTACGGGTTCACCTGGGTGCCGCGCGCGGCCGACGTGCCCGGCTACATCGACGCACAGCTGGAACGCGCCGATGCCGGGAAGATGGCGCCCTACGCGCAGGTGCTGACCGCGACCGGCCGGGCGGTCGGCGCGACCGCCTACTGGGATCCGCGCACCTGGCCCGGCACGGACCGGCTGTTCGCGATCGAGGTCGGGTTCACCTGGCTCGGCGCGTCCGCGCAGGGGTCGGGGGTCAACGCGGCGGCCAAGTTCCTGTTGTTCCGGCACGCGTTCGAGAACTGGGGTGTCGCCAGGGTCGACCTGAAGACCGACGCCCGCAACGACCGGTGTCGCGCCGCGCTCTCCTCGGTCGGCGCGCACTTCGAGGGCGTGCTGCGCAACTGGTCGCGCTCGTGGGCGCCGGGCGAGGAAGGAAAGCTGCGCGATTCGGCGATGTTCTCCGTCACGGCGGCGGAATGGCCGGACTGTCGGTCCCGGTTGCTCAGCGCCCGACGACGGGCCGACGGCGTGTTAGGCTCGCCGACGTGATCAGGGATGCGCGGTTCGGCGGCGGCCACTGTGGCTGCGGTGCGCCCGCGCGTCGGATCAAGGGTCGTCGGGTGCGCTACCACATCGGCGCCGAGCCCGGCCAGGTCCGCGGGATGCGATGGCACGGCTGAGTTTTCTCAGCCCTTTTCCGCATCTCCCATAAGGACAAAAACCCCAAATGAATACGTCTTTCTTCCATCCCGCCGATGTCGACGGGACCGGTTCCTACGGCCGTTTCGGCGGCCAGTACGTACCCGAGGCGCTGGTCGCCGCCATCGACGAGTTCGCGGTCGCCTACGACAAAGCCAGAACGGACACCGATTTCGCGGCCGAACTGACCGCCCTGCTCGCCGACTACGCTGGTCGCCCGACGCCGCTCACCGAAACGAAACGGTTCGCCGAGGCAGCCGGCGGCGCGCGGGTGTTCCTCAAGCGCGAGGACCTCAACCACACCGGCTCGCACAAGCTGAACAACGCGCTCGGCCAGGCTCTGCTGGCCAAACGAATGGGCAAGCCGCGCGTCATCGCCGAAACCGGCGCTGGCCAGCACGGCGTCGCCACCGCGACCGCGTGCGCGCTGCTCGGCCTGGACTGCACCGTCTACATGGGCACGTTCGACATGGCGCGGCAGGCGCTGAACGTGGCCAGGATGCGCATGCTCGGTGCCGCGGTCGTCGGTGTGCCGACGGGAGCCGCCACGCTGAAGGACGCCATCAACGAGGCGTTCCGCGACTGGGTGGCCAATGTGGACAGTACGCACTACCTGTTCGGCACGGTCGCGGGCCCGCATCCGTTCCCGATGATCGTGCGCGACCTGCAACGCGTCGTCGGTGTCGAGGCGCGGGAGCAGATCCAGCGCAAGGCCGGCAGGTTGCCGGACGCGGTCATCGCGTGCGTCGGCGGCGGCTCCAACGCCATCGGCGCGTTCCATCCTTTCCTCGACGACGACGTCAGCCTGATCGGCTGCGAACCGGCCGGTGCCGCCTCGCTCGCCGAGGGCACGGAGGGCGTGCTGCACGGCGCGCGCTCGTACGTGTTGCAGGACGCGGACGGCCAGACCGCGCAAACGCACTCGATCTCCGCGGGTCTGGACTATCCCGGCATCGGGCCGGAACACGCGCACCTGCACGACATCGGCCGCGTCCACTACCTGCCTGTCACCGATGACGAGGCCATGCACGCGATGCGGCTGCTCGCCGAGACCGAGGGCATCATCGCGGCCATCGAATCCAGCCACGCCCTCGCCGGCGCGATCCGACTCGGCAGAGAACTCGGGCCGGGCAACACGTTGCTGGTCAACCTGTCCGGCCGCGGCGACAAGGACATGGACACGGCCGCGCGCTATTTCGACCTGATGGGAGAGCAGTGCTGATGTCGATGACGCCGATGACCTTCTCCCGCGACCGCAAGGCCCTCGTCGGCTACCTGCCGGCCGGCTTCCCGACCGTCGATGCGAGCGTCCGCGCGCTCATCACCATGGCGCGCAACGGATGCGACGCGCTTGAGATCGGCCTGCCCTACACCGACCCGGTGATGGACGGCCCGGCGAACCAGGCGGCGAACACGATCGCGCTGCGCGGCGGCGTGCGCACCGACGACGTGCTGCGCGTCGTCGAGCGGGTGGCGGCCGCGACGAACGTGCCGGTGTTGGTGATGACGTACTGGAATCCGGTTGAGCGCTACGGTGTCGAGTACTTCGCAGCCCGGCTGCGCGATGCCGGCGGGGCCGGGTGCGTGCTGCTCGACCTGCCGATCCAGGAGTCCGCGCCATGGCGCACCGCTGCCAACCGGCACGGCCTGGCCAGCATGCTTCGTTGCCGCGCCCAGCTCACGCGACGCGCGGCTGGGCGAGATCGCCTCGGCGAGCACCGGATTCGTGTACGCGGCGTCGGCCATGGGCGTCACCGGCATGCGCCCCGAAGTCGGCGGCGCCGACCTGGTGCGCAGGCTGCGTGCGGTCACCGAACTGCCGATCTACGTCGGTCTCGGCGTGTCCAACGGCGACCAGGCCGCCGAGGTCGCGCGCTTCGCCGACGGTGTGATCGTCGGTTCCGCGCTCGTGCGCACCATGCTCGACGCGCCCGACCTCGACACCGGCATCGCCGAACTGGGCGCACTGTGCGGAGCACTGGCCGACGGCGTCAGCAGGCGACAGGTAGATTGTTGACAATCCTCCTGGCCCCAGGCTCGCTCGGACGATGGCCCGGTACATCACGGTTTCCCTGGACAAGCGCGGCGTGAGCTGCACGGCTCGGCTGCTCGACGATCTCGCGCCGCGTACCTGCGCGGCGGTGTGGGACGCCCTGCCGCGCAGCGGGGACGCCTATCACGCCAAGTACGCGCGCAACGAGATCTACGCGCTGCTGCCCACGTTCGCGCCGACCGAACCCGGCATCGAGAACCCGACGATCACGCCGATCCCCGGCGACCTGTGCTACTTCACCTTCCAGCCCTGGCAGATCGGCAACGCGGCCTACGGCTACGACGAGGACAGCCAGGCGCGGAGCGGCAACACGGTCGTCGACCTCGCCCTGTTCTACGGTCGCAACAACCTGCTGATCAACGGTGACCAGGGTTGGGTGCCGGGCAACGTGTTCGGCACGATCACCGAAGGACTGAAGGAGATCGCCGACGCCGCGCAGGACCTATGGCTGCGCGGCGTCGAAGGCGAAACCCTCAGCTTCCGACGCGCGGAGGGCTAACGCGACGCTTCGATCGGCCTGACCTGGAGGGCTATCGGGCTCGTTTGCCCTTTGGGCGGCGCGCTTTGGCGGCAGGCCGGTCGAGCGGCGGTTGTTCTTCTTCGGTCGGGCTTTGCTGGTGGTTCGGGCCGGGGCCGTTGAGGCTGTGGCCGGGCACCAGCCGGACCACCGCGTCGTCCATGTGCGACTCGATCAGCTTGAGCAGCGCGATCTCGTTGCCAGCGCGCAGCCCGTCGATGATGGCGCCGTGCTCGGCCAGTTGGTCCTCGTCCGGCTGGTAGGTGCGTTGCGGCGCGCTGATGCACATCCGGCTCTCCACCAGCAGCGTGCTGGCCATCCTGGTCAGCCGCGTGCTGCCGGAGGCGCGCACGAACTCCTCGTGGAACCGGGCGTCCACGTCGCTGGTCGCGCCCGCGTCACCCGCCCTGATGGCCGCGGCGAGTTCGGCGTGGATGTCGGCGAGCCGGTCGGCAACGGTGGGGCCTCGGTTGGCGCGCAGGATCAGTCGGGCGGCCGCCTGTTCGATGGCGTTGCGGGTGACGTAGATGTCGAACACGTCGGCCGGTTCGAGTTCGATGACGAACAGGCCGCGGTGCCGTTCGCTGCGCAGCAGGCCCTCCTGGACCAGCCGCTGCATGGCCTCGCGCAGCGGTCCCCTGCTGACCTGGAACCGGGCGGCGAGGTCGGTCTCACCGAGCTGCGTTCCCGGTGGCAGGGCGCCGGTCATGATCGCGGCACGCAGTTGACCGGCGATGATGGCCGCCGTCGAATCGCGGTTGACCGGTTGCAGGTCGGCCAGCGACATGTGTTCTCACCTTCGATTCAGCACAGCGGCACCTCGGCACAGCGTGCCCGCGTCCTGGCAGGTCACGGGTGCCGATGCCAGCAGCAAACCTTCCCACACCGTGACCTGGTTGGCGGTCAGCACCGGCTTGCCCAGCGCGGCCTCCATCCGCTCGACCTGGCCGACCGTGCGCATGGCGGTGTCCGGGACGAGCAGCGCGTCCGCGTCCGGGTTGTCGTTGCGCACGGCCAGTTCCAGCACGGCGTCGTCGGGCAGCTCGCCGACCTCGGCCGCGGTCACGATGCCGGCACTGGACATGCTCACCACGTCAAGGCCGCCCCGGCCGAGAAACTCCACGAACCGCTCGGCGACCTCGCGCGGGTAGCTCGCGGCCACCGCGACCCGCTGGACGCCGAGCGCCCGCGCGGCGTGCACGAACGCGAACGAGGTGCTCGACGCGGGCACGCCTGCCGCCTCGGCCAGCTTCTCGACCTGCGCGGTCGCGCCGTCCCAGCCGAACACGAAGCTGCCGCTCGTGCACGCCCACATCACCGCGTCGGGCCGGTACTTCGCGAGCCGAGCCGCGCCATCGGCGAGTTTGTCCTCGGAGCCGAGGTCGAGCAGGGCGTCGACGGCGTGCAGGTCCTCGCCGTAGGTGTGCTCGACGACCAGCCGGTGCGCCCCGCCGAGCATGCCTTCGAACCGGGGATAGTCGTCCTCGGCCGCGTGCCCTGGGTAGAGAAAACCGATGGTCGCCATGTGCTCCTCCGCCATGTCTCGACTGTTCAGACGAATACTGTTCAGACGAATTCGGTGATCCACCGGCCCGGACCGACGATCGGCAGTTCCATCCGGCGCAGGCACGCCCACATGGTCAGCTGGTTGGCGGTGAGCACCGGTTTGCCAAGGCTGGCCTCCAGCGGGCCGATCAGGTCGTAGGTCGGCAGGTTGGTGCAGCTGACGAAGATCGCCTCGGCTTCCGGCCGGTCGGCGCGGAGGATGTGTTCGGCCACCGTCCGGTAGCTGACCTTCCAGATGCCGCCGCCGAGCCCGAGGTGTTCGCTGGCCACCGTTTCGACGCCGAGTTCGGCCAGGAACTCGTGCAGTTTGGCGGTGAGGTCGGCGAAGTAGGGCGTGACCACCGCGATCTTGCCGAGGTTGAGCTGGTCGAGCACTTCGGCAAGGGCTCCGGAGGTGGTCACGGCCGCGCGGGCACCGGAATCGCAGATCACCTTGCGCAGCCCGGCCTCGGCGCCGACCCCGCCGATGAAGCTGCCCGAGTTGCACAGGTAGGCAACCACCTCGGGCTCGACGTGCAGCACGTCGCGCGTTGCCGCGGCGAGGTGCAGCGGATTGCTCACCAGCTTCGCCATCTCCATGCTGACCGGCACCGGCTCGTACGGCGTGCGGGCCAGGTGCAGCGAGACCTCGGCCGGAACCCAACGCCACAGCTCCCGTTCCAGGGCGAGGTCGAACGGTGCGATCACACCGATGCCCCGCTGCGCCAGCGGCCCCTCGAAGGCTGTCCAGTCGGCCAACACGGCGGCTCCCGGATTCGTGATGTGGCGCCTGTCCCCGGGATTCGGATTGTTGACAATCATACGACCGATTCGTACGGTGTCAACGTGTCCGAACGTCCTGTCGTCACGGTGCTGTGCGCGGACGATCGTCCTCCCGGCATCGGACATGTCGAATCCGGCGCGACGGTTCGTTACACCACGGCGCAACGACTTTCGGGTGATCTCCTCGGCGCGGACGCCCTGTTCGTCTGGGACTTCCTCTCCAGCGCGGTCGAGGGTGCCTGGCCCGCCGCCGACCGGCTGCGCTGGGTGCACGTCGCCAGTGCCGGCGTGGACCGCCTGCTCTTCCCCGGTCTTGTCGAATCGTCGGTGGTCGCTGACCAATTCGCGGGGTGTGTTCGAGGCACCGATCGCCGAGTACGTGCTCGGCCTGGTCATCGCGTTCGCCAAGGACTTCACCACCACCTGGGACGACCAGCGGCAACGCCGTTGGCGGCACCGGGAAACCGAACGCGTCGCCGACCGCACCGCGCTCGTGGTCGGCACCGGGCCGATCGGCAGGGCCACCGCTCGCCTGCTGCGCGCGGCCGGCCTGCGGGTCGAGGGCATCGGCAGGCGCTCCGCGTCGGACGACCCCGATTTCGGCACCGTGTTCGGCATGTCCCTGCTGACCGAGCGGCTCGGCCTCGCCGACTTCGTCATCGCCGTCGCGCCGCTGACCGAGCAGACCAGGGGCATGTTCAACCGGGACACGCTCGCCGCGATGCGGCCGACCGCGCGCCTGATCAACGTCGGGCGCGGCCAGTTGGTGGTCACCGACGACCTGGTGAAGGCCATCGAGGACGGCACGATCGCCGGGGCCGCGCTGGACGTGTTCGAAAACGAGCCGTTGGGGGAAACCTCCCCACTGTGGTCGCTGCCGAACGTGGTCGTGTCGCCGCACATGTCCGGGGACGCGATCGGTTGGCGAGCCACCCTGGCCGAGCTGTTCGTGGCGAACTTCCGCCGCTGGCAGGCGGGTGCGCCCCTGCACAACGTCGTCGACAAGCGACTTGGCTACGTGCCGACTCCCGGCGCCCGCCGTCCCTAGGGAGGACCGATGTCCGACGGTGCCCTGCTGACCGCGACCGAGATGGTGGCCGGCTATTCCTCTGGCGAACTGTCCCCCATCGACACCACCATGGCCGCGCTGCGCCGGATCATCGAGAACAACCCCGGCCTCAACGCGTTCTGCCACGTCGACGAGGGCGGTGCGATCGTGCAGGCCCAGGAGTCGGCGGCGCGCTGGGAGCAGGGCAATCCGCTGGGTCTGCTGGACGGCGTGCCCATCTCGATCAAGGACATGTTCCTCACCAGGGGCCTGCCGACCCTGCGTGGCTCGCGCTGCGTCGACCCGACCGGCCCGTGGGACGTTGACGCGCCGGTGGCCGCGCGGTTGCGCGAGCACGGCGCGGTGCTGCTCGGCAAGACGACCACGCCGGAACTGGGCTGGAAGGCGGTCACCGACAGCCCGTTGACCGGGATCACCCGCAACCCGTGGAACCAGGCGCTCACCTCCGGTGGTTCCAGCGGTGGCAGCGCGGCAGCGGTCGCGGCCGGCATGGGCGCGTTGTCGGTCGGCACGGACGGCGGCGGGTCCGTGCGCATCCCGGCCTCCTTCTGCGGCATCGTCGGGTTCAAGCCGACCTACGGCCGCATCCCGCTCTATCCGGCCAGCCCGTTCGGCGTGCTCTCGCACGCGGGGCCGATGGCCTGGTCGGTCGACGACGTTGCGCTCATGCAGGACGTGCTCGCCCTGCCCGATCACCGCGACCCCACCGCGCTCGCGCCGCCGGTCGGCTCGTACCGGGAGGCGGTGCGGCGCGAGGTGCACGGCCTGACCGTGGCGTTCAGCCCGAACCTCGGCTATGTCGACGTGCACCCCGAGGTGGCCAGGATCATCCGGCAGGTGGTCGAGACGCTGACCGAGATCGGCGTCTACGTCGAGCTGTCCGATCCCGGCTTCGCCGATCCGATCGACGCGTTCGACGTGCTCTGGTGCGCGGGCGCGGCCAAGGCCCTTGACCGCTTCCCGCCCGAGCGCACCGGCAACGTCGATCCCGGCCTGGCCAGGCTGTGGCAGCGCGGCAGGGAACTCTCCGCAGGCGACTACCTCGACGCGATCGAGGCCAGGATCGCGCTCGGTGTGCTGATGGGCGAGTTCCACTCCCGCTACGACATCCTGATCACCCCGACCCTGCCGATCGCCGCGTTCTCGGCGGGCCACGACGTGCCGCCAGGGTCGAACTGTTCGAGCTGGCCGAACTGGACGCCGTTCACCTACCCGTTCAACCTCACCCAGCAGCCCGCGCTGTCGGTGCCGGCCGGTCTCACCGAGGACGGCCGGCCGGTCGGCCTTCAGGTCATCGGCCCGCGCCACTCCGACGATCTGGTGCTCGCGGTCGGCAGGGCCATCGAGGCCGCCCTCCCGTGGCGCGTCGCGATTCCCTGATCCCCTTGATTTCCCGCTCAGAGCAGCATTCTCGGAAATAATCAACGCTTTCTTTTTCCGCGCCACTGCTGGTAAACCTGATCCAATGACCCCCACCCATTGGTACGTTGATGACCGCTGTACCGACTGTGACGTCGCGCGACAGTTCGCGCCCGGATTGATCGAGCAGGTCGACGGGCGCTCGGTCGTTGTCCGGCAACCGGAGCAAGATGCTGAGCTGGATCTGCTGCACAGGGCCGCTTTCGCGTGTCCGACTAGGTCGATCCGGCTGACCGAGGGCCGGGTCGATCCGTCGCTCGATCCGTTCCCGCTTGAGCTGGACGACGATCTGTTCCACTGTGGACACAATTCGCCGCAGACCGCGGCCGCCAACGCTTTCCTGCTGCGCAGGCCGGACGGAAGCGTGATGGTCGACACACCGCGCTGGAGTCCGAGCCTCGCCGATCGGTACGAGAAACTCGGGCCGGTCACCGACGTGCTGCTCACCCACCGGGATCACGTCGCGCACGGCCGCCAGTACGCGGACCGGTTCAGCGCGCGGTTGTGGATTCACGAGGGCGATCTCGACGCGGCGCCCGACGCGGACCGGATCATTCGCGGGCTGGATCCGGTCGAGGTCGCACCCGGCGTGATCGCGCACCCGCTACCCGGCCACACCGAGGGCAGCGTGCTCTACCTCGCCGACGACAAGTTCTGCTTCAGCGGCGATTCGTTCTACTGGTCGCGGGCCACGAACGACCTTGAGGTCGCGGAGAGCGTCACCTGGTACTCGATTCGCGAACTCGCCGCGTCGCTCGCACGCACCGCGCCCCGGATCCGGTTCGAATGGGTGCTGGCCGGGCATGGCGGGCGGATGCGGCGGCCCGCGCAGGAGATGGCCGAACGCCTCGCCGGCCTCGCCGCGCGTACCGCCGCGTTGTCGCCTCGCCCGATCGATTTCACGGCAGTGCGCTACTGATGCGGCTCAGTCGCCGTTGTCTCATCTCAGTTGCCGAGAAGGTCGTTCAGGTCGTCGGCGTGCTCCTCCTCCTCGGCCAGGATGGTCTCCATCATCCGGCGCGTTGTGGGGTCGCTGTCGCCGATCCAGCGGATGATCTCCCCGTAGGTGGCGATCGCGATCCGCTCCGCGACGAGGTTCTCGGTCAGCATCTGGTTGAGATCGGCGGCCGGCACCGTCACGTATTCCGTGTGCGAGCGCTTCACCAGGGTGCTCGGATCGAAATCGGGTTCGCCACCGAGTTGACTGATCCGCTCCGCCGCCATCAGGCCGTGGTTCATCTCCTGCGACGCGTGCTCTCGGAACTCAGCGGCCACCTGCGTGCGATCCATGCCGGTCGCGGTGATGGCGTGCTGGGAGTAGCGCAGGAAGCACACCGATCTCACTGGCCACGACCTCGTTGAGCACCTCGATCAGCCGCAGCCGGGCCGCGTCGTCATCGGCGATGACCGGGCCTGCCGCCATGTACTTCCTGGCCTCGTCCCGAATCCTGGTCAGGTTGAGTTCGAAGGTCTTGTCCATGGTGTCGTTCACTCCGTCGATCCGCCGGGCCGGGTTGGCGCGGGTTCCGGCGCCCCGGGCGGAGGTGGTGGTTCGTTCGGTGGCGGGACGGCCGGTGCCGGGGTGGGCAGGATCGGCTCGTCTGGGTCGTCCGGGATTGGCCGCTCCGGTGCCGGCGCGGTCAGTGCGATGGTCACGGTGTCCCTCGGTTGGTCAGTCGCCCGGCGCGCTGTAGGGCCGATCCGACGGGGTGTAGATGGGCCGGTCCTGCCCGACAGCGGAGATCGTGGTGTGCATGTCGCGCTCGCCACCGGTCGCGGACGAGGTGCGGTCCACCGACAGGGTCGGGTTGCGCTCCTCGAACTGTCGGCTGAGCGTCTCGTTGAGTCGCTGGTTCTCCTGGTGGCGGCGCAGGACGGCCAGGATGTAGGTGGCGATGCCGTGCCCGGCGGCCATGATCAGCAGCAGAATGCCGATTCTGGCGACGACTCCCGGCAGCGAATCACCAGACGGTGTATCTACAGTGGACACAAGCGCCAACACGCCCAACATCACCAGGTAGAACATAATGGCGACGAGCCTGCCGACCGAGCCACCACCACCGCCCTCGCCGTACGCGGCGATCAGATACTTGCGACCACTGCGGTAGAGCACCTGACCGTCGATGGCGATCAACAGGACACCGAGCAACAGGAACGCCACATAGCTGCCGTTGTTCATCAGCTCGCTCCTTGGTCGAGGTGACTGGCTGGTCATCCATTGCGTACCCGCATCGGGTGCTCGGCAATCACGCCGTGCTTCACCCGATCAGCTCGGCCATGGCCGCGTTGGCCACCAGGATGCCCATCTTCCCGTCGGACACCCTGCCCTGCTCGAACTCCTCGGCCGCCGAACCGATACAGGTGAGCACGACGGCCAGCACGCCGGCGGGTTCGGCGTCGACGATCATGGTCAGTACGTCCTGGATCGGCTCGATCGCGCGCACGAACCTGGCGAGCATGTGCTGCGCAGCGGGCAATGCCACCGGCTCGGTGTCGTCGAGTCCGCCGAGATCGGTTGCCAGCACGGTCAACGCGCCCGCGAGCACGTCCACGGCTTCCTCGGGGTCGTCGACCCGCTGTTCGTCGGCCAGCAATTCGTCGTCGGGCGACGCCACGATCGACAGCGGATCGATGAGCGTGACTTCATGGTCGGGGCGCACGATCGGCACCCAGACCGCATCGGTGTCCGGGTCGGCGACACCGACGCCGAGAACCACGCCAACGCGCGGTTCGAGCTGTTGCGGATCGGACGTGTCGAGGTAGGTGACGACGTCGCCGCCGTTGGGTTGCGGCGTGTCGGCCATGATGCGAACCTCCCTGGTGCTCGCTATTCTTCGTCGTCCGGCAGGAATGCCTCGCGCAGCCGGGCCACGCTCTGCGCGAGCAGCCGCGAGACGTGCACCTGGGAAATGCCCATGCGCTCCGCGATCTGGCTCTGCGTCAGCTCCTCGACGAACCGCAGGCGCACGATCCGCTGCTCGCGATCTGGCAGGTCGGCCAGTGCGCTGTGCAGCGTCTCCCGGTTCTCCACCACTTCCGCGTCGGAGTCGACAGCGCCGACGGCGTCGGCGTACCGATCGTCGTCCTCCTGCCGGGGCGACGGGGTGTCCAGACTGTCTGCCTGATACGCCAAGCCCGCCTGTAGGCCCTCGTATACCGCCTCAAGCGAAATCCCCAGCCGATTGGCGATCTGCTGCGGCCGGGGCGAGTGGCCCAGTTCGGCGGTGAGTTCACCGGCCGCGCGGAACACGGATCGGTTGAGTTCCTTGAGCGGACGCGGAACCGTCACCATCCACGTCGAGTCCCGGAAGTATCTGCGGATCTCGCCCATGATGGTCGGCACCGCGAAGGACACGAAGTCCTTGCCGCGACTGGGATCGAAGCGGTCCACCGCGCCGATCAGCCCGACCCTGGCGACCTGGCGAAGGTCCTCCATGGACTGGCCACGGCGCTGGTACTTCATGGCGATGTGCTCGGCGAGCGGAAGATGCCCCTCCAACAGGTCCCGCCGAACACGACGTCGTTCGCGCCAGGACAGCGTCTCGTCCGCCAGCTGCCGGAACAGTGGTAGCAGGTGCTGGTAATCGGTGTCGTGCTGGCTTTGCACTGAAATAGTGATCAACCCCGAACTAGCGGTGATCGTGGTCGTCTCC
The DNA here is from genome assembly GCA_963818685.1 of Candidatus Melainabacteria bacterium. Classification (GTDB taxonomy): domain Bacteria; phylum Actinomycetota; class Actinomycetes; order Mycobacteriales; family Pseudonocardiaceae; genus CAJCJE01. Next base: position 1,219,133 of record CAWFTJ010000007.1, on the reverse strand, counting down.
TGCGGCTGTGTTCTCAACCGCCCTATGTTCTCAACCGCCCTACGATGTGACCGTACCCGCGTTTGCCGCCTCCGCAAACGCGGCGTGTGGCCGCTCCCGCGAACCGAGGCTGACCACGTCGTGCCGGAACGGCATGCCGATCAGCCAGTCCGCCGCGATGCGCAGCCGCCGGTTCCCGGTCGGGACCTGGCTCAGGTAGTACGCCCGTCGCGCCGTCCACGCGAACAGGCCGCGCACCCTGATGCCGAACATCTCGCCGACCGCCTTGTGCCGCCCCAAAGTCACGAACTCGCCGAGGCTGCGATGGCGGAACGGGCGCGTCGGCTGCCCGCGCAGCATTGCCGCGAGATTGAACGCCAGTGTGCGGGCCTCGCGCACCGCGTACTGGGCGGTCGCCGGGCACAGCCCACCGGTAACGCGGTCCGGCACGGCCGCGCAGTCACCCGCCGACCACACCCCGGCCAGCCCCTCGACCCGCAGTCGGTCGTCGACAACGAGCCTGCCGCGGTCGTCGACGGGAAGGCCGGCATCGGCGACGATCCGGTTCGGCTTCGTACCGGTCACCCACACGAGGGTTTCGGTGGGGAACGTCGAGCCGTCGGACAGCCGGGCGACACCGTCCTCGATCGAGTCGAGCCGGGTGTTCAGGCGGACGTCGATGCCGCGTCCGGTCAGCTCCCGTAGGGCATGTCGACTCAAACTTCTCGGCACCGTACCGAGGATTCGGTCCGTAGCCTCGACCAGCACCCAGCGCAGGTCCTCGGATCGCAGCCCTGGATACCCGGCCAGGACGCTGGTGGCCATGTCCTGTGCCTCGGCCAGCGCCTCGACGCCGGTGTACCCGCCACCGACGAACACAAACGTCAAGGCGCGTTCGCGCTCGGCGGAGTCGGCGGTCGCCGAGCCGAGTTCCAACTGGCAGAGCACGTGATCCCGCAGGTACATGGCCTCGGCCACCGAGTTGAACCCGATACCGTGCTCGGCAAGGCCGGGCACCGGCAACAACCGCGACATGGCGCCGACCCCGACCACCAGCTGGTCGTACTCAAGGCGCAGCCGCTCGCGGTCGTACAGCTCGACGGTGGCCGCCCTGGCGTCGGTGTCCACGTGGGTGAGGCGACCCGCGATCAGGCGTGTCCTGCGCAGTGCCACGCGCAGTGGCACAACCGCGTGCCTCGGTTCCAACGTGCCGGACGTGACCTCGGCCAACAGCGGCCGGTAGACCATGAAGTTCTCCGGGTCCACCAGCGTCACCTCGGCCTCGTCGGCGCGCAGCAGCTTTTCCAGCCGCAGCGCGGCGTACAGGCCGACGTAGCCGCCGCCGATGATCAGGATCCGCTTCACCCTTTCCTCCTCGCCCAGGTCGATCCGTTCAGGCCTCGCGCAGCGATCCACATGACGAGCACGAGCCCGATCGCGGCCAGCGCGCCGTGCAGAACCGAGTCGGCGGCATCGCTGAACGAGTTGCGGTTACCGGCGGAGATGATGAACACGAGCAGGTAGCCCGCAGCCTCAAGGCTGGAGAACGCCATGCCCAACCTGCGGTTGATCGCTCCAGCGAGCGCAAGCACACCCGTGCCCAGGATCACCAGCGCGTGCACCATGGTGAACCGGAACACGAGCACGGCAGCGCCGTCCGGCTCGGTGCCGTGATAGCCGGCCGCCGCGATCACCGCCCACAAGCCGAGCGCGACAAGCAACACGCCCTCGATCAGCAGGAGATATCTGGCCTGCCGAAACCGTCCCGGGTCGGGGTTGATCGCCACGAGGCCGGGCACCGCGCTCCTCGTGGTCGTCGCGCTCGTCAGTTGGTCGCCCCGATCCTCAATGTCGAGTCCTTTACGCGTCATTCAGTTCGGCTACCCGGCTGGGCCAGGGCTGATACCCCGCACAGCCGCGCGAGCCGGCACGCGTCGGCGGGGGCGGCGACCTTGGCCGTGTTGTCGAAGTACACGTACGTGTCCTGCGCCGGTCGGTCCAGGATCTTCTCCGCCCACGCGGCCAGCGACCGCGCCGAGTACTTGCTGACGTACAGGATGCTGTGACCGTGCAGCCGGAAGTAGCGGAAATCCGCAGTCAGGTAGTCGAAGAACGGCCAGTCGCCCGCGGAGTCGGAGGCGACCAGCGCGATGTCGCGCTCGCGCAGCAGATCGAAGAACGTGTCGGTGCGGAAGCTCTCGTGCCGCACCTCGATCGCGTGCCGCAACGGCCGGTCGTCCATCGCGGTCAGGAAGGTCCGATCCTCGGCAAGGGTGGCCTGCCGGCCGAGATCGGCGGCCGAGCGCGGGTCACGCGGCAGCAGGTCGAGGAAGTCGCGGACCAGCGCGGCGTCGAACCGAACGTCGGCGGGCAACTGCCAGAGCAGCGGTCCGAGCTTGTCGCCGAGCGCGAGCACGCCGGAGGCGAAGAAGTTGGCCACCGCGGTGTCGATGTTGCGCAGCCGCTTCAGGTGCGTGATGTACCGCCCGCCCTTGACCGCGAAACAGAAGTCGTCCGGTGTCTGGTCGTACCAGCTCTGATAGCTGGTTGGCCGCTGCAACGAGTAGAACGACCCGTTGAGCTCCACCGTCGGCAACCGCTCCGCGAGGTAGGCCAGGTGTTTCCTGGCGGGCAGGCCAGGCGGGTAGAACGATCCTCGCCATTCCGGGTAGGACCATCCGGACGTGCCAATCCGAATCATCTTTCCGATCATCGCACCGCTCGGCGATATCCACCACTCGGCCTGCCTCCTTGGTTAAGGTGTGACGGCATGAATTAACTTAATTTACTAACGAGTTCAGAAGTAGATCGAGTCAGGCGGTGATGTAGGCCAGATTCGGGTCACGGAAGGATCCACGGATGAGGGCGGGCAGTTTCCGCAGGCGCCGCAGGGCGCCGGTGGCCTTGTTCTTCAGGTCGTCCTTGCTGCTGATGCCGATCTTGCCGATGCGGTCGTGGTGAAATCGGCCCCGAGGCGCGGTTCTGGTCTCTCGACCGGTCCGTTTCCTCGGGCCGTTTCCCGCACCCGGCGCGCCCCTCTCAGAGCACCGGGCGCTCCACAAGTCCCGGTTTGTGACTCGTTGGATGTCTCATGCCGTGGTCGGCCAGGGCGACGGGATGACTGATCCTCGGTATCGGTAGCGCCTGATGCGCATCTTCGCCGGGTTGACCCGCTCTCGTTCCTCACTGGCGGGCCACCATCCGCCACCGCAGTAGCGGTGGCGGAGGCCCTTCCAGGTGATCCGACGATGTTTGCGCCGTATCCATTTGATGACCCGGCTCCAGACGTGGGAGCCCAGGTACTGGAAGGTGGCGCTGGACACGCCGTAACGGAAGAAGGCGCACCAGCCCCGCAGCATCTGGTTGAGCGGGATGAGCAGGGCAGACCTTGGCCATCCTTGGCCATCAGGGCCTTGACGGCCTTGCGAGCCGGATAGGTGTAGACGAAATACCGGTTGGTGCCCCGTTTGCGGCGGTTTTGGATGCGCCAACCGAGAAAGTCGAGGCCCTCGTTGACATGGGTGATCGGAGTCTTGTCCTCCGACAAGAGTAAGCCCATCGTGGCCAAGACCACGGCGATCTCCTCGTGGAGCGTCCCGGCGACTGCAACGCCATACCGGCCTCGGAGCACCGACATGTATCAAATGTCGACGTCGTGAACGAAAGTTGTCAGCGGATACAGAACAAAGCGTACTATATCGCCTTCAGCACGGCCGCATCCAACCCTTTTGGATTACCTGTGCGCGGGATCGGACCCGCTATGGTGGACGCTGACCTGCTGTTGCAGTCGCCCCGGACTCCGGTGGCTGTCGCTCATCGCTGATAGCCCAGGGAAGGACCGCACAATTCCGTCGGAATGATCGACGCTCATCGCAGGGTGCGCGCTGCGGCGCGCGTGGCACACTTTCCAGCACCTACATTTCTGGTATTTGGTGTGCCGTCATCAGGCGATCAGCATTATGTGATCACTGTGGTCGAATCGCGGAATCCGCGACGAACCACGTGGTTTCTTGCCTACAGACAGAGAGGCTTCCATGTCCATAGTGAAGCAGCGTGGCGGATTCCGCGTCACGACAGCCGCGGTCGGGGTGGCGGTACTGGCCACTCTGGGTGTGGTCGGCGTGGCCAGCGCGGCGGTCCCGGCCGCGACCACCATGGCGCGGACCACGGCCGGGTCCAACAGCGCGCAGGCCCCGGCGCCGCACTCGGACGTGCCGGAGGCGGGCGTGTGCTCGACCTGCGCGCCGCCGCTGCTGTATCGCGGCGGAGCCGTCATGGGCACCGCGTCCCCGGCCGGCACGATCACCATCACCCCCATCTACTGGACACCCGCTGGCTACAGCTTCGACACCCTGTCCCCCAACTACCGCACCCTGGTCAACCAGTACATCAGCGATGTGGCCACGGCCAGCAACACTGCCGGCAACGTGTACTCGACCATGCCGGAGTACTCCTCCACCAACAGCGCCACCGGCATCAAGACCTTCATCAAGTACTCCGTCGCGGCCGGCACCCCGATCGTGGACAGCACCGCGTTCCCCACCGGCGGATGCACCGCCACTCCCGGTTTCGGTTTCACCGCGTGTATCACCGACGCACAGCTCCAGACCGAGATCCGCAGCGTGCTGGCCGCCAACAATCTGCCCGCTGACCTCGCGCACCTGTACCCGGTGTTCTTCCCGCCCAACACCCAGTCGCAGCTGGGCACCGACCTGGCCTTCGAGGGCTACTGCGGGTACCACAGCAGCTCCAAGACCTCGGGAACCCTGCTCTACGCCAACGAGCCGATGCCCGGCGGCGAGGGCACCTGCTTCCCCGACGGCGCCCCCAACAACGACCGGTACGCCGACGGGGCGATCGACACGCTCAGCCACGAAATCGTCGAATCCATCACCGACCCGACCTCGCCGTCCGCATGGTTCGACAAGGCCGGTAACGAGGACTCCGACGAGTGCGCCTACAACTACGGGCCATCGCTGGGCACCGTGGCCACCGCCAAATTCGGTACGCAGCCCTACAACCAGCTCATCAACGGCAACAAGTACTTCACTCAGACCGAGTTCAGCAACGCCGCATACGGCGCGACCGGCGTCGGCACCGGCTGCCGGCAGGTCGCCTTCAGTCCCTCGCCGGCCACGGCCAGCGCGCGCCTGGACAACGCCCACCCGGCACTCGCGCGCCCAGCCGACACCGGCACCCTGGCCAGCACCATCGCCCTGGACGCCAGCCAACCCAAGCTGCCCGCCGATGGCACCTCTACCACCGCGGTCACCGTCACCGCCCTGAACGCCAACGGTGACCCCGTGGTGGGCGACCCCATCGTCTTCAAGGTCCAAGACAACACCGCCACCCCCGGCATCTGCGGAACCCTGAACACCGCCACGCCACCGATGCCCGGCGGTGTCACCAACGCCGATGGACAGGTCACCGTGACCTACACGGCATCCACCGCGAATGCCTCCTGCTATGTCCTGGCCACCGACACCACGAGCGGTGAAACCGACCAGACCCTGCTCTACCAGGGAACGACCGAAGGCTCCGCCCCGACGGTCAGCCAGACGCTGCCTGCTTCGGTGGTCCCCGGCGGCCCGATCGCCACGTTCACCACCACCGCAACCAACCCCTCCACCGCTGACATCACCGACGCCCGATTCACCCTCCGCCTGACCGGCGACGCCAGCGGCGCCACCGGCGTGGACGCCAGCCAGGTCAGCCTGTCCTACAAGGACGCCGCCACCGGCGGCGCCTTCATCAGCGTGCCGCTGGCCGGCACGACCGCCGACAACGGGGAGATCACCGGGTTCGTCCTGCCCGACACGAACACATCGCTGCCCCCAGGCACCAGCAGGACCGCCACGTTCCAGGTGTCCCTGGCAGGCAGCGCGCCCGACAGCGCCAGTACCGGGTCAGCGCTGCACATCGAAACCGACCTCGACCAGATCAACCCGGCCGACGCGTCGGAATCCAACCTCGACTACGCCGGCCCCGCCGACGTGCCGGTGCTGGCCAACCCCGGTGACACCATCAACTACACCGGCAAACTGGCCATCACCACCGCCCCCACCGCGACCACCACCGGGGCAGCCACCCTGGTCGCGCACACCTGCGCCTTCGTCTCCGATGGTGCCGCGTGCACGCTGACCGGCACCGCGACGCTGACACTCAGCGGGGGCACCCTGACCGGGTTCGTCTCCACCCACCAGAACAGCGGCATCGGAGACCGGACCGTCAGCTTCACCGAAACCTTCACCACCACCGGCGCCACCTCAACAGGCACCGGCACCGCCCAGGTCGTCTACTTCGATGACGGCAGCACCACCAGCCACGCTCTGACCTCAACATTCACCACAACACCGACCAAGACCGCCAAGGTAGTCACCGAACAAGGCACCGTCACCCTGGCACCCACGTCCTGACCCCAGCGACACCACACATATCGTCGGTGGACCGATTCCTCGGTCCACCGACGATATTGCTGGTCCCTCCGCCAGCGCTGTTCGTCGATCGGCGGCAGTAGGGCCGCAGCTTGACAACTACCGTAAGGAGAGCCCGGCATGGCACGCAGCCAGTTGGCGCGGATGATCGGCACCATGTTCGCCGAGCGGGACGAGGGGAACCGGCTCAGCCGCCGCGCTTTCCTGGCTCGCGGCACCGCGCTCGGGGTCGGCGCCATCGCCGTCGGATCGGGCGCATTACCCGCGGCAGCCGCGTCGCCGCAACGGCGGATCGCCATCGTCGGCGCGGGCATCAGCGGCCTTGCGGCCGCGCTCGCGTTGCAGGACAAGGGCATTCCCGCGACCGTGTACGAGGCGAACCGGCGGGTCGGCGGCCGGATGTTCTCCACGGCGCCCGGCTCGTACTGGGCGGCGGACCAGGTTTCCGAGTGGGGCGGCGAGCTGATCGACACCGACCACACCGTGATCCAGTCCCTTGCCCAGCGCTTCGGCCTGCCCCTTGACGACCTGCGCGCGGCCATGCCGGCCGACGCCACCGACACCTACTACTTCGCGGGCCACTACTACCCGTACGCGCAGGCGAAAACCGACTTCGAGCCGGTCTACGCGGCGTTGCAAAAGGATCTCGACTCGTTCGACTATCCGGTCACCTACGACTCGGACGCCTCCCCCGCCGGCATCGCGCTGTCCAACATGACCGCCAACGACTGGATCGAGAGCCGCGTGCCCGGCGGGCACGCGAGCCTGTTCGGCCGACTGCTCGACGTCGCGTACACCATCGAGTTCGGCGCGCAGACCACGGCGCAGACCGCGCTCGGTCTGATCGGACTGCTCGGCTACCAGTCCGCACCGGGCGCGTTCGACATGTTCGGCACCAGCGACGAGCGCTACCACATCCGAGGCGGCAACCAGCGGCTCCCGCGCGCCATCGCCGCGGCGCTGCCCGCCAACGCCATCGAGTTCGGCCAGCGCCTTGTTTCCCTCGCCGTCAACAACGACAACACCCAGACCCTCACCTTCGCCAAGGACGACGGCGCCACCAGGACGGTCACCGCCGACCACACCATCCTCGCCGTGCCGCTCGGCGTCATGAAGCGGATCGACTTCTCGCAGGCCAGGTTCGACGCACGCAAACGAGCGACGTATGCGGCCATGCCGATGGGCGTCAACGGCAAGCTACAACTCCAGTTCGACACCCGCCTCTGGAACGACACCGGCGCCTGGCCCGGCCGCTCGACCGGCGAGAGCTACGCGGACACCGGCTACCAGAACACCTGGGACGTCAGCCGCGCCCAGCCCGGCGCGCAAGGCATCCTCGTCGATTTCGTCGGCGGCGAGGTCGCCCGCTCGTTCACGCCCGGTCATGCCTTCGGCTCGTCCGACGACCCGACGATCCGCCAGTACGCGCGCACGTTCCTTGACCAGATCGAGCCGGTGTACCAGGGCCTGTCCGCGCGGTGGAACGGCAAGGCGCTGCTGTCGACCTGGTACCTCAACCCGTACTCGTTCGGCTCCTACTCCTACTGGCCGACCCGGTACTGCCAGTACTTCGCCGGCTACGAAGGAGTTCGCCAGGGCAACGTGCACTTCGCAGGCGAGCACTGCTCGGTCGACTACCAGGGCTACATGGAGGGCGGCGCCGAGGAGGGTCAACGCGCCGCCAACGAGATCATCGCCGACCTTGGCCGGCCCTAGACTGACCCGGTGCACTTCGCGCGCAGGCTCAGCCGGACAGCGTTCGCGGACATGATCGACGGCCAGCACAACAACATCCGCGCCGCGCTCGGCGTGCTTCCCCTGTACGGGTTGGCCGACTGGCCCGGGCCGCGCATGATCGGCCCGTGGGGCTGGGCGAACGGCGTCCTGGACACGGCAGGTCTGGCATTCGGCGTGCCGCGCGAACCCGCTCCGTGGGCGGAGGTCGTCTCGACTGCCGGGCCTGCCGAGGGCTGGGTGGCCGACCGGCGCTTCGCAGAAGCGTTCGAACCCGAGCAGATCAGCGACGGCGAGGCGTTCAGGCACCTGTTCGAGCAGGTACGCGCGGCCCGGTCCGAAGAACTCACCGTCGAGGCCGACGGCACGGCGCGGACCTTCCAGCACTGGTCGGGCGCTGTCTGGTACGCGGCGCTGGCAGGCGAACCGGGCCTTGCCATCGTGGCCTCCGGGATCGATCCGCACGAGATCCGACTGGTCACCGTCACCGACATCGAGCCGTACTTCGCCGCGTCGAGGCAGTTCCTGCTCGGCAGGTACGACGCGGCATCGGACCGGTAACCCGCCGCCAGACCGTCCACAGTGGCCGATCCAGGACACCGCCGGTTCTTGTCCTGCTTGTCATCTTGACGGCGAAAATCGCGGCCGGGCAGTCTCAATGGCAACGTTGTCATTCCCCGACGACCAGGCATTTCGGCGCGATCGGAGTTGTTCTCACATGCCCGAATCCTCACCGGTGCCCGACGGTGCGCCATCCTCGTCCGGGTTGCCCCGGCGCGGCTTCCTTGGCAAGGCCGACCCGAGACACAACGCTGCGACCAGTACCGATCTGGCCCTCGGACGCCCGGTGACCGCATCCCTGCTCGTCGAGGGCTACAACGTAGCGGCAAGGAGGATTGTGCAACAAGAAACTGCCTACCGGCAGCCGCGCGTCGGTCGCGATGTTCGACGGACTGTCCTATGTAGAGCGTTATACCTGGTTCTCGCTGTCGAGGTCGCACCGTGACCTTCCACCGACGACCGTCCGCTGACCGCCCGAGGACTCAGTCAGTGCGGGGATGTGCCTCATGAGCGGGCCTCGGTGCCACATGACGTACGCCTGCATGGCAGTGGCCACTGTGAACGCGATCATGATCGCGTTGTATGCCCACATCGGCCAGTGTGCGGCGAGTAGTTCCTGGTGCGCGAACACGAGCACCAGCATGGCGCGGCCGGTGATGGCGATGGTGGCGATCACGGCTTCTTCGCGGCGCGGGCCGGGGTCGGTGCTCAGCACGTTCAGCGCGACGGCCATGAACACGGTGCCGACCGCGTAACAGGCGAACAGGACCGAGGACGGGTGCGGCAGGCCGACGAGCAGCACGGTGGCGCCGGCGATCAGGAACACCGCGCTCAGGCCGCACGTCCAGCGGCGACCGTGGCGCACGAGGAAGGTGCGCTTGCCGAACAGTGCGTCGCCGCGCACGTCGCGGAAGTCCTTGAGCAGGATGCGACCGATGAACGTGATGTAGAGGCCGGCGAGCACGAGCAGGTCGCGCGATGTCAACCGGTGCGCCGCGGCGAAATGGCCGACCAGGAACGGCACTGCGACATAGCAGGCCGGCAGCATGAGCGAGGCGAACACGCCGCGATCGGCGACGCGCACCGGCGGGACCGAGTAGCCGGCCGACAGGACGAGGCCGGCGAGCAGGGTCACCAGCACCGGCCAGCCGAGGCTTGCGGCGACGCCGATGGCCAGCGCCGCGCCGGTCAGGCCGATGATCAGCATCTCGGTCCGGCCACCGGTGCCGGCCACGAGGGGCCTGCGGCGGTCGCCCGCCAGGTTGATCGCGTCGATCCGTTCGTCGGCGATGTCGTTGCAGGCCACCGAGAACATCAGGAAGCCGAGCACGACCACCAGCACCTCGAACAGCAGCCGGCGGTCCTCGCCGTGGCCTGCCGAGGCCAGCCCGATCGCCGCGTACACCGCGAGCAGCCACGCGACGGCGGGCCGGGTCATCAGGAGAATCAGGCGCAGTCGACGTGTCATTTGGTTGGCCCCATGTGTCCGATTCCGAAAGCGAAGATGAGGGCGATCCCGAGGCCGGCCAGGCCGAAGATGCCCAGGACGACGGCGATGCCGATGCCGATCACCGTGGCCGCGATCGCCAGCCCGCGCCGTTTGGGTGGATCGACGCGCTGCTGGTGCCACTCCGGCCGGGGCGGCTCGGGTAACGGGGCCGGTACGTCGTCCGGCTCGTCCGATTGTTCTGGCTCCATGGAGCACAAGATGCCCGTGGTCGATGCCGGCCGCATCAGTAGTTCTACGGAGGCGCCGGCAATGAGTCGGAACCGAACGGCGTGTTCGATCCGTCGAAGTCGCGTGATGAGCATGCGGGCGGATCCTGGCGGCGGCGAGGGCTTCGATGTCGATCCCGCCCAGCTTGATGGGGTGGCCGGGCAACTGGGCCGGGCGTACGACGACTTCGACAAGGCGATCACCGACTACGCGGGTACGGCGTGCTATGCGCAGTCCGACTTCGGCGACTTCGGCGTCGGACCGGCGTGGACCAACTTCGACGGCGCCTTGGCCAGCGAGATGAGCGTGCTCGGCGAGGCGCTCGCGGAACTGATCAGGAAGGTCGACTCCACCTCGGCCAACTACCGCGACAACGAGCACGAGGTGGCCGGCGCGTTCGCCAAAATTGGTCCGAGATGAGCACATTGTCGGATCTTCAGTCAGCGCGAACCATGATCGAGTTCGCCACCTGGGGCGGTCCGGCCACCCTGATCGCGGCCATCGACGACGCGCTCGGTCCACCCGCGCCGACCGGCTCGCCCGCCGCGATCAACGGCCAGGCAGACGCCTGTGCGACGACCGCAGCGCAGGCCGGCGTTGTCGCGCAGGACATCGACGCGGTGGCCACCACATCGTTGCCGCAGGCGTGGCACGGCGCGGTCGCGGAAACCGCGGCGCAGGCCGTGCGGGCGGTCGGCGCGGACGTGCGGAACATGCGGACCGTGCTGGACCGGGTGGCGCCAGCGCTGCGCGAATGGGCGCGGGTGCTCGCCTGGGCGCAGGCGAGCGACAAGGCCGGTTGCGCGCTGCTCAACGCGGCAAGGGACTCGCTCGGCTACGGCTTCGAGGTGTGGAACATGCCGTCGGCCGTCCATCAGGCGACCGAGGGCATCGACCTGCGGATCGCGGCCGCGCAGGCAGCGCAGAACACCGGAACCAGCACGGCGAGCCTGCTCAACCAGCTCGCCGACCAAGCAAGGGCGGAGCGCGTCGCGCAGGACAGCACGGACCCGCTGTCGGCGGTCGTGCTGGCCACCGAGACCAACCCGGGTGGCTCGGTGGACGGTGGCAAGATCCTCACCGAGAACCAGCTGGCGCGTGGCTCGCAGGTGCTGGACGGGATGTCGCCTGCCGACCGGGCCGCCTTCCAACAACTGCTGGCGCAGGCCAAGTCGCCGGAGGAGGCCGCGTACCTGTGGAAGGCACTCGCGGCAGGCCATTCGCTGGCACAGGTGCAACAGTTCGACGCGGCCATCCATCCGCACGGCGACGACCCGACCTGGCTCGCCGGCCACCTCACCCCGGATGTGAACAACGGTGCGAACAGCAGCGAGACGTCCACCGCCGCCTTCCTCACCTACCAGGGCCAGCAGTTCGGCAACCTGGACCACCAGGGTTGGGGCATCTACGACCAGGCCAACGTCAACGACTGCGTGGCCGCGTCCACGGTCGTCGCACAGGCCAGCGTCGACCCGATGACCATGCTGGACCTGACCAACGGCGGCACCGCGAACGGCGACGACAGTCCGGCCGCGTTTCACCAGCGGTTGCAGAACATGTACGTGTCACAGTACATCGAGGGGCAGCAGGCCGACGGCGACTCGAACACGTATCCCAAACAGGACAGCGGACTCGGGTCGAGCGGCGAGACCGTGTTGGCCAACCAGGATCTGGGCCCGAGCAGCGGTTCGCGGTACCACTACGTCAGCATGAACAGCGACTCGGACCGGCAGAACGCACTGCCGAACATCGAGCAGTCGGTTGACGCGGGCAAGCCGGTGCCGATCGACGTCACCAACGGCAGCGAGGGCCACCAGATGATGATCATCGGCCATGACGGTGACAAGCTGGAGGTGTACAACCCGTGGGGCTACACGTCGTGGGTGACCGAGAGCCAGTTCGTGAACAACCAGCTGGGCAGCCTCACCACGACTGCGGGTGACGGCTCGATGAAGACCGCGGACGGACTGGAGTTGCCGCAGTGAACCCCGAGACCCCGACCATCCGGCCGGACGGCGAGCTGGCCGAACTGGACATCGATGCCGCGATCGCCGATGGCCTCGCCGACGACGGTCCCGTGCGTCGGGCCATGTTCGGCGCGGCCGCGATCGCCGCCGCGCTGCGGCTGGAACCGTATGGCGTCGGGCCGTATCCGGTGCGCTTCCTTGCTCGCTACGTGCGCGCGGCAGGCCGGTCCGCCGCCCTGGAACTGCCAGAACCATTGGTCGGCGCCGAGCCGCAGGCGTTGGCCCGCGCCTGGCTGACCGCATCGTCCACAGTGGACGACGGGTTGGTCGCGGACCGGACGTTCGCGCAGTGGCTGGACATGGTGGCCGCGCTGCTCGCGATCCGGCGGCGGGTCCGATGAGCCGCCGACTCGTCCTCGCCTGCGCGATCCTGCTCGCGCTGGTGTCCGCGTGCGGCAACGGCAGCGGGCAGTCCGCCGACCCGGTTGCCGTGATCACGCTGGCCATCCCCGATCCGTCGAACATGCCCAGCCTCACCAGGGCCGAGCCGCTCTCCGTCGGTCAGACCATTGCCGTGCATGTCCAGCACGCCGACAGCGCTGGCTACTGGCAGCAGGTCAACCCCGGCAACCCCGCCGTGCTGGCCACCGACGGTCCGGCGACCACCACCAGCGACTGCCCCTCCGGCAAGGTCGGCTGCGGCTCGACAACCGAACAGCTCTACCGAGCCGTCAAGTCGGGCAGCAGCATCATGGAGTGGAAGTTCCTCGGGCTCGGGCCGGCCCGGTACCGGTCAGGTGAGCCGAGCGCACCGTGCGCCGGCGACACCGGCCAGGAATGTCCGGTCGGCATGATCTGGATCGACGTCGAGGTGAGGTGACGCGGCACAGGCGCGCGGCCCGGCCTCCGCCCAACAACCCGGCCTCCACCCAATAACACTGCGTCACCACCCATATTTAGCCGAATTGCTCGTTGATCTGTTTTCTCGTGCTACCTTCCTGGTGGTCGATGACATTCTTTCCGACCGTCCAGATCCCATTCTGGGGGTGGCAGTGGACAATTTAGGTGATCCCGGCACACTGGTCGAATACCTGGGTGACTGGATGACGATGCGCGGGCCGCTTTATCGCAGGCTCGCCGGAGCGCTCGCGGACGGGATCACCTCCGGCGACCTGCCGGCCGGTGAGCGGCTGCCGTCCGAGCGCGACCTGGCCAAGATGCTCACGGTCAGCAGGGCGACGGTGGTCGCCGCGTACGACGAGTTGCGCGGCGACGGTCTGGTGGACAGCCTGCGAGGCAGCGGCACGCGGGTGTCGAGCGCGGTCCGGCCGCGCCGCCGAGGCGATGACGGCCGGGTGCCCGGCGGGCGCGCGACGTCGATCTTCCAACGGCTGGTGGACGGGCCCGGGAAGATCATCTCGCTGGCCATGACCGCCGAGCCCGCCGCGCCCGAACTGGGCGACGCCGTGTGGGACCTCGCCCGCGAGGACCTGCCTGACCTGCTGGCCGACGTCGGCTATCACCCGCGCGGGCTGCCCGCGTTGCGCCAGGCGATCTGCGATCACCACGGCGACCAGTTGCTGCCGACCGTGCCGGAGGAGGTGCTGGTCACCAACGGCGCGCAGCAGGTGATCGGGCTGGTCGCGCAGATGTATCTCAAGCCGGGCTGCACCGTGGTGGTGGAGTCGCCGAGCTGGCCTGGTTGCCTGGACGTGTTCCGCGCGGCGGGCGCGCGGCTGGTCAGCGTGCCGTTGGACGAGGTAGGGGTGCGGCCGGACGCGCTGGCCAGGGCGTTCGCCGAGCACAACCCGGCGCTCGCCTACGTGATGCCCACCTACCACAACCCGACCGGCGTGCTGATGTCAGCGAGCCGCCGGCAGCGCGTCGCCGAGATCGCGGCCAAGTACCGGGTGCCGCTGTTGGAGGACAACGCCTACGCCGGTTTCCCCACGTTGTCCGGGGCCGAGACACCGCCGCCGATCGGCGCGTACGCGCTGGCCAACTCGGAGATCCTGTCGATCGGGTCGCTGGCCAAGACGATCTGGGCCGGCCTGCGGATCGGCTGGGTGCGCGGTCCTGCCGAGATCATCGACCGGCTGGCCCGCCACAAGGTCCGCGCCGACCTGGGCAACGCAGTGCTCGACCAGGCGTTGGCCGCGCGGCTGCTGCCCAAGCTGGCCAACATCGCCGGTGGTCGACTGGCCACGCTGAAGGGCAGGCTCGCGCTGCTCCAGGACCTGCTGTCCACCCAGTTGCCCAGTTGGCGGTGGCGCACCCCGGAGGGCGGGTCCGCGCTGTGGGTGGAACTGCCGGACGTGGACGCGCAGGTGTTCGCGCAGGTCGCGCTGCGGCACGGCGTCGAGGTGGTGCCGGGCGCCGCGACCGACCCGAGCGGGCAGCACAACAACCACATCCGCGTGCCTTTCACGCTGCCAGCGGCCGACGTGACCGAGCTGGTCAGCCGCCTGGCCTCGGCCTGGTCGGAGCTGGCCGGTTAGCCGCTGGCCGCGACCTTGCTCAGCGCGATCCGGTTCGGCTGGCCGGTCTTGAAGATCAGGCTGGACACGTGCTTCTCCACCGTGCGCAGGGACAAGTGCAGCCGCTCGGCGATCTCCCGGTTGCCCAACCGGTCGGCCAGCAGCCGCAACACCTCGTACTCGCGCACGGTCACCCCCGCCGAGCGCAGCCGTTGCGGGATGCGTTCGGTCCCGGACCGCCGCTGCGCGACCCGAGTGCCGGTGCGCCGCAGCATCGCCCGGCAGGCACCCGCGACCGCGGTCAGCCCGGTGCCGTGGAAGTACTCCTCCGCGCTGCGTAACCACTCGACCGGGTCGCCCCAGCCGTCGTCGAGCGCGGCCTCGGCGACAAGGCGCAGGCCGAGTCGCTGGCCCATCGCGTAGGGGGCGCCGACCCGGATCGCCTCGCGTACCAGGTCGAGAGCTTCGTGCTGGGCGCCCGCGCGGCCGGCCAGCACGGCACGGGCGAACAGGGCGAACTGGCGGTCCCAGCGCAGCCGGGCGGCCGGGACCGAGGTGATCCGCTCGAAGGTCGGCAGGTCCAACTCGCCTGCCAGCGCGCCGAGCAGCAGGTTCAGGCCGTAACGGCCGGCAAGGTGGAACGTGGTCGGGCTGGTGTCCTCCGCGGACAGCGCGACGGCCAGTTCCTTGCGAGCCAGGTCGCGGTCCTCCTCGACCAGCGCGCACAACGCCCTGGCCAGGCCGTGCACCCTTGGCGCGTGCTGCGCCTGGTCGCCGTCGCGGTCACGTAGTTCGGCGAGGGCGCGGTCCATGTCGCGGCGCCTACCCCGGTGGCCGCTGAGCACCGCGCGCAGCACCAGCATGTGTTGGGTGGTTTCCAGCAACTTGAGCCGCGTCGTGTCGGCGAGCACCGCCTCGATGCGGGTTTCCGCGTCGTCGAACTCGCCGCGCAGGATGACCTGTAGCGCGATGTTCACCTCGGCCTGGTACCGCGCGGTCACCGCGCCAAGCCGGGTGGCCTGCGCCCTGGCCTGTTCCAGCCGGTCGACGCTGCCCTCCCGCAACGCGTCGTCGAGGCCGAGGCGGACCAGCGCGTGGATCTCCCAGATCGGCAGGTCGTACTGGACCGCGATGGCTCTGCTGCGTTCCAGGCAGGCGGTCGCCTCATCGGGGTCGCGGGCGCGGGTCAGCGCGCCGAGCAGCTGCCACGCCTGACAGGCCACGATCGGCAGCGGCACCTGTTCGGCAACGGTCACCGCGCGTCTTGCCGCGTCCTCGGCCCTGCGCAGCTGGCCGGGGCCGGGCACGTCGAGTTCCAGGTGGGCGGCGACCACGTCCAACGGCGCGATGTCCTCGGCGGCCGCGTCCGGGCCGAGCAGCACCCTGGCCGCCTCGACCTGGTTGAGCCCGTCGGCGGTGCGACCGGCCAGGTTGGCCACCCAGGCAAGGCGGGCGTGCAGTTGCGCGCGACGTCGCCGGTCGAGCCCGGCGCCGACCTCGGCGAGCATGCTGACCTCGGTCAACGCCTTGTCGACGAGGCCGGCTTCCGCCAACGCGTAGAGCCGCGCCTCCAGCGCGTCCGCGCGCGCGGGCACGTCGTTGATCAGCAGCTCCCACGCCTTGTCCAGCAGCGTGACCGCCGAGTGCGCGGCACCACCGGCCAGCGCGCGCCGGCCAGCCTCGGCGAACAGCCGCCCCGCGACCGTCGGATAGCCGGCGTCCAGCCGCAGCGCGGCGCTGAGCTGGCACCATTCGCCGGGCAGGCCCGGGTAGACCAGCTCGACCGCGTCCGCGACCTGCTGCGCGATGCCGGCCCGCTCGGCCGGCGTGACCAGCGTCAACAGGGCGTCGACCACGAGCGAGTGCTGGAAGGCGAACCAGTCCGGGGTCTGCTCGTCCGGGCTGACCAGGTCGGCGATGGAGTCGTCGCGCAGGTGGCCGAGCAGGTCGGTGTGCTCAAGTCCGGTCGCGGCCTGCACGACGGCGAGCGGGAAGCGCGTGCCGAGCACGGCGGCCACGGTCAGCACCTCGCGCGCCTTCGGCCCGAACAGGTCGACCCGCCGTGCCACGCCGCGCACGAACGTGGTCGGCAGGTTGGTGCGCAGCTGCTCGGTGACCCGCCAGCCGCCGTCCTGCGCCACCAGGAGCCTCCCGTCGATCATGCTGGTCAGGATCTCGTTGATCAGGAACGGGTTGCCGCCGCTGCCCGCCAAGCAGCAGCTCGACGACAGCCTCCGGCACGTCGGGCGAAGGAATGGCCAGGCAGGACGCGGCCATCCGGCGCAGGTCGGCCGTGCCGAGCGGGTCGAGGTCGATGACGACGCCGGTCCCGCGCTGAGCCGCGGCGCGGGCCAGCGCCAGCGCGGGACACTCCTGGTCGCGGATCATCCCGACCAACAACACCGGTTCCCGGCTCATGTTGTCGATCAGGTACTCGATCACGGCCAGCGTCTCGGCGTCCGCGTCCTGCATGTCGTCGAGGGTGAGCAGGCAACCCCGGCCCTGACCGGCGAGCGAGGCGAGCCGCAGCACCGCCTCGGACAGGATGACCAGCGAGGCGCCCGAGTCGCCGCCCGGCACCTCCCCCCAGTCCGGGATCAGCCTGGCCAGCACCGGCCGGTACGGGCCGAGTGCGGCCACGTCGATCGGGTCTCCCGCCCGCAGCAGCGAGAGCAGCGCCTCGGTCAGCGACCGGTACGGCACCATCGGCCCGATGGCGCTGCCCCGCCCCTTCATCAGTCGCATGTCGGCGGCGAAACCCAGGTCGGCGGCTGCCGAGGCCAGCCGCGACTTGCCGATGCCGCTCTCGCCGACGAGGAAGACCGCCCCGCCGCGACCGGCGCGCGCCGCGGTAAGAGCCTGTTGCAGTGTGCCGAGTTCATCGTCCCGCCCGACGATGATCGACGATCTGTGCCCCACCACAGCGCGCACCCCTTCGCTACTCGGTCCCCAGATCAGCAGCAGGTAGATCCGCCCCAGCCGTCGGTGCCCAACCCGACCCCCATGACGATCACGAACCCGGCCAGCGCCGCGACCCGTAAGCCGATCGTCGAACTCAGGTAGCCCAACCTGCTGACCGGCGCCGCGTCGTTGTCGCCGTCTTCCGGCTGGTCAGCGGTCAGTGACTCGTCTTGTTCCTGTGTCGAACTCACGGTGATCCATCTCCCTGTCGTATGTGGTGTGCGGCCTTTCGGGACCATCACGATCCGCACGCTCTCACGCAGGAAGACCGGCGGTCATGGGTAGCAACCACCCACGTTTCCCGGGTCACCCCACGTCACGAAGACGACCGCCGGAGTAGCGAAAGTGACAGGTCAGGGCACTGTCGCCATCGGATACTCCGCTCCGCAGCCGAGTGATGACCCTCGGTCGCGCTCTCCGGCTGCCGTGACGACGCTGTGTGCCGGTACCGGCGGTTCGGCAATGGCCGACCTCGAAATTGGGTGCGCAGCACTCATGCGAATACTGCGTCACCGCTGCGAACATCATTCTCGTTCGATTGTGCTCGGAATTGTTTGGGGGCCCTCGTGCAACATTATTCGTCGAATATCGTGACGCGTTTCCTGGCTCAGGTACGGCGCCGCCCGAATGAGCCGGCACTGGTGTGGCGACACGCGGACATTAGTTACGCGGCGTTACATCGACGCGCGTGTGCCGCGCAGCGCTGGCTGAGCGAGTTGGCCTTGCCGCCGGGTGCGCCGGTTGGCGTGCGGGCGCTCAAGGCGCCCGAGACGATCGCACTGATCCTTGCGCTGCTCGCCGAGGGCCGCCCGTTCCTGCTGCCGCCTGCCGGCCTTGCCAAGGAAACCCTGGCCGCGCTGCTCGACGCGGCCGGCTGCGCCACGGTGTTGGCCCCCGACCCGGACGAGTTCGCGCCGGAGCACGACGACTTCACCCATGCCGACGGCGAGCTGCGGGTGAGCGCGCGGCCGGAGTCGGTCGGCTTCATGCTGACCACGTCCGGCTCGACCGGCGTCCCCAAGATCGTCCCGCTGACCGCCGAGGGCACCGGCCACTTCGTGGACTGGGCGGCGGCCCGGTTCAACATCGGTCCACAACGGACAGTTCTGAACTACGCGCCGCTCAACTTCGACCTGTGCCTTTTCGACATCTGGGCGACGCTCGCAGCGGGCGGCCGGGTCGTGCTCGTCGAGCCGGAGCACGCGACACGAGCCGGCTACCTCTACGACCTGCTTGACCGGCACGAGGTGCACGTTGTGCAGGCCGTGCCGATGCTGTTCCACCTGCTGGCCGAACGGCAGCGGCCACTGCCGGCGGTGACGCACGTGATCGCCACCGGCGACGCGCTCACCAAGCGGGGCCTCGCGAACCTCATGGAACTGTTCCCGAACGCGCGGTTGCACAACCTCTACGGCTGCACCGAGACCAACGACAGCTTCCTGCACGAGATCGACCCGGCCACCGACCGCACGCCGTTGCCCATCGGCAGGCCGATCTGCGGCGTCGACGCGGTGCTCGTCGACCCGGCCGGCAACGTGCTCGTCGGCCCCGGCATCGGCGAACTGTACGTGAGCACGCCGTTCCAGACGCCCGGCTACACCGACGCCGCGCTGAACATGGCCGCGTTCGGGCCGCATCCGACCCACGAGAACGACCTGCGCTACTTCCGGTCCGGCGATCTGGTGCGCCGCACCGCGGACGGCACGCTGACCCTGGAGGGTCGCGCCGACTTCCACGTGAAGGTGCGCGGCGTGCGGGTCAACACGCAGGCGATCGAACTGGCGCTGCTGGAACTCGACGAGGTGGCCGGCGCGGTGGTGTTCGCCATACCCGACCAGGTGGCTGGCAACGCGCTGCACGCGGTGATCCACCGGCGCGACCCCGCGTCCCTGCACTCGCTCGCCGTGCGCGCGCACTGTGCGCGTCGCCTGTCCAGGGCCGCCGTGCCGACAGCCATCCAGCTGACGGACGAGCCGCTCCCCACGACCTCGACGGGAAAACCCGATCGAGCCCGGATCAAGCAGACCTACCTTGAGGGGCAGCGATGAGCAACACCAAGACCATCAAGCAGTTCGTTCTCGACGAGTTCCTTCCCGATGTCACCGACGACGACCTGACCACCGACTACGACCTCGTCGCCACCGGCGTTATCGACAGTCTCGGCCTGCTCAAGCTGATCGCCTGGCTTGAGGAGCGGTTCGAACTGCCGATCGACGACATCGAACTCGACCCGGACAGCTTCCGCACGATCGACGCGATCGACGCGTTCATCATGCGGGCGCAACCGGCGACGACGGTCGGCTGACATGTACGACGACGATCTGCTCACGGCGCTCGTGAGCCGGACCATTCCGGTGGATCGCGAGACCTGGCACACGTTCTTCAACCGGCTGCTCTCCCGCAAGCTGCGGCGGGGCGAGGCGGCGGCCGTACTGACCTCCCTGTCCACCACGATGCCGGACAACGAGACACTCGGCGAACTGCTCGACTGTCTCGACGAACGCAGGCCGGCTCAGGACACCGGCTTCGCGGGCGCGGTGAACATCGTCGGCACGGGCGGCGGCCCGAAGACGTTCAACGTGTCCACCGCGGCGGCGCTGGTGGCCGGAGCGATGGGCGTGCGGGTGGTGAAGACCGGATCGCGCGGGTTCACCAGCCGCTACGGCTCGGTCGACCTGCTCGACCGGCTCGGCATCCGGCTCACCACCGGCTATCGGGAGACCGCCGAGTCGCTTGAGCGGTTCGGCGTCGCGTTCGCGGGCAACTTCGTCTACCCGGCCGAGATCACCTTGCTCGCCAAGGAGATCCTGCCACTCGACCTGCGGGTGGTCGGCCGGTTCGTGAACTCGGTGGGGCCGTTCCTCGCGGCCATGCCGGTGTCCGCGCAGCTGACCGGCGTTTCCAACCACGACCTGCTGCCGGCCCTGCGGTTCCTGGCGCAGCGACGCTCCGAGCGACGGGTGTGGCTGTGTCACAACGATCTCGGCGTCGACGAGCTGGTCGGGTTCGCGGAGAACATGATCGAGACATCGGACGGCGGGATCGTGCTGCCGGCCGGCGCGTACACCGGCGCGGACGGCGAGTGGATGGATCTGGCCGGCACGGACGGTGACCCGGTCGAGCAGTTCCGCGCCGTGCTGGGCGGTCACGCCGGTGACATCGCGACCGAGACGGTCTGTCTCAACGCGACCGCGCTCGCCGTGCTCGGCGGCACCTTCGACGACTGGGCCAAGGGCATGCACGCCGCGCAGGACGCCATCCGAGGCGGAGCAGCGATCGACCTGGTCAACCGGATGCGCAGCGCTCGCTCGGCCAACCTGTTGGCGGGCAGCCATGCCTGAGACGGACTCGGCGCGGCCCGGATTCTTCAGGGCGCCACCAGCGGGCGAGCCGGGCCTTGCCGTGTTCCTCAACGCCGGCGACCCGCCGATGGACGTGCTCGCCGACGTGATCGCCATGCTCGACGAGTCCGGTGTGGACTGTCTGGAACTCGCGGTTCCGTTCCCGGCCTCGTTCACCGACGGTCCGACGGTGCGCCGTTCGGCCAAGCGGGCGCTGGCGCTGGGCACCGACCTCGCCGACGTACTCGCGTTGGTCGAGCGGGTCCGGCCGAGCCTGCGGCACCTGCGTATCGCCATGATCGCGGACTGGGCGCACTCCGTACGCCCGGTTGGCCTTGCCGAGTTCGTGCGGCGCACGCACGCGGCGGGTGTGGACGGCCTGCTGTTACACGGCCTGCCGGCGACCCAGCGCGCGGCCTACTACGAAATCGCGCACGAGACCGACCTGCCGGTGGTGTCCACCTGCTACCCGGACTCCGACCCGGCTGTGCTGGCCGAGTCGGCCAGCAACGCCACCGCCTACCTGTATCTCGTCGCGCACTACGGCCGGAGCGGAACGCCGTCCACCGACGGCTTCCAGCGGATCAGTCCGGTCATTCCCGCACTGCGGGCACATACCTCGGCTCCCATCGCGGTCGGCTTCGGCGTCCGCGGTCGGACCGAGATCGAGACCCTCCGAGATCTGGGGGCCGACGCCGTGATCATCGGCAGTGCTGCCGTCGCACGGGTGGAGAAAGCCGGTGCGGAAGGTCGGGACATCGTCTTCGACCTCGCCGAGTTCGTCCGCGAACTCCGCACCGAAACCAGTGCATCACCAATGAAAGGAGCTGTACCGAGATGATCATTCGTCAGATTGGCGACGTGCCCACCGTTGACTGGGGCAACGGCATGAGCGCCAGGTTCCTGACCGAGGCCGACGGCATGGGCTACACCGTAACCGACACCACGGTGCGCGCCGGCACCAAGTCGCGGCTGGAGTACCGCAACCACCTCGAAGCCTGCTACTGCATCGGCGGCAGCGGCGAGGTCGTCGACCTCGAAGGAAACTCATTCCCGATCACGCAGGGCACCCTCTACGCCCTCGACGAGCACGACGCGCACTTCCTCATCGCGTCGCCAGACGAGGACCTGCACCTGGTGTGCATGTTCACCCCGGCACTCCAGGGCTACGAGACGCACAAGCTCGACGCGGACGAATTCTCCCACTACTGAGTTGCTGACCAAGGGGTACGCGGTGATCAAGTGGAGCGATGAGCAGCGTGAACTGCTCGACGGGTTGGCTCCCTGGTGCGAGGCACTGAGCGCCGAGCACGTCGAACGGGACGCCGAGGCGGCCTTCCCCTGGGACAAGTGGAAGCTGGTGCAGGAGTGCGGCATCCTGCGACTGCCGTTCGACGAGGAGTGGGGCGGGCTCGGTCAGGACCTGCTGACCACCATGTACCTCCTTGAGGGTCTCGGCAACGGCTGCCGGGACGGTGGGCTCAGCTTCGCGGTGTCCACCCACATCGTGAGCGTCGGGGTTCCGTTGCAGCGCTACGGATCCCCGACGCTCAAGGAAGCACACTTGCCCCGGATCTGTTCCGGTGAGGCGATCGGCGCGCACGCCATCTCCGAACCGGACAGCGGATCGGACGCACTGCGCATGCGCACGGTGGCCAGGCAGGTTGGCGACGAGTACGTGTTGACCGGCAGCAAGATGTTCGTCAGCAACGGTCCGGTTGCCGATCTGTTCGTGGTCTACGCGCGCACCAGCGACAAGGGCGGTCCGCTCGGCACAACGGCTTTTCTGCTGGAACGGGACATGCCGGGCTTCTCCTTCGGCAACCCGATTCCGAAGATGGGCCTGCGCACCTCGCCGCTGTGCGAGTTGTTCTTCGACGAGGTGCGTGTGCCGGCCACGAACGTGATCGGCCGGCAGGGCGCCGGGTTCCTGGTGCTCGACCACGTGATGAAGTGGGAGATCCTCTGTTCGTTCGCGATCAGTCTCGGTGAGATGCGGCATCGGCTGCGAACAGTGCGTCGACTACGCGAGCACCAGGATCCAGTTCGGCAAGACCATCGGCAACTACCAGGCGATCTCGCACAAGATCGCCGAGATGAAGATCGGCGTCGAGACCACGAGCAAGTGGCTCTACGACACCGCGCAACGGTTGGTGTCCGGCGAGAACGTCACCGTCGACCTGGCCATCGCCAAGATCGTGGCCAGCGAGGAGAACCTGGCGTCGGCATTGGCCGCGGTTCAGATCCACGGCGGCAACGGCTACATGGCCGAGTACGGCATCGAGAAGGACCTGCGCAACGCGGTCGCCGGCACCATCTACTCGGGCACGTCCGAGATCCAACGCAACCGGCTGGCCGCCATGCTCGGCCTCACCAAGCGAGGGGACGCGGCATGATCCCGGAACTGGCCGTGACCGAGTTCCTCGACCACGAGTCCCCGGCGATTCGCGAGTTGGTCGACGAGGCCAAGGGCGAGACAACGCTGGCAAAGGCGATCGCGCTCTACAAGACGGTGCGTGACGGCATCAACTACGAGGTGTACGGCGCGGACCTGTCCCGCGAGGGACTACGCGCGAGCACCGTGCTGCTGCGCGGTTCGGGCATGTGCATCCACAAGTCGGTGCTCTACGCGTCCGCGCTGCGCGCCATCGGCGTGCCGAGCAGGCTGGTGTTCACCGACGTCCGCAACCACCTCGCATCGCCGCAACTGACCCAGCTCATCGGCGGCGACGTGTTCACCTACCACTGCCTGGTGTCCGCTCAGCTCAACGGCAGATGGGTACGCGCGACGCCGGTGTTCAACCGACTGCTGTGCAAGCTCTACCGGATCGCGCCGCTGGAGTTCGACGGCACCTCCGACAGCCTGCACCACCCCTACGACCTCAACGGCCGCCGGCACATGGAGTTCGTGCGCCAGCACGGCGAGTTCGCCGACGTCCCCTACGACCGACTGCTCAACGGCCTGCGCGCGGCGCATCCCGGGATCTTCGCGACAGACAACACCTTCACCACCGGTTCGCTCGTCGCCGACGCGACCCGATGACGACCAACCCACCAAGGAAAATTGGAGAACAGGCAATGTCGGACCAGATCAAGTACCTGCTTCCCGAGAAGGACATTCCGCGAACCTGGTACAACCTGGCGAGCAACCTGCCCGACCGGGCCCCCATGCTGCACCCGGGCACCGGCGCCAACATCACCGTCGACGACCTGCTCGGCATCATGCCAGAGGAACTCGCCCGCCAGGAGTTGACCACCGAGGCAGAGGTCGAGATCCCCGATCCGGTCCGGCAGATCTACGCCCAGTGGCGCCCGTCGCCGCTGTTCCGCGCCCGCCGCCTTGAGCAGGCCCTCAACACTCCCGCCCGCATCTACTACAAGTACGAGGGCGGCAGCCCGGCCGGCAGTCACAAGCCGAACACCGCGATCGCCCAGGCGTACTACAACAAGCAGGCCGGCATCACTCAGCTCGCCACCGAGACCGGCGCAGGCCAGTGGGGCTCGTCGCTGGCGTTGGCCGGTGCCATGTTCGGCATGGACGTTTCGGTGTTCATGGTGAAGGTGAGCTACCACCAGAAGCCGTACCGCCGCATGCTGATGGCCACCTACGGCGCCCGCTGCGTGCCGAGCCCCAGCACGGAAACCGCGGCCGGCAGGGCGATTCTCGCTGAGGACCCGGACTGTCCCGGCAGCCTCGGCATCGCGACCTCCGAGGCACTGGAGATCGCGGGCGGCAACCCGACGGTCAACTACGCGGGCGGCAGCGTGCTCAACCACGTGCTGCTGCACCAGACCGTCATCGGCCAGGAGGCCATCGCCCAGTTCGCGCTGGCCGACGACTACCCGGACATCGTGATCGGCGCGACCGGTGGCGGCAGCAACTTCGGCGGCCTCGCCTTCCCGTTCATCGGCGCGCAACTGCGTGGCGGGCGCAAGGTTCGGGTGATCGCCGCCGAGCCCGCGTCCTGCCCGACCATGACGCAGGGCACCCTCGCCTACGACTTCGGCGACACGGCCGGCCTCACCCCGCTGATCAAGATGCACACCCTCGGCCACAGCTTCGTGCCACCGCCCGTGCACGCGGGCGGCCTGCGCTACCACGGCATGGCGCCGCTGGTCAGCGACGTGCTCGAACGCGACCTGATCGAGGCAACGGCGGTCAAGCAGCTGAGCTGCTTCGCGTCCGGCATCACGTTCGCGCGGGCCGAGGGCATCATTCCCGCGCCGGAGTCCTCGCACGCCATCGACGTGGCGATCCGCGAGGCGGTGCGGTGCCGCGAGGAGGGCACCAGCAAGGCGATCGTGTTCGGCCTGTCCGGCCACGGCCACTTCGACCTGTCCGCCTACGAGAAGTACCTGACCGGGTCGCTTGAGGACCACGAGGTCGACCAGGAAGCGCTGGGCAAGGCACTGGCCAAGCTGCCCGGCCTTGTCCAGGCGTGAGCTGACCCGAACCCGAGATGAAGGGAGCGCCGCGATGCGCGTGAAGATCTGCGGCGCCACCCGCATCGACGAGATCGAGCTGCTGGCGGCGGCCGGCGTTGACTTCGTCGGGCTCTGGCACGGCGTCCCAGGTGGACGCACCGAGCTGAGCCTGGCTGACCTCACCCGGCTGGCCGCGGCAGCACAATCGTTACAACCCATCCTGGTCACTCTACTATCCACAGTGGATGATCTGGTACGGGTCGTCGACCGGTCCGGGATCGACTGGGTGCAGTTGCACGGCTATCAACAACCCGGCGTTGTCCGAGCCCTCAAAGCCCTTGGCGCGACCGTGGTGAAGGTGTTGCACATCAAGAACGGCGAGTGCGTCGAGCGACCGCTCATCAAGGCGTACCAACGAGCAGGCGTTGACGTGTTCCTGCTCGACGCACTCGCGGCGGATGGCCGCATCGGCAGTACCGCACAGACCATCGACCCGAGCGCGGCCGAACGGATCGCCGAACTCAGCGAACGGCCGATCATGCTCGCCGGAGGGCTCACCGCGAGCAACTCCGCGCGCTACCGGCCGCTGACCGACCATCCCCGGTTCTTCGGCATCGATGTCGACTCCGGGGCGCGCGACAAAGCCGGGCGCATCAACCGAGCGCCGGGTCGCCGAGATCAGAGACAAGTGGACGGTGGTTGGCTCATGACCCGATTCGTCGAGGCGGTCCTTGCCGCGGACACCCCGGTGATCGCCGAGATCAAACCGAAGAGTGGAGCCGGTGACGACCTGCTCGGTGGCCGCGATCCGATCGAGATCGTGCGAAGCTACGTCGATGCGGGCGCGCGCTGCCTTTCGGTGGTGACCGGCAAGTGGTTCAACGGCAAGCTCGACCTGCTCCGCAAGGTCGTGGCCACCACCGGACTGCCGGTGTTGCAGAAGGACTTCATCACCCGCGAGAGCCAGGTGAGCACGGCCGCCGAGATCGGAGCCGGCGCCGTGCTGCTCACCGCCGGCCTGATCACCGCGGCGTCCCTGCGCAACCTCACCGAACTCGCGCTCGGGCTCGGCCTGACCCCGTTCGTCGAGGTGACCACCGAGGCGGAGATCGAGGCCGTTCCGCACGCGTCCGAGTGCGTGATCGCCGTCAACAACAAGGACATCGCCGAAAAAGAATCCCTTGACGCCGACCTGACCCGCAGCATCCGCCTGCTCCCAGCAGTTTTGGCGACCGGCGCCGCCTGCCCGGTCAGCGCGAGCGGCATCGAAACCCCGCAACAGGCCGCCGACATGCTCGACGCCGGCTACTCCGGACTACTCGTCGGCACCACGCTGCTGCGCGCGTCCAGCCCGAGCGACTGGTTCGCGGACGTGGCGAAACTTCGGATGGTTGCGACATGAGCGACACCAAGCCGGGCCTGTCCGCGCGCGCCGCCGTCACCTGGGTGCGCCGGCACACGCCGAGCCAATGGCACGAACCGCCGCTCGCGCTGCCGGCCGATCGGGTGGCCGCCGACTTCGCGGCCCGCTATGCCGGCATTCCGGCGAACTCGCAGGCCCGGCCCGAACCGGTGGTCTGCTACCGGGTCGACGGCCGCACCATGCCGGTCCTGCTCGGCCTGTACGGCTGCGCGGACCGGGTGCGCGCGTGGCTGCCTGGCCTTCCGTACCCCACCGACCAGACGGGCGCGGAGGCGCTGCTGGCCAAGGCGATGCCGCCGATCATCGTGTCCCAGCCTGCCTGCCAGCAGCGCGTACACGCCCGCGTCGACCTGACCAGGCTGCCCGCGCTGCGGGCCACGCCGCGAGACGCGGGCCCCTACCTGACCACCGGCGTTGTCCTGGCCGGCGCGCCCGGCGCGGCGCAGACATCGCTGTCCGTGCATCGGATGCTGGTGCTCGGCCGCGACAAGCTCGCCATCTGGATGGTGCCCGGCCGCGCGCTGCGCCGCCTGCACGAGGCCGCCGTGCTCACCGGTCGTCGACTGCCGGTGTCGGTCAACATCGGCGCACCGCCCGCTGCCGTTGTCGCCTCCGCGCTGAGTTCGGCTGTGCTGCCGCCCGACGCGCGGAAGCTGCACATCGCGGGCGCCATGGCCGAACAGCCGGTGACCGTCGCGAGCGGGGTGAGCCAGCCGGTCGCGGTGCTCGCCGAGTCGGAGATCGTGCTGGAGGGCTTCCTGGACGATCGCGTGGCCGACGAGTCGCTGAGCGGCCCGCCGCACGTGTCGCTGCCCGAGTTTCTCGGCTACGACGGCGCCGCCCAACCGGACCTGCCGGTGCTCACCGTGACCTCGGTGACCACCCGCCGATCGCCGCGCTTCCAGGCGGTGATCGGGCCAGGCCGCGAACAGTCGGTGATCCTCGGCCTCGCCGGCGCGGTATCCGTAGCGCTCACCGGCAACGACGCGGACTGGCAACTGATCCGCGACCTGCACTACTCTCCCGCCGGTGGCGGCATGCTGCTGCTGGTCGTCGCCGTCGCCAAGGACTCCCCTGCCGACGACGCCAAGCTTGCCGGCATAGCACGGCGGATCTTCGAATGGCACGGGTTCGTCAAGCTGATCGTGTTCACCGACATCGACGTGGACATCACGTCGGCCGAGGACGTGCTGTGGGCCATGACCACCCGCGCCAACCTGGGCACGGACTGCCGGACGTTCGCCGGTTTCCGGCCGTTGGGCATGGACCCGTCGCATCGCGCGGACTGGGCAGCCGAACGCGGCGCCAACGGTGGCGCCGGCCGGACCTATGTGGACGCCACCGTCCCGTACCGGCTGCGTCATCAGGCCGTGCGCAGCTTCCGGGAGTGGTCATGAGGCTCGTGGTCGGCATCACCGGAGCGACCGGCACCGTGCTCGGCGCGCGCATCCTGGCTGCCCTGCGCGAGCTGGACGTGGAAACCCACCTTGTGCTCAGCCGTTGGGGCCGGGCAACGCTGGAACTGGAGACCGGGCTGACCGCGGCCGACCTGTACGAGCTGGCCGACCACGTGCACGGTCCAGGTGACCAGTCGGCGGCCATCTCCAGCGGCTCGTTCCGCACCGACGGCATGATCATCGCGCCGTGCAGCATGAAGACTCTCGCCGCTGTCCGTGCAGGCTACGGGGACGGGCTGATCGCCCGCGCCGCCGATGTCACGCTCAAGGAACGCAGGCGGCTGGTGTTGGTGCCGCGCGAGCTGCCGTTCTCCGAGATCCACCTGGAGAACATGCTGGCACTGACCAGGATGGGCGCCGTCATCGCGGCACCGGTTCCCGCGTTCTACACCAAACCCCAGACGGTCGAGGACATCGTGGACCACATCTGCGCGCGCGTCCTCGACCAGTTCGGGCTCGACGTGCCGGCCGTGCGCTGGCCGGACTGCAAGGAGCGCCAGTGACCGCCACCGATCCGCTCACCGTGTCGCCCGACGTCTTTCGGTCAGTCCTCGCTAATCTGCCGACCGGGGTGGTCGTGGTCACCACGTCCACGCCGACCGGCCCGATGGCCAGAGCGGCGAACAGTTTCACCTCGGTCTCGCTGACCCCGCCGCTGGTCTCGGTCTGCTTCCGCAATGCGTCGCCGCTCACGCCTGCCCTGCACGAGTCGGGCCGCTGGGGCGTCTCCGTGCTCGCCGCCGACCAGCACGACCTGTGCGCGCACTTCGCCAGCCGCAGCACCGCCCGCGACCTGACCGGCATCCCGCACACCATCGGCGAGCACACCGGCGCCGCGCTGCTCACCGAGTGCGTCGCCACCCTCGAATGCCGCACCGTGCTCACCCAGCTCGCCGGCGACCACACCGTCCTGATCGGCGAGGTGCTCTCGATCGCCGCCCGCCGCGACCACGCCCCGCTCGTCTTCTATCGCGGTGCCTATCACTCGCTCGACTGAGCGATCCACTTCCGCGGGCTTTGGACCTGTTTCAACCCCACAGACCGCAGCAGAATTCCTGACAACGAAAGACAACTCCTGGAGGTCACGATGAGCACCAACCCGTTCGAGAACACCGAACACTCCTACTTCGTGCTCGTGAACGACGAGGGCCAGCACTCGCTCTGGCCGTCGTTCGCGACGATCCCGGACGGCTGGCAGGCCGTTTTCGGCGAGCAGCCTCGGCAGGCGTGCCTCGACTACGTCGAGGAGCACTGGGTGGACATGCGCCCCCGGAGCCTGGTCAAGGCCATGGAGAGCGCCGCGTCATGATCCGCGCGTCGCAACCGAAACTGGCGCCCCGGCCACAAGCCGGAGCGCCAGTTCTTTTGTGGTGCTCACCGATCCATCGACAACGTTGGCACCCCCTCCGGTTCGAAGCCGAACACCTGGCCGTAGAAGGACAGTTCGGCCTCCGCGACCCTGGCCACGTTCTCGGCCTTGCGGAACCCGTGCCGCTCCCCATCGAACGCGAGGTAGGCGTGCGGCACGCCGGTTCCGTCCAGCCGGGCCATGTAGCGGGTCGCGTCCGGAGTAGGGCAGATCGGGTCGTCCGCGCCCTGCATCAGCAGCACCGGCACGGACACATTGTCCACATAGGTCATGGGTGAGCGTTCCAGGTAGCGGTCCTTGTGCTCGGGCAGGCGGCCGATCAGGCCCTCCATGTACCGCGACTCGAAGTCGTGCGTCTGCTCGACCCAGCTCACCAGATCCAGCAGCGGGCAGAGCATCGTGGCGCAGCGGTAGACGTCGGTCGTGCCGACGGACAGCGCACCCGTCCAACCGCCCGCACTGCCGCCGCGAATGGCGAGCCGGTCCGGGTCGGCGATGCCCTCCTCGCCGAGCTTGGCCGCGACCGTCGCGCAATCGGCGACGTCCAGCACACCCCACTGCTCGTTGAGCAGTTCCCGGAACGCCCGCCCGTAGCCGGCCGAGCCACCGTGGTTGACGGCGACGACGCCGATGCCTCGGCTGGTGAGATACGCGAACACGCGCATCAGCACCGGCACGAACCGCGCGGTCGGCCCGCCGTGTACGTGCACGACGTACGGCGGCAGTTCGCCCTCCGGGCGCGACGATAATCTGGGTTCGTCGGCGGGTAGAGCACGGCCGGGATCTGCCGACCGTCCGGCCCGGTGAACACGCGCTCGTGCGCGGGAGGCAGGTAGTCGACCGGCAATGTCCCGGCCGGCGACTCGCTGAGCGTGGTCAGGGTGTTGGCCGGGTCGCGCAGGTCGACCGTGACCACGGCCCAGTTCGCGGTCGGCCCTGCCGCCGTGCAGGCGACCACGCTGTCGACCGCGGCCAGGCTCGACCCCCAGACCGGCAATGCAACCCCGACATCGGTGATCGTCCGGCTGAACTCGTCCAGCACGGCGAGGGCGCCGCCGCGCAGCACGGCATACCGGCCGTCGCCGAGCGGGGCGAACCAGCGGGAGCCGAGCGACCACAGCGGGCCGCCCAACTCCTCATCGCAGGGCGCCAGGTTCGTGCTCGACCCGTCGAGCAGCACCCGGTGCAGGTTCCACCAGCCGGTCGGATCGGTCATGGCCAGCAGCGCGTTGTTGCCGTCCCATTCGAACTGGCACACCGCCTCACGCCGGCCACCCGCGACCACCCAGTGCCTGCCGAACGTGCCGTCGGACAGAATGGGCGCGACACACAGTTCCGTGCCGTCCCACGGCATGCGCGGGTGGTCCCAGCCGAGCCAGGCGGCGTAACTGCCGTCCGGGCTCGGCTTGGGCGCGCTCATGAAATGGTGGCTTCGACCCAACAGCCGCACCGGCGAGCCGTCCAACGGGACCGCGACCAGGTCGCGCTCCACGTCGGTCGGCGCATCGCCGATCTCGGTCTCGCGCACGCACCACACCTCGGTGCCGCGCGGCCCCGCAATCAGGTCGGCGTAGCGCCAACCCTGCTCGCGGGCCGGGACGTCGGTGATCGGCGTCGGCTCGCCGCCATCCGGGTCGACCACGTACATCCGCTGGTCGGCCCAGTGGGTGAAGGCGACCCAGGTGCCGGCCGGCGTGTCCAGCGCGATCCACGGCCTGCCGCCGTACTCGTGCACGCGGTTGCGCACGTTCCATTCGCCCGGCAGCACATCGCGCACCTCACCGTCCGCTGTCCGCCGCAGGAGAGCGGCGCGGCCACCCTCCTCGGGGCGCGTCTGGGTCCACCAGACCTCGCCCGCGTGCAGATCGACCCAGTCGGGTGCGCCGACCACCCTGGCCACGTCGGTCGCGCTGATCGGCGACGCCCACGTGCCGTACGGTGCGACCGTCATGACGCGACCCCGTTCGTGATCTTGCGCAGCTCGTCGAGGTACCGCAGGCCACCGAGGACGGTGTCGGTGTCGTTGACGAAGTCGATCAGACAGGCGACCTCGTCGACGCCGATCTCGGTGAGCCGGTCGACGATGGCCTTGCCGTCCTCGACCGTGCCGAACAGCCCTCCGGTGTCGAAGTACTTGTCGAACGAGTGCGCCACGAGAAAGTCGATGTCGTCCGGACTGAGGTTCTTCGGATCGACCCCGGGCAGTATGTCGCCCGCCGAGCTGAGTATCAGGCCAATGGAGCTGCGCAGATACTCGCTGAACGGCTCACGCACGACCTCGCGCACTTCGTCCCGGTCCTCGCCGAGCAGGGTGTGCAGCATCAGCACAACGTGGCCGGGCCCGTCGTTTTCCTTGGCGTACGCCTCCCGGTACGCGGCGATCTTGCCGCGCAGCTCGTCCAGGTCCTGGCCGAGCAGGTGGGTCAGCACGCCGCTACCGGACCGGCCCGCGTTGCGGAACGTCTCGACATTGCCCGCGCTCGTCACCCAGACCGGCAGTTCGGCCTGCACCGGCGACGGATAGACCCGCACGTCGACCATTTCCCCGGTGCCGTCCGGCAGTTTGGTGCTCTCGCCCCGCCACAGCGACCGCACCGTGCCGATCGTGTCGGTGAGCACGTCGCGCCGGCCAGCGTAGTTCTCCGGTCGGATCGCGAAGTCGACCGCGTGCCAACCGGACGCGAAGGACAGTCCGACCCTGCCGTGCGAGATGTTGTCCACAACGGACCATTCCTCGGCGATCCGAACGGGAGGGTGCAACGGCGCGACCACACTGCCCGCCCGAATGGCGATCCGCTCGGTAACGGCAGCCACAGCGGCGCCGACGACGGCGGGATTCGGGTAGGAACCACCGAAGGCGTGAAAGTGACGTTCCGGGGTCCAGACCGCGGCGAAGCCGTGCGTGTCCGCGAACTTGGCGCCCTCCAGCAGCATGCGGTAGCGGTCGTCGGTCGACTCGGAGTCGTTCGCGAAGTAGAAAAGACCGAATTCCATGGCAGATCCTCCTTGTTAGCGGGACTGTGACACTGGAGCCGCAACGAGCGGCTCGACTTTTTCCGTGGCTTTCTTGGCAACGATTCTCAACCCGAGCACCGCGATCGCGCCGATCACCAACACCGTGACCGGCAGTGCGTACGTCCACCTGATGGCGTCCGCAAGGCCCTCGTGCAGCACCTGCGCGGCCAACTGGGCGGGCGCGCCGGCAACGGCGAAATGCGAGGCTTCGAGGTTGCCGGTCGACGCGTTGGCGAACCCGGCGACGAACCGCTCCTGCTGGGCTACCGGCATGCCGGCCGAAGCCTTGGTCGCGGCCGAGGTCAAGGCGGGTACAAGGCGGGCCTGCAACAGGGCACCGACCGACGCACTGCCGATCAGGCTGCCGCAGAGCTTGGCGATGTTGAAGAACCCGGCCGCGATACCCGTCATCGCGGGTGGCACGTCGCTCATGGCCATCGCCGGCGGCGGCGCGAACGTCAGGCCCATACCAATACCGACGGTCGCCAAGCCGGGCAGCATGTCGTACCAGGTCGACCCGATCCGCTCTGCCGACGCCAGCAGCGCCAATCCCGCTGCCAGCACCAGCATGCCGCCGAACAGCACGTACTTGCCGCCGTAGCGATCGGTCAGCCGCCCGGAAATCGGCGACAGCAGGACAGATACCGCAGGTGCAGTCGCAACCGTCAGGCCGGCGACCAGGACCGCCATGCCAAGCGACAACTGGAGATTCAGCAGGGTCAGGAACAACATGCTACTGACGGCCAGCGCGAGCCCGCAGGCCGCGGCCAGCGTGAGTACGAAGTTGCGGTTGCGCAGCACGTGGAACGGCAACATCGGTTCCCTGTCCTGGCGCCGCCGCTCGACAACGAACAGCACGCCCAACGCGGCAACACCCGCGATGATCACCCAGCCGTGCGACTGCCGCTCGAGCAGGCCGTACACGATCAACGCGAGCCCGATCGACAGCCACGCCGCACCGGCCAGATCCAGCCTGCGCTTGCGGCCGAACGCGGTGTTCGGCACGACGACCGCAGCGAACGCGATGGCGACCGCGCCGATCACCACGTTGATCCCGAACACCCAGCGCCAACCGAGCGTCGACACGGTCAGCCCGCCCAAGGTCGGACCGGCAGCAACCGAAATGCCGGCCACCGCCCCCCACACACCGAATGCGGCGCCGCGTCGCTCGCTGGGGAAGATGTGCGTGATGATCGCCATCGACTGCGGCCCGAACAACGCCGCGCTGCACCCCTGGACGACGCGGGACGCGATGAAGAAGTCGGCGCTCTGAGCAGTCGCACAGGCGACCGAGGACAGCATGAACAGCGCGACGCCGATCATGAACAGTCGTTTCTGGCTGAACAGGTCGCCCAGCCGTCCTGACGTGACCACCAGGGCCGCATAGCCGAGCAGATAGCCGTTGCCAACCCAGAGGATCTGGTCGACGCGGGCGTTCAGGTCGTGGATCAACGACGGGACCGCGACATTGGTGATGGTGGAGTCCATGAGCCCCAGTGCGCTACCGGTGAGCAGCGCGGCCAGAACAATCCACGGACCGTATTCTCGTCTCATTGCATTTCCTCCAGGGATGCGGCGAGAACAGGTCCGATCTCACCAAGGGGCGCGGCTGCCATCAGGCCGCCGTGAGTAGCCGCTACCTCGTGCCGAACGACCGAACCGTCCACATAGGAACTCCAGTCGTCCGGCTTCGGCGCGTCGGCGGCCTTGCCTGCGGTGGCCCGGAAATGAATCAGGTCACCGGTGAACACCTGCGGCACGTATCTGGTCATCATCTGCGTGTTCTCGGCGAAGACCCGCGTCATCGTGGCCAACGCTTCCTCGCTGAACCCGGCATCGGCGCCAGGCTCGACACCGAGCGAGTCCAGCACGGCGACCATGGCCTGCTCAAGCGTGAACTCGACCTGTCCACGGTTCGCGACCGGATAGGCGTCCAGCAGCGCCAGCGTTTTGACCTGCTCGCCTTCGCGTTGCAGCTGGGTGGCCATCGCATGCGCGACCACGCCGCCGAACGACCACCCCAGCAGGTGGTACGGCCCGCTCGGCTGAACTGTGCGCAGCTCGGCGACGTACCGCGCGGCCGTCTCCTCGACGGTTGCCGGCTGGTCGCCGGTCAGGCCCGGCGACTGGAGCGCGTACAACGGCCGGTCAGCGGGAATGTGGCGCAGCAGGCCGGCATAGACCCAGCCGATGCCGGCCGCCGGATGCACGCAGAACAGCGGAGCCTGCGTGCCACCGGTTCGGATCGGCAACAGCACGTCCAGCGCCGAACCCGAATCGTCGAGGCTGCGAGCCAGCTGCTCGACCGTCGGCGTATCGAAAAGGGCGCGGATGGACAGCTCGACGCCGAGCGTCGCCCGGACCTGGTTGACCACCCGCATGATCAGCAGCGAATGGCCGCCCAGCTCGAAGAAGTTGTCCTCAACACCCACCTCGGGCAGGCCGAGCACGTCGGCGAAGATCCCGGCCAGCAACTCCTCGGTGGGGTTCGCCGGCAAGCGGCCACCACCCGTCGAGATCTCCGGAGCGGGCAACGCGGCCCTGTTCAGCTTGCCGTTGGGTGTCAACGGGAACTCGTCGAGCGGGATCAACGCGGTCGGCACCATGAACTCTGGTAGGACGGCTCGCAGCTCGTCGCGCACGGCCGGCACATCAATGTCGGCCGGGGTCAGGTAGCCGACGAGGCGCGGGTCGCCGGGCTGGTCCTCGCGGACGATCACTGCAGCACCGGTCACGCCGTCCTGGCGGGCCAGCACGTTCTCGACCTCTTCCAGCTCGATCCGGAAGCCCCGGATCTTCACCTGGAAGTCGGCCCGCCCGACGAAGATCAGCTCGCCGTCGACGTTCCACCGCGCGACATCGCCGGTCCGGTACATCCGCGCACCGTTGCCCGCGAACGGATCGGCGACGAACCGCGTCGCGGTCAGCGCGGTACGGCCCCAGTAGCCGCGCGCCAGCTGCACGCCGGCCAGGTACAGCTCGCCGTTGACGCCAGGTGGCACCGGGCGCAGGTTCCCGTCCAGCACGTACGTACCGGTGTTCCACACCGGGCGGCCGATCGGCACCGGCCCGTCGCCCCTGGTCACCGGCGTGTAGGTGACGTCGACCGATGCCTCGGTCGGGCCGTAGAGGTTGTGCAGTTCGGTGTCGAGCACGTCGTGGAACTGGTTGGCCAGTTCACGCGGCAGTGCCTCGCCACTACAGATCACCCTGCGCAGGCTCGTGCAACCGGCGGCCGTCGGCTCGGCGACGAACGCACGCAGCATGGACGGGACAAAGTGCAGCGTGGTGATCTGCTCGTCCTGGATCAGGCTCGCCAGGTAGCGGGCGTCCTTGTGCCCGTCCGGCTTGGCCATGACCAGGGTCGCGCCCTGGATCAGCGGCCAGAAGAACTCCCAGACCGACACGTCGAACCCGGAGGGCGTCTTCTGCAAAACTCGGTCATCGGTGGTCAGGCCGTATTCGTGTTGCATCCACAACAGCCGGTTGACGATGCCGCGATGCGGCACCATCGCGCCCTTGGGCCGGCCGGTCGAGCCGGACGTGTAGATCATGTAGGCCGGGTTGGTCGGCTCGATCGCAACCTCCGGCGCCGCGTCGGCCTCGCCGATCCGGTCCAGCACGCGGACCGGAACGGGCACCTCTGGCAGCTTGGCCGCGGTGTCCTTGCTGGTCAGCAGGAGGGTCGGCGTCGCGTCGGCCAGCATGAACACGATGCGGTCGGCCGGATAGTCCGGGTCGACCGGCACGTACGCGCCGCCCGCCTTCAACACCGCCAGCAGCGCGACCACCAACTCGATCGACCTCGGAATGGCGACGGCAACCCGCGACTCCGGCCCGACACCGGCCGCGAGGAGTTCGTGGGCCAGCCAGTTCGCCCTGGCGTGCAGTTGGGCGTAGGTCAGCGCCTCGTCCTCGAACGCCAACGCTTCGCGATCGGCATGGGCGAGCGCCGCGTCCGCCAACAGCCTGGTCAGCGTGAGGTCGGCATCGAGTTGGTGCGCGGTGTCGTTGATCGCCTTGAGCTGTTCGCGATCGGCCGAGTCGAGGATGTCGATCTGATCGATCGGCAGGTCCGCATCGGCGACCGCCGCGGCCAGCAGCCTGCCGTAGGCGTCGACAAGGCGTTGCACGGTTTGGGTGTCGAACAGGTCCGGGTTGTAGCTGAGCACGCCGCGCAGCCCGGATGCGTGTTCCTCAAGCGACATCAACAGGTCGAACTTGACGCCGTGCTGGTCGATCTCGACCTCTTCTGCTCGCAGGCCGGGCAGCGCCCAGTTCGGCTGCGCGTTGTTCTGCAACACCAGCATGGTCTGGAACAGCGGATGCCTCGCCTGCGACCGCTCCGGGTTGAGCAGCTCGACCAGCCGCTCGAACGGCATGTCCTGGTTGCCATAGGCCGCAAGGTCAAACCCGCGCACCCGGTCGACCAGCTCACGGAAGCCGGGCGAGCCCGACACGTCCGTGCGCAGCACCAGCGTGTTCAGGAAGCAGCCGACCAACTGGTCCAACGTGCCGTCCACGCGACCGGCGACGGGTGTGCCGATCGGGATGTCCTCGCCCGCCCCGAACCGCGACAGCAGAGCAGCCAACCCGGCCTGCAACACCATGAACAACGTGGCATGGCAGCCTCGCGCGACTTTCAACAGTCCGGCGTGGACTTCGGCGTCCAAGGCGACCGGCAGCGCGGCGGCCCGGTAGGAGGCGGTCACCGGCCGTTGCCGGTCGACCGGCAACGGCACCTCGGCGGGCAGACCGGCCAGTGCCTCGGTCCAGAACGCCTCCTGCGCGGTCAGGTCGCCCAGCACATCACGCTGCCACAAGGCATAGTCCGCGTACTGCACTGGCAATGGCGCCCAGCCCGGCTCCGCACCCCGACTCCGAGCCGCATAGGCAGCCGACAGATCAGCCACGAACGGCGCCCACGACCAGCCGTCACCCGCGATGTGATGCAGCACGAACAACACCACGTGCTCGTCCGGCCCAACCGCCCGCAGCGACACCCGCAACGGTACATCGACCCGCAGATCGAATCCTTCGGCCGCCAGGCCCAACTGCTCGGCCTCCGACTCGACCCAACCGACCTCGACCGCATCGGCAGCGACGATCACCTGCGCGGCCTCCGGGTACACCGTTCGCAACACCTCGTGCCGCTGCACCACATCCCGCACGGCGGCAACAAACGCTGCCTCGTCCAACACACCGCGCAGCCGAACGGCGAACGGCATGTTGTAGACGGCCTGGCTGTCCTCCATCCGGTTGAGGAACCACAGCCGACGCTGCGCGAACGACGGCGGCACGACTTCCGGTCGCTCAACAGGAATCACCGAGGCCCGCGCCGTCCCACCGGCCTGCACAAGGCCGGCGACACCGCGCACGGTCGGCGCGTCGAACAGCGTGCGCAGCGGTACCTCGATGCCGAACGTGTCGCGGATCTTGTTGACCACCCGCGTGATCAGCAGCGAGTGGCCGCCGAGGTCGAAGAAGTTGTCGTCGACGCCGACGCTCGCCACGCCGAGGACATCGGCGAAGATCTCGGCCAGGATCTCCTCCTGCGGCGTGGCGGGCGCCCGGTCGGTCGTTGTCGTTGTCGTGAATTCCGGGACGGGCAGGGCAGCTCGGTCCAGCTTGCCGTTTGGCGTCAGCGGGAACTCGGGCAGCACGACCAGCGCGGACGGCACCATGTACTCGGGCAGGACAGCCCCCGCGAACCCGCGCAACGACCCGCTGTCCACATCAGACTGACCAACCACGTACCCGATCAGACGATCGCCGTGCACGGTGACCACGGCCTCGCCGACCTCGGGATGACCAGCAAGGACGGCCTCGATCTCGCCAAGCTCGATGCGGAAGCCACGGATCTTGACCTGGTTGTCCGCGCGTCCCGCGAACACCAGCTCGCCGTTTTCGTTGCCGCGCACCAGGTCACCGGTGCGGTACATCCGCTCGCCAGGCTTGCCGAACGGGCAGGCGACGAAGCGTTCCGAGGTCAGGCCGACGCGGTTGAGGTAGCCGCGCGCCAGCTGGTCGCCTGCCACGTACAGCTCGCCGACCACGCCAAGTGGCACCGGCCGCAGCCGGTCGTCCAGCACGTAGACGCGGGTGTTGGCGACCGGTCGGCCGATCGGCACAGTTGGGCCGTCGCCACCGGTGACGCCGGTCTTGCCGGTCACCGCGATGGTGGATTCGGTCGGCCCGTACAGGTTGTGCAGGGTGCCGGTGAACACCGCGTCGAAGCCGGCGGCCAGGTCGGACGGCATGGCCTCGCCACCGCACAGCACGTGCCGCAGGGTGCCGCAGTTGGCCATGCTCGGCTCGGCCATGACCGCGCGGAGCAGGGACGGGACCAGGAAGATCACGGACACGTCATGGGCGTTGATCAGCTCGGCCAGGTATGCCGGATCACGATGACCGCCCAGCCTGGCCAGCACGACGCCGGCCCCCGAGGTGAGCGGCCAGAACAGCTCCCAGATCGACGCGTCGAACGCGATGGTCGTCTTGAACGCCATCCGGTCACCGCTGCCGAGGCCGAACGTGCGCTGCATCCAGTCCAGGTGCGTGACCAGGTTCTGGTGCGAGATGCCGACGCCCTTGGGCTTGCCGGTCGAGCCGGAGGTGTAGATGACGTACGCCAGGTTGTTCGGCGACAGCGGCCGGACCCGATCGGCATCGGTTAAACCCGCGCCGGACATGCCATCGGCGCCGTGCGGCCGGTCCAGCAGCAGAACCTCGGCCGGGCCCGCGTCGATCGACACATCGGAGGTGGTCAGCACGACTGTCGGTGCCGCGTCTTCGAGGATTCCCGCAACCCGCGCGGTCGGATAATCAGGATCGACCGGCACGTACACGCCGCCCGCGATCACGACCGCCATCACGGCAACGACCAACTCGGCCGACCGGTGCATGGCAACCGCGACCGGCACCTCCGGCCCGACCCCGCGCCCGATCAGCACCCGCGCCAGCCGATTCCCCCGCTCGTGTAGTTCCGCGAACGTCAACTGCTCGTCATCAGCGATGACGGCGACCACGCCTGGCGACGCGGCGGCGGCACGGCTGAGCAGGTCGGCGATGGTGGCCTGCGGGACCTCGTGACTGGTGTCATTGATGTCGGCCAGCATGCGTCGATCGGCTGGGCTGAGGATGTCGATGCGGTCCAGCGACCGGTCGATGTCGGCAACGGCCGCGGTCAGCAGCTGGACGTACGAGTCGATGATCCGCTGGACGGTCCGTTGGTCGAACAGATCGGGGTTGTAGCTGAGCATGCCGCTCAGGCCGGTCTCGGTCTCCTCAAGGGCGATGGCCAGGTCGAACTTGGCACTGTCGATGTCGATCTCGACGTCCTCGACCGCGATGTCGGGCAGGTTCCAGGCCGGGCGCTCGTTGTTGTGCAGCACCAGCATGGTCTGGAACAGCGGATGCCGTGACTGCGACCGCTCGGGGTTGAGCATCTCGACGAGGTGCTCGAACGGCATGTCCTGGTGCGCGTAGGCGGCCAGGTCGAACGTGCGGACCCGATTGACCAGCTCGCGCAGGCTCGGCGCGCCGGACACGTCGGTGCGCAGCACCAGCGTGTTCAGGAAGCAGCCGACCAGATCGTGCAGCGCGGCATCGTTGCGGCCGGCGATGGGCGTGCCGATCGGGATGTCGTCGCCAGCGCCGAACCGCGACAGCAACGCTGCCAAACCCGCCTGCAGCACCATGAACAACGTGGCATGACAACCCTTGGCGGCCTCGACCAGTCCCGCATGCACCTTCGCGTCCAAGGCGACCGGCAGCGAAGCCGCCCGGTACGAGGCGGTCACCGGCCGAGGCCGGTCGACCGGCAGCGGCACCTCAGCGGGTAGGCCGGCCAGCGCCTCGGTCCAGAACGCCTCCTGCGCGCTCAGGTCACCCAACACGTCGCGCTGCCACAACGCATAGTCCGCGTACTGCACCGGCAACGGCGCCCAGTCGGGCTCCGCACCGGCACGTCGCGCGGCATAGGCAGCCGACAGATCCGACACGAACGGCGCCCACGACCAGCCATCGCCCGCGATGTGTTGCAGCACGAACTGCACAACGTGCTCATCCGGCCCAACCGGCCGCACCGAGACCCGCAACGGCACATCGACCTGCAGATCAAAGCCCGCCGCCGCCAGTTCCCGCTGCTCAGCCTCGGTCGAAACCCAGCTCACCTCAACGGCGTCCGCGCCAACGATCACCTGAGCGGCTTCCGGATAGATGGTCCTCAACACCTCGTGCCGCTCCACCACATCCCGGACCGCGGCCACGAACGCCGCCTCGTCCAACACGCCGCGCAGCCGGACCGCGAACGGCATGTTGTAAACGGCCTGGCTGTCGTCCATGCGGTTCAGGAACCACAACCGCTGTTGCGCGAACGACAACGGCACCACGTCCCGCCGCTCCGCGCGCACCAACGGCGGTCGCGCGACGCCGCCAAGCGAACCGGCGATCCCGGCGACGGTCGGCGCGTCGAACAGGTCGCGAATGGACAGTTCGACGCCGAGCGCGTCGCGGACCCGGTTGATCAGGCGCATCACCAAAAGCGAGTGACCGCCGAGGTCGAAGAAGTTGTCATCGACGCCGACACTCGATGCGCCGAGCACCTCGGCGAAGATCTCGCACAGGATCTCCTCCTGCGGCGTCGCGGCTGTCCGGCCCGCGCCGCCCGCGATCTCCGGGTCGGGCAGGGCGGCGCGGTCCAGCTTGCCGTTCGGGGACAGCGGGAACTCGTCGAGCACGACAAGCAGCGACGGCACCATGTAGTCCGGCAGCTCTGCTCGCAGGGCCTGCTGAATCCGCGCTGTGTCCATATCGGACCCGGTCAGGTAGCCGATCAGCCGGTCTTCCCTGACGACCGCTGCGGCACCGGACACGCCGTCCTGGCGTCCGATCACGGCCTCGATCTCGCCCAGTTCGACGCGGAAGCCGCGCAGCTTGACCTGAAAATCTGCCCGGCCGACAAACACCAGTTGGCCGTCGTCGTCCCAGTGGGCCACGTCGCCGGTCCGGTACATCCGCGATCCACCACCCGCGAACGGATCGGCCACGAACCGCGACGCGGTCAGCGACCGTCGATCCCAGTAGCCGCGCGCCAGACCAGGACCGGACACGTACAGCTCGCCAGGAACACCCGGTGGCACGCGGCGCAGGCTCTTGTCGAGCACGTACACGTCCATGTTGCGGATCGGCCTGCCGATCGGCAGCACGTCCACGTCGATCGTCTCGCCCGGCCGCACGCGGAACTCGGTGCAGCTGACCGTGGTCTCACTCGGGCCGTACGAATTGACCACTGTGACCTCGCCATGGTGCGCTCGCCAGTCGGCCAGTACCGCGCCGCGCACCTGCTCACCGCCGAGGACCAGCTCGCCGGTTGGCACGTCGATGGTCGCGTCCATCATGGCCAGGTGGCTCGGCGTCGCTTTGAGCAGCGACACCTGGCTCCGCCCGATCTCCTCGTCGAGCCCGCCGATCCGCACCTGCCCGCCGACGGTCAGCGGCACCCACAGCGAGGTGACGGTCAGGTCAAACGACACCGAGGTGTGCAGCAGCGACGCGCCGGTCGCCGACGGATACGCGGTGCGCGCCCAGGCCAGGTAGTCGGCGAGGCCCTGGTGTTCGACAACGACGCCCTTGGGCCGGCCGGACGAGCCGGAGGTGTAGATCAGGTAGACCGGGTTGGCCGGCTCGATCGTCGGTTCGGGCGCGGTCGCTGGGCCGTCGCCGTCGCTCGGGTCGAGCGTGGGGATGGTGGTCGGGATGTCCGCGTTGGTGATCACGAGGGTCGGCTCGGCGTCGGTGAGCATGAACGTGATGCGGTCGACCGGGTAGTCCGGGTCGATCGGCACGTACGCCCCGCCCGCCTTCACCACGGCCAGCAGGGACACCACCAGCTCGACCGAGCGCGGAAGGGCCACTGCAACCCGCGATTCCGGCCGAACACCGGCCGCGATCAGTCGATGTGCCAACCGGTTCGCCCGCGCCTCCAGTTCGACATAGGTCACCGAGTCCGTTGTGGACACGATGGCGACCGCGTTCGGTGTCGCGCTCGCCTGGCCGCTGACCAGTTCCGGCAAGGTGGCGCCGGTCTCGATGGCGGGCCGATCGGTGCTGATCTGCTGGATTTCGCGTTCGGTCAGCAGGTCGATCGTAGAAAGCCGGCGGTCCGGGTCGGTGACCAGCAACTCGAACAGCGCGGCCAGCCGCTCGCCGATGGCCTGCGCGGCCGCCTGGTCGTACACGTCCGGCCGGTAGTTGAGCCGCAGGCCGATGCGGGTGTCCGGGATGGCGGCAAGGCCGAGCGGGTAGTGGATGGCGTCGTGACTGTCCATGCCGGTGATCCGCAGGTTGCCGACCGCATCGGCCCAACCACCCGGATAGTTCTCCAGCACGGTCATGGTGTCGAACAGCTCGCGCAGGCCGACCAGCCGTTGCAGTTCGACAAGGCCGATGCTGACGTTCTCGGTCAGCCGCGCCAGCTGGTCACCGAGGGCGGCGAGCAGGTCTGTGCAGGTCTGGGCCGGGTCGAGCTTGACGCGCACCGGCAGCGTGTTGATCAGCAGGCCAACGATCGACTCGACCCCGTCCAACTCGGCCGGTCGGCCAGAAACCGTGGTGCCGAACAGGACGTCGTCCCGGCCGGTCAGATAGCCGAGCAGGATTGCCCACGCACCCTGGACCATCGTGTTCAGAGTGAGGCCGTGGCTGCGCGCCATGGCCTTGACCTGGTCGCTGACCTGTTCGGTCAGCTCGACGAACACCGTCTCGGACTTGACCTCGCCTACCATGTGCGGCGCGACCAGTGTCGGCTCGGTGACCCCGGCCAGCACTTCCTGCCAGTCGGCTCGGGCCGCGTCGCGGTCCTGGTCGGCCATCCAGGCCAGGTATTCGCGGTAGCTGGTGACGGGTGGGAGTTGGGCGTGGTTGTCGCGGTAGTAGGCGAAGAGGTCCTGGAGGAACAGCGGCAGCGACCAGCCGTCCATGATGATGTGGTGGCTGGACAGCACGATCTTGTGCCGGCCAGCGCCGATGCTGATCACGGTGCAGCGCAGCAGCGGCGGTCTGGTCACGTCGAAGGGGCGGTTCCGGTCTTCGGCGAGCACCCGTTCGGCTTCGGCCGCGTCGTCGACGTGGATCTGCTCGACCGGCGCGTCCACCGCGCCGAGCACGAACTGGACGGGTCTGTCCATGCCCTGCGACCAGAAGCCGGCGCGCAGGTTGGCATACCGGTCCAGCACGGCCGCGACCGCACCACGCAGCGCGGCCAGGTCCAGCGCGCCCTCGACGTCCATGACGAACTGCGTGGTGTAGACGTCGTCGGCGCCGTCCATGCTGGCGTGGAACAGGAAG
Source organism: Candidatus Melainabacteria bacterium (assembly GCA_963818685.1). Classification (GTDB taxonomy): domain Bacteria; phylum Actinomycetota; class Actinomycetes; order Mycobacteriales; family Pseudonocardiaceae; genus CAJCJE01. The sequence goes on along the minus strand of CAWFTJ010000007.1, from coordinate 1,174,924 downwards.
CCTTCCTGCAACGGGGTCAGGGGCCAGATGTCCACGATGCCGGGCCGCTGCGCCTCCAGTTGGTCGAGTTGTTGTTGCGACACCGCAACCAATGCGAAGTCGGAGGAGGTGTGGCCGCCGGTGAAGCTTTCCGCGTGTCTGGTGAGCGCGGCCAGGGCGTCGAACCAGAGCTGCGCGAGTTCGCGCACGTCCGGCTCGTCGAGCAGGGCGCTCGGCCAGGACCAGTTGACGACAAGGCGCGGGCCGTCGGCGTGGTCCTCGGTGTAGGCGTTGATCTCCAGGGTGTGCGCGAAGGGCATGCCGGGGTCCTCGTCGCCGCCGATCTGGCCTGCCTCGCCCTCGCTGATCGGGAAGCGGCCGAGGTAGTTGAACTCCAGTTGCGGCATCGGCGCGGTGGCCAGCATCAGCGCGGTCTGCGGATTCAGGTAGCGCAACATCCCGTAGCCCATGCCTTTGTCCGGCATGGCACGCAGCTGGTCCTTTGTGGACTTGATGATGCTGCCGAGCGACGCGCCACCGCGCCACACGTCGTCCCAGTCCACGTCGCCGAGGTCGATGGCGACCGGATGCACCGTGGTGAACCAGCCGACCGTGCGCGCGAGGTCGGCGCCATCGACGATGTCCTCGCGGCCGTGGCCCTCCAGGTCGACGAGCACCTGGTTGGACTCGACGCCCCTGCGCCGCCGCCAGGCGGCCACTGCGATGCCGAGCGCGGCAAGCAGCACGTCGTCCACTCCCCCGTGGAAGGCGGCCGGCACCGAGGTAATCACCGGTTGGGTCTGCTCGGTCGGCAGGGTCATCGAGACGGTGTTGCCGGTGCTGACGAGGTCGCGCCTGGGGCTGAGATCCGCGGTGCCGAGCAGCGGATCGGGCGTATCCAGGATCTCCAGCCATTGCGGCAGTTCGGCAACGCGCTCGGGCTGGTTGGCCAGCGTGGTCAGGTCCTGCGCCCAGCGTCGGAACGACGTGCCGACCGCAGCCAGCGGCTCGCCCGCGATCGCGGCCTCGAAATCCTCGGCCAGGATGCGCAGCGAGACACCGTCGACCACCAGGTGGTGCACGCCGAGGACGACAAGCCCGTCGCGTCGGACCGCCTGCACCATGACGCCCGCCTCCGGATCGAAGGCCAGTTCACCGGTCTGGATCGTCGCCTGCACCGCGCCGACCGGTAGCACCTCCAGTCGCCACACGCCGGCCGTCGTGGTCAGCTTGGCGCGCAGGGCGTCGTGGTGGTCGATCAACGCCTGCAAGGCAGCTGTCAACAGCTCATCGTCCACTATAGACGGAACGGCGACCACGACCGACTGGTAGAAGCCGTTGATCGGGCCGCGTCGCGAGCGCAGCCAGTGCATGATCGGCGTCAGCGGTACCTCGCCGACATCGGCCACTGCTGCGACCGCCGCCTCCTCCTGCGGCACGGTCACCACCGTCGCCAACTCGGCGACGGTCTTGCGCTCGAACAGTTCGCGGGCGGTGAACTTCAGCCCGGCGCGGCGCGCCTTGCTGACCAGTTGCAGCGACACGATGCTGTCGCCGCCGAGGTCGAAGAAGGCGTCGTCGATGGTGACCTGCGGCACGCCGAGCACCTCGGCGAACAGGTCGCACAGCACGGTCTCGACCGGGGTGCGCGGCGTCCGCCCGGTCGTTGGCGCGGCAACGGCGGCCGGCAGGGCCGCCCGGTCGAGCTTGCCGTTGGCGGACATGGGCAGGGCGTCGAGCACGGCGATGGCGGATGGCACCATGTAGTCGGGCAGTTCGGCGGCGAGGTGCGCGCGCATGGCCTTCAGTTCTGGTTGCGTGCCGGGCGCCGGCACGACGTAGCCGACCAGCCTGCGCTCGCCCGGCCGGTCCTCGCGGACGATGACCGCGGTCTGCGCGACCTCGGGCAGTTTGGCCAGCGCGGCCTCGATCTCGCCGAGTTCGATCCGGAAACCGCGCACCTTCACCTGGTGGTCGGCGCGGCCGACGAACTCAAGGTTGCCGTCGGCGCGCCAGCGCACCAGGTCGCCGGTGCGGTACATCCGCCCCCCGAACGGACACGCCACAAACCGCTCCGATGTCAGGCCGGGCCGATGCAGGTAGCCGCGCGCCAGGCCGTTGCCGGCCAGGTACAGCTCACCGGGCACGCCAACTGGGACCGGCATCAGCCGGTCGTCCAGCACGTAGGCGTTGATGTCGCGGATCGGCCTGCCCATCGGCGGTGCCGCGTCGGGCGATGCGGGCGCGCTCATCGTGGCGACCACGGTCGACTCGGTCGGCCCGTACACGTGCAGCACCCGCCTGCCCGATGCCCAGCGCCGCGTCTGTTCCAGCGACAGCGCCTCACCGCCGACGATCACCCCGCGCAACGTCGACAGTTCGGTTGTCGGCAGCGAGGCGAGCATGGTGGCGACCAGGTCGGTGTGCGTGACCGCGTTCGACTCGATCAACGCGGCCAGGTCCTCGCCCGCCATCTGGTGCTCGGGGCCGGGCACGACCAACGTCGCGCCGGCGAGCAGGGTCATGGCGATGTCGGCCATGGACACGTCGAAGCTGATCGACACGGCCAGCAGGAACCGGCTGCGCTCGTCGAGTTCGAGCCCGTCGATGTGCTCGCCCGCCACGCCCGCGATGCCGCGATGGGTGACCGCGACTCCCTTGGGCCTGCCGGTCGAGCCGGAGGTGTAGATGACGTAGGCCGGGTTGTCGATATTGCGCGGGACGGTCGGGTTCGTGGCCGGCAGGCCGTCGAGTTCGGCGACGGTTTCCGGTGCGTCGATGACGACGAGGTCGACGTCCGGGAACCGGTCTGCCATGGCTGATGTCGTGACCAGCAGCATCGGTTTTGCGTCGGCCAGCATGAACTTGATTCGCTCTGCCGGGTAGTTCGCGTCGACCGGCAGGTACGCGGCGCCGGACTTGAGCACGGCAAGCCAGACCACGACCATCTCGACCGAGCGCGGCAGCGCGAGCGCGACCATGCGCTCAGGGCCCGCACCGCGGGCGATCAGCAGTCGCGCCAGCCGGTTCGCCGCGCGGTTCAGCTCGGCGTAGCTGAGTTCGCGGCCCTGACAGGAGACAGCGATGTTGTCCGGCGCCTTCCTGACCTGCGCCTCCACCAGCTCGGGCAGCGGCGCGGGCTCGGCGCTGCGTTCGCTGGTGTTCCAGTCGGCGAGCACCTTGGCGCGCTCAGGGCCGAGCACGTCGAGTTCGGTGACCGGCGTGTCCGGGTTGGCGATCGCGAGTTCCAGCACGCGCAGCACGCTGTCGGCCAGCCGCTGCGCGGTGGCGCGGTCGAACAGGTCGGTGCTGAACTCCAACCGGCCGGAGATGCCGCCCTCGGCGCGGTTCTCGACCAGGTCGAGCGCGAGGTCGTAGCGGGCAATGCCGGGCAGCACGACCGAGAGGTCGGCCGATGTGTCCTCGGCTTCCCAGTGCCACCTCGGCTGGTCCTGGTAGGCGAGGAACACCTGGAACAGCGGGTGCCTGGCCAGTGAGCGCGCTGGTGCCAGCTGGCTGACCAGCCGCTCGAACGGCAGGTCCGGGTGGGCGAACGCACCGAGCGCCGCGTTGCGCACCCGGCCGAGCAGCTCGACGAAACTCGGATCGCCGCTGGTGTCCGAGCGCATGACCAGCGTGTTCACGAAGAAGCCGATGACGTCGTCCAGCGGGTCCTGCGATCTGGTGCCGACCGGACTGCCGATCGGGATGTCCGTGCCGCCGCCGAAGCGGGTCAGCACGGTGGCCAGGGCCGCGTGCATGGCCATGAACACGGTGGCGCCGTTTCGACGTGCCAGTTCGGCGATCTCGCGCTGCCGCGCGGCCGGGATGTGCAGCTCGATGGCGTCGCCCCGGTAGCTGGCCTCGGCAGGGCGCGGCCGGTCGGTGGGCAGGTCGATCGCCTCGGGCAGGCCGGCCAGGGTTTCGGTCCAGTACGTCAGTTGGCGGGCCAGCACACTGTCCTGATCGGACTCGTCGCCGAGCAGGTTCCGCTGCCACAGCGCGAAGTCCGGGTACTGCACGGCCAGCGGCGACCAGCGCGGTGGCTCGCCTGCGCACCGCGCCATGTATGCCTTGGAGAGATCGCGGGTGAGCGGGGTTGTCGAAGGGCCGTCCGCGCCGATGTGGTGCAGTACCAGCATGAGCACATGTTCGTGTGGCTCGATCGCGAACAACTTCGCCCGGAACGGTGGCTCGACGGCCAGGTCGAAACCGCGATTGGCCTCCTCGGCCAAGGCGTCGTCCAGTTCGTCGCTGGTGATGACGCGCACCGGGAGGGCGGCCTCGCCCGGTTCGAGGATGCGCTGGGTCGGGGCGCCGTCCACGTCCGGGTAGAGGGTGCGCAGGCTCTCGTGCCGCGCAACCACGTCGCCGATGGCGGCGGTCAGTGCGTCCCGGTCGAGCGGGCCGCGCAGGTGCAGGGCCAGCGGGATGTTGTACATCGAGGGCACGTCCTCGAAGCGGTTGAGGAACCACAGCCGGCGCTGGCCATCGGTGAGCGGCAGTTCCTCCGGCCGGGCGAACGAGCCGAGTTCGGCGACGTCGGTCCTGGTCTCGCCGAGCACCTCGATCAGCTGGGCGACCGTGGGCAGCTCGAACAGCTTCTGGATGCGCAGCGCGGTGTTGAACACCGACCGCACCCGGCTGACCAGCCGGATCGCCAGCAGCGAATGGCCACCTCGGGCGAAGAAGTCGTCGTGCACGCCGACCGACGGGACGCCCAGCACCTCCGCGAACAGCTCGCACAGCACCTGCTCGCGCAGCGAACGCGGACCGCGCTCAGTGATCTCCGCGCCGGGCGTGTACCGGTTCTCCTCGGCGACCTCGTCGGGCGACGGCAACTGCTTGCGGTCGAGCTTCCCGTTGGGCGTCAACGGGAAGTGGTCGAGCAGAACAATCGCGCCGGGAACCATGTAGTCGGGCAGCACGGCCGCGATGTTCTTGCGCACGTCGCCCAGATCTGGCCGACTGCCGACCAGGTAGGCGACCAGCCGGTCCTCGCGGACCACCACGACGGCCTGGGAAACGGCCGGATGTGCGACGCACGCGGCCTCGATCTCGCCGAGTTCAACGCGGTAGCCGCGAATCTTGACCTGGTGGTCGACCCGGCCGATGAAATCGATGGTGCCGTCCGCGCGCCAGCGCGCCAGGTCCCCGGTGCGGTACATGCGGCTGCCGGCCGGGCCGAACGGGTTGGCCACGAACCGTTGCGCGGTCAGCCCGGCGCGGTGGTGGTAGCCGCGCGCCATGCCGTCGCCCGCGATGTACAGCTCGCCGGGCACACCGGGCGGCACCGGTCGCAGGCCGGCGTCGAGCAGGTAGACCTGGGTGTTCCAGATCGGGCGGCCGATGGTCAGCGGGCCATCGTCCACAGTGGCCATTGTCGACCAGATGGTGGTCTCGGTCGGCCCGTAGAGATTGACGACCTCCGAGCCGACCTCGGACATGGCGCGGGCCAGCGCTGCCGGCAGGGCCTCGCCGCCGACCAGCATGCGGATGCCGCGAATCCGCTCCGGCTGGCTCGCCGTCAGCGCCTGCCACAGCGACGGTGTCGCCTGCATGATCGTCGTGCCGGACTCGACCGCGAGCGCCGAGAGCAGTTCCGGATCGCGCACGGTCGCCCGATCGGCCACCACGATCGTGGCACCGTTGATCAGCGGCAGGTACATCTCAAGACCGGCGATGTCGAAGGCGATGGTGGTGACCGCGAGCAGCTTGTCCTGCGGCGTCAAGGCGAACCGCTCGCTCATCGACAGCTCGAAGTTGACCAGCGCGGCGCGCGGAATGACAACACCCTTGGGCTTTCCGGTCGAGCCGGAGGTGTAGATCATGTACGCGGCGCTGTTCGGCTCTAGCGTGATCGCCGGGTCGTGGTCCGGGTAGCCGGCGAGGTCCGGCAGCTCGCGCAGGGTCAGCGCGGGTGCGGCATCGTCGAGCATGTAGGCGACGCGATCGGCCGGGTAGTCCGGGTCGATCGGGAGATACGCTGCGCCCGACTTGAGCACCGCGAGCAGCGCGGTGACCAGGTCGATGCCGGACGGCAGCACCAGCGCGACGAACCGCTCCGGGCCGGCGCCCTGCGCGATCAGGTAGTGCGCGAGGCGGTTGGCCGCCGCGTCGAGTTGCGCGTAGGTGCGGGTTTCGCCTGCCGCGACGACCGCGATCGCGTCCGGGGTGGCCGCGGCGCGCTCGGTGAACAGGGTGGCCACGTCGGTTGATGGCACGTCGCGGGCGGTGTCGTTCCAGGTGCGCAGGACCTGCTCGCGTTCGGCGGGGCTGAGCGTGTCGACGGCGCTGATCGGCTGGTCGAGCGAGTCGACCATGGCGGCGAGCACGCGCAGGTAGCGCTCGGCGATGGCGCGCACGGTGCCCTCGTCGAACAGGTCGGTCGCGTACTCGACGAGCGCGGCGCCCGCCTGGTCGTCGAAGTAGAAGGACAGGTCAACCTTGGCCACGTCCAGCGTGTCCAGCTCGGCGGTGACCGCGAGACCAGCTATGTCCACAGTGGACTTCGGTGTGTTCTGCAGCACCAGCATGGTCTGGAACAGCGGGTGTCTGCTCAGCGAACGCTGCGGGTTGAGCACCTCGACCAGCCGCTCGAACGGTAGGTCGGCGCGGGCGAACGCGGCCAGGTCGGTGCCGCTGACGCGGTGCAACAGCTCGGCGAACGTCGGATCGCCCGATGTGTCGGCGCGCAGCACGAGCGTGTTGACGAAGAAGCCGACCAACTCGTCGAGCGCCTCGTCGGCGCGGCCGGCGACCGCGGTGCCGATCGGTACGTCGGTGCCGGCGCCGAGCATGGTGAGCAGCGCGGCGAGGCCGGTGTGCAGGATCATGAACAGGCTGGTCTGGTTCTCCCGCGCGAGGCGAAGCAGGCCCTGGTGCAGGTCGGGCTCGATGACCAGCGGAATCGTCCGGCCGGCATAGCTGGCGTTGGGCGGGCGCTGCCGATCCGTTGGCAGCGAGATCTCGTCCGGCAGGCCGGCCAGCGCGGCCTTCCAGTAGTCGAGTTGGCTGGCGGCGAGTGTGGCCGGGTCGTCGTCCTCGCCGAGGATGTCGTGCTGCCACAACGCGTAGTCCGCGTACTGCACCGGCAGCGGCCGCCAACTCGGCGCTTCGCCGTTGCTCCGCGCCGCGTACGCCGCGCTCAGGTCGCGGGTGAACGGCGCCATGGACCAGCCGTCGGCCGCGATGTGGTGGAACACGATCAGCAGCACGTGCTCGGACTCGGACTCGGCCAGCGTGTACAGCGTCGCGCGCAGCGGCAGTTCGACCGCGAGGTCGAACCCGCGGGCGGCCTCGGTCGTCATCAAGCCGCGCAGCTCGGCCTCGGTCGTGTCGACCTCGGCCACGTCGACGGCCGGGTTCGGCAGCACGACCTGGCTGGTGACACCGTCGAACGGCTGGTAGACCGTGCGCAGGCTCTCGTGCCGTGCCACCACGTCCGCGAGTGCGGCACGCAGCGCGGCGGTGTCCAGGTCGCCGGACAGGCGCAGCCGCAGTGGAATGTTGTAGGTCGCGCTCGGGCCCTCCAGCTGGTTGAGGAACCAGAGCCTGCGTTGGCCAGCGGACAGGGGCACAGCGGCCGGTCGCGTCATCGGCAGTAGGCGCGGCCGCGCCTGCTCGGCGTCGTCGAGCCGCTGCGCCAGAGCCTCCACCGTGCGCGTCTCGAACAGCAGGCCGACCGGCACCTCAACGCCGAGCGTGGCCCTGATCCGGCCGGCCGCGCGCATGGCGAGCAGCGAATGCCCGCCCAGCAACAGGAAGTCGTCGTCGATGCCGACCTCGGCAAGGCCGAGCACCTCGGCGAAGATCCCGCACAGCACCCGCTCGCGCTCGTTGTTCGGCGCCCGGCCGGTTCCGCTCACCTGCGGCGCCGGCAACGCGCGCCGATCGACCTTTCCGTTGGCCGTCAACGGGAACGCGGGCAGCACCACCAGCGCGGCCGGCAGCATGTACTCCGGCAGGGTGGTGTTGGCGTGCGCGTGCAAGCCGGCCAGGTCGGGGCCTGTGCTTCCCTCGCGCGGCACCACGTACGCGACAAGGCGCCGGTCGCCTGGTCGGTCCTCGCGCGCCATGACCAGTGCCTGCGCGACATCGGGGTGTGTGGCGACGGCGGCCTGGACCTCGCCGAGTTCGATGCGGTAGCCGCGGATCTTCACCTGTTCGTCGGCCCGGCCGACGAACTCCAGTTCGCCTTCGGCGTTGGCGCGCACCAGGTCACCGCTGCGGTACATGCGCTCGCCGTTGGCTGCGAACGGGTCGGCGACGAATCGGTCTGCTGTCAGCGCGGCGCGGTTCAGGTAACCCCTTGCGAGGCCGGCGCCTGCGATGTACAGCTCGCCGACCTCGCCGGCCGGCACGAGTGCCAGCGACTCGTCCAGTACGTACGTGCGCATGCCGTCCAGGGCGCGGCCGATCGGCAGCGACTCGCCGACCTGCTCGGGTGAGGTGACCGCGTGCGTGGTGGCGAAGGTGGTGGTCTCGGTCGGGCCGTAGCCGTTGACCACGGTGACGCCGGGGCAGGCGGCCTGCACCCGGCGCACCGCGGCGGGCGGCAGCACGTCGCCACCTGCCCACACCTGCGTCACCCCGCGCAGGCATTCGGGATGGTCATTGGCCAGCAACGAGAACAGGCCGGCGGTCAGCCACACCCGGTCGAGCTTGCCCGCCGTGAGCACCTCGGCCAGCGTGTCCAGGTTGACCTCGCCGGCAGGCGCGAGTACCAGCTGGCCGCCGGAGAGCAGCGTCGCCCACACCTCGAAGGTGGACGCGTCGAAGGACTGCGGCGAGTGCACCAGCATCCGCGCGGGTTGGCCGACGCGCGCATCGGCGGCGAGTGCGACCACGTCCGCGTCGGTGACCATGACGCCCTTGGGCGTGCCGGTCGAACCGGACGTGTACATGATGTAGGCGAGGCGATCAGCCGGGCGGGGCGCGTCCGGGTCGGTGTCGGGCTGCTCGGCAAGGGCCGCGAGCACTGCCGGGTCGTCCAGGCAGAGTGCGTCCGCCGAACTCACCGTGCCGGAGGTGGTCAGCCAGATGGTCGGCTTGGCGTCGGCCAGCATGAATTCCTGGCGGGACAACGGATAATCGGGGTCGATCGGCAGGTAGGCGCCGCCCGCCTTGGTGATGGCGAGCAGCGCGACCACCAGGTCCACGTCACGGGGCAGGGTAACCGCGACAACGGACTCGGTGCCGATGCCGTGCCGAATCAGCAGGTGCGCCAGCCGGTTCGCGCGCCGGTCGAGTTCCACATAGGACACCGGGTGAGCCGAACCGGGCGCGAGGATCGCCGCCCGGTTCGGCGTCTGGTGCGCCCGTCGGCTGAACAACTCGGGCAAGGTCAAGGATTCGGCACCGCTTGAGTCGATCATCTCACGCCCCGGTGAAGTCGGATCTGTGGTTGACACGAGAAATCGTGACTTCGGGCGCGCCGAGCCACCCGTGCCATTCCGGGCCAAAGTGGCCCGGATCTGGAAATGGACCGGTCCCTGGCCCGGAATTGGCTATGGACCTTCGCCGGCCGGCACACGAATGTTGCTCACCGTCGGCTGGCGCGATTCCCGCCCGGTCAGCTCAACATCAACTGAGATAGGAAAGGAAGGTGCCATGTCTGTACGGGCTCTGTCTGTACGGAAAGGGGCTGTGGCGGTGACGCTGCTGACAGCACTGGCAACAGTGGCCTCCAGCGCCGTCGGGCCGATCGCGTCGGCGGCAACGGACTACCAGCCGGCCGGTCCGGCACTGGCCAGGTCGCTCGCCCAGCGGGTGAGCCTGAACCGGATGGACGACGTACTCGACACCCTGCAGCGCATCTCGAACCGCAACGGCGGCAACCGTGAGCCGGGCACCTCGGGTTACACGCAGTCGGAGAACTACGTCACGGCCAAGCTGGAACGGGCCGGGTTCAGCGCTCACCAAGCAGAGCTTCCAGTTCAACTACTTCGAGCGCCTCGCGCAGAACCTCACCGTGAACGGCGCGGCCGTGCCGGTCAACATCATCGACTACTCGCCGTCGACGCCGGTCGGTGGCATCACCGCGCCGATCGCAGTTGTCCCCTCCACCGTGAGCGCTGCCCCCGGTTGCGCCATCGGCGACTACGCCAATGTCGCGGCCGCCGGCAAGATCGTGCTCGTCCAGCGGGGCGGTTGCACCTTCGCGGTCAAGGAGCAGATCGCGGCGCAGGCGGGCGCGGCGGCCGAGATCATCTACAACAACGTGCCAGGGCCGCTGCGGGCCGCGCTCAGCGACCCGTCGCAGGGCCACATCCCGGCTGGTTCGGTCAGCCAGGCCGACGGCCAGACCCTGGCCGCCGAGCCGGGGATCACGGTGACCCTCGAAGTGCGGGCGTTGCAGCAGGTGCGGACCAGTTCCAACCTGATCGCCCAGACCAGGACGGGCAACCCGCACAACGTCGTCCTGGTCAACGGGAACCTGGACAGCATCGGTGGGGCCGGTGAGAACGACAACGGCACCGGCACCGCGGCCATGCTCCAGGACGCACTGCACCTTGGTGCGTGGCCGAGGATCACCAACGCGGTCCGGTTCGTGTTCACCAGCGCGCAGGAGTACAGCTTCGCGGGCGCGGCCGCCTACCTGGCTTCGCTCACGGCGCAGGACAAGCAGGACATCGCGCTGGACCTGAACGCGGAGATGATCGGCTCGCCGAACACGGGTTACTTCGTGCTCGACGGGCTGCCGGGCGCTGGTTCGGCCGCGATCACGAAGGCGTTCTACGCCTACTTCAACGCGACCGGGGTACAGACCGAAGCGGCACCGCTGTCCGGCCGGTGGGACTACAACGCCTTCGCCGGCGCCGGCATCCCGACCGGTGGCGTGTTCACCGGCGCGGATTCCACCAAGACGCAGACCGAGGTCGCCAAGTGGGGTGGGACGGCAGGGGTGGCGTTCGACCCCTGCTACCAGATCACCTGCGACACCCTGAACAACGTCGACCGCACGGCGATGCTCCGCAACGCCCGTGCGCTGGCGTTCGTGATCGGCACCTACGCGACGAGCACGCAGGGCGTGAACGCCAAGTAGCCATTCCTCCTGAGTCAGCAGCGGGCGGGCACCGACAACGGTGTCCGCCCGCTCAGGTGTGTCCCGGCCAGTTCTCGACCAGCGCGGAGCGGTTCGGCTGGTCGGTCTTGAGCAGCAGGCTGGCCACGTGCTTCTCCACCGTGCGCGGGGAAAGGTGCAGCCTGCTGGCGATCGTCTTGTTGGTCATCCGCTGTACCAGCAGCTCAAGCACCTCGAACTCGCGCACGGTCACGCCGAGCGCGCGCAGGTCGGCCGGGATGCGGCCGGCGCCGGTCCGCCGTTGCGGCACGGGTTCGCCGTACTGGCGCAGCAGGCCACGGCAGGCACTGGTCACCGAGGAGACGTTGGCCTGCCGGAAGTATTCGGCCGCCGCGCGCAGCCAGGTCACCGGGTCGCCCCAGCGATCCGCGTTCGCCGGTTCCGCGACCAGCCGCAGGCCAAGGTGTCTTGCCATCGTGTAGGGCGCCGCCGACTCCTGGGCCTGGGCCATGGCGGCCTCTGCCTTCGCCCGGTGGCCGGCGCGGCCGAGCAGCACCGCGTGCGCGAGCTGCACGAAGTGCCGGTTCCAGCGCATCTTGCTGGTGCTGGAGGAGCTGACATCGCGGAACTCGCGCCACCCCACCCGCTCGGCGAGCACGTCCAACAGCAGCCGCAGGCCGTTGCTGCCGGCAAGGTAGAACGGCACCGGGTTCGCTGCCTCACTGGCCCGCACCTCGCCCAGTTCGTGCTCGGCCAGCTCGACGTTCTCCTCAAGCAGCGCGCAGAACGTCCTGGCAAGGCCGAGCGTGAGCGGCAGTTCCCTGGACTTCGCCCCGCCGCGCGCAAGGAACTCCGCGCAGGTGGCCTCCATGTCGTCGCGACGCGCCTGGTGGGCGGCCAGTACCGCGCGGGTCATCAGCAGATACCGTTCCAGCGACGGCAGTTGCAGTCGTCGGACGGTGGCAAGGCCCTCGTCGATCAGACCGGGCGCGGTGGCGAAGTCGCCACCCAGCACGGCATGCAGCGCTAGCACGGAATCCAGGTTCAGCGCGACGGTAATCGCACCCACCCGCAAGGCTTCGGTGCGCGCGCTCGCCAGTGGTTTCGCGTCCGCCTCAGCCAGCCAGGCGTTCGTTGCCTGGCCGCTGAGCCCGTACAGCCGCCAGATCGGCAGCCGGTGTTCCTCGGCGATGGACTGGGTCCTGCGCAGCGCCGCATCCGATTCGGCCAGGTCGCGGGCGCGCACGATCACGCCGATCGCGTACCACGCCTGGCAGGCGATGACCGGCATGGGTACCCGCTCCGCCGGCTCGATCGCCGCTCTTGCCAGGGATTCCGCCTCGTGCATCCTGTTCCTGCCCGGCGTGTCCAGGGCAAGGTGGGCCGAGATGGCGTCGACGGGAGCGCGCAGTTCCTCGCTCGGATTCGGCCCGAGCGCCATCCGCGCCTCGGCCACCTGCGCCACACAGTCCTCGTGGCGGCCGGCGATCTGCGCCACCCAGGCCAACCGGACGCGCACCGCGACCCTGCGCTCGATGGACAGCCCTGCCGAACTGGTGTCCAGCGTGTTGGCCAGCGCGAACGCCCGCTCGAACTCGCCAGCCTCGGCCAATGCGTAGAGCAGTGTTTCCAGCACTTCCGCGCGCGCCGCCTCGGCGCCGTGCTTGGCCAGCAGCGCCTCGGCCTTGTCAAGCAACGTGATGGCCGAACCGGCCGCCGAACCGGCCAGCGCACGTCGTCCTGCCTCGGCGAACAGCGCGGCGGCCAGCACCGGTTCGCCAGCGGCGAGGCGCAGTGTCGCGACCACCTGGCACCACTCGCCGGGCAGGTCCGGATGCATCGACTCGACGGTTTCCGCCGCGCGCCGCGAATAAACCACCCGCTCGACCGGTGCCAGCCTGCTGAGCAACGCGTCGGCGATCAGGGGGTGTTGGAAGGAGTACCAGTCAGGGCCGCGCTCGTCCGAGGAGACCAACTGGCCGGACACGCTGGCCTGCAACTCGCTGACCAGCACGTGGTCGTCGACGCCGATGATCTTCTGCACCATCGACAACCGGAACCGGATACCCAGCACCGCGGCCGCGCACAACAGTTCCCTCGCCTGCGGCCCGAGCCGGTCGACGCGCTGGCTGATCACCCGGACCAGGGTCTGCGGGATCTCCGCGCGCACCGCATCGACCTCGCGCCAGCCGCGCGCGCCGAGCACGAGCTGGCCGCCGCCGACCATGCCCTGTAACAGTTCCTCGACGACGAACGGGTTGCCGACGCTGCTCTCCCAGACCTTGCGCAGCACCGAATCGGGAACCTCGTCCGGTTCGACATCGAGGCAGGACGCAGCCAGTCGACACATGTCCGCGTAGTCCAACCGGGGCAACTCGATCAGGTCGCCGCGCCCGGCGCGTTCGACCGCGTCCGCGATGTCCAGTGCCTGCGACGGTTCGGTGCGACAGGTCGCCAGCAGCGCGATGGGTTCGGATTCGAGGTGGTCGGCCAGGTATTCGAGCACGGCCAGGGTTTCCACGTCGGCGTCGTGCAGATCCTCCAGCACCACCAGGCAACCGCGACCGGCCCCGACCACGTTGAGCAGCCGCAACAGCGCTTCGGCCAGCACGACAAGGGATTCGCCGCCCGATGGCGTGTCCTGCCGCGCCCACTGCGGCACCAACCGGCCCAGCACCGGCCGGTACGGGTCGAGCGAGCGGTCGGTCGGCAGCTCCCTCGACCGGAACAGCGACAGCAGCGCCTCGGTCAACGGCCGGAACGGCACCATCGGCCCCACTGTCGAGCCTCGGCCGCGCAACACCACCATCTCGGCGGTGAAAGCCCTGCTCACCGCCTCGGCGGCCAACCGCGACTTGCCGATGCCGGCCTCACCGACCACGAAAACGGCCCTGCCGGTGCCTTTTCGCGCGTCTCGGAGAGCCTGTTCCACCACATCCAACTCATCGTGGCGACCGATGAGGCGCGGGGAACGAGTCCTCATAGCGCAGATCCTAGAGCGAAAATGCGCACGTTCCAGATACCGAACGTGATCAATTCGGCGGGTAACCGACCAAATACCGTGCGCAATTCAGCTGCGCACGGTATTCGTCACCCCACAATGCTGGATTTACCGTTGTGCACCGAACAACTGTTCGCTACACCATGCTCGACGTCGTGTCCATGTGCGAGAACACGCCGGCCACGGCCATGGACGCCATGGCGAAACCCGCCAACGCGCCGACCCGCATACCAATCATGCTGACTCGGGAAACCCGGATCTGCCCGGCCGGGTGTTGCGCGTCGTCCGCGTTCTTCGTGACGTCTTCGGTTGCCTGACCATTGTTCGCAACGTCGCTCATGTATCCGTGCCCTCTCCATAGCGATTTGTTTGTTCATAGTGCAATGTTTCGGTGGTCAAGACGGTCGGTTCGAACAACAACGCCGACGGCACCCGCTCCGGCATGCCGAGCCGCAGCAGGCCGTAACCGATGCCGGAAAGCCCGGTCAGCAACCCGTGGCCGGACACGCCACCTGGCAGTCCGCAGGACGGACCGAACCGTTCCAGCGCGCCGAGCAGGAACGCCGCGCCGCGCTCGGCGATCTCCCTGCCGCGCGCGCCGACCGCGGTCAGCGCGTTGAGCACGCCCAACTCGCCGTGGCACAGCGACATGTCACGCAGCATCGGCCGATCCGTGAACAGCTCCAGCCACGGGTCGTCGTCGGCGATCTGGCGATCCGCCGCCCAGCTCAGCAGGCGTCCGGCCAACCCGGAACACCAGCTGTAGTCCCGATCAGGGCCGTCCGGCTCCGGGTCCCTTGTCAACGCTGCGCGGCCGAGATCGAGGTAGCGCTGCCCGCCATCGCCCCTGCCGAACCGCAGCAGCGCCCAGCCGACCCCGTTCTCGCCCCACTGGAAACCGCTGGTGGGCAGCGAATCTCCGGGTACATGTTCGGTAGGTGGTGCGGCGGGCTCAGCGAGCCGCCGCGCGAACTCCTCGGCCAGTGACTTGGCCTCGACCATGCCGGTTTCCGCGTGCACGGCCAGCATCGTGGCCAGTCCGCCTGCCCGACCGGCCGCGACACTGGTCTGCACGCCGTCGTCCGCGCCGCCGACCAGCGGCACCAACCGATCCAGCCAGTCCAGCAGGTCCGGGTCCTCAAGCAGGGTCGCCAACCGTGCGAGCGCGTAACAGATCCCGCCGAGGCCGAGGAACCCGCCGCAGCCGATCGCGCGAGCCAACCGGGGGTCCGCGTCGATCGCGTCGATGAGCCGAGGAATCGGCCGCACCGCCTTGCGCGCCAGGTCCGTGTAGCGTGTGATGCCGGTCAGGCTGCCGAGCTGGGCAAGGAACACGGCGACACCGCTGTAACCGGCGCCGAACCCGGCGCCCATCGGCATGACCATCCAGTGCCGCCCGTCGACCTGGTCCATGGTCAGCCAGTTCGCCCGCTGTTCGTCGTGCAGGGCGCGCGCCACGATCTTGTCCGCGATCCCGCAGGCGCAGGACAGCAGGCGTTCCGGGTCCGGCACGATCGCGGTCACCGACTCGGCGCGCCGGGCGCCGCTCGCGTGCTCCTCCGGCTCGGCGCGGCTGGCCAGCGCGGCCCGGATCACCCACTCCTGCTCGCGGCGATCGGTCTCGCCCATCCGCGCGATCTTCGCCTCGGCCGAGGCCAACCCGGTCCGCGCCAACAACGTCGGCACGACCCTCCCGGACGACCCGCGCACCTGGCGCGATCCCGGCTTGCCAAGGAAGATCGGCACATCGCCCGCCCACAGGTCCTCGACCTCGTGTGGCAGCAACGCCCGCGACAGCTCGTCGGCAGCGTCGGCGGCCAGCACGCCGAACAACTCGTCCCGGTCCCGCGCGTCGCGCAGCACGTCGGGATGGGTCGACTCGGCGAGCAGCGTGCCGTACGCCCTTGTCGGTCGCACCACGATCCTGATCTCGTCCTGCGCGCACCGCCGCACCGGCCCGTCGTCGGCGAGCAGCTCGTCCGCGCCGCGCGCGATCGCGTCATAGGCCGCGCGGAACCCGGTGATCAGGGCGTTCGCATGCGCTTCAGGCAACGCGTCGACACCGTCGACCCTCGGCCGGTTCGCGCTTCCCGCGAAGGTGACCGTGCCGCGCACCAGGCGCATCCGGTCGGTGCCCTCGTTCGCCATCGCCACCGAGTCCAGCGGATACGTGCGGTCCCGGTCGCCGCCGACCCCGGACATGTCCAGCACCCCGTGCTCGCCGACCACCAGCGTCGGCAGCATCGCGGTGCGCTGCACCGAGGACATCAACGCGCGCATGGCCGGGTCCGGCCCGGTGACCGATGGCGGCAGCAAGGTCGGGTGGAACAGGGTCTCGATGTCGATCAACAGCGGCTGGTCGCCGACGGCGATCACGTTCTCGTGATGGATGTCCGTGCCGTCCAGTGCGTTGATCAGCGCGAGCAGCGCGCCCTGCCGCTGGTAGAACGCCTCGACCTCGGCGACGTCCGCGCAGGCGAGGTAGGCCACGAACTCCTGCCACCCGTACCCGCCGCGCCGGAGGGAGGCGATCGTGCGCAGCTCCAGCCACGGCACCGCCCGGTTCAGCCAGCCGACCAACTCGTCGAAATGCGCCTGCAACGCCAACGACCTCGGCTTGTACACGATCCGCGCGCCGGACTCGAACCGCAGCACGGCGACCGAGCGCCCGCCTCGGTGGTAGTCCCCGCTGCCCACCGCGACCGACACCAGCAGCCCCGGATCGACGCCACCCAGCAACCCGGCCACGATCGCGGACCGATCCGCGACGAAGCGTGCCAGTAGCTCCCGCCCGGCCCGCACCGCGTGCAGACAGGCGGTGCCCAGAATCCGAGCCAGCACCGGATAGGTGGTGAACAGGTCGGCAAGCCCCGCGCCGGTAGCGGTCGTCCGCACGAAGTCCGCGAACCGCTCCTCGCTGGTGGCCCCGGCCAACCGCCCGCCGACCCGAGCCGCGTTCAGCTCGGTGACCAGCGTCCGCGCCGCCGCCTTCCCCAGCCGCTCCCCCAACGACGCCCGGAACTCGCCGACCAGAGATTCGACGTCGACCTCGGCGGCATCCACTGCCAGTTCCGCGACCGCCAGCTCAACGAGCGGCGCACACACCGCGGCCAACTCGGTCCGTTCCGAAACCGCCGACGCCTCCGCCGTCACCGCCAGCCCGGTGATCGCCCGCCGCACGAACTCCGCCCACTCGGGCTCCGCGCTCACCCCCGAGGACCGCTCCCGCGAAGTGAGGCCCCGAGCCCACCAGCCGGAGCCAAGCGGACCGGCAAACCCGGTGGTAGCAGGCGCTCTGTCGTTCACGCCGGTAACGCTGCCACCCACATCCGATCCGGTGATGGGTACCCACCACCCATATTTGGCCGGACGCGGCCGGGCGCCCGTTAAGATTCGCCGATTGTCAGAAGGAGGACACTTGGCGGACGCCCGCGTCACTGTCGAAGTCAGTCTCGTAATCATCGACAAACCATGGCGCCTCTCGGTCGACGCCATCGTGCTGTCGGTCGGCGAAGAACTCGGCGACCTGGGGCTGGCAGTGCAACAACACTTCCCAAGGGCACCATGGCCATCCGACTTCAGCCGCGTCACGCCCAGCGCACCGGGCGCACTCAGGTTGCGCGAGAACAATGACGGCGGACTGTGGCTCGCGGTGTTCGCCAGTCCTCATGGCTCGGGCGGCGTACCGACGCCGGGTGTCATCGGGCGCGCCACCGCGGCGGCGATCAGCCATGCTTCGTCGTACGGGGCGAGAACAATTGCGGTGCCGATGCTGGGAACAGGTGCTCTTGGCATGGACATCGAGTCGGTTGCCGCCGTGGCTGTGCCCTCGGCCATCGATGCCGCCCAGTCGGTGAGGATGAGTCAGCTGGCCTTCGTGGCTCGTACCGGTCGTGACTCGATGGCCATCGAGCAGGCCGTGAACAGGTACCAGGCGCCGCAGACAAAGCCGGAGCAACCGGTCGAACTTGCCGGCGGTGTGACCACCGATCGGGTTGATCCGACCGTCGGCATTCCGCTCGCCGATGATCAACTGGGCGTCGCGCCCTACGTCTCGATGCTGGCCACGGTGATCGCCGATCGCATCACGCGCACGCCGCTCGCGATCGGTATTTTCGGCGAGTGGGGGGCGGGCAAAAGCTACTTCATGGGCCTGTTGCGTAACTCCGTGTCCGAGCTGACCAAATCCGGTAACCCGGACTACTGCGGCGACATCGCGCAGATCAGCTTCAACGCGTGGCACTACGCGGACAGCAATCTGTGGGCCAGTCTTGGTGACGAGATCTTTCGGCAACTCGCCGAGCCCACCGCGCGACCCGAGGACCAGCGCGGCCAACTGCGCGCGGAACTCTCCGGGCTGCTTGATCAACGGCGCGATCTCGACGCGCGAGCTCAACAGGCCAAGGAGGCTGCCGCCGAACTCCAAGCTCAGCTCGACAGGGCTACCGAACGTCGGTTCGCTCGGGCAACCGACCTGATCAACGCGCTGCGACAGTCACCAGAACTCCGAAACCGGGTGACATCCTTGTTCGACAAGCTCGGCGTCAGCGCCGATGTCGAACAGACCAAGCTGCTGATCGACGAACTCAGCGGTTCGCTGTCCGACGCCGAGGCGTTGAACCGTGGTTCCTGGGATCGCCGAGGCAGGTTGATCGTACCGTTGGCGATCTTCGCGCTGGCGAGCTGTGCCGTGATCGCGGCGTTCGCACCGGAGATTCGCGGCGCTCTCGCCTGGTTGAGTGGTGGTCTTGGCGTTGTGCTCGCGGCCGGCGTCACGGTGATGGCGCGGGCCAGGTCAGGCTTGCGAGCGCTGCGCACGCTCGTGACCGAGTTGCGGTCCGGCGTGACAACCGCGGCTCGGGTGCGGGCCGCTCGTGAGCTTGATGCGCTGCGGAGCGCCGAGACCGACCAGCAGGTTGCCGAGGCACAGTTGCACGAGGTCATGTCGCACATCGGCGAACTCGGCCGACAGCTGTCCGAGTTGTCACCCGGACGGCGGTTGTACAGCTTCCTGGCCAGCCGCGCCCAGGACGGCACGTATCAGAAGAACCTCAGCTTGATCTCCATGATCCGTAAGGACTTCGAGCAACTCGTCGCGCTGCTGGCGGACTGGCGTGCGCATCCCGATGCCGAGTCCGGCCACCGGCCGATCGACCGAATCGTGCTCTACGTCGACGACCTGGACAGGTGCGGTCCGCGCCAGGTGGTGGACGTACTGCAGGCCGTGCACCTGCTGCTGGCACTCGATCTTTTCGTCGTCGTGATCGGCGTCGATCCTCGTTGGCTGGTGCGTTCGCTGCGTGACGAGTACGCCGCGATCCTCGGTGAGGAGATCGCGAACGAGCCCGGGATCGGCAAAGTGATCCCGGAGGACTACCTGGAGAAGATCATCAACATCCCGCTCGTTCTGTCGAACATGGCGCCGGGCAGCCTCAACAAGCTGCTGCGCGCCATCGACGACAAACAGGTCGGGGCACCGGTGGTCGCGGCCAGCCAGCCGCAACCCGAGCCCGAAATCATGGATTCGGCTGGCGTTGGCGAATTCGAGGTGGAGGAGGGTTCGGAGGTCGCACAGCAGACTGGGGACGGCCAGATCCAGCCCACCCGGGTTGGGCTCACGGAACCGGAACTCGACCTGCTCTCCGCGCTCGACGCGCTCATCAATACGCCTCGGGAAGCCAAGCGGCTGTTCAACATCTATCGCATGATCAGGGCGACCCGCGATCTTTCCGACGCGTCGCGATTCCTCGGCGGATCGGACGAGCCAGGCGAGTACCAGGCCGTCGCCATTCTGCTCGGTCTGCTCACCGCACATCCGCTCCTGCTCCCCGACCTACTGGACGGCAGGCCCGACCTTGCCGACGGTGTGGCGGGCGGGCTTCTGCGCCGACGACCAGACGAGGAGTGGGCGACGTTCGTCGCTGACTGTGTTCCGGTGGACGGACACAACGGGATCGTGGGCGAACTGCCGTCCCAGGTCACCGACGAGTGGGCCCGGCTGGGCACCGGCCTGAGTCGTGCCTCGACAGCGATCACCTTGCCGGACTTGTCCATCTTCCAGCAGTGGGTGCCACGGCTTCGGCGGTTCTCCTACCGACTGTCGCACTGACGCGGCTGTGACGGCGCGGTGATGCACGCGTCCCGATACTGCTCGCGCTTCCGCTGCTGCGGAGGTCGAGGGATGTCCATCGGGAGGACGAATGCGAAAGTCAGTGCGCTGGATGTGCGCGGCGATCGGGGTCGCCGCGCTGGTTGTGGGGGTGCTGCCGGCGTCGGCAGGCGGGGCAAGGCCCGCCGACTCACAGGGGGTCCGGGACTGGGTGTTGCTGCCCTCGTCGCGCAACGCGGACGGGTCGTGGTCGAGTTGGGACGAGCCGAGCGGGACCGGGACCAGGGTGAGCGCGGCCGGGATGGCGGACGGCTCGACGCAGTTCGCGCTGATCGGGCTGAACAACCTGGTGTACGACATCGTGCGCGCGCCGGGCGGCGGTTACAGCCAGCAGTTGGTGCCGGGGCCGGGGTCGGGCGGGTTCGCCGCCGGTGATGTCGCGGTCGCGAAGGGGCCGAACGGGTCGGCGGAGGTGTTCGCCACCGACTACAACAGCAACCTGCTCTACGAGGACGACCTGAGCGCGGCCGGCGTCTGGTCCGGTCTTCGTCTTGTGCCCGGGTTGACCGGCGCGAGCAGCTTCGCCGTGCGACATGCCGCCGCCGCCGGTCTGCCCAACGGATCGGTGCGGGTGCTGGTCACCGATCCGAGGAAAGGCTACGTCTACGCGAACACGCACAACGCGGACGGGAGCTGGGCCGGTTGGCAGCCGCTTGCCGGGCTCGGATCCGGGCAGGTCAGCGCGTACAACGTGGCAATCGCCGGGCTGCCGGACGGGTCGAGCCAGATCGCGTTGATGAACGGCGGGGCGATCTATCACGAGGTGCGCTCGGCCAACGGTGTGGACAGCGGTTTCCAGGCGCTGCCCGGGGTCGGCGGGGCGAGCACGTTCGACGGGTGGCAGGTGGCGATCACCGGCATGCCGGACGGGTCCACGCAGATCATCGCGACGGACAAGTCGACCAACGTGTTCCACCAGGTGCGTAGCGCGAACGGCACGTGGAGCGGCTGGCAGCCGCTGCGCGGTCTGAGCGGGGCGGCGGACCTGGCGGCTGTGGACGTGACCATCGCGGGTCTGCCGAACGGCACGGCGCAGGTGTTCGCGGCCAACGAGTGACATCCACGATCGACGAATGCGCGGGCAACGAAACCCCGCGCATTCGTCGATCAGGTTATGCCTTGGACAAGATGCGGCGTCCCGGCCAGAGTCGGATACATGAACCGTCGCATGCTGCTGTTGGGCGGCCTCGCCCTGGCCGCGTCCGCGTGCACCGCCACGACGACGCCGTCCGCACCGACCACACCGACCACCTCCGCACCGCCCGCGCCCGATTCGGCGGGCCACTTCGCGGCGCTGGAGAAGAAGTACGCGGCGCGGCTTGGCGTGTACGCGGTGGCCACCGGATCGGGCGCCAGTGTTGGATACCGCGCCGACGAGCGGTTCGCGTTCTGCTCGACGTTCAAGGCCCTCGCCGCCGCGGCGGTCCTACAACGGCACCCACTGTCCTATCTGGACACTGTGGTCACCTACACCAAGGCGGACGTCGACTCGATCTCACCGATCACCCAGCAGCACATCGGCACCGGCATGACCGTGCGCGACCTGTGCGACGCCGCGATCCGCTACAGCGACGGCACCGCGGGCAACCTGCTCATGCGCGACATCGGCGGCCCTGCCGCGTTCACCGCGTACCTGCGAAGCCTCGGTGACACGGCGAGCCGGATCGACGACTACGAGCCGGCGCTGAACGACCAACTACCCGGCAGTCCGCGCGACACCACGACCCCGCGCGCGATCGCGGGCGCCTACCGCCAGGTCGCGCTCGGCTCCGCGCTGCCACCGAACAAGCGGGCGCTGGTCGTGGACTGGCTGCGCCGCAACACCACCGGTGCCGCCGACGTGCGCGCGGGCGTGCCGAAGGGTTGGACGGTCGCGGACAAGACCGGGCACAGCGACTACGGCCGCACCAACGACATCGCGATCGCCTGGCCGCCGACGGGCCCACCGCTCGTCATCGCGATCCTGACCGACCGCGTCGGCTACGGCATGCCATCGCAGTACCCGATGATCGCGGACGCGGCGCGGTACATCACGTCGGTACTGCACTGATCGCTCGCTAATGATCGGCCGCTCGCTACTGATCGCTCGCTCGGCCTGCGCCAAGACATCGGCCTGCGCCAAGACATCAGCCTGCGCCAAGACAGATGAACGGGCGGCGGAACGGGTCGACCGCGGTCGCCTCGGCCAGCGCGGTAGCGGCGGGTGCGCCGAGCGCGAGTTGGCTGTGGTAGTCGTTCATCGCGGCCGAAGCGGCCTCGTCGCCGACCCTGGTCACCGCGGCGGTCACCGTACGGCCGCCGGCGGAGAGCAGGGCACCCGCGAAACCGAGCGCCTCGTCGCCCGGCCGGATCCTGGACAGCGCCAGTTCGCACGCGGCAAGCACCACGTGCCGAGGCGGCCTGCGCAGCCGGAGGATCTCGTGCGCGAACAGCGCGCCGTCCCACAGCTCCAGCCGGGAGAACAACGCGTTCTCCGGTTCGTGCGCGCCGTGCGCAGCGACGTGCGCGAGCGCGACCCCGTCCAGCGCCTTGAGCACCCGTTCGACGCTCGCCTCCTGCGCGCTGATGATCTCCGCTTTCGGGTGGTACTTCTGCAGCGCGTCCACCTCGCTGATGGCCACGGACAGGTTCGGGCCGCCCACCAACACGGTCATCCGGTCCTCGCCGTCCTCGGCGTCCGAGCGGTGCGCGGTCAGCCACGCGGTCGCGGACGGCGCCGCCACCACCGGCCTGCCCCGCAGCCTTGGCAGCGCGCCCCAGGCGACCGCGTACAGCGCGCCGGTCGGGATGATCACCAGTTCCCGGTCGCCGATCAGGCCGTCGAGCGGGCGCAGCAACCGATCGTCCAGAATCCGCACCCTGCGCACCGCCGAATTGGTGACCGCGGCGGTCAGCCGGGTCGGCAGCCAGTCCGGCGACAGCGCGTCCAGGTCGGCATGCAGGTCCTGGGCGGCGACGATGATGTCGCGTGCGTCACCCAACGACACCAGTCGCACCACGCCGGCCACCACCACGACCGCCATCATCACGCCGTCGGTGATCAGAAAGCTGATCATCGCGCGGTCACCGAGTTCGGCGATGACCTCGCCGACCGTCGCGATCGGCCGAGGCTGCCCCCACGGACTGTCCCGCCAGCCGGCCTGCATGACCTCCCGGCCCAGCGCGGCGTGCCGGGACACCAGCTCGCGACTCGGCCTGCCGCTCAGGTGCGCCAGTCGCAGGTCGCGGCTCACATAGCGATATTCCGACACCTTCTCGGCCAGCACCGGATCGTCCGGCGCTGGCAGCAGTTCGTAGCGGTAGAACTGCGCCCTGGTCCGCTCCAACCAGTCGAACAACGCGCGCGCGGGCGCCGAGGGCTGCCCGACGACCAGCCGAACCGCGAGCTGGCCGAGCGCCCTGCCATGCATCGCCGTGCCGGAGACGAGTTCCGCGCCACCCATCCGGTCCCGAATTCGGCCAAGCTCGGCGATGCCGGCCCGAGCCTGCGCGAACGCCAGCCGCCGGTCACCGGTCGCCACGGCCAGCTCGGCCCGACACAACCGACGCAGCATCCGCTGGTCAACCGGGGTGACCCTGCGTGGTTTCGGCACCAGCGCGAACTGTCGCTCCGCAGCGGACACCCGGCCCCGCCGCAGTTCCAGCCGCACGGCCAGCATCCGCGCGGTGGCGCACTGGTCGACCATGTCCAGCCCGGCGAGCGTGTCGGCGAGCGCGAGCGCGCGGTCGATCAGGTGCGAGGATATCCGCTCCCCGCCGAGAGCCTCGTCGACGTCCGCACGCAGCCGGACCAACGCGGCCCGCGCGGCCATCGGCGCGTTGCCCTGTCGGTGAAACCGCCGCCGCGCCGACTCCGCCCAGATGCGCGCCCCGGCAAGGTCGCCCTCGCCCAGCGCGGCCGCCGAGCGCAGCAGTTCGGCCTCGGCCACGTTGCGGTGGTCGCGTTGCCTGCGCAGCTCGGGCAGTGCCTCGTCCAGCTGCCGCGCGGCCTCCTCGGCCAGCCCCGCGGTGAGCAGCGCGTCGGCCTGGTCCATCCGCAGCTTCAGCAGACCGCTGGGAATGACCTTGGCATAGCTCGCCAGCGCCTTCTCGTATTCGGCGAGCGCCTGCGGGATGTCGCCGACCCGCCAGGCGACCGCCGCGAGTCCGTGCTGTGCCTTGGCATTCAGTACCGCGAGCGCCTTCTGGTCGACCCTCGGGTCGCCCAGTCCCGACTCGACGACCTGCGCCAACCGGCGATAGTCGCGGATCGCCGGACCCGGACGGCCGGCCAGGTTGTTCGCGGTGGCCCTGTTGAGCAGGTTGGTCGCCAGGCCGAAGTGCACGGGCAGTCCGGCGGCATAGGCCCGGTCCCGCAGCCCGATCGCCACCCCCAACTGCGCGATGCTCTCGTCCCACCGGTTGACCCTGCCCAGCACCAGGCCGCGCTGGCCGGCCAGCCGAGCGGCGAGTTCGAGCCGAGTCGTCTCGTCGGAAACCGCCGGCAGCAGGGCCTCGGCCGCGTCGAGGTCCGCCAGTGCCGCGTCAAGGCCGCGCGTCTCGACGTCCGAGGGCGCCAGCGTGATCAGTATCCGGGTACGCAGCTCGACCGCGCCGCCGTCCCCGTCGATCAGCCGCAGCGCCCTGCGCAACGTGCGGGCGCCCGCCGCGACCCGATACGCGTTGTTGAGTGCCAGCCCTCGTTGGTACAACTCCTCGGCCTGAGTTCGCCGAGGTGATCCGGACGCGTGAGCCACTGCTCTATGTCACCACACTCGGCACGCTCCGCGACACAGCCGACCGCATGGACATGCCGGGCCGACGCGAACGAGTCGCGTCGGCCCGGAGCGAGCGGTCAGACCTGAGCCTTCGGGCCCTCGCATCCCCACGGACCGCAGTCCGGTGTGTCCGTCGACTCGGTCGTCGACGGTTGAGTGGGCTGGGTGGCCTGCTTTTCGCCAAGCCCGAGCACCTTCTCAAGGCCGTTCTCCAGGTTCTTGCCCTCGTCCTCCAGCTCGACGCTGATGGCGTTGCTCACGCTGTTCCCTCCCGATGTGTAACCTCACGACCTCTCGCCGGACGGTCCGCCCAGCAAGATCCCTCCTTCGGTCGCCGGCCTCGCACGACCGGCGGTATGTCGAACCACATACCGTGAAAAATCGCCTCGCTGCTACGGCAAGTGGGTGGCCATACAACCGGAATTATGCCCAATGGAGTAGCGAAGCGCCTCACATTTAGTGAAAAAATCATCGGTCGAGGGCGGAGATGATCAGCTGATCTTGCTTCCCACGATTTCACGTGCGCAAACGAGCCTTTTCAGAGAAAAGCCGCTACCTCGATCCGAGGGTGGTCACCGCAGGAGCACATGAAAAGCCCGTGCCGCCCCGACGAGAAGGGGCGGCACGGGCTTGGTCGATGATCGCTACAGCTGGTAGAAGTCGGCGTAGTGGTCGGGCGAGTACCACACCTCGCCGGTGTTCATGTCCACCACGATCCGGGCCGCGTCCCGGTGCGCGCCACAGGCCCTCGGGTTGACGTCGAACTCCTGGAAGGAGTCGCCGCTTGGCAGCTGGCCGTCGTCGTTGTAGTAGGTGCCGCCCGCGTAGTTGCATTCGCCGTTTGGCCAGTCGTACCAGCCACGGCTGTCCGGGTAGCCCATGGATTCCCAGGTCGAGTTGGCCGAACTGGCGGCCGAACAACCCGAGATGGTGCACGAGCCGAAAACCTCAGCGTTCGCGGCCGGACTGGCGACAACGGCCAGACCTGCCATGGACGCGACCGCGGTACCGGCCAGTGCGAGTCGCTTCAGCCAGCCGAAGCCGGCGTGTTGCTTGGTAGGCACGAGTGTCTCCTTGCAGGTGGGGACAGACGAACAAACCATAGTGAGCTTCCCCGACCCGCGAACAGCCAAACATTTGCCAAAAATAAATGAATTCTGTTAAAACCCGGCGTGTCCGTATCTCAATTGGTTTCGCGGGGCTGCCGGGCGCCATCCGACCGAGCTTTGTCCGCGATGGCCTGAAGGGCGGAAATGTGCTCGGCCAAGGAGCTGCGGCCAGCGTCGGTGAGGTTGAGCCAGGTGCGTGGCCGCTTGCCGACATAGCCCTTGCGGACTTCCACATAGTCGTTCCTGGACAGCGTGGTGACCTGTTTGGACAGTGCGGAGTCGGAGAGCTTGACCGAGTCCCGGACGAACCCGAACTCGGCCCACTCGGCCGCGGCGAGCAGCGAGACGATGGCCAGTCTCGTCGGGTCCAGCAGGAGCTGGTCGAGCTCGGCCACCACTGTCAGTCCTTGTCTTGCCGGCGCAGCAGCCACAGCTGGAACCTGGGGCCGAGGAAGATGATATAGAGCCCGGCCAGCGCCCCGTAGTAGAGCTGGCCGTGCGGCACGTGGAACAGTTGAATGATCACAGCAGCGACGATCGCGATGCCGAGGATCGGCGCGGCGCGCAGCAGCCGCCACTTGAAGCTCAGTGCCAGGCTCTGGTTGGACACCGAGACGGGCCTGCCGAGCAACGCGCCGCCCACGCGCGTGCGCAGGGCGAAGACCAGCACGAGCAGGACGGCCAGCATGACCCAGACCAACCAGCGTTGGGTGGCGGGAAACAGGTCGTTGGCCGCGCAGTAGAGGAAGACGATCAGGCCGCTGACGATCCACAGCCACCGGGTGCCCAGGGCCGACCTGATCACCCGCTCCCGGCCCTCGCGGACCGCACGCAGCGCATCGGCCGCCTCTTCCGGCGTTGGCTCGTTCACGGTTGCCGCTCCTTCGTCTGTCACTTGCCCTTGTTCAGGGTGCGCAGGATCAGCCACTGATCAAACCATGCGCCGGTCGTGGTCAGCACCAGCAGGGCAAGGCCCATGATCAGGTGCGCGTAGGTGTGCAGCGGGGCCGCGCTGGCGGTCAGCAGGGTCAGGCCCAACTGGAGCAGCAGGCGAACACCGAACAGCACCACCACCAGCAGCCGGGCGCGCGGCGAGCGCCACACCGAGCGGATGTACTGGCGGCGGCGCGAGAGCAAGGTGAACCAGAGCCCGATGTGCACCGCGAGGAGAACCAGCGGCAGCGCCGCGATCGGCCGGTAGGTGGAGCTGAACTGCTGGCTGATGTCGAAGCTGGCGACGAGCACGCCGGCCAGTACGAAATACCAGGCCGGCAGGCCCCTGACCGGCTGTTGAGTCGAGCTCTGGGGCGGACGTCGGGCCGTGGTCGGCATCATCGTTCCTCCTTCAGGAAAGTACTTGCCTAAGCTGAAAGTACACGGGCACTTTCCTCCTGGGCAAGTACTTTCCTGGAGATTTTGAGATAGCTTGATTTCAATTGATACTGAAGTTATCGATCTACTAGATCGAGCAAATCTACTAGCCGCTAGCGGGTTCGACGCAGCAACGCGACCGACCCGGACAACACCGTGCACGTCACCGCGAGAATCACGAAGTAGACCAGGGTGAGCCGGAAACCGGCGAGCACGTCGGCGCCCACCCCGAACACCGCGCCCGCGACGACGAGGCCGACCGAGTTCGCGGTCTGTTGCGCGGTGGCGAGCAAGCCCGAGGCCAGACCCGACAGTTCGGGACGCACACCCGCGAGCACGAACCGGATCAGCGTCGGCGCGACCAGTCCAGCGCCGAGGCCATTGAGTACGAGCAGCAGCGTGACCGGAACCGAGCCGGGAACCAGGTCGGCGATCGGCACGAACCGCAGGCCGAGATAACTGGCGGCCATCACCAACGGTCCGAAGACCGCGAACACTGTGGCGATCCGGTCGTCGACCCGGCCGGCGAGCATCGAGGTGAGCAGGAACGCGATGCCAAGGCCCGCGTACAACTCGGCCGACGGCAACGGGCCGATGCCGTTGCCGCGTTGCGCGGCCTGGGAAAGCATCACGTAGAACGGGACCTGGGTGCCGAAGAACGTCAGACACAGCACGAGCCCGATGCCGAACGCGGGCTGGCGGACAAGGCCGAACTCGACCAGTGGTGCACCGCCCGCGCGTGCGACACGGCGTTCCCACCACAGGAAGGACGCGGCGAGCACGAGCACGACCACCACGGCGGTGGTGGTGCCCGCCGCGCCGAGACCGCCGAAGGACCACGGCAGCACGAGCGCCGCCAGCGTCGCGGCGAGCAGCGCGGCGCCGGTCAGGTCGAGCCTGCTGGTGTTGCCGCGCCGCGCGGGCAGCACCCGTAGCGCGACGAGCGCGACCACGAGACAGACCGGCACGTTGACCAGGAACGCCGAGCGCCAGCCGAACCCGGCCAGATCCAGCTGGGTCAACAGGCCGCCGCCGAGTTGACCGAGGGTCGAGCCGAGCCCGAGCACCGCGCCGAACGCGCCGACCGCCCTACCGCGCAGTCGGTGCGGGACGATGCGCCGGATGCCCGCGAGCACCTGCGGGAACAACAGCGCCGACCCGACGCCCTGCACGGCGCGCGCGACGATGAGCACCGCGGTCGTCGGCGCGAGCCCGCACACGGCCGAGGCGAGCCCGAACACGGCGATGCCGATAAGGAAGATCCGCCGGAACCCGTGCCCGTCACCGAGTCTGCCGCCGGTCACGAGCAAGCTGGCGTAGGTAAGGCCGTAGCAGGCGACGACGAGGTAAGCGTGCGCGTCGGTGGCGTGCAGGTCGCGCTGCAGCACCGGCAGCACGACGTTGACCACCGAGATGTCGAAGATGGCCAGGAATTCGCCTGCGAGCAGGACGAGCACCGCGAGCAGCACCGGCCCCATCTGCTCCGCCCCCGTCTGCTCCGACGGTGGGGGTGCGGGCGCGGCCGGACCGGTGCCCGGCACGGTCCGCTCGGTCACCGGGCCGATCCGGGCCGCAGCCGCAGCAGCTGGTACTCCACCAGGGTGTCGCGTTCGGGCACGGGCTTGGTGGCGAGCACGTCCAGCTCGACGTCGTCCTCGGCCGCGAGCCGGCGCAGCCGAGCCAGATCGCCCCGGCTGCTGAACCCGAGCAGCGCCATCCCGCCGGGACGAACCCGGTGCGGCGCCTGGGCGAGGTAGCCCCGGTGCGCCAGGTAACCGGGGTCGACGTAGGCGAGATCATGCATGGACAGATCATCCAGGTCGGTCGGGGCGAGCACGAAGTTGGAGTGCCAGAACACCAGATCGAACGCGTCGTCGGGACGCAGCGGCGCGAACAGGTCGCCGCAGACGCACTCGACCCGGTCGGCGACGCCGTGCCGCAGCGCGTTGAGTTCGGCGTTGCGCGCCGCCCTCGGGTTGACGTCGGTTGCCACGACACGCGCGCACCCCGCGAGCGCGGCGGTGACCGCGATCAGTCCGGCGCCGCAGCCCATCTCCAGCATCGAGCCGCCTACCGGGAACTCAAGCAGGTCCAGGAATGCCGCCGTGGACGGCGAGTAGACCGGCGGGAACACGCTGTCCAGCAGGTCCCATTCGCGCCCGGCCAGTTCGAAGACCGTCGGCCGGTCGGTGCGCGCACTGTGCTGCCTGCTGCGCAGCAGCGAGCCCGCGTAGTCGTCGGCCGGACCCGGCTGCTCAGGGCGCACCGCCTGCCGCGTCATGCCGCGCCGACCTTCATGCCGCGCCGACGCGCTGCTCGGCCAGCAGCGGCAGCCCTTCCCTGCCGAACAGCTCGACCGACCGGCGCGCGAGTTCCGGCGCGAGCGATGAGAAGTTCACCTGGAAGCTGGCCACCTCGAAACCGCCGCAGCGCTCGTGGAAGCTTCGCAGTCCCTCGACCACGTCCCTCGGCGTGCCGACCAGCGCGGCGCCTCGGTCGAGCACGCCCTTGAAATCGTCTTCTGCGAGCTTGGCGATCATCTCCTGGTAACCGGGGTAGTCCGCGCTTGACGTGCCGGTCGTCCAGTCCGATGCGGCTGCGACCAGACTGCCGAGATAGTCGTTGATCGGTCCCTCGGCCGCGGCGAGCGCCTCGTCGGCATCGGGCGCGCAGTGCATGTGGAAGGCGAGCATCACCCGGCCCCGGCCCGGATGTCCGGCCGCCCGCCAGGACTCCCGGTACACCTCAAGGTTGTGCCGCATCGCCTCGGCGGCCAGCGGGTTGGCCATGATCCCGAAGCCCAGTTCGCCCGCGCGGCGGAAGCTCTGCTCGTTGGACAACGCGGCCACCCACATCGGCGGGTGCGGCCGCTGGGTCGGGCGCGGCAGCGAGGTCGTCTCGGGGAAGGAGTGGAACCTGCCCTCGTGCTCCACCTTCTCCTCCGAGAGCAGCCTGCGGATCGTGTCGACGCCCTCCTCGAACCGGGCGCGGCTGGTGTCCATGGCAACGCCGAAACGGCGAAACTCGTGCGGCAGGAACGCGCGCGCGAACCCGACATCCAGGCGGCCGCGGGAGATGCCGTCGAGCATGCCGATCTCGCCCGAGAGCTTGAGCGGGTGGTTGAACGCGGGCAGCACGGCCCCGGTGACCAGGCGCAGGCGGCTGCTGCGCGCGGCGGCCGCGGCCAGGAACACGATCGGGTTCGGCGAATAGCCGCCGTAGCTGTGGAAGTAGTGCTCGACGATGCGGATGTGATGGTAGCCGAGCCCGTCGGCGAGTTCGACCAGGTCGAGGCATTCCGCGAAGTACGTGTGCGCCGATTTCTCGTGCGGATCGACGTCGGGAAAGAAATTGATGCCAACCTCGATCACCGCGACCGCCTTTCCGACGAAATCCTGAATTCGGAAAAGTCCCCCAGGACTGTTATCATGATTTTCACGCTGAGGCTGCCAGGGCAGGTCGGGGCCGGTCAACGGGGTCCCGGCCGATACGGGACAGATTCACCGGCCGGCTGGGCCGACCTACGCACATCGTCGTAACTTCGCGCCACACGTTGACAGCGCTTCCTCGGCCGTCGAATACTGACCGGCGTTGGGGGCTTTCCGACACTCGTCGCCGCCATTCGTTCACCACTGCGCCGCAAGCACTGCGCCGCAAGGCCTTCGGACAACGGGAGGTAGCGGATGCGCGTGTTGCGCTGCCGAGTCGTCATCATCGGTGCCGGACCGGCGGGGCTGGTACTCGCGCACCGTCTCGGCCTTGACGGTATCGACTCGATCGTGCTGGAGCGCCGCAGCCGCGAGTACGTCGAAAACCGGGTCCGCGCCGGCCTGCTCGAACAGGGCACCGCCCAACTGCTGCGCGACTCCGGCCTCGGCGAGCGGCTGGACCGGGAAGCCGCCGTGCACGACGGGTTCGAGCTGTGTTTCGACGGCGAACGGCACCGCCTGTCCACCGTCGAGCTGACCGGGCACCCGGTGTACATGTACAGCCAGCAGCAGGTCGTCAAGGACCTCATCCGCGCGCGGATCGCCGAGGGCGCGGCGCCCTACTTCGGCATTGCGGACGTTTCCATCGACGAGGTCGGCGGCCAGGCCGCGGTGGTGCACTGCACGCTCGACGATCAGCCGGTCGAGATCAGGGCCGACTTCGTCGCCGGGTGCGACGGCTTCCACGGCGTGTCCCGGCGCTCGATCCCAGGCACCGTGCTGTCCGCCTACGAGCACGGCTTCCCGTTCGGCTGGCTCGGCATCCTCGCGCAGACACCGCCGGTCGGCAAGGAACTCGTCTACAACGTGCACGAGCGCGGCTTCACCCTGCACAGCATGCGCTCGCCGGTGCTCAGCAGGCAGTACCTACAGGTCTCGCCGGACGACGACCTCGCGATGTGGCCCGACGAACGGATCTGGGCCGAGTTGCGCACCCGGCTCGGCCAGGAAGACGAGCGGCTCGTCGAGGGCAGGATCGTGGCGAAGAACATCACCGCGATGCGCGCGTTCATCGCCGAACCCATGCAGTACGGCCGCCTGTTCCTGGCCGGCGATGCCGCGCACGTCGTCCCGCCGACCGCGGCCAAGGGCCTCAACCTCGCCGTCGAGGACGCCAGAACGCTCGCCGACGCGTTCGCCGCCTGGTACGGATCGGGCGACCGGGAACCGCTGGACGACTACTCGCGCGAGCGCCTCGCCTGCGTATGGCAGGCGCAGGAGTTCTCCGCGTGGATGACCCAACTGCTGCACAGCTACCCCGGCGACACCGGCTTCGAACTGCGGCTGCGCCAAGCACGCCTGCGTCACCTGCTCGACTCGCCCACCGCGGCCCGCGACTTCGCGGAAAGCTATGTCGGCGTGGCCCGCGCACGGCAACGCGTGATCAGGTCCGCTCCAGCGCGAGCAGCGGCAGCTCGCGCGTTGTGAACTTCCGGTACTGCTCGATTGCCGGATACATCCGGTGAAACGCCGCCCACGCACGAGCCCGCTCCTCGCCGCGCAACTCCCGTACCCGCACCTGATACCGCTGCTCCCCGCGCAGCCGCACGCGCGCCGTCCCCGCCGCACGCAGGTTCAGCCACCACGATGGTGGCCTCGGCGCTCCCGCGTTCGAGGCCATCACCACCAGCGTGTCCCCGTCGGGCAGGTAGATCACCGGCGTCTCCCGCACCAGCCCGCTGCGCCGCCCGACCACCTGCAACAGCAGCACCGGCGCGCCGAAGAACGTCCCCATCACCCGTCCGTCGGTCCACCGGAAGATCACGCAGTGCAGCCGCGTGAAGTACTTGCCGATCGGCAGCCTGGTGCTGATGTTGGTGTACCGCGCAACGAAACCCACACCGGCACGATATCGCTAGCCGGTCTTCTCGATCGCCTCGATGATGCGCGGCCGCAGTTCCGCCGCGCTGATCACCGCGTCGACCGAGCCGACCTCGACGGCGCGGTGCACGCTGTGCACGCGGTCGAACTCGGTGGCCACATCGGACAGTTTCTCCGCCCGCACCGCGGCCCGCACCTCGGCGAGCTTCGCGGTCAGCTCGGCCCGCTCCGCACCGGACGCGGCGGCGAGGCGGGTTTCCACCTCGACGACCCTGCTGTCGGTCGCGGTGCGCCGGTTCACGTCACCGGTGAACACCACCGCAGCGGCGGGCGCGCCGCCGATCACGGACGCGAACGAGCCCTCCACCGCGAGCACGGTCATGCTCGGGTTGAGCGCCTTGGAGAACACCACGAACGCGCCACCGTGATAGCGGGAGATCACGCAGAACACGATCGGGCCTCGGAAGTTCACGATGGCCCTGCCGATCTCGGCGCCGTACTCCAACTGAAGCTTGCGCATGGATTCCGGTGAGCCGTCGAAGCCGGACAGGTTGGCCAGCACCACAAGCGGCCGGTTGCCGCTGGC
The DNA here is from genome assembly GCA_963818685.1 of Candidatus Melainabacteria bacterium. Taxonomy (GTDB): domain Bacteria; phylum Actinomycetota; class Actinomycetes; order Mycobacteriales; family Pseudonocardiaceae; genus CAJCJE01. Next base: position 1,141,617 of record CAWFTJ010000007.1, on the reverse strand, counting down.
CGCGTTGATGGCCCTGGCCGCCTTCTTCGACGAGCGCGGGAACAGCGTGCCGGCCGCGTAGGTGTCCGGGCCGTCGGTGGGCGGGAAGCCGCGCCGTGGCACCGAACGCGACTCGATGCCGATCAGGCACACCGGCCGGCCGCCGAGGTGCACGTCCTGCACGACCGAGGTGTCCGCGTCGGCCATGCCGGCCCACCGTTCCAGCACCGGATGGTCCTGGTCGGACACGGCCCGCATGACCGTGCGGATGTCGAACGCCTTCTTGCGGTCCGGATTGGCGGTCGCGGAGAAGATCTCGCCGACCGTGGTGAAGTCGCTGCCCGCCAACGTGTGCGGGTAGTCGGAGATGTCGCGGTCGCGCGGATCGGTGGTGCCGGCGTTCCTCGGCCCCGACTCCCCCGGCGCGACATAGGTGTGGTCGTAGTGCGCCATCAGCACGTCGCGGGCGGCGCCGAGGCTCGGCGCCCAGTACTGGGCCTGGCCGTTCGGGCCCATGACCCGGTCGTAGCCGCCGATGCCGAAGTTGTCCTCCGCCGAGACGCTGCCGGAGAAGTCCAGCGCCTGCTTGCCGGTCAGCACCATCGCGGAGTCCGGCGTCATCACCAGGATGCCCTTGGTGTGCATGAGCATCGTGGCCTCGGCGTTCCAGTACGGCTGCGCGCCGACGTTGATCCCGGCGACCACGATGTTGATCTCGCCGCCCGCCTGGGTGAACTCGACGATGCGCTTGAGCGCCGCGGCCACCCAGTCCATGTTCTCGGTGCCGGAATCCATGGAGATCCGCGCGCCGGAGGACAACGCGAACCACTCCAGCGGCAGGCCCCGCTGCTCGGCCAGGTCCAGGGCGGCGATCACCCGCGAACACTCCGGTTCGGACAGTGCGCCGAGTGATTTGGTCGGGTCGCCGAGCAGCACCACCCTGGTCACGCCCTCCGGGTAGCGCTCGGTCGGTGTGCTGACCACGCCGACGACCATCGCGGCCGTGTTCTGCCCGCGTGGCCGGTCGACCGGCACGAGCTTGCCGCTCTCGTCGAGGTCGTACTCGGTGAAGCTGCCGGTCGTGCCGGCCAGCATCGCGGTCAGCTCGTAGGGGTAGACGGTGCCGCGTCGCGCCGCCCGCAGCACCTTCTGCCGGTAGTCGTCGAGCGGTTCGATCGGCTCGGTCGGCCTCGGCCCCACCTCGATCCGCACGCCAGAGTCGACGTCGTTGCGGATGCGCACGGCGACGTCGGTCAGCTCGCGGGTCTCCGGGTCGCGCCTGCGCGCGAGGAAGGTGACCTCCTCAAGGCCGACCCCCTCGGTGGTGGGCAGCACGCGCTCGGCGAGCATGGTCAGTTCCTCGCCGCTCAGTTCGCTGGGCGGCCACACGTAGATGAGGATCCGGTTGGTGTCGAACCGCTTGTGCGCCGGTCGACCGGCCTGCACAGTACGGATTGCGTCGAGGCAGGCGGCGAGCGTGTCCTCGGCCGCGGGCAGCGCGACCAGCCTTCCGTCGCTCTCCCGCAACGGGGTCAGGTCGCGCACCTGCGCCAGGGCGACAAGGCGCTCGTCCGACGGGTTCTTCGGCGCGACGCACCGGAACAGGTAGACCTCCTCGTCGCTGGAGGGCAACCGGGTGAGGTCGAAGTGCCGCAACCGTTCCAGCTGCATCCGGTGCGCGATCAGCGGGTGCAGACCGCGGATCAGCCGTTCCTCGGCGAGCCCCGTTGTCGAGGGCCGGAACGTGAAGTGATGGTGCATGACCGCGTGGCCCCGGCCGGCGACCGTGGTGGTGATCCTGTGCAGCTGGCTGGGCAGGGGATGCGCGGTCAGCGCCTCCCGCAGCTCCGCTGCCATCGCGTCCGGTTCGTCCGGCTGGTTGTCCCAGACCAGGTAGATGTCGGCGGCGACGTCCTCGGCGGTGGCCAGCTTGCTGATGGCGCGCATCACGTCGGGCAGCGCGGCGAAGTCGACGCCGGTGGTCAGCACCGCCGACCGGCCGACCTCCTCCTCCTGCTCGGCCACCACGAACGTGCAGCCCGCGACCTCGCTGACCCGCAGGTCGTGCAGGGACTTGTTGCCGTAGTAGCGGCGGGTCAGCACCTCAAGCAGCGGGGCGAGGCCGGCCTTCTTGCGGTCGATCCGCTGGCCGAGCAGGCGTACCAGCGGCTCGGCACTGGCCACCATGGCGGCGATGCGCTCGGCGCGGTCCGGCGCGTCCGGGTTGGCGTCGAGGTAGTTCAGTTCCTTGCGCACGTTCGCATAGACCTGCGCGCGGTTGCGGCGCAGCATCGGCTGGGCGAACCACGCGAACACCACCGAGCGGGCCAGATCCGCGATGGCGGGGAAACGCAGCTGGGTCGCGGCGACCAGGTGCTCAAGGGTGAGGCCCGCGGTTTCCCGCAGCGGCTCGCCTGGCGGTCCCTCGGTCAGCCACTGCCGCAGCAGCGCGGTCACGATGGCCGCGTCCTTGGCAGCGCGGCGCTGCGCGAGGAAGATCCGGAAGACCGCGTCCTCCAGTTCGGGAGTGCGCTCAAGGTCGGTAACGCCGTAGTGCCCGAGTGCCTTGGTGAGCCGCTGCTGGAACGCCTCGGGCAGACCGGCCCGGTCCACGTCCAGGCTCTGTAGGTAGGTGTGCAGGTACTCGCGCGGACTGTGCACCTGGGCGCCACCCCTGACATCCACGCCCTTGGCGTCCGCGTCGGCAGGTCGGTTGCGGGTCAGCTCGGACAGGTCGGCGAACACTTCCAGCAGCTCGACCTCGCCCGCGAGCGGCCGGTTGCCGCCGGTGTCGGCGCGCGCCGCCAGGTAGTTCTTGAGCACCCGGCCCGGGTCGAGCGGGTCGACGTCGAACCCGAGCAGCAGTCCGCGCAGGTCGCGCAGGCCGGCCGCGATCCGTTCGGTCGAGGACACGTCGGTCGGTTCGGCTGGCAGGTCGACCTCGACCCCGGTCGCCGACTCCTGGTCGGCACCGGCGCCGTCGCCGAGCGGTTCCAGGCGCAGCAGCGGCGCACCGGTCTCGACCAGGCTGCCGACCGCGACCGAGCACTCGCGCAGCCGCGCCCGGAACGGGGCACGCAGCACGGTCTCCATCTTCATCGACTCCAGCACCAGCACCGGCGCGTCGGCCTCGACCTCGGCCCCGACCGCCAGCGGAGTGGCCACCACCAGCGCGGGCGCCGGCGCGCGCACCACGCCGCCCTCGTCGTGGCTGATCCGGTGCGCGACCCCGTCCACCTCGACCAGGTGCGTCGGCCCGTGCGCGTCGGTCACCACCCGGAACCGGTTGCCGTTCACGGTCACCAGGCCGGTCTGCTGGTCGAACCGCTCAAGTTCGACGTCGGCGAGATGCGGCGTGCCAGACCTGTTGGCACCGCCGGCCGCGACCGCGACCCGGAACCGGTGCCGCGCGACCCGCCCGACCTGCACCCGGTAGCCGACGCCGCGCAGCTTCAGCTCGATCGCCCGATCGGTGTCCCGCTGCACCTGGGGCCGGCCGCCGTGCGCGGTGACCAGCAGTTGCTGCCTCGCGACCTCCTCGGCGTCCTCGTACGCCTCGATGGCCGCGACGGCGAGCGCGACCGAGGAGCCTCGGTGCGCGACCAGCCTGCCCTGCGCCCGGACCCGGTCGATCCAGCCGGTGTCCGCGCTCGCGTCGATCACCTCGGGCTGGTCGAGCAGGTCGAGCACGAAGCTCTTGTTGGTCGCGCCACCGGAGATGATCACGGTGGTCTCGGTCATCGCGCGACGCAGCCTGCTCAGCGCCTCGTCGCGGTCGTGGCCGTAGGCGATGATCTTGGCGATCATCGAGTCGAAGTCGGCCGGGATGGTGTCGCCCTCGCTCACCCCGGTGTCCACCCGGATCCCCGGCCCGCTCGGCAGGTCCAGCCGCACGATGCGGCCGGGCGACGGCGCGAAGTCGCGGTCCGGGTCCTCCGCGTTGAGCCGCGCCTCGATCGCGTGGCCGAGCTCCTCGGGCGGCCTGCCTTCCAGCTTGCCGCCTGCCGCGATGTGCAGCTGCGCCTTCACCAGGTCCGTGCCGGTGGTGTACTCGGTGATCGGGTGCTCGACCTGGAGCCGGGTGTTCACCTCAAGAAACGCGAAGCGCTTCTCGCCGGGGTGGTACAAGAACTCGACCGTGCCGGCGCCCCGGTAGCCGACCGCGAGCGCGAGCCGCTCGGCGGCGGCCTTCAGCTCGTCGGACTGCTCCCTGGCCAGTACCGGCGACGAGGACTCCTCGATGATCTTCTGGTTGCGCCGCTGCACCGAGCAGTCCCGCACGCCCAGCGCCCACGCGGTGCCCTGACCGTCCGCGATCACCTGCACCTCGACGTGCCGCGCCCCGGTGACCAGCCGCTCAAGGAACACCACGCCGCTGCCGAACGCGCGCTCGGCCTCCATCCGGGTCCGCTCGTACGCCTCGACAAGGCTTTCCTCGGAGTCGACCATCCGGATGCCGCGCCCGCCGCCGCCCGCGGTCGCCTTGAGCATCAACGGATAGCCGATCTCGGCCGCGACCCGCTTCGCGGTCTCCAGGTCATCGACGGCGCCCCGGCTCCACGGCGCAACCGGGACGTCGACCTCCTCGGCGATCAGCTTCGACCCGATCTTGTCGCCGAGCTTGCGCATGGCTTCCGGCGTCGGCCCGACGAACGTGATGCCGAGCCGCTCGCACAGCTCGGCGAAGGTCGGGTCCTCCGCGACGAAGCCCCAACCCACCCAGGCCGCGTCCGCGCCGCTGTCCAGCAGCGCCCGCTCCAGCACGGCGTGGTCGAGGTAGGGCCGGGCCGATGCTGGGCCGAGGTAACAGCTCAGGTCGGCCTCACGCACGAAGGTGGCCGTGCGATCCGCGTCGGTGTAGAACGCGACGGTCTCGATCCGCGTCCCGGTCTCCGCGGAAAGCTCCCGGACGGCGTGGATCAGCCGCATCGCGGCCTCTCCCCGGTTGACGATGGCGACACGACTGAACACCGACCGAATCCTCCCTCATCAGACCTGGGTTTGGGCGCGGAACGCCCACTCTCACCCGAGAACACTGTCGTGTTCCGTGCGCTAATGAAATGCTGCCAGCGACAGTGCCGCGCGCCGGAACTTGTCGGGACCAACCAAAAGATGATCCGCTCACCCCTGCTGGCCTGCTGGGTAAGGTCGATTCATGGCCGTAGCCGCCCGCTGGGACGTGGTGATCGTCGGCGCGGGCCCGGCAGGTGCGGCCGCCGCGCTCGGCGCCCTTCGAACCAGCAGGGGCGCCAGGGTCCTACTCGTCGACTCGGCCGCGTTTCCGCGCGACAAGGTGTGCGGCGACGGCATCGCCCCGCACGCCCTCGACGTGCTCGCGGGGCTCGGCGTCGACCGGGACGAGTTGGTCGCCGGGTCCGCCCCGATCACCCGGCTCCGCCTGTGCGCGCCCCTCGGTGCGACGGCCGCACGAACGATGCCGCGAACTGGGTTTGTCGTGCCCCGAACGGTGTTCGACGAACGCCTGGTCCGCGCGGCCGTCGCGGCCGGCGCGGTGCTTCGCAGGCACACGGTGCGCTCACTGACCGTCGATGAGGACGAGGTGGTGCTTGACGACGGCACCAGGGCGGCCGTCGTCATCGGCGCGGACGGCGCCGAATCCACCGTTCGTCGAACGATCACCGATCGTTCGACGAACGAACGGCGTTCGGCACGGCGGGGCACGGTGGCGCTGGCCATCCGGGGTTATGCGCCTGCCGATCCCTGGCCCGCCAACGAACAGCTGCTGCGGATGACCGCGACGAACTGGCCCGCCTATGCCTGGGTCTTTCCGATCGGCGACGGCAGGGCCAATGTCGGCTACGGCGAAATTCTCAGCGACGCACCGCTGACCAGGGCGCATCTCGAACAACGCCTGCGCGAACTGCTGCCGGACGCCCGGCCGAGCGGCTTGCGTGCGCACCGGTTGCCGCTGTCGACCGGGCGGCTCTCGATCGCACACGGACGGGTGTTGCTCGCGGGCGACGCGGCCGCGCTGATCAACCCGTTGACCGGCGAGGGCATCTGCTACGCGGTGATCTCGGGTGCGCTGGCCGGCGCCGCCGCCGTCGGGCCTGATCCTGGGCCGCGTTACGCGCGCGCCCTGCGTGCTCGGCTCGGGCGGCATCTGCGGCACACCGATCTCGCCGCCGCCCTGACCGCGACGCCTCGGGTGATCGATGCGGCCGTTGCCTCGGCAGGACGGGATCAGCGGGTCTTCGACTCGTTCGTCGATCTGGGCCTCGGCGACGGACTGCTCAACGCGCACGGCTTGCTGCGCACGGCTCGACGTCTGGTCCGACCAGTGTTACGAACGCGTCGCGGAACTGTCGAACGACCATGACGGCGCGGTGAAGCAGCTTTTCCAGGATGGCCGGGTAACGCGAATGACCTGGCACATCCCGGAGGGCCGATGCAGACGATCAGCAGAACACCGGCCTTGCCGGGCCGTGGCCGGTCGCGCCGCTGGGTGCTGGTCGTCGTCGCGTTGGCGCTGGTTGTCGTTGCGGTGGGGGCGTTTCTGGCGACCAGGGCGACCCGCCCGCCGACGGTGACGGCGGGCACGGTCACCGTGCCGAGCCTGCCGTGGCCGAGCGAGGGTCAGGCGGCCGCCGAGATCGAGGGCGTCGGCGGCCTTGGTTCGAGCGGTGACTCGACGCCGGTGCCGATCGCGAGCGTCACCAAGGTGATGACCGCGTACGTCGTGTTGCACGACCATCCGTTGCGGGACGACGACGGGCCCGCGATCACCGTCGACGAGCAGGCGCAGCACGAGTCCGAGTCGGGCGACGGTGAGTCCACCGTTCCGGTGCGTGCCGGGCAGCGGTTCGCCGAGCGGCAACTGCTGGAGTTGATGCTGATCCCGTCCGGCAACAACATCGCGCGGCTGTTCGCACGTTGGGACGCGGGCAGCCAGGACGCCTTCGTCGAGAAGATGAACGCGAGCGCGGCCGAACTCGGCATGCACCGAACCACCTACACCGGCGCGAGCGGCGTCGAGAACTCGACCACGAGCACAGCGACCGACCAGCTGATCCTGGCCCGCGCCGCGCTCGGCGACCCGGCGCTCGCCTCGATCGTGGCGCTGCGCTCGGTTCGGGTGCCGGGCGTGCCGGAAACCATCGTCAACACGAACACCCTGCTCGGTCGGGACGGCGTGATCGGCATCAAGACCGGCTCGACCACCGCGGCGGGCGGCGCGCTGATGTGGGCCGCCCGCGCGAGCGACGGGTCCGGGTCGCGGCTGATCGTCGGCGTCGTGCTCTACCAGAATCCTGGCGGGCCACCGGATGCTGGGCTGGCGGCGGCGCTGGATGCCAGCCGGCAACTCATCGAGGGCATCGAGCAGGCCCTGCCGAGCATCGACCACGCGCCGCCCAGGTGAGCAACGAGCGCCGGGCCGGCCACGCCTGGCCGGCCCGGACGCCATCGGATCAGGCGTGGACGTCGTACCGGTCGAGGTCCATGACCTTGGCCCACGCGGACACGAAGTCGCGCACGAACTTGCCCTGCACGTCGTCGCTGGCGTAGACCTCGGCGAGGGCCCGCAGCTCCGAGTTGGCGCCGAAGATCAGGTCGACGCGGCTGGCGGTCCACCTGACCGCGCCGCTGGCGTCCCTGCCCTCGAAGGTTTCGGCCTCGTCGGAGGTCGGTGTCCACTGGACGCCCATGTCGAGCAGGTTCGCGAAGAAGTCGTTCGTGAGCGCGCCAGGGGTGGACGTGAGCACGCCGAGCTGGGACTGCTGGTAGTTCGCGCCGAGCACGCGCAGGCCGCCGACGAGCACGGTCAGCTCGGGCGCGCTGAGGTTGAGCAGGTTGGCGCGGTCGAGCAGCACGAACTCGGCCGGCAGCGGGAGGGCCTTGCCCCGGTAGTTGCGGAAGCCGTCGGCCGCCGGCTCCAGCGCGGCGAAGGACTCGACGTCGGTCTGCTCCTGCGACGCGTCGGTGCGGCCAGGGGTGAACGGCACCAGCACATCGTGCCCGGCAACCTTGGCGGCCTGCTCGACGCCTGCGGCGCCGGCCAGCACGATCAGGTCGGCGAGCGAGATCTTCTTGTTGCCCGACTGCGCCTTGTTGAACGACTCCTGGATGCCCTCCAGGGTACGCAGCACGACGGCCAGCTGGTCGGGTTCGTTGACCTCCCAGGACCGCTGCGGCTCAAGGCTGATGCGGGCGCCGTTGGCGCCACCGCGCTTGTCGCTGATGCGGAAGGAGGAGGCCGACGCCCACGCGGTGGACACCAGCTGCCCGACGGACAGGCCGGAGTCGAGCACCTGCTGCTTGAGGGCGGCGACGTCCTCGGCGTCGACCAGTTCGTGGTCGACGGCGGGCACGCGGTCCTGCCAGATCAGCTCCTCCTGCGGCACCAGGGGGCCGAGGTAGCGCTGGATCGGGCCCATGTCGCGGTGGGTGAGCTTGAACCAGGCGCGGGCGAACGCGTCCGCGAACTCATCCGGATTCTCCATGAACCGACGGGAGATCGGCTCGTAGATCGGATCGAACCGCAGGGCGAGGTCGGTGGTGAGCATGGTCGGCTTGCGCGGCGGGTCACCGGCCTCCGGGCCGGGGATGACGGCTTCCGCGTCCTTGGCAACCCACTGGTTCGCGCCTGCGGGGCTCTTCTGCGGCTCCCACTCGTAGAAGAACAGGTTCTTGAAGAAGCTGTTGCTCCACCGGGTCGGCGTTTGCGTCCAGGTGACCTCAAGACCGCTGGTGATGGCGTCGCGGCCCTTGCCGGAACCGAACTTGTTCTTCCAGCCGAGGCCCATCTGCTCGATCGGGGCGCCCTCGGGCTCGGCACCGACGTAGACGTCGGCGTCGGCCGCGCCGTGCGTCTTGCCGAAGGAGTGGCCACCGGCGATCAGCGCGACGGTCTCCTCGTCGTTCATGGCCATCCGCTTGAAGGTCTCGCGGATGTCCCTGGCCGAGGCGAGCGGGTCGGGGTTGCCGTTCGGGCCCTCCGGGTTGACGTAGATCAGGCCCATCTGCACGGCGGCCAGCGGTGCCTGGAGCTGACGGTCGCCGCTGTAGCGCTCGTCGCCGAGCCAGCTGCGCTCCGGACCCCAGTAGACGTCCTGGTCCGGCTCCCACACGTCGGCGCGGCCACCGGCGAAGCCGAAGGTCTTGAAGCCCATGGTCTCCAGCGCGCGGTTGCCTGTGAAGATCATCAGGTCGGCCCAGGAGATCTTGCGGCCCCACTTCTTCTTGACCGGCCACAGCAGGCGGCGCGCCTTGTCCAGGTTGCCGTTGTCCGGCCAGCTGTTCAGCGGGGCGAAGCGCTGCATGCCCGCGCCCGCGCCGCCCCGGCCGTCGTCGATGCGGTAGGTGCCGGCGCTGTGCCAGGCCATCCGGACGAACAGCGGGCCGTAGTGGCCGAAGTCGGCAGGCCACCAGTCCTGCGAGTCGGTCATCACCGCGTCCACGTCCCTGGCCAGCTCGTCCAGGTCGACGGTGCGGAATTCCTCGGCATAGTCGAAGTCGGCGTCCATCGGGTTGGCCACCGGGGAGTGCTTGCGCAGAATGCTCAGGTTGAGCTGGTTCGGCCACCAGTCGTGGTTGCTGCCGCCCTCGGTCGGGTGGTTGAAACGTCCGGCAGAGACCGGGCACCCTCCCGCGCTCTCCTCGTTCATCTCGCCGACAACGGCGTCTTTGTCAGACACGGGAATCCTTCCGGAAGGGGAGCGTGCGCTCAGGAACCAGTGGTTGCGGTGGAGCAGTCGGGGCACCGGCCCCAGTAGATGACCTCGGCCTCGTCGATGGTGAAGCCGTGGTCCTCGGACGGGGCCAGACAGGGGGTGGCGCCGACGGCACAGTCGGCGTCGGCGATGGCACCGCAGGAGCGGCACACGACGTGGTGGTGGTTGTCACCGACCCGGGACTCGTAGCGCGCAACCGAATGCGACGGCTGGATGCGGCGGACCAGTCCCGCCGTGGTCAACGCCTTGAGTACGTCGTAGATGGCCTGGTGGGAGACGTCCGCGAGTTCCTCCCGCACCACGCCGATGATCGAGTCGGTGTCGGCGTGCGGATGCGCGTAGACGGCGCCCAGCACCGCGATCCGCGGCCGCGTCACCCGAAGCGCCGCCCCGCGCAGCAGGCGCTCGAACTCCGAGGTCGTGGGCACGGACGGCAGTCTTGCGTATTTTCTGGAATCAATCAAATCTAGGCGTCGGCCCGCCATGACCGTCAACGTATCGGCAGGCGCGCATGGCGTCGCCGAACAGGACGAAACCGGGGAGTTTGCGTCAGCTCGACGCGAGCAGAACGTGCCTCAATCAGGTCGACGGCAGCCGCAGCTGTAGACCGGCGAACAGGCGCACGAGGGGATCGTCGAGGTCGATGCCGGTGAGTTCGGCGGCTCGACGCACCCGGTAGCGCAACGTGTTCGGGTGCACGTGCAGGCGAGCCGCGGCCGTGCGCACGTCACCGAGCGCGTCGAGGTAGGCGAGCAGGGACGGGGCGAGCTGGCTGTCGTGCGCGGCGAGCGCGGTCAGTCGCGGATCGCGCAGGCTCGGACGCTCGACGAGCAGGGCAAGGGTCTCGCCGACCAGCACGCGCGACCGGACCTCCGCCAGGGTCGCCACGTCCGGGTCGATGTCCTCGGTCAACGCGTCGAGCACCCGGTCGGCCTCCTCGCGCGACGCACGCACCTCGGCGATGCCGGGCACGATGCGACCGATCGCGGCGCGGGTGCGCACGCGGAGTTGGCGGGCGGCCGCCGTGACCATGTCGCGGGTCAGGCCGACGAGGCCGCCCTCGGATTCGAGGTCGGGCAGCAGGACGTAGGTGCGGTCGCCGGACTGGGTGACCAGGGCGCTGCGCCGGTAGGCGGCGGCGTGCACGGAGATCACCGAGACCAGTTCGACGCGGCGCAGTTCGCGCCCGGTGCGGTCGGCGTGGTCGGCCTCGTCGCGCAGGACGAACACCACAACGGCCGCCGGCTTGTCCGGGTCGGCGCCGACCTGCCGTGCCACCGACCGCGCGTCGATCCGGCCGCCCAGCAGGCCGGCGAGCAGGTCGTCGCGGAACTTCTCGCCCGCGCGCAGCCGCCGGACCAGTTGCAACGCGGTGACCCGCGCCGCGCCGAGCAGGGCCTGTTCGGCGCCGTCGGCGAGCGGGGCCGCGCCCTGCTGCACCCAGATGCTGCCCAAGGGTCGCCCACCCGCGTGCACGCCGACCGCGAGCCGTGGCCGGATACCCAGCTCTGGGTGTTCGTCGATGCGCACCACGTCCTCGGTCGCCCGCAACCGTTGGTACACCCCCCATTCACGCAGCATCGCCAGGTACTGCTCGGGACCCTGTCTGCCCAAAATGGACAGTCGGCGCAGCTCGTCGACGTCGTCGTCGGAGCGTGAGTAGGCGAGCACCCGGCTGGCGGTGTCCTCGATACTGACGCTGCCACCGGTCAGGCCGGCTATCGTCTGAGCGAGGGTGAACAGGTCGCCGAGCACCTCGCCGTCGTCCGCGTCCTCGGCCTCGCGCGCGGTGTCCAGCACTCCCCTGACCAGCGCCTCGAACTGTTCCCAGCGCACCTCGACCGGCACCGCGAGCAGCGTGATCCCGGCATCCTGCGCGGCCTTGGCCAGCGGATCAGCGGCCCGTTCGTCGTCCACCTTCACCGCGACGGCCGCCGCGTGTTGCCGCCCGGCCGCCCGCACCAGCGGCAACGCTGCCCTGTCCCGCGCGCCGACGACCATGGCCAGGTCGCCTTGACCGAGTTCGGGGCGATCGTCCGGCTCGACGATGACCACGTCGCGGATGTCGAGTTCCAGGCCGTCCGGGGCGGTGCGCAGCTCGACGAGCGGGTCACCGAGCGCGATCAGCACCTGTTGCAAGCTGGCCATCGCTGTCCAATCGTACAAGTTCTACCTTTGAACCTTAGCCGATCGAACAAGCAATTGCCGTGTACCGCTGTCTAGCCTGACGGCATGGATGCCGTGACCACCGTGCCGACCCCGGCGAACGAGCCAACGCTGCACTACGCCCCCGGCAGCCCAGAGCGAGCCGCCGTCACGGCCGCGCTCGGCGAACTCACCAAGCAGCCGATAGAGCTGACCACCACCATCGGCGGCGAGCAGCGGGTCAGCGCTGGCGCGCCGGTCGACGTCGTGCAGCCGCACAACCACCGCGCCGTGCTCGGCACCTTCACCAGCGCGACCGAGCAGGACGCGCGGGACGCGATCGCGGCAGCCAAGGCCGCTGCCCCTGCCTGGCGCGCGCTGTCCTTCGACGACCGCGCCGCGATCCTGCTGCGCGCCGCCGACCTGCTCACCGGCCCGTGGCGGGCCAAGCTGAACGCGGCCACCATGCTCGGCCAGTCCAAGACCGTGTTCCAGGCCGAGATCGACGCGGCCTGTGAACTCGCCGACTTCTGGCGGTTCAACGTCCACTTCGGACGTCGAATCACGGCGGAACAGCCGAACAGTTCACCTGGCGTGTGGAACCGGATGGACCACCGGCCGCTTGAGGGTTTCGTCTACGCGATCACGCCGTTCAACTTCACGGCGATCGCGGCCAACCTGCCGACCGCGCCCGCACTGATGGGCAACACGGTGCTGTGGAAGCCCTCCCCCACCCAGATGCTCTCCGCCCACCTGACCATGCGCCTGCTGGAGGCCGCCGGTCTGCCAGCCGGCGTGATCAACCTGCTGCCCGGTGACGGCATCGCGGTCTCGAACGTGGCGCTGGCCTCGCCCGACCTCGCCGGCATCCACTTCACCGGCTCGACCGCCACCTTCCAGCACCTCTGGTCGACGGTCGGCGCGAACATCGCCGGCTATCGCGCCTACCCGCGCCTGGTCGGCGAGACCGGCGGCAAGGACTTCGTGCTCGCGCACCCGTCCGCCGACCCGGACGTGCTGCGCACCGCGCTGATCCGCGGCGCCTTCGAGTACCAGGGCCAGAAGTGCTCGGCCGCCTCCCGCGCGTACGTGCCGCGTTCGGTATGGGAGCGGATGCGCGACAACCTGGTCAGCGAGATCGAGTCGATCAGCGTCGGCGACGTCGCCGACTTCACCAACTTCATGGGCGCGGTCATCGACCGGCGCGCGTTCGACCGGCTCTGCGGCGTGCTCGACCGCGCCCGCGCCGACACGAACCTGACCATCCTCACCGGTGGCACGGCCGACGACAGCGAGGGCTACTTCGTTCGCCCGACCGTCGCTGCTCGGCGCGGACCCCGAGCACGAGGTGTTCCGCACCGAGTACTTCGGCCCGCTGCTCGCCGTGCACGTCTACGAGGACGGCGACTACGACCGGGTGCTGCGCCAGCTCGACGCCGTGTCGCCGTACGGGCTGACCGGCTCGATCATCGCGACCGACCGCGCCGCCATCGCGCACGCGACGGAAGAACTACGGTTCACCGCCGGCAACTTCTACGTCAACGACAAGCCGACCGGCGCGGTCGTCGGCCAGCAGCCCTTCGGCGGCGGGCGCGCGTCGGGCACCAACGACAAGGCGGGCGCCATGCACAACCTGCTGCGCTGGGTCTCGCCGAGGTCGATCAAGGAGACGTTCGTTCCGGCCACCGACTACCGCTACCCGCACCAGGGGTGATGACCGTGCTCGCATCGATGCTGCACGCCGCCGCCCGTTCCACCGCCGCGCGTTCGGTCGTCGAACGCTCCCCGCTGACCCGGCCGGTGGTGCGCAGGTTCATCGCGGGCGACTCGGTCACCGACGCCATCGACACCACCGGCCACCTGCTGGCATCGGGCCTGCTGGTCACCCTGGACCACCTCGGCGAGGACACCACCAGCGCGGAGGCTGCCGACGCCACCGTACGGGCCTACCAGGAGTTGCTGAAGCGATTGGCGGACAAGGGTTTCACGGACCGGGCCGAGGTGTCGGTGAAGCTGTCCGCGGTCGGTCAGCAGCTCGACGCCGGCCTCACCCTGGACAACGCGCGCCGGATCTGCGTCGCCGCCGACGAGGTCGGCGCCACCGTCACCCTGGACATGGAGGACCACACCACCACCGACGCCACCCTGACCGTGCTGCACGAACTGCGGCGCGACTTCCCGTGGGTCGGCGCGGTGCTCCAGGCGTACCTGCGCCGCACCGAGGGCGACTGCCGCGACCTCGCCACCGCAGGCTCGCGGATCCGGCTGTGCAAGGGCGCGTACGCCGAGCCCGCATCGGTCGCGTTCGCGACGAAACCAGAGGTCGACCTGTCCTACGTCCGCTGTCTCAAGGTGTTGATGGCCGGTTCCGGCTATCCGATGGTCGCATCCCACGATCCCCGCCTGATCGCCATCGCCGGCAAGCTCGCCGCCGACGAGGGTCGGAACTCGGACAGCTTCGAGTACCAGATGCTGTACGGCATCCGCCCGGCCGAACAGCAGCGGCTCGCCAACGAGGGCAACCGGATTCGGGTGTACCTGCCCTACGGCACCCAGTGGTACGGCTACTTCATGCGCAGGCTCGCCGAGCGCCCCGCCAACCTGACCTTCTTCCTCCGCTCGCTCGCCACCAAGAACTGACAGCGCTATTTCGATTTTCTCTCGATCACCACACCCATATGTACGAGTGCCGCTGATGCCGGCCCATACTAGGCTGGATCGTTACCGCAGGGCAGCGTCACCAGAAGGGTGTCCTGGATGCTCAAGAGCTTTTTGGAATGGCTGCGGGATTATGTCGTCTACACCGGCATTGTCGGCCTGGCCGAAGGCGTGCTCGGAATACTTGCTTTCGGCGGAGTGCTGAGCACCCTGTTCGGCAGCACGGCGATCAAGGCGGGCGCCATTGTCGCGGTCTTCCTCGGCCTGATCGGCTTGTACACTCTGCTCATCGCCAACCGGGTGGAATGGCGTCGCCGTACGGACCTCTATCAACGGCTGCTCGGACATTACTGCGAAGTGCTCCAGGAGCGCTATCACCATTCCTGGCGAATCGTCCGCTGGGAACAGTTCTCCGAGATCAACGGCAACGGCGACGCGACCGAAAGCATCACCGTCACCGCAGTCGTCGAGTGCGAATATCTTGATTTCTTCCGACTCCTCACCGGTTCTCGCCGAGATCACAGCGACTGGGAACGCAGAAAAGTTCAGATGCGGCTGCGTACCCTCGAAGTCGACGGCATCGGCGGTACGCGTTGGGACGGCACCACCAACTGGATCAGCAGTTCACGGCTGGAAGTCCTGGCGCATTTCGGCGTGCCGGCACGACAGGGCGACGAGATCACCATGGTCATCGACCAGCACTGGCCGAAGAAGTGGACCCGCCTGGTCAAGGACAACGAGCCGGACGAGTTCGTCGTCGAGTTCAGGCGGCCGATCTCGGAGCTCAGCTATTCCATAGCGCTGCCGGTGGGACGCGAAACCTTTGTCGATCCGATCGGTCTGGTGCGCGGCCGGGACGATTATTCTCTTGAGGCCAAACCCAACAAGTACGGCCGCATCGAGGTCACTCTGAACGCACACGACATTCCGCAGGACATGCGGGTGGGAATGCGGCTGGACCTCAAGCAAAAGGGTGCCCCCCAGTTCGAAGGGCACCCTTCGCGTTGACGGACGGCTTACTTGTCGCCGCCCTCTTCGCCACCTGCAAACATGTGTTGTCCTAGCTCTCGGATAGCGCGGAGTTACTGAGCGTGTTCTCAGCTGGCAGGCTGAACCGGCGCAGCCTATACCTTTCCGTCACCAGCCGCTTCTTGGGAGCTGCCCGGAATGCGGACAATCGGAGTCGATGGGCGGACAAGGCGCCCTCGCAGCCGACCGCGATGTCAAGTGCCGCGAACTCCGCGGGCGGGAGGTCGACGGTATGCGCCGGGTCGCTTCGGTCGCGCATTCCGCGCGGATCTCGCCGTGCGGAAGCGGCGGTCACGCTGCCCATGTGCGCGGACGGGACGGGCCTGCCTGGTTCGGCCTGGGTTTCGCCCAGGTTCGGTCCACCCGTGCGGGTGAATGTGCCGTTGGCGGCGCTCCCGCTGCTCGGCTTCGTGTCGTGGGCGCCTTCGCGGTGCGAGGTGCCGGTTACCGGCTGATGTTCGCGTTGTCGAAACTGGACACGCCTGGCAGGATGCGTGCTTATTGCCGACGTTCGGAGCACATCATGGCTTCGCGCTTGAATCCTTACCTCAGTTTCGCCGGGGACACCCGCAAGGCGATGGAGTTCTACCAGAGCGTGTTCGGCGGTGAGCTGAACATGACGACATTCGGCGAGTTCGGCATGAACGATCCAGGCGTCGCGGACGGAATCATGCACGCCAACCTGGAAACGCCGTCCGGGTTCGCCCTGATGGCGGCGGATACGCCGCCGAACATGGAGCACAAGCCGGGCAACAACATCACCATCAGCCTCAGTGGCGACGACGGCGCGGATCTGCGCGGCTACTGGGAGAAACTGACCGATGGCGGCACCGTGATGATGCCGTTGGAAAAGCAGGCTTGGGGCGACGAGTTCGGGATGTGCCTCGACCGCTTCGGTATCCCGTGGATGGTCAACATCAGCGAACCGAGCAACTAGTGTCCGGCGCCAGAAATCGTGGTGGCAATTCCGGCGCCCAGGCGGCGCCTGGCGGCGTTGTCGTCGTCGCCGGTACAACAGCGGTACCGGCTCCTCCTCCGCCTTGCCAGCCACCACCTGGATCACCGAACTTATCCACCGAATTTCAGGCGCAGGACACTAGCGACGAGTGGGTGCGGGCGACCACGCGGTCGCCCGCACTCGTTCGATCCGCACGGTCACTCAGGACAGGAGCGCCTCGGCCAGGGTTCGCCAGTGCGGCATTGTGGATTCGCCCGGTTTGGTGCCGATCACCTGCACGGCCACGTGATCGGCGCCCGCTTCGGCGTGCTCGCGCAGTTTTCCGATGATCGCGTCCTGGTCTCCCCAGGTGACCAGATCGTCGACGAACCGGTCGCTGCCGCCGTCGCTGAGATCGTCGTCGGTGTAGCCGAGGCGGCGGAACTTCGCGATGTTGAACTTGCTGGCCAGGTACAGGGCGAGGTGTTCGCGCGCGACGGCGCGAGCGGTGGACGGATCGCGTTCGAACAGCACCGCCTGCTCGACGCCGAGGAACGCGTCGGGGCCGAGGATCTCGCGTGCGTGCGCGGTGTGCGCGACGTTCACGTGATAGGTGTGTGCGCCCTGCGCGCGATCGCGGGCCAGTTCGAGCATTTTCGGGCCGTAGGCGGCGAGAATGCGATGGATCGGCGCGGCGGGCGCCGGGTTCGGTGAGACGATCTTGTCCAGTTCGTCCAGGTAGTCGATCATCGCCTCCATCGGCTTGACGCCCGGCTTGGCCCCGCCGACGCCGAGACCGAGCACGTGCCGGTTCGGGTAGGCGTCGGCGAACAGCAGGCTGGCGCCATGCGTCCACTTCGCCTCGCGCGAGAAGATCCGCGCGATGCCGTTGACCACGTGCATCCGCTGCGAGCAGGACAGCAGAAAACCGGCGTGCGTCATGGCCTCGCGGCCATTGAGTTCCGGAACCCACACCGCACGCCAGCCGAGCTCCTCCAGTTCCTGAATGGATTCGCGCATCAGCGCGGCGGGCTGGTCCTCGAAGTCGAACGTCCACACCCCGAACCGGCCCAGGTTCACTCCGTCGATGTCTCCCATGCATCGAAATATCGCATAATCTCGATACGAGATGCAAGCCCGCTCGGCTCGGTCCGTTCAGATGCTGTCTCCGAGGGCGGTGACGAGGCGCGCGATCCGCGCCTCGTCCCGCTTGTAGTGCGTCCACTTCCCCACGCGCGTCGCCTGCACGAGGCCGGCACGGTGCAGCTCGGCCAGGTACGCGGACACCGTCGACTGGGCAAGGCCGACCTTGGCCTGGATGTGACTCACGCACACGCCGACCTCGTCCACGTCCGCGATCGCGTTGGTCAGGTCGAAGTGCTCGCGCGGCTCGCGCAGCCAGGCCAACAGCTGCAACCGCACCGGGTTGGCCAGCGCGCGCAGCGCCAGCACGAGTTCCTGGTCCGGTTCCGTCATGGGATCGACTGTACCGACGTTTCGCGGTACCTCGATGTGATCAGTCCTCGAACGTGGTCTCCCGGATCGTCTTCTCCCAGGTCACGATGTCGGCTTTGGTGGTGTCAAGGTGCCCGACGATGGCGTCCAGCGCGTCGCTGCCCAGCGGCAGGCGCAGCGGCGTGTTCTCGGCAGCCAGCGCGGCGATGACCGCGGCGGCCGCCTTGGCCGGATCGCCCGGCTGGGCGCCGTCTCCCCCGCCGACCGCGTCGCGGGTGGCGCCGACGGTCGCCTGGTAGTCCTCGATCGCCGTGCTGGTGCTCGCGTTGCCGAACAACCCGGTGCGGAACGCGCCCGGCTCGACGATCAACACCTTGATGCCCAGTGGCTTGACCTCGTCGGCCAGTGCCTCGGAAAAACCCTCCAACGCGAACTTCGTGGCGCTGTAGGCGGAGAAGCCCGCGAACGACATCTGCCCGCCCATGCTGCTCAACTGCACGATCGCGCCGCGACGCCGGGCCCGCATGTGCGGCAACGCGGCGCGGACCAGTTCGACCGGACCGAAGAAGTGCACGTCGAACAGGTCGCGCAGCTCCGCGTCGGTGGTCTCCTCGGCCGCGCCGACGTGCGTGCGTCCCGCGTTGTTGACCAGCACGTCGATCCGGCCGTGCCGGGCGACGAGGTCCTCGACCACGGCCCGGCCCGCCGCCTGGTCGGTCACGTCCAGCTTGACGGCCTCCAGTTGGTCCGGATGTGCGGCGACGAGTTCGGCCAACGTGTCCGGCCTGCGCGCAGCGGCGACGACCACATCCCCCTCGGCGATCGCGGCCTCGGCGAACGCCCTGCCGAATCCGCTGTTCGCTCCGGTGATCAACCACACCTTGTCCATGACCGACAGTCTGCCCGAGCCGGTGCCGCTGCTCGCGCTGTTCGGCCGCAAATGTCACGATGACCGGGTGTCGCACATTCACGACGTGGTGATCGTGGGCGCCGGGCTTGGCGGGATCGCGGCGGCCATCGAACTGAAGAAGCACGGCATCGGCGATCTGGTGATCCTCGACGCGGCCGACGGGATCGGCGGGACCTGGCACTACAACGACTATCCGGGCGCCGCGTGCGACGTGCCGAGCCACCTCTACTCGTACTCGTTCGCGCAGCGGGCGACCTGGTCGCGGCTGTGCTCGCCGCGCGCGGAGATCCTCGGCTACATCGAGCAGGTGGCCGACGTGTTCGGCGTGACGCCGCTGGTGCGGACGCGGACCAGGGTGACCGCGTGCGAGTGGGACGAGACCGCACGGAACTGGATCGTGCGCACGAAGGACGCGCAGGGCGGTCAGGGCGAACTGCGCGGGGCCTCGGTGGTGGTGGCGACCGGGCAGTTGAACCAGCCCGCGTATCCCTCGTTCGAGGGTATGGCCGACTTTGCCGGGCGCAGTTTCCATTCCGCCCGCTGGGCGCACGACTACGACCTGACCGGCAAGCGGGTCGCGGTGATCGGCACCGGCGCGAGCGCGGTGCAGTTCGTGCCGCTGGTCGCGGAGCGGGCCGCGCGGCTGACCGTGTTCCAGCGCACCGGCAACTGGCTGCTTCCGCGCCGCAACAACAGCTATCCGCGCCTGGTCACCACGCTGTTCCGGCGTTTCCCGCTGGCACCCACGGCATGGCGGCAGGTGTTGTACTGCTATCTCGAACTGCTGACCGCGCAGATCCGGCATCCGCGCACGCTCGGGCTCGTCGGCCGGATCTGGTCGGAGTTGTTCATGCGCTCGCAGTTGCGCGATCCGGACGTGCGCCGCAAGGCGTGGCCGGACTACGCGTTCGGCTGCAAGCGGATCCTGTTCAGCTCGGCGTTCCTGCCCGCGCTGCAACGCGACAACGTCGAACTGGTGACCGAGCGGATCGCGCGGATGACACCGGCAGGGCCGCGGACCGAGGACGGCCGGGTGTACGAGGTCGACTGCGTGATCTACGCGACCGGCTTCCGCACCACCGAGTTCATGTTCCCGATGGAGATCACCGGAATCGGCGGGCGCACGCTGCGCGAGGCGTGGGCGGACGGGCCGAAGGCACATCTTGGCGTGCTGGTGTCGGGTTTTCCTTCGCTGTTCGTGATGTACGGGCCGAACACGAACACCTCGGGCGGGTCGATCATCTTCTTCCTTGAGGCGCAGGCCAGCTACCTGCGGCAGGCCGTGCAACTGGCCCGAGGACGGTCGGCGGCAGCCGTGGACCTGCGGCCCGAGGTGCTCGAAGCGGGTGACGCCGCGCTGCAACGACGGTTCGCGGGCACCGCGTGGCTGGGCTGCCAGTCCTGGTACCGGGACGCGAACGGGCGGATCGTGACGAACTGGCCGGGTTACCTGCGCGAGTACGCGAAGGCGACGAGCTGGCTGGATCCGGCCGAGTTCACGGTGATCGAACGCGCGCCGACCGCCGCCGATCAGGGCAGGTAGCGCTTCAGGGCAGGTAACGCTCCAGGTCGGGGGCGTTGCGTTCGAGGTGGTCGCGCAGGGCGTTCTCGACGTCGTCGAGGTCGAAGCGCTTGAGCGCCTCGGCGATGCGACGGTGGTGCGGGACGGCGGTCTCGGCGCGGCCGGGGATGTTGGTGAACGACGCGACACCGGTGCGCATCTGCCGGTCCCCCATCGACCGGTACAGCTCGGTCAGCTCGGTGTTGCCGACCGCTGCCACGATCGCGGTGTGGAAGGCCCGGTCGACCGCGATGACCTCGCGGAAGCCCGCGCCGTCCGCCAACAGCTCGGCCTGCTGCTCGACGAGCGGGAACAGCGTGTCCGCCACCTCGATCCGGTTGGCCACGATCTCCTGCGCCGCGTGCAGTTCGAGCACCAGCCGGGTCTTGGACAGCTCGCGGATCTGCCGCGCGGTGACGGTCGTGACCAGGGCGCCGCGTCGGGGAATGAGCTGGATGAGCCGTTCCGCGTCCAGCCGCAGGAACGCCTCGCGCACCGGGGTCCTTGACAGGCCGGTGACCGTGGCGATGTCCATCTCGGTGACGATGTGGCCGGGCGGCAGGGTGAGGTCGAGGATCAGGTCCTTGATGTAGCGGTAGGCGAAGTCCTTGGCCGGCTCGTCGGCCGGCCGCGCCACCACGGGCAGGCGCGGCCGGTCGGCTGGACGCGAGGACGTGTTCATCAACAGGGGATTCTAGGCGGGCAGCACCCGGAACCGCCGGTTGGCCAGGGACGGATTGGTGGCCCGGACCGTGTTGACGCGGTCGGCGGACAGGGCGGCGACGGCATGGCCCGGCGCCTCGCCGGCGGCAGCGAGCACGGTGCCCATCGGGTCGGCGATGAGGCTCTGCGCGCAGTAGGCCGGGCCGGTCTGGCCGGCGGCAAGGACGTAGCAGGTGTTCTCGATGGCCCGCGCGCGCACCAGGGTCTGCCAGTGGTTCTCCTTTGCCGGGCCGACCAGCCAGGCCGCCGGCAGCGCGATCGCGGTGGCGCCCGCGTCGACGAGGTAGCGCGCCATTTCCGGGAAGCGCAGGTCGTAGCAGGTCATCATGGCGAAGCGCAGCCCGCCGATGTCGAAGGTGACCGGTTCGGCGATCGCGGCGGGCGTGATCCGGTCGGATTCGCGGTAGCCGAACGCGTCGTAGAGGTGCACCTTGCGGTAGACGCCGATCCGACTGCCGGCCGGGTCGAGCGCGATGAGCGTGTTGGACGGGCGCTCGTCGTCAGGCAGGCGTTCGGTCATGCCGGCGATCACGGTGACCTTGTTGGCTTTCACGGTGTCCGCGATGGTGGTGGCGAATTCGCCGTCGAGCGGTTCGGCATCGGTGGTGCCGTTCTTCGGGTCGGCGTACATGCTGTTCTCGGGCAGGACGACCAGTTCGGCTCCTGCCGCGGCCGCGGCTTCGATGGCCTCGATCGCGAACTTGCGGTTGGCCTGCTTGTCGGTCCCCGCGGCAAACTGGGCGACGGCAGCGATGACGCTCATAGCAGCTCCTTCGGCAGTGGCGGGTGCACGCAGCGGACGTTCCGGGTGCACGAAGATCCAGCAGAGGGCGCCGAGCACGCCAGCGACCGCGAGCACGCCGAGCGCCGCGGTCCAGTTGCCACCGATGCCGACCAGCAGGCCGGTGAACAGCGGGCCCGCCGCGGACATCAGGTTGCCCCAGAGGTTGGTCCAGCCCGTGACGGTCGCCGAGTACTGGCCGCCCAGGTCCTGGCATGCGGCCCAGACCTGCACCTGCACGGTGCCGACCGAGGCGAGGCTGACGCACAGGAACACCATCATCAGCGGGATGCTCGGGGTGAGCGCGCCGAGCAGCGCGGTCGAGTCGAGGTGCGGAAGGCGGACGGTGACGGCGCGGCCCGCGAAGTGGATCGGCCTGCGCAGCGGCAGCAGGCCACGCGGGAAACCGTGGTCGCGCAGGTGGCCGAGGGTCGAGGTCTGCACGTCGGCGAGGGCGGCGACGATATCGGGGTCGAGGGGTTGTGCTGCGGGGTGGTGCACGAACACCAGGCTCTCCTCTCGGACGACAATTCGGACAGCAATTCGGACGACAACTCGGAAACAACGAGGCATACGTAACGCATGCGTTGCGTATGCCTAACACCGTCGGCCCCGATCAAACAAGGTTCGGGTCCGTGTTGACCGATTCAGCCACGCGTCCGCCGCGAACCGACCAATCGTGGCGAATTGGCACTCGTGCCGCCGCCGCGACGCGCGCACGATGGTACGCGTGACGACCTTCGCGCCGAGCCCGATGACCACCCTGACCGACGTGCACAGCCGCTACGACCTTGCGGAGAGCACCTGCCCCGCGCTGACCATCGGCGAACTCGCCGACCAGGACGAACTGGCCGAGCTGCGCCTGGACTACGGCACCTCCCGAGGCGACGACGAACTGCGTACCCTGCTCGCCGAGGGCACCGGCGTCACGGCGGAGTCGGTGCTGATCACGGTCGGCGCGATCGAGTCGCTGTTCCTGCTCGCCCAGACCCTCTGCGGCCCTGGCGACCGCGTTCTGCTCGCCACGCCGTGCTTTCCGCCCACCCGCATCGTGCCGACCGGCCTCGGCGCCACCATCGACACGCTCCCGTTGTCCTTCGCGGAGGGCTACCGGCTCCCGCTGGACCGGTTCGCGGACGCGCTGACGCCGTCGACACGCCTGGTCTCACTGGCCTCCCCGCAGAACCCGTCGGGCGTGCGGTTCACCGACGCGGAACTGCGCGGCGCCATCGACGCGGTGCGGGAGCGAGCGCCAGAAGCGGTGATCCTGGTGGACGAGACGTTCCGCGAATCCACCTACGGCGACGCGGCGGTACCGGCCTCGATCGCCGGACTGTCGCCTCGGCTGGTCACCTGCTCTTCGCTGTCCAAGGCGTTGGGCGCGCCCGGCTTGCGGCTGGGCTGGCTGACAACGACCGACCAGGAACTCTACGAACACCTGCGCACCAGCAAGTTCCACAGCACCATCGCATGCTCCACAGTGGACGAGTTCCTTGGCGTGCGGGTGGTGCGCAGGCGCGCGGAGATCCTCGCGCCGCGCGCCAAGCTGCTCGGCGCCGCACTCGCCGAACTGCTGGCCTGGACGCGCGAGGAGCCGATCGAGATCGTCGAGCCGCACGGTGGCGCCATCTGCTGCCTGCGCCTGCCCGACGCCGAGTTCAGCGACGAGGCGGTGACCGCGTTCTACGCGCGCCTCGCCGAGAACGACACCCGCGTCGCGCGCGGTTCGTGGTTCGGCGACGAGGACCGGGTGTTCCGGCTCGGCTTCGGCAGCCTCCCGCTCGACGTGTTCAGCAAGGCTCTCGACCGGCTCGCGGACGCGCTGCGGCACGCCCGCTGACCAGCGGCGGCCGACCACCGGCGCGGCGCAGGGCCCGCTCAGTAGGCGACCCGCAGGTCCTCCATGCGGTGCCCGACCGGTGGCGACGCGCTCCAGACCGGCTCGCCCGCCAGGCGCGGCTTCGGTATCCGCTCCAGGAAGACCTTCAGGCACTCGTCGGTCTCCACCCTGGCCAGGGAGGCGCCGAGGCAGTAGAAGATGCCGGTGCCGAACGCGAGATGGACGCCGCGCGGCCGAGTGATGTCGAACCGGTCCGGGTCGGAGATGAACGCGGGATCGTGGTTGGCCGCGTAGAGCGAGACGTAGAACCGGTCGCCCTTGTCGAACTGGTGGCCGTTATACTCGAACGGCTCGTTGGCGTCCCGAACGACGGTGTTCGCCGTGCCCTCGCAGCGCAGGATCTCCTCGACGGCCGACGGGCCGAGTTCGGGCCGCTCGCGCAACAGCGCCAGCTGCTCCGGGTTCTGCAGCAGCAGCGCGAGACCGTGCGTGATCACCCCGGCCGTCGTCTCGTGCCCCGCGAACAGGATCAGCAGGCAGTTGGCCACGATCTCCTCGGTGCTGACCTGGCCCTCATCCTCGGCCCGCAGCAGTTCGCTGATCAGGTCCTCGCCGAGGTTCCCTCGACGCTGTTCGACGAGGCCGTCGAGGTAGCGCTGGAATTCACCGACACCTTCCTGCGCGGCGAGCAGGTCCTCGAACCCGGTCCGGCTGAACACCTTGCCGACGGACTCCGACCAGACCCGAAGCATGGGCCGGTCCTCGACGGGCATGCCGAGCATGTCCGCGATCACGTTGGCCGGCAGGGGGATCGCGAGATCCTTGATCACCTCCATCTCGCCCGCGTCGATGACCTTGTCGATCAGTTCCTCGGCGATCCGCCGGACGTTCGGCCGCAACTTCTCCATCGCGGTCGGGGTGAAGTAGCGCTTGAGCAGCATCTGGAACCGGCGGTGCCCGTCGGTTGTCGTGTGCCCCATCCAGAGGCTGACGCAGCGGATCAACGGCGTGAGCTGCGCGAGTTGGTCGGGAGAGAGCACGGTGAAGGACTGTTCGGCGATGCTTGCGTCGAGCCTGCGGTCCTTGAGCAGCGTGGTCACGTCGGCGCGACGGGTGAACAGGTAGCCGTGGAACTCAGGCAGCCAGACGATCGGTGCGTTCTCCTGGAGTTCGTGCAGCGCGCGCAGCAGCGGTCCGGGCTCGGTGGCGAAGTCGGTCAGGGTGCGGGTGGGCAAGTCAGGGTGAGCGATAGCCATGTTGCAGACTCTGCCACGAAATAGTTGACAGTGTTTACTCCGTCAGTATGGTTTTCGGTGTCGGTTACGGGCCGTCGCGCGAATCAGGGCAAACCCGGATGTCCAGGACAGTCGGGGAGGCTAGCTTCTGATCTCGTGATCCGACGCCTTTTGCTGGTTTTCCTCGCCGGTGCCGCCGTGTTCCTGGTGCCGTGGACGGTGTATCTCGCCGACACGCTGCCCACCACCTTCGACACCGGTCAGTGGAACCTGGCCTGGGTCGGCTTCGACACCGGGCTTGCCTGCTGTTTCGCCGCCGCGACCTGGCTGGGTTGGCGTCGGCACCGGGCGGCCGTGCCGATGCTGGCCGCGACCGCGGCGCTGCTGTGCTGCGACGCCTGGTTCGACGTGCTGTTGGACTGGGCCAGCCCGGACCGGTGGACCAGCGTGGCCATGGCGCTCTGCGCCGAACTGCCGATCGCCGGCCTGCTGCTGTTGCGGGCCAGGACGCTGCTGGTCGGGCCGGGGCCGAGGGCGTTGACCCTGCGCGACATCGAGGTCCGCACCGAGGCGAGGTACCAGCGGCTGCTCGGCGCGCTCGGCGACGCACGCCGGGCCGACGCCGCCACGCTGGCCGCCGAGTTGGCCCTGCCGGTCGGCGAGGTGGACACGATGCTGCGCGAGCTGCGCGCGGCCGGTTACCTGCGCTCGCGCAACGGCCGCTGGCAGCAGGCCGCGATGTCCACCACCATGCCGAGGCCGGAGGACTTCGACGGCACTCGGCGCGAGCGGGTCGAGCGGTTCGTGAACGCCAAGTTCGACCGCGAGCTGCGGCTGTTCGGCTGGGCGGCCGAGCACCGCGACGAGTTCGGCGAGTGGGGCAGGGGGCACCGGGCGACCGTGCGGCTGAACGTGACCGAACTGGCCGCGTTCAACGCCGAGTACGAGGAGCTGATCGCCCGGTACAGCCTGCGCCACCGGTCCACTTCGGACGCGAAGGAGGTCGCGGTCCGCTTCTACGCGTTCCCCAACCCGGCGGACTCGGTCCTGGCGGGCGGCGTGTAGTGGCCCGGCGCGTTGCGCACGCTGACGCTGAGCCGGTTCCACGCGTTGATCACGGTGATGGCCGCGATCAGGCCGGCCAGCTCGGTGTCGTCGAAGTGCTTGCGCGCGCGTTCGAACACCTCGTCCGGCACGAAGCCATCGGTGATCACGGTGATCGCCTCGGCCAGTTCCAGCGCGGCGATCTCCTTGGCCGAGTAGAAGTGCCGTGACTCGTCCCACGCGGAGAGCTGCACGATCCGCTCGATCGTCTCACCAGCGGCCAGCGCGTCCTTGGTGTGCATGTCAAGGCAGTACGCGCAGTGGTTGAGCTGCGAGGCGCGAATCTTGACCAGTTGGCCGATGACCGGGTCGACGCACTTCTCGGTCGCGGCCTCCAGTCGCAACATGGCCCGGTAGAAGTCCGGGAGCAGTTCGCGCGTGTTCAGCCGGGGCGGGGTCTCGGGGTTGCGTTCTGTCGACATCTGATCCTGCCAATCTCCTGTTCGGGCACCATGCTCAGGTGCGTGGAGCACACCATGTTGACGAGAACGGATGGTCGCCTGTGACACGGTGGAACATGGTGCCCGTCACACGAAGGAGAGATCGGCATGCGGGTCGCGGTTGCCGGCGGTGCCATGCTGGTGGCTCGTCTCGTCGTGGCGAGCGGGGCGTTGTTGCCGGACGGTGAGCACGTCATCGGCGAGCACACGTTCGGCCAGTACCGTGCGGAGGTGCCATGAATCGCGAGCGGGAACTGGCCGACGAGTACACGCGGAGCCGGGCGCGGCTGATCCGGATCGCGTACGCGATCGTCGGCACCAGGGCCGAGGCCGAGGACGTGGTGTCGGACTGCTGGCTGCGCCTTGTCGCGGCCGACACGCGGGAGCGGATCGAGGACGTCGAGGCGTGGGCCACGGTCACCGTCTCGCACGCCGCCCTTGACGTGTTGCGCTCGGCGCGGGTGCGGCGCGAGGAGTACGTGGGCCCGTGGCTGCCCGAGCCGCTGGTGGCGGCGCTGCCCGCACGGGAGGACCCGGCCGACGCGGTGACCCTGCACGAGACGGTCAGCTTCGCGGTCATGGTGCTCCTGGAGACGTTGACCCCGGCCGAGCGCACGTCCTGGGCGTTGCGCGAACTGTTCGGCCTGCCCTACGACGAGATCGCTGAGATCGTCGGCCGCTCCCCCGCCGCCGTCCGCCAGCTCGCCACGCGAGCCAGGGCGCACATCGCGGCCGGCGCGCCCCGCGTGCGGGTCGACCCGGACCAGCACCAGCAGGCGGTCGCCGCGTTCACCCGCGCCGCGACCGAGGGCGATCTCGCCGCCCTGCTCAAGGTGCTCGACCCGAACGTGGTGCTGACCAGCGACGGCGGCGGCAAGGTCACCGCGGCCCGCAGGCCCGTGCACGGGCCCGACCGGGTGGCACGCTTCCTGATCGGCATCGGTTACCGGTTCTCACCGCAGGCGCGGGTGATCCCGATCGCGGTCAACGGCGGCCCCGGCTTCGCCGTGGTCAACGGAACCCGCACGCGCGTCGTCTGCGCCATTACCATCCACAACGGACTTGTCAGCAGGCTCGACTTCATCCTGTCCCCCGACAAACTGCCCGACCTCGCCGAGCAGCAGCGGCAATAATCGGTCGCGGTCGGAGCTGGGCCGGCACTAGCGTGCCGGTGTGCTTGATCAGAACCAGCTCCGCGAGTTCGCCGAGCGCGGCTATGTGGTGATCCCGCAGGTGATCCCTGCCGATGTGCTGGCCGCCGCGACGCGCACGATCGACGCGATCGTCACGGCGAAACCGCCAGCCGAGGAGGTTCGCGGACAACACTTCTACTTCCCGGAAGCGGCGAAGGTGCCCTCGCTGGCGGCACTGCTCACCGGGACGCCCGCCTGGTCGTGCGCGGAGTCGCTGACCGGCGGCGCAGGCACGCTTGAGGTGCCGTGGCAGGTGCAGGTGGCGTTGAACATTCCCCCGTTCCCGCACCGTCCCGGCCGGCCGCACATCGACGGCTATCCGCCGTTGTCGAACGGGCGGCCGGGCACGTTCACCATGTTGGCCGGCGTGTTGATGTCCGACCAGGAAGGTCAGGACGGCGGCAACCTGTGGACGTGGCCGGGTACGCACCTGACCCACGCGCGCTACTTCGACGAGCACGGGCCGGACGCGTTCCTCGCGGCGAAGGGCTATCCGCCGGTCGAGCTGCCAGAGCCGACCCAGGTGAGCGGGCGGCCCGGGGACCTGTTGCTGGCGCACTACCTGTTGGGCCACAACATCGGCGGCAACATCTCGGACAGCACGCGCAGGTGCGTGTACTTCCGGATCAGGCATCACGACCACGACCGGAACTGGCGGGAGGCACTGCGGGACGCGTGGACCGAGTATCCGCCGATCCGGGAGCTGAAGGCTTGCTGAGGAAGGGCACCGAAACCCGCCCAACGGTCCTCGGGCGCCCCACGATGGGTGCGTGGTTGCCCTTACCGATCGTGCGGCCGCGCGCCGCCTGCTGGACCGGTTCGGCTTCGGACCTGGACCGGGTGATGTCGACGCCGCGGTGACGCGTGGCTTCGCCGCGACCGCTGCCGGCCTGCTCGATCCGCCGCCGGACGCTGGTGTTGCCGCGACGCCGGAACCGGACCTCGGGCCGGAACCTGCGAAGGTGGCCAAGGGCGACGAGGCCGGCAAGCGGCAACGCGCGCAACAGTTGCGGCAGCAGGAGGCCACGCTCACCTCGTGGTGGCTGGACCGGATGGTCGCCGCACAGGCGCCGCTGGCCGAGCGGATCACCTGGTTCTGGCACGGCCATTTCGCCACCAGCGACCAGAAGGTGCGCAGCCCGCGCCTGATGCAGCGGCAGAACGCCACCCAACGCGGCCTGGCAACCGGCCAGTTCACCGCGCTGGCCAGGGCGATGATGGTCGACCCGGCGATGCTGATCTGGTTGGACGGCCAGCAGAACAAGACCGGTGCGGCCAACGAGAACCTGGCACGCGAGTCCATGGAACTGTTCATGCTCGGCGTCGGCCGCTACACCGAGACCGACGTGCGGGAGGCGGCTCGGGCGCTGACCGGGTGGGTGGTGGACCGGGACGCGATCACCGCCGTTGTCGTGCCGCGCCGGCACGACAACGGCACCAAGACCGTGCTGGGCACAACTGGAAACCTGGACGTGGACTCGTTCGTGGACATCGTGCTGGCCCAACCGGACTCGCCGAAGTACGTGGTCGGCCGGCTCTGGTCACGGCTGGTCTGCGGCGTCACCCCACCCGCGCCGGACGTGCTGGCTCGGTTGGTGGCCGCCTACGGCCCGAACCGCGACATCCACGCGACCTTGCAGGCGATCACGCGGGAACCCGCGTTCACGGACACCGCGCAGACACTGGTGAAGCAGCCGGTCGAGTGGCTGGTCGGGCTGATGCGCGCGTTGCGGGTCCGGCCGTCGCAGCTGCCGGCCGAGGCCGGCTCAGCGCTGCTGGTCGGGTTGCGTGCCATGGGCCAGGTGCCGTTCCTGCCGCCGAGCGTGGGCGGTTGGCCCTCGGACACGGCCTGGCTGACCACGTCGGCCGGGCTTGCGCGGCTGCGGGTGGCGCAACTGGTCGCCGAGCACGCCGATCTGTCCACGGTGTCCGGCACGTCGACCGCGAACCGGTTGGCGGCCGCGCAGGCGGTGTTGTCTGTCGACGCGTGGAGTTCACGCACCATGGCCGCGTTGCACCAGGTCGTGGACTCGCCTGCACAGTTGGTCGCGGTCGCCGCCTGCGCGCCCGAATACGTCGTCAGTCTCTGAACAGGGGAAAATCGCCGTGCTCACTGTCAATCGTCGCCGGTTCCTGGTCTTCTCCGGGGTCGCCGGCGCGGCCGCGCTGGCCGGTGGCGCCACCCAGGTGCCGTGGTCGAGCCTGTTCGACGCGGCGTCCGCCGCCCCGTTGCCGCCGGGCAAGGGCGTGCTCGTCGTGGTCACCCTCTACGGCGGCAACGACGGCCTGAACACGGTCGTCCCGGCGAGCGACCCGGCCTACCAGCGGGCGCGGCCGGAGCTGGCCTATCAGCAGCACGAGGTGCTCGACCTCGGCGACGGGCTCGGCCTGAATCCGGGCATGACCGGGCTGAAGTCGTTGTGGGACAACAAGGAGCTGGCGATCGTGCGCGGGGTCGGCTACCCGGTGCCGGATCACAGCCACTTCAGGTCGATGGCGATCTGGCAGACCGCGTCGCCGACCACGTCCGTGCCTACCGGTTGGCTGGGACGTTGGCTGGACGCGACCGGCGACGATCCACTGCGCGCGGTGTCCGTCGAACCGGTGATGCCGCCGCTGCTCGCCGGTGCGCGGGCAACGGCCGCCTCGCTGCCGGTCAACGGGTTGAAGATGCCGACGGGCCGGCTGAACCAGGCGTTCGCCGCGCTCGGCCGGCCGCAGTCCGGCGAGCCCGAGTTGGCGGCACGGGTGGCAACGTCCATGACCGACCTGCAGAACGCGGCCAAGGTGCTCGGCGGCGCCGTGCACGAATCCGGGAACACCGCGCCGAACAAGGGGAACAAGGGGCGGCAGGGGCCATTGGCGCAGCAGTTGGCCGTGGTCGCGGAACTGGTCGAGGCTGGCGTGCCGACCAGGGTGTATTCGGTGTCCATGGGCGGCTTCGACACACACGCCGACGAGCGCGGCACCCAACAGAGCCTGCTCACCGAGTTGGACGGCGCGCTGACGCCGTTCGTGAACCGGATGAAGGGCACGCAGCGCGGCCAACAGGTGGTGGTGCTGGTGTACTCGGAGTTCGGCAGGCGCGTCGCGGCCAACGGCAGTGACGGCACCGACCACGGCACGGCGGGCCCGGTGTTCGTGCTCGGCTCGCCGGTGAACGGCGGCTTCTACGGCGAGCAGCCCAGCCTCACCGACCTGGTCGACGGCGACCTGAAGGAGTCGACCGATTTCCGTTCCGTGTACGGCACCCTGCTCGACGGGGTGCTCGGCACGGACGCGGGCCAGGTGCTCGACAACTTCCCGACCAGGGTCGACAACCTGCTCAAGACGTAGGCCGTGCGGGCGGGGACGCTAGGGGCGTGGGGTGGTGAGGACGCCGGCGATGAGGACGTCGTAGCGCCAGTGGCGGCGTTGTTCCGGTGTGCCGGACAGCAGGTCTTCTGCCAAGCCCGCGACGGCCGGGTAGGCGTCGGCCGGGGCGGTGCGGATCGCGGTGGCCAGGTTGTTGAAGTCCTCGGCGTCGGCGGGGCCGTGCCGGGTGCCGTGTTCGGCGGCGTTCGCGGTGCACACCTTGAGCACCAGGTCGACGCCCCAGGCGGCGCGATCGGCCGGGACCTCGCCCTGGTGCAGCAGTCGCAGCAGCGCCTCGACAAGGGCGAGGTAGTTCGGGCCGCTCGGCCGGGTGACCACGGCGGTGCGCGCGAGGCTGGGGTGGGCGAACAGGAGGTCGGTGTAGGAGTCGAGCACCGCGTGCAGCCGTTCCTGCCACGGTTCGTCTGACTCGACCGGGCTCAGGTCGACCTCGGCGAGCAGTTCGTCGAGCACGGCCGCGTGCAGTTCGTCGGTGTCGCGGACGTACACGTACAGCGATGCCGGCCCGGTGTCGAGTTCCTTGGCGAGCCTGCGCATGGTGACCCGTTCGACGCCTTCGTCCCGCATCAGCGCGAGGGCGGTGCCGACGATGCCCGCGCGGGTGAGCGCGGGTTTCGCCGGTCGTTGCCTGCGACTGATCGGACCTGCGGTGCTGTCCACGGCGTGACCTCTCAATCCGCTCATTCGGCTCCTTGGGCGGCCCAGGCGGCGAGCTTGGCGAGCATGCCCTGCGGCGCGTCCGACGTGAAGCTGCACGCGAGGTTGTCCGCAGACACCTCGGCGGCGAACTCGGCGCGCGGGAACATCGCGGTTTCGTAGGCGGACAACGCGGTGTCCAGGTCGTCGTGATCGGCGATGGCGACGGCGAGATCTGCGGCGTCGCGCATGGCGAGGTTGGCGCCCTCGCCGGCGAACGGCGACATGAGGTGCGCGGCGTCGCCGAGCAGTGTGACGCGGTGGGCCCGGTCCCACCGGTGGCCGACGGGCAGGGCGAAGACGGGGCGCGGGATCAGCGTGTCGTCGCTTTCCGCGATGAGCGCGCGCAGGCTCGGCGCCCAGTCGGCGAAGACTTCCAGCAGCCGGGCGCGGGAGCCGGCCGGGTCGGTGGGGTCGACGACGTTGGAAGCGACCCAGTTCTCCTCGGCGAGCAGCGCGATGTAGATGCGGATGCGACCGTCGCCGTTGCGTTGCGCGAGCAGGCCCCTGCCCTCGCCCAACGCGAACATCGAGCCGGGGCCGACCAGCGCGGCGAGGTCCGGGTGCCGGGCATCGACGTCGGGGATGTGAGTCTCGACGAACGACAGTCCACAGTAGACCGGTGTGGCGTCGGAGAGCAGCGGGCGGACCCTGGACCAGGCACCGTCCGCGCCGACCAGGAGGCCGGCGTCGACGCGTTCGCCGGTGGCGAGCGTGATCGAGGTCGGCGTGGCCTCGGTGACCTTGGCGCCCCAGCGGATGGTGCCGGCGGGCAGCGAGTCGATCAGGATGTTCTTGAGCACACTCCGGTCGATCTCCGGGCGCTCGCCGGGCGTTGCGTCCTCGTAGTGGATGGTGCCGGCGCGGTCGAGCACACGCATCTGGTCGGCGCTGTCCAGGGACGCGGCGCGGAACTGGTCGAGCAGGCCGGCCTCGGCGAGGGCGTGCTGGCCGGAGTCGGCGTGCAGGTCGAGGATGCCGCCCTGGTCGCGGGTGCGCGCCGAGCTGTCCAGTTCGTACACGGTGGAGCTGATGCCTCTGGTGTGCAGGATGCGCGCGAGGGTCAGCCCGCCGAGGCCGCCCCCGACGATCGTCACGTGCTGGGTCGCTGTCATGGCACCACCATAACGAACATGTTCGTTACGTACAAGTTCGTCAGCGCTTGCTTACGCCGGACGGCGCAGCTGGGTGAGAAACACCTCGTTGGTCGGTGTCTTGCGCAGCCTGCCCAGCAGCACGTCCGCGGCCTGCGCGGTGTCGCGGCCGGCCAGCGCGCGGCGCAGTGCGCGCACCGAGGCGAGTTCCTCTGGCGACTGCAACTTCTCGTCATGACGCGTGCCAGAGCGTTCGATGTCGATCGCGGGGAACGTGCGCTGGTTGGCGATGCCGCGGTCCAGTCGCAGGTCCGCGTTGCTGGTCGCCTTGAACTCCTCGAAGATCAGGTTGTCCGCGACCGATCCGGTGTCGACAAGGGCCGACGCGAAGATGGTCAGCGAGCCGCCGTTCTCGACAGCGCGTGCCGCGCCGAGAAAGCGCTTGGGCGGGTTCAGCGCGCCCGCGTCGATGCCGCCGGACAGGATCCGGCCGGAGGCGGGCGCGGCCAGGTTGTACGCACGGCCGAGGCGCGTCAGCGAATCCAGCAGCACCACGACGTCCCGACCGGACTCGACAAGCCGCTTCGCCCGTTCGATGGCCAGTTCCGCGATGGCGGTGTGCTCGTGCGGCGGCTGGTCGAACGTTGCCGCGATCACCTCACCGGGCACCGATCGCGCGAAGTCGGTGACCTCCTCGGGTCGTTCGCCGACCAGCACCACGATCAGGTGGCATTCCGGGTGATTCTTGGTCAGGCCGTGCGCGATCGCTTGCAGGACCGACGTTTTCCCGGTCTTCGGCGGCGCCACGATCATCGCGCGCTGTCCCTTGCCGACCGGCATGACCAGGTCGATGGCACGCCCGGTCAGTTCGTGCGGCTCGGTCTCCAACCGCAGCCGCCGGTGCGGATACACCGGCACCAGGTCCGCGAA
Source organism: Candidatus Melainabacteria bacterium (assembly GCA_963818685.1). GTDB lineage: Bacteria > Actinomycetota > Actinomycetes > Mycobacteriales > Pseudonocardiaceae > CAJCJE01. Next base: position 1,107,840 of record CAWFTJ010000007.1, on the reverse strand, counting down.
CTCGGCACGCTCCACGTTCGGCGCCTGGCCGTTGACGGTCAGGACCTCGCTCAACGGAGCCATTTTCTGCCCGTTGCCGGGCTTTCCGGCAACGGCGGTGACGATGTCACCTCGGCGCAACCCGTACCTGTGGCGCACGGCCGGCGAAACGTGCAGGTCGTCGGGCCCCGGTAGGTAGCCGGCAACGCGCACGAACGCGCGCTGACCGACGACATCCACGATGCCAGTTGTCTCGGTGTTCATGTTTTCCCTCGATTCAAAGCCAAAAAGGACACACGGTGGGAGCCGCGGCACAACACGCCGCGAGAGAAGCCACTGAAGGGCTTGGGATTCACGTCCTAGGGGGCCAAGTGCCCACACCTACTGGACGAAGATGACGTCAGCGTAGCTCAGCTGACGAAGTGTGTCCAACTCGGCTGCTACAGCGTTGGTGCGCTGCCGAATATTCCCGCGCACCCCGGTGGGGCGGCCGAGGGATAGCCGCCCCACCGGGTGTGTGCCGGACTCAGCTGGTCGTGACTGCGGTGTCGTCGAGGACGAACGAGGTTTGCAGGGACGCGTCCTCGGTGCCGGTGAAGGTCAGGGTGACCGTCTGGCCCGCGAAGCTGGACACGTTGTAGGTGTGGATGGTGTAGCCGCTGGCCGCGTTCAGGTTGGAGAACGTCGCCAGGGTGGTCGAGCCGAGCTTGACCGTCAGCTTGTCGAACGCGGTGGTGGTGGTCGTCTCGGCCGTGTCGATGTGCAGGTAGAACGACAGGCTCGCCGAGCAGCCCGACGGGATGGTCACCGACTGGGACACCGTGTCGGTGTGGGTGGTGCCGTAGCCGTCCATCCACGCGTCCCAGGAACCCGAGTGTGCCGGCTCGGACGGGCCGTTCTGGCCGATCACACCCGAGCTGGCCGACCACACGGTGTTGCCGGACTCGAAGCCGGGGTTGCCCAGCTTCTGGCCCGGCGAGGTGCACCCGCCGCCACCGCCGGTCGAGACGGTCCAGCTGAACTGCGCGGAGCCGGTCTTGCCGGTGCTGTCCTTGGCGCTCGCCGTCACCGAGAAGGTGCCGGCCGCACTCGGGGTGCCGGAGATCAGACCACTACTGGAGATGGACAGGCCGGTCGGCAGGCCCGAGGCGGTCCAGGTGTAGGGCGCGGTACCACCAGAGGCCGACAGTTGCAGGCTGACCGCGGTGCCAACGGTGCCGGTCTGGTTGCCAGGGCTGTTGACGGTGACCGAGCCGGTGCCGCCGCCACCGCCGATGATGGTGTGCGAGATGTCGCACCTGTTGGTGTCGTTGGACCAGGTGGACTGCATGGCGAACGTACCGGTGCCCATGCTCACGTTGGCGGAGGCACCCTGGCCTGAGCTGAGCCAGGCGCACTCGTCGGCGTTCTCCTCCGCCGCTGCTGGTGTTGGTCCAGCCGCCTGCCGGGTTCTGGTCGCTGATGGTCTCGGCGTACTCGTGGCCGTTGACGATCGAGTAGCCGTCCAGCGTGCCGCTGCCGTTGACGAAGTTCTGGCCGCAACTGGAGCCCTGGTCCATCACGTAGGGCATGTTGGTGAACGCGATGTCACCGTAGGGCGAACTCGCCGCGCCACCGGTGAGCGTGGAGTCGCCGTTGTAGTCGTGCCACGCGCAGAAACCCTGGGTCTGGTAGTTGTCCGGGTCGGTGCCGTGCGGGGAGAGGATGTCGTACTGCGCGTACCGGTTCGACGCGGCCGTGGTGTTGCCGAAGTGGCCGGCCGCCTTGATGGCCTCGTTGGCGATCTGGTTGCCGTTGGCGGCGCTCGGCTCGGCGGCCGAGTTGTCGTACCAGACGCCGGCGTACGCGCCGCCGCTCGGGTAGCCGACGTGCGCAGCGCCGGACGGGCAGCTGGTCGCACCGGTGGACACGCCGGATCCGTCGCAGTACTGGGTCATCGTGCCCGACCAGGTCTCGCCGCCGGTGCCGATGCCCTTGAACAGCTTCTGGATGTACGGTGCGCCGCCGTCCGGGTCACCGGATAAGGTCAGGTTGCCGCTGCCGTCGCTGCCCTGGGTGCCCCACTGGGTGCCCCAGAAGACCAGGTAGACGCTGGGGCGTGCCGCTGGTGACGCCGATGCCGTCGATGCCGCCGCCGTAGGACAGCGTGTTCGTGGCCGCCACCGCGTTCGGGTGTGCCTGCTGGTAGGACTTGATCTTCTGGGCCTGGTCGCGGGTGGGCACCGCGCCGTGTCTGTAGGTGTGTTGGTAGGCGGGGTTGTACGGATTGGCCGCTGGTGACGCGGACGCGGTTGCCGCCAAGCCACCGAACATCAGTGCCAGGGCGGCCACGGATATCAGCCCTCGCTGTAAACCGTGCACTTGTTCCTCCACAGGGTTTCAGATCGCGACCAGCGCATAACGCGAAACTGGTCGCGCACATGAAACGCCGGCAAAACCCCTGGTGGTGGCACTGATCGGCCGATGTCACCAATCGGCCATCAACGGTTCACGTTGATATCGAATCGGAAGGCCGGAGCGCATTTTCACGACTTAAGTAGGTGCAGCGACCTAATTGTCGCGAGTTATCGTGGCGCGGAATTATTTGAGATTTCTTGGTGTCGGCCGAACCAGGCATGAAACCGTTTCATCTTCGCGTCCGGGAAGAAACCTCTCAGAATTCACCAAGGTGCTCCCAGCACACTGACCCGTGGCATTGTGGGAGCACACCCATCGAGATGAGGCCACGGCGTGGTTGCACGAGAGGCGCGCGACGTCGACGCGGCGCGGTCCCCGTTGCCCGCCCGGTTCGGTTCGCCCCGTCTGGTAGGACACGGCTCGACTACCGAGATCTACCAGGCCGACGACCTGACGCTGAACATGCCGGTCGCGGTCAAGCTGTTCCCCGCCGATCTCGACCCGCTCGGCCGGTTCCGGGTCGAGCAGGAGATCCGCACGCTCGGCAGGCTCAGCCACCCCGGCATCGTGCCGATGCTGGGCACCGGCACCCACCAGGACCGGTTGTTCCTGGTCACCGAGCTGGTCCCTGGCCGCAGCCTGGCCTACCGGATCGCCGAGGGCCCGCTGCCGCCGCCCGAGGTGGTGCGGATCGGCGCGCAACTGGGCGCCACGCTCGCGCACGTGCACGACAACGGGATCGTGCATCGCGACATCAAACCGGCGAACATCCTGCTCGACCAGACGGGTCGCGCCCGGCTCAACGACTTCGGCATCGCGCTGCGCGCCGACCAGGTCCGGCTGACCGACGGCAGGGACATCATCGGCACGCCCGCGTATCTCGCGCCCGAGCAGGTGCGCGGCTCGGCCATCGGCCCGGCAGCCGACATCTACGCGCTCGGCCTCGTCCTGCTCGAATGCCTCACCGGCGAGATCGAGTACCCCGGTGCTGGCCGCCTTGCCGCCGCGCTGGCCAGGCTGGAGCGTCGCCCGCGCATCCCGGCCGACCTGCCGACCCGGCTCGCCACGCTGCTGCGCGTGATGACCGCCGACCGGCCAGGCGCCCGCCCCTCCGCAGCGCACTGCGCGACCGAACTGGTCAGGCAGCAGGTGCCCTCGCCGCGTAGGCTGATCAACGATGGCAAACGGAGCGAGCTACGCCCTGACGGGTGAGGATGGCGACCTGTTGGGCGAGGTCGAGGAGATCGTCGGCCTGTTCGACGGGCCTGCGGACCGGCCGAGGCAGGTCGAACTGATCGGCTGTGCACCGCAGGGCGTGCTGCGCACGGCCATCACCCGGATCGGCACCGATCGCGCGGTCGCCGGCGACGCGGAACTGGCCTTTCTGGACGGTTCGGGCGAGACGATCGGCACATACTTCGTCAACGACGTGACAGTGGAGTCGGTGCGGCCGGGCGGCGCCCCCGGCCTCGTCGACCTGACGGTCCTGCTCTCCTGCGGCATGGCACTGCCCGGATCGGACCTGCCATGGCAACTCGTCCGCACCGGCCGGCTCGATCGGCTGGGACTGTGGCACGACCTGGACCGGACGGGCCGGCGCGCCTGGCTGTCGGTCGCGCTGACCAGGCAGGTCAGCTGCACGGCGTCGGACCGGCCGGCGGGCGCGACCTACCAGCTGGACGGGCGGTACGTGACCGACGAGGACGCGTTCTACTGCGCGATCGGCGAAGCCGTGAACGGGCCGGGCGGCTACTTCGGCTGGAACCTGGACGCGCTCGTCGACTGCCTGCGCGGCGGGTTCGGCGCGGAAACCCCGTTCACCCTGGACTGGTCGTCCTTCGAGACCGCGCGAGCGCTGCCAAGGCTGGACACCATCCTGGGCATCCTGGCCGATGGCGAGGTCACCGTAGTGGCGCGGCCGCCGGCAGGGTGAGCCGCATCGTGGCGCCGCCCTCGGTGCCATTGGTGGCCTCGATGGAGCCGTTGTGCCGGTCGGCGATCTCGCTGACCAGGGCGAGGCCGATGCCGTAGTGCCGCGTGCCGGTCGAGTCCTCCGGGCCGCGACTGGTCGAGGTGAACCGTTCGAACAGGTGCGGCAGCACGTCCGGAGCGATGCCCGGCCCGTCGTCACCGATGTCCACGACCGCCTGCCCGCCACTGCCGCGCACGGTCACCGAGACCGCGTGCCGGGCGTGTCGGACCGCGTTGTCCAGCAAGGCGGTGAGCGCGCGCCGCAGGCCGCCCTGGCTGCCAAGCACCAGCACGGAGGGCTGCTCGGGATGGGTGATGATGGTCACCGACTGTTCGGCGGCCGCGGGCGTGCAGGCCGCGACGACCTGGGCGGCCAGCACCACGATGTCGACCGGTTCGCTCGCCGGGCCGGTGCGCGGGTCGGCGGCGAGCAACAGGTCGTCCAGGATGCCGGTGAGCTGCTCGGTGTCGTCCACCAGCCCGTCCACCTCGTCGGACAGCGTGTCCAGGTCGGTGCCTCGGCGGAAGTGGCGGCGCAGCAGCTGGGCGCGGATGGACAGGTGGGTGAGCGGGGTGCGCAGTTCGTGGCTGGCGTCGCTGACGAAGCGGCGCTGCACGGCGAGCGCGGTCGCGACCGGCACCGCGGAGCGCCTGCCGAACCACGCGCCGGCCGCCCCGGCCAGCAGCAGGCCGACCGTGCCGCTGACCAGCATCGCGGCCAGTAGCCGCTCGCGTTCGTCGTGATTGGCGTGCAGGTCCAGCGCGGCCTGCACGGTGTCCGCGCCACGTTGTTGGGTGTAGACCTGGTAGCCGGCCTCGCCGCCGTCGACCGTGTCCATCTCGGCGACGCCGGTGCGCGCGACGCGGGCCAGCGCGTCCTTGTCCGGCAGCGCCCTCGGTATGCCGGTGGTCGCGGCCGTGCCGCGCTTGCCAGACATGACCAGCCACATGCCGGCCGGTGCGTCGCCGACGTCGTCTGCGCGCGCGGTCGCCTCGGTGAGCAGCGTGATCGCCGCGCTCTCCTGGCTGCGCAACACGATCAGCACGGCGAGGCCGGACAGCACGGCCACGATCACCGCGACGCACACGCCGATCTGCATGCCCCACTGCCAGGTCATCTGACGCAGCAGCCCGGCCTCGCGCGACTTGGTCATACCGAGCCCAACTGGTAACCGCGACCGTGCACCGTGGTGATCACCGTGCGGCCGAGCTTCTTGCGCAGGTAGTGGATGTAGGTGTCCACGACGGCATCACTCTCCGCGTCGGGAAAGGCGAGGTCGAGCAGGTCGCGTCGGCTGAAGACGCGGCTCGGGCGACGGGCCAGCACCGCGAGCAGGTCACACTCGCGTTCGGACAGTCGGACCGCCTCGGTGTCACCGCCGATCGCCACCTGGCGGGTGTCGGTGTTGAGGCTGGCCCTGCCGATCGGCAGCGCCCGTGCGTTGTCCAGGTGGCGACGGCGCAGCGCGCGCAGCCTGGCCAGCAGTTCGTCCACATTGAACGGTTTGGACAGGTAGTCCTCGGCGCCCGCGTCCAGCCCGACAACGCGGTCGGCCGGGTTGCTCAGCGCGGAGAGGATCAGCACCGGCGTGGTGAAACCGGTGGAGCGCAACCGGGTCAGCAGGTCGATGCCGTCCAGCACGGGCAGGCCCCGGTCGAGGATCACCACGTCGTAGCGGCGGGTGAGCGCGAGATGCAGGCCGCGCTGGCCGTCCTTGGCCACGTCGAGCGCGTACCCCTCCTCGGTCAGCAACTGGCTGAGCAGCATGACCAGGGTCGGGTCGTCCTCGATCAGCAACAGCTGGCCGTGCTCGCCGATTTCCTCGTCCATACCGCGAATGCTAGTGCGTCGACATTCCCCGGCATCGAATTCCAAAGCTTCACAAAGACATCACCGACATCACGCACCGTCGACCAAAGCCCCTCCAAGAATGAACCGACAAACTCAACCGGGTGAGCACGACCCGATCAATGGCGCGGCACCACGCCGTCGCCCGGCCAGCCGCCCGGCGATCCGGACACTGGGTGGTTCGGGCAGCGCTGCTGGCCTGCGGAATCGCGGTGTGCGCCATCTGGTGGTCGAACACGAACGCGGCCACCCTGCGCACTCCCGGTGACGCGGCGACCGCGGCCGGACGCGTCGCCGGTCTGGTCGGCGCGTATCTCGTGCTGGTCCAGTTGTTGCTGCTGGCCCGACTGCCGTGGCTGGAACGCGCGGTCGGCCTTGATCGGCTCGCCGGCTGGCATCGCGGCCTCGGCACCAACGTCGTGCTGCTGTTGTGCGTACACGTGCTGCTGGTCGTCACCGGTGTCGGCCTGACCGAACAGGACACGCCCTGGTCGGCGGTCTGGGAGGTGCTCACCACCTATCCGGACATCCTGCTGGCCGTCAGCGGCATGGTGCTGTTCCTGACCGTTGCCGTCACCAGCGGTCGCGCCCTCCGCGCCCGACTGTCCTATGAGGTCTGGTACTGGCTGCACCTGTTGGCCTACGTCGGTATCGCGCTCACCTTCTTCCACCAGATCTCGGCCGGCGCGGACTTCGTTGTCGATCCGACCGCCCGCGCGCTGTGGATCGCGATGTACTCGGTGGTCGCCGCGTGCGTGCTGTGCTGGCGGGTCGTGCTGCCGGCCCGGCGTTGGATGCGGCACGCGATCACCGTCGAACGCGTCGTCCGGGAAACACCGGACACGGTGAGCATCTGGCTGCGCGGCCACCGGCTGCACGAACTGGACGCGGAACCCGGCCAGTTCTTCCTGTGGCGGTTCGTCACGGTCGGCCATCTCTGGACCGCGCACCCGTACTCGCTGTCCGCGCCGGCAACCGACCGCAGGATGCGGATCACCGTGAAGGCCGCGGGCGACCACTCCCGCATGCTCGCCCACCTGCACCGGGGCGTGCCCGTGTTCGCAGAGGGGCCGTTCGGCCACTTCACGGCCTCGGCCAGGACAAGGCACGCGGTGCTGCTCATCGCGGGCGGCTCCGGCATCGGCCCGGTGCGTGCGCTCGCCGAACGGCTGCTGGCCGGCGGCGGCGACGTCGAGCTGCTGTACCGGGCCAGCACGTGGCAGGACGTGGCACTGCGCGCCGAACTCGACCGGATGCCCGGACTGCGGGTGCGCTACCTGGTCGGACGACGTGCCGACCTCGGCTTCGACCCGTTGGACCGGCGCGGCCTTCGCAAGCTCGTGCCCGATGTCGCGCGGCGCGACGTGTTCGTGTGCGGGCCGCCCGGCATGACCGCCACCGTCCAGCGCGCCCTGCGCGAACTGGGCGTGCCGCGCACGCGGCTGCACACCGAGGAGTTCAGTCTGCGATGACCCCACCCCTGACCCGGCTGCGCCGCACCGGCGGTCTTGCCGCACTGTTGGCCGGCGTCGGCGTCGTGGTGGCGCTGAAGGCCACCAGCGCCGCCCCGGCCGCTAACCAGGTAGCCCTGCCGCCAGCGGCGCCGCCGCCGAGCCACACCGCCTCGACCTCGACCGGTGGCGCGGCCGGCGCCCCACCGGCTTCGGGGGCGCCTGCCACGTCCTCGGCGCCCACCGCGACCGCGAAGACCGTCGACGGCGATGTCGCGCAGACGCCGTACGGCCCGGTCCAGGTCGAGCTGGTGCTGACCGGGAGCCGGATCGTGGACGTGCGCGCGCTGCAACTGCCCAGCGATGCCTCACGCAGCAGGCGCCTTGCCCAGCTCGCCGCGCCCACGTTGCGCAGCGAGGTGCTCAGCGCCCAGTCCGCGCGGATCGACACCGTGTCCGGCGCGACCTACACCTCGCAGGGTTACGCGGAGTCCGTGCAGTACGCGCTCGATCACACCTGATCGAGCAGGTCGTCCAGGCCGGCGGAACGCTGGACGAGGCCGTCTGCGGTCGCAGCGAACACCAGGCAGCCCGGCTCCGCGTCCGCCCAGGCGACGCCGTCGATGCCAAGGGCGAACGCAGCGGTCGCGGTGGCGTCGGCGATCGTGAGATCGGCGGCGATGACGGTGAGGCTGAGCAGTTCGGTGGCAGGCCGGCCGGTGCGCCCGTCGGTGATGTGCGTACCCCGTTCGTAGTTGCCCGACGTGGCGATCGCGCGGTCGCGCACGGCCAACGTGGCGCACATCCGGTCGGCGAGCAGCGGATGGCGGATGCCGACCCGCCAGCGTTGCCCCGGCTCTGGTTCGCCCGCCGTGATCACGTCGCCGCCCGCGTTGACGCAGAAGTTCTCCGCACCCGCCGCACGCAACCCTTCCGCGAAACGCTGCACGGCCCAGCCCTTGACGATGCCGCACAGATCCAGCCGTCGACCGGGCAGCCGAGCCCGGAACGCACCGCCGGTCCTGTGTTCGTACTCGTCGGCGAGATCGAGCACATCCCGCAGGTCGCGGCTGGGCACCGCGATTTCGCCCCGGTCGTAGCGGTTCGCCTCACTGTCCGTCCGAAATGGACTGAATCGCTGGTCCACCTCACGCAGCATGGCGAATCCGTCCAGCACGGCCGGGCCGATCTCGATCCCGCGCACGTCAACCGAGACGGGCAGGCCCATGACGTGCTCGACGCGGCGAAACCTCGGTCTTGTCGTTGTCATGAGCGCGCGTACCAGCCGAACCAGTCCCGACTCGACGGTGAAAGATAGTGGTCCGGTGACACCTTCTGGTTCGGGTACAACCGGAAACCCTGCGGCGGGCCACCCGGCTGGTCGTGAAAGTAGACGCCGCTGACCCAGTCCGGGTTGATGTCCAGCTCCATCCCGCGCACGACGCCCGCATCCTGCAGGATCCGGCCCAACGTGCACACCGACAACGCGGGCCCGCCGACGTAGACCTCGGCACCGCTCGCGGTCACGCCGAACGCGGAGCGGTCGATGAACGCGGCATTGCCGAGCGTCGCTCCCCACGCCGAGCCTCCCGACGAACAACTCGGGTTGAGCTTGCCGTTGTCCACCAGCATCACCAGGTTCTGCCGCACGCTCGCCACATTCGGGCTCATCGACACCTCGGAGTTCCAGGCGCCAACGGTGGCCACGCCGTTGCTGTCGATCACCAGGCTGGCCGCGCCGTTCTGCAACGGCACCACGGTCCGCCCCTCGCTGAAGTATCCGCCCGCGCTGGAGTTGAGCCGGAATCCCGCGTTGAACGCCGCCACCACGTCACTCTGGGTCGCCGTGGTGATCTGGTCAGCCGCCTGCCAACTGCCGCCGGGATCCTTGTAGCCGGGTTGCAGTTGGCCGCGCACCAGGGTCGGGTCGATCCACATCACGCCTGCCACGAACGAGGTGTGCTCCGTGTCCGGCCGCAGGGCCGCCACCCGCACCGCGGGCTTGTTCCGCACCGTCACCACGGTCTGCCACTGGCCCTCGTTCGGCAACGGCGCACCACCGGCCAACACCGCCAGCGGCGCCGGACCAGCACTGCCGCCACCCGAGTTTCCGCCACCCGAGCCGAGCGAGCCGGCCGCGCTCGGGATGCCGCCGGCCGGCACACCGCCGACCTTGGGTTGGTTGTGCTCGTACTGCTGCGTCTCCAGCCAGGTGACGATGCCGCCGAGACCGTGGTCACGGCCCCATTCGGCCAGCCGCGCTGCCGTGCTGTCGGTGCCAGGCGCGGTCAGCGCCGCACCGATCGACCAACCGACGACGATCAGGAAAACCAGCAACATCACCAGCACGATCCGGCGCGTCCTGCGAACGGCCGGCCTGCGCCAAAAACGCGGTCTGACCTGCTCCTGTTCATCGTCATAGTCGAGTAGGTGACCGCGTAAACGCTCGAAGACCAGGCTGTCGCCACGAATGTGCGCCATGCGGCGATACTGCCCACCAGCTCTGGGAAAGTTCTTTGAACAGGCGCCGTTTGTCCACTATGGGCGTTCGCGCAGGATGGTGACGCCGTCGCCGGACAACGCGTCGAGCGCGGCACGCCGACCGGACATGGCCAGCAACAACGGCACCATCGGTCCGGAAACCGGTGCGCCGTCGCCGGTCGAGAAGTCCGCGTCGGTCGCGGAGACGGCAAGGCCGGCTATGCGCTTGCGCACACCGACCAGCGGCTGGGCGTTCTTGGCGAATTCCGCCGCGCCGAGCAGTCCCGCGTCGTCGTGGTCGATCTTGCGGCCCAACGGGTACGCGACGTCCTCGCCGTGCACCACGATCTCCATCAGCATGGCGGCGACCGGGCCGGGCGGATGCCGCCGCGAGGTCGCGGCGGTGCGCAGCCGGTCGATCAGGTCGTCGGTGCTGGTGGCGCGGTGGCGTCGGACATCGCTGTCGGTCATCCGGCCGAACCGGAAACCGTTGCGCGCCATGCCAGCCAGGAATCCACCCGCGCCGATTTCGGCGGTCTGCACGATGTGCGCGAGCACGTCGCGCGCGGACCAGCTCGTGCACAGCGATGGCGCGTCCCAGTCGTCACCGCCCAGGTTGGAAAAGAACTCAGCGGTGCGTAGCCGTTCGGTCGCGATGAGTTCCCAGGTGTCGGCCATGACGCGCTCCTTGCTTCACCCGGTTTATCGGCGCGGCCGCGCCCGACGTGACACCACGCGTCGTCTCACTACTCGCCGACCTACTACGATCGCAGTAGTAGTCGAACGGAAAGGCAGAGCGTGATGGCGCGTCGACCGAGGGGCAGCCTGGAACGCGACGTCCGGGCCGTACTGGCCACCAGCGGACGAGCGATGACGCCCGCGCAGGTCCGCGACGCACTCGGCGACGACCTCGCCTACACCACGGTGCTGACCGTGCTGGCCCGCATGCTCGACAAGGACGAGGTGGCCAGGCATTCGGCAGGGCGCGGCTACGCCTACGCGATCACGGACGCCGCCGAGATCACCGCGCGCCGGATGCAGCGACTGCTGGCCTGCGACGACACCAACCGGGCCGCCGTGCTCACCCGGTTCGTCGGCACCCTCGAACCCGGCGACGAGCACCTGTTGCGCAGCCTGCTCGCCAGCCAGGAGACGCCGGCATGACCGGCGCAGTGTGCGGCGCGATCCTGGCCATCGTCGCCTTCGCCATCACCGCGCCGCGCATCGGCCGGCGCCTCTCCCCCGCGCTGGGTACCCGCCTGCTGGTGCCGGCGAGCGTGGCAACGGCCGCGTCCACCCTGTTCGTGCTCGGCACGCTCGCCGCGACGTGGGTCGGCCAACTGCCGATCTTCGCCGCTTCCGGCGCTTGGTCGCCGTCCCGCCTCGACGCGGCCGACCCGGTGCCCGACTCGGTCGCCGTGCTCAGCCTCGTGCTGCTGACCATGGCCACCGGCTGGGCGGTCATCTGGGGCGCGCGCCGGACCCGCGCACTGGTCGCGGTGTACCGCGACTACCGCGACCTGAGCCCGACCGGCGAGGTGGTGGTGCTGGACAGCGCCACCGTCGACGCTTTCGCAACGCCAGCACCAGCAGGCCGGGTCATCGTCACCGCCGCGTTGTGGGATGCGCTCGCGCCCGACGAACGGCAGGTCGTGCTCGCGCACGAGCGGTCGCACCTGCGACATCGACACATCTGGTGGACGCTGGCCGCCGAACTCGCCTCCGCCGTCAACCCGCTGCTGCGGCCCACCACCGCCACGATCCGGCGAGTCGTCGAGCGCTGGGCCGACGAGGACGCCGCAGTGCGGGTCGCCGACCGCAAACTGGTGGCCCGCACCATCGCCCGCACCGCGCTACTGCAACACGATCGCGCCAAGGTCGGTCGGCACCTTGCCCAGGCCGCCACCGGCGGCGACGTGCCGCAACGCGTCCGGGCCCTGCTCGAACCACCCCCGCGCCGCCGCCCGCTCGCCCTGGCCCTGCTGTGCGCGGTCGTGGTGATCACCGCGGTCACCACACTGGCCGTCGAGCGCACCAGCGACAACCTGTTCGACCAGGCGGTCACGCAGATCTCGCACCACCACCATCGTTCGACCTAGCCGTTGCCTGGACAGGTCCCGCGGGCGAAGTGAGCAAGAACCGCTTGATGGGCAGATCGTCGATCACGATCTGGCTGTGCATGAGTTCGACAGCGCAAAATGGAACCTGGCTGTTGTGCCGACGGCGGGAGGTACGGACGTGCAGAGGGCGGCGGTTCGTCGGGCGGTTCCGATTTGCGCGCTGGGCGCGGTGCTGGCGGTAGCTGGATGCCTGGCCGGGTGCAGGGTGGACACGCCGGGCGGGGGTAGCACGACCATCGGGCCGAGTATCACGGCGACGACGCACTGGGCCATGCCGAACGAGGTTGGCACGAACCTACAGGACGCGCAGAACGCGATCCAGAAGCTGACCGGCGATCTGATCTTCTTCACGTCATCGCATGACGTCTCGGGCAAGGGGCGCCATCAGATCCTGGACAAGGACTGGAAGGTGTGTTCGCAGAACATTCCGGCTGGCGACCCGATCACCATCGGCAGCAAGATCGATTTCGGCACGGTGAAGGTCGGCGAGCCCTGTCCCTGAGCGCGAAAGCCGGCCGGCCAACGGGTCGATCCTGATCATAATTGTTCACCTCCCCGTGGTTGGCCAATTCGCCGAAGCGACATAGCGTCGCCAACGGTCAACCTGGGGAGGTTGTTGATGTCTTCCACCGATCTGAGCCGCCGCGCACTGTTACGGGCAGGCGGCGTCCTGGCCACGGGCGCGGTCATGAGCGTGTTACCCGGTGTCGCGTTCGCCGCGCCGGCGAGTGGAACCGGCACCCAGACCAAAACCGTGACCGGCACGTTCCCGCCGGACATCCCGGACTGGTACTACCTGCCGGTGCAGGTGCCGCCCGGGGTCAACCAGATCGACGTCAGCTACTCCTACGATCGCCCGAGCGTCCCGACCGGCACCAGGGGCAACGCCTGCGACATCGGCATGTTCGGGCCGGAAGGCTACGAACTCGGCAACCAACGTGGTTTCCGCGGCTGGTCGGGCGGCTTCCGCACCTCGTTCTCGATCAGCGCGTCGGAGGCGACGCCCGGCTACCTTCCCGGCCCGATCACGCCGGGCACCTGGCACGTCATCCTCGGCCCGTACACGGTCGCGCCGCAGGGCCTGAACTATCAGGTGCAGATCACGCTCACCTTCGGCCCGCAGGGCGCGCCGTTCCAACCGAACCCGGCGCCGACCAGCGCTCCCGCGAGGCAGCGCGGCAAGTCCTGGTACCGGGGCGACTGCCACCTGCACACCGTCTACTCCGATGGCAGGCGCACGCCGCAGGAACTCGTCGCGGACGCCCGCGCGGCCGGCCTCGACTTCATGGTTTCCACCGATCACAACACCTCCAGTTCCACGTTGCAGTGGGGCAACGAGGCAACCGAGGACCTGCTCATCCTCAACGGTGAGGAGGTCACCACCCGCTCCGGCCACTGGCCCGCCATCGGCCTGCCGGCCGGGCAGTGGATCGACTGGCGCTACCGAGCGTCCGACCCGCGCGACTTCCGTCGCTTCGTCGACCAGGTGCACCGGCTCGGTGGCCTGGTCACGGCGGCACACCCGTTCGCCAACTGCTTCGGCTGCACCTACGAGTTCGCCTACGAGATCGCGGACCTGGTCGAGGTGTGGAACGGCCCGTGGACCACCGACGACCAGCAGACCGTCGACCACTGGGACGGACTGCTGCGCAGCGGCACCTGGATTCCGGCGATCGGCGACTCGGACGCGCACAACCCGGATCAGACTGTTGCTCTGCCGCACACGGTCGTGCTCGCCGACAGTCTCCGCAGGGAGGACCTGCTCGCTGGTCTGAAGGCGGGTCGGTCCTGGCTGGCCGAATCCTCCTCGGTCGACCTGAGGTTCACGCTGACCGCGAACGGCCGCATGCTGAGCATCGGCGACACCGTCACGCTGGAGCGCGGCACGCCGGTCACCGCGACCGCGCTCGTCGGCGGCGTGCCGGGCACCACAGTGTCCTTTTTGGACCAGCTTGGCGTCGAGTACAGCCAGACCGTGCCCGACTCCGGCCAGGCGACGGTCTCGTGGACGACGTACCCGCGCTACAGCCGGTGGGTGCGGGTGGAGGTGCGCAGGCCCTCCGGTGGCATCAACACCACGGTGCCGAACGCGATGGTCGCGATGACGAACCCGATCTTCCTGCGGTAGGCACTGACGGCGGTCGACATCAGGCGGCGTCGAGGGCGTCCAGGGCGCTTGCCTGGGTGCGCCAGTCGCTGGCGTTCGGGCTCGCGCCGGACCAGTGTTCGCCCAACTGGTTGAGGCTGTCCCGGTCCGCCGACCAGATCGTGTTCGCCTGGGTGGTCAGGAAGGTCGAGTACGTGGTGTCGCCGGTGGCGTTGGTCAGCTCGGCCAGGTACCGCACGAAGATCCCCTTGAACTGCTTCTGGTTGTCGTCGCAGGTGCCACCGGGCGCATCGCACGATTCGGTCAGCACACCAGAACTGACCAGCGACGAGTTCAACACCGAATCCGCGAGATACCGGCCCTCGGCGAGGATCGAGGAATCGCCGGTGGCACGCCAGAGTTCGACGGCCGCGCCGATCATCAGGCCCTGGTTGTACGTCCACACGGTCTGTCCATTGTTCGCGCATCCGCTGGTGAGCCCGTCGTTGACCAGGCCGGACGAGTTGATCATGCCGCTGTTCACGAACCAGTTCCACGCGGTCCGCGATGCGGCCAGCCACGCGGTGTCGCCGACGATCCGGTTGTGCAGGGCGGCGGTGAGGCGGATGTAGAGCGCGCTGGTGACCGCGTTCTTGTAGGTCTCGCCGGTGTTCCACCACACTCCCCCGCCGCAGCTGCTGGTGTCCCAGTACCGGCTGACGTAGTTCGCGATGGTCACGGCCTCGTTCAGGTAGGTCTGGTCGCGGGTCAGGTCGTAGGCGTCCACCCACGCGAGTGCCCACCACTGGCTGTCGTCGATGGCAGGCGAGATGAAGTCGCCGCTGATCGGATCGGTGCCGCGCGCGCCGGCCGGGAAGGCCGCCTTGTTCACCGCGAAGGTACGCGCGAGCGCCCAGTCGTAGCCATGATCGCCGCTGCTCCGCGCGTAGTCGATCAGACTGGTCAGCGCGGCGGCCGAGTTCCACCAACTGCTCGGCCACCAGGCGTTGTTCGGATCGTAGGAGTACATCAGCGCGTCGGCGGCCGCCTTGGCGTGGTTGTCGGCGGGACGCGCCCAGGTGGTGCAGCTGCCGTTCTGGCCATCGACGGCGCGACCGCAGGCCCGCACCGCGCCGCCGTAGAGCAGGCCGAGCCGGTCATCGGTGTTGATCATCACGGTGCGCGTGCCGGTCGCGCCGGCCGACACGGATACTCGTCCTTCGGACGAACCGTCCGGCCAGGACGAGCCCTCGTTCCAGGACCGGTCCAGCCAGATCTCGTCACCCGGCTCGCCGTTCGCGATCACCGCCCACGCCATGCCGGTCGACGGGTCGACGTGCAGGGAGATCTGCCGGCCGTCGAGGGTGGTCGGCGCGACGGGTTGACTGTCGCCGGTCGCGTTGGCGGCGTCGCGCTGGTCGCAGAACTGGTCGCACACCAGCAGATGCGCCCAGGAGGTGCACTCGACGCCGTTCGCGTCGCCGCAGGCCCGGAGCAGGCCGCGACGGTGGTTGACGGGGTCGTAGAGGTTGTACATGAGCGTGCGCGTGCCGGTCCAGGTGCTCGGAATCCATGCCTTACCGAGCAGGCCGTCCCAGGTCTGGCCACCGTCCCAGGAGC
Source organism: Candidatus Melainabacteria bacterium (assembly GCA_963818685.1). Lineage (GTDB taxonomy): Bacteria > Actinomycetota > Actinomycetes > Mycobacteriales > Pseudonocardiaceae > CAJCJE01. Next base: position 1,091,886 of record CAWFTJ010000007.1, on the reverse strand, counting down.
GGTCCAGCCACACCGAGTCGTTGGTCTGCCCGTTGTCGATGCTGGCCCACGCCATGCCGTCCGCGTCGTCGACGTGCAGTCCGATCAGGCGGCCGTTGTCGTCGAGATTGGGCACCGGGAAGGTTTCCTGCCTCGCCTGCGACGGGTCGAGCGTGTCGCAGTGCAGCGCGCACACCGTGGTCGAGTCTGCCCGTGCCGGGGCCGGCACACCGAGCAGGAGGAGCAGCACCGCGATGGCCACTATCCGAATCGCCGCCATGGGCGAGATATATCCGCCGCGTGAACCGGCCGCAATTGACAGCGCGGGACAACACGTTCACACACTTGCTGAGCAGCGAGAAACACGGGATCAGGTGAATTGACCGAGTGCAGCGCGTTGCGCTCGACTCAGCCGGTCCTCGCGCGCGGTCAGGCTGTACGTCCGGTCCGCGCCGATGCGCAGGGCGAGCGGATCGGCGATGGCCGGTTGGCGCCTGATCGTGTTCAGGGCGGCGGTCGTGCGACCGGCGGGCCAGTCGAGCGCGGCGGCCAGTGCGCTCGCGGTGAGCGGCCGAGCGGCATGTGCAAGGGCAGCGATCACGGTGAGCGCGTCGCGGACGCTCGGCTCCGCGTTCGCGTCGCCGCGCATGTGCCCACTGATCTTCGCGAAGAACTCGCTCATCCTGCCGAGCCGGGCACCGATGACCGTGTCCGCACCGAAGATCTCGACTCCGCGCCGCGCCTGCGCCGCGAGTTCGCCGTGCGCGCCGGTGTCGGCGTGCCACGCGCGGAGCCAGACATCGTCGTCGATCACGTAGCGTTCGCGCCGGGTGCCTTGGTCGGCCCTGCGGACGACAAGGGCCATGGCTTCCAGCGATGCGATGGATTTGGACACCGACGCCGGGCTGACCTGTAGCTCGCGCACCAGATCGGCTGAGGTCAGGCCGTCCGCGTCGGCCGTGAGCAGGCCGACGAACACCCTGGCGGTCATCCTGGGCAGGCCGGTCGCGGCCAGCCGGCCCGCGAACTGGTCGGCGAACGTGCGCACCGCGTCGGCCGTCGATGGGGCGGCAGGTCGGGTCCGCTTGCGACGGCGGGCGCGGTGCTCGGCGGCCTGCTGTGCGCGGGCGGGCAGGTAGTCGCCGGCCGTCCCGTTTCTGGTGACCTCCCGGCTGATCGTGGACGTCGGCCGGTCGAGCCGTCGGCCGATCTCGGCATAGCCGAGCCCTTCGGCCAGCCAGGCCGCGATCCGCCGACGGTCCTCGTGCGTCAGCCTGCCTCCGGGCATCCGCGCCGTCCCTCCCTTGCGTTCAGCCACAGTACATTGCAACGAATTCGCCGGCCAGTTGCGTTCATTCACAGAGCTGTTGCAACGATTGCCAGCTTGAACTGGGTATTTCTAGACAAGACGTTGAAGTTCGATAAAACGCAACGTAGCTTTTGCTCATCCTGAAAGACCTTCTGAAAGCGGCCTGCCACAATGACCATCGACCTGACCGCGCTCAACGCGCGGGTCACCGAACTCCTTGCCGAGCAGGGGATTCCGAGCGCCGCGATCGGCATACTCCACAACGGACAGACCAGCGAGTTCGCCGTGGGCGTCAGGAACGTGCGCACGAGGGAACCCGCGACGCCGGACACGGTCTACCAGTGCGGTTCCATGACGAAGACGTGGACCGCGCTGGCCTTCATGCAGCTCGTCGACGAGGGGCGCGTCGATCTCGACGAGCCGGTTCGCCGCTACCTGCCGGACTTCCGGGTGGCCGACCCGGTGGCGAGTGCGACGGTCACCCCGCGTCAGCTGCTGTACCACACCAACGGCATCGAGGAAGCCTATGGCGATCCCGGCGAGGGCGAGGACGTGTACGAGCGGATGGTCGAGAACATCGCGGACGCGCCCCAGGTCTTTCCGGTCGGCCGCACGCACGGCTACAGCGCCGCACTCGGCTACGCGATTCTCGCGCGCATCATGGAGGTGCACGACGGCACGCACTGGGACGCCGTCATGCGCGCTCGGATCTTCGAGCCGATGGGTCTGCGCAGCACCCACACCTGGCATGGCGACGTGGACAAGACCCGGGCCGCGAAAGGGCACCTGATCCGTTCCCTGCAACAAGGTCCGTTCGTCACGCCGATGGACCATCTGCCACGCGCTTTCGGTCCTGGCGGCAACATCACCTCGACCACCGGCGAGGTGCTGGCGCTGGCACACGTCCTGCTCAACGAGGGCGTCGCGCCGAACGGAACACGCATCGTCTCGGCCGACAGCCGTCCGGAAAATGCTGCGGTCGCGGGTGTCGGTGCCGGATCCGTACATGTTCGGGCCGGAGTGGGCGCTCGGTCTCATCGTGTGCGACTGGGATGGCGAAACCGTGTACGCGAGCGACGGCAGTACGATCGGCCAGAACGCCCGACTGCGGCTGCTGCCGGATTCGGACACCGCCGTCGTGATGCTGACCAACGGCGGGCCGAGGGAACGTTTCTACCGCGCGGTGTTCAACGAGATCCTGACCGATCTCGGCACGGTCACCGTCCCGGAGCTGCCAGCACCGGACCCGACCCGCACCCTCGACCCGTCCCGCTACGTCGGTATCTACGGGCGCCTCGGCACGCGCTACGAGGTGTCGGCGGAAGGCGGAAAGCTCTGTCTGACCCTGGTTCTCGATCCGCATGCACGCGCGGGTTCTCGGTAAGCCCGACCGCATCACCTACGAGCTGCTGCCGGTGAGCGAGACACATTTCCTGATGCCGCCGACAAGCCCGTTGGAGGACACCCAGACGGTCGCGATCTACGACTTCGCCGACGGCGCCGCCCGGTACCTGCACACCAACTGCCGGGTGAACCCACGACTGCGAGACGACTAGACGTTTCGTCCAAGCCGGATGTAGTGTCCAGGCGTGCCGCGACGTGCAACCGATCCGAGGGTGGCGACCTGGAGCCCGGCCTGCCAGGCGATCGCCCTGCTGCTCGGCCCGTTCGCCGAGGTGGTGTTGCACGACGCGGCCACAGATCGGGTGCTGGCCATCTGGAACCCGATGACCACCCGCAAGGCGGGCGACCCGTCGATGTTGGGTGAACTGGACGACCTCGAACCGTCCGCGAGCGACGTGTACGGGCCGTACGAGAAGCTGTTGCCGGACGGCCGAAGGCTCTCCTCGGTCAGCGCGATCCTGCGCGAGCAGGGCCTTGTGCTGTGCGTGAACTTCGACCGTGGCCCGCTCGTCCAGGCGGCCGGCCTGCTGAGCCAGCTCGCCGCGCCGGCGACACCGCGCCCTGAATCGCTGTTCGAGCGGGACTGGGTCGAGCGGGTCAACCACATCGTCGGCGCGTTCGTGCTGGCCAACGGCAAACCGGTCGGCAGGCTCAGCCGCGCGGAGCGGCTCGAACTGCTCGCCGAACTCGACGACGCCGGCATCTTCGCGGTGCGCCGCGCGGTGCCGGTGGTCGCCGCCGCGCTCGACGCGTCCCGCTCGACCGTGTACTCGCTGCTGGCCGAGCTCAAGGACGGCCGAGGATGACCAGACTTCCGGATTTCCGCCTGGAAACCTATTTCTCCCGCTGGGAGTTCGCGGCCCGCTACCACCTGACCGCGTCCGACGCGCAGACCATGCCCATGGCCGAACTGCTGGCCATGGCCGACGACGAGGACCGCGAAGCCTGGGAAACCCTTTCGCTCGGTTACCCCGAGACGTTCGGCGATCCGTTGCTGCGCACGGCGATCGCGGACACCTACGAGCACGCGGACGCGGACGACGTGATCTGCTTCGCCGGCGCGGAAGAAGCGCCTGTACCTGGCCATGCAGGTGTTGCTCGACCCGGAGGACCACGCGGTCGTGCTCACCCCGAACTACCAGGCAGCCGAGACCGTGCCGCTGTCGCTGTGTGCGGTCACCGGCATCGCGCTCGACCCGCAACGCGGCTGGGCGCTGGATCTGGACGAGGTCGCCGCCGCGATTCGACGCAACACCAAGGTCGTGTCGGTCAACTTCCCGAACAACCCGACCGGAAAGGTGCTCCCTGCCGAGGATTTCGCGGCCCTGGCGGCATTGTGCGACGAGCGCGGGATCTACCTGTTCAGCGACGAGGTGTACCGGGGGCTCGAACTCGATCCGAGTCGCACCCTGCCGCAGGCCGCCGACGTGTCGCCGCGCGCGTTGTCGTTGAACGTCACGTCGAAGTCGCTCGGCCTGCCCGGACTGCGGATCGGCTGGATCACCTGCCGAGACCGCACGGTGCGCGCGGCGCTGGAGAAGGCCAAGCACTACACGACGATCTGCAATGCCGCGCCGAGCGAGATACTCGCGCGGATCGCGCTCAGGGCGCGGGACCGCATCCTGGCCCGCAATCGCGACATCATCGCCGCCAACCTGCCGCGCTTCGACGAGTTCTTCGCGCGGTTCGCGGACCTGTTCGACTGGCAGCGCCCGGACGGCGGCTGCGTCGCCTTCCCGCGCTACCACGGCCCCGGCGACGTCGAGTCGTTCTGCCGCGACCTGGTCGAGGAGGCGGGTGTGCTGTTGCTGCCGGCCAGCATCTACCACTCCGAACTGACCCCGACACCGGCCGAGCATTTCCGGATCGGCATCGGCCGCGCCGACCCGGAACCGGGACTTGCCGCCTTCACGACCTGGCTGGCGGCGCGCGGCTACGCTGCTGCTCGTGCGTAATCCTCTTGGTATCGCGATTCGGGTACTCGGCCGGCAGCCGTGGTTCCCGCAGGCGTTCGGCTGGATCGTGCCGCTGGACACGCTGGTGCACCGGGCGAGCGGGGGCCGGTTCGGCCTGACCGACCTTGCCGGCGTCGATTCGCTGCTGCTCACCACGACCGGCAGGCGCAGCGGTGAGCCGCGCTCGGTAGCGCTGACCTGCGCGCCGTATCGGGACAGCTACCTGGTGGCCGGCTCGAACTGGGGCGGGGCACGGCATCCGGGCTGGTCGGCGAACCTGCTGGCCAACCCGGAGGCGACGGTCACCGCACGCGGGCGCACCTGGCCGGTGCGGGCCCGGCTGCTGGAGGGCGACGAACGCGAGCGGATGTGGGCGGTGCTCGCGGAGCACTGGCCGCCGTACAACGTGTACGCGGCGCGCGGGCCGGCCGATCCGGGTGTTCATCCTGGAACGCGTCTGATCGACCAGGTCCGGTCAGAGACGGGCGAATCGGCGCATTTCCTCGGCGAGGCGAGTGTGGATGTGGTCGATGAGCCGGAGCAGATCGGCGCAGTACACCGACCGGTTCCGGAAGCCGGCGCCCGCGCGGTAGCGGTGCGCGTACAGGCCGCCGCCGCACACCCGGACCTGGCGGCAGGCGCGGCAGTCGGGGCCGAGCGCGTCGATGCCGAGTTGGCGCGCCGCGATGCCCGGATGACGCAGCGCCGCGTCGAGGTCGTGGTCGAACACGTTCAGGCCGGTACGCGCCGCACCATCCACAGTGGACTTCAAGGCGTCGGACTGTTCCAGTTCGCCGTTGGTCTCGATCACGACCAGCGTGACCGGGCTCAGGCCGACGGACTCGATGGTGCTCGCGCCGCCGAGCAGCAGGTGGATGATCTCGGCGAACAGCCGGATCTCGGTTTCCCTCCGCGGCGCGTCGTACCAGCGGTCGAAGACCGCGATCAGCCAGTCCGCGTAGGGCGTCGCGGGGCGGCCGAGTCCTGGTGGCTCGGTGGTCCAGTTGCCGTGCGGGAGCAGGAAATCCAGCTGGGGCGGCTCGGCGTCGAGCAGTCCTTCGTAGGTGCGCAGCGGATCGGTGCGCGGGTCGACCACGGTGAGCAGGCCGGCGAACAGCGGCCGGTAGGTTGGCTCGTTCAACAGCGCGATGGCGCGTGCGACCGCACCGCTGCTCCCCCGGCCGTCCGGTCGCACGCGGTGCCGGTCGTGTGCGGCGGCCTCGCCGTCCACGCTGACGCCGATGCGCACCCGCGCGGCAAGGAGTTCGTCCAGGAATGCTCGGTCGAGCAGGGTCGCGTTGGTCTGCATGGTGAATCGCAACCGCACGGTCTCGCCCGCGATCGCGCGGAACGTGTCGGTGAGAGCGCGGAAGTAGCCGTGCCCGGCGAGCAGCGGTTCGCCGCCGTGCAGCACGATGTGCACCTCGGCCAGTTCGTGCGCGAGCGCGTGTTCTGCGATGCGTTCCGCCGCCTTGGTCAGTGTTTCGCTCGACATCACCGGTGGCTGGCGGCGCCAGCCGGAGTCGGCGAGTTCGTAGACGTAGCAGTAGTCGCAGGCGAGGTTGCACCGGGAGTGCACCTTCAGCAGGAACTGCCGGAACGGCACCGGCCGCGCTTGCCCGTTCATCCGGCCAGCCAACGGGTCCTGTGCTCGTCGGCGAGTCGTTTGGCCTCGGTCGCGGCGCGCGCCGGCACCGGTTCGTCGCACCATTCCTCGACGGTCTGCCGGATTCCGCCGACGAACAGCCTGCCGAGTTCGGTCAGGCGTCCGCTGGCCAGCAGTTCGCGCGCGGTCACCAGCGTTGCCGCGCGCCAGCGGGCGAACTCGCGGTGCGCACGGAGGGTGGGCGTGCGACGTGCCCTCGTGCGCCAGAACCGCGCGACGCCCAGATGCGCGTAGAGGCCGTGCAACACGCCGTCCGCTGGTCGCGGATCCGCGCGCCACGGCACGTAGAACAGTGCGGTCCGGCCCGGTCGCAGCAGCGCGAACAGGTCGGTGAGCGCGGCGAGTTTGTTGTGCTGCAACTCGTGCGCGAGGGTGAGCGCGCCGTCTTCCGCGTCGCGCGGCAGGGACAGGAAGATCGCGCCGAGCGCGTTGGCCACGGTGGCGCTGTGACTCTGGCCGGTGATCGCGCGCAACGGGACCAGGTGCGTGACGAGTTCGGCGAGTTCCTCGGCCATCTCGGGGTGGTCCTCGCGGAGCAGTTCCCAGCTCTGCGTGATCCGGTCCCGCCAGTGCGCCAGGTCCAGCTCGGCATTGTCGATCATGGCGAGGCCGGGTGGCTTCAGCGGGTCCGGCCAGTCGCCGAGCAGCAGGGTGGGGCCGCAGGGCAGCAGCAGCCGAGGCGTCGGCCGCCAGTCGAGCGTGGCGAGGTCGACCTGGCCGGTCACCGGTTCGGTGACCATGCCGAGGGTGGGCAGCGGCAGCACGCGAGCGGTCGGCACGTCGACGGTGCCGGTGCGGCCGGCTCGAATGGCGGCGGCGATCGCGATGAACACCAGATCGGCAGGGCGGGCCGGGCGGCCGCCGCGCAGTGCCAGCGCGGTTCGCGTCACCCAGTCGCCCACCTGCGGAGCGCCCAGCACCTTCTCGACCGCGTCCGGGTCCGTCCGACCTGCCTCGGTGAGCAGTTCGAAGGCGGGCCGGGCGCTGCGTGCCCGGTTCACGATGAACTTGATGAGCAGCAGCGTCCTGCTGCGCCGCGCCGCCGCGAGCGTTCGCACCGCGCCGATCCCACCACCGTGGGAAAGCGCGACGAAATCCTCTTGCGGCATCGTGGATAACCGAGGTAACACCGGCGCCCCCGAATCGAAGCCTCGTTCACCTGCGCTGATCAGGATATTCCAGCTTGCGTTCCAGGGTTGGGCTACAGTCGAATTACTGGAGGTTGTCGGTGGTGACATGCCCGGGGAGTGCGGATGACGGACGACGCGGTTTTCCGATCCGAGCTTCCCGACCTCACCGGGCTGGACCTCGCCACTCTCGACGCATTGCCGGACTCGGTGTTGCGCGCGGGCCTGGCCAGAATACTCACCGAACACCCCGATCCGGCCGACCAATACGCCGCGTTCCAGAGTTCCCTCTAGCTCACACGACCATCCGGGTGAATGTGCGAGTACCGGTAATCTTTCCACCGCTGGCGACGACCTGGAGTGGTGATGAGCAACCCATCAGCTGCGGATGACCGCGCGACGGTAGTCGCATTCCTGGCCGCGGTGGGCGGCACCGGTCGGACCAGCACGGTCGCCAACCTCTCCTGGCTGTTGGCCAGCGCCGGCAAGCGGGTGCTGGTCGTCGACTGGGGTTCGGAACCGCCGAGGGTGCCGGAATTCCTTGAGGTCTTCTACGTCGGCGATGCGGACCCGCAGCCCGCAGACGTGGTCCGGCACGTCAGGGACGTGCTCAGCGGCGGGCCCAACCTGACCATCGAAGTGAAGCGCTTCGCGCACGCCGAGTTCGCCGGTCACGTCGACGTGTTGGCGCCCGCGCAGGTCAACGGCGGTGGCAGGCCGCGACTCGACGTCGTGCCGACCGGGCCGGGCAAGCTCAGCGAACTGCGGGCCGCGCTGGCCGATTCCGGCTACGACTACGTGCTGATCGACGCGCCGACCGGCGCGGTGCCGGCCAACCTGGATCTGATCGCGGTGGTCGCCGACGTGGCGGCGCCGTGTTTTCGGCCGAGGCCGCGCGCGATCATGGACGCCGCCGCGCTGGCGAGGCAGTTGTTGCAGAACACCACCGCTTCCCTGGACATCGTGCCGGTGACCACCATGTTCGACGCCCGGTTCGACCCGAGGGCGCGGCAGAGCCTTGCCACGATCCGCGGTGCGTTCGCCGATCTGCAGGACTTCCAGGTCGCGTCGGTGCGACTCGATCCGATCGTGCGCATCCCCTACCTGCCCTACGAGGCGTTCGACCCGCTGCTGGCCATCCTGGTGGAGGACCCGCTACAGCCGGATGGCCTGGTGCGCGAGTACGGGCGGCTGGCCGAGGCGGTGACCGAGGGCGCGGTGACCGCGTTGCGGCCGGCCTCGCCGCTGGTGCGCGGCAGGTACCGGCGCGCGTTCCGGATCGACACCTCGGAAGAGGCCGACCTGATCGTCGTCGTGTACGTGGCGCGGGATCGGATGTGGGCGGACTGGGCGCGGGCCGCGCTGGAACGCGGCGGCGCGCAGGCGGTCACCCTGCGCGCGGGCACCGAGCTGCCGCCCGAGGTGAGCCCGCAGCAGGTGGTGCTGATCACCGCGCCGGACCTGGACGAGGCCGAGGAACTGGCCCGGCTGCACGAGCGGTATCCGACCGCGGATCTCCTGCGCTCCGGGCTGACCGTAGTGATCGACGCCGGCCGAGCCGAACCCGAGGACCGGTTGGCCGACGGGTTGCGGTCGATCTCACTGGTCGACTGCGGCGAGGCCGAGGCGCGGGCCCGCCTGTTGACGCATTTCGGCCTGATCGACCCGGTCGGCGACGTCGGCGGCGAGGACGTGCGCTATCCGGGTGCGACGCCCAAGGTCTTCCGGCTGCCGCCGCGTCAGCCGCTGTTCGTCGGCCGCGAGGACACCATCGACGCGCTGCGCGACAAGCTGCTCGAACCCGGCCCGCATCGCGCGAAGGCGACCGTCACCGGGGTGCCCGGCATCGGCAAGAGCGAGCTGGCGTTGGCCTATGGCTACCGGTTCGCGAGCGACTACGACCTGGTGTGGTGGCTCTCCGCGCACGACGAGCAGTCACTGCTGCTGAGCCTGGCGCAACTGGCAAGGGCCATGCGGGAGGAGGAACTGCTGGACGTGCAGTTCGCCGAGTACGGCACCACCGCGGCACTCGCCGAACTGGCATCGGGCAACCGGATCAAGCGCTGGCTGTTGATCTTCGACAACGCCGACGACCCGAGCCTGCTGCGCAGACGCCTTCCCGATGGCGACATCGGCCACGTGCTTGTCACCTCAAGCACCGCGCGGGACTCCACCATCGAACTGACCGAACTATCCACAACGGACTCTCGATACCTGCTGGGCCGCCACCTTCCCGGACTGTCCATTGCGGACGCGAATCGGATCGCGGCGGCCGTCGAGGCGTTGCCGCTCGCGTTGCAGCTGGCCGGTTCGTGGATGGTGGAGGCGGTCAACGCAGAGCGCCAGGGCGGCACCGGCTCGGCGGACGCGGCCGCGTGGGCCGGCAGGGCGCTGCTGGAGCAGTTGGCCATGCAGGCCGAGTCCGGCGGCGGACCGGTCGAGCAGATCGTGCCGGTCATCGTGGAGTCGTTGGAGCGCACCAGCTCCGGGCGGCTGGTCGTGCTGCTGGCCGGGATGTGCTCGTTCCTGTCCACCCAGGGCATCGACCTGGACCTGGTGCGTTCGCCTGCCATGCTCAACCAGCTGATCACGGTCGGCAAGTTCGACGCGGACATGCTGCGGGTCGACTCGTGGGACATCGACCGGCTGCTCTGGCTCGGCGCGCGGTACGGCCTGTTCCGGGTGCACTGGGGCGCGGCGAAATCCCTGCGCCTGCACCGGGTCGTGCAGGCGGTGCTGCGTGCCGCCATGCCGGCGCCGCAACTGGAGGACCTGCGGCGAGCCGCGCACACGGTGCTGGCCGCGTACGCGCCGACCGAGGTTGAGGAGGACGCGCCGGACCGGCGGACGCGCTTCGCCGAACTACAGAAGCACGTGTTTCCCTCCGGCGCGGTGGGCAGCGACGACGACCAGGTGCGGCGCTGGCTGGTCAACCAGGTCCGGTTTCTCTACACCGACGGCGGCATCGGGGTGAGCGACGCGACCACCAAGCCAGCGCACGACCTGCTGGAAACCTGGACCGCCCGGTACGGCCCCGAGGATTCGCTGCGCAACCGGCTCGCCGCGCAGTTGGCCAACATCGAACGCGGGATGGGCCACCCCGACATCGCACTGCGCCTCGACGACACCGCGCTGCGCGAACAGCTGCTCGCCCAGGCACCGGTGCGGCCGCAGGCGCTGATCTCGGCCAGGGGCAGGGCCGCCGACCTGCGCGCGCTCGGCCGATTCACCGAGGCGCTGACCGAGGACCAGACGGCCTGGCAGGGGTTCACCGAGACGTTCGGCCCCGACCATCCGCACACCCGCAGCGCGGCCAACAACCTCGCGGTGTCGCTGTCGCTGGCGGGCTACTCCGAGGACGCGCTCGGCATCGAACAGGACAACTACGCCAGGCTGAGTAGCCTGTTCGGGCCGGACCACCCGCGCACCATCGTCGCGCTCGGCCGGATCGGCGTGTACCAGCGCGAACTCGGCCGCTACCGCGAGGCACGCGACTCGCTGCTTCAGTCGCTGCGCAGGCTGCGCGGCAGCCCCGGCTCCGACCACCAGGAACTGACGCTGGAGTGGCACCTCGGCATCACCGAGCGGCTCTCCGACGGGCCGGACAGCGGCGCCAAGGACCGGATCGGCACTGCCCTGCGCGGCTTCCGCGAGCTGCTCGGGCCGCAGCACCCGGACACCCTGGCCTGCACGCTCAGCTCGGCGATCTCCTACCGCGCCATGGAGGAGACCGCCTATGCGATCGAGTCGACCCAACTGGTGCTGACCGGGCTCGGCGACGCGATCGGCCTCGCGCAGACGCATCCGTTCATCGGCCTCGCCCGGTTGTGTCTTGGCCTGTGCTGGTACGCCGACCACGAGCTGGACGCGGCCGATGCCGAGATAGCCGAAGCGCTGGCGACCTTGCGCACCTCGGTCGGCGACGTGCACCCGTGGACGTACGCGGCGCAGGTCGCGCGGGCGAAGATGCTGGCCGCAACCGGGCGGCGGGACGAGGCGGCGCGGCTGGTGGAGCGGATCACCAGGGAATGCCGTGAATTCCTCGGGCGGCGCCACCCGACCACCGCGACCGCCTCGGCCAACGCCGAGGTGCTGCGCGGGCCCGATTCGGAATTCGACAGCAGGTGGACCGACCTCGATGTCGACATTCCGCAGACCTGAGAAACCAGGAGCAGACCAGGCAATGGCAGACCAGGCGAAGGACGACCGTCCGGACATCCGCGAGACGACAGCGGAATTCCTCTCCGACGCGTTCGCCGAGGCGAGACGAACCTGCCGGAAACTGCTCGCGACAACGCCACAGCTGCATTTCCTCGGCCACTACAGTCAGGACCTGTTCGACTTCGGTTTCACCGTGCTCGACGGTTCCGGCCAGGATGCCGCCGCGGTGCAGTGGCTGGGCCGGCAGGTCAGCTACGAGATGAACGCGCTGGACCGGGTGTTGCAGGCGGCGCGCACCGGTGGCCTGATCCGCACCGTGCTGCAGACCGAACACGCTGGCGTGATCTGCCAGAGCGTGGTGCCCAGGGAGAACGTGGTCGGCCTGAGCCTCGACCGCTCCCCAGCCGACACGCCGGACCTGCTGCTCACCGAGGCGCCCGAGGTGCGCGGCGCCGACCTTGCCCTGTCCGGTCTTGTCGACGAGCTGCGCGCGCTGATCAGCCTGCCCAGCCTGAACCCGGGCGGCTGGGCGCCGGCCGCGCTCGCGGTGGCCCAACCGTCGACCGAGCCCAAGGTGACCGAGCCAAGGGTGTGGCGGGCCGACGCGGACGCCGACCACGCCGTGCTGGACGCCTGTCTCGCCGCGGTGCGACCGGAGGACCTGCATTTCGTCGGCTACTGCGCGGGCGGCGAGCTGCGCGCCTCGGTCGACCAGCTCGGGCATCCCTCGCTGGCGCCGTTCTTCACCCAGATCTCGGTCGACGCGCGGCGCGAGTTCTACCGTGGGTTCAGCCAGCAGTTCGGTCCGCTGGTGCTCAAGCTGAACCGGCTGCTCGCCGGCCTCAACCCGAGCGGCCCGCTGCTGCGCGTCGTGCTGGACGTCGAGCAGGGCGCGATCTTCTTCTACCGGCTGGGCACCGAGGAGTATCTGGTCGGCGTCACGGTGGCGCAGGCGCGGGTGAGCAACGCGGACGAACGGATGGCCCGTTTGGCTCGAAACTGCGCAGCCGCCCTCGAACAGCGCTACCCTGGGTGAGTTTCCTTCGTGGGGGGACGGGGAGAAAATGAGCGCCGTTCGACGACTCGTCGTATTTCTCGTCGTCGTGACCGCCGGTTGGGTGGTCGCGCACCTTGTGCATGTCCAGTACCTGGACGGCTCCCCCGGCTATCGCTACGCGGTCACCGCGCTGCTCGGATTCGGCCTCTACGCGGCCACCAGCGGTATCGAGTTGAGCGAGTTCCGTAGCCAGCTCGGCACGGTCACCGCCGCGGTCACCGTCGGCGTGTTCGCCAAGACCGTGCTGATCAGCGGCGTGATGTACCTGGTGTTGCGCAGCCCGGCCGCGATCGTGCTCGGCATCGCGGTCGCGCAGATCGACCCGCTGTCGGTGTCCGCGATGATCGGCAGGTCGCGGATGTCGCCTGCCGGAAAGTCGCTGCTCACGGCGTGGGCGTCGTTCGACGATCCGATCACCGTGCTGCTCACCGCGTACGCGGCCACGTTCCTGTTGGGCGGCGGGTTGGACACCGTGTCGCTGCTGGTCAACCTCGGCGGCAGCATCGGCATCGCGGCGCTCGTGTTCCTGCTGACCCGGTGGAAACCGCCGAGTTGGCTCCGCTTCGCCGCCGTGCCGCTCGCGGTCGGCATCGGCGCGGTCGCGGTGTGGCAGTCGTGGCTGCTCGGCCTTGCCCTGATCGGCCTGTTCTACCGTCCCGCGTGGCTGACCAGGTACTTGGGCGGCGCCACCCAGCTCGTCTATTACACGGCGTGTTTCGCCATGGGCTTGGTGCTGGTCGGCGGGGCGCGGGTCGGGCCTGGGCTGCTGCTCGGCGTGACGGCGTTCGGCTCGCAGGTGGTGGCCGCATTCGCGCTGACGATGCGGAAGCGCTGGCGTGGCGATCGGGTGAGCCTGGCGCTCGGCCAGCAGAACGGCCTGACCGCGATCACCCTCGCCCTGCTGCTCGAACCCCTCTTCCCCGGCGCGACCGCCACGATCGGCGTCGCGGTCGTGGTGGTGAGCGTGCTCAACGTGACGTGCAACGCGATCTGGGACCACGTCGGAATGGCGCCGATGCCGGCTCGTCCCGTGCCGGTACGGACCGCGTCAACTCCCGCCGCCGGTCAGTAGCGACCGCGCGGCCGCGCGCACCCTCGGGCTCAGCTCGTCGAGCGCCGCGTAGAACCGAGCCCGCCGAACGGAACTTCCAGTGTCCACAATGGACTCTCCGCGCGCGTTCCACGGGCTCAGCCGGGTCAACGTCTCCAGGTTCAAAATGGGCAGCCTGTCCACGACCGTGTCATAGGCGCGGCAGATGTCGTCCAGCGATCCCTCCGCCGGCTCAGCGCTGGTTTCCCTGCGGCCGAACCAGGACCGCACCGAGCTCATGAACGCGAGCACCGCGTGCCGCAACAGGCTCGCCGTCCCGATCGCCTCGACGTACGCGCCGACCCGGACGCGCCGGTCCACCGCATGGATCGTCGCGTCATCGCCGGGAGCCAGCGCCTCGCGCATCATCGGTTCCAGCTGGGTCAGCTCGTCCAGCGCGGCGAGCGCGTCGGTGAAGAGCCGGTCGACCTCGGCGGGCAGGGTCGTGCTCGGCCCTGCCTGCGGCGCGTCGCCCCGGTTCACCTCGCGCACCAGGTTGTCCAGCGCGGTCAACTGCTGCTGGATCGCGCCCTGCTGCCGGTCGGACGAGGCCCGCACCGCGTCGATGTGGCTGGCCAACTGTTCGAGGAAGCCGTAGATGTTGGACTGCTGGCGGCTGATCTGGTCGATCCGCTGGCCCATCGCGCTGAGCGGATCGGCGGCCGTGCCGCCGGGCAGACGCAGGCTGGCCGCGCCGACCAGGGCAGCGAGGTCCTCGTCGAACGTGCGCTCCGCATACACCAGCGGTTCGTCGCCGAGCGGTTCGCGCAGCTCGGCAAGGACGTCCGCGCCGAGCACGCCGTTGACCACGACAACGACCTCGGCGTCGGTGCTGACCTCCCGGATGGCCGCGATCCTACGCATGACGTCGTTGGCGTCGGCCTGGCTCAGCAGCGAGGAGGTGATCAGGATGGCGCAACCGCCCTGCCGGTCGCCGAAGGTCACCCAGAAGCTGACCCGGGTTTCCAACCGGGAGTCCAGGAAGTGGTCGCGCTGGTAGGTCCAACCCTTGCCGACCAGCACCCTGCGCACCACGGCCGCGATCTCGTCCGCGTTCAACGCGCCGAACTGCTCGCGCGCGGCGTCGCGCACCATCTCGTCGGTGATCAGCAGGTTCTCGCCACCCTGCCACGCGTCCGCGTAGCGGCGAAACAGGCGGTGACACATCCGCACGACGCGCCGGAAGTTCCCCCTTGTCAACGAGACCACATAGCCGACGGTCTCCCGGCTGAACGGCCGCAGCGCGCGTTGGCCGGACTCGGCCGCCTGCGCGCGTTCCACGAACTCGCACGCCTGGTCCGTGCTCAGCCCGGTCATCTCGACCTGGTGCGTGATGCGCTGCATGGCAGCCGGGCTGAGCACGTCGACGAAGCTGCGATGCCCGCACAGCACCAGGCACGCGCCCGCGTTGGTGAACACCTCCAGCATCTTCTGGAAGCCGCTCATCACGCTGTCGCTGGATTTCCTTGCCTGCGCGAAGATCTGGTCGAACTCGTCGATCACCAGCAGGAACCGACGCTCCCGGCCGCCGAACAGCAACGCGAGCACACCCATGGCCTCGAAAACGTCCACGGTTGAGGAAATCGGCCTGTCGATGCCGCGCTCGACCAGGATCGGATCCGGCGCCCCGCCGGTCAGCCACTCCCACACCGCGTCGTCGAAACCGTTGCGCAGCAACAGGGTCAGCGCGATGACGAACGTCTCCTGCTTGGTCACCTTGAGCAGCCGTTCGCGCACCTTGCGCAACAGCGCGCTCTCCATCAGCCGCAGTTCGCGCACGACCTGGGTCGGTTGCAGGGACCGGTCGCGCTGGCGGAGCAGTTCGACAGCGCGATTGGTCAGCCCGGTTTCCTGCAACTGCTCGGCGACCACGTCCGCGTAGAAGTCGTTGACCCGCTCCCGGACCTGATTGAGCCCGAGCTGTGCGGTGAGCCGCTGATAGGTGCGCAGCAGGTTTTCCGCACTGGCCTGAAAATGTAGTTTCCGCTGACTGTCCCCTGCCCGCGCGGCGACCCGGACGAGTTGGCGAGCCAGGTGCGTTTTGCCGGAGCCGTAGTCGCCGAGAATCAGAATGACCTCGCCGGGCGGCGGATCGCCAGGTTTGGCGGCGGGATCGGGCAGCGCGGCGGGGTCGGGCAGGGCGGCGGCGAAATAGGCGGCGACGTAGCTCTTGGCCCTGCGGATCGCGTCGGTGGTGACGGTGACGTCTTCGTCGACGTCGAGCGCTTCGTCGCTGTCCGCGATCAGCGCGACGGCCATCGGCGAGAACGGGTTCCGCAGCGGCGGTTCGTCCTGTGTCGCGGTCATGACGCCGTCCCAGGGTCGGTTCCGTGCCAGTCGAACGTCTGACCGAGCTCGGCCAGGGTCACCATCTGGTCATTGTCATACCGTAACCCGTCCTCAAGCCTTTTCTGGTATGCGGTGTGTAACCTTCGCTGAAGCTGAGCTACGGACAGCGACGGGATTTGTCCGAGCGTGTGCATATCAGCCTCACTCATTCGTGGAAAAGTGCCACGGCCGTCGTGCCGCTTGAACCGATCCTCGACGAACCGCACCGCGTCGCCGTCGAGCAATGGCCCGACGCGCAGCAGGATGGGCGTGATCGCGCGTTCGCACCGTCGGACGATCAGTTCGACGTCGTCCTCGGTCAGAAAAGCAGACTCCATGAAGAAGAACACCCGATCGAGCGGATACATGACGTACTTGACCACCTCGTCGGGCAGATCCCGTACCGAGGGCAGCAGGATGATCACCGCGCGGTCCGGCCGCAGCCCGGTGCGCAGCAGGCCGTAGACCCGGTCCGGCAGGTGCCGGATGCGTTGCAGCTCGCCGAGCCTGCCCTCCTCGACCAGCTCGCGCACCTCCAGCTCGGTGCACAGTTCGTCGCTGACCTCGGCGGCCCGCCGGGGAATGGCCATCTGCTCGGTCGACTCCAGTTTCCAGGTCAGGTCGATGATCTCGCAGTCGAGGCCGCAGTCCTGCTCGGCGAGCCTGCCCCGCAGCCAGTCCGCGCAGCGGCGCAGCAGCGCCGACTTGCCGCATCCGGTGTCGCCGGTGACCAGCAGCGGCAGCGCGGCCTCCAACGGCATGGGCAGGTCGACGAACCGGCGCTGAAACCTCGTGAACTCGCCGGCGTAGTGGTCGATGTCGACGTAGTACTCGCGGTGTTCCGGGAATTCGAACGGCGACAGCGGTCGCATCGGCCGCGCGTGATAGTGCACGACCGTGAACGGATTGATCGGTTTGCCGTTCGGTGTGCTCACGACGCGCCACCCTGGCCGCCCTGCCGTTCTGGCCGCGCAGTTCCGGATGCGGGCGCAGCGGCCTGCGCAGCGCGGTCGCCACCTGTTCGCCGGTGTCCCGAACCTGCTCAAGCGCGGCGCCGAGCCGGGCACGCAGGTCGCGTTGCGCCTGACTCTGCTCGGTCCAGTCGACGCCCAGCCTGGCTCGGCTCAGCTCGCCGGTGTTCACTTGGTCGAACAGCACGCCGAGGGCGGTCCACCTGCGGTGTTCGGCCTTGAGCCGCGCCAACTTGCCGACCAGCACCCGGCGCGCGGCCCGCAGCGGGTCCTCGTCGCCGGGTCCTCCCGCCAGGTAAGCGACGCCGGCATCGTGGAACGCGGCGATCGCGGCACGCAGGTCGTCGCCGAGCGCGACACCCCGGTTGACGATGTTCCACCAGAACGCGGCGAGGAAGGTGAGCAGCGCGCCGAACAGGCCGGTCAGGAACGGCAGCAAGGTGTCGAACACGCTCGTCGAGTCGGCGGCGGGAACGTTGGCGCGGTAGAGCGCCTGGCAGGCCCGGTCGAAGTCGTCCCGCGCACTGGCGTGCCAGGCCGGGAGTCGCACCGGGTCGGTCGGCACCAGGATGCCAAGCGACTGGGCAGCGTTGATCAGGTCGGCGCGGTGCGCCGGTGCGAGGCAGTACACCACCTGCGCGTCGTCGGCCGGGTCAGCGGCAGCGGTCGCGGGTGAGAGCAGCAACGCGGCGCAGCAGGCCACCACCGCTCCGGCTGATGCCAGAACATCGCGGTGTTGCCCCATGCTGTCTCCGTCCGTGTCCACTGTCATTTTCCGGACGGAAGGTCGGGCCCTGGTCGATCTTCGTTACTTTCACCTGCTTGGCCTAGCGGCAACGAATCAGTGCGGCACAACGACACCGAGCAACGCGAGCGTCGCCCCGGCCGCCGCGGCCATCAGCAAGGTGGTCACCACGCCACGGCGCAGCGCGAACAACAGCACCGCCGCACCAGCCAACACCGCGTACTGCCACGGCTGGGAAAGCGCCATGATCAACGGGATCGCCGAGCCGAAGATCGCGCCGATCGCGGCCGGTCCCGCGCCGTCCAGGAAGGCCCGCGCCGACGGGTTCGCGCGCAGCTGGTCGAATCGCCGGGCGCCGAACAACACGAACAGAAAGGACGGCGTGAAGGCGACGACCGAGGCGAGCAGGCCGCCGCCCAACCCCGCCGCCGCATAACCGACGACCGCGACCGTCTGCACGACCGGTCCCGGCGTGATCTGGCCGAGCGCGACCGCGTTCAGGAACTGGCCGCCGGTCAGCCAGTGATAGTGGTTGACCGCGTCCTTCTGCATCAACGGGATGATCACGAACCCGCCACCGTAGGACAGTGCGCCGACCTTGATCGCGACCAACGCGACCGAGGCCAACACCCCGGCCCCGCCCACCGCGCCGACCGCCTTCACCGGCAGCACCGCGAACACCGGCCGCGACCGCGCCGACCGCGCCAACTGCACCGCCCCGCACGCGAGCAGCACCAGCACCAACCACGGCCCCACCAACGCGGCCGCCGCAGCACCCGCCACCACGTACCCGACCCAGCAGGCGCGCCCGGCCCGCTCGGCACGCAGCCAACTCGGCGGCACCAACCCGGTGCCCGCGTGCACCGCGACCGCGGCCACCGCCGCGCCGGCTCCCGCGCCCGCTCCCCGCACCCAGGCAGGAGGCGTGCCGGTCAGGAACAACGCGGCCAGCGCCAGGATGACGATCAGTCCTGGCACGATGAACGCCACACCGCCGACCAGCGCGCCCAGCCTGCCGCGCACCCGCCACGCGCAGAAGATCGACAGCTGGGTCGATGCCGGGCCGGGCAACAGGTTGCAGGCGGCGACCGCATCCTCGAACTCGCGCCCGGACAGCCAGCCGCGGCGGTCCACGCACAGGGTGCGAAGCATGGCGATGTGCGTCGGTGGCCCGCCGAACCCGAGGCAGCCGAGCCGGCCCCACCCGCGCAGCACCGTCCACAGCGACGGCACGGACGGCACCGACGGCACCGCTTCAGCCGGCATGTTCCAGCCGGCTCAGCGACAGGGTCGCCACGACCAGCGAGCCGAGGCAGACCGCCTCCACCAGCAGCGGCACGCCCGAATAGTGCACGTTCTCGTGGTAGATCACCGCGCCCGCCACGATGCCGAGCAGCGGATTCACCGTGTTGACCACCGGCAGGCTGGTGGCGAGCGGCGCGGCGCGGAACGCGACCTGACAGCAGACGATCCCGCTCAGCCCGACCGCGACCAACGCGTAGGGCTGCCAGCTGGTCAGCAACGCGCCGATCCCCCTGCCGAGCACGCCCACCGTGGCTTTCAGCAACGCCGCCTGCGTGGCGAACAGGATCCCAGCCGCGCCGGCGAACAGCCGCGCGCGCCACTGGGCAGCGCACCGCCGCCTGCTCGCCACCACGATCAACGCGGCCACCACCACCGCGCCGGCCAATGTCGCCACCACGGCGGGAAGGGTATCCGCATGCTCGGGTCCGAGCATGACGTCGGGTGACGCGGTGACCAGGAAGCCGGCAAGGCCGGCGACCAGCAGCGCGGCCCAGCCCACCTCGCGACCGGTGATCGGCTCCCGCCGCAGCAGCCGGTTCAGCGGCAGCGCGAACAGCACGACGCAGACCAGCAGCGGCTGCACCACGACCAGTTGCCCGAGGCCGAGCGCGGTCCCGTGCAACAGGAAGCCACAGCCCTGCAACACGACCGCGATCAGCCACAGCCGATGGGTGAGCGTGGCCAGCACGGCACGGCCGCCAGCGGCGCGGACGAGCGCGGCCGCGTGGTGTTGCAGTGCGCTTGCCGACGCTGAACACGCGGACGAGCACAACGCGGCCAGCACCGCGAACGACCCCACGCAGGTATCCTACAGATTGTAGGAGAGGAATCGGCCAACCTTCAGCGAACTCGCAGCCTCACCTTGGCCACGAGCTTCGTCCCCAGGCCGACCAGGATCAACGCGACCACCGCGCCGATGGCGAGGCCGACGATGACGTCGATCGGATAGTGCATGCCCGCGTACACCCTTGCCAGCGCCAACAGCAGCGCGACCACGACAGCGACGATCCCCCAGCGCCGCGCGAACAGCAGCGTGCCGATGGCCAGCGCGCCCGCGATCACCGCGTGATCGCTGGGGAAGGAGTTGTCGGCCGGATGCGCGAGCAGCACGATGACGCCGTGCAGCGCCACGAACGGCCGTTGCTCGAACCACAACCCCGCGACCAGTTGGTTGACGCCGAGCGCGACCACCGCGGCCACCCCGGTCAGAATCGCGGGCACGTACCGGTCGCGGTGCTGCCACCAGGCGACGCCGAGGATCAGCACGAGCAGAACCGGTCCACCCCACAGGGCGAACGCGGCAATCACCGGGTCGAGCCAGCGGGTGTGGGCGGCAAGGCCGTTGATGTCGGAAAAGGTCGCGACGTTCCAGCTCATCGTGGTGCAGCGCTCCGTTGTCGGTCGAATATCTACGTTAATGTAGATGACGGTCGGCGCAGCGCGCAGGTTGCCTCAGCATGGCGGCCAGGTGTCACGGGGGTGGCCGCGCGACTGGAGGCCGCGCGGCCACCGCTGGTCAGCCGTGCTCAGCTGGGCCAAACCTGGAGTTCGGCGAGCTGTCCGGCCGGCCAGCCGGTGTTCGCGGTGAAGTTCACCCGAACGTAGCGCTGGCTGGTGGCTGCGAACGTGATGGTCACGGTGTTGTTGTTGGCATTCGGGTCAAACGTGTAACCGGCCGAACCAACGAGAGTGGCGAAGGTCGAGCCATCGGTCGAACCGAGCACCGACAGGGTCTCGGTGCGCGCGCCCCATGCCGTGGACGGCGGGAGTTGCAGCACCACCCTGCTGACGCTCTGCGCGGAGCCGAGGTCGACCTGAACCCATTGCGGGAAGGCGTTGTTCGCGCTCTCCCAGTAGGTGCTCTGGTTGCCGTCGGTCACGTTGGCGGAGCCGTAGTTCTGGGTGTTGCTGGACTCGCTGGTCGGCTTGTTCAGCGCCAGGTTGGCGTTGGTGCCGCCACCACTGCCGGCCGGGAACACCTCGAAGTCGGACAGTTGGCCCGCTGGCCAGCCGGTGTTCGCAGTGATGTCGACCCGGACGTAGCGCGCGGTCGCGGCCGAGAACGGGATGGTCACCGTGTTGTCGTTGGCGTTCGGGTCAAACGTGTAACCAGCCGAGCCAACGATGGTGGCGAAGGTCGAGCCGTCGGTCGAACCGAGCACCGACAGCGTCTCGGTACGCGCACCCCACGCGGTCGACGGCGGCAGCTTCAGCACGAGCTTGCCGACGCTGTAGTTCTGGCCGAGATCGACCTGTGCCCACTGCGGGAACGAGCCGTTCGCGCTCTCCCAGTAGGTCGACGGGTCCGCGTCGGTCAGGTTGGCCGGCAGGTAGGAACCGTTGCTGGAACTGGCGGACGCGGGCCTGCCCGAGGCGATGTTGGTGCTGCTGTCGATGCCGGAGCCGGAAAGGCCGACCGTGGTCGGGCTGTTGTTGGCGTTGCTGTTCACGGTGAGTGTGCCGGTGCGGGTGCCACCGGTGCTCGGCGTGAAGGTGACGGTGACCGCGCAGGACGCGCCGGCCGCGATCGTGCCGCAGTTGTTGGTCTGGCTGAAGTCGCCGGTGACGGACACCCCGGACACGGTCGCGCCGGTGGTGCCGGTGTTGGCGATGGTCACGGTCTGCGGGCTCGCGTGCGAACCGACGACCGTGCTGGCGAAGGCGAGGCTGCCCGGGTTGGCGCTGAGCACCGGTCCGGGTGCGGTCCCGGTGCCGGCGAGGCTGACCGTGTTGGTCACGCCACCGGCGTTCACGGTCAGCGTGCCCGATCTGGCTCCGGTCGCCGTGGGGCCGAACGTGACGCTGACCGTGCAGGAACCATTGGCCGCGATGGCCGAGCCGCAGTTGTTGGTCTGCTTGAAGTCGCCGGTGATGGCGATGCCGGAGACGCTCGCGGCGGTGTTGGTCGGGTTGGCGACCGTGACGGTCTGCGCCGCGCTGGTGCTGCCGGTCGGCACCGAGCCGAAGTTCAGCGCGGAGGGCTGCGCGGTGACACCGTTCGGCGGGTACGGCGGGTAGACGGGTGCGGGCCAGCCGTTGCACTGGGTCGGCGTGATGCCGGAGTTGCCGCCGTTGTCGGTGATGGCGAAGCCGTTGCCCTCACAGTTGTAGCTGGGCGCTGCGGATTGCGCGACGCCGGTCGCGACCACGTTCTGGAACGTCGCGGCGCCACCGGTCTGCTCCTGGAGCGCGAACGTGCCGGTGCCGGAAATGGTGACCCCGTTGAGGTTCACGCCGCTGATCGTGCCCTCGACCCACTGGATCGCCTCGTACGGGCTCTGTTCGATGAGCGCGTTGCGCACGTTGATCGGCCCGGTGATCGCGCCCTGGCTGCCGTCGAACCACAGCGCGCCGACGCCGAACTGCCAGTTCGGGTCGAGGCTGCCGTCCCGGATCATGGTGTTGTCGGCGATGGTGGTTGTGCCGACCGGGGTCGAGGAGAACCGCTGACCGACCTGGATGCCGCCGCCCTGCGTGATGCCGGTGTCCTGCACCAGGTTTCCGCTGACCGTGTTGTCGTGGCCGCCGTAGATGGCGATGCCGTTGGCGAGCATCTGCAACTCGACGGTGTTGTCGGAGATGGTGTCGTTCGCGTCCGCGCCGATGCCGGCGTCGGCCCAGGTGGCGATGCCGTCGTCACCGGTGTTGCGGATGTCGCTGTTGGTCACTGTCGAGTTGGTGACGCCGCCGTGGAAGTTGATGCCGTCGGCCGTCGTGTCCCTGATCCGCATGCCGCGCAAGGTCAGGCCGTTCATCGGCCCGTCCAGCCAGGCGCCGACCTTGTCGTGCTCGATCCAGATGTCACTCACGGTCGAGTTGCTCAGCGCGCCGCCGATGCCGTTGACCTGGCAGCTGTCGCAGCGCTCGCCGACCTGGCCGAAGATCGCGAAGTCCCGCAGGTGCACGTTGGTGCTCGGGTTCGGCGCGGAGTTGCCGTAGAAACCGGGTGCCGTGCCGGTGACCGTCGAGTACCACATGCCAGCGCCCGCGATCGTCACGTTGTTGACCGCGATGTGGCCGGGCACGTTGTAGGTGCCCGGCGGAATCCACACCGTGCCGCCCGAGCCGGCCGCGCTGATCGCTGCGTTGAACGCGGCTGTCGAGTCGGCACTGCCGGACGGGTCGGCGCCCTCGCTGGTCACCGACACCGAACCGGCCGGTTGGGACAGTGCGGGGCCGACGTTCTCGAAGTCCGCGAAGTCGATCGTGTACGAGCCTGCGGTGTCCGCCGAGTCGACCTGGAGGGTGAACGTGGTGCCGGCCGGATAGGTCTGGTTGAACAGCCGGTGCGTCTCGTCGTAGAAGTGGTGCGGGTTGCCGCCAGGCGAGTTGGTGAACGGATAACTGCCGTAGTACCAGCTGTAGGCGTTGGTGAGGGTGAAGTCGGTCTGCTTGGCGCCGTTGATGTACAGCGAGAGCGGCGCGGTGTAGGTCGAACCGTCGGACGAGTCCGGGATGCTGTACCGGAAGTCGATCGAGTTCGTGGCGACGGGCGTGGTGAACGTGACGTACTTGCCGGTGCCCTGCAAGGTCACCGCCTTGCGGAAGGCCGCCTCGTCGGCGAGCTGTCCCTGGGTGTAGCTCGGGCCGATGATCGTCCCGTTGGTCGCGGAGTTCTCCGCCTGTACCTCGACGTAGGGCAGGGTCGCACCACTGCCGCCGGTCGCCGTAGCGGCCGATGCCGGTAACGCGGCCACCGTTGCCGCCCCTGCGGCCACGAGCGCCGCGCCGGCCGTCAACACGGTTGTCAATCGGAGTTTTCGAGTCGTTCGCGCCATTGCGAGGTGCTCACTTTCGGGCTGGAGGGGTGAGCGGGACACCGGTCCGGTGTTGGGACCGTAACGCCAGCGACACAACAGCGCAATAACCGGATACATGACAGATAAAGTCATACGTGTGAACGCAAATTTGCGACATTGAGGATGTTGTAATGCAGGTTGACCGGTCAGGCAACGCAAGGGGCACACAGTCACCTACGACGTGCTTGCAAAAAATCGACAATGGCTTGCGCAGGTCGCCTCTCACCTGGCGGTACGAGCATCCGCGTGCTGGAAGAATTTCCGTCGAGGATCTCGACGATGGAGGGCGCTGTGCCGCAGGCTTCGGACCCCTTGCGCAAGCTGGGTTTTCTCACGATCGGGCTGTTCGACGAGGCCGACCCGCGCGCGGGTCACGAGTCGACTTTGGACGTCATCGAACTGGGCGAGCGACTCGGCTTCGACAGCGCCTGGGTACGGCACAGGCACCTACAGTTCGGCGTCTCGTCGCCGGTCGCGGTGCTGGCCGCGGCGACCCAGCGGACCAGCAGGATCGAACTGGGCACCGCGGTCATCCCGCTCGGCTGGGAGAACCCGCTGCGGCTGGCCGAGGACCTGGCCACCGTGGACATTCTGTCCGGCGGCAGGCTCAACCCTGGAGTGAGCGTCGGACCTCCACGCGACTACGACCACGTCAAGCAGGCGCTGTACCCGGACACGGCGGACGCGGAGGACTTCAGCTACGAACGGGTGCGCCGACTGCTGGCCTGTGTGCGCGGCGAGGCCGTGACCGACGTCAGCAGGATCGACGGGTTCGAGGTGTTCTCGGATCGCGTCCAACCGCACTCCCCCGGCCTCGCCGGCCGGATCTGGTACGGCGGCGGCAGCCTGCGCTCCGCGCGGTGGGCAGGTGAACAGGGACTGAACTTCCTGAGCAGCAACGTGGTTGCGGCGGAGGGGTCGGACGCGAGTTTCGCGGAGATCCAACGCGAACAGATCCAGACCTTCCGCGCGCACCACCCGGACGGCGAGCGGGCCAGGGCGTCGCAGGGACTGGTGGTGATCCCGACCGACACCGCCGACGCGGAGCAGCGCGCCAAGTACGCGGCCTATGTCCAGGCGCGCACCCCGCGCACGGCCGCACCGCTGGGGCCGAGGCAGATGTTGTTCAGCACCGATCTGGTCGGCACGTCGGCGGAGATCGCCGAGCGGCTCTCCGCGCACGCCGGGTTCCAACAGGTCGATGAGGTGGTCTTCGCGCTGCCGTTCACCTTCGAGCACGCCGACTACGTGCAGATCCTGACCGACATCGCCACCCGGCTCGGCCCGGAGCTCGGCTGGAAACCGGCGGCCTGAACGCTGCGGGTCCTGAACGCTGCGGGTAGCGCATTCGGCCGAACCGACGCATTGACCGGATTCCCCTGAGAAAGCCAAAAGGCCGCATCCCTTCGGGTGCGGCCTTTTGGCTGAAATGACCGCGGCTACACCCTGTTAATACCCCCGCCGACCAGGCAATCTCAGATAATTACCAGGCTTTGGTAATCAGAAAGTTACTGTCACGATAGTGTCAGTGTCACTGGCCGGACACTCCCGCACTCACACAGGTTGTACACACATGACGCCCAAGGGTGATCCGCCCGTGGGCGTCATGGTTCCAGTGTGTTGGAGGAACAGTGCGTAGTGTCACGCGAGGGATGTTGACACTCGCCGGGATCGCCGCGCTGTCGTTGACTTTCGGGTCAGCAACGGCCATCGCCAGTCCCGCGACGAGTTCGGCAGCAACGACATCGACCGCAACCAGCTCCGCCCCGACCGTTCGTGCCTGCCCCGCCACGGTCAAGCCAGGCAAGTTCGCCTGCCTGGCCCTGAAGAGAACCGACAAGAAGCCATTACTGGCGAACCAGGTCGGCACGCCGAACTCCATTCCGTCCGGCGACGGCTACGGCCCGTCCCAGTTGCAGTCCGCCTACAACGTCGCGTCCGCGGCGGCCAGCCAGGGCGGTAACGCCACCGTCGCGCTGGTGGACGCCTACGACGACCCGAGCGCGGCCAGCGACCTTGCCGCCTACCGTTCGGCCGCGGGCCTGCCGGCCGCGAACTTCAGCAAGGTCAACCAGAACGGTCAGACCTCGCCGCTGCCCTCCCCCGCACCGTCCAGCGACGACTGGACCCTTGAGGAATCGCTCGACTTCGACATGGTTTCGGCGGTCTGCCCGAACTGCAAGATCGTGCTCGTCGAGGCCCAGGACGACCAGGGCACCGGCCTCTACACCGCGGAGAACACCGCGGCGAACCTGGCCGGTTACATCTCCAACTCCTGGGGCGGTACCGACGACTCCACCGACTCCAGCATGGACTCGGCCTACTTCAACCACCCCGGCAAGGTGATCACCGCGTCCGCCGGTGACTCCGGCTACGGCGTGATCTACCCGGCGACCTCGAAGTACGTCGTCTCGGTCGGTGGCACCACGCTGAACACCGCGTCCAACTCGCGTGGCTGGACGGAATCCGTGTGGTCAGGCACTGGTTCCGGTTGCTCGACCAACGAGACCAAGCCGAGCTGGCAGACCGACACGGGCTGCTCCGGCCGTACCGACAACGACATCGCAGCAGACGCCGACCCGAACACCGGTGTGGCCGTCTACGACACCTCCAACGGCAACGGCGGCTGGACCGAGGTCGGCGGCACCAGCGCGTCCGCGCCGATGATCGCGGCCATGTACGCGCTCGCCGGCAACGCGGGCAGCACCCCGGCGCAGGACATCTACCAGCACACCGGCAACCTCTACGACGTGACCGGCGGCTCGGACGGGTCCTGCAGCCCGTCCTACCTGTGCACGGCGGCCACCGGCTACGACGCTCCGACCGGTTGGGGTACCCCGAACGGTCTCGCCGCGTTCGGCGGCACAAGCACCGGCGGCGGCGTCACCGCCAACAACCCCGGCAACCAGACCGGTAAGGTCGGCACCGCGGTCAGCCTGCAACTGTCGGCCTCTGGTGGTACCGCGCCCTACACCTGGACCGCCTCGGGCCTGCCGACCGGCCTGTCCATCTCCAGTAGTGGTCTGATCTCCGGTACGCCGAGTGCGGCCGGCACCTTCTCGGTGACGGCGACCGCCAAGGACAGCACCGGCAAGACCGGCTCGA
Organism: Candidatus Melainabacteria bacterium; assembly: GCA_963818685.1. Taxonomy (GTDB): domain Bacteria; phylum Actinomycetota; class Actinomycetes; order Mycobacteriales; family Pseudonocardiaceae; genus CAJCJE01. Next base: position 1,064,885 of record CAWFTJ010000007.1, on the reverse strand, counting down.
CGGCGTTCACCTGGACGATCAACACCACCGGCGGCGGATGCGGCTCGCCCGGCCAGAAGCTGGGCAACCCCGGCTTCGAGTCCGGCAACACCGTGTGGACGACGACCCCGAACGTGATCGGCCAGAACGGCCCGTCCGAGCCGGCACACTCGGGTTCCTGGGACGCGTGGATGGACGGCTACGGCACCACCCACACCGACACGGTGTCCCAGTCGGTGACCATCCCGTCCGGTTGCTCGGCGAGCCTGTCGTTCTACCTGCACATCGACACGGCCGAGACGACCACCACCACCGCGTTCGACAAGCTGACCGTCACGGTCGGCTCGACCACCGTTGCCACGTTCTCCAACCTGAACGCGAACAGCGGTTACACACAGCACTCCTACAACGTGTCCAGCCTCGCCGGCCAGACGGTGACGCTGAAGTTCTCCGGTTCGGAGGACAGCTCGTTGCAGACCTCGTTCGTCCTTGACGACGTGGCCCTGACGACCAGCTGACGCGCAGCACAGAGACGGGGCGGCCACGCGTGTGGCCGCCCCGTCGTCACATTTCGGGTGGCAGTTGCTGACCCGCCGCCCAGGAGTCCAGCGTTATCAGCGTCTTGGTGCCGGTGACCTGGTGGTTTCGCCTGATCTCGTCGATGGTCTTCTGCAGGTGGGCGAGGTCGCGCACGCGCAGCCAGACCAGCGCGTCCGGGTCGCCCGCGATGGTGAACACTGCCTGCGCCTCGGGCATCCGGGTGGTCGTGCGGAAGATGTCGTTCACCTTGGACGTGCCGGAGAAGCGCAGCTCGACGAATGCCTCGATCCCCTGGCCCAGCTTGGCATGGTCGACCTGCGCGGTGAACCCGGTGATCACGCCGAGCCGCATCAGCCGGTCGACCCGGCGCTTGACCGCAGCGGTGGACAGCGTGACCCGCTCGGCGATGTCGGACAGGGTGCGGCGGCCGTCCTCGACCAGCAGCCCCAGGATCTCGTGATCGGTCTCGTCCAGTTCCTCGGCCATGAGCCATGGACAGTACGCAAACAACCTCCGCTGGTCAGCTGGGGTGCTCCGGTTCTTTGCGCGTCGTACCCCGATTCGCCCACGCATGTTGCGTGCGCACCCGTGTGGGTGTGATCTATGCGTGACCTGCCGCTCAGCGCGAGGGAGACCGCCGTGCCCGCGTTCAGCCTTGAGGACCGCTACCTGCGTGACGAGGGCACCGTCTACCTGACCGGCGTGCAGGCCCTGGTGCGGCTGCTGTTTGACCGGGTCCGGCACGACCGCGCGGCAGGCGCCGACCCGGCCGTGTTCGTGTCCGGTTACGAGGGCTCGCCGCTGGCCGGCTACGACCTGGAACTGGGCAGGCGCGCCAAGGTGCTGGCCGAGCACAACGTGGTGCACAAGCCGGGGCTCAACGAAGAACTCGCCGCGACCGCGGTCATGGGCAGCCAGCTCGCGCCCGGTGTCGGCCTGCGCGAGCACGACGGTGTCGTCGGCGTCTGGTACGGCAAGGCACCCGGCCTCGACCGGGCGACGGACGCGCTGCGGCACGCGCAGATGGCCGGCACACACCCGCGCGGCGGCGCGCTCGCCCTGGTCGGCGACGACCCGAACGCCAAGTCCTCCACGATCCCCTGCGCGTCCGAACTGGCCCTCGCCGACCTGGCCATGCCGGTGTTCTTCCCATCGGACAGCCAGGACCTGCTCGACTTCGGCGCGCATGCGATCGAGCTGTCGCGAGCCAGCGGCATCTGGTCGGCCATGAAGATCGTGGCCAACGTCGCGGACGCGGCAAGCACGGCGACCGTGCATCCTCGGTGGACTCCGCCTGTCTTCGCCCCGGACTTCGCCGCGTACCAGCACACGCCGAGCGGCAAGCTGCTCGGCCCGAACCTGGCCACCCTGGAGAGCAGCCTCTACACCGTGCGCGTCCCGCTCGCCCTTGAGTACCTACGGATCAGCGGGGTCAACCGGATCACCGCGACGCATCCGGCCGACCGGATCGGCATCGTCGCCGCAGGCAAGTCCTATTTGGACGTGATGCAGGCGTTCGCAACGCTCGGCCTTGACGAGCACGCGTTGTGGGAGCACGGCATCCGGGTGTTGAAGCTGGGCGTGATCCATCCGGTCGAGCCGCACATCGTGCGCGAGTTCGCCACCGGCCTCGACGAGATCATCGTGGTCGAGGAGAAGCGCGCGTTCATCGAGTCGCAGGTCAAGGAGATCCTCTACGGCAGGGCGAACGCGCCGACGGTGTCCGGCAAGTCGCTGTTCACCCAGCTCGGCGAGCTCGACCCGGACCGGATCGCGCGCTGCCTCGCCCGCAGGCTCGGCGACATCGAGCCGGTGGTGGCCTGGCGGCAACGACGCAGGCGCGAGCGGATCTCGGTTCCGTTGCTGGCCAGGACGCCGTACTTCTGTTCGGGCTGCCCGCACAACTCCTCGACCAAGGTGCCGGAGGGCACGCTGGTCGGCGGCGGCATCGGCTGCCACACCATGACGCTGTTCATGCCGGAGGAACAGGTCGGCGACGTCATCGGTGTCACGCAGATGGGCGGCGAGGGCTCGCAGTGGATCGGCATGGCGCCGTTCGTGCGGGCCGAGCACCTCGTGCAGAACATCGGTGACGGCACGTTCACCCACTCCGGCAGCCTCGGCATCCGCGCCTCGGTCGCGGCGGGCACGAACATCACCTACAAGCTGCTGCACAACTCGGCGGTCGCCATGACCGGCGGCCAGGACGCGGTCGGCGCACTGCCGCTGCCCCGGTTGGCCGCGATGCTGCTGGCGGAGGGCGTTCGCAAGGTGATCATCACCAGCGACCAGCCCAAACGCCTTCGCAAGGCGCGCCTGCCAAGGGGCGTCGTGGTGCGGCACCGCGACGAACTCCTGCGCAGTCAGGAGGAACTCGCCGCGATACCGGGCGTCACCGTGCTCATCCACGACCAGGAGTGCGCCGCGGAGAAGCGGCGCAAGCGCGGCAGGGGCAAGCAACAGACGCCGGCGACCAAGGTGGTCATCAACGAGCGGGTGTGCGAGGGCTGCGGCGACTGCGGCACCAAGTCCAACTGCCTGTCCGTGCAACCGGTCGGCACCGAGTTCGGCCGGAAAACCAGGATCCACCAGTCCTCCTGCAACCTCGACTACTCGTGCCTGAACGGCGACTGCCCGTCCTTCCTGACCGTCAGGCCGGCCGGCACCAAGCCACGCAGGGCCATCGCCCCGCTCGCCGCCGACGCGATCGACGCACCAGCGCTCCTGGTCGCCCCGGACGACTTCACCGTGCGGATCAGCGGCATCGGCGGCACCGGAGTGGTGACCGTCGCGCAGATCCTGGCGACCGCTGCGGTGATCGCCGGCCGCGCTGTGCGCACGCTGGACCAGACCGGGCTCGCGCAGAAGGGCGGCGCGGTCGTGTCGGACGTGAAGGTCAGCGCGGAGCCGATCGAACGAGCCGCCAAGATCGCCGACGGCGAATGCGACCTCTACCTGGCCTGCGACGCCCTGGTGGCCGCCGACCCGACACACCTGTCCGCCGCCGATCCGGGCAGGACGACGGCCGTGGTGTCCACTACCGAGGTGCCGACCGGCGCGATGATCACCGACACCGGCATCTCCTACCCGGCACCGGAGGCCGTGCGCTCGGCCATCGCCGACGCGGTCTCCCGGACCGTGTCACTGGACGCGCGCGGTCTTGCCGAGCAGCTGTTCGACAACGACCAGTTCGCGAACATCCTCCAGCTGGGCGCGGCGTTCCAGACCGGCGCGATCCCGTTGCCCGCCGACGCGATCGAGCGGGCGATCACGGTGAACGGCACGAAGGTCGACGCGAACATCCAGGCGTTCCGGCGCGGCCGTCAACTCGTCGCCGACCCGGGCGCGCTGCGGGCCGAACTCGCCGAGCCCGCCGTCGAACCCGAACCGCTCTCGCCCGACGCGGCGCGCATCCGCGCGCTGGTCGCCGCGCCGGCCGGCACGGAACTCGCGCGGCTACTTGACATCCGCGTGCCCGAGCTGATCGCCTACCACAACGCCGACTACGCGCGCTCGTACGCGGAGTTCGTCGAGCAGGTGCGGGTGCTGGCGGGCGGCGCGACCGCCATCACCGAGGCGGTCGCGCGGAACCTGCACAAGCTGATGGCCTACAAGGACGAGTACGAGGTGGCTCGGCTCTGCCTCGACGAAAAGTTAGTGGCGAACATCCGTAACGCCTTTGGCAGCGAAACCCGTTACAGCTACCGCTTGCACCCGCCAGTGCTGCGCGCGCTCGGCATGCGGCGCAAGATCAGCCTTGGCTCGTGGTTCCGGCCCGGCTTCCGCCTGCTGTACCGGATGCGCGGCGTGCGCGGGCACTGGTTCGATCCGTTCGGCCACACCGAGGTGCGCAAGGTCGAGCGGGCGCTCGTCGAGGAGTACCGGGCGAGCATCCTGCGTGCGCTGCGCGCGCCGCACCGCGACCCGGCCGTGCTGGCCGAACTCGCCGAGCTGCCCGACATGGTGCGCGGCTACGAGGACATCAAGCTCGGCAACGTCGCCGGCTACCGGGCCCGTCAGGCCGAACTGCTGGCCGCGCTGGACCGGCCGGCCTACGCCGACCAGCACTGACCCGATCCGCGGTTACGTAAGGTATCGCAGGTGAACGACGCCGTTGGCGAACCGGCGCTCGTCGACCAGGCGCAGGTCCAGCCGGAGCCCGGCGGGGAACATCGGTAGGCCACCGCCGACGGCGACCGGCCACACGTACAGCCGCACCTCGTCCACCAGTCCGGCGCGCAACGCGTGCGCGGCCAGGGTCGGGCCGCTGATGCTCAGGTCGCGCACGGCCGCGTCCTTCATGGCCAGGACCGCGTCCGGATCGAACGTTCGCTCAAGGCTGGTGCGGGCGCTGGTGACCGAGGGCAACGTCGAGGAGTAGACGATCTTGTCGGCGTCGCGCCACAGCTCCGCGTAGTCGAGCAGTTCCTTGATCTCGTCGCCCTGTGGCTGGAAGGTCTCCCAGTAGACCATGGCCTCGTACTGTCGCCTGCCGTACAGGTATGTCCCGATAGGACGTTCCAGGTCATTGAGGAAGGCGAGCACCTCCGGGTCGGGACCACCCCAGTCGAAATCGCCGTTCTCGTCGGTGAGATAGCCGTCCACCGAGGTGTTCGCGGTACAGATCAGTCTGGCCATCGGCTCAGCCTGCCACCTCGGCGGCCGGGTTGACCAGATGGCAGGCGACACCGGTGACGTCCGAGGCGAGCGGCGTCGGGTCGACCGTGCGGCAGCGGTCGGCGACCGCGTCCGCAGCGCCGGAGGCCAGGGCAGGGCAGCGCGGATGGAAGCGGCAGCCGGCCGGCACGCGGGCCGGGTCGGGCGGCTCGCCGGTGAGCACGATGCGTTGCGGCGACTCGGGCAGCACCGACAACAGCGCCTTGGTGTACGGGTGGCGCGGCGCGGTGAGCACCTCGGGGGCCGGACCGGATTCGACGATGCGGCCGAGATACATCACGGCGATCCGATCGGCGATGTTCCAGGCAAGGCCGAGGTCGTGGGTGACGACGAGGGACGCGAGGCCGAGGTCGTCGCGCAGGCGCAGCAGCAGCGCGAGGATCTCGCCGCGCACGGACGCGTCCAGCGACGCGACCGGTTCGTCCGCGATGAGCACGCGTGGTCGCAGGGCGAGCGCGCCGGCGATCACCACGCGCTGGCGCTGCCCGCCGGACAGTTCGCCGGGCAGCAGCGGCATGAACCGCTCGGCGGGGCGCAGGCCGGCGCGGGACAGTGCCTCGGCGACGAGTTCGGGTTCGTTGCCCGGCACGTGGTGGATGCGCAACCCTTCGGCGACCGCCTCGTACACCGAGTGGCGCGGGTTGAGCGCGCCGGTCGGGTCCTGGAGCACGAGCTGCACCTGGCGACGGTAGGTCCGCAGGCCGCGCACTCCGGTCGGCAGCGTGGTGCCCTCGAACGAGACGCTGCCCTTGTCTGGCCGGTAGAGGCCGAGCAGGGCGCGGGCCAGGGTCGACTTGCCGCAGCCCGATTCGCCGACCAGCGCGACGATCTCGCCAGCGCGTAGTTCGAGGTTCACCCCGGCGACCGCGCGGATCCGGCGACCGCCAGGCGCGGCGAAGCCGACGTGCACGTCCTCCGCGCGCAGCAGCACGTCCGTCACGAGTGGACCTCCTCGGCGAGCGGCACGTGCACGCAGGCGGCGTCGTGGTCGGCAGTGACCAGGCGCCTTCCGATGTCCACAGTGGAGCATTCGTCGATCGCGCTCGCGCAGCGCGGGTGGAACGGGCAGCCGGTGGGCAGTTGGCTCGGGTCGGGCGGGTCGCCGGGCAGGCCGCGCGGGGCGAGCCGGGAGGCGGGGTCGCCGATGGTCGGGAACGCGCCGGACAACGCGCGCGTGTACGGGTGCCGGCCGGCCCGCACGACCTCGGCGGACGGGCCGTGCTCGACGATCCGGCCCGCGTACATGACGGCAAGGTGTTCGCAGGTGTCGGCCAACACGGACAGGTCGTGGCTGATCATCAGCAGGCCGACGCCGCGCCGCGCGACCAGTTCGGCGAGCAGGTCGAGCACCTGCGCCTGGATCATCACGTCCAGCGCGGTGGTCGGCTCGTCGGCGATGACGAGGCGCGGGTCGCAGGCCAGCGCCATGGCGATCATGACGCGCTGGCGCTGCCCGCCGGAGAGTTCGTGCGGGTAGGCGTTGGCCCGCCGGGTGGGCAGGCCGACCTGGTCGAGCAGGTCGCGGACCCGTTTGTGCACACCGCTTCCGGTGGCGATGCCGTGCAGCACGATCGGTTCGGCGATCTGGTCGGCGATTCGCCGCACCGGGTTGAGGCCGTGCATGGCGCCCTGGAACACCACTGCCGCCTCGGCCCAGCGGACCGCGCGCAGCCTGCCCCACTTCATGTCGGCGACGTCCTCGCCGTCGAGCAGGATCTGCCCGCCGATCTCGGTGTCGGGCGGCAGCAGGCGCAGCACGGACATGGCCAGCGTCGACTTGCCAGAACCGGATTCGCCGGCGAGGCCGAGGGTTTCGCCGGCACGCAGGCTCAGGTTGACGCCGCGCACGGCCGGCACCGTGCCGCGCGCGCTGCGGTAGGTGATGGTGGTGTCGCGAAACTCCAACAGCGGCGCCGCGGTGTCCTGCGTCATCGTCACTTCTTCCCCGCCCTGGTCCGCAGGCCCGGCGTGAGCACGGCCTCCAGCGCCCGCCCGCACAGGGTGAACGCGAGCACCACAACCACGATGCCAAGACCGGGCGGCAACAGGTACCACCATGCGCCCGCCGCGACCGCGCCGGTCTGCCACGCCTCGCTGAGCATGCCGCCCCAGGACACCTGGGTCGGGTCGCCGAGCCCGAGGAAGGTCAGCGTCGACTCGCCGATGATCGCGCCGGCCACGGTGAGCGTGGTGTTGGCCAGCACCAGCGGCATGACCGCGGGCAGCACGTGTTTGCCCAGGATGTGCCAGTGGCCGGCACCGAGTGCGCGGGCGCGTTCGATGTAGGGGCGGGTCTCCACGGTGAGGGTCTGGGCGCGCACGATCCTGGCCGTGGTCGGCCAGGAGGTGAGGGCGAGCGCGACCACGATGGTGACCTCGCCGTGCGCCAGCACGGCACCGAGCGCGATGGCAAGCACGAGCGAGGGCATGACCAGAAAGAAGTCGGTGACGCGCATCAGCACCGCGGACAGCCAGCCGCCGAAGTGCGCGGCGATCAACCCGACAACCGCGCCGATGCACACGGTCAGCAGGGCGGCGGTGAGGCCGACGACCAGCGAGATCCGCGCGCCCCACCAGAGCAGCAGCAGCACCGATCGGCCGTTGTTGTCGGTGCCGAGCGGGTAGCCGGCGGTCGGGCCGGACAGCAGCGGGCCGTTGACCTTGGTGACGTTGAGGCCATCCGCATTGGTGAGTACCGGCGCGAGGATCGCCAGTAGGCCGATGACGACCAGCACGATCAGGCCGATGACACCGGCCCGGTTGGCGGCGAACTGCTTCCACACCCTGGCAACGGACCTGCGGCGCCTTGCCCAGGCGACCCGGCTGGCGGACGTGCTGGCGATCGCGGTCATGAGGTACGCACCCTCGGGTCGAGCAGCCGGTAGACGAGGTCGGCGAGCACGTTCATCACGATCACCGCGCCGGCCAGGGTGATGAAAGCGCCCTGGATGAGCGGCAGGTCGGGCACGTTCAACGCCTTGTACATCAACAGGCCAAGCCCCGGCCAGCTGTAGACGACCTCGACCGCGACCGCGCCGTTCACCACCAGGCCGAGGTTGAGGAAGATCAGCGTGACGGTGGGCAGCAGCGCGTTCGGCACGGCGTGCCTGCGTCGCACGATGTCGTCGCGCAAACCCTTGGCCCGCGCGGTGATCAGGTAGTCGGCGCCCATCTCCTCAAGCAGCGAGGACCGCATGATCAGCAGATACTGGGCGTAGACGGCGGCGATCAGGGTCAGGCACGGCAGCACGAGGTGGTGCAGCAGGTCGGCGAGGTGCGGGAAGAAGCCGGGTGAGACGTCGCCGGAGAAGATGCCCTGCACGGGGAACATGCCGGGAATCGGGCCGATGCCCTGCGCGAACAGCAGGATCAGGATGATCGCCAGCCAGAACTGCGGCACCGACCACAGGGTCAACGCGACCGTGGTGGACGTCTTGTCGAACGCCGAGCCGGGCCGCCAGCCGCCGCGCTGGCCAAGCCACAGGCCGAGCGCGGCCGCGATCAGCGTCGCGGTGCCGACCAGCAGCAGCGTCGGCCACAGCGCGGCGAGCACGAGCTGGCCGACCGGCTGGTCGTACACGTAGGAGGTGCCGAAGTCGCCGTGCAGCAGGTTGCCGAGATAGTCGAAGAACTGCACGATCAGCGGCTTGTCGAGGCCCAGTTGCGCGCGCAGCGCGAGCAGCTGCTTGGTGCCGATCGGCGCGCCGTGCGTCATGGTCTTGATCGGGTCGCCGGGCAGCACCCGGAACAGGAAGAACCCGAGCACGACCACGAGCAGCAGGCTGATGACGCCGCCGCCGATCTTGGTCAGCACGAAGCGCAGGGCGCCGGTGGTGGCCGGGGGTTCGCCCCCGGCCACCACGTCGGCGACGGACTCCTCGGACGCGAGCGTTGTCATCCGGCGCTCACTCGCGATCGTCGCCGGCCACGCGACGGCGCCTTGCCACGAACACGATCAGCCCACCGACCACGATCACCGCGGCCACGATGCCGACGATCAGGCCGACGTTGACGGCCCCGGAGCTGGGCGCGCCGCTGTCCAGGGGGGTGGCTTCCCAGTAGCTCCAGTAGCCGTTCTGGAACATGATCTGCCCGCCCGGGTCGGGCTGGATGGCGAAGGGCGCCCAGCGGTCGGAGCGGTAGGCCTCCAGGTTGTCCCGGTACACCAGGGTGACCTCGGGAACCTGGTCGTAGAAGACCTGCTCCATCTGCTTGATGTCGGCCGCCCGCTTTGCCGGGTCCATTTCGGACAGTTGCTCGGCGTAGAGCTGGTCGTACTGGGCGTTGCAGAAGAACGACTCGGTGGTGCCGCCGAGGCCCTGCGCGTTCGGACGCTGGGCGCAGGTCTGGATGGACAGCACGTAGTCCGGGTCGGGGTCCACCGCGTAGCCGGACAGGGCAAGGTCGAAGTCGCCCGCGTTGGTCAGGTCGTTGAGCCTGTTGCTGGACACCAGGTTGATGTTCACCCCGATGCCGATGGCCTGGAGCCAGCCCTTGATGTACTGGGCCTCCTGGCCGTCCTGCGTCTGACTGGCGTCGCCGACGAAGTTGAGGTTGAGCGGCTTGCCGTCCTTGCCCATCCGGATGCCGTCCGGACCTTTGGGATAGCCGGCCGCGTCGAGGGCCGCGTTGGCGGCGGCCGGGTCGAACGTGTGTGCCTGCGCGCCGGTCGGGTTCCAGTGGTAGGTGGCGAAGCGCGGCGGGATGTAGCTGGTGCCGGGCTGGGCGTAGCCGCCATAGACGTTCTTGACCAGCGCCTCCGGGTCGATCGCCTGGGCGATGGCCCGCCGCAGCCTGACGTCCTTGAGGTTCGGGTTGCCGTTGCCGATCGGCACGTTCGCGTTGGTCGCCGTGCCGGAGTTGATGATCATGTCGACGAACCGGTTGCCCTCCGCGTCGTTCGTCGTGATGTTCTTGGTGTGCTTCAGCGCGTTGAACTGCGCGGGTGTGAGCTTGGTCAGCAGGTCGATGTCGCCCTTGACCAGCGCGGACTCGGCGGCGTTGATGTCGTCGAACTGCACGAACCGCAACTCGTCGTACTTGGGCGCGCCCCGCCAGTAGTTCTTGTTGGCCGCCAGCGTGACGTACTGGCCCTGCTTGTAGTCGGTGAGGATGAACGGGCCGTCGCCGACGATCGGGCGGCCGGGGGTGGGGTTGTTGGCGAACTTGCCGATGTTGGTGACGCCCTGCCATACATGCTGCGGCACGATCGGCACGTCCAGCGCGAGCATGGTGGCCTGCGCGCGCTTGGTGGTGATCACCAGCGTGTGGTCGTCGGTCGCGGCCACCTTGGCGAAGTTGGCCACGAAGTTGCCGTTCGCGGTGGCCGCGTCGGTGTTGGTCATCATCAGGTTGAAGGTGAACGCGGCGTCCTTCGCGGTCACCGGCTGCCCGTCCGACCATTTCGCGTTGTTCCGGATGCGGAACGTCCAGGTCAGGCCGTCGGCCGAGTGCGACCAGCTTTCGGCAAGCGCGGGCACCGGGGCCTGCGTCTTCTGGTCGTAGGTGGTCAGGAACTCATACATCAACCGGCCGATGTTCGTGCTGGAGGCGAACACCGCGGTGAACGGATTCAGGGTGTCGATGTCCTGGGTCAGGCCCACCTTCAACACGGTGGGCGTGTCCGCGTGCGCGGCGGGCGCCGCCAGTACGGGAGCGAGCGCGGCGGACCCGGCAAGGGCCAGCACACCGGCGACCGCGAGCAGCCCGATTCGCCTGAGTATCATCCTCGTTACCTACCTCACCCCAAAAAGTTTGTGAAGAAATAACCATTAACGGGGTGTAGAAGTCAACGATTGTCCGTGGATGACGTCAAGACGTAACGTAGACGCCGTGCGGATCATGATCTCAGCCGACATGGAGGGCGCGACCGGGGTCACCTGGGCCGCCGACGTCGAGCCAGGCAGCGAACAGTGGCAGCGGTTCCGGCGCCTGTTCACCGGCGACGTCAACGCCTGCGTGATCGGCCTTTTCGCCGGTGGCGCCACCGATATGCTCGTCAACGAGGCACACGCGTCCCAGCGCAACCTGCTGCTGGAGGACCTCGACCCGAGGGCGAGGATGCTCACCGGCCGGCACAAGCCGCTGTCCATGATGCAGGGCATCGACAGCGGCCTGGACGGCGTGGTGTTCCTCGGCTACCACGCGGGCGCCGGGTTCGACGGCGTGCTCTCCCACACCTACCTGGCCAACTCCATCACCGGCGTGTGGCTGGACGGCGTGCCGGCCAGCGAGGGCAGGCTCAACGCCGCCCTCGCCGCCGAGTACGGCGTGCCGGTCATCTCCTTCACCGGCGACGACCGGGCCTGCGCGGACGCCGCGGAGTACGCGCCCGACGCGCACCGGGTCGCGGTCAAGGAGTGCGTGAGCCGCTACGCGGCCATCTGCACGCCGCCGCAACGCACCTCCGAGTGGATCACCGGCGCGGCCGAGGCCGCGATGAGCCTTGCCAAACGAGGCAAACCCGTCGTCGGTCCACATCGGATCGAGGTCGAGTTCGACGCGACCCACCTCGCCCAGGCCGCCGCCGTGGTACCGACCGTCGAGCAGGTGGACATCCGTCGGGTAGGTTTCGACGCGGCCAACATGACCGAAGCGATGAAGGCGTTCAAGGTGGTGACCGCCATCGCGTCCGGTGCGGTGGAAGGAATCTATGGCTGAGAGTTCCACATTCGACGACCTTGTCGTGTCGCTGTGCAGTCAACTGCTCGCGATCGACACCACCAACCGAGGCGCGGGCGACGCCGAGGGCGAACGCCCTGCCGCCGAGTTCGTCGCGGCGCAACTGGCCGAGGCCGGCGTCGAGTCGACCTTCCTGGAACGCGAACCCGGCCGCACCAACCTGGTCGCCCGTGTTCCCGGCGAGGACTCGTCCCTGCCGGCCGTGCTGCTCCAGGGCCACCTGGACGTGGTGCCGGCCGACCCGGCCGAATGGTCGATGCACCCGTTCTCCGGCGAGGTGCATGACGGCTACGTGTGGGGCCGAGGCGCGACCGACATGAAGGACACGGTCGCGGCCACCCTCACCGCGGTGCGCCGCTGGGCCGCCGAGGGCCGCAGGCCCAAACGGGACGTGGTGCTCGCGTTCGTCGCCGACGAGGAGGACAAGGGCTACTGGGGCGCGCACTGGCTGGTCGAGGAGCACCCCGAGTACTTCGACGGCGTCGCGGCCGCGATCAGCGAGTCCGGCGGGTTCACCCACCGCGCCGGCGACGTGCGGGTCTACCCGATCGGCGCGGCCGAGCGCGGCACCGCACACGTCCGGCTGACCGCGAAGGGCCGGGCGGGCCACGCGTCCAGGATCAACCACGACAACGCGGTGATCCGCCTTGTCGAGGCGCTGCACCGGATCGCGGAACACCGCTGGCCGGTGCACCTCACGCCGGCCGTGCGCGCACACATCGAGGGGGTCGGGGCCGCGCTGGGCATCCCGGTCGACCTCAGCGGCGAGGCCGAGGTGGACGCCACCCTGGCCCGGCTGGGCGATGGCGCCGGCCTTGCCGCCGCCACCGTGCGGCCGAGCACGGTGCCGACCGTGCTGAGCGCCGGCTACAAGGTCAACGTCATCCCCGGCCAGGCCATCGCCGAGGTCGACGTGCGCACCCTGCCCGGCACCGAGGCGATGGTGCTGGCCGAGCTGAACCGGCTGGTCGGGCCGGGCATCGAGGTCGAGCCGCTCACCTACCAGGAGGCGGTGTCCGCGCCCATCGACTCGCCCTGGTTCACTGCCATGGCCGACGCGCTGCGCGCCGAGGACCCCGAGGCCGTCGTCGTCCCGTACTGCCTCGGCGGCGGCACGGACGCCAAGGCGTTCAGCCAGCTGGGCATCCACTGCTACGGCTTCGCGCCGGTGTTCGTACCGAAGGGCTACCCGTACCGGGCCATGGCGCACGGCGTCGACGAGCGGATCCCGGTCGAGGGCCTGCGCTTCGCCGCCCGCGTCCTCGACCGGTTCCTGTCGACCTGCTAGTCACATATCGCGGAACGTCTCGATCCGCGCCCCGAGCAGGTTGAGACGTTCCGCGAGCTGCTCGTAGCCGCGGTTGATGACGTAGACGTTGCGCAGCACCGAGGTGCCCTTGGCCGCCAGCATCGCCAGCAGCACGACGACAGCCGGCCGCAGCGCGGGCGGGCAGATCACCTCCGTGCCCGACCAGTGCGTCGGCCCCTCCACGTACACGCGGTGCGGATCGAGCAGCGTTACCTTGGCGCCGAGCTTGGTCAGCTCGGTCAGGTACAGCGCGCGGTTCTCGTACACCCAGTCGTGGATCAACGTCGACCCGGTGGCCGTCGCCGCGATCAGCGCGAAGAACGGCAGGTTGTCGATGTTCAGGCCGGGGAACGGCATCGGGTGGATCTTGTCGCGCGGCGCGCGCAGCACGCTCGGCCGCACGGTCAGGTCGACCAGCCGGGTCCTGCCGTTCACCGCCGGGTACTCCTCGCCCCGGTCGTAGTCGAGGCCCATCTCCTCCAGCAGCGCCAGCTCGATCTCCATGAACTCGATCGGCACCCGGCAGATGGTCACCTCCGAGTCGGTCACGATCGCCGCGGTGAGCAGGCTCATCGCCTCGATCGGGTCCTCCGACGGCGCATAGTCGACATCCGCGTGGATCTCCGGCACGCCGTGCACGACCAGCGTCGTCGTGCCGATGCCGTCGATCCGCACGCCCAGTTCGCCGAGGAAGAAACACAGGTCCTGGACCATGTAGTTCGGGCTGGCGTTGCGGATCGTGGTCACGCCCGGCCTGCGCGCCGCCGCCAGCAGCGCGTTCTCGGTCACCGTGTCACCGCGCTCGGTCAACACGATCGGCCTGCTCGGCGCGACCGAGCGGTCCACAATGGCGTGGTAGTTCCCGTCGGTCGCCTTGACCTCAAGCCCGAACGGCCGCAGCGCGGTCAGGTGCGGCTCGACCGTGCGCGTGCCCAGCGCGCACCCGCCAGCGTAGGGCAACTCGAACTGCTCGTGCGTGTGCAGCAACGGCCCGAGGAACATGATGATGCTGCGGGTGCGCCGCGCCGCCTCGACGTCCATTCCGGACAGGTCCAGCCGGTGCGGCGTGACCAGCTCAAGATCGTTGTCGTCATTGAGCCACCGCGTGCGCACCCCGATGCTGGTCAACACCTCAAGGATGCGGTTGACCTCCTCGATCCGCGCCACCTTGCGCAGCACGGTCCGACCCGAGTTCAACAGCGCGGCGCACAACAGCGCCACCCCCGCGTTCTTGCTGGTCTTCACACTGATGCTGCCGGAAAGCCGCCTGCCGCCCACGACCCGCAGGTGCATCGGTCCCGACCGGCCAAGCGAGACGATCTCCGAGTTCAACGCGGCGCTGATCCGGCTGAGCATCTCAAGGCTGACGTTCTGGTTGCCCCTCTCGATCCGGTTGATCGCGCTCTGGCTGGTGCCCACCGCCTCGGCCAACTGATGCTGCGTCCAGCGATGGTGCTTGCGCGCGTCCCGCACCAGCCCACCGATGCGCTGCAGGTACGCGCCGAACTCGACGCCCTCATCCACCATGACGACGACGATATCTCACAAATGAGATGATCCAGCAAGCGACTCGCCCGTTGCCCCAAGACAGCTCTCCCGAATGGCAGCGAAACATGCACCCGGTGACGTCAGACGAACAACGTGCTCACGGACTCGCCGTTGTGGATCCGCCGCATCGCCTCGGCCAGCATCGACGCCACCGACAACACCATCAGCTTCGGCGAGCGCTCATCGGCCGGGATCGGCACGGTGTTCGTGCACACGATCTCCAGCACGTCCGACTGCGCTCCGATCCGCTCGATCGCCCGGTCCGCGAACAACCCGTGCGTGCACGCCACCCGCACCGAGTTCACGCCCCGCTCGCGCAGCCGTTCCAACAATTCGATCACCGTGCTGCCACGCGCGATCTCGTCGTCCAGCACGATCACGTCCTTGCCGGCCACCTCGCCGATCACCGACGTGATGCTGACCTCGTGATCGTTGATCCGCTGCTTCGCGCCGACCGCAACAGGAACCTCCAGCAGCCGCGCGAACGCCTGCGCGTCCTTGGCATTGCCAAGATCCGGCGAAACGACGACCGCGTTACTCAGGTCATAGCGCCGAAAATGCGCGGCCAACGGACGCAACGCGTGCAGATGATCGACCGGCACACTGAAGAACCCGTGCACCTGCGGCGAATGCAGGGTCATCGTCAACACCCGGCTCGCCCCGGCCGCGACCATCAGATCCGCGACCAACCTGCCACCGATCGAGATCCTCGGCGCGTCCTTCTTGTCCGACCGCGCATACGAGTAGTGCGGCATGACCACCGTCGTGCGCGCGGCCGACGCACCGCGCGCGGCGTCCAGCATCAGCAGCAGTTCGACCAGGTTCTCCTGCACCGGCTTGACCAACGGCTGAATCAGGAACACGTCCCGTTCCCGACAGTTCGCCTGCAACTGCACCTCAAGACAGTCGTTGGCGAACCGCGTCACCCGAACCGGATGCAGCGGCACCCCCAACTGGGCGCAGATCTCTCGTGCCAACTCCGGATGAGCACTACCACTGAAGACCGCGATGTCGCGCACCCGCCGAACCTACCCAACGTGCCCGGTCAGACCCCGAACAACCCATGCCGACGTAGCTTAACTTCATTCGCCACTGAAATTATCATGAATATGGTCTAGTAGACGACCGTGTGGCTGCCAGTCATTTGCTCAGAGGGTTCGCATGGTGGCGCGGCGAGGGAATGAGGGTGGGGGCGAATCGCCGGGTAAGGCGCGCGGCGAGCGGGATGTCGTTGTAGCCGACGACGGACAGGTCGTCGGGCACGCGCACACCGGCGCGCCGGACGGCAGAGAACAAGCCGATGGCGGTGTTGTCATTGACGGCGAAGACGGCGGTCGGACGTGGATCGGCGGCGAGCAGTCGCTGCCCGGCTTCCTCGCCGCTTTCCATGCCGAAACTCGACGGAAAGATCAGTTCGGGGCGGATCGGCAGCCCGGCCTCGCGTAGGGCGTCCTCATATCCGGCACGCCGACCGAGTGCGCTGGAGGCGTGGTCGGGCTACGCCGAGGCCGCGGCCGCCGCAGTGCTGCTCTACCCGGCGCACAGCTGGCTGCGGTTCGGCTTCCAGCCCGGGGCCGCCGCCGACCGGTACCGGATCGTGGCCGAGAAATCCGGGCTCCCGCAGATCCTGTTCCAGTACCCCGACGTCACCAAAGCCAGCTACAGCCTCGCCGAGCAGCTCAAGATCGCGGAACTGCCTTCGGTGTTCGCGATCAAGAACGGCGTGCGAGTTCCCGGAGTTGCAGGTCCACCTGCCACGACGAGTACCTGCTGCACACCATGTTCGACGTGGACGGTGCACTGGTCGGCTACGGCGCGCTGGTCCCGGAGACGATCTGGGAACTGCTTCAGGCCGGCAAGCGCCGCGACTACCCCGCCGCCCGCGCGGTGCACGACCGGCTGCCGCCGTTGACCAAGGCCATCTACCATTGCGGTTCGCACCTGGAAGGCAGCGTGGCGTTGAAGCTGGGTCTGGTGCAGCGTGGCGTCATCCCGAACGCCAATGTGCGTTCGCCGTTGCTGCCGCTGGCCCCAGAGGCCGGCGACGAGATCGTCGCCGCCCTCGCACACGCCGGTCTCGGCAAGGTGCTCTGACCACACCTCGTTAGGCGGCGCCGCCGCAGGAAGCCGTCTCTGTCCACCACCGTCATCAGAGACACATCATGGCCGCTGTGTCACACGGTGCAGAACATCTCGCCTCCGGCGCCTACCCACGCCGAGACCTGCGCCTGATCCTCACGTTCGCCCTGCTCAGCACGCTGTTCGACGGGGCTGAAGTCAATCTGGTCGGCTACCCGTTGGGGTATCTGTCCGACAGTCTGCACGTGTCCATGCTGGCCTTGATCAGCGTGGCCACCTTCCAGGGATTCGCCTCCATCGCAGGCGGGTTCCTGTTCGGCTGGCTCGGCGACACCCTCGGCAGACGGTGCACCTATGCGTTGTCCGTCTGGCCTTCGGCGTCGCCGCCGTGCTCGGCGGCCTCGCGCCAACCTACACGACGTTCCTGGTCTCCCGGCTGCTCGCCGGGGTAGGCATGGGAGGGCTGTTCGGCCTGTCGTTCTCGATGTTCACCGAGTGCTGGCAGACCAGTCGGCGCGGCACCATGGGCGGTCTCATCCAGTCGATGTACTTCGTCGGCGAGATCGTCACCGAGGGCGTGCTGTTCGCCTGCCTGACCTGGTTCGGCCACAACACCGACTGGCGCGTCGGCTACGTCGTCATCGGCATGGTCAGCGTCCTCATCGGACTTCCCGCGATCCGGCTGCTGCCCGAGTCCCGGCAATGGCTGGCCTACCAGCAGCGGCTGCGGGCAGGCACACTGCCGCCCGAGTTGGTGCGGACCAAGGTGCCCTTGATCGACGTGTTCCGCTCGAAACTCGCCTTCGGCACGGCGATGTTCCTGACCACGAATTCGGTCGGCGCCTACCTGTCGACCTACCTGCTCAAGGTCCAGCACCTGCCTCTTGGCACCGCGAGCACTGTGGTCCTACTCGGCTACATCGCCACGATCACCGCCTATTCCGTCACCGGGGCACTCTCCGACCTCGTCCGGCGCAAGATCGCGTTCGCACTCAGCTGCGTGTTCGGCGTCATCGGCTTCGGCTGGTTCCTGCTCCAGGTCGCCACCCATACCGACCACGTCGTCCCGGCGTTCTGGGCCAGCAGCACGTTCTGGGCTCTGATGACCTGCGCCGGGGCCAGCGGCGGATTCGGGGTCCTCGGCGTGTGGATGTCGGAGTTCTACCCGACCCGCATCCGCTCCACCGGCAGCTACTACGTCGGCCGCAGCCTCGGCGCCGGAGCATATCCCCTCTTCGCGCTCGCACTCGCCGGCACCGTGCCGATGGCGCTGGCCCTGGGCGTCCTCGGCCCACTCGCCGGAATCATCTTCTCCGCAATCGCACCCGACCGCACCATCACCGCCCTCGAATAACCACGGTCCGGGCGGGGGCGGCAGTCCCGGCACTACTGCACCGTGTTCCCGACCTTTCCTAGAGTTCGATGACGACCTTCCCCTGCACGTGCCGCCCCGCCTGAAGCTCGACCGCGGCACGGATCTGCTCGACCGGAAAGCTTGCCGCGATCGGCACCCGGAGCCGACCCGCCGCAACCAGTCCAGCGATCTCCTCGATGGCGCCCGGGGCCGCGTTGGCGCCGTTCGCAGGCGTGATCCCGTCGACCTGGGCGGCAATGGTGGTGATGCGCACGTCAGGCACGCCAAGTTCGCGTGCCGCGTGCGCCGTGTCCATCCCATGCAGGTCCATGGCCGCGGTGACGCCGGCGGGAGCCAGCGCACGGACCCGGTTGACCAGACCATCGCCATAGGCGACCGGCTCGGCCCCCAGGGCTCGCAGGGCATCGGCGGAGGTTGCCGACCCCGTCCCGATCACTCGCGCGCCCGCGAGCCGTGCGAGTTGGACAGCGAACACGCCTACCCCGCCTCCCGCGCCGCCGATGAGCACCGTGTCTCCAGGACCCGGGTTGACGACGGCCAGAGCCGCGGCCGCCGTGCAGCCCGCGATAGCAAGGGTGGCAGCGGTGCGGTCGTCGACGCCGTCAGGGGTACGGTGCGCCTTGCCGCCCACCGCGATGGTCCCCGTCTCGTCCACGACGACATAGTCGGCGACCGCGCGGGACAGGGCGCCGCCGAACACCCGGTCACCGACCACGAACTCGCTCACGCCGTCACCGACCTCATCCACCACGCCGGCATAGTCGGTGCCGAACCCGCACGGCAGGCTCAAGCCGAACCGCGCGGCCGTCTCCGCATCAGAGGTCATGAACCAGTCCATCGGGTTCAGGCCAGCCGCGGTGACCCGCACGCGGATCTGCCCCGAGCCCGCGTGCGGCACGGGTACCTCGCGGACGCTCAAAGTATCCGGTCCGCCGAACGACTCGAACTGGACCGCCCGGCTCGTGGTCACCGACGTGTTGAGGCTCGGTTCTTTCATGCTCACCTGTCTCCGTAGCGGCTCGTGAAGCAACGCAAACGGACTATGCTCCGTTTGAGTGACCCAATCTAGCACAAGTGGAGCGTGATCCGTTTTGGCCGCCGCAGGATCGATCCGTAGACCGAGGGCGGACGCGACCCGCAACCGCGAACAACTGCTGGCCGTGGCGACCCGCTTGTTCGCTTCGGCCGAGGCCGAGCCGTCGATGCGCGCGATCGCCAACGAAGCCGGGGTCGGCATCGCCACCCTCTACCGGCACTTCCCCACCCGCGAGGCGCTGGTCGACGCGGTCTACCGAGACCAGGTCTCGCGGCTCACCGCCGGCGCCCGTGAGCTACTCGCCCAGCTCGACCCGCCCTCGGCGCTGCGACGCTGGATGGACCTGTTCGGGGAGTGGATCGCGACCAAGAACGGGATGCTCGACACGCTGCTCGCGATGATCGAATCGGGCGAGATCGCCCATGCCCACACCCGGACCGAGCTGCTCGGCGCCATCGACGACATCCTCCAAGCCGGCCGCACGAGCGCCGAACTCCGCGACGACGTCCCCGCAGAAGACATCGCTGCCGCTCTCATCGGTATCTTCACCGTGGCCAGCCCGCCCGAGCACGAAGCGATGGCGGCCCGCCTACTGAACCTCCTGATGGACGGACTCCGGCCTTGCGCTTGCGGCCAACCCAAGGTAGCTGAGTGAGAGCGAAGAGATGCTTGGCGCGTCGGTCCGAGATAGGCGTCGAGATCTCGTGCCATCCGACAATCGCGCGGCCCGTTTCGATGTGCACGCCGCACTCGCTACACGTATACCCGGTTCTCTTCCGAAACCGGCTCCTTGAATGGGTCCTTCCAAGGCCCGGTGAGCACGACGAGTGATTCGCCGTCCCCGCCCGCATCAAGCACCACGACTGTCCCGTCCGCAAAAGTAAGCTCCAGCGGACCACCATCACCGGTCATAGTTCCTCGACGGACATAGAGAACATGCCGCATGGGATCGGGTGCCGCCGACCACCTCAGCTAGCAATGGTTGTGGGCTCACCGTGGCGTCGCCTCCTGGAACCAGCCGTTGGATTGGCTATTCTTGAGAATTGTAACGAACTGCCCTCCACCTCTCGTGACGGCCACGTCAGAGCCCTGACGATAGAACCAGTAGTCTGTGCCGCCGCCCTTCGGGTTCCATGAACCTTGACGCATCTCGTCGGGTTAGCGCGAATATCCCGACCTCGGCGCATTTCGGAACGGCCGAGCACGCCCCGTACTGCGCGTCAGGTCACGCTCGACCGAGCTTACGCCGCCCATCCAGAACGCTTCGCGCGTCGGCCTCGGACACCGGTGTTGCCCGAGGCCGACTGGATCAACCAGCCTGCCGAACAGCCACAACCAGTCGGATAGGCACCAACTGTCTCATTTGGCTTGACAACTAGTGGCGCCCGTGTCACACCCAACAAACCTCATGGTCAGGCTTCCAGGCCCCCTGGAAATCTCCTGGAGAGCTCAGTAAGTAATTCGCCAATCTGGGCAATTCCTAGAGCGTCAACGGCAGATTGCTCTACCAGTTCTCTGGCCGATCTGGCTACCATCGAAAGGATCCTTCTTTTGCGCAAAGGGTCAATCCTGTCCACCCACAAGCAACTGACTTCTAGGGCGTCTTCAAGCTGGCACCGGTCCTCATCATCCGCAGCCAAGCCAGATGCCCACCTAATGAGCTTTTCAAATGTAGCACTCTTAAGGAAGACCTCACCGTCATCAAACGCAACCATAGAAGACACGGGGACCACAATTCAGAATATCAGTGCCGTTGATAATAACTCGACTTTCGCGGTTATGCGGCGGCTTGAGCCCAGGCTTGCTGGACTTCCAGGATTTCCTGGGTCGTCGCTGGTTGGGGTGATGTGGGTAAAAATCGGGCGGCAATGACCTGCCGTCGGAGCTTGACGAGCATGTCGAGGGTGGATGGTTCGGTCTTCGACCGGTACCAGGGTGCCCGGTCGCGGCGCTCGTGGGTGTCGGTACCGGCGTGGCCGTGCCGGGCGTACCAGATGATCAGGATGCTGTGGCAGAACAGTCCGAAGGGACCGTGCGCTGCACGGCCTTCGGGACGTGGTTGCGTGCCTGCCCGACACCGAGGATGTTCTTGACGTCGAAAAACGTGACCTCGATGGACCAGCGTGCCCCTCTTTGTCAGGCTGAGGTGAGACACCCCGTGTGAGTACCGGGGTACCAACCCGAGGGCGGGATCGGAGATCCTTGTGTACGTGTCCACCCCATCTGACGACCAGCCCAGCCCACCGGCCGACCCCGCGCCACGGCCGACCCGGCGGGTGTTCAGCCCCGCCTACAAGCTCGCCATCGTCGCCGAGTACGAGAACGCACCCAACGGCGAGAAAGGCGCGATCCTGCGCCGCGAGGGCCTGTATTCCTCGCACGTCATCGAATGGACACGAGCCCGCGACGCCGGCACGCTGACCAGCGGACCGGCAGATCCAGCCGCTCCGTCGAAGCGCCCCAAGAAAACAGTCGAACAGATCGAATTGGAGAAACTCCGCCGCCGCAACACGCAACTCGAAGCCGACCTTACCAAAACTCGACTGGCGCTGGATATCATGGGAAAAGCGCATGCACTCTTGGAAGAACTCTCCGAGAGTGCGGACAACAACGAGCCACCGACGACATCATGACAACCGCGTTCACCGAATTGCGAGAGGCCCAGATTTCCGTACAGAAGTCCTGTGCACTGACCGGGATATCGCGAGCGACTCATTACCGGCGCGCCAATTCGAAAGGCCCGATGCATGGTCCGTGGCTGCCCCGCACCCCGCCGCCGGCGACGCTGACTGATGCCGAGCGGGCGGCCGTGAGCGATCTGCTGGCCAGCCCGACCTATCAGGATCTGGCGATCCCGCAGGTCTGGGCTCGGGAACTGGACGAGGGCCGGTACTGGTGCTCGATGTCCACGATGTACCGGATCGCCCGCGCTGCCGGTCAGGTGTCCGAGCGGCGACGGGTGGCCACCCATCCACCCCGGGTGCGCCCGGAGCTGGTGGCGCACGGCCCCAGCGAGGTGTGGTCGTGGGACATCACTGCGTTGAAAGGCCCAGTGAAAGGGATCTGGTACAAGTGCTACGTCATTCTGGATATCTTTTCCCGGTATGTGACGGGCTGGTTGGTCGCTGCGGCGGAGGACGCGGTCGTGGCGAAGGAGTTTCTCGCTGATGCCATCGCACGTAACGGGTGCGAGCCGCACACGATTCACGCCGATCGCGGTGGGGCGATGGTGTCAAAACCGGTGTCCGAACTCCTGGTGGATCTCGGTGTTCTGCGGTCCCATTCTCGTCCGCGAACCTCGAATGACAACCCGTATTCGGAGGCGCATTTCAAAACCATGAAATACGTGCCGGATTTCCCGGATCGGTTCGGGTCACTGGCGGATGCCCGGGCGTTTTGTGAAGGCTTCTTCCTGGCCTATAACCATGAGCACCGGCATTCCGGGATCGGGATGCACACACCGGCCTCGGTGCATTTCGGGACGGCCGAGCAGGTCCGCACTCAGCGCCAGGCTACGCTCGACCGGGCTTACGCCGCCCATCCGGAACGCTTCGCGCGTCGGCCTCGGCCACCGGTGTTGCCGGAGGTCGCGTGGATCAACCAGCCTGCTGACCAGCCACAACCGGTCGGATAGGCACCAACTGTCTCATTTGACTTGACAACTACCGTGCCGCGTAGCGGGCGATGATTTGCTCCGGTGTCGCGGTCAGGTCGGTGCTCACCAGCGCGATGTCATAGCCGCGGACAGTGCTGGATTTCCTGCTGCGTCCAGTGTCGCGCACCAGGATGACCCGGACGGTGTCGGTGCGCCAGGTGCCGTACCACAGGCAGGTCACCTCGGTGATCGTGACGGTGTTGGTGGCGCCGTAGCGGCACACCGTGACGGTCTTCCATCGTGCTGATCGGGCGATGTCGGTGGGTGTGCCGATCCGTTCGCCTTTCAGGCGTGGCCTGCCGCGTTTGCCGGTGCGGGGCGGGGCCGGGTGGGAGAACACCGCGTTGACTCGCGCGCGGGTGGTCATGGTCATGCCGTGGCCGAGTCCGGCGAACGCGTCACAGCCGTAGGCGGCGTCGGCTACGAGGTGGATGTCCCGGTCGGGGAAGTGTTCGGCGATGGTGTCGAGCAGGTCGCGGGCGAGGTCGGGTTTGGATGCCCCGCCCTTCACGGCCAACGCCGCCGCCACCGGTAAGGCCACCGGCCGGGACAGGAACGGGAGGGTCACGATGACCGCCAGCACCACCCAGTTGTTGCCGTGTCCGAGCTTTGCCTGACCGGCTGCCGACCCGTCATGGAACCAGCCCACGGCATGGATTTTCTTGCCACGCCGACGAAACAAGGTGTCATCGACAGCCACGGTGATCGGCGCGTCCGCCGTGAGCAGACAGGTGACGATCACCTCGGCCAGCAGTAAGCCCAGGTGGAGTGGTTGCCAGCGGGCGGTGGCGAAGAAGCGGTGCGCGCGGCTGTGGTGCCATGCCCGGGCGAGGCCGGCTCCGGTGAGTATGCCGCACACCGTTCGTGACACCGGCTGAGCGAACAATCCGGCCACCAGCGCGGTGAACACCTGGAAGGTGGGGGCGGTGAAACAGGGGCGGAAGGTCGCCAGCACGCGGGTCAGCGCGCCGGGTAGGGTTGCACCCTGGAGCATCGGCGGAACACTTCTTTCGGTTACGACAGTGGTGTTGCAGACACCGCCGATGCTCCGCCTAACAGCCCTGCAAGATCCACACGACGCGCCGTTACTCAGCCGACGTTCTCGTCACAGCCCCCTGCGATCACCACTCGGCTGGCCCCACCGGCCCTCGCACATCAAAAGTGCGAAAGTCGAGTAATAATGAGGCGATGTTGAATCGACGGACTCAACGTGGCTTGAAGGGCAGTGTAGTGCCGAGTGGCTGTGATGGTGACGTGGCCATCGCCAGGTGTGTCGAGTTGGTCGCCGATGTTGAGGTTGTGTCTGCCCGAGTCGCATATGGGTGACGCAGTATGTCGCCGCAATTACTTTTGCACCCGAGTTGTCGGCGTGATACTTCTCTAAATAGTCGAGCGCGTAGCTATTCAGCTGGGGTGAGTGCTGATGGGAGCCATGCGCCTGTAGTGAACAGCTCGCGAAGAACGTCGAGTTTGTCGCGCCCCCATTTGGTGGCAGTGTCCAGGTAGGACTGCACGATCGCGAAGTCGATGAGTCCTTGCAGGGTGCGCCAGGCGCCACCGGAGGTGCGTTGCTGGACCTTGACCGGCCGAACGGCGCGTTCGGCCTCGTTGTTCGTGAACGGCACGGCCAGGTCGGTGGCGAATCTGAGGATCATGTCCTCGAACCGGTGGAACCGGCGGATCAGCGTCCTCGCCTCGGCCGCGAGTGATCCGTGTTTGCCCTGGTTATCGTCGCGTCCTCGGGCCAGCGCCCCGCGATAGTGGTTCCGGATCCGAGCCAGGTCCGCGACGTCCAGCACCGTCGCGCCGCGCTCGCGGGCCGCTCGCGCCGCGTGATGGGCATCGAGCAGGGTGTTGGCCATCGCCAACGCCCACAGTTGCCCGTCAGGGTCGGCGTCGGAGATCGACCGCAGATCCCGCAACAGATGCGCCCCGCACCAGGCGTGCAGGGCGCCGGTGAGGTGCTCGTAGCCGGGTAGCCGTCCCGCACCAGCACCCCGGCTGAACGCGGGCAGCACCCCACCGGCGTCGATGTCGTCGCTGGTGCGGCCACCGACGTGCAGCAGGGTCAGGTACTCGGTGCACGCGACATGCACATACGACAGCGTCCCGGCGGCACGACCGGTGGTCTCATCGGCGTGCAGCACCGGCGCACCAGCCACCAGCGCTCGCACGTGACGGAGGAACGTCTTCTCCAGCCTGCGGGCCGCGCGGCCCCGGATCCCGGCCAGCAACCCGGTCGAGATGTCCATCCCGGTCAACGCCTCCAGCAGCTGCCGAGCCCGCCCGACCGGCAGGTAGTGCGCGCAGGTCAACAACGCGGCGCGGGCCAGGGTTTCCGGACCGATCCGCACCGGTGACCCCGGCGCGGCCACGACTTCGGCGTGTTCGACCGGCACCGCCGGATCGTCCCAGCCCGGGGTGGTCACCGCACCGCAACACGGACACACCTTCGAGATCCGCTGATACTCGGTCACCGTCGGTGGCGGGACCGGCGCTGGACATCCACGACCTGCCGCCGTTGACGGCCCTGTTCACTGGCCCCGCGTAACGAGGCGGCACAGGACCCGCAGCGATCCGGGATGGATCTCCAGCCGTTCATCCGGGTCGTCGATCAAGACTACGCGAGGACGACGCCGAACCCGGCTGCTTGCCCGGTTTGCGCCCCGACCTGACACGCGATGAACGTTTCTTCGCTGGCTGCTTCGACCACGGCGCATCCGACGACGGCGGGCCGCGACGGAGTTCGAGGAATCCTTACCCAACCGCCGTTCCAACTCCGCGATCCGCTCGCCCTGCTCGATGATCACACGATCCCGCTAAACCAGCGCCGCTTCCAACTCGGCCACGCGCGCGAGCACCCGCTCAAGCAACGCCTCAGCCGACTCCGGAACCGACACACCAAGATCATCTCAGATCGAGATCACGCCATGTCCACCAGGGCACCAGACAGCTGAATAGTTACTCGAGCGCCTCCTCGCAACCAAGAAGACCGAAACAGGCATCAGTATTCGCGCACGCGAGAAACTGGAGTATCTACCATCCGTACTGGCTAATCATCCGTTCCTATTTGCCAGCCACTGCTTCGCGACAGCAGCGGCTTCCTCGCCGATTTCAAGTTGACCAAGCAAGTTCATCCAATCAAGAATTTGGCGTCTCACTTCTTTGTCGCTGACATGCGTAATTAATGGCTGAAGTGCCTCCAGTATTGACTCAAGGTCTCCAAGCTCGTCGACCTCATCGCGTGTGCGATCATTTAAGGACGATATGTCTTCGCCATTGTATACAGACGAGCCAGGATCTTCGAAAATCTCATTCCTACGACGAGCTGCCGCTGCCAGCGCTTGCTCAGGCGTGAATCGAATAGCTTTCAGGGCACGTCTGACCACTTTGTCCGGAGAGGCCAAATCGGCCATATCTACCCCATGACGAACAGCGCTAAGCGTGAAGGAAGCCAAGTATATAGTTCCCTGCATCGGATTAAACGCTCGCGCTTCAATGCCAAGCTCGACGAGGGACACTCCTAGGTCCAGTACTTCTGGGCGGAGCCCAGCAAAGTTGCTTTTACAAGAGCCGTCGAAAACCGTTTCACAGATCCGGATTATAGCAAACCACCACTGCGTCGGAGCGTTACCCCCAAACCGACGATTGGTCCAATTCCACCTTTGAGGAGCTAGAATCTTCAAAAGCTCATCGTAATCGTCGGACACGTCCACCATTACTTCCCACCTAGATTCGTGATCCCACGCCTGAGTACCGGAACTCCTTGTACTTAGAAAGCATCGACGCCAACTTGTAAGAATTCCAACGAGCAGGCTTGACAAGGTGTATAATGCCTGTTTGATTGTTGATCATCCGAGCCACGCCTCCTTGTATCTCTACCTCGCCAGCCCCTACCACAGGAGCTCCACCCGTAAGCGCCGTACGATGGACATCCTCTGACCACGGAACGATCTGTAAGTTCCATCCTCGCCGACTGCCCACAAATACCGCCCCCGCTTGCGACCGCTTTCGCAAACCAGGTGTTCCAGCCACCGATACATCTCTCTCCCCCACACAGCTAGCTGGAACCAATCGTATTCCTTTCTCCGCCCCGAATCAAGCGGGAAAGCGCGCGCTCAAGAATAGGCTCCATGTGCGTGAGTTTGCGAACCACGAGTCCCGTTTGTGAAACAAACGACTGCGGATATCCGGGTCTTCGAAGTTAACCGGGCTTGGCTCGCCGCCAGGCCGCCCGGACGCTCGCGCAGCGTGACCGAAGGCGTTGGTTGACCGGGTTGCGGAAACCGAACGCGTTGCGGGCTTCCAGCTTGATCAACCGATTGACCCCCTCGCTGGCCGCGTTGGTGACACCAGTGCGGATGAACGCCTCGATCTGCGGCCACCACGCTTCGATAGTGCCAGCCAGACAATGCAACTCGGGGATGTCGGTGTCGGCGCACCACCGGTAGAAAACCCAGAGCCGTTGGGAGATCCGGTGACGGAACGCGCCGGTGCGGGCCAAGGCCAACAGGGCGCGGAGTTCTTCCTTCGCGATCCACGCGGCCAGGATCTCCTCCCCGGCCCCGCCCAGGTCGATCAGCCGGTTCCACATGTCGGTGAACTTCTCAGGCGTCAGGTCCTCGCGGTTGCGCAGCAGGCGTCGACGCAGCCCATATTCGGGATCGTCTTTACGGGCCCGACGTCCCCGCAGCGTCGAGGTCACCCGACGGCGTACCGCGGCCACCATTCGGTTCGCCAGTTGCACAACATGAAAATGGTCGACCACCAGTGTCGCGTCCGGTAAATGCTCGACCACCGCGGCGCGATAGGCGGCGCACATGTCGATCGCCACGACCGCGACGCTCTCCCGCCACTGCTGAGTTCTGGCGGCCAGCCACGATCCGGCATCGCGGCTGGAGCGGCCTTCTACCTGCCCCAACAAGCCCTGGCCACCAGTCAGGTCAACGAATCCGGTGTGCCATCGGTCAACGACCTGTTCCACCTTCCCGGTCTCGGCGTCCACAGTGAACCGCGGTGTACCCCGGCGGGTCTCATCAATTCCCAGTGCTACCACCGGTTCCGGCTCCTCAGGCAACACCGCGGTGGCGTGCTCCACGAAGGCCGCGTGGACCACCGGCCAGGACAGGCCCACCTCACGCGCGGCCCGCACCACCGTCGTGCCCACGACCACCGCGCGTCCGGCCGCATCCCGCAGCCGACTGGTCACCCGCTTACGGGAGGGAATCTGGGGTATCGACTCGGTGAACGAGGACCGTCGACACGTCACAGCCTGGCAGCGCCACCGGCGTTTGTGCCACACCAGTCGTGCCGGCACGGGAAAGGACAGATCACGTGGTTGGGTGACCACCCATCCCTTCACCGAGGTCGACGGAGTCGCGCACAAGGGACACGCCGGTGACGCGTCCGCCGTGCTCACGTGCACCACCCGGCAGCCGTCCGGATCCAGATCGACCCGATCGACCACCACACCGTCCAGCCCTAACAACAACGTCGTATCGTGGTACACGCCCGTAGCTCTTCTTGATCGACTGCGTAGACAACAGTCATGACCACGAAGGGCTGCGGGCGCCGTTCATCCGGGGGGGACGACACCCAGACTTGACTACACTGCGTCACCAGGTGGGGCGGTCACAACTACTTTGCCCGGTTAACTTCGAAGACCCGGATATCCAGTAGTCATCTCCCACAATTAACAGCTGGTTTTGAGGAGCCAAGTTCGGATCCGCCGCCCATTTGTCAATGCTTTCAAACACGGCCCTCACCACCACCGGCAGCTACACCGTCTCCGCCACCACCCGTAACGCCGACATCATCAGTCAGAACGGCACCCAAGACTCCGGCTTCGCCCTTCAATACGACCGAGCCGACAACCAATGGGCCTTCACCATGCCCACCACCGA
Organism: Candidatus Melainabacteria bacterium; assembly: GCA_963818685.1. Classification (GTDB taxonomy): domain Bacteria; phylum Actinomycetota; class Actinomycetes; order Mycobacteriales; family Pseudonocardiaceae; genus CAJCJE01. The sequence continues at coordinate 1,036,103 of CAWFTJ010000007.1, read as the reverse complement.
CACCGCCAACCCGACCTACCTCAAAGCCCTCTCCGGCACAGCACCCACAACCGGGACCTGGACCCACCTCGTCGGCACCTACAACGCCGTCACCCACACCCTGTCTCTCTACGTCAACGGCGCCCTGACCGGCACCGCCACCGACACCGCACCCACCAACGCCACGGGAGCACTCACCATCGGCCGAGGACAAGCCAACGGCACCCCGACCGCGTACTTCCCGGGCGAACTGTCCACCGTCCAAGCCTGGAACTACGCACTCACCCCGACACAAATCGCCGCCCTCTACCAACAAATCAGCTAACCAAGCCAGAACAGCTGGACTACCCCGGGTTTAAAGATTGTTGGCGCGAAACCGTGTCAGCTGGTCGGGACCAGGAGTATCCACACTGGACCATTGGCCAGTGGGAGGTCCGCGCCGGAACTGGCGACCGTGAAGTGGGTGGGGGCGTCGACGGCCGAGCGGGAGCAGGTGGCTGCGAAGCTCTTGCCGTCGCGCAGGACCGTTGCCGAGCCGGTGCCCACCGTTTCGGCGACGGGGGCGATCGCGCCGGAGGAGTCTTCCGGCCACGGTTCGGGGTGCGTGCGGACCTTCTGCACGACGACGGTGGCGGCGCCGAGTTGGCCTGCTTCGGTGGTGCGGTACGGCGTGCCGTCCATGGTGATCAGCCAGCGACCGGCCGAGGCGGACCAGGCGAAGGAGAACAACGCGGCCGAGTAGCTGACCTTCTGCTGGCTGGTCGCTGAGCCGCCTGCCGGGGCCGCGCCGAATTCGAGCGGGGGCTGGTTGGGGGCGCTGCCGGTCGGGAGCTGATCGGGGTGCAGGTAGAGGTTGTGCGGGGCGGGGTGGGTGGACTGGCGGGCGTACGCCTTGGCGACGCTGCCCTGCGACGCGTCGATGATCGAGGTCTGACGCAACAGCGGGATCAGCTGCGGCACCGAGCCGGAGAACGCGAACACCGGCCTGCCGTACTGGCCGAGCAGGTCGAGATCGGTTTCGCGGGCGCTGCGGACCGGGCCGATCACGCTCGGGAACGGCAGCGCGAACACCGCGACGATGCGGGTGAGGCCGCCCTCGACAGGTTCGACGTAGACGACCTGCGCCTGGCTGAGCCCGGTGGACGGGCGCGCCTCGTCGACGTTGTCGATCTTGACCGCGATCACGGCACCGGACGGCGGGGCCGAGCCGGCACTGTTGGTGCTGGTCTCGGCGCCGCCGCCGTTGGCGGAGGATCCGGTCGAGTTCGTGCAGCCGGCGAGGGCGATCACGGCGACGAGTGCGGCTGCCAGTACTCCGGCGGATCTGCGCATGATCGCTCCATCGGCCGAGGTCCTCCCCCGAGTGTGCCACCGGTTGTCACGGTGCGCAGTTCGACGATCACGGCACGATGTTGTGGTTGATGCGGAAGGTGTTGGCGGGGTCGTACTCGGCCTTGAGCGCGCGCAGCCGGTCGTAGCCGGCGTCGCCGTGGATCTCGCGGAGTTCGGCTTCGGTCGCGGACGCGCCGGGCCGATAGACGAAGTTGAGCGCGCGGCCGGTCGACCAGGGGCGGGCGGCGGCGAAGAAGCGGCGGTGCACGTCGGCGACCTGGTGGACGTCCTCGTCGGAGAAGGGCGAGAGGATGCGCAGCAGGTACGGCGATTCGTCGCGGTGCACCGCGTTGGGCACCTCGGGCTCGCGGCTCGCGGCTCCGCCGATGTGCCGGATGTCGACGACGCACATGACCCGCGCATCCGGGCCGGAGATGGCGACGACCTCCTTGAGCATCGCCGGGTCGAGTTCGCGCAGCCGCAGGTTGTCGCCGACGTAGGCGTGCGGCATGGTCGGCTCGTTGTAGATGGTGTGCGAATCGGTGTAGGGCATCTCGCGCAGCGAGTCCATCAGCCTCGGGCCGACCGCGCGCAGCGGTTCGACCAGCCGCTCCCCCGTTTCGGCGTCGCCGGTGTAGGCGATGTGCACGCGAACCACGAACTTTCCTCGGATCGGCTCGGGGACCTGCGGGATGTCCGGCATCGGGAGGGTGACCAGCGAGGAGGTCAGTTCTTCCTGAACGGTTCGGGTCCAGGTTCGGTAGGCGTCGATGACGGCTTCGAGCTGATCGGCGCCGAAGAACAGGGTGCCGCCGTAGAGGCGGTCGAGTGGGACGAGGTCGATCTCGATCGCGGTGACCACGCCGAAGTTGGCGCCCGCGCCACGCAACGCCCAGAACAGGTCGGGCTCGGCGGTCGCGGTGACCCTGCGCAGGGTGCCGTCGGCGGTGACGATCTCGATGGCGCGCACGTGGTCGGCCGCGTAGCCGTACTCGCGGGCGAGCAGGCCGAGGCCGCCGCCGAGCGTGTAGCCGACCACACCGACGGTGGGCGCCGAGCCGTTGAGCGGGGCGAGTCCGTGCTTGGCCGCCGCCTCGACCACGTCACCCCAGCGGGCGCCCGCCTCGGCGCGGGCGACGCGTGCCTTGGCGTCGACGCGCACCTCGGCCAGTCCGGCGGTGTCGATCAGCACGCCGCCGTCGATGGCGACCGAGCGACCGTGGCCGGTGGCCTGGACGGCGACCGGGAGGCCGTTCGCGGTCGCCTCGCGTACGGCGGCCACGATGTCGTCCGGGCTGGTCGCGTTGACGAGTACGGCCGGCTGGTGGGGTGCGGCCAGTTGGAAGCCGGTGAGGTTGTTGTTGGTCTCGGTCATGGCGTCACGTTATCGAGCCTTTAGGACTTAGGTTGTCCGCAACGCATGGCAGTCTTGTCCGGTGTCGAAGAACATGCCGGGACGAATGCTGCGATTGTTGTCGCTGCTACAAACGCGACGTGAGTGGAGCGGCGCGGAACTGGCGCAACGACTCGGCGTGACCGATCGGACCGTGCGCAGGGACATCGATCGACTTCGCGAGCTGGGCTATCCGGTGGACGCGACCACCGGGACCGCGGGCGGTTACCGCCTCGCGTCCGGGTCGGACCTGCCGCCGCTGCTGCTCGACGACGACGAAGCTGTCGCTATCGCGGTCAGCCTGCGGACCGCGAGCAGCGGCGTGCACGGCGTCGAGGAGGCGGCGGTGCGCGCGTTGGCCAAGCTGGAGCAGGTGCTGCCGGCGCGGCTGCGGGCGCAGGTCGCCGCGGTCGGGTCGGCGACGGTTGCGATGCCGGAGGGTGCGGTGGCCTCGGCCGATCCGGAGACCGTCGCGGTGCTGGCGATGGCCTGCCGTGATCATGAGCTGGTCAAGTTCGACTATCGGCGCCGCGACGGCACGGCGAGTCGGCGCCGGGTCGAGCCGCACAGCCTGGTCACGGCGTATCGGCGGTGGCTGCTGCTGGCGTTCGACCCGGAGGCGGACGACTGGCGGATCTTCCGGGTCGACCGGATCTCGGCGCCGACGCCGACGCGCTGGCGGTTCACGCCTCGACCGCTGCCGGACGGCGACGCGGCCGGTTACGTCGGTCGGTCGCTCGCTGCCGCGCCGTACCGGTACACCGCGCGGGTGACGGTGCGGGCGCCGGCCGAGCGGGTGGTGGCCGGGTTGTCGCAGCCGTTGCCGGGCAAGGTGACGGCGCTGGACGCGGACAGCTGCGAGGTGCGCTGCGGCGCGGACGATCTGCGGCTGATCATGCACGATCTGCTGGACATCAGCCAGCTGGGTGTCGAGTTCGATGTGGACGGACCGGAGGAGTTGTTCACCGCGTTGCGCGCGGTCGCCAATATTCAGCGTTGACTTATATAAGCGGGCACTGCATGATGTGCGCGTGCACGCGTTCGATGTCCTCGGCGATCCGGTGCGGCGGCGGATTCTGGAGCTGCTCGCCGAGGGCGAACTGACCTCGGGCGCGGTCGGCGCGGTGATCCAGGCCGAGTTCGGGATCAGCCAGCCGGCGGTGTCACAGCACCTGAAGGTGTTGCGTGACAACGGTTTCACCACCGTACGACCGGAGGGGACGCGCCGGCTCTACGCGGTGAGCGCCGCGCCGTTGCAGGAGGTCGACGAGTGGCTGGCGCCGTTCCGGCGGTTCTGGAACCAGCGCCTGGACGCATTGGGCACCGAACTCGCGCGCGGCAGGCGGGAGCCGCACCAAAGCCACGAAAGCCGCGAAAGCACTGCCCGCCAACGAGGGGAATGACCATGACGGACTTCATCGACGTGATCGGCAAGGCCCACCGCGAGGTCGGCAAGACCGCCGAGCGGGCCGTGCTGATCCGGCGCGAGTACGCGGCGGACGCGGCCGACGTATGGGCGGCGTGCACAGATCCGGATCGGCTGCGCCGCTGGTTCCTGCCGGTCAGCGGCGACCTGCGGGTGGGCGGCCGGTATCAGTTGGAGGGCAACGCGGGCGGCGAGATCCTGCACTGCGAGCCGCCGAAACTGCTGCACGTGACCTGGGGCATGGGCGAGGGTCCCGCGTCGCAGGTGCGGTTGCTGCTGACCGAGATCGACGCGGACACCACCGAGTTGGAGCTGACGCACACCGGTTTCGCCGACCCGGAGTTCTGGGCCAGGTACGGGCCGGGTTCGGTCGGCGCCGGGTGGGACCTGATCCTCCTCGGGCTGGAGCGAGACCTGGCCGGCGCGGATCTGAGCGACCGGGATGCCTGGACGCGGACCCAGGAGTACGCGGAGTTCGTGCGAGCCAGCACGCGGGCGTGGGCGGCTGCGCACGAGGCGGCCGGGGCGAGCACGGCGGACGCGCGGTCGGCGGCCGAGGAAACGCTGCGGTTCTTCGCCCCGCACGCGAAGTGAGCCGAGCGCTGACGAAGGCCGACGAAGTAAGCCCCGCACGCGAAGGACGGGTTCTAACGCAGACGCGGACGCTAACGCAGGCGTTCGAGGTCGCGGGCGGTGTCGGCCAGGCCGGCGGCCAACTCGCGGAGTTCGGCGACGGCGGCACCGTCGTCTACCGCGGTGACCACGTCCTCGGCCGCGCAGCGCAGCTGGAACAGGCGGTCCTGCAGGTCGGCGAGTTCGGTCGCGGACAGCACGACCGCGTCCTCGGGCAGGCCGCCCCGGATGACGGCCGATCGGCGCTCGTAGGCGCGCTGCCGGCAGGGCTGGGCGCAGTAGCGGCGGCGCCGACCGGACGGCCTGCCGTCCTTGGCTTCGGCTGGGAGCGGCCGGCCGCACCAGGCGCAGTGCGCGGCCTCCCGCGCCTTGCGCGCAGGCGTGATCGGCATCGAGTCGGTTGCGGGCAGCACCCTGGAATCATGCCGTCCCACCCGATCCGATCCGCGTCGGCCACGCCGCAACCGGATGGTCATCACGATTCAATGCTCTTTTCGCGCAGGCCAGGCACACTCGGATGGTGCCGATCGACGCTCATCCCTACCTGTCCGGGCCGTACCCGCGCGCGTATGCGCACCGGGGCTGGCACATCGACGACCTCGCCGGCATGGAGAACTCGCTGAGCGCGTTCCGGCGCGCGGTGCAGGAGGGGTTCCGCTACCTGGAGACCGACGTGCACGCCACGTCGGACGGTGTTGTCGTCGTGCAGCACGACGATCTGCTGGATCGGACCACGGACGGGGCTGGCGCGGTCGCGACGCAGCCGTGGTCGATGGTGCGCGAGGTGAAGGTGGGCGGCCTTGAGCCGGTGCTCCGGCTGGACGAGCTGCTTGAGGAGCTGCCGGACGCACTGATCAACATCGACGTGAAGGCAGACTCGGCCGTGGACCACGTGATCGCGACGCTGCGTCGGTGCGCCGCTCTCGGGCGGGTATGCCTTGCCTCGTTCTCGGACGCGCGGTTGGCGCGGCTGCGCAAGGTCGGCGGTCCGGAGCTGTTGACGTCGATGGGGCCGGGTTCGGTCGGCGCGCTGTTGGCGGCGGCCAGGACCGGGCTGCCGCTGGCCGGGTTGGCCAAGGGGCGGCTGGCGCAGGTGCCGAGGCGACAGGGGCCGTTGACCGTGGTCACGCCGCGGTTCGTGCGGTTCGCGCACCGGCGCGAGGTCGAGGTGCACGTCTGGACGGTCGACGACCAGGCCGAGATGCGCGAGCTGCTGAGCTGGGGCGTCGACGGGTTGGTTACCGACCGGCCGGACCTGCTGCGCGACGTGCTGCGGGAGCAGGGCCGCTGGTCGGAGCGGGTTTAGGGCTTGGGCTTGGGTGGTGGCTTGCCTCCCCAGGCGGCACGCCAGGTGTCCGCCCCGAGCCGGCCGTCCTGGGTGAGGCCGTTGGCGGCCTGCACGGCGAGCACCGCCGCCCTGGTCTTGTCGTAGTAGCAGCCGGTGCCGTCGAAGCCGAAGCCGTAGGCGTTCATCCGCAGCTGCCAGGTGCGCAGCGCGGGTGCGCAGTCGCCGTAGACGTAGGTGGTGCCGGGCCAGGTCGGTGCGACGTCGGCGGGAAGCGGCGGGACGACGCGGCTGGCCGCGTCCGAGTCGGACTGGAGGCGGAGCTTGTTGGCGCACGTCCAGGGCTGCCAGCCGCGCATCCGGTAGAGGTAGAGGGCGCGATAGTCCTGTTCGGCGTGGCTTGCCTCGGTGGGCAGGCCGAAGCCGCCGACGCTCTGCCAGGTACTCAGGTTGAACTGGTAGGCGCCGTAGTAGCGGCCGTTGGCCGAGACCACCGAGTAGTTGTCGCTGGACTCGCACCTGCGCAGCGCCAGCCACTGGGCGCCACTCGGGTCGGCGCTCGCGGAGTTGCCCAAGCCGAGCAGTTGCAGGCCGCTGGCCACGACCGCGACCAGCAGAACCCGGCTGACCAGGCGACAAGCCGTCATGGGCGGAACGGTAAGGGAAGGTCCCATTCGTCACAACCGGAACAATGAGCGCAGGAGAAACATCAACGTTGCGCGGCGAACCGGCATCAGGAACCGACGACCTCGCACCGATCGGAGGTGACGCCCGATACAGTCACCCGGTCATCGGCGACAGCGTTCAGTTCATCAGCGACAGCGTTCATCAGCGAAGGGCGGCAGTGGACATGGCGCGCAGGGTCCCCACGAACACGGTGTCCGAGGCGGACGCCGTGCTGCGCCGCCAGCGAACGGCCTGGTACGCCTATGGCTGGGGCGCGCACACCTTCGAGACCAGCGTGGTCACCGTGTTCATGAGCCGCTACCTGATCGCGGTCGCGGAGAATGCGGTCGGCAAGACGGGCACCCTGCACGTGCTGGGCATTCCGGTCGCGGCCGGCTCGCTGTTCGCCTATGTGGTCTCGTTCACGGCCATCGTGCTGGTGTTCCTGATGCCGGTCGTTGGCGCGATCGCCGATCGCACCAACCGCAAGCGCGAGCTCATGCTGGTCCTCGGCTATCTCGGCGCGTTCAGCGTGATGGCGATGTTCTTCGTGACCGGCTCGAACTGGCAGCTCGGCACGTTCCTGATGATCTTCGCGTACCTCACGTACACCTGCGCGAAGGTCGTGTTCAACTCGTTCCTGCCCAGCCTTGCCGATGCGGACGAGCGGGACAGGATCTCCTCGATCGGCTGGGCGGCTGGCTACATCGGCGGCGGCATCCTGTTGGCCGCGAGCTTCGTGGCCTCGTTCGTGATCACCGACACCGCCATGTTGGCCAGGATCTCGCTGCTCGCGGCCGGCTTGTGGTGGGCGATCTTCGCGCTGGTGCCGTTGCGCAGGCTGAAGAACCCGCCGAGGACGGCCGAACACCAGGTGCCGCTGACCGGCTCGATGCTCACCGCCGGGTTCCGGCAGCTCGGGCACACCATCCGCGGCGCCCGGATGTTCCCGATGACGCTGCTGTTCCTGCTCGCCTACCTGATCTACTACGACGGCATCAACACGGTGACCACGCTGTCCGCCACGTACGGCGCGGACGAACTGGGCCTTTCGGACAACACGCTGCTGACCGCGATCCTGATCGTGCAGTTCGCCGCGTTCGGCGGCGCGCTGCTGCTCGGCCGGTTCGCCGACCGGTGGGGTGCCAAGCGGGTGATCGCATGGAGCCTGGTGGTCTGGATAGGCGTCGTGGTGGCCGCGTACTTCCTGACCAAGGGCAGCGCGGTGCAGTTCTACGTGCTGGCCTTGGTGTTGTCGATCGTGATGGGCGGCTCGCAGGCGCTGTCCCGGTCGCTGTATTCGAGCATGATCCCGCGCGGAGCCGAGGCCGAGTACTTCAGCCTCTACGAGATCTCCAGCTCCGGGTCGAGTGCGCTCGGACCCCTGCTGTTCGGTCTCGCCTATCAGTTCACGGGGAGTTACCGGATTTCGATCCTGTCGCTCGTGGTTTTCTTCGTGGTCGGACTGTGTTTGCTCATCCCGACCAACGTGACTAAGGCGGTGACCACAGCGGGTAACCAGGTGCCGGAGAGCCTGGAGACGTCTCAGCGCGCGAAGACATCGGTCTGAGCAGGGCTGAAACACGCCGAACACGAATGGGTCGCGATTATCCGATTTTGGCACTGCTGAGTCATGTCACTCCCCCATGAGGGTGATGTATCTCATCAGTAGAGCGATAACACGTCATGCCTGCGTTTCGATTGCCTCTCCATGGAGGAACACTTCGTTGACGAGTGAAACTGCTCACTGAGTGCTACCGGAGCGAGAGGACGGGAATTGTCTCGTTACCTCGACCGTTACACCAAGTGAGCACGACCTGGGCACTGGCCCTGAGCCGAGCGAAAGGACACCGCCATGGCCGACCGCGTTCTGCGTGGTAGCCGGCTCGGAGCAGTTAGCTACGAGACCGACCGCAACCACGACCTCGCCCCCCGTCGCACCACCCACTACGCCTGCCCCAAGGGGCACGACTTCGAGGTCCCTTTCTCCGATGACGCGGAGATCCCGCCGACGTGGGAGTGCCGCCTGCACGGCTCCGTGTCCAAGCTGATCGACGGCTCAGAGCCCGAGCAGAAGAAGGCGAAGGCGCCGCGTACGCACTGGGACATGCTGCTGGAGCGCCGCACCATCCCGGAGCTGGAGGAACTGCTCTCCGAACGGCTGGAGGAGCTGCGCGGCCGGCGTAGCCGCAGCGCGTGAGTCGCTAGCGAACAACCGATCCGCCGAACAACCGATCGCCGAACACCGACCCTGCACCCACCAGACCAGCGCCTCCCGCGCCCCCAAAAGGACCGCCCAGCCAGGGCGGTCCTTTACTTTGGCCCGGGGGAAGGACCGCGCCGTGTCAGCAGGCAGGGCGGTCCTTTTTACCCGGGGGAAGGACCGCGCCGTGTCAGCAGGCAGGGCGGTCCTTTACTTTGACCCGGGGGAGGACCGCGCCGTGTCAGCAGGCAGGGCGGTCCTTTACTTTTGCCTGCGGCGCTCGCCGGTTCTCGTCTGTTCAGCCGCGTGTCGCGGCGCGACGCAGCAGGTAAGGGATCATGACATGGTGCACGGGCGCCGCCAGGAACCAGAGCATGCCGGCCGGTCGCCTGTCGAAGCGGACGAATGTTGTCCACCGCACCTGCGTGCTGCGCAGTTCGACGACATTGCGCGCGGTCATCAGCCGGGACTGGGCGTCGAGCACCACCGCCCGCTCGGTCGTGCTGGTCACCGCCCAGCCAAGAACATGTGTCGGTGTGTCCGGCGGGCCGAGACGCAGGCCAAGGCCGAGCCGCCAGCCAACCACCAAGAGCCGGCGCAGCGGTGGCGGGGCCTGTTCCCATACGGCGCGCGCCCACTGCTCGGGTGAGCGGGTATCGGTAGCTGGACGGCTCAATTCGAACGCACTGGCGTAGCCGGACAGGGGCAGGGCGCCGACGGCGTTTGTCGGCTCGATGGCGATGCGCTGAGCCTGCACGGGCGACCTCCCTCGGCGTTAGTAGACCCGTGTCTACTAACGCCGACCGTACGACGGTGATAGACACGTGTCAACTAGTCTCGTTGGATGACGCCTCGTCGCCGGCTGGATCCCGCCCAGCGCCGGGCCCAACTCCTCGACGTCGCCGCCCAGGAGTTCGCGGCCAAGCCCTACGACGCGGTGCAGATGGAGCAGATCGCCGAGCACGCCGGTATTTCCCGAGCACTGCTCTACCGCCACTTCCACACCAAACGCGACCTGTTCGCGGCCGTGTACCGGCAGGCGGCCGACCAGTTGCTGGCCAAGACCGAACTGGACCCGGCCGTCCCGCTGATCGAGCAGATCACCGTCGGCCTTGAGACACATTTCGACTACTTCCTGGCCAACCGCAACACGGTGCTCGCGGCCAACCGCACCCTGGCCGGCGACCCGGTGATCCAGGCCGTCATCACCGACGAGTTGGCCGTGCTGCGCCGACGGCTGGTGGACGCCTCCGGTCTGACGCAGCATGCGCGAGACCTGATGTCCGCCGCGCTGGCGGGGTGGCTGCTGTTCGTCCGCGTGCTGTGCGTGGAATGGCTGGCCACCCAGACCTTCTCCAGGACCGAGTTGCGTGAGATCTGCGTCGGCGCGCTGCTGGGAGCGCTGGACAGGGTGACCGACCTGGCGCCACCACGCCAGGGCTGATCACCAGGCCGGGGGCTTCAGCGGCTGCTGACGGCTTCTTTCTTGGTGTCCTCGGTGGCCGAGCCGCCGAACAAGCGCTTGACCTGGGACAGTCGGTGTCGCACGCCCCAGGTGGCGACCCGCAGCGCGGCCTCGCGCACGATCGAACCGCTCATCTTTGACTCGCCGATCTGCCGTTCGGTGAACGTGATCGGCACCTCGACGACGTCGAAACCGGCCTGGAGGGTGCGCCAGGCCAGGTCGATCTGGAAGCAGTAGCCGTGCGATGCGACGTTGCCGAGGTCGAGCTTTTCCAGCACGCCGCGGCGGAAGGCGCGGAAGCCCGCGGTGATGTCCTTGATCCGCACGCCCAGCGCGAGCTGGGAGTAGATGTTGCCGCCCCGGGAGATGATCTCGCGCGAGCGCGGCCAGTCCACGGTCTGGCCGCCGTGCACATACCGCGAGCCGATGACCAGGTCGGCGTCGGTCAGCGCGTCGAGCATGCGCGGCAGGTCCTCTGGGGCGTGCGAGCCGTCCGCGTCCATCTCCACGATGACCGCGTAGTCGCGCTCCAGCGCCCAGTTGAAGCCGGCGATGTAGGCGGCGCCGAGACCGGCCTTTTCAGTGCGGTGCAGGACATGCACGCGCTCGTCCGCCTCGGCCATCTCGTCGGCGAGGTCGCCGGTGCCGTCCGGGCTGCCGTCGTCGACCACCAGCGCGTGCACGGCGGGCAGGGCGGCGTGCAGTCTGGCCACGATCGGGCCAAGATTCTCCCGTTCGTTGTAGGTCGGGATCACGACCAGCACAGGTTGCAGGTCCGACGGTTGCTCACGCGCCTCGGCCATCCGTGTCCTCCTCGTCCACCACCACGCGCGGTGGACGTACTCAATCGTCGTTTCGTCAGTTGCTCGAACCGGTGTCAGCTGCCTTGGCCGCGGCGAGCGCGGCCGCACCTCGACGCATCCGAGCGCGTCGCAGGTTGGAGCGGACCCCGAACAGCAGCACGCACAACCCAACGACCACCATGACCCATTCGGGCCAGGACCCGAGCCGATCAGCAACGGTAATGGTCGACCGTAGCGGCACGGTCGCAACCAGGGCCGCCGGGGTGAACAACTCAGTCTGTTGGGTGATGGTTCCGTCGGGTTCGATGATCGCACTCACGCCGCTGGTGGCCGCGACCACCACCGACCTGCCGTGTTCGACGGCACGTTCGGAATCCATGGCGAGCTGCTGGTAGGTCATCTCGGTCCTGCCGAACGTCGCGTTGTTCGTGGGGACCGCGATCAGGTTGGTGCCGTCGGTGACCGAGTCGCGGACCACGTCGTCGAACGCGACCTCATAGCAGGTGTCGATGCCGACCCTGGCCGGTCCCATCGGGAACGGCACTGCCTTGTCGCCGGGCACGAAGTTGCCGGCGGTGTTCGCGATCGGGTCGAAGAACGCGAAGAACGAGCGCCACGGCATGGTCTCACCGAAGGGCATCAGCTTGCGCTTGACGTACTGCAGAACGGGGCCTTTGCCCGGTTCCCAGAGGATCGCCGCGTTCTTCGGCTGCGGTCCCTGGGAGAAGACGACCGCGCCGACCTCCATGGGCGCGCGGATGTCGGAGGCGGCCTCGGACAGTTCCGCGTAGGCGTCCGGGTTGACGTAGGGGTCGACGTCGTCGGAGTTCTCCGGCCAGATCACCAGTTGTGGCTGCTTGATCTTGCCGGCGCGCACCTCGTCGGCGAGCGCCTCGGTCTCGCGGACGTGGTAGTCGAGCACGATCCGCCGCTGGGTGTCGAAGTCGAGGCCGAGCCGGGGCACGTTGCCCTGGATGGCGGCGACGGTCGCGGTGCCGGCGTTCGGGTCGGTGCCGACCAGCGGCCAGGCCGTGATGCCGGCGAGCAGCGGCACCAGGATGGCGAGTACCGGGCCGACGATCATGGTGGTGCGCCGGTTCTCCTTGCGCCACAACACCAACACCAGCGCGGCGAGGCCGAAGCCGGTGAGCACGACCGCGAAGCCGACAAGCGGGGTGCCACCGAGCGCGGCGAGCGAGAGGTAGGAGCCGTCGGCCTGTCCGAACGCGACCTTGCCCCAGGGCAGGCCGCCGAACGGGACGCGGGCACGCAGCGCCTCGTCCGCGATCCACAGCAGCGCACCCCAGAGCGGGGCGCCGCGCAGCCGGGACACGGTGGCGATGGCGGCTGTGCCCAGCGCCATGATCAACGACTCGAAGGTGCACAGCACCCAGGGCGCGATGACCCCGACGAACGACCCGGTCCAGTACATCAGCGGGATCATGAAGCCCATCGACCACACGAACCCGTAGCCGAAGCCGGCACGGGCACGGCGGCCCTTGATGACGATGCCGAGCATGGCGAAGCTGATCGGCGCGAGCCACCACACGGTGCGTGGCGGGAAGCTGGCGTAGAGCACGATCCCGCCGGCCAGCGCGGTGACCAGCCGGGCCAGTGTCGGCCAGGTGGGCAGGTGCGGGCGGCGACGCCGACGGCCGCGCGCGGCCTGCCGTGCCGGGCGCTCGGGTTGGCCGGCCTGCTCGGCCGACTGGAGGGCCGGAGGGGGTGGGCCCCCTGCAGGGGGTCGGCTAAGACGCGGTGCAACCACGCGCCAAGCGTACGGGAGGCGGTTGTTCGGCCCGCGTCATGTTCGATCACCGAACCACGTCACGAGCAGGTAACTGGATCAGCGGGCGGGTGGATCGAGCCTGCGTCGTGCCCGTAACCGCGCCGCGTCGGCCACTGTGACGCCCTGTTCGCGTTGGACGCTGGCCTGGGCGGCGTCCAGGCCGGCGCCGATCCAGTCGGCGACCTCGTCGAACGGGATGCCGGCCCGCCACCAGTCGCGGATCACCTGGATCGGGCTGACCCCGGCCGAGGCGAGTTCGGCGGCTTCCTCGGGCGTGAGGCCGATTTCACGCCACACCGTCGCCTCGTGCACCGCAACGCCGTGTTTGGCCCAGACCAGCGCCTCCGGATCGACCCACTGGGCCTGGAGGTAGCCGCCGATGATGGTCCCGGACACACCGGCCCGCAGGAACTGGCGCATGGCCTCGCTGGCACCGAAGTTGACACCGAAGCTCTCGAACTCGGGCGGGGTGCTGCCCGGCGAGAACCAGCTCGGCCGGTCCGCGCAGTACGCCTCGTGCGGGTCGCGGCCCTGCGCCCGGTGTTCGCGCGCGGCGTCGAGATCGAAGCCGAGCTCGTGCCAGTGCACCGCCTCGGTCGCGTCGATACCGGCCGCGCGCCAGCGGGTCACCGTGCTCGGGTTGACGCCCGCGGTCCGCCACTGCGCCGCGACCAGCGCCTCGGGCACCCCGGCCGCGATCCAGGACAGCGCGGCCTGCAAGTCGAAGTTCCAGCGGTGCCAGGCGAGCGCGTCGGTGCGGCGCAGGCCCGCCCGCAACCAAGCGGCCATGTCGGCAGGCCGCGGTGGCCAGTCCGGGTCCTCGTACCGTTCGTCGTTCACGTCCGCGCCTCGCACCTCCGTCGGCCTTCAGTGTCACCGATCAAGCACGGACTGGCCAGCGACCCCGCCTACGCCCCGCCTACAATGGGGTCATCATGGTCGGCAAACGACCTGGCGTGTTCCGCTGGTTGTACTACGCCTACGGTGGCGGGCTCGGGCCCCGCTACGCGCAGTGGGTGCTGCACGATCTGACCAGCAGGGGTTGGCTGGTCAGACACGTGTGCCGAACCGTGGTCCAGTGCCTGCCCACGTTCCTGTTGCTGCTGCTACCGGCCGATCCGGGCACCCTGTTCCTGATGATGTTCATCGTGCTGTTCGGCGCGCTGTTCATGTCGGTGTCCTACGCGCACGAGTCGCGGCGGCACCGGTTGTACAAGCACGGATTCATCCCGGACCTGGTGCTGAAGCGGTCGGACCAGTGACCTGCGCAAAAGCGCGTTTTGTGCGAATTCTCAGGATGTCGTGACGAGATCGTGAAGTGTCCGTATCGGGCACACATCGCCTGGTCGTGTTGAACTTGTTCAGCCCGGGTCGTCCGGTGCCGATGCCCCGGTGGTGACCATGCCCGAACAGAAGCGGCGGCCGCGCCCAGTCGAGGAACTGGTCGGCGACGCGATCCGCGCGCTCGGTCATGTCCCGGTAGCGGACATGAAGGCCACGCTGACCGCAGCGTGGACCGCGGTGAGCATCTGCCAGTCGGTCAGTCAGTTGCTCGCCAAGCTGCACCAGAACGACGTCGTCGAGGACGGCGTGATCAGCGGCTACATCGACGAGTCCGGCAACGCCTATCACGACGCTGCCGAGTGGGCCGAGGTGATGGTGCGGGCGTTGCGCGGCTCGACGAGCCTGCCAGAGAACATCGAGCCGGTGCCCATCGACTCCGCGCAGCTGCCCAGCGATCCGCTCGACGATGACGACGTCACCGAGCTGGTCAATGCCATGATGGATCTCGGCGGCGCGCTGAACATCATCTGCGGCTGGGCGCGTGGCAACGCGACCCTTGAGGGCGACAGACGCGCCTGTGCCACGGTTTCCGCGTGCGGCCTTGAGTTATACCGCGCCTACGAGAGCCGAAACTCCTAGTCGGGGTTGATGTCGGCGCCGCACCGGGGGCAGGTGGTCGGCGGTTCGGCCTCGACGAACCGGCCGCACTCCGGGCAGACCGAGGTCAGCCAGCAGACCGGGTCACCGCCGAGATCCTCGGCGGCTTCGGGTTTTCCCAGGCGTCGGAACCCCTCATCAGCGAGCAGAGCGGCCAGGACGGCTGCCTGGCTATGCTCGATGTCCTTGGTGGCGGTGAGCAGGGTCAACGTGTCCGCTGTGCCGTGGTCGGCCAGTTCGCGCAGGGCCTTGCGGCCTTCGTCGGTGTCGAGTTCGGCGCGGTAGCGCTTGGCGAACTCGTCGAACTTCTCGGGGTCGTGGCCGTACCACTTGCGCAACTGGGCTGATGGCGCCACGTCTTTCAACCACGTGACGCCCGCCAGCTTGTCCTTGCTGATGCCCCGCGGCCAGACCCGGTCGACCAGCACGAGGTCGCCGTCGGCCTCCGCGAGGTCGTACACCCGCGTGATCCGAATCGTGCGCGCCTTCATATCAGAGCATTATGCCGCTACCGGGACGACAACGGTGCCTTCCGCGCTGGTGACCAGGATCGGCGGGTCCAGAACGTCCGAAGCGGACGGTCCGCGCTCTGGCACGGCCCGGCACACCACGCGGGCCTCGAACGTGATGCCGCGGGAGCGGTTGCCGATCCTGGTGAGCGTTGCGGTCGCCTCGATGACGTCGCCGGCCTGCACCGGCGCCAGGAACTCGACCGTCGAGTAGCCCGGCGAACAGGCCCTCGTCGCCGTCGGTGCGGATGCACAGTTCGGTGGCGACGTCGCCGAACAGGCCGAGGCCGTAGGCGCCGTCGACCAGGTTGCCGCCGTAGTGGGCGTGCGCGTAGGGCACGTAGCGGCGGTGGGTCACCGAGAACCCGACCTTGCGGATCCTCGGACACCTGCGGTTGCTCCGATCTTCTTGGTGATGGCGTGCACGAGGTAGCAGGCGACCTCGCCGGGGGTCGTGCCCCGGCCGAAGACCCGGTCGACGCCGAGTTCGTCGGCCATCAGCGGGTCGAAGCGCGGGCCGCCGACGACGAGCATGGGCCGGTTGTCCCCCATGGCCTCGCGGAACGCGGCGGACATCTCCTGGGTGTTGAGCAGGTGCGCGTCGCGTTGGGTGACGACCTGGGACACCAGCACGGCGTCGGCCTTCTCGGCCCGGGCCCGCTTGACCAGCTCGGGCACGCCGACCTGGGCGCCGAGGTTGACCACGCGCAGTTCGCGGTAGTACTCCAGGCCCTTCTCGCCGGCGAAGCCCTTGATGTTGAGGATCGCGTCGATGCCGACGGTGTGCGCGTCGGTGCCGATGCAGCCGCCGACGACGACCAGCTTGCGCCGCAACGTGTTCTTGATCGCCGCGTTGACCTCGGCCGGCGTGAGCAGCGGGTACTCGCGCTCGACGACCTGCACCTCGTCGAGGTCGACGAGGTGGCTGACCGAGCCGTAGACGACGAAGAAGCGTGAAGTCCTCGCCGATCGGGTGCGAGTGCACGACCAGCGCCGGGTCCATGCCCATCTTGTTCGCCAGCTGCAGCGCGGCGCCCTCGGCACGCGGGCCGTGCGGCACCGGCAGGGTGAACGACAGCTGCACCATGCCGTCGCCGGTCGCGTCGCCGTACGGGCCGCACGTAGCGCTTGCTCGTCGCTCATGCACCGGCCTCCAGCAGCTCCGCCGCCGGGTTGAGGTAGTCATCGGCCTTCTCGATGACGCCGTCCAGCGCCCTTGCCGCCGTCGGCGGGCCGTTTCATCAGGCCGAACGTGCCGTCGGCGATCGCGTCGAGCAGCCGCCGTCGTCGGCGACGATCCGCTCCAGCAGGTCGACCGCCTCGCCGAGCACCTGGTGCGCGCGCTTGCACGATGAAGCCGTCCGGCTGCGGGTGGAAGTCCTCGCGCGAGGCTGCCCGCGGCGTTGAGGACGTAGCGGACGTTGTGCAGGGCCAGGTCGCGGTCGGACAGCCACGGCGTGACGACGGCCTCGGTCATCATGCCGACCAGCAGGATGCCCTGTCCGGTCAGCGCGCCGGCGAGGTTGAAGAAGCCGTCGAGCAGGTAGCCGCGGAAGACGTCGCCGGTCATGTGCTTGGTCGGCGGCATCCACTTCAGCGGCGCGTCGGGGAACAGTTCGCGGGCCAGCAGCGCGTGCGCCAGTTCCAGCCGGAACGAGTCGGGCAGGTCCGGGTTGATCTCGAACGCGTGGCCCGAGGCCCAGCAGCCAGTCCGGCAGGCCGGCCTCGTGGGCGAAGCGCTCGTTGAGCAGCTGGCGACACGGTGACCGTGTGCGCGGCCTCGACGGCGTCGGCGGTGGTGAGGTAGTTGTCCTCGCCGGTGTTGATGATGATCCCGGCGCGGGCGTGCACCTGCCGGGAGAACCGCTGGTCGACGAAGGTGCGGATCGGGTTGATGTCGCGGAACAGGATCCCGTACATCGAGTCGTTGAGCATCATGTCCAGCCGCTCCAGCCCGGCCAGCACCGCGATCTCCGGCATGCACAGGCCGGACGCGTAGTTGGTCAGCCGGACGTAGCGGCCGAGTTCGGCGCGACACCTCGTCCAGGGCGGCCCGCATGAGCCGGAAGTTCTCCTGGGTGGCGTAGGTGCCGGCGAAGCCGTGGTGGGTGGCGCCCTCGGGCACGTAGTCCAGCAGGGACTGGCCGGTGGAGCGGATCACCGCGATCACGTCGGCGCCCGCGCGGGCCGCGTTCGCGGCCTGCGGGATGTCCTCGTCGATGTCGCCGGTCGCGACGATCAGGTAGATCCACGGCCGCTGCGGCGGGTCGCCGAGCTTGCGGACGAGTTCGGTCGCGTTCGCGCGCGGCGGGCGTCGATGGTGGCGATGCCGCGCCGCGACCGCGGTGCGGGCGGCGTCGCGCGGCGCGGTCGGCGTCGCGCCGGTCGGGGATGGTGTACGGTGATCTGGCCAGCGGCCGTCTGCTCGGCGAGTTCGGTGAGGGTACCGAGGTCGTGCTCGCGCAGCGCGTGGAACACCGGCAGCGCGCGCCGTGCTCCAGGCCGCAGTGCTCGCGGACGGTGTCCACGACCCGGTTCACCCACGGCACGTCGCCAGCCCTGATGCGCGCGTGTCGGCGCCGGTGATGCCGGCCAGCCGCAGCATGGCCCGCTCGACGGCGACCGTGGTGTGCGCCCGGGCCAGTGCGATCACCGGCTCGGCCGCGCGTGCGGCCAGGGCCGTGCCTTGGCCACCACAGCGGGATCGAGATCCAGCCGACCCATACAACCCTCCTCGACGACTGTCAGGGACCGAACGCGCCGTGCTGGTAGATCACGGTGCCGCGCTTCACCGTGCGCAGGCAGACCGGCAACTCGTCCTCGGGCCGCAGCGACGGCAGTGGCGGCACGCCGGAACGCGGATCGGTTGACCAGCGCTGGACGCGGGTGTCGGCGGCGGGGCCGACCAGCTCCCCCACTCGCCAGATCGCGTAGGTGGCGGGTGCGCCGGGGGCCAGGGTGCCGGCGAGGCCGTCGTTGACGCCGGCGGCACGCCAGCCGCCGCGGGTGTGCGCGGTGAAGGCGGCGCGGGCGGAGATGCCGAAGCCCGGCGGTCTGGTGGGCGACGGCGGCGCGGACCGCGCTCCCACGGGTCCACCGGGGTGACCGGCGTGTCCGAGCCGAACGCCAGCGTGACGCCTGCGACGGCGAGGGCGGCGAACGGGTTGAGTGGTCGCAGCGCGCTTGCTGCCGAGGCGCTGCGCGTACATGCCGTGCTCGCCGCCCCAGGTCGCGTCGAACAGCCGGCTGCACGGAGGCGACCACGCCCCAGCGGGCCAGCCGGTCGGCCTGTTCGGCGGTCGACCATCTCCAGGTGCTCGATGCGGTGTCCGGCGCGCGCGCGACGGCCGGCAGGCCGAGGGTCGGTCTCGGCCTGCGCGAAACCGTCCACAATGGTCGCCACCGCCGCGTCGCCGATGGCGTGGAAGCCGGCCTGGATACCGGCGCGGGTGCACGCGACGAGGTGTGCGGCGATCTGGTCGGCGGTGAGGTAGGTGGCACCGAGGTTGTCCGGGGCGTCGGCGTAGGGCGCAGCGAGCGCGGCGGTGCGGGAGCCGAACGCGCCGTCCACGAACAGGTCGCCGGCCAGGCCGGCCGCGCCAAGCTCCGGACGGCCAGCGCCGGGTCGGCGCAGTTCGCCCCAGTAGCCGACCACGTCGGGCACGGTGTCGTCCGCGACGAGTGCGAGCAGTGCGGCGAAGTCGTCGCGCGCCGGAGATGTCCGGGCCCGCGCACTCGTGCACGGCGGCGATGCCCTTGGCCGCGGCGTGCCGGAGGAAGCCCGCTGCGGTGGCGCGGCGCTGGGCCGGGTCGAGGCCGGCGAGCGCGGCCGCGCGCACGTGGTGGTGGGCGTCGCGGGTCAGCGGGCCCTGCGCCGACCAGCCGGGCTCGTCGGCGGCCTCCGGGCGCCAGTCGACCAGGGCGGAGGAGACCAGCGCGGAGTGCACGTCGACGCGGGACAGGTAGACCGGGCGACGCGCCGCAGACGGCGTCGAGTTCGGCGCGGGTCGGCGGGCGGCGTTCCGGCCAGTTCGTCTCGTCCCAGCCGTGGCCCCAGATCGAGCATGCCGGGCTGGGCCCGCACCTGGTCGGCGACCAGGTCGAGGCCCTCGGCGAGGGAACCGCAACCGCGCAGGTCGAGGCCGTCGAGCAGCAGCCCGCTCGCGGTTGCGTGCACGTGCGCGTCGACGAACGCGGGCGTGACGAACTGCACCCTCGCAGGTCGACGATCGCGGCGTCCGGATGCATGGCCCTGCCCGGTTCGTCCCGGCCGATCCAGGCGATCACCCCGTCGGTGACCGCCATGGCGGTGGCGTCCGGCGCGGCCGGCGCGTAGATCCGGCCACCGAGCAGCAGTGTCGTGCGCGTCATGTGTCGGACAGTCTGCCGCTTCTCGGGCCTCGAACAGGGCGCGCACCCCCGGCTCGCGCGCGCAGCAGGTCCAGCGCGAATTCGGCGTGTCCGGGCACGTAGCCGTTGCCGATGAGCATCTCGACGTCCGCGGCCAGGCCCTCGGCGCCGAGCGCGGCGGCGGAGAACGAGGTGGCCATCGAGAAGAAGATCACCGTGCCGCCGTCGGCGGTGGCCAGGATCGCGCCGTGCTCGCAGCCGGGCACGTCGACGCAGACCACGGTCACGTCGACCGGCTCGCCGACGGCGGCTCGGCCAGTGCGACCGGATCGCGGGCGTCGGCCAGCACGATCTCGTCGGCCAGGCCGGCGGCGCGCAAGGCGTCCGCCTCCCGTTCGGTGGGTACCAGCCCGACGAGGCGACCCGCGCCGGCTCGGCGCGCGGCGGCCAGCGAGAGCGAGCCGGACTTGCCGGCACCGCCGAGCACGCAGACCGATGGCGCGTGTCCGCGTTCGGCCGCCTTGCGACGGACGACCCGGTCGGTCAGCGCGGGCGCACCGCACACGTCGAGCACGGACAGCGCGAGCGGTTCGGGCAGGTCGTACGGGCAGCACGGCGGCGATGGAACGGCCGAACAGGATGGCCGTGCCCTGGCCGGCACCTGCTCGCCGAGACCGTCCCAGTCGCGAAGACCGTCGGTGATGCGCAGCGGCGTCAGCGTCAGCGAGACGAGCGTGGCCACCCGGTCGCCCGCGCGCAGGCCCAGCGGCGAGTCCGGGCCGACCTCGGCGACCCTGCCGAGCAGCATGCCGCCCGAACCGGTGACCGGGTTCTGCATCTTGCCCGCGGCTTTCGACGATCTCCAGCACGGCCGCGCGGACCGCGTCGCCGGTGCCGTGCGCCTCGCGTAGCTGCCGGTAGGAGGCCGCGTCGAGGTTCAGCCGCTCGACCGCGATGACGACCTCGTCCGGCGCGCGGGGTCGGGTCGGTGTCCAGGCGCCGGGCCTGCTGCGGGAGCACGCCCGCCGGGTTCGAGCACCCGGTGCAGGCCGATCGGGGACGTCGACACGGTCACACCTCCTTCACGAATGGATACAGCAGGAAGATTTGCGTTATCTGAGCGTCATGGCAGTATATATTTACGCGATCTAGACGCTGAGGAGAAGGTATGACACTCGCCGTCGAAGCTACCAGCGCCACCACCACCGTGGCCGACGCTGTGGAACAGGCAGCCCGCCAGCCCTATGAGTACGTTCGGCGCGAACTCGTCGAACCCGACTGGCGGCGGTTCCCCGGCTGGCGAGACGTGACCGAAGCCCAGTGGCGCGACGCCCAGTGGCAGCGCGCGCACTGCGTAAAGAACATCAGGCAGCTGCGCGTCGCTCATGGGCGACCTGCTCGACGAGCGCTTCTACGCCGACCTTGCCGCCGACCAGGAGCAGCTGGCGACGATGTCCATGCTGGTCCCGCCGCAGATGCTCAACACGATGGCGCCGAACGCCGCGCCCGGCGAGTTCACCGACGTGTTCTATGCGGACCCGATCCGCCGCTACATGATCCCGGTCGAGTCGGACCGGGACCCGCGGTGGCCGAGCCACCCGTACGCCACCCGCGACTCGCTGCACGAGGACGAGATGTGGGTCGTCGAGGGGCTGACCCACCGCTACCCCACGAAGGTGCTGGCCGAACTGCTGTCCACCTGTCCGCAGTACTGCGGCCACTGCACCCGGATGGACCTGGTCGGCAACTCCACAAACACGGTGGACAAGCACAAGCTCTCGCTCAAGCCGGTCGACCGGCAGGACGCGATGATCGACTATCTCAAGCGCACGCCCGGCGTGCGGGACGTGGTGGTCTCCGGCGGTGACGTGGCCAACGTGCCGTGGCACCAACTGGAGGCGTTCCTGATGCGCCTGCTGGACATCGAGACCGTGCGCGACATCCGGCTGGCCACCAAGGCGCTGGCCGGCCTGCCCGCAGCACTGGCTGCAGCCGCGCGTTGTCGAGGGCCTCGCGCGGGTGGCCGGCACGGCGCGGCGGCGCGGCGTGAACCTGGCCATCCACACGCACGTCAACCACGCCCAGTCGGTGACCCCGCTGGTCGCGGAGGCCGCGCGCGCGGCGCTGGACGCGGGCGTGCGGGACGTGCGCAACCAGGGCGTGCTGATGCGCGGCGTGAACGCCACCCCGAACGACCTGCTCGACCTGTGCTTCGCGTTGCAGGGCGAGGCGAACATCCTGCCGTACTACTTCTACATGTGCGACATGATCCCGAACGCCGAGCACTGGCGGACCGCGGTCTGGGAGGCGCAGGACCTCCAGCACGCGATCATGGGCTACCTGCCCGGTTACGCGACGCCGCGCATCGTCTGCGACGTGCCCTACGTCGGCAAGCGCTGGGTGCACCAGCTCGCCTCCTACGACCGCGAGCTCGGCGTGTCGTACTGGACGAAGAACTACCGCACCGGCATCGAACTCGCGGACGCCGAGGCGTTGGCGCGCCAGTACCCCTACTACGACCCGATCGGCACGCTGCCCGAAGCGGGACAGCGGCACTGGGCGCAGGCGTAGATCTCTAGACTGGCCGGGTGCGATCACCGAACCAACGGCTGACCTGGTCCATTCTGGCCGTTGTCCTGGTGATCTCGGCCTTCGTGCTGATCACTGATACGCCGGTGGTCGCGCCGCGTCCGGTCAAGCACGTCGGCCCGCCGTCGAACGCGCCGCTGGCCGTGGTGACCATGGGCGATTCCACGATCTCCGGCGAGGGCGCTGGCGACTACACGCCAAACACCAACGGCGCGAACGGTGACTGGTGTCACCGTTCGCCGCACGCCGAAGTCGATGACGTTTCCGTTGTCGGTGTGACCAGGCGGTTCAACCTGGCCTGCTCCGGCGCGGACTCGTCGGTCATCGGCCTCGGCAAGACCACGCACTACACGGAACCGTCGCAGGCCGCGCAGTTGGCGCCGATCGCGGCGAAGAACCGGATCGTGGCGATCGTGGTCGCGGACGGTGCCAACGACGATCCGCACTTCTCTCAGATCGTCAACGCGTGCATCCAGGCGTTCTTCGCGCGTGACGACAAGGGTTGCAGCGGCGGTTTCACGCCGGCCTGGCGACTGAAGGTCGACACGATGATCCCGAAGGTGGCGAAGGTGTTGCGGGACATCGAGAACGTGATGACGCACGCTGGCTACTCCCCCGGCAGCTACCAGCTCGTGCTCCAGTCCTACGCGGCGCCGATCGGCCCGGACATCGCGCCCGGCCTCGACAGCATCGCCGGATGTCCATTTGAGACAGTCGACCTGAAGTGGGTGCGCGACACCGGCATCGAGATCCTGGACGACGGCCTCGCCACGGCGGCCCGCACCGAGGGCGCACGCTTCCTCGACCTGGCCGGCGCCGGCATCGGCCACGAGGCGTGCTCCGGGGGCAGCGGCGCCAGGGGCGAATGGTTCACCCGGTTGACCGTGGCCTGGCAGGACATCAGCGACTCCCAGCGCGCCGCGCACTCGTTGCAGTCCTCGTTCCACCCGAACGCGGCCGGTTATGCCGCGTTCGCGCAGTGTCTGTCCGCGTTCCTGCCCACCACCAACTCCTCAGCGACCTGCCTGCCCGGCCGGGACGGTGTGCTGCGGCCGGCGCCGAGCGTCGGCTGACGTTTCGGTCGTGGCCGCAGCGTCAGCGGCCTAGCCTTGAGTCATGGAAAACATCGGTCTGGCCGATGTGGCCGCCGTGCTGGCCGATCCGAGCCGGGCGACCATGTGCCTCGCCCTGCTCGACGGTCGCGCCTGGACCGTCGGCGAACTCGCAAGAACGGCGCAGGTCGCGCCGTCGACCGCGACCGAACACGTGCACCGGCTGACCGAGGCCGGGTTCGTGGCGACCGTGCGGCAGGGCCGGCACCGCTACGTGCGGATCGAGGACGAACGCGTCGCCGAACTGATCGAGCGGCTCGCCGAGCACGCCGACCACCATCCGCCGCGCGGCCTGCGCGCGAGCATCCGCGCCGGCAGGCTGGCGCTGGCCCGCACCTGCTACGACCACCTGGCCGGTCGGCTCGGCGTCGCGCTGCGCACCGGCATGATCGAAGCCGGCCTCGTCGAGGTCGACAACGGCCTGCACCTGACAGACGACGGTGCGACAACCGTTGCCGCGCTGGGCATCGAGCCGGTTCGGTCGAGCAGGCGACCGCTGCTCAAGGAATGTCTTGATTGGACGGAGCGGCGCGAGCACCTGAGCGGCAGCCTCCCGTCCGCGCTGCTGCACCGCGCGGTCGACGCCGGCTGGCTGCGACTGGCCGGCAACCGGGCCGTCGCGATCGACGACTCGGCCCGTGAACCGCTGGCCACGCTCGGCGTCGACATCGACGCGATACGCGCCCACGAAGCGGCCTGATCCGCCTCACACCGCTGGTGGCCGCGCCTCGAACGGAGTGGAGAGCACCACGGTCGTGCGGGTGGACACGTTCGCAGCCTCGCGGACCTGGCGCAGCAGTTCCTCCAGTGCCAACGGCGATGCGACCCGCACCACCAGGACGTAGGACTCATCACCGGCGACCGAGTAGCAGGACTCGATCTGCGGCAGGTGCTGCAAACGCGCCGGGTAGTCGTCCGGCGCGGCCGGGTCGATCGGGGTGAGCGAGATCAGCGCGGTCAGCGGCAGGTCCAGCTCGCTGTAGTCGACGCGCGCCGCGTATCCGTGCAGCACGCCGCGTTGTTCGAGCCGCCGGACCCGTTGGTGCACCGCGGAAACGCTCAGCCCGACCCGTTCGGCCAGATCGGTGAAACTGCATCTGCCGTCGACGACGAGTTCGCGCAGGATCGCGCGATCGATGGGCTCCAACGCGCTCATACCACGACCAGCTCATGTGGACGGTTGTTGACCGACTCGACGCCGGTCTCGGTGACCACGACGATGTCCTCGATCCGCGCGCCCCACCGGCCGGGCAGGTAGATGCCGGGCTCGATGCTGAACGCCATGCCCGGCTCGACGGCAATGGTGTTGCCGGCGACGATGTACGGGTCCTCGTGCACGTCGAGGCCGATGCCGTGGCCGGTGCGGTGGATGAAGTACTCGCCGAAGCCGGCGTCCGCGATGACCTCGCGCGCTGCCGCGTCGATCGCCTCCGCGCGCACGCCCGGCCGGACCGCGTCGACGGCTGCCTGCTGGGCGCGTTGCAACACCGCGTAGGTCTCGGCGACGTCGTCGTATTTGGGCTCGCCGAGCACGTAGGTGCGGGTGGAGTCGGAGTTGTAGCCGGAGGAGACCGGGCCGCCGATGTCCACCACCACCACGTCGCCCGCCTCGATGACCCGGTCCGACACCTCGTGGTGCGGGCTGGCGCCGTTCGGGCCCGAGCCGACGATCACGAACTCGGCGACCTCGTGCCCCTCGGCCACGATCGCGGCCGCGATGTCGGCGGCCACCTCCGCCTCGGTCCGGCCGACCCGCAGCCATTCGCCGACCCGCGCGTGCACCCGGTCGATCGCGGCGCCCGCCTCGCGCAGCGCCGCGATCTCGGTGGCGTCCTTGCGCATCCGCAACTCGCGCAGCACCGGACCGGCCAGCGCCTGGCCGACGCCGGGCGCCTCGTCGCGCAGGCCGAGCACGTGCAGCGCGGGCGTCATGTCGGACACGGCCAACCTGGCCGCGCCGCCGCCGAGCACGCCGTGTGCGAGCTTGTACGGGTTCTCCCCGTCGACCCAGGTGGCGACCTGAACGCCGAGGTCGTCGGTTGGCACGTCCGCGTAGCCGGGCGCCTCAAGCTTCGGCACGACGAGTGTGGGCACCGCGTCGACGCCGTCGGCGGGCAGCACGAACGCGGTCAACCGCTCGAAGGAGGTCCCGACCGCCCCGAGCAGGTACCGCAGGTCCGAACCGGGCGTGACGACGAGGGCGTCCACCCCGGCCCCTGCGGCGGCCTTGCGGGCGCGCGACAACCGCGCGGCGAGAACGGCAGACTGTGGCGACATGGTCGACAAGCCTAATGGTCAGGCGCGTTGGCGCGCCCGGCGCTGTAGGTTCCGGATATGACCACGGCCCCACTGGCCCTGCTCGACTCGGCCAGCCTGTACTTCCGCGCCTACTACGCGCTACCGGACTCGATCACCGCGCCGGACGGCACCCCGGTCAACGCGGTGCGCGGGTTCACGGACACGATCGCCAGGATCGTCACGGACCGGCACCCGAGCCGGCTGGTCGCGTGTCTTGACGCGGACTGGCGGCCCGCGTTCCGGGTGGCCGCGCTGCCCAGCTACAAGGCGCACCGGGTCGCCGAGGAGGCCGCCGACGGCGCCGACATCGAGGTGGTGCCGGACACGCTGACCCCGCAGGTGCCGATCATCCGCGACGTGCTCGCCGCGTTCGGCATCGCCACCGCCGAGGCGCAGGGCTACGAGGCCGACGACGTGATCGGCACGCTCACCGCGACCGAGGACCGCGCGCCGGTCGAGGTGATCACCGGTGACCGCGACCTGTTCCAGGTGATCCGCGAAGAGCCGACCAGGGCCGTTGTCATCTACGTCGGCAAGGGCTGGGCCAAGGCGGAAACCCTGGGCAGCGCCGAGTTGGCCGAGCGCTACGCCCTGCCGGCCAGCCATCCTGGTCCGGCCTACGCGGACATGGCCGTGTTGCGTGGCGACCCGTCGGACGGATTGCCCGGTGTCGCCGGCATCGGCGAGAAGACGGCGGCCAAGCTGATCACCCAGTTCGGCAGTTTGACCGGCCTGCTCAAGGCGGCGATCGACAAGGACAAGCGGCTGCCGGCCAAGACGATCCTGCGGCTGGAGGAAGCCGCCGCCTACCTGACCGCCGCGCCGGGCGTTGTCAACGTGGCCACCGACGCACCGGTCGTCATGGACCGCCCCGACGACCTGCTGCCCACCGAGCCCGCCGCCCCGGATCGCCTTGCCGAGCTGCGCGAACGCTGGGGCATCGGCAGTGCGATCGACCGGCTCACCAAGGCGCTGGCCAACAACCGGCACTGACCCGGCCCGTAGGCTGGCGGCATGGAGTTCACCTGCGCCGCGGTGCTGTTCGACGCCGACGGAACCCTGATCGACTCGATTCCCGCCGTGGAACGCGCCTGGCGGACCTGGTCGGCCGAGTACGGCTTCGACCCGGACGCGGTCCTCGCCGTCTGCCACGGTCGGCCGTCCTCGGAGACGATCGCCGAACTGGTGCCCGGCGACGGTTTCCGGGCCGCGCTCACCCGCCTCGACGACCTGGAGGTCGGTGACACGCGCGGCGTGCGCGGCTACGCCAACTCGCGCGAGCTGCTGGAGACGCTCAGCGACGCCGGGGTGCCATGGGCGGTGGTCACCTCGGCCACCCTCCCGCTGGTGACCGCGCGGCTCAAGGCCGCCGAGCTGCCGACGCCGCAGGTGCTGGTCACCGCGGACTCCGTGACCAATGGCAAGCCCGATCCCGAGGGCTACCTGCTCGCCGCGCGCCAACTCGGCGTGCCGGCCGCCGACTGCGTGGTGATCGAGGACGCGCCGGCCGGGGTGCGCGCCGGCAAGGCGGCGGGTGCGGCGGTCATCGCGGTCGCCACCTCGCACGGCGCGGAGGAACTCGGTGCCGCTGACGCGATCGTGCCGGATCTGACCTCGGTGTCCTGGACGGACGGTCGACTGTCCATCCAGGACTGAGGAGGACCTGGGGCGTCAGTTCGGTTCGGCGACCTCGTAAACGCCGTCTGTGGTCTTCACGGTCACCTGGACGTGCTTGGTCTGGCCGTCGATCGTCGCCGTGCAGGTGAACGAGTTGCCGACGGTCACCGGCTCGTTCGCCGGGCACGACACGTTGGTGGCGTTGTCCTTGTAGGTCTGGGTGAGGATCTTGGTGACGCCCCCCTGCACCGCGGTCTGGCTGAGCACCGGCTTGTTCAGGAAGCCCGGCCACACGAACCCGAGGATCGCCAGCACCGCGACGATCACCACGACCACCACGGCGATGATGATCCACAGGCCGGTCTTACGCCTGCCGCCGACCGTGCCCTCGGCGAAGGTCATGTCCTGGCCGTACTGGGGCTGGCCCGGCTGCTGACCGTAGGCCGCGTACTGCTGGGTCGGGTTCGGCTGCTGGCCGTAGCCGGGTTGCTGGCCGTACTGCGGCTGCTGGCCGTAACCCGGCTGCTGTTGCTGGGGCTGCTGGGGTTGTTGGCCGTAGCCGGGCTGTTGTCCGTAACCCGGTTGCTGGCCATAGCCCGGTTGCTGGCCGTACTGGGGCTGCTGACCGTACTGGGGTTGTTGACCGTAGCCGGGTTGCTGGGCGGGGAAGCCTCCCGAGCCCGGCGCGCCCTCCGAGCCCGGCGGCTGCGGTCCACCGTAGGACGGTTGCTGACCCCACTGCTGTGGATCATTGCCGCCCGGCGGGCCGTACGGGCTGGTCATTTTCTGCCTCCCAGAACACCGGTCGCTTTTCCGCGATCAAACCACAAGACGACCGGCTCACCCCACTCACCCGGCCATCGTGCGCAGACCTTTATCAGGTCATGCCCATGGCCACAACGCCCCGCCGGATCGCGGTCACCGCGCGACCCGCCATGATGCCGACCGGGTCGTCCGCGTCAACCACCTCGCGGATCTGGTCGAGCAGGTCCACGACCTGCCGGCACCAGCGCACGAAGTCACCAGCGCCCAGTTCCTGCCCGTTCGTCTCGGCGGCGAGCAGCACCTTCTCCAGGGCTTCGCCGCGCGTCCAGCGGAAGATCGGCCAGGCGAAGCCGGCGTCCGGTTCGCGGGTGCCGTCGAGCTTGTGCCTTCGTTCGTCGGCCTCCAGCGACCCCCACAGCCGCACGGTCTTGATGAGCGCGTCCGCGACCGCCCCGTCCGGCACCCGCGCGTCCACCGGCGACTCCCGGCGCGACTCGAACACCAGCGCGGACACCACGGCGGCCAGTTCCGGCGCGCCGAGACCGACCCAGACCTCCTCCCGCAGGCACTCGGCAACCAGCAGGTCGGACTCGGAATACAGGCGGGCCAACCTGCGGCCGTGCGCGGTGACCCGGTCGCCGTCGCCTGCCAGATAGCCGCGTTCGGTGAGCAGGCGCCGAATCCGGTCGAACGCGCGGGCCAGCGAGTGCGTTGTCGCCGCGACCTTCTGCCTGATCCGCTCGGTGTCGGCCGCCAGCCGGTGGTAGCGCTCGGCCCAACGGGCGTGGTCCTCGCGCTGCTCGCAGCCGTGGCAGGGATGCGCGCGCAACGCCCTGCGCAGCGCGGCCAGTTCCGCGTCGTCGGCGGCACCGGAGCGGCGGCGTTCCCTGGCCGGCACGTCGATGCCGGTGTTGCGCAGGCTGGACGCGAGATCGCGACGCGACTGCGGCGAGCGCACGTTGACCTGCTTGGGCAACCGCATCCGGCCGAGCGACTCGACCGGGTTGGGGAAGTCGGCGACGGACAGCCGGCCTGCCCACCGGTCCTCGGTGACCACCAGCGGATCGGTGCCCGGGTCGACGACGACCGCGAGCCCGGAGCGGCGACCGGCCGGCACCGCGATCACGTCGCCCTTGCGCAGCCGCTCCAGCGAAGCGGCCGCTTCTGCCCGCCGCGACGCGGAGTTCTGCCGCGTCAACGCCTTCTCGCGATCGGCGATCTGCCTGCGCAGCGCCATGTACTCGGTGAAGTCGCCGAGATGGCAGCGTATCTGCTCGGCGTAGCCGTCAAGGCCCTCGGTGTTGCGCTCGATCTGCCGGGACAGCCCGACCACCGAGCGGTCCGCCTGGAACTGCGCGAACGACTGTTCGAGCAGGTCGCGTGCCTTGTCGGCGCCGAACTGCCCGACCAGGTTGATGGCCATGTTGTAGCCGGGACGAAAAGACGAGCGCAGCGGATAGGTGCGGGTCGACGCCAACCCGCCGACCTGCTTGGGGTCGACGCCCGGCTGCCAGAGCACGACCGCATGGCCC
This sequence comes from Candidatus Melainabacteria bacterium, assembly GCA_963818685.1. Lineage (GTDB taxonomy): Bacteria > Actinomycetota > Actinomycetes > Mycobacteriales > Pseudonocardiaceae > CAJCJE01. The sequence continues at coordinate 1,006,416 of CAWFTJ010000007.1, read as the reverse complement.
TCGATGTCGATCCCGCGTCGCCCGGCCCGCCCGGTGAGCTGCGTGTACTCGCCGGGAGTCAGGTCGACGTGCGCCTCGCCGTTGTACTTGACCAACTTCTCCAGCACGACCGTGCGGGCCGGCATGTTGATGCCCAGAGCCAACGTCTCGGTCGCGAACACGACCTTGACCAGGCCGCGCACGAACAGCTCCTCCACGGCTTCCTTGAACGTGGGCAGCAGTCCGGCGTGGTGGGCCGCGATGCCGCGTTCCAGCGCGTCGCGCCATTCCCAGTAGCCGAGCACGCGCAGGTCGGCCTCTGGCAGGCCGGCCGTGCGGCGTTCGATGATCTCGCGGATCTCGGTGAGCTCGTCCGGCGAGGTGAGCCGCATGCCGGAGCGCACGCACTGGTCGACGGCGGCGTCACAGCCTGCCCTGCTGAACACGAACACGATCGAGGGCAGCAGCCCGGCCGCGTCGAGCCGGGTCACCACGTCCACCCGGGAGGTCGGCTTGAACCGGGGCCGCGGCGTGCCGCGGCCCCGATAGCCGCGCGAGGGAATCGCGTAGCGGCCGAGTTCCTCGGTGCGGCGCAACAGTTGCGGGTTGAGCCGGACCCGGTGCTCGTCGCTGTCATGGGCGAACAGGTCGAAAAGGCGGCCGTTGACCATCATGTGCTGCCACAGTGGAACCGGCCGGTGCTCGTCCACCACGACGGTCGTGTCGCCGCGCACCGCGACCAGCCACTCGCCGAACTCCTCGGCGTTGCTGACCGTCGCGGACAGGCTGACCAGCCGTACGCGTTCCGGCAGGTGCAGGATGACCTCCTCCCACACCGCGCCGCGGAAGCGGTCGGCGAGGTAGTGCACCTCGTCCATGACCACGTAGCCGAGCCGGTCGAGCGCGCCGGAGCCGGCGTAGAGCATGTTGCGCAGCACTTCGGTGGTCATCACCACCACCGGCGCGTCGCCGTTGACCGAGGTGTCGCCGGTCAGCAGGCCGACCTTGTCCTGGCCGTAACGTTCGGTCAGGTCGGCGAACTTCTGGTTGGACAGCGCCTTGATCGGCGTGGTGTAGAAGCACTTGCGGCCCTCGGCGAGCGCGAGGTGCACCGCGAACTCGCCGACGACGGTCTTGCCGGCGCCGGTCGGCGCGCACACCAGCACGCCGTGCCCGTTCTCCAACGCGACGCAGGCCGACCGCTGGAACGGGTCCAGCTCGAAGCTCAACAGCCCGATGAAATCAGCCAGCTCAGGATAGGTAGCGCGTTCCCTCGCGGCCGAGTAAGCCTCGGCAGGGGTACGCGCGGCGCGATCAGCCACCTGCCCAGCCTAACTTACACGGTTCGACCTGCGGTTTTGCCACTGTGAACACTCGCGACTGGCCCGGCGCGCGGGTTCATGAGAAATTGGAGGCGATGCGCGCACTCGCCTACGTCTCGGCGCGACGGCCGATGAAGGACAGCGTCAACTGGCAGTCGATCCCGGTCGGCACGCCGATCGTCGCCGGTTACGTTCGGCCGTCGCATTTCGCCTGGCCACCCGAGGCATGGGCGCGGTTCGCCGGATCGGTCGAGGTGCGCATCACGCCGTCGGTCTCGGTCTGGGGTCCGGGCATCCAGGTACTCGACGTCGAGCCAGGCGACGCGTCGGCGAGCCAGGTGCCCGGCTGGGTGGCCAATTCTCGCAACTCAGGCCAGGAGCCGACGGTCTACACCAGCGCGACGAACTGGGCGAACGTCATCACCGCGTGCCGCAACGCGGGCGTCGGCGTGCCGGAGTTCTGGATCGCGGACTGGAACGACGTCGGCGATCTTCCGTCGATCACGGTCGACGGCGTCAGCTACACGGCGGTCGCCCACCAGTACGCCGGTTCGGCGACCTCCGGCGGCGACTACGACCTCAGCACCGTGGCGGACTACTGGCCAGGCGTGGACGGAGCGGACATGCAACTGAGCGACAACATCGTCATCCCGAACGGCCCGAACGCCGGCAAGGTGCTCGCGGACGTGAACGACACGATGTACTTCACCGACCTCTACGCGGGTCAGGCCGCCACGGTCGTGCAGGACCCGAACGTCGGCAACGCGGCGCTGGCCGCGCAGCTCAAGACGCTGGCCACCAAGCTCGACGCCGTCATGGGCCGGTATTCCGCCCAGGAAGTCGACCTGCTTGCGGCGGTCAAGGCCAATGCCGGTTCGGTCGACACCACGACCGTCGGTCCCGGCCTCGAACAGGCCGGCCTGCCGGCCGCGCTGGTCAACGCGCTGGTCGCGGCCCTCAACGCGGCAACGACCGGGTGAACGTCGAGCGGGCCGCTCGGGATGCGCTCTACCAGTGCGCCCTGGCCAGCACTCCGGCCAGTGACGTCCGCGCCCGCGCACCGATCTCGGCAACGTCCATCGTGGTCAGCCGACCGTCCCGCTTGAGGATCCGGCCGTCCACCATAACCGTGTCCACATTGGACGGCTGCGCGGCGGTCACCAGCAGTCGGGTCGGATCGGTGCGCACCACCAGGTTCGGGCCGCGCTCGGACACGGTGATCAGGTCCGCCCGCTTGCCCGGCGTCAGCGAGCCGATCAGGTGATCAAGGCTCATGGTGCGCGCGCCCTCGATCGTGGCCAGCTCCAGCGTGCGCCGAGCGGACAGCGCGAACTCGTGCGTCGCCCTGCCGTTCGCCACCGCATGCGTCAACTTCATGATCGCGAACGGGTCGGCGTTGCCGGACAACGCGGTGGTGTCCACCGAGAGGCCGGTCGGGATGCCGGCCGCGACGAAGTCGTCGGTGCGCGGCAGGCCGTAGCCGATCTGCAACTCGGTGAACGGCGACACGCTGATCGTCGTGCCAGTCTCGGCCATGGCCGCGATCTCGTCGTCCTCGGCCACGTTCGCGTGCACCACCTGCACGTCCGGCCCGAGCAGACCTGCCTTGGCGAGCACGCCGATCTGGCCGCGCGCCGTGGGCGGTCCGCTCGCGTGCACGGTCACCGGTAGGCCGAGTTCGCGTGCCGCCGCGATCTCCGCGCGGTAGATCGACGCGTCGACGCGCATCGCCGGGTTGCTGCCGCCGGTGCCGCGCCAGGCCATTCCCAGCGACACCAGGCCATCGCGGCGCCACGAACCGGCAAGCCGGGCGAGATCGGCGATGTCCATCGGCTCGGTGTTCGGATGCCCGTTCGACCAGCCGTAGGAGAAGCGGGCACGCAGCCCGGAATCGGCAAGCACGGCCAGTTCCGCGTCCGCGTACTCCGGCGCTCGGACGTTGTGCGCCCAGTCGTGCACGGTCGTGTAGCCGGCGTCGATCGCCTCAGCGCAGGACAGCGAGACGCCAGCGGCGCAGTCCGGCCGCGGTGAACGCGGGCCCGAGCGCGCCGCACATCCGGAAGTAGCCGCGTGCGTCGTCGCGCCCGTCGGAAAGGCCGCGCAGCAACGTGTTCCACATGTGCCAGTGCGTGTCGACGAGGCCGGGTAACACGATCATGTCGGTCGCGTCGATGCGTTGCGCGTCCGGCGCGGACAGCCGCTCCCCCACCGCGACGATCTCGCCGTCGCGCACGTGCACGTCGCCGACGGGCAGGTCGCCGAGGTCCGGATCCATGGACAGGACGAAACCGCCACAAATCAGATATTCAGCCATCAAAGATCAGCCTAGAACAGTGAGCGCGGCGGGCTGGCAGCGGATGGTCAGCGGCAACCGGGCCTGCCGCTCGCCGTCCGCGTACGCCACCCAGTGGTTGAGGCCGGACAGCCGCACCGAGCGCGCCCGCAACGTGGTCACCGACGGGTGTTCGACATGCCGGCCGGTGCGCAGCCGGGGCAGGATGCGCACCAGGTCACGGCGATGGGTACCGCCCACCACGGTCACGTCGAACAGGCCGTCGTCGAGTTCGGCGTCCGGGCAGATGGGGATGCCACCGCCGTAGAAGCGCGAGTTGCCGACCGAGACCATGGTCGCGTCCAGCCGCAGCGTGGTGTCGTCGGTCTCCACCACCAGCGGCTTGGCCTTGAGCCTGGTCAGCTCGGTGAGGATGGCCAGGTCGTAGCGGCGCGGACCGGACGGCCAGCGCAGCGTGTTCACCCGCTCGCTCACCGCCGAGTCGAAGCCGGCACACAGCACCGTCGCGAACCACGACCCGCCAGCGACCCGGCCGAGGTCGATCTGCCGGGTGCGGTTCGCGCGCAACGCGTCGGCGGTGAGCATGGTCGCGGCCAGCGGATCGGCCGGTGTGCCGAGGGCCCTGGCCAGGTCGTTGCCGGTACCGGCCGGAATCACCCCGAGCGCCGTCTGGCTGCCAGCGCACGCCTGCACCGCGGTGTGCGCGAGGCCGTCACCGCCGAGCACGACCAGCACGTCGACCCCGCCGGCCACCGCGTCCCTTGCCATCGCCGCACTGCCCGCAGCCGAATCGGCCACCAGGGTTTCCAGCCGGTCGACCGACGCGCGCAGGCCCTGAGCGACGGTGCCGGCGATCCGCGCCGCGACCCCGCGCCCGGCCGCCGGACTGACCAGCAGCGCCGCGATCACGTGGCGTCGTCGAAGCCGGTCCGCTCAAGCTCCTCGGCCGTCGTCGCCGGACCGACCGGTTCCGGCGTGTGGTGCAGCGGGGAAGCCTCGTCGTCGGACAGGCCGGCCCAGCCGCCCTCGATGTCTTCGCGCGCCTTGCGCCTGTCGTGCACGCGCGAGATCTGGATCGAGATCTCGAACAGCAGCGTCAGCGCGCCGGCCAGCGCGACCATGGAGATCGGGTCCTGGCCGGGAGTGACGATGGCCGCGAACACGAACAGCACGAAGATGATGCCGCGGCGCCACTTCTTCAGCTTCGCGTACTTGAGCACGCCGATCCGGTTGAGCATCACCACCAGCAGCGGCAGCTCGAAGCTGATGCCGAAGATCACCAGCAGCGAGAGCATGAAGGAGATGTACTCGGTACCGGCGAAGGCCGCGACGAAGTCGTTGCCACCGACGTTGGTCAGCACCTTCAGGGCTTCCGGCACCACGATGTAGGCCAGCAGCGCGCCGATCGCGAACAGCGCCGACGCGAACACCACGAAGGAGATCGCGAAGCGCTTCTCGTTGCGATGCAGCGCAGGGGTGATGAACGCCCACAGCTGGTAGAGCCAGGCCGGACTGGCCAGCACGATACCGGCCGCGATGCCGACCTTCAGGCGTACCGAGAAGCCCTCGAACGGCTTGAGCTGCAGGAACCTACAGCTGTCCTGGCCACTGCCGAGGTTGCCGAAGCTGATCCGGTCGCCGACCGGCAGCTGACAGTACGGGTGCTGCACCAGGTAGCCGAGCGACGGGATCGGGCCGACCCCGTAGCTCCACCACAGAAAACCGACGATGGCGCCCACGATGGCGGCCACGATGGCCAGCCCGAGTCGATAGCGCAGCTCGTAGAGGTGCTCGACAAGCGTCATCGTGCCGTCGGGATTGCGCCGACGACTCCGTCTGGCCTTCTTCTCGCGACGACCGCCACTGGGGCGGAGTGCGTTCTCCTCCACCAGTCCGACCGTTCCTTGTCAGTGCTGTTCTGGCGTTGCCGCGGGCTGCTGCGGCTGTGGGGCCGGAGCGGGCGCCTGCTGCGCGACCGGCGCCGGCTGCTGCATCGGCTGGGCCTGCACCGGCTGAGCCGGGGCGAGCTGCTGCGGCGCGGCGAACTGCGGCTGGGCGTATTGCGGCTGGGCGTACTGCTGCGGAGCCTGCTGGCCGGTGGCCTGGCCGCCGTCGGCCTCGTCACCCTCGCTGCGCATCTGCTTCGCTTCGGACCGGAAGATCCGCATCGACTGACCGAGACCACGGGCCGCGGCCGGCAGACGCTTGTAACCGAACAGGGCAATGAGCACGACGACCAACACGATGATGTGCCACGGCTCTAGCGCATTGAACACTGGCGGGCCTCCTAACGGTCCTGATCTGAGATGATACGCGAGACGTCCCCGGTTGCCCCAGGTCGTCTCAAATCCTCGACCGCGACGGCCAACGCGGCCGAGCGTGCCCGCAACATGCCGGCACGGTCGGTCAGCTGATCGTTCAGCCAGCCACGCACCATGCCAAACCTGTGCAGCGCACCGCGCAGTCGGATCGCGATGAACAGCAGCACGACAATCGCGACGGCGATGACCGGCAACAGGATGAGCAGGTACGGCACGGCGTCAACCGTAGCCGGTGCCCACCGGGGATTGGTGATCCGCTCAGCCCAATCCGTGAGGAATTCCTGGAAACTTCCAGGAGGAACTCCCTGACCAGCGGAAACCTTTCAGCCCGCAAGGACCGAGTCGGCGCGGCGCAGCGCGGCCCGCGCCCGTTGCAGTACCCCGTCCCGCAACTCGGCGGGTTCCTCGACCGAAACCTCACCGGCCTGGGCGAGGATCAGCCGGATCATCCAGGAGGTGTCCGAGTAGCGGATCCACACCCTGGCCCGCCCGCCCGGCAGCTCCTCAAGGTCCTCGACCGGGTAGTACTCGGCGATCCAGCGCGCGTCCGGCTCCAGCACGAGCTGCGCCCGCTCCTGGTCGTCGGCAGGCAGGAACAGCCCTGCCGAGACGTCCTGCTGCTCGGCGTGCGGCGGTGGCACCGCGGGCTCGTCGAGCACCTCGATCTGATCGATCCGGTCGAGTCGGAACCGGCGCACGCCCTCGGCCGAGCGGCACCACGCCTCCAGGTAGCTGCGCCCGTCGACCAGCAGTACCCGCATCGGGTCGACGACGCGTTCGCTGATCTCGTCGCGCGATGCGGTGTAGTAGGTCATCCGCAGGGCGCGCTGGCGCTGCACCGCGTCCCGGACCACGTCGCGCACCTGCGGCATCACCCGTTCCTCCGGCATGGCAAGCCCGACCACCATGCCGGCCGGCTGCGCGGCGCCAGCGGCCGCCTCGACCTTGCCGAGTGCGCGCCGCACGGCGTCCGGATCGTCGACACCGGGGGTGTCCGCGAGCGCCCGCAGGGCGACCAGCAGCGCGGTGGCCTCGGCCGCGGTCAACCGCAGCGGCCTGCGCATGCCCGCGTCGTAGGTGACGGTGATGGTCTCGCCCTCGAAGGACAGATCGATCAGGTCACCAGGGCCGTAACCGGGCAGACCGCACATCCAGAGCAGTTCCAGGTCCTTGCGCAGTTGCCGCGCGCTCACCCCGAAGTCGGCCGCGGCCTCCTCGACCGGAATCCCCGGCCGGGCGATCAGGTACGGCACCAGCGCCAGCAGCCTGGGCAGCCGATCCGCGGCCGTGCTCATGAACGCCACCCCTCCGTGCTCATCTGGCGCTCGCCGGCGTCGGTCGTCTCGCGCTTGCCTGCGTCCGCTCGCCTCTCAGCTGGCGCTTGCCGGCGTCGAGCACGCCGAGCAGGTGCTCGCGAACGCTCTTGCGCAACACCTCCGGTTCCAGCACGACCACGTCCTGGCCCAGCCCAGCCAGCCAGCCCGCACCGGACTCCAGTTGAAACAGTTCGATCTCCAACTCGTCGCCATCGACCCCGTCGACGGTGCGGCTGCCGATCATCTTGGCGCGCCGTCGCAACCCGTGCGCCCGCCCGGCCGCGGCCCACACCCGCGCGGTGGTCTTGCGGTCGTCGCCGCCGCTCGCGCCGAGCACGTACTCCATCAGGTTCACCGACTCCGGCCGCTGCACAACGCCGGGCTTGCCGATCGGGGTCACCTCGCCGACCACCCTGGACAGTCGGAAGCAGCGCGGCGCCTGCCGGTCGCGGTCCTGCCCGACCAGGTACCAGCGACCGCGCCAGGACGCGACACCCCACGGCTCGACCGTGCGTTTCATCAGCTCGGCCGAGGTCGGCCGCCGATAGGTGAAGGTGACCGCCTGTCTGGCTTCGACAGCGGCCAGCAGCGGACCGAACGCGGACTCGCTGGTGCGCACCTTCGGCTCGACCACCGAAGGCGCGTCGTCGTCGACGTCGACCCCGGCCGCGCGCAGCTTCAGCAACGCGCCGTGCGCGGCGCCGGTCAGCTCCGGCGAGTCCCACAGCCGCACCGCGAGCGCGACAGCGGCCGCTTCGTCAGGTTCCAGGTCGATCTCGCCGAGTTCGTAGTCGCGGCGCGCGATCCGGTAGCCGTCCGTGGTGTCGAACGCGGAATTGCGGCCGGTCTCCAGGGGAATACCGAGATCGCGGAGTTCGGCCTTGTCCCGCTCGAACATGCGGAAGAACGCCTCGCCGCTTGGCGCGTCCGCGTAGCCGGGCACGATGCCGCGAATCCGCTCGGCAGAAAGGTAGGCCCGGGTGGACAGCAAACACAGCACCAGGTTCACAAGGCGTTCTGCGCGGGCGGTGGACACCCGGAGACGATAACGCCGAGTGGTCCTCAGGTGCGCGGAGACTCTCGGTTCGCGGCCTCGTTCGGGCGATTTTCCGGCCGGCTTCGGATCGGCGAGCTTGACTATCGATACCCACCGGGGGTACTAAGTGCCTGACCAGGTACCCCCTAGGGGTAATTCGAAGGGAGTGTGAACCGTGTCGGCGATCGGCAGGGCAGTGAGCATGATCGGGTCGATGACCTGGGAGATCCTCTGGGCGTTGATCCTTGGCTTCGCCCTCTCCGCGATCATTCAGGCGCTGGTCAAGAAGTCCACCATCGTGCGCCTGCTCGGCAACGCCACACCGCGCACACTGGCGATAGCCGCCGGCCTCGGCGCGGCGTCGTCCTCCTGCTCGTACGCGGCAGCGGCGCTGGCCCGCGCCCTGTTCCGCAAGGGCGCCGACTTCGTCGCCGCGAACGCCTTCATGATCGCGTCCACGAATCTCGTTGTCGAACTCGGCGTGATCCTGGCCCTGCTGATGGGCTGGCAGTTCACCGTGGCCGAGTTCGTCGGTGGCCCGATCATGATCGTGCTGCTCGCCCTGCTGCTCCGCGTGCTCATCCGGCCAGCACTGCTGCGCGCCGCCCGCGCCCAGGCCGACAAGGGCATCGCGGGCTCGATGGAGGGTCACGCGGCCATGGACATGTCCGTCGAGGGCGACGCCCCGTTCTGGCGCAAGCTGTTCTCGCCGTCCGGCTTCACCTCGGTGTCCAACGTGTTCGTCATGGAATGGGCGGCGATCGTCCGCGACCTGGTCATCGGCCTGGTGATCGCCGGTGTGCTCGCCGCGTGGGTGCCCGACTCGTTCTGGCAGAGCCTGTTCCTCGCGCACGACCCGACCGGCTCGACCATCATCGGCCCGCTCATCGGACCACTGGTCGCGATCCTCAGCTTCGTCTGCTCGATCGGCAACGTCCCGCTGGCGGTCGTGCTGTGGACCGGTGGCATCAGCTTCGGCGGCGTTGTCGCGTTCATCTTCGCCGACCTGATCATCCTGCCGATCCTCAACATCTACCGCCGCTACTACGGCACCAAGACCGCACTGCTGCTCGGCGCCGCCCTCTACGCGACCGCGACGCTGGCAGGCTATGTCGTCGAGTTCCTGTTCCGCTGGTTGCGCTGGATCCCGTCGCGCACGTCCGCGCACCTGCCGACCGAGGGCGTGAGCTGGAACTACACCAGCTGGCTGAACATCGCGTTCCTGCTGGTCGCCGGCTTGTTGATCTACCGGTTCGTGCGCACGGGCGGCTTGCCGATGCTGCGCATGATGGGCGGAGACCCCGACGGCGCGCACGACCACATGGCGATGCCCGACCATCATCACTGACCGCGCGGTTGCGGCTGTCCAATACCGGTGGTCCCGTTCGTCGTAGTGGCGTCGAACCGAACCGACCACCGGGAGGAACCGTGAAGTACCTGCTCATCCACGCCGCCGACGAGACGCGGCTCGGCACAAGGCACGACCTGGACGAGACCGCGGCCGCGCAGCTCGCGGCATGGATCGAGGAGATGGTCGGCCGGGGCGTGCTCGTGCACGGCGACCGTCTGCGGCCGACCGCGGACGCCACCTCGGTCCGGGTGACCAACGGCGACATCGTGGTCGTGGACGGCCCGTTCGCCGAGACCAAGGAGCAGATCACCGGCTACGACCTGATCGAGTGCGCCGACCTCGACGAGGCCATCGAGATCGCGGCCAAGCACCCGACCACGACCATCGGCGCCATCGAGGTCCGTCCACTGTGGTTCCAGTGACCTCGGCGCAGGACGCGGTCGCCGAGGCGTTCCAGGCCGAATGGGGCCGGGTCGTGGCGACCCTGATCGGCATGACCGGCGACTGGGAACTCGCCGAGGAGTGCGCGCAGGAGGCGTTCGCCAAGGCCCTGCACCGCTGGCCGACCGAGGGCGTACCACGCAAACCCGGTGCCTGGCTGACCACGGTCGCCCGCAACCAGGCCACCGACCGGCTGCGCAGGCGCGGCGTCGAGGCGGCGAAGCTGCGGGAGTTGATCATGCCCGAACCCGAACCCGACCTCGTCGAGGAGATCCCGGACGACCGGCTGCGCCTGATGTTCACCTGCTGCCACCCGGCGCTGGCCATGGACGCGCGGATCGCACTGACGCTGCGCACCCTCGCCGGCCTGACCACTGCCGAAATCGCGCGGGCCTTCCTGGTCACCGAGCAGACCATGGCCAAACGGCTGGTCAGAGCCAAGAACAAGATCCGCAACGCCGGCATCCCGTACCGCGTCCCGCCAGCACACCAGCTGCCCGAACGCACCACCGGCCTGCTCGCCGTCCTGTACCTCCTGTTCAACGAGGGCTACGCCGCGACATCGGGCCAGGACGCCCTGCGCGTCGACCTCTCCGCCGAAGCGATCCGCCTCACCAGAGCCCTCGCCCACCTCATGCCCGACGAACCAGAAGTACTCGGCCTGTTGGCGTTGCAGCTCCTGCACAACGCCAGAAACCCGACCCGCACCACCGAAACCGGCGACCTGGTCCTCCTGCCCGACCAGGACCGAACCCAGTGGGACACCGCGCAGATCGACGAGGGCTTCGCCCTCCTCACCACGGCCCTGCGACACCAGCGAGTCGGCCAGTACCAGATCCAGGCCGCCATCGCCGGCTGCCACGCCCGAGCGAGAACCGCGGAAGACACCGACTGGCCACAGATCGCCCGCCTCTACGCCCACCTCGCCACCATCAACCCGTCACCGCTCGTCGAACTCAACCGCGCGGTCGCCGTCGCCATAGTGGACGGCCCAGCCGCCGCACTGTCCATCCTGGACAGGATCGACCTGCCAGCCTATGCCCTGCTCCCCGCGACCCGAGCCGACCTGCTACGCCGCCTCGGCCGCACCGAAGAAGCCGCAGACGCCTACCGGGCGGCGCTCGCCCTGCCCACCAGCGAAGCCCAACACCGCTTCCTCACCAACAAACTCACCGAACTGACTGGAGAAACCCATGTCCCTGCCGGAAATCGTCCCAGCTGACCAGTGGCTCGCCGCGCGCCGTGAACTCCTCGCCAGGGAAAAGGAATTCACCCGCCGGCACGACGAACTCAACGCCGACCGGCGCAGGCTGCCCATGGTGCGCGTCGAAACCGACTACCGCTTCGCCGGCCCTGACGGCGAGGTCGGCCTGCGCGACCTGTTCGCGGGCCGTCGCCAACTCGTCGTGCAACACTTCATGTTCGGTCCGGACTGGGACGCCGGCTGCCCCGGTTGCACGGCGGGCGCCGACGACATCTCCGACGGCATGCTGCGCCACCTCGCCGCCCGCGACACCACGTTCGTCGCCGTCGCCCGCGCCCCCTACCCGAAGCTCGCGGCGTACCAACGGGAGCATGGCTGGACGTTCGGCTTCTACTCGTCGTTCGGCAGTTCGTTCAACTACGACTTCCACGTCACCCTGGACGAGTCGGTGGCCCCGGTCATGTTCAACTACCGCGACGCCGAGGAACTGAAGCAGGCCGGGAAGGCGTGGCTGACCGAGGAACCGACCGAACAGAGCGGATTCAGCTGCTTCCTGCGCGACGGCGACGAAGTGTTCCACACCTACTCGACGTTCGGTCGCGGCACCGAGGAGTTCGGCGGCGCGTACAACGTGCTCGACCTGACCGCGCTCGGCCGCCAGGAAGACTGGGAGCAGCCGGCAGGCCGGGTCGCCGACCCACACCCGGCGATGCCGTTCTTCGCCGAGCGGCCGACGGTGTCGGACCCCACTGACATGCTGCCCGCGTGACATCATGGAAACAGTTCGAGCAGGAAGCACCGGAGTTGGCCGCCGAGATCCGCACGAGATTCGAGGCGCACGAAACACACGTCCTGGCGACCCTTCGCAAGGACGGTTCGCCGAGAGTCAGCGGTAGCGAGGTCGACTTCCAGGGCGACAACATCACCTTCGGCTCCATGCTGCACGCCGTCAAGGCCCGCGACCTCCAACGCGACGGCCGCTTCGCCCTCCACGCCCACCCGAGCACCGACACCGGCGACGCCAAGATCGCCGGCGTGGCAACGGAGGTCCTCGGTCAGTCGGACAGGGACGCGCTGCGCACCGGCGCCGAGCCATCCGGCGACTTTCACGCCTTCGTCATCGACCTGCACGAAGCAGTGCTCACCTCGGTCAACCAGGAAGCGGAAGAGCTGGTCATCCAGGTCTGGCACCCCGGCCAGGGCGTCAAAGTCAACCGCCGCAAGTAGCAACCCGGCCCGCGAGACTCACCCGTCTCGCGGGCCGTTTGGGTAAACAACCAAGCGGCTAGCAGACATTCCGAGCAAAAGGCCGAGACCGGGCGAATCTTCCCAGCATTGGTGCCGTACCGTAACCGATCACTCACAGCTGGTCGGATTGCGGAAGGCCCAACCCCCGTAGCAGTACACGCGTTCATGGACGAGTCCGAACGAGACCGTCGCTACTACCTCCGCGTCGCGATCGTCGAACCGGCTCAGCTCAAGCCGCTGCGCCGAGATCTCCCGCCAGAAGTGCCTCGAACTCGCCGTATCCGACCTGTTGAAGCTAGGCGCGCACCGACTGGTCATCGATTCACGCCGAGAACAGGACACGTTCGACGCGGCAACGATCCGGAACCAATTGCATTCTCAGCCAACCGACTGCGGCTTCAACTACGATCACAACGACTCGAAGCTGGAACCACTGTGCTGGATCGCCGACACTGCCGGATGGTGCTTCGGCGCGGGCGGAGACTGGCGGAGGCGGATCATGCCGATCATCGACGACGTGATCGAACTCTAAACAGCGCGAAACCCGTGACACGACCGTCCGGACACCCCACGGGTTCACTTCTCAGCCGCGAGCGGGCTTCGCGTGATCATCGTCGCGAATCCCGGCCAGCCGCGCAAATTGGTTACAGGGAGCTGATCAGGCGTTCGACTCGTTCGTCCACGGCGCGGAAGGGGTCCTTGCAGAGGACGGTGCGCTGGGCCTGGTCGTTGAGCTTGAGGTGCACCCAGTCGACGGTGAAGTCGCGGCCGGCCTGCTGGGCGGCTGCGATGAAGTCGCCGCGCAGCTTGGCGCGGGTGGTTTGGGGCGGGAGGTCCTTGGCGGCCTCGATGGCGGCGTCGTCGGTGACGCGCTCGACGAGGCCCTTGCGCTGGAGCAGGTCGAAGATGCCTCGGCCGCGGCGGATGTCGTGGTAGGCGAGGTCCATCTGGGCGATGCGCGGGCTGGACAGTTCGAGACCGTGCTTGGCGCGGTACTGCTCGATGAGGCGGTACTTGATGGCCCAGTCGATCTCGCGGTCGATCTTGGACAGCTCCTGGCCGTCGACCGCGTCAAGCGTGCGGCCCCAGAGTTCGATGACGCGGTCGGCGACCGGGTCGGAGCCGCGGCGGGCTACGTGTTCGGCGGCCTTGGCGTGGTATTCGCGCTGGATGTCCAGGGCGGAGGCTTCCCGGCCGCCAGCCAGCCGAACCGGGCGCTTGCCGGTGAGGTCGTGGCTGATCTCGCGGATGGCGCGGATCGGGTTGTCGAGGCTGAAGTCGCGGAACTGCACGCCCTGCTCGATCATCTCCAGCACCAGGTTGGCGCTGCCGACCTTGAGCAGGGTGGTCACCTCGGACATGTTCGAGTCGCCGACGATCACGTGCAGCCTGCGATAGCGCTCGGCATCCGCGTGCGGCTCGTCGCGGGTGTTGATGATGGGGCGGGAACGCGTCGTCGCGCTGGATACGCCCTCCCAGATGTGTTCCGCGCGCTGCGACAGGCAGTAGACGGCGCCGCGCGGCGTCTGAAGGACCTTGCCGGCGCCGCAGATGAGCTGCCGGGTGACCAGGAACGGCAGGAGGATGTCGGCGATCCTGGAGAACTCGCCCGCCCGGCCGACGAGATAGTTCTCGTGGCAACCGTAGGAGTTGCCCGCCGAGTCGGTGTTGTTCTTGAACAGGAAGATGTCCCCGCCGATGCCCTCGTCGGCGAGCCTGCGCTCGGCGTCGACGAGCAGGTCCTCCAGGATCCGCTCGCCGGCCTTGTCGTGCGTGACGAGCTGGGCGAGGTCGTCGCATTCGGCCGTCGCGTACTCGGGGTGGGAGCCCACGTCCAGGTACAGCCGTGAGCCGTTGCGCAGGAACACGTTCGACGAACGCCCCCACGACACCACCCGCCGGAACAGATAGCGGGCCACCTCGTCCGGGGACAGTCGACGCTGCCCGTGGAACGTGCAGGTGACCCCAAACTCGGTCTCGATACCGAAGATCCGCCGCTGCATTCTTCTACCCTAGGCGTTCTCGGGCGTTTGCATGGTGCGCCGTTCGGGGGTGACTGCTCGTGTCGGCCCGATATCCGGGCATTTTCCGCCTGATGGAAACCTGTACGGCCGCTTTCGAGGCCGTCCGGTTACCGGTCCGCGATCAGATCGCGCAGCTGTCGTCCGTGCAGGCTTCCGCGCCGCCATCTGAAACGGACGGCGTGGCCTTGGCCTGCTCCGCGACCTGTTCCAGCACTTGCAGGAAGGTCGACGTTGGCTGCGCGCCCTGCACCGCCCACTTGCCGTCGAAGACGAAGGTGGGCACGGAGTTGATGCCGAGTTCGTGCGCGTGGTTCAGTTCGACCTTGACGTCGTCGACGCCTTCGTCGCTGGTCAGCCAGGTGCGCGCCCGCTCACCGTCGATGCCGACCTCCTCGGCGAGCCGCACCAGCGTTTCGGTGTCGTTGACGTTGCCGCCGTCGCTGAAGTAGCTGCGCAGCAGGGCCGCCTTGAGGTCGCGCTGGGTCGGTGCCCCGTAGTTCTTCTCGGCCAGCAAGAGCAGCCGGTGCGCGGTGAACGTGTTCACCGCGAGTGCCCGGTCCAGGTGGAACTCAAGGCCCTCCTGGGCGGCCACGTCGGTGATCCGGGCGTGGTTGTCCCGGAAGCCGGGGCCGAAGTGCTCGTCGTAGTACTCGTAGAGGGGCTGTGCCTGCTCGGGGGTCGCCGGGTTGAGCTGGAACGGCCTGTAGGTCACCTCGACGTCCCCCGCCTGGGGAAACGCGCCCAGCGCACGCTCGAACCGCACCTTACCGACGTAGCACCAGGGACAGGCCACGTCGGAGTAGACCTCAACCTTCATCGCGCCTCCAAGTAGTTTAAAGCTGAACTACTTGCGTCAACACGAGAGCGGTTGGGCTTGTTCCTGCGCTCGGCCGGTCAGCTTTCCTCGGACTTGCCATCGCCTTCGGTCGGTTCGGCCGGCTTGCTGTCCTCGCCCGACTCGATCTCGGCGACAGGCCGCGGCAGCAGATCGGCAAGGGTGGCGCCCACGATGCGGCGGAACGCCCTGCGCGGCCGGGACCGCTCCAGCACCGCGACCTCCAGCCGGTCCACGTCCAGCTGCGGCTTGTCCGTGCCGTTGGTGTTGGGCCCGTGCAGCGCCTTGACCGCGACGCCGAGCGCCTGGCCGAGTTCCATGCCTTCCGCGTAGGTGTTCTTCAACTCCGAGGAGATCGCGTCCGCCTGGCCGCCCATGACCACGAACTGCGGCTCGTCGCCGATGGAACCGTCGAAGGTCAGCCGGAACAGCTGGTCCTCGCCGGGGTTCGCGCCCACCTCGGCAACGCAGATCTCAACCTCGTAGGGCTTGAGCTGGTCGGTGAAGATGCTGCCCAACGTCTGCGCGTACACGTTGGCGAGCTGCCGCGCGGACACGTCGCGCCGGTCGTAGGAGTAGCCGCGCATGTCCACGTACTGGATGCCGGCCCTGCGCAGGCTCTCGAACTCGCTGTAGCGGCCCGCCGCGGCGAACCCGATGCGGTCGTAGATCTCCGAGACCTTGTGCAGCGTGCTCTTGGGCGGGATCTCGGCGACGAACAGCACCCCACCGGTGTAGGTGAGCACCACGACGCTGCGGCCCCGAGCGATGCCCTTGCGGGCGAGTTCGGAGCGCTCGCGCATGAGCTGCTCTGGTGAGGCGTACAGCGGCATCGTCACGGTGCGGGCTCCTGCTCATTCTGCTCGATAGTCGTCACGTCACATCAAGAACAGCACATCAAGAAGCGTGAGCCGGGCGGACACCCGGCTCACGGCAAACCTACCCGGGCCTACTGGCCGCCCTTCTGCACGTAGGCACGGACGAAGTCCTCGGCGTTCTCTTCGAGCACGTCGTCGATCTCGTCCAGGATCGAGTCCACGTCCTCGTTGAGCTGTTCACGTCGTTCCTGGCCCGCCGCGACACCGCCGTCGAGATCGTCGTCCCCGTCGCCGCCGCCCTGGCGCTGAACCTGTTCCTGGGCCATTTTGCCTCCCGTTGTCGAGGTTTGGCCGCTTACTTGCAAGATTACCCAGCATCACCGACATCGGGCGAACACCAGGCGGTTACCTGGCCCCGGTTGTACCCGATTGCCGGCAGATTTGATCACCCCCTGGTGAGGGCGTCAACCAGTTCCTCGGCGGTGTTTGCCGCCTCCAGCAGGGCTCCGACGTGCGCTTTGGTGCCGCGCAGCGGTTCAAGCGTGGGAATTCGCACCAACGACTCGCGGCCGAGGTCGAAGATGACCGAATCCCAGGATGCGGCCGCGATCGCGCTCGGGTACCGCTCAAGGCAGCGGCCGCGGAAGTAGGCCCTGGTGTCCTCCGGCGGCTTGGTCACCGCGTCCAGCACCTCTTCCTCGCTGACCAGGCGTTTCATCGATCCGCGGGAGACGAGGCGGTTGTACAGGCCCTTGTCCAGCCGCACGTCCGAGTACTGCAGGTCGACCAGCTGCAACCGGGAGGATCCCCAGGCCAGGCCGTCGCGCTGGCGGTAGCCCTCCAGCAGCCGCAGCTTGGCCGGCCAGTCCAGCCGGTCGGCGCACTCCATCGGGTCACGGGCCAGCGCGTCCAGGATCTCGCCCCAGGTGCGCAGCACGTCCATGGCGACCCGGTCCGCGCCTTCCTTCTCGACGAACGCGCTGGCCAGCTCGTGGTAGGCGAACTGGAGGTCAAGGCCGGTGAACTTCTTGCCGCCCGCCAGTTCGACGGTGGCCTTGAGGCTCGGGTCGTGGCTGATCACGTGCACCGCCCGGACCGGGTCGGCCAGCCGAAGGTGGTCGAAGCGCTGGCCGGTCTCGATCATGTCCAGCACCAGCGCTGCCGTGCCGACCTTGAGGTAGGTGGACGTCTCGGCCAGGTTCGCGTCGCCGATGATGACGTGCAGCCGCCGGTACTTGTCCGCGTCCGAGTGCGGCTCGTCGCGGGTGTTGATGATGCCGCGCTTGAGAGTGGTCTCCAGGCCGACCTCGACCTCGATGTAGTCGGCCCGCTGGGAGAGCTGGAAACCCGCCTTGTCGCCGGTCGCGCCCAACCCGACCCGGCCCGATCCGCACATCACCTGGCGGGACACGAAGAACGGGGTGAGGCCGGAGATGACCGAGGTGAACGGGGTGGAGCGGGCCATGAGGTAGTTCTCGTGGGTGCCGTAGCTGGCGCCCTTGCCGTCCACGTTGTTCTTGTACAGCTGTAGGCGCTGCTGGCCGGGCACGGTGGCGGCCTTGATCGCGGCCTGCTCCATCACCCGCTCCCCCGCCTTGTCCCAGATGACCGCGTCGCGCGCGTTGGTCACCTCGGGCGCCGAGTACTCGGGGTGGGCGTGGTCGACGTAGAGCCGGGCGCCGTTGGTCAGAATGACGTTGGCGGCGCCGAGGTCGTCGACGTCGGGTTCGCCCTGTGACACGCCGGGCGCGCCGAGATCGAAGCCGCGGGCGTCGCGCAGCGGCGACTCCACCTCGTAGTCCCATCGGGCTCGCCGGGCGCGCGGCACCTCTGCCGCCGCGGCATAGGCGAGCACCACCTGGGTTGATGTGAGCACTGGATTGGCCGTGGCATCGCCCGGTACCGCAATCCCGTACTCGACCTCGGTTCCCATGATCCGCCGCATTCCTCAAGCCTACGGGGCGGGGCCGACGGTCGGGTCTGCGACCATGTGACGGTGGGCACGGCCGAGGAACTGATCGACGAGTACGACGCGTCCGGCAAGGTCATCGGCACGGTGTCCAGGGCGCGGATGCGGGCCGAGGGGTTGTGGCACGCGGCCACCGCCATCCTGGTCCGCTCCGGTGACGGACAGCGCGTCTACGTGCACCGTCGGCATCCGGGCAAGGACGTCTACCCCGGCCTGCACGACTGCTGGGCGGGCGGCGTTGTCGGCGCGGGCGAGTCGCCGCAGGCGTGCGCGGAGCGCGAACTCGCCGAGGAACTCGGCATATCCGGAGAACCGGTGCGGCCGCTGTTCAGCTTTGTCTTCGAGCAGCCGCCGGTCCGGTATCACGCGTTCGCCTACGAGGTGACCTGGGACGGACCGGTCACCCACCAACCGGAGGAGATCGTGGCCGGTTGGTGGATGCCGCTGACCGAGTTGCGCGCCAGGCTGGCCGACCCGGACTGGCCGTTCGTGCCGGACGGCCGCGCCGGCATCGAGCTGTGGTTCAGTCGCTATGCCGGCGATTCGATGAGCTGGCCGACATAGACCGAAGCGGCCAAGGTGTCGGGATTTCCGGTCTGTTCGTACACGTCCACCGCGGTGTCCGCGAACTTGATGACGTGTTCGTCCGCATGTTTGGCCGCGCGGTCGAGCGCGTCCGCGACGGGGTCGCCGCGGTCCAACGGCGCCAGCGGCCGGTCCGGGCCGATCGGGTCGGCCGGCGCGTAGGTCGCGGTGATGGCCGCGCAGGCGACCCAGGCCGCTGCGAAGCTGGGCAGCCACTGGTCCTTGGGCAGCACGGGCAGGATGTGCCGGACCGCATTCGGCGCGGTGGCCAGGTGCACCAGCAGGACGGGCGCGGCACGGCCATGGGTGAGGTAGCGCAGCACCCCGGCCCTGATCAGCTCGTCGAGCCGTCCGGGCACGGCGTCCGCGTCGGCGGGTGGGCGCAGCGCGGCCAGTGACGCCGACCAGCCCGGCAGGTCCGCCAGCCTGCCGATGCGGTGTGCGATGAAGCCGGTCTGCTCGGCAAGTCGCGGCACTGCGGCCAGGGCCTCCGGCGTGGACAGTCGGCCCTCGGGCGCGGTGAGACCCGGCAGGGGGCGGGAGCGGGCCGCCCAGAACGCGAGCCCGTTGGCGAGTTCGCGCAGTGCGGGCGCGCTGGTGGTGCAGGAGGACAACGTGCGCACGGCATGACCGACCCGGATGACGCCGTGCGTGGCCCCGGCGATGATGCCGGGCAGCAGGCGTGGCCACCAGGTGGCGAGCACCGACGTCCACGGCGCTTCGGCGAGCGCGCGGTCGAAGTGGTCGGTCCAGTCACCGACCCGCTTGGCATCACCCAGCGCCGCCGGCCAGTTCGCCTCGGTGATCGGCCGGTTCGGGACCGGCAGGTCGATCAGCCGGTTGAGGTAGCGGTCGAGCCAGCGGTGCACGTGAAGTACTACGAAGGCAACGCGGATCTGGGCAATCGTGGCCTGCTGCTGATTCCGTGCGTGTTCGCCTGGCCGGACGTGATCGTGCGCACCGCCGACCCGCAACCCGCGGTCAGCTACACCCCGCGCGGCGTCGGCAAGTTGTGGGAGAGCAGGTTGTGGGAGAGCAGGGCAGGCGAACCGGAGGATCACCGTTGGCGAGCGTGCTTGGCAACACCCACGCTGCCATCCTGGCCCGGCTCGACCTGCCGATGTCCACAACGTACCTGGCCAGCCAACTCGAACTGGCCGCGCCGACGGTCAACGCGCATCTCAAGGCGTTGCACAGGGCCGGCATCGTGGCGTCGCACCGCGACGGACGCAGCGTCGTCTACGAACGCACCCACCTCGGCGATCTGCTGTTGTCCGGCAATGCACCGTGACGTTTCGCTGACGTTTCGCGGGGTTCAGGTGGGTACTTCATGCTGTTCGCTGGGGACACGCGTCGGGTCCCGCCCACCGAAGAGGTGAGCGGGACCCGATGTCGTTCGCGGACCGAGAATTACAGGTACTGACCGGTGTTCGTGCTCGTGTCGATCGCCCGGCCGGTCTCCTGGTTCTTGCCGGTGACCAGGGTGCGGATGTAGACGATGCGCTCGCCCTTCTTGCCCGAGATCCGCGCCCAGTCGTCCGGGTTGGTGGTGTTGGGCAGGTCCTCGTTCTCGGCGAACTCGTCCACGATCGCGTTGAGCAGGTGCGCGACCCGCAGACCCGGCTGCTTGGTCTCCAACACGGACTTGATGGCCGATTTCTTCGCCCTGTCCACGATGTTCTGGATCATCGCGCCGGAGTTGAAGTCGCGGAAGTACAGGACTTCCTTGTCCCCGTTGGCGTAGGTGACCTCCAGGAAGCGGTTCTCTTCGCTCTCCGCGTACATCCGCTCGACCGTGTGCTGGATCATCGCGTCCACAC
Organism: Candidatus Melainabacteria bacterium; assembly: GCA_963818685.1. GTDB lineage: Bacteria > Actinomycetota > Actinomycetes > Mycobacteriales > Pseudonocardiaceae > CAJCJE01. The sequence goes on along the minus strand of CAWFTJ010000007.1, from coordinate 985,854 downwards.
ACGCCTGCCGCGCGCCACCGAACTCGGCGAGGTCGTCGGCGTGGATCGGCAGATCCGCGGTGAGGTACTTGGCGAAGATGTCCTGCGCCGCCTCGGCGTCCGGGCGCTCGATCTTGATCTTCACGTCAAGTCGACCCGGTCGCAGGATGGCCGGGTCGATCATGTCCTCGCGGTTGGAGGCGCCAATCACGATGACGTTCTCCAGCCCCTCGACACCATCGATCTCGGACAGCAGCTGCGGCACGATCGTGGTCTCCACGTCGGAGGAGACACCACTGCCACGGGTGCGGAAGATCGAGTCCATCTCGTCGAAGAACACGATGACCGGCGTGCCCTCGGACGCCTTCTCCCGTGCCCGCTGGAAGATCAGTCGGATGTGCCGCTCGGTCTCACCGACGAACTTGTTCAGCAGCTCGGGGCCCTTGATGTTGAGGAAGTAGGACTTGGCCTGGCCGTCCTCGTCACCCCGAGCCAGCGCCACCTGCTTGGCCAGCGAGTTCGCCACCGCCTTGGCGATCAGCGTCTTGCCGCAACCGGGCGGGCCGTAGAGCAGCACGCCCTTCGGCGGGCGCAGCTTGTACTCGTTGAACAGTTCGGCGTGCAGGAACGGCAGTTCCACCGCGTCGCGGATCTGCTCGATCTGTCGGAACAGGCCGCCGATGTCCTCGTAGCGGATATCCGGCACCTCTTCGAGCACGAGATCCTCGACCTCGGCCTTGGGCACCCGCTCGTAGGCGTAGCCGGCCTTGCCGTCCACCAGTACGGAGTCGCCCGGCTTGAGAGGCGCGGCCGTCAGCGGTTCGGCCAGCCACACCACGCGCTCCTCGTCGGCGTGCCCGACCACGAGTGCCCGCGCCGGGCCACCCTCGATGTCCGGAGCAAGCACCTCGCGCAGTGTGCTCACTTCGCCGATCCGCTCGAACGAACAGCCCTCAACCACGGTGAGCGCCTCGTTGAGCCGGACCGACTGACCCATCTGCAGGGTGTCACCCTCAACCGCGGGGGAAACGGCGACGCGCATCCGCCTGCCCGAGGTGAACACGTCGACCGTGCCGTCCTCGTGCCTGGTCAGGAACACGCCGTATCCGCTGGGCGGCTGGGCCAGTCGGTCGACTTCCTCCCGCAGCGCGAGTAGTTGCCCACGCGCCTCACGTAGCGTCTCGACGAGCTTCGTGTTGCGTTCGGTGAGTTGACTTACCCGTTCGGACGCCTCGGCGAGACGCTGCTCAAGCAGCCTCGTGTGCCTTGGCGATTCATTGGCTTTCCTACGCAGTAACGCTACTTCGTCTTCCAGGAAACGGATCTGCGCGGATAGCTCGACATTGCTGACATTGCTCTGGCCGGTCCGGCTTTGGTCAATCCTGTGCTCGCCACCCTCGTCATCAGGCTGGCTGCTGGGACGGTCGTGCTGCATGTCGGCACCCTCCTCCAGCGGTCGTCAACTTCTACGATACTGGCGATCACCGACAATCGGGGGGAAGTGTCCATCACCTGGGCATGGCGGAAGTCGCCGGACCTTCGCTCACCGGGATGAACTACTCCATACCGGTGTTGGTGGGAACCATCGGGCCGCTACGGTGCGTCGGAGCACTAGTCCAACCGCGCGTACTATCCGTGATCCGCGTCACAGCGCAACCGTCGTGAGCAAGGGGCCACCGTGACCTACCCACCTCAGCCACCGGGACCGTACGGGCCACAGCAGCCCGGCGGTTACGGCCAACAGCCTGGTCAGAACCCACAACCGGGTGGCTATCCGCAGCAGCCGGGCGGTTACCCGCAGACCGGTGGTCAGCCCCAGCAGCCGGGCGGATACCCGCAGCAGCAGCCGGGGGGCTACCCGCAGGGCGCACCGGGACAGCCCGGCGGATACCCGCAGACCGGTGGCCACCCCCAGAGCCCGCCGCAGCAGCAGCCGGGCGGTTACCCACCGCCCCCCGGGTTCGGCCAGCCGGGCGCATATGGCCAGCAACCAGGTGGTTTCCCGCCCGGATACCCGGCAGGCGGCGGCCCTGGCAAGAGCAAGACCCCGATCATCCTGGCCGGCGTCGGGGTCGTCGTCGTGCTCGTGGTGATCTTCGTCGGCGGCTTCGTGTGGCCAGGTTTCTTCACCAGCAGCAGTTCCGCCAGCCCGACCGACGTGGCGAACTCGTTCATCGCCGCAGCCAAGGCCGACAACCTCGACGCGGCGAACACCCTGCTCTGCACCAAGTTGACCCCGCAGCAGATCCAGCAGCAGAAGAAGTTCGACCAGCAGGACCCGAGCCAGGTCACCGCGGCCAGCATCGTCGGCAGCCCGACCATCAGCGGCACCACGGCCAAGGTGACGATCAGCCTCACCCAGGTCGACAAGGGCCCGGACAGCAGCGGAAAGCCGCAGACCGCCAACCTGACGCTGAACATGCAGCAGGTCAACGGCAACTGGTGCATCTCAAACCAGCTCGGCCAGGGCTCAAACCAACCGAGCCAGCCCGCCCAACCGTCGATGCCCTCCGACTTCCCCACCACCGGTTCGGACTCCAGCGACAACGGGTTCAGTGACTCGGGCGTGCCGTCCGAGCCGGACGTCCCCACCTCGCTGCCCGGTGATGGCGGCACCGGCTGACCAGCGGTTTTCGTGTCCGACGTCCCTCGGCACCGACGCGTCCCGGCTCCGCTGGTCAGCAGCGGAGCCGGGCTCGTCCTGGTGCTCGCCGTCGTGCTGGTCGGCGGCTTCGCCTGGCCCGGCTTCTTCCGTTCGGTCGATGACGGCAACACGCCGCAGGCGTTGGCCCAGCGCTATGTCGCCGACCTCCGCAAGGGCGACGCCGTCGACATGAACAACAACCTCGTCTGCGCCGACCACCGGCTCAACGCGACGCAACTGCACCAAACCCAACAGGTGTACGCGCAGGTGACGATGGTTTCCGCGACAGCGGGCCAGGTCTCGGTCACCGGCGACGCCGCGACCGTCCCCATCACGGCGGTGTCGCGGCAGAACGGGTCCCATTCCCAGATCCTGAACCTCAAGCGCGTCAACGGCACCTGGTGTGTCGAAGCCTTCCAGGGAAACTGATCCGTCACTGTCTGTCGCATGTGATCGGTTTCATATCAACTGGGTCTCGGTTGGCTAACCCAGCCTCGAACTCACGGTTCGAGACCGTTTCGTGGCTCAGCCTTTACTCGGCCTGCGCTGCGGGCGCGGCGGTGTGACACCGTCCGCGAGACGCCGTGCGGTCAACAGGAAAGCCGTGTGCGCGACCATCCGATGGTCGGGCCGAACCGCCAGCCCGACCACGTGCCACGGCCGCATCAGCGTTTCCCACGCCTCCGGCTCGGTCCAGCACTGCTGCTCGCGAATCGCCTCGGTGATCCGGGACAGCTGCGTGGTCGTCGCCACGTACACGGTCAGCACGCCGCCCGGCACCAGGTTCTCGAACACGGTCGGCAACGCCTCCCACGGCGCCACCATGTCCAGCACCACCCGGTCGACCTCGCCGGTGTGGGTGGCCACGTCGCCGAGGTGCAACGTCCAGTTGTCCGGCCGGGCGCCGAAGAAGTTGTCCACGTTGCGCAGCGCGTGCTCGGCGTGGTCATCGCGCACCTCGTAGGAGGTGACCGAGCCGCGCTCGCCGACCGCGCGCAACAGCGAGCAGGTCAACGCACCCGATCCCGCGCCCGCCTCCAGCACCCGCGCGCCAGGGAAGATATCGCCCCACATGACGATCTGCGCGGCGTCCTTCGGATAGATCACCTGCGCGCCGCGCGGCATGGACAGCACGTAGTCCGGCAGCAGCGGCCGCAGTGCCAGGTAGGGCGTGCCGACCGCGGAGACCACGACGGACCCCTCCGGCGCGCCGATGAGCTGGTCGTGGTCGAGGGCACCGCGATGGGTGTGGTAGCTGCGACCGGGCTCAAGAACCACCGTGTAGTGCCGACCCTTCGGGTCGGTCAACTGCACTCGGTCACCGGCCCGGAACGGGCCACTCGCGGTGCTCACCGCAGGGAACCTCCTGGTACATCGCGCTCAACTGGCGCGATGATGGTGACAGAACGTGTCACCGCGCCGCGCGGCAACCCCCGGCTGTCCCGCGCGGCTCAGCCGATCCCGTGCGAGGTCAGGGCGGCGCTCAGGTCCTCCCGCTTCAACACCCCGGTCGGGTTCCCCTCGTCGTCCACCACCAGGAACTGCCAGGCCGCGGTCTCCCGCACCCGCTCGACGATGTCCTCCCCCGACTCGGACGCGAACAGCACCGTCTCCGGCCCCAACGGCTGTGACGCCTGCTCGGCGGGCGCGAGCGGCGAATGCGCGGCCAACCGCCGCGCCGCCACCTCGTCCAGCAACGCCGCGGCCAGCCCGTCCGGCCGCACCAACACGACGCCGCGCCCTGCCGATGCCACCAGCGCGTCGCCGACCGGGCTCTCCGCCGGCAGTTGCAGCACCGGCCGCAACACCTCGGACAGGTGCAGCCCGACCGGCCAGCGCCGCCGCTGCTCCGCGCTCAACTCCCCGCTCGCCCCGCTCACCACGAACCACGCGGTCAACAGGCACACACCCAGTTGCAGCCACTCGTAAGGGTCGCCGCTGACCAGTCCGGTCAACGCCCAGATCAGCAACCCCAGCGCGACCAGCCCGCCGCCGATCACCGAAGCCCACGTCCCGATCGACCGACGCCCCGTCAACGCCCACACGCCCGCGCGCAGCATCCGCCCGCCGTCCAGCGGGAGGCCCGGCAGCAGGTTGAAGACGGCGACCGCCAGGTTCGCCACCGCACACTCGGCCATCAACAGCCACGGCGCCGTCCCGCTCGGCACGACCAGCACCAGCAGCCCGAACAGCACCGCAAGCACCAGCGACACCGCAGGCCCCGCCGCGGCCACCCAGCCCTCCTGCCCCGGCCTGCGCGGGCTCTTCGCGATCTCGGACAGCCCGCCGAGCAGGAACAGCCGCAACCGGCGAACCGGAATGCCCATGTGCAGTGCGACAAGGCAGTGGCCAAATTCGTGCAGCAACACCGACCCGCCGAGCAGCACCGCGAACGTCGCGGCCAGCAGGATCGACGGCACGATCCCCGCCCCTGGGATCAACCGCCCGACCAGCGGCGCGTAGAGCGCCGCGACCACGACCGAGCCGATCCACCAGGACGGTGACAGCAGCACCGGCACGTCTCGAACCCGGAACAGCAGCAGTCCACCGCCCTCGGCCGCCCGAGTCGTCCTGGAAGCTCTTTGCGCACCCGTCGTCACCCCAAGAGCCTAGATCGCCCCACGTCCTCGCGCTGTGAGCCCACCCGTGCAGGGCCTGACAGCCAGCTGATTGTGGACGCAGCAAAATTGCCGCTGGGCTAATCTCGTGAATTCGCTTAACGTGCCGAAGTCGAACCCTTAAAGTTGGTTCCCACGTCGATACGAGCTGGAATTTCCCTTTCCGCAAGCGCCAGGAGGGAGTGCACACCTACGACGAAATCCCGGTGTCGATAATCCCGTCAACCTTCGTGCACAAGATCAAGGGATTTGACGACTGTGACTGGACGCACCGATCGAGCAAACCGTGTCGCGACGGTGACCTGGGCAGGAATCGCGGAGATCGGCCTTGGCGGCGTGATCAATATCTGGTCGATGAGCGCCACGGCCGCCGCGCGCGCAGGCTACGGCCGCACCGGGTCGATCGCGCTGCTCGCGGTGTCGATGTTGGCTACGGCCGTCGGCGTCGTGCTGTCGCGTGAGCGGTTCCGAATCGGCCGGCGGCAACGAATCGTGGCCGGTACCGGTCTCGCGATGATCGCCGGGTGTGTCGTTCCACTCGTCCTGCTCGACCTGCTCACGCCGGGATCAAGCGGCATCTTCATACTGCTCGCGCAGTCGATTATCGGAATGTGCGTCGTCGCGATCAGCCTCACCAGGAAGAACAACCATGATCGATGATCTACTAGCCGATATTTCCGCGTTACACGCCTACGCGGCCAGCATTGCTCGCCTCGTCGGCAACGCGGATGAAATAGCGCCACAGTCCGGAACAGGTACCGATCGCAGCGGCCTGATCAGGGTGAAAGTTGACGCGAACGGAATACCGATTTCGGTCCGAATCGATCAGCACTGGCAGCGCGCGATCGCACCGAGGAAACTCGGCGCTTCGATAGTGGCCGGCAGCCACGCCGCGGTCGCCAACCGGCTCAGGAAGTGGTCGAGGATCCTGCGCGAAACCGGCTGGGAAGACGAAGTCGACCGGTTGCGGCGATCGAAAGCCACGCCACCACCGGCCGCGCCGCCGAGACCGGTCGAGCCCGAGCGGACCCGGCCGATCGACGTGGTCGCGGAAGACCTGATCAAGGCGTTCGACGCGATCGCCGAACTGCCGGCGAGCGGTCCGAGAGACACGACGGGCAGCGGGCGTGACCGGACCCGCAACGTCGCGATCACGGTGTCGCGCGGTGGTCTCGTCTCGTGCGAGGTCGACGGCGCCTGGGCGGCCGGGCGGAGCGCCGCGTCCCTGATGAACGCCATCGGCGAGGCCCTGACCGCAGCAAGGGCCGAGTTGGTGACCCTGGACCGTGGTGCAGGCGCGGCCACGCCCACCACGCTCGACGGATTGTTCGGTGAAGCACTCGCACTGCTGCGGGCTCCACAACGGATGCGCGATCGTTGACGAGGAGTGGCACATGGGCAGGTTCGACGTCGGTATCGAGTCGTTGCGGCAGGACGTGCGGATCTGGGACGACCAGAGCGGTCGACTGAACCAGATCGTGCAGCAGGTCAACGGTTTGACCATGGATCGGCTCCAGGCCGGCATCTTCCAGGTCTTCGTCAGTGCCTACCACGACGCGGTCACCGAGATCCTTGCGAGGGCGACCGAGGGCAGCGTCAGCACGAGTTCGGTGGCCAACACGCTGACCGACGTGGCGAACCAGTACCAGCGGGGCGAGGCGGACAACGCCAGCCGGTTCACGGATCTGCACTGACTACTTTCGGGGTTGCGGAGGCGAAATGGGTTTCAGCCAAACCGAGTACGACGCGGTGGTAGCCACGATCAATTCTGGGATGAACGACATCAAGGACAAGGTGCGGCAGGTCGTTCCGGCGGCCGAGGCAGGTGTCGACCACTGGTACGTACCCGACGTGGTCGCGGGCGTCGTGCTCGGCCTTGCCGACGAGGTCGTGCGGATCGCGACGACGCTGGTGGACAAGCTCACCGAACTGCTGGAAGGCGTTGCCGCGCCGGTCCTGTTCTTCTTCGACGCCTATGCCTGGGGCGACGTCAAGGGCCTTGCCAGCGACATCGTGGGCGACCTCAACCCGGATGCGATGCCGTCCAGCAGGCACTGGAGCGGCGACGCACAGCAGGCGTACGCGAAAGTCTTGTCAGACCAGGCCGCCGCGGCCATGCGGATCGGCGCCGTCGCGGACAGCACAGCCCTCGCGCTCGACCTGTGCGCGGCCGCGGGACTCGCGTTCTATCTCGCGCTCGGGGCGATCGTGGCACAGTTCGTCGTTGCCTTGGTCGGCGTTGTGGCGGCGTTCGCCTCGGTCGCGTTCTCCTGGACCGGCGTTGTGCTCGCGTTCGGTGAGATGTCGATCAGTGCCGGCCTGATCATGGGCGTAGCGGCCGCGCTGCTCACCGTGCTCACCGCGCAAGCCGAGGCCATGGTCACGCTGCACGGCCAGGTGGTCGACAACAGCACGTTTCCGCGCGGGAAATGGCCCGACCCGAATACCGGCTCCTACGGTCACGCTGGCTGAGCGGCGTGCCACGACGGGAACTGTCGGGGGTCTCCCCTAGGCTGCTGGTGTGGCCGAGACGGGAATCGCGGACGAGATCATCACCGATGTGGCCGAGGTCGCCGTGCCGGCCGTCCGGCGCAGGCCGGCCCTGTCCCCGTCCCGGGCGAGCGATTTCAAACAGTGCCCGCTGCTCTATCGCTTCCGCGCGGTCGACCGGCTGCCGGAGAAGCCGACCCGCGCGCAGGTGCGCGGCATCGTGGTGCACTCGGTGCTGGAGCGGCTGTTCGGCCTGCCAGCCGCAGAGCGCGACCCGGACCACGCCAAGGGCCTGCTGCCCGACGCGTGGGCCGACCTACAGGCACAACGGCCGGAGCTGACCGTGCTGTTCGATGGCGCGGACGACACCGAGGTCGCGGACTGGCTGGAGTCGGCGCGCGCCCTACTCGACGGCTACTTCACCCTGGAGGACCCGCGCCGGTTCAACGCGGAGTCCTGCGAGCTGCGGGTCGAGACCGAACTCGCGTCCGGGCTGCTGCTGCGCGGCTTCATCGACCGGCTTGACGTGGCGCCGACCGGCGAGATCCGGGTCGTCGACTACAAGACCGGCGCGGCGCCGCGCGAGATCGCCGAGGCCAAGGCGTTGTTCCAGATGAAGTTCTACGCGCTGGCCGTGTACCGGCTGCGTGGCGTGGTGCCCAAGCAGTTGCGGCTGATGTACCTTGCCGACCAGCAGTCGCTGGTCTACACGCCGGACGAGGCGGAGCTGCTGCGGTTCGAGCGCACGCTGGACGCGGTGTGGGACGCGATCCTGCGGGCCGGCAAGACCGGCGAGTTCCGGCCGAACCCCGGCAAGATGTGCGACTGGTGTGACCACAAGGCGCTGTGCCCCGCGTTCGGTGGCACTCCCCCGCCATACCCTGGCTGGCCAGAGCCGGACGAGAACTCGGGCGAGACCGCGTTGGACCGGGCGGACTGATGGCCGACGCGTTCTACCTGCCGCTCGGCGAGGGCCGCTTCGCCTCGACAAAACACACGACAGGGCCGTGGTCGCCGGACAGCCAGCACATGGGGCCGCCGTCCGCGCTGTTGGCCAGGGCGCTGCAACAGTGCGCGCCGCGCGAGGATCTGGACCTGGCGCGGATCACCGTGGAAATCCTCGGGCCGGTGCCGATCGCCGAGATCGAGGTGCACGCCGAGCTGCTGCGGCCGGGTCGCGCGGTGGAACTGCTCGGCGCGGAACTACGCGCCGGCGGCCGACCGGTGGCGCGTGCCTCGGCCTGGCGGATCGCCAGGACGGACACCAGCGGGATCGCTGTGCCGACCGAGGAGCCGCTGCTGCCGGTGAGCGAGAGCGTGCGGGTTCATCCGCCGGTGGGCTGGGTGGACGGGTACCTCAGCGCGATGGAGTGGTTCGCGGTGCGCGGCGACTGGGGCAAACCGGGTGCGGCGGCGGCGTGGGCGCGGCAGTGGGTCGCGCTGGTGGACGGCGAGGAGCCGAACGGCCTACAGCGGCTGATGGCGGTCGCGGACTCGGGCAACGGCCTGTCGAACCGGCTGGACATCCGCGAATGGATGTTCATCAACACCGAGCTGACCGTGCACCTGCTGCGCGAGCCCGACGGCGAGTGGATCGGCCTTGACGCGGAAACCGCGATCGGCCCGACCGGCCTTGGCATCGCCAGCAGCGTGCTGCACGACCAGACCGGCATGGTCGCGCGCGGCGCGCAGGAACTGCTGGTCCGGCCGCGTTAGTTCGTGCTGGTGCCCGCAGAGCTTGTACTGGCGCTGGCCGAGTTCGTACTGACGCGGGCTGGGTTCGTACCGACGCAGGCGGCGAGTTGGTCGCGAAGGTGAGCCAGGCGAGCGATCTCGGCGTCGAACGCGGCGATGCGCGCCTGGACCACTCCGCTGTTTCCCGGGCAGGCGCCTTGGCCGAACCGGGGCAACGCGCCGTCGAGCAGCTGCAGCCGGTCGGCGGCACCGGCGACGTCCTCGACGGTGAGTCCGAAGGCCAGCAACTCGCGGATGACGCGCACCCGCGCCACCTCGGCGTCGGTGTATTCGCGCTGCCCGGTGGCCGTGCGCGCCGGTGGCGCCAGCAGTCCGCGCTGTTCGTAGAACCGCAGCGCGCGTGGTGTCGTACCGGCTGCGGCTGCCGCGTCACCGATCCGCATCTCATCCTCCGTTGTGCTCGATCTCGACGACGGCGGTGCCGACGTAGCGTCCGTTGATCACCTCGTACAACGTTCGCGCGGCGTTGTCGATGCCCGCGACGCGCACGTGCGGGAACGTGATCTCACCGGTTCGCAGCCAGCCGCCGAACCTTGCCAGCCATTCGGCGTGCAACGCCGGATCGTCTAGGTTGGCGAGTCCGTGGATGTGCAGTCCTTTCAGGATGATCGGATAGGCGTCCAGTTCGACCGGTGCCCTCGCCCCGGAGCCGTGCGGCGCCAGCTGACCGGCGAGGGCGCCGATCAGGACGATCCGCGCACCTGGTCGCGCCGCCTCGATCGCGGCGGCCAACTGTTCGCCGCCGACGTTGTCGAGCACGACATCGACACCTTCGGGAACGACGATGGGATCACTGCCGCGCACCAGGACGGTGTCGTAACCGAGTTCCGCACGCATCCGGTCGGTCTTCGCGGCACTGCCCGTGGTGCCGATGACGCGGCCCGCGCCGAGCAGGCGGGCGATCTGCCCTGCCAGTGAGCCGACGCCGCTGGTGCCACCGGTGACCAGCACGGTCTCGCCCGGCCGGAGTTGCCCGTACCGGGTCAGCGCCGCGTACGCGGTCCAGCCGGAGCCGAGATGTGCAACGGGATCGGGCAGCGAGTCGCCGATCGGCACCACCGAGGCGGTCGGGACGACCGCGTACTCGCGCCAGCCCGCCCAGTGGAAGACCAGCTCACCGGGCCGCAGCCCGGAATCATCTTGCGCGGTGACGACCTCGCCGATGGTCGCCGACGGCAGCGACTCGCCCGGCCGCACCAGTGGCAGCGGTGTGTCCGCCTCGGTGTCGGACAGCAACGTGCGCAGCCGCGCGGAGACCTGGAAGAACCGGTTGCGCACCAGCACCTCACCCGGCCCTGCGACCGGTATCGGCCGCTCGACGACGACGAAGTCTTCTGGTGTTGGCAGCCCGTCTGGTACGACGGCGAGTTGAACTTCACGTGAGAGCACAGCGCGACGATAACCCCTGACCCGCACGTCAAAGGCAAGCCGAGTTCACGCGATGAGCGCGGGCACCTCTGAGAGGTCGGCGATGGTTTCGCCGTGCCAGTCGTCACTGTCGAAGCGGTGCCCGGTTGCCCAGGCCGCGTCCGCGATGAGCACGGCACGCATGCCGAACGCGGTGGCTCCGGTGAGTTCGTTACTGCCGCCGTCACCCACGTACAGGCACTCCTCGGGTGCGACGCCGAGCCGCGCGCAGACGGTCGTGTACATGCTCGGATGCGGTTTGCGTTCGCCGACCAGCGCGGAGAACACCGGTTCGTCGACGAGATCGGCGAGCGGGAGATCGGGCCAGAGTTCGGGGAGTTCGGCCGAGCAGTCGCTGAGCACGCCGATGCGCAAACCCTTGGCGCGCAAGGTGGTCAGCACCTCGGCGGCATTGGCGCGGGGTTGGGCCATGCGCACGTAGGTGCCACGGCGCAGGCGTTGCGCGGCGTGCACGGCGTCGTCGCTGTCGTCGCCGCCGAGGGTGCGGGCGAGCAGGCGCATGGTATCCACGCCGTTGCCGGTGCGGCCGGTCGACCTATCCGGGTAGCTGCTCGTCCACCAGTCCTTCAGCGCGTCCCGCTCGACGCGCAGGATCGCGGCGATCTCCGGCTGGTCGACCGCGGACGCGACCCGCGCCAGGGTCGGCGTGAGGGTGCCGAAATAGTCGAAGACGACCGCGCGGACCGTCACGCCAACTCGACCGTCTCGTAGTGTTCGACCTCGGGGAACGGGTCGTAGAAGTGGTGCAGCAGTTCTTTCCAGCGTGGATAGTGCGGGCCCAGCCGGAAGCCGACCGTGTGGTCCTCAAGGGTCTCCCAGCGGACCAGCAGCAGGTAGCGGTTGCGGGTTTCCTGGCAGCGCCGCAGTTCCAGGTCGATGAACCCGGGCACGGCCCGGATGCTCGACTGCGCCTGCGCGAAGGCCGTCTGGAAGTCCGCCTCCTGACCGGGGCGCACGTCCAACCTGGCGACCTCCAACACCGCGTTCACAGGCGACACGACCTGATGTCGAAGGCGACGATGGCCTTGGCGCCGACGCCGGCGAGTTCGTCCATCACCTTGTTGGCCTCCTTGCGGGCAACCATGGCACGCACCGCGAGCCACTCCGGGTCGGCCAGAGCGGCCACGGTCGGCGATTCGAGGCCGGGCGTGAGCTTGATGGCGTCGTCGAGCAGCACCTTGGGGCAGTCGTAGTCGATCATCAGGTAGTTCTGGCCGACGACAACGCCCTGCAACCTGGCCGCGAGCTGGGCTTTCGCGCCGTCGTCCGGCCGCCCGTTCCCTTCGATGAGCACGGCCTCGGACTTGCAGATCGGGTCGCCGAACGCGACAAGGTTGTGCTGGCGCAGCGACCGTCCTGACTCGACCACGTCGGCGATCGCGTCGGCGACGCCGAGCTGCACCGAGATCTCCACGGCGCCGTCGAGCCGGATCACCTCGGCGGTGATGCCCTGCTTGGCCAGGTTCTCCCGGACCAGTCGGGGGTAGGAGGTGGCCAACCGCTTGCCGGCAAGGTCGGCGACTGTCCACTCGGTACCGGCCGGGGCCGCGTAGCGGAAGGTGGAACGGCCGAACCCGAGCGGCAGCAGCTCGGTGACCGTGGCGCCCGAGTCCAGTGCGAGGTCGCGGCCGGTGATGCCGAGGTCGAGGTCACCCGATCCGACGTAGATAGCGATGTCCTTGGGGCGCAGGAAGAAGAACTCGACGTCGTTGGTGGGGTCGATGACGGTGAGATCTTTGGCCTCGTGGCGCTGCTGGTAGCCGGCTTCCTTCAACATCTCGGCGGCAGCGACGGACAGGGCTCCTTTGTTCGGGACGGCAACGCGCAGCATGAGAACTCCAATGTGATCAAGTCAGCCGGACGGGGCGGGCGAATCGAGATCACAGATGTCGGTAGACGTCCTCAAGGGAGATGCCACGGCCCAGCATCAGCACCTGTACCCGGTACAGCAGCTGGGAGACTTCCTCGGCGAGTCGGTCATCCGACTCGTGCTCGGCGGCGATCCACACCTCGCCTGCTTCTTCGAGCACCTTCTTGCCTTGGGCGTGCACACCGGCATCCAGCGCCGCCACCGTTGCCGATCCGGCGGGGCGCTGGTCCGCACGATCGCGGAGTTCGGCGAACAGCTCGTCGAACGTTTTCACGCGGGCAATCCTGCCAGCCGGGCGGACGCACCGATCGAGCTACCCCCGTCCGCTCCCAGCATGTGGCACGAACATGACTCAGCTCACGCTGCTGGCCAACAAACTACCGAGCACGTCCATGTCCACGCCGACCAGCGAATCTCGCAGGGTCCGGCGCGGGCCGTCTGCCACCGGGGCGTCGCACGGGATGGCGAGCACGGCGCAGCCCGCCGCCTCGGCGGAGGCGACGCCGGTCGCCGAGTCCTCGATGGCGACGCAGTGCGCGGGGTCGACGCCGAGCAGGCGCGCGGCGGTCAGGTACGGCCACGGGTCCGGCTTGTTCCTGCCATCCACTTCGTCCCCGCACACGGTCGCGTCGAAGTACTCGCGGCCGATGGTGTCCAGCGCGACCTCCGTCAGGTCTCGCTCGGTCGAGGTGACCAGCGCGGTGGGCACGCCGCTGGCGCGCACCACCTTCAACGCCTCCTGCGCGCCCGGCCGCCACGGCAGGTCGGTGCGGAACAGCTCGCGGGTGCGGTCGGTGAGCCAGCGGCTCGCCTGCGCCACCGCCTCCTCGGTGATCGGCCTGCCGGCCTCGGCGAGCAGCACCTCGCAGGTGCGCCGCATGTTCGAGCCGACGAGCGCCTCACGCACGCTCTCCCGCAGCTCCGTACCGCCGAGATGGATCACCAACTCACGCAGGGAGACGTCCCAGAGTTTCTCGGAGTCGATCAACGTGCCGTCCATGTCCCACAGCACGGCCGCCGGTCGAGGCGCCACGGTTGTTCCCCTCAGTTGTCAGGTCCCTCAGTGCTCACGTGTTGAAATACTTGGCTTCCGGGTGGTGCACCACGATCGCGTCGGTGGACTGTTCCGGATGCAGCTGGTACTCCTCGGACAGCTTCACGCCGATCCGTTCCGGCGCGAGCAGATCCACGATCTTGGCGCGGTCGGCGAGGTTCGGGCAGGCGCCGTAGCCGAGGGAGAACCGAGCACCACGGTAACCCAGCGAGAAGTAGTCCTCGATGTTCGCCGGATCACCATCAGCGACGACTCCCCCGCCGGGCAGTCGCAGTTCCTCGCGGATCCGCCGGTGCCAGTACTCGGCGAGCGCCTCGGTCAGCTGCACGCCGAGGCCGTGCACCTCAAGGTAGTCGCGGTAGGCGTTGGCGGTGAACAGTTCCTGCGCATAGTCGGCGATGGGCTGCCCCATAGTGGCCAGGTGAAAGGCGACCACGTCTACCTCGCCGGATTCATGCGGCCGGAAGAAGTCGGCGAGGCACAGCCGACGGTCGCGGTGCTGGCGCGGGAAGGTGAACCGGGTGCGTTCCGGCGCGTCCGGGCTCGGTTCGCTGAGCACGACCAGGTCGTCGCCGTCGGCGACGCACGGGAAGTAGCCGTAGACGACGGCCGCGTTGGCCAGCACGCCATCGGTGGCCAGGCGATCCAGCCAGTAACGCAGCCGAGGCCTGCCCTCGGTCTCCACCAGTTCCTCGTAGGTCGGGCCGCCGCCGCGACCGCCGCGCAGGCCCCACTGGCCCATGAACGTGGCGCGCTCGTCCAGCATGGCCGCATAGTCGGCGACCGCGATGCCCTTGCTCAGCCGGTCGCCCCAGAACGGCGGGATGGGAATCGGCACGTCGGTGGCGACATCGGAGCGGGCCGGCAGCGGACCTTCTGGTTCGGCGGCTGCCTTGCGTGCCTCGGCGATGCGCAGCGAGCGGGCGCGGCGCTCGCGCCGTTCCTCGGCTCTGGCCTGTGCTTCCTTGTCGATCAGCGGGGTCTCGCCGCGCTTGGCGGCCATCACCGCGTCCATCAGCCGCAGGCCCTCGAACGCGTCCCGCGCGTAGCGGACGTCGCCGACATACAGTTCGGCGAGGTCGTTCTCGACGTAGGAGCGGGTGAGCGCGGCGCCGCCGAGCAGCACCGGCCAGCGCGCCGCGACCCCGCGTGAGTTCATCTCCTCCAGGTTCTCCTTCATCACCACGGTCGACTTGACCAGCAGCCCGGACATGCCGATCGCGTCAGCGCCGTGCTCGTCCGCCGCGTCGAGAATGGCCGTGATGGGCTGCTTGATGCCGAGGTTGACGACGTCGTACCCGTTGTTGGACAGGATGATGTCCACCAGGTTCTTGCCGATGTCGTGCACGTCGCCCTTGACCGTGGCGAGCACGATCTTGCCCTTGCCCGCGTCGTCGGTGCTGTCCAGGTGCGGTTCGAGGTAGGCGACCGCGGACTTCATCACCTCGGCGGAGGCGAGCACGAACGGCAGTTGCATCTGTCCGGACCCGAACAGCTCGCCAACGGTCTTCATACCGCTCAACAACGTGTCGTTGATGATCTCCAGCGCGGGCCGCTCGTCAAGGGCGGCGTCGAGATCGGCTTCAAGGCCCTTGCGTTCGCCGTCGACGATGCGCCGCTCCAGCCGTTCGAACAGCGGCAGCGCGGCCAGTTCCTCGGCCCGCGACTGCCTGGACGCGGCGGTTGTCACGCCCTCGAACAACACCATGAACCGTTGCAGCGGGTCATATCCCTCGCGCCGCCGGTCGTAGACGAGATCGAGCGCGACCTTGCGCTGCTCCTCGGGAATGCGCGCGATCGGCAGGATCTTGGACGCGTGCACGATCGCGGTGTCCAAACCGGCCTGCACGCATTCGTGCAGGAACACCGAGTTCAGCACCTGGCGCGCGGCCGGGTTCAGCCCGAAGGACACATTGGACAGTCCAAGCGTGGTCTGCACCTTGGGATGGCGGCGTTTCAGCTCGCGGATCGCTTCGATCGTCTCGGCCGCGTCGCGCCTGCTTTCCTCCTGTCCCGTCGCTATCGTGAAGGTGAGGCAGTCCACGATGATGTCGGACTCGGCGAGGCCGTAGTTGCCGGTGATGTCGGCGATCAGCCGGCCCGCGACCGCGACCTTGTGCTCGGCCGTCCGCGCCTGCCCCTGCTCGTCGATGGTCAGCGCGACGACCGCGGCGCCGAACTCGGCGACCAGCGCCATCACCTTGGCGAAGCGCGAATCCGGGCCGTCGCCGTCCTCGTAGTTGACCGAGTTGATCGCGCAGCGCCCGCCGAGGTGTTCGAGGCCGGTGCGCAGCACGTCGACCTCGGTCGAGTCGAGCATGATCGGCAGCGTGGATGCGGTGGCCAGGCGGCTGGCGAGTTCGGCCATGTCCGCAGTGCCGTCCCGGCCGACGTAGTCGACACACACGTCGAGCAGGTGCGCACCGTCGCGGGTCTGGGAGCGGGCGATCTCGACGCAGTCCGCGAACCGACCGTCCAGCATGGCCTCGCGGAACGCCTTGGAGCCGTTGGCGTTGGTCCGCTCGCCGATCATCAGCACGCTCGCGTCCTGCGCGAATGGCACCGCCTGGTAGAGCGAGGACACGCTGGGCTCGTCGTGCGGGCGGCGCTGCTTCGGCTTCAGGCCGGCGACCGCGTCCGCGACCTCGCGGATGTGCTCGGCGGTCGTGCCGCAGCAGCCGCCGACAAGGCCGACCCCGAACTCGGTGACGAAGCCGTGCAGCGCGGTGGCCAGCTCGTGCGGGCGCAGCGGGTACTCGGCACCGTGCGGGCCGAGCTGCGGCAGGCCGGCGTTGGGCATCACCGAGATGCCGATCTTGGCATGCCGGGACAGGTGCCGCAGGTGCTCACTCATCTCGGCGGGACCGGTCGCGCAGTTCAGGCCGATCAGGTCGATGCCGAGTGGTTCGAGCGCGGTGAGCGCGGCGCCGATCTCGGTGCCGAGCAGCATCGTCCCGGTCGTCTCCACCGTGACCTGCGCGATCAGCGGCACGGTGCGGCCATCGGCGGCCATCGCGCGCTTGGCGCCGATCAGCGCGGCCTTCGCCTGGAGCACGTCCTGGCAGGTCTCCACGATAACCGCGTCCACGCCGCCGGCCAGCAGCCCGCGCACCTGTTCGACGTACGCGTCCCGCAAGGCGGTGAACGGAGCGTGACCGAGCGTGGGGAGCTTGGTGCCCGGCCCGACCGAGCCGAGCACGAACCGGGGCCGGTCCGGCTGGGCGAACTCGTCGGCCGACTCCCTGGCCAGCCGGGCTCCCGCCTCGGCCAACTCGCGAATCCGGTGCGCTATGCCGTATTCACCCAAATTGGCCAGGTTTGCCCCGAAAGTGTTTGTTTCCACGGCGTCCGCGCCCGCCGCCAGATAGTCGCGGTGCACGGACCGAACCACGTCCGGCCGGGTCATGTTCAAGATCTCGTTGCAACCCTCAAGGCCGGCGAAATCGTCCAGCGACAGGTCCTTGGCCTGCAGCATCGTGCCCATGGCGCCATCTGCGACAACGACCCGATCGGCCAGCGCGGCGAGCAGCGGGTGCGGGGCGCGCGACACGCGATCGACCATGGTCCTAGCCTACGGTCTCCGCGCGGACCCGCTCGGTCGTAGGCTTGGCGGGTGAGCGAGTACGCAGGGTCGTCATTGCAGGCGGTCGACAGGGCCGGTGAGGTGATCACGTGAACGATCCTGAACAGGGCAGGGAGCATCAGGGCAGGGAGCAGAGCCACAAGATGGGCCCGCTGGTGGAGCCGGTGCTCGTCGCCGCGTTCGAGGGCTGGAACGACGCCGGTGACGCGGCGACAACGGCCATCGAGCATCTGCAGCTGAGCTGGGACGCGACCCCACTGGCGGAGATCGATCCGGACGACTACTACGACTTCCAGGTCACCCGCCCCACCGTGCACCTGGTGGACGGGGTGACAAGGCGGGTCGAATGGCCGACGACGCGACTGACCGTGTGTCGGCCGCCCGGGTGCAACACCGACGTGGTCCTCGTGCACGGCATCGAGCCGAACATGCGCTGGGGGCGGTTCTGCCAGGAGCTGCTGGCACACATCGAGCAGCTCGGCGTGAAGACCGTGATCACCCTGGGTGCCCTGCTCGCGGACACCCCGCACACCAGGCCGGTGCCGGTGACCGGGACCGCCTACGACGCGGAGGCCGCGGCCAAGTTCGGCCTTGAGCGGTCCCGCTACGAGGGGCCGACCGGCATCGTCGGCGTGTTCCAGGACGCGTGCGTGCAGGCCGGCATTCCGGCCATCTCCATCTGGGCGGCCGTGCCGCACTACGTGTCGCAGCCGCCCTCGCCCAAGGCCACGCTGGCGCTGCTGCACCGGGTCGAGGAGATGCTCGACGTGGAGGTGCCGCTCGGCGCGCTGCCCAGCCAGGCCGAGGAGTGGGAGCGCACGGTCACCGAGATGGCCGACGAGGACGAGGACGTGCGCAACTACGTCCGCGCCCTTGAGGAGCGCGGCGACGAGCTGACCCTGTCCGAGACCAGCGGCGACACCATCGCCGCCGAGTTCGAGCGCTACCTGCGCAGGCGCGGTTCCGGTGGCCCCGGCGGTCGCGGCGGACCGGGACACGGTCCGACCGGGGGGTAGACCAGGAGATTTCCCGAACTGGCGGTGCCCGTCGACCACTTCCGGCGGCGGGCGCCGATTTGCCGACCTTTGGTGGCTTTTTGGCGCGCTGACCGAAGCTCCCCATCGGCAACACATGGGGAGGGAAAATCCGTGGCGAGCACACGACTGGAATTCCTGGGCGGGTTCACGCTCACTGTTGACGGTGGCACGGTCGAGGTGCCCAAGACGTTGCAGCGGCTGATCGCAGTTGGGCGCGCCGGTGATCGCGACCAGCGGCGAAAAAACTGAGGCTTGCCAAGGACGTTGTGGTGGACGTGGACGAGCTCGTGCGCGCCGCGCGCCTGCCCCACTACACCGAGGACGACCGGCGCACCACCGCCGACCTGCTGCTCGACGGAGCGGCCGAACTGCTGCCCGGCTGGTTCGACGACTGGGTGCTGATCGAGCGGGAACGGCTGGGCCAACTGTGCCTGCACACGCTGGAGGACCTCGCCGAGCATCGGCTGCGCGCTGGCCGCTACGGCGACGCGGTCGAGGCAGCGCTCGCCGCGATGCGCGCGGAACCGTTGCGGGAGAGCCTGTACCGGTTGTTGATCGAGATCCACATCGCCGAAGGCAACTACAGCGAAGCCGTGCAGACCTACCGGTCCTACCGGACGCTGCTGGACCGCGAGCTGGGTGTCAGGCCGTCACCCGCGATCCGGTCGCTCATCCGCGACCTGTTCGGACCGCGAGTCGCGGAAGGATGCGCACCACACCCACCTCACACGGTCCTGTCTCACAGTTCGACGCCGAGCAGCGCGTCCACCGCGTCGCGCAGCAGCCCCGGCGCGGCCGGATCGGTCCCGGCCCTGTTCAGTGCCTCGTTCGCCCAGGCGTCGACCGCGGCCAGCGCTGCGGGCGTGTCCAGGTCGTCGGCGAGGTGGTCGCGCAGCCTGCGCACGGTGTCCTCGGCGGACGGCGCGCTCGGCAGCGCGACCGCCTCCCGCCACCTGGCCAGCCGCGCCTCACCCTCGGCGAGCAGCTCGTCCGTCCAGGACCGGTCCGTGCGGTAGTGGCCGGCGAGCAGGCCGAGGCGCACCGCCATCGAGTCGACGCCTGCGGCGCGCAGCTTGGACACGAACACGAGGTTGCCCTTGGACTTGGACATCTTCTCGCCGTCCAGCCCGATCATGCCCGCGTGCGTGTAGTGCCGGGCGAAGGGATGGTCGCCGGTCAGCGCCTCGGCATGCGCCGCGCTGTTCTCGTGGTGCGGGAACGCCAGGTCGGACCCGCCGCCCTGCACGTCGAACCCGCTACCCAGCCGGTTGATCGCGATCGCCGCGCACTCCACGTGCCACCCCGGCCTGCCAGCGCCAAGCTCGCTGTCCCAGGAGGGCTCGTCCGGCCGGCCCATCCGCCACAGCAACGCGTCAAGCGGATGCCGTTTGCCCGCCCGCTCCGGGTCACCGCCACGCTCGGCGAACAGCTCCACCATGGTCGACTCGTCGTAGTTTGACTCGTAGCCGAACCGGCCGGTCACCGAATGGTCGAAGTAGACATCCGGATACTCTTCGTCATCAACTCGATACGCCGCGCCACTGGCGACCAGCTTGGAGATCAGCTCGACGATCTCCGGAATCGCCTCGACCGCGCCGATGTAGTCCTGCGGCGGCAGCACGCGCAACGCCTGCATGTCCTCCCGGAACAGCGCGGTCTCGCGCATGCCGAGCACCACCCAGTCGTCGTGGTCGCGGATGGCGCGCTCCAGCAGCGGGTCGTCCACGTCGGTGACGTTCTGCACGTAGTGCACCCGGTGCCCGTTGTCCAGCCACTGCCGATGGACCAGGTCGAAGGCCAGGTACGTGGCGGCATGACCCAGATGGGTCGCGTCATAGGGCGTGATCCCGCAGACGTACATCCGTGCGGTCCTGCCGGGCGCCGTCGGTCGCACCTCCCCGGTCGCCGAGTCATAGAGCCGCAGCGGACGCGGCTGACCGGGGACAGCGGGGACGGAATGGGACAACCAAGTGTGCATAACATCGACAGTAACTTGAGACCCGCCGGAAGCCAGCGGGTCGCCAGGGGTTCCCTTGATGTGGACTTGCCCACCCCCGAAACCGCGCACCGCGCCGCCGCCGCGCACGTTGGGCCGAACGTGGCAGGATCGAAGTAGCAGTTCGACCAGTGGAGGCGACCGCGGTGGACACCCAGACCATCGACAACACGTACGCGCAATTGCAGCAGCAGAGCCAGCAGACGGTTCAGCTGATCACCGCGCTGGCCCAGAAGCTACAGACCGCGGCCAACAGCGGCGACCCGAATGCCAGGGAGTGGCTGCTGGACCTCAGGGAGATCACCATCGGCTTCCAGTCCGAGCAGAGCCAGGTGACCCTCCTGTTGCAGGCCATCCACAACTTCGTGGCCAACCAGGCCCAGCAGCAGGCCGCGCCGCCGCCCCAGCAGCAGCCGGTCTACCAGCAGCCCGTCTACCAGCAGCCGGTGTACCAACAGCCCGTCTATCAGCAGGGCTACGGCGGCGGACTCGGCGGCTTCCTGCACAGCGGCTTCGGCCAGGCCATCGCCACCGGCGCCGGCTTCGCCATCGGCGAGGACGTCATCAACGACATCTTCTGACCGCAAGAGTCTGGCCTGCGCGAACCAGGCCGTTTGCCTTCGGCGGAGCATGATCAGGTCCGTCTCAGGGCCAGCTGCCCGGGAGTGCGCCCGCAACTGGCGGGCCGCTCGGGCCGCTGGCCCCGCTTGAACATGGCATCGACTGCCAACCAACGGCCTCCATCACAGTGAGCCCTTGCCGTGCACCCACTATCCACGGTCAGCGCACCTCGGCACGAACCCACGCGGTGATCCCACACGATCGAATGACGAAGTCGGTGTGCCCGGCGTTTTCGACACCCATCGGGGACTCTCCACCTCGTCGGCGACGATGCGAAAGACCGCCATCACGTGACCACTCCCAGGCCGACCATGTTCAATCCGAATATCGCGCTGACGTCGTACTCGGACTTGTCGATGTCTTTCGCGTTTAGGCACGCAACCGCCGAAGCGGCCGTCACTCCTTCGGCCGAGTGCATCACCGTAACACGCTCGATACGATCGGCCGGGTGAAGCAGGCCACCAAGAAGAAGATTGCGAAGTACTGGGGCTATCTGCTTCTACCGGTCCTCTACTTCGGCTGGTTCGTGTTTCATGTCGGCCCCATCGTGCTTGGCGTTCTTTCAGTGCTGGTCGTGGTGTATTTCTTGTTTCAAGCGCCAGTGCCGTGCTGTGCCGAAAACCGAAACAAAACACCCTGCCGCAACAATGCCAAGGGAATCCTTGGCGGCTGCCACCTTGAGAGCCACAAATGGAATAACGTAAAACTGCTGATTCATCGACGACTATGGGGACGCCTGGCCAGCGGACTATTCCGTCACGTGAAGGGCAACGCTGCGGCGGTGTCAGCGCTCGCTGGCTCAACTTCAGCAGCCGCCGCTTGCGTAACGTTGATTTTGAAGGTGTGACCTCCGCCAGTCGCGATTGGCCCAGGCGTGGTTAACAGGTGCACGATGGCCCGCTGGTGGGGAGTGGTCGCGGTGTCGTAGCGCCCAGCGGTCAGGTGGGGGCAGATTCAGGCAGTCGAAGCATCCGCTTCGAGGAGCTCGGTGAATACCTCGCTGGGTTTACGCCACTCGTGAATCTTACGGGGTCGGTCGTTGATCTCAGCCGCGACGGCGGCGAGGTAGTGCGGATCGCTGGTAATCACCGTTCCCTTGGGAAAGTACTCGCGGACGATGCGGTTGAGGTTCTCGTTGCTGCCCCGCTCCCACGGCGAGTGCGGGTGAGCGAAGAACACCGGCAACCCCGTCGCGGTCACATCCTTGTGCAGCGCCATTTCCGCTCCGCAATCCCACGTCAATGACCGGGTGATCGAGGCTGGCAGGTCACCGACCGCCGCGACGATCGCCTGAGTGACCGTCAGGGAATCCCGCCCGGTCAACGGCACCAGGATCAGGAACCGGCTGGTCCGCTCCACCAGCGTGGCCACGGCGGTCTTGCCGCCCTTGCCGATCACCAGTCGGGTAGCGGGGACGCATTGCTGTGTCCCCGCCCCCTCAGAACCGTGCAAGCAGCTGTTCACCGCACACGGCTCAAGCAAGCCCCCAAGGGCTCGCGGTCAGGAGAAGATGCAGGATTTGCCGGCCTGGCGGCTCCAATCCGTCGTCGACAAAGGGTGTGAAGGAGACGGAGCCTGTGATCGTCGGGTGAGTCACCATCCGCGAAGGCGATGTGCTGCTTGGAGATCGCCTTCCTGATGACCGTCCGCCACGTTTCCCATTCCTGCGGGCTTCGCGGCGGATGATCGGCGTGCAACAGAAGTCCTCCGCAGGCCGGGCAGCGACCTTGCTGTGCCTGAAGCAGGCGCACGGTCATCCGGTCGACCGGTGGAGGCGGTCCCTTGCGACGCCGTTCGGCCCAGTACGACTCCAGCGTCGGGTCGTCCGGAGACGCCCTGCCCTTGACCAACTGGTGCCGGACGATCTTCGTCCAGGAGAACTTGAGCAGGTAGGCGCCGCTGTCGCGGTCGCCGAACACCCACCTGTCCTGCCTGGCCTTGTTGAACCGGCCGAAGTACTTGTCGGATATCCAGTGCTTCGGCTTGTTCGGGTGGCTGTGCTTGGCCCACTTGTATGTGAGCGTCCACATGTGATTGTCCAGCGCGGTAAAGATCTCGCTGGACACCACCGTCCGGTAGTAGGCCGACCAACCCCGCACGATCGGGTTGATCTTCTTGAGTACCGCACCCGCATCGGCCCCTCGCAGGGCCAGCATCTCGGCGCTCAGCCGTTCCCGGATCCGTCGTCGGGCCGCTGTGCTCGGCTTGATCAGCAGCTTGCCGTGATAGCGGCGGACGTTGAACCCCAGGAATTCAAACCCGTTGTCCGCGTGGACGATGCGTGTCTTGTCCTCGTGGAAGGCGAGCCCTCTGGGCGTCAGCCATGCCGTCAGCCGCTCCTTGACCTGTGCGGCCTGCTCACGGCTGGTGCACATCGCGACAAAATCATCTGCGTACCTCACCAGCACGGGACCGCCGCTCCGTGCACTCCCGGCGTCTCTGCCGGTCGCGTAGTAGCGGACCCCTGCGGCTTCCTCCATCCCGTGCAGGGCCACGTTGAACAGCAACGGGCTGATCACCCCGCCTTGCGGAGTCCCCGCTTCGGTCGGGGCGAACCGACCTTGATCCACTGCCCCGGCCTTGAGCCACTGCCGGACCAGTCCCCGAGCGGGGAAGGTGCCGAGCGCGGTCATCAGCCGTTCATGGTCGATCCGGTCGAACGCCGCCGTCAGATCCGCGTCGAGCACCCACACCCGCTGCGGATTCTTTCCGTTGAGCGTGGAGTAGATGGCCCCGATCGCGTCATGACAGCCGCGGCCGGGCCGGAAGCCATAGGACTTCGGCTCGAACCGCGCTTCCCACTCGGGTTCCAGTGCGCTGACCGTCACCGCTTCAGGCACCGGTCAACGATCACCGGAATCCCAAGTCCGCGTTTCTTCGTGGTCCCTGGTTTGGGGATAAACACCCGCTTGACGGGCATGGGAATCCACGGCCGGGCACGGTGCTGCACCCAGTCGGCCAACTCGGCCTTGGACTGGGACATCAGCACCACCTTCCCGTCAACTCCCGCCGTCGCGCGTCCCGCGTTGATCTCCGTGACCCGACGCACGCTCAGCAGCGTGTTCGATCGAGACCGGAGCATCAACTTCTGCATATTGCGGACCTTCTTCAGGTCCCCTGCCTGCGATGCCGTGAAGATCCTCTGTCGCAAACGCCGTACGTCGTCCTCAACCCGGCGCCAGTCGATCGACGCCCAGTCCAGGTCGTCGTCCTCGGGTCCGTTCACCGTCGCGACGGCGAGCGGCACGATCGAGACCGCGCCGCCCGTGTCCGTCATGGTGTCCAACTTGTCCCTCGGTTCCGTCGTCGTTGTCCAGTGAGTCCGCACAGGCTCACCTGGCCCACGTCAGCACCCTTTCGAGTCCGGGCAACACACCCGTATCCGGACGGTTATACGAGGCGACCAGCGGAGAGACTGGTCATCATGCCCCGGGTTCCCGTTTCCTTTCGGCTTCCGGCATTAGCTTCTTGGGCTATCCTGTTCCCGCTGGGGAGTTGAGCCTTCCTCACGGTTAGCCGACCGGGCCACGGCCCGGACCTCAACGGGGTTTCCACGTTCCACACGAACGAGATGCGACCGGGGTGGGTGCTCCCTTTACCCCGAGGCGGCGGTGTCCACCTGGCCGGAGTGACCTCTACCAGCCAGCGCCTGCCGCTTCTCAGCGGCCAGCCATGCACCCCACTGGAATCTTCCATCGGCGGGGCTTGGGATCACGAGGCATCATCGGGAGTTCACTTGCGTTCACCCGTCCGGTCTTCCCCTTGCCGGTAGCTCCCGGATGGAACGGAACCCTTGGGCTTTCCCCTGAGCTTCGCACCACGCCGTTACCGGCATCGCACGTCAAGGGCGGGACGGGTCATACGGACACGGACCCGTGACTGCGCCTACGGCCTTACCATCAGCCGCCTCTCCCGTCGGTCAGTCCACTCACATTCGTGCAACTTCGTGTCGCACAGTCCCCCTCCCAGTGCCCGCCCACCGCGCGGCCGGTGACCTCGGCGGGACGCTCGTCGAGGTAGCGAGGCTCCCGGAGCCGCGGCGCCGGGGCCGGACGCGGACCACGCCGAGCGGCCCGACCAGTGCGCAACGCGATCAGCTCTCGCCGCAGGGTGGCGACCGGTTGGGCGTAGACCCACTGGTAGATGGCTTCGTGACTCACCCGCACAGCGTCCACCCGTGGCGCGTCTCGGGCTATCCACCCCGCGATCGAGGCCGGTGACCAGCCGATACGCAGTAGCCGCGTCACCGTCGACCGCACGCGCGGGTTACGGTCGACCGCCAGGAGCTTCGGGCGAGACCGGGACCGCTTTGCCAGTTCAGCGGCCGCCGCTGCCCGGTAGTCGTTTCGGCCGCCGTGACGGGCTACCTCCCGTGACACGATCGAGGCGTCACGCCCGATCCTTGTCGCGATGTCCTTGTATTGCAACGACTCTGCTAGCCCACGGGAGATCTCCTCCCGATCAGCCAACGTCAGCATTGTGCGCACGACAGGGAATCCTTCCCCACCGAACACCAAGATCACATGCTACGACCGTCTGAACCTGCCGGTTGACGGTTCGGCGGACGCGGCCGTCGTGGGCGAAGCCAAGGCACGACGGCCGCGTAACAGGGACCTGAAGACCTCCGCCGTCAGCGAAGTGTGAAATCCTGATTGGTGCCGGACGAGTTCTTGCACGGCCACTGGTCCAACTGCTGCCCCGGAGTGCTACCGCCTTGGTACACATCCAGGCACAGGCCGCTGTTCTGGTTACGGAACTCGTACGAGCCATCCGACTGCGCCACCGGCTGCCACAAACTGCCAGAAGCCCCGTTCACCGCCTGCTGAACAATGTCCGGAGCACCCTGCGCCGTCGAACTACCGGCCACAGCCACATCCTGGCCGGAGTTCTGCGCCTCAAGCTCGCCATAGCCGCCGGAGACCGGGACGAACTGGAACTGCTGGTTAGTCTGCCCGTTGCACGACCACTGATCGATCACCGCCCCCGCGCTCGTCGCGTTGCCATACACGTCAAGACACAGGTTGTCGTTGGCGGCCACGAACTGGTGATACCCGCCGGGGAAACCACCACCACTCGACGACGCAGGTGTCACATACACCGCGAACGCGTCATGCGCGGCCTGGAACGTGAACGGAACGGTGACCGAACCACCCGAGGTGCTGACATTCTGGCTGTACACCACCTGCGGCGCGGACAGCGGCGCCTGGTCGGGTATGCGGTCCACGGTCACGTTCACACTGCCGTTGTTGGCCAGCCACGGCACCGACGACAGACCGCTGAAGGTCACCGACGCACCACCGGTATAGCCGTTCGAGTCTCCGATGATCGCCACCGCGCGCTTGTTCGTGGCGTCCTCCGCGGCCGAGATCGCCGTCGAACCGACCTGACCGGACGTGCTCACCAGCGTGCCGGTCATGTCGGCGTAGTCGCGAAGGGCCCACCAGTTGCCGGTCGGCTGCCAGGTTCCGTTGCTCTGGGTCAGGACACCAGTCAGGTTCGGAGTCACACAGCAAACCCAGTTACCACGCATCGCATTGGTGTAGCCGGACTGCGCGAAACGCGCCAAATACCACGCGGTCACGCCGGCCGTCTGCCTGTCGGCGGGCTGGTACTCGTTCGAGGACAGCGGTATCGGGCCGATCCCCGCCGCGGTCAGGTCGCTGTTGAGAGTTTGCGCCACGCTCACCGGATCGTCGACATCGCCCTCGTTGTGGTTGCTGATCATATCCGGGACCGTGCCGGCCGCCTTCACATGGGCGAACCAGGTCTGCCACTCGCCGGGGCTGCGCTGCGGAGTGAACCCGAAGGAGGGCCCGACGATCTGAGCGCCCGGCGCGACGCGCCGGATCTCCCGGTAGGCGGTGTCCCACATCTGGAAGTACTGGGCGCTGTTCACACCACGGGTCCAGAACACCGAGATGTCCGGCTCGTTGTCGATGTCGTAGGCGAACTTCAGTCCCGACGCCTGCAACGCACCCACGGTCGAGTCGATGAAACTGACCCAGTTCGAACAGTTCCCGTTGTCGCACGGATACATCGTGTTCGACGGCTGGCCGCCGTTGAGGCCGTACATGTCGGTGACCAGCACCTGATACTGCGCGTGGTAAGGCGGTTGAGTGAGACGCTTGGCCTGTTGGATGATCGAGTTGACGTCCGCCTGGGTGGCCGAGCCGTACTGGTAGTTGTCCTTGATCCAGCCCCCGGAGAACCAGCCCCCGCCACGGAACGCGTTCAGGCCCAGCGGTTGGAGATACTGGTCGGCCGGCTGGGTGCCGTCTTCGCTGATGCCGTAGAGGAAGCCTTCCCCCACGCCGGTCGACGGGCCCTTCGTCGAAGAGAGATCCACGCTCAGCGACTCACCTGCGGCCGCCTGGGCAGGTGCTGCCGGCGCCGGTAGCGACAGTGCCAGCGTCAGGGCTGCGCCGGCTGCCAACACGATTTGTGTGATCCTGACTCTGGTTTTCATCGACGCCTCCTGCGGTCGGGGAAAGGTGCCGTCATCTGAGGCTCCATTGTTGGCTGGAGCCGCCGTCGCATGTCCACTGCCGGCACGGTTGCCCGCCACCGTCGGCCTCGGTGCTGATGGGAGAGGACGCCACTGTCTGCCTCCTGTGAAACGTGGAGTTCTGGTCGACGCCGGACAGGCGATGCGGCAGAACCTGTCACCGAGTCGACATATCGAATCGGTTCGCTTCTTCGGCTCGACGGATACTACGAGCGGTCCGACGAACGGTCAACGACATGTCGCCGCCAGAACGACTGGATGGTCGCGCGCGGTCCGAAAAGCCGAACAGAGCGTCATTTTCCCGCGCTCACCAGGCAAACGGGTGAAACTTTCACGCAACAGCTCCGGAAAGTTTCACTGACACGATCCGCGCGTCTGTCTCGACGTAGCGGCCGGTCGCGCCGCAGACGCCGTGTGGCAGCACGGCCGGGGAGCAGGGGACAACATCGGATCGGCAGTGCGTCCACCAGCTTCTGCCGCGAGCACGACGCTTGTACGCCACGCAAAGCAGTGTTCCGGCGCGTTGACGCGCCACCACCTCGACCATACCTCTGTCGAATCGATTCGATACTAGAAGCAGATCGGGTCGAAACTGAGGACCTGCAACGGTCAGAGCAACCAACAATGGATCATCAATGCCAACGGCACCATCACCGGCGTCCAGTCTGGACTGTGCGCAATGGACTCTCGGTTCGTCGTCCGGCCAGGGTGGCACGCTGCCGAGCAGTTTCAGTTGGTCGTCCAGTGACGTGCTGATCAGCCCGCATGCCGACTCCCACAACATCATCACGGTGAAGGACCCGTCGGTCGTGTCCTACAACGGACAGTGGTACGTTGCCGCGTCGACGGTGAACTCCTCGGGTGGCTACGGCATGGAGTTCATCCATTTCTCCGACTGGTCGCAGGCGAACTCCGCGACACCCGGTGTACGGCGACCAGACCGCGATCGGCGGCGGTTACCAGATCGCACCGCAACTGTTCTACTTCGCCCCGCAGCGCCTGTGGTACCTGATCTATCAGGCCGGGAACAACGCGGGCTACTCCACCAACTCCGACATCACCAATCCGTACGGGTCGAGCGCGACGAAGTATCTCTACAGCAGCGAACCGTCCATCGTGTCCTCGAACGGCTCGGGCTGGCGTTCCCAGACGACCGTCGCCAACTTCCCCAACGGGATGGGCAACACGGTCATCGCAGCGTCCGACCCGACAAGTACCTCGACCGCATCCACCCGCGATCCGGTCGAACACGTACCCGATCCGGTCAAGACACCCTACGCCGAACAGTGAAAATACAGGACAGTAGTGTGGATCAGTTCGTGGCAGCGGTTTCGGCGGGTATGTCAGTCATGCGCGCGTCGTAGCCGGTTTCGGGGTTGACGACGCGGCCGGCGGCCCACCAGTTCTCGCGGGCTGTTTCGAGGACCATCATCATGATGTCTTCTTCTGGGACGTCGGCGAAGCGCCGGAGGTTGTCGA
Source organism: Candidatus Melainabacteria bacterium (assembly GCA_963818685.1). GTDB lineage: Bacteria > Actinomycetota > Actinomycetes > Mycobacteriales > Pseudonocardiaceae > CAJCJE01. Next base: position 956,795 of record CAWFTJ010000007.1, on the reverse strand, counting down.
CGATCGCCTGGAACAGTTCGTTCTTCTGCTTGGTTGTGCGCTGGTTGAAGGACAGCTGGACGAGCATGGTGCGCTCACTGCGCGGCAGGCCGAACACGACCGGTTGCATGTGGAAGTTGTCGGGCGTGACCTCGTGGAAGACGTGGAACTGGTCGTCCTGGGGGATCTTCAGGACGTCGACCATGGCTTTGTGGATGGCGGCGGAGACGTTGCGGCGATACTCGGGAGTGGTTCCCCTGCGTAGGTAGACGTTGATCAGCGGCATCGTCGTTCTCTTCCTTGTGCGTTGTCCGGGTGGTCCGCAGCCTGGCGCCGCCCAGTCCGGATGCGCCGGTGGCGGATTGCTGGGTTCACGCCCCTCACGGTAGGAACCCCGGTCGCCATTCCGCCAACGAATGCTCCGCATATCGGATATGTTGATTACTCATGGACGTCACATTGGTCGGGCTGCGGGTGCTGCGCGAGGTGGCCGAGCGGGGCACCTTCACCGCTGCGGCCCAGGCGCTGGGCTATACGCAGTCGGCTGTCTCCCGGCAGGTGGCAACCCTGGAGCAGGCCACCGGCGTTCGGCTGTTCGACCGCTATCCCGGCGGTGTCCGACTGACCTCGGCGGGCCGTGCTGTGCTGCGGCACGCCGTGACCGCGCTGGATGCGGTGGATGCCGCCGACCGGGAACTGCGCGGCACCGAGGACGACACCGGTCCGGTGCGGCTCGGCTTCTTCCCCGCCGCCGGGGCGGTGCTCGTGGCCCGCGCCCTGGCAACCCTGCGCCGGCAACGCCCTCAGACCCGGGTCACCACCCGGGAGGGCACGACCCCATCGCTGGTGCGGGCGCTGCGCACCGGCACCCTCGACCTCGCCCTGCTGACCTCCCGGCCACCTCACCGCGCACCGGACACCGACGATCCGCCCCTGCGAGTGGAACCGTTGCTGGAGGACCGCCTTGTACTGGCGGTGCCGGCCAGCGGCCGGTTCGCCGACCGCGCCAGCGTCACCGCAGAGCACCTCGTTGATGAGACGTGGATTGCCAGCCCAGCCAGCGTTGACGAGCCGCTGTTGGGTGTCTGGCCTGGCTTGCCGGGACGGCCCCGCGTCCAGCACGCCACCCGAGACTGGCTGACCAAACTGCACCTGGTCGCAGCCGGAGCGGGCATCACCACCGTCCCCTCGACGTTGCTGTCCGCGATCCCGCCCGGCGTCCGCCTCATCGACATCGACGACCTCCCCGAGGAACGACGCCGCGTCAGCCTGGTTCGACTACCCGGCCTCGCGACGCCGCCGACTCAGGCCCTCGTCCACGCCCTCCGCCAACACGCCGCCGACCTTGCCGAATAACCCGCCGCAACCTCAAGTAGCCGGCTCGCCGCCCATCAGATCACGAACTCCTGCGCGACGGTGTTGTTGCACGTCCATTCCGAAATGATCGCGCCGTCCGCGCTACTACCTCCTCGGACGTCCCAGCACTTGTTGGCAAAGGTCCTGATGGTGGAGAAGCCATTGCCGAGGGACACGAAGCTGAATTGTTGAGAGACCGTTCCGTTGCACGGCCACTCGCGGATGAGGGTGCCGTCGGCCGTTTGGCCGCCGGCGACGTCGGCACACGAACCGGCGAACGTCTTGATCGTGACGAGGCCGTTGCCGATTGGCACGATGGTGAAATTCTGTGAAACCGTTCCGTTGCAGGACCATTGCCGGATGAGCGTTCCCGGCTCGGAGCTTCCGCCAGCGACGTCAACGCATTTGTTGGCGAATGTCAAGATCTGCGGCGCTGCCGCCTGAGCAGCCTGAGCAGCCTGAGCGGTGACGATCACGCCTGCCAGGGAAAGAAGGGCGACGAGTATCGCGCTCATCGAGAAACGACCTCGTTGGCGCGCCCGTTCGAGGATATGCCAGGATCGTGGAAAAACACCACTATGAAGAATTCACCGGATATGGCACGCGCTCGTCACAATTCCTGCCGTTGTCACGCGCCCGCGACGGTGACAACGGCGTCGGTGACGAAACCGGCGACCACGCCGAGCAGCACGCCCCAGGTGACCAGGGTCTTCATGCCGGAGCGCCGCGCAACCGACAGCAGTTCGATCACGACGTAGAGGATCGAGCCGCCGGCCAGGGTGAGGAAGGCGATCGACAGCGTGTCACTGACCAGCGACTGGCCGACGACGGTGCCGAGGAAGGTCGGGCCGCCGCCGATCAGGCCGAGCAGCGCGAGCCTCCCCCAACTCGGCCGGGCGTCGTCCGCAGCCAGTGGGGCCACGATGCCGAAGCCCTCGGTGGCGTTGTGCAGGCCGAAGCCGATGATGAGCAGCACGGCGAGTTGCAGTTGGCCGCTGGCCGCTGAGTTGCCGATGGCCAGGCCCTCGCCGAAGTTGTGCAGGCCGATGCCGATCGCGATCATCAGCGCGAGCCGGGTGGCGTCGCCGGTGGCCCTCGGGTTGATCTCCCTCGCGGTCGCGGTGCCGGGTCCTGGGCGCCGCGCCTGCCCTGGACGGCGCTTGACGGCCACCTTGTCGAAGTAGACCAGGCCGAGCAGGCCGATGCCGAAGCAGACGAGGAACACCAGGCCGTTGCCGATCGCGCTGCCGAAGTGGTGACCGGACAGCGCCGCGTCGACCGGTTCCCACGCGTTCGCGAGCACGTCCCAGAGCAGGAACACCAGGATGCCGATGGCCAGTGCGTTGAGCAGGGCCCTTGTGCGTGGCATGGGCGCGGTGAGTCGCCCAAGCGGCAGGCCGAGGTAGATGGTGAGGCCGGCGATGGCGCCCAACAGCGCGATCTCGGTGGCAGGCATGGTGCGCGTGTCCTTCGTGACGGTGAACGTGGGGTCAGCTGAGGTTAGGCTCAGCTAACGTACTAGACCAGTGGCACGTGACGTCGGTCTCGTCCAACCACTACCTACCCGTTTCGCCACAAAAATCTCAGGCGGAGGACTCGGCCTGCGGGAAATAGCCGAGTTCGAGGCTGATCGCTTCCGCCTCGAACTGGACCCGCTTGGCGATTTCGGTGAACGACGACGCGGCGAGCCGGTAGGACGGGCCGGACACGCTGATCGCGCCGACCACGACACCGTCCGCGCCCCGAATCGGCGCGGCGACCGCGTTCAGCCCGATTTCGAGTTCCTCGCTGGTGCTCGCCCAGCCGCGCTGCCGGATGTCGTCCAGTTCGGCGGCGAGCGCGGCGCTGTCGGTGATCGTGTTGTCGCTGTATCTGGTGAGACCCGCCTCGATGATCGCGGCCCGTTCGTCCTCGGTTGCCCACGCCAGCAACACCTTGCCGCTGGAGGTGGCATGCGCGGGGGTGCGCTGGCCGAGCCAGTTGTGCGCGGAGATCGCGGCGTTGCCCTGTTCCTGCGCGACGTTCACCACAGCGGTGCCGTCCAGTACGGCGACGTTCACGGTCTCGCCGAGTTCGACGGCCAGCCGCCGGCACATCGGCCTGCTCTGCCGGGGCAGGTCCAGCCGGGCGGTGGTGGCTCCGGCCAACCGCACGATGCCGAAACCGAGCCGGTACTTGCCCCTGTCGCCCAACTGCTCGACCAGCCGGTGCGCCTCCAGCGCGCCGACCAGCCGCGACGCGGTCGACTTGTGCACGTCCAGTTCGCCCGCGATGCCGGTGACGCCCAGCTCACCATGCCTGGCCAAGATCTCCAGAATGGTCAACGCCCGGTCCACCGACTGTAGTGGGTTGGCGTGCTGGGCCTCCCCCGGAGCAACGCCGTTGTTTCTCATGCCGCAACTGTAATGCCAGGACGCATCAGCGCTCGGGTGTCAATGACCCACGTGGATATCCGACTGATATATCAGTTTGGTATAGAATGATCGTCGTGACCGCTGCGCGACAGGAACTCCAACGGCAATCGGCGTCGCTGGCCGACCGCGCCTACGCGGCGATCCAGGACCGGTTGATCATGCTGGACATCCCGCCGATGGCACCCATCGACGACGTGGCGCTCGCCGAATCGCTCGGCGTCGGCCGCACTCCGGTCCGGGAAGCGCTCAAACGTCTTGAAGTGGACCGGCTGGTGATCACCTACCCGCGCAGGGGCACGTTCGCGACCGGGGTGGACATCACCGATCTCGCCTACATCAGCGAGATCCGCGTGCAACTGGAACCACTGGCCGCCCGCCGCGCCGCCGAACACGCGACCAGGCCGGTGCGGGCCGAACTCGCCGAACTGGCCGACACCATCCAGCACATCGAACCGGCGACGCTGGCGCGCGACGAGCTGATGCACTGGGATCTGCGGGTGCACAGGGCGATCTACCGGGCCGCCGGCAATCCGCACCTTGAGGACACGCTGGTGCGCTACAACAACCTCGCCACCCGGATCTTCTGCCTGTTCCTCGACCGCCTCACGCACTTCGACCGGCACATCAGCGAGCACGTCGGGCTGCTGCGCGCCATCGCAGACGGCGAGAGCGCGCGGGCCGAGACGGTCGCGCTGCATCACGTCACCGGGTTCGAGAAGGCGATCAGGGCGATCATCTGATCAGCGGCGGATGCGGGCCATCTCGGGATCGACGAGCGGCTCGCTGGCGACCTTCGCGCGCACCTTCCTGTCGAAGTACTGGATCTCCACCGACGTGCCCTCGGTGGCCGACGCGGGCAGCCAGGCGTAGGCGATCGGGGTGCCGATCGTGTGCGCGAACGCGGCCGAGGTCACGTATCCGGCTGGCGCGCCGTTGACGAACACCGGCTCGTTGCCGAGCACGACGCTGCGGCCGTCGTCAATGGTCAGGCAGGTGAGCCTGCGGGTGATCGTGTCGTCGCCGAGTTCGGCGATAGCCTCGTGGCCGACGTAGCCGGTCTTCCTCTTGTTCACCGCGAACCCGAGCCCGGCCTCGTACGGGTTGTGCTCGGTGGTCATGTCCGTGCCCCAGGACCGGTAGCCCTTCTCAAGCCGGAGGCTGTTGAACGCGGCCCGGCCGGCGGCGACGACGCCGAGTGGCTGCCCGGCCGCCCACAGCACGTCCCACAGCCGCTGGCCGTACTCGGCACCGGTGTAGATCTCCCAGCCGAGTTCGCCCACATAGGACAGTCGCATCGCGGTGACCGGGATGCCGGCGATGTGCGCATGCCTGAGCCGGAAGTACTTCAGCGCCTCGTTGCCGAAGTCGTCGTCGGTCAACGGCTGCACCAAGTCGCGGGCCAGCGGGCCCCAGACGCCGACGCAGCAGGTTCCGCCGGTGATGTCGCGCAGTCGCACGCTGTTGTCGTTAGGTGCGTTGCGGCGGAAGTAGTCGAGGTCGAGGTTGCCGTTGGCGCCGACCTGGAACACCTGCTCGCCGAGCCGGGCGACGGTCAGGTCCGAGCGGATGCCGCCCGCCTCGTCCAGGGCGAGGGTGTAGGTGACCGAGCCGACCGACTTGTCCATCTTGCCGGTGGTCAGCCGTTGCAGGAACTCGACCGCGCCGGGACCGCTGACCTCGATCCGCTTGAGCGAGGTCATGTCGTACATGGCGACCGCGGTGCGCGTCTTCCACGCCTCGACCGCGGCGATCGGCGAGTGGAACATGGCCGACCACGGGTCGCGCGCGGGCGCCTGCCACTGGATCGGCAGCTCCGCGACCAGCGGCGCGTTCGCCTCGTACCAGTGCGGCCGCTCCCAGGCGTGCGCCTCAAGGAAGAACGCGCCCAGTTCGCGTTGCCGGGCGTGGAACGGGCTCACTCGCAGGTCGCGCGGGGAAAGCCTGGGCTGCAACGGGTGCAGGATGTCGTAGACCTCGACGAAGTTGCGCTGCGCCGTCTCGTTGACGTACGCCTCGGTGACCTCGATCGGGTCGAAGCGGTGCACGTCGCAGCCGTGCAGCTCGATCTCGCTGCGGCCCTCCACAAGCAACTGGGCTACCGATCTGGCCACGCCGGCCGAGTGCGTCACCCAGACCGCCTCGGCGATCCAGAAGCCGGCAACGTCCGGCGACTCGCCGATCAGCGGGCCACCGTCCGGCGTGAAGGAGAAGATCCCGTTGAAGCCGATGTCGATCTTGGCATCGCGCAGCGCCGGCAGCAGCAGCTTGCTGTCCTCCCAGGACGGCGCGAAGTCCTCCTCGGTGAACGGCAGCATCGAGGGCATGGCCGACTCGGTGACGCCAGCGATGCCATCGTCCGCTGGCAGGTCGGAAAGGCGGGTCGGCATCGGCCGGTGCGCGTAGGAGCCGATGCCGATGCGGTCGTTGTGCTCGCGGTAGTACAGGTCGCGGTCCTGGTGGCGCAGGATCGGCAGGCGCGCCTCGATGGCGTCGTCGTTGCGGCCAACCAGCTCGGTGATCTGTCCGGTGCGCACGTACTGGTGCGCGAGCGGCAGCAGCGGGACGTTCATGCCGACCAGCGCGCCGACGGCCGGGCCCCAGAAACCGGCGCAGGACACCACGATGTCGGCGTCGATCACGTCGCCGTCGCCGGTGCGCACGCCGGTGACCCGACCGCCCCGCTGGAGCACCTCGGTAATCCGGGTCGAGCCGAGGAACACCGCGCCGCGCGACTCGGCCCGTCGTGCCAGCGCGACGACGGCGCGGGACGCCTTGGCCAGCCCGTCGGTCGGCGTGTGGAATCCGCCGAGCACGGCGTCGCGATCGACAAGCGGATGCAGTTCGACGCAGCGCGCCGGGTCGACCACCTCGCCGGGCACGCCCCACGAGGTGGCCCAGCCCTGCCTGCGGTGCAGTTCGGCGAGCCGCTCCTGCGTTGTGGCGACCTCAAGACCGCCGACCTGGTTGAAGCACCACGCGCCGTCGACGTCGAGGGCCGTGAACTTCTCGACCGTGTAGGTAGCGAACTCGGCCATGGTCTTTGATGGGTTGGTCTGGAACACCAGGCCCGGCGCGTGCGACGTGGAGCCGCCGGTGAGCGGCAGCGGGCCCTTGTCCACGACGGTGACCTGGTGCCAGCCGCGCGCGGTCAGTTCGTCAGCCAGGTTGGCACCGACGATCCCGGCACCGATGACCACGACGCGAGGGGTGGTGCTCATCGCGACACTCCTAACTGGACTGCGCTGGCAGGAATTCGGTGGCCGCGTCGAGCAGCCAGTCGGTGAGGTAGCCGGCGAACGAGGGCCGGACGAACAGGCGGAAGTCGTCATCGCCGAGCGCGAGGATCAGCACGCCGGCCTGGCCGACGGTGGTCTGCGCGCAGCAACCGGCCGGGAAGGCCGATGGCCGCAGGTCGAGCGAGCAGCCGAAGGACAACAGTTCGCGCACCAGCGGCCCGTGCAGCCGTAGGCTCGTGCGCTGCGCGGAGACGTCGACAGCGGCGCCGTCGTAGGCCGACGCGACCCAGGCCAACTCGCCCTCGAACTCGTCAGGGTGGAGGTCGGCGCTGGTGACCAGCCATTCGTCCGGGCCGAGCCAGATGATCTGACCGTCGGCCGTGTGCGTCCAGGTGTTCGGCTCGACCGGCAGCGCGGTGCCCAGCGATCGACCGATGGCGTCCGCGCCCGGTCCGGCCGGATCGACGCGCAGGTCGACAGCGGCGAAGCAGTCCTCGGCGTGCACCGAGAGTCCGTCGATCCGCCTGGTCAGTTCGGCAAGGGCCGGCTTGCGGCTCTCCAGCGGATGCGTGCGGTAGAGAAACTCAGCCATCGCGACGCGCTCCTTCCGGGTCGACCAGGACGGAGTCGCCGATCTCCGCCTCGACCAGCATCCCGTCCACCGGCACGTGCACCAGCTCGCCGATGCGCGCACGACCACCCTTGACCAGCGCGAGTGCGAACGGGCGACCGAGTTCCGCGCTGCGGTAGCTGGACGTGACGTGCCCGAGCATCGGCACCGGTGGCGGCGGCAGCACGCCGTCCGCGCACCGCTCGACGATCTGCGAACCTTCCGGCAGTCTGGTCCGGCGATCGGTGGGCAGCAGCGAGACCAACTGCTTGCGCAGCGGGTTCAGGTTCTCCTTGCGGCTGAACGAGCGCTTGCCGATGAAGTCCTCCTTCTTCTTCGACACCACCCAGCTCATGCCGAGATCCTGCGGGGTCACCGTGCCGTCGGTGTCCTGCCCGACGATCGGGTAGCCCTTCTCCGCGCGCAGCACGTGCATGGTCTCCGTGCCGTACGGGGTGATGTCGAACGGCTCGCCCGCCTTGAGCAGGCGCTCCCACAGGGCGGGTGCGTACCAGGAGTTGACGTTGATCTCATAGGCCAGCTCGCCGGAGAAGGAGATCCGGGCGATGCGCACCTTCACACCGTCGAGTGTGGTGTCCCGCCACGACATGAACGGAAACGCCTCGTTGGACACGTCGACATCCGGGAAGACCGCGCCGACCACGTCGCGCGAGCGTGGGCCGACGACCGGGAACACCGACCACTGCTCGGTCACCGACGCGAGGTGCACGCGCAGTTCCGGCCACTCGGTCTGGTGCCACTCCTCCATCCAGTCCAGGATCTTGGCCGCGCCGCCGGTCGTCGTGGTGACCATGAACCGGTTGTCCGCGATGCGCAGGACGGTGCCGTCGTCGATGATCATGCCGTCGTTGCCGCACAGCACGCCGTAGCGCACCCGGCCGGCCTTCAGTGTGCTCATCATGTTGGTGTAGAGCCGATCGAGGAACACGCCCGCGTCCGGGCCCTGCACGTCGATCTTGCCAAGCGTCGAGCCGTCCAGGATGCCGACACTGGTGCGGGCCGCCGCACATTCGCGCAGCACGGCGGTTTCCATGTCCTCGCCCGGCCTCGGGTAGTAGCGCGCCCGCTTCCACTGGCCGACATCCTCGAACACCGCGCCGGCCCGGACGTGCCAGTCGTGCAGCGCGGTGATCCGCTCCGGATCGAACAGGGCACCGTGCTCGCGGCCGGCGAGCGCCGCGAACGCGACCGGCACGTACGGCGGGCGGAACGTGGTCGTGCCCAGTTCCTCGATCGGTCGGCCGAGCAGTTCGGCCGCGATGCCGGAGGCGAGCGGGCCGGAGGTCTTGCCCTGGTCGTGCGCGGTGCCGATGGTCGTGTACCGCTTGATGTGCTCGACCGAGCGCAGGCCGGCGCCGACCGCGCGGGCGATGTCGGCGACCGTGGCGTCGCGCTGGATGTCCACGAACTGGCGGGCCGGGTCGCCTTCGGTGCGCCACAACACCTTCGTCGGCATGCCGGCCGGTTCCGCTTCGACGGACGGTGCCGCGTCGCCCGCTCCGTCGCGCACCGCGCCGGCCAGGTCGAGAGTGCCGTTGGCCGCGCCGATCACGGTCACGCCGCGCAGCGTTCCGGCTGGGCGGAACGCGCCGAGCGCGGGGTCGTAGGCGAGGGCACCCCTGATGTGGCTGTACAGGTGCGCCACCGGCGTCCAGCCACCGGAGACCAGCAGCAGATCGGCCGGCAGCCGGCCGGCAGTGGTCAACACGGCGCAGACGCGCTCGTCGCCCTCGGTTCCGGTGACCATTGTGGACGGATGCACGGTGATACCGTGCTGCTCCGCGGGAGGGTTGGCGCGGGCGTCGAGGATGGTCACGTGCGCGCCCGCGTCAGCGAGGTCGGTGGCGACGGCATAGGCGGCGGCGTCGCTGGTGAACACGACGATCTCGCGGCCGGCCAGTACGCCGTAGCGGTGCAGGTAGTCGCGGGCGGACGCGGCGAGCATGATGCCGGGCCGGTCGTTGTCCGCGAACACGATCGGCCGCTCGTGCGCGCCGGTCGCGACGATAACCTTCAGCGCGCGGACGCGGTGCACGCGTTGCCGCGAGCGGTCGCCGAGTTCCTCGGTGCGCCGCTGGAGCGCGAGCACGAAACCGTCGTCGTACTGGCCGAATGCGGTGGTGCGTTGCAGGTGCACGACTTCTGGGTTCGCGGCCAGTTCGGCGACCACGTCGGCGACGAACTCCAGTGCCGGCCGGCCGTCGATGCGCTCGGTGCCGGTCAGGCTGCCACCGGGCGTTGCGCGGTCGTCGATCAGCACGACGCTCTCCCCCGCCCGCGCCGCACCGCGCGCGGCCAACAATCCGGCCGGGCCCGCTCCGATGACGAGGGTGTCGGTGTGCGTGTGCTTGCGGTCGTAGCGCGCGGGGTCCGGCCGGTCGGCGAGCCTGCCCTGGCCGTTGGCACCTCTTGCGACCAGGCCGTCGACCAGTTCGACGACGGCGGCCTGCACCATCGGCTCCGGGAAAGGCTTCTCGATCTGCACGAGGCCGGTCGGGTCCTCGACCCAGGCGGCGCCGATGCCGCGCGGTCGGCCCAGCTTGACGCTGCGGCCGATGTGGTGCACGTCGTTGGCCAGCAGCGCGGAGGCGAGCGTGTCGCCGGGATGGCCGGTGTAGGTTCGGCCGTCGAAGCTGAAGCGCAGCGTGCGGCCGCGGTCGATCCGACCGTATCCGTCGACGCGACTCATGCCCTCGACACCTGTTCGATGGCGACGAACTCGTAGGTGCGGGTGTCGCGGATCGCGTTGAACCAGCGGCGGCAGCCGGCGTTGTGGCTCCAGCGTTCGGCGAACTGACCCTTCGGGTTGTCGCGGTAGAACACGAACTCGGCCCATTGCTGATCGGATAGTTCGGCTGGCTTGTCCGGGTACGCCACGTGCGCCTGGCCGCCGTAGTGGAACTCGACTTCTTCGCGCGGGCCGCACCAGGGGCAGTGGATGAGTTGCATGGCAGTCCTCGATTTCCGGCGACGTTTCAGTGCGCGACGGCCGCCGCGCCGTGCTCGTCGACGAGCGCACCGGTGGTGAACCTGTCCAGGCTGAACGGGGCGACGTAGGGGTGCGGCTCGCGGTGCGCGATGGTGTGCGCGAAACACCAGCCGATGCCGGGCGTTGCCTTGAACCCGCCGGTCCCCCAGCCGGCGTTGACGAACACGTTCTCGTACGGGGTGTTGCCGACGATCGGGCTCGCATCCGGCGTGACGTCCACGATGCCGGCCCACGAGCGCAGCAGGTGCGCGCGGGCGAACACCGGGAACAGTTCGACGGCCGCGGCCATCTGCCTTTCGATGATGTGGAAGGCGCCGCGCTGGCCGTAGCCGTTGTAGGAGTCGATGCCCGCGCCCATCACCAACTCGCCCTTGTGCGCCTGGGAGACGTACACGTGCACGGCGTTGGACATGACGATCGTCGGATGCACCGGCTCAAGCAGCTCGGAGACCAGGGCCTGCAACGGATGCGACTGGAGTGGCGTGCGCACGCCGAGCATGTCGAGCAGGACGGATGTGTGGCCGGCCGCGCAGAGGGCCACCGTGCCGCAGGCGATGTCGCCGCGCGTGGTGTGCACGCCGGTGACCCGGTCGCCGGCCACAGTGAAGCCGGTGACCTCGCAGTCCTGGATCAGGTCGACGCCTGCCTCGTCGGCGCGGCGGGCGAAGCCCCAGGCGACGTAGTCGTGTTTGGCGATGCCGGCCCTCGGCTGGTAGGTCGCGCCCCGCACCGGGTAGCGGATGTCGTGGGAGACGTTGACGATCGGACAGATCTGCCGAACCTCGTCCGGGCCGATCCACTCGGCGTCGATGCCGTTGAGCTTGTTCGCCTCGACGCGCCGGACCGAGTCGCGCACGTCCTGTTCGGTGTGCGCGAGGTTGAGCACGCCGCGCTGGGAGAACAGGATCGGGTAGCCGAGATCGGCTTCAAGGCCCTCCCACAGTTTCAGGGCGTGCTCGTAGATCGCGGCCGACTCGTCCAGGAGGTAGTTGGAGCGGATCAGCGTGGTGTTGCGGGCCATGTTCCCACCCGCCAGCCAACCCTTCTCCAGCACCGCGACGTTGGTGATGCCGTGGTTTTGGGCCAGATAGTGCGCGGTGGCAAGGCCGTGCCCGCCGCCGCCGACGATGACCACGTCGTAGGACCGTTTGGGCTCGGGGTTGCGCCACAGAAAGTCGGGGTGTTCCGGCAGCGGGCTGGTCATGCCGCCGACCTCCTGTCCCATCGGTTTTCCACAACTGATATATCAGTTACATGTCAAGGTAGCACATCCGGACCGGGCCAGTGGCGCGTTGATACGTTTGTTCGGAAACCGCGTTTTCAAGGGGGTTTCGTGCACGTCATCTCGCTCGCGCTGCTGGTGAGTGCCGCCGTCCTGCATGCCGGCTGGAACTTCGCTGCCAAGCGGGTCGGCGCGGGCGGCGCGGTGTTCGTCTGGTGCTACTACTCGGTTTCGGCCGCGTTGTGCCTGCCGGTCGCGATCGGCGACCTGATCGTCACGCACGCGCGACCGCAGTGGTGGTGGCTCGCCGCCGCCGCTGGCACTGCGCTCCTGCACGTCAGCTACGGCCTGATCCTGCAACGCGGCTACGCGGTTGGCGACATGTCGGTGGTGTATCCGCTGGCCAGGGGCACCGGGCCGCTGCTATCGGTGATCGTCGCCGTGCTGGCGTTCGGCGAGCATCCCGGGCTCGTCGGGCTGCTCGGGATCGGCGCCGTCGTGCTCGGCGTGTGCGTGATCAGCTTCAACCCTGGCGCGGGAAAGAGCGCGCCTCGGCTGGCCAGCGTGGTCTACGGCGTGCTGACCGGTGCGACGATCGCCGGCTACACGCTGTGGGACGACCGCTCGGTGACCACGCTGGCGATACCGCCGATCATCTACTTCGCCGCCGGTTGCGTGCTGCAGAGCGCGATGCTCACGCCCCACGCGCTGGCACGCGGGGACGAGGTCGCGCGGCTGTGGCGCGAGCATCGGCGCGAGATCCTCCTCGTCGCGGTGCTCTCTCCGCTCGCCTACCTGTTCGTGCTGTTCGCCATGCGGAACACGCCGGTCAGCGTGGTCGCGCCGGTCCGGGAGCTGAGCATCGTCATCGGCAGCGTCGTGGCCTGGCGGGTGCTGCACGAGCCGAACCCGATGCGGCGCCTGGTGGGCGCCGCGGTCGTGCTGACCGGAATCGTCGGCATCGCGGTCGGCTGAGGTGTCGCGGTCGGCTGATCAGGTGTCCGCGGCCTTGTAGCGCTGTTCCGGCCGGCCGGGGCCACCGTAGCGCAGCCGCAGTTCGACGATGCCGCGCTCGGCCAGGTAGGTCAGGTAGCGCTGCGCGGTCGGCCTGCTGATGCCCACCTCGGCAGCGACCTCGGCGGCGGACATGTCCTCCCGCGCGGCGCGGACCACGTTCGTGATCAGGTTCATGGTCGGCGCGGAATGGCGTTTCGGCAGGTCGGCGGTTGTCGGCGTGAGACGGGGCGAGCGCAGCGCGTAGAGCCGGTCGACGGCCTCCTGGTCGGTCTCGGTGGTGGTGCCGAGCGCGTGCAGTCGCTGGTGCAGGTCCTGGTAGGCGGCGAGCCGCTCGCGCAGGTGGCTCAGGCTGAACGGCTTGACCAGGTAGTTCACCGTGCCGAGCTGCATGGCCCTGCGCACGGTGGCCACGTCCCGCGCGGCGGTGATCACCAGGATGTCCGGACGGTGCGCGGGGTCGAGTTCGTTGATCAGGTCGAGGCCGTGCTCGTCTGGCAGGTAGAGGTCGAGCAGGACCAGATCCGGGTGTGACCTGCCGATCTCGGTCCTGGCCTGCGCCGCCGTGTGCGCCTGCCCGCACACGGTGAAACCGGGCTGCGCCGCGACCACGCTGGCGTGGATGTCCGCGACCCGGTAGTCGTCGTCGACGACGAGCGTGCCGATCATGACGCGCGCACCGGCGCCGGCATGGGCAGAACGACCGTGAAGACCGGGCCGGGACCGTCGGTGACGGTGATCCGACCACCCAGCCGGTCGGTGACCCGACGCACCAGGGCGAGGCCGATGCCACGCCCGGCACCTGCCACGTTCTGCTTGGTGCTGAAGCCTTCCCGGAAGATCGACAGGCTGGCTCCGTCGGGAATACCGGGACCGGTGTCGCTGACCCGGATGGTCAGCTCGTCGTCGGCGTGCACGATGCGGACGGTCACGTGCGCGGGCGACGGGCCAAGACCGGCCGCGTCGATGGCGTTGTCGATCAGGTTGCCGAGAATGGTCACGATCCCCTGCACCACCTGTGGCCCTGGCAGGGTGCTCGGCACGTGGGACAGCTCGGAGAGCAACAGCGTCACGTCGCGCTCGGCGGCCACAGTGGACTTCGCAAGGATCAGCGCTGCGATCACCGGATGGCCGATCCGCGCGCCGACCGACTCGGCAAGGCCGCGGGCCGCGCCAGTGGTTTCCGCGATGAACGACAGCGCCTCGCCCGACCGGCCGAGTTCCAGCAGGCCAGAGACGGTGTGCAGGTGGTTGGCGAACTCATGCTGCTGTGCGCGCAACGCGTCGGTGAGCCCCCTTGTGCTGGTGAGTTCGCGCATCAGTTCGTCCACTTCGGTGCGGTCCCGCAGGGTCACCACCGCGCCGAGGGTGCGGCCGGCCAGGTCGACCGCCATCCGGTTCACCACGAGCGAGCGGTCGTCGGTGATCACGAGTTGGTCGGGTCCGCTCAGTTCGCCGGTGAGCACCTCGCGCAACCGGCCAGGCTCCAGCAGTTCGTCGAGGCGGCGGCCGATGGCATCCGCGCGCAGCCCGATCAGCCGTCGAGCCTCGTCGTTGATCAGCGTGACATTGCCGTCCGGATCAAAGGTGATCACGCCTTCCCGGACGCCGTGCAGCATGGCCTCGCGCTCCTGCAACAGCCGCGCGATCTCGTGCAGTTCCAGGCCGAACGTGGTGCGCTTGAGCCTGCGCGCCAGCAGCAACGCGGCGATCGCGCCGAACAGCAGCGCGAGCACCGTGTACAGCGCGATCAGTGGCAGTTCGTGCCAGAGGGCACTGCTGACCTGGTTCTCCTGGATCCCGGCCGACACCTCGCCGATCACCCGGCCATCCGGGCCGAACACCGGAGCGAAGCCGTCCGCGGACGGACCCAGCGTGCCGGGGTCGACGTCGGTGAAGGTTCGCCCGTCGAGTACGTGGATGTCTTCGCTCACCCGCTGGCCGATCAGCGACGGCATCGGGTGCGTCAGCCGCACCCCAGAGGTGTTGATCACCACGATGAACCGTGCGCCGGTCGACCGCTGGACCCGGCTGGCCAAGACCTGCACGGTGCTGTTCGGCCGGACGTCGCCGGCCAGCAGGGCCGCACCGACCTCGGGCATCGCCGCGACGGACTGCGCGATGGACAGCGCGCGCTGCTGGTACTGCTGGTCGAGTTGGTCGGCGGTCAGCCTGGCGTAGAGGCCGAACCCGAGGCACATCGTGACGAACAGGATGGCCACCTGGCTGACCAGGATCCGGGTGGACAGTTTGGCGCGTCTACTCACAGCTCCGCTCCGCGACGTTGCGGCAGGGTGGTAGCCGACAAGTGTGCCCGATGACGCCGAGGATCGCGAGGGGTGCGGCCGGGCGCAGAAGGCTCACAACCACACCGAATACGCGTTATGCGGGTAAGCAGGGGAAAACTAGGACCTGCGTCACGTTCGACCTAGCGTCCCTGCCCATGATTGAGGGCACGATCGAACTACGTGGCGTGACCAAACGGTTCCGCACCCCCAACGGCGGCAGCCACACCGCACTGCACGACCTGGACCTGACCATCGAATCCGGCGAGTTCTGCGCGATCGTCGGCCCGACCGGCTGCGGCAAGTCGACCACCGCGACGCTCATCGCCGGCCTTGAGCGAGCCTCGGCGGGCGAGGTGCTGGTGGACGGTCAGCCGGTGACCGGGATCGGTCGGGAGACCGGGTTCGTGTTCCAGACCGACGCCGTGTTGCCGTGGAAGTCCGTTGTGGACAACGTGGCGGCCGGACCGCTGTTCCGCGGTCGGTCACGGAGCCAGGCGTACGAGAAGGCCCGCGACTGGCTGCGGCGGGTCGGCCTTGCCGGGTTCGAGAACCGCTATCCCCACCAGCTCTCCGGCGGCATGCGCAAGCGGGTCGCGCTGGCGCAGAGCTTCATCAACGAGCCACGCATCATGCTGCTCGACGAGCCGTTCTCCGCGCTGGACGTGCAGACGAGGCAGATCATGTCGGACGAGCTGCTCGCGCTGTGGGAGGTGGTGCGGCCCTCGGTCGTGTTCATCACGCACGACCTTGAGGAGGCGATCGCGCTCGCCGACAAGGTCGTCGTGCTCTCAGCGGGGCCGGGCACGGTGAAGGCGGTGTACCCGATCGACCTGCCAAGGCCGAGGCGGGTGCAGGAGATCCGGTTCGAGCAGCGGTTCGTCGATCTCTACCACCAGATCTGGACCACCCTGCGCGACGAGGTGCAGATCGCCTACCAGCGCCAGACCGCAGCGACGACTGGAGCAGCCTGATGACCGCCGCGACCGCGACCCCGACGACGGCGACCACCGCCGACACCAGGCACGCCACCGCCCGGCGCAGGCGCAAAGCCGTCGTCTACCTGACCCGACTGCTGATCTGCGTGATCATCTTCGGCGGCTGGCAGCTGTGCACGCAGGTCGGCTTGGTGGACAAGTTCTTCTTCGGCCAGCCGACCGAGATCGTCAGGCAGGCCGTCACCTGGTTCCAGCACGGCACGCCCTACGGTTCACTGTGGACACAGATCGGGGTCACCCTTGAGGAGACCGCGCTCGGGTTCGTCATCGGTGTCGCGCTCGGCATCGTCTTCGGCATCGCACTGGGCCGGGTGCGCTTCCTCGCCGAGGTGTTCGGGCCGTTCATCAAGGTGGTCAACTCGATCCCGAGGATCGTGCTCGGCGCGATCCTGACCGTCGCCTTCGGACTCGGCCTTGAGTCCAAGGTGCTGCTGGTGATCGTGCTGGTCTTCTTCTCGGTGTTCTTCAACGCCTTCCAGGGCGCTCGCGAGGTCGACCGCAACCTCATCGCCAACGTACGCATCCTCGGCGCGTCCCGGACGCAGGTCATCCGGCAGGTGGTGCTGCCTTCCGCGTTCACCTGGATCCTGGCCAGCCTGCACGTCAGCTTCGGCTTCGCGCTGATCGGCGCGATCGTCGGCGAGTACATGGGCGCCCAACGCGGGCTCGGCCTGTTGATCTCGCAGTCACAGAACACGTTCAACCCCAACGGCGTTTTCGCCGCGATGTTCATCATCGCGATCATGGCGCTGGTCGCCGAGGGGCTGATCACCCTCCTGGAACGCAGGCTGCTCGCCTGGCGCCCTCCGGCGTCCACAAGCGACAACGCCGGTATCTGAAACACCTCGGACAGCAACAAAAGGTACAAAGGAGCACCGATGTCCTTCAAGCAACCGATCACCCGCAAGGCCGTGGCCACGGCCGGTGTCGCGCTCGCCGTCGCACTCGGTGCTGCGGCCTGCGGCTCAGGCAGCGCGAGCAGCACGGACAGCAGCGGCAAGCCGGTCGTCAAGATCATGGTCGGCGGCCTCGACAAGCAGATCTACCTGCCAGCCATGCTCGCTCAGCAACTCGGCTACTACGCCCAGCAGGGCCTCGACGTCCAACTCTCCGACGAACCGGCGGGCGTGAACGCGGAGACCGACATGGTCGCCGGCCAGATCGACGCGGTGGTCGGCTTCTACGACCACAACATCGACCTACAGGCCAAGGGCAAGCAGACCGAGGAGGTCGTGCAGATGCTCCAGGTGCCCGGCGAGGTCGAACTGTGCCGCAACGACGAGCCGAACATCACCTCGCCCAAGGACTGGGCCGGCAAGAGCCTCGGCATCACCGATCTCGGCTCGTCGACCGACTTCCTCACCAAGTACCTCGCCGTGCGCAACGGCGTCTCGGTCAGCAGCATCCACGAACTGGGCGTGCAGGCGGGCCAGACGTTCATCGCGGCCATGCAGCACAAGAACATCGACTGCGGCATGACAACCGAACCGACCGTCTCGCAACTGGTCGACTCACACCAGGCGCACGTCATCCTCGACTCGCGCACCCTGGCCGGCTCGCGCGCCGCTTTCGGCGGCGCCTACCCGGCGAGCAGCCTGTACATGACCACCGCGTACGTCAACGCGCACAAGGACATCGTGCAGAAGCTGGCCAACGCGTACGTTGAGACGTTGAACTGGATCCAGACGCACAGCGCCGAGCAGATCACCGCCAAGATGCCCGCCGACTACTATGCCGGCACCGGCAAGGCCGCCTACACCGAGGCACTGCAAAACGAGAAGGGCATCTACGACCCGACCGGCCAGATGCCCGCCGACGGGCCGCAGACCGTGCTGAAGGTGTTGTCCGCGTTCAACCCGGAAGTGAGCGGCGTGGATCTGAGCAAGACCTACGACAACTCCTTCGTCAAGGCAGCCGACGCCACCTACCACGTCACCGCATCGTCCTGAGCCGCCTCGCCGTCCGGTAGCGGCGCTGGCCGCTACCGGATCGCCGAGGACCTTGACGACGAGGAACGGAAGATGTCGCGGCGGCCGGGTCAGTCCGTCGGCATGTCGACGAGACGCACTCGCCCGGCGTTACCGGTCCTCGCCTCGCGCCAGACCGCGCTGTCCACGAAGTGGTTGTCGAAACGCTCCTGGGTGGCAAGGACTTCCCGCGGCGCCGCCTCACCCTTGCGAATCCGGTCGACAAGGCGGAAGTAGTCGAACCGGTTGGTGCCAGGGGTCTTGATGATGAGGATGTCCGCGCCGGAGTCGTCCGGTGTCCCCCAGGCGTGCGTGGTATCCGGTGGCACCAGGAGGAAATCCCCGGCCCGCACGGTCACGATCTCCTCGCCCACCAGCACGTGCAGGGCGCCGTCCAGCATGAAGAACAGCTCGGACGAGTGCCGGTGCCAGTGTGGCGGCGGACCGTCGACGCCCCGGCCGAGCGTGGTGCGGACCGCGTTCATCGTTCCGCCGGTGGCGTCCGCCTCGGACAGCAGCCAGGTCTGGTTCGGCTCGGCACCCAGCGTCTCGGCCGCCGAGGCGCGAACCAGGACAGGGTCGTGCCGTCGCGTGTTCTTCTCTGACATGGCAATCCTCCGGTCTCGTCACCAACTAGTTTCATGACTGATAGTACGACATCTAACTATCAGAAGGTCAATACAATGCCTGGCATGAGCGGCGACACACCCCAGCACGGCGCGGACGCCATCGACGTGATCCTCGATCAATGGCGGCGCGAGCGGCCGGAGCTCGACCTCTCCGCGGTGGGCCTGCTCGGCAGGCTCTGGCAGGTGTCCGCGCTACTGGCCCCACAGGTCGAGCAGGTGTTCGCCCGGCACGGCCTGCGCCGAGGCGAGTTCGACGTGCTCACCGCACTGCGCCGGGCCGGCAAGCCCTACACGCTCATCCCGTCCGAACTCGCCGACACGCTGATGATGTCCAGGGCGGGCATGACGAACCGGGTGGACCGCCTCGAACAGGCCGGACTCGTCGAACGGACGCTCGACCCCGCCGACCGCAGAAGCTTCCTGATCGCCCTGACCGACAAGGGGCGCACGGTCATCGACGAGACCATGACCGAGCACGCCGCCAATCTCAAGCGACTCGTCTCCTGCCTACCGCGAGCCGAGTACGAAGCCCTCGACCTCGCCCTCCGCACGCTGCTGCGCGGCCTCGACCGGACAGCACCCAGCTGAGCAGGCTGCCGAGAATTCGAAGCGGTTCCTCAGCAAATCCCCGGCGCTCTCCCAAGCCGCATCTCAGGTTCGGCCGGTTACCTGGTCGTAGTAACAGCACGGACCATTGGGGAGCAGCGATGAGCGAGTTCGATCCGAACTGGTCGGCCGGCCATCCCAGCGCCGGCCATCCCAGCGCTGGACAGCCCAGCGCTGGACAGCCCTACCAGCCGTTGAACCCAGGCCAACCCATCTTCGGCGCAGGACCGCCGCCTCGTCGTGGCCGCGCCGGTCGCACCGTCGGGATTTCCGCGGGCGTTGCCGCGTTGTCGGTGCTGGCCGGGCTCGGCATCGCCCGCTTCGCGTGGGGTGGGAACAGCGCGGACCAGGCGTTCGGCTCGGTGACCAGCGTCGACGGCGGCAACAGCGGCTCGATCGACGCGTCCGCGGTCGCCAAGAAGGTCGACCCCGGCCTGGTGGACATCAACACCGTGCTCGGTTACCAGGGCGAACAAGCGGCCGGCACCGGCATCGTGCTCACCGCCGACGGCATGATCCTCACGAACAACCACGTGGTCGAGGGCGCGACCAGCATCAAGGTGACCGACATCGGCAACGGTAGGACCTACGCGGCCACCGTGGTCGGGTACGACCGCACCAAGGACGTCGCCGTCCTCCAGTTGCGGGGCGCGTCCGGGTTGCCGACGGCCTCGCTCGGCGACTCCTCGAAGGTCACCACCGGAACGGCCGTTGCCGGTATCGGCAATGCGGGCGGGGCCGGCGGCACGCCGAGCGTGGCGACCGGCACGGTGACCGCGTTGAACCAGTCGATCACGGCATCGGATGACTCGGGCAGCACGTCCGAGCAGTTGTCCGGCCTGATCCAGACCAACGCGAACATCCAGCCCGGCGACTCCGGTGGCGCGCTGGTGAACGGCACCGGCCAGGTGATCGGGATGGACACGGCGGCGTCCGCGAGCTCCCAGAACGGCGAGGGCCTGCAGAACGCCTACCGTCCCGGCGGTCAGGGCCAGCAGAGCCAGGGTGCCACCCAGGGCTACGCGATCCCGATCGACGAGGCGATCTCGTTGGCACATCAGATCATCGCCGGTCAAGGGTCCAGCACAGTCCATATCGGACAGAGCGCGTTCCTCGGCGTGTCGGTGAGCGGCGCCGGCCAGTCCGGCGCGGAGATCATCGGCGAGGTCGCCAACGGCCCTGCGCAACAGGCCGGCCTCGTCGCGGGCGACGTGATCACCTCGGTCGACGACACCGAGGTCGCCTCGGCCAACTCGCTGACCAACCTGATGGACACCGCCCACCCCGGCCAGCAGTTGACCGTCGGCTACACCGACGCGGCGGGCCAGCAGCACACCGTCACGGTCACGCCGATCAGCGGCCCGGTCGGCTGATCGCGCGACCGCGACCAGGACCGGCATCGCCACCACCGTGCCACAATCGTTCCCGTCTGGATCGAGGTGGCCGGTGGCATGGCGAGGTAGGGACGTCGAACTGCGCTGCGGGCAGTGCGAAGCGATATTCGCCCGCGTGCACGTCAGCGCGATCTACCGGATGCTCGACGTGCGGATGATCGACAGCGAGGCACGCATCATGCCGAGGCCCGGCTACTCGGTCAACGAGGAATCCCGACAGCGCAGCGCAAGGGCCGAGAAGTCCGGAGATCAGGCGTTGCTCGATTCGGAGCGCCGGGTGGCCGCCTATCTGCACCGGGTCGCCGGCGAGATCATCTATGACCTGCGCTGCCGGTGCGGACTGCGCTACGTGCGGTCCTCCCCCGACCTGACCAGGCAGATCCTCAAGACGCCAGGCCGGTGGGTGACCCTGTCCCCGAGCATCGCCACCTGGCAGTGAAGCCGAACCTCCGACCACACCCCGCCGTCCGCTAGCCGAGGGCTGAGAACCATCCGGTGAAGCCCGAGGTACCGCCAGGCGCCACCTGTGAATCGACGTACAGGTCGCCGGACCCGTCGATCGCCAGCGCCACGACCTCACCGGAGGAATTGGTCGTCACGGCAGGCTCGTTCGGGAAGAAGTTCCCGGTGTCGGTCCATCCGCCGTAGCCGTCGTTCGGCCCGACCTGCTCGTTCATGCTGACCCCGCCACCGGCGTTGTGCTCGAACAGGAAGATTCTGCTGTCCGTGATGCCGGTCGGAGCACTGTTCGCGCCGACAGGGCCGACGCCGCCGTCGCCGTAGAGGTTCTCCGCCGTCGACGTCCACCCGCCGCCGGGAACGGTCTGCCAGGTGTGGCCGACCCTCGCGCCGTTGTCACCGGAACTGTTGGTCGCGAGCCGGTAGAACACGTCGATACGGCCGTCCTGGTTCAGCGCGGCGGTGGGTGCGCTGGCCGGTTCGATGGTGGCGAAGGAGGCATCTGTCAGGAACGGGCCGTTCACCACGTGCTGGTACCAGTGCGAAATGCTGCCGATCCCGTTGGTGATGTTGTAGGCGAACAGTTCGATCCGGTTGTCGGAGTCGTCGATCGCGGCGAGGCCGTCCTGGATTCCCGGGCCGCCACCCAGATCGGTCCAACCCGGCGGGAAACCCTCGTTCGGCGCTATCTGGGTGATCGCGCTGACCCCGTGACCGCCGTTCATCACGAAGACCGTCATCGTCCCGTCGTAGTTCGACGCGACGACCGGCTGGCCGATCTGTGTCGGGTCACCACCGCCGTCGGTGTCCGGGTTGCCGGTCTGGCCCACCAGATCCCAATGGCCGACGAAGCCCCCGTTCACCGAGTTCTGGTACGTCGTCACGATCTGGAAGTTGTCCATTCTGAGCGCGTACACCTCGAGCCGGCCGTCGGCATTCCTGCCGACCGAAACGCCGGCGGCCAGTGGCCCACCCGGGTTGCCCAGATTGAGCGGACCGGCCCAACCGCCCTGCGTGGTCTGCCACCAGGTCCACAGATCTCCGCCCTCGACCGCGAACGCCTGCGGTCGACCGTCCAGGTTCCGACCGACCCAGTTGGTGCCACCCCAGAACCGGTGATACTCGCGTTGCGGCCAGTTCACATAGCCGCTGTCGTTCACGTTGACGTTGGCATCCCACTTCGCGTAGTAGGTGTCGAAGGTGTCGGTTTTCGCCGTTCTCGTGCCCGCGTCCAGGTTCACCTGGCTGTCCTGGGTGTTGTAGTTGCGGTAGGTCACCAGCTGAGTGACGGGCATGCCGGCCTGGACCTGCTGGGTGACGCGTGCCGCGACGACGTGGTCGCTGTGATCGTTGAGCCAGGCCGGATTGACCTCGTACCGGTTGTCCGGCATCTCGTCCTGGCATCGGATCACGGTGGCACCGATGAGCGCATGTTGGAGGAGTTTCACCAGATCATCGTGGGTGTAGCTCTGCTGGTAGGGCACCATGCCCCCGGAGGGGGTGATGGTCCACCGGGTCTGGCCGTCGTACCAGAGATGCCACAGCGATGCCTGCCGAGGATCTCCTGCCGAACAGTCGAGATAGTTGCCGTCCTGTGGTTCTCCGTCGGGCGGATTCGCGGCAGGGTCGAGGATGTCGGCGTTGCAGTCGGCCCAGTCCGGCAGGTTGACGAAGATCAGGGATATTCCCCTGCCTTCGAGCGTGTCCTGCTCGACAGCGCGAGACCAGCCGCTGCCATCGGAGTAGGTGACGGCCGCACGGTCCCAGACCCCGTTGGGGTCGTTGGCCATGTGCGCCCACGCCTCGCGGGCGCCTTCGGCGCGACAGGCCGCGTAGTCCTGCCGACGGAGCCCGGACCCACTTCCGTCTGGCCCGCACTCCCCCAGTTGGGGAAGGCTGCTCGGCGTGTCCTGCGTGCCGATGAAATTCGCCTCGCCCGCGGTGAGATACATGGTCGTGATCGGATAACCGGCGTTGATGGTGTCCTGGACATCGGGATTCATGAACAACAGGTCGTCGTCCTGGTGCGCGACGACCTGAAAGTATTTCGGCGGCCCACCCATCATCAACGGGCGTGCCGGAGACGCCACTCCTGGAGCCACCCCCACCACGGCGACCGCCGACACGAGTGCGCACGACAATCCCGCGACACGAAGAGAAAAACGCAACGCCAATCCCCCCTGCTTCACGTGCCAACGCCGCACGGCTGACAACGGGCCAACACTACGGCACCCCGATCCAGAAACCGACCGGATCTCCGGACCGATCCCGCCCAAAACCTGACTGACCACTGTGAACGAACGAAGCCCCCGGCTCTGCTCCGTTCGAGTGAACCCCCGGCGAGGCGATCATGGAGTGTCGGTCGACGCGAGCACGGCATCGCCCTCCACAGATGTTCGAGGGCATGAACCTCGACCTCCGGTAGCGACCACGCGAGCGATTCGGACTATAGTCCGGTTATGTCGACCGAGATATCGCTGGAACTGCTGCGCACGCCGCCGCGCAAGGAACGCGCCGACGCGGCGCGCAACCGGGCCACGGTGCTGGAGGCGGCGGCGCGGCTGTTCGCCGAACACGGCGTCGACGCGGTCTCGCTGGACCAGATCGCCACGGCGGCCGGTGTTGGCAAGGGCACGCTGTTCCGGCGGTTCGGGGACAAGTCCGGCCTGGCCATCGCCCTGCTCGACGATCGAGAACGCACGCTGCAGGAGGCGATCCTGCGCGGCGAGCCACCGCTCGGCCCGGGCGCGCAGGCCGCAGAGCGGCTGCCCGCGTTCTTCTCCGCGTATCTCGACTACCTGCTGGCCAACCTCGACCTGGTGCGCATGTCGGAGACCGCGAGCGCCGGTGCCCGGTACCGGATCGGCGCCTACCGGTTCTGGCACCGGCACGTCGCCATCCTGCTGGCCGGCACCCCCGATCCGGACCACACGGCGCACGCCCTGCTCGCGGCCGTCGCCGCCGACCACGTCGCGGCGCTGCTGCCCGAACTCGGCGAGCAGCGCATCCGGGCCGGGCTGCGTCGCCTGGCGCTCAACCAGCTGCGCGCCGGGTGAGCACGTCGAGGGCGAACTCGCACCAGCGGATGTTCTCCTGCTCGAACGCGATGCCGCGGGCGAGGGTCAGGTAGGGGCCGACCCGCTCCGCACTCGCCAGGTAGTCCGCCTCGGTCCGGCCGGCGAGCAGCCGGTCGCGGAGGCGTTCGTAGCGTTTGAGCTTGGTCTCGGCGACCCCCTGCCGCTCCCGGATCGCCGCCAGCACCGCCTCGGCATCGCCCGACTCGACCGACTGGACCTGCACCAGCAGTTCGTCCCGGACCGCGGTGGGTTTGGGCGCGTCGGTGGTGAACGCGCGCAGCTCGGCGCGGCCGGCGTCGGTCAACGCGAACAGCCGCTTGTTGGGCCGCCGCTCCTGCGCCACCACCCGCGCCGCCACCAGGCCGGCCTCCGCCATCTTCTCCAGTTCGCGGTAGAGCTGCTGCGGGGTCGCGGTCCAGAAGTTGGCCACCGACGCGTCGAAGTCCTTGGCCAGGTCGTAGCCGGACGACTCCCCTTCGAGCAGGGCGGCGAGGATCGCGTGGCGCAGCGCCATGCGACCAGTCTAATGTAGTCAACAAATTGACTAAGTGTTGGAGTGACTATGACGACCTTCCGCGCGGCGATCGAAGCGCACGACCTGGACGCGGCCGAGGCCCTGCTGGCCGAGGACGTGGTGTTCCGCAGCCCGGTCGCGTTCAAGCCCTACCCGGGCAAGGCGATCACCTCGGCCATCCTGCGCGCGGTTGCCGAGGTCTTCGAGGACTTCCGCTACGTGCGCGAGATCCGCGACCCGAACGGTGTCGACCACGCGCTGGTCTTCGAGGCCACGGTGGCCGGCTTCGAGGTCACCGGCTGCGACTTCCTGCGCTACGACGCCGACGGCAAGATCGTCGACTTCATGGTCATGGTCCGGCCGCTGCGGGCCGCCGAGGCGCTGGCGCGCGAGATGGGCGCCAGGTTCGAGCAGATCCAGGCCGACGCCATCGCGGCCATGGCCAGGGCGCGGTAGTCACCCGGCCAACGGCCACAGGTCGCTTTCGAGGATGCGGCGGACCTCCTCGGTCCGTTCGTCGGTCCATTCGATGGCCGGGTCCGGCTCAAGGAAGCCGAGCACGACGGTGGCGACGGCGAGCGCGGGCTGCGACCAGTAGCCGGGTTCGGGCGCACCGAACGGGTTGGCCAACAGCCGAATGGTGGGGATCGCCGGATTGGCGGGCGCCATGGTGATGGTGACCAGGCCGCGAATGGCCGCACTGGCCAGGATCGCGATCGTGCTGAAGGTGGCCTCGAGTTCGGGCGCCGTCCATGGTCAGGAACAAGCCGGGGCTCGGTTCGTCAGGACCACCGACATCGCCGGGGCCGACGGCGGGATAGCCGGGCTTGGCGGGGTTGGCGCTGAGCGCGGGACTGGCCAGCGCGACGCGGGCGTGTTCGTGGCTGGTGATCAGCCAGGGGGTGCTGCCGTCCCAGGTGCGGACTCGGGTGACGGACGATTCGGGGAACTGCGCCGGTTTCACATAGCTGTCCACAACCGGCCACGTTCTCCCGCCGGGCGTCACCGCTTCGTCACCAGGTGACCGGGAGGGTGTGCGGGCCGTAGATGGGCAACTGGTCGCGGTAGGCGATCTCGTCGGGGTCGACGGCGAGACGCAGTTGCGGGAAACGGCGCAACAGAGCCGGAACCGCGATCTGGAGTTCGAGCCGGGCCAGTGGCTGACCGAGGCACTGGTGCACGCCGAAGCCGAACGCGAGGTGCCGGTTGGGCTTGCGGGTCGGGTCGAACCGGTCCGGGTCGGCGAAGATGTCCGGGTCGCGGTTGGCGATGTCGGCGGCCACGATCACACCTTCGCCCGCCCTGATCGGCGTGCCGTTCACCTCGACGTCCTCGGTGGCGACCCGGCGCCTGCCGAAGTGGGTGATGGTGAGCAACCGCAACAGTTCCTCGACCGCGCCGTTGATCACGCCCTGGTCGGTGGCGTCGCGCAGTTGGGCGGCGTGCTCGGGATCGCGCAGGAGGGCGGCAACGCCGAGGGCGAGCTGGTTGGCGGTTGTCTCGTGGCCTGCGACGAGCAGCAGCATGGCCATGGCGGTGACCTCGCGACTGGTCAGTTCGCCTGTTCGCAGCCGCGCGTCGACGAGTCTGCTCAGCAGGTCGTCGCCTGGCTCGGCCTCCTTGGCCTTGATCAGCGAGTGCACGTACCGCGCGAGATCCTTGCCGGCACGCAACGCATCGGCCGGATCTCCTGTTGCGTTGAGCATTTCGCCGCTGCGCTGCTGGAAGAACTCGTGATCCGCGTAGGGCACGCCGAGCAGGTGGCAGATCACCAGCGACGGCAACGGCAGCGCGAACGCGGTCACCAGGTCGACCGGTTTCGGGTCTTCTGCCATGGTGCCGAGCAGATCCGTGACGGACTCGACGATCAGCGGGCGCAGGGCCTCGATGCGGCGCACGGTGAACTCGCCGACCAGCATCCGCCGGTACCGCGCGTGTTCCGGATCGTCCATGGTGAGGAACGAGGCCTTGCTGCGTTCGCGGCGGAACCTGCTCACCTCGCTCTGGCTGGGAAAGCCGGGTTTGCCCGGGTCGCTGGAGAAGCGTCGGTCGGCCAGCACGGCGCGAACGTCGTCGTGTCGGGTGATCAGCCACGGCGTGCTGCCGTCCCAGATCCGCACCCGGCCGATCGGCCGCGCGGCCGCGAATCCGACCAGATCGGCGGGTGGGTCGAACGGGCAGGACCGGGACATGGGAAACGCGGGCAGTTCGGTCATGGCGACCCTCCATTGAGGTCAGGTTTGGCGTCGGCGAGCCGGTCCATCAGGCCGGCGGCCAGCCGTAGCAGCTGCGCCTCGGTGTCGGTGAGTTCGGTGATGGCCTCGGCGAGCCAGGCGTCGCGCCGGTTGGCGTCGGCGACGAGCACGGCGCGGCCGATGTCGGTGAGGTCGAGCACGGATTCCCGCCGGTCGCGCTCGCTCGGCGTGCGCACGATGAGGCCGTCCCGCTCCAGTTCGGCGAAGACCCTGGTCAGCGACTGTGGCCGTTGCCGCTCGGCAGCCGTGACCTCGCCCGGCGTGCTCGGACCGTGGTGGTAGAGGTGGCTGAGCACGCTGATCTTGTTCAGGCTCAGTGAGTCGGGCTCGCGCTGCGATCGCAGGCGGCGCGAGAGCCGCACCATGGCCCGCCTGGTGTCCGCCGCGATCGCTCGGCGCTCCTCCGCATCCACAACTACTACCGTATCACTTACTAATTCAGCGCAGTGTCGCCTCGCCTGCTGGTAATATTGGTACGTGATGCTTAATAAATCGGCCGTGGTTAGCGTGGCGTCGATGCTGATCGGGTTGGGCGCCGGGCTCGCGCTGACCCGGTTCTGGCACCTCGCGCCCGGCACGGTGGTGCTGGCGACCGTGGTCGGCATGTCACTCGGCCGGACCCAACAGTCCGCGACCTGGCCGGATCGCGCGGCCGGACTGGTCGTCGTGCCGTTGGTCGCGGCAGGCTCGGCTGCGCTGAGCGGGTTGCTGGTCGGCCGGCTGGCCGCGCTGGGCAGCGCGGTGTTCGTGCTCGGGCTGAGCGCGACGGTCTGGGGGCGCAGGTTCGGTCCTCGCGCGACCACCCTCGGCACGCTGGCCGTGTTGCCGTTGCTGTCGCTGCTTTTCGCGCCGAGCGGGAGTCCACTGTGGTCCGGCGTGACGGCGGCCGTGGTGTTCCTGCTGGTGTCGGCGATGCAGGTGGTGGTCGGCTCGGGCGAGCCGGTGGTTCGTCAGCGGTCGAGTGCTGCGGTCAGCACCAGGATGGCGGTGCAGTTGGCGGCGGCGCTGACGGCCGCGTTCGTGGTGGGGCGGCTTGTGTGGCCGACGCACTGGCAGTGGGTGGTGCTGACCGCGTTCATCGTCTGCTCCGGCAACCGAGGGCGAGGCGACGTGCTGCACAAGAGCGTGCTGCGCGTGTTCGGGGCGGCGGTGGGCACCTTGGCGGCGACCGGGCTGTTCGCGGTCTGCACGCCGAGTGGCGCGGGGTGTGTGGCGGCGATCCTGGTCGTGCTCGTCGCCGGCATCGTGCTGCGCCCGATCAGCTACGCGTACTGGGCGGCCTGCGTGACCGCGGCCATGGCCCTGCTGCTCGGCCTGCTCGGCCAGAACGCGGCGCCGCTGTTGCTCACCCGGCTCGGCGCGATCGTGGTCGGTGGTGTGCTCGGGGTCGCGGCGTCGTGGCTGGTCCTGCCGGTCCGCAGCCGCGACGTAGCCGGGAAACGAATCGCCGCCGCGCGTAGGGCCATCGAGCACTTGCGCTCGGCGGGCGACGACGACGAGGCAGCGCGAGCGGCGCGAACCGCTGTGCGGCAGGCGATCGCGCAACTGGATCTCATCGCGCCCGCGTTCAACGCGCACCGGCGGCTGCACCGGTTGCTACCGGGCAGCCGCCGAGACAGGCGGTTCCTCGCGGACACGTTCGACGAGATCCGCGCGGAAGCGACCGCTCAGCCGCGTCGACCACGCAGGTAGTCGCTGACCACGGCCGCGCCGAGACCGTCGAGGTCGGGCGCGACAACGCGGCCGCCGCTGCGCCGCGCGACCAGGTCGACGAACTGCGGCCAGCCTCGGGTCCTCGCCGAGCATGAACACCGTGACCGACGCGCCGAGTTTGGCCAGCGCGTCCACCTCGTTCATGGTCACTGCCAGGGTTTCCGGCAGCGGCGGCCAGTTGAACTCGGCCTCGCCGTTCGGTTCGAGGTGGGCCGTTGGCTCGCCGTCGGTGACCACCAGCACCACGGGCATCGCGTCCGGGTGCCGGCGCAGGTGCTGGCCGGCCAGGATCAGCGCGTGGTGCAGGTTGGTGCCCTGCTCCCAGGCGCCCTCCAACGCGGTCAGCTCGCTGACGTCCATCTTCATCGCGTGCCGGCCGAACGTGATCACCTGGAGCGCGTCGTTGCGGAACCGGGTGGCGATCAGCTGGTGCAGGGCGAGCGCGGTGCGCTTCATCGGCACCCAGCGGCCGTCCTGCACCATCGACCAAGACGTGTCAACGCACAGCGCTACCGCTGCCCTGGATCGCTGCTCGGTTTCCACGACCTCGACATCGGACACGTCCAGGGTGACCGTGCGACTGCCGGTCGACGCCGAGCGCAGCACCGCGTTGCGCACGGTCCTGGACACGTCCCACGGCTCGGTGTCGCCGAACTGCCACTCCCGCGACGCACCGGTCGGCTCACCCGCCGCACCCGCCCGTGCGGTGTCGCGTTCGCCGCGCCGTGACCGCAACTGGCCGACGACATTGCGCAGCGCGGTCTCGCCGAGCTTGCGCAACGCCTTGGGCGACAACCGAAGCGAGCCGTCCTCGGCCCGTTCGAACAGGCCCTGCCGACGCAGTTCCCGCTCCAGTTCGGCCAGCCGCTGCGCGTCGACGCGCGCCTGGTCGCCGAGTTGGCGTTGCAGGGCTTCGAGATCGATGTCCTCCAGCCGCGCGCCCGGATAGGACTGGGCGAGCTGTTCGGCAAGCCCGTCCAGTTCGGCGAGGTCCTGCATGGCCTGCGCGCCCTCGCCGAGACCGAGCGGGTCCTGGCCGCGGAAGCGCCGGCCGGACGTCCAGTCCTCGCCGGGGCGCAATGCGCGCAGGTTGGCGTCCAGCGCGGAGACCTCCTGCGCCAGCCGGGGATCGCCGAAAGCCTGGCTGATCAGGCCCTCCAACTCGGCCCGCTGCGCCTCGGTCATCGAGTTCATCATCCGCTGCGCGGCCGCTGCCCTGCTCGCCAGCGCGTCGATCAACTCCTCGACGTTGCGCGGGTTCTCCGGGAAGAACTGCCCATGCTGCTGCATGAAGTCGCTGAAGTCCTGCTCGGTGTCCTCGCCCTTGGCGTGCTTGGCGAGCAGGTCGTTCAGATCCGACATCATCTGCCGGACCCGCTCGACGTCTTCGGGAGTGGTGTTCTCAAGGGCCTGCTTCATCCCGGCGAACCGGGAGTCCAGCAGTTCCTTGCCGAGCAGGTCCTTGATCTCCTGATACGCCTCGCGCGCCGCCGGCGAACGCCAGTCGTAATCGGACAGTTCGCTGACCGCCGCTGCGGTACCGGGCGGCAACGCGTCCAGTTGCGCCTCCGCGAACCGGGCGTCGTCCGACGGGTCCGGGAACAACGCCTTGCGCTCCGCGTCCAGCGCCTTGTCCAGGAGTTCGCGGACCTGTTGCAGCGTGCCGTCCAGCCGGTGTGTGCGCTGGATCTCGGAGCGCCGCTGCCACAGTCGCGTGGTCAGCTCGTCGAGACCGGCGGTGCGACGCAGGCCGCGCCGCAGCATCTCCTCCAGCGCGTTGCGCGGTGACGAGCCCTCCATCACCTCGCGGCCGATCTCCTCCAGCGCCTCACTGAGGTCAAGCGGCGGGGCCAGCGGGTCGGGTCCGTCGTGGTAGGGGCCGTAGGAGTAGTGGTCGGGGCTGCTCATGGTTTCAGCCCTCCGTCCTGCCGATTCTCACGCGCCGTAGATGGTGATGTGGTCGTCGTCGGCATCGGTGTCCTTGGCGACCTGCCTGGCCAGGTACAACGCCTCCAGTGCGAACTCCACAGCAGCGGCGATCCGCCCCGGCGGGTCGTTCGGGGTGACGTCGAGCCGGGCCGCGACCTCGTGCAGCACCGGCAGTTCGGGCAGCGCGGCCAGCACGTCGCGGCCTGGCACGCGTTCGCCGGTGGTGACCAGATGGCCCTCGGTGACCGCCTCCGCGAGCGGACGCAGGTTCAGCCCGGCCAGCGTGCCGCGCGCGGTGTCCGCGAACGCCCTGCGCAGCAGGTGGGTCAGGTGCTCGTTCTCCCTGCCCTCCTCGCCGGACTCGAACTCCAGCTTGCCGCGCAGCACGGCCGGCACGGCCTCCAGGTCGACCGGTCGCGCGATGGCAGGACGCTCACCGGTCAACGCCGAACGGCGCAGTGCGGCGGCGGCGACCGTCTCGGCAGCGGCGACGGCGAACCGGGCCGACACGCCGGAACGCTGATCGATCGCTGACGATTCGCGCAGGTGTCGCACGAACCGCGCGATGACCTCCAGCAGCACAGGAGGAACCTCGGCGACCAGCTCGGCCTCCTGCCGAACCAGGTCGACCTCGGCCTCCACGGTCAGCGGGTAGTGGGTGCGGATCTCGGCGCCGAACCGGTCCTTGAGCGGGGTGATGATCCGGCCCCGGTTGGTGTAGTCCTCCGGGTTCGCCGTCGCGACGAGGAACGTGTCCAGCGGCAGCCGGATGGTGTAGCCGCGGATCTGGATGTCGCGTTCCTCCATCACGTTGAGCAGCGCGACCTGGATGCGTTCGGCCAGGTCGGGCAGTTCGTTGATGGCCACGATGCCCCGGTGCGCGCGCGGCACCAGGCCGAAGTGGATGGTTTCCGGGTCGCCGAGGCTGCGGCCTTCTGCCACCTTCACCGGGTCGACGTCGCCGATCAGGTCGCCGACCGAGGTGTCCGGGGTGGCCAGCTTCTCGGTGTAGCGCTCCGAGCGGTGCAGCCAGGTGACAGGAAGATCGTCGCCCAGCTCGGCGGCACGACGCCGCGACGCCGGCGAGATCGGGTCGAGCGGGTGTTCGCCCAGCTCGGCGCCTGCGATCACCGGCGTCCACTCGTCGAGCAGGCCGATCAGGGTGCGGGCGAGCCGGGTCTTGCCCTGGCCGCGTTCGCCGAGCAGCACGAAGTCGTGGCCGGCGAGCAGGGCGCGTTCCAGCTGCGGCAGCACGGTGCGGTCGAAGCCGACGATGCCGGGCCAGGGGTTGCCGCCCTCGGACAGGATCGCCAGCAGGTTCTCTCGAATTTCGGTCTTGATGCCGCGCGCGGTGTAGCCGGCCGCACGCAGCTCCCCGACGGTGCGGGGCAGGTTCGCGGGTGTCGCGGGAGTACTACTCACCCTTTCGACGCTACGTCGATATCCGGGTTTGGTCGATGTGGAGCTACTCCAAGTTCGTCTCTTGAGCAGGTGTTACCACAGTTGTGGTGACGTTTCCCCGTGGCCCCATGCGTTTACGGCCCGATGCGGCGCGTAATCTTGAATACCGTGTCCTGTCCAAGCGCCACACTGGTGGTCTGGACGTCGGCTTGGCTGAATGGCGCCGCCGCAGCCGACGATGTCCTCGACGCCCTACAGTCCTGGGCCGAACCGCACGAGGTCGTCGCGCACGACGAAGCCACCGCGGAGCTGCTCGACCTACCCACCGCTACGGATCAGCCCGCCTCCCCCGCGCTGCTGCTCGCCGCGCTGCGCAAGATCGGGGTGACCGCGGGCGAACTCGTCCTGCCGGTAGCCGGAGACCTGCGCGGCCTGCGCGGGCACGCCCCGTTCGCGGCAGCCGCCCTGCACGCGAGCGAAGCGGCCGTGCTGAGCACCTGGAACGGAACAACCGGCGACAACGGCGATTTCGGGCTGGTCCCGGAATGGCGCGGCCCGGCAGGTGCGAAGTCCGCCCCCGCCGACCGCGTACTCCGCTGGACCGTGTTCCGACTCCCGGCCGCACCCGCAGGCGAGCGAATGCCGCTCGGCGAGGCCGAGCACGGCCTGTCCGGCGCCATGCGCGCGGCAGCGACCGCCCTGATCGAACTCGGCGTCGCCAAGCACCGGCCGGGCGTGCGCGAGGAGATCGCCGGAGTGGTCGCGTCCACCCCCGACCTCGAATGGCCGCCCGGCATGCCGCCAAGGTCACTGAAGGTGCTGGCACGAGCGGCCGAGGTGGACGCGATCCTCAAGGTCGCCATGACCGACGCCCCCGGCGGCGCCCTCTCCGCATCCGCGACCCGAGGCCGCGCCGAAGCCCTCCGCCCGATCGACCACGCCGTCCGCACCGCCCGCCGCGCCGCGATCGACGAGGCCGTGCGCACGTTCTCCGACCACGCGGACAAGCACTGACCTGCGCTAACCTGTCGAGGCCGAGGTGAGAGGCGAGGAGGCGACATGGTCAACAAGTTCACCGACCCGCTGTTGACTCCCCAGACACCGCGCGGCATCTGCTGATCCCTCCGGCCACGATCTATTACTGGCTGAACGAGAAGGCGAACGGTGAGCCCTTGGTGCACGGGGTGCGGCCGGAGAAGCGCGGCTGGCCTTCCATACCATTCATCACCGTCGTCGAGGCGTATGTGCTTCGCTCGCTGCGAGATCTGGGGCTGGCCAAACACAAGATCCGTGAAGCCGCGGCAGACGTTCGCAGGGAATTCGACACCTCGTACGGTCCGGCGACCAAGCGCATCGCAACGGACGGCATCGACATCTTCGTGCACTACGCGGACGACGAAGTCATCATCAGCTACCTGAAGTACATCAAGTGGGATAAAGCCGACAGCTTCCCGTCTCGGTTGCGGCTGCGACAGTATCCCGACATCGCCCCCGTCATCATCGATCCCCGGTTCGGCTGGGGAGCGCCGGTCGTCGAATCGACCAAGGTTCCGGTTGACGCCGTTGTCGATCTCTGGTTGGCCGGCGAATCGCTGGAAGACGTGGCGTAC
Source organism: Candidatus Melainabacteria bacterium (assembly GCA_963818685.1). Classification (GTDB taxonomy): domain Bacteria; phylum Actinomycetota; class Actinomycetes; order Mycobacteriales; family Pseudonocardiaceae; genus CAJCJE01. The sequence goes on along the minus strand of CAWFTJ010000007.1, from coordinate 923,117 downwards.
GAGTACGGCATGACCCGGGAACAGGTCGAAGCAATCTGCCGGACGGCACGTGCCTCCTGAATTCTTTCTCGATCGCGGCCTCGGCCGGGAAGTTCATGAACTGTCGCTGGCCCGGGTAAGAATGCCGGCGTGACCGTAGACTTCCCTTCCCCGACCGAGCCAGCCGACTCGCGCGCCGAGGTGCTCGTGCGCTACCTCGTCTACTTCCGCGCGCGGCTGGTCGAGAAGATCGCCGAATTGCCCGAGTCCGAGCGCCGCTCCAGCCGATTGCCGTCCGAGTGGACGCCGCTGGAGTTGCTCAAGCACCTGACCTTCGTCGAGTTGCGCTGGCTGGAGTGGGGTTTCGCCGGCAAGGACTTCGACGAGCCGTGGGGCGAGGGCAGGGACGGGCGTTGGCACGTCGGCGAAGACGAAACGTTCGAGGGCCTGGTGGCCGCGTTGAACGCGCAGGCCGGGCGCAGCACCGCGGTCATCAGCGGCCACGACCTCGCCGAGGTCGGCCAGCCCGGTGACCGGTGGGACGGCGCGGAGCCGCCGACGTTGGAGCGCGTGCTGTTTCACCTGGTGCAGGAGTACGCGCGGCACGTTGGCCAACTCGACATCGTCGTCGAACTGGCCAACGGGGTTACCGGCGAGTGACCCCTGGCCTGCGCGCGGGCTCGCAGCAGCCGACAGAGCAGGGCGCGCCGTTGACCGTGCAGCCCAACGACGGAAAGGCCGAGCAGGCGCGCGGCTCGGCGTCCTCGGTGTGTTCGCGGATCAGCTCGACGACCAGTTCGGCGAAGCGCGGGTCGGCGCCGGGAGTGGCGGCCCTTGCGAAGGCCATGCCGTGTTCGGCAGCGCGTTCGCGGGCCTCGTTGTCCAGGTCCCAGACGACTTCCAGGTGGTCGGACACGAACCCGATCGGGCTGACCACGACGGCTTTGGTGCCCGCCGCGTGTAGTGCGTCGATGTGGTCGACGATGTCCGGTTCCAGCCACGGCACCTGCGGCGGGCCGGAGCGCGACTGCCACACCACGTCGTACTCTGCGACCCCGATCTCGGCCGCGACCAGGCGCGCGGCCTCCGCGATCTGCCGCGAGTACAGGTTGCCGCCCTGCTGAGGCGGTCCCGCCGCTTTGTCGGCCGAGGTGGGCACCGAGTGCGCGGTGAACACCAGTCGTGCATCGGTGCCGAGTTCGGCGAACGCGGCGCGTACCGCATCCGCGACGGCGGCGACGAACAGTGGATGGTCGAAGAACTGGCGGATCTTGACCAGCTCGGGCGCGCCGTCGCCGATGGCGGCGCGGGCGCGGGCGATGTCCTCGTCGTACTGGCGGCAGGCAGAGTAGCCGCCGTACGCGCTGGTCGGAAACACGAGCGCGCGCCGCACGCCGGCCTTGGTCATCTCGGCGAGGGTGTCCTCGACCATCGGATGCCAGTTGCGGTTGCCGAAGTAGACCGGCAGCTCGCTGCCCTGCTTGACCAGCTCGGTCTCGATCGCGGCGATCATGTCCCGGTTCAGCCCGTTGATCGGCGAGACGCCGCCGAAGTGCAGGTAGTGCTGGGCGACCTCGTCCAACCGCTCCGGTGGCACCCCGCGTCCCCTTGTCACGTTCTCCAGGAACGGCCGCACGTCAGCCGGCCCTTCCGGACCGCCGAACGACAACAACAACACCGCGTCCACGCTCACCCGTTCATCCTGCCCGGCGACCGGCAAGCCGATCACAGCGGGTGAGACGACTTATATGCCTCTGCGCTTATATTAGCGGCCATGAACGCGTTCGCCGTGCTCGCCGAACCGCAGCGCCGGCACATCCTCGACGCCCTGATCAGCGGCGAACGGCCGGTCACCGAACTGGTCGACGCCCTGGGCATCAGCCAGCCGAACGTGTCCAAGCACCTGCGCGTGCTGCGTGATGCCGGCATGGTCAGCGTGCGGGTCGACGCGCAGCGGCGGCTCTACCGGGTCGAACCGGACGCGCTGGTCGAGATCGACATCTGACTGGCCCCGTACCGGCGCATGTGGAACAGCAGGCTCGACGCCCTCGCCGCTCATCTGGACACCATGACGGAGGAAACAGAATGACCGACGGCACCATCGAACAACGCGACGGCCGGGTGACCTTCCGCCACCAGCGGCTGCTCAACCATCCGATCGACCGCGTCTGGCGCGCCATCACCGACCCGGCCGAACTGAGCAGCTGGCTCGGCGCCGAGGCCGAACTCGACCTGCGCGTCGGCGGCGTGTACGCGCTGGTGCACCTCGGCCCGGACGGCGGCAGGGAGCAGCGCGTCGAGGACAGGGTGGTCCGGCTCGAACCGCCACGCCTGTTCGAGCACACGTTCTGGCTGGAGCGCAACCCGTCGGCCCTGGTCACCTGGGAACTCACGTCCACGGACAACGGCACCCTGCTCGACCTGACGCACGCCGTCGACCTGGCCGACATCAAGGCGGCGGGCGAGGTCGCGGGCGGCGAGGACATCGTCACGATCATGGCGCGCAACGGCGCCGGCTGGCACCGCATCCTGGACCGGCTCGGTGCCGACCTCGACGGCACCGAGCCACCCGAGGACCCGGATCGCCGGCAGCGCTACGCGGCGATGCTCGGCTGACTCACCTGCCGGTGCTGACTCACATGCCGGTGGCGTGCAGGCCGCCGTCGACCATGACCATCGAACCGGTGGTCGCCGGCAGCCAGTCGGAGAGCATCGCGCAGATCGACCTGGCCACCGGTGTCGCGTCGGTCAGGTCCCAACCCAGCGGCGCCCGGTCGGTCCAGGCCGACTCCAGGCTGCTGAAGCCCGGGATGGACTTGGCCGCCATGGTGCGCACCGGACCGGCAGCGCACAGGTTGACCCGGATGCCGCGCGGGCCGAGTTCGCGGGCCAGGTAGCGGGTCACCGACTCCAGCGACGCCTTGGCAACGCCCATCCAGTTGTAGGCGGGCCACGCGACGCGCGCGTCGAAGTCCATGCCAACGATCGAACTGCCCGAGCCGAGCAGCGGCAGCATGGCGACGGCCAGCGACTTCAGCGAGTACGCGGAGACCTGGACCGCGGTCGCGACGTCTTCCCACGGCGCATCCAGAAAGTCGGCGCCGAGCGTGCTCGGCGGGCCGTACGCGATCGAGTGCAGCACGCCGTCCACGCCCTCGAAATGTTCGCGGACCTTGTCCGGCAGGGCAGCCAGGTGCTCGGCGTTGGTCACGTCGAGTTCGATGACCGGCGCCTCATCGGGGAGCCGCTTGGCGATCCGTTCCACGAGGCTCAGTCGGCCGAAGCCGGTGAGGACGACCTTCGCGCCCTGTTCCTGCGCCACCCTGGCGGCGTGGAAGGCGATCGATGAGTCGGTGATCACGCCGGTGATGAGCAGTCGCTTGCCCTCAAGCAGTCCGGGCACCTGGGGGTCCTCCAAGTTCGATGGTCGGGTATCGATGGTGGTCAGTGGCCCATGCCGGCGCCGCCGTCGACCGGCAGCACCGCGCCCGTGATGTAGCTGGCGGCGTCCGAGGCGAGGAAGGTGACCGCGGCCGCGATGTCCTCCGGCTTGCCGTAGCGGCCCGCCGGCGTCGAGGCCAGCATGGCCGCCTTCACCTCGTCGGGCAGCGAATCGGTCATGTCGGTCTCGATGAACCCGGGCGCGATCAGGTTCGCGGTGATGTTGCGCGAGCCGAGTTCGCGGGTCAGCGACCGCGCGATGCCGAGCAGGCCGGCCTTGCTCGCCGCGTAGTTGATCTGTCCAGGGCCGCCGGTGAACGCGACCACCGAGGAGATGAAGATCATCCGGCCCCACCGGGCGCGCAGCATAGACCGGCAGGCGCGCTTGGCCACCCGGTACGCGCCGGTCAGGTTCGCGTCCACGACGCGGGTGAACTGCTCCTCACTCATCCGCATGAGCAGCGTGTCGTCGGTCATGCCGGCGTTGGAGACCAGCACCTCGACCGGCCCGTTCACCTTCTCCACCTCGGTGAACGCCGCGTCGACCTGCGCGTTGTCGGTCACGTCGCACCGCACCCCGAACAGCCCGTCCTGCACACCAGAGCCGCGGTGGGTCACGGCCACCTTGTCGCCCTGCGCCGCGAAAGCCCTGGCGACGGCGAGGCCGATGCCCCGGTTGCCACCGGTCACCAAAACGGACCGTCCCACCACACACTCCTCCATTCACCTGCGACGACTGACGGGGTGAGGTTATCGGTAGTGGACGATCGGCCACGACGAGGCTGGGTGCGCCAGGTGCCGGTACCGGAGACGCTGAGCGAGTTGACCGGCCCGCTGCGCGGCAAAGTCGGGCTGTCCGCTCAGCTGTTCTGGTCCGGCCCTGACCCGCGCGCCGTCCATTGGGACCTCGCGGATCCGGCCCGGCGCCGCGACCTGTACGACATCGTCCTGGTCGAAGGCACATTGGCAGACATCCGCGAACTGGTGAACGGAGTGGAACTGGTCCGACTCCGGGACCAGATGTACCTGCCACCATGGGTCCGCTCGGCGTGGCGACCGCTCATCGACGTGGCACGCACGGCGTGCCTAGGCGGCATGCCACTCGACCCATTCCAGGACCGCGTTGCACGCACCGCGCTCGCCCTCCCCCAGGCACACACACTGGGCATTGGCCGGCGGCGGCGCCATGATCGCCCATGGTTTCGTCACCAGGGCGACGAAGGACATCGATCTGTTCACCCGCGATGCCGAACGGCCGCCCGCTGATCATCGCTTCGTCGCGATTGATCCGGCGAGCGGCGCGGAGTGCACGGTCGAGATCTTTCCGAACGGCGGCAGGCTCAAGCCAACAGTCATCGTGGAGATCGGCCCGGTGCCGCATCCGGACGATCTGGCCGCCGACAAGGTGCTGGCCTTGTGGGGTAGGGCGCGCCCCAGAGATTTCTTCGAGGTAGCAGCGTTGATCGAACGCTACGGAACCGATCGGCTCCTCATCCTCGCCGCCGCCAAGGACGCTGGATTCAGCAACGAGACCTTTGTCGACGCGCTGCGCGCGATGGCACGGCTCGGTCCGGCCGACTGGGCTGAGGACGGCATCGACGTGGACCGAGTCGACCAGCTCGACTCGCTGGTGCTGCTCGGCGCGACCGGCATCGAGCCGAAGCCGCCGCTGGAGATCGCCGACCCTGCGAAGATCGGGCCGGTGCGCACCGGCGAACTGGCCTTCCACAACCCGGCACTGCGCGTCGATCTGGCCGCATTGACCGACGAGCAGCGCGCGGTCATGGCCGCGAACCAGGCGGTGCAGGCGCTCATCGCGCCGGGAAGCTATGACCCGAAGCTGCGCGGCAGGCTGCACCGGGTCGGCCTTCCCGTGCTGGTGCTCGGCGGCGAGCAGGACGGAATCGTGCCACTGGACTACGAGCGCGATCTCGCGGATTCGTTCCCGCACAGCACGTTCCGTGCGATTCCGGATGCCGCGCACTTCCCGCACATCGAGCAGCCGGAACTCGTGCAGGCGGCAATCGGCGAGTTCAGGGCCACCAGGATCACGGCAGGCGGGATCAAGGCAGGCGGGATCAAGGCAGGCGCTGTCCGATGAACAACGAGCCGGCCGCGGCGATCAGCGCGAGCAGGGTGCCGAGGATCAGCCACGGCTTGCTCGCGTCACTCTGCTCGGTCGTGTAGCCGATCTGCTGGCCGAGGCTCGCGTAGACCTGCTTGAGTTCGTCTGCTGTGGCGGCCTTGTAGAAGCTGCCGTGTGAGATGTTCGCGACCTGGTGCAGCAGGTCGTCGTCGACGGGCACCGGTTCCTGCACGCCGCCGATGTCCACGGTGCCGGTCGACGTGCCGAAGGAGATCGTGGACACCGGGATGCCGGCGTGTTCGGCCTGCTGGGCGGCGGTGTAGGCGCCCTCCTGGCCGGACGGGTCCTCGGTCGGCACGGTCTGCTTGCCGTCGCTCATCAGCACGATGCGCGCGGGCGGCGCCTCGCCTGCGCCGCCGAGGGCCTTGCCGAACAGGTCGATGGCCTGCAACGCGGTCATGATCGCTTCGCCGGTCGCGGTGGCCGGGGCCAATTTCAGGTCGTCGATGCCCTGGTCGACCTGTTGGTGGTCGGTGGTGGGCGAGACGAGCACGGTGGCCGAGCCCGCGAACGAGATCAGGCCGAGGTTCAGCGCGGTCGGCAGGCCGTCGGTGAACTGCTTGGCCGCCACCTGCGCGGCCTTCAGCCGGGTCGGCGTGACGTCGGTGGCCTCCATGGACAGCGACACGTCGATCACCAGCATGACGGTCGCCCGATTGCGCGGGACCTTCTCCTGCGCGGTCGGGCCCGCCAGTGCGACGGTCAGCAGCAGCATGGCGACCAGCAGCACGGCCGCGGGCGCGTGCCGCCACCAGCCCTGTTTGCGGGGCGCGACCTTCTCAAGCAGGTCGAGGTTGGCGAAGCGCAGGGTGCGGCGCTTGCGCCAGCGCTGCGCGAGGAAGTAGCCGACGGCCAGCGCGGCGACCACGACGAGCAGCAGGAACCACCACGGCGCGGTGAACCCGGTCAGGCTGAACGTCATCCGACACCTCCTGACCAGCGGCGTTTGCGGGCGACCGCGAAGCGGACGGTGTCGGCGATCCAGTCCGAGTCGGTGCGCAGCACCAGGTGCGCGCCGCCCGCGCCGCGCAGGGCGGACGCGACCATGCTGCGGTGCTCCGCTGCGGCCGCGGCGAACTCGCGGCGCAGCAACGGTGACGCGTTCACTTCGCGCTGCCGGCCGGTTTCCGGGTCGGCGAGCACGAGCGAGCCGACCTCGGGCAGGTCCACGTCGCGCGGGTCGAGGACTTCGATGCCGACCACGTCGTGCCGGCCGGCCAGCGCGCGCAGCGGGCGTTCCCAGTCGAGCGGGCCGAGGAAGTCGGAGAGGACCACGAGCAGTCCGCGCCTGCGTGGCGGGCGCCGCAGCTGTTCGAGGATGGCGGCGAGGTCGCCCTTGGTGCCGATCGGCGCGCTGGGCGTGCTGGCGATGCGGTGCAGCATGCCGCGCGCGTGCGCGAGCCCGCCGCGCGCGGGGACGCGATAGGTCTCGGCGCCGGTGGACACGACCGCGCCGATCCGGTTGCCGCCACCTCCGGTCAGGTGGGTGATCGCGGCGATGGCGCACACGACGAGATCACGCTTTTCGGACAGCGCGGTGCCGAAGTCGAGGCTGGGCGAGAGGTCGACGGCGAGCCACGTTTCCAGCTCGCGGTCGGCGACGGTCTCGCGGATGTGCGGGACGGTGGTGCGCGCGGTGACCGCCCAGTCCATTCGCCGCACGTCGTCGCCGGGCTGGTAGGGCCGGGCCTCCCCCGGTTCCGAGCCGGGGCCGGGCACCAGGCCGAGGTGGTTGCCCTGCAACAGGCCGTCCAGCCTGCGCCGCACCTCAAGCTCCAGGGTGTGCAGGCCGGCTTCCATCCGTTCGCCACGCAGGATCGGCGGCGCCCAGGCTGGCCGGGCGGCACGCTCCTCGGATTCCCTGCGCACCGCGAACCGTTGTGCCGCATGCGGATCGAGTTCGGGGAGGGTCACGCCGTCTGGTGCGGGTTCGGTCACGGCTTCAGTTCCGCACCGGCGCCGCGGCCGGCATCGGGTGCTGCTGACCAGGGCCCTGTGGCCGCGCGGAGACCTGCGGCAACGGGATCGCGTGCAGCACCCTGGTGATGATGTGGTCGATGGGCACGCCATCGGCGAGCGCGTCGTAGGAGAGCACGAGACGGTGCCGCAACGCGTCCGGCACGACGTCCACAATGTCCTGTGGCAGCACGTAGTCCCGACCGCGCACCAGGGCGAGTGCCCGCGCGGACGCGACGATGCCGAGGCTCGCCCTCGGCGACGCGCCATAGGACACCCAACTGGCCACATCGGACAGTCCGTGGTCGTTGGGTGTCCTCGTGGCAAGCACCAGCCGGACGACATAGTCGACCAGCGCGTGGTGCACGAACACCCGGGAGGCGACGGATTGCAGCCTGACGAGTTCGGCCGGGCTGAGCACCTGCTGCGGTTCCGGCGGCGTCACGCCCATCCGGTAGACGATCTCGCGCTCCTCCTCGGCGGTCGGATAGTCCACGATGATCTTGAAGAGGAACCGGTCGCGCTGGGCTTCCGGGAGCGGATAGACGCCTTCGTTCTCGATCGGGTTCTGGGTGGCGAGCACCAGGAACGGCTCGGGCATGGGGAACGTTTTGCCGCCGATGGACACGTGCCGCTCGGCCATGACCTCCAGCATCGCGGACTGCACCTTGGCGGGCGCGCGGTTGATCTCGTCGGCGAGCACGAAGTTGGCGACCACCGGGCCGAGTTCGACATCGAAGGTTTCGCTGCCCTGCCGGTAGATCCGGGTACCGAGGATGTCGGCCGGCACGAGGTCGGGGGTGAACTGCACGCGGGAGAACGAGCCGCCGACGACGGTGGCGAACGTTTCCACGGCGAGTGTCTTGGCGACGCCGGGCACGCCTTCCAGCAGCAGGTGCCCCTTGGCGAGCAGGCCGACGAGCATCCGCTCGACCAGCCGGTCCTGTCCGACGATGACCCGCTTGACCTCGAAGACGGTGCGTTCGAGCAGCTGTGCGTCATGTGCCGGCGTGCTCGGCCCACCGCCGTTGTGTACCTGTTCGGTCACGCCCCCGCCAATCTCCTACCAGCATGCGAATCTGTCCTAGGGAACCTGATCACCAGTATGACGGCTGTGAAGGTCAGGCGAAGGTCAGGCCCGGTTCCGGGCCCTGTCGAGGTCTTCCGGGGTGTCCACGTCCAACGCCTCCCCTTCGCGCGCCGGCACCTCGACGACACGCAGGCCGCCGAGCACGGTGTGCAGCGCGACGCCGGCCGGTTCGGCGGGCAGGGCGGCGCGCAGCGAGTTGATCTTCCACACGCCGGTCAGCCACTGGCGACGGCCTTGCGCGTCGACCAGCACGGCGCCGTCCGCATCGGGGTTGCGGGCGAGCGCGAAGCGCAGGCCGGTGACGGTGTCCGGGCCGATCTCGGCGAGGTCGGCGGCGAGCACCGCGACCTCGATGTCAGCCGGCAGGTCGGCGAGGCCGGCGGCGAGCGCGGCGACCGGTCCGCCGCCCGCCGGTTCCTCCTGACGCCATTCGACCTCACGCTCGGTCGAGCGTTGCGGGCCGACGGCCACGAGCGGCTTGGCCGGACCGGTCGCGAACAGCGCCCGGTCGAGCAGGGTGAACGCGCCGAGGCGCAGTCCGGGTTTGTCGACACCGCCGAGCCGGCGCCCTGCGCCGCCGGCCAGCACAACGGCCGCGTATCCAGTCATGTGCTGATTGTCAACCATGCGCAAGCCTTCCGTAAACTACCTCAACGCACGTGTCTATAGGGTAGGATGAGGAAGTGTACGGACAGGAGTTGTTCACCGCGGACGAGGTGGCCGAGCGGTTGGGGCTGCACGTGCGCACCGTGCGCAACTACATCCGAGATGGAGCGCTGCCCGCCACCAGGATCGGCAAGCAGTACCGGATCAGCAGGGCGGACCTGGAAGCATTCACCGGCCGCCCGCTCAGCGAGCCGGAGCCGAGGGCGTCGCGGCATGCCGAGGTGACCAGCATCGTGGAACTCGACGCGATCGGGCCGGCCATGGCCGAGCGGCTGATGACCCTGCTGACCAGCGTCGGCTCGTCCCTGCACGTGAAAACCATCTACCAGCGAGAGCGGGCACACCTGAAGGTGATCGTCGTCGGCGACCTGACCGGCAGCGCCTACACGTTCGGCCTGATCAACGCGATTGTCGAGGAGTCAACAGCATGACCGCGACCGTGATGCGCGGGATGCCGGTGTTCGTCGTCGCCCCGGAAGGGGCACCGATCAGCCGCGAGCAGGACGCGGTGGATCTGCTGGCGAACATGTGGGAGCACGGCAGCAGGATGTTCGTGTTGCCGGTCGAGCGGCTGTCGGAGGAGTTCTTCGACCTGAGCAGCGGGGTGGCCGGCGCGGTGTTGCAGAAGTTCGTCGGTTATCACCGGCGCGTGGCGATCCTGGGCGACATCAGCGCGCACACGGCACGCAGTGAGGCGTTGGCGAGCCTGGTACGCGAGTCGAACCGGGGCACGGACGTCTGGTTCCTGGACGACCTGGCACAGCTCGACGAACGGCTGGCGAAGGAACAGGCAAGGCTGGCCGAAAGTTAAGTATCTGCTTGACTATTCGACCCAGCCATCTATAGTTAAGCATGTGCCTAACCAACGGAGCGTGATGGACCAGGTGCTCAAGGCCCTGGCCGACAGCACCCGGCGCGACCTGGTCGAACGGCTCGTCGCAGGGCCTGCTTCGGTCGGCGAACTCGCCGCACCACTGACCATGTCGCTACCCGCGGTGATGCAGCACCTCCAGGTCCTGGAGGCTGCCGGGCTCGTCCGGTCGGAGAAGGTCGGCCGGGTCCGCACCTGTCACCTGGAAACGGCCGGTCTGCGCATGGTCGAGGAATGGCTCGGCCGCCAGCGCACCGACTGGGAGCACCGCCTCGACGCCCTCGGCGACGTGCTCGCCGACCAACCCGCGCAAGGAGAAACGCCATGAGCATCAAGCACGCCACCTTCACCCTGGAGCGCAGCTACCCGGCCAGCCCGGCCCGCGTGTTCGCGGCCTGGTCCGACCCATCGACCAAGGCGCGCTGGTTCGCCGGCCCGGACAGCGAGCACGAACTGGACTTCCGCGTCGGCGGCACCGAGATCAGCCGAGGCAGGCACGGCGACGGTCCGCTGCTCACCTTCCAGACGCACTACGACGACATCGTGCCCGAGCAGCGCATCGTCTACACCTCGACGATGACGGCGGACAAGACGCTGGCCACGGTGTCCATCACCACCGTCGAGTTCGTCGCCGAGGGCGAGGGCACCAGGCTGGTGCTCGCGCAGCAGGGCACCTACCTGGACGGGCACGAGGAGCCGAGCTGGCGCGAAGCGGGCACCAGCAGCCAACTCGACGCGCTCGGCACCGAACTCAGCCGGTGACCAGTTCGCGCAGCAACAGCAGCGGATGATCCGGATACAGCTCGCGTTCCGGCCGATCCGGCGGCCAGTGCACAACGCAGCGCAACGCGAACGCGGCGAGGTAAGCCCATCGCTGTTGGGGATTCGCGGCCAGTTCCGGGCACTCGGCGACGAGCCAGTCCACGAACTCCGGATGGCCGGCGTACCGGGCCCACCAGATCGGCAGCGTCGACTCGGCGCTGACCGGCCCGAACCAGGCCCACTCCCAGTCGAGCAGCGCGCGGATCCGCCCGTCGCGCACGATCACGTTGCCAGGCGTGAGATCCCCGTGCAGTAGGGCCGTCGGCTCGGGAACCAGTTCGGGCAGTCGCTCGACCACCGCGTCCAGCAGGTCATCCGGCACGAACGGCAGGGTTCGCAGGTACTCGACCAGCCGGAGCTGCCACGCTCTCGACAACGGGATCAGCCGCTTCCCGGTGATGGCCAGCGCGTCGTCGGCATCGGTCGGCGCGGCCGCCTCGATCAGCGCGGCGATGTCGGTAGGCGGCCGCCAGTCACGCAACATCCGCACCACGTCGCCCAGTTCGCGCACGTAGCAGCGCAACTCGTCAGGCGAGCGGCCCGACCAGGCATCGGCGAGCGAATCGCCCGGCACGCGCGGCAGCAACAGCCAGCTCAGCTCGTCGTCGCGGCCGCAGTCCAGCGGTCGCGGCGCCGGGACCTGGTCAGGCAACGCGGCGAGCAGCGTGGCTTCCCTTGCCAACCGGTCCAGGTCGCCGCGCCAGCACACCCGCAACACCTGCTCGTCGAGCAGCCAGGTGTCGTTGGACGCACCGTCCAATCGGGACTCCTCGCCGGTGGGCCTTCGCCCGAGCCGGCGCGCGACCCGGTCGAGCCGTTCGCGCGCGACCTCGTCGTCCCACGGCCACCTCGGCGCACCGTCGATGACCGGCACCTGCCCGCCGGGCAGGTTGTACGCGCCGGCAAGGGACGGATCGGGGCGCCTCAGCGGGCGATCTCCCAGATGTGGCCGCCCGGATCGCGGAAGCTCGCGGTGCGGATGCCCCACGGCCGGTCGATCGGGCCGTTGAGGAACTCGACGCCGAGACCGGTCAACCGCTCGTAGCTGGCGTCCACGTCGTCGACGGTGAGCGTGAACACGGCGCGGGCGTTGCCCGGTGTGCCGACCGGGGCCGGATCGATCAGTTCCGGCGCCGCCTTGGCGTCAAGCAGGTTGATCAGCGTGTTGCCGAAGCCGAACACCGCCGAGTTCGCGTCCTCGAACTGGGTCGGCAGATCGAAGACGGCATGGTAGAACCGCTTTGCCTCGGCTAGATCATCGACGAACAGCGTGATGGCGGTGATGCCGCCCGGCCACGAACCCATGCGCGACACGCTACCCGGAGATCAGGACAGTCCGTGTAGGAAATCCACGAACCGTGCGACTTCTCCCCCGCTCAACGGCTTCCCATGACCGAAACCAACGGCTGTCACCTCCCGAGGGAGCCGGGCGGCCGCCCGTGCCCGTGCGTCCGGTTCCTCGGCGAATCCGGCCGGGCCGAGGCCGAGCTTGCCGGTGTTGAACACCGCGTCGCCGACCAGCAACGCGCCGCTCGGTTCGTGGCGCAGCACGATGTGTCCCGGCGAGTGGCCGGGCGTGTGGATGACGCGCAGCCCGCCGTCGATCAGCTCGTCGTCCGCGACCGTCCGGTCGGGCTTGAACGGCGTCCAGTGCGCTGCGCCGAGCCGGTCGAAGTTGCGTGCCCCGAGCCCGGACCGACCCTCGGCCGGTACCCGACCGTTGGCCAGCCAGTCCGCGTCGGCCTCGTGCGCGAGGACCGAGGCCCCGGTCCGTTCGCGCAGCTCGGGCGCTGCCTGGACGTGGTCGGGGTGGGCGTGGGTGAGCACGATGCGGCGCAGGTCGCCCGGTTGCCTGCCGAGTTCGGCGATCGCGGCCAGCACGGCCGGAATCGACTTGGTTTCGCCGGCGTCGACCAGGGTGAGGCCGTCGTCGCCGTCGATGAGGAACGCGTTGGCCCTGCCGGCCGGGATCGCGGTGATGCCAGGAACGAGTACGGGCACGACTCCCCTTCACGGTGTCAATCATTCACAATGAGAATGATTGACGGTAACATGCATGGCATGGCCCCGGTCAAGAACGCCCCACTGCACGACACCGCGACCTTTCAGCTCGGCACGATCGGAGCCGTTGTCGCGCAACGGTTCGCGGAGCGGATCGAGCCACTGGGCCTCAAGCCGAAACACGTCGGCCTGCTGACCAGGCTGGCTGCCGACCCGGCCGGCTCCCAACTCGACCTGGCCACCGCCATGCACGTCGCGCCGAGCCTGGTCGTGCGCATGGCGGATCACCTTGAGTCGCTCGGCGCGATCGAACGCACCCGCGATCCCGACGACCGCAGGCGGCAGACCCTGCGGCTGACCGACCGGGGACGCACCCTGTTCGACGAGTGCGCTGCCATCACCCGCGAGTTGGAGGCCGACCTGCTGGCCGGCCTCCAACTCGCCGAACGCAAGGCGTTGCTCGCCACGCTGCGTCGCGTCGCGGACAACCTCGCGCGCACGCCCTAGTCAGAGGTACGGCCGGGTGATGATCTCGATGCCGTGCCCGGACGGATCCTTGAAGTACACGCCCCGGCCACCGTGTTCGGTGTTGGTTTCGTTGGGGCGTTTCCCGTGCGGATCGGCCCAGTGCTCGACGCCTGCCGCGCGCAGGCGGGCGTAGGCGCGGTCGAACAGGTCGTCGTCGACCAGGAACGCGTAGTGCTGCATCTGGATCTCGACCGGTGGTTCGGCGAACTGCAACAGCACCCCGTCTGGCAGCTGGATGTTGCGGAACGGACCCCAGGACGGCGCCTCGGGCAGCTCGAACAGCTCGCGAAAGAACCGGACGGATTCGGCGCGATCCTTGGACGCGATGATGGTGTGGTTGAAACTGACGGACACGGGAGCGACTCGCTTTCGGGTTGATATGGCCTGCGGACTGCGCGGAAACATGGAGATGCGCGGTCGCGGCGGGCCACGTGCCCGTGCGGCGGTCAGCTCACCACCGGGTCGCCTTTCCGTGCATGGCTCAGGGCCGTCCCGGTGATCATGGGCTCAGCATAACATCAGACCGGTCCGGACAAGATCAGACACTGCGCAGAACGGACACGACGGCGCCGAGCACCACGGCCTCGTCGCCGTCGATCACGGGATAATCGGGGTTGCGCGGTTCGAGGTAGACGTGACCACTGCGGCGCCGGTACACCTTCACGGTCGCCTCGCCGTCGATCATCGCGGCCACGATCTGACCGGAATGCGCCTCCTGCTGCTGGCGCACCACCACGATGTCGCCGTCGCAGATGGCCGCGTCGATCATGGAATCGCCGCGCACGCGCAGGCCGAAGACGTTGCCCCTACCGGTCAGTTCACGCGGCAGGGTGAGCTGGTCGTCGGTGTGCTCCTCGGCCAGGATCGGCGCGCCGGCCGCGATGTCACCGACGACGGGCACGGCAACCGAGTCCTCAGAGGACTCGCGGCCCGCCGACTCGCCGAGGAACATCCGTACGTCGATCGGGCGGGACATGGACGAGCTGCGGCGCAGGAAGCCCCGCTCCTCCAGGCTGGCCAGGTGCTTGGACACCACCGACGTCGAGCGGAGGCCAACCGCGTCACCGATCTCGCGCGTGCTCGGCGAATACCCGTGCCGCACCACCCAGTCCCGGATCGTGACCAGGATGCGCTGCTGGCGTTCGGGCAGGGACGCGGTGTCCAGGTGTTCGAACGCGGCAAGATCATCGTAGGTGGTCACGGCCGGAATGATAGCGACACCCGTCAATCAGGCGTGGCGCAGCAGCGCTCGGGCGTGTTCGGCGACTGCCGGCAGCTCGGTCGGCCGATCGGTCACCGACAGCAGGCGGGCCAGAATCCGGTGCGCGAGGCAGGCGCGGAACACGTCGACATCGGACGCGGCGACGGCGCGTTCCCTGATCGTGGCGATGGCCTCCGCGCTCGCGTTGCCGACCAGCGAGGCCAGCAACGCGACCAGGTCGATGGTGCGCGTTCCCCTGCCGAAACCCTCAAGGTCGATGATCGCGGCCAGCCTGCCGTTGTCGGTGAGCACGTTGCGCACGGTGAGGTCGCCGTGCACGAACTCGCCGCCGGGCAGCGCGGGAACCGGATGCGGGATCAGCCGCAGGGCCTGCGCGGCCAGCCCGGCGACCTCGGGATGGAAGCGGTGTTCGCTGATGCCGCCGTTGAGGAACAACGTGATCATCGCCGACCAGTCCCGTTCGGGCGGAGGCTGCACGGTCGCGTGCAGTTCGATGGCGTCGGCCAGTTGGGTGGCGAGCGGGACGTCCACCTCGCCCGGCCGCGTGCCCGCGACGAATTCGGTGGCCAGGAAGTAACGATCCGGGCCGAGACGGCCGAACCCGAGAACGGGCGGTGCTGGATAGCCGGCATCGCGCAGGGCAGTGATCACCGCCTGGTGGCGTTCGAGTTGCTCGCCCCACCATTGCCCCTGCTTGAGCTTGAGCACCGCGCGCGCCGCTCCGTCGCCGAGCAACTGGACGCTGTCCGAGCGCCCGCCTGCCAGTCGCCCGAGCACGCTCCACCGACGCCCGGTCGCACGGTTCACCGAAGCCAGGTCGTCGAGCGAAAGTCCTTGGGGCAGCCTGGTTCCGCGTTGCGTTGCGACGCGCAGCAACCGGTAGCCCTGCTTCGACGCGGCGCGCAGTGTCCGAAAACCCTCTTCGTTGAGCCAGACATGCAGCGCGTCCGCGCCCATTGACTGCTTCACAACGAGAAACGCGTCGCCGCCTTGCACGAGTCGGCGCAGCCACACGGTCAGCAGGTCGTGCAGGTGATCGCGGCCGATCTTCACCGGCGGGTTGGCGTACAACCGATCGAAGCGCACCGCCGCAGGCACCTCGTCCGGCTCGACCGGCACGATGTTGTGCGCGCCGACGGCTTCGGCGTTGCGGCGCGTCAGCCGCAGCGCGCGCCGATTCACGTCGACCGCCCAGATGCCCGCGCTCGGTTCGCGCAGGCCCATGGCGATCGCGATCGGCCCGTATCCCGTGCCGACATCGACGACACCCGTGCACGACGCGGGCGAGGGCGCCCTGCGGATCAGCACGTCGGTGCCGCGATCGACGCGCTGCGCGCCGAAAACACCCGTCGCGCTGGTCAGCGACACCTGCCCTCGACCGGGCACATCCAGCCGGACCTCGTGTTCGCGTGCCGGCGTGCTCGGCTCGACCTGCCAGTAGCTCATGCCGGGCAGCCTGCCAAGGCGCGAACCTGCGCCGCATCCGAATTTCAGCCCGGCATGTCAGCCCCGGCATGTCAGCTCAGCGAACGCGGCAGGCCGAACCGGGACAGCATGCTGTTCTCGAACCGGGCCATCGCGCTGATCCGATCGCCTGCCAGGGTGAGCACGTAGAGGCCGGTACCGTGGCTGATGCCGTCTGGCCCACGCAGGTAGGCGCCGAAGGCTGGTTGGCCGTTGGCGCGGGTCGGCACCAGGTCGAACCGGCGACCCGCGCCGAAAATGCGACCGCAGAACTCGCCGACGAGCTCGCGGCCCTCGTACTCGAACGGAATCGGCGGCATCGAGATGAACACGTCGTCGGTCAACAGCTCGACCAGCGCGTCCAGATCGGCGGACGCCCAGGCGCGGACGAACTTCGCCACGATCGCGTCCTCCGCTGCCGAGCCGGGAGCCGGCGCCGGTTCGGTCACCTGTTGTCGGCGGTTCAGTGCCGCGCGGGCGCGTTTGAGTGCGCTGTTCACGCTGTCGACGGTGGCGTCGAGCATGCCGGCGACCTCGTCGGCATGGAAATCGAGGACATCGCGCAGCACGAGCACGGCGACCTGGCGCGGCGGCAACAGCTGAAGGGCGGTGACGAACGCGAGCGAGACCGACTCGGTCCGCTCGTAGCTGCCCTCCGGCCCGAGCAGGGCGTCCGGGTACGGCTCAAGCCAGACGACCTCGCCAAGCCTGCTCGGCTCCGGCGGATCGACCAGCGGCACGTCCCACTGCCTGGCCCTGCGTCGATTTGCGGAACGGCGCGCGTTGAGGCAGCGGTTGGTGGCGATCCGGTAGAGCCAGGTGCGCGGCGACGCGCGCTCCTCGTACCCGCCGAGCCCCTGCCAGGCGGCCAGCATGACCTCCTGCATGGTGTCCTCGGCGTCCTGCAACGACCCGAGCATCCGATAGCAGTGCACCTGCAACTCGGCGCGGTACGGCTCGGTCAACGCGCGGAACGCGTCGCCGTCGCCGGCTCGTGCCTGCGCGATCAGTTCGCCGGTCACCATTCCGCTCCTCCTCATGGCACTCACGTCGGATATGGACACCGGTCAGGGCGCGAACTGGGCGGTCGCCGGGCGACCAGTTTCGTCGACGCCGCGGTGTCTGTATGGGCATGGGAACGATGGTTGTTTTTGAGAACATCTCACTTGACGGAGTCACCCAGGACCCGACCGGCGAGGAGGGCTTCAGTGGCGCGGACTGGCGCGCCGCGCTCTCCCCGTCCGACCAGGCGGCCTGGGGCAAACTCATCCTCGACGACGCGCTCGGCGCGCAGGCACTGCTGCTCGGTCGCCGCAGCTACGAGTTCTTCGCGACCCGGTATCCGTCCCGCACCGGCCCGTTGGCCGAACGGATCAACGGCATGCCGAAATACGTCGTGTCCAGCACGCTCACCAACCTCGACTGGGCCAACTCGACGGTGCTGCGCGGCGACGTCGTCGCTTCGGTGTCCGCGTTGAAGGCGGAGATCGATGGCGAGCTCCGCGTCTACGCCAGCACCCGGCTCGCGCACACACTGATCGCGCACGACCTCGTCGACGAGGTGCGCTTGGCGGTCTTCCCGCTGGTGATGGGCGCCGGCGATCGCCTGTTCGACCCGACCGCCGACCGGCGGGGGCTGCGGCTGGTCGACACGCGCGGTGTCGGCGACGGCGTCGTGCACCTCACCTACCGGTTCGCGGACCGTTGACGAGCAGACCGTTTGTGACCAGCGCGAGCAGTCGCTCGGCCTGGTCGGGGCAGTCCTGACAGCCGATGGCGATGGCGCTGATCATCTTCAGCACGTCGGCCGGCTCCGCGTCGGCGACGGCAACACCGGCCTGCTGTGCCCTGGTCAACAACGCGGCGCCGACCGCGAACAGGTCCGCGTGCCAGGCCGCTGCCACGTCCTGCCCGAGCGCCGAATTCAGTACCGCGGCGGACAGACCCCGATAGGTCAGGCCGTGTCTGAGCGCGGCACGTAACCAGGTGGACAACGCATCGAACTCGTCCTCGGCCGCCAGCAACCGGCGGCCGAGGGCGACCAACTCGGCGATCCGCTCGGCCAGCACCACCTCGATGAGGTCCAGCCGGGTGGGGAAATGCCGGTACAGGGTCCCGCTGGCCACGCCGGCCTTCCGGGCGATCTCGTCAAGCGACGCGTCCGCGCCGAACTCGGCGAACGCGATCTTCGCCTGCTCGACCAGCCGTTCGTAGTTGCGTCGCGCGTCCGCGCGCACCGACACCACGCACCCTTGCTAACCGGGGACACAGTCCGTTACCGTGCCCGACATAACCGGACTATGCCTCACTTTAGCGGAGGGCTACGCCATGAACGCAGGCGCCATGGACGCACTGGACGTGTTGGCGGGAAGCCGCAGAGCCTCGATCAACCGATCCGTTGCAGACATGCGGCGCCTGTACTCGATCGACGCGGTACACGAGTTCCCGTTCGCCTTCCCGGGCATGCCGTCCCGGTTGGAGGGACGCGAGCGGATCGTGAACTGGATCGCGCGGCTGTGGCAGGACAACCCGCTCACCTACCAGCGCTACGTCACGCTCGCCATCCACCGCACCGACGACCCGGACACGATCGTCGTCGAACAGCACGCCATCGGCACCAGCACGATCACCGGCGAGTTCACGCTGCCGAACATCCAGGTGCTCACCGCGCGCGACGGCCAGATCGTCCACCTGCGCGACTACGTCAACGTCCCGGCGGCAGCCGCCGCACTAGGGTAGGAAAAATCTTCGTCGAGTGTGTCGAGAACCGGCCGACAGCTCCGTCCCAGGGGCATCATCGTCGAGCCGGCCGCGAAGGTCGGCGCAGGGAGGACTGGACTGTCATGAAGTACCTGCTGCTCAAGCACTACCGCGGCGCCCCGGCTTCGGTCAACAACGTGGCGATGGACCAGTGGACGCCGGAGGAACTCGACGCGCACCTGCGGTACATGAACGAGTTCGCGGACCGACTGCGGGAAACCGGCGAGTTCGTCGACTCCCAGGCGCTGACGCCAGGTGGCGCGTTCGTGCGGTCCGACGGCGAGGGGCGCCCCCCGGTGACCGACGGCCCGTTCGCCGAGACCAAGGACCTCATCGCAGGCTGGATGATCATCGACGTGGAATCCTGGGAACGCGCGGTCGAACTGGCCGGCGAACTGTCCGCCGCGCCCGGCGCCGGTGGCAAGCCGATCCACGAATGGCTGGAGGTCCGGCCGTTTCTGACCGAGTCCGCCCAGGTCACCGAGTGAACAAGCCGCTGTGAACAAGCCGCTGTGAACGAGTCGCTGTCGCGGGAACTGGTGCCCGAGGTGATCGGCTTGCTCGTCCGGCGCGGTGCCGACTTCGCGTCGGCCGAGGATGCCGTGCAGGAGGCGCTGATCCAGGCGTTGCGGTCCTGGCAGGACGATCCGCCGCGCGATCAGAAGGCGTGGCTGGTCTCGGTTGCCTGGCGCAAGTTCCTCGACGCGGCGCGGGCGGAGGCGGCACGGCGTGGACGGGAGCTCGCCGTCTACGCCGAGCCGCCCGCCGGTCCGGTGCCGGTGACGGACGACACGCTGTACCTGTATTTCCTGTGCGCGCACCCCACCCTGTCGCCCGCTTCGGCCGTGGCGTTGACGCTGCGCGCGGTCGGTGGCCTGACCACTCGGCAGATCGCCGCCGCCTACCTGGTCCCCGAGGCGACCATGGCGCAGCGGATCAGCAGGGCCAAGCGACGGATCGCCGGGCTGCCACTGGACCAGCCCGGCGATCTCGCGACCGTGCTGCGGGTGCT
Organism: Candidatus Melainabacteria bacterium; assembly: GCA_963818685.1. Classification (GTDB taxonomy): domain Bacteria; phylum Actinomycetota; class Actinomycetes; order Mycobacteriales; family Pseudonocardiaceae; genus CAJCJE01. The sequence goes on along the minus strand of CAWFTJ010000007.1, from coordinate 903,159 downwards.
CTACCTCGTGTTCAACGAGGGCTACACCGGCGACGTCGATCTGGCGGCCGAGGCGATCCGGATCACCCGCCAGCTCGCCGCCCTGACCGACGAGCCCGAGGTCGCCGGGCTGCTCGCGCTCATGCTGCTGCACCACGCCCGCCGCGCCTCCCGCACCGGTCCGGGCGGGCGGCTGATTCCACTCGCCGAGCAGGACCGGTCGCGTTGGGACACCGGCCTGATCGGCGAGGGGGTCGCGATCCTACAGGCGGCGCTGGCCCGCGATCGGCTTGGCGAATACCAGGCACAGGCCGCGATCGCCGCGCTGCACGCGGACGCGCCGACGGCGGCCGAGACGGACTGGGTGCAGATCGTCGAGTGGTACGACGAACTGCTGGCCATCACCGACAGCCCGATCGTGCGGCTCAACCGGGCGGTCGCGGTCGGCGAGGCCGACGGAGCGCAGGCCGGCCTCGCCGCGCTGGCCGAGGTGAGCCCAGATCTGCCCCGCTACACGGCGGTCTCCGCCCACCTGCACGAACGGGCCGGTGACCGCGGGCGCGCCGCCGAGCTGTACGCGGCGGCCGCCCGCGTCGCGACCAGCATTCCCGAGCGCGACCACCTCATCAGGAAGGCCGCCGCGCTGTCCGCGCCGCGATGAGTGCCCCGATGAGCGTCATACTCGGACGACGAGCTTGCGCGCGGAGACTCCTTTGCGGAGTTGGTCGATGGCGTGCGGGATCTGGTCGAGCCCTTCCCCGACGACGACTGCCTCTGGCGCGGCCCGGTAGGTCCCGCCGGCGAGCGCGGCGGGAGGAAGTCGACGTAGATTCCCGGTCCGACCTCGTTGTCTTTGAGGGTTCCGCCCCAGATCGAGCTGATCTGGAGGGCTCGGCGACGTTTCCAGAGCAGTTGGACGCGGGTGATCAACGCAGCCTGTGCTGTCGCGATGCGGCGCCGGCCGGGCACCTGAGACGCGATCGACATGGTTGGCGAGAGGGAGCCGGAACCGATCGCGAGCGTGCCGGCCAGCGGACTGTCGCCGAGCGCATGAATGATCTCCTGGACAGCGGCGCGGCTGTGATAGTCGACCGCTGCCTCGGCTCCGAGTGAACGGACGTAGTCGAAGTTGCGCGGTGACGCGGTGGCGAGGACGCGGTATCCGGCGGACCGGGCGAGCTGAATCGCGTTGCTGCCCACACTGGTCGATCCGCCCCACACGAGCACGGTCTGCTCGCGGTCGGTCGGGTCGCCGGTTGGCAGTGGCAGCGCGAGGTGGTCCTCCTGGAACAGGCCGGTGGCCGCGGTCGAGAGGGCCAGTGGCAGGGCTGCGGCCTGTTCGAAGGAGAGCTCGTCGGGGATGGGCGAGACCATGTGCCGCAGGAGCACGGCGTACTTCTGGAAGGCGCCCTCGGCCGCCCGGTTGCGGGAGCGCTCAAGGCCGAGTGCGTGGCCGAGCACCCGGTCGCCAGGGCGAAGGCGCGTGACGTCGGCTCCGACCTCGACGACCTCGCCCGCGACGTCGCTGCCGATGACGGCGGGGAAGGTCAGCCACGGCAGGGCCAGCCGATAGGCGAAGCCCGGTATCCCGTCGATCGGATTCACCGCGACGGCACGCACGCGGACGACGACTTCGTTCGCCGCGGGCGGGGTGTACGGGGCGGGTCCGGCCTCGAAGGTGGCTCCTCGTCTCGGCAGCCACAGGGCAGTGTTCTGGTGGGTCATCGATGCTGGTCCTTTTCGAGCCGGTCGAAGAGCAGAACGTGACGACACGTCGTGTCATCACGACGGTACCAGGTGACGACACGTCGTGCCATGCCTAGTATTGGCGCGTGGCCCGATGGAAGCCAGACGCTCGCGAGCGCCTGATGAGCGCTGCGATCGAACTGTTCAGCGAGCAGGGTTTCGCGGCCACGACGGTTCCGCAGATCACCGAGCGCGCGGGCCTGACGACGCGGACGTTCTACCGGCATTTCGCGGACAAGCGGGAGGTACTGTTCGGGCCCGAGGAGATTCCCGCAGCGGCCCACGCTGTCCTCAAGGAGGCTCCGCAGGGGCTCGACACCGCCGCCTTCCTCGCCTGGGGCCTGCGACTGATGGCACGGCAGCGCTTTGCCGGGCACCGCGACGAACTGCGCGTGATCCACGCCCTGATCGACTCCGACGAGAGCCTGCGGGAGCGCGCTCTGCGCAAGCGAGAGATGCTCAACTCGTTCGTTGGCGAGGCACTGCGTAGCCGAGACCTCGGCGAGCAGCAGTCGCGGCTACTCGCCGAGGCAACGGTCGGCGCGCTCTATGTCGCTCTCGACCAGTGGCTCAAGACCGACACCGACGTGAGCCTCGACGCACTCGCACTCCAGGCGCTCGCCGCCCTCCGCAGCGATCTCGACGGCATCGACAATGTCGTCACTTCCGCTTCGAAGTGATCCTTCTTCCGTTGGCCGGCTTGCCGAACCAGCGGGAGAGGTGCTCGTCCAGGTCCTGCTGATCGTCGCCGATCCAGGCGACGTGGCCGTCGGGGCGTAGCAGGACGCACGGAACATCCAGTGCGGCAGTGGAGTCCGCGAGGTAGTCGACCCGGTCTGACCAGCCGCCGACGGTCAGGCGTTCGGTGCGGTCCAGCAGCAGGCCGCGGCCGCCATGCAGCAGGCCGTAGAGGCGGCCCTGTTTCACGTCGATGTCGCGCAGGCGGCGGCCGAGCAGGTCGGGGCCTCCGCCGCTGTGCTGATTGTTCGACTCGCAAGCTTCGCCGCTGTGCTGATTGTTCGACTCGCAAGCTTCGCCGCTGTGCTGATTGTTCGACTCGCAAGCTTCGCCGAAGTCATAGCGGATACCGATCGCGGTGATCTTCTCGATCAGATAGCGGTTCACCTCGTCGAAGTCCATCAGTTCGGTGAGCAGCCTGCGCACGGCCCTCGGGCCCGGTTCGGTGGACGACAGTTCCATCTGGGCGCGGGTGTTGTCCAGCACGTCCTCGGCGACCGGATGACGTTCGGCCTGGTAGGTGTCCAGCAACGTTTCCGGCGCCCAGCCGCGGATCTGTGCGGCCAGTTTCCAGCCGAGGTTGAACGCGTCCTGAACGCCCAGGTTGAGGCCCTGACCGCCGGCGGGCGGATGGATGTGTGCCGCATCGCCGGCCAGCAGTACCCGCCCGACCCGATACCGTTCGGCCAGCCGGGTGGCATCCCCGAAGCGGGACAACCAGCGCGCCGAGTGCACGCCGAAATCGGTTCCGGCGATGGCGCGCAGCCGTTGTTTGAAATCCTCAAGCGTGGGCGGTTCCGCGCGATCGCTGACTCCCTCGGCGGGGACTACGACGCTGTAGACCCCTTCGCCGACCGGCCTGAGCCAGAATCGCTGCTGGGTCTCGTTGATTTCGGTCACCTTGGCGGCGATCTCCTCCTGCGGCACGCCCACTTTCATCTCGCCCATCAGCGTCTCGGTCCGCGAGGGCTCGCCGGGGAAGCCGACGCCGAGCAGTTTGCGCACCGTACTGCGCCCGCCGTCACAGCCGACGAGATAGCGCGAACGCAGCTGTTCGCCGTCGGCCAGCTCGACGGTCACACCCTCCTCGTCCTGCTCGAAACCGGTCACCGCACAACCGCGCCGGATCTGCGCACCCAGGTGAATCGCGTGTTCTTCGAGCAGGTGAACGATGACCGGCTGCGGGATGCCCAGCAGATAGGCGTACGCGGAATCCAGGTCCTTGGGCGCGGGTTTGGGGATGGCGGCGAAGAATCCACCGGCCGGACGCTGCCTTCCGTGTTCGAGAATGCGATCGAGCAGTCCGCGCATGGCCATCAGCTCGATACTGCGAATGTGCAGGCTGACTATGCGGGCGAAGGAGAAGGGCTCGGTTTCCTTCTCCAGAACGAGTACCCGCACATCGTGCAGCCGCAGTTCGGCGGCCAGCATCGCGCCGGTCGGCCCGCATCCGGCAATGATCACGTCGAAGTCGTGCTCGGCCGGGTCTTTCGACGACGGCTCGGCGGTGAACTGCGGAGAGTCCATGGGTGTTGCCTTTCGGGAGTGCCTTGTTGTCGAGGCGCTCCCGGCGACACCTACGTCAATCGCCCGACCGTGACGGGAAGGGGAGCACCCACATCGATACAGCGTTCATGGGTCTCACCTCCTCGGGCGGTGTCACGGTCCACGGCAAGTTACAAACCCGAGCACCACCCCGTCCAATCCTTTTCCGGCCACGTGATCACGACGCGGTGTGCTGCACGACGACCTGGGGATAGGGTGCGGGGCCGGTCAGCAGTGGCTCAGGTCGGCCCTGGGTCACGTGGTCGGCGAACGCGGTCAGGTAGGCGTTGGTGATGGTGAGCGCGTCGCCGCCGTCGATCGTGCCGAGCGCGAGTCCGGAACGGATCGGTGCGGCGAGGTAGTAGACGCCGTAGTCGCTGAAGTTGAAGTGCTTGGCTCCGTTGATCTGGTAACACCAGATGGGCCCGGTGCTGGCGGCCAGCAGGGCGCGGGCGACGCCGCGGCTGGCTTGGTCGTTGGGGTCGGCCGGTTGACAGGTTCCGGTGACGCAGGAGTTCTGGCTGCCGATGACCATCATCGGTTTGGTGAGCCCGACGTGGACGACGGGGCCGTACTGGGTGCCGTCGAGGTCGACCGCGCCGGAGCAATGTGGGTCGGAGCTGCACGCCTCCACAGCGGCGGCGCCGCCGAAGGAGTGGCCGAGGTAGACGGTCGTGGTGGTGTTGACGTGTCCGGCGAAGCGGCCGTCGGTGTCCAGCGCCGCGGTCTGGGCGGCGGCGAAGCGGGCGTCAGTCGCCCAGAGGTCGACCAGCCGGTCGCCGTCTACCTGGGCCTGGCCAGCGTGCACGTTGGCGGCACCGAACGACGGCGGGTTGCCGGCATCCGTCGCGGACACGGTCTGTCCATTGAGGATTGTCAGGTTCGCGCTGTAGGTGGGGATGACCCCGACGACCAGGTATCCGTGGCTGGCCAGGCTTTCCGCGAGCGAGGTGTATTGCGGTGCCGCGAAGCCCATGCCGGGTTCCAGTACGACAACGGGGAACCGGCCCCCTGCGACGGGCACGTCGGCGAAGGCATGGTCGTGGACGGCGTCGAAACCGGTCTCGCCCAACCCTGGCAAGCTGCCCATGTGCAACCCGGCCCAGGCGCCCGGAGCATAGGGGGCGGGCTGCGCGCCAGGGCCGGGCGATGCGGGGTACCAGAGCCAGACGGACAACTCTCGCGGCAGACCCGGCCGGGTGGCGAGCGGATCGATGCGGGTGTGGTCGGTCCAGTCGAGGATGGTGCGGCCGACCGGATAGCGGCCGGTCGGGGTGGGCAGGGCGACCGGCTGTGCGGCCCGGATCGCGGCATAGCCGACGTAGCCGCCCAGCGCGACCACGAGCACGAGTACCAGAACCAGCAGAGACTTGAGGGTTCGGCGCAGCCATCGGCGCGGCCGCTTTCCTGAGATATCGTCAACCACACTCGCATAGTACACGTCGCGTACTATGCGACAAGTAGCATCGTTCTGCGTACTATTGCGTACTATTGCCGTGTTGGCGTGAAGGGAACGCATGCATAGCAACGACGCGCAGATGCTGGTGCTCACCGCGCTCGCGGGCGGCCCACTGCACGGGTATGCCATCAACACCGCGATCAAGGCGCTGACCGGAACCAAGCTCGGGCCGGGCAGCCTCTACGGCGCGCTGGCCCGCCTGGAGGCGCGAGGGCTGATCGAACCGGCCGCGGAACGCTCCGACGCGCAGGACAGGCACCGCACCGTCCGCATCACCGCGGCCGGGCGAGACGCGCTGCGTGCCGAACTCGAACAGATGGCGCGGGTCGCCCAGGCTGGCCTTCATGCGCTGGGGGTCACCCCGGCATGAACATCCCCGCTCTCCTGGTTCGGCTCTACCCGCCGGCGATCCGCCGGCGCTGGGGAGCCGAGATCGCGCGCGAGGCGCAGCTGGCCGGACCTCGCTCCTGGTTCGACACGGTCGTCGGAGCCACGAAACTGTGGCTGCACCCGAGTGACTGGCCGGAGACGACCATCGGGCAGACCAGGCGGGTCGTGGCCACCGCGCTCGTCGCGGTCATCACGACGGCCGCGCTGCTGCTGCGCGCGGCCGGCCCCGCCTCGCTCACCGCGACCGTCGACCACCCCGCGACCAGCGCGTGGCTGGCGCCGGTCCTGGTCGGGCTGACGCTCGCCACGCCCCTGCCACCGTTGCACTTGGCCGCGTTCGGGCGCCTGACCGTCACGGCAGCCCGCATCCTCATCGCGCCTGTTCTCGCGCTCGCCGTCCTGTTCCTGATCGCCCACAGCGGCCTGATCGACCGCCCCACCGGCGTGGTCCACCTCCTGCTGCTCGGCTACTACTGGGCGACCCTCGGCTTCGCCGGGATCTGTCTGTGCCTGCTCATGGTGCGCGTCTCTCGGATCGCGGTCATGCCGAGCACGCGCCGCCTACATCTCGGGCTGCTGTTCATCGGAACCGGGCTGACGCTCGCGGCCGTGCAGACCCTCACCACGCTTCGGCCCACTGTCCACGTTGGAACCATGGTGCTGTCCTGCGGACTCGCCGCCCACGCCGCCGCGCTACTCATCGTGGGCCTGGACCTGCGCCGTATCCCACCCGATGGCGCAGGGTCTCAGACCGCGTAACATGTCGATCTTCATTGGCCTCGGGCTTTTTCGGTTGTCTCACCACGATGTCACCCATGATCAGTCTCAAATTCGTGGCATTCCTCCAGCCAAACCGGCTGGGTCCACCCGTGTGTCCGTCGGGTTTTTGTGGCGGCGATGCCGGAGGCACGGCGATCAGCGTGAGGCGTTCGGGTCAGCGGGCGAGGTGGTGGAGCCAGTCGCGCAGGAGTGCGGTTTCAGTCGGACGCAGCGGGAGGGTGGCCCCGTCCGCGGCGGTGAGGGTAGCCCGCCTGACCGGCCTGGTCGACGAGTCCAGGGCCGTCCTCGACCAGCCGCACCAGTCCACACTCGACGCGCACAGGGCCTCGGCGCAGGGCCACCGCTGAACCACCGCTCGACATGTCGACGACAGTGATCGGGAAGGGCCTCATCTCCACTTCATCAATGACGTTGAGGCGAAGTGACCGATGTCCGGTGACAAACGATCTTCCTCGTGGTGGCTGCCCGACCTGCGGTAAGGAATGTCAAATGGCGAACGCCATCGGCGTTCCGAAGCTTGACAGGGAATGAGACCCGACATGAGGATGGTGTAGCTTCTCGCGACGCACGACATGTCGATCTTGAATAACCAGTGCATCCCCAGCTGTCTCACGCCGATGTCATCAAGATCAGTCTCAAATCCACGGCATTTCTTCGCTCGCGATGCGCATCTGATCGGCGCGGACCACGACCGTGGTGGTGATGAAGTCGCCGCGGAGCCGGTGTCGAACCGCGCGCACCAGATCGTCGGCGCTGGTGTCGATCGACGGATGACGGACACAAGTGCGAGCTCGGCGCAGCTGACCCGTACAGCCGTTCACGTGAGGTGCGTTCCTTGCGTGAAATCCGCTGCTGGCGGCCCAGCAGAGCCCGGAAGGGGCAGCCCGGCGTGTGGGGCCGCACGAGGCCGCTGCGGTCGAGTTGCTGCACAACTGAACCCTCCTGCACGACGACATCATCGATGACGACCGGACACGCTGCCGATCCTGGTCGGGGACGCGATGCAGGCGCCGGCTCCGGCGGCCATGGTCAGCGTGGCCCGTGCACGTGATCGTGATGGCGACGTGGCTGGCCCAGCAGCGCAACCGGCCGGGCCAGCCATATCGGGGCGTCGGCGCGGCCGTGTTCAGCGTCGATGGCGGGCTGACCGAGTTCAGCGAGGCGTACCGGGCGCCCGCAAAGCGGCAGCCGACCGGCCTGCGGTCGTCGTGGTCCGCACCCATCCGTCGTCCTGGACCGAGTCCGGCGCCTGGTCGGAAGTTGGCGCGCCGCGCGAGAAACCTGATGCGGAAGGCCGAACAGGTCCGATACTTACGTCAGCCGGACGACCAACGGGGCGCCGGCTCAGGGGGTGGTGCTGATGCGCAAGTTACAGATCGGTGTCGTCGCCGTGGTCGCCGCGGTCGGTATCGGGGTCGGGCTGCACTTCATCTTTCCGCCCAGCTACGTCGGCATCTGCACGAACACGAAGACGCAGGTCAGGCTGCCGGACCGGAACTGCGAGCCGATCCGGGATGCCAATATGGACTGGGTCTACTACAACTCGGGCCGCATCATCCCGGCGGTCGGTCAGCAGGCCGAGGACGGCTCCGCCAGCGTGCCCGACGGCGACAACGTCACCCGAGGCGGCGTGCCCGCGCAAGGGGAACTGGAGGACAACGGCGACACCGGCGACAGTAGTGGGGGCGGCGGTGGCGGCACGAAGTCAGGCGGTGGCGGCACGAAGTCAGGCGGTGGTGGCGGCGAGGGTGGCGACGAGGGCGAGTGAGCTGTGTGATGTGATGCCTCCGTGCGACCGGTGCGGCGAAACATCCTGATCAGCGGGGCCAGCTCCGGGTTTCGTGCCCAGATGGCTCACGAGTTCGCCGCGCGCGGCCGCAACCTGGCGCGCTGAGCGCGCCGCACCGACCGTCTGGACGCGCTGCGCGCCGAACTCGCTGCTCAGCACCCGGACATCACCATCGCCATCCACGCGATCGACGTCACCAACCCGGACCAGGTGTTGGAGGGGTCCGCGCGCTGCATCAGCGGCAACTCGATGACCCTGTGGAACGTCCACGACCCGGGACAACCGCGCATGCTGACCACCGTGCCGGCACTGCCGGAATCCAGGAGATCGGGTTAGACCCAACCGGCGACCGGCTGGCCGATTGGAACAACCAGGCAGTCGAGCTGTGGGACACGTCGGGCCCCGCTGCGCCGGTCCGCAAGAGCACCGTGCAGCTGTCGCCACCCGGCCTCAGCAATCCCGGAACGATCTACTCTGCCGGGTTCAGCCAGCTACACGGACAGCTCGTTGTCGTCGCTGACGACTCGATCGTCCTGCTCGACTCCCGATTCAGCCATGGTGGCTGAACTGGAGCAGAAGGGACGATCCGGGTAGGTTTCTGTATTGTCAGCTAAGCTTACGATTTAAGGCTTGATGTCCCTTTTCTTGGTCTTGCCGGGGTCATGTTGTGGGGCTTGATGGGAGTTTCGTGATCCTGCTGGGCGTCCGGGACCGGGCCAGGAGAATTTCGGCGCGTTTGTCGGTAGCCCCATCGCCGGTCGAACCCGACGAAATCCTCGCCGAACCCGGGCTCGGGGACAACCGAGCGGGACTGGCCGCCCTGCGCTCCCAGGGGCGCGGTAGGTCCTCGATCAGATGACGGCCCAATCGCAGTTGGGTGTGTGCGGCAAGCACCATCCAGGTCCATCGATCCGCCGCCTCGGGCGTGCGCAGCCGGGGCCTGGTCCATCCCATCGTCTGCTTGAGGAACCGAAAAGTGTGTTCCAGATCGAAGCGTCGCAAGAACATCTGCCACAGCCGGTCAACCCGCGCAGCGCTCATCGCGCAGGCCGAATGCCACAGCCACAACGGCTTCGGGGTGCCGGTGCCGGGCAGGCGCTCGACCTGTAACCGGATCACGGTGCCTTCCAGAACCGGGAGTTCGCCGTCGTGACCAGCCCAGGCGCCCGTGCGGGTCAGTGTGGGGTGCAACCGGTCCCACGATTGGGCGTGCGCGGCGCCGTAGCGGGTGGTGTCGGTGGTCGTGGCGTGCACTGGTGTCGGCCACGTGCCCGGATCGGCGAACACGAACCGTGCCCCGTGTCGTGCGCCGCGACCCCGACTGCCGGGCCGGCGCGGTGGCGCGGGGAAGGCCAGCACCCGGTCCGAGCGCAGCCGCACCAGTATCCGGACCGGCAGGTCAGCCAGCAGGAACGCCAGACGGGGACCGTCGTAGCCGCTGTCACCGACGATCCAGATCTCGGGGTCGCCCTCCCGCCAGTGCCCGGCGGTGATCAACCCCTCCACCACGGTGCGGAGTTGGGTGGCGGCCAGGTCGCAGTGCTCGTCGTCGGGTCGCACGCGCGTCACGTCGAGCAGCGCCGTCCACGAACTGCGGCCCGGTTCCAGGGCGGCGATGAAGGAGTAGGGCCAGCCGGGGATCATCTGAGCCTGGCCGCGGCCGCGTGCATAGGTGTGGCAGAACAGCCGTTCGGGGCTGGTGTTGGCGTCGGGTCGTAGCCAGTGGCTGACGTCGATGGCCAACACGATCCGGCCGTCATCACAGCGGGGAATGCTCTGGCGGGCAACAACGTTGCGGAATCGGCTGATGTCGATGCGGCCCTGGTTGAGGCTGTCGTACAGACTGCCGTGACCGCGCCGATGCTCGGGTTCCAGCGATAACTCGACCAGTGAGGTGACCGGCCCGTCGGCGCATAACGCGGCGTCGGTCAGCTCGAACAGCGTGTCCGCGCGGGCGGTCAGGCACTGGTAGTACGCCTGCCGGAACTCGGGACAGGTCCCCGAGCGCGGCAGCGGCGCTGGGATGGTGCACACTGATCATCGAAGCCCTTGGTTGTGATCTTCCTCTCTCGCAAGAAGGAATGATCAACCAAGGGCTTCATCCATGATCAATCGGGGTCCCGATCGGCCGCCCGGACCTCAAAACTCAAGCTAAGAACCCGCCGGTCTCGCCGACAACATGGCGAGACTTCGCAAACTCCGTTCAGAACAGACGACGAGTCTCACCTCGACGGCACAAATGCCATTGAGGTGGTTGTGTGTCCGTTCCGCTTTGAAGTGACCACTTTGGCGACTTCTTCCTGCGGCTTCCGTGGTAGTTGACCACTGCTGGTGGCGCGTCTTTCCGGGTTAGTTGATCGCTGGCCCTGGTGCCTCGCTTGGTGGCGGTGGCGAGGTGCTGCTGGGCGTCGGGGTGATCGAGCGCCCCGAACAGCGCGGTGTCGCGCCGGGTGGGTCGCAGGGGTTGGGCGACGGTGGCGCGGTGATCGACCTGGCCTTCCCGGACCATCGGTGGGCGGGAGGCCGTCCCCGCTCTGGGCAGTCGCGGCCAGCTCGCCTCATCCGGTCGGGAGCCCCAGGTGGCGTCGTTCGAGGTCCGAGCGCAGGGCGTCGAGGACCCGTGAAAGGGCTGTCAGCTCTTCGGGGGTGACGGTCCCGCCGATGAGCTCCTGGATCGCTGCCTGCCAGGCGGGCTCCGCCCGGGACACGACCGACTCACCCTCGGGGGTCAGCGAGAGGAGGGACGAGCGCCGGTTCGCCGGATTCGGGCGGCGCTCCAACCAGCCCTCCTTCTCCATGCGGTCAACGATCTTGCTGGTCGTCCCGACGCCGATCGCGAAGGCGGAGGCGAGATCCGCGACCCGCGCGTCCGGGTGGTCGCGGACGTAGCGGAGCAGCTCGAAGTGTCCGGCTCCGACACCGGCCTGCACCTTCACGCGCTCGGCGACCGCGTTGTAGAGCCGCGTCTCCACGCGGACGAGGTCGGTGAAGACCGCGTCGAACGCAACAAGAGCTTCCATTGAATTATCTGCCACGGCATATACTGTAGCGGCAGGAACACCGAAACGGAAGGAAAGACGATGTCCACAGTCCAGCGTGACCAGCTCGACGCACAGCTGCGCGGCGCCGGGTGTCGGGTCAGAGCAGTCCGTCGCCGAGACGCGCGAGAACTTCGCGAAGCTGATGAACGCGTTGCCCGTGCCAGAAGGCATCCGCGTGCGGGAGGCCGCGCTGGGAGGACGCCCCGCACTGCGCGTCGTCCCCGAAACCGCGGCCGGCTCCGGAACCCTGCTCTACCTCCACGGCGGGTCGCACGTGGTCGGCTCTCCCCGACGGCGCTCGGCCTCACAGCGGGCCTGGTGATCAGAACCGGGATTCCCGGCGTCTCCCTCGACTACCGGCTGGCGCCGGAGCACCCGTTCCCGGCCGACGTCCAGGACGTGGTTGCGGCCTACCGGGAACTCCTCGACCAGGGCACGCGCCCGAGTCCATCGCCTTCGCCGGGGACTCCGCAGGCGGCGGGCTGACGATCACCGGCGCGCTCGCGGCGCGCGACGCCGGACTCCCATGCCGGCGGCGATCGTCGCGTTCTCGCCGGGCGTGGACGCGACGCGCACCGGCGAGAGCATGACGACCAAGGCCGAAGCGGATCCCCTGCTCGACCGCGCGGCCCTCGACCGCATGAGCGGCTTCTACGTCGTCGATCAGGACCGCGGCGACCCACTGCTGAGCCCGGCGGTGACCGCCGACCTCACCGGCCTGCCGCCTGTACTGGTGCAGGTCGGCACGAACGAGATGCTCCTCGACGACGCACGCAGGCTCGCTCTGCGCGCCTCTGACGCGGAGGTCGACGTCGTCCTCGACATCACCGCGAAGGTGCCTCACGTGTTCCAGTCGTTCACCGGCATGCTCGACGAGGCCGGCGAGGCGCTTGACCGGGCTGCGCTCTTCCTGCGCCAGCACGTCAGGGGCTGACCCGGGAGGATGATCATGCCGTCCCTGAACGCCAGCGCGGCACTCTTTCCGTGGTACCTGATCAACAGATCGGACAGAGAGCATCTCCGCGTGGAAAATGTCGTTCTTGCGCGGAAGCTACATTGTGACCGTCAGAGCAGGCGGGCCGCGTAGGGCATGATGCCGGCGTAGTAGCGGACCGGAGTCACGTGCACGACCTCGCCGGATTCGGGTGCCTCGATCATCATGCCGTTGCCGATGTAGAGGGTCACGTGGTGGATGCCACCTGACCCGCCGTAGAACAGCATGTCGCCCGCCTGGATGGCGGAGAGCGGCACGTGCCGGCCCGCCGTGTACATGTAGCCGCTGAAGTGCGGCAATGCGATGCCGACCCCGGCGAACGCGTAGACCATCAGGCCGGAGCAGTCGAATCCGACCTGGGTCGCCCAGCCCGGGTCGAACGGGTCGCCCGCGACGCCGTGCGTCGGGCCGCTCGCATTGCCGCCGCCCCACACGTAGGGCAGGCCGAGTTCGGCGAGGGCACGGCGGATGACGATGCCGGCCGCACCAGCCGGCACGTTGCCGACCCGACCGCCGCCTCCGCCTCCGCCTCCATTGCCGCTGCCCCTGCTGTGTGCTGCGGCTGCCGCGTTGCGGGCGTCCTCGGCCTGCTTGGCGGCCAGCCAGTTCTGGTAGGTGGCCCGTTCCGCGTTCAGATCGCCGACCTGCGCCTGCGCGGCTTCGAGTTGTTGTTGCAGGCTGGCTTGCTGGGCCTGCAACTGCGAGGTCTGCGCGGCCTGGCTCAGCTGCGCGCTTTCCGCCGCCTTCACCGCGGCGTCCGCCGTGCCCTTGGCCTTGGCCGCGGCCGCCTGCTTCTGCTGCGCGGCCGTGAGCGCGGCGCGGGCGCTCGAATCCGCGTTGGCCTGTTGGGTTCTGGCCCGCTGCAACTGGTCGAGGATCTCATTCTCGGTGCCGCTCATCGCCTGGAGCAGCCGTTGCCGCTCCAGCATGTCCTTCGGGCTGGTCGCGTTGAAGTAGTCGGCGACCGAGCCGAGTTGGCTGCCCTGCTCGTAGCTGCCGAGCGCGAACTGGTCGGCCTGTTGCTGCGCCTGAGTGATCGCGTTGCTCGCCGCGTCGGCCGCGACCTGCGCGGACTGGGCCGCGGTCTGCGCAGCAGTGGCCGCGTCCTGCGCGTTCTGCAGGTCGACGAGGGCCTTGTTCGCGTCCTCTTCCTTGAGTTCGACGGCGTCCTGGAGGTCCTGGAGTTTGCTCTGGGCCGCGGCGAGCTGGTTGGTGAGCCGGCCGACCTGGCCCGCCTTCGCGTTGGCCTGCGCCTGGGCCGCGCTGATCTGCGAGTTGCTTGGGTTCGGTGGCGGGGGCGGCACGGCCGCGCTGGTGCCGGACACGGTGAGGACGAGCGCGCCGCTGAGTACGACGGCGGCCACCACCCCTCGGCGACACCGGGCCGGGTGCCCGTTCGACATCGCGCATGCCGCGCTGTTCGCTGCCGGCCTGGTCGCCATGTCACTCTCACTTCCCACACGGTTAGCCCGATCAGCCCTGCAAGCAGGGCTGAATGGTCCAGTAAGGCGAGCCCACTGTGCCACTCCAACCTCGCCTGTCGCCACACGTAACACCCAAAACTCACCCATCTTGTGCCACACCAGCCCCAGTTGATCACATCGAGTGATTATTCATGGCGATTTCGGTTACTCTTCGGCGTGCTAGCCGGTAGGGGCGACGGGAGCTGAAAGAATCACTCGATGCGTTTTTCCGCACGCGGCGGAGCCGGACTGGCCTTCGCCGGCCTGGTCCTGGTGCTGGTCGGCGCGTTCCTGCCGTGGTTGCGATCAGGCAGCGCCGTGCGCGACAGCTACCAGTCCGTTGACGTGCTGCGGGTGACGCCACCGGGTGGCGTGGCCGGGTTCCTGCTCTACGCGTGGCTCGCGGTGATTCCGCTGTGCTCGGTCGGCATCGCGCTCTACGCGCTCGGCCTTCGCCGGACGGCCGCGAGCCTGACCTGCCTGCTCGCCGTGCTGGTCGCGGTCGTCTCGGTGGCGGCGGTGATGAACATGGGCGCGGACACCGACCCGATCGGGTTCTCGCCCGTCGGCCCGGTCGTGACCCTGCTGGGCGCGGTGGGGGCTTTCGTCGGTGGGATAGTCGTCCTTCGGGGGCTTCAGTCAGGAGTGCAACGGTGACGTACCCAGGTTCGGGAGGCCGGTGGCAACCCGGACAACAGCCCTACCCGCAGCAATACCACCAGCAATACGGCTACCCGGCGCACCGGGCGCCGAGGCGCGGTCGCAAGGGGCTGGTCATCGGGATCGTGATCGCGATCGTGGTGGTGGCGGGCGGGACCGTGGCGACGGTGTGGGCGTTGAACCGCAGTACCCAGGCCGGCTCGCCGACCCCGCAGGCGGCGGTGGCGAAGCTGGCGGCGGACGTGTCCGCCGGCGACGTGCTCGGCGTGCAGAGCGACCTCGCGCCGGCCGAGTCCTCCGCGATCAAGGACATCGGCTCGGACGGCGGCAATCAGTTGAAGCGGCTGCGAATCGAGAGCCCGAGCTACGCCCCTCAGTCGCCGGCGATCAACGGCACCAGCGGGCTGAGCGCGTCCGGGCTGCGCTTCGACGACACGGCCGCCCAGACCATCAACGACCACCTGGTGATCAACAAGCTGGTGGGCGGCACGATCCGGCTCGCGCCCAAGCTGGACCAGAACATGTTCACCCAGCAGTTCCTGCGTTCGGTGTTCCCGGACGGACTGCCGAGGACGACCACGAACACCATCGACATCGCGAACGTGATCCGGCAGACCGGCCAGCCGGTGCGCATCGCCACCATCAAGGTGGACGGCGGCTGGTACACCAGCGCCTTCTACACTGCCGCCGACTACGCACTACAGTCCGCGCGGATGACCTGGCCGACGAGCCCACTGCCGGCCATCGGCCTGGACACCGCGGACAACGCGGTCCGCCGGTTCATTCAGGCACTGCTCAACGCCGACTACCGCACCGCGATCGAGACGACCGACCCGAACGAGATGGCCGTGCTGCACGACACCGGCCCCGCGATCCTGAACCGGCTGCACAAGCCGGCGCCGACCGGCATCACCATCCAGCGCATCGCGTTCACCGACAAACCGGTCGCAGGCGGCGTCGACGCCGTGCTCAGCAGCGCGGTCCTGGAAAAGGGCGGCGACACGCTCACCATCGCCGCGCAGGGCGACTGCTACGCGATCGCCGACAAGAACACCGGTGACCAGCGCACACTCTGCTCGAACGACTTCGCCGAGCAGATGCGGTCCGACCTCGCCGGCCTTCCGCCCGACGTGACAACGGCCCTGCAACACCTGACCTCGGGGATCATCACCTCCGGCCTCGGCCTGGTGGCCACGCGGACCGGTGGCAGGTGGTACGTCTCGCCGGTTCGCAGCTTCGGCGAGTTGCTGGTCGCCATGGTCAGCGGGTTGCGGTCGGATGACATCAAGGCGCTACTCGGCACCGGCCACTGACTTCCCATAATGTGATCCGACCTTCGTCGGCTGGATGAACCAGCTGACGAAGTCCTAGGGTGGCCGCGTTCTGTATACAACCTGACCAGATACAACCTGACCAGGGGGAAGATCCGTTGGCTGTGGTGACGTCGGTGAGCGCGCCCCGTTCGCTGCCGGCCGCGCTGCTGCGCACCGTGCGCACCGATCGATGGGCGCTGGCCGGCGCGATCGTGATCGTCGTGCTGGTGTTCGTCGCCGTCGCCGCGCCGCTGCTGGCCGCGATCGAGGGCCAGGACCCGAACGCGTACCACATCAACGCGCTCGACCCGAACAGCGGACTGCCGGCGGGCGCGCTCGGTGGGATCAGCGGCACACACTGGTTCGGCGTCGAGCCGCTGACCGGCCGCGACCTGTTCGCCCGGGTCTGCTACGGCGCGCGAACGTCGTTCCTGATCGGACTGTGCGCCACCGTGGTCGCCGTGGTCGTCGGCACGCTGCTCGGCGCGGCCGCCGGTTACCTCGGCGGCTGGTTCAACCGGGTCATCACCTGGCTGACCGACGTGCTGCTCGGCTTCCCGTACCTGGTGTTCATGATCGCGCTGGGCGCCATCGCGCCGCCGAGCATTCCCCGGCCGCTGCTGCTGGTCCTGGTGATCGGCTTCTTCGGCTGGCCGAGCATCACCCGGATCGTCCGCTCCCAGACGCTTGCCCTGCGCGAACGCAAGTTCGTGTCGTCCGCGCGCGCCATGGGCGCCGGCCCGTGGCACGTGTTCCGCACCGAACTGCTGCCGAACCTGTGGGCACCGATCATCGTGGTCGCGACCCTGAACATCCCCGCCAACATCGGGTTCGAGGCCGCGTTGTCCTTCCTCGGCGCCGGCATCCCGCCACCCACGTCGAGCTGGGGCCAGTCCATCTCGACGGCGAGCGACTGGATCCAGAGCGACCCGCTGTTCCTGTTGTTCCCGTCGGCTGCGCTGTTCCTGGCCACCTGGTCGTTCAACATCTTCGGTGACGGGCTGCGTGACGCGCTCGACCCGAGGATGGTGGTGCGCCGATGAGGCTCGCCAGGTTCATTCTCGGTCGGCTGTTGGCCATGGTGCTCGTGCTGTTCGTGCTCGGCTTCGTCACCTACGGCGTGTTCTACCTGCTGCCCTCCGACCCGGCCCAGCTCTCCTGCGGCCGACCGTGCACGCCGCAGGGGCTGGCCACCGCGCGCGCTTTCATGGGGTTCAACCATCCCTGGGTTGTGCAGTACTTCCAGTTCATCGCCGGCATCTTCTCCGGTCGCACGTTCGGCACCGGCGTGACCGCGATCCATTGCGCGCCACCGTGTTTCGGCTATTCGTTCCAGCAGAACCAGACCGTGCTGAGCCTGATCGGTGCCGGACTGCCGGTCACGTTCTCGCTGGCGATCGGCGCGGCCATCATCTGGCTGCTGCTCGGGGTCGGCATCGGCGTGTTGTCCGCGCTCAGGCGCGGCACCCTGCTGGACCGGTTCACCATGGCGGGCGCGGTGGCCGGCGTGTCAGCGCCCGCGTACGTGGTCGGGCTGCTGGCGATCATCATCTTCGGCCTGAACCTGAACATCGTGCCGGACAACGGCTACGTGCCGCTGACCCAGAACCCGGTCGGCTGGCTGTGGCACATGATCACGCCCTGGCTGGTGCTCGCGTTCCTCCAGGCCGCGATCTACACGCGACTGACCAGGACGCAGATGCTGGACGTGCTCAGCGAGGACTTCATCCGCACCGCGCGGGCCAAGGGCGTGCCCGAGCGTTCGGTGGTCGGCAGGCACGCACTGCGCAACGTGCTGCTGCCGGTGATCACCGTCTTCGGCATCGATCTCGGCGCACTGCTCGGCGGCGCGATCATCACCGAGACGGTGTTCTCCATGCCCGGCGTCGGCAAGCTGCTGATCGGCGCCGTGCGCAGTCTGGATCTGCCACTGCTGCTGGGCTGCACGTTGTTCGCGGCGTTCCTGATCGTGATCGCGAACTTCCTGGTGGACCTGCTCTACGGCGTTCTCGATCCGCGAGCACGCCTGACCTGAGAAAGAGGGTTTTCGATGGACCGTCGGGGTTTCCTGCGACTGGTCGGCGCGGCGGGCGTCGCCACGGGTGCCGGCACCTTCCTGGCCGCGTGCAATGCGAATCCGACGCAGGGCGCCGCCGGGTCGAGCAGCACCACCAAGCCGGGCGGCACGCTGTACGTCATCAACGACACGTCCAGCAACCACTTCGACCCCGCCAAGGCGCAGGGCCTCGCGACGACCTCGAACGGGCTGGTGCACCGTCGCCTGACCGCCTGGGACCTGACACCCGGCCAGGACGCCAAGGTCGTGCCCGACCTCGCCACCGACACCGGCCGGTCCAGCAACAACGGTGCCACCTGGACGTTCACCCTCAAGGACGGGCTGAAGTTCTCCGACGGCACGCCGATCACCAGCGCGGACATCAAGTGGGGAACGGAGCGCACGTTCGCCCCCGCCTTCGCCGAGGGCCTCGGCTACCACAAGACGCTGCTCGCCGGCGCCTCCGGCTACACCGGCCCGTTCGGCGGCCAGGGACTGGACTCGATCGAGACGCCGGACGACAAGACCATCGTCTTCCACCTGGTGCGGCCCTTCGGTGACTGGCCGTGGATCGCCAGCCTGGTCTCGCTGGCGCCGGTGCCGAAGGGCAAGGGCACGGACGCCAGCTACGCGACCAGCCCGATCACGTCCGGCCCCTACCAGGTCGCCTCCTACCAGGCCAGCGTCGCGGTGAACCTGACCCGCAACCCGCACTGGGACCGCTCGACGGACAAGGTCCGCGCCGCACTGCCCGACAAGATCGTCATCCAGCTCTCCCAGGCGGACTCGGTCATCTCGCAGCGGCTGATCGCGGACAACGGCAACGACCAGTTCGCGTTCGGCTCCTCGTTCGTCGACCCCGCGCAGCTGGCCCAGTTGCAGAGCAAGCCAGCGGTCAAGCCACGCCTTGCCACGTCCGGCGCGGGTCCGATCAGCTACCTGGCCATGAACACCACCAAGGGTCCGCTGGCCAATGTCGCGGTGCGCAAGGCGTTCCAGTACGCGGTGGACAAGAGCGCCTTCCAGGTCGCCTGGGCGGGTGCGGCCGCGCTGGCCGGGCCGATCTCGACCACGCTGATCACGCCGGGTATCGCCGGCCGCGAGGTCTACGACCTCTACCCGACCGCGCCGACCGGCGACCCGGCCAAGGCCAAGCAGCTGCTCGCCGCGGCCGGCTACCCCAACGGCCTTACCGGGTTGAAGCTGGTGGTCAGCACGGCCAACAGTTACGCGGACAAGGCACAGTCGGTGGCTCAGTCGCTGGCCAGGGCCGGTATTCAGGTCAACGTCCAGTCCATGGACGACGATACCTACGTCGCGACGGTCACCGCGAACAGCGTCGACTACGACCTGACTCTTACCGGCTGGCAGCCGGACTTCCCCAGCGCGAACGGCAACATCGAGCCGCTGTTCGCCTCATCGGAGATCGGCAACGGCGGGTACAACCTCTCCCGCTACAGCAACCCCGAAGTCGACAACATGATCCACGACGCGCAGGGCGCCACCGACCCGGCCGCGGCCGGCAAGAAGTGGGCTGCCGTTGACAAGCGGATCATGCAGGACGCGCCGATCGTGCCGTTGATCTTCGCCCGCAACTCGTTCCTGCACGGGTCCAAGGTGGACAACTTCGAGGTGCCGGACTTCCCGTCCTACCCGAACTATCTCAAGATCGGCATCGCCCAGTGACGAGCGGTTCCACTCTGCTCTCGGTGGAGAAGGTCTCGGTGACCTTCTCCACCGGGGGCGCGGACACCGTCGCAGCTGACGAGGTCAGCTACTCGGTCGCGGCCGGTGAGGTGCTCGCCGTTGTCGGCGAGTCCGGGTCGGGCAAGACGGTGACCGCGATGTCGCTGCTCGGCCTGCTCCCACCCACCGCGACGGTGACCGGTGCGGCGTTCCTGAGCGGCACCAACCTGTTCGAGCTGGACCCCGAGCAGCTGCGCCAGATCAGGGGTGAGCGGGTCGGCTTCGTGTTCCAGGAGCCGATGAGCGCCCTCAACCCGGTGTTCACCATCGGCGCGCAGATCGCCGAGGCGATCACCGTGCACCACAGGATCTCCTCCGCGCAGGCGCGCGGGCGGGCGAAGGAACTGCTGCGCTCGGTCGGGCTGCCCGATCCGGCGCGCGTGGTGCGGGCCTATCCGCACGAGCTGTCCGGTGGACAGTTGCAGCGCGTGGTGATCGCCATGGCGGTCGCGAACGAGCCCGCATTGCTGATCGCCGATGAGCCGACCACGGCACTGGACGTGACCGTGCAGGCGGACATCCTGGAGCTGCTGCGCGACCTGCGGTCCCGGCTCGGCGTCGGCATCCTGCTGATCACGCACGACATGGGCGTCGTCGCCGACCTCGCCGACCGGGTCGTTGTCATGCACGAGGGCAAGGTCGTCGAGCACGGCACCGTGACCGAGATCTTCGCCGACCCGAAGCAGGAGTACACCAGGCAGCTGCTGGGCTCGGTCGTGTCGCTGGCCGGCACGCCCACCGCGCCGCCAACCAACGAGTCGGGCGAGCTGATCGAGCGCGGCACGCAGGTCGCCGTGGTCGGCCATCCGGCAACAAGGTCCGTTGTGGACAGTGTGCCGACCGAACCGACGCTGCGCATCGCCGATCTGTCCGTTGTGTACGGTGGCCGGTTCCGGTCGATCTCGGTGCACGCGGTGGACCGGGTCAGCGTGCACATCGAACCGGGCGAGGTACTCGGCCTCGTCGGCGAGTCCGGTTCTGGCAAGAGCACGCTCGCCTCGACCGTCGTCGGGCTTGTCCCGCCGACCGCAGGCACCATCGAACTCGCCGGCGCCAACCTGGCCACGCTGCGCGGCAGGGCGCGCCGCACCGCGCTCGGCCGGATCGGCATGGTGTTCCAGGACCCCGGCTCGTCGTTGAACCCGCGCGCCACCATCGGCGCGAGCATCGCCGAACCGCTGCGGCTGCACAGCGACCTGCGCGGCGACGCCCTTGACGCACGCGTGCGCGAACTGCTCGACGCGGTGTCCCTGCCGACCGCGATGGCAAGCCGCTTCCCGCACGAACTCTCCGGTGGCCAGCGGCAGCGGGTCGGCATCGCGCGCGGCATCGCGTTGAACCCCGCGCTGCTGATCGCCGACGAGCCGACCAGCGCCCTAGACGTGTCCGTGCAGGCACGCGTGCTCGAACTGTTCCGCACGTTGCAAACCGAGCTGCGCTTCGCCTGCCTGTTCATCTCGCACGACCTCGCGGTGATCGAGGAGGTCGCGGGCCGGGTCGCGGTGATGCACCGGGGGCACATCGTCGAGCAGGGCCCCACCGCGCAGGTGCTGGCCACTCCCCTGCACCCGTACACCCACCGGCTGATCACCTCGGCCCCGGTCGCCGACCCCGACGACCAGCGCCGCCGCCGCGAAGCCTGGCGCGCCGCGGTCGGCTAACCGTTGCGGGTCAATCCCCGGACCGAACGAGATCGCCGCAGCCGCCATCTGCGCCGGGGCTCCGGTTCTTCGTCATCGGCTGTGTCCTCGGCTTCGTCCTCGGCGCGTTCGGAGACGTTCCGCGCGCGCTGGCGCATGACCTCGGCGCCACACCGCTCGATCATCTCGACCACGTCGCCCTGAGGTTCGCCGGGGCGACCCCGATCATGACGGCCCATGCCGGAGACGGTGCCAGAACTCCGCGCTCCGCGCACTTCGGCTACTAGTCGGACCGAACCAGCCGGCACTAACCGGCGAGGAACTCCAGCCGGTTGCCGACCGCGTCCTGCGTGTGGAAGCGGCGCCGCCCCGGTATCTCGTCCGGATCGGCCCAGGTCACCGGATAGTCGGCGGCTTCGAGCACGGCGGCCGTCGTGTCAACGTCGACCACGAAAGCGGGATGAGCCTTGCGGGCCGGGCGGAAGTCCGCCTCGACGCCGACATGCAGTTCGCCGTCCGGGCCGCCGACGCCGGGCACCCTGAACCAGCAGCCGCCGCGCTTGGCCAGCAGCGGCGGTTTGGGCAGCTCGGTCCAGCCGAGCACGCCGGTGTAGAAGGCCCGCAGTCGCTCCTCCGCGTTCGGCGGGGCGGACACCTGGACGTGGTGGATCATCGTCTCCTCCTTCACTGACCACGTCTTCTGGCCACTTCGGACACACCGAACACGACGCAGACGACGAGCACGATCGCGACGGCCAGGCTCTCCAACACGGTCCCGGCCGCGCTGGCCATGGTCGGCGGCACGTTGCCGAGCAGGGCGAGCATCGAGCCGACCGGCGGAATCCGGCCGAGCTGGTAGGTCAGCACGACGACGGCGGCGATGGCCAGCATCGACCAGCCGATCTTGCGCAGCACCGGCCTGCCGAACAGCACGCCGATCGCCACCCCGGTCCAGCCGCAGGCCAACTGCGCGGCGAAGCCGACCGCCAGTTCGGTGAACCGGTACGGATGGGCCGCGGTGATCGCCGGCCACGCCGTGCTGACCAGCACCAGCGGCACGACGCCGGACATGGACAGGATGGCGATCGCGGCGGTCAGCTTCCGCCAGCCGCCCGCCGCGGTCGCGGTGATGCCGCGCTGGGTGTTGTCCTCGCTGTTGGCCACGGTCACCGCGAGCCACGCCCCGACCGGGTAGAGCACCAGCGCGGACGCGCCGTACGCGTTCAGTGCGGCACCCGCGTCGCCACGCGCGTCGAAGATGGCCGAGATCAGCAGGTAGAGGAAGACCGGCGGGAAGTAGCGGTTCGACCGGGTCACGTCGGCGAGCAGATAGCGGAGCAGTGCGAACATCAGATCACCCGCTCGGGTGAAGTGACCGTGCGGACGGACGCGCCGAGCCGCAGCGCCTCGGCCAGCAGCGTGTCGCTGGCGGCACCGTCCACCCGCAACCGCACACCGTCGGTGAGCCGCTCGGTGCCGCGCACCCCGACCAGGCCGGCGACCGTGTCCAGCACGTCACTCGATCCGGCGAGTTCGACGGTCACCGCGGGCGTTTCGGATGATCCGTCTGATTCATCGCCCCGCGCGCTCAGCCTGCCCTCGGTCAGCCTGCCCCCGGTCAGCGCGAGCGCGCGCCGTTCCGGCAGGCGTAACGCGTGTCCGACGTGGTCGGTGATGAGCATCCCGCGCCCCTGCGCGACCAGTTCGACGATCATCCGGTCGAGGGTCAGCTGGGCCGCGTGGTCCAAACCGGACCACGGCTCGTCGAGCACCAGCAGCCCTTCGCTGGGCAACAACGCCTGGGCCAGGCCGACCTTGTGCATGTTTCCCTTGGACAGGGTGCGGATCGGCGCGTCCGGATCGCCGGCGAAGCCGAGCCGTTCCAGGACCTCGTGCGCGTAACCGCTCGCTCGGCCGGTCGGCAGGCCGCGAATGGCGGCGAAGTGCCGCAGGTAGCCGGTTGCGGACAGGCGCAGCTCGGCCGGGAACGGCGATGGCAGGTAGCCGACCGACCTCGGCCGCCCGCGCACCCGCCCGGACGAGGGCCGCAACACCCCCGCCGCGATGCGGAGCAGGGTCGACTTGCCGCTGCCGTTGCCGCCGCTGATCACGGTCGCGACGCCGGCCGACACCGTGAGGTCGATGTCACGCAGCACCGGCACGCCCCGCCGGTAGTGCTTGCCGACCCGTTCCAACACGATCACGAAATCATCCCCCAGCCTGCTCCGTCGCTGGTGTGAGTCAAGCAGGACCCCCGTTTGCCGACTATATAGGACGGGCGTACTGTTTAGGTAGCTCGAACGGAACAGCAGCGCCGCTATGTGGATGGAGTGAGACGTGACCTCACCAGAGAGCAAGGACAGCTTCGGTGCCCGTGGCACCCTGACGGTCGGTGACGCCTCCTACGAGGTGTTCCGGCTCTCGGCGGTCGAGGGTTCCGAACGCCTCCCCTACAGCCTGAAGATCCTGCTGGAAAACCTGCTGCGCACCGAGGACGGCCTGAACATCACCGCCGACCATGTGCGCGCGCTCGGAAACTGGGATTCGGGCGCGCAGCCGTCGGTGGAAATCCAGTTCACCCCGGGCCGAGTCGTCATGCAGGACTTCACCGGCGTGCCGTGCATCGTCGACCTGGCCACCATGCGGGAGGCCGTCGCCGAACTCGGCGGTGACCCTGACAAGGTCAACCCGCTCGCGCCCGCCGAACTCGTCATCGACCACTCGGTCATCGCGGACATCTTCGGCCGCCCTGACGCGTTCGAGCGCAACGTCGACCTGGAGTACCAGCGCAACAAGGAGCGCTACCAGTTCCTGCGCTGGGGCCAGACCGCCTTCGACGAGTTCAAGGTCGTCCCGCCCGGCACCGGCATCGTGCACCAGGTCAACATCGAGCACCTGGCCAGGGTGGTCATGGTCCGTGACGTGCCTGCCGGCACCGGAGGCCGTGTCAGCCAGGCATATCCGGACACCCTGGTCGGCACCGACAGCCACACCACCATGGTCAACGGCCTCGGCGTGCTCGGCTGGGGCGTCGGCGGCATCGAGGCCGAGGCCGCCATGCTCGGCCAGCCGGTGTCCATGCTGATCCCGCGCGTCGTCGGCTTCAAGCTGCACGGTGAGCTGCCCGCCGGCGCCACCGCGACCGACCTGGTGCTGACCATCACCGAGATGCTGCGCAAGCACGGCGTCGTCGGCAAGTTCGTCGAGTTCTACGGCTCGGGCGTCGCCGCCGTTCCGCTGGCCAACCGCGCCACCATCGGCAACATGAGCCCCGAATTCGGCTCGACCTGCGCGATCTTCCCGGTCGATGCCGAAACCATCGACTACCTGAAGTTCACCGGCCGCTCAGCCGAACAGGTCGCACTGGTCGAGGCGTACGCCAAGGAGCAGGGCCTCTGGCACGACCCGAACACAGAGCCGAACTACTCCGAAACCCTCGAACTGGACCTGAGCACGATCGTCCCGTCCATCGCCGGCCCGAAGCGGCCGCAGGACCGGATCTCGCTGTCCGACGCCAAGACCTCGTTCCGTTCGGTGCTCGGCAACTACACCAACGGAGACGACGCCGTCGACGAGGCGTCCGACGAGTCCTTCCCGGCCAGCGACGCCCCGGCCTACTCTGCCGCGTCCACCGCGCAGGGCCGCCCGAGCAAGCCGACCCGGGTCAGCGTGGACGGCGCCACCTTCGAACTCGACCATGGCGCGGTCGCCATCGCCGCGATCACCTCGTGCACCAACACGTCCAACCCCTCGGTGATGATCGGCGCGGCACTGCTCGCCAAGAAGGCCGTCGAGCGCGGCCTTGACCGCAAGCCGTGGGTGAAGACCACGCTCGCGCCCGGCTCCAAGGTCGTCATGGACTACTACGAGCGCGCCGGCCTGCTGCCCTACCTGGAGAAGCTCGGCTTCAACCTGGTCGGCTACGGCTGCACCACCTGCATCGGCAACTCCGGCCCGCTCCAGGAGGAGATCTCGGCCGCCATCAACGAGGCCGACCTCGCCGTCGCGGCCGTGCTGTCCGGCAACCGCAACTTCGAGGGCAGGATCAACCCGGACATCAAGATGAACTACCTCGCCAGCCCGCCGCTGGTGGTCGCGTACGCGCTCGCCGGCTCGATGGACATCGACATCACCACCGAGCCGCTCGGCACCGGCAGCGACGGCAAGCCCGTCTACCTGGACGACATCTGGCCGAGCCCGCAGGAAATCCAGGACGTGGTCGCCTCGGCCATCTCCTCGGAGATGTTCACCGCCGACTACGCCGACGTGTTCGCCGGCGACGACCGCTGGCGCTCGCTGCCCACCCCGACCGGCAAGGTCTTCGAGTGGGACGCCGAGTCCACCTACGTGCGCAAGCCCCCGTACTTCGAGGGCATGGGCACCGACCCGGAGCCGGTGCAGGACATCGCCGACGCCCGCGTGCTTGCGGTCCTCGGCGACTCGGTCACCACCGACCACATCTCCCCCGCCGGTGCCATCAAGCAGGACTCGCCGGCCGGCAGGTACCTGACCGAGCACGGCGTCGAGCGCAAGGACTTCAACTCCTACGGCTCGCGTCGCGGCAACCACGAGGTGATGATCCGAGGCACCTTCGCCAACATCCGGCTGCGCAACCTGCTGCTGGACGACGTGCAGGGCGGCTACACCCGCGACTTCACCAAGGGCGGCGAGCAGGCGTTCATCTACGACGCCGCGCAGAACTACGCCGAGGCCGGCACCCCGCTGGTCATCCTGGCCGGCAAGGAGTACGGCTCCGGCTCCTCCCGCGACTGGGCGGCCAAGGGCACCTCGCTGCTCGGCGTCCGCGCGGTCATCGCCGAGTCGTTCGAGCGCATCCACCGCTCGAACCTGATCGGCATGGGCGTGCTCCCCCTCCAGTTCCCGGCCGGCGAAACCGCGTCGTCGCTCGGCCTTACCGGCACCGAGACGTTCGCCATCTCCGGCGTCACCGGCCTCAACGACGGCAAAACCCCGGACACCGTGCACGTCACCGCGACCGCCGAGGACGGCAACACCGTCGAGTTCGACGCGGTGCTGCGCATCGACACCCCCGGCGAAGCCGACTACTACCGCAACGGCGGCATCATGCAGTACGTCCTCCGCAAGATGCTCCGCAGCTGAGCGACATCACCTGACAATGGCGGGGCGTCCCATGTGGATGCCCCGCCGCCTCATGTAGTTGGCACCGTGCCTACTTACTACCGTTGGGCACCGCCGGCGACGATGGTGATCGAACTCGGCGGCCGCTTGATACCCGGCTGCGGGGGTCACCTCGGCCGCGATTGGCGAACGGGAAGGTTGGTGCCCATCCGGCGCTGATCCACACACGCGCCGGTTCCTCACAGCGGCCGAACATTGAGCTCTGGCCATCTCCCTACGCTTCTTCAGTGAAGGGAATAGGCCGTTCGGGTATCGCCCGACAGCAACCGAATAACTAACCGAATTTCACTTGCTCAGCGGTAGGAATCACCCCCTCCTCACATGGAAGATCGTTGGTTGCCGTGTTAGGGGAGGAGATCTTTGGTGGCGCACTATGCGAACTGCGAACGAGCACAGAGTCGGCAATGCAGATGCACGATGTGCTGGGGGACACAACATGGCTGGAAGGAAGCTGTCAAGCTCGCGAAAGATGCTGATCCCGCCGGGCGCCAGGAGTTGCGATCGAAGGTTGAACAGACTTGGCGTGCAACGGTCGAAGACCAGAAGCCAGGAGACCAACGGCGATCAGAGCGGATAACCTATCCCAAGAAGATCGCGGGCGTCGATTCTGCTCTCGCCGATCTGGTCGACTGGCTCGCACACGACCTAACCGCCGGCGAGTTGGCGAATCATCATGGGAGTTCACGGCTCAGCAGATCGCCGGACGCGCCTGGCTCGAACACCGCAACCGCGATGCCCCCGACAGGAGCGGAAGCGGCCACGGCGCCTACATCGCCTGGCGATCAGCCGCAACAGCAGGACACACCCACCCTCACCGGACCGGTCGTAGCCCAGGTCGAGCAATTGGGAAACAAACTGGCCGATGAGGTTCTCCGGGACATCGAAAAAGCGTACGGGAAGCCTGTCCCCCGTGCTGTGAAGACCGCATTGGCCGACCACTTCTGGTGCGATTTGCTCGCCCAGTTCGCGCACGTGATCGACATCGGCGTCAAGTTCTTGGATAACATCCCTGATCGGGTCACCGAACTCATCTTGAAGTCTCGCGCCGAATCCAAACGCCTGCCTCTCGAAGAATTCGTCGTCAAAGTAGCCGTGAAGAGCGCCTGGAAAACCTTACAAGGATTGACCTTGTTCGGCGTGGTTGCTCAGGTCCGAAAGTTCTTGCCCGTGATACGAATCCTCGCGATCCTGATCTGCAAGGCTCCAGAGCGACATCGCGCCGTGACAGAATACTGCATCGATCCGTTGAAAGACCAGCTGACAGCGGAGACGAAGCGGAGACTGCTCAAGGTGCTCCGCGCATGGCTTCCACAAATAGCCAGCGAAGTCGGGAACGACGCAATCGATCCGCTGGCGCCCGGCAGGCCAGATCGCATCACCGGCAGTTTGATCTCTTGACGGATCAGGTGGGTTTGTGGACGCCGACCATGCCGGTGGTGACCGGTTACCGCCCGTCGAGCAGGTCCAGGAAGCTGCGGACCAGGATCGGCGGGCGCGCGGCCTCCACCAGCGTGGTCGCGTGTCAGTGGCGTTCCGGAGGTCTACGTGCGGCTCGGCCATCAAAGCGTCCCGCCCCGGTGCGACCAGCCGCTGAGCCCAGTTGGCGGGAGTCACGATGGCTCGGGGAAGGTTCGCCTTCCGTTAACGGACGGCCTTGGCCAGCGACAGCGCGAACCGGCCCTGTGCGTCGGTCAGCCAGATCACCAGCTCGAATCCGGAGTCGGCGAGTTCGGCTCGCACACCGTCCTTTCTGAACTTGGCGGACACTTCGGTACGCATTTCCTCGCCGTCGGCGAAATCGACGGTCAGGTCGAGGTCCGCGATGCGCACGCGCATGGCTCGGGTGGCGCGCAGCCGCATCTCGATCCATTCCCGTTCGCTGTCCCACCGCGCGACGTGCGCGAACGCGTCAACGTCGAAGTCGGCGGCGAGTTCGCGGTTGAGCACGCGCAGCACGTTGCGGTTGAACTCGGCGGTCACGCCGGCCGCGTCGTCGTAGGCGCGGACGAGTGTGTCGGGATCCTTGACGAGGTCGGCGCCGAGCAGCAGCCATTCGCCCGCGTTGAGCACCGAGCGCACGCCGGCCAGGAACTTGGCGCGTTCGGCGGGGACCAGGTTGCCGATGGTGCCGCCGAGGAAGGCGACCACCCTGGGTGCCGCGCCGGGCAGCAGGTCGAGGTGTTCGGTGAAGTCGCCGAGCACGCCGTGCACGGTGAGACCCGGATAGTCGGCGGCGATGGCGGCGGCCGACTCGCGCAGCGCGGAACCGGACACGTCGAGTGGGACGAACGTTTCCAGCGTGCCGTGCTCGCGCAGCGCGGTGAGCAGGAGTCGGGTCTTCTCCGACGAGCCGGAGCCGAGTTCGACCAGGGACCGGGCGCCGGTGGTCGTGGCGATCTCGGCCGCGTAGGTCGCCAGGATCTCCCGCTCGGCGCGGGTCGGGTAGTACTCGGGCAGCGTGGTGATCTGTTCGAACAGTTCGCTGCCGCGCGCGTCGTAGAACCATTTGGGCGGCAGGGTTTTCGGCGTCGCGGTGAGGCCGGCCAACACGTCCGAGCGCAGCGCGCCGTCGAGGTGGTCGGTGCTGAGATGGTTGTCGATGGTGATATCCGAGTCAGACGTCATGGTCCTTCTCCGTCGAGTGTGTACTGGTCGACGCCAGCACGGGTGGCCACCAGCAGCCGCCGGTCCGCGACCGGCGTCCAGGCTGGATCGGAATCAAGGGGTTCTGAGGCGATGACGGTCCGCTCCCCCGTGCTCAGCACGGACAGCGAATGCCACCAGGTCGTGGCGACCGCGGTTTCGCCATCGGTGACAAGGAGGTTCAGCCGCGAACCGGGAGCGAGTTCGCCCACGGTGGTGACCACCTCGGCAACGGCCTTGGACATGCTGACGCCGGCCCGCAACCGGTGCCGGACCAACGCCCACAGGAACGCGGAGTCGGTCGGCGCTGCCATGGTCATCAGGTCGGTGACCGGCAGTTCGCGAGCGAGATCGGCGACCGAGACCGGCCAGCCCGCGATCACCCCGTTGTGGCTGAACAGCCATTGCCCCTCGGTGAACGGCTGGGAGGCGATCTCGGTGACGGGCATGCCCACCGTTGCCGAGCGGATCGCGGCCAGGAACGCGCTCGCGCGCACGGTTTCGGCGAAGCCGGGCAGGCTTTCGTCGCTCCACAGTGGAGTGGCCCGCCGATAGCGCACCGGAAGGCCCCGCGTCGGATCACCCTCCGCTGGATACCAGGCGACGCCGAAGCCGTCCGCGTTGATGGTGCCGCCCTGCCGCATGTCGCACGGGGCCCAACTCTGCCTGAGCAGGGAGTTTTCCGGGCGCAGCAGCAGGTCGGCCAGGGCCACCGGCGGGCCGAGGTAGACCAGGTGTCGGCACACCCGCGATCAGCCCAACTCGTCGGTTCTGGCGTCCCGCGCGCAGCGGAAGCCTGCGAAGATCTGCCGCCGGATCGGGTAGTCCCAGTTGCGGAACGTGCTCCGGCAGGCGGCCGCGTCCGTGCCGAACGACCCGCCGCGCAACACCTTGTAGTCCGACCCGAAGAACACCTTCGAGTACTCCGGGTACGGGAACACGGTGAAACCGGGATAGCCGTGGAAGTCGCTGCTGGTCCACTCCCACACGTCGCCGATGAGCTGCTGGGCACCGTTGGGCGCCGCGCCGGCCGGGTACGCGCCGACGGGGGCCGGGCTCAGGTGCCGTTGGCCGAGGTTGGCGTGTTCCGGACGTGGATCCTCGTCGCCCCACGGGTAGCGGCGGGAGCGGTCGGTCGCCGGGTCATAGCGTGCGGCCTTCTCCCATTCCGCCTCGGTCGGCAGCCGCTTGCCTGCCCAGTTCGCGTAGGCCTGCGCCTCGTAGAAGCACACGTGCGCCACTGGTTCGTCAACGGGAACCTGCTCGACCACGCCGAAGCGGGTGCGCAGCCAGCCATCGCCGTCCCGTTGCCAGAACCGGGGGGCGACCAGGTTGGCCTCGTTGCGGTAGGCCCAGCCCGCCTCGCTCCAGTACCGCGGGTCGTCGTAACCGCCCGCCGCGATGAACCGCTGGTAGGCGCCGTTCGTCACCGGCACGGTGTCCAGGAAGAACGCGTCGACGTGCACGGTGTGCGCCGGCCGCTCGTTGTCCAGCGCCCACGGTTCGGTCGACGTGCCCATGGTGAACGGGCCGGCCGGGACGAACACCTCGGGCGGCAGCGGCACCGGGCTCGCGCGCGGCGTCGGCGGGGCGTGCAGCACCGGCGCTCCGGTGCGCAACTGGTGCGTGGCCAGCATGGTCTCGTCGTGCTGCTGTTCGTGCTGCACGATCATGCCGAACGCGAACGCGTGCTCGACAAGGCGCCTGCCGCCCAATGGCGTCTTCTCCAGCACGTCGAACGCCTTGGCCCGGACCTCCTTGACGTAGCCGCGCGCCTCGGCGGGACCGAGCAGCGGCAACGCCGGCCGGTCCGAGCGCGGATGCTGGAACGCGTCGTAGAGGTTGTCGATGTCCTCGCGCACCGGTTCCCGCCCGCCGACGTCGCGCACCAACCAGAGTTCCTCCTGGTTGCCGATGTGCGCGAGATCCCACACCAGCGGGGACATCAGCTTCGAGTGCTGGCGTACCAGATCGTCGTCGTCGACCGCGTCGGTCAGCGTGACGCTGCGATCCCGCGCCCTGGTCAGGTTCTCCGCGACCATGTCGCGCAGTCGTTCCGCGCCCAAATCCTCGATAGTCATCTGCCCTCCCGTCCCGCGCCGGCGATCCGTTCGCGCGCCTGCTTGATCACCAGGGCGGCCAGTTCCGCACCGAGGTCCGTTCCGTCGGTGAGCACCTGCTCGGCGAGCCCCACGACGTCGCGGGCCGCCGTGGCGATCCGCTCGTCCGCGAGCCCGTACCGGGCCGCGTGCAGCCACCGGGCGGCGGCCGGTGCCGTGATGTCCAGCACTTCGTCCACAGTGGATTCTTTGGCCAACAGGCCGACAAGCAGGGCGGCCGGTGTTATCCAGCCCTCGCCCTGCTGTGCGTCCAGATAACGCACCTCCAGATAGCCACGCGGACGCACCGGAGGAAACAGCGTGGACACGTGATAGTCCAGGTCCTCGGTGGTCGGCGGGTCGGGTAGGGCACCGTCGATCCAGTCGGCGAAGCTCAACTTGATCGGCGGCCGCCAACTGCCGCTCGGCCGGCGAACGCAGATCACCGGCACGTCGAGGACGTGCCGTGCCCAACTCGCGGCCGGATCGGCGGTGAATACCGCTGGTGGTCGCATTCTGGGCGGATCGGTGCCGAGCAACGTGCGCAGGCGGGCGGAGGCCCAGGTCGGTGCGCACGGCCCACGGACAAGGCTGGAATTGGCGAACAACGCGGTGAGCACCGGGCCAAGCGCGTGGACCGCGGCCCAACGGGCGGCGACCCGGTCACCCTCTCCCGCGTCGACACATACCTGTAGGCCGGCCGTGCTGCACATCATGGCGATGCCGTCCGGCCCGATCGGCTCGAACGCCTCCTCCATGGCGGCGTAGCGGGGAGTGTCCAGCAACCGGCGAGGCGCCCGATACGGGTCGATTCCTCGGGTTCCGACGGTGAGCCCTACGGCGAGCAGTCGTTCGCGCAGGTGGGCGATGTCCGCGGAGACGGTCGCGATGAGAGTGGCGAGCGACGGGCTGGTGGTCGAGGAGATCTCGACCTGACCGCCCGGTTCGACGGTGATGCGGCTGCCGCCCGGCAACGGCAGTTGGGGACTGTCCGGATTGAGACTGGTCGGTGCGTGTACGCCCAGTGCGTCGGCGAGATGCGCGGCGTCGAGGTACCGACTGTGGTCGTGCACGTGGTGCACGGTCCATTCCAGCTCGACGCCGAGCAGTCTCGGTGGGCCGTGCTTGAAACAGACCGATGCGACGTAGGTTTCGGCGGCCGCCCGGTCGTGCAGGATCGTCGCGGTTGGTTCGGCCGGTTTGTCCGACAGCGTGGTCATGTTCGTCACCCCTTCCTGACCTGGGTGAGTGCATTGAGTTACCTCGATCGACGCTACACGCGGGGCCCGACAGTTGCCGGGGTCGCCAATCTTTCGTACCTGTGAACAGTCACCGGAACAGAGAGTTCGCGAACTGACTTCGTCAGGTAGTCGTTGTCCAACCGTACGTACGGTTTGCGGCGGACGGCGATCTGCTGGGACGATCGTGGAATGCCACGGGTGAGCCAGGACCATCTCGACGCACGTCGACGACAGATCCTCGACGGCGCACGCACCTGCTTCGCCCGGTACGGCTATGAGGGTGCCACGGTTCGCCGTCTTGAAGAAGCCACCGGCCTCTCGCGTGGCGCGATCTTCCACCACTTCCGCGACAAGGAGTCGCTGTTCCTCGCGCTCGCCGAGGAGGACGCGCTGCGGATGGCCGAGGTCGTCGCCGAACAGGGCCTTGTCCAGGTCATGCGCGATCTGCTCTCCCCGCGCGCGGAAGACAACGAAGACGACGGCGCGCACCCGGCCGAGTGGCTGGGCACCCGGCTTGAGGTCTCCCGCAGGCTGCGCACGGACCCGGACTTTCGGGCCCGCTGGGCGGAACGCTCGCAGCAACTCGGCGAGGCCACCCGGCAGCGCCTGCTCCGCCAGCGCGCGGCCGGCAAGCTCCGCGACGACGTGGACGTCGAGGTGCTCAGCGCCTACCTGGAACTCGTGCTGGAGGGCCTGGTCTCGCACCTGGCGATGGGCCTGCCCGAGGACAACCTCGAACCAGTGCTCGACCTGGTCGAACAGAGCGTGCGGCGCAGCTAGCCCGATTCCCCAACCTTGTCCCACAGGTCGGCTAGTCCCACAGGTCGTCGAGTTCGTCGCGCTCGAACTCGGTCGGCCTTCGGGTGCCGGTCTGGCGGGCACGGTAGGCGGTCACCCTGGTGCGGGTCGCGCAGGTCCTGGTGCAGTAGCGCTGGCTGTGGTTGCGCGACTCGTCGATGAACACCCGCAGGCAGTCCGAGGCGGCGCACATCCGGATCCGGTCGAAGCCGCCCGCGCCGATCAACTCGGCCAGCCCGGTCGCGGTCAGCGCGGCGAGCCATTCTGCCCAGCTCGCGTCCGGCTTCGCCACGTGCAGGTGCCAGCCGACCTGCGGGTGCGGCGCGAGGTAGGGCGCGGTCGCCGACTCGGCGAGCAGCGCGTTGAGCAGCACCGCCGCGTCGTCCTCGGTCCGCGCGGCGAACACCGCGCGCAGCTTGGTGCGCAGCTCCACGATGTCGAACACGTCGTCCTGGCTGACCTCGAACGGCTCCGGCTCCCCCGCCTCCACCAGGAACTGGTGCAGGTCGAACGGACTGACCAGCAGGTCCCCGCCGTCGCGCAGGGTGTTCGCCAGGTCGACGGCCAGCTGGACGAACCGGCCCGGCTCTCGAACGGACCTCGGCATACGACCACCCCCTCCCGGAAACTCTATGACTCTCCCACTGTAACGGCTATCGTCGGTAAAGGCGTTACACGCGTACTGGAGGTGTTTTCGTGGGTGTGTTGGGCCGTTACTGCACGTCGGCCACGCTGGCCCGGCTGGCCGACGAGATGCTCACGCCCGGCCTTGTACTGCTGGTGTTGCTGCGCACCGGACATCCGCAGGAGGTCGGGCTGGTGACCGGCGCGTGGACGTTGCCCTCGCTGGCCTCCGGGCCGGTCTTCGGCGCCTGGCTCGGCCGGTTGCGCCACCGGGCGCGGGCGCTCGCCGCCGGCCAGCTCGTGGTCGCGGCCAGTTCGCTCGCGCTGGTGTTGACCGTTGGCCGGACGCCGATCGTGGTGCCGGTTGCGCTGGCCGCGATCGGCGGCATCGTGGTGCCGGGCACCACCGGCGGCTTCACCAGCCTGGTGCCGAGCCTTGCGCCGGGCTCCTCGTTCAACCGCTT
This sequence comes from Candidatus Melainabacteria bacterium, assembly GCA_963818685.1. Classification (GTDB taxonomy): domain Bacteria; phylum Actinomycetota; class Actinomycetes; order Mycobacteriales; family Pseudonocardiaceae; genus CAJCJE01. The sequence goes on along the minus strand of CAWFTJ010000007.1, from coordinate 868,791 downwards.
GAACCGGATGGACGCGACCACTTTCAATCTGAGCAGCATCGGCGGGCCCGCCCTGGTCGGCGCGCTGGCCGCGAGCATAGGGCCGGCTGCGGCGCTGGTCGTGGTGAGCGGGATCGCGGCGGCGGGCGCGGGCGCCGCGTTGACCATTCCACCCGGCGAGCCGGTCGTCGCCGAGCAGCCGACCAGCCTGGCCGCTGCCGTGCGGGCCGGGTTGCGCCAGGTCGCGACCGTGCCGCCGTTGCGTGGAGCGACGCTGGCCAGCGTGCTCGGCTGGGGCAGCGTCGGCATGCTCGCGGTGGTGCTGCCGCTGTACGCGGGCCGGATCAGCGGCAGGCCGACCTACAGCGGCTACCTGTGGACCGCGCTGGAGGTGGGCTGCCTGATCAGCACCCTCACACTCGCGCGCCGGGACACCGGCCGGCCGGACCGGCGGGTGCTGATCACCACGGCTGCCTTCGGCATCGTGTTGTTCGCCTGGCCGTTCGCGCCCTCGCTGCCGGTCGCACTGCCGTTGCTGCTGCTCGCCGGCATCGCCTCGGGACCGACGCTGCCCGCGCTGTTCGCGACCAGGCAGAAGTACTCGCCGCCCGAGTTGCTCAGCCAGGTGAGCACGACCGGGGCCAGCCTGAAGATCGGCGCATTCGCGCTCGGGTCGGTGCTTGGCGGCGTGCTCGCGCCCACCCTCGGCGCGACCTGGGTGATCGTGCTGGTCGCGGCCGCGCAGCTGGTCGGGGCTGGGCTCGGCTGGCTGCTGGGCGGGTCGACTCAAACCGCTGCCGAACTCAGCGCAGGTGCCAGGAACCCCACCACCCAAAGCCTTCCCTGACCACCTTGAGGTGGCCGAGCGTGCTGCGACCGGTGATCCGGATCAGCGGGCCCTCGCCGGACGGCGCCGAGGTGAGGATCTTGCGCTTGCCGAGCACGGCATCGCCCTCGTCGATGACGGTTGCGTCCTCGCCGACGATCAGCACGACCTTGCCGCAGAACGACGATGCCTCGACCTGCACCTCGGTGCCGGGCTCTGCGTCGGAGAGCTTCAGGTAGACGGCGCCGAACAGGGCACGGGCCTCGACCCGACGGCCGGGCTCGGGCGACCGGATGATCTTGCTGCCGCGCGCCACCACCCGCTGCGGAGTGCCACCGCTGCCGTTGATCGCGGGCTTGCCAAGGTCGGCGAGGTGCGGGGCGAGGTCGGCCATGGTGCGCGCCTTGAGCACCAGTTCGACCCGCTCGGCGTGCTCCTCCCAGGTCAACCGGCCGTCGGCGACCGCGTCGTTCAACGTGACAACGGCCTGTTCGCGGTCGGCGTCGGAAATACGCAGCACGGCCGCGTCGCGGCCTGGCTTGGGGAGCGCTGTGTCGAACCCTGATGGCACCGGGATACTCCTCGTAAGGCTCTCAGGAAGCTAGTTTAGTTACTAAGATTCTTGCGCATAGCCACTGTTTCGTCAACACGGAGGTCGACGCATGGCGGTACCGTCCGGGGCCCGGCTCCGCTTCAACTTGTTGATGTTGCGCTCGATCCTGCGCGGTTACGCCCTGCTCGGCGACGCGAGCGCGGCCGTGCTGGCGCGCAACCCGGACAGCGAGCCGTACCCGCTCTACGAACGGGTCCGCACGCAGGGTGACATCAAGGGTGACATCAGCAGGAGCAGGCTGAAGATGTACGCAAGCGCGTCGCATCCCGTGGTCAACTCGATCCTGCGCGACCAGCGCTTCGGCGTGCGCACCGCCAACGGCGGCGCCCGCGAGACGTTCCAGAGCATCGGTGGCCCCGGAGTGGTGCACCCGATCGAGGAGTCGTTCCTGTCGCTGGACCCGCCGACGCACACCCGGCTGCGCAAGATGGTCTCGCCCTGGTTCAGCCCGAAGGCGTTGCGCCAGCGCGGCGACCGGATCGAGGAGGTCGTCAACGGATTCCTCGACGAACTCGGTGACCGGGAGGAGTTCGACCTGATCGACGACTTCGCGGTGCGCGTGCCGGTCCAGGTGATCTGCGACCTGCTCGGCGTGCCCAGCGAGGAGTACCAGCGGTTCATCCCGTGGGGCGCGGTCCTCGGCGCGTCCCTCGACGACGTGCGCACGGTCGCCGAATTCCGCAGGCTGCGCGGCGCGCTGGTCGAGATGGCCGACTACTTCACCACGCTCATCGAGCACCGCCGCGCCGAACCGGGCGACGACCTGATCAGCGAGCTGGTCGCGACGGGCGACGCCGACCCGGCTGTGCTGCACAAGGATCTGCTGGCCAGCACCGAACTGCTGCTCGTTGCCGGGTTCGAGACCACGGTCAACCTGATCGGCAACGCCGTGCTCGCCCTGCTGCGCAACCCGGACGTGCTCGCCTGGTTCGTCGCCAACCCTGATCGCGCGGACGACCTGGTCGAGGAGGTGCTGCGGCACGATCCGCCGGTGCAGTTCACCATGCGGCTCGCGCACGAACCGCTGGAGCTGGCCGGCACGCACTTCCAGCGCGACGACGCGATCCTGCTGCTGCTCGCGGGCGCCAATCGAGACCCATCGGTGTTCCGCGACCCCGGCACGTTCGACCCGACCCGGCCGAACAACCGCGACCACCTGTCCTTCTCGGCCGGCGTGCACTACTGCCTCGGCGCGGGTCTTGCCAGGATCGAGGCGGCGGTCGCGCTGCGCGCGCTGTTCACCCGCTACCCGAACCTCGCGCTGGCCGGGCGGGGTCCGTACGGGAAGGCGAGGCGGCGGCGCACACGCAACATCAACGGCATGCTGCACCTGCCGGTGCGCGGGACCCCGTTGCGGCGTTCGGTGAGCGCGAATCGCTGAAGTACCCGTGTTCGGTGTGGACATCGCGGCGCGCGGCGAGCGAAACAACTATGCTCGTGGCATTCGATCCGAGCATTCGTTTTGTTGAGGAGTGAGTTCCTCGGTGCGCGACGCACCCTCGCCTGGCAGTAGTCAGCCGGGATCCAGTCCCGGCGATCCAACAGGCCCTGGCTGCCATATTCGCCCGGTTCATCGCGCACAGGGGGTGCCGCGGTGACCGGGACCGTGCTCGATGCCCTCGAAGTGGTGCTCGTCGTCGTGCTGACGGCCGGTGCCGCGGTGTTCGTCGCCGCAGAGTACTCGCTGACCACCCTGGAGAAACTCCAGGTCGACGCGCACCTCCAGCAGGTCGGCGACGGCCGCGCCAAACAGGTCGCCAAGGCGCACAAGGCGCTGTCGTTCCAGCTCTCAGGGGCGCAGCTGGGCATCACCCTGACCACTCTCGCGGTCGGCTATCTGGCCGAGCCGGCCACGGCCGGGCTGCTGCGGCCGGTGCTGGAGCTGACCGGGATGTCGGACAGCGTCGCCGAGGTGATCGGTTACATGATCGCGCTGTTGTTGGCGACCACGTTGTCCGTGGTGTTCGGCGAACTGGTGCCGAAGAACCTGGCCATCGCCCGCGCGCTGGCAACGGCACGCGCGGTCGCGGGGTTCCAGACCCGATTCTCGGTGGTGTTCGGCTGGCTGATCAAAGCGTTGAACGGCTCGGCGAACTGGGTGGTGCGCAGGCTCGGCGTTGAACCGGCCGAGGAACTGCGTTCGGCGCGGTCGCCGGAGGAGCTGGGCTCGCTGGTGCGGTCGAGCGCGCAGCAGGGCACGCTCGATCCGGGCACCGCGACCCTGCTGGACCGCTCGCTGCGCTTCGGCGATCGCACCGCGGAGGAGCTGATGACCCCTCGGGTGCGGGTCGAGTCGCTCAGGTCGGACGCGACCGTGCTGGACCTGGTCGAGGCGAGCAGGCGGTCCGGGTTCTCCCGCTTCCCCGTGCACGACGGCGACCTCGACGACGTGCGCGGCATGGTGCACGTCAAGCAGACGTTCGGCGTGCCGATCCCGGAACGCGCGAACACCAGGGTCGGCTCGCTGCTGCGGCCGGTGCCGACGGTGCCGGAGACGCTGCCGGCGGACGCGTTGCTGGACCGGGTGCGCGCGTCCGGCCTCCAGGTGGCGATCGTGGTCGACGAGTACGGCGGCACCGCGGGTCTTGTCACGTTGGAGGACCTGATCGAGGAGATCGTCGGCGACGTGCGCGACGAGCACGACCGGAGCGAGACCGCGCCGGTGCGGCCGCTCGGCCCGAACAACTGGCTGGTCTCCGGGCTGCTGCGCGACGACGAGGTCGAGGAGGCGACCGGTTTCGAGATGCCGGAGGGTGAGTACGAAACCCTCGCCGGCATGGTGGTCGCGCACCTCGGCCGGATCCCGGAGGTCGGCGACGAGGTCCGGGTGGGCGGTTGGCGGATCACCGTGATGAGCATGGATCGACACCGGGTCGCCGAACTCCGGCTCACCCGGCCCGCAGAAGCTGGTGAGCCTGGGTGAACACCGGACTTGCCCTGTTCCTGACCGTGCTGCTGTTGGGCGGCAACGCGTTCTTCGTCGGCGCCGAGTTCGCGGTGATCACCGCGCGCCGGGACCGGTTGGAGACGCTGGCCGACGAGGGCAGCGCGCGGGCGCGGTCCGCGTTGCGCGGCAGCGGCCAGTTGCCGCTGCTGATCGCGGGCGCGCAGCTCGGCGTGACGCTGTGCTCGCTCGGCCTCGGCGCGCTGGCCGAACCGGCCGTGTCCGACCTGATCGAGACGCCGTTCGCCGCGGTAGGCGTGCCGAGCGCGGTGGTGCGCGTGATCGGCTTCGCGATCGCGTTGTGCATCGTGACGATGCTGCACACGCTGCTCGGCGAGATGGTGCCGAAGAACCTGGCCATCGCGGGGCCGGAGCGGGCGGCCATGTGGCTTGTCCCGATCCACCTGCGGTTCTGCCAGCTGACCCGACCGCTGCTCAACCTCTACACCGCGATCGCATCGGCCGTGCTCAAGCTGATCCGGGTCACGCCCAAGTCCGAACTGGACAGCGCGTACACGCCCGACGAGCTGGCGTCGCTGATCGCCGAGTCGCTGCGGGAAGGTTTGCTGGAGGGTTCGGAACACCGGCGCCTTGCCAAGACGCTGTCCTCGACCCACCGGACGGTCGCGGACGTTGTGGTGCCGATGGCCGAGTTGACCACGCTGCCGGCCGCACCGACGGTCGGCGATGTCGAGGATCTGGTCGCGAAAACCGGGTTCTCCCGGTTTCCGCTGCGCACCAACGGTCACCTGGCCGGCTATCTGCACGTCAAGGACATCCTGGACATCGCGAACGCCGAACCGTCCACTCCGGTCCCGGCCGATCGCGTGCGTGGCCTGCCGGAACTGCCGACGGACGCGCGGCTTGACGAGGCGCTGACGGCGTTGCGCAGGGCGAACTCGCACCTGGCGAGCGCGATCGCGCCGGATGGATCGCTGGCGGGTGTTGTCGCGTTGGAGGATCTGGTCGAGGAATACGTTGGCACCGTGCACGATGGCACGCACGTGACATCGACGACATCGACGACGCTGTCAGTGGAGACACTGTGAGCGGGGACGACGGGGAACACCATGACCGAGACCGAGACCGATGTAGAAGGCTGGCAGCCGGACGCCGCGCTCGGCGGCGACTTCCAGGCCCGCACGATCCCGCTGCGGCCGGACGCGCACGGCGACGTAGTAGCGACCCTGGTCCGGCTTTCGGCGACCGAGAACCCGGGGCGGGGGTCGCTGCTGCTGGTGCACGGCTGGGCGGACTACTTCCTCCAGGCCGAACTGGCCGGACAGCTGGCCGCGCTCGGCTTCGACGTGTACGGGCTGGACCTGCGCCGCTACGGTCGGTCGATCCGGCAGGGCCAGGAGATCAACTTCAGCACGGACCTGCACTCCTACTTCGAGGAGTTGGACGCGGCCGCCGAGCTGATCCGCGCCGAACCGGGATACCGGCGGCTGGTCGTGTTCGGCCATTCCACCGGCGGGCTGGTCACCAGCCTGTGGGCGCACGCGCGGCGCACTGCCGGGGTGGTCGACGGGCTGGTGTTGAACAGTCCGTGGCTGGAACTGGCCGAACCGTGGCACCTGCGCGTGCTGGCCAGTCCGTTCATCCAGTTCCTCGGCAGGGTCGCGCCGATGTACGCGCTGCGACCGACCTCAAGCACCGCCTACGGCGAGAGCCTGCACAAGGACTATCGCGGCGAGTGGGACTACCGGCTGGACTGGAAGCCGCTGCCCGCCGTTCCGGTGCGGGCTGGCTGGTTGGCCGCGGTGCGGCGCGCGCATCGCGAACTGCACAAGGGGCTCGACGTGCCAGGTCCGGTGCTGGTCATGCGCTCGGACAAGAGCCTGCTCCGGCAGCTGAAGTGGAGCGAGCCGATCATGCACGCGGACGCCGTGCTCGACGTCGACCAGATTCACGAGTGGGCGCCGAAAATCGGTGTGAACACCGAGATCGCGGTGATTCCCGGTGGCATGCACGACCTGTTCCTGTCCGCTCCCCCGGTCCGCGCGAACGCGCTCGCCATCGTGACCACCTGGCTGGACAAGCACTTCCCCGCTCCGGTCACATGATCCTGCTTACCGAGGACGAATGGCTTGCCCGCCAGGCCGCGCACGAGGAGCGGGTCCGCCAGTGGATCGAGCCGCACCGGCAACGCAGGGCACGCGGCGAGAAGCATCCGGTGCTGGATTTCCTGTTCACCTACTACTCGCAGCGCCCGACCCGGTTGGCGCGCTGGACGCCCGGTCTCGGCGTGGTGCTGGCCGGCGACGCGGCGCGCGGTTTCCTGGACCGGCCTGGTTTCGTGGAGGTGGTCGAGGGCGTCACGCTCGATCCGGTGCTGCCGGTCACCCGGTTGCGGACCGCCGAGTTCATCCACGGCCTGCTCGCCGCGACCGCGAGCAGGCCACCGCAGCTTGGCTGTTTCGGGCTGCACGAATGGGCCATGGTGTACCGGCTCGACCAGGACCAGGTGCGGCACAACGCCTGGCCGCTGCGCCTCGGTTCGGCCGGCACCGATGCCGTGGTGGAGAGCCTGACCCTGCGCTGCGGACACTTCGACGCGTTCCGGTTCTTCACGCCGGACGCCGTCGGCCGCAACACGCTGCGGCCGAGCAGGGCCAGTCAGCCCGAACTGGAACAACCGGGTTGCCTACACGCCAACATGGATCTACTGAAATGGTCGTACAAGCTGGACCCGTACGTGCCGGCCGAACTGGTCGCGGACTGTTTCGCGTTGGCACTGCGCGTGCGCGAACTCGACATGCGGGCCAGCCCTTACGATCTGCGGCCACTCGGTTACGAACCGGTGCGCATCGAAACCGCACATGGCCGTGCCGAATACGCTCGCGAGCAGGCCAGGTTCGCCCGCGAAGCGGCACCGCTGCGCGCCAAACTGCTCGCCGTCTGCGCCGACCTGCTGGCGCTCGTACCGTCGAGCTGAACCATCACCTGCCGATCAGCGACTACTCAACGCAGTTGTAACAGCGAGCCAACACTCACCTGTTAGCGTGACGTCGGGTCAGCTGGATACAAGGGTAGGTCGGATGTCGCGACACCGGTCGGACAAGTGGACGATGCGTCGGCAGGCCGCTTCCGCGTTCGGCCTGCGGCGGATCGCGAGCTGGCCGCTGGTCGTGCTCGGCCTCGTCGTGCTGCTGGTGTTGGGTGGCCTCGCCTGGATGTGGGTTGGCGGCGTGCTCAACGCGCGCACCGAGGCCCAGGCGCACGCCTGCGACGACGGCCCGATGACCGTGCAGGTGGCGGCAGCGCCGTCGATCGCGGTGGCGACCAGGAACGCGGCGAGCGCCTACAACGCGCAACAGGTGGTCGTCGCCGACCACTGCGTACGGATCCAGGTCAGCGCGGTCGGCTCCGCGCAGGTGCTGGCCGGGCTGACCGGCAGCTGGGACTCGACCAGGTACGGGCCCAAGCCGCAGGCGTGGCTCGCCGACTCGTCGCTGTGGACCAACCAGCTGACCACTCAGCACGGCGCGCTCGTCGCCGATGTCGTGCAGTCGGTGGCCAGCAGTCCGATCGTGCTCGCCATGCCGCCGGACGCGGCCAAGGCCGTGTCCGCGACCGCTCCGCTTGCCTGGACCGGCCTGCCCAACCTGCTCGCCTCCGGCGCCGGCTGGGCAACGCTCGGCCAGCCGAACTGGGGCGCGTTCACCGTGGACGTGCCGAACCCGGCCACCAACCCGGCCAGCGAGCTGGCGCTGGAGGCCATGGTCGACCCGGACAGCACGCCGCTGTCCCCCGCCGTGCTCGCCTCGCCGCCGGTCGCCGGCGCGATCACCACGGTCGCCACCAAACAACCGGCCACGCTGCCATCGGACACGCTGACCGCGCTCATCGCACTGGCGAAGTCGCCTGGCGTACAGGGCGCGCCGTACTCGGCGGTGCCGGTGCCCGAGGTGTCGCTCTACGAACGCAACCTCGGCACGGACGGCGTGGCCAAACCCGTGAACGTGCTCGACGAGGTGCGGCTGACCGGCGCGGGGCCGAGCCTGGACTTCCCTTATGTGCCGTTGGCGGGCGACTGGGTGAACAGCGTGCAGGGCCAGGCGGCGCAGATGTTCCGCGCATTCCTGCGCAGCCCAGCCGAGCAGCGGCAACTGGCCACGGCGGGCCTGCGCACCACCAGCGGGGTGACAAGACCGGTGCCCTCGCCCGGCATGGACTGGGGCGCGGTGCACGCGACCGCGCTGCCGACCGACCCGGACACCGCGCAGCGCCTTGTCACCGCCTGGACCGGCGCGCAAGCGCCCTAGGCTGGGTCATATGCACGAGGGCCACATGCACGAGGGCCGGGTACACAGGGTTCCGGAATGGGCGGCCGGGCTGGGGCTTGAGCCGCTGGCCGGTGAGGGCGGGTTCTTCGCGTCGACCTGGCGCTCGGCGCACGCCACCGCGCCGAGCGGCTTCGCGGGTGAGCGGGCGTTCGCCAGCGCCATCTACTTTCTGCTCGCGCAAGGGCAACACTCGGCCTGGCACCAGTTGCGCGCGGACGAGTTGTGGTTCTGGCACCGGGGTGCGCCGGTGGTGCTGCTGTTCGGCGGCGACGGCGCCGAACCTGGCGCCGAACCTGGCGCGGTGACCGAGATCCGGCTGGGCGCGGACCTGGCAGCCGGCGAACGACCGCAGGCGCTCGTACCGGCCGGGCAGTGGCAGTCGACCCGGCCGGTCACGGCGGACACGCTGGTCAGCTGCGTGGTCACCCCAGGTTTCGAGTACGCGGATTTCCGGCTGGCCGGCGACTGACGGGCGATCTGCCCGCTACAGTTCGACTGTGCCCGATGTCGCGACACTGTCCAATCTGGCCACCGCCCTCGGCACGCTGGTGCTCGCCGTGGCCACGTTCGCCTCGATCCGCTCGGCCAACCGGTCCGCGCGGGTAGCCGAGCGCGCGCTGCTGCAGAATCTCAAGCCTGTGCTGGTGCCGTCGCGGCAGGGCGACCCGTACGAGAAGCTGATCTGGCAGGACGGGTACTGGGGCAGGCTGAACGGCGGCCGCGGCATCGCCACGATCAAGGACGACAACATCTATCTGGCGATCTCGCTGCGCAATGTGGGCTCGGGCATCGGGGTGCTCCAGGGCTGGTACGTCACAGTGCCATATGCGACGGCGCCGCCGGAACATCGCCAACAGGCGGAGTTCCGCATGCAGGGCCGCGACCTGTACATCGCGGCAGGCGACACCGGCTACTGGCACGCTGCGTTGCGGGACAAAGAAGATGAGTTCTATCAGCCGCTGCGCGACGTGATCGAGGCGCGTGAACCGTTCGCGGTCGAACTGCTCTACAGCGACCACGAAGGCGGCCAACTGTCGATCAGCTGGATCGGCATGCGGCCGGCCATCAAGGACGACGACGAGAGCTGGCTGCCGTCGGTGGCACGGCACTGGACCCTCGACGGGGCCGACCCTCGGCACTGATCAGCGGTTGAGCAGCAGCACGACCAGCACCATCACGACCACCACGGCGACCGTGATCGGCACGACGTAGCCGGTCAGCTCGCCGAGCGGCGACTGGTTGGCGGGCGCGGGCCCCGATCGCCGCGCGGGAGGCCGCTGCGCTGGGGGCGATGCCGGCGGCTTGTTCCTGCGGTTGAACATCGGGATGCGCGCGCCGCCCTCGGGCGGCAGGTGCCGCTCGCGCGGCTTGCCGTGCCGGGGCTTGCCGCCGCGCTCGGGCGCTTCGGGCCGATAACCCGAATCAGTGGCCGGGCCGTGATAGCCGGAGTCGGGGCCCGGGTCGTAGCCGTCGCCGGAGCGGTAGTCCTGCTCGAACTCCTCGAACAACTGGGCTTCGCGGATCGGGTCCATGTTGTTCAGCGCGGTGTTCTCGAACGCATTGCCGTCGAATTCGTTGTCGAACCCGTGGCTGGTGAAGAAACCGCTGTCCATTCCGTCATCGCGCCGGCCGTCGCGGCGCCGGGGCCGGTCATCCTGCATGGGCGCTCACTCCCCCAAAAACAAGGGCGGCTACGACGAGAACCAATTACGGCACTCATCGTAGCCGCTTGGGCTGGCCACGATGCCAGTAGAGAGGTCAGTTCTGGTAGGCGTCCAGCGGCGGGCAGGAGCAGACCAGGTTGCGGTCGCCACGCGCGCCGTCGATGCGGCGCACCGGCGGCCACACCTTCTGGCCGCTCAGGCCGACGGGGAACGCGGCCTCTTCCCTGGTGTAGGCGTGGTTCCACTTGCCGGCGACGCTGGCCGCGGTGTGCGGGGCGTTGTGCAGCGGGTTGTCGTCCGAGGGCCAGATACCGGCGCCGACCTTGTCGATCTCCTGCTTGATCGCGATCATCGCGGTGCAGAAGCGCTCCAGTTCGGCCAGGTCCTCGCTCTCGGTCGGCTCGACCATCAGCGTGCCGGCGACCGGGAAGGACATGGTCGGCGCGTGCATGCCGTAGTCGGCGAGGCGCTTGGCCACGTCGTCCACTGTGACGCCGGTTGCCTTGGTGATCGGCCGCAGGTCCAGGATGCACTCGTGCGCTACGAAGCCGCCAGCGCCGGTGTAGAGCACCTCGAAGTGGCCAGCCAGCCGCCTTGCCACGTAGTTGGCCGCGGCGACCGCGGTGAGCGTGGCCTTGCGCAGACCGTCCGCGCCCATCATCCGCACGTACGCCCAGGAGATCGGCAGGATCGAGGCGCTGCCCCACGGCGCGGCCGAGATCGGGCCGGGGCCGGTGGCCGGGCCCGCGGTCGGCTGCAACGGGTGGTTCGGCAGGAACGGGGCCAGGTGCTCGCGCACGCCGATTGGGCCGACACCGGGACCGCCGCCGCCGTGCGGGATGCAGAACGTCTTGTGCAGGTTCAGGTGCGAGACGTCCGAACCGAACTTGCCGTACCGGGCAAGGCCGATCAACGCGTTCAGGTTGGCACCGTCCACATAGACCTGACCGCCCGCGTCGTGCACGATCTGACACACCTCGCGCACGGTGTCCTCGTACACGCCGTGGGTGGACGGATAGGTGATCATGATGGCGGCCAGGTCGGCACGGTGCTCGTCGGCGAGCCTGCGCAGGTCGGCGATGTCGATGTTGCCGTGCTCGTCGCACTTGACGACCACGACGCGCATGCCGGCCATGACCGCGCTGGCCGCGTTGGTGCCGTGCGCGCTGCTCGGGATCAGGCAGATGTCGCGGGCGGACTCGCCTCGGCTGCGGTGGTAGCCGCGGATGGCCAGCAGGCCGGCGAACTCGCCCTGGCTGCCGGCGTTGGGTTGCAGGCTGATCGAGTGGTAGCCGGTGATGCCGGCCAGCCAGTCCTGTAGGTCGGTGACGATGCGCAGCAGTCCTGCCGCGTCCTCGACCGGCGCGAACGGGTGCAGGTCCGCGAACTCTGGCCAGGTGATCGGCTCCATCTCGGCGGTCGCGTTGAGCTTCATGGTGCACGAGCCGAGCGGGATCATGCTGCGGTCCAGCGCGACGTCCTTGTCGGACAGCGCGCGCAGGTAGCGCAGCAGCGAGGTTTCCGAGCGGTGCGCATTGAACACCGGGTGGGTCAGGTATTCGCTGGTGCGCAGCAGGTCGGGCGGGAGGGTTTCGGGCGCGGCTGCGTCGACCGCGTCGATGTCCACGTGCTGCGCGCCGAACGCGGCGAGGACGGCGGCGAGGTCCGCGCGGGTGGTGGTCTCGTCGCAGGAGATGCCGACCTGGTCGTCGTTGACCCTGCGCAGGTTCACGCCGTACTCGCGGGCCTTGGCGACCACCGATGCGGCCCTGCCGGGCACGGTGACCAGCACGGTGTCGAAGAAGCTGTCGGTGGCCAGGTGGGTGCCCTGGATGCCACGCAGGGCGTGCGCGAGCACGCCTGCCATCCGGTTCACCCTGGTCGCGATCGCGCGCAGGCCGTCGGGGCCGTGATAGACGGCGTACATGGCGGCGATGACCGCGAGCAGGACCTGCGCTGTGCAGATGTTGCTGGTCGCCTTCTCCCTGCGGATGTGCTGTTCGCGGGTTTGCAGCGCGAGCCGGTAGGCCATGGCGCCGTCCGCGTCGATGCTGACGCCGACAAGGCGACCGGGCAGGTGGCGCTCCAAACCGGAGCGAACGGCGAGGTAGCCGGCGTGTGGGCCGCCGAAGCCCATCGGCACGCCGAAGCGCTGGGTCGAGCCGACCACCGCGTCCGCGCCGATCTCGCCGGGCGCGCGCAGCAGGGTCAGCGCGAGCGGGTCGGCCGCGACAACAGCCATGGCGCCGGCCGCGTGCACGGCTTCGATCAGGCCGGAGTGGTCCCGGACCGCCCCGGAGGCGCCCGGGTAGGACAGCAGCGCGCCGAAGAACTCGCCATCGGGCAACCCGTCGGACAGGTCGGCGACGACGACCTCGATGTCCAGCGGCTCCGCCCTGGTCTGGATCACGGCTATCGTCTGCGGGAAGGTGTCCGCGTCCACAACGAACCGGTTGGACTTCGCCCGGCCTGCGCGGCGCAGCAGCGTCATGGCCTCGGCGGCGGCGGTGCCTTCGTCCAGCATGGACGCGTTGGCGACCGGCAGGCCGGCGAGATCGCCGACCATGGTCTGGAAGTTGAGCAGCGCCTCCAGCCGGCCCTGCGAGATCTCCGGCTGGTACGGCGTGTACGCGGTGTACCAGGCCGGGCTCTCCAGCACGTTGCGCCGGATCACCGGCGGGGTGATGGTGCCGTAGTAGCCGAGGCCGATCATCTGGGTCATCGGCCGGTTGGTCGCGGCGAGCGCACGGAGTTCGGCCAGCGCCTCGGTCTCGGTGGCGGGCGCGGGCAGGCCGAGATCGGGGGCGTCCGTGTCGCGGATGGCCGCTGGTACGGCGCGCTCGGCGAGTTCGTCGAGGGAGGAGACCCCGATGGTCTCCAGGATCACGTCGAATTCGGCGGGGCGAGGGCCGATGTGCCGGTCGACGAACGGGGTGCCGTGTTCCAACTTCGCGAGCGGAATGCGGTCAACGGTCATGGTGCGGGCCTCCGAGGTCAGGGGGCGAGCGGCGGGCGTCCTGCCGACGCACGCGCCGCAGAACCTGCCCTCCCCCTCTGTCCGTACCCGCGAGCTGTGCCTGAAAACTGCACGGCGGATGCCTGAGAGCTTCGGCCGCACACAGCGGCCTTGCACCGTCGGCGGGGCTCAGCTTTGCAGCCCGCTTTCCAGAGGCGTCTCACCCGCGCGGTCCCTGCTGCCTGAGAGGTTCCGGGGAGGAGTTGCTCCTTCGGCGCCGGACCGACAAAAAGTCCGGACTCTCCCGCTCGGGTTCTACGACTACCAGCAAAGGGTACCCGGTGATCCAGCCAAGTCCTCTTGTGACCTGCTCGACACGCAGGTCAGCCGGTGCGGCGCTCCCTGCGGTGCCGGGCCAGTTCGTCCTCGGTGACCATCTCGATCTCGCCGCCGTCGGCCCGCTCGGCAGGGAACTCGTGGATGGTGCCACTGATCTCGCGCATGGCGCCGCTGACCGCGATGCCGAACACGCCCTGACCACCCTGCAGCAGGTCGACGACCTCTTCCGGCGAGGTGCACTCGTAGACGGTGGTGCCATCGCTGAACAGCGTGATCCTGGCCAGGTCGGCGACCCCACGCCGACGCAGGTGATCCACCGCGACCCTGATGTTCTGCAGCGAGACCCCGGTGTCCAGCAGCCGCTTGACCACCTTCAGCACCAGGATGTCCTTGAACGAGTACAGCCGGGCCGACCCTGACCCGTGCGCGGTGCGGATCGACGGGGCGACCAGCGAGGTCCGTGCCCAGTAGTCCAGCTGGCGGTAGGTGATGCCCGCGATCTGACATGCCGCGGTGCCCCGGTAGCCGACCAGTTCGTCCGGCAGCGAGGCATCCGGGAACAGCGCGGCCTGCTCACCGGTGTCGCCCCTCTCGGTGCCGGCAGCACTGTTGGCGCCGGCGGGACTCGCGGCCCGGTCGGGTACTTCCTGCACCACGCCTGCCTCCCCTCGTCCGGCCTCGTGCGAGGCCGGTCGGCGCGGCCGCTCACCCCTCCGCTGGGGTTCGCCGGCCACGCTCACGCGGCGGTGTCGTCCGTAGATCTACGAATCACACCGCCGCGATTCACTGACATCGACGGTAAGACCGGTGAGCGGAGGGGTCAACGCGACGCGCGGGAGCGGCGGAACAGGCTCGCTCATTGCTGGCATCAAGACAGGGTCGAGACGGGCTCGCGATACCGCCCGACCAGCGCGTCCGGCGGGAGGCGTTCGTCGTGGCGGCGGCTTATGTATCCGCTCCGCGGAAGTCTTCCGGCGACACCGAGTCGAGGAACTCGCGGAACTTCTCCACCTCGTCCTCCTGCTCGTCCGGGATGATCAGCCCGGCCTCGGCCAGCACCGACTCCTCCGCGTGGATCGGCACGCCGACGCGCAGCGCCAACGCGACCGAGTCGCTGGGCCGGGCGGAGACGCGCACGTCGCCGTCGAACACCAGTTCCGCGTAGAAGGTGCCCTCCTGGAGGCCGGTGATCCGGACCTGCTCCAGCTCGCGACCGAGCGCTGAGATGATCTCCTTCAGCAGGTCGTGCGTGAGTGGGCGGGGCGGCCGGACGCCCTGCTGCTCAAGGGCGATCGCGGTGGCCTCCACCGAGCCGATCCAGATCGGCAGGTAGCGGTCACCGGACGCCTCCCGCAGCAGGAGGATGGGCTGGTTCTGGGGCAACTCGACTCGAACACCGACGACTCGCATTTCGCTCATCGGGCTTCGCCTCCTCTGCGACCAAGGACCAACCGCGTCTGCTGACCAACCAAAGTTTCGCAGCTACCCCTGACGCTACCCGCGATAGGACGCCAATGCTTACCCCTACTTGGACCTTCGCGATTACGATACGACATTTTGCCGACGAAAACGGCATCCGTGCGGCGCATCCGGACCAACCATCGACATGGTGGTCCGGACGACGGCGGGTCAGCCGCCGGTCACCGCGCGCAGGCCCGCTTTCACCAGGAGCGTGTGCAGGGTGACGGACAGCGCGGCCAGCTCCCGCACCACCTCGTCGGCACGAGCACGGGCGTCCGGGTCGTGCTGCCGCTGTAACGGCGTCACGATCTGTTCCAGCAGGCCGACCTCGCGGTCGGCGGAGGCGCGGAAGGCACGCAGGTGGCGGGGTTCGATGCCGAACTCCGTCATGGTCTTCACGGTCTTGGCGACCACAACGGCGTCCGGGTTGTAGAAACCGGCCGCACCGGGTTTGACCAGTCCGTACTGTTCGAGTTCCGCGAGGGTGACCTTGTCGATGCCGACCTCGGCGAGGAACTCCTCCCTGGTCATCCTGATCTCCGGACCGCCGACGCTGAGCTCCGCCAAGATGGCCGCAGCGCTCGGCCCGCGAGACGAGCCGTTCAGGGAGGCGAGGTTCTTGGCGAGGCGCGGAGCCGGCGGCGCGCCTGGTACGCGGCCATCGTCGGCCGCGTCCAACTGCTCCTTGATGACCTTCAGCGGCAGGTAGTGGTCACGCTGGGCGGCCAGCACGAACCTCAGCCGCTCCACGTCCGCGGGAGCGAACTGCCGGTAGCCGGACGGGGTGCGGCCGGGACAGACCAGGCCCTCCGATTCGAGGAACCGGATCTTGGAGATCGTCACGTCGGGGAACTCGGGGCGGAGTTGTGCCAACACCGCCCCGATGCTCAACCCGTCTCGTTGTGGCCGCCCCGCCGCAGTCACCGCAGAACTCCTCACCCGATACCGGCCCGCCGCCGGGTCCCGGAGTGGTTCAGGCGTTGTTCGGACTGGTCAGGAACACCAGCCGGAACTTGCCGATCTGCACCTCGTCGCCGTTGGCGAGCACGGCCTGATCGACCGGCTCCCGGTTGACGTAGGTGCCGTTGAGGCTGCCGACGTCGATGACGACGAACTCGCCGCCCTCGCGCCGGAACTCGGCGTGCCGGCGGGAGACGGTGACGTCGTCGAGGAAGATGTCGCTGTCGGGGTGACGACCCGCGCTGGTGGTGTCCCGGTCGAGCAGGAATCGCGAGCCCGCGTTCGGGCCACGCTTGACAACGAGCAGAGCAGAACCGGCCGGCAGCGCGTCAACGCCGGCGACGCTGGGCTCAGGGACGGCTGTCTCCGTCGGCTCGCCTTCGGAAAGGAAGTCGGCACGGAACACAGATGTGCGTTCCGGCGATCCCTCCGGCGGTACCCCGGGCCCGTCGTTCGTGCTCACCTGGGCTCTCCTCCTGCTGCTGGACTCGTCGTGACCTTCCCAACGTACCGTGCCCTGCGCCTCACCCCGGCGTTGACTCCCCTTACGACCGAAGAGTCGACGAAAGATCGCTATCACGCCTGCTCCGTCAGCGCCCGATACGCGTCGGCATCGAGCAGTCCGTCCACATCGGCCGGGTTGTCGACCTTGATCTCGATCATCCAGCCTTCGCCGTACGGATCCGAGTTGACCAGTTCCGGGTTGGCGTCCAGGGCGTCGTTGCGCCCGGCCACCTCGCCGGTGACCGGCACGTAGAGGTCCGAAACCGACTTGGTCGACTCGACCTCACCGACGGCCTGACCGGCTTCGACCCGCTCCCCCGCCGAGGGCAGCTGCACGAACACAACGTCGCCGAGCTGGGTCTGGGCATAGTCGGTGATGCCGATGCGTACCGAATCGGCCCCGACCCGCTCGACCCATTCATGCTCCTCGGTGTACTTCAGCTCGTCGGGTACCACGTCGAACGCTCCTCACGGCCTGCCAACTGAATCCGGTGCCAACTTATCCAACCCGGCCGGGGCGCCGCACAGCGATCACGACTTGTGCGATGTAGAGCAGGCCGGTCCATACGTACAGCGCAGATCCCCAGATCACGAACGCGTACCCGATCGGCCGCGCGATCGCGGCGGCGCTCGACCCGCCCTGGGCGAGCAGCATCAGCGGGAACGCGTAGAGCAGCGCGAACGTGGCGCCCTTGCCAACGTAGTGCACCTCGGGCGGGGCGTAGCCGGCGCGGCGCAGCACCGGCAGGCACAGTCCGACGGCCACGTCCTTGGCCACCAGCAGCCCCGCGAGCCACCACGGCACGATGCCGCGCAGCACGAATGCGACGAGCGTGGCGAAGATGTAGAGCCGGTCGGCGGCCGGATCGAGCAGGGCACCGAGCCGACTCATCTGGTTGAGCCAGCGGGCCAGCTTGCCGTCCAGCCAGTCGGTCACGCCACCGAACACGAGCACCGCGAGGGCGATCAGGTCGTCGTGCGGGCCGAGCAGCAGCCACAGGAACGCGGGCACGCCAAGCAGTCGCAGCACGCTCAACGCGTTCGGCACCGTCAACCAGCGGTCCCGCGACCGCTGGTCAGCGACGATTTCGGCGTCCTCGACCTGCCCCACGCGATCAGCCTGCCACACGTGGGCGGAGGGTTACGTGGGTGGCCGCTCAGTTCGCGGTGCGGCTCCAGCCACGGCGTTGCAGTTCGGCGCAGCTGTACTCGACAGGGCGACCCCTGTCGTCGACGCCGACCCAGCGTGGGCGGTTGACGATGAGTTCGAGGACGTAGGCGTGACCACGGCTCCAGACGACGCTGCACGGGACGGTCGGGAGGGCCTGCGAACGGTTCGATGGTTCGCCGGTTTCGGTGCGGATGTCCGTGGTCGTGCTCATGATGAGACGCATACCTCCTGCAAGGGCCTTCTGTTCGAGCGGCGAAGTGTTGGCCGCCACATGAATTATCGACCTGTTGCGAGGTGCAACCAGCCGATCGACGGATGCACGCGGCCACCGCACGGCAGCCAGCGCCCAGAGCACATCCATGCTCCGGCAACAACACGCCCGGCCGTGTCACACGCCGACCGTCCACCGACGATCTTCGACCTTCCGGCGCCGGTAACGCGGGTTAACGAGCCGGTGATCTGTTGGCCATTCGCCACGAAAAGCCCGGCCACACAAGGGTTGTGTGGCCGGGTGTCGGGCTGATAGCCGAGTCAGGCGCCGTGCGGGTGCAGGGTCACGTCCTGCTGGACGGTCTGGCCGGGGCCGATCCGGATCGGCTGCGCCATCGGCTGGTAGAGGTTGGCGACCACGGTGTACTGGCCGTCCGGCAGGCCGTCGAGGCGGTACCGGCCGGACTCGTCGGCCACCACGGTCGCGGCCACCCGGCCGTCCGCGTCGACCGCGGTGAGCGTGGCGCCGGCCAGCGGTCGGCCGCTGGTCGAGCGGACCGCGCCGAGCACGCCGCCGACCGCGGCCAGCACCAGGTCCACGGTGACCGGACCGCCGTGCACGGTGACCCGGGCGGCGGCCGGCTGGTGGCCGGTCGCGTCCGCGGTGACGGTGAGCACGCCGTCCGGCACGCCGCTGATCCGGTACTCACCGTGCCGCGAGCTGGTGGACTGGCCGACCACGGTGCCGGTGGCGTCGGTGACGATGACGGTCGCGTCCGGCACGCCCGGCCCCCGCACCGCCGAGCGCACCGTGCCGCCGACCGCGCCGGCGCCCTCGAGCACGAAGTCACGCCGGGCTGGCGCGGCCACGCCGACCTGGGCGGTCAGGGCCTGCGGCGCGAACCCGCGCGCGCTGGCGATGACCGTGTAGCCGCCGGGGCGCAGGCCGGTGAGCCGGTAGCGGCCGTCCGCGTCGACCGTGGCGCGTTCGATCTGCTGACCGGTCGGGCTGGTCACGGTGATGACCGCGCCCACGGCGGGCGCACCACCTCGGCCGAGCACGGTGCCGCCGAGTTCGGTGCCGAACTCGTGCATACCGCGGCCATCGTCGACGAGTTCACCGGAGATGGCGGCGAGTTCGGTGCCGACGTCCTCGACGGGCTCGGCGGCAGCGACCTTGACCGGCCTGCACGCCAGCGAGGCGATCGCGCCGATCACGCAGGCGACGATGGCGAAGATGAACGCGACGGTCAGGCCGTCGGCGAACGGACCGGAGATCAGGCTCGGGAAGAAGCTGCGCCCGGTCAGGAAGTTGGCCTGCGCGGCGGGCAGCATGTGCACGGTGGGCCCGAGCAACTGCTGGATCGGGTTGTAGCCGAGGAACGCGGCGAACAGCACGCCGACCGCGGGCAGCGACGCGATCTGCGCAGCCGAGTGCGCCGGCACGCCGTGCGCGACAAGGCCGGTACTCAGCGCGGAGGGCAGGTGCGTGGAAAGGCCGGCGATGATCAGGCTGAAGAACACGCCGATGGACAGCACCATGGCCGCGTTCTGGAAGGTCGCGGTCATGCCGGCGCCGGCGCCTCTGGCGTTGCCCGGCAGGCTGTTCATGATCTCGGCGCGGTTCGGCGCGGCGAACATGCCCATGCCAAGGCCGTTGAACAACAGGATCGCGGCGAACGCGACGTAGTTGAAGTTGACCGGGATGATGATCAGGGTGACGAACGTCAGCGCCGTGATGAACATGCCGGTGGCCGCGAACACCCTGGTGCCGAGCTTGTCGGACAGCACACCGGACAGCGGCGCGGAGAGCAGGAAGCCGACCGTCATCGGCAGCATGTAGATGCCCGCCCACAACGGCGTCGACGCGAAGCTGTAGCCGTGCTGCGGCAGCCAGATGCCCTGCAACCAGATGATCAGGATGAACTGGAGGCCGCCTCGGCCGAGTGAAGCGGTGAGGTTGGCCAGGTTGCCGAAGGCGAACGAGCGGATCTTGAACAGCGAGAGGTTGAACAGCGGGTTGGTGACCCTGGTCTCGATGACGCCGAAGATCACCAGCACGATCACGCCGCCGATGAGCGCGCCGAGCACCCACGGGTTGGTCCAGCCCATGGACTTGCCGCCGTAGGGCTGGATGCCGTAGGTGATGGCGACGAGCACGGCGATCAGGCCGATCGCGAAGGTGATGTTGCCCCACCAGTCCATGCTCGCGCGCTGTCGCTCACCGGTGTCGTGCAGCTTGAGGTAGGCCCAGATGGTGCCGATCACGCCGAACGGCACGGACACCAGGAAGATCAGGTGCCAGTTGACCGGCGAGAGCAGGCCGCCGATGACAAGGCCGAGGAAGGAGCCCGCGATCGCGGCCACACCGTTGAAGCCCATGGCGAGGCCGCGCTGGTTGGCAGGGAAGGCGTCGGTGAGGATGGCGCTGGAGTTGGCCATCAGGAACGCGCCGCCGATGCCCTGGATGATGCGCCAGCCGATCAGCCACAACGCGGCCGAGCTGCCGTCCATCCAGGTGACGGCGAGCAGGATCGAGGAGATGGTGAAGACCGCGAAGCCGAGGTTGTACATCTTGGCGCGGCCGAACATGTCGCCCATCCGACCGAAGCTGACCACCAGCACTGCGGTGACGACGAGGAAACCCATCATCATCCACAGCAGGTAGCTGGTGTTGCTCGGGTCGAGCGGGTTGATGTCGATGCCCTTGAAGATGTCGGGCAGGGCGATCAGCACGATCGAGGAGTTGATGGTGGCGATGAGCATGCCCAGCGTGGTGTTGGACAGCGCGATCCACTTGTAGTGCGGGCCGAGGTCGGCGAGGGATCGGTGGCGCCGGTCCGGCGCTCGACCTCCCGGTTGCCCTGCCGCCAGTTCGTCCGATGCGATGGCCACGGCCACACTCCCCTGAACGAGCCCGTTGCGCTCGCCTTTGTCCTCCAATTACTTTAACTATGCTAACTAATTTTGTTTGCTGTGCACAACTATCAAACTCGGCACGAGCAGTGAATCCGATCACCGCTCGAACGAGGACCCAGTAGGACGGCGGGGCCTAGAAGGACGGCAGTGAGTCGCCCGCGAGCGCCTCGATGTCCATTTCCACCCGCAGCGTTGTGCCGACCGCGGCGACACCGGCCCTGATCATCGGGTTGTAGTTCATCGCGAAGTCGTCCCGCTTGAGATCGGTCACCGCGTGGAACGCGGCGCGCGTCCCGCCCCACGAGTCCGGACCGACACCCAGATAGGTCAGCTCCAGCGCGACAGGGCGGGTCGTGCCGTTGAGCGTCAGCCGACCGTCCAACCGCCACTTCTCCCCGCCGAGCGGGGTGATGCCGGAGCCGACGTACTGGATGACCGGGTGCACGTCCACGTTCATGAAGTCCGGCGAGCGCATGTGGTCGTCGCGCATCTTGTTGCCGGTGTCGATGCTGGCCGCGTCGATCAGCGCGGTCACTCGGGACTCCTCGACCGGATTGCCGACCTCGATCTTGCCGCTGAACTCGGTGAACTTGCCTCGGACCGTGGCGAAGCCGAGATGCCGCGCGGTGACGAAGATCGCCGAGTGCACCGGGTCGATGGTGTAGATGCCCGGCGCCGGCAGTTCCGCGCCGGCCACCCTCGGCAGCGAGATCGTGCCGAGCGCGGCGCCGCTGGCGGTGACCAGCGCGGCGCGGGCGGTCGGCTCGAAGCCGGGCGCGGTGATGATCGCGGTGTAGCTGCCGCTCGGCAGCGGCTTGGTGGCCAGCCGGCCATCCGAGTCCGCGCCCACCCTGGCCACCTGCTGACCGGTCTGGTCGGTCACGGTGAGCACGGCGGCGGCCACCGGCCAACCGTCCGATGTGTGCACGGTCGCGCTGACGCCGCTCGGCTCACCCTCGGGAACGGAGGCCGGAGCTGGCGGGATCAGCGGCGCCGAGGGCGGTTGCTGCGCCTGGCCTGCCGGGGCCGGAGCCGAGGGCTGGCCGAACCAGTCGGTCGATTCTGGTGGAGTAGTCATGCCTGCGGATGTCCCAATCGCACGTCGTGTTGACCGAATTCACCGCCGACGACCCGCAGCGTGCTGGCCACCGGCGGGTAGCCGCTCGCGATGACCGTGTAGTCACCTTCGGGCAGATCGTCGAAACTGTACTCACCGTCGTCGTTGGTTGTCGTCACGCCGACCACGTTGCCGGCCGCGTCGAGCAGGGTGACCCGTGCGTCCGGCACCACCCTGCCGTCCGCGACGCGCGCCACGCCGCGCAGGTGCGAGCCGCCTGCCAGCTGCACGTCCTGCGTGGTGGTGCCGGTCGACTCGACGGTCACGCTCTGCGCCACCGGCTGGAAGCCCTCCGCGCTGATCACCAGCGTGTAGGCGCCGCCGACCAGTTCGCCGAACAGGTAGCTGCCCAGGGCGTCGGTCAGCTGCGATGCGACCACCTCGCCGTGCGCGTCAGCGAGGGTCGCGGCCGCGCCGGCCACCGGGGTGCCCCTGCCCGCGATGGTCACCGTGCCGGACAGGCTGGACGTGCCGGTCAGTACCACGTCGACGGTCACCGGTCCGGACCCGACGGTCACCGTGGACGCCTGCGGCTGGTGCGCGCCTGCGGACGCGATCAGCACGTACGCGCCCTGCCCCGGCACCACGATGTGGAAGGCGCCGTCCGGGGTCGACGAGCCGCGGCCGACCTGTCTGCCGGCCATGTCGATCAGGGTGAGCGCGGAGTCCGCGATGGGGTGCCCGTCCGATCTGCGCACGTGCCCGCTGATCACGTGCCCGTTGGTCGATGGGCCGCCAACGGCAGCCAACCCGTCACCCCTCATCGGCATCGCTCCCGCAAGCTCACCCATCCCGTTGCTCAAGCCATCGCCCAACCCGTTGCCCAACCCGTTGCCGTGGCCGTTGCGGTCCGCCGAGCCGAACTCGACGGAGCCGTGCTCGCCAGCGCTCACGCCTCCTCCTTCACCACCAGTCCCAGCGCCGTCCTCGGCCATCCTCGCCTCGATGCCGGACTGGAGCCGCAGCGGAACCTCTTTCAAGAACAGCAATACACCGAATCCCACCGCGACCACGATGGCGGCGGTGAGGAAAACCGGATGCAGCGAGTCGGCGAAACCGTCCAGGAACGGCCGCGCCAATCGCGGATCGAGCCGCTGCACAAACGACGAATCCTGGGCCAAACCGCCGGCAGCGGCACCGACCCCGCCATTATGCAGTACCGCGAATACCGGCGCGTTGGCGGGATTGGCGATCACCGAGGGATCGTGCAACGCCTGCTGGAACTGCGCGGTCCGCGCGGCGCCCGCGAACGCGCTCGCGATCCTGGTGCCGAGCACGCTGAACAAAATGGACAGAAAAACCGCGGTGCCGAGCGTCGCACCCATCTGCCGGAAGAACGTGGCCGACGACGACGCGACGCCCATATCCCTTGCCGGCACTGCGTTCTGCACCGCGATGATCAAGGTCTGCATGCAGTTGCCGAGACCGAAACCGAAAATGAACATCCAGATGTCGGTGTCGAGCAGATCGGTGTTCGCGTTGATGGTGTTCAGCAGCAGCAGACCGGCGACCATCAGCGCCGTCCCGAGCAGTGGGAAAACCTTGTACCGACCGGTTCTTGCCGTCAACTGTCCGGAAAAGACGGACGCCAACGCGATGCCGAGCACGAGCGGAAGAATGAGCAGACCGGCCTTTGTCGGCGATGCGCCCTTGACGATCTGCAAATACAGCGGAATGACCGCCATCCCGCCGAACATGCCCATGCCGATGATGAAATTGGCGGTGGAGGTGACACTGAACACACCGGAGCGGAACAGGCGCAGCGGGATCAGCGCCTCGTCCCGCATGAGGTGCTCCGCGATGACGAACAACACCAGGCCGCCCGCGCCGACGCCATAGCAGATCCAGGCCCTCGGCGAGGTCCAGCCCCACTGCTGGCCCTGCTCGGCGATGATCAGCAGCGGGACGAGGCAGACGGTGATGGTGAGCGCGCCCCAGTAGTCGATGCGGTGCTCGCGCCGCGTGTGCGGCAGGTTGAGCACCCTGCCGACCACGATCAGCGCGATCGCGGCGATCGGCACGTTCACCAGGAACACCCAGCGCCAGCCCGCGATGTGCAGGATCTGGGACTGGCCGGCCAGGAACCCGCCGATCACCGGCCCCAGCACGCTCGCGGAACCGAAAACGGCCAGGAAGTAGCCCTGGTACTTGGCGCGTTCGCGCGGCGGCACCACGTCGCCGATGATGGCCAGCGCCAACGACATCAGCCCGCCCGCGCCGAGGCCCTGGAAGGCGCGGAACGCGGCGAGCAGGTACATGGTGTTGGCGAACGTGCAGGCGATCGAGCCGATGATGAAGATCACGATCGCGGTGATGAAGAACGGCTTGCGGCCGTAGATGTCGGACAGCTTGCCGTAGAGCGGCGTGGTGATCGTCGAGGTGACCAGGTACGCGGTGGTCACCCACGCCTGGAGGTCCAGACCGTGCAGGTCGTCGGCGATGGTGCGGATGGCCACCGAGACGATCATCTGGTCGAGCGCGGCCAGGAACAGGCCGAGCATCAGGCCGATGAACACCAGCACGACCTGGCGGTGGGTCAGGAAGGCCCTGGGCGCGTCGGGGACGGCCGCGACCGCCGGTCCGGTGTGGTCGGTCGCGACACCCTCGGCCGTTTCACGGCGCGGCTCGGTCGCGGTCATCGCGGATGTCCAGGTGCCCGCGATCCATCGGCTTTGAAGTAGTCGTCGACGCCGCCCTCAAGGTCGCTGTTCAACCGGTCCAACAGGACGGTCAGCGCGTTGAGGTCGGCGATGGACCACTTCTTGAGCGTCGCGGCCAGCATTCTGCTGCGCTGCTCGCGGTTGTCCTCGAACACCCGGACCCCCTCGGGCGTGGCCACCAGCATGCAGGCCCTGCCGTCCGCCGGATCGGCACGGCGCTCAAGCAGGCCGTGCCGCACCAGCGTGGCGGTCTGCCTGCTGACCGTGGACGGGTCGGCGTGCACCGCCTCGGCCAGGCTGGTCAGCCGCTGCGGGCCGGCAACGACCGCGCAGGCGAGCAGCGCGTACGCGGCCGACTCGATGCCGTCGTGGCGCTGCTGGGTGAAACTGGCGCCGATCTTGCGCACCAGCCGGATGAAACGGGTGCACTGGCTGCCGAGGTCGCCCGCCGCGGCGAGTCGCTCGGGCCGGCAGGCGTCGGTGTCGTCGTTGACCTGGTGGTCGCCGTTCTCGACAGGAGAGGTCCGCATCGCGGGCACGTCAGGCAGCACGGCCGCCACCTCCTTACGCCGTTGCATGAGCTACGCAAATACTTGCTAGCCGCAACAATGCGCCCGATGGCGAGCGGAACGCAAGCCGAGCGCTCGTCGGTCCCCGACGATCGCCTAACGCCGCAGGGCCGGCAGCCGGGACCGAATCGCGTCGAGGCTCTCGGGCAGCGCGAGGGAGCCGTGGCCGCGGCGCAGGTCGTACGGGAGCGCGAACTCCAATCCGAGCAGGGCCAGCAGCACGACCGGGAGTGCGAACCAACTGCTGAACGCGACCCACCTGGCCAGATAGCCCGGCCGGAACTTCCTGTTGAACAGGTACAGCGACTCGACCTGGATGAACGGGTCGAGCAGGTGCAGCGTGCGGTAGCCGAACTGCTGCACGGGACCGCGCTGCGCGCCCCGTTCGAGCAGGTCGCGGAACGCGACGAAGTTCAGCGACACCGTGCCGATGCCGCGCCGCTTGGCGTAGTCGATCGTGTCGACGATCATGCGCTCGTTGAGCCCGTTGAACCGGCCGCGCTCGCGGCGCATCACGTCCAGCGACAGCGCTGCGCCGGGTGCGGGTGTCGGGCCGTAGCCGAATCCGGCCGGCAGGTAGCGCTGGAAGCCGACGACGTGGCCGTCGCGGTCGAAGGCGATCGCGAACACCGCGTCCGGGTTCCCGTCGTCGAAAAGGCCGTCCATCACCATGGAGAAGCCGCGCTCGCGCGCCTTGCCCAGCCACCGGGTGGACACCTCGGCCATCTCGGCGAGCAGCGCGGGTTCGAGTTCGCCAGCGCGAGCGACCCGGGTGGTGACGCCCGCGTTGCGCGTGCGGCCGACCGCCTGGCGCACGTTGCGCATCCGCCGGGTGGCCAGGCTGAACGTGGACACGTCGAGCATGACCTCCTCGCCGACCTGTAGGCCGCTCAGGTGGTGCGCGCGCCACAGTCCGGCCAGTTCGGCGCGGGCGCCGAGCACGGCCGGTCGCCAGCCGTTGCGCCGGCACAACGCGATGAACCGCGCGATCACGTCCTCGTAGGCGCACGGGTCGCCGACCGGGTCGCCGCCGACGACCGCGACACCGAGCAGCACCCGGTAGCCGATGGCCGCCGAACCGTCCGCACTGAACAGATAGGACTTGTCCGAGCGCAACGCGAACGGTGTCAACGTGTCCGCGCCCGGCCTGCGCACCAGCGCGGCCACCCTGGCCCGTTCCGCCTCGGTGGCCGGTGCGGGGGCGGGCGCGGCGCGCAGGATGGTGATCAACACCACCACGATGACGACCAGGCTGGACGCGGCGAGGCCGAGATGGGCCACCCAGCCGTGTCGGGCCGCCAACTCGATCAGCACGGTGACGATCGTGGCGAGCGCGCCGTTGCGCACGGCCGAACGCACCTGACCACGCTCCGGCACGGCGGGAAAGCCGTGGTAGCACAGGACGAGCGCGAGCGCGTAGCCGATCGGCAGGATGCTCCAGCTGGTGTGCCGAAGGGCAAGGGTCGCCCAGCCGATCAGCAGCACGGTCGCGACCAGCGCCACCCGCCTCGCGCGCAGCAGTCCCCAGCCGAGCACGAGGATCAGCAGCGCGAGCAGCAGGCCGTGCAGGCCGGGGCTGTGTTCGGTGAAACCGTGACTGGGTTGCGCCGCCCAGTCCGGCACCGCGCCCCGCACCGCGACGACGCCGGCGTAGACGCCGACCGCCAGAGCGACCAGACCGAACGGCCAGACCCAGACCCGACGCATCAACTCGCCCTCCCCTGAGTTCGCTGAACGGCCCAATCCCCTATGGCAACCTCCGCAACGATCGACCTTATGCCCGCTTCACGCCTCATACCTACCGAATAACCCGTTCAGCGGGGTGTCACGCGGGCTCGCGCCGGAAAGTCAGCGCCACCACGAACGAGGCGACCGCGACGCAGCTCGCGACCAGGAACGCGCTGGTCATACCCGTTACGAGCACGTGCGCTGGGGACTGGTGGTCGGCGGCCGCGCCGGCCGAAACCCGACCGAACACCGTGACCAGCACCGCAAGACCGAGCGAGCTGCCGATCTGCTGCATGGTCTGCAGTGCACCACCGGCCGCACCGGCGTCGCGGACCGGCACGGTGGACATGATGATCACGTTCAACGGCGAGAAGCCGAGACCGCCACCGATGCCCATCAGCAGCAACGGGCCGAGCAGCGCGCCGAAGTAGCCACTGCCGACGTCCAGCCTGGTCAGCCAGAACAGGCCGATCACCATGAGCGAGCTGCCGGTGACGGTCAGCGCCTTGGCGCCGAAGCGCGGCAGCAGCCGGGGCACGGTCCGGCTCATCCCGAACATCGTCACGGCCATCGGCAGGAACGCCAAACCGGTGGCGAGCGGTCCGAGGCCGAGCACGTCCTGGATGAACTGGGTGAGGAAGAAGAACATCGACATCATGGCCATCGGCCCGAGGAAGAAGTTGACGTAGGCGCGGGCCCGATTGCCCTCGGCGAGCAGGCTCAGCCGCAGCAGCGGTTCGGCCGCGCGCCGCTCCAGCAGCAGGAACACGACGACGAACACCCCTCCCCCGATCAGGGTGGTCAGCACAACCGGGTCGCCCCAGCCCGCGGTCGCGGCCCGGACGAACGCGAAGACAAGACCGGCGACGCCGAGTGTCGAGGTGACCGCGCCGGGCAGGTCGAGCCGGGCCGAGTGACGCTCGGGTTCGGCGATGAACCGCAGCGCCAGCAGGGTCACCGCGATGCCGAACGGCACGTTGATGAACATCACCAGTCGCCAGCTGCCCCACTCGGTGAGCAGGCCGCCGAGGATGAGGCCGACCGCGAAGCCGCCGCTGGACATGCCGGAGAACAGGGCGAGCGCGCGCACCCGCGCCTTGGGCTCGGTGATCGTCGTGTTGATCAGCGCCAACGTGTTCGGCCCTGCGGCAGCGGCACCGAGACCCTGCACGATCCTGGCGATCACCAGCCAGGTCGCGGACGTGGCAAGTCCGCCCGCCAGCGAGGCGACGGTGAACACGGCGACGCCGATGACGAACATCCGGCGCCTGCCGAACAGGTCGCCCGCCCGGCCGCCGAGTAGCAGCAGGCAGCCGAAGATCAGCGTGTAGGCGCTCATCACCCAGGACAGGCCGGTCGGGCTGAAGTGCAGTTCGGCCTGGATGTGCGGCAACGCCACGTTCATCACGGTGGCGTCGAGGATGAGCATGAGTTGGCAGGTCAGGATGGTGGCGAGCACCAGTCCGGCGCGGGCGCGCCGGGGTGGCGCCGCACTGACGGGCGCGACCAGGGTCTGCTCGGTCACGGGAGATCCCCCTACGGAACCAGAAAGCGGAGACGTTCTCCGCTTGTACCGGGCCTACGATATGGAGAGGCTCTCCGTTTGCGCAAGTCTATTCGGAGAATCTCTCCGTTTGCTAGGATGCGCCTTGAGGAGGTGCCCACGTGGCTGACCAGCAGGTCGTGGAGGGCAGTGCCGCTCCCCCGGCCAAGCCGATGCGCGCGGACGCGCGACGCAACAGCGCGCGGATCGTCGAGGTCGCCAAGCAGGTCTTCATCGAGCAGGGCCTCGAAGCGCCGCTCGACGAGATCGTGAAGCGGGCCGGGATCGGCGCCGGCACCCTCTACCGGCACTTCCCCACCAGGGAGTCGCTGATGGAGGCGGTCTACCGCGAGGAGATCCTCGCGCTCGCCGACCTCGGCGAGCGGCTACGCGCGGAACTGCCGCCCGAACAGGCGCTCGGCCGGTGGCTGCACGCGCAACTGGGCTTCATCTTCGCCAACCAGGGCCTTGCCATGTCGCTGAAGGCGGCGATGGACCGCAACGGCGAAACGTTCGACGAGTGCCGGATAGCCATGCGCAGGGTCGCCGGCCTGCTGCTCGCGCCGCTGTGGGAATCCGGTGTGGTACGCGCCGACATCGAAACGGTCGACGTGCTGCGGATGACGCACGCGGTGTCCATCGCCACCGACCAGGACGGCATCGACCGCGCGCGGAAACTCCTGGACGTCATGCTGGCCGGACTCGGCCTGCCGGTCGGTAGTGAAGGGGTGGCATGATCCGCTGGTGACCAGCGACGCGGCACCCACCTCGGACCTGACCGGCTGGCGCGGTGCCCCGTTCACCGGCGCCGGCCTCACCTACGACCGCTACGAGAAGGGCGAAGGCCCAGGGGTGGTGCTGATCCCCGAACTCCCCGGGATCACCCCCGAGGTGCTCGGACTCGCCGACCATCTCGTCGAGGCGGGCTTCACCGTCGTGGTTCCGTCCCCGTTCGGCACACCGGGCAGGCCGCTGTCGGCCGGTTACACGCTCGGCGTGGTCGGCAGGCTGTGCGTGGCAGCCGAGTTCCGCGCGTTCGCGGTCAACGCGAGCAGGCCGATCACCGCCTTCCTCCGCGCGCTCGCCAAGGACCTGGCCGAGCGCACCCCCGGCAAGGGCGTCGGCGTGATCGGTATGTGCTTCACCGGCGGATTCGCCCTGGCCACCGCCGTCGAGGACGTGGTGCTCGCGCCGGTGCTGAGCCAGCCGTCCGTGCCCTTCCCGATCAGCGCGGCCCGCCGCCGCGACCCCGGGATGTCCGACGCGGAACTGGCCACGGTCGCGCGCAGGACAACCGAGAACAACCTGTGCCTACTAGGCCTGCGGTTCAGCGACGACAGCGTCGCACCCAGGGAACGCTTCGCCACCCTCAAGGCGCGGCTCGGCGACGCGTTCGAGGTGATCGAACTGGACTCCGCGCCCGGCAACCCGACCGGCTTCACCAAGCGCGCCCACTCCGTGCTGACCGCCGAGGTGCGCGAACAACCCGGCCACCCCGCGCTCGCCGCCCGCGAACGCGTCGTCACCTTCCTGCGCGAACGGCTGACCGCCGACCAGGCGTAGTCACCTCGCCGTTATGGCTTGAAGCCGACGCCCGCGTAGACGCCCTCCTGGTCGACGTCGTCGCCGTAGTCCTTGCGCCACAACGGCGCGCTCACCACGCCCGGCTCGACCACGTCCAGCCCGTCGAACAACGCCACCACATCGGCATAGCTCCGGAAGAACATCGGATCGCGGCTGTTCTTCATCGCCTCGACGACGCCTGCCATCTCATCGGCCATCTGGTCCGCGGTCAGGTGCGACAACGCGACATACGAACCGGACGGAATCGCCTCGACGTACTTCCTGACGACCTCCACCGGATGTTTGTCGTCCGACACGAAATGAAACACCGCCACCATCAGCAACCCGAGCGGCTTGCTGAAATCCAGGAAATTCCGAATCGTCGAATTCCGCAGTACCGCTTCCGGCTCGGTCAGATCGGCGGCGACCACGGTGGCCAGCGGATTTCCGTCCAGGATCAGCTGACTGTGCGCGACCGCGATCGGATCATGGTCGACGTACACCACGCGAGCGCGCGGATCGGCATGCTGGGCGATCTCGTGCACGTTGCCGACGGTTGGAATGCCCGAGCCGAGATCGAGGAACTGCGTGATGCCCTTGGACACCAGAAACCGCACAGCCCTGCTCATGAAGGCCCGGTTCGATCTGGCGATCTGCCGGCCGTTCGGCTGCACTGCCAGCACTTTCTCGCCGACCAGCCGATCGACGTCGAAATTGTGCGCGCCGCCGAGCAGGTAGTCGTAGACCCTGGCCGCGCTCGGCACTGCCACGTCGATGTCGCCGGGCACCCAGTCGGCCGCTGCGCTCATCACGAACCTCGCTTCAATTCGAGAGGGACCAGCATACGGCCGGACACCGGTGATGGCACGATGAATACTCGGGCATTCGACCGACGTAACCCGCACGGACCAATCAACCGTTCAGAAATGCCAACACAGCGAGAACTCGACGATTGTCATCACTCGATGGGGGCAGCCCGAGTTTGGCGAAAATGTTGTTGGTGTGCTTCGACACCGCTTTTTCCGTGATGAACAACTTGCCGGCAATGGCCGCGTTGGACCGGCCCTCTGCCATCTGTTCGAGCACCTCGCGCTCGCGCGGCGTGAGCTGGTGCATGGGCGCACTGCCGGCGTTGCGGGCCAGCAACTGCGAGACCACCTCCGGGTCCATCGCGGTGCCACCGTCGGCGACCCTGCGCACCGCGTCGATGAACTGGCCAACGTTCGCCACCCGGTCCTTGAGCAGGTAGCCGACCCCGCCCTGGCCGTCGGAGAGCAGTTCGCGCGCGTAGAGCTGCTCGACGTACTGGGACAGCACCAGCACCGGCAGGCCGGGCACTTCGACGCGGGCCGCGATCGCCGCACGCAGGCCCTCGTCGGTGAAGGTGGGCGGCAGCCGGACGTCCACGACCGCGACGTCCGGCTTGTGTCGGATCAGCGCGTGCAGCAGCGAGGGACCGTTGTCCACGGCCTCGACGACCTCGAAGTCGTGCGCGGAGAGCAGCCGGATCAGGCCGTCCCGGAGGAGGGCGAGGTCTTCACCGAGGACAACACGCACGGCAGCTCCATGGTGAGGATGGTCGGCCCGCCGAGCGGGCTGGCGATGTGCACGATTCCGTCAAATGCTGACAGACGCCGCTCGATCCCGTGCAGCCCTCCGCCGCTGGCCGCCCTCGCCCCGCCGCGCCCGTCGTCGCCGACCAGCACGCCGAGCCTGCCGTCGGCATAGGACAACCGGATCCACGCGCTCGTCGCGCCGCTGTGCTTGGCCACGTTGGTCAGCGTCTCGGCGACCGCGAAGTACATCGCGGACTCGACCGGTGCCGGCGGGCGGCCGGGCAGGTCGACGCTGACCTCGACCGGCAGCGGGCTGGCCATGGCCAACGCGCGGACCGCGCCGTCGAGGCCGCGGTCGGCCAGCACCGGCGGGTGGATGCCGCGGACCAGGTCGCGCAGCTCGGACAGGGCGAGACCGGTCGACTCGCGCGCCTCGGCCAGCAGGTTCCGCGCGGCCCGCGGATCGGCGGCCAGCAACTCCTCGGCCATGCCAAGGCTCATGCCGAGCGAAACCAGCCGCGCCTGCGCGCCGTCGTGCAGGTCGCGTTCGATCCTGCGCAGCTCGGCCGCCTGGGTGTCGACGGTGTCCGCACGCGACTCGGTGAGCTGCTCGACCCGCCGCGCCAGCGAATCGCGCTGCGCCGGCCCGAGCAGCCAGCGGTT
Source organism: Candidatus Melainabacteria bacterium (assembly GCA_963818685.1). Classification (GTDB taxonomy): domain Bacteria; phylum Actinomycetota; class Actinomycetes; order Mycobacteriales; family Pseudonocardiaceae; genus CAJCJE01. Next base: position 836,557 of record CAWFTJ010000007.1, on the reverse strand, counting down.
CAGCGAGACGTAGGCACGCATGATCGGAACGGTCAGCACCCCGAACAGCACCAGGCTGACCAGCGCGAACGAGTAGGTGATGAACGCACTGCCGACACTGTCCACCCTGAAGATGCCGTAGTTGGTGTCGAACGTGCCGGGCGGCGTGACCGCGAACAGGAACGGCAGCACCAGGTACCACAGCGCGCCGCCGAGCAGCGACATCGGCAGCACGCTCAGAAACAGCCCGGCGGTCGCGTTCACCAGCAGCCAGGCCAGGTCCCGCCAGGTCTGCTTGTCGGTGAGGTGACCGCGGATCCTGGCCGGCCACCGCCCCTCCCGCGTCGGCCGGTAGGGCCGCGCGATCGGCACGCCAAGGTGCCGGCCCGCCCACAACCGGTGCTGCTCGGCGTAGCCGCGGGTGGCCGCGAGCAACGCGAGTGAGGCCGGGACGCCGACCCCGACCGGAATCAGCCCGATGAACGTGACCGTCGCGCAGAACAACGCGATGCCGACGCCGGAGTAAAGACTGAACAGCAGTCCCCAACCGGCCAACGCGAACCGGTTCGTGGTGGGCCGATCGGTGTCGGCCAGCTCGGCCAGGGTCTCGGCCACGGTCATCCTCCAGCGCCTCGCTACCTGCGGTGCGCTGTCCATTCTGTCGACATCGATGACCGGTGTCCGGGGAGTTAACCCCACTGTTGGGAGGAACCTAGGCCGCGGTCAGGATTACCGGCCCGTCCTCGGTGACCGCGATGGTGTGCTCGAAGTGCGCGGCATTGCTGCCGTCGACGGTGAGCAGCGCCCAACCGTCCGCTGCGGTGCGATACTCGTTGTGCCCGCCCGCCATGAACATCGGCTCGATCGCGATGACAAGACCGGGACGCAGCCGCATCCCTCGGCCGGGCCTGCCCTCGTTGGCCACGGGCGGATCCTCGTGCATCCGCCTGCCGACGCCGTGCCCGCCGAAGTCGGCCGGGATGCCGTACCGGAACCGCCTACCGACCTCACCCACCGCGTGCGAGACGTCGCTGAGGTGTCCACCGGGGACGGCGGCCGCGATGCCGGCCGCGAGTGCGTCGCGGGTGCGGTCGATCAACTGCTCGTCCTCGGCGCCGACCGCGCCGATCGCCATGGTGAACGCGGAATCGCCGTGGAAGCCACCGAGTTCGGCGGCACAGTCCAGACTCAACAGGTCACCGTCGCGCAGCCGGTAGTCGTCCGGGATGGCGTGCACGATCGCGTCGTTGACCGACGTGCACAGCACGGCGGGGAAGGGCGTCGGCGCGAAGTGCGGGTGATAGTTGAGAAACGACGACCGCGCGCCCGCCGCCCTGATCACCTCGGCCGCGACCTCGTCGAGTTCGCGCAGGGACACCCCGGCCTTCGCGTGTTCACCGGCCGCGGCCAGCGCGGCCGCCGTGACCCGCCCGGCCTCCCGCATCGCCGCCAACTCGCCCGCCGTCTTCAACTCGACCACCGAACCTCCTGCCAATAGTTATACCGGTATTTCTATCACAGTACTACTATTGGCGCCATGGTTCGTCCCCCGTTGAGCAGGCAGGACCACGACCGCGGCGCCCGGCTCGGCGCGGCCCTGCGCGCGGCAAGAGGCGAACGCACCAGCGTCGAGATCGCCACCGCCGCGGGCGTGTCCGTGGAAACACTGCGCAAGATCGAGCACGGCCGGGTGCCGACGCCCGCCTTCTTCACCGTGGTCGCCATCGCCGAGGCGGTCGGCCTGCCACTGGACCAACTCTCCGCCATCGTCACCGAACCGGTGGTCTCGCTGACCGGTTGACGCCACGCCGACGGCTACCTGGCCCGCCGTTCGCGGAACGGCCACCGCGAGCGCCCGCCACCACAGCCGATGTCGGGCAGGGAAACCCCTCGGACCAGGGTCACCCGGTCCGGTCGGCGGGCCGGCCGGGGTTTCCGCTGCCCGGTGAGCGGTCGCCCCGTCGATGCCAGCACGGTCTCGGCATGGACCAGTTCGCCGTTGTCGAACCACTCATGCCGCCGATCGGCCGGCTCAACACGTCCTCGAACCATTCCCCGGCCCGCTTGACCAGAACGTCGATGGAGCCGGAACAGACAATCTCCGCCTCGGCCCCCACCGCGATGTCGAACGGGATGTCGTGGTACGTCTCGCCACCGACGATGCGGGTTCCGTCGAACTGGACGCCGCAGGTAAGCCAGGTGTGTACCCACACGCCGACCCTCAGCAGATGTCGATGGCCGTCAATGGCGTGATACGCCCAGGTGTCCTCGGGATCGCAGGACCATGCGCGCGAGATCGCGCGGGCTCGCAGACCCACCAGGAAGGCATGATCCGCCGCACTGCCGGGATCGACCTCAAGCGTGTCGTCGTAGTAGGCGAACCAGGGCTCCTCGTCCACGTTCGCTCCCTGCCCGACCGACCGCGACCGCCGCATTGAGAAAAGAAAGCACGGTACCTCGGCTGTTCGCCCAGAGCTAAAGAATTTCTGGTCATTTCGGGCCGTTGTTAGCCTCGCGCCATGCTGCGCCCCTCCTACCCGATCGCCACCGACCGCCTGCTGTTGCGCCCGTACCTCGACGGCGACTTCGACTTCCTGTGCGACCTGTTCGCCCGACCCGATGTCATGCGCTACCTCTACGAGCAGCCGCGCTCGCCGGAGAGCGTGCGGGAAATGCTCGACGAGCGGAAGACCAATGTGGCCTGGGACAAGGAGGGCGACCACCTCTCGCTGCTGATCACCCGCAAGGACGAGCCGGACACCCGCATCGGCAACGCCATGCTGCTCTGGACCAGCGAGAAGCATGCGGGCGCCGAGGTCGGCTACACCATCCACCCCGACCACAAGGGCAACGGATACGCGACCGAGGTCACCCGCGCCCTACTCGACATCGGGTTCCGCCAGACCGAGGTGCACCGGATCGTCGGCAGGCTGGACGCGCGCAACATCGCGTCGCACCGGGTGTTGGAGAAGTGCGGCATGCGCACCGAGGCGCACCTGGTGGAGAACGAGTTCGTCAAGGGCGAGTGGTGCGACGAGATCGTCTGCGCGATGCTGAGGACCGAGTGGGAGCAGGCCCAGCTTTTGGATTGAAGCCTCCAAAATCGGGTATCATCGCCGCTATGGCTGCTGACGCGCTCGCGACCTCCCGGCTGACCCGCAAGGGCCAGGCGACAAGGGACCGGATCGTGGCGGCCGCGGCGCAGCTCATGTTCTCCCGTGGCGTGGCCGGAACCAGCACCGACGACGTGCAGACCGCCGCAGGCGTCAACACCTCGCAGATCTACCACTACTTCGGCGACAAGCGGAACCTGGTCCGCGCCGTCATCGCGTTCCAGACCGAGTCGATCCTTGCCGCGCAGGAACCACTGCTGAGCAGGCTGGACACCATCGAGGCGCTGCACGCCTGGCGCGACGCCCTCGTCGAACTCCAGCACGCGAGGCAGTACCGAGGCGGCTGCCCGATCGGCTCATTGGCCAGCGAACTCGCCGAACACGACGACGAGGCGCGGGCCGATCTCGCGGACGGCTTCGGTCGCTGGGAGGCGGCGATCCGGGAGGGGTTGCGCGCCATGCACGAGCGCGGCGAACTACGCGCCGACCCGAACAAGCTTGCCCTGGCCACACTGGCCGCGTTGCAGGGCGGCCTGCTGATCACCAAGACCCGCCGCGACACGCTCGCCCTTGAGGCCGCGTTGGACACGATGCTCGCGCACATCGAGAGCTTCGTCGTCTGACCAGTTCAGCCGAGCGGTCGCCTGACCGGCCCCTTGCGCGCTCGATAACGGGCCGGAAACATCGGCAGCCTTGGGGATCGGGAGGCTTGCCAGTGAAGTTCACGCCGAGATTCGCGCACTGCGCCGCGATTGTTGTCGCGACTACAATCGCAGCATTCGGAGTTCCGGCCGCCGCGCAGACGGCAGCGACGCCGGGCGGGCCGGGTGCGCCGTCCTATTTCGACAACGCGCGCAAGGACTGCGTCGGCACGGCGCGGGGTGGTTCGAAGGTCTGGTACACGGTCGCGGACGGCGTGCTGTCCGACGTCTACGAGCCGACCATCGACAACACCAACGTGGCCACCCTCCAGTACGTGGTCACCGACAGGGCGAGCTTCACGGATCTGCAGACCCGCGACCTCACCTACACGGTCGCCGCCGACCCGACCGGCATGGTCTGCACGGTCACCGCGACCAGCGCGAAACACCACTACCAGCTGGTCACCACCTATCTCACCGACCCGGCCCGCGACACGGTCCTGCTGCGCACCGCGCTGCGCGGCGACACGCACGGCCTGCGGGTGTACGCGCGGCTGGACGCGCACATCAACGGCAACGGCGGCGGGGGCAGCCAGAACGGCGGCGCGGACACCGGCGCCGTGCAACGCGTCGGCGGCGCGGCCGTGCCGGTCGTCTACGACACCTCAACCACCAGCCAGGCCACCAAGCGCGACTACGCGGTGCCCACCTACGCGGCGCTGCGCTCGTCGACGGCATCGGGCACCGCCTCGGTCGGCTACGCCGGCACGGCGAGCGACGCCCTCACCCAACTCGACGCCACCCACTCCCTCGGCACCACCTACGCGGACGCGCCGAACGGCCACATCACCGCGACCGAGGACGTGACCCCGCGACCGAACACGCCGATCACCCTGGCTCTGGGCTTCGGCCGCACCGAGGCGAGCGCGGTCGACACCGCTGGCGAGTCGCTGGCGACACCGTTCCCGGCCACCCTGGCGTGTTACGAACAGGGCTGGCGCGCCTACGACACGACACTGCGCCAACCTCCAGCGCACAACCGCGCGGCCTACTACCTGAGCGCGAACGTGCTCAAGGCCAGCGAGGACAAGACCTTCCCCGGCGCGATCGTCGCGTCGCTGGCCAGCCCGTGGGGCCAGGCCGTGAACGCGGGCACGGTCGTCAATGGCAGGGCCGTGTACTTCGGCTCGTATCGCGAGGTGTTCGCCCGCGACCTGTACGAGATCTTCACCGGCCTGCTCACCGACGGCGACCTGCGCACCGCGCGCGACACCGTCCGCTTCCTGTTCGACCGCCAACAGCAGGCCAACGGGCAGCTGCCGCGCAACTCGATGGTCAACGGCAAGGTCGCACCGGACACCGGTGGTGACCAGCTCGACGAGTCGGCCTACCCGATCCTGATGGCCTACCAGGCCGGCCTCAGCGGCGACGCGACGTTGTGGAGTCAGCATGTCGAGCGTGCGGCCGACTTCCTGGTCGCGCACGGGCCGTCGTTCGGCGTCGAGCGGTGGGAGGAGCAGTCCGGATATTCGCCGTCCACCATCGCGGCCGAGATCGCCGGTCTCACGGCCGCCTCGGCGATCGCGACCATGCACAACGACACCGCGCGTGCCCAGCTCTACCAGGCGACGGCGGACGAGTTCCAGCGCAACATCAAGAACTGGACGCTCACCACCGCCGGCCCGGATGCCGCGCGCTACTTCATCCGACTGTCCAAGACCGGCGACCCGAACGCGGCCATCACCTACAACCTCGGCAACGGCGGCCCAACCGTCGACCAGCGGCAGGTCATCGACGGCGGCTTCCAGGAACTCGTCCGGCTCGGCGAACTGCCCGCCGACGACCCGGACATCCAGACGTCGCTTGCCGTGCTGGACAAGCAGATCTCGGTGCACACCCCTAGCGGCACCGGCTACTACCGCTACGGCAACTCGGCCGCGGCCGGCAGCGCGGACGGCTACGGCGACTGCTACCAGCCCAGCCAGTCCTCGTGCACCAACCAGGGCCAGCCGTGGCCGACCACGGACACCGGCACCGGGCACCTGTGGCCGGTCCTGTCCGGCGAACGCGCCGAATCCGACATCGCCACCGGCGACAAGGCAGGCGCGAACACGCTGCTTGGCGCGATGGAGAACTTCTCCTCTGGCGTCGGCCTCGTGCCCGAGCAGGCGTGGGAGGACCCTGACCTGCCCGCTGCCCCGTACGGCAGCGACCCGACCACGGCGTCGATCGGCTTCACCGACGGGAAGGCGGCGGGCTCGGCGTCGCCGCTGTCCTGGGCGCAGGCGCAGGAACTGCGGCTGATCCTGGACATCGGCGCGGGCCTCGACCTTGAGCAGCCCTCCATCACCACCAACCGCTACGTCAACAAGGCCGCGCCGAGCGCCGTCCCGGTGACCATCACCGCGCCGTCGGCCGGCAGCACGATCGAGTCCAGTGCCACCACCGTCACCGGCACCACGGCGCCCGGCGCGCAGGTCGTCATCGAGGCGACCGACACCGACACCGGCGCGCCGTCCGCGACCGCGACCGGCACAGCCGACGCGCACGGCGTCTTCAGCGTCAGCGCGCCGATCAGCTTCGGCACCAACGTGCTGACCGTCGCTTCGACCACATCGGACGGTCACGCCACCGGCTACGCGCAGACCACCGTCACCGGCGACCTGGTCGGCGGCACGACCACGATGGACGTCACCGATCCGACCGGGGATGACAACGGTCCCGGCACCTACCAGTACCCGACCGCCGCCGATTTCGCGCCCGGCTCGTTCGACATCACCCGGTTTCAGGTGATCCAACTCGGCGGCACGATCTACCTGCGCACCACGCTGCGGAACCTGGTACCGACCTTCGGCAGCGTGCTGGGCGCACAACTGCTCGACGTCTACGTGCACCAGCCGAACGCCACCGGCACGTCGACCAGGGCCGCCTATCCGTCGCGCAACTACTCGCTCAACCCCGGCTGGAGCGAACGCATCGAGGTGCAGGGCTTCGCGTCGCCGGTGTGGGTCGACGCGAACGGCAACTCGCTCGGTACCGCGAATGTTGTCGCGACTACAATCGCGAAGACCATCACGATCGCCGTGCCGGCATCCGCGTTCGGCACGCCGGGCGCGGGCTGGTCGTTCGCGGTCGTGCTGACCGGCCAGGACGGTTTCAGCGGCGATCAGGCGCGCGCGTTCACGGCGACCCCTGGCGCGTACTCGTTCGGCGTGTGCGCGGCCGGCACCACCAGCCCAGTCTGTGCCGTCGACCCGTCGACGGTGCCGAAGGCGGTGGACGTGCTCGCGCCGAGCGGCGTCGATCAGGCCACCGAACTCGACCCGGCCAGGGGTCCGGTGGTGGTCGTGGGCGTGCCGGTGAGCTGAGGCGCGGTCGTACCCTGGTCGGGTCGACCCGCGGGAGGTGGCGATGACCGAGGCGGCGTGGCTCGCGTTGGTCACCTGGCTGACCATTGCCCTGGTCATCCCGCTGGCCTGGGAGTCGAGCCGCAGGCCACGCCGTTCCGGCTCGCGGCTGGGCCTGCTGGCGGCCGCGCTCGCGGTCGCGGTGCTCGACCTGACCGCCGTGCTGCACTACGTGCGCGCGCCTGGCGCCGCGCTGTCGACCGCGCTCGTGGTCGGCGAGTTACTCGCGCTGGTGCTGGCGGGTTTCGCGGTGTGGCGCACGATTCGGGCACGCAGATTGGAACGAAACCCGAATGTCGGCGCCGACCAGTTGATCACCACTCCCGCTCGGCTGTGGGTGCGTCCGCATCCGCCGGTCGAGCAGGCAGCGCACGGGCCGTTGTCCCGGGTCGACGCGTGGTTGGCGGCGGACGGCCCGAAACCGAGCGCGGGCTGGTGGCACAACGGCGGCCTGCTGCTCGACGAACGCGGACCCGCGTTCGTCGACGCCGCCGGCCTGCGGCGCGCGCTGCCCGCTGCGGTGACCGGCATGGTGAACCCGAGCGTGCCGCGCTCGCTGATGCTGGTGAACGCGAAGAACACCGTGCTGGTTCGATTGCCGACGACCGGTTTCAACAACGGTGAGCTGCATGAGTTCGCGGACGCGGCGCGTTGGACGTACACCACCGTGTTCGGCGAATACCTGCGCGAGGACCCGGACCTGCTCGATCTGCGCAGGGGCGTCGTCGATCACCTGGCCAAGGACGACGGCGCGGTGTTGCGGGCGCTGCGGCGGTTGGCTGGTCAGCACCGGTGATCGGGCGCAATGCTCACGCATTCGCGGGTGCGGTGCAACGATGGCGGGCCGGTTGGTCGACAGCGGCGAATATTGTGGGTCGATGGGTGAACGGGCCGGTCGGCCGGAGCAGTTGGGTGAGTTCATTCTGGTTCGGTTGAACGCGGGCGATGTGGAGGGCGTCGTCGAACTGTACGAACCGAGCGCGGCGCTGGTGCTGCCGGACCGGAGCCTGGCCACGGGGCCGAGGAGATTCGCGCGTTCTACGCGCAACTGCTCGCGAGCAGGCCGACGTTCGCGCCCGGGCAACCGAGGCAGACGATCGTCAACGGCGATCTCGCGCTCACCTCGACCCGCCTGGCCACCGGCCAGGTCACGGTCGAACTGGCGCGGCGGCAGGAGGACGGCACCTGGCGCTGGGTGATGGACAACCCGGGCTTCGCCTGAGTCAGATCAGGACACCACCCCGACGGGCAACGCGACCCGGACGTGACCGGACTCGGTCAACAGCGGCAGTGGATCGAGGTGGTGCCGGTTGCCGCCGGTCCCACGACCGGCCAGGGCGACGTCGAAGCGGCTGGCGCAGGTCGGGCAGGTGAGCAGCGTGCCGTCCAGGCTGCCGTCGGCGAGCACCGAACCGCAGGCCGGGCAGTGGTCGCGGTACGCGTAGAGGTGGTCGCCGACGTTGCACAGCAGCGTGGCCACATGGCCGAGCAGCACGCTGGTGACCGTGTCGCGGGGAGCCTGCGCGGTCACCTCGATCCAGTCGGATTCGACCCTGGGACGCGGTGCCGCGTCGGGTGTGGTCGACGGGATCAGCGGTCGTCCGGGTTCCGGCTCGTCGACGACGCCCTCGACCTGGATGTCCACGATCTCGGGCGCCAGATCCTGGATGGCTTTCTCGATGGCCAGCTTCACCGTCACCGTCGAGGACGGGCAGCCGTTGCAGCTGCCGGCAAGGCGCAGCCGCACCACGCCGTCGACGACACCGATCAGGTCGACGGCGCCCGCGTGCGAGCCGAGGTAGGGGCGAACCTTGTCCAGCGCGAGTCGCACGCGTTGCTCGGTGGACAGCGGATGCAGGTCGTGCACGACGAGCACGCTGCCGACCAGCGAATCGTCGCCCAGCGCCGCGATCAGCGCGGTGTCGCCGCGTTCGTGCACGAGTTCCATGACGCGCTCCAGCGCGGAACCGTAGAACTCGACCAGGGTTGAGACCAGGTCCTCGACCCGGCCCAGCACGTTCTCATCGCCGAGTTGGCCGATCTCGGCCAGCGCCCGCTCCACGTGCTGACCGATCGGGTGTGCGTCCTGCTGCATCGCCAGCGCCTTCCGTGATCAGCCGATCTGTTCGTTGTCGACACCGCGAACCCCGGCCTGGGCTGGTTCGGTCGCTGTCACGACGGATCACCTCGCGTCGATGTCGAGGATGTGGCGGGTCAGTTCCCAGAGCGCGTGGTAGATCGTTGTCTGGGCTTCCTGGATGCGGTGCACGGACGCGGAATTCACCACGAACAGGTAGTCGATGCTGTCCAGTTCGGCCATCTTCCCGCCGTCGTAGCCCGCGATGCCGACGGTGAGCAGGCCGCGTCGGTCCGCCTCGTCGAAGGCACGCAACAGGTTGGCCGAGTTGCCGCTGGTGGACAGGCCGACCGCGATGTCGTCCGCGCGGCCGAACGCGGCGATCTGCCGGGAGAACACCACGTCGAAGCCGATGTCGTTGGACAGGGCGGTGATCACCGCGACGTCGTTGGTCAGGCCGAACGCGGGCAGCGGGCGCTCGTCGCCCGGTGCGAGGAACAGGCTGGCCAGGTCCTGCGAGTCGGTCGAGCTGCCGCCGTTGCCGAAGGCCAGCAGCCGCCCGCCCGCCGCGAACCGCTCGGCCATCTCGTGCGCGCACTCGGCCAGTCGGGCGCCGTCCACCGCGAGTACCTGGCGGCGCAGGGTCATGATCTCGTGCGCCTTGTCCACAGTGGACCTGCGAACCTCCTGGAGTACCGCGTCCAGGTTGCTGGTATCCGCGTAGAGGAACGGGTAGAGCGACTCGACCTCGGCATCGTCGGCGGATGGCTGGTGCCGGTTGGCGTGCCTTGCGACGTCGGTCATGGCCGCACCACGGCGATCGCCTCGCTGGCGTGCACGAGGAGGGTGTCGCCGACGTGCGCGGGCACCAGTGCGACACTCACTTCCTCCTCACCGCTTCCGGTGTCCACAATGGCCATGTCGTTGCCCTCAAGGCGCAGCACCCTGACCTGGACGGCAAGGTCGGAGCAGGTGATGCAGACCTCGTCGTGGCAGTCGGGGAACTCTTGAACATATTGCGGTTCGGTCATGCCGGCACTCCCGGAGCGAGGACGCCGGGCTGTTCGAAGAACACGTGCACCAGCTCCCACAGAATGTGATACATGGTTATGTGGACTTCCTTGATCACGCGGGGATCGTTCGAATCAGCGAGCAGCAGGTGATCGATTTCCCGGCTTTTCGCGATCTTTCCGCCCGTTCCACCGACCAGCCCGATGGTCAGCATGTCGAGATCGTGCGCGGCGCGCAGGCCACGCAGTACGTTCTCGCAGTCACCATCGGTGGATATGCCGAGCGCGATATCCACAGGCTCGGCGAGACAACAGATCTGGTGGGCGAATATTTCCGCAAGTCCGTCTCTGTTGGCGACACCGGTGATCGTGGCTATGTCGGTGGTCAGCGAAATAGCGGGCAGGGCGCGTTTTCCGACAATGACCGGATGCACGAACTCGACGGCGACGTGCTGCGCGTCCGTACTTGGTCCGCCGTTGCCGAAGGCGACGAGTTTTCCGCCCTGGTGAAAGCGAATCGCCATGACGTGGCAGGCTCGCGCGATGGCGGTGGCGTTGCCGGCCAGCGCTTCGACCGGGGCCACCCTGCGGTCGAACAATCCCGCTACGGTGCTCACCTGAACGGATGACCGCGCCATTGCGGGTCACTTCCTTGTGTGGTGGAACCAAATGTGTGGTTGATCTCCCGACAGCTAAACATAGAGATGTGGTACCGATCACACAAGGCGTTTCAATCCGGCCCGTTCAAGTGAATTTCACACTTCTTGATCGGTCATTGTGTTGGCAGTGCCGTATCGAGTCAGTTGATCTCCACAGTGGCCAGTTCCAGTTCCGCCGGTGCGCTCACCACCGCGCTGCGCGCGCGGCGTTCGTGCCAACCGAGACCGGTCACCGCGAGCACCACGACCGCCAACCCGATCCACTGGCTGACCGTGAAACTCGCGCCGAGCACGGTCACGCCCAACACGGCGGCGGTCGCCGGGAAGGCCAATTCGGCCAGGGTCGCGCGTGCGGCGGGCGTCGCGTGCAGGCCGACGTAGTACAGGCCGAGCGCGAGCAGGCCGGGCACCAGCGCGAGCAGCACCAGTCCGAGTACGTCGCCGGAGTGCACGCCGACCGGGGTGCCCTGGACCAGGACGATCGCGCTCGCGCCGAGCAGGCCGAACACGTAGCGCAACACGGTGACCTCCCACGCGCTCAGCCGCGCGCTCACCAGCCGACCGAGCACGGTGCCACCCGCCCAAAGCGCGGCGGCGGCCAGCGCGAGCAACGCGGCGACGGCCGCGCTCACCTGAACCTGAAACGGGTTCGGGAAGGTGAGCAGCCAGGCTCCGACCAGGGCCGGCACCGCGAAGGCCAGATAGCCGCGCCGGATGCGCTCGCCGAGCAGCAGCCAGGCGGCCAGGATGGCGAAGATCGGCTGGAACTTCTGCAGAACCAGCGGGGTCACCGGATCACCGACCGCGAACGCCTCGGTGAACAGCGCGGTGGCCAGCGCGGACGCGCCGACGCCGATCGCGATCACCGCGGCCCGCTCGCGCCAGGTGCACCGGCGCAGCGCCCGCAGCGCCATGGGCAGCCACGGCAGCAGCACGACGAAGACGATCGCGTGCTCCCAGAACACGACGGTCGCCGCGGGAAGCACGTCCGCGAGGGGTTTGCGGAGCAGCCCGTCGGTCCCCCACAGAGCGGCCGACAAGGCGACCAGCCAGGTCCGGTCGGCTGGAGTGCTGCTGCTCGCCAAGGTCGGCCTCCTGAAATCCACACCACGAAACACGAGGGACATACGCGTCAGGTGCCAACCAACCACAACGGCCAGTCATTCCGTCCCTGTTGTGTGCGACACGATCAGGCGCTCGTACCCGGATGGTGCGGCATCGGCGCGCATGACCAGCCAAGATGAAGGCTGTGCGAGAGGGAGGCAAGCGATGACGGACATCCTGCTTGACGTGGACACAGGTGTCGACGATGCCCTTGCCATCCTGTTCGCGGTCCGACATCCCGATCTCAGACTGCTCGGCATCAGCTGCGTGGCCGGCAACACCCACGTCGACCAGGTGGTCCTCAACACGCTCAAGATCCTCGACGCGGCGGGCGCCGACGACATCCCGGTGGCACGCGGCGCGCGCAGGCCGCTGCTGGAGCCGAACCGGGACGCGGCGCACGTGCACGGTGTCGACGGCATGGCCGACCTCGACCTGCCCGAGTCCGACCGCAAGCCGGTCGACGAGCACGCGATCGAACTGTTACGCGGGCTGATCATGGGCAGCGCGGAGCCGGTGACCCTGGTGTCGCTGGCCCCCATGACCAACCTGGCCCTGCTGCTGCGGGCCTACCCGGAAGTAACCGCCAAGCTCGCCAGGATCATGGTGATGGGCGGCTCGGCAGCCACCGGCAACGCAACGGCCGTCGCCGAGTTCAACGTCTGGCACGATCCGGAGGCCGCGGCCATCGTGTTCGGCTGCGACGCCCCGGTCACCATGTACGGGCTGGACGTCTTCTACGGCGCGACCGCGTCAACCGAGCAGATCGCCACCCTGCTCGCCAGCGCCGACCCCGGCGCCAACACGGCGGGCCGGCTCCTCGAACACGCCCAGCGCACCAGCGGCGCCGACCATCGCATCGGACGGGTGGGCGGCGCGCACCTCGGCGACGCCGGCGCGGTCTGCGCGGTCGCCGAGCCGCAACACCTGCGCACCGAGCTGTTACCCCTCCAGGTCGAACTGACCAGCGGCCTGACAAGAGGGCAGACCGTTGTGGACCGCCGCACGCTGCGCGGTGACGCCGAACACCACGGCCATCCGCTGCTGACCGAGCGGGTCAACGTCGCGCTCGGCATCGACGGCGACCGCTACGGCAGGCTGTTCACCGAAACGCTGCTCGCCCCGGTGAGGTCGACATGACAAGGCGGCCGAGGGTTTGCGTGGTCGGTTCGCTGAACATCGACATCATCACGCACGTCAACGCGCATCCCGCGCCCGGTGAGACCGTGCGTGGCCAGGGCCTGGTCCGGCTGCCCGGCGGAAAGGGCGCCAACCAGGCGTTAGCCGCGGCCCGCTCGGGCGCCAAGACCCGGTTGATCGGCCGGATCGGCGACGACGAGGTGGGCGACGCCTACCGCCGAGCCCTGTCCGCCCGCGACGTCGACTGCTCCGGCGTGGTGGTCGCGCCCGACACGCCGACCGGTACCGCGCTGATCGCCGTCGACGAGCACGGCGAGAACACCATCATCGTGGTGCCCGGCGCGAACGAGGCCATGGACGAGAAGGCCGTCGAGGTAGAGGAACACACCATCCGCTCGGCCGACGTGCTGGTGCTGCAACTGGAAATCCCGATGCCCTCGGTGCTGCGGGTCGCCGAGATCGCGGTCGAGTGCGGCATCCGGCTGATCGTGAACCCGTCGCCGTGGCTGCCGCTGCCGCATCGGCTGCTCGCCGCGGCCGACCCGTTGATCGTCAACGAGCACGAGGCCGCCGAACTCGGCTCGGACGCACCCGAGTCGCTGTGCGTCACCCTCGGCGCGGCCGGTGCCCGTTGGGGTGACACGGCCGCGTGCGCGCCCAAGATCGACGTGGTCGACACCACCGGCGCCGGCGACGCGTTCACGGGCGCACTGGCCGCCGCGCTGGCCGCCGGTGCCGACCGGACCGAGGCGTTGCAGGCCGCCGCGCACGCTGGTGCGACCGCGTGCACCTGGCCCGGCGCCCAGGGGTGGGCCCTGTAGGCGTAGATCGACATTCCCGCGCTGATGCGCGCGGCGCGCGGGAGTTATGCGCATGCGATCGCCGAGGAGCTGACGGCGGGTCGGCGGTGGACCTGATTCGCGGGCTCGGGGTGAGCCAGCTGATCGACACGTTGGTGGTGCGCGGATACCTGACGCGCGAGGTGAATGCCGAGGACCGGCGGCGACTGGACATCACGCTCACCGAGCGCGGGCGCGCGGCGGCCGCGGTGATCCGGGCGGCGATCGTGCAGGTCGACGCCGAGTTGACCAGTATGATCAGCGCGACCGAACTGGCCGGACTGCGGGCCGGACTGCGCGCGCTGGCCGGAGTCAAACACGCCACGCTCAAACAGGGGAGGACGCGCGGTGCCGACGTTTGACGTTCCGCTCGGGCGGCTGATGGGGGTCGCGCCGGGTCTGCCGACCGCGGACATGACGCGCACGGTCGAGCACTATCAGCGGCTCGGCTTCCACTTCCCGCTGCGCGGCGCGGAGTTCTCGATCGCGCGACGGGAGGCCGTCGAACTCCATTTCGCGCTCACACCCCAGCACGATCCGGCGCGGACGGCGATGTGGATTCAGGTCACGGTCGAGGACGCGGACGTGCTCGCCGCCGAGTTTCGGGCCGCCGGTTTTCCGCCTCGGCGCGAGCCGCGCGACACCGACGACCCTGGGCGCGAGCCGCACAGCACCGACGATCACCTGCGCGAGCCGCAGGACACCGACGACCGCCTGCGTGAGTTCGCGCACGTCGACCCGGACGGGAACCTGCTGCTGTTTCGCTCGCGGCCGGGGGCCGCGCTGCCGCGTGAGTTCGATCGGCGGGCGTTCGAGTTCGCGACGGCGATCAACCGGGGCGATGCCGAGCGGGTGCGCGAACTGCTCGGCGAGGATCGGACGCTGGCCACCGCGTTGATCAACTCGTGTTGGCCGTTGCACCTGTTCGCGGACGCGCCCGGCCATCGGCCGAACGCGGCGGCCATGGTGGCGGCATTGGTCGGGGCGGGCGCGGAGTTGGACGCGCAGGCCGTGGACATGTGGCATCGGGAGACCGCGCTGCACTGGGCGGCCAGCAACGACGACGTCGAGCTGATCGACGCGCTGGTGGATGCTGGCGCGGACATCGAGCATCCAGGGTCGTCGATCGGTGGTGGGGCACCGAGCCAGTCCGCGCTCGGCTACGGCCAGTGGGCGGCGCTGCGGCGGCTCTACGAGCGCGGCGCGAAGCTGAGCTTGGCGCAGGCGGCCGCGCTCGGGTTGCTGCCGTTGGTGTCCGAGCTTGCCGAGTCCGATGTGGACGATCTGTCGATCGCGCTGTGGAACGCCTGCCGCGCCGGCCAGCTGGAGACCGCGCGGTACCTCTCCGAGCGCGGGGCCGATGCGAGCTGGGCCGCGCCCTGGTCCGGTGAGACGGCGCTGGACGCGGCCCGGCACGCGCATCGGGACGAGGTCGTCAGCTGGCTGGTCGCTGGTCGGCCGTGAAGCCGGTTCGCCAGCTCGGATGGCGCGGGCACCAACCCAACGAGGTTGCCTTGGCGTTCGTGGCGCCGCGTTCCCAGGGCGCGCCGCCTGCCACCGGTTCCGGCGCGGGCGCGCCGAGCGCGGTGGCCAGTGCAGGGACCCATTCGCGGGCGGGCGCCGGCTCGTCGTCGACGATGTTGAGCGGTCCGCTCGGCCAGTCCAGGGCGGCGAGGGTGGCGTCGGCCGCGTCGGCGACGTGCAGGAACGAGGCGACGCCGTCGTTGGCGGGCACGGTGCCCTCGGCGAGCCTGCTGGCCATCAGGCCGCCTGGCGCGTACCAGGTGCCGGGGCCGTAGAACGTGCCGAAGCGCAGCACGACCCACTCGTCCAGTTCGGCGGTGGCGTTCTCCAGCGCGGCGACGCCGGCGACCGTGGTGGCGCGCGGCGGCGGCGCCCCGGTGTCCAGCGGCGTGGTCTCGTCGGCAGGGCCGTCGCCGGGCGCGTACGCCCAGGAGATGGACTGCGCGATCATCCGCCGCGCGCCCACGTCCTTGGCCGCGTCGACCAGGTTGCGAGTGCCCTCGACGCGAATCCGCGCGTTGGCCGCGAGATCGACGTCGGACAGCGCGGTCAGCTGGTGGATGACGACCTCCGGCGCGGCCTCCTTGAGTGCGTCGCGGACCGCGGCGGCGTCGAAGACGTCGAGTACGACCGGGGTGGCGCCCTGATCGCGCAGGAGGGCTGCCTTGCCAGCGCCCCGAGTCGCCGCCGTGACCTGGTGGCCCGCGCCGACCAGTCGAGGGACGAGCAGTCGGCCGATGGCGCCGGTCGCTCCCGCGATGAAGATGCGTGTCATGTGGACGAGGTTAGATCCGGGCAAACCGTTCGCGGACGAGCGGGTCGAAATAACGTCCGGATTAGCGGAAAACTACCCACGTGTCCGCATCGGTGATCACGCTAGCCTGGGCCTCCGCAAAACCTACGGGAGGCAAGTTCACCATGCGTAAAGCCCTTGTACTGTCGGCAAAAGCCGTTGCGTTGTCCGCGTGTCTCGCGACCACGATCGGCGTGGCGAGCGCGTCCGCGGCACCGGCCACCGGCCAGTACGCCGCCTACTTCTTCGGCAGCGGTTCGAGCGTCCAGGAAGCTGCCGGGCAGGCGGAAAGCACAGCCGCCAAGGACGGCTACTGGAACTGCACCATTGTCGACACCACCGTGTTCCCCGGCCTCTGGGGCCCAAGCTACGGCGTGGAGGTGGGCTGCAACCAGTTCTGAGCCGAGCGGCGTTGCCGAGCGGCCAGCGCGTGCGCGGTAGATCTGGTCGCTGGGTAGAGATCCAGGTAGAGCTGGTAGAGCTGGTCGTAGTCGGCGGCGCGGCCGGGATTGGGTTCGATGGTGCGCGCGACCGGGTTCCAGTTGTCGATGTCGGGTGGTTTGGCCGCGCCGGTGCCGACCGCGGCAAGGAACGCGTCGCCGTAGGCGGCGCCGACGGTGTGTCGGGGCAGATCCTGTTGGCGGTGCAGCACATCCGAGACGATCTGCGTCCACAACATCCCGGTCGTGCCGCCGCCGACCGCGACCAGCCTGCGCAACTCCCCACCAGCCGACGCCATGGCCGCGAGGTTGTGCCGAACGCCGAACGCGGTCGCCTCCAGCGCGGCCCGGTAGAGATGTCCTCTGGTGTGGCTGATGGTCAGGCCGACGATCGTGCCGCGCGCGTCCGGGTCGAACAAGGGGGTTCGCTCGCCCGCGAAGTAGGGCAGCATGAGCAGGCCGTTGGCGCCGACGCCTGCCTCGGCCGCCTCGGTGACCAGCGTTGCGTAGTCGGCGCCGGTGAGATCGGCGAGCCAGCCGGTGATCGCGCCGGAGGTGGCCATGCCGGCGGCCAGGTTGTAGGTGCCGGGGAACGCGCCGACCGTGCCCCAGAGGTGCCGTGAGGTGGCGCGGTTGGCGAGCACCTCGACGATGAACATGGTGGTGCCGTACATCAGCATCACGTCGCCGGGTTCGGTCGCGCCGACGCTGACCGACTCCGACCACGCGTCGATCGTGCCGGCGATCACCGGAATACCGGCCGGCAGGCCGGTTTCGCTCGCCGCCGCCGGCGAGATCGTGCCGACCACGTCGCCCGGCCAGGTAAGGCGCGGCCAGTCGAGGCCGGGCGCGATCTGCTCGCACCAGTCGCCGATCCACTCGTGCGCGGCACTGTCGTAGAGCGGCACGCACTGGCTGGCCGAGTGGTGGTCGAGCACGTACTCGCCGGTGAGCCGGGCGACCAGATAGGAACTGGCCAGGTACCAACGCTTCGTGCGCGCGTAGACCAGCGGCTCGTGCTCCCGCACCCAGGCCAGTTTCGGGCCGACAGCCTGGGTGGTGAGCGGCGAACCGCACCGCGCGATCACCGTTTCCGCGCCGAAACGGGCCTCCTGTGCCGCGATCTGCGCGGTGGCCCTGGTGTCGACGCCGTACAGGATGGCCGCGCGCAGCGGTTCGCCGTGCCGGTCGACCGGCAACAGGCAGGGGCCGATGCCGCTGCACCCGACCGCGCCGATCGGTTCGTCTGCGGCAACCGACAGTTGCGCGACCAGGTCGCGCAAGCCCGCCCACCACACCCGGGTCGCGTCGTGCTCGACCCAGCCCGGGTGTGGCCGCGACACGTCGTGCTCGACAACCGCCTGCGCGACCAGGGTTCCGTCGACGCGGACCAGCACGCCCTTGGCACTGGAGGTGCCGATGTCGATGCCGAGCAACAGGGTCATGGTTTCAGCTTGTCACGCACCGGCCTCGGACTGGAACTGGCTGTACAACTGTTGCGCGTTCGCCTTGGTCACCTGCACGGTCGGCAGCGTGGTCTTCTTGGCGACGTGTTGCTTGTGCACGATCGCCTCCGCGGTCGCCGCGGCCTGCTGCGCGCAGGTCGGGTAGACGAACGTGGTGTAGAGCTGGCCGAGTTCCACGGCGCGGATGCCGCCGGTCGGAATGGCCAGCCCGTCGGTGCCGATGAACTTGATCTGGCTCGCCTTGCCGGCGCCCGCTGCCGCGTTGTACGCGCCGAGCGCCATCTCGTCGTTCTGGCCGTAGATCAGGTCGATGTGTTGACCGGTGGCGAGCCATTGCTGGGCGATGGTGGTGGCGTCCGCGCGCAGCCACTTCGCCTCCTGGTCCAGCACGATGTTGATGTTGTGGCCCGCGATGCCGTCACGGAAGCCCTTGTCCCGGTCGATCTGCGGCTGGTCGGACAGGATGCCCCGGAGTTCGGCCACGTTGCCGCCGTTGGGCAGTGCCTTGGCCGCGGCCTCGCCGGCCAGCTTGCCGATGGTGTAGTTGTCGCCGCCGATGAACGCGGTCTCGCAGTCGGTGTTGACGGTGCGGTCCAGGATGATCACCGGAATGCCGGCCGCGCACGCCTGCTGGACCGGCGCGGTGAGCGGGCCGGGCTCGTTGGGCGAGACGATCAGCACGTTCACGTGCTGCTGGATGAGGTTCTGTACCTGGCTGACCTGGGTGGCGCTGTCCTGGTGGGCGTCGGTGATGGGCAGCAGCTTGAGGTCGGGGTACTTCTTGATGAAGTAGGCCAGTTGCAGGTTCAGCTGGGCGCGATAGGGCTCTGCGTTGTTGGACTGCGAGTAGCCGACCACGAACTGGGTCGAGCCGCCGCCGCTGCCGCTGCCCTGCGACGCCCCCGGGGCGTTGGCCGCGCACGCGCTCAGCGCGCCGGCACCGAGCAGTGCGGCGCTCGCCACCAGCAGGCAGCGACGGGCGAGCTTGGTGATGGACATGGTGCCTCCCGCGCTATCGATCATTTCTTTTCTTCTTGTTTGCTGCTGCTTGTTTCGCCGCTGCCGAACGTGGAACGGATCCGGCCGACGACCCCCAGGAAGGACCGGAAGAAGTCGGGTCGCTGCAACACGACCGCGATGACGACGATCAGGCCCTTGAAGATCAGCTGCATGTCTGAGCTGATCGCGTTGAGCCCGAGCACGTTGTCGAGCAGGGCGAGGATGAGCGCGCCGACGAACGTGCCGGTGACGTTCCCCTTGCCGCCCGCGAGGCTGGTGCCGCCGATGACGCAGGCGGCGATGGCGTCGAGTTCGTAGGACGTGCCGGCGAGCGGGTCGGCGGACGCCGTGTACGCGGCGTCGATCGGGCCGGCGAAACCGGCGAGCAGGCCGGAGATCGCGAAAACGCCGATGGTCACGGCCATCACGTTCACGCCGGACAGCCGCGCGGCGGTGGAGTTGCCGCCGACCGCGTAGATGTGCCGGCCGAACGGGGTCTTGGACAGGATCAACTGGAACACGATGCAGACCACGACGAACGCGATCACCGGGTAGCCGATGCCGACCTGGCCGAGCACGGGCAGCCAACTGCCCTGGACGAGGTTGTGGCCTGGCGTGCCGAGCTTGGCGAACGCCGCCGCCTGCGGGGTGAGGTTGCCGGCCGCGTCGGTGAGCTGGGTGCCGACCGCGACGTTGTTGCTGACCTGGCCGTCGATGCCGCGCGCCACGTTCAGCATGGCCAGCGTCATCACGAACGACTGGATGCGGAACCAGGTCGTGCCGATGCCGTTGGCCAGCCCGAACACGGCGCCGACCATCGCGCAGATCGGCACGATCAGCCACGGCGTCAGGCCGAGGTGCACGAGCAGCAGGGCCGCGGTCATCGAACCGACACCGAGTACCGAGCCGACGGACAGGTCGATGCCGGCGGTGAGGATGACCAGGGTGACGCCGACGGCGAGGATGCCGCGCGAGGAGAACGCGGTGATCGCGTTCAAAAGGTTGGTCTGGTTCCAGAAGATCTGGCCCTTGGTGACCGCGCCCGCCGCGATCACCAGCACCAGGCCGACGTAGCCCTGCAACGAGCCGAGCGCGGGCAGGATCCTGGCCAGCCGCTCGCGGCGGGTCTTGGGCAGGTCGGGCGGGACCTGGTCGGGCGCGGTCATGATGGTGTCCGTCATCCGGTTTCCCGAGGTGTGAGAACGGGCGTGAGAACGGTGGTGCGGGCCATCGCCGCGTTGAGGATGGCTTCCTGGTCGACGACGGGGCCGTTGGCGGCGTCGCGGTGGAACTCGCCGGTCAGCCTGCCCTCGCAGAGCACCGAGCACGCGGTCGCACATGCCGATCAGCTCGGGCAGTTCGGAGGAGACCGCGATGATGGCCGTGCCGCGTTCGGCGAGCGTGTTCATCAGGGCGTGCACTTCGGCCTTTGCGCCGACGTCGATGCCTCGGGTCGGTTCGTCGAGCAGCAGCAGGGTCGGCTTGGTGAGCAGGCACTTGGCCAGCACGACCTTCTGCTGGTTGCCGCCGGAGAGGTTGCGCACGAGGGCCAGCTGGCTCGGGGTCTTCACCCGCAGTTCGGTGATCTCCCTTGCCACTGCGGCGCGCTCGGCCCTGCGGTCGACGGTGCGCCATGGCCTGCGGTAACGGTCGAGCGCGGCGAGTGTGGTGTTGAACCGGACGGTGTTGTCCAGCACCAGGCTCTTGGCCTTGCGGTCCTCGGTGACCAGTGCCATGCCGGCCCGGATCGCCCTGCGCGGCGTGCGCGGCCGGTAGGGCCTTCCGTTCACGGTGATGGTGCCGCCGACCGCGCCGTGCGCGCCGTAGATCGCTTCAAGGACCTCGGTTCGGCCTGCGCCCATCAACCCGGCGAGGCCGACGATCTCCCCTGCGCGTACCTGGAAGTCGATGCCGTGCAACGGCGTCGCGCCGGATTCCGGTTCCGGACGCAGGGTCAGGTCGTGCACGTCGAGCACGACGCGGCCGGTGGAGCGTTGTTCGGTCGCGCGTGGGAACAACTCGCCGAGCGGACGGCCGACCATGAGCGTGACGAGTTCGGCGCGGCTGGTGTCCGCCATGGACCGGTGGCCGACGTAGGCGCCGTCGCGCAGCACGGTGACCGAGTCGGCGATCTCCTCCAGTTCCTCCAACCGGTGCGAGATGTAGATGACGCCGACATTGCGCGCGGTCAGGTCGCGGATGACCCGGAACAGCCGGTGCACCTCGGAGTCGGCGAGCGCGGAGGTGGGTTCGTCCATGACCAGGATGCGCAGGTTCAGGTTGAGCGCCTTGGCCACCTCAACCAGCTGCTGTTCGGCGATGCGGCAGTTGCGCACCAGCTTGGTCGGCGGCAGGCGCAGGCCGAGCTGGTCGAGCAGGGCGCTGGTGCGGGCGTGCATGGCCCTGCGGTCCAGCGTGCCGCGCGCGGTACGCAGTTCGGCGCCGAGGAACACGTTGTCCGCAATGGACAGTTCGGGGACCAGGTTGAGTTCCTGGTGGATCATGGCGATGCCGTGCTTGGCGGCTTCCTTGGGCGAGTGGATGTTCGCCGGCTCGCCGAGGATCTCGATGCTGCCCTCGTAGTCGGCGTGCACACCGGCCAGGACGTTGCACAGCGTGGACTTGCCGGCGCCGTTCTCGCCGAGCAGGGCGAGGACCTCACCCGCGTGCACGGTGAGGTCGACGCCGTGCAGGGCGCGCACGCCCGGGAAGGACTTGCTGACCTCCCGCATGGTCAGCAGGACCGTTCCCCTGGCGAGCGAGCCGGTTGCCGTGTGCGTCATCGGCCAGCCTCGGACAACACCCGGTAGGCCGCCGCCGACCAGGGCGGTGCGCCCGAGGTCGGGGTGAGGGTGACGGTGATCGTGGAGTGGCCGGTGGTGACCGAGGTCGGGAGTTGGTAGGTGTCGTCGAGCCACTGGTGGAAGGGGTTGGCGAGCGGCTCGACCCACGGCGCGAGTCGCTGGCCGTTCACGCTGACCGCGACCGACTGGTAGCCGCTGTTCTGGTCGCTGGTGCGCAGCAGCACGGCGCCGTTGTTGTTCGGGTCGAGCGCGAGGGAGAAGCTGACCGGTGCGGTGGTGGCCCGGGTGGCCATGGTGATCGGGTTCGGCGTGCCGTCGTTGCCCTCGTAGGTTTCGGTCAGCGAGGTCACCGAGCCAGGGTCGGTCGAGGTGTAGTGGTGTGCTGACTCGCTGGCCGGGTCGCCGACGGTGAGCTGGTCGGTCTGGTGGACGCTCGCCGTTGCCCTGCCGTAGTAGTAGGCGGTCGAGGAATAGGTGGCGGGGATGTTGTCGGTCTCGCCGTGTTCGATACCGAAGGTGATGTTCGACCCGTACGGCACGGCTTCCGCGATCAACAGCCGGAACGCGGAAGTGCAGTCGGAGTTGGCGTCGCAGCCGGTGCCGTCGGCCAGGTGCGCGGTGTTGCCGTGCGTCGGCGTGTTGTACGGGCCTCGGTTGAAGTACCAGCCGCTCTGGTAGAAGTCCTCGGTGCCGGTGCCGTTGAGCTGCGGAGTCTTTGTGGTGTCTGGATAGACGTGCTCGTCGCCCTCCAGGTATTCGCGGTTGGCCGGGCCGAGCATGTCCACGGTGTCGCCGACGTACTTGCCGGTGCCAGTGGCCGCAAGATACGTCCAGTCCTGGCCAGGTGTGGTCGGGCCGGCGTGCGACTGGGTCCGGAAGTAGCCGTCCTGGCCGGTGGCCAGCTTCATCGCGACCTGCGGGTCGGGCGCTGCGGTTACCTGCGCCTGCGCGCCGGTGATCGCGATGCCGGAGCCGTTGTAGACACTGACCGTGGCGCCCGACAGGTAGGGCATCGGCCACCAGGTCGAATACCAGCCGGTGCTCGGGTCGACGCCGAAGAACAGCGAGTTGACCGGTTCGACCGCGAAACCGGTGCCGTAGAACTCGCCGAGCGGCGAGTCGACGGTCGTGTCGCCGTCGAAGCTGATCCGCAACCGCAGGCCCTGCAACAGTTTCCGCGCGGTCGCGAGCTGCGCGAGTTGGGTGGCGTCGAGCGGGTAGGTGTAGGTGCGCACGCCCTGCCAGGTCTGGCCGACGATCGAGTAGCCGTGCACGAACTCGCTGGTCGCGTCGCCGCTCACGTCGCCGACCTGCAACTGGTCGGTGAGCGTGTTCTTGCCGTTGACGATGCTGTAGGCCCAGTAGGTGAACTCGTTGAAGTCCAGCGCGGAGGACACGAACGCGTTGGTGATGGTGATCTGGGTCTTGCCCGAGGTCACGTTGCCGGGAATGCTCACGGATTCCTCGGCCCACTGCCCGCTCCCGTTGCCCGCGTTGGGCGCCCACTGCCCGACGATGTCGCCGTCGACGGCCACGGTGGCGACCTGGTCGGCGATGCCGGGGTCGAGCCTGCGGGTGAGCACGACGCCGTTGTTGTTCGGGTCGATCTTCATGGTGAACGTGCTGGAGCCGCCCTTGCCGAACGCGCGCCCGGTCGCGGTGACCGAGGTGGGAGTCACGTACGGGATCTGCGGCAGCCGCACGCGGACCGCGGTGAGTTCACCCGGCCCGTGCGTGCTGGCCACGGTCGCGCTCGCGCCGGGCGCGATGGCCAGGGCGGTGGTCGTGGTGGTCGCGCCGGGCAGTGCCGGCTTCGGGTCCTTCGTGCCGGCGGCCCGCAACGTGGCGAGCACGTCGGCGGCCTTGTCGGTCGGGTCGAAGGTGTGCACGCCGACCGCGTCGGCGAACGTCCGGTAGGTGACGTGGTAGTAGAACGACGACGAGTCGGTGGTGATCAGCATGGACGAGGCGAAGGGCATCGGCACGGCGATGTAGACGCCGCCGGAACTCTGGTCCGCGTTGGCGACCAACGGGTAGCTGAACGGGGCGCCGAGCTTGCCGTTCACGATGTCCTGCAACGGCGCGTGCACGACGGTCGTGCCGTCCAGGGTGATGGTGATGTCGCCGACGCTGGTCACGTCGCCGCCGTTCCAGGTGAACCAGATCTCGTCGACCTCGCCCGCACCGCTGTGCTCTGCGATCACGCACTGGCCGCCGATCAGCCGCAGGCAGTCGTTCGGGCCGGACCACCAGTCGTTGTTGCCGCCGGTGCGGTCGAAGCTGGAGAACTGCTTGGTGCCGACGCCCGACGTGAGGTATGGCAGATCGTTGAGCTGCCGGTAGACGTCCCAGCCGACCGGCCCCTTGTTCGTGGTGGTGTGCGCGGCGGCGGCCGCCGAGGGTGCCGCGGTCAGGCCGAGCACGGCCAGCGAGCCGATCAACAGGGATAAGAGGATCTTCCGCACGCGAGCCATCGAGAAGCCTCCGAGGGATCCGAGGGAGAAGTCAGGCCGCGTCGCCGAGGCCGTCGTAGTCGATGTCCAACAGTTCGCAGATGGCGCGCAGTTCCGCGACGTACTCGCCGGGAACCGCGTGGATGTGGTTGGCGCCGAAGCGGGCAAGGAAGTCGTTGGCCGGCACGTGCAGGCGGGCGAACGCGTGCGGCCACTCGTAGGTGGACTGGCGCATCATGGCCTCGTTGGTCGCCTCGTCGTACTGCTCGAACTCGCCGCGCACCACGTGCATGCGGTAGCGGTGGTCGTGCCGGGTGAGCCGGGCCAGCGTGAACGAGCCGGGCGCGGCAAGGTGCTGGACGGATGCGCCGCCCGCGGGGAAGTAGAACACCTCGGGATACAGGTGGGTCTTTGCCAGGTTCTCGGCCGGATCGTCCGAGCGGGCCGCGAACCAGGTGGCGTGCTGGCCGGAGTTGCACAGGTCCCACACGTCGCGGTCGGTGTGGTAGTGCCGGACGTCCGCGAACAGCACCGGCGTGCCGGACAGACCCTTGAGCAGCTGCATGGTCAGCGCACCGTCCATATCGGACTCAGTGGCCGTCACGTGCGTCTGCTTGGGGCCCTCCCAGTCGTACGGGTCGTTGAGGAACGCCTCGGTGATGTCCATGGTGGCGAAGTTGGCGGTCAGCTCGGGTTGGCCCTTGATGCCGGAGAAGGCCAGGTTCCACTCCTCGATCAGCTCGCGCATGGCGTGGTAGGAGCGGATCTGCCGTTCCAGCAGTTCCGGGGTGAGCCGGTCACCGTCGTAGTGGACCTTGGCCGCGTGCCGCTCCAGCCATTCCCGGCCCGCCGTCACCCTGCTCTGCTCGACCTGCGCGGAGCGGCGCACGATCTCCCACTGGTCGATTTCCTCGACGTCAACGCCGAACGTGCGCATCCACTGGTCGGTGTTGGCGACCGCGGTGTACATGCCCATCGGCCTGCCGCCGACCCGGCCGAACGTGGTGCCGCGCAACCCCTGCACGGCGGCCGCCGCGCGCACCGCGACCAGCACGCGTTCACGGGTCGGCCGGTCGGCGATGTCGCCCCAGGCGCGGCTGTGCGTGCGGCCGATCTGGTCGAGCCCGCCGCCGCCGGCCAGCATGCCGACCATGCCAGGGTACTGCGGGTCGATGTTGGCCATCAACAGCAGCGGACCGGGTGTCGCATCGGCGGCGAGCATGGTGAAGTGCGGGAACGTCCACACCGCGTAGTGGAAGATCGTCAGGTCGACGCGCCGATCCGCCAGCCAGCGTGCCTGACTTGTGGCGAGTTGGTTGGTCCAGACGATCTCGGGCGCGACGACGACCTCGTGACCCTCGTCCCGTAACGCGCCGGCCAGCGACAGTGTCGCCGCGTCGATGAAGTCCCTGACGTCGTTGTGCACATAGTCCCGTCCGTCCGACAGCGACAAGATCCCGATCCGCGCCACGGCTGATCCTCCCCACACCGTAAAATCCGTGTTTCGAGAAATCGATTTCTCAGCAATGTAGGGGCGGGACCGGAGTGTGTCAATGCCCAGGCTGATCCTCAGAATCGATCATGGAGAAATCGATACCAGAAATATTTCCCGGCTCGCGGGCTCGACAGCGGGCCGGTACAACGGCCAGAGTGGACGGCACCAGGAACGGGAGAAGGTAGCACGACTCGCGATGGCACATGTGACGATTCGGGATGTGGCCGCGTTGGCGGAGGTGTCGCCCGCGACCGTGTCGCGGGTGCTCAACGGTGACGACCGCGTCGCCGTGACCCTGCACGACCGGGTGATCAAGGCGGCGGAGACACTCGACTACCGGCCGAACAGCCAGGCGCGGTCGCTGCGCACCCAGGCGACCAAGGTGCTGGGTTTGATCATCTCCGACATCCAGAACCCCTTCTTCACCGCGCTGGTGCGCGGAGTCGAGGACGCGGCCAGCGAACGCGACTATTCGGTCGTGCTGGCCAACGCGGACGAGGACCTCGCCAAGGAGCGCCGTTATCTGGAGGTGACCGCGGCCGAGCGGATGGCGGGCGTCATCCTCTCCCCCGCGTCCACCAAGGACACCCGGCTGGACCTGTTGATCGATCTGGGCATCCCGGTGGTCGTGATCGACCGCAGGATCCGCTCCGCCGACGTGGACAGCGTCACCGTGAACAACCAGAAGGCTGCCAAGGACGCGGTCACCCACCTGATCGCGGCGGGCTGCCGACGGATCGGCGTGATCAGCGGCCCCGCCGAGATCTCGACCGCGTCCGACCGGGTCGCCGGCTACCGCTCCGCGCTGCGCGCAGCCGGCATCCCGTTGGACCCGAATCTGGTGGCCCGCGCCGACTTCCGCATCGAGGGCGGCAGGCTGGCCGCGCGGCGCCTGCTGGACCTGCCCGCACCGCCCGACGGCCTGTTCGTCACCAACAACCTGATGATGGTCGGCGCGCTGGAGGCACTCGCCGAAGCCGGCGTCACGTTCCCGGACGACATCGTGCTTGCCGGCTTCGACGAGATGAGCTGGGCCGGTCTCGCTCCCCCGATCACCCTGATCGAGCAGCCGACCTACGAGATCGGCAGGCGAGCGGCCGACCTGCTGCTGCGACGCATCACCGGGGAGAGCTTCCCGCCGCAGCGCATCGTGCTACCCGCCGCGCTGCGCGTGCGCAGGAGTTCGCAACGCACGCCGCGCGCGGTCTGAGCGGCCCTTACCCGAGTCCTACCCGAGGAAGGACAGCGGCAGGCTCACCGAGGACGCGTTCAGGTTCACGCCCAGGGTGGGCGCCGGGCCCGGTGGCGGGTTGATGTACGGGTTGTCGAAGCCAGGAGACCCGCCGTCGGTGCCACCGATGATCAGGGCGAGGCTGTGCCCGGCCGGGATCGTGTGGTCGGTGGTGTTGAGCGTGAACGTGATGGAGTACGGCGTGCCTGGCGTGAGTCGCTGCTGGTTGTTCAGGCTCTGGTAGTGGCCGAGATCGGCCCAGCCGCGCTGGAACACGTCGTAGTTCACGGTCTCGGTGTCCGGTTCGGTGTTCAGGTAGCAGGCCGAGTCCTTGGGCGTGCTGTCCCCGAAGCAGGACCGCGTGTCGAGGGTGGTGATGCCCTCGCTGCCGTTCGGGTTGTCGTAGTGGCGCATGGTCGTGCTGCCGTAGTCGACCAGCACCGCGGACAACTCGGCCGCCGGGGTCGATGAGGACACGGTGAGCGTGATCTTGGTCGTGCCGGACACGGTTTCCGCGTGCGTGAGCGGGCCGGTCGAGTAGATCAGCCGATCGGACTGGGTCTGCGTCGGGTTGGCGGACCAGTCGTCGTCGTCCTTGGCCGGGTCGTCGGTGAACGAGGCGGTGCTCGGCCGGAGCGGCGGGACGAAGCCGAGGCCGCCGACGCCTGCCGTGTTGCTCGGCGAGAGGCGCATGGTCAGCGGCACGGTGCCCGGAATCGGCCAGGTCGGGTAGTTGACCCACGTGTCAGGGCCGCGCTCGATGGACGCCTGCGGGCCGAACTGCACGCCGTTGTCGATGCCCATCAGGTAGTGGTCGAACCAGCGGTGCAGCTCGGCGACGAACGCGGTGCGGCGGAAGTCGAACGGGTCGACGTGCCCGGTCTGGGACAGCCACAGCTGCTTGGGCACGGTCGGCGGTAGCGCGTTCCACCATTGGCCGAAGTCGTCGGTGAGCACGTTGTAGTCGTTGGCGCCGTGGGTGAGCCACACGCTCGCCTTGACCTTCCTCGCGTTCGCGTCGTAGTCGCGCGCTGCGTACATGGGCGTGAAGTCGCCGTTGTCCGGCGAGCCCTTGTCGATGTCGGCGGCGACCGGGGCGCACGCGGTGATCACGTCCTGGTCCTCGACGAAGGTGGACAGCTGACCAGGCGTTTCCCTGGCGAGGTCGGAGCCGCTCATCCGGAAGTAGTCGTACCAGTTGCTGATCGCGGACTCGGCCACGATCGTCTTCAACCCGTCGACCCCGGTGGACGCGGCGCCCTCGGCGACCGTGCCGTCCCAGGACTTGCCGATCATGCCGACGCTGCCGTTGGACCAGTAGGCAGCCGCGGTCGTGTCGCCGGTCTTGCTGGTGTAGGCGATGCCCCTGCCGTTCAGCCAGTTGATCACCGAGGTGGCCGAGGTGACGTCGGAGGAGCCGCCGGTGTCCACACAGCCCTGCGAGCGGTTGGTGCCGGCCAGGTCGACCAGGACCACCGCGTACCCGCGTGGCACGAAGTAGTTGTCGTAGAACAACGGGAAGCTGACGATGTCGCCGCTCGCGTCGTACTGCTTGATCTGCGACTCGTTGCCCCGGCCAATCGCCTCGTAGTACGGGCTGGCCTCCAGGATGATCGGCACCTTCGCCCTGTGGTCCAGTTCGCTCGGCCGGATGATGTCGGCCGCGACGCGCACGTGCCCGCCCGGCTTGCCGCTCACGGTGAGCCCGGTGTCGACCCACACCGACTCGCGGATCGCGTTGGTGTACGAGTACACGTCCTGGGTCGCGTTGTCGCGTACCGAGGACAGTGGCGCCTCGGTCGCCGCTGCCGCGACGGACGGAGTGAGCAATGCCGCCACCGCGGCCAACAGGGCCACGGACAATCCGGTGCGCCCCCGCTTGATCAGGCCAGCTCCCATCATCGGCCACCTCCCCGCGCCGAGCCTAGAGAGCGGTTCCGGTGCTCCTCATCAGACGAAAGTATGAAGTTTCCGGTGGACCAGACATCGGATGATTTGGTGGCAAGCTGGTCCGTTCGGCGGTATCGACAACCTGTCTTCCGATCGACACTGAAAACGTTTACATAAGATGTATTGCACCCCTCGCGGGCTTGAGTCATTTCACGAAGGGAGACCGGTTTCGTGCTCAACGGAGAGTTCAACCGCTCCGGTTCGCGCCGGCTCTGGTTAGCCGTACTTGCCGTGTTCGCCCTGTTGGCCTGCTGGCCATCGGCGGCCTCGGCCGCACAGCATGCCGCTCCGATGTTCAACGTGAAGTCCTATGGCGCGACCGGGACCGGGACGACCAACGACACCCCCGGCTCCCGATCAGCGGCCGTCCTCGGCGATGACCTCGCCGAGGACGGCCATGGCCGCGTGCAGCTGGTCGTCGCGCAGGTAGGGCGCCGGTCCGAAGCGCAGGTAGTTACCCCTGCTGTCGGTCCACACGCCGCGCTCGGCGAGACGTTCCTGCCAACGTGCGGCATGCGGCGTTTCGATGGTGAGAAAGCCGCCGAACGCGGTGCGTGGCCCGGTCCGGTCGCGGGTCGCCACGTCCTCCGACACGTTCAGCTCGTCGAAATCTTCCGCCAGCAAGGTGGTCTGGCGCAGGTAGCTCCCCCGCAGCCAGTCGGCCGTCAGTCCATGCTCGGTGAAGAAGTCGAAAACGCGGGCCGCGCGGTAGTTGCTGGTCGGATCGTAGGTGGCGCCCGCGAAGCGCAGGCCGCCGGTCGCGTAGCCGACCTCGCCCGGATCCTTCCGCGCGGCGAGTTCGCCGAACTCCGCGTACCAGCCGGTGAGCACCGGTCGCAGGTCCTGCGCGTGCGCTGGCAGCCGCAGGAAACAGTTGCCCTCGCCCAGTTGCAGATACTTGTACCCGCCGCCGACCACCCAGGCCACCTCGGGCGCGGCGAACGGCACCGCACCGAGCGCGTGATAGGCGTCCACCAGCAGCTCGGCGCCGCGCAGGCCGCGTCGCCAACTCGTCGAGCCCAGGCACGATGGCGGACGTCCCGAACAGCACAGCCGACACCAGCACCGCCGCCGTCCGGTCGTCGACCTGCTGCGGCCATCCGCTCCGCCAACGTCTCCACCGGATCGGCGGGCACCACGACCAGCTCGATACCGGCCTCGCCCAACCTGGCCAACTGCCGACGCAGCGTGTGGAACTCACCGTCCGATGTGATCAGACGAGGACGGCGCCGAAGATCCAAAGCGGACAGGAAGCGCAGCACGAGCTCGTGCGTGTTCTGCGCCGAGCGCGATTCGGCATCGGGCTCGCCGAGCAACGCGCGGAAGCCGTCGCGCACCCGGTCGGCGACGGCGAACGCGCGCGTCCCACTTGGTGTCAACGCCGTCGGCCGCGTCCAGGAACGCGTCGATCTGCCCCTGCAACGCCACGTCCGGCCACGCCTGGTGCGAGTGGCCGGTGAGCAACAGCCGCTCGCCGACCCGAAAACGCGAGTAATGCCGTCGCGAGGTCGTTCACAGTTCGCTCCTGACTGCCCAGAGGTCGGGGAAGACCGGGGTGAACGTGGTGCCGCGCAGGTAGGCGGCGCCGGAGGAACCGCCGGTACCGGACTTGTCGCCGATGGTCCGCTCGACCATCTTCACGTGCCGGTAGCGCCATTCCTGGAGGCCCTCGTCCAGGTCGACCATGCGCTCCGCGACCTGCGCAGGCCCCTGGTCGTCGTGGTAGACGGCGAGCAGCGCCTGTTGCACGTCCTTGGACGGCTCGGCGGGTTGGCTGACATCGCGGTCCAGGATCTCGGCCGGGATCTGGTAGCCGTGTCCGGCCAGGTAGCGCAGGAACGAGTCGTACAGCGACGGCTTGCGCAGTTGCGCCATGATCGCCGCACGTTCCTCGGTGCCCTCCCGATACGCGGCCAGCACGCGCGTGTCTCGCCGGCCGAGCAGCGCCTCCAACCGGCGGAACTGCGCGGACTGGAAGCCGCTCGACGCGTCGAGCCGGGCGCGGAAGCTGGTGAACTGGCGGGGGGTCATGGTTTCCAGCACGTCGATCTGGGCGACGACGACCTTGAAGATGGTCAGCGCGCGGCGCAGTGTGTGCAGCGCGTGCGGGGTCTCCCCCGCGTCCAGCCGGGCCTGCAAGTGGCCGAGTTCGTGCAGCAACTGCTTGAACCACAGCTCGTAGACCTGGTGGATGACGATGAACAGCATCTCGTCGTGCTCTGCCGAGCGTGGGCGCTGCGCGGTGAGTATCTCGCCGAGGGCGAGGTAGGAGGCGTAGTTGAGCGCCTCGGCGCCCTGTTGCTGGTCGGTCATGGGGTGGTCACCTCGTCGAAATAACGCTGCGCCGCTGGTGCGAGCGCGGGATAGCGACGGTGGAACAGGTCGATGGCGGCCCGCCGGTCTGCTGGCGCTGCGATGAGATCTTCTGGTAACTCCGGGTCGAGGAAGGCGAACTGGCGGAACGCGTGCACGAGGCGGGTGCGTAGCTGCCAGGCGTCGCGGTCGGTCGTGGCCGGTGCGGTCGCGAACGCCTCGACGAACGCGCGATAGCGCTCGGCCAGCGCGTCGGAGTCCCAGATCCGGTGGATCAGCCCATGTGCGAGCGATGGCTTACCGAGCATCAGGCCCGCGTACCGGGTGACGCCGAGTTCGTCGAGCAGGGCGAGGGCGGCGTGCTCGCGGTCGTGCGGCGCGATCCAGGTGCCGTCCTGCAACGAGCCGAAGCCGAGGAACCGCAGCCTGCGCACGAGCCGTTCACGCGCGGCGCGCGCCTCGTCCGGAATCGCCTGCCACAGCACGGTCCACTCCTCGGCCGCTGGCTTGGGCGTGCCGATGGAGAAGATGCGCCGGTCGCCGTCGGCCAGGATCGCGATCATCCTCGGCGGGAGCGTGTAGTGCACGAGCCGACCGCGTTTCGTCGGGCGGAGCAGGTCGCCTCGGACCATCCTGGCCAGCGCGATGCGTGCCGCGCCTGGCGAGAAGCCGAACTCGCCGAGCAGCGCGACCAACCCGCCGGACCACACCTCCCGCGTCTCGCGCGGCCACATATAGGCACCGGCCAGGGTGATCACCAGCTCCTGCGGAGTGTGCTCCCCGTCCTCGGCCATGGCTCAAATCTATACACCACAGCCGCCTGCGCCGTAACCTGTTGAGGTGCTGCGTCCCGATGATGTGCCGCGCCAGTTCAACGTCGCGTCCTACTTCGTCGACCGGAACCTCGACGAGGGCCGCGCCGACCGCGTCGCGCTGATCAGCGGTGCCGACCGGATCACCTACCGCGAACTGGCCGCCCTGGTGAACCGAATCGGCAACGTGCTCGTCGACCTCGGCGTTCGTCGTGGCGACCTGGTGCTGCTCGCGCTCGCGGACGGTGTCGAGTTCGTCGCCACCTGGTACGCGGTGCAGAAGATCGGCGCGGTCAGCGCGGAGGTCTACACGTTCCTGCCGGCCAAGGACTTCGCCTACTACCTCGGTTACACCGAAGCGGCCCTGGTCGTCGCCGACGCGAACACGTTGCCGAAGATGCGCGAAGCGGGCGCGAAGAAACTCCTCGTGGTCGGCGAGTCGTTCGACGAACTGGTCGGGCAGGCTCCCGACGAGCTGGCCGCCGCGCCGACCAGGTCGGACGAGGTGACCATCTGGAAGTTCACCACCGGCAGTACCGGCTCGCCGAAGGCGTGCCCGCACCCGGCAAGCAGTCCGTTGTTCAGCTTCCACAACTACGCGCGCGACGTGCTCGACATCCGCGCGCAGGACATCGTGTTGCCGGTGCCGAAGCTGTTCTTCGGCTACGCCCGCGACCTGGCCGCGCTGTTCCCGTTCGGCGTCGGCGGCACCGGCATCGCGTTCCCGGAACGCAGCACGCCGGAGCGCGTCTTCGAGTTGATCGCGGCACATCGGCCGACGATCCTGGTCAACGTGCCGACCATGATGTCGGCAATGATCGCCGACGCGGGCGAGCACGACCTGAGCTGCCTGCGACTGGCCACCTCGGCGGGTGAGACACTGCCGGCCGAACTGCTCGATAAGTGGCACGCGCGGTTCGGCGTCGAGGTGTTGGACGGGATCGGCTCGTCCGAGGAGTACCACATCTACATCAGCAACCGGCCCGGTCAGGTTCGTCCGGGCAGCGCCGGCCAGATCGTGCCCGGCTACCAGGCGCGGATCACCGACGACGACGGCGCGCCGCTCCCCGACGGCGAGACCGGCGTGCTGGAGGTGACCGGCCCGACGACGGCACTCGGCTACGTCGGCGACCCCGCGAAATCGGCCGGTACCTTCCACGGCAACACCGTGCGTAGCGGCGACCTGTTCAGCCGCGACGCCGATGGCTACTTCCGCTACCAGGGCCGCACCGACGACCTGCTCAAGGTCGGTGGCGTGTGGGTGGCGCCGCGCGAGATCGAGCACTGCCTGATCGGCCATCCGGACGTGCTGGAATGCGCGGTCGTCGGCTACACCGAGGACGGTCTCGTGCTGCCGAGGGCGCATGTCATGCTGCGCGCCTGCGCCACGGTCACCGCCGCCGACCTGCAAGGGTTCGTGAAAACCCGCCTGTCCCCGCACAAGTACCCGAGGGACGTACGGTTCCACCCGGAGTTGCCCAAGACCGCCTCCGGCAAGATCGACCGTCGTGCCCTGCGCGTGCCGTGAGCGCGTTGCCGGCGATGCGCAATCCACAGTGGACGATCGCTGGCGATCAGCGGACCGGCCAGTCGAGCACGTCGCGGTCGACCAGTTCGGTCATGCCCGCGATGCCTTCGCCAATCCGGAGCACCGGAACCCCGGCGGCCTTGCCCGCCTCGGCGTGCCGGGCCGACGCCCCGACGAACAGGCAGCGTTGCGGGGTGCTGCCGAGCGCCTCGACCGCCTCGGCGAGCAGGAACGGGTCCGGCAGCAGCTTCGCGGTGCGGCCGACGCCGCGCGCGCTGATCCTGCCCACCGCGTCCTGCATGCCGTGCACGAGGAGGAAGGAACGGATCACCTCGGCCGACTGGTTGCCGACCGCGGTCACGGTGTGGCCACGGGCGTGGAGCGTGTGCACCGCGTCCTCGGCGCCCTCGGTCGCCTCGCCGAGCGCGACGGCCTCGGCTTCCAACCGGGACAACTGGCGTTCGACCACGTAGGCGGTGTGCTCGCCACAGGTGCCCGCGTAGCGCAGCACCTCGAACGGATCGGCGGTCCTGGCGACCGAACGGGGCAGCTTGGGACCGAGCAGAATCCGCAACCGCTCAGTGGCGGACCGGGCGGCGGCGGGGTCGAAAAACGTGCACAGCGGGCCGTCGAACGCGATCAGCACGTGATCGGCCGCGTCGAGCAGGGATCTGACGTCCTTGTTCACAAGTCCACCCCCTCGATCGAGTGTACGGCCGATCACCTGTGATCGGTGATCTGGGTACAGTCGGCCGGCACATCGGGCGCGAAGGGGTCGACATGCGGATTGCGGCAGAGGTTCTGGTCGGCGTGGTCGCCGCCATCCACGTGTACATCGTGATCCTGGAGATGTTCCTGTGGCAGACGCCGCACGGGCGCAAGGCGTTCGACCTGACCGCCGAGTTCGCCGAGCAGACCGCGACACTGGCCGCGAACCAGGGCCTCTACAACGGCTTCCTGGCCGCCGGGCTGATCTGGGGCATGATCGCGAGCGACCCGGTCGGCTACCCGGCCACGGTGTTCTTCCTGGTCTGCGTGGTGATCGCCGGCGTCTACGGCACGTTCACCGCGAACAGGCGAATCCTGTTCTTCCAGGCGCTACCCGGGGCGATCGCACTGGTCCTGGTGATCGTGGCGCACTAATGAGCCAGGTGGACCAGCGACAGCGACCGAACAGGGTAATCCTGGACCGGTGCAAGGCCGCCGTTGTGCGTGGTGGTGGTCGGGGTGTTGAAGCTGGGCAGGTGGATGTTGTGGCGCTGGAAGTAGTAGACCAGCAGCAGCGCGAGCACCACGATCGCGATCAGTCCTAACAACCCGGAACCTCGCCGTCGCCGTGCCATTCGCCGCACCCCTCACTCGATTGATCCGCGTCCACGCTACGGCCGGCCGGGGTCGGCGTGAAGACCGGCCGTCTGCCACTGGGCAGGGTCGACCAAGGGCAGGGTCGACCGATCCGGTGATCTTTTGTCGTCGGAGGAGAGTTCACCGGTTCGGAAAATGGGGCTCACTCACCTGGGTGAGCGAACCTCTTTTTCTGCTGACGCTCCGTGCACATTTTCCTTCGCCTATCGACAAACGTTCACTGAATAGGAACCTGTTCACCACCTCGGGTAGGCTTTTCGGCTACCGAGAAATGAATGGTCGAAGCGGCATTCTCCCGTGCACCACAGTGCGGCCGCCCTCGGAAACAGCTCAGCAGGGCCGGCTTCGCCGTCCATTCGGGCTGGTCACGCAGGGTGCGAAAGTGCCGCCGTCGGGCCGGGGCGGAGCACGACACCGCACACCACACCGAGTGTCGTCGCGGATCGCCACCCCATACGATGCGCCCAGATGGACCAGTGGTTGAGCAACACAGTGTGTAACAAGATTCTCTTGTTCACCGATCCATCAACAGGTGGTGCCGAACGTCGGTTGAACGGTTCGAAACGACGGCTGATCAACCACACCCCGACCGGCACCCGCAAGAGCACGAGCGCAGTCGAACAACGACATGGGGGAACTCCACCGGGAGATCCCACGATGGTCCGCGGCCGAAAACGGCCGCTCCGCGGGAGCCATATGTGAGCCGACCAGTGAGCCCAGCCGAGCGCACACGCCGCCGTCCGCATCGGAGCCGCGAAACATGGTGAGCGAGCCGATCCCCTATCAGGGGGTGAGCGGCGCAAAGCTCACCTACGACCGCATCCCGCGCCAGCGGACCCTCCGACGTCGCGTCTTCGAGCCGCGTCGAGGCGGTGACCAGCAGGAACCAGAGCAGTCGTCGGGCGCGCCGGTCGCGTCCTGGGAGCGGCACTACCGCAGGGCCGTGATCGCGGGCGACCTGCTCGCCACCGCGACCGCGGTCGGGGTGGTCGGGATCATGCTCGGCCCGAGGATCGGCATGGTGGATCGACTGGCCCGGCTGATCCCGGCGGTCGGCACGATCGTCGTCGTGTTCGGCGCGCTGGCCGCGTGCCGCGCGTGGCGGTCCAATGTGCTCGGCCAGGGCGCAGAGGAATTCCGCAGGCTGGGTCGTGGTTTGCTGGCCAGCACGCTGGTACTCGCGCTGATCGCGCTGGCCACCGGCGACACGGACGGCAGGCCGTGGGTGTTCCTGGTGATGCCGGCCGTCGCCGTGCTCGCCATGCCCATGCGCTACCTGCTGCGCCGCGCACTGCACTACTACCGTCGCGACGGCCGCTGCCTGCTCCCGGTACTCGCCGCCGGCAGTGTCGAGACCGTCAACGACCTGATCGACCGGACCCGCCGGGCACCGCATCTCGGTTGGCGGGTCGAGGCGGTGTGCACCAGCGGCGCGAGCGGCGAGGTGTCCGGGGTGCCGGTGATCGGCCAACTCGACGCGCTGGCCGCGCAGGTCCAGCGTGGCGGATACCGGATCGTCGCGGTTACGCCCGACCCGTACTGGAGCCCGAACCGGCTGCGCGAACTCGCCTGGAACCTGGAGGGCAGCGAGACCGAGATGGTCATCGCACCGGTGCTGATGGAGGTCGCCGGGCCGAGGGTGCACGTCAGCGGTGTGCTCGGCATGCCGCTGCTGCGGGTCACCGCGCCCGCGTTCACCGGGACGCGGCGGGTGATCAAGGGAATCTTCGACCGGGTCGCGTCCGGCCTGCTGCTGACCATGTTCGCGCCGTTGTTCGTGGTCGTCACCGTGCTGATCAAATTGGACAGCCCTGGACCGGTGCTCTACCGGCAACGGCGGATCGGCAAGGACGAGCAGGCGTTCACCATGCTGAAGTTCCGCACCATGGTCAGCGACGCGGAGGACCGGCGTGCCGACCTGCTGCCGGTGAACCAGGGCGCGGGGCCGCTGTTCAAGCTGCGCACCGATCCGCGGATCACCGGGGTCGGCGGCTGGCTGCGCCGCTACTCGGTCGACGAGCTGCCGCAGTTGGTCAACGTACTGTTCGGCACCATGTCGCTGGTCGGGCCGAGGCCGCCGCTGCCGGAGGAGATCCGCAGCTACGGGCCGGCGACCCGGCGCAGGCTCCTGGTCAAGCCCGGCCTGACCGGCTTGTGGCAGGTCAGCGGGCGCAGCGATCTGCCGTGGGACGAGGCGATCCGGCTCGACCTGCGCTACGTGGAGGACTGGTCGCTCGCGTTGGACGCGGTGATCCTGTGGAAGACCGTGCGCGCGGTCCTACTCGGCAACGGAGCGTACTGAGTTGTCCACAAGCGACCGTGTCCGCGTCGTGATGGTCGGGCCCGATCCGCGTGCCGGTCGGGGCGGTATGGCCACGGTCGCCGCGACCCTGCTCCGCCACGGCACCGATCAGGTGCGCCTGCGCGCGATCCCCACCCACGCGGACGGTTCGGTCGCACGCAGGCTGCGTGTGTGGGCAACGGGTTCGCTGCGCGTGTTCGGCTTACTGGCGACGCGTCGCGTCGACGTGCTGCACGTGCACGTGTCCGAGCGCGGCAGCGTGTTGCGCAAAGGACTGGTTGTTGTCGCGACTACAATCGCACGTGTGCCCGTGTTGTTGCACTGTCACGGCGCGCGGTTCTTCGACTGGTTCGAGACGTTGCCGACACCGGCTCGGCGCGCGATCGGCTGGATGTTTCGGCGCGCGAAGCTGGTGGTGACGCTCGGCGAGCCCTCGCGCGCGCGATACGTGGAGCTGTTGCGGCTCGATCCCGCGCGGGTGGTGGTCGCGCCGAACGCGATCACGCTGCCCGACGACGTGCCGGACCGCAGCGGGCACATCACCATCGGCGTGTTGTTCCTCGGTCGGTTCGGCGACCGCAAGGGCTCGGCCGACGTGCTCGCCGCCGTCGTCGAA
This sequence comes from Candidatus Melainabacteria bacterium, assembly GCA_963818685.1. Taxonomy (GTDB): domain Bacteria; phylum Actinomycetota; class Actinomycetes; order Mycobacteriales; family Pseudonocardiaceae; genus CAJCJE01. The sequence goes on along the minus strand of CAWFTJ010000007.1, from coordinate 798,497 downwards.
CTGCCGCTGGACGTGCGGGAGATCCTCACGCTGCGGATGGCGGGCGACGGCGAGGTCGACCAGACGCGCACGTTGGCCGAGGAACTCGGCGTGCGGGCGGAGATCAGCGGCTGGCTCACGCCAGAACAGCGTGACGAGGCACTGCGTGCCGCCCAGATTTTTGTTCTGCCCAGCCGGCAGGAGGAACTGCCGATGGCGATGCTGGAGGCCATGGGCTGGGGCCTTGCCCCGATCGTCACGCCGGTCGGCTCGATCCCCGAGGTGATCACCGACGAGCACAACGGACTGCTCGCCGCGCCGGGCGAGATCGCCGAGTTGAGCAAGGCCATCCACCGGTTGATGACCGACGACGACCTGCGCGCCCGGCTCGCGGCCGCAGCCCGCGACACCGCACTGCGCTACGACGCGGTCGAGTACACGGCGGCCATGGCGCGCCGCTGGCTCAGTCTGTGTCCGGATCGCTCGCGATCTGGGGCAGCTGGCTGAGCACGATTTCGGCGATGTCGCCGAAGACGCGCAGCTGCTCGTCGGTCAACAGGTCGATGAAGTGCCGGCGGACCGACTCGACGTGTCCCGGCGCGGCCGCGACGATCGCGCGCGCTCCCTCGTCGGTGAGCACGACGTCGGCGTTGCGACCCTCGTTGTCGTCCTCGCTGCGCTCGACGAGCCCGCGCTCGCGCATCCGGCCGATGTGCCGGGAGAGCCTGCTCTTGGACCACAGCATGCGCCTGGCAAGCGCAGTCACCCTTGCTCGGCGCCGTGGCGCGTCCATCAGCGCGGACAGCACGTCGTAGTCCGGTGCGGACAGTCCCGATTCGCGGGTCAGGTCCCTGCTCACCTCGGCGTCGAGCAGCTGTCGCATCCGCCGGTACCCGATCCAGGCGCGGAACTCGACGTCGGTCAACCAGCGCGGGTTCGCCATCCGCCCATCCTAGCAAGGGAGTTTACATGTAAACTCGATTGGCATGAGCAGACTTTCCTTCGGGCTCGGCCTGCCAGCGGCACCTCGGCCCGGCCACGACCCGATCGCCTACGGCCGCCGCGCGGAAGAACTCGGCTTCGAGTTCCTCTCGGTCTCCGACCATCCCGCCGACAGCGGCGGCAGCTACGAGGCGTGGACGGTGCTGTCCTGGATCGCGGCGTCAACCAGCCGGATCAGGCTCGGCACCCGTGTGCTCGGCGTGCCGTACCGGCCGCCTGCCCTGGTCGCGAAGATGGCCGAGACGTTCGACGGCTCTCCGGCGGCAGGCTGATCCTCGGGCTGGGCGGCGGCTACTCGGACGAGGAGTTCCGCGCGTTCGGCCTGCCGGTGCCGACCGCGCGGGACAACGTGGACGGCCTTGCCGACGCCATTCGCATCGCGCACGGCCTCTGGTCGCGGCCGGGGTTCAGTTACGTGGGCCGGGTGCACCACGTCGAGGCCGCGGCTGTGGCGCCGCGACCCGAGCACCGGATCCCCGATCTGGCTGGGCACCTTCGGCGACCGCGCGCTCGCCGTCACCGGCCAACTGGCCGACGGCTCGATCCCGTCGCTCGGTTCGGCGCCGGTCGACCGGGTGACCGGCCTACGCGACAAGATCCGCGCCGCCGCCGAAGCGGTGGGCCGCGATCCGGACGAGATCACCTGCGCCTATCACTTCGAAGTCGATCCGAGCCCGACCGCGCCGGACGAGCCGTGGGTGGTGTCCGGTCCGGTCGGCCGGATCGCCGAGACGCTGGCCGGCTTCATCAAACTCGGGTTCGGCGCGCTGAGCATCGTGCCGGGCGGTCCGGATCGGACGGAGACCGTGGAGCGGCTGGCCGCCGAGATCGTGCCGGCCGTGCGTGAACTGGTTTAGGCGAGCCACGGGAACGGGGCGAGATCCGGTGCCACCCAACCGGTTTTCGCCTCGGCGCCGTCCAAGGTGGACGAGCGGTAGAAGCGGCTGAGCAGTCGTTTGTCCAGCAGGGCGGCGTTGCGCTCCGCGAACGTGTCGAAGTCGATGGCGTCCGACGCGTCCGTATGATGGCCGACCAGTTCGACCCATGCCCTGCTGATCGTGGCGTGGTACTTCTGCGGCGCGCCGGCGTACCGGGCTGTGCTGCGGATGCCGTCGCTGATCAGGCCGATCGCGTCCGCGGTGCCGTAGCGGCACACGGCCAGCCAGGTGAGCTGCACGTGCTGGCGGTGGCCGAAGCGTGGCGAGGTGGCCAGCACCTCCGACATCAGTTCCTGAAACGGGGTGGTCATGAGGCAACCTCCGTCAACGCGCGCAGCACGTCGTGGAAACCGGTCACCGCTGATGCCGGCAGTTTGGCGAGGGCACGGTGCTCGATGTGCGTGATGGTCGTGTGGATCTGCTCGGCGGTCGTGTGGCCTGAGTCGGTGAGTTCGAGGAGGACCGAGCGCCGGTCGCCGGCCAGGGTGCCCCTGCTGATGTGACCGCGTCGTTCGAGCCGGTCGAGCACGCTGGTCAGGGTGCTGGGGCGCGCGCCGACCTCGGCGGCCAGTTGGGAGACGGTGCGGGGTCGGCCGTCTGCGAGGTTGGCCAGCGCGTTGATCTCGGACGCGGTCAGGTCGAGGTCGGCGAGTTCGTGTGCGAGCAGGTGCAGGGTCGCGTGTGTGGCGCGTTGCAGCGCGAGCAGAACCGAGTCAGTTACCATGATCTCGTATATTACGAGATCGTATTAAGTACCGCCAGGAGTTTCTCCGCCGAGCGCGCTGCGGCGAAGTGGGCGGCGTAGTGCTCGCGGCACGCCTTGCCGCGTGCTGCGGCGATGGCCGGGTCGGCCAGATCGGCGAACGCGGTTGCGAGGCCGGCGACGTCGTCGACGCCGATCGGCGGTTCGTCCGGTGGCTGGAAGTCGGGCAGCGCGCCTGATTCGGAGACGATCGGGGTCACGCCGAGCTGCAACGAAAGCAGTTGCACGCCGCTCTGCGTCGCGTTGCGGTAGTGCACCAGTGAACCCTTGGCGCCGGCGAGCGTGTTGAGCACGTCGGCGTAGGAGTAGCGACCACGGCGCCACTCGCAGTGCGGCGGCAGGTCGGACAGGGCGAGCGGGCCGTCGCCGATGAGCAGTAGCCGGTCGCCGCGATACGTGTCCGACTCGACATGGGCCTGCCAGGCGCGCAGCGCGATCGGCACGTTCTTGTAGGGCGACATCCGGCCGTACAGGACGAAGTCGCGGCGTTGCGCCGGTTCGGCGGGGACCTCGGCGTCGGGCACGTCGCTGGTGAGGGGGACGACCGACGTGTGCGGGCCGAGCCGGTCGGCGACGTGACCGCTGAACGCGACGGTGCGTGCGGCGCGGCGGGAGAGGTGTGCGAACAGGGCGCGCTGCCAACTCGGGCGGGTCTCGGTCGCGTCGTGCGGGGCGTCGTCGTGGACGAGGTGGACCAGGGGCGCGAGCCGGGCCATGGCGAGCCAGCGCGGGTCCCAGACCAGTTCGGCGACGGCCACGTCGGGCCGCCAGCGGCGCGACTCGGCGAGTACCCGCAGCAGCGGGAGGGTCGTGCGTGGATCGCGTGGGCGCGGATCGAGCACGCGTTCGTAGTCGCGCGCGGTCATCGGCTGGTAGTGCTGGTCGGAGGTGATCAGGCGGCACTCGTGACCGGCGTCGTGCAGCGCGTCGACGTAGACCCTGGCGAGCGGACGCATCCAGGGCGAGAGCCACAGGATCTTCACTTGGTCAGGGTCTCCATGAACGCGGTCTCATAGGCGTTGGCCATGGCCTCGACCGTGTACAGGCGCGCGGCTCGGCGGGCGCCCGCCGAGGCGAGTTCGGCGAGCCGATCCTGTTCGTGCGGGAGCGGGCGCAGCGTGTCGGCCCAGGCTTCGACGGTGACCGGGTCGACGAGGATGCCCGCTCTGCCGTTGTCCAGCAGATCCGGCACGCAGCCGACGGCGGAGGCGACCACCGGCAGGCCGCGCATCATCGCTTCGACGATGACCATGGGGAAGGCTTCCGCGCCGCTGGGCACGCACAGCACGTCGATGTCCGGGAAGGCCGCGTCCGGGCCAGCCGACGCACCGCGCCAGCACACCGGCAGGTGCGGCGGGGTGAGCGTGGAGAGCCGGGCCAGATCCGGGCCGTCGCCGAAGATGTCCAACGTCCAGTCCGTCAGCGGCAGCCTGGCGAGCGCGTCGACGAGCAGGTGCGGGTTCTTGTGCTCGACGATCCTGCTGAGCATGCCGAACCGCAGCGGCGTGTGCGGTTCGTAGACTCGGGGGGTGCGCAGCGGCACGCCGTTGGGCGCGATGTGGTGGCGGATGTAGAGGGGTTGGTGGCGGGTGATGTCGGCCCAGTGCCGGGGCGACAACGCGATCACGCCGTCGCTGCACCCGACCACCTTGGCCAGCAGCGAACCGTAGGTCGGGCCGTTGTTGGCCGGCGGTTCGTGGGTCGCGGCGAGCCAGCGGCGCACTCCCCCGTGCCAGGCGCCGCCGAGCCGCCACGCGGACGCGAAGCCGGCTTCGGTGTTGGTGATGCCGGTGATCAGCACGGCGTCGTTGGTTGGCAGTTCGACCGAGGGTTGCCACCACGGGGTGAGCACCAGCCGCACGGCCGGGTCGAGTTCGCTGACCAGCGGGCCGAACGCCTGCATGCAGGCGAGCGTGACCGGATAGCCGCGCCTTGCGAGTTCGTTGGCGAGCAGCACGCGTTGGCGTTCGGCGCCGCCGACGCAGAGTTGGTTGCTGGTCAACAGGATGCTGGGCAGGCCGTCGCGCACGGTGGTCAGCGCGACCTCGCGAGCTTGTTTGCGCGCGACGCGTTTGGAGCGCTGCACGCGGTCGAGCAGTTGCAGTCCTGCGGCGAACGCGCTGCCGGGGCCGGTGTTGCCGTGCAGGCCGAGCATCATGGTCTGGCCGGCCCGCAACAGGTCGGTGGCGCGGCGGGACGCGAGCGGCTCGTCCTCGGTGGTGCCCGCGCTGACGTGCCGCACGTCGGGTTCGTCCACCAGCAGCAGGCGCCAACCCGTCTCGCGGGCGCGGCGCTGCCATTCGGATTCCTCGCCGTAGAGGAAGAACCGCTCGTCGAAGCCGCCGAGATCGTCCCAGGCGACCCGGTTGACCAGCAGGCTGCATCCGGAAAGGTAACCGTCGACCTCGGTTGGCGGCGCGGAGTACCGGTCGGACAGGGGTTTGCCGCGCAGCCGGTCCGCGTAGCCCGCCGCGCCGACCAGCGAGCGCAGCACGGTCTGCCTGCGGCGCGCGATGTCCCACGGTCGCGCGGAACCGGTGGCCTCGGCCAGGGTCGGCGACACGGCGGCCACGTCCTCGGCGAGCGCGGCGCGGGCGCGGGCGAGTGGGCCGGTGAGTTCGGCGTCCGGGTTGAGCAGCAACAGGTCCAGGCCGGGCGCCTTGGCGGCGAGCGCGTTGATCGCTGCCGCGTAGCCGATGTTGCGGTCGGCGAAGGTCCACCGCACGTCCGGGTGGACGGTGGCGAGGTCACGGATGTCCGCGCTGTGCTCGGAGTAGTTGTCCCAGACCAGGACGCGCGCGCCAGCCAGATGTTCGGCAACACTGGTGAGGCACTTGTCCAGCAGGTCCGCGCGACGATAGCTGACCACGAGCACGGCGAGACGGTCGATGGGCCGCTCATCGTTTGTCATCGCGGCGAATCCTTACACACCACAAGGGAGTAGACCCCTGCACGCAAGAGTGGAATGTGTACCCGACCGGGCGAATTTCCGGCGCGGCGCGTAGTGTTCGCGGGTCGGCTCGCCATGATGTCCGCGTGTCTCTTTTCCCCGCACGACTACAAGCCGCGCTGCGTTGTCCGGACTGTCGGGAACCGCTGACGTTCTCCGAAGCGCCCCACCAACCCGACAATGCGGGCGCCTACGGCATCCTGTGCTGCCCGACGCACGTCTATCCGGTGATCGACGGCATCCCGGTGCTGCGCAGCGGCCGGGTGAGCGTGCAGGATCACCTGACCGGACGCGAGGAAGTCGTCGGGCCGAGCGTCGACGAGCTGGTGTCGACGGTGCAGGGCAACCAACCGACCGAGGCACTCGTCGACCTGCTCGCGTTCCCGCCGTCGCTACCGTTGGGGCTGGAGCAGTTGCCGGTGCTGCGACTGCCGCTGACGCGCGGGCCGGGCAGCAGAGCCATGCTCGCGGCGCGACGCAAGAAGGTGCGTGCGCTGCTGGCCGCACCGATCGGCGAACAGACCGCGCAGGACTGGTTCGAGCTGGGCTACCTGCGCAGCCGCAACGTGAACCGCGAGCTGTACCCGTACTTCCTGCTGCGCTTCGGCCAGCCGCGCTATCTGGCTTCCCTGTCGCTGGCCACGCTGCTGCCCACCGACGGCAGGCCAGTGCTCGACCTGGCCTGCGGGTTCGGTCACGTCATGCACCACTTGGCCAGCAGGGCGAACCCGGTGCCGACGGTCGGCGTCGACCGCAACTTCTTCCAGTTGTGGGTGGGGCGCAGGTGGATCGCGCCGCACGCCGACTACGTGTGCGCGGACGCCGCCGCGCCGTTGCCGTTCCACGACGACGCGTTCGGCGCTGCCGTGTGCACCGACGCGTTCCACCTGTTGCTCAACCAGCGCGCCTGCCTCGCCGAACTGCGGCGCTGCGGCGGTTTCGTGATCATCGACCGGGTCGGCAACGGGCTGCTCGAACCGCACGACGTGGAGTCCGAACTGTATCCGGCAGGCTACGTCGACCTGCTCGACGGCGCGCCGTACCGGATGGTCGGCCAACGCGAACTGGTCGAGGGCTATTTGGCCGGACGTGGGCCGGCACTGGCGAAGCAGCGGCCGATCGAGGATTTCGCCGAGGAGAAGTGGCTGTCCATCGTCATCGACCCGACCGAGGAGAGCTTCACCGACCATCCCGAGTTCGCGATCGCGCCGCACGGCGAGGGCACGCTCGGGGTGAACCCGATCTATCGCATCGAGCGCAACGAAGACGACGTTCGGTTGCTGTTCGAGTTTCCGTCCACCTGGTACGCGTTCGAGAACGCGGACATGCTCACCTACCATTCGGCCGGAATCCGGTTGACCAGCCAGGAGTTCGCGGCCGCCCGCGCGGGCAGGCGCAGCGACCGCACCGACGAACTGGTGCGCCGGTTCGTGTTGATCGGCATGCCGGAACGCTATGCGCGGTCGAACTAGGCCGCGGTCTTGATGCGCAGCGCGCCGAGAATAGTGGTGCGCATGGGTTCTGGTAGCGCGCCGCCGAACCAGGCGCCGGCCAGGTAGGCGATGCCGCCGGCCAGCAACGGCACCACCAGCGGCAGCGACCAGGTCGCCCACATGACGAGCAGCGCGGCGGCCAGGCCGGGTACGAGGCGCAGCAGGTAGCCGAGTGGAATGGGTGCCGCACCGATGCGCAGCATGCGCGGTTGGGTGAACACCACGCCGGACAGTTCGGTGAGGATGAGCGCGATACCGGTGCCGACCGCGCCGAAGGTCGGGATGAGCACCAGGTTCAGCCCGATGTTGACGATCAGGTTGAGCAGCGAGAGCCTGGTCAGGAACTGTTGTTCGTGGGCGGCGATCAACGCGTTGGACACGATCGTGGTGATGAAGCTCAATGCGCACGCCGCGAAGAACAGTTGCAGGGTGCGGGTTGCCGGCGCGGTGAACTGGTCGGCGACCAGGGTCAGGACACGGCCGGCGAGCGGGAAGCCGAGCACCGCGATCGGCGCGCAGCACAGCAGCAGGAAGCGGTAGCCGGAGTCGACTGCGGCACGAAACCGGTCGGGATCGTTGGCATAGCTGGCGTTGATGGTCGACATCGCGGAACGCGAGAAGACCTGCGGGATCACCGCGAGGTTGAACGCGAGTTGCACGGCGATGCCGTAGGCGGCGATCTGCGTCGAGTCGGACAACAGCGACAGCAGCACGCCGTCCGCGCGCCAGTACACGATCGCGATCAGCATGATCAGCGCGAACGGCACACTCTCCCGCAGCAACCGCCGGGTTTCCCGGCCGGCGCGGATCAGCCGCAACGCCACCAGCTTACGCGCGGCGACGCCGAGCACGACGAGCCGGATCAGGTTGGGCAACACCTGCACCGCGCACATGGCAAGCAGGCCCGCGTCGGTGGACACCACCAGCACGGACGCGACCAGGGTGATCAGCCGCCCGCCGAACTCGGCCGATGCGACCGCGGAATACCGCACGTGCACGTCGAACACCGGGTTCAGGCAGCCCGACATGGCATCGAAGATCAGGCAGCTCGACACGATCAGCACGGCGACCTGTACGGAGACCTGACCGGGATACGCGAAAAATCCGGCGATGGCGGCGGCGACGGCCAGTGGAACCGCGTAACCGAGGGAAAATGTCAGGTTGATCCCGACCAGGTGCGGTAGCGACGCATTTTCCCGGCCGGCGACCCGGCGCACAATGACCGTGCCTACACCCAAATCGGTGAACGTGTCGAACAGGCCGACGAACACCACGGCCGTGGTGAGCACCGCATATCCGTGCAGGCCAAGGTAACGGGTGGCGATGACCAGGCTCACCAGGGACAGCGGAAGACCGATCACCCGCGCGGCCACCTGGATCACCACGCCGCGCGCGATCGCCGTTGCCCTTTTCGTCACAACGTTATTCTAGTTCTTCCTTGCCGCCGAACATATTGACGGGCCATGGTAGTAGCGTGTTGCCGTGCGGGTATACGTGGAATTTCCCGAAGAACTCGATGTGCCGGAATGGTCAGCCCGTTATCGTCGTGGCGAGGTGCCCGACCTGACCCCGTACGGCCTGCACCAACTCGCCGACGCGGACCTGACCGTCCACTACCGCGCGCCGCTGCGTAATGCGGCGCTGCGCTGGTTGGCGCGCAAGGTGCGCGGCCGGCTCGGCCAGACCGAGGTGGTCGCCGAGGCGCTCGGCGTCGCGCGCGAGCGGCGGCGCGGCGCGGATGTGTTGCTGTGCATGGACGAACGCACCGGCCTGCCCGCCGCGCTCACCCCGAACGCGCCGCCGGTCGTGTCCGGGCTCGCCTGGCTGGACAGCCCGCACACGCTCAACCGGACACATGCGAAACTCGCCGGGCGCGCGTTGCGGCGGATGGCCGCCGTGTTCACCCAGACTCCCGGCCTCGCGCCGGATCTCGTCGCGGACTGGGAGCTGACGCCGGAACGCGTGCACGAGATCACGCTCGGCATCGACGCCGAGTTCTACGCCCACCAGCCATGGCCGGTCAGCGCGACCAACCGTTTCGTGGTGGCCAGCGCCGGCGACGACCGGCTTCGTGATCATCGCACACTGATCGCCGCGATCCGGTTGCTGCGCGCGGACGGCATTGACGCGACGCTGGAACTGGCCACCACCAGCCCGGTCGATCTGCCCGCCGAGCTGGGCACGCTGCACGCGCGGCGGATGGGCGGCGAGATGCGCCAGGTGTACCGACGGTCCACTGTGGTCGCTGTGGCGCTCGTGCCGAACAAGGTGGGGTCCGGGCTGACCGTCGTGCTTGAGGCGATGGCGAGCGGCAGGCCGGTGGTGGTGACCGCGAATCCGGGCATGGCCGGCTATGTCGAACACGGCGTGTCGGGCCTGCTGGTGCCGCCGAACGATCCGGCTTCGATGGCGTCGGCGATCGGTGGGCTGTTGGCCGATCCGGTGCGGGCCAGGCAGTTGGGCCGAGCCGGCCGGGCCGCGGTGGAGGCGCGGTTCACCAGCCGGCACATGGCCGCCGACCTCGCCGACCTGCTGCACCGCGCTATCGAAGCCTGACCCGTTCGGCCAGCTGTTCACGCACGACGCGTTGCAGGAACAGCGGATTGCCGGCGACGTAACGGCCGAACAGCCTGCGCGGCTCGCGAGCCAGCCGGTACACCCATTCGATGCCGGCCGAGCGCATCCAGTCCGGCGCGCGTGGAACGCGTTGCGCCGCGAAGTCGAGGAACGCGCCGACCGCGACGCCGAGCACGGCGCCGGTGTCCGCGAGGTGGTCGGCAAGCCACAGTTCCTGCTGCGGATTGCCCATGCCGACCAGCAGCACCCGCGCGTTGCTTGCCCGGATCTCGGCGAGCAGCGCTGGCAGGTCGGCCTCGGCGAAGTAGCCGTGCGCGCAACCGGCGACGGACAGGCCGGGAATGTCGGTGCGCAGACGTTCGGCCGCCGCCTGCGCGACGCCGGGCGCGCCGCCGAGCAGGAAGACCGACGCGCCGCACTCGGCGGCGGCCAGCAAGACCTTGGGGGTGAAGTCGGTGCCGTTGAGGTTGGCCGGGAAGGTCAGGCCGCGCAGCCGGGCGGCGAGCGCGAGGCCGGAGCCGTCGTTGAGCACCAGGTCGGCCTCGCGCAGCACGCGCAGGAACTCCTCGTTGCGGCTGGCCACGTTGAGGGCGTGTGCGTTGGCGTAGGCGAGTACGGCGGGCTCGCGGCCGTTGAGCAGTCGACGGACCTCGGTGAGGGCCGCGTCCACGTCGAGCACGGCGACGCCGACGCCGAGCACGGTGGTGGTGGGGATGTGCGAGCGCATACCGGTTCCTTCTCAGTTCAGGGTGCGAACTCGATGCAGCGCGCCGGTGAGGCCGACGAGGATGGTGGCCAGGGCGCTGATCTGAAGGAATCCGGCGGTGTCCAGGATCAGGTTGATCACCGCGTAGGCCACGACGCTCGCGCCGAGCGCAGCGCCGAGGTCGCGGTGCGCGGCCGTCCTGGTGAACGTGGCCGAGGCTGCGGTGCCGAGGTAGGCGAGAAAACCGAGCAGGCCGACGATGCCGGTTTCCACGAGCAGGCCGAGGTACTGGTTGTCCAGGATCGGATAGCGGGTGGTGTCGTAGCTGCCGAGGCCACTGCCGAACAGGGGGTGTGCGTTGATGAGCGCGTAGGCGACCTGGCGGGCGAGGGTGCGGTGCAGCAGCGAGTCGTCGCCGCTGCCCTGGGTGAACAGCCTGACGACGAAGCCGACCGCACCGGCCTTGGCGATCAGCAGCGCGAGCACGCCGACGACCGCGCAGCCGAGCACGACCGCGGTGCGGCGCAACGGCCAGTACAGCGCGAGTATCAGGAACTCGACGGCGAGCCCGACGAAGAAGCTGCGTGAAACCGACAGTGCGCCTGCCGCGCCGATCAGGGCGAGCGCGAGCAGCCACGGCCAGGCGCGGACTGCTCGTTGTCGGGCGGCGAGCAGGCAGTAGGTGGCGAGCGGGAACAGCACTGTCATCACGGCGGCGAGTTCCAGCGGGTGCGCTGCCGTGCCCTCGGCGCGGACGATCCCGTCGCGCGGGATCGGCTGGACGAGTTCGGGTGTGGCGCGCAGGCCGGGTGGGGTGATCGCGGCCAGGTCGACGTGGCCGAGGACGCCGAGCACGGCGCAGCCCGCGCCGATCGCGCCCGCGACGACCAGCCAGCGGACCAGCCGGTCCAGCTCGTCTGCGGTGTGCACGGTGTCCACAACGAACACGGCGAGCCCGGCGAGGATGGCCGGCACGAGCAGTGGCGAGGTTTCCGGCTGCGGCGCGAAGCTCTGGTGTTCCAATGCGATCAGGTAGCCGACGACCTGGGTGAGCAGCATGACGCCGATGGCGAGGCGAACCGGGAGGGCATCGCTCCCCATGCCGGTCAGCCGCAGGCCCTTGCCGAGCAGCCAGCAGATGCCGGCGATCAGCGCGAGCAGGTACGCGGGGCTCAGGCCGAGTCCGGTGCCGGGCACGATGTCGACCTGGCGGAGGCAGAGCAGCGCGATGATCACGACGATCAGGAAGGGCACCGCGTGGTTGCGGCGCGGGGTCTTTTCGACGTCGAGCGGCCCGGGTCTGACGCCGGTCGCGCTAGTCACCGCTGCCCACCGACACCGTTTCCGGCTCGATGGTTTCGGCTGCCGGCGCGGTCCGGAACTTCGGCAGGCGGCCCGGCAGGAACCGGTCGAGCAACGCGATCACGATCAGCGCGACGACGAACACGAGTAGCGCGGCGAGGCCGCCAGCCTTGATCATGCCGCTGGTGCTCGCGGCTGCGGTGACCGGCGGCACGATCACGGCGAGGTGCATCAGCAGGGCTGCCGGTACCTGGGTTTGCATGGCGCGCAACCGGGTGTCGAGCGCGTTGACCATCGCGGTGGCCGCGGCCTTCGCGTCGGTTGCCGAGCCTGCGGTCGCGGTGATCTGGATGAACGGGGTGTCGTTGCCCGGGTTGTCCGTGGTGTTCAGCACGGTGGCCGCGCCGCCGTTGGAGGCATCCGCAATTGCGTCCACAATGGATGGTGTGCCGGCCGTGTAGACCAGCGTCGACGCGACCTGGATGGCGCCGTTGTCCAGCGACGCCAACGGGTTCACCTGGTCGGCGCCGCCTGGTTCGATGGGTGGCGGGAGCACGAGCACGCCGGCCTGCGCGGTGTAGCCGGCCGGGGTCGTCGCGACCACTACGCCGCCGACCACGAGCGCGAGCAACGCGCCGAGCAGGACGAGCGGCCACCGCAGGGCCAGTCGGCGGAGCAGTTCACGTCCGTCCACGGCAAACTCCCTTCACAGGGACGAATAGGGGTGCGATGAATTCCCGAACACCCGGGCGGGGCGGATGCTATCGGATGCGACACGATAGGCGATGTTTGCCAAATACCCGCGTTGACCTGCCGTTTCACCCGATCGCGTCACCCGAATGTGCGACACCGTGCTTTTCTTCACTCGAAAGGGTTTGTTTTTCGGTTGCGTCACCTGAAAGGAAAATCGAAACAGCCGCTAACATCCAGCCGATGAACCGCCCTGACGCGGGCAACGGTTTCCTGCGCTCGACCGAGTTGCAGGCCCGGCTGCACGAACTGGTGCCGGGTGGCGCGCACACCTACGCGCGCGGCGACGACCAGTACCCGCTCGGCATGGCGCCGGTGCTCTGCCGAGGTCGCGGCGCACGCGTGTGGGACGTGGACGGGAACTGTTTCGTCGAGTACGGCATGGGCCTGCGCTCGGTGACGCTGGGCCACGCCTATCCCCCGGTGATCGAGGCGGTACGCCGTGCGCTCGCGGACGGCAACAGCTTCACCCGCCCGACCGACCTGGAACTGGCCGCTGCCGAGGATTTCCTGGCCATGGTCCCGTTCGCGGACATGGTGAAGTTCACCAAGAACGGCTCGGACGCGACAACGGCCGCCGTCCGTCTTGCCCGCGCGGCGACCGGGCGCGATCTGGTGGTCGCGTGTGACCAGCCGTTCTACTCGGTGGACGACTGGTTCATCGGTGGCGTCGGCATGAACGCGGGCGTGCCGGAATCCGCGCGGGCGCGGACGTTGCGCTTCCGCTACAACGATCTCGGCTCGCTTGCCGCGTTGTTCGCCGCGCATCCCGAGCAGATCAGCTGTGTGATCCTGGAACCGGCGACCGCGCTGGCCGAACCGGTGGCCGGTTTCCTGCCCGGTGTGCGCGGGCTGTGCGACCGGCACGGCGCGGTGCTGATCTTCGACGAGATGATCACCGGGTTCCGCTGGGCGATCGGCGGCGCGCAGTCGGTGTACCGGGTGCGGCCGGACCTGTCCTGTTGGGGCAAGGCCATGGGCAACGGCTTCCCGGTGTCCGCGCTGGCCGGCAGGCGCGAGCTGATGGAACTCGGCGGACTGCGCACCGATCGCAGGCGTGCGTTCCTGCTGTCCACAACGCACGGTCCGGAACGGTCGGCGCTGGCCGCGTTCCGCGCGGTCGCCGAGGCGTACCACCGGACCGATCCGGTCGGCGCCATGGAACGCGGCGGGCGTCGGCTGGCCGACGGCGTGAACGAGGCAGCGCGCGAACTCGGCGTGCACGAGCAGGTCGCCGCGATCGGCAGGCCCTCCTGCCTGGTCTTCACCACCAAGGACCACACCGGTCGACCGTCGCAGGAGTTCCGCACGCTGCTGCTGGCCGAGTTGATCCAACGCGGCGTGCTCGGCCAGTCGTTCGTGATCTCGGCCGCACACGACGACGCCGACGTCGAGCACACCGTCGCTGCCATGCGCGAGGCGCTGCTGGTCTACCGCAAGGCGTTGGAGGCGGGCAGCGTGACCGGACTGGTGGACGGCCCGCCGGTCGCGCCTGCGCTGCGCGGGTACGCGGCTCCCCGCCGACTGCCGTGAGCGACCGGTCGCTACCCTGCTGTAACGGCATCGGTGAGAGCACCGATGACCAGGACAATGACGTCATAGGGCGCACGGTTCGACGGTGAGGTCGCGGGCGCGTCACAAGCACGCAAACTGACCGATGGGGAGTCGCCGGTGGTGGTCGCAAGCGGTGGAACCAGGTGTCGGCTCTGTGGTTCCGTGCGACTGCACAGTGTGCTCGATCTCGGTGCCAGTCCGCCGTGCGAGCGTTTTCTCACGGCAGCGCAACTCGACGAGCCGGAGCCGACCTACCCGCTGCACCTGCGGTTGTGCCCGGACTGCCGGCTGGCGCAGATCCCGCCGCTGATCAGCCCGGAGGAGACGTTCACCGAGTACGCCTACTTCTCCTCCTATTCCACATCGTGGGTGGCGCACGCGGGCCGGTTCGTCGAGCACGCCATCACCAAGCTGGGCCTTGACCAGGATTCCTTCGTGGTCGAGGTGGCCAGCAACGACGGCTACCTGTTGCGGCACGTCGTCGCGGCCAACATTCGCTGTCTCGGCGTGGAACCCTCGGTGAACGTGGGCGCTGCCGCGCGCGAGGCCGGGGTGCCGACCGAAACCGCTTTCCTGACCGAGGACAGCGCGGCCGAGATCCGCGAGCTGCACGGCCCGGCGAACCTGGTCGTCGCGAACAACGTCTACGCGCACATTCCGGACATTGTCGGCTTCACCAAGGGTTTGCGGACGCTGGTCGCGGACGACGGCTGGGTGTCGATCGAGGTGCAGTACCTGGCCACACTGATGGCCGGCAACCAGTACGACACCATCTACCACGAACACTTCCAGTACTACACGGTGGCCTCCGCGCAGCGCGCGTTGGCCGCTGGCGGGCTGGTGCTTGTCGACGTCGAGCAGTTACCGACGCACGGCGGCTCGATCCGGCTGTGGGCGCGGCCAGACGGTGAGCAGGGCGAACGCGTGCACGAGCTGATCGAGCGGGAGAAGGCAGCCGGCCTGCTGGACATCTCGGGTTATCTGGACTTCGCCGGTCGGGTCGGCGCGGTGCGGCGTGACCTGGTCCGGTTCCTGCTGGACGCGGCCGACGCGGGGCAGCGGGTTGTCGGGTACGGCGCGCCGGGCAAGGCGAACACACTGCTCAACCACTGCGGCATCCGGCCGGACCTGCTCGAATACACAGTGGACCGCAACCCCTACAAGCACGGCCGGTTCACCCCGGGGACGCGTATTCCCATCCACGAGCCGGAACGCATCGCGCGGGACAAGCCGGATTTCGTGCTGGTGCTGCCGTGGAACCTGCGTGCCGAACTGACCGAGCAGCTGCGTTACGTCGGCGAGTGGGGCGGGCGGCTGGTGTTACCCATTCCGCACCTGGAGATCGAGGGGGTCGCGCGATGAAGGTCGTGTTGTTCTGCGGCGGGTACGGCATGCGGATGCGCAACGGTGACGCCGACGACCTGCCGAAGCCGATGCAGATGGTCGGGCCAAGGCCGCTGCTGTGGCACGTGATGCGTTACTACGCCCACTTCGGACACACGGAGTTCATCCTGTGTCTTGGTTATGGCGCGCACCACATCAAGAACTTCTTCCTCAACTACGCCGAGACCGACTCCAACGACTTCGTGCTGCGCGGCACCGATGTCGAACTGTTGTCGACGGACATCGCGGACTGGTCGATCACGTTCGTGCAGACCGGCATCGCCTCCCCGATCGGCGAACGGCTCAGACGGGTCCGTGAGCACCTCGGCGGCGACGAGATGTTCCTGGCCAACTACGCGGACGTGCTCACCGACGCGCCGCTCAACGACATGATCGACAACCTGCGGCACAGCGACGCGGGTGGTTCCATGATGGTGGTGCCGCCGCAGGGTTCCTTCCACTGCGTCGAGTTGAACGCGGCCGGCCTCGTCGACACGATCGTGCCGGTGAACAACCTCCCGATCTGGGAGAACGGCGGCTATTTCGTGTTCCGCCAAGAGGTCTTCGACCACCTCAACCCGGGCAGCGACCTGGTCGCGGACGCGTGCGGCGAGCTGGCCAAGGCCGGTCGGCTGCTCGCCTACCAGTACCGGGGCTACTGGCAGCCCGCGGACACGGTGAAGGAACGGGCCGCGCTGGACGCCGGTTACGCGGCGGGCGAGCGGCCGTGGATGCTCTGGGAGCACGGCATCTGATGCGCCCGCTGCGCCTGACCGAGCTGGATCGCGTCGCCGTGTTCGGCGCGCACTGCGACGACATCGCCATCGGCGCGGGCGGCACGCTGCTCACGCTGTGCGCGGCCAATCCGGGCATCGCCGTGGACGCGCTGGTGCTGACCGGCGGTGGGACCGGCCGCGCGATGGAGGAGCAGGCCGCGCTCGCCGCGTTCTGCCCGGACGCGAAGCTGGACCTGGCCGTGCTCGGCCTCCCGGACGGGAAGGTGCCGGCGCGCTGGGGCGAGGCCAAGGCCGCGATCGAGGCGTTCCGGCAACGGTGCGAGCCACAACTGCTGCTCGCGCCGCACGCCCGCGACGCGCACCAGGATCACCGGCTGCTCGCCGAACTGGTGCCGACCGCGTTCCGCGACCACCTCGTGCTCGGTTACGAGATCGTGAAGTGGGACGGCGACGCGCACCAGCCCACCGTCTACCAGCGGTTGACCGACGAGGTCGCGCGCCGCAAGGCCGAACTGTTGATCGAGCACTATCCTTCGCAACGCGGCAGGGACTGGTTCGACGAGGAGACGTTCCTGAGCGTGGCGCGGCTGCGCGGGGTGCAGTGCCACGCGCGCTACGCGGAAGCGTTCCACCTGGCGAAGATGACCATCGATCTCGGAGGCTGAGCACACGATGCGCGTTCTGTTGACCGGCGCCAAGGGCTATCTGGGCACGGTCATGGCCCCGGTGCTGGTCGAGGCCGGCCATGAGGTGGTCGGGCTGGATTCCGACCTGTTCGCGGACTGCGTGCTCGGCCCGGCCCCGACCGATCCGGCCGGTTTCACCGTCGACCTGCGCGATGTCGGCCCCGAGCACCTCGCCGGCATCGACGCGGTGATCCATCTGGCCGCGCTGTCCAACGACCCGCTCGGCTCGCTCGCGCCACAACTGACCTACGACATCAACTACCACGCCTCGGTGCGCCTTGCTCGCCTCGCCAAGGACGCCGGCATCACGCGGTTCCTGTACGCGTCCACCTGCTCGGTGTATGGGGCGGCGGGCGACGGGCTGGTGACCGAACAGGCGCCGCTGCGGCCGGTGACGCCGTACGCGGAGTCGAAGGTGCGGGTCGAGGACGACCTGCGCGAACTGGCCGACGACGAGTTCAGCCCGGTATTCCTGCGCAACGCCACCGCGTTCGGCTTCTCCCCGAGGCTGCGCGCGGACATCGTGTTGAACAACCTGGTCGGCCATGCCGTGCTCACCGGTCGCGTGCTGGTGCTCTCCGACGGCACGCCGTGGCGGCCGCTGGTGCACGCCCGCGACATCGCGGCGGCTTTTCTCGCCGCGTTGACCGCGCCCCGCGACGCCGTGCACGCGCGCGCGTTGAACGTGGGCATGGCGGAGAACAACGTGACGGTCGCGCAGATCGCCGAGGAGGTGATCGAGGCGGTGCCCGGCTCACGGCTGGTGATCACCGGCGAGCACGGCAGCGATCCGCGCTCCTATCGCGTCGACTTCGGTGCGATCATGGCAGCGCTGCCCGAGTTCCAGCCGCGCTGGACGGTGAAGGACGGCGCAGTCGAACTGGCCGAGGCGTACCTGCAACACGGCCTGACCGAAGCGGACTTCGAGCGCAGGTTCACCCGGCTCGCGCACCTGTCCCAGCGGCGCGCGGCCGGCACCGTCGACGACGACCTCCGCCCACATGACCTCAGCCCGCGTGACCTCAGCTGAGATCGGCGAGGCGGCCCGCGTTCCGGTCGCGATCGCTGATCACGCTCACCGGCAACGGCCAGTCGATGGCCAGGTCCGGGTCGTCGTAGCGGACCGCGATGTCCTCGGTCGGATCGTGCGGCGCGTCGATGCGGTAGCAGACGTCCGCGATTTCGGACACGGCCTGGAAGCCGTGCAGGAAACCCGGGGGTACGTAGAGGTGGGCGAAGTCCACGTCGTCGAGCCGGAACGCGGCGTGTTCGCGGTAGGTCGGCGAGTCGGGCCGGATGTCGACCAGCACGTCGTGCACGGCGCCGTGCGCACAGCGGACCAGCTTGGCCTCGCCGCGCCCGCCCCGGCCGTGCATCCCGCGCAGCACGCCGCGCACCGAGCGGGACTGCGAGTCCTGCACGAAGCTCTCGGGTTTGAGGCCGTGTTCCGCCGCGATCGCGGTGTCGAACGTCCTGGTGAACAGGCCGCGTTCGTCGCGGTGCGGGGTGGGCAGGAACAGCAGGACGTCGGCAAGGTCGGTTTGGACTACGCGCACCCGCCCATCATGCCGGTTGTCCCGTGTTGACCTGTCGCGCGTGCCGGAGCACCGAGGGTGAGATCGTGCTCGATCTCGGTGACATGCCGGCGGCTGACGCGTTTCCGCTGCTCGCCGACGCAGGCCCGGATCCGGTGTTCCCGCTGCGCATGTGGCAGTGCGCCCGGTGCGGCCTCGCCCAACTCGCCGAGGACCCGACCACCCCTGACGAGCCGCGCGGCGTCGAGCCGGCCGCGCTGGTCGCCCAGGCGCGGGACGCGGTGCGGCGCGTGTCCGGCCTGCTGCGGCCTGGCCTGACCGTGGCCGAGTACGGGAGCCCGCACGGCGGCAGTTGGCTGCCGATGCTGGCCGAGGCCGGTCTGGCGCCGGTAGGGCCGGATGAGCGGGCGGACGTGATCGTGGACTGCTTCGGCATGATGCACGAGGCCGACCAGGCCGCCGCGGTCGCCGAACGGGCGGCGCGGCTGGCCGACGGTGGCGTGCTGCTGCTCCAGTACCACTCCCTGGCCACCATCGTCGCGAATGGACAGTGGAACGCGCTGCGGCACGGTCACTTCGCCTACTACGCTGTCGATCCGCTGCGCGCCATGTTCGCCCGCGTCGGCCTCGCGCCAAGCGCGGCGTGGGAGTTCGACCTCTACGGCGGCACCGTGCTACTCGCCTTCGGTTCGGGCTTGGACAGCGGATTCGCCGAGGATGTCGGGCCGGTGTCGCTGTTGCAGAAGCAGGTCGACGAGAGCTGTGCCGCCCTGCACGACTGGCTTTCGCGTGCCGCGGCGGACGGAATGCGGGTGGCCGGTTATGGCGCGGCCTCGCGGGCGGTCGCACTGCTCTGCCGCGCGGGGGTGGACGTCGAACTGCTGGGCGCGGTCGCGGACGCGTCGAGCGCCAAGTGGGGCAGGCGGATGCCGGGCACTCGCATTCCGGTGATCAGCCCGGCCGAGCTGACCGCGGAGCCGCCGGACGCGCTGCTGCTGTTCGTGCCCGACCTGCTCACCGAGGTCCGGGCCGCGCTGCCGGAGTTGGCCGGGACGCGCTGGTTCGTGGCGGAGCCGACGCCGCAGGAGGTTTAGCTCGCCGCCGCGAGCAGCTTGTGCCGGACCGCGAAGGACGCGGCCTCCAGGCGCGAGTGCACGCCGAGCTTGGTCAGCAGGGCCTGCACGTGGGTGCGGATGGTGGTGCGGGAGACGCCGAGCCGCAGCGCCATCGTGGCCGTGTCCAGGCCGTCGACGAGCAGTTCGAGGCACTCCCATTCGCGCGCGGTGAGGTAGGTGGCCAGTTGGTGGGCTGCCGTGTGTCGGGTGGCCCTGCGCTCCGGCGACGGGCCGGGCAGGTCGACAACGACCTTGTCGGAGAGCACGTCGTCGATGGCCGAGGTGAGCGAGGCCAGCGAGCGGGTCTTGTGCAGGTAGCCGGAGGCGCCCGCGTCAAGAGCGCCGAGCATGCTGTCCGGGTCGCGGTCGGCGGAGAGCATCAGGATCTTGGTGTTCGGGCTGGCGCTGAGCAGCCTGCCGAGCACCTCGATGCTGTCGCCGTCGCCGAAATGCCGGTCGATGACGCACACCTGCGGCCGTCTGCTGCCGACCTCGGCCATGGCCTGGGCGAGGCTGTGCGCGATCGCCGCGACCGTGTAACCGGATCTGGTCAACACGGTGGACAGGGCGTCCACGAACACGGTGTGATCGTCGGCGAGCACGAGCACGGTCATCGTGCCTGCCTCCGTTGCGTGAGCACGATCTCCTCGGGCGGCGGGAAGATGGCGCGGACCACGGTGCCGCTGTGGGGGTCGTCGCGCAGCTCGAAGTGACCGCCGACGGAGCGCAGCAGCGACGCGATCACGGTGAGCCCCAACGATCCTGTTCGTCCCGGCGCGCCGCCGAAACCGGGACCGTCGTCGCGGACCTCGACGACGACCATGTCAGTCTGCTCGATGCTGATCTGCACCGTCCCGTGTGGACCTGCGGCGCGAGCCGCGTTGTCCACCACGTTGGCCAGTATCCGCCAGATCAGGCCGGATCGTGCGGTGAGGCCGATGTCCGGGCCGGGCAGCAGCACCACGTTCGCGCCGTGTTCCACCTCGGCCAGCTGCGCGACCTCGGTCGCCAGTGCGCGCAGACCAACGGTTCCGGTGCCGGTGCCGTCGTCCGCCGCGCCGCCAGCCCACTTGTCGGCCCAGTCGGTGACGAAGTCGGTGAGCCTGGCCAGCTCGTTGTCCATGAGTTCCAGTTGAATCCGTGAACTGACCGAGAGGTTCGCGTCGCCGGTGACGACCTGAACCAACGAGGACAGCGTGGCCATGCCGTGTTCCAGATCGTGCAGCAGTCCCCGTATCGCGAGTTCGTCGAACCCGTCCGTGCTCCTGCGCCCCGAACTTTTCCGTCGTTCCAGTAACCAATCCATGCGCACACCCGCCGAATCCGCCCGTAGCAGGACGGAAAACAGCCGATGTCTTTCCGTCTGACGCCTTTGCAGCCTTTGATTTACGAGCCGGTCCTTTTGCCTGGATATCGTGTAGAAATCGCGGTTGTTACTGTCCGACACCGCAAGACTTGCGGCGTAACCAGGCCGTCGCTACCAGCGACACCATCGGCCGACTCGGCGGCACGCAGCCCAGCGGACCGCGCCACCCGCACGGCCTCCAGCCTGCTGTGCACGCCGAGCTTGACCAGAATGCTCCTGGTGTGCGTGCGTACCGTGTCGACCGAGATCGACAGGTGCTCGGCGATCTGCGGGCCGTGCCGGCCGTCCACCATGCTGCCCAGCACGTCGAGTTCGCGCGGGCTGAGCATGTCCAGCGGGCCGGTGCGGTCGGTGGCCTGGCGGATGTCGGCGCGCAGCCCGCGCAGCACCGGGCCGAGCAGGTCGGGCGGAAACCAGGACTGGCCGACGCACACGCCACGCAGCACGGCGATCAACTGGGCGGCGCCCGCTTCCTTGGGCACCCAGGCGGCAACGCCGGCCCTTGCCGCGCGCAGGGCCCGTTCCGGGTCGCGCACCGCGCTGAGCACCACGACACTGGTCGTCGGGCAGGCCCTTGCCACGCCCCGCAACACGTCCTCGATGTCGTTGCCGACGGCCGCGACCTCGATGGTGAGCACGTCCGGCCGCAGCCGGCCGACCAGCTCGTAGAGCCGAGGATCGTCGGTGGTGCACCGGCCGGCGACACACAGGTCGTCGACGTCGGCCAGCCGCGCGGCGAGCGCCTCGGTGAGCATCTGGTGGTCGTCGACCAGCAGCACCCTGCGCCGCGTCGCCAGCGTCGTCGGTGTCATCTGGTCAGTGTGGCCGTCAGCCGGCCTTGGCACCTCGTGCGATCGCATGAGCACCTTCGTCGTTCCGCTCGGTGTCGTCGGTGGTCAGCGCGCGCCGTGTCGGCGACTTCCAGCGACCGTTGGACTTGGTCAGCCAGGCCAACGGCAACGTGTAGAGCGCGATGCCGGCGTCGAACACGCGCAGAAACAGGAAGAACACGGTGCCGAGCAGCAGCCGTGGCCTGCGTTCGACGGTGGCCACCAGCACGGTGAGCGCGATGTCGGGCAGCACGATGCCGTAGAGCAGCGCCGGCAGGTTCACGTACGCCGCGACGACCGTGTGTATCGTGCCGAACACCGGCAGCGTCGCCGATGCCGCGTAGAGGTCGGGCAGCGCCAGGACGATCACCAGCAGCGGCAGCAGCAGGAAGACCAGGCTGCTGGTGATCAGCTCGATCAGCAGGAACGCGAGCATCGCGGAGAACAGGTTGAGCCTTGGCGGATGCCGCCGCACGGTCTGCCACAGGCCGAGCGCCCAGCGTTTGGTCTGCCGCACGTAGTCGTGGAAGGTGTCCGGGTCCTGGGTGATGGCGATCGCGGACAGGGTGAAACCGACCTTGCCGAGCTGCTTCTGGTACAGCTCGAAGGTCATGTTGAAGTCCTCGATGACCAGGCCGGGCGGGTTCATGTCGATCTCCGGCAGCACGTCGGTGCGGTACATGCTGGCGAAGCCGGGAATGATGTAGGTGGCGTTGAGCCGCGAGTAGGTCTGGCCGAACTTGAGCACGCGCTGGGCCATCGAGTAGATGCGGGTACGGTGCGCGACGAGCAGGGTGCCGACCGCGGAGAGCTTGCGTTCCCACATGGTCCGTACGCAGCCCGCGACCGCGGCAACCTTCGGGTCGTCGAACAGCGGCAGCGCCGAGATGAAGTAGCTCGGATGCACCCGGGTGTCCGCGTCGAGCAGCATCACCACCGCGAACCTCTCCACGAGGCCGAACCCGAGGATGGCCTCGGCCAGCGCGCCAGCCTTGCCCAGGTTCACCTCGGTCTCCATCACGTTCACGCCGGCCGCCCGCGCCAGTGCGGCCGTGTCGTCGGTCGAGCCGTCCGAGACGACGTGCACGTTCTCCTTGGGCACGAGCTGCATGACGGCCGCGAGGCTCTTGGCGATGACAACGGACTCGTTGTGCGCGGCGATCAGCACGGCGACGTCGCGCACGGTCAGGTTGCCCTTGCGGTGCGCCTGGACACCGGAGCGCAGCGACACCACGATGTCGGGCTCGGGTTCTGCCGGCTGGCCGGTCGCGGTGATGGGAAACGCGTGCCGGCCGGAGGGCCTACGCCGGTCCCCGGCCCGGCGAAGCTGCCATTCCGCGATCCTGGCCAGCCCGACCGACCCCCACAGGGTCGAGTTCGCGCCGAACACCAGGATCACCATGGCCCACCAGGGAATCATCGGGTGCCCTCCCCGCTCGTCGTTGCCGTGGTGCTGGATCGGATCGGGAACGTTGCGTGCAGGGCGTGCCAGACGTTGGTGTCCTCGTAGCCGTAGAGCCACAGGTAGACGCCGCCGATGACGGAGTTGCGGGCCACGTCGAGCTTGGCGGTCGCGCTGGCCGCGTTCTCGAACCACACCTGGTGGTACCGGCCTTTGGGGTCGGTGTAGGAGAAGTACGGGGTCTGGCTGGCCGAGTCGAAGCGGATGGTCGCGTGGTACTGGGTGGCCAGGCGGAACGCCTGCAACCAGGCGACCGGGGTGCCGGCGCCGTCCACCCAGTCGTAGCCGTACATCGGCACACCGAGGATGATCTTGCTGGGCTGGATGACGCCAACCGCGTAGCGCAGCACGTCCTGGATCCAGTTGACCGGCGCGATCGGGCCGGGATCGGAGGCGGCCCAGTGGTAGTCGTAGCCCATCAGCCGGACCTCGTCGGCTGCCTTGCCGATGGCCGCGTAGTCCTGGGCGACGTTGCGCTGGTCGTAGCCTGCGTCGCTGGCCTTGGCGAACAGCGTCACCGACAGCGTCTTACCTTGCCCGTGCAGCACGTTCGCGAGTTGGCTGACGAAGTCGCTGAACAGCTGGCGATCCGGGCCGTGCAGGTTCTCGTAGTCGATGTCGATGCCGGCGAAGTTCTTCCGCTGCACCAGTTCGAGGATCGCGGCGATGTTGTGTGCCGAGCGCTTGGGATCGTGCAGGATGCTCGCCAGCGGCTGGTAGGTGAAGCCGCCGTTGATCACGTTGGCGATGGTCGGCACCAGCCGCACGCCGGCCTTGCGCAGCGCGGTCAGGCTCGCCTCGGTGGTGTCGGCCGCGCTCGGCGCGTACTGGTCGGTGACGTCGCCCTTGGCGTCGATGGCGTAGATCGACGGGGACGCCTCGCTCACGTCGCCGTGCTGGGCGATCATGGATTCGGTTGCGTGCGGCACGTTCCAGTACGGCGCGGCGACCACCACCATCGGCGGCGGGATCGGCGCGGGCGAGCCCCGCAGACCCACCAGCAGCGCGACCACCAGCACCACGCCCAGCGACAGCACACCGAGCCACAGCGCGCCCGAGTTTCTCCTGCGCCGCACCGGTTCGTCCGGCACGACGGTGAGATCCGGGTGCCGGATCGATCCCTTGTCCACCAGGCTGAGATCGGTGCTTCGGCTCATGACTGGAACGCTATTTCTCGCTGGCTGACCCGAAAACCCGTGCCTGGGTGAGAAGCCCTACCGCATTCGCACGAGTTCAGGCAGGCGGAATTCAGGGCAGGACGGCGGGCCCGCGCCCCTCGGTCTTGCTGGTGCGGGCCCGTCGTATGTGACCTACGCTGCGGACGATCCGGCTAATCGTCGAGCGCAGGTGCGGCTATCACCTGTCCCGGCGCCGACCTCGGCACGGCCGGCCTGGCGTGCGGGCCCCACGGCTTCGCCGGCAGGAACGGCGAGGTGCCGCCGAGCATCATCGGCGCCTTGATCGTCGCCCTGAGACCGGTCGACGTGGTCGACGACGCGACGATTCCTGGTCCGGAGATCGCGTAGTCGTCCGTGGTGAGCGAACCGTTGGCGATCAACGCGAGGCCGAAGCTGATCCCGACCGCGCCCGCCGGTGCCGCTGGTGTCGCGAAGGTCGCCTGCGTCCAGGTGGCGGCTGGGGCGAGCCACGGTCCCGAGGTCCAGTACGACCAGAACCCGTTGGCGGTTCTCGTGTACATCGAGAACTGGGTGATCGCCGTCGACTTGTACCAGATGCTCAGGTTGTAACTGTCACCCGCGATCACCGTCGGTGTGCACGCGCCGAGGTCGAACGTGGGTAGCAGCTCCGCGTCCCCGTTCGAGTACCCGGTGACGCTCAACTGTTGCGCGTACGTGCCGGTGTGCGCGTCGGTCGTGCGCGTCCAGCTGGCCGTGTTGGTGCCGAACCCGGCCGGCATGAAGCAGTCCGGGAATCCGTCGCCGGTGGTGGATGCCTCCAGCGACGGGTTGGGCAGCGTGGTGTTGGTGGACGGTGGCGCAGTCACGATCGGCTTCACCGTACCGCCGATCATCTGCTGCACGGTCTTGACCGTCACGCCCCGGCCGGACTGGCCCTGTACCCAGGACAGGAACGCGTCGAGCATCGTCGGCGTGATGGACAGCGAGTCGCATCCGGTGCCGGTGCAGAGGTGGTGGAACGTGTACGTCAGCCAGCCACCACTGCTTTCCGCCGTGGTGACCACCTGTTCCATCTGCGCAAGCGTCCAGGTGGTGTCGATCTCGTCGAGCGCCTGGAGATCGTACGGGTCGGCCGGTGGGACCGTTTCCGCTGTGTCACAACCGGTGCAGCCGTGCGCGGACGCGATGTCGCCGAGGCCGCGGGCGCTGTTGAAGCCGCACTGCTTGACGATCGACTCGACAGACGGGTTCAACGCCGCGTACGGATAGGCGAAGTCGGTGGTCTGGTAACCCCACGCCGCCAACTGCGCCCTGCCGTTGCAGATCTGCCGCGTCGCCTCGTCGGCCGGCACGGTGGTGAGGTCGGGGTGGGACACGGTGTGTCCGCCGATCTCGTTGCCCTGGCCCGCGATCGTCGCCAGGTTGGCCTGGGTCAGGTAGTTGGGTGCGCCGATCGAGCCGCTGATGATGTAGAAGGTGCCGTGCATGTTGTACTTCTGCAGGATCGGCAGTGCGGTCATCTGGTCGGCGTTGCCGTCGTCGAAGGTCAGGCTGATCTCGGTCTTCGTCGTCACCGTCGCCGCGCCCGCCGCCTCGCCTGCCACGAGTGGCAGCACGAGGCCGAGCAGGGCGACGGCGAACGTGGCCAGCTTTCTTGAGCGACGTTTCGCGCGTGCGGGTTTGTTCATCAGCGACCGCCATGGGTGTGTCGGGACATGCCATGTTCGGGCCAAGGCTAGCCACGCGCGGTGGCGTTCGGCTCATCTCATTGGATGAGGCCGGCTACCGCACGGTGCGCGACGTCCGGTCGGACAACGGGTTTCTCGTGCAGTGAGGGCGCCTGATCTCGCCAACTTGCACGAGGACAAACGGTGCCGATCACGATTTGCTGTGAGCATCGAAACAGCCAAGACCGTCGGAAAAGGTGAGCTTCGTTGACGAGCATCATGACGCCCGGCCCGGACACTCCCGTTGCCATCGCTACATCTGTTGTTATTTCCTCCGTCGCGATCGTCGGCATGGGATATGTCGGGCTGCCGACCGCGCTCGGCCTGTACGAACAGGGCATCAACACCCTCGGTGTCGACCTGAGTACCGCGCGGCTCACCGCGATCGAGTCCGGCGACCCGGACCTGATCCCGACCGATCGGGCCATTTTGGACGATGCCCGCCATGACCCGAGGTTCGAGGTCACCGACGACGTGTTCCGGCTGCGCGAGGCGGACGCGATCATCATCTGCGTGCCGACCCCGCTTGACCACTACCTCACCCCGGACCTCCGCCCGCTGGAGGGCGCGTGCGGCACGGTCGTGGCGAACGCGCGAGCAGGCCAGACCATCATCCTCACCTCGACCACGTTCGTCGGCTCGACCGCGCGGTTCCTCACCGAGCCGTTGAAACGGCGCGGGCTGCGCGCCGGGCAGGACGTGTTCGTCGCGTTCAGTCCGGAACGGATCGACCCCGGCAACGACGCGCACGGCGCGGGCAGCACGCCCCGCGTCGTCGGCGGGGTGACCGACGAGTGCACCAGAAGGGCCGCTGCGGTACTCGGGTTGCTCACGCCGCTGGTGCACGAGGTGAGTTCGGTCGAGGCGGCGGAACTGACCAAACTGTACGAGAACTCCTTCCGCGCGGTGAACATCGCGCTGGCCAACGAGTTCGCCGAGATCTGCGGCACACTGAACCTCGATCCGATCGAGATCACCAAGGCGGCCGCGACCAAGCCGTACGGCTTCATGAGCTTCTACCCCGGCCCCGGCGTCGGCGGCCACTGCATTCCGTGCGACCCGCACTACCTGTTGTGGCAACTGCGCAAGGCGCACTCGGACGCGCCACTGATCCAGCAGGCGATGACCATGATCGCGCAACGGCCCCGGCGCGTCGTCGATCGCGTTGTGGAGACGCTGTCCGACAAGGGCCGAGGCACCGCGGGCGCGCGGGTGGTCGTGGTCGGCGTGAGCTACAAGCCGGGCGTTCGCGACCTGCGCGAGTCCTCCGCGCTGGAGATCATCGAAGGGCTGATCGCCAAAGGCGCCAAGGTCGAATACGTGGATCCGCTTGTCGAGCGGATCACGTTGCCATCGGGGAAGGTCATGGACAGCGTCGCCGAACCACACGGCATGGACTGGGACCTCGCGCTCGTGCACACCGTCCATCCCGGACACGACCACGACTGGGTCCGGCACTGCCCGATCGTGCTGGACGCCACCTACACCTTCGACGCCGCGCCCCACCGCGACATCGTCTGACCGTCGTCTCATTCGAACACAAGAGGAGATCCCATGCGGTGTCTGGTGACCGGCGGCGCCGGCTTCATCGGTTCCCATCTGACCGAACACCTGCTCGGCCTCGGTCACGAGGTGATCGTGCTGGACGACCTGTCCACCGGCAGCGTGCACAATCTCGCCGCCGTGGCCGGCGATCCAAGGCTGCGCTTCGTGTGCGGCTCGATCCGGGACCGCTCGGCCGTGCTCAAGTGCGTGAACGAGGTGGACGCTGTCTATCACCTCGCGGCCGCGGTCGGCGTGTTCACCATCATGGACAGCACGCTGGACAGCCTGCGCACCAACCTGACCGGCACCGAGATCGTGCTGGACGCCGCACTGCACCAGGGGGCGCGCATCCTGGTCGCGTCGACGAGCGAGGTGTACGGCAAGAACACCAAGATCGGACTGACCGAGGACGACGACCGGATTCTCGGCTCGCCGCTGAAGAACCGCTGGTCCTACGCTGAGGCGAAGGCGGTCGACGAGACGCTGGCCTACCTCTACGCGAAGCAGCGCGGCCTTGCCTCGGTGATCGTCCGGCCGTTCAACACGGTCGGGCCGCGCCAGGCCGGCCGCTACGGCATGGTGCTGCCCCGGTTCGTGGACCAGGCACTGGCCGGCGAGCCACTGACCGTGTTCGGCACCGGCGCGCAGACCCGCTGCTTCTGCCACGTGCTGGACCTGGTGCCCGCACTGGTCGCGCTGCTGGCGGACGAGTCGGCGCACGGCACCGTCTACAACCTCGGCAACCCGGAGCAGGTCACCATCATGGAGCTGGCGACACGGGTGATCGAGGCGACCGGGTCACGCAGCGAGATCGTCACCATCCCGTATGCGCAGGCGTACGGGTCCGGGTACGAGGACATGGCGCGGCGGGTGCCGAACTGCGACAAGGCACGCCGCCAGGTCGGTTTCGCTCCGACCAGGGATCTCGCGCACATCCTCGACTCGGTGATCGCCAGCCGTCGGCCGCAGCGTCCGGTCCTGGTCGCCGGCAACTGAGAAGGAGCAGCGAGAATGTGTGGCATCGTCGGCTATGTCGGCCGGAGCAGGGACGCGGTCACCGTGCTGCTGGAGGGCCTGCGCAGGCTGGAGTACCGGGGTTACGACTCGGCCGGGATCGCGGTACAGCGCGACGGCGAACTGGCCGTGTGCAAGACGGTTGGCCGGGTCGATGGCCTGATCGGACGTGCCAACGGGCTGCGCGGCGCCGCGACCGGCATCGCGCACACCCGTTGGGCGACGCACGGTCCGGCCACCGAGGCCAACGCCCACCCGCACACGGACGCGACCGGCCGGTTCGCCTTGGTGCACAACGGGATCATCGAGAACGTCACCGAGTTGCGCGAGCGGTTGACCAGGCGCGGCGTGACGTTGCGTTCGCAGACGGACAGCGAGGTGCTCGCGCACCTGGTCGCCGAGGCGTCCGCGCACCATCTCACGCTGGCCGAGGCGGTGCGGGAGGCGCTGCGCGGCGTCGAGGGCACCTATGGCCTGCTGGTGCTCGACTCGGCCGAACCGGACGTGCTGGTGGCCGCGCGCAACGGCAGCCCGCTCGTGCTCGGCCTCGGCGACGGCGAGATGTTCGTGGCCTCGGACGCGGCCGCGATCGTGCACCACACCAAGCAGCTGGTGTACCTGGAGGACGGCGAACTCGCCGCGGTCCGCGCGACCGGCCACGTCTGCGGGCCGATCGCCACCACCGCGTCTTCGGCGCAGGAACCGTCGGCGGCCGAGGACGACTACGACCTCGGCGCGTTCGCGGACTTCATGGACAAGGAGATCAACGAGCAGCCGGACGCGGTGTGCCGGGTGCTGCGCGGCAGGCTGGACGAGCGGGTCGGCTCGGCCCGGCTGGACGGCCTGCACCTGGAGCCGAGGGCGCTCAGCGCCATCCGCAGGGTCAAGTTCCTCGGCTGCGGCTCCGCGTACTACGCGGGCCAGCTTGGCGCGGACATCGTGGAGAGCCTTGCCCGCATCCCGGCCGACGCGGAACCGGCAGCCGAGTTCCGCTACCGGCACGCGGTGGTCGACCCGGACTGCCTCTACGTCGCGGTCAGCCAATCCGGCGAAACCTTCGACACCCTGGCCGCCGTGCGCGAGCTGCGGCGCAAGGGCGCGCTGGTGATCGGCGCGGTCAACGTGGTCGGGTCCGCGCTGGCCAGGGAATGCGGCAGCGGACTGTTTCTGCACGCCGGCCAGGAGATCTCGGTCGCGTCGACCAAGGCGTTCACCAACATGGCGGTCAGCTTCGCCCTGCTCGGCCTGCTCATCGCCCGCACCCGCGACATGTCCTGCGCGCAGGGCCAGCAGTTGATCGACGCGCTCAGGCGGTTGCCGGAGCGGATCGGCACGGTGCTCGAACAGCGCGATGCGATCGCCGCGATCGCCGACCGGTACGCCGACGCCGAGCACATGTTCTTCGTCGGCCGGGTGCGACTGTGGCCGACCGCGCGGGAGGGCGCGCAGAAGCTCAAGGAGATCTCCTACGTGCACGCCGAGGCATACCAGGCATCCGAACTCAAGCACGGCCCGCTCGCGCTGATCAACCCGGCCATGCCCAGCGTGGTGCTGGTGCCGGACGACGAACTGGTGGTCAAGAACCTCGCCACCATCGAGCAGATCAAGGCACGCGGCGGCCCGGTCATCGCGGTGACCAACACCGATGTCGACATCGAGCAGGCCGACGACGTGATCAGGATCCCGCGATGCCACCCGGAGCTTGACCCGATCCTGTTCACCATCCCGTTGCAGCTGTTCGCCTACCACCTGGCGCGCAAGCTGGGCCGCGACATCGACAAGCCGCGCAACCTCGCCAAGAGTGTCACCGTCGAATGAGCCGCGCCGATCCCTTCGGCCTGATCCCGGACCGGCCCCGCCAGAACAGCAGGTCGACGGCGGCCAGGTTCGGGATCGGCTGTTCGTAGGCGGGCGCGGTGAACTCCTGCTCGCGCACGGGGATGCCGGCTGCGGCGAACCCGGACCAGTCGATCTCGTGCGTGGTCGTCGTGCTGGTCAGGTGCTCGTCGCCGCCGACGGCGCGCACCAGGTCCAGCAGGCGTTGTTCGCGGGAACCCGCGTGCGGCAGGGTTGACGCGCGCACGAGGCGGGTTCGCGCGCCGAGGTAGCCACAGAACGCCTCGATCAGCGCGATGTTGTGCTCGGCCAGCAGCTCGGTATCGGTCGCGTAGACGTCCTCGATCACCGCGAACACCTCGCCGAAGTACGGGGTGTTGCCGTAGTTGGCGGTCAGGAATTCCAGGTGCCGCGCGCGCCACGGCTGCTCGTTCACGATCCGCATGTCGCGGATGGCTTCCCGGTTCCCGGTGTGTCGCACGGGCACGGACAGAAATGCGGTCGCGCCTTTCGCGGTCGCGAACAACTGCCGCGCGTGGTACTCGCGCTTGTTGAATTGGACGCTGTCATAGGCGACATAGACATCGCTGGCGACGATCTTGGCCAACAGTTTCGTCCACGGCATGAAATTGGGTTGGTGCACGGAAACAAGTGTCATCAGAATGCCATTCGCAGCGCGACGAATCCCTCCGCGCAGGCGACCGAGATCTCCCGGCCGCGCAACTGCGCCTGTAGGTCGGTGCCTTCCGGGCTGCCGTGGAACAGCGGCCCGCGCAGCTGCGAGGCGTGCAGGCGCAGCGCCTCCTGCTTGACCGCGCGGAAATCGGTGATGTCCACCAGGACGTTCGGCGTGAACCGCTCGCCCGGCGGGTTCCAGAACAGGCTGGTGTTGTCGTAGCACAGCACGTAGGGCACCAGGTGTCGCACGGCGGGGTCGCCGGGCCGGGTGGCCGTGACGCAGGCCCGGAATACCGCGTCGTGGTCCTGGTTGTAGCTGGTCCAGGGCATGAGCAGCATGGTCGGCTGGACCTGCTCGATAGACAGCCGGGCGTCCCGTTCGAGCAGCCGGACGATGTCCTTCCTGGCCACCGTGTCCAGCGCCATGTGCTCGGCGCCGCCGGGGTAGAGCACTTCCCAGTCGTCGATCTTGAGCAGTTCCGCGGCCGCCTCGAACTCACGCAACCGGGTGTGCGCGGTCACCATGTGCATTCCCGGCTCTCGGCCGCTGCCGTAGTGGTCGAGGCTGCCGACCGAGACCAGCAGCGCGTACACCTCGCTACCGAGAGTTTTCATCCGCGCGATTGTGCCGGCACAGCCATAGGTCTCGTCGTCGGAATGCGGCGCGATGACGAGTACCCGTTGCCGGGAAAGAAAATCGTCGCCCATCTGATGGTCCATGACGCGTTCTCCACCGGTAAAAAAACTCGACGCGGTCACCAGTGACGTCGACAGAATTCGCCTTTTGGTTACCCGCGGAATCCCGATGATGCGCAACCGTGATACGGGCGGAAGCGTCCTGATCAGGCTTCGGTGTCCTCTTCGGCCGGCACTGCCGGCGCGGCCGGCTTGCGCCGGACGTGGATGACGCCGCCGTCGAGGTCGAGCGGGCCCGGCTCGAAGGTCTGGCCACTGCCGGCCTCGTCCTTGCCCTGGTCGTCGAGCTTGCGGCCGGGAAACATCTCGCCAAGCTGTCCCATTCCGCCAGGATAGCCGGGAGGTCAGGTTCCGCTGCCGACCAGCGAGTCGAACTTCGGCTCCTCGGTCGCGGAGCCGCTGCCCGCCGCGCGGCCGGAGCGTGCCGGCAGGAAGGACGCGATCAGGCCGAGGAACGCGAGGCCGAGGCTGAACCAGCCGAACCAGTCACCGAAGCGGGTGTAGACAGTGGTGCCCGGGTTCGGCGGGATCGCCGCGCCGAGCACCTCGAACTGACCCGTGCTGTGTGCGGAGTCCGATTGGGCGAGCACGTCGCCGAAGCCGTCGGCGATGAGCATGGTGCCGTCGCGGTCGGCCCAGGCGACGCCGACGCCGTTCTCCACGCCGCGCAGCTGCGCGGTCCTCGCGTGTTCGAGCCCGTCCGCGCCTTCGTCCGAGGCGGGCACGGCGAGCAGTTGGGTGCCAAGCTGGGCGTAGCCGCGGCTCGGGTTGGTGAAGTCGACGTCCGCGCACACCTCGACGCCCAGCTTGGCGCCTGCGAGCCGCGGGTTGACGAGTTGGTGCCCCTTGGCGGCCACCTGGTCGTGCCACTTGAGGTAGTTGATCGTGGTGCCGTCGGGCTGGATGCTCAGCGCGATGTTGTCGACCGAGGTGCCCGCGGTTTCCACGATGCCGACCACGATGGTGACATCGCGGTCGGCGGCGATCGGACCGAGCTTCCGCACGAGCGTGGCCAGGCTGGTGCCGTTGGTGGTGAACGCACCCTCGGGCAGCACGACGAGCTGGGTGCCGGCCGGCACCGTGGTGATCCGCCGCGTGTAGCCGTCGAGCAGGGCCGCACCGGTCGGCGTGCCGAGGTCGGGTGCCCAGGCCGGATTGGTGGTGGTGACCAGCGCGACGTGCTCGGCGGGGCCGCTCGGCCGGGCCACCGCCAGCCGCAGGGCGCCGCCGCCGAGCACAAGACCGGCGAACACGGCGGCCAGCGCGAGCGTGCGCACCCGGGCCACCGGTCGGACCTCGGCCGGTGCGGCGAGCGCGGCGAGCACGCACGGCACCAGCAGCACCAGGAACTCGATGCCGAGGAACCCGGTGACCGACGCGGTCTGGATCAGCATGGGCAACGCGGTCTGCGTGGTGGCCAGCGTGCCGAGGACACCGGTCGGGCTGTAGCGCACCACGAGCGAGAGCGCGCCGGTCCACAGCGCGGGCGCGGCCAGGATCGCGAGCGCCGGCCTGCCGCGCAGGATCAGGCCGCGGAACAACAGGGTGAGCAGCGCGAACAACACCGCACAGCCGGCAGCCACGGTCAGGCCGATGCTGAGTGGCTCGTCGTGCGAGTGGGCGAAGAAGCCCCACTCGTTGACGGTGCCGAGGAAGTAGCCGAACAACGCCATGACCGTCGCGGCGGTCGGCGAGACGCGCGGCGCCATGAACAGCACCGGCAGCGGCGCCAACCAGGTCAGTACCGCCATCGGCGCGAACCCGGTGCCGAAGTAGAACAGCGCGGCCGAGCCCAGCGCCGCGATCACCCCGACCGCCACTCGACCGGCCCTCGCCGGATGCACCGGTGTGCTTGCCGTGTTGCCCACGCGGATCCGCCCTCTCGCTCGCTGCCTGGATCGAGCATCGCGGCGCGGTACGTTCCCGGACATCCGGGGTTGCCCGGAGCAAAACCCCGAATATCGGGTCAGGGAATCCGCGCCACCGCGACGTAGGAGCCGGCGTGCGAGCCCGCACGGCGCGCCTGCGGGTCGTCCGGCCGCCAGTCCTGCGCGCCGACGACGCCGGGTTCGACGGGTTGGGCGTCGCCGAGCAGGCCGGCGATCTCGGCGCGGGAGCGCAGGTGCGCCTGCGTGCTCGCGTTGGCGGTGGCGCGGGCGAGGCCGGCCATGTCGATGTCGCGTTCCTCGTCGGTGAGGTGGGAGATGACGAGATAGCTGCCGGGCGCGAGGCGGGCGCGGTAGCGGGCGATGATGTCGCCGGGGTGGTCGGGCAGGTCGCCGAAGTACTGCAACACCATGAGCGCGAGCAGCGCGACGGGCTGGTCGAAGTCGAGCAGGCCGGCCACGGTCGGCGCGGTGAGCACGGCCTCGTCGTCGCGAAGGTCGGCCTGGGTCACGGTGGCCAACGGGTTGTGCCGCAACACGTGCCTGCCGTGCGCGACCGCGATCCCTTCGTTGTCCACATAGGCCACTCGACAGCTCGGGCCGACGCGTTGGGCGATCTCGTGCACATTGCCGACGGTGGGGATGCCGGAGCCGAGGTCGAGGAACTGGCGGATGCCGTTGGCGACGCAGTATCGGACCGCGCGGCGCAGGAACGAGCGGTTCGCCCGCGCGATGTCCACAACGGCCGGATCGATGGCGATCATGCGCTCGGCAAGCTCGCGGTCCACCGCGAGGTTGGTGGCGCCGCCCAGCCAGTAGTCGTACATTCGCGCGAGATTGGGGCGTTCCAGGTCGAACTCGACGCTCAGGCTCTCCTCGTCCCAGCTCGCAGGCCCCACCTGCTGCCCCAACATCGACGCTCACCGGCCTCTCCGCGCCCCAGTGGCCCGGGTTGCTGCCTCGGGTCACTGATTCATATCGTAGAAAGGCTGCGTCTATTACCGGATCGGCCCGGACACCCCGCTCTGCGCGGGCAGATCGACCCTCGGATCGACCTCGATCGATTCAGCGACCAGGTCCATCGCCAGCGCGACCGCGCCACGCAACGCACCGTCCTGTTCGAACCGGGCCGGCACGACTTCGGGTGGAAACGGGACAGCCTGGGCGATCCTGCGCCGCAACGCGGGCAGCACCACGTTGGCGGAGCGGGTGAACCCGCCGCCGACCGCGATCCGCGCCGGGTCGATCGTGACGGCCAGATTGGCCACGTGCACGGCCAACTCGTCCAGCGCGTCGTTCATCAGCTCGCGCGCTGCCTCGTCGTGTTCGGCCAGCGCGAACAGTTGCGCCGCTGTCATCGGGCGGCCGTACAGCGCGCTGGCCCGCTCCCCCAGCCACCGGCCGCCGACCGCCTCCTCCAACGGCGCGTTGCCGTTGGCGAAACCGCCGGCATCATCGACGCCGCGCAGGTTGTAGCCGATCTCGCCGGACGCGCCGTTCGCACCGCTCAACACACGCCCGCCGATCACGATCGCGGCCGCGAGGCCGGTGCCGAGGGAGAGGAACACGCCAGGATCGGCGCCTGCCAACGCACCCCAGCGCGCCTCGGCGAGCGCGGCCGCCTTCGCGTCGGTACCCGTCACGATCGGCAGCGCGCCGATTCGTTCGGCGATCTCGTCGCGCAGCCGCAACCGGCCCCAGCCCGGCACGTTCGGCGCGAGCAGGATGCGGTCCGGCAGCACGATCCCGGGGCTCACCACGCCGACCGCGCACAGTTGCACGGGGTGTGTCCTGGCGTACGTGGTGAGCAACTTCTTGGCCGAGGACACGGCGCGGTCAACGGCCTGGACCGCGCCGTCCTGCGCGTTGGTGTCCAACCGGGTCTGCGCGAGCAGGGTACCGGTGGCCGGATCGGCGATGCCGATGGCGATCTTGGTGCCGCCGAAGTCGATGCCGAGGATCACCTCGGCAGGCTCGTTCAGCACCCTCGGCTCATTCCTTCACCCCGTCGACCGTACCGATGTGCAGCACACCTGGCGCGTTCACCGCGGCCTGCTGCGCCGCGCACCCACCCGGTGTGGACGGTGCCGCGATGTCGATCGTGCCGGTATTCCAGCCCGCGACGCTCACCACCGGCGCGGCCCCGCCGAGATCGCTCGACCTGTAGGTGGTGGACAGGGTTTCCGACTCGCCAGGCCAGAGCGTGATGTCGTTGTCGTTCCACAACGCCGACACGACCTGGTTGTCACCGGGCAGCGGTTTGCCGGCCGAGTCGCCCCTGCGCACGTCCGCGCGGAGGAAGAAACCGACAGCTGGCGTGTTCGAGGTGTTGGTGATGGTCACCCTGGTCACCGTGTCCGCGCCGTTCGGACCGGGCGCGTGGCTCGTCGCGGCGACCACCTTCACCGTCGCGGGCGCGAGCGACTGGAGGGCCTGCATGTTCGCGTACTGGGACATGGTGGCCTGCGGGTTGCCCAGCGTCTTGCTCCAGTCGACCACGTCGTCCTGGGTGGAGCGCCAGTAGACGTTGCGGTCGACGACCTGGCCGTGCTGGCGCACCAGCAGTTCCACGAAGTACGTCGACGCCGTGGCGGGTGGCGTGGTGGCCGACGGCACCTTCGGGGTCAGCACCGCGTTCTTGACACCCTGCGCGCCAAGGCTGATCCCGTTCGCGGTCTGGTCGTCGAGCACCGTGCCACCGGTGTCGTACACCTTCGCCTCGACCGACAACCCGGACTGGTTGGCACCTCCCAGGTTGTCCAGGGTGACGGTGTTCCGGAGGGGGTGGGCCCCCTTCTGGGGGTCGGTATTGGCACTGTCGTAGGTGTAGAGGGCGTGCAGCGACTCGTTGGCCTTCTTGGCGCCGAAGTACGCGCCCGGCTGGTCGCCGTCGTTGTTGTAGAGGTCCCACAGCAGCGTCGGCCAGCCCTTGTTGAGCTGCCAGTAGATCGTGCCGGTGGACGGCGCGTTCTTGTTGGTCGAGTGGTCGATGAACGCCTCGAACTGCGAGCGGGTGTTCTCGTACTCGGCGACCTGCGCCTCCTGCACATAGGAGTTCAGGCTGTGCCACTGGCCGTAGCGGTTGGACATCGCGGTGTCGAAGTCGTAGAGCGTGCCGAACGCGTAGCCGCCGATGCCGGACTCGTAGTTGGCGTGGTACTGGTGGTAGCTCGGGTTCTGCCACAGGTTCGACTGGTCGGCAGGGGACAGGAAGCGCTGGATCGAGTCCAGCGTCGGCACGGTGTCACCAGCGCTCTGCTCGCTGTCGAAGCCCCACGAGCCACCAGCGTTGGTGCGGCTGGAGTCGGTCGGGTCGAACGTGCCGGTGTCGTACCAGTAGCTCGGCGACACCCAGTCGTACGGGCCCTCCTTCTCACCGGACACGCCCAACTGAGGCGAGCTGTTGTACTCGGCGGATGAGACGATCGGCACGTCGAAGTCGGCCTGCTTGAACGCCTTGAGCGAGACGTCCTCCTGGGTCGGCACCGGTGCAGCGTCGCTCCAGCTGAACGTGACCACGCTCGGGTGGTTGCGCTCGTTCTGGCCGATGGTCAACGCGGAGAGGGCCATGATGTCGAGGTCCTTCTGCGTCGGCGGCTTGGTCGGCTGCCAGGTGTCGTCGCAGCACTCGAAACCGGAGTCGATCATGATGCCGGCCCGGTCCATCTGCTGGTAGAAGTCGGCCGGCATGAAATGGCCCTCCAGCCGGATCATGTTGATGCCCATGTTGCGCATCAAGGCGACCTGGTTGGCCACATCCTTCCTGGAGTAGCGCAGGAAGATGTCCTCGTCGTAGCCGCCGCCCCGCGCCACGAACGGCTTGCCGTTGATGGAATAGCTACGCACGCCCTGCGGCGCGGCGGGCGAGGGATCGATCAGCGAGCTGGTGACGGTGCGGATGCCGAAGGTCTCGTCGGTCGAGTTGGACACCATGCCGTGCCGACTGACCGCTGTGTCCAATGTGTACAGCGGCTGGGCGCCCATCTGGTAGGGCCACCAGATCTTCGGGTGCGCGATCGTCAGCTGCGGGAAGGTCACGGTCCTCGTCGCGTGCGCTGCGACGGTCACCGGCTGGTTGAGCACGATCGGAGCGCCGCCACCCGTCGGCGGGGTGATGGTCGCGGTGACCGTGCCGGTCTGGCTGGTGTCGGTGTTGTTGGTGACGTCGGTGTCCACGGTCAGCGCCGAGCTGGACAGGTCCGGCGCGTTGACCTGGTTGACGTGCGCGTTGCCGTCGGTCAGCGCGTCGGCCACCTGTAGCTGGACCGGGAACTGGATGCCGGTGTTGTTGTCCGGTGGGACTTCCTCCCAGTCCTCGTCGCCGAGGGTGAACATTTTCTGCACGTCGTTCGGGTAGACCTCCAGCGCCAGCGAGTTGGTGCCCGGCTGGAGGAGCTTGGTGACGTCGAACGTGTAGCGGGTGAAGTCGCCGGTGACGGTGTCCTGGGTGGCCACCTCGTGCCCGTTCACCCAGACGTCGGCCTGGCCCATGATGCCGTTGATGATCAGCGACGCGGCCTGGCCGGCACGCAGGTTCGGGCTGAAGTTCGTGCGGAACCACCACGGCTTCATGAACTGCGGCACGGTTTCCTTGCCGACGCTGCCCTCGTAGCCGAAGCATTTCTGCATGTTGTTGGCGTAGAACACGTTCGGGCACGCGCCGTTCTGTAGCAGCGCGTTGATCTCGGTGCCCGGCGCGCCTGCGTCGTCGGGTTTGACCGACAGCCAACCCTTGGTGTCGAAGTTCGGCGCGGAGATGACCGCGCCGCCCTGGGTCGCGGTGGCACTGGTCAGCACCTTCCAGCCGGTGCTCGCGCCGAGCGTGCTCAGCCCGACGGCGGGATGCCCGCCCACGGCACCATCGCTGGTCAGATCGGCCCGCGCGGCCGTGCTCGAATCGGACGCGAGGGCCGTCGGTGTGCCCAGCGCGGCGCCGACCACCAGCGCGGAACCCACGGCAAGCCCGATCGCCAACCGTCGCTTCATGCAGCACCCATCCCGCCCGCGGCATCGCCGCACGTCTCATCGACCCGTGACAAGTCGGATAATTTGTATGCCTGCCTTACATACCAAGTCAAGGGGTCAGCCGCGCAAGTTGGCCGATTTGTTCAGGATTCGAGCCGGTTGCTCAGGATTCGAGCTGGGCGAGTACCGCGTCCCGCGCCTTGTCCAGGCCGGCGGCCAGCGCGCCGAGCACCACGTTTTCGCGGCCCAACGCCGACATCTCGATCGGCGGCGGGGCCAGCGCGAGCAGTTCGGAAAGGCGCTGCTTGACCGGTTCGAGCAACACGTCCCCATTGCTGCCGACGCCACCGCCAAGCACGATCAGACCCGGGTCGAGCATGGCGATGATCGCGGCGACCGCGCGGGCGATGTGGTCGGCCTCGACCTCGATCGCGCGCACTGCGGCCGGGTCGTCGGCGCGAGCCGCCTCGAACACGTCCTCCGCAGTCCTCGCGCTGGTCATGCCGCACTTGTGCGCGGTGGCGACCACGCCATCGGCCGAGGCGACCGTTTCCAGGATGCCGTGCTGGCGGGCGTCGGCGACACTGCCGGACAACGGCACCGGCCCCTGGTCGCCGACCGGCAGGAACGAGATCTCCCCGGCCCGCCCGTTCGCGCCCCGGTACAGCTTGCCGTCGATGACGATGCCCATGCCGACACCGGTGCCGACCGAGACGAAAACGAAGTTGCCCGCGTTCGCGCCGCGCCCGTACGCCTGCTCGGCCAGGGTCGCCAGGTTCACGTCGTTGTCGATGGAGAAGCGCTCGCCGAGTGCGGCCCGCAGCGCCCGCACCGAACCGGGCTTGTCAAGGCCGGGCAGGTTGGGCGCGGCGTTGATCCGGTGCTTCTCCGGCTCGTAGAAGCCGGGGATGCCGAGCACGGTGTGCGTGATGTCGGCGAAGGTGAGACCCGCCTTGACCGGGACGGCGTTGGCCAACTCGATGACCTGCCTGACCAACGTGTCCGCGCTGCGCGCCTTGACCCGCTCGTCATAGCGGACCACGATCTGGCCGGCGAGGTCGGCGATGGCCAACCTGATCCAGGACGCGCCGACGTCGACCGCGAGTGCCGAGCCCGCGTCCGGCCTGATCTCGTAGAGCCGGGGCGCCCTGCCGACCTGGCCGACCCGGTGCCCGACGTGGCGCAGCAGGCCGGCGCGCTCCAGGCTGGCAAGGGCGAGGCCGATGGTTGGCTTGGACAGTCCGGTCGCCGCGACCAACTGAGACGCGGACACCTGGCCGAGTTGGCGAGTGCGCTGGTAGACGGCGCGCTCGTTCATGATCCGGACGACAGCGGTGGTGTTCGCGACCGCGCTTGCCGGCACGGCACCCTCGGGCACGGTGGTGTCCCGAATGATGCTGTCCGGAACGACGACCTCATCAGCCGAACCGTCGCTCGCCCCACCATCCGGTGTCGTCTTACCCACCGCCGCGCTCCTCCCTGGCCGACTCGACAGGCCGAGAGCCGGCGAGAACTGGCACCTACTGACTGTAGTTCCCCACCGCCATTAAACAGCCAACCAACACGGTCCGTCGCAACGCGCGGCTGATCACGCTCCGAGCACGGTCAGATCGAGTTTCGCGATCCGCTCCGGGTCGGCCAGGATGTTCATCTCGACGACCTTCCCGCCGGACACGGTGAACACCGCGATCGAGATCGGCGCGCCGTCGAGCATGGCGACCGCGCCGGGCGCGCCGTTGATGATCGCGTCCACGCTGTGCGCGCCGAGCCGCTGAAACGCCACCGCGCCTTTGGCAACGGCCTCGCGCCCACGCAGCACCGTGCTCGGTCGCAGCGCGCCACCGTCCGTGCGCACCACCACATTCGGGTCGAGCACCTCGATCAACGTGGTCAGGTCGCCGCCGCGGGCCGCCCTGGTGAACGCCTCGACAACGCGACGCTGCTCGGCCAGGTCCGCGTCCGGCGTCGGGCTGGCCCCCTGGACACGGCGCCGCGCCCGGCTGGCGAGCTGGCGCGCGGCGGCCGGGCTGCGGCCGACGATCGGGCCGATCTCCTCGAACGGCATGGCGAACAGGTCGTGCAGCACGAACGCGAGCCGCTCGGTCGGGTTCAGCGTCTCCAACACGATCAGCAGCGCAATGCTGATCGAGTCGGCCAGTACCGCGTCCCGCTCGGGGTCGGCCTCCGGGCTGGCCAGGATCAGATCGGGCAGGTGCGTCTCCATCGGGTCCTCGCGCCGCTGGTTGCGCGAGCGCAGCATGTTCAGGCTGACCCTGCCGACGATCGTGGTCAGCCACGCGCCCAGATTGTCCACCTCGGAGCTGTCCGCGCCGCTGAACCGCAGCCACGTCTCCTGCACCGCGTCGTCGGCCTCGGCCAGCGAGCCGAGCATCCGGTACGCCACCCCGCGCAGCCTGCTCCGGTGTTCCTCGAACCGGGCGGCCAGTGCGTCGCGTTCGTCCATGGGTCACATTCCTCCGTTGGCTCGTGTCATAGCGGTGACACCTGGAAAGGAGACGATGTGACACACCTGAGCGAGCGTACGTTAGCGCTGGTCGGCGTGCGGATCAGCCAGATCGACTGCTGCGGGATCGGTGTCTACGGTCACAGCCAGGCGGCCAAGCGGGCCGGCGAGACCGAGGAACGGCTGATCATGATCGCGGTCTGGCGGGACGCACCGTTCTTCACCGACGCCGAGTGCGCCGCGTTCGACCTGGCCGAGTGGGTCACCGTGGTCGCGCGCGGCGGCGGCGCCGTGCCGGAGCACGTCCTTGCCGAGGCGGCCAGCCACTTCGCACTGTCCGATGTGGTCGCGCTGCTGCTTGTGATCATCGCGGTCAGCCTGTCGAACCGGGTCGGTACCCGAAATTCGATTCGTCAAACATAAGGTTGACAGAATTCTTTTCCGTCAATCCGACTTTCGTAGGTTTGTCGGCCCGCGCTCTTGTCATTCGCGCAATGCGCTCAGCAGACTGGCCAACGTCGTCACCAGCGCATATCGCTTCTCGCCTGCGACGCGTTACACCTGCCAAGGAGTTTCTTTGCGCACAAAATTACCGCACTCGCTCACCGTTGTCGCATTGGTGGCCGGCGGCCTTGTCCTGGCCGCACCGGCCGCGTCGGCCTCGTCAGCCGCGCATTCCCATGCGCACGGAGTCGTGCACGCGCCGGATCACATCCTCGCCAGTTCGCCGTTCGACCAACAGTCCAGCAACTGGGCCGGTTACGCGAAGACCGGTTCCGGTTACACGTCCGCCAGTGTCACGTGGACGGTGCCGAGCGTGTCCCCGTCCTCCGGCGACACGTACGGTTCGAACTGGGTCGGCATCGACGGCGACGGCAACTCCGACCTCATCCAGACCGGCACCGAGCAGGACTACGTCGGCGGCCAGGCGCAGTACGGCGCCTGGTGGGAGATCCTGCCCGCCGCCGAGACGCCGATCCCGAACATGACCATCTCCCCCGGTGACTCGATGACCGGCACGGTGGCCAAGCAGGGCGGCAGCAGCTGGCAGATCACCCTCACCGACAACACCACCGGCCAGTCGTTCAACACCACGCAGGACTACAGCGGTCCCGGCCAGAGCGTCGAGTACATCGAGGAGTCGCCCGAGGTGGGCGGCGGCATCGCGACCCCGGCCAACCTGTCAACGGCCACCTTCTCCGGCGCTACCGTGAACGGCTCCAGCCCGAACCTGTCCAGTTCGGACGCCATCGACCTGGTGCAGAACGGCACGACCTACTACGTGCCGTCCCCGCCGAACGGTTCCGGCGACGGCTTCACCGTCGACGACCAGGGCAGCTCCAAGAGCTGACTGACGCCCGTCACCGAGGCGCCAGCTGGTACACCCGCTCCGCGTTGTCGCGAGCGAGCAGGCCGACGATCCGGTCGGCGTCGCCAGCTGGCACCTCCGCGGCACGCAGGAACTCCGCCAGTGCACGGCGAAACAACACGCTGCCAAGGTGGTAGCACTCGGCGAGGCCGAACGCGTCGCTGGAGAACAGCACCTTGCCGAACGGCGCCAGCTCCAGCAACTCGGCCAGGACCGTGCTCGCCCGCGCGCCGACATTGTGGGTGGCCAGCCCCACATCCACGAACACGTGGCTGAAGACCTGCGCCAGATAGCCCGCGTTGCGGTGGAACGGGTAGTTGTGCAGCAACAGAATGGGCACGCCCGCGCTTTCCGTCGCGCGCAGCAGTTCGGTGAGCAGCAGCGGATCCGCGCGACGCAGGTGCACGTCGCGGTCGCCGTAGCCGACGTGGAACTGCACGGGCAGGCGGAGATCGATGCCGGTCCAGATCAGGAACCGGTGCAGCATCGGATGCGCCAGCCGCGCCGACCCCGACGCCTGCCACGCGCCCACCGCGGACCGCACCTGCTTGTCGGTCGGCCGTTCACCGGCCAGCTCAAGGCCGAACCGGTAGGCCACGATCGACTTGCACCCGACCGCGTGCACGGCCTGCGCGGCGAGTTCGGCGCGCAGCGCATCGGCAAATCCCTCGGCATCCGTACGCGCCAACACCTGCTCGGCGACGGCCTCCAGCCGGATGATCCGTTCCGCGCGCGCGTCAGCCAACGCTCCCAGTTCGTCCACTGTGGTCAGTTCGTCCGCGCGGAAGCCGTCGTCCACCAGGAAGGTGTCGATGCCGGCCGCGCGCAGCAACCGCCGGTTCACCTCGGCCGCGCCGAGTTCCACGCGTCGCGCCAGATAGTCCTCGGCAGGCGCGTGTGCGGGCAGGTCGAGCACGGGCGCGCACCAGCGCCGCACGGCAAGCCCGATCAGCGAGTCGAACAGGCTGGTGCCCAGTGGGCTCACCGTATCCGCCTCGGTGAGCAGCTCCTCGAACGCGACCCGGTCCAGATCCTTCGTGACCAGGCCGTGGCAGTGGTGATCAATGAGCTGGTGATCGATGAGCGGGTGATCGATCAGCGGCGGCTCGGTCATGTCGCATCGTCCATCCTGGCCAACTCGCCGCCGACCCGCCGCGCCACCTTCGGCGCCAGCAGCACGAACACCAGCGCGACCAGCAGAATCCCGCCCGAGATCACCGGGAACCACCTGGCCGCGCCGCTGGTCGGATACGGCACGACGTTGGCGTAGACGGTGTAGCCGAGCAGCACGATCGCGCCGATCGGGAACACGATCTGCCACCATGGCACGGCCATCTTGCGCTGGAAGAACACCAGGCGCGCCGCGCCGAGCGTGGCGAGCACGTAGATGATCAGCAGGATCAGCGTGCCGATCGTGCCGGACCAGGCGAACGTGTCGGTCGCGGTCGCGCGGAAGGCGAGCGCCGCACAACACGATGATCCCGGCCGCGATGCCGGCCACCCACGTCGCGGCGACGGCAGGCGTGCCGCGCCCGGTCACCGAACTCAACCGGCTCGCGCGGCCTGCGTCACGCCCGAGCGCGAACAGCAGCCGCGACGCGCCGACGATGCTGGCGAGACAGCAGCCGAACGCGCTGATCGCGGCGCCGATGCTGATCAGATCGCCCACCCACGAACTGGCGTAGCTTCCGCTGAGCTGGCCGAGCAGCGACGGCGACGCCACGAAGTTCGCGACCGACTTCTGATCCGTGCCGAAGGCCATCATCTCGATCGCGGTGACCACGACGAAGTAGATGCCGCCGAAGATCGCGGTGCCGAGAATCGCGCGCGGAATGGCGCGCCTCGGCTCGTTGGTCTCCTCGCCCAGCGTTGCCGCCGCCTCGAAACCGCCGAAGGACAGGAACCCGAACACCGCGCCGAGGAACACGCCCGAGGCGCCGGTGCCGGGCGCGAAGGTGAACACGCTGAGCGTGAAGTGCTTGCCGGTCGGCGCGGTACCG
Organism: Candidatus Melainabacteria bacterium; assembly: GCA_963818685.1. Taxonomy (GTDB): domain Bacteria; phylum Actinomycetota; class Actinomycetes; order Mycobacteriales; family Pseudonocardiaceae; genus CAJCJE01. The sequence continues at coordinate 754,050 of CAWFTJ010000007.1, read as the reverse complement.
CTGATCAGCCGCACCGCGATCACGACGGTGACGAGCAGGATCAGCGCGATGGTCGCGCCCTCGATGCCGAGCAGCAGGCTGGTCGCGCGCCGCGCAGGCACCACGGCGAGCAACCAGCAACCGATCAGCGCTGTACCTACTAGTACGTATGGTCCCCAACTCGGCGGGTTCGGCCAGATGCCGATTTCGGACAGAAATGCGGTGCCGAGATTGCCGGCCGCGCACGCGGTCACCACCGCGAAGAAGGTGTAGACGCCGAGCAGGCCGATACCGGACACAACGCCCGCACGCGATCCGAGCGTCGCGCCGACGAACGCGTACACCGAGCCTGCGTGTTGGTAGTACTGGCAGAGCCGGACGAAGCCGTAGGCGACGAACAGCACGCCCAGCCCGGACAGCACGAACGACAGCGGAACGGCGCGTCCGGCGGCGCTCGCGGTCTGCTGCGGATTGATGTTGGCCGCCATGCTCGGCGCCATCAACGCGATCGACAGGCCGACCGCCTGCCACACGGACAGATTCCTGCGCAGCGCGCTTCTGGCGGGCGCGGCCGCTTCTGTTGTCGCCATGGTTGCTCATGGTCGACCGCGCGCCTGGTTGACGGCAACCGTTCTGGCCGATAGGCAGACACCGCACACGGGCGGTGACCACAGGGGCGAGGCGACATCGTGAACGAGCAGGATCGGCGGCGCGCGCAGGAGCGGGCCCAGGAAATTCGACGGGTACTCGCCGAACAGGGCGTGCTCACGGTGGCCGTCACCTACGTCGACAACGTCGGCATCACCAGGGTCAAGGGCGTGCCACTGGCCACACTGGACTCGGTGGCCGCGTGGGGCGTCGGCATCTCGCCGGTGTTCGACGCGTTCGGCATCGACGACATCCCGGCGACCGGCAAGTTCGCCCCCGGCGCCGTCGGCGACCTGCGCATGCACCCGAACCTGGAGCGGATCACGGTGCTGTCCGCGCAGCCGGGTTGGGCGTGGGCGCCTGGCGAGCGCTACGACCAGGAGGGCAACCCGCACCCGTTCGACCAGCGGATGCTCGCCAGGAGAGCCGTGACCGCACTGGCCGAGCAGGGCTATACCGCCAAGGCCGCGATCGAGGTCGAGTGGGTGATCGGCCTGCCAGGCAGCGGCGAGGAGTTCCTGCCCGCCGTGCACGGTCCCGCCTACGGCATGGCGCGCCTTGTCGAACGCTCCGACTACCTCAACGACGTGCTGACCGCGTTGGCCCGCCAGCACGTCGCGGTCGTCCAGGTGCACCCCGAGTATGCGGCCGGTCAACTGGAGTTGTCGGTCGCGGCCGAGGACCCGGTCGGCGCGGCCGACACCTACGTGCTGGTGCGCGAGACGATCAGGGCGATCAGCCAGCAGCACGGGCTGCGCGTGTCGTTCTCGCCCAAGGTGCTCGCGGACGGCGTCGGCAACGGCGGCCATGTGCACCTGAGCATCGCCAAGGACGGCAGGAACCTCTTCGCGGGCGGTTCCGGCCGGTTCGGCATGACGCCGATCGCCGAGTCGTTCACCGCCGGCATCCTCGGCCGGCTGCCCGCGCTGCTGGTGGTCGGCGCGCCGTCCGTGGCCAGCTACCTGCGGCTGATCCCACAGCACTGGGCCGGTGCGTACGCCGCGTGGGGCCTTGAGAACCGGGAGACCGCGTTGCGCCTGGTCATCGGGCCGGTCGGCAACCGCGAGCACGCGGCCAACATCGAGATCAAGTGCTTCGACCAGACCGCCAACCCGTACCTGGCCATGGCCGGACTGCTGTTCGCCGGCCTGGCCGGCATCAACGAGCAGGCCACGCTCGCCGAGCCGATCGACGTCGACCCGGCCACGCTGGGCACCAAGGAACTGCTGCGGCACGGCATCCGCCCGCTGCCCACGTCGTTGAGCGAGGCGGTCGCCGCGTTCGAGGCGGATCAGACACTGTTCGAGGCGTTCGGCGAGCCGCTCGCCACCACGCTCGTCGACCTGCGCAAGGCCGAGGTGCAGCGGTTCGCCATGGCAACGGCTGAGGAGGTCGCGGCCGCGGTGCGCTGGGTACATTGAATCGGTGACTACCGTTGCCGTTGCGCAGTTCTCCGCCGGGCTGGACAAGGACGTCAACCGCAAGCTGGTCGTCGAGGCGATCGAAGCGGGCGCGGAGGCGGGCGCGAATCTCGTGGTCACGCCCGAGTACTCGATGTACTGGGACGCCAAGAACACCGGCGCCGACCCGAACCATCCCGAGTCGCTGGACGGCCCGTTCGTGACCGCGGTGCGGGAAACCGCTCGCGCGAAGGGCGTCGCGGTGGTCGCCGGGATGACCGAGACGGTCGAGGACGACGAGCGACCGTCGAACACGCTGGTCGCGGTGGACGCGGCGGGCGAACTGCTCGGCGTGTACCGCAAGGTGCACCTCTACGACGCGTTCGGCTTCCGCGAGTCGGACACGATCCGGCCCGCGCCGATCACCACGCCGCTCACGTTCACCGTCGGCGAGTTCACCTTCGGCGCCATGACCTGCTACGACCTGCGCTTCCCCGAAATGGCGAGGACGCTGGTTGACGCGGGCGCGAACGCGCTGATCCTGCCGGCCGCCTGGGTGGTCGGGCCGGCGAAGGAGGACCAGTGGACGACGCTGGTCAGGGCCCGCGCCATCGAGAACACCGTCTACGTGTGCGCTGCCGGCCAGACCGGACCGTACTGCGCCGGTCAGAGCCTGATCGCCGACCCCATGGGCGCGGTCGCGGCGAGCGCGGGCGAGTCGCCGGGCCTGGCGGTCGCGCGGCTGTCCACCGACCGGATCGACGCGGTCCGCGCCAAGAACCCGTCCCTTGCCAACCGCCGTTTCAAGGTCATCCCCGCCTGATCGTATCTACGCTCTGACTCTTGCTCTTGCAGGAAGTTCTGAACCGTAGTTCACTACTTGCGTGCCGTACCGCCGCACGCCAGCCGTGCAGGCCAAGCTGGATGCCTCCCGCGAGGCGATCCGCCGCGCCGCCATCGCCCTGCTCGCCGAGTCTGGCTACGCGGGCTGCTCGGTCTCGGCGGTCGCGGCACGGGCGGGCGTCGCGACCGGCACCGTCTACAAGCACTTCCCCAGCAAGTCCGACCTGCTCACCGAGGTGTTCCGGTACTGCGCGGGCCACGAGGTGGCCATCGCGACCGAGGCAGCAGGCGAATCCGGCCCGCCCGCCGAGCGGATCGCCGCGTACGTGGAGACCTTCGCCAACCGCGCGTTGAAATCCCCGCGCCTGGCCTATGCCCTGCTCACCGAGCCGGTCGAGGAGGCCGTCGAGGCCGAGCGGTTGATCTACCGGCGGGCGCACCGCGACGTCATCGCCGAGATCATCGCGGAGGGCGTGCGCACCGGTGCGCTGCCGCCGCAGAACCCGACGTCGTCGGCGTCCGCCGCGGTCGGCGCGCTCAGCGAGGGCCTGGTCGGGCCGCTCGCCGCCGGCGCGCCCGAGGTGGACACCGTGCCGTCCCTTGTCCAGTTCATCCTGCGCGCCGTCGGAGGAAGGTCCATCGGAGGAAGCAATGCCACCAACGCATGAGGTGACCAACCAGGTGCCGCCCCTGATCGGCCACGACGTCGCCAACGACGCGACGTTGCTGGACGGCCTGCGCCGCGAGGGTGCCGGTTGGGCCGAGGCCGAACTGCACGAGTTGGGCAGGCGCGCCGGCACCGAGCAGGCCATCGAATGGGGCCGGCAGGCCAATGCCAACCCGCCTGTGCTGCGCACGCACGACCGGTACGGGTACCGCATCGACGAGGTCGCCTTCCACCCGGCCTGGCACGAGCTGATGACCGTCGCCGTGCGCAACGGCCTGCAGGCCGCGCCCTGGCAAGAAGGGAGGCCCGGAGCACACGTGGCCCGCGCGGCCAAGATGATGACGTGGGGCCAGGTCGAGGCCGGTCACCTGTGCCCGGTGTCGATGACCTACGCGATCGTGCCGGCGCTGCGCCGCAACCCCGGCCTCGCGGCCACCTACGAGCCGCTGCTCGCCGCTCGCGAGTACGACTTCGGCCTGCGCGTGCCGACCGAGAAGCGCGGCCTGATCGCCGGCATGTCCATGACCGAGAAGCAGGGCGGCTCGGACGTGCGGACCAACACGACGACCGCGACGCCGACCGGCGACGGCGTCTACCGGCTCACCGGCCACAAGTGGTTCACCTCGGCGCCGATGTCGGACATGTTCCTGACCCTGGCGCAGGCGCCCGGTGGCCTGTCCTGCTTCCTGCTCCCCCGCGTGCTGCCGGACGGCTCGCGCAACGCGATCCTCCTCCAGCGACTTAAGGACAAGCTGGGCAACAAGTCCAACGCGTCCGCCGAGATCGAGTACGACGGCGCGGTCGGCTGGCTGGTCGGCCCGGAGGGCAGGGGCGTGCAGACCATCGTCGAGATGGTCAACCTGACCCGGCTGGACTGCGTGCTGTTCGCGGCCGGCTCGATGCGCGCCGGCCTGGTCGCGGCGACGCACCATGCCACCTACCGCCGCGCGTTCGGTCGCGAGCTGATCAAGGCGCCGCTGATGGCCAACGTGCTCGCCGATCTCACCGTCGAGTCAGAGGCCGCGACCACGGTCGCGATGCGCCTCGCCGGCGCGACCGACCGGCTCGCTGCCGGCGACGAGCAGGAGGCCGCGTTCCGCAGGCTCGCGCTCGCCGTCACCAAGTACTGGGTGTGCAAGCGCGCGCCCAGCCACGCGGTCGAAGCGCTGGAATGCCTTGGCGGCAACGGCTACATCGAGGAATCCGACATGCCGAGGCTCTACCGCGAGGCGCCGCTGGCGTCCATTTGGGAGGGTTCGGGCAACGTGGCCGCGCTGGACGCGTTGCGTGCGATGGGCCGCCAACCCGAATCGCTGGACGCCTACTTCGCCGAGGTCGACACGGCAGCGGGCGCCGACCACCGGCTGGACGAGGCGACCGAGCGGCTGCGCAAGAACCTCGCCAACCTCGACGACATCGAGACCCGCGCCCGCCGCCTCGTCGAGACCATGGCGTTGGTGTTGCAGGGATCGCTGCTCGTCCGGCACGGCGACCCGGCCGTCGCGGACGCGTTCTGCGCGTCACGCCTCGGCGGCGACTGGGGCGTCGCGTTCGGCACCCTCCCCACCGGCATCAACACGTCCGCCATCCTGGAAAGGGCCCGCGTCCAGTAGCCTCACCCGGCCGCGCGCTCCCCCATCGGCCGACGCCGAAGAGCTGCGTCCTCGATGGCCGGCGGCTGGTAGGCCGAGTCGAGGAAGCCGATGTCGGTGCCCGGCGGCACGATCTCGTCGATCTGGTCCAGGACCTCGTCGTCCAGCCGGACCTCGACGCCGGCCAGCAGGTCGTCGAGCTGCGGCATGGTGCGCGGCCCGATGATCGCCGAGGTCACGCCGGGGTGCGCGATAGCGAAAGCCATGGCCAGGTGCGTCAGGGACAAACCGGCCTTCTCGGCGAGCGGGATGAGCTGCTCGACAACGTCCAGCCTGCGCTCGTCGCTGAGGTGCTTGAGGCCGAAGCCGGCGCGATGGCTGTCGGTGCCCTGCCCCTTGCGGATCCGGCCGGTGAGCAGGCCGCCGCCGAGCGGGCTGTAGACGAGTGTGCCCATGCCGTAGCGCTGGCAGACCGGCAGTACCTCGCGCTCGATACCCCGGTTGAGCAGCGAATAGGTCGGCTGCTCCGTGCGGAACCGTTGCAGGCCGCGCCGTTCCGCGACCCACTGCGCCTCGACGATGTCCGACGCCGGGAACGACGAAGTGCCGATGGCGCGGATCTTGCCGGCCCGCATCAGGTCGGTTAGGGCGGAGAGGGTCTCCTCGACGTCGGTGTCCGGCGCGGGCCGGTGGATCTGGTACAGGTCCACATGATCGGCGCCCAGCCTGCGCAGCGAGTCGTCGAGCGCGCGGACCAACCAGCGCCGCGAGGCGCCCTGCATGTTCGGGTCGTCGCCCATGGGGAATCGCGCCTTGGTGGCGAGCACCACGTTGTCCCTGCGGCCCTTGAGCACCTTGCCGACGATCTCCTCGGATTCGCCGTTGGCGTAGCGGTCCGCGGTGTCGACGAAATTGATGCCCGCGTCCAGTGCCTTGTGGATGATCCGGACAGAGTCGTCGTGGTCGGCGTTGCCGTGCGCGTTGAACATCATCGTGCCAAGGCAGTACGGGCTGACCTTGATTCCGGTCCTGCCCAGTGTGCGGTACTGCATGATCGACCTCCTGAGGTACGCTCCACCAAGCGGAACAGCGTTCCAGAAACATACGGAATGGTGTTCCGGTTATGCAAGCGGAGGAACAGCGTGACTGACGACACCCAGAGCACCCCGGCCCGCCGGGTACGCGCCGACGCGCAACGCAACATGGACGCGCTGCTGGACGCCGCCAAGGCGGTGTTCGCCGAGTCGGGCGTCGACGCCCCGGTGCGCGAGATCGCCGCAAGGGCAGGCGTCGGCGTCGGCACCGTCTACCGCCACTTCCCGCAGCGCTCCGACCTGGTCATCGCCGTGTTCCAAAAGTCGGTCGACGCATGCGCCGACGCGGCCGCCGTCTTCGCCGCCGAGCACGAACCCGGCGAGGCACTGACCCGGTGGCTGCGCCGCTACACCGACTTCATCGCCACCAAACGCGGCCTCGCCGCCGCCCTGCACTCCGGCGACCCCGCGTTCGAGCCGCTGCCGGCCTACTTCGACCAACACCTCCGCCCTGCACTGAAAGGACTGCTGGAGTCCGCGGCGGCGGCTGGCGTGGTCCGCGCCGACGTGGACCCCAACGACCTGATACGCGCGGTCGCCAACCTCTGCCTGGCTGGCGACGACACCCGGGAGGGCCACACCCAGCGCATGGTCGACCTGCTCATCGACGGCCTCCGCTACCGGCCCGAGAAGCTGCACGAATCCGGGTAATGTTCTAAAATCGCACACATGGCGGTGGATGCGGAGACCTTGGGCCAGCGGATCGCGGAAGCACGCGGTCGAGCCGGCCTGACGCAGGCGGAACTCGCTTCAGCGGTTTCCCTGGACCGATCCGTGCTCACCAAGATCGAGCTCGGCGCACGCCGGGTTTCCGCACTCGAACTCGCCCAGCTTGCCGACGCCCTGCACACGCGAATCGAATGGTTCGTGCAGGAGGCGCCCGAGGCGCTGATCTCGCATCGCAACACCCAGGAACCAGGAGCGCCAAGTCCAGCCATTGACGCCTGGATCGAACGGATCGCCCGAGACGTCGAGTTCGTACTCGCCAACGACGACCGGATGCAGCTTGTCACCCCGCAGGAGCGTACGGCGCCCACCACCATTGAGGACGCGGAAGCTCTGGCCATGGACGCGCGCAGGATGCTCAAGATCGACGACGTTGAACCATGTCACCAGTTGGCGGACAAGCTCGCGGAACTGGGATTACTCGTCTTCGCCTTCGATCTGGGCGCCGAGTCGGCCGATGCTGCCACAATCCTGCTCGCTTCCGGCGGAGTGTCGGTCATCAACGGCATGATGCACGTCGGGCGCCGCAGACTCGCACTGGCACACGATTTCGGTCACTTCCTTGCGGCCGACGAGTACACAGTGGACTGGCGAGTTGCCGAGCAGACCAACCCAGAGCGCAGGGAATCGTTGCTCGACCGGTTCGCCCGTGCCCTGCTGCTGCCCGCCATGGGCATTCGGCAAGCATGGCAGTCCTACCTCCACCGCGACCACGATGATCTGCGATCCATGGCCGTGCGGTTGGCGAGCGACTACCAGGTCGACATGGCCACCCTGGCTCGTCGTCTCGGCGAACTCGGCCTCGTCGGCTCCGACGAAGCAAACCGCATCCGCTTGGCCCGCACGACAAGGGCGGACATCGTGGAAATGGATTTGTTCGTCGGCGACGAACTGAGCCCGCCCGCCCTGCCCCGGGTATATGAACGCTCGGTGCTGCGCCTTTATCGCAAGGAGACCATTTCGGCCGCGCGTGCGCTGGATCTACTGCTCGACACATGGGAAGAAGACGCACTGCCTGCGCTCGCGGAGCGCAGGCAAGACGAGATCTGGCAGTACATCTGACGATGCCGACAACACCTGAACTGCTGGTGTTCGACACCGGCCCACTCAGTCACATCGCCCGGCAGAGCTGGCTCGGCCCGTTGCACTTCATCATCGGTGAGCGCTGCGCAGTGATCCCGGACACCGTCGCTGCCGAGCTACGCGCGGGCTTGGTCCGCTACCCGTACCTCAGCATGATCCTCGATGCCGCCTGGTTGACCAAGGTCAGCCTTACGAGTCCCGCAGAGCTTGACGCCTTCGCCACCTTCTCCTCACTGTTGGTAGCCAAGGACCGGAACTGGGGTGAGGCCGGCGTACTTGCCTATGCCAAGACGCACGGCGGGACAGCGATCATCGACGACCGCCCAGCCCGAAAGGCGGCACGGAAGCACGATATTCAGTGCCGAGGAACTCTTGGTCTGGTATGCGATGCGGTCAATCAAAAACAGATCACCCTTGCTATGGCGTCCGCGCTGGCAGACGACCTCCTGGAGAGCGAGTACCGACTGCCGTTCAAGCAAGGCGAGTTCGTGCCTTGGGCCAAGGACGAAGGTGTGATTCTCTGACCAGGTCAGACATGCCTCTGTACGTGCAGGAGGTATTCCTTGCGGTTGAGCGGATTGTGGTCGGTACGCGGTCGCTCCGGTGCGGGGCCGCGCACCGGTCGGTAGTGGTCGAAGGCAGTCTCCAGGGTGCCTTCGCCGCTGGTCAGGGCCGGTAGCGCGCGCTCGACCTCGTGCACCCGCGCGGCCGGTAGGAAGCCCTCGACGAACTGGGGCGCGCCGCGCACCACCGACGTGTCCACCTCGGCGCCGAGTCGGATCAGCACCGGTAGGACCGAGGCGAACAACTCGGCCGGTAGGTCGAGCCGGAAGCGGTGCATGGGTTCGCACACCGTGGTTCCGGCCAGCCGCAGGGCGTCCAGCAACACCAACGGCGTGAGATTGCGGAAATCGCCCGCCGTGCTGGACATGCTCTTGTCGAACTTGGCGTGGGCATGACTCTGCCTCGGGAAGTAACCCGAGTGCGTCATGGTCACCACGCAGTCGGTCACCTGCCAGCCGTGCAGGCCCTGCCCCAGCGTCTCCCGCACGGTCTCCTCGACGGCCCTGATGAACGCGTACGGCATCGATCCGAGCTCGATGCCGAGCCGGAACTCGACGCCGCTGCCCACCGGCGCCGGCTCGACGCGCAGGCCGACCGTGGCCAGGAACGGGTTGGGCGCCTTGGCGATGATCTCAGTTGCCGCGCCCGTGCCGACCGGCCGCTCGACGCAGATCGTGGTGGTCTCGCGGAAGGTGACGGCCACGCCGAACTCGTCGGCCAGGGTCGCCTGGATGACCTCCTTCTGCACCTCCCCGTACAGCGAAACGGAGATCTCGTGCCGGATCTCGTCCTGCCGCAGGTTGATCAGCGGATCGCTCTCGGCGAGTTGGGTCAGCGCGGCGTGCAGGGCGCCGGTCTGTTCCGGCCGCACCGCGCTCACCACCGTCTCCAGGCTCGGCGGCGCGAAGTACCGGCCGATGTCGCGTTGCTGGCCGATCGAGTCGCCGATCCTGATCTCGCCCAGTCCCCACAGTTTGCCGATCCGCCCTGCGCCAACCGATTCGTCCGGCACCGCGGTGCCGTCGGCGAACACGCTGATCGCGGTGACCTTCCCGACCGGCAACCGGTCCCGCACCCGCAACGTCCCGGAGAACATCCGCACGTACGCGATCTTCTCGCCGGCCGCGCCGCGTTCGATCTTGAACACGGTCCCGGACAGCGGCCCGTCCTGCTCTCCCGCCGACCCGGGCAGCAACGCGCCGATCCCGTCGATCAGCTCGGCAACACCGGCACCGGTGATGGCCGAACCCGCGAACACCGGATGCACCCGGCCAGTTGCCAGTTGCGCCAGCATCGCGGCGTGCACCTGGGCCTGCGGCACCCGACCGGCCACATACGTGGCGAGCAGCGCGTCGTCGTGCCTGCTCAGCACGTCCAGCACGGCGGTGCGGTCGCCGATCGGGAACACGTCAGGTGTCAGCCTTGCCGCGATCTCGCGCAACACCCGGTCCGGGTCGGCGCCGGTCCTGTCGATCTTGTTCACGAAGATCAGCGCGGGGATGCGCAGCCTGCGCAGGGTGCGCATCAGCACCCTGGTCTGCGCCTGCACGCCCTCGACCGCCGACACCACCAACACCGCGCCGTCCAACACGCTCAGCACGCGCTCCACCTCGGCGATGAAGTCCGGGTGGCCGGGCGTGTCGATGAGGTTGACGGTGCGGCCGCCGATGGTGAAGGACACCACGGCCGACTTGATGGTGATACCGCGCCGCCGCTCCAGTTCGAGCGTGTCGGTCTGCGTGCTGCCCGCGTCCACACTGCCCAGTTCGGCGATGACGCCGGCAGCGTGCAGCAGGCGTTCGGTCAGGCTTGTCTTGCCGGCGTCAACATGGGCGACGATCCCCAGATTGAGCGTTGTCCGCATCAAACGTCATGTCCTTGAGAGAGGGGTGGATTGCTGCCTGGACGGACACGACCGCAGGACGCATGACCACTCACTCTCCCGTTCTCGACATTGACGACATTGACTTCTCGACATCGACGGACGACGCGCAGTTCAACAGATGCCCGACCGGTCGCGCAACCGGTTTTCGGACCGGCCGGTCGCGGCCAGTATTGTGCGCGAGCACCAACGTCCCCGCTGGAGAGAACGGATTCACCATGACCGGAGCTGAGCACTACACGGCCGCCGAGGCGTTACTCGACGAAGTCGCCGCCAACCCCGACGACGCGAGCCAGCGCCTCGCCGCGGCCCAGGTGCACGCGACCCTCGCGCTGGCCGCGGCGACCGCCATGGCGAGCAGGCTGGTGGAGACCGAGGAGGGCGACGAGATCGCCGCGATGGACCCCACCGACCAGGAACACTGGGACAACGTGGCGGGCTGACGTCGATCGCAGACCCCGCAAGGAGTCTTGCGGGGTCTGCGATCACGTCGTGATCAGTCCACGCAGGTGACGCCGTCCGCGGTGATCGTGGGCGTCGCGCCGGACGGGGCCGAGGACGAGGTCTGCTGGCTGCCGCCGCCGCTGGTCGAGGACGAACCGCCGCTGCCGGAGCCGGTCGCCCCGCCGGCGGTGTTCGAGGTGGGACCGTTGTAGTTGGTGCCGAGCAGCACCCGGACCGCGCCGGCGGGCAGGCTGGACGCCGATTGGGTGGTCAGGCCGCCGAGGGCGGCGGCGACCTGCTGGGCCGAGGATGACGCACCCGAACCGTATTCGACAACGGAACTGGTTCGGGACGAGGTGTTGCCGGTGCCGCCCGCGGTGAATCCCTTGCCGGTCAACACGTTGAGCACCTTGCTGGCCAGACCCGTCTTGCCGCTGCCGTTGAGCACCTCTGCGGTCACCTTGGCATTGCCGCCATTGTTGCTGCCGCCGCCCGAGTTGCTGTTCGCCGTCGAGTTAGGCGGTGGCGCGGCCGCGGTGGAGGATCCGCCGCCGCCCTGCGCCTGGATGGCGCTGGAGATGAACTGCTGCACCTGGGTCGGGTTCACTTCGACCGCGTCGCCGTCCGACTTCGTCGGGTAGGACTCGGTGATGATCGGGATGGTGTTGAACTGGATCTGGCCGCCGGTCATGCTTTCCATCTCCTGCGCGAAGCTGAAGATGTCCCAGCCCTGGTCGATGGTGATCGACTGCTTGACCGCGTTGATCAGGCTGGTCAGCTTCGAGGGGTTGGTGAGCACGCCTGCGGACAGGAGGGTGTGCGCCATGCTGGCCATGAACGCCTGCTGGCGGCGAATCCGGTCCAGGTCGCCCAGCGGCAGGCCGTGCCGCTGGCGGACGAACGCGAGCGCCTGCGCGCCCTGGATGGTCTGCTGGCCGGCCGGGAAGTTCGCGCCGGAGTACGAGTCGCGCACGGCGGCCTTCAGGCACACCGGCACGCCACCGACGGCCTGGCTGATCGAGAAGAAGCCGGCCAGGTTGACCGAGGCGAAGTGGTTGATGGTCAGGCCGGTGAGGTTCTGCACGGTGTGGATGGCGTTCTGCGCGCCCGCCGCGTCGGCCTGCACCGCGAGGTCCGCCCCGGTGACGCCCTGTGCCCTGAGCGAGCGCTGGGCGGCCACCTCGGCATAGGTGTACGCCGAGTTGATCTTGTGCGTGCCGAAGCCGCCGGCCAGCTGGACGTAGGAGTCACGCGGGATGGAGAACGCGGCCGCCTTGCCGCCACCGGCCGGGATGTGGATCAGGATCATCGTGTCGGTATTGTCGCCGCCGTCGGTCTGGTCGCCGGCGTGCAACTGGTCGAGCAGGCTCTGCGGCAACGGGTTGCCCTGCGCGTCGGTCCGGTTGTCCAGGCCGACCAGCAGGATGTTCTGGTCACCGGTGACATTCTGCGCGTTCTGGTCGATGACGTTGGCCGTGCTGATGCCCTTGGTCTCGTTCCAGCTCAGCCCGACCGCGATCAGCGTGACCGCCGATGCGATGGCGAGCGCGGCGCGACCGACACGCAGCCACAGGGTCTTGGACGCGGTCGACGCGGGCGGGACCGGCCTGCCCCGGCTCGCTGACGGGCGCGACGTACGGGGCCGGTCGTCGGACGGACGGGGCCGGTCGTCGTAGCGGCCGGCGCGGCCCCGGTCCAGATCGGAGCGGGGCTGCGGGTTGCGCGGGTACGGATCGCGCCGCCTCGGGTCCCCGGCCGAACCGCCCTGCCGGGGCGGCGGCTGCCGACGCGGATCGGGACGTCGACCAGACGGGACCTGACCACCGGGCGGCAGCCCGCCGCGCCCAGGATCACCCGACCTCGGCCAGTCATTCACGCGTCTCTCCCCGAATGCGTCGTCCAACAGGCGTAATAGTCCTACACCGAGTAGGACGCCACACCTTCAACCGGGTTGCTTCGACCCAGCATGAGGCCAGCACGAGGATGGCCCGGGAGCGTGCACTCCCGGACCATCGTCCTGGCCGATCAGCGGTTCGACCAGCGATTCGACCAGCGATTCGACAAGCGGTTCGATCAGGCAGCCACGGTGTAGTCCTCGGCACCATCGCGGGAGCCGGCGCCCCGCTCCGGCGTTTCGGCTGGTTGCAGTGCCAGCGCCAGCACGTCGCGCACGTCCGAGAGCGGATGGACGTCGAGCTGCTCCAGCACTTCCTGTGGCACGTCCTCCAGGTCCGGCTCGTTGCGGGCCGGGATGATCACCGTGGTGAGACCGGCCCGGTGCGCGGCGAGCAGCTTCTGCTTCACCCCACCGATCGGCAGCACCCGTCCGGTCAGCGACACCTCGCCGGTCATGGCCACGTCCGAGCGGACCGGCCGGCCGGAGAGCAGCGAGGCGAGCGCGGTGGTCATCGTCACACCGGCACTCGGCCCGTCCTTGGGCACGGCACCGGCCGGGACGTGCAGGTGCACGCCGCGTTCCTTCAGGTCGCCGACCGGCAGTTCCAGCTCGGCGCCCCGGGAACGCAGGAAGGACAACGCGATCTGCGCGGACTCCTTCATCACCTCGCCCAGCTGGCCGGTCAGGGTAAGGCCGGTCGCCCCGGTCTCCGGGTCGGACAGCGACGCCTCGATGAACAGCACGTCACCGCCTGCCCCGGTCACCGCGAGGCCGGTCGCCACGCCAGGCAGCGCGGTCCGCTCCGCGGATTCCGGCGTGTGCCTCGGCTGGCCGAGGTAGTCCTTGAGCCTGGCGTCGTCGACCGTGACCGGCAGCGTCACCTTCTCCATGGCCACGTCGGTCGCGACCTTGCGCAGCACCCGCGCGATCGCCCGCTCCAGGTTGCGGACGCCGGCTTCCCTGGTGTATTCGGCGGCCAGCTTGTGCAGCACCGACTCGGTCAACTCGACGTCATCGGCGGACATACCGGCCCTGTCGATCTGGCGCGGCAGCAGGTGACCCGCTGCGATGGTGACCTTCTCGTTCTCGGTGTAGCCGTCGAGCGTCACCAGCTCCATCCGGTCCAGCAACGGGCCGGGAATGGAGTCCAGCACGTTGGCCGTTGCCAGGAAGACCACATCGGACAGATCAAGCTCGACCTCAAGGTAGTGGTCCCGGAAGGTGTGGTTCTGCGCCGGGTCGAGGACTTCCAGCAGCGCTGCGGTCGGGTCGCCCCGGTAGTCCGCGCCGACCTTGTCGACCTCGTCCAGCAGCACGACCGGGTTCATCGAGCCGGCCTCCTTGATGGCCCGCACGATCCGGCCGGGCAGCGCGCCGACGTAGGTGCGCCGGTGACCGCGGATCTCCGCCTCGTCCCGGATGCCACCGAGCGCGACGCGGACGAACTTGCGGCCCATGGCCCGCGCGACCGACTCGCCGAGCGAGGTCTTGCCGACACCGGGCGGACCGACCAGTGCCAGCACGGCACCGCTGCGCCGCCCGCCGACCACGCTCAGGCCGGCGTCCGAACGCCGCTTGCGCACGGCGAGGTACTCGATGATCCGGTCCTTCACGTCGGACAGTCCTGCGTGGTCGGCGTCCAGGATGGCGCGGGCGCCCGGGATGTCGTAGGTGTCCTCGGTGCGCTCGTTCCACGGCATCTCCAGCACCGTGTCCAGCCAGGTGCGGATCCAGCCGACCTCGGGCGACTGCTCGGACGTGCGCTCCAGCTTGTCCACTTCGGACAGCGCGGCTTCCCTGACCTTCTCTGGCAGGTCGGCCTCTTCGACGCGGGCCCGGTAGTCCTGCTCCTCGGTCGCGGGCTTGCCGTCGAGGTCCGCCAGTTCCTTGCGGATGGCGGCCAACTGCTGGCGAAGCAGGAACTCGCGCTGCTGCTTCTCCATGCCCTCCTGGACGTCCTTGCGGATCGACTCGTTCACGTCCAGTTCGGCAAGGTGTTCCTTGGCCCAGTCCAGCGCCTTGCGCAGCCGCTGCGCGACGTCGACGGTCTCCAGCAGGGTGAGCTTCTGCTCGGTCGTCAGGTAGGGCGCGTAGCCTGCGAGGTCCGCGAGCGCGGACGGGTCGTCGATCTGCTGCACGCCGTCGACCATCTGCCAGGCGCCGCGCTGTTGCAGGATCGAGGACAAGATCGCCTTGTACTCGCGCATCGCCTCGGACAGGTCTTCTGTGGAGGCGATGTCGTCGAGGGTGGTGGCCTGCACCCAGAGTGCGGCCCCCGGCCCTGTGGTGGCGGACCCGACGCGGACGCGCTTGACACCGCGCACCACGACGACCTTCTGGCCGCCGCGAATCCGGCCGATCTGCTCGACGACACCGACCGTGCCGACCGAGCCGTAGCGCCCGTCGCGCCGTGGGACCAACAGCACGCGCGCGTTGTCGGCTTCCGGCTTGACCGAGCGGATTCCCGAACCGGCGGACGACGAGCGCTCGGCACTGGCGGCCTGAGCGGCGTCCACGGCGGTCCGGACGTCGGCGTCGGAGAAGTCGAGCGGCACGACCACGCCGGGCAGTACCACCTCGTCATCCAGCGCCAGGATGGGGAGCACCAAGTCTTGGCTCATTCCCGTCGTCCGCCCTTCCTAGTTACACAGCGGAGGAAGTTGAGTTCATCGGGCTCAACCAACCTGAGCGCGGGTTTGTTTCCGACGGGTGTTCGCTCAGAGCGATACCGCGTTCTCCCTGCTCGCGGCCCTGACGAGCGTCTGCGCCGCCCTCCGCGCCCGGCCGGCCAGGGCGGAGTCTCCGGTGATGGCGGCGCCGGTCGACGAGCCGACCAGCAGCAGCCACAGCTGCTCGGTCAGTTCGTCCGGGTCGGTCACGTCCAGTTCGGCGACCAGGCCGGCGAGAAATTCCCGAACGGCAGCGTGATGTGCGCGAACGACATCCGCTATGCCCGGTTCGACACTGCCCAGCTCGCCGAACGAGTTCACGAACGCGCAGCCGCGGAAGCCCGGCTCGGCGAACCACTCGCGCAGCCAGTCGAAGACGGCCGGGATGGGATCGTTCCGGTGATCCGCGACATAGGCGGCCAGCCGAGCACGCCAGCGCCCGTCCCGCCTGCGCAGGTACGCCTCGACGATCTGCTGCTTGGCTGGAAACACCTGGTAGAGCCGCTTGAGCGAGACGCCGGCGCTGGCCCGCAGCTCGTCGATGCCGACGGCCTGGATGCCGCGCTCGTAGAACAGCTCCTCGGCGGCGTCCAGCAGTTTCACCCTGGCCTCTTCGACGTCCACCACAACTCCCACCAGCCCCACTAGCCCGAGAACGACCGTTCCCCTAGAGTAGCGCCGTACGTGCAGAACGCACGTTCTCCGACCATGAGCCGATCGACGCAAGGAGTTCAGATGGCAGCCAGGCCGCCGTTGCCCCCGTTCACCGAGGAATCCGCCCTGCTCAAGGTGCAGGCCGCCGAGGACGCCTGGAACACCCGCGACCCAGAACGCGTCGCGCTCGCCTATACGGAGGACTCGGTCTGGCGAAACCGCGACCAGTACGTCAACGGCCGCGCCGAGATCATCCGGTTCCTCACCGCGAAGTGGGAGCGCGAGCTGGACTACGCGCTGCGCAAGAACCTGTGGGGCTTTCGCGGCAACCGGATCGCCGTGCGCTTCCAGTACGAGTCGCACAATGCCGAGGGCCAGTGGTTTCGCAGCTACGGCAATGAGTTGTGGGAGTTCAGCGACGATGGCCTGATGCGACGGCGCGAGGCCAGCATCAACGACGTGCCGATCACCGAAGCCGAGCGGCGCATCTTCGGCCCGCGTCCGGAAAACGAGAAGGGCCGACAGCTGCCGGTGTTCTGAAACGGCGCGAATCGCGGAAAGATTTGACCGTGTACAGCGCTCCACGAGAAGCTCGTCCCATGAAGATCGCCTTCGGCGCTGACGACGACAACGAGTGCGTCCGCGCGGTCGTCGAGCACCTGCGTACCGTTGCCGAACTGGAGATCTGCACCGAGACGCCGTGGCACGAGTTCGCCCGCGAGGTGGGCAGGCGGGTCGCGGACGGCGAGGTCGACTTCGGCGTTGTCATGTGCTGGACCGGTACCGGTGTGTCGATCGCGGCCAACAAGGTGCCCGGTGTGCGCGCGGCACTGGCCTGGGAGCCGTGGGTCGCCGAGCACGCGCGCCGCTGGAACGACGCGAACGTGCTGGCCATGAGCCTCAAGCGGCTCGCCCCGGAGGTCGCCCTGGACTGCGTCCGGGCCTTCCTGTCGGTCAAGGCGGAGGACCCGGACGAGACCGCGAACATCGACGCGATCCGCAGACTCTGAGCACTCGTAGGTCATTGCGGATTTTTTCAACAGGCGTAGAATTTTGTGTATGGTCGCACCGCGCTCGGTGGCCCGGTTCAATCGGCGGGTCACCAATCGGATTCTCGGCAGGCTGGCGCCTGTCGCGCCCGGCTTCGGCATGATCGTGCACACCGGACGCAAGTCGGGGCGCACCTTCCGCACGCCGGTCAACGTCTTCCGGGTCGACGACGGTTACGTCGTCGCGCTCACCTACGGCCCGCAGTCGGACTGGGTGCGCAACGTGCTGGCCGCGGGCGGCTGCGACGTGATCACGCGTGGCCGCACGGTCCACCTGACCGAGCCCGAGGTCGTGCACGATCCCCTGCGCACCCGCATGCCCGCGTTCACCCGGCCGCTGCTGAGCGTGGTTGGCGTCGAGGACGTCCTGCTCCTGCACCGTTCCCCCGATCAGTCCAGCTGATTCAAAGCCAGCGGCAGAGAATTCTGTCAATGGTGAATACTCGACTTTCGCACTTTTGATGTGCGAGGGCCGGTGGGGCCAGCCGAGTGGTGATCGCAGGGGGCTGTGACGAGAACGTCGGCTGAGTAACGGCGCGTCGTGTGGATCTTGCAGGGCTGTTAGGCGGAGCATCGGCGGTGTCTGCAACACCACTGTCGTAACCGAAAGAAGTGTTCCGCCGATGCTCCAGGGTGCAACCCTACCCGGCGCGCTGACCCGCGTGCTGGCGACCTTCCGCCCCTGTTTCACCGCCCCCACCTTCCAGGTGTTCACCGCGCTGGTGGCCGGATTGTTCGCTCAGCCGGTGTCACGAACGGTGTGCGGCATACTCACCGGAGCCGGCCTCGCCCGGGCATGGCACCACAGCCGCGCGCACCGCTTCTTCGCCACCGCCCGCTGGCAACCACTCCACCTGGGCTTACTGCTGGCCGAGGTGATCGTCACCTGTCTGCTCACGGCGGACGCGCCGATCACCGTGGCTGTCGATGACACCTTGTTTCGTCGGCGTGGCAAGAAAATCCATGCCGTGGGCTGGTTCCATGACGGGTCGGCAGCCGGTCAGGCAAAGCTCGGACACGGCAACAACTGGGTGGTGCTGGCGGTCATCGTGACCCTCCCGTTCCTGTCCCGGCCGGTGGCCTTACCGGTGGCGGCGGCGTTGGCCGTGAAGGGCGGGGCATCCAAACCCGACCTCGCCCGCGACCTGCTCGACACCATCGCCGAACACTTCCCCGACCGGGACATCCACCTCGTAGCCGACGCCGCCTACGGCTGTGACGCGTTCGCCGGACTCGGCCACGGCATGACCATGACCACCCGCGCGCGAGTCAACGCGGTGTTCTCCCACCCGGCCCCGCCCCGCACCGGCAAACGCGGCAGGCCACGCCTGAAAGGCGAACGGATCGGCACACCCACCGACATCGCCCGATCAGCACGATGGAAGACCGTCACGGTGTGCCGCTACGGCGCCACCAACACCGTCACGATCACCGAGGTGACCTGCCTGTGGTACGGCACCTGGCGCACCGACACCGTCCGGGTCATCCTGGTGCGCGACACTGGACGCAGCAGGAAATCCAGCACTGTCCGCGGCTATGACATCGCGCTGGTGAGCACCGACCTGACCGCGACACCGGAGCAAATCATCGCCCGCTACGCGGCACGCTGGTCCATCGAGGTCACGTTTTTCGACGTCAAGAACATCCTCGGTGTCGGGCAGGCACGCAACCGCGTCCCGAAGGCCGTGCAGCGCACGGTCCCTTCGGACTGTTCTGCCACAGCATCCTGATCATCTGGTACGCCCGGCACGGCCACGCCGGTACCGACACCCACGAGCGCCGCGACCGGGCACCCTGGTACCGGTCGAAGACCGAACCATCCACCCTCGACATGCTCGTCAAGCTCCGACGGCAGGTCATTGCCGCCCGATTTTTACCCACATCACCCCAACCAGCGACGACCCAGGAAATCCTGGAAGTCCAGCAAGCCTGGGCTCAAGCCGCCGCATAACCGCGAAAGTCGAGTGAATACGACGCGTTTCTTTTGCCGTTCGGACCGCTACGACAAACGGGTCATCACCTTGTCCCGAATACGACAGGAAATCAGACTCGACCTTGACAGCATTGTCGCGGCGGGATTTTCTGCTAAGGCATGTCAGGTGACAACGTTGTCACTTCCTGGGAAAGCAGTGCCACCTGCTCGTGCGCCCCCTGCCCCGTACGAGACGCGAGGGAACCCACGATGGCCTCCTTAGCCAGATCCTCCTTACGCATCATCGCGGCGTCCGGTGTCGTCGTCGCCGCGATGCTCCCGGCAATCGGCTCAGCTGCTCCGACCTCGGCACTTGTCAGCGACCCCGCCTCGGTCGTCAACCCGTTCATCGGCACCTCCAACCGGCGGACGACTTCCCCGGCGCCGACGCGCCGTTCGGCATGGTCCAGTGGAGCCCGGACACGCCGAGCCGTCCCGACGGCGGCGGGTACGAGTACAACGACTCCTCGATCACCGGCTTCAGCCTCACCCACCTGTCCGGCCCCGGCTGCGGCGCCGACGGCGACGTGCCGATCCTGCCCACCATCGGCGACGTCAACACCGGCGCCACCGACGGCTTCTCGCACAGCAACGAGTCCGCGAACGCCGGCTACTACTCGGTCACGCTGAACAACGGGGTCAAGACCGAGCTGACCGCGACGCCCCGCTCCGGCATGGCCCGCTTCACGTTCCCGTCCACCACCCAGGCGAACCTGATCTTCAAGCTCAACGGCAGCCAGAACGGCGACCGACCACCAGTTGGAACGTCGTCAGCAACACCGAGGTCTCCGGCTCGGTCACCTCCGGCCACTTCTGCGACGCCGGCAACAGCTACACGATGTACTTCGACATGGTCTTCGACCAGCCGTTCAGCACCAACGGCACCGCGGCAGCGCAGGCAGGTCCCGCACCGCGCAACGAGAACAGCGTGCACGGCCAGCCCGCGCACGCGCAACTGACCCCGCAGGCCGCGGCGGCCGGCCCGAACAACGGCTACGTCACCTTCAACACCACCGGCAACCAGGTGGTGCAGGCCAAGGTCGGCGTCTCCTACGTCTCCGTCGCCAACGCGATCGCCAACCGGACCACCGAGAACCCGAACTGGAACTTCACCGCCACCCAGACCGCCGCGCACAACGCGTGGAACTCGATGCTGGGCCGGATCCAGATCGCCGGCGGCACCTCGGCGCAGCAGCAGATCTTCTACACCGCGCTGTACCACTCGCTGCTGCACCCGAACGTCTTCTCCGACACCAACGGCCAGTACATCGGGTTTCGACAACAAGGTGCACACCGTCGACTGCCGGCCATTCCGCGCAGTACGCGAATTACTCCGGCTGGGACATCTACCGCAGCCAGGCGCAACTGAACGCGCTGGTCGCGCCGCAGCAGGCCAGCGACATCGCGCAGTCGATGGTCGACGACTACGCGCAGAGCGGCATGCTGCCCGAAGTGGGCGCAGAACAACGGCGAGACCGTATGTGATGGTCGGCGACCCGGCCGACGAGATCATCGCCGACTACTACGCCTTCGGCGCACACAACTTCGACACGTCGACCGCGTTGCCGACATGGTGCAAGGAAGCGGTCGCCACCAACAACGATCCGCCCCGGCCTGAACTACCTGAACAGCCCCGGCTACCTGCCCAGCGACGGCACCTACCAGTGCTGCAACTTCTACGGCCCGGTGTCCACGCAGCTGGAGTACGACAGCGCCGACTTCGCGATCTCCGCGTTCGCCGGGGCGCTCGGCGACACCGCCGACCAGACGCACGTTCCGCGACCGCGCGCAGGACTGGCAGAACACGTTCAACTCCGGCAGCGGCTTCATGCAGCCCAAGACTGGCGAACGGCTCCTGGGCCGGCGGGTTCGACCCGACCAGCCAGACCGACTTCGTGGAGGGCACGTCCTGGCAGTACACCGGCATGGTGCCGTTCAACATCGCCGGGCTGGCGTCGGCCAAGGGCGGCAACTCGGCGATGATCAGCTACCTGGACAGCGTGCTCGCCGGTTTCCACGGCAGCGGCGGCAGCCAGGCCGACCTCGGCAACGAGCCGAGCCTGTAACTGCCGTGGGAGTACGACTACGTCGGCCAGCCGTACCAGACGCAGAAGGTCGTCCGCCAGGTCCAGGACCAGATCTGGACCGACGCGCCCGGCGGCCTCGCCGGCAACGACGACCTCGGCGAGATGAGTTCCTGGTACGTGTTCTCCGCGCTCGGCATGTACCCGGAGACCCCGGGCACCGCCGACCTCGCCCTGGGCAGCCCGCTGTTCACCCAGGCCGTGCGTCACCCTGCCCAGCGGCAACACGCTGACCATCAACGCGCCCGCGGCCGCAGACAACGCGCCGTACGTGCAGAGCGAAACGCTGGAACGGCAGCGCGTGGAACAACGCCTACGCGCCCACGCGGCGCGCTGACCAGCGGCGGCACCCTGACCTTCAACGAGGGCACCTCCGCCAACACGTCGTGGGCCAGCGGCACGTCGTCCGCCCCGCCCTCCTACGGCGGCAGCGGCCACCCGTACAAGACCGGCGCGATCACCAACAAGGCGCTCGGTCTGTGCGTCGACACCGATCACAGCGGCACGGCAACGGCACCAAGGTGCAGGTGTGGGGCTGCGACCAGCACCGGCGCGCAGGAATGGGCGGTCGTCTCCGACGGCACGTTGCAGGCGCTCGGCGGTTGTCTTGGACGTGTCCAACAGCGGCACGGCCAACGGCACGCTCGTCCAACACTGGGCGTGCAACAACTCCGGCGCCCAGCAGTGGCAGGTGCAGGCCAACGGTTCGCTGCTGAACCCGGAGTCGGGCAAGTGCCTCGACGACCCGAACAGCAGCACCACCAACGGCACCCAGTTGCAGATCTACACCTGCAACGCCACCAACGCCCAGATCTGGGTCCTCCCCACCTCCAACTGAACTGATCTCTCGCGCGAGCGGGGGTGCATGCAACCGCACCCCCGCTCGGCAATCGCGACCAGTGCGCACCAGTCCTCCGGTCGCCCAGACTGAGCCCATGAACTGGCTAGCGGCGCGCGTCGGGGCGCTGTACTCGGGTTGGCAGCAGACCTTCTTCGCACTGATCATGCTCATCCCGTTCGCGCTGAGCCTGATCGCGCTGGCCGGCCTGGCGACCATCGTGCTGATTCCGCTGTTTCCGCTGTTCCAGGCGGTCGTGCTGAGCAGCAGGCAGCTCACCAACACCTACCGCGCTGGTCTTCGCAGGCAGACCGGCGCGGCCGTGCCGATCCCCTACGCCTGCGCCCCGCCGCAGGACGACCAGCAACATCCCTGGCCGGCGATGAGCCTGGACCGCCTGCACTGGCTGCTCACGGATCCGGCCACCTGGCTCGATCTGGTCTGGATGCTGCTCAACCCGGTGATCGGCCTCCTGACGAACGTCCTGCCCGGCGCGCTGTTGATCTACGGTCCGACCGTCGTCGGTTTCAGCTGGCTGATCCATCCTCGGATCGGACCGACGTTCGGCTCCTGGCACCTACTCGACCCGACCGCGTTCCTCGGCGACAACGCCTGGCTCGGTCTACCCGCCGGTTTCGTCATCGGGGCCCTGGTGCTGGCCAGCGCCCCGAACAACCTGCGCGGCCAACTGGCGTTCAGCGTCGCCCTGCTCTCCCCCAGAGGCGCCCGCCTCACCGAACAGGTCGCCGACCTGGCCAACGCCCAGGAGGCCGAGCTGCGCAGGATCGAACGCGACCTGCACGACGGCGCCCAGGCACGCATGGTCGCCGTTGGCATGACCCTGCGCACGGTGGAACGCCTGCTCGACACCGACCCGAACGCCGTGCGCGAGCTCGTCGTCGAAGCACGAGAAACCTCAGCAGCGGCCCTGCGCGATCTCCGAGCACTTGTCCGCGGTATCCACCCGCCGATCCTCGCCGAACGCGGCCTCCCGGACGCCCTGCGCGCCGTGGCCCTGCAAGCCCCACTCCCCGTGGACCTCCACATCGACCTCGACGAATCCCTCGAACCTCCCATCGAGGCAGCCGTGTATTTCGCGGTCTGCGAGTTGCTCACCAACACGGCCAAACACGCGGAGGCCGAACACGCCTCGCTGACCCTGCGATCCGCGCCCGACCGGATTATCGTGACCGTTGGTGACGACGGCCGAGGCTGCGCTGACCCGGATCGCGGCAGCGGCCTGCGCGGCATCCGCCGTCGCCTGGCGAGCTTCAACGGAACCCTGGCCATCAGCAGCCCGGCCGGCGGACCCACAACGGCGACCCTGGAGATACCTGTTGCTACGCATCGTCATCGCTGAGGACCAGTACCTCCTGCGGGCCGGCCTTGCCAGGCTCCTCGCCGCCTACGACATCGAAACGGTCGCCGCCGTCGAAACCGGCGAGCAACTGTTGGCCGCCATCGACGAACACAACCCCGACCTCGCCATCGTCGACGTCCGCCTGCCGCCCACGTACTCCGACGAAGGCTTGCGCGCCGCCATCACCGCCCGCGCCGCACGGCCCGCCATGCCGATCCTGGTGCTCTCCCAACACGTCGAAGCCCTCTACGCCCGCGAACTCCTGGCCGACGGCCAGGGCGGCGTCGGCTACCTGTTGAAGGACCGCGTCTTCAACGACAGCGAATTCATCGACGCCGTCCGCCGAGTCGCTGTCGGCGGCACCGCCATGGACCCAGAAGTCATCGCCACCCTTGTCAACAGCACCCCCAAACACGACCCGCTGATCGGCCTCACCACCCGCGAACGCCAGGTCCTTGAGCTGATGGCCGAAGGCCGCTCCAACGCAGCCATCGCCCGCCAACTGTTCATCTCCGAAAGCGCCGTCAGCAAACACACCGCCGGCATCTTCGACAAACTCGGCCTGATCGCCACCGACGACGACAACCGCCGCGTCCTCGCGGTCCTTGCC
This sequence comes from Candidatus Melainabacteria bacterium, assembly GCA_963818685.1. Lineage (GTDB taxonomy): Bacteria > Actinomycetota > Actinomycetes > Mycobacteriales > Pseudonocardiaceae > CAJCJE01. The sequence continues at coordinate 729,995 of CAWFTJ010000007.1, read as the reverse complement.
TATCTGGACGAGTCGGCCGATCGGTGAGAGCCGTCAGGCGACGCCGGAGTTGACCAGCGCCGGGACGAAGCGGGTCGGGTCGGTGCGGATGGCGCGGACCACGGCTGTTGCCGCTCCGCGCACCGCCGCGTAGGGGCCGACGGTGGAGGCGAGGACGCGGACCGGATGCCAGGCGGCGCCGAGGACGCGGGTGGCGAGTTCCTCGGCGATGGGGTCGGAGAGCCACGGTTGGAGGGTGGCGTAGCGGCCGCCGAGGATGATCGTGGGGACGTCGAGAAGGTTGACCACGCCGGCGAGCGCCGCGCCGAGCCGGTGGCCTGCCGTCGAGACGGCGCGGACGGTGGCGGGGTGGGCGGCGCGGAGGCGGTCGAGGAGGGCTTCGACGGTCGCGGGGTCGACGGCGCCGGATGACCAGAGGCCGACGGTGCGCAGGATGGCTTCGACGCTGGCCAACTGTTCGAGGCAGCCGTGCGCGCCGCACGAGCAGCGGGGGCCGTTGGGGTCGATGGCGAGGTGGCCGATTTCGCCGCTGAAGCCGCGCACGCCTTCGAAGAGGCCGCCGTCGATGATGATGCCGGCGCCGATGCCGATCTCGCCGGACACGCAGATGAAGTCGGGCAGGTCGGCGGCTGACCATAGTTCGGCCAGGGCCGCGAAGTTGGCTTCGTTGCCGAGCAGGAGGGGCAGGTCGTCGAGGTCGATGCGGGTGCGGAGTTCGCCGTCGAGGTCGACCTCGCGCCAGCCGAGGTTGGGGGCGGTGCGGAGCAGGCCCGCGGCGGGTTCCACCAGGCCGGGCACGGCAAGGCCGAGACCTCCGACGGGGACGCCCAGCGCCTGCGCGTCGGCGAGGGCGGTGCGGATGAGGGTGGCAAGGCGGCCGAGCACGGAGGTGACCGACCGGTTGCGGTTGTCGCCGCCTCGGATGCGGCGTTTGCGTACTTCGCCGGTGAGGTCGACCAGGCAGGTGGCGAGGTAGTCGACGCCGATCTCGACACCGAGGCCGTGCATGCCGCGCGGCGAGAGCGTCAGTTCGGTGCCGCGCCTGCCTCGGCCGGAGCGTTGTTCCTGGCCGGTTTCGGCGACCAGGTCGGCGGCGATCATCGCTTCGACCACACTGGACACCGTCGCCTTGGTGAGGCCGGTGCGCGCGGCGACGGTGGCCCTGGATGCCGCGCCCGCCTCGGCGATGGCGCCGAGCACGAGGCCGGTGTTGTGCCGGCGCACGGTGTGCGCGCCAGCCGGTTGTGTGTTCGGCATAAGGACAGATTCTAGTTCAGTACCTAAACCAAATGCTTGACGTCGCCCTCCTGAGCTTTTAAGTTTAGGCCCCGAACTAATAAAGACCAGTACGACCGCTAGGAGGACCCGTGGCCGGGCATCCCGTTCCCGAGGACAAGTTCAGCTTCGGCCTGTGGACCGTTGGCTGGCGCGCGCAGGACCCGTTCGGCGACCCGACCAGGGCACCGCTGGACCCGGTCGAGTCCGTGCACCGGCTGGCCGAGCTGGGCGCGTGGGGCGTTTCGTTCCACGACGACGACCTGATCCCGTTCGGCAGCGACGATTCGGCTCGGGCCAATCACATCCAGCGTTTCCGCAAGGCGCTCGACGAGACGGGCATCGTGGTGCCGATGGCGACCACGAACCTGTTCAACCATCCCGTGTTCCGCGACGGGGCGTTCACCAGCAACGATCGGGCGGTGCGCCGGTTCGCCATGCGCAAGGTGATGCGGAACCTGGAGCTGGCGGCCGAGCTCGGCGCGCAGACCTACGTGTTCTGGGGCGGCCGGGAGGGGTCCGAGACCGACGCGGGCAAGGATGTGCGGGCGGCGTTGGACCGGTACGCGGAGGCGATCGACACGCTGGCGCAGTACTCGATCGATCAGGGGTTCGGGTTGCGGTTCGCGTTGGAGCCCAAGCCGAACGAGCCGCGCGGCGACATCCTGCTGCCGACGGTCGGTCATGCGCTCGCGTTCATTTCCGCGTTGCAGCACAAGGACATGGTCGGGTTGAACCCGGAGGTCGGGCACGAGCAGATGGCCGGCCTGAACTTCGTGCACGGCATCGCGCAGGCGTTGTGGCACGGCAAGCTGTTCCACATCGACCTCAACGGGCAGCGCGGGCCCAAGTACGACCAGGACCTGGTGTTCGGGCACGGGGATCTGCTCTCCGCGTTCTTCCTGGTCGACCTGCTTGAGCAGGGCGGCTACGAGGGGCCTCGACACTTCGACTACAAGCCGTTGCGCACCGAGGACATCAACGGGGTGTGGGACAGCGCGGCCGCCAACATGCGCACGTACCTGTTGCTGCGGGAGCGGGCGGCGGCATTCCGGGCCGACCCTCGGGTGCAGGAGGCGTTGGCCGCTTCGCGGGTGCCGGAGCTGGCGGTGCCGACTCTAGGGGAGGGCGAAACCGCTGCCGATCTGCTGGCGGACCGGTCGTCGTTCGAGGACTTCGACCTCGATGCGGCTGCGGAGCGCGGCTACGGGTTCGTGCGGCTGAACCAGTTGGCGCTTGAGCATCTGGTGGGCGCCGACCAGAATCGATGACCATGAGCCGAAAGCTGGTGGCCGGGATCGACTCGTCGACCCAGTCGTGCAAGGTGGTCGTCCGGGACGCGGACACCGGCGAACTCGTCCGGGAGGGGCGGGCCGCCCATCCGGCCGGCAGTGAGGTGGCCCCGCGCGAATGGGCGCGGGCGCTTGATCTCGCGCTGGCCGAGGCGGGCGGCCTCGCCGATGTGGCGGCCGTGTCCGTCGCGGCGCAGCAGCACGGGATGGTCTGCCTCGACGAGCAGGGCGATGTGGTGCGGCCCGCGTTGTTGTGGAACGACACGCGGTCGGCGAAGGCGGCGGAAGAACTCGTCGCGGAGGCGGGGGCGAACGGGCGGCAGGTGTGGGCACGGGCCGTTGGCAGCGTGCCGTTGGCCTCGTTCACGGTCGCCAAGCTGCGCTGGCTCGCCGAGCACGAACCAGCGGCCGCGAAGCGGACGGCCGCCGTCGTGTTGCCGCACGACTGGCTGACCTGGCAGTTGGCGGGGGCCAAGGGCATCGAGGCGACGACAACCGATCGCAGCGATGCCAGCGGGACCGGGTACTACTCCCCCGCCACCAACGGTTATCGGCGGGATCTGCTGGCGGCGGCACTGGGGCACGATGCGGTGCTGCCCGCGGTGTTGGGGCCCCGGGAGCGGGCCGGGACCACCGCAGACGGTGCGATGTTGGGCGTGGGGGCCGGGGACAATGCCGCGGCCGCGCTGGGTGTCGCATTGCGACCGGGCGACGTGTTGGTGTCGATCGGGACGTCGGGCACGGTCTTCGCGGTCGCGGATCGGCCGAGTGCCGATCCGAGCGGTGCGGTCGCCGGGTTCGCGGACGCGACAGGGCGATTCCTCCCGTTGGTGTGCACGTTGAACGCGGCGCGGGTGCTGGACACGACCGCGCGGCTGCTGCGGGTGGACGCCGCGCAGTTCAGCGAGTTGGCGTTGCAGGCGCCTGCCGGTGCGGACGGGCTGGTCATGGTGCCCTACCTGGAGGGCGAGCGGACGCCGGACAAGCCGGAGGCGACCGGGTCGCTGCACGGGTTGACCATGCGCACGATGAGCGCGGCGCACCTGGCGCGGGCCGCGGTCGAGGGCATGCTGTGCGGGTTGGCCGACGGCCTGGACGCGCTGATCGCGCAGGGTGTCAACGTCGGCCGGATTCTGCTGGTCGGCGGCGGGGCGCGGGCGGAGGCGGTGTGGCGGATCGCGCCGACGATCTTCGGCCGGCCGGTGGTGGTCCCGCCGCCCGGCGAGTACGTGGCGGACGGCGCGGCGCGGCAGGCGGCATGGGCGTTGTCCGGGTTGCCGGAGCCGCCCCAGTGGTCGGCAGCGCGCTATGCGACGCACAAGACCGAGGGCGGGCGCACGGCCGGTATTCGCGAGCGGTATGCCGAGGCCCGTGACCAGGTGTTGAACCGGGTGGTCACGGGCCCCTGAGCCGTCAGCGGGGTTCGACCGTCAGCGGGGTTCGAGGACGACGACCGGGATCTGCCGGTCGGTCTTGGCCTGGTACTCGTTGTAGTCGGGCCAGACCTCGGCGAGCTTGTTCCAGAGCCGGGTGCGCTCATCGCCCTGCGCGGTGCGCGCGACGGCCTTGAACCGCTTGTCCTTGACCTGCACCTCGGCCTCTGGATTCGCGAGCAGGTTCAGATACCACAGCGGGTGCTGCTCGGCGCCGCCCTTGGACGCCACGATGACGTAGTTGCCGTCGATCTCGCGGAAGATCAGCGCGGTGCGCCTCGGCGTGCCCGATTTGCGGCCGATGGTGGTGAGCAGCAGGATCTCCGTGCCCCGCCAGGTGTATCCCTCCGCGCCGCCGGATTCGACGTACTGCTTGATGTGCTCGTTGACCCACTCGACCGGGCTGTCTGTCGGCGTCCCAGGGCTTGACATGCGGTTTCCCTCTCGTGCTCGACTACCTTTCGATGCTGCCAACAGCGGCCGGTCCGGGATTGTTCCGATCCGCGAATCACCTGATATGCAGCGTGAAGGTGTCGTGCTCGTGAATCCCGAGCAGGTCGGCCGCGTTGCCGAGGTTTACCGCGATCGCGAGCCGTCCGGCCGAATCGACGTGTGCCAGCAGCTGTCCCTCGGGGACGCTGCCAAACGTTTCCACGTACGGAAAGGTGACCTCGCCGTCATTGGTGCGCAGCGTGAGCCGGGCACCGAAGGCCAGCCCGGCATCGACAAGCAGCTGATGGTCGATCGAGGTCTGTAGGTTCCCGAACCGGTCCTCGATCAGCACCTCGCCGTGCAGCGCGCCGTTCTCCAGGCGCCGCACCGGCTCAGGGAGCCGGACGAGATCGGCGATGTCAACCGAGGGCCCCAACTCGGCAGGGTCGACGCCGGCCGCGATGTGGGCGGCCACCGGCGAGAAGATATCGCGGCCGTGGAACGTGTAGGAGACGTCGTCGAGATGGAATCGGGAGTCGGTGAGTTCGTAGGCGGCCTTGACGCCGCCGATTTCTTCTGCCGCCGGCAGCAGCAGCCCGTTGTCGGGTCCGACCATGACACTGTGGCCGGCCACCACCGCGACCGCCCGGCGTGACGTGCCGACCCCCGGGTCGACAACGGACAGGTGCACGCCGGCAGGCAGGAAGGGAATCGCCTGGCGGAGAATCTCGGCTCCGTGCCGGACGTCACCGCGCGGCACCAGGTGGGTGATGTCCAGAACCGTGGCATGTGGCGCGATCTTGGCCATCACCCCCCGACACACGCCGGTGAACTTGTTCTCCAGCCCGTAGTCGGTCAGAAAGGAGATCCACTCACTTTTTCCCATGGAACACCCCAATCACAGTTGCGTAAACTTTCAACGCTGCTTCACGTTTCAACGCAGGCTTCGGAGATTTCCGGTAATCGAGAGCACCGGCTTTTTGGGTCCGCACAACGCAAGTCCAAGATAGCTGCGGGTGCCGGAGAGCAGCCTGCTCTCGTACTCGTCATAGGTCTTGCTGTACTGCGCCGCGTCGTTGAAGTCGATCACGAAGATGCCGAGTTCGAGCGCCTTGTGTCGCAGTGCGGGAAGTTCGTCGCCGGCGGCCGTGAGAATGGGTAGTGGTGTGGCGCCTATACCGGGATGCGCGCTGTTCTCGGCGTCCGGCAGTTCCGGACCGAGCGGGATCAGGCCGTGCGCGCCGAGTGCGACACCGAGTACCGCAGCCGTGTTCGCGGCCAGCCAACGGGGAAGATCGTCGGCGATGACGAACACGCAGCGACGTCCTTGCTCGGTGATTGCCGCACGGCTGCTACCCGTCGTGCCGGAGGCGGCAAGGTCAGCTCCGGTACTCATAGGTCACTCCTTGCGGTGGATCGGTTGAGATATTCCGACTGTAGCACGTTGATCAGCTTCTCCGGTCGCGCCTATGCTGTTGGCGATCAGCACCACATCGACTCGGTTGATATTCGCCCGAAGGAAGGGTGTGCCGAATTTTCTTCGTCGGCCACTCGTTGCACCGAACGGGCACATTGTATTGATCAACCTTGACGGGCGTGACGTCACGTCATAGCGTCGGTTATCGAGGCTTCGTCACGCGAATTTCGAATATCGGGGGATTGGAATGCTGTCGGTAAAGATCGTACAGCAGGCCGTGTGGCACATGTCCAAGGAATCGATGCCGCTGGCCGCCGGCTATCTGGCCGCCACAATCAGGGCGGATCCGGATCTCCGGGCCGGGTGCGACGTGACCATCGAGAATTTCTCCGGCGATGTCAGCACCGTGGAGATCGTGGTACGGCTGCTCCGGGACGGTGTGCCGGACGTGGTCGGATTCTCCGCGCTGGGGTGGAACGTCCGTCAGTTCGCCGCCGTCGCCGAGAGTATCAAGCAGGCGAACCCGAAGGCGCTCGTGGTTTTCGGCGGCAACCACGTGGCCAACCAGGCCGACCGTGTCTTCCGGCTTTACCCGGCGGTTGACGTCGTCGTCAACGGGGAGGGCGAGTTCACCTTCCGGGACATCCTGCGCGAGATGCTTGACGCGCGCAGCTTCGACCGGATATCCGGCATTTCGTTCCGTGGGCCGGACGGACAGGTGGTGACCACGCCCGAACGAGCACGCATCGCCAATCTGGACGAGATTCCATCTCCGATCCTGACCGGCGCGATCCCGTTGCTCGACGACCACGGCGAATTCCGGTATGACGTCGCATTGTTGGAGACCAATCGAGGTTGCCCCGTAACTGGTCAGGTTTGTTGAGGCGGTTGCTGGTGCTGGCTACCGGCCTGGAATGATCTTCATGTGTCGGTTCCTGAAGGTGTGTCGCTGGAGCGGTTGCTCGCGCGCCTGGAGGAACTGGAAGCACGAGTCGCGCAACTTGAAGCCGACAACACCGCCCTGCGCGCTGAGAACGCGGAGTTGAAACGCCGGTTGGGGTTGAACTCGACCAACTCCTCGAAACCACCCTCCTCTGACGGGCTGGCCAAGCCAGCCCCGAAATCGCTGCGAGGCAAGTCCGGTCGCAAGCCCGGTGGGCAGTCCGGTCATCCGGGGTCGACGCTGGCGTTGGTCACTGACCCGAACGAGCGGTTGCGGCACGAGCCTGACGCGTGTGCGGGGTGTGGTGGCGACCTGGCGGAGGCACCCGAGGTCGGGATGGAACGTCGGCAGGTGTTCGACCTACCCCCGATCACGGTGCGGGTGACCGAGCACCAACTCATCACGCGCCGCTGCGGCTGCGGGGTCGCCACTCGTGGTGCCGCACCGCAGGGCGTGACGGCACCGGTGCAATACGGGCCGCGGATTACCGCGATCATCCTTTACCTCTATGCGGGCCAGTTTCTGTCGAAAAAGCGCACCGCGCAGGCGCTGGCCGAGTTGTTCGGCACTCCGGTCTCGGACGGCACCGTGGCCACCGTGACCCGACGCGCCGCCGGTGGACTGGACGAGTTCCTCGGTATGGTCCGCGATCGGGTGGCCGAAGCCGAGGTGGTCGGGTTCGATGAGACCGGACTGCGCGTGGCGGGCACGCTGCATTGGGTGCACTGCGCCCGCACCGACAAGTACACGTTGATCACCTGCCATCCCAAGCGTGGCACGAAGGGCATCGATGATGCCGGTGTCCTCATGGTGTTTCGGGGTGTCGCGGTGCACGACGCGTGGGCCCCGTACGACACCTATGTCGATGTTGACCATCAACTCTGCTGTGCCCACGCGGTGCGTGAGCTGGCCGGTGTCGCGGACACCGCACCCCACAAAGGCGAGTGGTGCTGGGCCGAGCAGACCGCCGACGCGCTCGTCGCGATGCAGAAGCTGGTCACCGAAGCCATCGCCGCAGGAGACGACACCGTCGACCCCGAGGCCCTCGCCGAGCAGGTCGGGCTCTACCGCTGCGCCGTCCAGATCGGCATCGGTCAGACCGCTGCTCGCAGTAGCAAGATGATGAAGAAGCACAATGCGCTCGCCCATCGACTGCTCGACCGTCAAGACGACTACCTCCGCTTCACCACCGACTGGCGAATACCCGCCGACAACAACGGCTCCGAACGCGACATCCGCATGATCAAGCTCAGGCAAAAGGTGTCCGGTTGCCTACGCACACTCGCCGGGGCCAAGCAGTTCTGCGCCATCCGCAGCTATCTGTCCACAGCCGCGAAACACGGCAAACACTTTTTCGAAGTCCTCGTCATGCTCGCCGAGGGCCGGCCCTGGCTACCCGCAACTCACTGACCACTGCTCAACAACCTGACCAGTTACGTTGCCCCTATCACTGTAGTTTCTGCTACTGGGGTGGCGCGGTCGGCCAGCGGGTGCGTGCTTTCTCCCGCACCCGGCTGCGCGCGGAGCTGACCAGGCTGGCCGAGGCGAGGGCGACAACCGTCGTGTTATGTGACGCCAACTTCGGCATGTTGCCCTCAGATGAGGAATTCGTCGATGATCTCATCGAGATCAAGGAAAGATACGGATATCCGCTGGCACTGGAAACCTCGTGGGCGAAGAACAAGAACGCGACATTCTATCGGATCGTCAGGCGGATGCGCGACGCCGGACTGCGCAGCTCGTTCACGCTGGCCCTACAGACCCTGGACGAGAACGCCCTGACTCTGATGAACCGCCGTAACATGAAGATAAACCAGTGGCGCGAACTGGCGGAATGGCTCACCGACGAGCGAATGGACGCTTATGCCGAACTGATCTGGGGTGCGCCCGGCGAAACTCCGGAAAGTTTTCTGGGCGGCTATGACGAGCTGGCCCGATACGTGTCCAGAATCGCCGCCTACCCGTTGTTGCTGCTGCCCAACACGGATTACACGGACCGACGCGAGGTGTACGGGTTCGTGACCGTGCGTGGAGACCGGGACGACTTCGAGTACGTGCTCGCCAACCGGGATGTCAGCCTGGACGAGAACCTGCGCATGCACCGGTTCCTGTTCTGGGCCCGGCTGCTGGCCGAGAACCTGGTGCTCCGGCACACCTGGCCGGTCCTACGGGCGCTCGGCACGCACACCCAGTCCGCCGCCATCCTGTCGCTCGCCGAGTACATCGAGGCACAGGGCACCCCGGGCGCGCGCCTACTCAGCGGCGCCGCTCGCAGCTCACTCGCTGATCCGGACTCGCTCGCACCCGCTCTTGAGTTCTGTTTCACCGAGCGGGAGTTCGATGAACTCGTGCTGGGCTGGGGCCGGGAGCGGCTACGTCCTCGGGTGCCGACCGAGTGGCAGGACGCTGTCGTCGAGGTGCTGCGGTTCGACCTGGACAACCGGCCGCTGCCGGTACCGGCCAAGCGCGGTATGCGCGTGCGCACCGTCGTGGTGGACGGTCTGCCCGCCTGGCAGGTCGAACGCAGGTACGACTACGACGTGCTGGAGATCATCCGACGAGCCGGCGGGCCGGACGGCAGGCTGGACGTGCCACCCGCCCGTCACCCGACCGCGGTGCGGCTGCGTTTCCGGCGCGGGTTCGCCGAACTGGCCCGCTCGACCAACCACGAGGAAACCACACACTATGTCGCCACGGTGGAGAAGGCCGCACTGGTGCTGGCGTGACGAACGCCGATGGCGTCAGAGCTGACCGGTGATGAACGCTATGCCGATCCCCGCCAGCGCGATCCCGGCGCCGATATCGAGGCCGAATTGTACTGACGGCTTTGTGAGCAGGGCGTTCAGCGAACCGATCGCGGTGATGTAGACGCCCCACCAGGCGGCGGCACAACACACCACGAGCAGGCCGAGCACCGCGGTCTGCCCGAATACCGCATGCTTCGGGTCCAGGAACTGGGGTACGAAGGTGAGATAGAAGACCAGCGCCTTGGGGTTCAGCACATTGTTGAGAAATCCCTGTAGAACCGGAGGTCCGCCACGGATCGGCGTGCCGTGCGCTGGCTGGCCTGGCTCGCGCCGGCGAGCGGCGGCCTGCAACAGTTGCAGTGCCAGCCACAGCAGATAACCGCCACCCACGATCCGGAGTACGGCGAGCACGGTGCCGTTGCGTGCGATGAGCGCGGCGACCCCGCTCGCCGTGCACACGGTCAAGAAAGCCAGGCTCACGCATATGCCGACAGCGGTGAGGTAGCCCTGGACACGACTGCCCGCGATGGTGTTCCTGGTGACAAGGACGAAGTCGGGACCAGGCACGACGAGCATCAACAACGTGGTCAGAACGAAGATGGGCAAACTGCCGACCATTGGCTCCTCGCGTCCCCCTTCGACGTCGCGAGTTACGCCTGTCAGTCTGCACGGACTTCGATCTGCGTTCAAGGAATCCGGCTATAATTCGGTAAGTGGGCGAACTGCCGAATCTTGATAGCGTGGATATCCATATCCTGGCCGTTTTGCAGGAGGATGCACGGATCAGTAACAAGGATCTCGCGGCGGCGGTCGGGGTGGCGCCGTCCACGTGCCTCGACCGGGTGAACCGGCTGCGGAACAACGGGGTGATCCGTGGCTATCGGCTTGTCGTGGACTCAGCGAAGCTGGGTCGCCCGCTGGAGGCGATGCTGTTCGTACGCGTGCAGCCGCACCGACGTACTCTGGTGGCCCCCTTTGTCACGCACGTGCTGGCCGAGCCCGAGACTCGCGCGCTCTACCATCTGACCGGTCCCGATGACTTCCTGGTTCACGTGGTCGCCAAGGACGCACAGGACCTGCAACGGCTCGTCCTGGACGTGTTCACGGCGCGCGACGAGGTTGCCCGGGTGCAGACGCACCTCGTTTTCCAGACGTGGGACGGCGGGCCGCTGCTGCCGGCCGAGAACACCGCATGACGGCGGCTCGCCAGGAGGCCAGCTCAAGCCTCCTGGCGAGCCGCCGGGTGCGAGGAGTTCGACGAGGGTGGCACCGAAGAGACGAGGGTGGCACCGAAGAAATGGCGGAACTCAGGCAGTGGTCAGGTCGGGGGCGCTTTCCAGCTCCTCCTTCTCCAGTCGCAGCGTCTCCGCGACCCGGTGCGACGGCAGCGACATGTTGACGGCGACATAGAAGATGATCAGGCTCCAGACCGCTACGACGGCCAGATCCCACCAGTCCGGGATGACCTTGCGGCCACTGTACTGGCCGAGGTAGGAGATCACGCCGAGGCCGATCAGCCACGGCACCATCCAGATCAGCGACTTCGGGTCCAGCGGCGGCCGCTCAACCGGCTTGCCGAACGCGTAGGACAGGCCGAAGATCACGAACCCGACCGCGATCGAGGCCAGCAGCTTCCACACGGTGTCCCAACCGGACCAGTAGATGATTTCGTTGGACGCGATGAAGCTCAGCGGCGCGATCACCACGGCGCCCCTGAGCCGGTAGGGCCGAGGCCGCCCCGGGTCGGTCTTGCGCAGCGCGGCGAGCGTGATCGGCGCGAACGCGTACATGATGACCGTTGCCGACGTGATGAACCCGACCAGGCTGTGCCAGCTCGGGAACGGCAGGAAGCAGATCAGGCCAACCACGAACGACAGCAGGATCGACACCCACGGCACGCCGCGCGCGCTGAGCGCCGCGAACCGCTTGGGAACGTAGCCGGAGTGGCCGAGCGCGTAGGACAGGCGTGCCGATGTGCCCACGTAGACCAGGCCGGTACCGGCGGGCGAGATGAACGCGTCGACGTAGAGGACCACGGCGAGCCAGCCAAGGCCGAGGGAGGTGGCCAGGGTGGCGTAGGGACCGAAGTCGCCCTTGCCGATCGGGTTGGCCCAGCCCTTGATCAGGTCGTGCGGGTTGAGCGAGCCGATGAACGCGACCTCAAGGGCCAGGTAGATCAGCGTGCCGATCAGGACAGCGCCGATGATCGCGCGCGGCAGGTCCCGTTGCGGGTTGCGTGCCTCACCACCGAGTTGCGCGGCTTGTTCGAAGCCCTGGAGGGCGAACACGATGCCCAACGGCAGCGCGGCGAAGATGCCGTGCGCACCGTAGGGGGCGAAGCCACCGCCTGCGGTGAAGTTGCCGAAGTTGTGCACGACGGAGAGCAGCACGATCACGGTGAGCACCGGCACCGCGATCTTCCACACCACGGTGATCGTGTTGGTGTCGGACAGCCAGCGCACGCCGAGCACGTTGACGATGCTGAACAGCAGCATCAGCACCACGGAGATGCCGAAGCCGAGCGCGGTGAGCGAACCGTTGCCGGAGACCAGGCCGTGCCACTTGTGGTCGAGGTAGCCCAGCGACGCCTCGACCTCGATCGGGGCAATCGTGACCGCCTGCAACCAGGCCACCCAACCGGCGGTGAAACCGGTGACGGCGCCGAAGGCGAGCCGGGGATAACGCGCGGTGCCGCCGGCGACCGGATAGGCCGAGCCGAGTTCGGCGTGCACGAGGGCGAGCAGCACCAGGATCACACCGGCGAGCACCCAGGAAATGACCGAGGCCCCACCGGCCGAACTCGCGGCGGTCAGCGCGCCGAGCAACCAACCTGATCCGATGATCGAGCCCAGCGAGATGAACATGAGGCCGGTGACCCCGACACGTCTTTGGAGTTGGCCGGCTCCGCCAGATTGGTTTTTGCCGACTGAGGTCTGCGTCATGACCTGTTTCCTTCCGGCCGAGATGGTGTCCTCGTTGACCCATCTCCTTGATCAGCTTTGGCGTACCAGCATGGTGCTCTCATGCGGTCCGAATGGGAAGCGACGAAACGAAACCGATTCCAAGTTAAATCTGGGCCAGTATTTTGTTTTCCGCGAACGGTCTAACGGTCGCTTGCGGCGAGCACGGCCATTGCCGCGTTGTGGCCGGGTATCCCGCTGACCCCGCCACCTCGAACGGCTCCGGCGCCGCAGAGCAGCACGCGTTCGTGTTCGGTTTCCACCCCCCATCGGCCGATCTGTTCTGCCGAGCTGGCGAACGGCCAGCTCAGGTCCTGGTGGAAGATATGTCCTTGGGGCAGGCCGAGTTCCGCTTCGAGATCGAGCGGGGTTTTCGCCTCGATGCACGGCTGCCCGTCGGCGTCGAGCGCGAGGCAGTCCTCGATGGGCTCGGCGAGCACGCTGTTGATGGAGGAGATCGTGGCGGCGAGCGCTTCGGTGCGGGCCCTGTCGCTGTCGGCGCTGTCGTTGTCGGCGTGGAACAGGCGGGCCGGCATGTGCAGGCCGAACACGGTCAACGTGTGCATGCCGCGTGCGTTCTCGTCAGCGCCGAGGATGGACGGGTCGGTCAGCGAGTGACAGTAGCTCTCGCACGGCGGCAGCGTCGGCAGCAGACCGGCGGCGGCTTGCTCATATGAGCTGGCGAGTTGTTGGTAACTCTCGTTGATGTGGAAGGTGCCGCCGAACGCGTCCTTCGGGTCGAGGCCGGTTTCGCGCAGCCGCGGCAGCCTTCGCAGCACCATGTTCACCTTGAGCTGCGCGCCTTCCGGTGCCGGGCCGGGAGTCTTGCCGAGCAGCGCGGCGAGCGTGGTCGGGGCGACGTTGGCCAGCACGTGCCGGGCGGTCGCGGTGTACTCGACGTCGTCGTGCAGGTAGCGCACGATACCGTCCGGGTCGATGCTGGTGACCCTCGCATCGGTGCGGGTCTGTACGCCTGCCGCCCGCGCCGCGTCGATCAGCGCGCCGGTGACCGCGCCCATGCCGCCGATGGGCACGTCCCAGTCGCCTGTCATGTTGCCGATCAGGTGGTAGAGCAGGCAGCGGTTCTGTTTGAGCGTCGGGTCCTCCGCCGTGGCGAACGTGCCGATCAGCGCGTCGGTGAGCACGACGCCGCGCACGGTGTCGTCGCTGAACTCGGCGGTGAGCAGTTCGCCGATCGGTCGCTCGAACAGGCTGTGCCAGGCGATGTCGTCGTCCACGAGCGCGCGTAGTTCGTCCTTGCCGCGCAACGGTTCGGTGAGTGTCGGGAACACGCGCCGCGCGACGTGCTGGGTGCGCGCGTAGAACCGCTGCCAGGCGGCGAAGTCGGTGTCGTTGTCGGTGACCGCGTGGAAGGACGCGCTGGTGCGGGCCGGATCGGCGGTGTCGACGAGCAGACCACGGTCGGTGCCGGCGATCGGCGTGTAGGAGGAGATGCCGCGCCTGCGCAACCGGATCGGCAGGTTCAGCTCGTCGATGATCTTCCTTGGCAGCAGGCTGACCAGGTACGAGTACCGGGACAGCAGGACATCAACGCCGGAGAACGCGCGAAACGAAACAGCGGCCCCGCCGAGCTGGCCGCCGCGTTCCAGGATCAGCACGGATCGGCCCGCCCTGGCCAGGTAGTTCGCCGCCACCAGGCCGTTGTGGCCGCCGCCGACCACGACAACGTCCCAGGTCGTCGTCCCAGCTGCCGCCATGCTCGCCAGTGCCTCCTCGTGCGCCTGCCATCACCCGTCCGGCTTACCCACTTGGTGCCGGGCAGTATGCACCACCGTCCTGAGGCGATGTCAGCGCGGCGTTGAAAGTTCCTCGCACGCCGTCAAGAAAACGTCAGGAGTTCCGTCACCGAGCGCGATCGGCGGTGCGATGGGCTGGTGTTGACTTCGTCGGTTCGACGGGAAGGCCGGATGCCGGCTGCGATCGCCACCTCCGCCGGTTTCGGTGCGGGTCTGCTGGTCGCGGCCGGGTGTGCGTTGCTGGGGCCGAGCCAGGGCGCCGGCATCGCCGCGTTGGCCGCGGTGACGATCCTGCTGAGCTGGTTCGCGACCGTGCCGGGCGCGCTGGGCATCGGCGTGGTCAGTTGGTTGTTCTATTCGGGATTCGTCGCGCACAGTCACGGCCAGCTCGCGGTCACCGGAGCGAAGGACGGGATCGTGGCAGCCGTGTTGATCGGGCTCGCGTTGGTCGTGTCGGTGTTCCGGGCGGTGCTGACGGGCACGTGCGTCCTCAGAGCACGCCTGATGCGACCAGCACGCCGACCACCAGCAGGACGAGCGCGGTGATCGGCCCGGCGTAGCGGTCGATCAGCGCGCCGCGCAACCGGGCGGCGCTGCCGGCGGCGAGCACGGTCAGGCCGGTGATCGTGCCCACCGTCGCGGTCGCGAACACCAGCACGGTGCCGATCGCCGCACCAGGGCCGAGGGCGCTGGCCGCGAGGAACACCGGCAGGATGGTCAGGTCCGGCGACGCGGCGGCGCCGAAGGGCAGGACGACCGCGAGCAGCTTGCCGGGGCGGGTGGCGACCGCTGTGTCGTGGCCGTGCCCATGACCGTGGCCGTGCGCGTGGGTGTGGGTGGGCGTGTTGTGGTGGTGGCCTCGGCCGAGCAGTTCGATGGCCAGGAACACCGCGCCGGTCACCGCGAGCAGACCGCCGACGACCATGGTCTCGTTGTGCTCGATCACCTCCCGAAACCGCAGGCCGACCCCGATCACGAGCGCGCCGAGCAGCAGCGAGAGCAGGACGTGCGCGACGCCTGCCGCTGCGGACAGGCGCAGGCTGCGGCGCAGCGGGTAGCGCTGAGCGCGGGAGGTGACCGCGAGCGGCACCCAGTGGTCGGGCAGGACCGCGTGGCCGATGCCGACCCCTGCGGCGGCGAGCAGCAACGCGAGCACAGCCGTCATGCGTCCTTTTTACCATCTCATCTGCACATGCGTGAAGATGAGATGGTATTGCTAGACTGCGGCAACAACCAATTCGTGGCAGGGCGGCCAGGTGGATCATCCGGACAAGTTGGCCGACGAGCAGGTCGCGGCTGCCGTGGCCGGGCTGGCCATGCTCGCCGAGCCGACCAGGTTGCGGCTGCTGTGGGCGTTGCGCGACGGCGAGCTTGGCGTGACCGAACTGGCCGAACGCGCGGGCTGCCGGCCGACCGCAGCTAGTCAGCACCTGTCCAAGCTGCGCCTTGCCGGGCTGGTCGACCAGCGCGCGCAGGGCAGGGCTCGGCTGTATCGACTCAAGGGCGGCCATCTGCGCAGGCTGCTCGACGAGGCGCTCGCGCACGCCGACCATGCCGCGCACGACCTACCGCACCACGACTGAGTGATCATCGCGAGCAGGGGCGGGCGTCCTGTGTCAGGGTGTCCACTGTGGAGCCGGTGGGAGTCGTCAGGCGTCGGATGATCATGCTCGGGGTGGGTGCGCTGGTGGTCGGCTGGCTCACCGTGCCACCCGCGGTCGCGGCGAGCGGACCGGACATCGGCGGCCTGCGTGGCGCATTGGAGAACGGCACGCTCGGCAGGACGCACGGGGTGCACGCGGTGTGCGCCGGCGCGGCAGGCGGTTGCCAGGCGGAGTTCGTCACTGAGGACACGACGTCCAGCGCTCCGCTGGCGACCGACGCGCCGGTCGGCTACGGCCCGACCGACCTGGCCAACGCCTACCAGTTGCCGGCACCGTCGATCGGCGTCGCGGGCACGGTGGCCGTGATCGATGCCGGCGCCTATCCGAAACTGGAACAGGACCTCTCGACCTATCGCGGCCAGTACGGCCTGCCCGCGTGCACGATCGCGGACGGCTGTCTGAAGGTCGCCAACTACCTCGGCGGTCCCCCGCTCGCCCCTACGTCGACCGCGGTGGACAAGCAGACCGAGGAGGAGCTCGGCTTCGAGACCACTTTGGACACCGAGATGGCAAGCGCGGCCTGCCCGGCCTGTCACCTGATCGAGATCCAGGTGCCGCTCGCGGACGGGTCGGCGGCGTCGCAGGCCGACGCGGACACCTCGGCCAAGGACTTCGCCAGGGCGGTGACCACCGCGATCGACATGGGCGCGAACGCCGTCAGCATCAGCTACCAGTTCAACACCGACGACTCGATGACCACTGGCGATTCGGCGAAGGCGTTGAACCACAAGGGAGTGGCGATCGTCGCGTCGGCGGGCGACAACGCGGCGGAGGGCAAGGACAACGGCTGGCCGCAGAACCTGGGCACGGTCGTCTCGGTCGGCGGGACGTCGCTGTACACGACGAACGCGACCGGCACTCAGTTCACCCAGACCGCGTGGAGCGACACGGGCAGCGGCTGCACCATGAACCTGCCGCCCGCCAACGGCCAGCCCGCGACCATCGCCGCCTACTGCCAGGGGCACCGGGCGAGCACGGACATCTCCTCGGTCGCCGACCCGTCGACCGGCGTCGCCACCTACGACACGTACTCGCCCGCATCGGGCGTGCCCGCCGACTGGACGATCGCGGGCGGGACGAGCGCTGGCGCGCCGTTCATCGCGGCGATGTACGCGCGCGCCGGCAACCTGGCCGGCGTGCTCGGACCGAACACGCTGTACTCGGCGCCGAGCAGGGACTTCACCGACGTGACCCTCGGCCAGAACTCGCCGCCCGCGTACTGCCAGCACGAGCAGGAGGCGCAGGCACTGTGCAAGGCGGGACTTGGCTGGGACGGGCCGACCGGTGTCGGCACGCCGGCCGGGTTGGGTCCGTTCTAATCCAGCAGGGTCTAATCCAGCAGGGTCTAACTGAGCAGTTCGATCAGGCGCGCGCGGTAGGTTGCCGGGGCGAAAGCGGTGCTGGCGTTGGCCTGGGCCTGGATCGCGGTGGCGCGGGCGGCGGGCCAGTCGTCGAGCAGGGCGTTGATCGCGTCGGCCAGCGCGGCCGGGTCCTCCACCGGCACGATCGTGCCGAACCTGCCGCCGGCCACGGTTTCCGGCAGTCCCTGCGCGTCGGTGACGATCACCGGGACCCCGGCCAGTTGCGCCTCGACCGCGGTGTTGCCGAACGGTTCCACTCGGGAGGGCACCAGCGCGATGTCCGCGTCGGCGTAGGCGGGCCACACGTCGGCGCGGAAACCGTGCAGCCGCACCACGTCCGCGAGATCGAGTTCGGCGATGCGTTGGCGCAGCTGGCTCTCGAACCATTCGTAGCCGGCGAACACCGAGCCGTACACGTCGAGGGTCACCGCGCGTTTCGCGGTGAGCCTGCCGATCGCCTCGACGGCGATGTCCGTGCCCTTGCGCGGGGAAAGCCTGCCGACCAGCACGATCCGGGCGGGATCACGGGGCTCGGCGCGTGGCGCGAGCGGTTCGGCCGGCCCCGCGACGCCGTTGTGGAGCAGCCGGATCCGGCCGCGCAGCGCGCCAACTCCCCTGGTCACCGTCGCGGCGGTGGCCGCGCTGTTGACCAGCACGGTGTCGGCGGCGAGCAGCGGAAGGGCGAGCGCGGTGCGGATCGGCGCCGGGACCGCGTCCTCGGCCTCGTGCACATGCGCGACAACGCGCCTGCCGAACAGTTTCGCCAATGCCAGCCAGGCCGGCACGGTGACCGTGTTGACGTAGACCAGGTCGGGCCGGACACGGCGGAGCAGCCGGATCATCGGGGCGAGCGCGAACGCGGTGTCGGCGAGCAGGCGGAGCAGGCCGGCCGGGCGGAGCGCGGCCTTGCGCAGCACGGGCGTCGGGCAGAACACCACGTCGGCTCCTGCATCGCGGAGCAGGTCGACCAGGTCGCCGTCGCTGGGCAGGACGACCGTGACCTGAACGCCAGCCTCGGCGAACGCGAGCACCGACTCGACGAAGATCCGGTCCGCGCCGTACCGCTCGGCCGAGGGATGGCAGCACAGGACGCGCTTCACAGGGCCACCAGTTCCGTGTTGGTGCGCGCGACCGCCTGTTGTCTGGCGTTGCGGATGATGCCGACCCAGGCGAGCAGCACGAACAGCCACGTGCACATCGCGTTCGCGGGCGCGCCGAGTTCGTCGGTGAACATGCTGTTGGCGAACATGCCGACCAGCAGCGCGAGCACCAGGCTGCGGTCGGTCGCCATGCCGCGCGGCCGCAACCGGTAGGCGGTGACCCCGATGCCGATCAGCAGTGCGAACCAGACGGCCGTCCCGACCAGGCCGGTGTCGACCAGCAGGTTGATGATCGCGTTGTGGCCGCCGCCGAGGCCGGTGGTGTCCAGGAACAGGCCGCGGTCGGCGGTGAAGCCGAAGCCGTAGAGCGGGTGCTGAGCGAAGTCGCCGAGCGCGACGCTCCACAGGTCGGTGCGGAAGTTCAGCGTCTCCAACTGGGCGGCCGACTCGCCGCGCGCGACGAACGCGGTGATCTGCGGCCCGAGCGCGAGCGCGACACCGCCGAGGCCGACCGCGCCGAGCAGGGCGATCTCCAGTTTGCGGATGCCGCGCCAGCGGGTCGCGACGACGATCAGGATGCCGACCAGTGCGCCGAGCGCCGCACCCCGGGTACCGGTGCCGAGCAGGGCGGCCACACAGATGAGCCACAGCACCGCGTAGACGCCGAGGTGCCAGCGCGGGCCGGAGCGGGGCACCCGGCTGCCGAGCAGGTAGGCGGTGAGGATGATCACGGCGATGGCCAGCAGCATGCCGGCCTCGACCGGGTGAATGTAGAGCCAGGTGAACCGGCCGGGCTGGCTGGGCAGCTTCGGGTAGGGCACCAGCACGCCGAAGATCACCGACAGCGTGACGAGCACGGCGTAGGCGTGCGCGATGCGGTGCGGTGCGGCCGGGCTCGCGTGCCGGGCGACCGAGCGGGCGAAGGCAAGCACTACCGCCATCTGCCCGGCCCTGACCAGGGCGAGTGCGTGGTACGGCGAGTACAGCGCGGACCCGACGCACACCAGCACGTAGGCGAAGCCGAGGTAGGTGCAGGCGTCGGCGCGGCGCAGCCGGAAGGACGGTTTGAACCGCCAGAACAGGAACGCGGCGATCAGCGCGTAGGTGGCGACCTCGATGACCACGAAGATGTCGGCCTGGCCCTGGATGGTGTCGTTGTTCGCACGCAGCCGGAACTTGTAGTCGCTGGCCACCACGAACGCCAGCACGCAGACCACCGGCCAGTACTCACCCCGGGTGCGTTCAACCGGCACGGCGTTCCTTCACAGGTTCAGGGGTCGGTTAGGACACAGTAACGGGAGGCGGCTAGAAACAGAACATCTATCCGAGGGCCGCGTTACGAGTTGCCGAACGCGCTGATCAGGGCAGGGGCAGGATGCATATTTCGTTGATCGGCACCCGCGGGGTGCCGGCGCGTTATGGCGGCTTCGAAACCTGCGTCGAGGAGGTCGGCAGACGGCTCGCGGCCATGGGCGAGCACGTCACCGTCTACTGTCGCGTCCCGAATGGTGAATCAACGGTCCAGCAGGCGGAATATCTCGGCATGCGCCTCGTGCACCTGCCGGCGATGCGGCGCAAGGCCCTGGAAACCCTGAGCCACACCGCGTTGTCCGTCGGGCACGCGGTCGCCCGTCGCTGCGATGTCGCGTTCGTGTTCAACGCGGCCAACGCGCCGCTGCTGCCGGTGTTGCGGGTGGCGAAGATCCCGGTCGTCACGCACGTGGACGGCCTTGAATGGCAGCGGGCCAAGTGGAGCGGCGCCGGCCAGCGCTACTACCAGCGGGCCGAGGCGCTCGCGGTCCGCTGGTCGGACGCGTTGATCGCGGACGCCAAGGGCATCTCCGACTACTACCTCGAACGTTTCGGCGTCGACACCACCTACATCCCTTACGGCGCACCGAAACTGACCGGTGTCGGTGCGGATCGGCTTGCCGAACTGGACCTTTCGGCCGCCGGCTATCACCTGGTCGTCGCCAGGATGGAGCCGGAGAACCATGTGGATCTCGCGGTCGATGGCTACCGGCGCAGCGCGGCAACGCGCCCGTTGATCGTCGTGGGGTCCGCGCCCTACGCGCAGGCGTACACCGATCGGGTACATTCGCTCGCCGGTCGGGACCCGAGAATCCGCTTTCTCGGCGGTGTCTGGGACCAGGAACTCCTTGATCAGTTGTACGCCAACGCGTTGACCTACATCCACGGTCATTCGGTCGGCGGCACCAATCCCTCGCTGCTGCGCGCGATGGGCGCGGGCACCGCGACCTCGGCATACGACGTCAACTTCAATCGCGAGGTGCTCGGCGAGGGCGGCAGTTACTTCGCGGACGCCGCCGAACTGGCCGCGCTGTGCGACGCGGCGGAAGCAGACGAATCGGCCACCCTGGCGCGCGGCGCCGCGCTGCTCGACACGCTCGACCGGTACGACTGGGATGTCGTGGCGCGGGACTATCGTGCTCTCGCCGCGCGGGTACTGGCCCGCCGACACGGTTTCCCCGTTCCGATCCGGCCCTCGAAAGCGACCGCCACCCCCCGAACCTGACACCCCGATCCCCATCCGGCCCGCTCACGCAAAGGAAAAAAGCCATGCGCCGTCTACTCCGTCGCAGCGCCGTGCTGGCGGGCCTGCTGCTCGCCACCGCTGCCCTGCCCTCGACGACCAGCGCGGTCGCCGCGCCGACCCTGCCAACGCCCGTCACCGCCGGCCCGCTGCCAACGCCGCAGACCGACGGGATCGTGTGGGCGGTGACGATCGTGGGCAACACCGTCTATGCCGGAGGCCGGTTCACCGAGGCGAGACCGGCGGGTGCCTCGGCTGGCACCCAGGAAGTACCCAGACACAACCTGCTCGCGTTCGACCTGACCACCGGCGCCCTGCTGCCGTGGGCGCCGGACGTGGAGGGCACGCTGTTCACCTCGACCACCAATCCCGGCCCGTTCTGTGAGTCGACCGGCACCACCAACCAGTGGCTGTGCGACTCGGTGTTCCGGATCAAGGCCAACGCGGACGGCAGCGAGATCTACGTCGGCGGCGACTTCGACAGAGTCAACGGCCAGGGCCGGTCCCGGCTGGCCGAATTCGACACCGCGACCGGCAACCTGAACCAGACCTTCGCGCCGGTCGTCGGCGGCCGGGTGCGCGGCATCTCGGTCACGCCCAACGCGGTCTATATCGGCGGCGGGTTCTCCTCGGTCGACGGGGCGACCCGGACCAGGCTGGCGGCGGTCGACCCGACGACCGGCGCGCTGCTGCCATGGGCGCCGATCGCCTCCGGCGAGGTGTTCTCGGTACTCGCCGCGCCCGCCCAGGGCCGGGTGCTCGTCGGCGGCGACTTCAACTACGTCAACGGCATCGCGCACCGCGGCGTCATGTCGGTCGACGCGAGCAGCGGCATCAACTCAAGCCCGTGGAACGTGACGCTGCCCGGCACGGTCAGCACGGTCACCGACATCGAGCCGGACGGCCAGGGCAACGCGATCATCGGCGCGTACAACTACGGCGACGGCGCCACCCGGTTCGAGGGACGCGCGTCGATCAACATCGCGGGCGGCAGCCTCAACTGGGACGACGGCTGCTACGGCGACACGCAGGCGGTCGTGGTCAGCAACGGCATCGTCTACAGCGCGTCGCACACGCACGAATGTGACCCGATCGGCATCCCGAACAACATCCCCGGCAAGTACCAGCGCCTGATCGCCGAGACCGCGCAGGCCGACGGGACCTCGCCGGTGACGTTCAACGGCGTGCCGGCGGGTGCCCCCGTGCCGGCGCTGCTGCCCTGGTTGCCCAACACCGACGGCGGCCCGAGCACGAGCTACTGGCAGAACGGCCCCTGGTCGATCGACGCGAACGGTTCCTATGTCGTGGTCGGCGGCGAGTTCCTGACCGTGAACGGCCAGCCGCAGCAGAGCCTGGTGCGCTTCGCCGCGCGTGGCGTGCAGGGCGCGGTCAACGCGGGTCCGCAGGTGCCCTTCGCCGCGCCGACGGTGGTGCGCAACGCGGCCGGCCAGCCGGTTGTCACCTGGAAGGCCGCCTGGGACCGGCAGAACACCGGCCTGACCTACTACGTCTACCGGGACGGCAGCGCGACCAACCCGGTGTACCAGACCTCGGCGTTATCGTGGCCGTGGAGCGAGCCGACGCTGAGCTATACGGACCCGTCCGCACCGAGCGGCATCGTCAGCTACTGGATCAAGGCCGTTGACGCGGACGGCGGCCACGAAGGCTCCCCCCACGGCAGTTCGAGCAACTGACCTCCACAACCATCACGGCCGGGGTCCGGCGAGCACGCCGATGTTCGGGTGGGCCTCGGCAGGGACGCCGATGGCACCGGCCACGTCGGCGGGCAGCGGGAGGCCGGCGCCGATGCCGAGCGCGCCGGTGTTGAGCAGGTAGTCCTGCTGGCCTGGATTGACGAACGGGACGGTGGCCAGGTCGCCTGCGACGCCGTGCCGGTCGTTGCCGGTGCCGGCGCGGAACGCGGCCAGATCGGCGTAGTCGGCGGTCCGGCCGGGCGCGGTCACCCAGGACAGCAGCGGGCTGGTCGAACTGGGGCGCTGGTAGGCGTTGCCGTCCGAGGTGGTCACGAACGCGCCGCCGTGCGGGGTGCTCCGGTAGTCGGCCGAGACGATGATCGGGTCGTCCGCGTCGGCGTCGGCGTAGTAGTTGTTGACCAGTACGGTGCCGGTGGTGAGCCAGGACAGGCCGAGCTGCTGGCTGTACGGGTCGCTGGCGGGCACGCGCGGGTCGTTGTAGATGCCCAGCGCGGTGCCGTTGTCCGCGAAGGTGTTGTCATAGACGCGGACGTGGTCGACGCTGGAGAGCTTGATGCCGTCGCCCGCGTTGTCGGCGACCACGTTGGAGGCGATCAGCGCGGTCGAGGACACCTCGTAGAACAGGCCGTGCACCTGGTTTCCGGTGGCGACGTTGCGCACCACGGTCGCGTTGGTGCAGCCAAGATCGCACCACCAGCCGGTGCCGATGTTGTCGGTGAAGTAGTTGTCCGCGACGTAGGGTGAGCGGGTCCTGGTGACCTTTGCGCCGGCCGCGCCGATGGCGTCGCCGGACAGGGCGAAGTGCTGCTGGTTGTTGCCGCTGAACGTGTTCTTGGTCAGCCGCAGGCCGTCCGCGCGGTTGGCGACGAGGCCGACGAGTCCGTTGTCGACCATCGCGCTGCCGGTGACCGTGGAGCCGGGCTGGAACACGGCGGCGCCGGAGGACGCCGAGAGGGCGAAGGTGTCGGCTTCCAGGGTCACGCCCGGCGCGTTGTCCACCACCATGGCGCCGTGGTTGCCGTAGTCCTGATTGGACGCGTACTCCTCGACGCCGATGCCGCGCAGCACGCTGCCGGCCGCGCCAGGATCGAACTGCAGCAGCCGGTCGAACGCGGTCGCCTCGACGGTTTTGCCGGTCGGGTTGTCGCCGAGGATCAGCGTGTGTCCGGTCTGGTCGACGTAGAACGTGCCGGCCACGACGTCGGCCGTGCTGCCGACCTGGCGCAGCTGGCTGTTGTTCAGAAACGCCATGTCCGGCCAGCCCGCGTAGGGATGGTTCGGGTCGACGATATCCCTTGTGTAGCAGGTGTGGCAGAACGACCTGGTCCAGTTGGCGTGCTGCCAGGTGTCACCGACCTTCCGCCAGCCGGTGACGACGACCGTCCCCTTGAACCAGACCTTCTCCCCCGGATAGGGCTGGATGGTGATTCGTTTGGTCACGTCGGCCGGTACGGTCTGCCGGTAGGTGCCGGCGCGCAGCACGACCGTTCCACCTGCGGGCGCCCTGGCGATGGCGGCGGCGAGGGTGGCCAGCGGCGAGGCGAGTGTGCCGGCCGCCTTGTCGGCACCGTTCGCGGCGACGAACACGGCGCCGTCCGGAACCGGGTAGGCGGTGCTGGCCAGGTGGATACCGCCCGCGTTGACGTGGGTTTCCGGCGCCGGATCCTCAACGGCGATACCGGTACCCACCCACAGCGCGATGCTCAACACCAGGGCCCCCGTGACCCGGGTCGCCATCCGCAACGGCCTTTCCCCCTACCTGCTCAGGACGGCATCGAGATCATCTTCCGCAGGAGGGTGCTTGAGGTGTGCAGCGTGTACGGGAAGTACACAACGCGTGCACCGACCTCGGCAAGCCGAGCCTGGAGAGCTTCACCCTTTTCGGTACCCCGCCAATCGTCCCCTTTGAACAGCACGTCGAACTTGAGCCGGGGCCACATCGCAAACTTGTCCACGTACGGGTCTGGCACGGCTTCGTCCACATAGCGCACGCTGCGCACGATCGCCAGCCGTTCGACCAACGGAATCACCGGCGCCTTGCCCTTGGCGCGCAGCACGACATCATCGGTGACCACGCCCGCGATCAGCTTGTCGCACTGCTCGGCCGCCCTGGTCAGGATGTTGAGGTGTCCGATGTGGAACAGGTCATAGGCACCCGGCGCATATCCGATGACCGTCAACGATCCTCCAGTTCCCTCATGTCCCCGAACCATTTCCGCAGGGCCAACGCGAGGAAGGCGGCGTTGGCGATGAACAGCAGACCGTAGACGACCGGATAGACCTCGCGCACCCCCCACAGCAGGAACACCAGGCAGAACAGGCCGTAGTCGGTGGGGATCACCAGCAGGGATCGCAAGGTCGATGGCTGGCTCGCGGTTCGCGTTGTGGTCGCGGGCAGGCCCTTGCCCCGGCGCAACTGGTCGTTGAGGGTCATGGCGAAGAACATCACCGTGGCCACGGCGGAGTAGCCGAGCGGCACGAGCAGCCAACCTGCCGGCAGGTGCAACCAGCGGTAGGCGGCGATCAGCACGGCCAGGTGCAGGGTGGCGATCTTGGCGCTGTCGATGACGTGATCGAGCCACTCGCCGGCGACCGAACCACCGCCGCGCAGCCGGGCGAGCT
The DNA here is from genome assembly GCA_963818685.1 of Candidatus Melainabacteria bacterium. Lineage (GTDB taxonomy): Bacteria > Actinomycetota > Actinomycetes > Mycobacteriales > Pseudonocardiaceae > CAJCJE01. Next base: position 704,723 of record CAWFTJ010000007.1, on the reverse strand, counting down.
GGCCGTCCGCCGCGTCCAGCGCGTAGCCGACCACCAGGGCAAGACAGATGCCGACCCCCTCGCTGAGAGACGGCGGCAGCAGCGCGATCAGCGCGATGCCGATCCCGGTGCACAACGCACTGACGATCGTCACCTGATTGGGTGTCATGCCCAGTCGATAGGCGACGACGGCGAGATAGCCGCCCGCCCGTCGATTGACGAACCGCGAGTACGCCGGCGCGCCCTTGGCGCTCTTCTGCGCGGCCGGTAGCCGCCTGACCAGGCTGGCGAAGTCCAGCCGCGTGTCCGTCCCGCCCCTCACCGGCCGCCCATCCCGCCTGCCGCTCCCGCTCGCTCGTCCCCCGGTGATGGTTCTCCCCGAGGCGCACAGGGTGTCACGGGAGCGGGCATATCCGGTTGATCGCCGCGTTCGTGTCCGACGTGTCGCCCTGGGCTAATATTCGCCGATAACGATTGAGCCACGCAGGCCATGTAGCACTTCTCGGTTCACCGACGACAATCCCAACACGACCTGAGCACGTCTCGTTACCTCCTCACCGCTCTGAGTAGAACTTCTGAGTAGAAGTGGAAGGCATGGACAGCCAACCCGCACCGCGACTGTTCGAAGCGCTGAGCCGATACCGGTGGAGCTCGCTGGGCCTTGTGTTGGTGATCGTCGCGATCAGCGTGGTCGTCGCGGCCGTGACCGCGCCGCGCGGCGTCACCTCCACCGCGACCATCGTGCTCAAGGCGCCCATGCATTCCACCAGTGGAATCAACACCGACCCGACCAACTCCGGCCAGCTCAGCGAGGCCAGTTTCGTGCGGTACGTGCAACAGCGCGCGGTGTTCCTCACCTCGGACCGGGTGCTCACCCAGGCCAGGACGATCATGCCAAGCGCACCCGATCTGCCGACCCTGCGCAAGGACGTGACCGCGGCGGCCGCCACCGACGGCCAGTCCATCACGCTCACCGTCGACGCCGACACCGAGGACGCGTCCACCTCGATCGGCAACGCGGTCATCCAGTCCTACCGCGACCTGTCCCGAGGCGACGCCACCTCGACCGCGAACGCCAGCCTCGCCGCGCTCGCCAACGAACGCAGCCAACTGCTCGCCGACCAGCCGCCCCCGGCCAAGGGCGCGACCACCCAGCCGAACTCCGCGATCACCCAGCAACTGGCCACCATCGACGCGGACACCGCCGCGATCGACGTGGAACTGAGCCAGTTCGGCGACGGCGTCAGCTTCGCCAACAACGCGGTCGCCCAACCGTCCGCGTTCGGCAAGGACCTGCTCCGCGACGGCGCCATCGGCCTCGCCCTCGGCATCCTCGTCGCCGCAGCGGTCGCCTGGGCCCGCGCCGACCGCGACCGTCGCGTCCGCGACGCCGACGACCTGCACGCCACCGCGCCCGAACCGATCCTCGCCGAGATCGCCGAGATCGGCTGGCAGCACGGCGCCGCGCTACCCGGACCCAGCGGCAGCCTGGCCATGCCCAGCTACCAGATCGCGCTCACCGGCCTGCGCTCCGCCGTCCGCGACGGCGTCGTCGTGGTCACCGCGGCCGGCCCGCAGGCGGGCGCCACCACCAGCACCCTGCACCTGGCCACCGTCGCCGCCCGCGACGGCCTGCGGGTGTGCGTCGTGGACGCGGACGTCGACACCAGCAAGCTCTCCCAGATCCTCAGCCTCAACCCACAGCTGTCCGGGTTCACCCAACTCGCCACCGGCGCCGCACCGCTCGCCGGCTGCATCCACAACGTCAAGCTCGACCACGAGACCTCGATCTGGGCCGTCGCCGCCGGCCTCCAGTCCGGTACCGCGAGCAGCGCCGCGTTCCAGTCCAGCCTGATCGAGAAGACCGTCGCCGAACTGCGCGCCAACTACGACCTCGTGCTCGTCGACACGCCACCCATCGTCGACGCACCGGAGATCGCCAGCCTGGTCCGCGAATCCGACGCCGTGCTCGTGGTCACCCGACGCGGTGTCAGCCTCGACGCGCTCGACCGCACCAGGGAACGAATCCGACTGCTGGACGGCAAGATCGGCGGCTACCTGCTCACCTTCGCAGCGCCCCACCAGCAACCCCACCAACGCAGGCGCCCCACGATCGTCCGCGGCGCACTGCGGTGAACCCGGCGGGCCTGGCCAACCGGGTGTCGGCACTCGGCGCCGCGGTCACCAAGCGCGCCGCCGCACCGCTGATCTCCCAGGGCATCAACGCGGGCGGCAGCCTCCTGCTGCAGATCGCCGCCGCGCGCACCCTCGGCCTCGCCGCGTACGGCAGCTTCGCGGTCTGCCTCGCCCTGCTCTCCGCCGCGACCGCCCTCTACAGCGGCTACGTCGGCGACAGCCTCGCCGTGCTCGACCGGCACGACCGCGACACCAGAGCCACCCTCGCCGCCAGCGCCATCACCCTGCTGCTCGCCGCGTTCGCCATCGCCTTCTGCACGGTCCTCGCGCTGCTGCACTCGCCAGGCGCCGCGCTCGTCTACGCGATCATGACCGTGCTCTGGCTGCTGGAAGAAACCTTCCGGCGCATCCTCATCGCCCGCCTCGAATTCTGGAAACTCGTCGCCAACGACACCAGCTACAACGCGGTCGCCCTGGTCATCGTCGGTGTCCTGCTGCTCGTCGGCCAGCACCTCACGCTCGGCCGAATCTTCGCGGCGATGGCCGTCGGCGCGGCCACCGCCGTCGTCGCAGGCATCGCGGCGGTACCGCGCGCCGAACGCACCAACCTGCGCCCCGGCTGGACCGCCATGCGCACGGTCGCCACCTTCGCCGCCTGGCGCTCCCTGCACGCCGCGCTGCGCCCGACCGCGCTGCTGCTGTCCAAGGCCCTGGTCATCGGCCTCATCTCGCTGAGCGCGGCCGGCGTGCTTGAGGCCGGCAGACTGGTCGTCGCGCCGTTGCAGGTCGTCATCAACGGCGCCGGCAGCTTCCTGTTGGCCGCCTTCGCCAAGGGTGAACGCAGCGCGGCAGGCGCGGGGGGCGCACGCGGCGCGGCGGACGCGCGCAACAACCGGATGACCCGCTACGCCGTCTGGCTGCTGCTCGCCACCGTCGTCAGCTGCGGCTGCGCGCTCGCCCTGCTCGCCGGCCCCGCCGGCCGCATCATGACCGGCCACCCCGTCGATCCGCTGCTCGTCCTCGGCTGGACCGCCTACCTCGCGGTCTGGGCCGTCGGCCTGCCCTATATCTCCGAGGTCGTGGCCAGGAAACACGCACGCGCCGTTTTCCTCGCCCGGCTGATCGACTCCGTGCTCGGCCTCGTCCTCGCCGCCATCGCCATCGAACTCGGCGCCCGCGTCGCGGCCGTGCCCTTGCTGATGGCCCTCGGCGGCCTCTACGCGGTCTGGCGCGTCGTCCGACTCGCCATCCGCACCCGAACCACACCAGCAGCCGACCCCATACCCGCAGCCTGAACCCACACCCGCAGCCCATACCCGCAGCCCGTACCCGCAGCCTGAACCGGAAGCCGATGATCAAGCGCAGCACCGCCATCGCCATCGCCTCGCCGCCGTCCTGGCGCTCGCCCTCACCGCCTGCTCCAGCCCGCCCCCGCAGGCCGCACCGCCTGCCGCGCCGGTCGCCACCAAGAGCGGCTGGAACTCCACCCAACTCGGCCTGATCGCCGCCACCGGCGACCCCGCGACCATGCCCGGCACCCCGGGCATCGGCAAGGGCATCATCTACCTCAGCCGCGTCTACGTTGACCAGCACCAGGACGCCGGCACCGCGCTCAGCGCCGTCATCGGCCCCGGCGTCGGCCTGACCAACGCCTACCTCGGCGTCTACGACCCGGGCACCGGCAAGCTCCTGGCCAGCACCGGCGACATCGCCAGCCAGTTCGAGGCCGCCGGCACCGTGCGCGCCTCGTTCACCACCCCGCTGCCCGCCCAGTCCGTCAACAAGGAGCTGTGGCTGGCCGTGCTCATCGGCGGCATGACCAAACCGCCCACCGTCGTCGGCGACCGCGAGTACGGCACCAACCTCAACCTGACCGACGACTTCCGCCTCTGGGTCTCAACCGGGGACAACTACACGAAGCTGCCGAACACCGCCCCGTCCAAGAAGGAGGCCACGAACAGCTCCATCCCGTTCCTGGCCATCGCCCCGTGACGCGGCCCGCCCACACCCCGGCGTGTGGGACCAAAGTCCCAGGTGCCTACCATCAATGACGTGCCGACCGCGCCCACGCTGAACCGTCTGCTCTCCCGCCTCCCGGCCCCCAACCGGACGGCGCAACTGGTGGTCGCCATCGCCAACCTGGTCGCACAGATCGGCATCATGGTCTCCGGCTCGGTCGTCCGGGTCACCGGTTCCGGCCTCGGCTGCCCCACCTGGCCGACCTGCACCATGAGCAGCCTCGTCCCGGTCGCCCACCCCTACAACGGCCAACTCCACCAGTGGATCGAGTTCGGCAACCGGCTGTTCGGCATCGCGGTCGGCGTACTCAGCGTGCTCGTCCTCCTCACCGCCCTGCTCGCAAAGCCGCTGCGGCGCCGGTACGTGCTGCTCGCGCTGATGATGCCGATCGGCGTCGTCGCGCAGGCCGTCATCGGCGGGCTCACCGTGCTGCTCAAGCTCGCCTGGTGGTCGGTGTGCCTACACTTCCTGCCATCGCCGATCCTGGTCTGGATCTCCGTGCTCATCGTGCACGCGGTCAGCGAGGGCGACGGCCCGCCACGTCCGCTGCTGCCCAAGCCACTGCGCGGCCTGCTCGCGGTCATGGCGCTGGACCTCACCGCGCTCGTCGTGGCCGGCACCCTGGTCACCGCGGCCGGCCCACACGCAGGCGACATCCACACCCCGCGCCTCAACCTGCCGATCCCGGCCCTGGTCGAGTTGCACGCCGACTTCCTGTTCGTGTTCCTCGGCATGCTCGCCGCCCTGTTCTTCGCCATGCGCATCACCGGCGGCACCCCAAGGCTGTGGCGGCGCTACTGGATCCTGGTCGGCGTGATCGTCGCACAGGGCGCGTTGGGCATCACCCAGTACGAACTCGGCGTGCCCGACGCCCTGGTGTCCTTCCACGTACTCGGCGCGGCCCTGAGCATCGCCGCCATGGCCTTCCTCTGGTGCGGCTCCCGCGAACGCGACCCACTGCCCGCCGCGCCCACGAAATCGGCTCCGACCAGCGAACCCGCCGTCGCCTGAGAGCGTTGACCGCGGTCTCAACCTACTTTGAGACCTCATTTGAGGACCGTGCAGACCGTCACTTCCGCCAAAAGGAACTCAAAGTGCCCGCGCCGATCAGCGGGGTGGCGGGGGCTGACGCTCCCAGAGCTCGGCGACCTCACCGGAGAACCAGCCGTACAGCTCGTCGACTGTGCGCAGCCGGTGCGCGCGCTGCGGGTCGCCGCTGAGCAGCCGCAGGCCGAACGCGGTCAGCTCGCGCGTCGCCGCGATCGCCTCCAGCCTGCGTCGCACCAGGTCCGCCCAGGCGGGCGCGTCCAGCCGGTACTGGGCCGCCTGTCGGCCCCTGCGGGTGGTCCGCAGCACAAGGCCGGTGTTGACCAGCAGCTTGAGATTGGTGCTCACCGAGCCGGTGCTCGCCTCCAGCTCCTCGGACAGCTCGGCGGCGGTGCGCTCCTCCGGGTCGCAGACCAGCAGGTAACCGAGGATGCGCCCGCCGATCAGCGGGATCCCCTCCGGGACGAGATGCGCGGCAAGGCGCTCCATCCACTCGTTGAGCTGACCGTAGCTGGCGACCATGAACTCTCCCGAACGAGATCGATTCGGCCTTCACTGAAATCATAATGATTCAAGACAGCCTTGGGAAGCGATCTTCGTATCGTGTCGCACGGTAGCCCGGTGGTCCGACAAATTCCCAGTTGGGCTTCAGCCCACTCACAGGAACAGCAGGCATCATGAGGGTGGGCAGGAGATGTCGCTGTGAACGGAGACGCCGTGGCGGAGGAAGTGGTGGCGGGCGAAGCGCCACCCGGCCAGGACGCTCGGGCCGGTTGGCCGCGGTTGGTGACCGCCAGCTCGATCGGCCGCTCGATCATCCGGTCGCTGCCAAGGCCCGCTCGGACGCCGTTCACCTTCTGGTACCTGATCGTGCTCGCGTTCAGCACGCTGCTGCTCGACTTCGCCAAGCCGTCCGTCGCGCACCGGCTGCTGAGCATGTCCAGTACCAATGCGATGAACCTACAGACGCATCCGCTACAGGTCCTGTTCCTCTCCGCGCTGTGGCTGGATGGCAAGCACTGGATCATCTATGCCGCGATCTTCACCCTGGTGATCGCGCCGCTGGAGCGGCGGATCGGCAGCTGGTGGACGGCACTGGTGTTCGCGAGCGGGCACGTGCTCGCCACGCTCGCCACCGAACTGCCGGTGCTGTGGGCGATCAAGGCGCATCTGTTGCCGCACAACGACGGGCACCTGCTCGACATCGGCGTCAGCTACGGCCTCGCCGCGACCGCGGGCGCGATGCTGCTGCTGCTCACCGCGCCGGCCCGCTGGTGGGCCACTGGCGCGCTGGTCGCCGCGATCCTGGCCGCCTACCTCTACATGGGGCTGGCCGACACCGACTCGATCGTGACCACCGCTGGACATCTGACCGCGGGCGCGATCGGCATGCTCGGCTGGTATCCCTGGCTGCGCAAGCGCGGCCTGATCGGGTCGCTGCGGCTGGCCGCGTTCCGCCGGCCGGCCGGCGCGCCGGCCCTGGCGACCGGTTCCTGATCAACCGTTGTCGCGCTGTTTTCACGCTAAGTGACGATCTTCGCCACCCATGCGGGTCAACGGTGGGTAATTGGCGGGTTGAATCGCGAAATTGTTGGCCGGCACCCACGGAGCGGTACAAACACTGGCGCTGCCAGGCGCACGGACTCCCCCGAATTGCGGCTACCGCAATCGTCGAACAAGCGCGTAACGTGACTCCTCGCGCTTGAAAGGACACGTACCGCATTCGTCCGTTCGGGTGCCCGCCAAGGAGGTGACCTTTAGTGTCCGCGGATGCCCCTGGCTTCCGCCACAACCTTGTTCAGGAGATCTTCTGGACCCGAACCGGGCTACTACTCCTGAGCCTGCTGGTGGTCTCGGCCGCATGTCTGGGACTCGACAGCATCATGGCCGCGGGAGCATTGAAGACGTTCGTTGGTTCGGTCGGCACCGGCACCCTGATCTCCGCGGTGATCGGTTTCGGCCAGACCCTGATCACGTCAACCGCGTCGCAGCGCGCGTTGGTGACACCGCTGGTCGAGGAAAGCAAAAAAGCACTCCGGGAATTGTCCGAGGAATATCGAAGACTGAATCAGGAGTTCTATCCGACCCATATCTTCGATCCGACAACGGAGCCGGACCCGAACTTCAACCGACTCATGATGCAGGACCTGCGAAACACCAAGGAGTACTTCTTCCGGGGTTTCTCCGGCCGGTACGCGGCAGCGCGCCTGCTGGTGTCGAGCTCGGAGTGGGAACTACGCACCGTGATCGCCGACCCCCGTGGGCCGAGCGCGCTGAGCGGACGCGCCCGCTACTTGATGCGACGCGACCCCGCCGCCGAGGACTACGACGTCATCGAGAAGCGTCTGCACGACGACATCTGCGTCGGCCTCGTCGGCCTCTACCAGGCGCGGAGCCGGTGCAGCCGGGTGGACATGACGATCATCACCGATCCACCGCTGGATCGGCTGGAAATGTTCGACGACAGTGTCTGGCTGACCCTGTTCAGCGACACCGCCGGTGCGTCCGCCCCCTACCCGAGAACACTGCGGTTCTCCGAGGGCTCCTTCGTCTACACCATGGAACGCAACGAGTTCCTACGGGTCTGCAATTCACGAGCCGGCCGTCATTTTGTCATCACCCCCGACACGAGCCGGCAGGAGTTTCTCGCGCTGTTCGAGACGATCACCGGCAATGAGCTGACCGAGAGCGGCTTTTCCGCCCTCGACACGAAGTTCCGGGAATTCGAACGGCAGTTTTCCACCTCTGTCGGACTGAGGAGCTGATCTGCGTGCCCACGCGGCTGCACGCCCTTGCCGAGTTGGCGAACGCGATCCGGGACGTCAACGGCCCGATCGTCGATCACTGGTCCGAGGTGAACCGTCAGTTTCAGGACTGGGTCGGCCAACCCGGTCTGCGGGCGGACCTGAAGTCGTACCTGACCGACCTGCCCAGCGCCGAGTTCGAAGGGCTGATCGGCAGATCGCGGGAGACGACGACACACTTCGCGTGGTGTCTTTTCTACGACGCGAACGACCCGTTCTCGATCTGGCTGCACGAGTACAAACCCCAACGAGACTGGCGGGAGGGATACGCCGACTCAGTACACAACCACCGCTACCACTTCTGCACCAACATCATTTCCGGGGCGTACACACACCAGCGGTACGCGGCCGAGACCGACGAGACCACCCACCTGGTCAGCTCGGTGACGCAGCTGCGCAGCACGGTCTGCGCGGCGGGCACCGGTGGCTTCCTGCTCGCCGACGAGTTCCACCGGATTCCGGCTGCCGAGGACGGCACCATGACACTGTTGGTCAAATCGCGCGAGATCCGCGCGTGGAGCCTGTCCTATGATCCGATGACCGGCCGAGGATATCGGCACATTCCGGTAGAAAACCGGCTCGGCGACTTGGTGGACCGGCTCTGACGCTCCCCCGAACGCGGGCGATATCGGTCAAAGTTACCTGCCGAACAACTGAACAAGCCTACGATCGCTGCTCAGAATCGCTGAGACGCGACCGGAGGCTGTCATGCGCGACAAGAGTGTCATCACCGACCTGTACCCGACTCCCACCGTGCCGCCCGCCGCGGTCGCCGAGGTCGAACGGCAGGTCCGCGCACTGTGCGAGGGCAGCGCGGACAAGCTGCCCTTCCACGGCTGGCACCACGTGAGTTTCGTGCGGTCCAAGGCGGCCGTTTTCGCCAAGCACAACGGTTCCGACGTTGCGCTGGTGGAAACGGCCGCCCTTGTGCACGACGTGAACTACATGGTGCGCCGCAACTCGCTCGCCGAGGACGGCCGAGCACTGCGGCTGCGCATCCTGGCGCGCGCCGGCGTGTCCGACGCGGTCGCCGAGCACATCGACGAGATCGTGTGCGAAGCGGAGATGCGCACCCGGCACCGCGACATCTCCCTGGCGGCACAGGCGCTTTCCGACGCCGACACGCTGTTCAAGGCGTTGCCGGTGACCCCGGTGATGTTGGCGCACAAGTATCTCGACGAGAACGGCGTGAGCCTGCGCGAACTGGCCACCAAGATCGTCGGCGAGCAGCGCGGCGTGCACGCCGAGGGCTACTACTTCTACAGTCCGCAGGCCGCGGCCATGTACTCGCACTGGGCAACGGCGAACCTGGAGCTGTGGCAGTGCATCGTGGAGTCGCTTGACGACCCGTCGGTCGCGGAGCTGCTCACCGCGGTCGCGTAGCCGCGGCTCGCGGGAACCACGGAATCACGGCGGACGTGCTGCGCTGGTAGTCGGCGTATTCGGGGTAGCGGCTGCGGCTGATGCTCTCGGTGAAGATCGTCGACCCGACGAACAGCACGGTGAGCAGGACCGCACCGATGACGGTCCACTGCACGACCGAACCCGCGGCGACCGCGCCGAACGCGAACACCACCCACCACTGGGCGATTTCGAAGAAGAAGTTGGGGTGCCGCGAGTAGCGGAACAGGCCCTGTCGCACGAACCGCTGCTCCGGCTCCCGCCCGGCCGCGATCGCCGCCTTCTTGCGCTGCTGGAAGTTCCACTGCTGCTGGTCGGCGACGGTCTCGCCGGCAAGACAGGCCAGGAACACGACCGTGAACAGCACGTCGAGCGGCCCGAACGGCGACCGGTGTTGCAGCGCTGTGTCGGCGGGCAGTGTGATGAGCAGCAGGATCGCGTTCTGGTAGATCGTGATGAAGCCGACGTTGAACAGCTGGAACCGCCACGGCGACATCCGCCCGCGCAGCACCGCCCACCGATAGTCCTCGCCGCCCGCCGCGTAGCCGCCCTTGCGCGCGAAGTTGAACGTCAGCCGCAATCCCCAGAGGGCCACCAACCCGAACACCACGTCCAGCCGCACGTCAGCGAACCCGGCACCGCCCGCGAAGATGCCAACGTAGACGACCGGCACGACCGACCAGATCCGGTCGACCCACGAGTACTCGCGACTCGCCACCGAGAGCAGTAGGACGGCGAGGCAGACACCGACGTAGATCGCCAGACAGGTCAGCAGAGCGTGCACGTCACAGACTCTACGATCACCTTCGGTGGCTACCTCGTCACGTCGCTGATCAGCGACCTGCTGCCCACATCGGCGTGAACTTCTCGCACCCGCCCGGCAACTTCTTCGTCGACTCCAACTACTAGTAAGCACGACACAGGCCCGCTGCTCATGCGCCCAGTGAACTGGATGCGCACCATCATCGACCTGTTCGCGTTCGGGTACGTGCCGTTTTACGTCGTGCTGGTCTACGCGCTCGTCACGGGTGGAGCTGGATCCAGCTGACCTCGATGATCTACACGACCATGATCGTCTCGCTGACCGGCACCGTCGTGTTCGGCACCAAGCGACTACCATCCTCAACGATCTGTTGACAACAAGATGTTGATCCCGCAAAATTGCCCCGTGACCTTGTCTGATCTACCTCCGGGTTCGGCTGACGAAAACGCCCGTCGCCTTCTCGCACGCGGTTTCAGACTTCGCAATCACGGCGATGCTTTTCCCACCGACGACCCCATCGACCTTCTGCTCACGGTCAGCGAACTCGACCTGGTGCCGAGCAGTCGCGCCTTCCTACGCGACGCCGACCAACAGTTGCCCGAGCCCACCGACCGGGATGTCATGGATGCACTCGCGCTTGTGGCAATCGCGCGCCGAGCTGTTGACGTGGCCGAGCGGCGGGTCATCGCGATGGCGCGTCGGCGTGGCGTGACCTGGCCATGGGTGGCACACCAATTGGGACTGCGGTCGCCCCAGGCAGCTCAACAACTGTACCGACGCCTCGTCGATCGAACCGGCAGCGAGCCTGACGCCTGCCTGCTGCCCGAGTGGCGTCATGTCGAGCAGTCAGTGGACGCCGATATAGGGACTGACCGTTGAGATCATCCGCATTCCTGGTCGGCCCGTAGCACGCCACACCGGAACCGCCTAGAACGGCTGGCCGCTGTATTCCTAGAACGGCCAGCCGAGGACCGGCAGGTGCAGGGCGGAGTCGACGGCCAGGGCGACGAAGACCAGCATCAGGTAGGTGTTGGAGACGTGGAACAACACCATCGGGTTGTTCTTCGCGTCGCGGACGACCGCGTGGTGCAGGCGGTGGGCGGTGATCAGGAACCAGCCGCCGAACAGCACCGCGAACGTGGCGTACACCCAGCCGGTGGCCGGGATGAGCACCAGCGTGCAGGCGACCATCACCCACGAGTAGACGATGATCTGCCGGGAGACCTGCACCGGAGTCTTGACGACCGGGAGCATGGGCACGCCCGCGGCCTTGTAGTCGTCGCGGAACTTCATGGCGAGTGCCCAGAAGTGCGGCGGGGTCCAGAGGAAGATCACGCCGAACATGACGAACGCGGGCCAGGCGAGGCTGTCGGTGACCGCGGCCCAGCCGACCAGGACGGGCATGCAGCCGGCCGCGCCGCCCCAGACGATGTTCTGTGACGTCCGCCGCTTCAACAGCATGGTGTAGACGAGGACGTAGAACAGGATGGCGCCAGTCGCCAGGCAGGCGGCGAGCAGGTTGGTGGTGGCCAGGAGTACGGCGAACGAGGCGACGCCGAGGACGAGGCCGAAGATCAGCGCGCCGCGCGGGGGGACGGTGTGCTTGACGAGTGGGCGGGCCTTGGTGCGTTTCATCACAGCGTCGATGTCCGCGTCGAAGACGCAGTTCAACGCGTTGGCGCTGCCAGCGGACATGGTGCCGCCGACGAGGGTGGCCAGCACCAGCCACGGCGACGGGAAGCCGCGCGCGGCCAGGAACATCGATGGAATCGTGGTGACCAGGAGCAGTTCGATGACCCGGGGCTTGGTCAGCGCGACGTAAGCACGCACTACGTCCATCGGTCGCCGAACCGGCGTTCGTGCTGTGCCGGTGACGTCCGCGGGTGCTGTCACGGCGCGCTGTCCTTTCCAACTCGACAACAGTCGGCGAACGCGCCGGGAACTCTTCTCCCCGACCGGTACCGCCCGGATGCCGAGCCTTTCCTGATCGCAATCGCCAAGGCAGCGGCCTTCGGTGCCGGTGCTGGACATACTGCTTGGTCATCAAGATGTTAATCCGGGGAAAGGGCGCCCGCTGCCCCGGGTACCGGTGTCTTACCAGTGTCGGACACCTCGCGCCTTGAGATCACACGACGAGCACCGCAGGACTAGGCTGGCGCCCGACGAGGGAGAACCCTGGGTTTCTCCGCGCTGCTCCGAGCGTCGGGATCGATCGAGATCCGTATCGACATCCACGCAAGGGGGCAACGCTGCGGAGGGCCATGTACGACGCGAGAGTGGGAGCAGCGGTCCGTGTCTGAGCAAGCCGTGTCTGACCAAGAAGGCATCACCCGTCTTACCACCGCCATTGTGCCCGAGGACTGGACCGAGCTGGACAAGCGCGCGGTCGACACGATCCGGGTGCTGGCGGCCGACGCGGTGCAGAAGGTGGGCAACGGTCATCCCGGCACGGCGATGAGCCTGGCGCCGACGGCGTACGCACTGTTCCAGCGGGTGATGCGGCACGATCCGAGCGACCCGGACTGGCTGGGTCGGGACCGGTTCGTGCTCTCCTGCGGACACAGCAGCCTGACCCTCTACATCCAGCTGTTCCTCTCCGGCTACGGCCTTGAGCTGGACGACCTGAAGGCGCTGCGCACCTGGGGCTCGAAGACCCCCGGTCACCCGGAGCACGGGCACACCCGCGGGGTGGAGATCACCACCGGCCCGCTCGGTCAGGGCCTGGCGTCGGCGGTCGGCATGGCCATGGCGTCGCGGCGTGAGCGCGGCCTGTTCGACCCGGACGCGCCGGCCGGCGAGAGCCCGTTCGATCACCATATCTGGGTGCTCGCCTCGGACGGTGACATCGAGGAGGGCGTGACCTCGGAGGCGTCGCAGATCGCCGGTGTGCAGCAGTTGGGCAACCTGACGGTGATCTACGACAGCAACCACATCTCGATCGAGGACGACACCAGGATCGCGCTCGGTGAGGACACCGGCAAGCGGTACGAGGCGTACGGCTGGCACGTGCAGCACGTCGAGGGTGGTGAGAACGTCACCGGCATCCTGGCGGCGATCGAGAACGCGAAGGCCGTCACCGACCGGCCGTCGATCATCATCCTGCACACGATCATCGGCTACCCGGCGCCGACCAAGCAGAACACCGGCAAGGCGCACGGTGCCGCGCTCGGCGCCGACGAGGTCGCCGAGGTCAAGAAGATCCTCGGGTTCGACCCGGAGCGGAGCTTCGAGGTCGACGACGAGGTGCTCGGGCACGCGCGCGAGGTCATGGACCGGGGCAAGCAGGCGCATGCCGCCTGGCAGGTCAGCTTCGACAAGTGGGCAGCGAACAACCCGCAGCGCAAGGCTCTGCTCGACCGCCTGACCAGCCGTGAACTGCCGGCCGGCTGGGCGGACGCGCTGCCGACCTGGGACGTCGACCCGAAGGGCGTCGCCACCCGCAAGGCGTCCAACGCGGTGCTCAACGCGCTGGCCGACGTGCTGCCGGAACTGTGGGGCGGCTCGGCCGACCTCGCGGAGAGCAACAACACCACGATGGCGGGCGCGGACTCGTTCGGCCCTGAGTCGATCGCGACCAAGGAGTGGAACGCGCACCCTTACGGCCGCACGCTGCACTTCGGCATCCGCGAGCACGCGATGGGCGCGATCCTGTCCGGCATCGCGCTGCACGGCCCGACCCGTCCCTACGGCGGCACGTTCCTGACCTTCAGCGACTACATGCGCGGCGCGGTCCGGCTCGCCTCGCTGATGAACATCCCGGTCACCTACGTGTGGACGCACGACTCGATCGGTCTCGGCGAGGACGGCCCGACGCACCAGCCGATCGAGCACGTCGCCGCGCTGCGCGCGATCCCGAACCTGTGCGTCGTGCGACCGGGCGACGCGAACGAGACGGCGGCGGCCTGGAAGGCGCTGCTGGAGCGGCGCCAGCCTACCGGCATCGCGCTGACCAGGCAGAACCTGCCGGTGCTCGCGGGAACCAGCGCGGAGGGCGTCGCCAAGGGCGGCTATGTATTGGCGGACGCGGAATCGGGTACGCCGGACGTGGTGCTGATCGCAACCGGCTCCGAGCTGCAGATCGCGGTGGACGCCCGCGCGGCCCTTGCCGAGCAGGGCATTGCGGCGCGCGTGGTGTCCATGCCGTGCGTCGAGTGGTTCCTCGACCAGGACCAGTCCTATCAGGACAGTGTGCTGCCGCAGTCGGTGCGCGCGCGGGTCAGCGTCGAGGCCGGTATCGCCCAGCCGTGGTACCGCTTCCTCGGCGGCGATGGTGAGCCGGTGTCCATCGAGCACTACGGCGCATCGGCGGACTACCAGACGTTGTTCCGGGAGTTCGGTTTCACCACCGAGCACGTCGTCGATGCGGCCAAGCGGTCGATCGAGCGCGCCAAGAGCTAGCAACACAGCCAGACACGATAGGGAGCATGCGACGTGAGCAACAATGATCGATTGGCGCAGCTGAGCGCCGCCGGTGTGTCGATCTGGCTGGACGACCTGTCCAGGGGACGGTTGACCTCCGGGAACCTGGCCGAACTCATCCGCGACAAGCACGTCGTCGGGGTGACCACCAACCCGACGATCTTCGCCACCGCGCTCACCCACGGCAGTGCCTACGACGAGCAGGTCAACGAGTTGGCCGCGCGCGGTGCCTCGGTGGACGAGGCGATCCGGGAGATCACCACGACCGACGTGCGCAATGCCTGCGACGCGTTCCGCGCCACCTGGGAAGCCACCAACAAGGTGGACGGCCGGGTGTCCATCGAGGTGTCGCCGCAGCTCGCGCACGACACCGAGAAGACCATCGCCGAGGCGGCGGACCTGTGGAAGACGGTGGACCGGCCGAACCTGTTCATCAAGATCCCGGCCACCCCGCAGGGCGTTCCGGCGATCACCGCGACCATCGCCCAGGGCATCAACGTCAACGTCACGCTGATCTTCTCGGTGCAGCGCTACCACGAGGTGATGGACGCCTACCTGGCCGGCCTTGAGCAGGCCAAGGCCAACGGGCACGACCTGAGCACGATCGACTCGGTCGCCTCGTTCTTCGTGTCCAGGGTGGACACCGAGGTGGACAAGCGGATCGACGCGCTGGGCACCTCCGAGGCGCACGCGCTGCGCGGTGAGGCGGCCATCGCCAACGCCCGCCTCGCCTACGCCGCCTACGAGGAGGTCATCGGCAGCGAGCGCTGGCAGGCGCTGGCCGCCGAGGGCGCACGCCCGCAGCGTCCGCTGTGGGCGTCGACCGGCGTGAAGGACCCGGCGTACAAGGACACCCGCTACGTGGATGAGCTGGTGACCGAGAACGTGGTCAACACCATGCCGGAGAAGACCCTCGACGCGGTCGCCGACCACGGCGAGATCACCGGTGACACGGTGCGCGGCACCTACGACGCGGCGCGGGAGCTGTTCGACGCGCTCGCCGACGCCGGGATCGACATCGACGACGTGTACCAGGTCCTTGAGGACGAGGGCGTTGACAAGTTCGACAAGTCCTGGTCCGAGCTGATCGCCTCGGTGCAGGACCAGCTGGCCAAGGCGAAGGGCTGAATCGCGACAATGGCAGATCAGAACGTGAGCGTTGCGGTCGTCGACGCGAAGCTGGCGGAGGAGACCGCGGCGATCGCGGCCCGGCTGGCCGACGAGCAGGTGGCCAGCAAGACGACCGCGCAGGATCCCACGTTGTGGGGTCCGGACGCGGAGCACGAGGCGTCGATCCGGTTGTCGTGGGTGACGCTGGCCAAGACCTCCCGCCCGCTGGTCGGGGAGATCGAGGCGCTGCGCGGTGAGCTGCACGACGAGGGCGTCGACCGGGTCGTGCTGGCCGGGATGGGCGGTTCGTCGCTGGCGCCGGAGGTGATCAGCAACACCGCTGGCGTGCCACTCGTCGTGCTGGACACCACGGACGCGGCGCAGGTCGCGGACGCGCTGGCCGGCGACCTGAACCGCACCGTGCTGGTGGTCTCCTCCAAGTCGGGTTCGACCCTGGAGACCGACAGCCACCGGCGGATCTTCACCAAGGCGTTCACGGACGCCGGCATCGACGCGGCGTCGCGCATCGTGGTCGTCACCGACCCGGGTTCGCCGCTGGAGAAGATGTCCGAGGAGTTGGGCTACCGCAAGGTCTTCCGGGCCGACCCGCACGTGGGTGGCCGTTACTCGGCGCTGACCGCGTTCGGTCTTGTGCCGGCCGGTCTGGCCGGCGCGGACATCATGGGCCTGCTCGACGAGGCCGCTGCCGCCGCGACGCTGCTGTCGCAGGACGACGCGAACAACCCGGGCCTTGTGCTCGGCGCGGCGCTCGGTGCCGCGCACAGCAAGGGCGCGGAAAAGGTGGTACTCGCCGATTCCGGTTCCGGCATCAAGGGTTTCGCGGACTGGGCCGAGCAGCTGATCGCCGAGTCGACCGGTAAGAACGGCACCGGCCTGCTGCCGGTCGCTGTGGAGGGCATCGACGCGCCGGGCTTCGCGGACGCGGGCACGGACGCGACCCCGGTGGCGATCGGACCGGCGCGGGGCGCTGCGAAGATCAGCACCACCGGGCCGCTCGGCGGGCTGATGTTGTTGTGGGAGTACGCGACCTCGACCGCGGGCCGGCTGCTCGGCATCAACCCGTTCGATCAGCCCGATGTGGAGGCCGCGAAGGCCGCCGCCCGGTCGCTGCTGGACAAGCCGGCAGGTTCGGACGACAAGGACACCCCGGTGGCCACCGACGGCGTGATCGAGATCCACCCGTCGGACGGCTGGTTCCCGTCCGGTGTGGACACCGTGGCCGGCGCGGTGCAGGCGTTGGTGGACGCGGCGCCGGAGTTCGGCTATCTCGCGGTGCAGGCCTACCTTGACCGGTTGGACGACGCGTCGGCCGCGCTGCTGCGGCCGGAACTGGCCCGGCGCACCAAGCTCCAGACCACGTTCGGCTGGGGCCCCCGGTTCCTGCACTCGACCGGCCAGTACCACAAGGGCGGTCACCAGAACGGCGTGTTCCTCCAGATCACCGGTGTTGTCGAGGAGGACATGACGGTGCCGGACCGGGAGTACACCCTCGGTTCGCTACAGCACGCGCAGGCGCTCGGTGACGGACAGGTGCTCGCGCAGCACGGCCGCCCCGTGCTCCGGCTGCACCTCACCGACCGGGCGGCCGGGCTGGCCGCGCTGGTCGCAGCACTCGCGGAGGTATCCAGGTGACCCGATCGCTCGGCCGTTCCTACCGCAACCCGCTGCGTGACGAGCGGGACAAGCGGCTGCCCAGGATCGCAGGCCCGTGCGGCGTGGTGATCTTCGGCGTGACCGGCGACCTGTCCCGCAAGAAGCTCATGCCGGCCATCTACGACCTGGCCAACCGCGGCCTGCTGCCACCAGGTTTCGCGCTGACCGGCTTCGCCCGGCGCGACTGGGCGGACGAGGACTTCGGCGACGTGGTCTACCAGGCCGTCAAGCAGCACGCGCGGACCCCGTTCCGCCAAGAGGTCTGGGACCAGCTGGCCGAGGGCATCCGCTTCGTGCCGGGCAGTTTCGACGACGACAACGCCTTCGACACGCTCGCCGCCACCGTCGCCGACCTTGATCGGGTCCGGGGCACCGGCGGCAACCACGCCTTCTACCTGTCCATCCCGCCTGGCGCGTTCCCGGTGGTGCTCAAGCAGCTTGCCCGCTCCGGCCTGTCCGCACAGGACGGTGACCAGTGGCGTCGGGTGGTCATCGAGAAGCCGTTCGGCCACGACCTCAAGAGCGCTGTGCAGCTCAACGGGATCGTCAACGAGGTCTTCCCAGAGGAGTCGGTGTTCCGCATCGACCACTACCTCGGCAAGGAGACCGTGCAGAACCTGTTGGCGCTGCGCTTCGCCAACCAGCTGTTCGAGCCGATCTGGAACGGTAACTACGTCGACCACGTGCAGATCACCATGGCCGAGGACATCGGCCTCGGTGGTCGCGCCGGGCTACTACGACGGCATCGGCGCGGCCCGCGACGTCATCCAGAACCACCTGTTGCAGCTGATGGCGCTGACCGCGATGGAGGAGCCGCTCTCCTTCCACCCGCACGACCTGCGCGCCGAGAAGATCAAGGTGCTCACCGCGGCGAAGGCGGCCGGTCCGTTCAGCGAGACCACCGCGCGCGGCCAGTACGTCGGCGGCTGGCAGGGCGGGCAGAAGGTGCCCGGCCTGCTCCAGGAGGAGGGGTTCGACAAGAACTCGATCACCGAGACGTTCGCGGCGATCACGCGTGAACATCAACACCCGCCGCTGGGCCGGGGTGCCGTTCTACCTGCGCACCGGCAAGCGGCTCGGCCGGCGCGTCACCGAGATCGCGGTGATCTTCAAGCGCGCCCCGCACCTGCCGTTCGACTCGACGGACACCGCGGAACTCGGCCAGAACGCGCTGGTCATTCGGGTGCAGCCGGACGAGGGCGTGACCATGCGGTTCGGGTCCAAGGTGCCCGGCACGACCATGGAGGTCCGCGACGTCACCATGGACTTCGGCTACGGCCACGCGTTCACCGAGGTCTCGCCGGAGGCGTACGAACGGCTGATTCTGGACATGCTGCTCGGCGAGCCGTCGCTGTTCCCGGTCAACGAAGAGGTCGAGCTGTCCTGGAAGCTGCTCGACCCGGTGCTGAACTACTGGGCGGGCAACGGCAGGCCGGACGGCTATCCCGCCGGCAGCTGGGGCCCGGCCTCGGCGGACAAGATGCTCAACCGCTACTGGACGTCAATGGAGGCGCCCGTGATCATCGACCTGCCGTCGACGACCACATCGCAGGTCAACAACAAGCTGGTCGAGCTGCGCCAGGAGGGCGGAGCGACCACGCTGGGCCGGGTGCTGAACCTGGTCATCGTGACCGATGACGGGACCAAGACCGAGGCCGCCATCGACGCGGCGAACGAGGCCAGCCACGAGCACCCGTGCCGGGTGATCGTGGTGGCGCGCGGCGCGAAGAAGGCCGCGGCCCGGCTTGACGCGCAGATCCGCTTCGGCGGAGACGCGGGCGCCAGCGAGGTCGTGGTGCTGCGGCTCTACGGTCCGCTGGCGGACGAGGGCGCGAGCAGCGTGCTGCCGCTGCTGCTGCCGGACACCCCGGTGGTGGCGTGGTGGCCGTCTGAGCCGCCCGCCGGTGCCGGCGAAGGACCCGATCGGAGCGCTCGCGCACCGGCGGATCACCGACTCGGCCAACGACAAGAACCCGACCAAGGCGCTGGAGCGGCTGCGCGCCGGCTACACCGCTGGCGACACCGACCTGGCCTGGACCAGGCTGACCCGCTGGCGCGCATACCTCGCCGCCGCGCTGGACCTGCCGCCTTACGAGAAGGTGACCGCGGCGCAGGTGGTCGGCGAGGCCGACTCGCCGTCGACGGATCTGCTGGCCGCGTGGCTGGCCACCTGCCTGAAGATTCCGGTGACCAGGGCCAAGGCCACCTACGGCGAGGGCATCGTCGAGGTGCGGCTTGAGCGGCGCAGCGGCAATGTCGAGCTGGTGCGGCCGGACGGCAAGGTGGGCACGCTGGTGCAGCCGGGCCAGCCGGACCGGCGGATCGCGCTGCACCGCAAGACCGTGCGTGACTGCCTTGTCGAGGAGTTGCGTCGGCTCGATCCGGACGCTGATCTACGAGGAGACCCTGCGCGGTCTGTCCAAGGTGGTCAGGGGTCGGGCGACCACGTCGACCGTGCGCCAGGGCGGCGGCGGCCAAGGCAACCGCGCCTGCCAAGGCACCGGCGAAGACGTCGACCAAGCCGGCCGGGACCAAGAACGCGGCGCAGAAACCAGCACCGAAGCCGGCACCGAAACCCGCGCAGAAGCCGGCGCAGAAGGCCGCACCGCGCAAGGCACGCACCACGGCGCCCAAGGCGGTTCCGGCACCGGTGCCGGAACCGATCGTCGACACGGGCGGGGCCACGTCGTGACCGCGCCCGAGGTCGTCATCAGCCGCGACGCCGACCTGCTCGCGGCCGCGACTGCGGCGCGGCTGGTGACCAAGCTGGTCGATGCCCAGTCCGCGCGGGGCTGGGCATCGGTGGTGCTCACCGGTGGTCGCACCGGCAACGCGGTCCTGGCGCACCTGCGGGACAGCCCGGCCCGCGACGCGGTCGACTGGTCCAAAGTGGACCTGTACTGGGGCGACGAGCGGTTCCTGCCGGCAGGCGACCCTGAGCGCAACGAGACCCAGGCGCGCGAGGCGCTGCTGGACGCGCTGAAGCTGCCGGCCGAGCGGGTGCACGTGATGGAGCCGTCGGACGGCCGGTTCGGCGACGACCCGGACGCGGCGGCCGAGGCGTACGCCGAGCTGTTGGCTGACGCGGCCAGGCCGGAGGACCACGGCTCGGTGCCCACCTTCGACGTGTGCATGCTCGGCGTCGGCGAGGAGGGCCACACCGCGTCGATCTTCCCGGACTCCCCCGCCGTGCACGAGACCGAGCGGACGGTCGTCGCCGTGCGCAACTGCCCCAAGCCACCGCCGACCAGGATCAGCCTGACCCTGCCGGCGATCCGGCGCTCGGCCGAGGTCTGGCTGATGACCGCGGGCGAGGCCAAGGCCGCCCCGGTGGCCATGGCGCTCGGTGGCGCGGGCGAGGTGGCCATTCCGGCTGCCGGCGCGCGCGGGCAGCGCCGCACGCTGTGGCTGCTGGACCTGGCCGCGGCGGCGCGGGTGCCGGACGCGTTCCGGTCGCCATTGGTCTGATCCACTCAGTGCTCGTGCAGGGCCTGGTCAGCGTGAACGCGCTGACCAGGCCCTGTTCGTCGTTCTTGGGACATCGTCGCCGCCGGACTTGACCGGGAAGTAGGCTCGGCCGCGTGCCAAGGACCTCGCCCTTCACCGGTCTCGCCGACGGTCCGGCACCTGACGCGGTGACCGTGGAGGTCGGGCGACCGAAGGCGGCCGCGCTCGGGTGTTTCGGGGTGGTCACCCTTTTCCTGGCTATTCTCGCGGTGGCCGCGTTCAGCTACGCGGCGGGCGTCGTCGTCGACAAGGCCGGTGGCACGCCCGGTTCGCTGCGCGTGGTCGCGGTCGTGCTGGGCATCGTGTTCGTGGTGATCGTGGTGTGTCTCGTGGTGGTGACCGTGCAGGCGGTGCGCGGACGGCAGGGCCTCGGCTTCGACGAGCGCGCGGTCTGGTGGCGGGACGGCGCCCAGCTCGTGGAACTGCCCTGGGCCGACATCGCGGCCGCGCGACTGGTGCGGCCCGCGACGGCGCGCGGCCGCAGGTCGAGCACGCCACTGACGCCGACGCTGGAGTTGTATCCGACGAGCGTCGACACACTGCGCGGCTACCCTCGGCTGGTCGACAAGGTGATCTCCGGGGAGCCGGCCCGACCGGAGTTGCCCGTGCTGCGGTTCAGTTTCCGGCTGCCCGACGTCGACGCCGCCGACCTCGTCGAGTCGGCGGTGCGCCGATTCGCTCCCGACCGGCTGGCGAACGGCCGGGAGCAAACGGGCGAATGATCCGATCGTTCGGCACTCGCACAACCGAACGTTCGGTCATCGGACAAGCTGTGCATCCGCAACTTTCTGCGCGCTCAGGCGTCCCGTAGACAGGATCGGTCACTCTCCTTTCACATAGCCGCAGCACCTGCCAAGGTGAGGAAAAAGTGCCGAACCAGCCGAACGAAACCGCCAAACCGATGGTGCCGCGGCAACGTGGCCGAGCCCATCAGGACCTCGACCACACCCACGGTGGCGGCGGACCCCGGAACCTCCGGGTCACCCGTCACATCGCCGCAGCGGGAGGTAGAACCCTGCTCACCACAGCGTTATCCCCAGCAGACCCGGTCGACGCGATCACGGGCCGGCCCGGCGCCGACCGGCCGGCCACGAAGCGGGCGACCTTCCTGGCCAGGCTCAACATGCTCCTCGGTACCCTGAACCACTGGGCACGCAATCATCCACGACTGCTCATCGACGCGGGCGCCGTCGCGCTGGCCGTGCTCGACATCGTCCTGGTCGTCCCGCACAGCGCGACCGCGACCACCGCTGTGCTGTCCACAGTCTCCTGCGCCGCGTTGATCTTCCGCCGCAGGTTCCCGTTCCTGGTCATCCTGGCCGTCATTCCCGGCTACATCTGGGGCTGGGCCGAGCTCGCCGCGATGATCGCGCTCGGCACGCTGGCCTGGCGCAGGGGCCTGCGCTGGCAGACCGTCGTCGGCGCGGTCGGCGTGTGGGCAGGCACCTTCATCGAGCTGCCGCTGTCGTACTTCAACAGCCTGGACTGGCACCACCACGTGCTCGACGGGATCTACGGCTGCGTGTTCGCGATCGGCCCGATGGCGCTGGGCCTGCTGATCAACGCCCGGCGCGACCTCTCAGCCAGGGTCGACGAGCTGGCCGAGAGCCACGAGCGCGAGGAACGGCTGATGTCCGCCGCGGTCCGTGCGGACGAACGGGCCAAGCTGGCCAGGGAGATGCACGACCTGGTCTCGCACCAGGTCAGCCTGATCGCGATGCAGGCGGGTGCGCTCCAGGTGTCCACCGGCGACCCGGAGGCGAGGGAGACCGCGGCGACCATCCGCAGGCTCAGTGTGAAGACCCTGGACGAGCTGCGTCAGCTGGTCGGCACCTTGCGGACCGCCGTCGTCGACACCGACGAGATCGGCCTCGACGGGCTCGCCGACCTGGTGCGCGAGTCGGAGGTCCAGGTCGATCTTTCGGTGAACCTAGCCGGCCGCAAGCCGCCCGGCCCGGTGGCGAACGCCGTGTTCCGGACCGTGCAGGAGGCGCTGACCAACGTGCGCAAGCACGCGGCGCAGGCGCACACCACGGTCGCGGTGGTTGCCGACGGCGACCGGCTCCAGGTCGAGGTGCGCAACGACGCGCCGCCGCTGCCCGCCTCGGTGGGCAAACCGGCGATGCGGCCGCTGCCCTCCGGCGGACATGGCCTGCTCGGCCTGCGTGAACGGGCCGAGCTGCTCGGTGGAAGTTTCGAGGCGGGGCCGCTCGGGCGCGGCGGATTCCTGGTGCGGGCGAGCTTCCCACTCCGCCGCTCCGACGACTGGAGCTGAACACACGCGCTCGGCGCCCGGGCCGTCGCAAACTCCGAGGAGGGCGCCGATGTCGTTGTCTCGAACGAGGTCAGAGACCTTCGCGCTGGGCACGCAGCCGGGCGAGCGCCTCGGCGAGGATGGCTTCGCCATCCGCGTCCGAACGGCGTTCCTTCACGTAGGCGAGGTGCGTCTTGTAGGGCTCGTTGCGCGGCGGAGAAGGCGGCTTCTCCTGGTTGCGCCCGCCGGGGAGACCGCATCGAGGACAGTCCCAGCTGTCCGGGACCTCGGCATCCATGGCGAACGACGGCCGCGACTCGTGCCCGTTGGCGCACCAGTAGCCCACCCGCTGACGCGGCGCGGACTCACCTCGCTCCGACTCGCCCATCGGGCCAGCGCCGACCCGGGTGCCCCGGATCGCGTTGCCACCACCCATTAACCCTCACACCCCATCAGGAAAATCGGACAGAAATGACCTAGTGCGACACATCCGACTCTGTCAACCGATCTTCAACAGCAGCCCGGTACCGACCACGCAGATGAGCCAGAGCGCACCCACGAACAGCGTGATCCGGTCGAGGTTCTTCTCCGCCACGCTCGAACCGGAGAGGCTGGACTGCGTGCCACCGCCGAACAGGGAGGAAAGGCCGCCACCGCGACCTCGGTGCAGCAGGATCATCAGGACCAGCAGGACGCTGGTGACGATCAAACCGATCTGTAGGGCAAGCTTCATGTCATCCTCGCTGTAGAGCCGTCGGCCTCACACAATACCGGTCATGAGCCGCCGAACCGAACCACGGCCTGCGAACGAGATGATTACGGTAGCGGACCACCGGCCGCCAGCGCGCACAGCTTGGCGAACTCGGCGGCGTCCAGGCTCGCACCCCCGACCAGCGCACCGTCGATGTCCTGCTCGGCGACCAGCTCGGCGATGTTGCCGGATTTCACCGAACCGCCGTAGAGGATTCGCGTCGCGTTCGCGACCTCGTCGCCGTACTTCTCGGTCAGCGCGCCGCGCAGCGCCCCGCAGACCTCCTGGGCGTCCTTGGGCGTCGCGACCCGGCCGGTGCCGATCGCCCAGACCGGCTCGTAGGCGATCACCACGTCCTTGACCTGCTCGGCCTTGAGCCCCTTGAGGCCCGTCGATGAGCTGGCCGTTGCAGTGCGCGACGTGGTTGTTCTCGTCCCGCACCTCCAGGCGCTCGCCGACGCAGAGGATCGGCGTGATGCCGTGCTTCAGCGCGGCCTTGACCTTGCGGTTGACCAGCTCGTCGTCCTCGTTGTGGTACTCGCGCCGCTCGGAGTGGCCGACCGTCACGTAGGTACAACCCAGCTTGGCCAGCATCTCGCCGGAGATGTCGCCGGTGTAGGCGCCTGCGACGTGCTGGCTAAGGTCCTGCGCGCCGTATTTGATCAGCAGCTTGTCGCCGTCGATCAGGGTCTGCACGCTGCGGATGTCGGTGAACGGCGGCAGCACCGCCACCTCGACCTTGGCGAAGTACTTCTCCGGCAGCGACGAAGGCGAGCTTCTGCACGAGGGCGATGGCCTCGAGGTGGTTGAGGTTCATCTTCCAGTTGCCGGCGATGAAGGTCTGACGCGCCATGGCTCAGTCCTCCAGCACGACGACGCCGGGAAGTTCCTTGCCCTCAAGGAATTCGAGCGACGCGCCGCCACCGGTGGAGATGTGCGAGAAGCCGTCCTCGGGCAGGCCGAGCAGCCGCACCGCGGCAGCCGAGTCGCCGCCGCCGACGACGCTGAACGCGTCCGAGTCGACGAGCGCCTGCGGCGATCGCCCTTGTGCCGTCGGCGAAGGCCGGGAACTCGAACACGCCCATCGGACCGTTCCAGAACACCGTGGCCGCGTCGGCGAGCTTCGCACGCGAACAGTTCGCGGGTGGCCGGGCCGATGTCAAGGCCCTCCTGGTCGGCCGGGATCGCGGTCGACCGGGACGACCTGGTTGGCCGCGTCCGCCGCGAACTCCTTGGCGACCACGATGTCGACCGGCAGTACCAGTTCGACGCCGCGTTCCCTGGCCTCGGCAAGGAAGCCGCGGACCGTGTCGATCTGGTCCTCCTGAAGCAGCGACTTGCCGATCTCGTGTCCCTGCGACTTGAGGAAGGTGTAGGCCATGCCGCCGCCGATGAGCAGCCGGTCCACCTTGCCGAGCAGGTTCTTGATCACGCCGAGCTTGTCGGAGACCTTGGCACCGCCGAGCACGACGACGTAGGGCCGCTCCGGGCTCTCGGTGAGCTTGCGCAGCACCTCGACCTCGGTGAGCACCAGCCCGCCCGCGTAGTGCGGGAGCCGCTTGGCCACGTCGTAGACGGACGCCTGCTTGCGGTGCACCACCCCGAAACCGTCGGAGAC
Organism: Candidatus Melainabacteria bacterium; assembly: GCA_963818685.1. GTDB lineage: Bacteria > Actinomycetota > Actinomycetes > Mycobacteriales > Pseudonocardiaceae > CAJCJE01. The sequence goes on along the minus strand of CAWFTJ010000007.1, from coordinate 679,241 downwards.
GAACGCGCCGTCCGCGCCGACCAGCGCGGCCAACTCGTCCGCGAGCGCGCCACGCTCGGCCTCGTCCTTGCTGGTCTCGCGCGGGTCGAAGCGGATGTTCTCCAGCAGGGCAACGTGGCCGTCGGTCAGCGCGGTCACGACCGCTTTGGCCGACTCGCCGACCACGTCGGTGGCCAGGGCGACCTCGGTACCGAGCAGCTCACCGAGCCGCGCGGCGACCGGCGCCAGCGAGTACTTGGCGTCCGGCTCGCCCTTGGGACGGCCGAGGTGCGCGGCGACGACAACGCGCGCGCCCGCCTCGACAAGCTTGGTGATGGTGGGCAGGGAGGCGCGGACCCGACCGTCGTCGGTGATCCGGTCCCCGTCGAGCGGGACGTTGAGGTCGGCGCGCAACAGCACGCGCCGACCGGTGACGCCCTCGGCGAGCAGGTCGTCGAGCGTCTTCACGTTGTTTCGTTCCCTCTCAGGCGAGCTTCGAGCCGACGAGCTTGGTGAGGTCGGCGAGGCGGTTGGAGTAGCCCCACTCGTTGTCGTACCAGGACACGACCTTGACCTGGTTGCCGATGACCTTGGTCAGCGGCGCGTCAAAGATCGACGAGGCCGGGTCGTTGACGATGTCGCTGGACACGATCGGGTCGCTGTTGTAGCGCAGGATGCCCTTGAGCGGGCCCTCGGCCGCGGCCTTGAGCGCGGCGTTGACCTCCTCGACGGAGGTCTCCCGGCCGACGGTCACGGTCAGGTCGGTGACCGAGCCGGTGATCACCGGGACGCGCAGCGCGTAGCCGTCCAGCTTGCCCTTGAGCTCCGGCAGGACAAGGCCGATGGCCTTGGCCGCGCCGGTGGAGGTGGGCACGATGTTGATGGCCGCCGCGCGGGCGCGACGCAGGTCCTTGTGCGGGGCGTCCTGCAGGTTCTGGTCCTGGGTGTACGCGTGGATGGTGGTCATCAGGCCGCGCTCGATGGTGAACGTGTCGTTGACGACCTTGGCCAGCGGCCCGAGGCAGTTGGTGGTGCAGGAGGCGTTGGAGATGATGGTCTGCGAGCCGTCGTAGTCGCCGTCGTTGACGCCCATGACCACGGTCAGGTCCTCGCCCTTGGCCGGCGCGGAGATGATGACCTTCTTGGCACCGCCCTCGTCGACATGCGCGCGCGCCTTGGTGGCGTCGGTGAAGAAGCCGGTCGACTCGATGACCACGTCGACGCCGAGGTCCTTCCACGGCAGCTTGCCCGGGTCGCGCTCGGCCAGCCCCTTGATGACCTTGCCGTCCACGCTGATGCCCTCGTCGGTCGCCTTGACCTCGGCGTTCAGCGGGCCCTGCACGGTGTCGTACTTGAGCAGGTGGGCCATTGTCGCGACGTCACCGAGGTCGTTGAAGGCCACGATCTCGATGTCGTACCCGCCGGCTCGCACGGCCCGCCAGAAATTGCGACCGATCCGGCCGAAGCCGTTCACACCTACTCGAACCGTCACGATATGTCTCCTCGTGCTCAACCCCGCGCGTCACGGGGCGTTAGCTTCAATTTCGGCCTGTGCCGGGTGCGATCCGCCGGCGACACTGCCGACGAGAGCACTCTAGCGCTCACGACTTGACCCAGGTCAGGGGCCCAGTGGGCGCTTCTTTATCGAGTCAGTGACTCTTGTGCCACACGTTACACCATCGTGTCGAACGCGTCTCGAACAGTTTCCGGCAATTATCGGCCTTTTCCAGCCAGGCCGCCGAGCGTCTCCGGGCCGCCGACCGGCGCGTAGAACAGGCCCTGGCCGATGTCCGCGCCGACCCCCTGCCACCACTGCTGGTGCGCCTTGTTCCTGATGTCGTCCACGATCACCAGCACACCGGCCGCGTGCACCGTGTCGATCAACGCGCGCAGCACCGACGTGGAACCCGCGTGTTCGCGGCGGGGCCGCCAGCGGGCCAGGTGCACCGCCTGCACCGGCAGGGTCTCCAGGTCGATCAGGTCGGCGGGGACCGCGCCGAACTCGGTGGCCACCATGCCGACGCCGGCATCGGCGAGCGCGGTCAGGTTGGCCAGCGGCTGGCCGCCCGCGATCAGCGCAGGGGTCGGCATGCCGAGGAACAGCCGCTGCGGGTCGAGGTGGTGCTCGGCCAGCGCGCGCAGTACTGCGGCCGGCAGCTCCGGGTTGGCCGCCTGGTTCGCGGTGAAGCCGAGGTAGAGCGGCAGCTCCCAGCCCTGCTCGCGGGCGGTGGCGCAGGCCGAGGACAGCCGCCAGGTGCCGAGCGGCAGGGTGAGGCCGGTCTGTTCGGCAAGGCTCACGCAGCGGTCGTGGTCGAGCGGGGCGTGCCCGCGCCGGTCCCAGCGCAGCAGCGGCTCGACGCCGACAGCCTGGAGGGGGTGGGCCCCCTGTTGGGGGCTGGTATCGACGCTGCCCTCGCGCAGCTGGAAGAACGGCTGGTAGACGACGCGCAGGTCGCCGCGTTCCCAGGCGCCGGCCATGCCGGTGGCCAGCCGGAAGGTCTCCCGGTCGCGCGCGTCCTCGTCGGGGTCGAACAGCTCGAAGCGTCTGCCCCTGCTGCGCTGCGCCCTGCGCAGGGTGGTCTCGGCGGCGCCGAGCAGCTCGGCAGGGCCGAGGTTCGCCACCAGTCCTTCGACGATGCCGATGCTCGCGGACACGGCGAGGCTGGTGTCCTCGACGGTGACCGGCACGGCGAGCACCTCGTTGATCCGCTCGGCGATCGCGGCGGCCGGTGGCGTGCTCGCCGAGTTCTCCACCAGGATCGCGAACTCGTCGCCGTCGAACCGGGCCACCATCGCCCGCTCACCGTCCATGATGGACTTCAGGCGGTCGGCGACGTGCACGAGCAGCCGTTCGCTGACCCGCCTGCCGAGGCCGGCGGTGACCAGCGTGAAGGCGTCGAGGCCGAGCAGGAACAGGGTGATGCCCGCCTCGCGGTCGAAGCGGTGCACCACCTCCTCAAGCCTGCTGGTGAAGAACTGCCGGTTCGGCAGGCCGGTCAGCACGTCGTGCAGGGCCTGCCGGCACAGCTCGTCCTGCAACAGGGTCAGCTCGGAGATGTCCTCGACGACCAGCACCGCGCGGTTGGGCGTGCCGTCCGCGTCGCGCAACGGCGACGCGGCAAGGGAGACCGTCGCGTTCGAGCCGTCCTCGCGGCGCAGGCGCAGCATCTGACGCGGCGGATTGTCCTGGCCGGCGCCGAGATTCGCGTACAGCGCGAGCAGTTGGTCGGTGCGCTCGGACGGCACCACGTCGTAGAGGCTGCGCATGTTCAGATCGTCGCGGTCAACGGCGAGGATGCGGCGCAGCGCGTCGTTGACGCGGATGAAGTTGCCGTCAAGGTCGGTGATGGCGATGCCGCTCGGTGAGGTGGTGGCGACCTGGTTGTAGCGGGCTTCGCTGTCGGCGAGGCCGAGTTCGGCGTTGCGCACCGCGCGGCGCAGCGCCTTGCTCATCGATTCCTGTTGCCCGATCACGAATTCGCGCATCTGTTCGGTGAATCCCGCCGCCAGCGAGACCAGCACGGCGACCACCCGCTCGGCGCGGTCGGCGATCGGCCGCAGTTCGGGCAGCCCGAGCAGGCCCTTGCCGAGCACCGTGGCGGTAAGACGCAGCACAGTGGGATCGGTGCAGCGCCAGTCGACCAGTTCCACGCCGACCGAACTCGCCGGGTCGGCGTCGAACGGCTCGGTACGCACCAGGTCCACGAGTTCGTCGACGAACACCAGGAGGCGTTGTTCCAGTTCAGCGTGTGACCAGGGCACATAGCTGGCCTGGCTGAACAGGTAGGCCCATTTCCTGGCCAGCGTGGTGCGTTCGCGGTGCCCGTCGTCGGGCAGGGCGTTACGCGCCAGTGAGCCGTCCACGGGTGGCAGGTTCATTCGGGTCCAGCCAGTCTTTCTCGGCCCCAGTCCAATCGCATCATTGTTCTACAGATCACTCGTTGATAACAGGGGTCCCCGGTTTACGTCCGATTCCGGCATAGACGTGCGCATTCGACTCGGGATCATTGGAAATACCGCCCGGCCCGTCCGGTCGCCACAGCCCGCACCCGACAACGCCAGGTTCGACCAACTCGAAACCGTCGAAAAAGCGGACAACCTCCGCGTGTGACCGGTAAACGAGCTGGTCTGAACTCCTGCTGCGGGAAATCTCCTGCGCCGCCTCGCTGATCTGGTCCGCCCGTTGGTCCGCGGTCACGTGCGAGATGGCCAGATAGCTGCCCGGTGCCAGCGCGTCCCGGTAGGCGGCGATGACCTGCTTCGGATTGTCCGAATCCGGCACGAAATGCAGCATCATCACCATCAACAGGCCGATCGGCTGATCGAAATCCAGCAGCCGCACGGTCTCCGGGTGGGTCAGGATGTGCTCGGGATCGCGCAGGTCGGCCTGGATGATCGTGGCGCCCTCGTTGCCATGTAGGAGCAATTCACTGTGCGCGACGGCAACCGGGTCCTTGTCCACATAAACGACGTGCGCCTCCGGTGCTGCGCTCTGCGCGATCTCGTGCACGTTGCCCACCGTCGGTACGCCGGAGCCGATGTCGAGGAACTGCCGAACTCCCGACTCGATGAGGAACAGCACGGCACGCCGCAGAAATGCCCTGTTCAGCCGGGCGATCTCGCGCGAGCGGGGCATGATCTTCTCGACGTTCTCGGCCAGCTGGCGGTCGACGGCGAAGTTGTGTGCTCCCCCGAGCAGATAGTCGTAGGTCCTGGCGATGCTCGGTACGTTCGGGTCGATGCCGAGCGGTACCCAGTCCAACTGTTGTTCGGCAGATTGCTCACGTTGTTCGGTCAAGGGGCACCTCATCGGGTGGACATGGTCATGGCAGCCTACTCAGTCGAGCGATTGGCGCATCCCTCGACATCTCCGAAAAAAGTGATTGATCTGAAAACCAAAGTTTTCCGGAATGCACGCTAGCCGGAGACAAGCCGGTGAAGTGGGAAAACAGCACCCTGCGTCCGCGTCGTCACCCGCACGGACCAACCCGTTAACACGATCGGGTGGCTGCGGCACCGTCCAACTGGCGCCTAGAGTGTGGCTCCGCCGGACCTGTCGCACCCCTCGCGAGGAAGAAGATCATGGGCGCCGCTGCCGAGAGCACGCACATCGGCGCTACCACGGACACTGTCGCACCGGGGCGCTGGCCGCTGCTCGGCCACACGCCTTCCCTGTTGCGCCAACGGTTTTCCTTCACGTCGAGCCTGCGCGATGCTGGTGAGCTGGTCAAGATCTACCTCGGCCCGATGCCCGCGTACGCGGTGACCACCCCCGAACTGGTGCACCAGGTGCTGGTCACCGACGCGGGCAAGTTCGACAAGGGCATTCTGTTCGACCGGTTCAGACCACATTTCGGCAATGGCATCGCGATGTCCAACGGCGCTTTTCATCTGCGTCAACGCCGACTCGTGCAACCGGCATTTCATCGGGAACGCATCGCGCATTACGCGACCGCTATGGTCGATGCGGCGAACGCGACGTCAGTGGCCTGGCAACCCGGTCAGGTCGTCGCGGTCGACAAGGCCATGCAGCGGCTCGCGGTGACCATCGTCGGCAGGACGTTGTTCGCGACCGAACTCGGCACGGCGGCCATCGCCGAGGCGCAGCGATCCATGCCGGTCGTGATCAGGCAGGGCATGATCCGCGCGCTGTCCCCCGGTTTCCTCGCCGCGCTGCCGATTCCGGGCAATCGCGCGTTCGACGAGGCGATCGCCCGGCTGCGCGCGGTCGTCACCGAGGTGATCGCGGCAGGCCGCGCCGAGGGCACCGACAACGGCGACCTGCTGTCCATGTTGCTGCTGGCGCGGGACGAGGACACCGGCGAGACCATGACCGATCAGCAGGTCTACGACGAGGTCGTCACCCTGCTCACCGGCGGCGTCGAAACCACCGGCCTCGCGCTGAGCTGGCTGTTCCACGAACTCGGCCGGCACCCCGACGTCGAGCGCCGCCTGCACGCCGAGGTCGACGCCGTGCTCGGCGGCGCCAGCCCCACCATCGACGACCTCGCCGAACTCACCTACACCCGCCAGATCGTCAACGAGGTGCTGCGCGCCTACCCGATCTGGCTGCTGATGCGGCGGACGAACGCGGAGGTCGAACTCGCCGGCACGCACCTGCCGGCGGGGACCGAGATCGTGTTCAGCCCGCACGCCCTGCACCACGACCCGCGCAACTTCCCCGACCCCGACCGGTTCGATCCGGATCGCTGGGCGCCGGGCCGCGCCGCCGAGATCCCGAAGGGCGCGTACGTGCCGTTCGGGTCGGGCGTGCGGCAGTGCATCGGCAACACGTTCGCGCAGACCGAGATCGCGCTCGTGGCCGTGACCATCGCGGCCCGCTGGCGGCTGGTTCCGGTGCCGGGTCAACCGGTCCGGATCAAGGTGACCGGCGCTGCCTACCCCAGCCAACTCCCGATGACCGCGCAACCCCGGCACGGCTGAATCCCCCACCCCGTCTCGATCGGAAGGTTTTCTCTTGCGTCTGCACCCGCGCGGGCTCGTGCGAGCCCTCGTCGCGCTCACCGCCATGACCGCAGCGCTGGTCCTCACCGTCCCGGTGCGGGCCGACGCGCAGCCGCCCTCCTGCACCGACCGGTACTTCCCGGTCACGCTCGCCGGCCTGCCGCAGAGCCTGTACGGCCAACTGTGCGTCCCGGCAGGCGGCGCGCACACGGTCGCCGTGCTCGTGCCCGGCGCCTCCTACAACAGCGCGTACTGGAACAGCCCGTACGACCCGAGCCAGCTCTCATTCGTGAACGCCATGAACAAGGCCGGTTACGCGACTCTGGACATCGACCGGCTCGGCACCGGCCGCAGCTCGCACCCGCTCTCCGCACTGGTCACCTCGATCACCCAGGCCGCCACCGTGCACCAGGTCATCCAGCGCCTGCGCGCGGGCAGCCAGACCCAGCCGTTCGGCACCGTGCTGCTCGCCGGTCACTCGGTCGGCTCAGCCATCTCGATCATCGAGGCCGGCACCTACCACGACGTGAACGGCGTCCTGGTCACCGGGCTTTCACACGGCATCAACCCGATCGGCGCGGCCAAGATCCTGACCACCCTGATCCCGGCCGACCTGGACAGCAAGTTCGCCGGCCTCGGCCTGGACCCCGGCTACCTGACCACCTCTCCCGGTACCCGCTACGCGTCCTTCCAGAGCCCCGGCCCGTACATCGCGGGCATCGCCACCATGGACGAGTCGACCAAGGACGTGTTCGCGCCGGGCGAGGTGGTGGACACCGTGCTGATCGGCGTGGTCAGCACCTACTCCAAGCTGATCACCGCGCCGACCATGCTGGTCATGGGCCAGCACGACCCCGCGTTCTGCGGCGGCCTGCTCGCGCCCGACTGCTCGTCGGCCTCGACGCTGCTCGCCGACGAGCGCCCGTACTACTCGGCGGCCGCCCAGCTGCACACCGCCGTCGTGAGCGACTGGGGCCACTCGATCAACTACGCCCCCGACGCCCCCGACTACCAGGCCGCCGTCATCGCCTGGGCAAACCAGCTGGTCCACTGACGCGATGCTCGAAGCCGAGCGCCTGAGACGATCAAACCTCGGCTTCGAGCATGTCGGAGGTGACCGCGGACTCGGTGTCCGGCAGGCCGAGATCCTTGGCCCGCTTGTCCGCCATGGCCAGCAGCCGCCGAATCCGGCCGGCGACCGCGTCCTTGGTCATCGGCGGGTCGGACAGCTGACCCAACTCCTCCAGCGACGCCTGCCGGTTGGCAAGGCGCAGGTTGCCCGCTGTCGCGAGGTGTTCGGGGGCGTCGTCGCCGAGCAGGGTCAGCGCGCGTTCCACCCGAGCGGCGGCGGCGACCGCGGCGCGAGCCGAGCGGCGCAGGTTGGCGTCGTCGAAGTTGGCCAGCCGGTTGGCGGTGGCGCGCACCTCGCGTCGCATCCGGCGTTCCTCCCAGGCGAGCACGCTGGAGTGCGCGCCGAGCCTGGTGAGCAGCACGCTGATCGCGTCGCCGTCGCGGACGACGACCCGGTCCGCGCCGCGCACCTCGCGCGACTTCGCGGTCACGCCGAGCCGACGAGCGGCACCGACGAGCGCGAGCGCGGCCTCCGGGCCGGGGCAGGTGATCTCCAGCGCGCTGGACCGGCCGGGTTCGGTGAGCGAACCGTGCGCGAGGAACGCGCCGCGCCAGGCGGCCTCCGCGTCGCACACGCCACCGGACACCACGGCGGCCGGCAGGCCGCGCACCGGACGACCACGCGGGTCGAGCAGGCCGGTCTGCCTGGCGAGGCCGTCCCCGTCCCGAATGACCCTGACCACGTACCTTGTGCCCCTGCGCAGGCCGCCGGAGGTGATCACGTGCACGTCCGCGCTGTGCCCGAACAGCTCGTGGATCTCCCTGCGCAGCAGCCGCGCCACCGAACCGGTGTCCACTTCGGCCTCGACCACGACCCGTCCTGCCACGATGTGCAGTCCGCCCGCGAACCGGAGCAGCGATGCCACTCCCGCCCGCCGGCAACAGGTCTTGGTGACGGTCAGACGACTCAACTCGTCCTTGACCTCAGCGGTCATCGCCACCGGTGCACTCCTCCCCGTCCGCCTCGCCGTCCCGCTCCCCCGGAACAACGGGTACCAACTGATACCTGTCCTGTTCTCTTCCAGCTTCCGTCGCACTGCCCGCGCCCCCCGAGGGCCAGTCCAACGCAGCCCGCAGGCTTTCCGCCAAAGCCAACGGGTCGTGCCGATCCGGTGCGTCGGGCGCGGCCACCCGTAACAGGTGGGTCCGTGCGCCCGCCACACCAGCCGCCCGGACGAGCCGGTCCGGCGTTGCCACGGAATCGACGTCGGCAATGACCGCGTCGACCCGAAGCCGTGGTGCGTGTTCGCAGAGTACGTCCAGATGCCGCTCCGGAGAGAACCCAGCCGTCTCCCCCGGTTGGGGGACCAGGTTGAGAATGACGACCTTTCGGGCCGAAGTGGACACCAGCGCCTCGTGCAGGCCGGGCACCAGCAGGTGTGGCAGCACACTGGTGAACCACGACCCCGGCCCGAGCAGCACCAGATCGGCGCCGAGCACCGCGTCCACCGCCTGCGGGCACGCGGTCGGCAACTCCCCCGGCTTGCCGGTCGGATGGAGCCGGATGCGCTGCACCTTGCCGGGTGTCGTCGCGATGGCGACCTGGCCCCGGATGTGCCGGGTGGCCTTGATGTCGTCGTCGAGGCCGGTCACGTCGGCCTCGATGTCCAACGGGTCGGTGCACATGGGCAGCACCCGGCCGCGCACGCCGAGCAGCCTGCCGGCTTCCCCCAGCGCGGCGATCGGGTCGCCGAGCACCTCGATCAGGCCGGCGAGCACCAGGTTGCCGACGGCATGGCCGGCGAGCGCGCCGGTGCCGCCGAAGCGGTGCGCGAACACCGATGACCAGGTGCTCTCCTGCGGCTCGGCCAGCGCGACAAGGGCCTTGCGCAGGTCACCGGGTGGCAGCAGGCCGAGTTCGCGGCGCAGCCGGCCGGAGGAGCCGCCGTCGTCGGCGACGGTGACAACGGCCGTCACGTCCGGGGTGATCGTGCGCAGCGCGGACAGGGTCGCGTGCAGGCCGTGACCGCCGCCGAGCGCGACCGCCTTCAAGGGGCGGGGTGGGTGGCTCGAAACCGTCACTCGCGACCCAGGTCCCGGTGCACGACCTTGACGGCCATCCGGTCGTTGCCGCCGAGCCTGCCCGAGAGCTCCTCGGAAATGGCCACGCTGCGGTGCTTGCCGCCGGTGCAGCCGACCGCGAGCGTCAGGTAGCGCTTGCCCTCGCGCTGGTAGCCGGCGCCGATCAGCTTGAGCAGGTCGTGGTAGCGGTCAAGGAACTCCTCGGCGCCCTCCTGCGACAGCACGTAGTTGCGCACGTCCGTGTCGAGGCCGGTCTGCTCGCGCAGTTCAGGAATCCAGAACGGGTTGGGCAGGAAGCGCACGTCGATGACGAGGTCGGCGTCCATCGGCAGGCCGTACTTGTAGCCGAAGGACAGCACGGTGACCTTGGTGCGCGCGCTGGTCTCCGAACCGAAAGCGTCCTCGATCTTGTCCCGCAACTGGTGCACGGACAGCGACGTGGTGTCCAGCACGAGGTCGGCCTGTTCACGAAGGGGCATGAGCACGTGCCGTTCCGATTTGATCCCGTCGGCCAACCGGCCGTCGCCCTGCAAAGGATGGGTCCTGCGCACCTGCTCGAACCGCCTGATCAGTACGTCGTCGGTGGCTTCGAGGAACAGCACCCTCGGCTTGTAGCCGCGAGTGTCCAGATCCTTGATGATGGCGGCCAGGTCATCGGTGAACGCACGGCTGCGCACGTCCATCACGACCGCGACCTTGGTGATGGCGCCGCGCGCCTGCGCGCCCAACTCCACCATGGTGGCGACCAGTTCGGGCGGCAGGTTGTCCACCACGAACCAGCCAAGATCCTCAAGGCACTTGGCCGCGGTGCTGCGTCCGGCCCCTGACAGGCCGGTCACCACCGCCACCTCGACCCCGGACGACGGCGGCTGCCCCGCCCGGCTTCCGTCGCGACTACTCACGTTCCGCCTCCACTGCCTTCGCCTTCGTCCCCAGACGCGTCCCCGCCGACGCGCACATCATCCCGCGTCGTCCCGACCAACACGGCATGCACCGCCTCCGCAGTGCGCCGCCCGACGCCGGGTACCTCGCTGATCTGCTCAACAGTGGCGGATCGGAGCCGTTTCAGCGAGCCGAAATGCTTGAGCAACGCCGTCTTTCTCGCCTGGCCGAGACCGGGCACACCGTCCAACGCGGACGTCGTCATCCGCTTGGACCGCTTCTGCCGGTGGAAAGTGATGGCAAAGCGGTGCGCCTCGTCCCGCACCCGCTGCACCAGGTACATGGCCTCGCTGGTGCGGCCCAAGATCACCGGATCGGGTTCACCCGGCAGCCAGACCTCCTCAAGCCGCTTGGCGATGCCGGCGACCGCGACGTCGTTGATGCCGAGTTCGGCGAGCACGTCCGAGGCCGCCGCGACCTGCGGCGCGCCGCCGTCGACCAGATACAGGTTCGGCGGATAGGCGAACTTGCGCGGCCGACCGGTCTTCGGATCGATGCCGGGCAGCCCGTCCTCGTTCGGCGCTTCCACGTCCTCCGCTTCCGCGGTTTCGGCCTGGAAGCGCGCGAAGCGGCGCCGGGTGACCTCGGCGATCGAGCCGACGTCACCACCGTCCGCGCCCTCGCGGACGGTGAAGCGGCGATACTCGGACTTGCGCGCGATGCCGTCCTCGAACACCACCATGGACGCGACCACATCGCTGCCCTGGATGTGGCTGATGTCAACGCATTCGATGCGCAGCGGCGCGGAGTCGAGGCCGAGCGCGTCCTGCAACTCCTGGAGCGCGGCCGAGCGGGCGGTCAGGTCGCCCGCCCTGCGCAGCTTGTGCTGGGTGAACGCCTCTGCCGCGTTGCGCGCCACCGTGTCCATCAGCGCACGCTTGTCGCCGCGTTGCGGAACACGCAGGTCGACGCGGGAACCGCGCAGGGTGCACAGCCATTCGGAGAACGTGTCCACGTCCTGCGGCAGTTCCGGGACGAGCACCTCGCGCGGCACCGGGCTGCCGCTGCCGTTGTCGGACTGTTCGGCGAGCGCGGCCTGTTCACCGTAGAACTGGCTGAGGAACTGGCCGACCAGGCTCGGGATATCGCTCTCCTCGCCCTTCTCGATCACCCAGCCGCGCTGGCCGCGCACCCGCCCGCCGCGCACGTGGAAGACCTGCACCGCGGCTTCCAGGTCGTCGGTGGCGAAGGCAACCACGTCCGCGTCCGTGCCGTCGCCCAGCACGACCGCCTGCTTCTCCATGGCCCTGCGCAGCGCCGAGATGTCGTCGCGCAGCCGCGCGGCGCGCTCGAACTCCAGCTCGTCGGATGCCTGCTGCATCTGCTTCTCAAGCCTGCGCACCATGGCGTCGGTCTTGCCGGAGAGGAAGTCGCAGAAGTCCTCGACGATCCGCCGGTGCTCGTCGGCGGTGACCCTGCCGACGCACGGCGCAGAGCACTTGTCGATGTAGCCGAGCAGGCAGGGCCGCCCGATCTGGCCGTGCCGCTTGAAAACGCCGGCCGAGCAGGTGCGCGCGGGGAACACGCGCAGCAGCAGGTCGAGCGTTTCCCGGATGGCCCAGGCATGCGCGTACGGGCCGAAGTACCGCACGCCCTTCCTGCGCGGCCCCCGGTAGACGTAGAGCCTCGGGTACTCCTCGTTGAGCGTCACCGCGAGCACCGGGTAGGTCTTGTCGTCGCGGTAGCGGACGTTGAACCGGGGGTCGAACTCCTTGATCCAGTTGTACTCCAGCTGGAGGGCCTCGACCTCGGTGGAGACCACGGTCCACTCGACGCTCGCCGCGGTGGTGACCATCTGGCGGGTGCGCGGATGCAGGTTGACCAGGTCGGCGAAGTAGGAGTTCAGCCTGCTGCGCAGGCTCTTCGCCTTGCCGACGTAGATCACCCGTCGGGCCGCGTCCCGGAACTTGTACACCCCGGGTGCGTCCGGAATCGTGCCCGTCGCAGGACGATAGGTAGACGGGTCAGCCACCCCCCAAGCCTACGGCCCGGCTCCGACAGCTTTCGTGTCAGGATGGCCGCGTGGATATCCCCGGCTGGATCACGGCCCTGCGGGTCGACGGTGCGCTGCTCGCCGATGTCGCGTCGGTGACCTCGCTCGATGCCCGAGTTCCCTGCTGTCCTGGCTGGCAGGCCCGCGACCTGATCGGGCATCTCGGCCGGGTGCACAGCTGGGCCCGCACGATCGTCGCGGACCGGCTGGACACCGACGGCATGAACCAGCTCAACGACACCACCGAGCACGGCAAACAACCCGCCGACGACTCGCTCATCGACTGGTTCCGCGCGGGCCACCGCGAGCTGGTCAAGACGCTGGAGACCGCACCAGCCGACCTGGAGTGCACCACGTTCCTGCCGTCCCCGACGCCGCTCACGTTCTGGGCGCGGCGCCAGGCGCACGAAACCGCGGTGCACCGGGTGGACGCCGAACAGGCCGCGGGACGATCGTCGCGGCTCGATCCGGCCTTCGCCGCCGACGGCATCGACGAGCTGCTCACCGGCTTCCTGCCGCGCGGCAGGAAGGTGCGCGCGGCCGAGCCGCGCACGCTGCTGTTCAGCACGCCGGACCGGCACTGGCTGGTCACGATCGGCCCGGACGCGGGCGCGACCGAACTCGCCGAGCCGGAACCGGCCGACACCACGATCAGCGGCCCGGCGAGCACCATGTACCTGGCGCTGTGGAACCGGTTGCCGTGGGACGGCCTGACCATCACCGGCGACGACGGCCTGCCCGAATTCTGGGCGGAGATGTTCCGGGTGCGTTAGGCCGCGTAGCCGGTCGCCTTGTCGACCTCGACGCGCACCGCGACCCGGACCTCGCCGGGGCCGGGCGGTTCGTGGTCCCTGCCGTCGTACTTGTGCGAGAGCAGATGACCGACGGCAAGGTCGGTGTCCGGCGCGATGATCGCCCGGCCACGCAGCTCCACGTAGTTCTCGCCGTTCGCCGCGTCGATCACGGTCACGCTGACCCGAGGGTCGCGCACCATGTTCCTGTGCTTGAGCCGACCCTCCACAGTGGAGAAAAGCAGGTCGTCGCCGTCCCTGCCAACCCACATGGTCGAGGTCTGCGGGCTGCCGTCCGCGTTGATGGTGGCGAGCACCGCGTAGTTGCGACCGTCGAGCAGGGCGCGTGCCGATGCGCTGAGTGTGATTCCCACGGTGTCAGGCTAGTACGACGTTCTCGCCGACGACCTTCACATTTACCGACGCCAGTGGGGTTTGGGCCGGTCCGCGTTCCACGTCGCCGTTGGTCGGGTTGAACTGGCTGCCGTGCGCTGGGCAGGTGATCACGTCGTTGCGCGGCGGGTCGACCGTGTTGCCGAGGTGGGTGCAGGTGGGGTTGAACGCGGTGAACGTGCCCTTGTTTGGCTGGCACACCAGCAACTGTCCATTCGTGCCCGAGTTGACCAGCGCGCCGCCGCCGACCGCGATGTCGCTCACCTTGGCCAGCACCGAACCTGGCGTGCCGTCGCCGACGCCGTTGCGCCGCACGTTGCCGTTGGTGCACGCGACCAGTCCGGCCGGCGCGAGCAGACCGACCATCAGGCCGCACAGCGCCTGCCGCCGATTCGGCATGAACTCGCTCACTTGGCGGCCTCGCGGTACCAGGCGCGGAGTTCGCGAATGGCGCGGACCGCGCGTTCCCCGTCGACGGCCTGGATCGCCACGACCGGAACGTATTCGTCCGCGGGCAGGTCCAGCCGCGCCCACGGCGCGCCGTCCGGGAAGCTCACACCCTTGATCTGCTGCCAGGGCACGACCCGTCCGAAAAGGAGGTTGCGCACCTCGACGCCGTTGGCGTCCGCGCGCACTCTCGGCCGGGCCAACAGCAGCACGCCGCCGGCCAGGATGGCGCCTAGCAGGCCCAGCGCGACCTTGTCCGAGACACCGAGGTGCACACCGGTGGACGCGCCGTTGAGGGTGATCGCCAGCACGACGAACACCGCGACGAGCAGCACGGCAACCGGGATCACCACCTGCCGCACCTTGTGTGGGCGGACAACCAACGGTGCACGTGTCCCGGTCGACCCGGCCTGCTCGATCAAGAAAACCCTCGCTCCGTCCACGGCTGCCGCAGGCCGCGCAGCACCAGCGCGGCATCGAGCGCGGCAATGCACGCCTCGTAACCCTTGTCCTCCGGCGACCCGGGCAGGCCGGCGCGGTCGAGCGCCTGCTGTTCGGTGTCGCAGGTCAACACGCCGTTGCCGACCGGGGTGCCCTCGTCGAGGGCGACGCGAGTCAGCCCGGCGGTCAGCGCATCGCAAACATACTCGAAGTGCGGAGTGCCACCGCGAATCACCACCCCGAGCGCGACGACCGCATCGTGATGTTTGGCAAGGGACTGCGCGATCACGGGCAGTTCGACCGCGCCCGCGATGCGCACGACGGTCGGCTCACTGATCTTGGACTCGCGCGCGGCGACCAGCGCGCGCTCCAGCAGGCTGTCGGTGATCCGCTTGTGCCAGCGGGTCGCCACGATGCCCAGCCGCAGCCCGTCGCATTCCGGAACGTCGAGCGGTGGTCGGCCCTCGCCACTCACCTGCTGCCTCCATCGGTGGTGGAACCGGTGATGTGCCGGACCACGTTCTGCACCACTGTCACGTCCTGCGCACTGGCGAGGTGCTCGAACTCGTCGAGCTGGCTGAGGTCGTGGCCCATCCGGTCGCGCTTGGTGCGCAGGTACCGGACGTTCTCCGGGTTCGGCGTGATCGGCAGCGGGACGCGGTCGACGACGCGCAGGCCGTAGCCTTCGAGGCCGACCCGCTTGTCCGGGTTGTTGGTGAGCAGTCGCATGGACTTCACGCCGAGGTCGGACAGGATCTGCGCGCCGGTGCCGTAGTCGCGGCCGTCCGCGACGAGGCCGAGCGCGAGGTTCGCGTCCACGGTGTCCGCCCCGTCGTCCTGCAGCTGGTAGGCCTGCAACTTGTGCAGCAGGCCGATGCCCCTGCCCTCGTGCCCGCGCACGTAGAGCACGATGCCCCGGCCCTCGGCCGCGACCATGCCCATCGCCGCGTCCAGCTGTGGGCCGCAGTCGCAGCGCAGTGAGCCGAACACGTCGCCGGTCAGGCACTCGGAGTGCACCCGGACCAGCAGGTCCTCGCCGTTGCCGATCTCGCCGTAGACGAGGGCGATGTGTTCGATGCCATCGAGCAGGCTGTCGTAGCCGACCGCGCGGAACGTGCCGTGCGCGGTCGGGATGCGCGCCTCGGCGACCTTCTTCACCTGGCTCTCGGTGCGCCGCCGGTAGGCGATCAGGTCGGCGATGGTGATCAGCGCGAGATCGTGGTCGTCAGCGAAGACCTCCAACTCCTCGCGGCGCGCCATGTCGCCGTCGTCCTTCTGGCTGACCAGCTCGCACAGCACCCCGGCCGGGCCGAGGCCGGCGAGCCGGGCCAGGTCGACGGCTGCCTCGGTGTGGCCGGGGCGACGCAGCACGCCGCCCTCCCTTGCCCGCAGCGGCACCACGTGGCCGGGTCGGGTGAAGTCGCCCGGCACGGACTCGGGGTCGGCCAGCAGGCGCATGGTGTGCGCGCGGTCGGTGGCGGAGATGCCGGTGCTCACGCCCTCGCGCGCGTCAACGGTGACCGTGTACGCGGTGCCGCGCCGGTCCTGGTTGGTGTGGTACATCGGCGGCAGGTCGAGCCGGTCGCACACGCTCTCCGGCAGCGGCACGCAGATGTAGCCGGAGGTGTAGCGGACCATGAACGCGACCAGTTCCGGGGTCGCCTTCTCGGCCGCGAAGATCAGGTCGCCCTCGTTCTCCCGGTCCTCGTCGTCGACGACGACAACGGCCTTCCCCGCGGCGATGTCCGCGATCGCCCGCTCGATGCCCGCCATGTCAGCCACGGTTTCCCTCGCCTCCAGCGCCATTGTCCTCTTGGGGCGCGTCGGTTCGCAGCCCGGCCAGCTTTTCCAGGTACTTCGCCAACACGTCGACCTCAAGGTTGACCAGGTCACCCGGCTGCTTGCCGCCGAGCGTGGTCGCGGCGAGCGTGGTCGGGATCAGCGCGACCGCGAAGCCGTCGTCGGTGACCTCGACCACGGTCAGCGAGACGCCGTCGACCGCGATGGAGCCCTTCTCGATCACGTATCTGGCCAGCCGGGGCGGCATGGCGAAGCGGGTCAGCCCGGTCTCGTCGCGGGAGCGCAGCACGCCGGTGCCGTCCACATGGCCCTGCACGATGTGGCCGCCGAGGCGGTGCCCGACCGCGGTCGCCCGTTCCAGGTTGACCCGGTCCCCCGTGTGCACCTTGTCCAGACTGGACCTGGTCAGCGTCTCCGCGACCACGTCCACGGTGAACGTGCCGTCCGCGACCTCGACAACGGTCAGACACACCCCGCTGACCGCGATGGAGTCGCCATGCCCCGCGTCGGAGGTGACCAGCGGACCGGCGATGCGCAGCCGCGCCGCGTTGGTCAGCTGCTCGACGGCGACGACCTCGCCGATTTCCTCAACTATCCCGGTGAACACCTGTTCCTCCTCGATCCCCCTGAGCCGGGCTCAGCTCCGTACCGGAATAGCGGAGAGACGCACGTCCGGTCCACTCATCGTCGCGCTTTCCACGGTCCACGGGTGCGCCTGCGTGATGGTTGCCACGCCCGCGTCGCCCAGCGCCACCGGGCCTGATCCCAGCAGCTTGGGGGCGAGATAGGCCAGTACCCGGTCGACGAGTCCAGCACGTAGGAAGGCGCCCGCCAGCCGTGGACCGCCTTCGAGCAGCACGTCAACAACGCCACGGGCGCCGAGCGTGGCCAACACCTCAGCGGGCTTGCCGGTGCGCAGTTGCACGGTCTCGGCCGCGTCGTCGAGCACCTTCGCGCCGTCCGGCAGGTCGCTCATGCCGACCACGACACGCAACGGCTGCCGGTCGAGCAGCGCGCCATCGGCGTCGCGCGCGGTCAGCTGGGGGTCGTCGACGCGGACCGTGCCGGTGCCGACCACGATCGCGTCCACGGCGCGACGCAGCTCGTGCACCTCGGCACGCGACTCGGGTCCGCTGATCCACCGGCTGGTGCCGTCCTGCGCCGCGACCCGCCCGTCCATGGTCATGGCGTACTTCCAGGTCACGTGCGGTCGGCCGGTGCGGGCATAGTGCAGCCAGGCGCGCAACGGCCCACGCTCGACTTCCTCGGCGAGCAGCCCCTGGTGCGCGGAGATGCCAGCCTCGGCGAGCACCTTCCCGCCGCCTGCGGCGACCGGGTTCGGGTCGGCGACCGCGAAGTACACCTCGGCTATGCCGACGGATTTCAGTGCCTCGGTGCAGGGTGGCGTGCGGCCGGTGTGCGAGCAGGGCTCCAACGTGACGATCGCCGTGCCGCCCCTGGCCGCGTCGCCGGCCGCGCGCACGGCCATCACCTCGGCGTGCGGTCCGCCGGGCGGTTGGGTGGCGCCGACGCCGACGGTGCGCCCGTCTTTGTCCAGGATGACCGCGCCGACCGGCGGGTTCGGGCTGGTGGTGCCGCGCACCCGCTCGCTGGCCGCGATCGCGGTGCGCATCGCCTCGGCCAGCGCCGCGTCGGTCGGCATCAGACCTCCCGGTGTGCGGCGTTCGCGGCCCGCTCGCGCAGCGCGGCGACGGCCCGGTCCGGTTCGTCCGCCCCGTACACGGCGGAGCCTGCGACGAAGCAGTCAACGCCCGCCTCGGCGGCCTGCTCGATGGTGTCGCCGTTGATGCCGCCGTCGATCTCCACGAGCACCTTCAGATGCCCGGTGTCGACGAGGTTGCGTGCGGTGCGGACCTTGTCCAGCACGTCCGTGATGAACTCCTGCCCGCCGAACCCTGGCTCGACCGACATGACCAGCAGCGTGTCATAGTGCTTGAGGGTCTCGACGTGCGGTTCCAGCGGTGTGCCCGGTTTGATCGACAGCCCGGCCCTGGCGCCCGCCGCGCGCAGGTTCGCGGCCAGCGCGACCGGATCGCGCGCGGCCTCCACGTGCACGGTGACGTTGTGGGCGCCTGCCTCGGCATAGCCGATGGCCCACCGGTCGGGGTCGTCGATCATCAGGTGACAGTCGACCGGGATCTTGGCGTAGGGCAGGAGCGCCTTGACCACGGGCAGGCCGATGGTCAGGTTCGGTACGAAATGCCCGTCCATCACGTCGACGTGCAGCCAGTCCGCACCGGGCACGGCCTCGACCTCGTCGGCGAGGCGGGCGAAGTCGGCGGACAGGATGCTTGGCGCGATCAACGGCCGAAAGGTGGACACCCGATCAGTCTAGGAAGCCGGCCGGCCGCGCGGTGACCGGCTGGTGGTCGCGCACGCCGAGTCGCAGGTGTTCGATGTGGTAGACGGCCTGGTCGAGCAGTTGCGCCACGTGGTTGTCGTAGAGGGTGTAGACGATGGTGCGGCCGTCCCGCGTTCCGGTGACAAGGCCGAGGTTGCGCAGCAGCCGCAGCTGGTGTGACACGGCCGACTGTGCCATGTCGACGGCGTCCGCCAGTTCACCGACCGTGCACGGCCCCTTGCGCAGCCGGGTGAGCATGAGCAGTCTGCTCGGCGTGGCCAGTGCCTGGAGGGTGGTCGCGACCGTCGCCGCGCTGGCCGCGTCCAGCGACGCGGGCGGCAGATCCCGACCTTCGACCCCATGACCCACGCCCAGGATGGTAACAGCAGGTGACCGTCTTGGAGTCCACAGTGGACTCAACGAAAACCGGTGGCGGCGGTTCGGCGCGATGCGGTTGGCTCAAGCGGTGACACCCGTTCGACGTGGCCCGATCGCCGTCAGGTTCGTGCTGCTCGCGCTGGTCTGGGGCGCGAGCTTCCTGCTGATCAAGGTCGGCGACAGCGGCCTCACACCAGCGCAGGTGGTGTTCGCCCGGCTCGCGTTCGGCGCGCTTGCGCTGGGTATCGTGGTCGCGGTCACCCGCACGCCGCTCCCGCGCGACTGGCGCCTGTGGGGGCATTTCGCGGCGCTCGCGGTCACCCTGTGCGTCGTGCCGTTCCTGCTGTTCGCGCTGGCCGAACAGCACGTGTCCGCCGGCCTGGCCAGCATCCTGAACGCGACGACGCCGCTGATGACCATGCTGGTCACGGTGCTCGCGCTGCCGCAGGAGAAGTTGAACACCGGCCGCGTACTCGGCCTGCTGCTCGGGTTCCTCGGCGTGGTCACGCTCACCGGCCCGTGGCAGGGCGGCGGGACAGGATCGCTGCTCGCCGAACTCGCCTGCCTCGGCGCGACACTCTGTTACGGCATCGGCTTCGCCTACCTGCGCCGGTTCATCACCCCGCGCGGCCTGCCCGCCACCACGGTCGGTTTCGGCCAGGTGCTGGTCGGCACGGCGATCATGGCCATCGCCCTGCCCTGGACAAGGCTGCCGGCCCCACACCTGACCGTGCCGATCGTGCTGGCCATGCTGGTGCTTGGCGGCGCGGGCACCGGCATCGCCTACGTGTGGAACACCAAGATCGTGGCGGCCTGGGGCGCGGTGAACGGCGCCGCGGTCACCTACCTGACCCCGATCGTCGGCGTCGTGCTCGGCATCGTCGTGCTGCACGAGCCGCTGCGCTGGAACGAGCCGGTCGGCGGGGTGCTGGTGATCCTCGGCGTGCTGGCCGCGCACGGTCGGTTGACGACCAAGCCCGCTCAGCGCGCGAGCGAGACGGCAGGCCCGTCCAAGGCGTCCAGCGCGCGGTAGATCCGCTTGTCGGACACGGGATACGCGGTGCCGAGCGTCTGCGCGAAGTAGCTGATCCGCAACTCCTCGATCATCCACCGCACGTCGGAGAGTTCACGGCTCGGCCTGTTGTTCGCCAGCACGTCCTCATACGCGGCGCGCACGTCCTCGACCTGACGTTGCCAGGCCGCGTCGCGGCTCGGGTTGGTGGCCAGTTTCTCGATTCGTTGCAGGATTCCGCGCAGGTAGCGCAGCACATCGGGCAGTCGGTCCGCGCCGGTCTCGGTGACGAAACCGCGATGGACAAGGCTTTCCCGCTGCGCGGTGATGTCCGCGATCGCCGGCCTCGGCGCGTACTTCGCGTTCGCCACCGCGAGGTCGACCTCCTGCACCACGGTCAGGATCTTGGCCACCTCACGCACGATGTCCAGCGCGACCGAGGGCAGGCGGCGCCTGGTCTCGTCGAGCAACGCGGTGAACCCGGCCTCGTCGCGGGGCGGACCACCCGCATCCGCGATCAGCTTGTCGACGGCGGCGGTGATGCAGTCCGCCAGCAGGTCGGCGACGCCGCGATGCGGGTTGCGGGACAGGACGAGCTTGGTCGGGTTGTCCAGTTGGCGGGTGATGTACTTGACCGGCGACGCCACGTTCAGCACCAGCAACCGGCGCATCCCGCGCCACATGGCCAGCTCCGCCTCGCCCGCGTCCTCGAACATCTGGATCGACGCCGATTCGCCGTCGTCGACCAGCGCGGGATAGCCGGTGACCAGGTAGCCGAACTTCTCCTGCTGGTAGCTGACCGGCAGGCTGCCGAAATCCCAGGTCTTCAGCCCGCGCTTCTCGATGTTCTCGGCGGCGGCCGACAGCGTGGCACGCAGGGTCGGTTTGAGCTGTCGGCGCAGCGCGTCCAGGTTCTTGCCGACCGCGATCACCTTGTCCTGCTCGTCGACCACCTCGAAGGTGATCTTCAGGTGCTCGGGCAGCTTGTCCGGCTCCCATGCGTCGCGCGGCACCCGCACGCCGCTCAGGGCCAGCAGTTCGCGTTCCAGCGCGTCCAGCAGCGGCTCCTCGGTCGCGTCGTAGCCGGACATGTTGGCCAGCGCGGCGCGGGCGAAATCCGGTACCGGCACGAAGTTGCGGCGCAACTGCTTGGGCAGCGACTTGATCAGCGCGATCACCAGTTCCTCGCGCAGGCCGGGAATGTGCCAGTCGAACCCGCTGCGGACCTGGTTGAGCACGGGCAGCGGAATCCGCACCGTCACGCCGTCGGTCGTGGTACCCGGCTCGAACTCGTAGGACAGCGGCAGGCTCAACCCGCCCTGCCGCCAGTCGTCCGGGAACGCGTTCGCATCGGCCGCCGCCGACGCGTTCTCGTTGACCAGCATGTCCCTGGTGAAGGTCAACAGCTTCGGCTGGGTGGCGCGAACCTTCTTCCACCACGAGTCGAAATGCGGCCCCGAGACGACCTCGCGGCCGATCCGCTTGTCGTAGAAGTCGAACAACACCTGATCGTCGACGAGGATGTCGCGGCGCCGGGCCCGGTTCTCCAGTTCCTCGACCTCGTCGAGCAACGCCTTGTTCGCGGCCAGGAACTTGTGGTGCGTGCGCCATTCTCCGTTGATCAGGGCGTGTCGGATGAACAGGTCGCGGGACAGTTCCGGGTCGATCCGGCCGAAGTTGACCGGGCGCCCGCTTACTATTGGCAGACCGAACAGGGTCACCTTCTCGGCGGCGATCACGGCGGCCTTGTTCAGTTCCCAGTGCGGCTCGCTGTAGTCGCGTTTCACCAGGTGCGGCGCGAGTTTCTCGGCCCATTCCGGCTCGATCCTGGCCACGATCCGGCCCCACAACCGGGACGTCTCGACGAGTTCGGCGGACATGACCCAGCGGGGCTGCTTCTTGAACAACGCGGAACCGGGGAAGATCGCGAACTTGGCGTTGCGCGCGCCGAAGTACTCCTGCTTCTGCCCGTCCTTCATGCCAAGGTGCGACAGCAATCCGGACAGCAGCGAGACGTGGATGTTCTGCGCGTCACCCGGCTCCGCGTTCATCGTCATGCCGAGCTGGCCGACGACCTGCTTCAACTGGCTGTAGATGTCCTGCCATTCGCGGACCCGCAGGAAGTTGAGGAACTCGTTGCGGCACAGGCGACGGAACCGGTTGCTGGACAGCTCGCGCTGCTGCTCGCGCAGGTAGTTCCACAGGTTCAGGTAGGTGAGGAAGTCGGAATCCTTGTCGACGAACCTGGCGTGCTTCTCGTCCGCCGCCTGCCTGTGGTCGGCCGGTCGCTCGCGCGGGTCCTGAATGGACAGCGCGGACGCGATGACGATGACCTCGCGCAGGCACCCGTTGCGGTCGGCTTCCAGCACCATCCGGCCGAGGCGCGGGTCGACCGGCAGCTGGGCGAGCTGGCGGCCGAGCTGGGTCAGCTTGTTCTCGCCGCCCGCAGGCGCCTGCTCGAACGCGCCCAACTCCTGAAGGAGAACCACACCGTCGGCGATGTTGCGGCGGTCCGGCGGATCGATGAACGGGAAGGCGGCGATGTCGCCGAGGCCGATCGCGGTCATCTGGAGGATGACCGAAGCCAGGTTGGTGCGCAGGATCTCCGGATCGGTGAACTCCGGCCTGGCCAGGAAGTCCTGTTCCCCGTAGAGCCGGATGCAGATGCCATCGGAAACACGGCCACAACGGCCCTTGCGCTGATTCGCCGACGCCTGCGAGATCGGCTCGATCGGCAGCCGCTGCACCTTGGTGCGGAAGCCGTAGCGGGAGATCCTGGCATAGCCGGGGTCGATCACGTACTTGATGCCTGGCACGGTCAACGAGGTCTCGGCCACGTTCGTGGACAGCACGATCCGACGGCCAGGATGCGACTGGAACACGCGGTGCTGCTCGGCGAAGGACAGCCGCGCATACAACGGCAGGATCTCCGTATTGCGCAGCTCCAGCTTCTCCAGCGCGTCCGCGGTGTCCCGGATCTCCCGTTCGCCACTGAGGAACACCAGGATGTCACCGGGCCCCTCGGCGCAGAGTTCCTGTACCGCGTCGATGATGCCCTGCGTCTGGTCGCGGTCGCGGTTGGCAGGGCGGTCGTCGAGTTCGTCGTCCTCCAACTCTTCGTCATCGCCGACCAACGGGCGGTAACGCACCTCGACCGGATACGTGCGGCCGGACACCTCGATGATGGGAGCGTCGCCGAAGTGCCGGGCGAACCGCTCCGGGTCGATGGTCGCCGAGGTGATGATCACCTTGAGATCCGGGCGGCGCGGCAACAGCTGCTTGACGTAGCCGAGGATGAAGTCGATGTTGAGGCTGCGCTCGTGCGCCTCGTCGATGATCAGCGTGTCGTAGGCGGACAGCAGCCGGTCGTGCTGGATCTCGGCCAGCAGGATGCCGTCCGTCATCAGCTTGACCAGCGTGTCCGCGCCGACCTGGTCGGTGAACCGGACCTTGTAACCGACGACACGGCCAAGTTCGCTGCCCAGCTCCTCGGCAATTCGCTCGGCCACCGTGCGCGCGGCCAGCCTGCGCGGCTGGGTGTGCCCGATCGTGCCGAGCACGCCCCGGCCCAGCTCAAGGCAGATCTTGGGCAACTGGGTCGTCTTGCCCGAACCGGTCTCCCCGGCCACGATCACGACCTGGTTGTCCCTGATCGCGGCCAGGATCTCGTCCTTGGCCCTGCTGACCGGCAGCTCGCTCGGATAGGTGATCGTGGGCACAGCCGCGTGCCGCTGCGTGATGCGCGTCTCGGCACCGTCGAGGTCGGCCGCGATCTGCGCGTAGATCGCCTGCCGCGCGGCCTCGTCGCGGACCTTGCGGGCACCCTCCAGCCGCCTGCGCAGCCGGCGCGCGTCGCGCGGCATCAGGCTGGGCAGGCGGGACTGTAGGTCAGCGAACGTGGGATTCACAACGATCCGATTCTCTTCCATCGGCACGCGGGCGGCGACAGCCACCCGACCTGGTGATTCAACGCCGAGCCGGCACACGGCATTCCAAACCATCCTCTCGCACCAGCGCGCGCCGGCAAACCGAGTTTCGATCGCGTTGTTACCTTGGTGCCGAGCAGACCCCGATGAAGGAAGGACGCTAGCTGGCATGTCGGCGCAGGATCGTTCGCACGCCGCGCTGCACGAGGTCCGCAACGCCATCCACCGCCTTGACTTCCGCAGGGCGGTGATCTTCGGTGTCCTCGCGCTCGTCGCCCCGGGGGTGGTCACGTTCCTCGGCGGCATCCACGCGATGCACGACGGTCAACCCGCCCTCGGCCACCGGTTCGGCGCGTACGGGGCGATCTTCGGCTGCCTGGTGTTCGGCCTTATCGCCGTACGCAGCGCTGCCAACGAGGTGGCCAGGCTGATCAGGGCGAACGGCAGCGCCGCGACCGCGGGTGTGCTGCGGCTGCTGATCACCCTGGTCGGCTACGTCGTGGTGATCATCACCGTGATCGGGTTGCTGATCCCGTTGGGCAACCTGGCACTGCCGGTGTCCATCACCGGTGTGGTCGTCGGTATCGCCGCCCAGCAGTCGCTCGGCAACTTCTTCGCCGGCATCGTGCTGCTGTTCTCCCGCCCGTTCCTGGTCGGGGACCGGGTCAGCATCTACTCCGGCGCGCTCGGCCAGAACACCGGCGAGGTGACCGCGATCACCCTCACCTTCACCATGCTGGACACCGAGGACGGTCCCGTCTCGCTGCCCAACTCCGGCGTGCTCGCCGCAGCCACCGGTCGCCGCAACGGCAAGGTCCAAGCCGAACCGCCGGTGGACGCGTAATCGAGTACCAGCGACCGACCTTCGATCATGGCGTTGGCAGATCTGGCCACTCCCATGGCCATCCGCGTCGCCGCGACGCTCGATCTGGTCGAGCACGCTGGCCGGGACGGGGCAACGGCGGAGGAACTCGCCGCGAGGACCGCGACCAACCTGCCTGCCCTGCGTTGCCTGCTCGATCACCTGGCCGAGGTCGACGTCTTCGACCTCGACGCGGCGAGCGGCCGCTATCGTCCGACCGGTCTCGGCAACCAGCTGCGCGAGGACGCGCCGAGTTGGCGTTTGTCGAGCTGCTCGGCACGATCACCACCGGCAAGCCCGGCCTATCCTCGGCGCTACGGCCGCGATTTCTGGGCCGATCTGGACGCCGAGCCGAGACTGCGGCGCTCGTTCGACGCCCAGATGAGCTGGCGCTTCCAGACGCAGGCGGCGCAGATCGCGCAACGCTTCGACTGGGGCCGCTTCCCTGAGATCCTCGATGTCGGCGGCGGAGACGGCAAGCTGCTCGCGGAGAGCCTGCGCGCGCATCCGAACGTGCGCGGCCGCGTCCTCGACCTGCCGCCATCAGCCGAGGCGGCGGCCGAGCGGTTCGCGGCGGCCGGGCTCGCCGACCGGTCCGGCACCGTGCCGCGGAGCTTCTTCGAACCGCTGCCCACCGGCGCCGACGCCTACCTCCTTTCCGACATCCGGCACGACTGGGACGACGAGAACGCCCGCAAGATCCTGTCCGGCTGCGCGGCGGCCGCAGCGCCCAACGGCACCGTGATCGTCACCGAGCCGGTGCGCGGGCAGGCGCGAGCACCGCGATCGACCTGTTCATGCTGATGTGTTTCGCGGGTCGCGAACGGACCGTCGACGAGTTGGCCCGAATGGGTGCGGACTGCGGACTGGTGCTGCGTGCGTCGGGGCCGATCTCGGACGGTCGCACGGCGTTGGAGTTCACGGCCGCGCCGTGACCTCCGGCAGCAGGCCGGGGGCGAGGGTGTCGACCAACGATGCGGCGAAGCGCTGATCGGCCTCGTCGTCGTCGGGGCGGTCGGCGAAGTAGCCGAGGAAGGCGTGCTGGAAGCAGGCGCCGATCAGCAGGGCCGCCGCGGCGCGCGGATCGGCGCTCGCCTTGACACGGCCGAGCTTCTGCTCGGCGGCGAGGTACTCGGCGAGCGTGGCGTTGATGTGCGCGGGTCCGGTGCCACGCTCACGCAGTGCCCTGGTGTGCGCGGTCAGCAGGTGCGGCTCGGAGAACACCGACGCGGCCATCGGGAAGTTGTGCCGGTAGAACGCGATCGCGGCCCGCGCGATGTCGGCCAGGACCTCCGGTACCGCTGCCTGCCCGACGCGGGGTGTGAGGCCGCCGAGCAGGTTGGCGAGCGTGTTGGGTGCGCGCTCGTTCAGCACGGCGACGAAGAGGTCGGTTTTGTCCCGGAAGTGCTTGTAGAGCGCGGCCTCGGAAAAGCCCGCCTCCTTCGCGATCTGCTTGGTGGTCGCGTGGGCGAGCCCCTTGGTGCGCATCACGTGCGCGGCCGCGTCGAGCATCCGGTCACGCGTGCTCATCGTCTGCTCCCGTTGACAAGTGGGTGAGTACTCACCAATATTATCCTGGTTAGTGAGCACTCACCAACTGGAGGCAGACATGAAGATCGCCCTCTTCGGCGCGACCGGCGGCACCGGCCGGCAGTTCCTCGACCAGGCCGGCGCGGCCGGACACGAGATCACGGCCGTCGTACGCAGGCAGGCGAGCCTGCCCGATCTCGCGCACGTGTCCGTCGTGGTCGCTGATGTGATGGATCCGGACGCGATCGGTCCGCTCATCGCTGGTCAGGACGCCGTGGTCAGCACGATCGGGTCACGCCCGCCACGCACGGGCACGTCCGTGCAGACCGACAGCACGGCCGGCATCATCGGCGCGATGCGGCACGTCGGCACGCGACGGCTGGTCGTGGTGAGCAACAGCGGCATGATCGACGTCGGCGACGGACCGGTGACCAGGTTCGTTGCCAAGCCGATCCTGCGCAGGGTCCTCAAGCACACCTGGAACGACATGCGACGAATGGAAGAACTCGTGCGCGCCAGCGAACTCGACTGGACCATCCTGCGTCCACCGATGTTGACCAACGGCGCGCGAACCGGCGCCTACCGAACGGCCATCGACCGCAACGTGCACGGGGGCGCCCGGCTGTCCCGCGCCGACCTCGCCGACGGCATCCTGCGCGCGCTGGCCGATCCGACGCTCGTCAGGGCCGCCGTGTCGATCGCCAACTGAGATGGTTCGGCCGACGGCCGACCGCGGCCGCGCGGCCAGGCGCGGTGCGGTCGGCCTACCGAGGGGGACTACGTCCGGTACCGGAACAGGATGCGGCCTCGGTTGAGGTCGTACGGGCTCAACTCGACGAGCACCCGGTCGTACGGCACGATCTTGATGTAGTTCTTCCTGATCTTCCCGCTGATGTGCGCGAGCACCTTGTGCCCGTTCTCCAGCTCAACGGTGAACATGGCGTTGCGCAGGCACTCGGTCACGGTGCCTTCGATCTGGATACCGTCCGCTTTGCCCACCATCAGCGCAACACCAGTTCCAGGTTGCTGCTCGCGCGTCGGGCACCGATGCCCTCGAACAGCGCGACCGCGGCCGCGTTCGCCTCGTTCACCTCGGCCGTAGCGGTCTCGGTTCCCTTGCCGTGCAACGAATCCAACACCTGGGTGAGCAGTGCCGTGCCGATGCCGCGACGGCGCTGGTCGGCGCTGATCGCGATCAGGCCGATCCGAGGGCTCTGCGGCCGGCCGGTCACCCGGACCAGGCCCAGGTAGCCCTCGGCCGCAGCGGCTGCTCCGTACTTCGACGGGTCGACGAGCGTGTCCCCTTCCGGTCGGGGCAGGATCTCCGCCGGCATCGAATGCCAGCCGACGGTGGCCTCGACCTCCGCGCGAATCGCGTGATCCAGCTCGCGCAGCCGTGCCTCGTCCGCCGCGCCGACCGGCACGATCGTCACACCCGAGGGCGGCGCCACCGGGTCGACATCGGTGGGCACCAGGTATTCCCACTCGCGGCGGCGCGTGGTGAAACCGGCGTGCCGCCACTGGGTGATGAGATCGCCGTCGGCCTCGTCGACCACGGTGTAGAGCGGGGTGGGTAGATCGGCGAGCATCACCTTGGCGAGCTGGTCGAAGACCGTGCCGTGCCAGGAGTCGATGCTCAGGAAGACCCGCCCGTCGGGCCGAGGCGACGCGTCGCCTCGGCCGACAACCCGATCGTCCTCAAGAGCGTGCCACTGCCGCTCCGCGACGCGGGTGATGACTATCGAAGGTTTCATAGTGGTGCCTTTCGGGAGTGCGTCGGCGCTCCCGGCGACACCTACGTCAGTCGCCAAGCCGCGACGAGGATGGGGAGCACCCACCTGCGTACAGCGTTCATGGGTCTCACCTCCTCGCGTAGTGTCACGGCGTCGCGGACGTTAGCAGTCGCGGCCATCGTGCGCCCAGTCATTTTCGCCACCGGTGTAGCAGACAGGGAAAACTGGGCGGCGGAGACTTCACCACCTCGAAGGGCAGCGAAGGAAGACATGAGCGAGCAAGCAAAGATCGGCGTGACCGGCCTCGCGGTGATGGGCCGCAATCTGGCACGCAACCTCGCCCGGCACGGCCACGCGGTCGCGGTGCACAACCGCTCCGACGCGCGCACCAGGAGCCTGGTGGAGAACTTCAGCTCGGAGGGCACGTTCGTGCCCGCGTATTCGGCGCAGGACTTCGTGAACTCCCTTGAGCGCCCGCGTCGCGTCGTGGTGATGGTCAAGGCGGGCGAGCCGACCGACGCGGTGATCGACGAGTTCGCGCCGCTGCTCGAACCGGGCGACATGATCGTGGACGCGGGCAACGCGCACTTCGCGGACACCCGGCGTCGCGAGGCGGCGTTGCGCGCCAAGGGCATCCACTTCGTCGGCACCGGCGTGTCCGGCGGCGAGGAGGGCGCGCTGCACGGCCCGAGCATCATGCCAGGTGGTTCGCCCGAGTCCTATGAGGCGCTCGGCCCGCTGCTGGAGGACATCTCCGCGAAGGTCGACGGCGAGCCGTGCTGCGCGCACATCGGGCCGGACGGCGCAGGCCACTTCGTGAAGATGGTGCACAACGGCATCGAGTACTCGGACATGCAGCTGATCGCCGAGGCGTACGACCTGCTGCGCAACGCGCTC
Organism: Candidatus Melainabacteria bacterium; assembly: GCA_963818685.1. GTDB lineage: Bacteria > Actinomycetota > Actinomycetes > Mycobacteriales > Pseudonocardiaceae > CAJCJE01. The sequence continues at coordinate 650,137 of CAWFTJ010000007.1, read as the reverse complement.
GGCCTGTCCCCCGCCGAGATCGCCGAGGTCATGCGCACCTGGAACACCGGAAGGCTCAACTCCTACCTGATCGAGATCACCGCCGAGGTGCTCTCGCACGTGGACGCCAGGACCGGCGAGCCGTTCGTGGACATCGTCGCCGACCAGGCCGAGCAGAAGGGCACCGGTCGCTGGACCGTGCAGATCGCGCTCGACCTCGGCAGCCCGGTCAGCGGCATCGCCGAGGCCGTGTTCGCCCGCTCGCTGTCCGGCAGCGCCGACCTGCGCGCCGCGGCGCGCGGCCTGGCGGGCCCGTCAGGCAAGAAGCTGACCGGTTCGGCCGCCGAGACCTTCGCCGATGACGTCGAGCAGGCGCTGTACGCGGCCAAGGTGGTCGCCTACGCGCAGGGCTTCAACCAGATCCAGGCCGGCAGCGTCGAGTACGGCTGGAACATCGACCTCGCCTCGCTGGCCACGATCTGGCGCGGCGGTTGCATCATCCGCGCGGAGTTTCTCAACGAGATCCGCAACGCGTACACCACCGATCCGAAACTGCCCACCCTGCTCACCGACCGGACCTTCGCCGAGTCGGTCGCGGGCGCGCAGGACTCATGGCGCAACGTGGTCAGCACGGCCACCCAGCTGGGCATCCCGTCGCCCGGCCTGAGCACCGCGCTGTCGTACTACGACGGCCTGCGCGCCGCGCGGCTGCCCGCCGCGCTGATCCAGGGCCAGCGCGACTTCTTCGGCGCGCACACCTACCGCAGGGTCGACGCCGACGGCACCTTCCACACGCTCTGGGCCACCGACGACCGGTCCGAGCAGCAAGCCTGAGCCTGACACCCACGGTGCCCGGCCTGGAAAAACCCAGGCCGGGCACTGTGGTCGAACGATCGCGTGGGGCACCCCGTTCCCGGCGGGACGCCCCACGCCTTGAAGGAAAGCTGTTGCTCAGCCCGCCGGGCCGTTGGCCAGTTGGATGGTCGCGGTGTGCGACTGGCCCTGCGGGTCGGTCCAGCCGAGGGTGACGCTGTCACCCGGGTGGTACTGCTGCACCGCGCTGGTCAGGCCGTCCGCCGAGGTGATCGTCTTGCCGTTGAGCGAGGTGATCACGTCGCCGTCGGTAAGGCCGGCCTGATCGGCCGGGGTGCCGGGTAGGGTGCCGGACACGTTCGCACCCTGCACCGTCGAGCCGTTGCCGAACTGGCCGTTGCCCTGGCCACTACCCTGACCGTTGCCCTGGCCGTTGTGGCTGTCCGGGCTGACCTTCACGCCGAGGAACCCGGTCGCGCCGACGTGGATCGTGGCGGACGCCTGCTTGGCAAAGATCTGCCTGCCGATGTTGTTCGCCTTGTTGATCGGGATGGCGAACCCGGCGCCGGACTGGCTGGCCTGGATCTGCGTGCCGGCCGATGCCGCGGTGTCGATGCCGATCACCTGCCCGGACGTGCTCACCAGCGGACCACCCGAGTCACCCGGCTGCACGTTCGCATTGACCTGGATCAACCCGGTCAGCTGCTCCGAGGTGCCGTCCGAGTCGTCCGATGCGGTGATCGACTGGTTCAGGTCGGTCACGGTGCCGCCGGCCACGCTCGGCGTGCCGCCGACGCCGCCGGCATTGCCGATCGCCACGACCTGCTGGTTCACCGCGACCTTGTTGGAGTCGGCGAGGGTCACCGTCTTCAGACCGGACGCGTTCACCAGTTGCAGCACTGCGATGTCGTCGGTGCGGTCGTAGCCGACCACGTTGGCCTGGTAGGTCTGGCCGTTGCCGATGTCGGTAACGGAGATCTGGGTCGCGCCGTTGATCACGTGGTTGTTGGTCAGGATCTCGCCGTTCGGCGTGAGCACGATGCCGGTGCCGGCAGCGCGCTCGTTGGCGTCGCCGAGCGTGGTGTTGATGTCCACGATGCCAGGGTCGACGCCCGCCGCGATCTGCGCGGCGTTGGTCGGGCCGCCCGCCGCGTTCGACGTGGTCGGGCCGCTCTGGCTGCCGCCCTGGCCCTGCGGACCGAGGTTGCCCCCGCCATTGCCGTTGCCCCCGCCATTGCCGTTGCCCCCGCCATTGCCCCCGCCGTTACCGTAGTTCGGATCGCCGAACCCGCCGGAACCGTTGTTGCCGTTGTTGTTCGAGTACGGCGACTGGTTGGCCGCGTTGCTGTTCGGCGACCAGATGGAGCGGCCGATGGCGAGGCCGGCGAGCGCGGCCGTGATCATGGTGATCACGATCATCACGAACGTCGCGACGCCGCGCCGCTTCGGTGGCTGCGGAGCGGGACCCTGCGGCGGCCAGTAGGCCGTCTGCTGCTGCCAGCCGGTCTGACCGGGATAGCCGGTCGGACCCGACTGCCCCCAGACACCGGAGTGCTCACCGGGCGGCGGTACCGAACCGGGCCAGCCAGCACCAGGCACGCCCGATCCGGGCTGTTGGTACGGGTAGTGCGATGACTCGCCGTATCCGGGCGCGCCCATCCAGCCGTGGGTGGGATCGGTCCCACCAAGCGGGCGCTGGTCGTCCTCGCTCATTCGGGACCTCCTCTCCGGTTCTCGATCATTCGCACCGTCGCTGACACAACCAGTACACCGCCGGTTCCTGAGAATTCTCTTACCTGGGTCTGTGGACCTGATTAGGAAGTGGTCTTCGGCTTGGTCAGGTCGTAGACGGTCTGGCCGCCGACGGTCGTCGAGGTGTAGTGCGACTCGACCCAACTGGTGATGGCGCCTGCGTCCCCGGAGCCGCCGCCGAAACCGGGGAAGCCACCACCAGGGAACTCGCCTCCTCGGAATCCGCCGCCCGCTGGTGCGCCGTTCGGCACGTCACCGGGAGTAAACCCACCATTACCACCGCGCAAACCTCTGCCGCCACCCGGACCGCCGCCGACCACGAAGTAGTGGATCTTGCCAGCCTGCACGTCCCGCTCGAACTGGGCAACGGTCGGCGACGGGTCGCTGCCGGTGAAGCCGCCGATGGCAAGCACCGCCTTGCCGCTGGCCAGTTCGAGCGGCGCGGCCGAGTTGGCGCTGACCACGGCCGCCGCCCAGGTGGTGTTCGTCGACCTGAGCAGGTTGGTGAGCGCGCTGTTCGCGGCGTCGTCACCGCCTGGCCCGCCTGGCCCACCTCGGCCACCTCGGCCACCTCGGTCACCTCGGTCACCTCGGTCACCTCGGCCGCCGAAGGGGCCGGTGTCGCCAGGGCCGGACGTCGGGATCGAACCGGTGTGCGGCCTGCCGGCCGTGTCCACCGCGTACGCGGCCGACGCCGCGACCCCGGTCAGCGCGCTGACCAGCAACAACACCGTCGCCGATCGGGCGCTACGACGCACCCCGACGACCAGTGCGATGGCGACAATGACACCCGCGACCAGTACCACGTAGCGCAGCGGCGGCAACCAGTCGGGCGTGCGATCGAGCAGCACGAAGTCCCAACTGCCGGTGCCCGCGACCATCAGCGCGAGCGTGCCGCGGACCAGCGGATTCGCCCTGCCCCGCCACAGTTCCCGGCCCGCGACCGCGACCAGCGCGGCGACCGAGGGGGCCAGCGCGATCAGGTAGTAGGGGTGGATGGTGCCCCGCATGAAGCTGAACACCACGCCGGTGACCAGCAGCCAGCCGCCCCACAGCAGCACGCCGGCGCGGGCGCGGTCGGTGCGCGGTGCCTTCCTGCGCAACCACAGCCCGGCCACCAGCGCGATCAGCGCGGCCGGCAGCAGCCAGGAGATCTCGGTGCCGAAGCTGGACCCGAACAGCCTGCCGATGCCAGGGGCGCCGCCGAACGACACATTCCCGCCACCGAAACCACCGCCGCCGCCAGCCGGGCCACCGCCTCCGCCGTTGCCGGCGCCGCCGAGGAGCCGGCCGAGGCCGTTGTAGCCGAGCGCGAGTTCCAGCAGGCTGTTGTCGGTCGATCCGCCGATGTACGGGCGGGCGCCGGCTGGCCAGATCGCGACCAGCGCCACGTACCAACCGGCCGAGACGACCAGCGCAACCGTCGCGGCGAGCACATGCCGGACGCGCGGGCCGAGCCTGGTCGGCGCGGCGACGAGATAAACAAGGGCGAACGCGGGCAGCACCAGGAACGCCTGGAGCATCTTGGTAAGGAACCCGAAGCCGACCAGCACCCCGGCCAGCATCAGCCACTTCGCGCCGGCCTTCTCGGTCGCCCGCACCACGCAGTAGGCGCCCGCGACGAGCAGCAGCACCAGGATCGCGTCCGGGTTGTTGTACCGGAACATCAGCGCGGCGACCGGAGTCAATGCGAGCCCTGCCCCGGCGAACAGCCCCGCCGCCGGACCGGACCAACGCCGCACGGCCGCGTAGAGCAGGCCGACCGAGGCGACGCCGGCCAGCGCGTCCGGCACGAGCATGCTCCACGAGTTGAAGCCGAAGATCCGCGCGGACAGGCCCATCACCCAGAACGCGGCGGGCGGCTTGTCCACGGTGATCGCGTTGCTGGAGTCGAGCGAGCCGAACAGCCACGCCTTCCAGCTCTGCGTGCCGGCCTGCACGGCGGCCGCATAGAAGCTGTTGGCGTAGCCGGACGCGCCCAGATCCCACAGGTAGAGCAGTGCGGTGCCGGCGAGCAGCACCAGCAGGGCGGGGCGGGCCCAGCGCGGATCCTCGGCGGGTCCGCGCAGCAGCCTGCCGAACCGGCCGTGTTGCGCGTCGTTGCCGGCTGCCGGCAGCGCTCGGGGGATGGTGGTCGTTGCCATGATCGTTTTTTCTCCAGGGAAGGTTGATGGTCAGCGTTGGGTGCGGAAGACCCAGCCGCGCAGCAGCAGGAAGCGCACGAGGGTGGCGAGCAGATTGGCCAGCACCAGCACGACGAGTTCCGGTATCCGGCCCGGGTTTCCGGTGATCAGTCGCAGCAGGGCGAGCGAGCCGCTGGTCAGGCCGAGGCCGACCGCGAACACGAGCAGGCCCTGGAACTGGTGGCGTCCGGCGCCTTCCCGGCCGCGCACGTCAAAGGTGACCCTGCGGTTGACCGAGGTGTTGGCGACCGCGCTGATCAACAGGGCCAGCAGGTTCGCGGATTGCGCGCCCATCACGTTGCGCAGCAACACGAACAGCAGCAGGTAGAGCAGCGTGCTGAGCACGCCGACGGCGGCGAACCGCACCACCTGCCTGGTCAGCCCGACCGGCACACCCGGCACGGGCGGCGGAACGTCGCGACCGAGCTGGGTGCGCAGCTCGCTGATAGGCAGCGCCCCGGTGGCGAACGCCCTGCCGAGCCGGGCGACGCCCCTGAGGTCGGCGATCGCGGTCGACAGGAGGTCGACCCTGCTGTCCGGGTCGTCGACCCAGTCGACCGGAACCTCGTGGATGCGCAGCCGGGCACGTTGGGCGAGCACGAGCAGTTCGGTGTCGAAGAACCAGCCGGTGTCCGCGACCAGCGGTAGCAGATGTCGGGCCACGTCCGCGCGGATCGCCTTGAACCCGCACTGCGCGTCGGAGAACCGCACGAACAGGGCGGAGCGCAGGATCAGGTTGTAGCAGCGCGAGATGAACTCCCGCTTGGCGCCGCGCACCACTCGCGCTCCCCTGGCCAGCCTGCTGCCGATGGCCAGGTCCGAATGGCCGGAGATGAGCGGCGCGACCAACGGGAGCAGCGCGGCGAGGTCGGTGGACAGGTCGACGTCCATGTAGGCGAGCACCGCTGCGTCCGATGTGGACCAGACCGCGCGCAGCGCCCTGCCCCTGCCCTTCTGTTCCAACCGGACGCTCTCGACTTCGAGGAACTCCTCGGCCAGGTCCTTGGCGATGGTCCGGGTCGTGTCGATGCTGGCGTTGTCCGCGACGGTGATCCGGAACGGGTACGGGAAGTGCTCTGTGAGGTAGGCGTGCAGCCTGCGCACGCACGGCGCCAGGTCCCGCTCCTCGTTGTGGACCGGGAGCACCACGTCCAGCACGGGCCTGCCGCCGCGGCTCGCGACGCGCGGCAGGGGTAGCGGCAGGGCGGCGGGAGGATTCCGGTAGCTCGTCTGCATGACCTCCACCGTCGAGGTCGTCGCTGTGCCGCCTGTGTGCCTTTGCTGTGTCAGCGCTGTGAGGTCACCGGCGCAACGGCGGCAACGTCACCGTGAACACGGTGTGCCCCGGCGTGCTCGCCACCTCGACCGTGCCGTGGTGGGCGGCGACGACGGCGGCCACGATGGCCAGGCCGAGCCCGGTACTGCCGGCCGCGCGCGAACGCGACGTGTCGCCGCGCGCGAAGCGCTCGAACACGTTGGGCAGCACGTCCGGCGGGATGCCCGGCCCGTCGTCGGCGACCGTGACGACGAGCGTCTCGCCCGGTCCTCGTGCGAGCGCGGTGGTGACCGTGCTGCCGCCGGGGGTGTGCGTGCGCGCGTTGGTGACCAGGTTGGCCAGTACCTGGTGCAGCCGGGCGGCGTCGCCGACGATGGTGACCGGCTCCTCCGGCAACTCCAGTCGCCACACGTGCTCCGGCCCCGCCACGTGCGCGTCGGTGATCACGTCCACGATCAACCTGGTCAGGTCCAGCTCGCGCAGGTTCAGTGGCCGCCCGGAATCCAGGCGGGCCAACAGCAACAGGTCGTCGACGAGCGTGCTCATCCGCTCCGACTCGGCATGCACCCTGCGCATGACGTGCGCGAGTTCCGGCGGGACGGTGTCGCCGCCGCGCTGGGTGAGTTCGGCATAGCCGCGAATCACGGCAAGCGGCGTGCGCAGCTCGTGGCTGGCGTCCGCGACGAACTGGCGCGCCCGCGTCTCACTTGCCCTTCGCGCGGCCAGCGCGCCGTCCACGTGGTGCAGCATCCGGTTGAGCGCGGCGCCGACCTGGCCCACCTCGGTACTGGGATCAGTGTCCACATCGGGCACTCGAACGGACAGTGCGACATCGCCCCGGTCCAGCGGTAGCTCGGTGACCCTGGCCGCGGTGTCCGCGACCCTGCGCAGCGGCCGCAGCGTGCGGCGCACGATCGCCCAGCCGAGCAACCCGGCCAGCGCCAGCCCGATCAGCGCGACCACCCCGAGCGCCCAACCAAGGGTCCACAGTGTCGACTCGTCGTTCTGCTCGGCGATCCCGGTAACCACGCGGTCGCCGCTCGGTGTCGTGGTGGCGAGCAGGCGGTAGTCGCCGATATCCGGCAGGGTGCTGCTGACGTACGTGTCCGGCGGCAGCGCGCCGATGATCGCGGCGTCCTGCGCGGACAGCGGTTTCGCGCACACGTCGTGCTTGTTCTGAGTGCTCTGGTCGACCAGCTCCCACGGCCCCAGGACGGCGCCGTCGCTGCGCACCCAGCCGGTCAGCGTGCCGATCCCCTGCCCGAACCCGATCGGCGGCTCGCCGGTCGGATAGCTCTCGCCCGACCCGCACACCGAAGGGCGCGGCGGCGTCTGCTGACCGCTGTGTGGCGGCGGCGAGCCGAAACCCTGACCGTGATCGGGATTGGCGGCACGCTGGTTGGCGGCGTAGAGTTGCGCGTCGAGCTGGCCGCGCTGCGAATTGTTGAGGCTGAGCAGGGTGCCGACGCCGATCACGACGCACACCACGGCGAGCACGACGAGCTGGCCGGCGAGCAGCCTGGCCCGCAGCGACCAGCGGTGCACCCGCCACCAGCGGCGCTCAGGTGGCCGGCTTGAGCACATACCCCGCCCCGCGCAGCGTGTGGATCATCGGCGCGCGTCCGACATCGATCTTCTTGCGCAGGTAGGACACATAGAGTTCGACGATATTGGCTTGGCCGCCGAAGTCGTAGTTCCACACGCGGTCGAGGATCTGTGCCTTGCTCAGCACCCGTCGCGCGTTGCGCATGAGGAACCGCAGCAGCTCGAACTCGGTCGCGGTCAGCTCGATCAGATCGCCGTCGCGGTGCACCTCGCGGCTGTCCTCGTCAAGGGTCAGGTCGCCCACCACGAGCAGCGCTCCCGCCGCCTCGGCCGCGATGTGGGTGCGGCGCAGCAGCGCACGCAGCCGCAGCACGACCTCCTCCAGGCTGAACGGCTTGGTCACGTAGTCGTCGCCGCCCGCGGTGAGGCCGGCGATCCGGTCCTCGACCGCGTCCCGCGCGGTCAGGAACAGAACCGGAAGATTCGGGTTCTGCTCGCGAAGCCGGCGCAGCACCTCCAGCCCGCTCAGGTCGGGCAGCATGATGTCCAGGACCACCACGTCCGGTCGCAGTTCCCGCGCGACCCGCACCGCGTTCGCGCCGTCGCCAGCGCTGCGCACCTCCCAGCCCTCGTAGCGCAGTGCCATCGCGACCAGTTCGGCCAGGTTCGCCTCGTCGTCGACGACCAGCACGCGCACCGACGCTGCCTGGCGGGAGGGAGTCACGGCGGTCATGCTCCGAGGTTGGCTGACCGTACTAAGACGACGCTGTGGCTTTACTGTGGATGGGCTGTGTCTCGCGGGTGGAATCGGCCCGCAACGGGTACAGCTCACGCACAGGTTCGTGCTGGAGGCTGTCGGCAGGAGTCGACCACCAACGGGAGGATCGCCACGGTGAGCACCGAGGAAACCCCCACCACCACCGTGCCGCAGACCTGGGGCACCCCGCCGCCGCTCGGCGCGGGCACGATCGAGGTGCCCACCCAGGTGGAGGTCCGGCCGCACTGGTCGGCGCGGAAGGTGATCGGCGCGGTCGTACTGGCTGTTGTCATCGTCGGCGGCGGCACCGCGGTCGCGATCGCCGCGACCCAGCCCACCGCGGCGAGCGCCACCCACGCGAACGCGGGCGTGAGCGGCGGCCAGGTCACCAGCGGCGGCGGGTCCGGCCGGCACGGCGGCGGGTACTCCGGCGGACCGTTCGCCAACGCCGTGCACGGTGACTTCGTTGCGCGCACCAGCAGCGGCGGCTTCGTCACCGAACGCTTCCAGACCGGCACGGTCACCAAGCTCGGCACCACGTCGATCACCGTGACCAGCCAGGACCACTACGTCGGCCACTACCTGATCAACGGCTCAACCGTGCTCAACCACGGGTCGATCGCACTGTCCGACATCCAGGTCGACGACACGGTCACGGTCATCGCCACGGTTTCCGGCAGCACCGCGACCGCGACCACCGTTTCCGACCCCTCCCGCCAGCAGCCGCCGGCGACCCGCTCGGACCACAACAGCGGCGGCATGCAGCCCAACGACACCACCACCCCGGCCAGCCCCGGCAGCTGAGGTCGCCCGCGTCAGCTCTGGCGTTCGAGGAGCCTGCGGATGCGGCCGGCAGCGTTGCGGAAGTGGATGGCCGCGTCCTCGTTGGTCGGCTGGTAGGCGATGGCCAGTAGTTGGCAGGTGTCGTGCGTCTGCGCGAGGTCGCCGAGCCGCTGCCACAGTTCCAACGCCGAGCGGAGCAGCGGGGCGACCACGTCGACGGGCTCGTCGGCGAGCATCAGGTAACGCGCCTGCCAGACCCGAGCGAGGGCGGCGTAGCGGTCGGCGTCCCGGGGCAGGATCACGCTCACGTCGTTGAGCAGCGCGCACGCGTTCGCGCCTGCCGCGAGCCGCACCGGGGTACGCACGGTGAGCGGATCGTTGGCGATGCGCTGGAACAGGGTGGTGATCGCGTCGGCGAACGGGGCGACGTGCGCGATCTTCACCCTGGACACGAAATCGGCGGCGTGGCTGATGTGCTGGTACTCGGCGATCTCGATGAAGCCCTCGAACAGCAGGCCGGTCAGCATGAACAGCGGGTTGTGGGAGAGCGGGGCGTAGCGCCGGATGGCCTGCCAGCGCGCGATCGAGTCGCGCAGTTCGTCAAGGGCGCGTTCCAGCGACGGGCGCAGGTCGGGCCGGATCTGCTCGTCGGCGAGCACCTTGGCCAGGTGGTAGGAGACGCTGTCGTCGAGCCAGTCGCGCACCGGCGAATCATCAAGCGACACGGACTTCTGCGGATCGGCGAAGCTTTGCGCCAGCACCGCGATGATCGACTCCACCATCTCCCGGTAGAGCCCGACCCGGAACATCAGCCGTGGATCGTCGACCCTGGCCAGCATCTCGACGGTGAGCGCGGCCAACCGGTCCGCTTCGGGCATGGCCAGCGGATGGTCCGGGTACAGCTCGGTGTGCACGGTGAAGCTGTGGTGCAGGGTGCGCATTTCCAGTGCGGTCGCCGGTTTGAACAGGCGCACCACGCGCTGCTCCGCGTCGGGTTCGTCCAGAGGCACCACGCCGAAGCGCACTGCCGCGTCATCCTCGCCGACGAACTCCTTGACCAGCACCGGTCGGATGCCGTCCGGCCAGCCGTCCAGGCTGGTGGTGTCGATGTCGAACGTGGTGCCGACGAAGTTCTCGCGCCGCATTTGCCTCGATCTTAATCACCGTGGCTACGGCGTGGTCTGCACGTTGTCGAGCTGCTCGGCCGCTGGACGGATCGGGTAGAGGTCGCCGCCCGGTTCGATCTGTAGTTCGGGCAGCGCCGCCTTGGCCTGCTCGTCGCCTGCGTCCGCGGCGGCGTGCATGATGTCGACCGAGGCGAACTGGTGGAAGTCCAGTTCCGGAAACGGCCACACCGACTGGCCCTTGGTGGCGGCCGGGATCAGGTAGTTGACAGCGGCGTACAAGCTGCCGCCGTCCGGTGCCGTGTACTTCCACAGGTTCACGCCGACGTGCTGTCCGATGTCCGCGAGCCGGGTCAGCGCGACCAGGTTGAAGTTGAAGTAGTGCCAACTCCGCGTCCTGGTCAGTTCCAGCGGTTGCTCACCGTCTGCCTGGATCTGCACGGCGATCCGCTTCGTCTGCGCGCCCTGCACGATGCTCCTTGCCAGCGAGCGCTGCCCGGTGAACAGCGCGGTCGCCGCGGTGAGCATGTCGTAGAAGCTGCCGTGGTTGTTCTTTGCCGCCGACTCGTCCGAGCCGTTCTTGCTGGTGCGCAACCAGGTCAGGAACTGGCCGGCCCACGAGTTCATGCCGGCGGAGTCCGACGACCGCCAGCCGGGCGCGCCGTTGTTCAGCAGGCCGACCGCGTCCAGCACCTCGGTGAAGGAGTACGCGAAGTCGATGATGCCGATCCCTCGCCCGTCGACCTGGCACGGAATGCCCTGCGCGAAGTTGAGATTGGGGTTCATCCTGGTCGCCGCGTTCAGGAACCAGGTGCGGATGTCCAGTTCGGCGCGCTGCGCGTAGCTGGGATCACCGGTGTAGTACCAGGCGAGGCTGAGCTGGTAGATCGCGTTGTACGCCTGGATCCACTCGGGCTTGTCCGGAATGCTCCTGGAGATCGGCGAAACCTGGCCGTCCCTGTTCACGTACGGGCAGCCCCACGGGTTGGTCGGGGTCTGCGGCTGGGTCGGCCAGTAGTACGGCGCGAGGCTCAGGTAGTCGTGCTTGTCCCCGCTCGGCGGCACCTGGGTCTTGTCCGTCACCGTCCATGGACCTTGGGTCAGTTCCGGCTTGGCCTGGGCGAGCAGATCATTCAGCGACGCTCGCAGGGTCGGATCACCCGCGAGCAGCCTGAGCCGGTTGACCGCCAACCGCTGACCGCTCAGCACCGTGGTGCTCGGCGCTGGATGGGCGTCGGCGGGGATGGCGGCGAGCGAGACGACGGCCGCACCGGCGACCATGGCGGCGAGCACACGTCGTAACACCACAACTCCATTCATGTACGTGAACAGGAACAGAATACTGAACAGATGCTACGTAACTGAACGCGTGAGTGGCAACAGCGAGGGGTCTCTTACATCCGCCTTGTCATGCTTTCAGCCGCGTTCGCTGGCCAGCACCCGCAGTTGGGCGAGCAGGTCGCTGCGACTGGTCGCGCCGAGGCGCTGGCGCATCCTGGCGACGTGGTGTTCGACCGTCTTGGCCGAGATGAACAGCCGGTCGCCGATCTGCTTGTAGGTCAGGCCGGCGAGCACCAGATCGGCCACTTCCCACTCGCGTTCGCTCAGCTTGCCCGCTGCGATCACCTCGGCGGCGGCCGCGGTGCTCGACCGCGGATTCGGGCTCGCCGCCGAGCTTTTCGCGGTCGCGGGTTTGGCCTGCGTCCTGCCCTGCAACAGCCGTGCGCATTCGAGCAACCGGACCATCGCCTTGCGGTCCACCGTGCGAATCGCGGCCTGGCCGGCAAGGCGCGCGCCGTCCCAGGACAGGCCGACGTCGTCGAGCTGGCGGGCGGCCGATTCCACCGATGCCGGGTGAATGTTGCCGGTGACCACGGCCAGCCAGCTGCGCGCCGCCGAGTACAACACCGCGCCGTAGCGGCTGTGGCCAGCGCCCTCGGCCAACGCGTGCACGTGCTGCTCGGCCGCTGCCGGGTCCTCGCCGATGATCGCCGCGTGCAGCCCGCTCCAGTGCACCGCCGTCGTCCACAGTGGAGGTTGGCGCAGCTGCTCTGCGAGCAGGGTGGCCTCCTGCACGTGCGGGGCGAGCCGGTCCTGGTCGCGCAACCGGGCCGACGCGATGGCGAACTCGCCCAGCGGCAGGAACGTGTAGAGGTCGATCGGGTGCCGCATGACCGCGTCGCCGGCCTGCGACCAGATCCGGCGCAACGCGGCAAGATCACTGCTGCGCCGGGCCAGGCCGACCTCGATACCGACCGCGTAGAGCCAATCCCTTGGCTGGAAGGCCACCGACGCGTTCTTGGCGGCCTTGGTGGCCAGCGCGAGGAACTCCTGCGCGCCGGCGAACGCGCCGCGCATCATGCAGATCCAGCCCTGGAGCAACCGGTGCCTTGCCACCATGAGCGCACCGCCCACGTTGGCCGCGACCGCACGGTCCAACACGGACTCGGCGATGCTGAGTTCGCCGCAGTGCAACGCGACCAGCGCGGCGAGCGCGGCCGGGCTGTCCGGCAGCAGCACCGACTTGCCGGCCGGTTCGAGCAGGGCCGCTGCCCGGACCAAGGTGGCAAGCGCCGCCCTTGGCGAACCGGTGACCGATTCCAGAATGCCCTTGGCCATCAGCGAAGCAGCACTGCTCAGCAACGTCGGCGGACCGGCCTGGCCGGACCTGCCGACCAGCTCGGTCGCCTCGTCGAGCGCACCGGTGCCGAGCGTGCTGATCGCGGCGAACGCCATGGACGGGCCAACGCCCGACCACTTGTACAGCTCGGCCGCGCTGCCCAACTGTCCCAAGTGGACGAGAGCGGTCGCGGCGATCGTGGCGCCTTCGGCCTGATCGGGCACTGCCGGGCCGGAGATCACCTGGTCGGTCAGGCGTAACGCGACCGGGAGATCGCCGGCGAGCGCTGCCGCGTTGGCCCAGCGGACCGCGACCGAGGCCAGCGGTGCGCCTGCGGACACCGCGGCCGCGTACAGCTCCGCGGCCAGCGCAGGCTCGGTCGCCTCGCCTGCCGCCGCTTCGTACAGGGCCGCCATGCCGGCACCGCCGACACCATTGCGGGGCAGCGGCCGGACCAGGTCGAGCACGGAACCGCCGCGCGCCAGCTGCGACTGGGCCAACCTCGCCCGCACCGCGAGCGCACCCTCGCCAGGGTTGAGCGCGGCCAACGCGGCGGCGACGATCGGCAGCAGCGTGCCGTCCGCGCCGAGCAGGCCGCTGGCCTTGGCCGCCTCCACCGTCGCGGCGACGCCGTCCGCGTCGCGACCGAGCAGCTCGCCGATCAGCTCGGCGTGCTGGCCGACGCCGGCCAGTTCGGCGAGCAGGAAGCGCAGCACCTCGGGTTCGAGCCGGTCGAAGTCGTAGCCGAACGGCGCGAGCGCGGCCGGCGGGATCTCGGTGTCGGTGACCCTGGTGCTCGGGTCGAGCGCGGCGGCGACCCGTTCGACGAACCGGGGCACGCCGCCGGTGAGCGTGTGCACCCTCTCGACCAGCGCGTTGCTCGCGGTCCTGCCGAGAGCGGCGGCGAGCACGGTCGCGGTCTGGGGCTGGTCGAACGGGGTGAGCAGCAGCGGGCCGCGCCGCCGGGTGAGCCGTTCGATCAACCCGGTCAGCTCGGCGGGCCGAGGCCACGGACGGCACGCGACGATCATCCTGGGCAGGCCGTCGTCGACGGCCGCGCTCAGCTCGTCGAGCTGGGCGGGCGCGAGCTGGTGCGCGTCGTCGACGAGCAGCACGCCATCCGCGTCGACCGGTGTGGCGCTCGCCTCTCTCGGCCCGAGCACGGTCAGGCCGGCCGTCCGGTAGCTGTGCTCCAACTCGGCGAGCACGGTGGTCTTGCCGTAGCCACCGGGAGCGATCACGACGAGCTGGGTCGCCGCCATCGGGTCACGCGCGATCTCGGCGAGCACGGCCCGCATCGTCTCATCGACGATCATCTCCGCGGTGGTCGCGGTGGGATGGATCAATTGCCGCCGCCTTGGCTGGGGGTGAACTGATTGGTCTGGTAGCCGGTCGAATGCACGGCCGTCGCGCCCGAGCCCGAACTGGTCAGCGGCGACGGCTTGGCCGAAGTGCCGCCCTCAAGCACGAAGGTCAGCACGATGCCGACCACCGCGACGATCGCCACGATCACGCCGAGCACGCCGGGGCTGACCCCGGGCACCATGGCGCTGACCGTGCGGGGTTCGGGCAGGTCGAGCGGGGGGATGTCGACGGCAGGTCGCGGCGGCGGCGCGACGAACTCGTCGGGTTCGTTGCGCCCGCGCGGCAACTGGATCGGCGAGTCGTCGTTGTTCCGCGCCACCTTCTGCGCCAGCAGTGAGCCCGATGATCGCTCGGCGACCGGCGTCGGTTCGCCGGTGGCGAGCCTGCGCGCGGCCAGCGCGGCACCCTTGACCGGGGTCAGTTCGGGCGCGTCGTCGAGCACGAGCACGGTGTCCTTGCTGGCGAGGCCGGCGGAGACGAGCTCGGCGATCAGCGGAATCCGGCTCGACCCGCCGACCAGCATGACCGCGTCGATCTGCGCGGGGGACAGCGCGGCGGCGCGCACCGTGCGCAGCAGCAGGTCGACCGTGCAGGTCACGGTGGTGCGGATCAGCTCGTCGAACGAGCCCCGGTTGACCCGCACCTGCTGCGCGATTCCAGGCAGTGCCACGGGCACCACCACCTCGGGCGCGGTGGACAGCTGCTCCTTGGCCTGCGCACACGCCTGGCGGAACCGGTACATCGCCACCCTCGCCTGCGGGTCGGCGAGGTCGAGTTCGGGCATTGGCGCCCCGAGCGAGCCGCTGACCTGGCCGAGCAGCAGGTCGGTGAACCGGGCGCCGCCGAGCGTCTCGGTGCTCTCGGTCCTGGTGAGCAGCAGAAACGAGCCGGACGCGACCCTGCGGATCACCGAGGCGCTGAACACGCCGTCGCCGAGGGAATACACGGCCAGCGTCGAGCCCGCCTCGATCTCGACATCGGCGGCACGCTGCTCGCCGACCGCGATGGGTTCGGGCAGCAGGGTCACCTCGCCGACGCCCTGCACGCGCAGTTCCTGGTGCAGCAGGCCGCGGCGGTAGCCACCCCAGCCGGCCGGGTGGGTCAGCACGATCTGTTCCGGCGCTTGGCCCTCCTGCGCGACCACCCGATCGACCACCCATCTGACCAGCATCGCGGTCAGTTCCTGCGCTGGATACTGCTCGCCGGCCAGCAGCACGGGCACGTCGTCGCCGACCCTGCGCAGGAAACCTCGGGCGATCCGCTCCGGCTGACCGGCGGCCCACTGCTCGGCCGCGTCGCCCACCGCGATCGCCCCGTCCTCGGCCAGGTGCAGCACCGAGGGCAGCGCTACCGAGGACGGGCCGACCGGGGGCAGGGCGCGGGAACGACTCAGCCGGACGATCTCGACCGTGTCCTCGGCCTGCTCGTCGAGACGGCTGATCGCGGCCGTCGTGTTGTTGGTGCCAACGTCGATCCCGAGGACGTATGGCATGCAGGTCTGCGCCCTTTCACACTCAAACGAATCCATCACTCGTTGGTGGACATCGCACCCTAGAGGGTGACGTTCACTGTGGCCCACCCGTTCCTACCCGTCGCAGGCGGGTATCGAAACACCTACGCTGAGCGACGGTAGATCCCCTAACCCCCTAATCGGGCACCCGATTTCACCCAATCAGGGGATGGGGAAGGAGTGGGTGCGATCCCCGATGGCCAGATGATCACGACACCGTAGCGTCACCGACCACACCCGGACAGCCACCTGGCCGGGCCGCCCCCTGATCCCCAACCTGACGAGGAAAAGTCACTGACCATGGAATCCGTCTCCTCTGTGCACGACTTCGTGCTCAACCTGCTGAGCGACCCGACCGCGCTGACCCAGTTCGCGTCGGACCCGCAGGCCCTGCTGGCCTCGGCCGGCCTGAGCGACATCACCCCGGGCGACATCACCAACGCCCTCCCGATGGTCATCGACTACGCCCCCTCGCACCTGGTGCCGGCCCTTGAGGCCGCGCAGAGCATGCTGCCGGTCGACGGTCTCGCCGACGGCCCCGCCGGTGCCGTCGCGCAGCTGTCCGCGCTGACCTCCGCCGTCAACGACTCCAGCAGCTGGCTGCACGTCGACGACGACCACGGCTCGCCGACCATCAGCGGCGGCGTCGTCAACCCCGACCTCGGCCTCGGCACCGCAGGCTCCGTCGGCGGCACCCTGCAGAGCGGCCTTGCCGGCGCGCTTGGCGTCACCTCCGGCCTCGGCCACACCAACTGGGCGGGCGGCGTTTCCGGCCTGACCACCGGTGGCCTGAGCAACTTCGCCGTCGGCAACGAGCTGACCGGCGGCCTGGACGCCGACGCCATCAACAAGGTGACCGGCAGTGAACTGAACGCCAGCGCGCTGAGCGGCGCCACCGCGTTCGCCACCAACCTGGTCGCCGACCCGACCGACGTGCTGTCGCACCCGACCGACATCACCAACGCGCTGACCGGCGCCGTCGGCGGCACGGCACTGCCGACCGACCTCGCGGCCGACCCGACCGGCGCGGTCTCCGACACGCTGCACAGCGTCCTGGCCAACGTGCCGGACCCGGCCGCGCTCGGCAACCTGGCCGGCCTGCCCGACGTCGGCGGCGTGACCAGCACGGTCACCAACCTGACCGGCCTCGCCGGCGCGAACCCGGTCAGCTCGGTCACCTCGCACCTGCCGGCCGGCGTCGGCGACCTGGTCAACGGCGTCGTCTCCCACGTCACCTCGGCCACCTCGCAGGTCCCAGGCGTCTCCGACGCGCTGCACACCGCAACCGTGGAGACGCACAGCGTGGTCAGCGACGCCACCTACTCGGCAACCAGCAGCGCCAGTCCGCTGCACGGCGTGAGCGCGAGCGCGGTCGGCGACACCGTCAGCCACGTGACCGACACCGTGACCAACACGCTGCACAACGTCCTCCCGGACACCGGCGACCACGGCGGTCTGCTCGGTCTCTGAGTCGACCTGGCCGTTGCTCCAGCCCCCGGCAACGGCTTGTAGTTGATGTCTGAGTAGCACGAGGTCCCCGTTCGAATTCTCGAACGGGGACCTCGCTACGTTCCGCAACAAAATCGATAACTCTCTGCGGTAGAAATACCGTTGCGACCAGGGCGCGTACCGCCGCTCGGGTAAACACGGCACACTGATCGGGTGATCGCCCCGCCCTGGCTCAGCTTGTTGGACGAAACGATCGGTGTCTGCCTTGCCCACGAACGCGCCGACCTGGCCGAACGGCTGCGCTACCGAAGAACTCGGCTACTCACCCCCAAGCTGCACGTCCTGGTGGTCGGAACCGCGAAGCAGGGCAAGAGCCAATTGGTCAACGCGTTGGTCAACGCCTCGGTCTGCGCGGTCGGCGACGACCTGACCACCATGTCGCCGACGGTCATCCAGCACGCCGAGGAGCCCTCCGCGGTGCTGGTCACCGACCGCAGGCCGGCAGGGCCGCCCGCGTTGACCGGTGGGCCGGTGCCGGCACTGAGCCAGTCGCTGCCGGACCGGATTCCCGTGCCGATCGAGGACGTGGCGCGGCAGACCAGCGGGCGGGCCGACCCAGCACTGCGCGGTTCGGTGGTGACCGCCGAGGTGGGCATCCCCCGCCAGCTGCTCGCGGCCGGCATGGTGTTGATCGACACACCGCCGACCGAGGTGGTCGGATACACCAGGCCCGGCGCGTCCGTCGCCGACCTCGACCAGGCCGACACCGTCGTGCTGGTCTCGGACGCGACCTGCGAGCTGTCCCGCGCCGAGCTGGAACTCCTGGTCAGCGCGACGAAATCCGCGCCGAGCGTGTTGATCGCGCTGACCAAGATCGACCTGTCGCCGCGCTGGCGCACCATTGCCGAGCGCAACCGCAGCAGGCTCTCGGAAATCGGCCTCCAGGCCAGGATGGTGCCGGTCTCGGCGACGCTACGGCTACTGGCCGCGCAGACCGGCGACAAGGCCATGAACGAGGAATCCGGGTTCGCCGAGCTGGTCACCTGCCTGCAACGCGACGTGCTGGCCAAGCCGGACACGCTGACCAGGCGGGGGGTGGCCATGGTGGCCGGCAGCGCGATCGTCGAGGTGGTCGGTCCGTTGCGGGACAGCGTGTCCCAGTCGGACCCGAACCGCTCCGCCGAGGCGCTCGCCAAGCTGCGCGTCGCCCAGCAGACCATCGAGGACCTGCGCCGGCACAGCGGCCGCTGGCAGACCGTGCTCTCCGACGAGACCGCCGACCTGGTCGCGGACATCGAGTTCGACCTGCGCGAACGCACCCGCAAGATCCTGCGCGAGGCGGATCGCGCCTTCGAGACAGCGGATCCGCAGGTGACCTGGGGCCAGTTCGAGGACTGGCTGATGGAGTCGCTCACCGAGGCCGCGAACGCCAACTACAACTGGCTGCTCGACCGGTTCCAGTGGCTCGCCGAGAAGGTCGCGTCCTCGGTGCCGATGCCGCGCGGCGAGTCCATGCCGGCGGACATGTCGGAACTGCCCTCGGACCGACTCGGCGTCGACGAGCCGGAGGCGCCCCGGCTGGAGCCGTTCACCTGGGGCCAGAAGGCGTTCACCGCGCTGCGCAGCTCCTACGGCGGTGTGCTCATGTTCGGCCTGGCCACCAGTCTGGCCGGGCTGCCGCTGATCAACCCGATCTCGCTCGGCGCCGGTGTCGCGTTCGGCGGCAAGGGCATCCGGGACGAGAGCGAGAGCAGGCTCAAGCGCCGCCAGGCCGCGGCGCGGATGGCCGCCCAGCGCCACATCGACGACTTCTACCTCGCGTTCAGCAAGGACTGCAAGGACCTGGTGCGCCAGGCACAACGGCAGCTGCGCGACCATTTCCTCGCGGTCACCGAGGCGATCCAGGACGAGGCGCTGGCCGTCGCCGAGTCCGCCCGGCAGAGCATCCAGGACGACGCGGTGCGGGCGGACGCGCGCAACCGGCAGGTGCGCAGCGATCTGGAGAAGCTGGTCAACCTCTACCAGCGGGTGCAGGCCCTGGTGACCACCGCGGTCGCGGCGCGCGGGAACGGCGTGGAGATCTCCGCGTGACCGCCGCGCTCGGCGACCTCGTCTGGGGCATGCTCAACGAGGCGCTGGAAAGTTACGCCGACTCGCCGCGTGCGTCGGACTGGTTGCGTTATCACATGGACCGCTTCCGCGAGCCGCTGCGCATCGCGCTTGCCGGCCCGCCAGAGTGCGGGAAGTCCACTTTGGTCAATGCGATGGTCGGCGAGCGGATCGCACCGATCGGCTCGCCGGCAGGTGTCGTGGTGTCCACCTGGTTCCAGGACGGGCCCGCGCCGAGAGTGACCGTCTACTCGGCCCAGGCGCCAGCGCGCGAGCTGCCGGTCTCCCGAGGCGATGACGGTTTGCGGGTGGACACCCGAGGCTGGCAGCCACACCACCAGGACCGGGTCGTGGTGGACTGGCCGACAAGGACGCTGCGCGACGCGACCCTGATCGACACGCCCGCGATCGGCTCGGCGACCGGTGAGGAGGCCGGCACCACAACGCTCGCGCAGATCGCCGGCGAGGCGGACGGCCTGCTCTACCTGACCCGCCAGCCGCACGGTGCGGAACTCCAGGCGTTGCAGCCGGCACCGGGCAACCCGGTCGCCGAAGCCGCGCCGGTGAACACGATCCTGGTGCTGGCCAAGGCCGACGAGCTGGGTGCGGGCCGGATCGACGCGCTGTCCTCCGCGCAGCAGGTCGCCCGGCGCTGCCGCAACGACGCGCGGGTCGCGTCGAGCTGCCAGAGCGTCGTGCCGGTCGCCGGCATGCTCGGGTTGGCCGGCAAGACGTTGCGGGACAACGAGTTCGCCTGGTTGCAACGGCTGTCCACGGTGCCGAGGCAGACCGCTGAGACGTTCCTGATCTCGGCCGACCGGTTCCTCGCCGACTCGCCGCACCAGCCGCTGCCGCCCGCGGCGCGGGTCAGCCTGCTGGAGCGGTTCGGGTTGTTCGGCGTCCGGCTGGCCAGCCTGTTGGCCCGGCGCGGCTTCGACACACCGGCCAAGCTGTCCTCGGAACTGGTGCAGCGCAGCGGACTCGGTGAACTGCGCGAGGCGATCAGCCAGTGCTTCACCGACCGGCGCGACGTGCTCAAGGCCCGCTCCGCGCTGCTCGCGCTGGACGGCCTGACCCGCACCGAGCCGAGACCGAGCGCGCGGCGCCTCGTCGGCCAGCTGGAGCGGTTGTTGGCGACCGCCCACGACTTCCGCGAGCTGCGACTGCTTGCCGCGTTGCAGGCCAACCGCACCGGCCTGCCGGCCGACCTGAGCACCGAGGCGAACCGGCTGGTCGGCGGCCAGGGCACAGATCCGTTGACCCGGCTTGGCATCGACTACGAGGCGACCGAGGTCGAGGTGCGGCAGGCGATCGCGGACATCGTGCACCGCTGGCGCGACGTCGCCGAGAACCCGATGCTGGACGCGTCCGCGCGGCAGGCCGCGCACGTGGTGCTGCGCAGCTGCGAGGGCCTGCTGGCACCCGCGCGCTGACCCACGTGCCGGACGGCCCCTGTCAGGCGCACAATGGTCATCTCCGCGTTTCGGCGATGGCGCATCCGACGTGCGCGCTAGATTGTGGTTCGCGGCGATGCGTGAGGGGAGAGGTGCCCGTGAACGGCGATGCGTCCCCACTCGGCCGGATCGGCGTTCTGTTGCACGGCACCCGCGGCGCGAGCGGACCCGGCGAGGTGCTGCTGCGGATCGGCGGCGGCACGGAAACCTATCTGGCCTGGTCGGCAGAGCCGATTGCCAAAGGTGCCTCGGTCATGGTCGTGGAGAGCCGGGGTGCGCGCACCGTCGACGTCGTGCCGTGGACGGACGCCCTAGGGTCAGCCGTCTAGCGATTCCATTATTGGGAGAAAGAAGCTGCAATGTTCGGTTACCGCGTCCCGGCGCCTGATGAAGCGATGCTCATCTCCGGAGGTAGGAGCAGGGGCGCCGATACACCCTTCCGGGTGGTTACCGGTCACGGCACGTTCGTCATGCCGATCTTTCGCAAGGTGCGCTACCTGACCCTGGCCATGTGCGAGGCCGAGGTGCAGGAAGCGTGCGTCACCCGGCAGGCGATCGCGCTGAACGTGAAGGCGGTGATCGCGTTCAAGGTCGGCAACGACTACGAGAGCATCGTGAACGCGGCCCGGCGCTTCCTGTCCGACCAGAACCAGATGTCCATGCTGGTCGGCCAGATCTTCGCAGGTCACCTCCGGTCGATCGTCGGTTCCATGACGGTCGAGGAGATCGTGACCGAGCGGCAGAAGCTGGCCACCGAGGTGCTGGACGGCTCCAAGGAGGAGATGGCCAAGATCGGCCTGACCATCGACTCGTTGCAGATCCAGTCCATCGACGACAAGGGGCTCGGCTACATCGAGAACATGGCCGCCCCGCACAACGCGGCCATCCGCAGGCAGGCGCAGATCGCCCAGGCCGCGGCCAACCAGGCGGCGGCAGAGGCCGAGCAGGAGTCCCAGCGCAGGCAGGCCGAGTACGCCCGGCAGACCCAGGTCGTGCAGGCGCAGTACAAGGCCGAGGTGGACAGTGCGCAGGCCAAGGCAGCTCAGGCCGGTCCGCTCGCACAGGCCGAAGCGCAGCGTGAGGTTCTCGCGGCGCAGACCGAACTGGCCCAACGCGCCGCGGCCCTGCGCCAGCAACAGCTCGTGGCCGAGGTCATCCGGCCCGCGGAGGCCGAGGCCGAACGGGTGCGCATCCTGGCCCTTGCCGACGCGGAGAAGATGAAGATCCAGGCCGAGGCGGCTGCTTCGCACAACCGCGTCGCCCTGGACCGGATGCTCATCGACCAGCTGCCGCAGATCGTCCGCGAGGCCGCGACCGGCCTGGCCGGCGCGAACGTGAACATCCTCAACGGCGCTGACGGTCTCGGCGAGATGGCGGCCGGCCTTGTCGGCCAGGGCATGGCCATCCTCGACTCGGTCAAGCGCGGCCTCGGCGGCACCGCAGACAAGCCCGCCGACACCGACGACTCGGACGGCGACGGCCCTCGCCAGCTGACCAAGTAGTCGCTCCGAGTGGAACGGCCCCGCGATCGCGGGGCCGTTCCCGCTCACCACGGTGACATCAGCAGATGCTCGACGAGCAGCGCGAACGCCGCCTGCCCCGCCAGCCACCAACGGGTGTGCCTGGGATTGAGCAGCGCGCAGGGCAGGACCAGCCAGACCGCGAACGGCAGCCAGATCCGCTCCACCTCGGCCTTGCTCATCCCGGACAGATCGGCGGCGAGCACCGCGACCGCGGCCGCGCCGACCAGCAAGGCCATGGCAACGGGCGGCTTGCGGATGTCGGCCGCGAACCTGCGCAGGCCGGCGAGCACGGCGGGACCGATGGTGAAGGCGAACGCGGCGAGGTCGGCGAACAGGAAATACGCGTAGGGGCGATGTTTGGCGATGCTCTGCGCGTACAGGATCGAGGTCAGCCTGAACCCGGTCAGCCACCAGAACCCGCTCGCCGCGAACGCGACCACCACGATGGCGACACCGAGCACGGCAAGCAACGTGGGCCGGAGCCGACGGGTCAGCGCGACCACCGCGACCGGCAGCAGCCCGGCAAGGGCGAGGCCGTAGGACAGATAGAGCGTGTAGCCGAGCAGCAGTCCCGCGCCGAGCGAACACAGATCGGCCAGCAGACCTCGTGAGCTGGCGCCGATGGCCAGCAGCGCGACGCCCCAGGCGAGCACGCCGGCGAACATGCCGTCCGCGGACACACCGATCCACACCGCGCCCGGGATCAGCACCCCGAACGGCAGGGCCGAACGGGCGATGTGCTCCGCACCCAACGCGCGCAGGGTGACCGCGACCGCGACGCACGCGGAAGCACCGACCAGGACGCAGAAAACGCCGGCGACTCCCCCGCCGCCGAGCCCGATCCGATCGAGCACAAGGAAAACCAGGAACGCGCCGGGCGGATGCGCGCCGACATGCGTCGTCCACTGATCGGCCCTGCCGTCCACGATCCGCGCGGCGAACTCGCGCAGCACGGTGCCGACGCCGACGCCGGACACCCGGGGAATGTCGTGCAGGTACTCGTCGGTGCTGGTGAGCTTGCCAGCAATGCCAGCGGAGAAACCCTCGGACAGGGCAAGGAACAGCGTCCACGCGACCGACGTGACATACGCGGTGCACAGCAGCGGCCGCCAGCCCAGCCGCGCCACGAGCTGCGGCCCGTAGCCGACCACGAGCACGCCGACCGCGATCGCGGGCACGGTGCCGACCCCGACGTGCGGCGCCCACCAGGCGAGCAGCGGCGGAAAGAACAGGAACAGGTCGTCGCCCTTGCGCAGCAGGTGCCAGCCCTGCACGGCAACGACAAGGACGAACAACACGCAGGCCGCGACAACGATCAGGTCGGCGCGTAGGCCGGTCGCCGCGCGCACGCGGGCGGCCCGCCTGGCCTTCTCGATCACGCTCACCCGCGACACGCTAACGCCGAGTGACGCATCTGCCCTGCTCAGCGCGGTGTCCGTCATGGAGCCGTAAGGACTGGCGCCCGCGACAGCGAAAAGTCAACGAGCTGACAGCGACGGCTGGCATCCTCAGATCCGAGCGCGAGATCACGAACCGATCCCGGACTCGCCGCCAGGCAACGCATCGCACCGCAGGGCTTGGTGGCTATCCTGCGGCAGGCTGGCAGCACCCCTCCCCCGGCGCCCCGGCCTGCCGCAGCGGGATTCTCCTGCCTGTCCTGCCTCTCCTGCCTCTCCTGCCTCTCCTGCGGAACAACCGCGACGGTTCTACGGTTGCACCGGTTATCAGAAGAGGGGAGATCCACCGTGACCTACCGCGCCAGTTGGAACGATGTCGTTGTGGCGGAAAGCGATGACATCGTGACGGTCGAAGGCAACGCCTACTTCCCAGCCGATTCCATCAAGTCCGAGTACTTCAGCAAGACCGACACCAACACGGTCTGCCCGTGGAAGGGTCTGGCCAGCTACTACACGCTGACCGTCAACGGCGAGACCAATCCGGATGCCGCGTGGTACTACCCGGAGCCCAAGGAGGCCGCGGCGAACATCCGCGACCGCGTCGCGTTCTGGCGTGGCGTCGCCGTCGAAGAGGTCTGAGCGAACCGCCGCAGTGGACCAGGGCCGAGCGGCCCTGGTCCACTGGGCGTTAAATGCGTGGCGTCGTGCGTCCGGTCGGCGTATCAAGGGCCGGTGGACATCGCAGAGCTGACCATGCGCGAGTTGACCGGCGACGACGCCGTGGCCTACAGCGGCGTGCTGTCCAGGGCGTTCCTGCACGACGGCACCAGCGAGGGGTGGCGTCGGCTGTTCCGGGCCGAGCTGGAAGCCAGCCGAAGTCTCGGTGTGTTCGACGGTGACCGGCTGGTCGGCGGCGGCGTGATCCTCAACCGGTCGATCACGCTGCCCGGTGGCGAGGTCGTGCCGTTCGCCGGGGTGACCTCGGTCGCGGTGGCATCGGACTATCGGCGGCGCGGGGCGATGAGCCGGATCATGCGCGAGCAGCTGCACGGGCTGCACGAGCAGGGTGCCGAGCCGTTCGCGATCCTGTGGGCGTCGGAGAGCCGGATCTACCGCCGGTTCGGATACGGCGAGGCCAGCCAGTACGCCGCGTTCACCATGACCAAGGGCGAGGAGTTCCGCCCCGGCGTCGAGCTGAGCCCCGACCCCGTCAGGGAGATGTCCGCGACCGAGGCTCGGCCGCTGCTGGAGGAGATCTACGCGAAGGCGCTGCCGAACCGCGCGGGCCGGCTGAGCCGAAGTTCGTTCGAATGGGACGGCCGGCTCCTCGACGAGCCGCACGACCGCGACGGCATGACCGCGCTGCGCTTCGCGGTGCATCCGGAGGGCTATGCGCTGTACCGGGTGAGCAGCGGGCGTGACGATCGCGGCCCCGCAGGCCGGCTGGAGGTCGTCGAGGTCGTCGCGACAACCGGGCAGGCGCACGCGTCGCTGTGGCGCTACCTGCTGGACATGGACCTGGCCCGAGACGTCACCGGCCGGTGCGGCAGCGACGATCCGGTGTGGCAACTGCTCGTCGAGCCGATGACCGTGGTGTGGAAGCGCTGGCCGGCGCACTGGGTACGCATCGTGGACATCGAAAGAGCGCTGCCGCTGCGCCGCTACAGCGTCCCGCTCGACGTGGTGTTCGAGGTGACCGACGAGTTCTGCCCATGGAACGCGGGCCGCTGGCGGCTGCGCGTGAACGCAACGGGAACGGCGGAAGTGACCCGCACGGAAGACTCACCGGACATCGCGGCCGACATCCTCGATCTCGGTTCGGTGTTCCTCGGCGGCGTTCGGCTGAGCACGCTGGCCCTGACCGGCCGGGTACGCGAGCTGACCGGCGGCGCGGTGGCCAAGGCGACCATCGCGTTCCTCGGCGAGCACGAACCCGACACGTACGAGGTGTTCTGAGTCCGGCCGGGTCTAGTGTCCTGCGCCTGAAATTCGGTGGATAAGTTCGGTGATCCAGGTGGTGGCTGGCAAGGCGGAGGAGGAGCCGGTACCGCTGTTGTACCGGCGACGACGACAACGCCGCCAGGCGCCGCCTGGGCGCCGGAATTGCCACCACGATTTCTGGCGCCGGACACTAGCTCGGGGACGGGCCGAGTCGCCTGCCAGCCATCAACGCGCCGAGCAGCGCCACGTTGGCGACCGTGATGAGCAACTCGGGCGAGCCGACACCAGGGTCGAGCAGCACGAACAGGGCGCATGCCTGGTTCACCACGAAACCGCAGGCGAGCAGGCGAAACCGGTTGGTGCGCAACGACGCGAGCAACGCGGCCCGCAGCCTGCCGCGCAGGTATCGCGAGAGCGGCCGCAGTCTGGTGATCAGCAGCGTCGCCCACGCGGCAAGCACGACGCCGAGCACGACGAGCCGAGACAGCCAGCCGCCGGTCGTCGCGCTCTCGCCGATGCCGGCAACGACCAGTGCGGCGAACGCGGTGCCCACCGCGATCATCAGGCCGTACTTGACCAGCGCGCCCAACACGGTGGCCACGATGTTGCGATGGAACACCTCTTCCTGCGGGCTGGCCTCGGCCGCGGCCCGGAAACCGCGCATGGCCCTGGTGAAGCGGCCCTTGCGCAGTTCGATGCCGGAGAGGTTCGAGGTGGCGAACGCGTGCTGCGGATCGATCTCCAGCGCCTTGCGGTAGTACCTTGCGGCGGTGACGTAGTCGTGCGCGTCGCTGTAGACGAGGCCGAGCAGCACGTACGGATCCGCGTTGTTCGGCGCCAGCGCCACCGCCTGCCCCGCCGGTGCCATCGCCTCGCTGCCTACGATCGGGCAGGCCGCGCAGGACGAGACCGAGCGTGTAGTGACTGGCCCACAGACCCGGGGCGAGCCGGACGAACTCCTGCGCCGAGGTGACCGCGTCCTCGTGCCGGCCGAGCTGGCGCAGTGCCATGCTGCGATGCTGCCAGGCACGCGGGTTGCCCTGATCGACGGCGAGCGCCTGCTCGCTGACCCGCAGCGCCTCCTCCGAACGGTTGAGTTGGAGATTGGCCGACGCGAGCAGGGTGAGCGCCTGCGCATCCAGCGGCGCGTCGCGCAGGTGATCGGTAAGCAGGGTGATCGCGTCGTCGGCCCGGTTGATGTGCAGCAGGTGCTGGGCCTGGGAGAGCACCGCTCCGGTCACAGGAGTCGTTCCCGCTTGAGGTATTTGCGCAGTTCGTCGTAGGTGCCGTCGACGTTGCTGAACTCGACGACGTTGCGCGCGGTGCTCAGCCAGGCTCCGATCGACGGCTTGACCTCCGCCAGCGCGGCGAGCATGTCGCGCATCTCGATCATGCGCGGCTTGCCGGTGGACACCGAGTCGAGCAGCGCGCGTTCGGCCGCGGTCTCGCAGATGTGCGCGAGGTCGGCGCCTGAGTAGCCGTGCGTGCGCTTGGCCAGCGCCTTGAGGTCGATGCCGGCGACCGGCCGCTCGCGCAGGTGGTAGCGGAGCACGCCCTCCCGCGCTGGCTCGTCCGGCGGGAGCACCAGCAGGGTCCGGTCGAACCGGCCGGGACGCCGCAGCGCGCCGTCCACGTCCCACGGGTGGTTGGTGGCGGCGAGCACGAAAACGCCGTCGTTGCTCTCCCGCACCCCGTCGAGTTCGGTGAGCAGTTGGTTGACCGCGCCGCGCATGGCGCTGTTGCGGAGCTGGCTGCGCTTGTGGCCGAGCGCGTCGATCTCGTCGAGGAAGATCACGCACGGCGCGGACGTGCGCGCGGTGGCGAACGCCTCGTGCAGGTTGCGCTCTGAGCTGCCGATCCACATCTCCAGCACGTCGTTGAGGCCGACCGCGATGAACTTCGCGCCAAGCTCACCGGCTATGGCGCGGGCGATGAACGTCTTGCCGCACCCTGGCGGGCCGTAGAGCAGCAGGCCGCCGCGCAGGCTCTTGCCGTACAGCTTGCGCAGTTCCGGGTTGTTCATCGGGGCGAGGAACGCGGCCTGCAACCGCTTCTTCACCTCGACCATGCCGGCGACGTCGTCGAGCCGCACCGAGGAGGACTCGACATCGAAAGCGGGCTCGTCGCCGGGGTCCTCACCATCCTCGTCGACGAACCGGGGCGGGACCAGGTCGGAGAGTTCACGTTCCGCGCTGACCCAGTCGAACGGTGCCGGTTCGGCCGGTTTCTCCTGCGTGACCGAGACCGGTTCGACCTTCGCCTCCGGTCTGGGGCTGGCGGGCGGCCCGCCGACGGCGCGGGCCATCAGCACACGTGCGTCGGTCGAGCCGGGGGAACGCTGTAGCGCGGCCGCGATGTGCGCGATCGCGTCGTCCACCGCGCCGTTGTCCAGCAACAACTCGGCAAGGTGCAACCGGAGCGGGACATCGTCGGGTGTTGCCGCGACCGCGGCGCGCAAGCTGGCGATCAGCGGCGTATCCGGGCTCACGGTCGCTACGTTACGGCCTGCGCGATCTCGCCCGCACCACACTTGCCGGAATCACAGCTCCCGCTCAGCCGCCCAGGCGTATGCCGTTGGTCAGGCGTACGGTCGGGTTATGGCTGGCAAGAACAAGGTGGCCAACAGGTTCGCCCTGGCCGTCCTGGCGGGACTGACCGCGGCAGCGGTCGCCACCGAGCTGCGGAAACCGCCCGCCGAACGCGAATGGCACGGCAAGATCGGCGGATTCCTCTCGTATGACCTGCGCCCGCCCACGTTCGCCAAGGTGCGTGACCGGATGTGGGACCTCGACAACCCGAACCTGATCGTGCCGCACGCGTTCGGCATCGGCTGGACCGTCAACTTCGGGAGGCTCTACAAACTGGCCAACCCGGCGGGCTGACTGCCGGTGCGTCTACCTCCGGCGAAGGCCGTATTCTGGTCGGCTGCGCACCGACCAGGAACGGACGACTCAGATGACGACAGGCGTCGACGAGGCTCTCGCCGCGCACTGGACATGGTGGCACGCCGAGCGCGAGGAGAGGTTGCGCCAACCGCACGGCTGGCTCAGTCTCACCGGGCTGCACTGGCTGACCGATCAACCGCGACAGTTCCCCGGTATACCCGGTTCGTGGCGGGCGCGCGACGGTCGGGCCGAGGTCGACCGCCGACCGCGTCGGACGGGCTGGTCGTGCACGGCCGGGTGTTGAGCGGCACCGACAGCGTTGCCGTGCCGGAGGACGGCGCGGTCACCTTCGCGGAATTCGGCGACGTGGCCGTCGAGGCGATCGAGCGGCGTGGCCGGTACGGCATCCGGGTCCGCGATCCGCATTCGCCAGTGCGCAAGGGTTTCACCGGCGTGCCGACCTTCCCGGTGAGCGCGGACTGGGTGATCACCGCGCGGCTCGACCGCTACCCGACGCCGAAGGTCGTCGAGATCGAGACCGCGCAGCAGGGCCTGACCAGAGTCGAGTCCGCGATCGGTGAGCTGAGATTCACCGCGGGCGGCGTCGAGCACTCCCTGGTCGCGTTCGCCGCCGACGACGGCATCACGGTGCTGTTCACCGACGCGACCAGCGGCAGCACCACATCGGCCTGGCGCGCACTGTGGGCCGAGGTCGCGCCCGGCGCGGACACCGTGCGACTGGACTTCAACCGGGCGGTGAACCTGCCCAGCGCCTTCTCGGAGTTCGGGACCTGCCCGAAACCACCTGCCGGCAACGAACTGAGCATCGCGGTGGAGGCGGGCGAGAAGATCCCGACCGGACCGCTGGGGTAATGGCAATGGTCGCCGCGCGGTACC
This sequence comes from Candidatus Melainabacteria bacterium, assembly GCA_963818685.1. Lineage (GTDB taxonomy): Bacteria > Actinomycetota > Actinomycetes > Mycobacteriales > Pseudonocardiaceae > CAJCJE01. Next base: position 620,775 of record CAWFTJ010000007.1, on the reverse strand, counting down.
AGGGCGCGCGGCGACCGTTGCTCTGCAAGCCGGTGCTCTCCAAGCCGACTCACTTCTTGTCGATGTCGATCTCGAAGATCGGGTAGCCGGGCGCGATGCGCAGCAGTTCCTCGTCGGAGGCGTTGGCGTCGACACCCTCGAAGAACATGCCGACCTCGAACTTCCAGCGCTTGAGGTAGGCGCGCAGGATGGCAGGCTTGGCCTCGTCGGGCAGTTCGGTCGGCGTGAACACCTCGGTCCTGCGGCCGACCCGCAGCTGACCGCTGCCGGCAGCACGCAGGTTGCGCACCCACTGGGTCTGGCCGCGCGGCGCCACCAGGTACTTGGTGCCGCCGAGGGTGAGCAGGTTGACCGGGGTGGAGCGCAGTTCGCCACTCTTGCGACCGCGCACGTACAGCACGCGGCTGCCCAGGATGCTGACGCCCATCTTGGTCAGGCCGGCGACCACACGGTTGAAGACCAGAGTGCCGCTGCCGGCGTCCAGGTAACGGTCGGGGTTGTTGATGTCCGCGCCCATGATCGACTCCTTGAGTCTCGGGGAGAGCACTGCTCTCGTTGTTGTTCAGTAAACACACTCACCCGATCCATGTCAAGAGCACCGCTCTCTTATTTGTTCGCCGATCTCCGAATACCCGAGTGGGTAGTCCATCGATTTCCACGGCACAATCGAAGCCGAGGACGCGTAGGTTAGAAATTTTCGTACTCGGGAGCGAATTGGGTTACGGTTGTTGACCGGAGCTGGATCTTCACGGGCACACCAGTCGGGGAACGTCTCGCGAGGAGGGCCACTTGAGCAAGACCGTTTTTCAGCACTGGGTACGGTGGTTGGCTTCGGCCGCGGCAACGCTGGTCACCTTCGGGATCGCACCGCACGTCGCGGCACCGGCCACACCAGCAGCGCCGGCGCCGGCGACCGCGCAAAGCCTGACACCGCAACAATTAGCGGGTCAACGTGTCATCTACTCCTATACCGGACTTACCCCGCCGAGCAGCCTGATCCAGCGGATCGAGGCGGGCGAGGCGGCCGGCGTGATCTTCTTCGGCGACAACATCTCCAACGACACCCAGATCTCGTCGGTGATCCAGGAGTTGGATCAGGCCAACGCGCAGAGCCCGGTCAAGGAACCCCTGCTGCTCATGACCGACCAGGAAGGCGGCGAGGTTCGCAGGCTGCCCGGCGCGCCGACCCAATCGGAGAAGCAGATCGGCGAGTCGAGCAACCCGACCGGCGCGGCGACCAACGCGGGCATGGGCGCCGGGCAGAACCTGGCCAGTGTCGGCATGAACCTCAACCTCGCGCCCGTGCTGGACGTCTATCGCACCGCTGGTGACTTCGACGACCAGTACCAGCGCTCGTACAGCAGCAATCCCAACATCGTCTCCGAAGCAGGTGCCGCGTTCGTCACCGCGCAGCAGAAGACCGGCGTCGCCGCGACCGTCAAGCACTTCCCCGGCCTCGGCGCGGCGACCGCTTCCCAGAACACCGACGCGGAACCGGTCACGCTCAACGTGTCTCTGTCAAACCTGCGCAACATCGATGAAATGCCCTACACCGCATCGATCTCGGCGGGCGTCAAGCTGGTCATGGTCTCGTGGGCGGTCTACCCGGCGCTCGACCCGACCTACCCGGCCGGACTGTCCTCCACGATCGTCCAGGGCGAGCTGCGCAACCGGCTCGGCTTCACCGGCGTGACCATCACCGACGCGCTTGAGGCAGGCGCCCTGCAGAACTTCGGCACGGACTCGCAGCGCGGCGTCGCGGCGGCAGCGGCCGGTATGGACCTGCTGCTGTGCGCGTCCGGCCAGGTCAGCCAGGGCGACAACGTGGAGAACGGGCTGGTGACCGCGCTGGGGAACGGTCAGCTCAGCCAGTCCGCGTTCACCGCATCGGTGAACCGGATCACCGCACTACGCAACAGCCTCTGAACCGAAGGCGGCCGGTCAACTTTCAACGCAGTGTCGTCTCAACGGAAGGCGCCGCTGTAGGCGTTGAGCGCTGGCTGGCCGCCGAGGTGGGCGTAGAGCACGTTGGACTCGGGCGCGATCGTGCCGTCTCGGACCAGGTCGATCAGCCCGGCCATGGACTTGCCCTCGTAGACCGGGTCAAGGATGACACCCTCAAGCGAGCCGACCAGCCGAATGGCGTCCACTGTGGACCGAACGGGTATGCCGTACCTGTCGCCGGCCCAGCCGGGCAGCACGGTGATCTCCTCGTCGGCCAGTTCGCGACCGAGCCCGATCAGGTCAGCGGTCGACCTGGCGATCTTGGCCACCTGGGCCCTGGTCGCGTCGATCTTGGCGGACGCGTCGATGCCGAGCACCCTGCGCGGCCTGGCCTGACCGGCGAACCCGGCGATCATCCCGGCCTGCGTGCTGCCGGTCACCGCGCACACCACGATGGTGTCGAAGAAGACGCCGAGTTGTTCCTCCTGCACCGCGACCTCGTCCGCCCACTGTGCGAAGCCGAGCCCGCCGAGCGGATGGTCGGACGCTCCGGCCGGAATCGGGTACGGCTTCCCGCCGGACGCGCGCACGTCGTCGATCGCGCCCTGCCAACTGTCCTTGACCCCGATGTCGAACTCCGCGTCCACGACGCGAACGTCGGCGCCCATCAGCCGGGACAGCAGGATGTTGCCGACCTTGTCGTTGACCGGGTCCGGCCACTCCACCCAGCTCTCCTGCACCAGCACGGCCTTCAGTCCGAGCTTGGCCGCGACGGCGGCCACCTGCCTCGTGTGGTTGGACTGCACGCCGCCGATGGTCACCAGCGTGTCCGCGCCCTGCCGCAACGCGTCCGGCACCAGGTACTCAAGCTTGCGGGTCTTGTTGCCGCCGAAGGCGAGGCCGCTGTTGCAGTCCTCGCGCTTGGCCCAGATCCGCGCACCGCCGAGGTGTGCGGTGAGCCGGTCGAGCGGATGGATCGGGCTGGGACCGAACAGCAGCGGATAGCGGTCGAAATCGGCGATGGACACTATGCCTCCTTGAACACGGGGGATGCCTCCTTGAGCACAGGGGCGAGGGTCAGCCAGTTGGCGCGTGCCACGCCGGCAGCGGCCTCGGCGTCGCCCGCCGCGCAGAGTTCGATGATCCGCGCATGCTGCGCGATGGAGTCCCGGCCGGACAGCGAGCCGAACCGCAGCCGCTCCACCCGGCGCAGCACCGGGGTGAACTGGTCGAGCACGCTGCGCACCGCGTGATTCGCGCACACGTCGACGGCGACCGCGTGGAACGCGTCGTCCTCGGCGAGCGCCGCGTCCACGTCCATCCGGTGCAGCGCTTCGGCGAAGCGTTCGTTGGCCGCGCGCATCGCCTCGATGTCGGCGGGACCGAGGTTGGGCGCGGCCTCGCGCACTGCCAGTTCGTGCATGGCTGCCGTGACCGACTGCGCTTCGTGCACGGCGCGCACGTCGACCGGGCTGACGATGGTGTGCCGGCCGGGTTTGGTCTGCACCAGCCCGGCCCGTTCCAGCCGGGCCAGCGCCTCGCGGATCGGCGTGCGGCTGACCCCGAGCCAGGCGCTGAGCTCCGGATCGTTGAGCCGCTCCCCCGGCGCCAGCGTGCCGTCCACGATGGCGTCCCTGATGGCGCGATACGCGTCGTCACGCAGCAGTGATCGGCTGACGAGTCCCTGGGCACCTGGTACCGGCATGCAAAATATTGCACATCGCTGGGCACCGTTTCGTCAAGCCGCACCACTCCGTGAAAACACCTTGCGCGACGTGTAACGGGTTCAGCCATCAAACCCGTTACACGTCGCGCACACGTTTTTCTCAACGGCGTCGCCGCGCTCAGCCGCCGGCTTTTGTCCCCCCGCCGCCGATCCGGACCGGGCCACCGCCGCCGCCACCGCCACCGAAGGCGCCGCGTGTGTTGGTCGTGCCCGAGGTGGGCAGCGCCGTGTCGAGGTCGGCCAGCTCGACCTGGTCACCGGCCTTGAGGCCACTGGTGATCTGGGTGAGGTCCGCGCCCTGCACGCCGACCGAAACCCTGGTCGGCGTCGGCGTGCCGTTGACGATCGTGTTCACGAAGCTGAACGCGCCCACACTGTGCACGGCCGACGTCGGCACGGTGACCGCGGCCTTCGCCGTCTTCAGGGTGATCGCAACGGACGCGGTCGCGCCGGCGAACAGCTGCTTGGTCGGCGTGCCCAACGAGATGGTCACCGGGTAGCTCGCGTTCCCGCTGGACGTCGTGCTGGCCAGCGCGCCGATCGCGCTGACCCGGCCGGCGATCGGCGTCGTCGAACCATCGGCCGATACGCGCACCGCCTGACCCGGCTTGACCTGGCCGACCTGGCTGTCGCTGACCGCCGTGGTCACCTCGTCCTCGCCCGGCCCGACGATCACGATGTGCGCGGTGGACGAGTTGGCCGATGCGTTCTGGCCCTCGGTCAGATCGACCTCGGCGACCGTGCCGGAGATCGGGCTGAGCAGGGTCGCGGCCGCCATGTTCTGCTGTGCCTCGGCGAGCTGCGCGTTGGCCGAGTCGGTGGCGGCCTGGTCGGCGGCGATCTGGTCGGCCGACGCGGGCCCGGAACTCGTCCCGCCGCTGGGCCGGCCCGATGACGGGACCGATGCCTGCGGGGTGGTGCCGGAGTTGCCCCTGCCCGATGAAGTGGACGAATTGCTCACGGTCGCGTCGACCGTTGCGGTCGCGTTGCTCAGTGCCGTGGACAGCGCGGATTCCGCGTTGGACAGGGTGTGCTCGTCCGTGGACGCCTTGCTCTCGTCGTTGAGCACGGTCTGCATCAGGCGCTGGCAGTTGTCGATCGTGCTGGTACTCGGCGGCTGCGACGACTCGGTGGTGGTCGGCTGCGGGTTGCCGAGCGCCTTGAGATAGGCGATGACCTGCGGGCAGTCCGCGTTCACGTTCTGGTCGGACGCGACGTCCGCGCCGACCAGGGTCAGGTCGGCGTCGACCTGCTTCTGCGCGCTGAGCACCGCGTTCTGGCCACTGGTCAGGCTGCTGGCCAGTTGGGCGAGCTTCGCCGAGGCCGCCGAGTTGTCGACCACCGGACTGGCTCGTGCTGGTCGGCGTCTTGGTGGTCGCCGACGTGGTGACCACGTTCTGGCTGGCCTGGTCGCTGGCCAGCTTGGCCTCCGACGAGGCAACGGCGGACTGGGCGGAACTCACCGCAGCGGCCAGGCTGGTGGTGTTCAGCTGGGCCAGCGTCTGACCCGCGCTGACCTGCTGACCCTGCTGCACGCTGACCGAAGCGACCTGACCGGAGACCGGAAAGGCAACGGTGGCCTCGGAAACCGGCTCGATCGTGCCGGTGGTGTTCAGCGTCGCGGTGACCGTGGCAGGTCCGGCCACCGCGACGCGATAGGTGTCCGAAGTGGACCGTGTGGCCGCGAACGCGCCGACACCGCCGCCGAGCGCCACCACCGCGACCCCGACGATGATCAGCGCGCGGCGGGTCGGCCGCCAGCCACCGCGCCCACGGCGCTCAGCCATTGCCGCCACCCGCGCCACCAGCCGCGCCGCCACCGTTTCCGCCACCATTGCTGCCGTCATTGCCGCCCCGGAAGCGACCGCCGCCCTGCGTGCAGCCGTTCGGGCCGGGTTTGCTGATGCTGATGGTCTTCGCGGTCACCGCGCCGGTGTCGTCGGTCGTACCGATCGCGGCGATGCAGTCGCCGACCGCGAGCGCGCTGGAGGTGGCACTCTCCACCTTGCTGTATTTGGTCGAGGAGTTCACCGTGACCGTGGTGTCGGTCGCGGCGTTCTGGCCGCGGGCCGGGCTGTGCACCGTGAAGCCGTTCCCGTTGACCGCGGTGACCGAGCCGAACACGAACCCGCCGAAGTTGCCTCGGCCCGGCCCCTTGGTGCCGCTGGGCCGAGGCGAACCCGAAGGCCGGTTGGTCCTGGTCGTGCCGCCGAACCCTCGCCCGCCCGCTGCGCAGCCGTTCGCGCCGGGCTGGCTGATCTCGACGGTGCTCGCGGTGATCGGGGTGCCGGCTGGCGGCCTTGTGCCGCCGGTCGACGTGCTGGACACGGTCACGCAGGAGCCGACGGTCACGTCGGCGAGCGTGGCGCTGACCGTGTCGGAGAACGTGGTCGATGAGCTGAAGTTCACGGTGACCTGGCCGGTGCTCGGGTTCTGCACCTCAAGGCTGGTCGCGTTGACCGCGGCAGCGGTGCCGAACGCGCCGGGCGGGGTCTGCGGGCCAGCCGGACGCGAGGTGGGTGGCGCTGCGGTGTTCGTGCTCGCGGCAGGCGCCGAGGCGCCGCCGCAGGCGATCAGGCCGATCGCGAGGGCACCGGCGATCAGCGCCAGGCCCGATCGCACCCCGACCTGGCGACATTGCCCTCGGGTCGACGCTGAACTGGATTGCTGAGCGAGCATGGACGTGCTCCCGGTTGGTTGGTTCCTATTCGCTGCGGAGGGCGTCGATCGGGGCCAGCCGAGCGGCTCGGCTCGCCGGGTAGACGCCGAAGGCGATGCCGATGCAGATCGAGACGACGATCGCGCCGATGGTCGCGGTGGGGGAAATCGTGATGGTCGCGGATATCAGGTGTGGCAGGACAATCGCGCCGACGATGCCGAGCAACACACCGAGCAGGCCGCCCGCGAGGCCGAGAATGCCGGCCTCGACCAGGAACTGGCGCCGGATGGCCGCCGGGTTGGCGCCGATCGCCTTGCGCAGGCCGATCTCCCTGATCCGCTCGGTGACGGACACCAGCATGATGTTCATGACGCCGATACCGCCGACCAGCAGCGAGATCGCGGCGATGCCTGCGAGCAGCACGGTCAGCGTCTTGTCCACGGAGGTCGCGGTGGACAGCAACGATTCCTGGCTGGTGATGGTGAAGTCCGCGCCGGTCGGCGTCATGATGTGGTGCAGGTTCAGCAGTTCGTTGTCGGCCTCCTGGTAGGCGGCGGACAACGTGTCCGAGGACGTCGCCTCCAGGTAGATGTCCTGCACCGCGGTGCGGGTGGTGCCGCCGAACAGACGGTCGGCGGCCGTGGAGATCGGCACGACGGCCTGGTCGTCCTGGTTCTGCGCGGCCGACGAGCCCGCCGAGTTGAGCACGCCGATCACGGTGAACGGCGTGTTGCCGATGGTGACCTGGCGGCCGACCGGGTCGGCGAAGCCGAACAGCTCCTGGGCGGTGGTCGGGCCGAGCACCGTGACCGCGGCCTCGCTGGTGTTGTCCGCGTTGGTGATGAACCGGCCCTCGGCGAGCGTGCGGGCGCGCACCGACAACCAGTCCGGCGTGGTGCCGACCACCGACGTGGTCCAGTTGGTCGCGCCGACCGCGAGGGCGGTGGAGCGACTGGTGGTCGGTGCGACCGCGGCCACGTCCGGCGCGACGTCGTGCGCGGACAGCGCGGAGGCGTCGTTCACGGTCAGCGTCGACGCCGAGCCGAGCCCGCCGCGCACGCCCGATGTGGTGCTGCTGCCCGGTGAAACCACGAGCAGGTTGGTGCCCAGCGAGTTGATCTCGGAGGTGACCGTCGCCGCGGCGCCCTCACCGAGACCGACGGTCAGGATGACCGCCGCGATGCCGATGAGAATGCCGAGCATGGTCAACCCGGAGCGCAGCCGGTGCGACCGAATCGCATCGAGGCTGGTGCGCAACGTTTCCAACCAACTCACGGCGCCACCTCGCTGCGCTCGGAGCTTGTTCGCAACGCTCCCTGTGTCGCTAGGTTCGCTCCGCAGGCTCCGCTCGCTGACAGCCTCACCTCGGTGTCGCCGGAGCTTGTTCGCAACGCTCCCTGTGTCTCTAGGTTCGCTCCGCAGGCTCCGCTCGCTGACAGCCTCACCTCGGTGTCGCCGGAGCTTGTTCGCAACGCTCCCTGTGTCTCTAGGTTCGCTCCGCAGGCTCCGCTCACGTCAGCACTCCGGTCAGCTTCTGGGTGTCGGATTCGATCAGCCCGTCGCGCAGCCGCACGACGCGGTCGGCGTGGGCGGCGACGTCTTCCTCGTGGGTGATCAGGACGATGGTGTGCCCGGCGCGGTGCAGGTCGCCGAACACCTCAAGCACGTCGTTGGTGGCCTTGGTGTCCAGCGCGCCGGTCGGCTCGTCGGCCAGGATCATGGCGGGTCGGTTGACCAGGGCGCGGGCCAGCGCGACGCGGGACTGCTGGCCGCCGGAGAGTTCGGTCGGCCGGTGCTGCACGCGGTCGCCGAGGCCGACGCGTTCCAGCACCTCGATGGCGCGCGACCTGCGCTCGTTACGCTCGATGCCGGCGTAGCACAGCGGCAGTTCCACGTTGCGCCACGCGCTCAGCGAGGGCAGCAGGTTGAACTGCTGGAACACGAACCCGATGCGCTGGTTGCGAATGACCGCGAGTTCGGTCTCGGTCAGGTCGGAAACGTCCTGGCCGGCCAGGTGGTAGCTGCCCGTGGTGAGCACGTCGAGGCAACCGAGGATGTGCATGAGGGTGGACTTGCCCGACCCGGACGGACCCATGATCGCCACGTACTCGCCGAGTTCGATGCGCAGCGAGACTCCGCGCAGCGCCTCCACTTCCAGCGATCCGTTGCGGTAGACCTTGCGCAGGTCGGTGATGTCGATGACCGGGCCGAACCGCTGCGGAACGGCCGGCAGGGGTGCGGTGCTGTCGGCGGCCATGACTCAACCACCCGCCCCGCCGCGGAACCCGCCGCCACCGCCGCTGAATCCGCCGCCCCCACCGAGTCCGCCACCGCCACCACCGCCGAATCCGCCGCCGCCGAACCCCGCGCCGCCGCCGAAGCGGCCGGTGCCGCCGGTGCCGGTGCGTCCGGTGGTGCTGCCCGATGTGCTGCCGGTCGTGGTGCGGGCCGGGATCTGGACCTGCTGGCCTTCGGTGAGGCCGCTGAGCACCTGGGTCGCGCCGCCCTCGCTCATGCCGAGCGTGACGGTCTGCGTTGTGACGTTGTCGCCGCTGCCGGACTTCACGTAGACGACGGTCTTGCCGTTCACGTAGTGGATGGCGGAACTGTCGACGGTGAGCACGTTGGTCAGCTGCTTGACAATGATCGACACGGTGGCGCTGGCACCCGCGTACAGGCCACTCGGGCTGCCGGTTACGCCGATGGTGACCGGGTAGCTCGGCACGCTGGAGGAGCCGCTGGCCAGCAGCGCGACCGAGGACACCGTGCCGTAGACCGGCTGGGTCGAACCGTCCGCGGTGATCACCGCCTGGTCGCCGGTTTTCACCTGGCCGACCTCGGTGTCGTCCACACTGGCGTTAACGACGTAGGAGCCGTTGGAAATCAACACGATCTGCGCGCTTGAGGAACTGCTGGCGCTCGAACCAGACGAACCGCCGCTCGACGAACCGCCGCCCGACGCGCCGCCACCGCCGACGCTGCCGCCACTCCCGAGGCCGCCGGTACCGGAAGCCGATGACGAGGGCGAGCCGGTTGAGCTGGTGCCGCCGGAGACCTGCTGGCCGACGGTGAGGTTCACCTCGGCGATGGTGCCGCTGATCGGCGCGGTCAGGGTGGCTTCGGACAGCGCGTTCTGCGCGTTGGTCGCCTGGTTCTTGGCCGCGGTCAGCGCGGCCTGGTCGGCGTTGATCTGGGTCGCGGACGCGCTCGCGGTCTGGTCGGAGTCCAGCCGCGCCTGGTCGGCGGACACGGTCGCCTGCGCCTCGGCCAGCGATGCGGTCAGCGACGCCGAGTTGATCGTGGCGAGCGCGGTGCCCGCGGTGACCTGCTGGCCCACCGTCGCGGTGACGCCGGTGACCTGGCCGGACACCGCGAAGTTGAGATCCTCCTGCTGGGCGGGCTCGATCGTGCCCGAGGACGAGATGATCTGTCGCAACGTCCGGTCGCTCACCGTGGCGAAGCTGGTGGTCGCCGCGCTCGCCGGCCGGGTCGCCACCCAGACCCCGATACCCGCACCCGCGACGACGACAACGGCAAGCACGATGATGATCACGCGTGACTTGGTGGCCCGCACTCGGTGTTTCAACGACACGGTCCTTCTTCCCTCACAGTGGGAGCGCGGTGATGATGCTCCGAGCTTTGTGGGAGAAGCTGACGATTGCCTGGATGAAGTCTGGGAGTCAGCTGCGAACAGCACGCATCACGACAGTATTGACACGGTGCGCGTTCAGCCGATCGCTGATCGTAACGAGTACTCAGCCCTCAAGGATGGGTTTGCCGTTGAAGACGCCGAGTTCCTCGCGGTAGAACTCGATGCCGACGCCGTTGGGGTCGCGGATGTAGAGGCTGTCCTCGACGCCGCGGTCCGGCCCGAGATAGTCAACACCGGACTTGTCGAGCTTGGCCTTGATCTCGGCGAAGCGGTCCGCGGGCGTGGACAGCGCGATGTGCTGGACAGCGCCGATGGTTTCGGTGAAGTCCGGGTGGTCGTGGCCGGGAAAGTCGAAGAAGCCGAGCAGGTTGCGGTTGCCCATGTCGAAGAAGAAGTGGCTGGAACCTGCATAGTCGCGGTTCTCCACCAGTTCGACCAGCGGACAGCCGAGGAATTCCTGGTAGAACTCGATGGTCTGCTCGACGTCCTTGCAGATCAGCGCGACGTGGTGGAACCCGCGGGTCGGCGGGTGCGAACGCGCCGCACCGGTGCGCAGGTATCGGTCGCGGAGTTCACCGCGTCGTTTCCTGATCGCATCCAGTTCCTCGCCATGTGGCTGTGGCATGGCACTGAGGCTAGTCCAAGAAGGGAGAAACGATGAGCTACGACATCGACGCGTTGCGGGCCCGCTTCCCCGCGTTGGCGACCGGAACCGCGCACTTCGACGGGCCGGGCGGCTCGCAGGTGCCGGACGTTGTCGCGGACGCGGTGCGCGCGACCATGGTCTCCTCGATCGCCAACCGTGGCCGGATCACCTCGGCCGAACGCCGGGCCGACGACATCGTGCACGCGGCCCGCGCGGCAATGGCCGACCTGCTGCGTGCCGAGCCGCGCGGCATCGTGTTCGGCCGCAGCATGACCCAGCTGACCTACGATTTCGCCCGCACGCTCGCGAAATCGTGGCGGCCCGGCGACAACGTGGTCGTCACCCGGCTCGATCACGACGCGAACATCCGCCCCTGGGTGCAGGCCGCGACCTCGGTCGGCGTTGACGTGCGCTGGGCCGAGTTCGAGGCGTCGACCGGCGAACTGACCGTAGCCGACATCGCGGCCGTGCTCGACGAGCGGACCAGGCTGGTCGCGGTGACCGGCGCGGCCAACCTGATCGGCACGCGGCCGCCCATCGAGGAGATCGCCGACCTCGCACACGAGGCTGGCGCACTGTGCTACGTGGACGGCGTGCACCTCGCGGCGCACGCGGTCGTTGACGCGACGCCGTTCGACTTCTTCGCGTGCTCGCCGTACAAGTTCCTCGGCCCGCACTGCGGCGTGCTGGCCGGCAAACCCGAACTGCTGGCCGAGTTGCGTCCGGACAAGCTGCTCCCGTCGACCGACGAGATCCCGGAGCGCTTCGAGTTCGGCACCCTCCCCTACGAACTGCTCGCCGGCACGACGGCGGCCGTCGACCTGATCGCCTCGCTCGGCACCGGGGCCGACCGCCGCGCCCGGATCGTGACCGCGATGACCTCGGTGGCCGAGCACGAGGACCGGTTGCGGCAGCGGGTCGAGGCGCACCTCGCCGAACTGCCCGGCGTGACCTGTCATTCCCGCGCGAAACACCGCACCCCGACGCTGCTCGTCACGTTCGCCGATCAGTCCACATCGGACGCTTATCAATTCCTGGCCGAGCGGAACATCAACGCGCCGGCGAGTTCGTTCTACGCGCTGGAGGCGTCGCGGCGGCTCGGGCTCGGCGACACCGGCGGCCTGCGCATCGGCATCGCGCCCTACACCGACGACACCGAGATCGACCGCCTGAATACGGGTTTGACCGAATTTGTCGCCGCTGCACGCTAACGTGCTCGACATGACTCTGCACGACCTGCTGCAAGCCCGTGTCGACGACGGTACCGTGCCCGGCGCGGTCGGCCTGATCGCCAACGGCGACGAGGTCGAAGTGGCCGTGGTCGGCTCACTCGACTTCGCCGGCACCGCGCCGATGACCCGCGACTCGATCTTCCGCACCGCCTCGATCACCAAGCCGATCGCGGCGGCCGCCGTGATGATCCTGGTTGACGAGGGCCGCGTCGCACTCGACGATCCGATCGCGAAGTGGCTGCCGGAACTCGCCGCGCCGTCGGTCGTGCGCACCCCGACCGGCCCTGTCGAGGACGTGGTGCCGGCCAACCGCCCGATCACCGTGTTCGACCTGCTGACCTTCCGCGCCGGCCACGGCTTCCCGGACGACTTCACCATCCCGGCGGCGACGAAGCTCTTCGCCGAGGTGCACCACCCGGATCCGCGTGATTCGAGCCGCTATCCGGCCCCGGACACCTGGCTGGCCAACCTCGCGCGGGTGCCGATGATCGCCCAGCCGGGCGAGACCTGGCTGTACAACACCGCGTCCGACATCCAGGGCGTGCTGGTCACCAGGGTCACCGGACAGAGCTTCGCGGACTTCCTCGCCGAACGGATCTTCGGCCCGCTCGGTATGACGGACACCGGGTTCATGGTCGCCGAGGACAAGATGGACCGGTTCACCACCGCCTACCAGTCCGGCCCGGACGGCGAACTCCAGGTGTTCGAGGCGCCGCCCGGCCGCTGGGACACCATGCCGCGGTTCCAGTCGGGCGCGGGCGGCCTCGCCTCCACAGCGGACGACTGGCTGCGGTTCGGCCGGATGCTGCTCGCCGGAGGCGGTGACATCCTCTCCGCCGAATCCGTCCGGTTGATGACCACCGACCACCTGACCCCGGCGCAGCGCGACGCGGCAACGCTGTTCCTTGAGGGGCAGGGCTGGGGCTTCGGTGGCTCGGTCGACATCGCCACGATCGATCCGTGGAACGTGCCTGGCCGCTACGGCTGGGTCGGCGGCACCGGCACGGCTGCGCACGTCATCCCGTCGCGCAACGCGGTCGAGGTGCTGATGACCCAGGTCAGCATGACGAGTCCGACACCGCTGCCGATCATGCGCGAGTTCTGGCGCTACGCGGCGGGCGCGTCACGGGCATGACCGCCGACAGGGCAGAATGCACGCCTGTGACCACCACCAGCCAGCCGAACATCCACCAGAAGATCGCCGATGAACTCGGGGTGCGTGAAGGGCAGGTGAAGGCGGCCGTCGAGCTGTTGGACGGTGGCGCGACCGTGCCGTTCATCGCCCGGTACCGCAAGGAGGTGACCGGCACCCTCGACGACGCGCAGCTGCGCACGCTTGAGGAGCGCCTGCACTATCTGCGCGAGATGGAGGAGCGGCGCACCGCGATCCTGGAGTCGATCGACTCCCAGGGCAAGCTCGACGACGCGCTGCGCGCGCAGATCTTGGCCGCGGACTCCAAGGCGCGCCTTGAGGACATCTACCTCCCGTACAAGCCGAAGCGGCGCACCAAGGCGCAGATCGCCAAGGAGGCCGGGCTCGAACCGCTCGCGGACGGCCTGCTCAGCGACCCGACGGTGGACCCGCAGGCCGCTGGCGCGGCGTTCGTCAACGAGGAGGCGGGAGTTCCGGACACGGCGGCGGCGCTGGAGGGCGCGCGGGCGATCCTGGTCGAGCGCTTCGCCGAGGACGCGGACCTGGTCGGCTCGCTGCGTGAGCAGATGTGGTCACGCGGTCGGCTGACCGCCAAGGTGCGCGAGGGCAAGGAGGAGGAAGGCGCCAAGTTCGCCGACTACTTCGACTTCTCCGAGTCGTTCACCACCCTCCCCTCGCACCGCGTGCTGGCCATGTTCCGCGGCGAGAAGGAGGAGATCCTCGACCTCACCACCGATCCGGAGGATGCACCTGCCGACCCGGACGCTCCGCCGGTGCGCAGCAGCTACGAGGTGCAGATCGCGGCCCGGTTCAACATCAGCGAGGCGGGCAGGGCGGCCGACAAGTGGCTCAACGACACGGTCCGCTGGGCGTGGCGGACCCGCATCCTGGTCCGGCTGGGCATCGACCTGCGCACCCGGTTGCGTCAGAACGCCGAGGACGAGGCCGTGCGGGTGTTCGCGACCAACCTGCGCGACCTGCTGCTCGCCGCGCCCGCCGGCGCCCGCGCCACCATGGGCCTCGACCCCGGCTTCCGCACGGGAGTGAAGGTCGCGGTGGTCGACGGCAACGGCAAGGTGGTCGCCACCTCGACGATCTACCCACACCAGCCGCAGAACCGCTGGGACGAGTCCCTGCACGTGCTGGAGAAGCTGGCCCGCGAGCACAACGTCGACCTGATCTCGATCGGCAACGGCACCGCGTCCCGCGAGACAGACAAGCTGGCCGGCGACCTGATCAAGGCGCATCCGGAGCTGAAGCTGACCAAGGTCGTGGTGTCCGAGGCGGGCGCGTCGGTCTACTCGGCGTCGGCGTACGCGTCGCGCGAGTTCCCGGACCTGGACGTGTCGCTGCGCGGCGCGGTCTCCATCGCGCGCCGGTTGCAGGATCCGCTTGCCGAGCTGGTGAAGATCGATCCGAAGTCGATCGGTGTCGGCCAGTACCAGCACGACCTGTCCGAGATGAAGCTGTCCCGTTCGCTGGACGCGGTGGTCGAGGACTGCGTGAACTCGGTCGGCGTCGACCTGAACACCGCGTCCGCGCCGCTGCTGCGTCGGGTGTCCGGCATCAGCGAGGGGCTGGCCGAGAACATCGTGACCCACCGCGACACGCACGGCTCGTTCCGCTCGCGCGCGGCGCTCAAGGAGGTGCCGAGGCTGGGGCCGAAGGCGTTCGAGCAGTGCGCGGGCTTCCTGCGCATCCCGGACGGCGACGACCCGCTGGACGCGTCCAGCGTGCACCCGGAGGCGTACCCGGTGGTGCGCGAGATCGTGACCGCGACCAAGGCTGACATCCGCGAGCTGATCGGCAACAAGAAGATCCTGGCCACGATCAAGCCGGCCGAGTTCGTCAACGACACCTTCGGCCTGCCGACCATCACCGACATCCTCACCGAACTCGACAAGCCGGGCCGCGACCCGCGCCCCGAGTTCAAGACCGCGACCTTCGCGGAGGGCGTCGAGAAGATCGGCGACCTCAAGGCCGGCATGGTGCTGGAGGGCGTTGTCACCAACGTGGCGGCGTTCGGCGCGTTCGTGGACGTCGGCGTGCACTGCGACGGCCTTGTGCACGTGTCGGCGATGTCCCGCAACTTCGTCAAGTATCCCAGGGAGATCGCCAAGTCCGGCGATATCGTCCGGGTGAAAGTGCTGGACGTGGACGTGCCGCGCAAGCGGATCTCGCTAACCTTGCGGCTCGACGACGACGCGACCCCGCAGCAGGGCCAGCGCCAGGACAACAACCGGCGGGACGGCGGCAACAACAACCGACGCGACCGCAACTCCGGCGGCCGGCAGGGCGGTGGACAGCAGGGCGGTGCCCGCCAGAGCGGCGGTCGGCAGAGTGGTGGCCAGCAGGGCGGCCAGCGCAACAGCCCGCCGCCCAGCGGTGCCATGGCCGACGCGCTGCGCCGCGCCGGCTTCGGCCGCTGAGTACGAGAACCCGGCCGGAAAGGGCTGACCATGGCAGCAGAAGAAACTCCGGCTGGTTCGCTGGACCTGCCACCGAGCTTCGCGCGGCGCATCCGCAGGGGCTCGGTGGCCATGGCGACCAACCTGATCGTGGCCGCCGTCATCCTTGGCGGCGGCTCGATCGTCGAGGCCAGCATCAACCTGGGCGGGCCGGGCCTGAACCGGTCCTGGGTGATCTACTTCGGCGTGTTGCCAGCGCTGCTGATGATCGGCCTCGCCCTGCGGATGCTGCGCGTGCGGCGCTGCCTTGACGGCGAGCGGCTGAACCTGGCCGAGGTCGAGGCGATCCGGCCCGGCCTGCGGCTGTGGTGGATCATGGTGGTGACCGCAGCGCTGGTGGTGATCGTGCTGATCCTGGTGCTGGACTTCCTCGCCCACACCAACACGTCCGGCTCGGCCATCATCGGCGCGCTGCCGCCGTTCCTGACCGCGGTCGTCGCGAACACCAGCTACGGCACCAGCAAGAGCTGGCTGAACACCAAGGTCAGCTGAGCGGCCCGCGCAGCACCGAGGCCAACTGTTTCAACTGGCCTTCCACCGAGATCCGCCGCACCACCAGGTCCCGGGCCGCACGCAATACCGGATTGCGCACCTGCGAGAGCCGGCCGGCCGTTCGCGAGCGCCGCACCAACATCGTGGTGCGCGGGTAGCGACGGCGTTCGTAGTCCGCGAGCGCTGCGACGACCGAGTCCTGTTCGGACAGACAGTCGCCGAGCACCGCGGCGTCCTCGATGGCCTGGCAGGCGCCCTGGCCGAGGTGCGGAGTCATCGGATGCGCCGCGTCGCCGAGCAGCGTGACCCGGCCCCGGCTCCAGCCTCGGCGCGGTACGCGGTCGCAGATGTCGTTGCGCAGGACGGCATCGGCGGGTGTCGCGTCGATGAGCGCGGGGATGCTCGGGTGCCAGTCGGCGAACATCGCCAGCGCCTCGGCCTTGCGCTGCTCCGGCGTGTCCTGGCCACCAGCCGGCACACGTTTGGTGCCGAACCAGTAGACGAGGCCGCCCGACAACGGGATCACGCCGAACTCCGCGCCCGGCCCCCAGAACTCGCCGACCGGCTGCCCGGACACGTCCCATTCGGCAATGCCGCGCCAGGCGATATAGCCGGCGTAGCGCGGCGCCCCGTCGCCGATGATCTCGGCGCGGATGGTGGAGCGCAGGCCGTCCGCGCCAACCAACAGCGCGCCTCGCTCGGTGCCGCCGTCGGCGAGCCGCACGGTCACACCGTCGGTGTCCTGCTCGAAGCCGGTGACCGTGACGCCGGGCCGGACGTCGTCGGGTTCGAGCACTCCGAGCAGGAGTTCGTGCAGGTCGGCACGGTGCAGGATGAGCAGCGGCGCGCCGAAGTGTTCGTCGAGCACACCGAGATCGGCCGAGTTGAGCAGCGCTCCACGCCAGGTGTGCACGCCGCCGGACACGTGCATGGCCGGTACCGCGTCGATCCGCTCGGTAAGGCCGAGCCCGCGCAGGCAGTGCACGGCATTCGGGAACACGGAGATGCCGGCACCGACCGGCTCGAACCGCTCGGCGCGTTCGAGCACGATGGGTCGCCAGCCGGCGCGGCGCAGTGCGATCGCGGCGGTCAGCCCGCCGATCCCGGCTCCGACCACCAGCGCGACCCGCTCCATGCCGATCAATCTAGCGGGGGGCGACACGCGCGGTCGCGGCGTGTGCCGGTGGCCGCCTTGCCGCTCGTTCGATCAGCAGTTCGGCCGTGTCAGCGTCGATGACCAGGGTGGTGACCAGGCCGGAGCGCAGTACCGCGTCGATGGCGGCCGCCTTGGCCGGCCCGCCGGCCAGCGCGATCACCTCGGGCACCCGGCGCAGCTGCTCGGTCTCGATGGCCAGCACGTAGTGGGCGAGGCCGGTGGACAGCGCGCGCCCGTCCGCGTCGAAAAGGCGCGCGGCCATCTCGGCGGTGACGCCGTGCTGGCCGAGTCCGTCCCGCGCCTTCGGGTCGAGCACGTCGTACACGGTCGACAGGCCCGGTTGCCAGCCGCCGATCGCGACGACCGCGGTGGTGATCCGGTCGAAGTGCTCGAACGCGTCGGCGACGCCCGGCTGTTTGCGCAGCGTCTCGGCGGTTCGCCGGTCGGGCAGCACGAGCGGCGCGTAGATCGGATAGCCGCTGCCGCCGGCGAGCCTGGCCGCCCTGGTGACCGTCTCGACCGAGCTGTCGTGCAGGTCCATCCGCGAGTAGACGCCGCAGAGCTGCACAATTGAGCAGGGCGCGAGCTTGCGCAGCGACTCGACCATGGCGTTGACGGTGCGCCCCCAGGCGAGGCCGAGCACGTCGTCCGAGGTGATCGTCTCGGTGAGCAGCTCGGCGGCCATCGCACCGAGCCGACGGCGCAGCCCGAGCACCGGGTCCGCGCCGGCCTGCTCAGGCAGCCGTTGCAGCACCAGCGCCCGGTGTAACCCGTACGCGCGCCGCAGCGAGCCGGAAAGATCCAGGTCGAGCGGGTCGGGCAGGCTGATCCGTATCTCGATGAGCCCGCGGTGGAGCGCGGCGTCGAGCAGTCGCGCGACCTTGAACCGGCTGATGCCGAACTCGTCGGCGATCTGCACCTTGGTCCGCCCGTCCAGGTGGAAACGGCGGGCGATGGACGCGGCCAGC
Source organism: Candidatus Melainabacteria bacterium (assembly GCA_963818685.1). Classification (GTDB taxonomy): domain Bacteria; phylum Actinomycetota; class Actinomycetes; order Mycobacteriales; family Pseudonocardiaceae; genus CAJCJE01. Next base: position 602,679 of record CAWFTJ010000007.1, on the reverse strand, counting down.
ATGTTCTGGGCCGGGCCCCAACTGCTTGCCATCTCGGCCGATTCGGTGCTCATATGAGCGAAGAATACCGCATTACCGCTCAAACTGTTGACCCTTTCCGTGCGAAGTTCTTCAATTACCAGCTGTCAGCCCCAATGTGACCAGCCAATGACGCTCTGATGAGCGACAGATGACGCAAGCGGGTGGTTTGATGCGTGCGGCGATCGTGGCCGAACCCGGTTCGATCCGAGTCGGTGACGTACCAGATCCCGTTGCCGGCGATGGCCAACTGGTGGTGCGGGTGGGTGCCTGCGGCATCTGCGGCACCGATCTGCACATCGCGGACGGAGAATTCCCGCCGACCCCGTACCCGATAGTGCCCGGCCACGAGTTCGCCGGCGAGGTCGTGGAGATCGGCAAGAACGCGCCACCGGAATGGCAGGTCGGCGACCGGGTCGCGGTCGACCCGTCGCTGTTCTGCGGCCACTGTGGACAGTGCAGATCCGGGCACGGAAACCTGTGCGAGAACTGGAATGCCACCGGTGACACCGTGGACGGCGCGTTCGCCGAGTACGTCGCGGTGCCCGCCGCCAACGCCTACCGGCTGCCGGATTCGCTTGACTGGCAACAGGGCGCGCTGGTCGAACCGGTCTCCTGCGCCGTGCACGGCGTGCGGCGGATCGGCGTCGAGGCGGGCGAGCGGTTCCTTGTCGTCGGCGCCGGCACCATGGGCCTGCTCATGCAGCAACTCCTGCAACGCGGCGGCGCATCGGTGACCGTGGTCGACCGCAACGAAGCCCGGCTCCCCCGCGCCACCGAACTGGGCGCTACCGCTGTCGCCACCGACACTGCTCAGCTGAGCGGCGAACGGTTCGACGCGGCGGTCGACTGCACCGGCGTGCCGGCCGCCATGGAGGCGGCGTTCAACTCGGTCCGCAGAGGCGGCCGGCTGCTCATCTTCGGCGTGGCGCCGGGTGACTCGCATGTGGACTTCTCCCCGTTCCGCATCTACAACGATGAACTGACCATCGTCGGCTCGATGGCCGTGCTGCACAGCTACGGCGCCGCGCTGAACCTGGTCGCGAACGGCGCGATCAACACGGCCGCGCTGCTCACCGACACGCTGCCGCTGAGCGAGTTCCCCAAGGCGCTCGATCTGATGCGCGGCGGCACCGGGCTCAAGGTGCAGGTCCTGCCGAACGCGGAACAGGAGGGCTGAGCCGTGCTACGCGGAATACTCCGTCCGCTCGTGCTCGCCTGCGCGGTCGCGCTCACGCTGGCCGGCTGCGCGGGCGCGGGCTCGCTCGGCGACAACGGCCAGACGCTGGTCGTCGCCATCGTGTCGAACGCGCAGATGACCGACGCGGTCAAGCTGTCCAGCCAGTTCGCCAAACAGCACCCGGACATCCGCCTGAAGTTCGTGACGCTGCCGGAGAACCAGGCCCGCGCCCAGATCACCGCCGCCGTCTCGACCGGCAGCGGCGAGTTCGACGTGGTGATGATCAGCAACTACGAGACGCCGCAGTGGGCACAGAACGGTTGGCTGACCAACCTGGAGCCCTACATGGCCAGGACTCCCGGCTACGACGAGAACGACTTCATCCCCAGCATCCGCCAGTCCCTGTCCTACCGGGGCTCGATGTACTCGGTGCCCTTCTACGGCGAGTCCTCGTTCCTGGTCTACCGCAAGGACCTGTTCGCCAAGGCCGGCCTGACCATGCCGGCGCATCCGACCTGGCAGCAGGTTGCCACGTTCGCCAAGAAGCTGAACGACCCGAGCAAGGGCATCTCCGGCATCTGCCTGCGTGGCGACCCCGGTTGGGGTGAGAGCCTCGCCCCGCTGGACACGCTGGTCAACACCTGGGGTGGTCGCTGGTTCGACAAGAACTGGAACGCCCAGCTCACCTCGGCGCCGTTCGAGCAGGCCACCAACTTCTACGTCAACCTGATCCGCCAGTACGGCGAGGTGGGCGCGTCCAGCGCGGGCTTCTCCGAGTGCGGCACCGACTACTCGCAGAGCAAGGCCGCGATGTGGTACGACGCCACCTCGATGACCGGCACGACCGAGGACCCGACCAGCAGCAAGGTCGTCGGCCTCAACGGCTACGCGCAGGCTCCTGTGGTGAACACCAGGGCCAGCGGCTGGCTCTACACCTGGTCGCTCGGCATTCCGCAGACCGCGCCGAACAAGGACGCCGCGTGGGACTTCATGTCCTGGATGACCGACAAGCAGTACATGGGCCTGGTCGGCAACGCCATGGGCTGGAGCCAGGTCCCGCCAGGCAGTCGCCTCTCGACGTACCAGATCCCGCAGTACGCCAAGGCAGCCAAGGCGTACGCGCAGCCGACGCTGGACGCGATCGACGCGGCGACCCAGGCGAACACCATGACCGAACCGGTTCCCTACTACGGCATCCAGTTCGTCGGCAAACCCGAGTTCCAGGACCTCGGCACCCGGGTCAGCGACCAGATATCAGCGGCCGTCGCCGGCGAGGAAACCGTGAGCGCGGCCCTGCAACAGTCCCAACAGTACGCCCAGACCGTTGGCGACACGTACCGGAGCAAACCATGACAACGGTTCCCGCGCCGTCGCCCATGATCGCGGCGCCCGAGATCAGCACCGGCAAGGCGGTCACGCCGAAGCAGAGCCACGCCTGGCGAAGGCGCGCGCCGCTACTGCCCGCGCTGATCTTCACGATCGCCGTCACGCAGATCCCGTTCCTGCTGACGCTGTTCTACTCGACGCAGTCCTGGAACCTGGTCCGGCCGGGCTCGCGTCACTTCGTCGGCCTTTCCAACTACCTTGACGTCATCACCGACAGCGAGTTCCGCGGCGCGCTGGTCAACACCGTGGTGCTGACCGTGGCCGCCGTGCTGATCGCGTTGGTGCTCGGCCTGTGCCTCGCGCTGCTGCTGGACCGCTCGTTCCGAGGTCGCGGATTCGTGCGCACGCTGATCATCACGCCGTTCCTGATCATGCCGGCGGCGGGCGCGCTGCTGTGGAAGACGACGATGTTCGACCCTACCTACGGTCTGCTCGACTTCGTGCTGCGGCCCTTCGGCATCGGCCACTTCGACTGGTTGGCGTCGTTTCCGCTCGGCTCGGTGATCATCGAGATCATCTGGCAGTGGACGCCGTTCATGACCCTGCTGATCCTCGCCGGGTTGCAGTCGCAGTCCAAGGAGGTGCTCGAAGCGGCCCAAGTGGACGGAGCGGGCCGCTGGCGCACGTTCGCGTCGATCACGCTGCCGCAGCTGACCCGCTACCTGCAACTGGCCGTGCTGCTCGGCGCGATCTACATCGTGAACAGCTTCGACGCGGTCTACCTGATGACGCAGGGCGGGCCGGGCACGGCAAGCGCCAACCTGCCCTTCTACATCTACCAGCGTGCGTTCGAAGGCTTCGACGTCGGCCAGGCCGCCGCGATGGGTGTCGTTGTCGTCATCCTGACCATGATCGTGGCCACGTTCGCGCTGCGACTGATGTTCCGCACCTTCGAGGTGAGCAGCGGAAAGGGGTCCAAGAAATGAGCGCACCAGCCGCCTCCCTTGAGGGCGCGACCGGCAGGAAGGGCAACAGGCTCAGCCGCTCCGCGCTCACCACGGTGACCTGGATAATAGCGATCTTGTTCGTGTTCCCGGTGTTGTGGATGATCCTGACCTCGTTCAAGACCGAGGGCGACGCCTACACCGACCCGCCGAGGATCATCTTCGGCCCGGTGCTGACCGAGATCCGCAACATCCTGGACGCCGGATTCTGGCCCTATCTCGGCAATTCCGCGTTCGTGACCGTCCTGTCGACACTGATCGTGCTCATCCTCGGCGTGCCGGCCGCGTACGCGCTCTCGCTCGCGCCGGTGCGGGGCACCAGCAACGCGCTCGGCTTCTTCCTGTCCACCAAGATGTTGCCGATCGTCGCGGCCATCATCCCGCTCTACATCATCGCCAACGACACCCACCTGCTGGACAGCGTGTGGGCGCTGGTCATCCTCTACACCGCGATGAACCTGCCGCTGGCCATCTGGATGATGCGCTCGTTCTTCCTCGAAGTACCCAAGGAGATGATGGAGGCCGGCCAGATCGACGGCGCGCGACTACCCCGGCTGCTCCGCTCGATCGTGCTGCCCGTCGTCGCGCCCGGTGTTGCGGCGACCGCGCTGATCTGCGTGATCTTCTCCTGGACCGAGTTCTTCTACGCGGTCAACCTGACCTCGGCGCGCGCCGGCACGGTGCCGGTCTTCCTGGTCGGGTTCATCAGCAGTGAGGGCCTGTACTGGGCCCAACTGGCGGCTGGCGCGTTCCTCGCGTCGCTGCCAGTGATGATCGTGGGCTGGTTCGCGCAGAACCACCTGGTCCGCGGCCTGTCCATGGGCGCGGTGAAGTAGCCGGCCGGGCTAACCGCGTTTGGGGGCGAGCACCTGACCGAGCATGCGCGCGTACATCCGGCCGGGGCTCGGTTCGCTCGCCGGATGCAGAAAGCCGGGCAGCATCGGCAGTTCCACCGCGAACGGCGCGATCCGCAGGTACAGCTCGTTCGCGTCGGCCGGCCGGTGCTCCGGGTCCTTCTCCAACAACTGCGCGATCAACCGGTTCAGCTCGACCGGTACTCCTGGCACGGCCGGCGGCCGCTGCTTGACCTGCTTGTCGAACACCGCGTACGCGGTCGGCCCGGTGAACAACTGGCGCCCGGTCAACATCTCGTGCAGCAGACAACCCAGCGCGTAGAGATCACTGCGCGGACCGGCCGCGCCGCGCTGGATCTGCTCGGGCGCCATGTACGCGGGCGTCCCGAGGATCTGGCCGGTGCGGGTGAACTGCGCGACGTCGGCCTCGCGCAACATGGCAAGACCGAAGTCGAGCACCTTCACGCTGCCGTCCGGGCACAGCATGAGGTTGGTCGGCTTGAGGTCGCGATGGCAGATGGACAGCGAATGCGCAGCGCACAACACCGCGCACGCCTGCGCCGTGACGGCCGCGGCCCACGGAATCGGAATCGGCCCGTGCTCGCTGAGCAGATCGGCGACGGTGACGCCCTCGATGAACTGCATGACCTGGTACATGCGCCGGTCGAACGTGCCGAAGTCGTAGAGCACCGGCGCGCCGGCATGTTCCAGCCGCGCAAGGATCCGCGCCTCGCGGATGAACCGCCGTTGCAGTTCGTCGTCGGGGCCGCCGGGGAACTGGAGGAACTTGACGGCCACGCGGCGGTCCAGATGCTTGTCGTGCCCGGCGTGGACGGCACTCATCCCACCCCGGCCGAGCGGGAGTTCATCCAGCTCATAACGGTCGGCGATGAGCATCCGGCCCTCCAACACCTCGCACGGGCTTACCGGCTTTTCGGCAACAGGTGACCATCGACAAGACCCGCGAAGCCTAGCCTGACCAGCGTCGCGGCCTGTTCGGCAGTCCGTGCCACCGCGTCCTGGAGGCCGATGAGCTGACGGAACACAGCCGCGTAATGCCGCTGGTCTGGCAGTGCCAGCCGAGGCACCACGGTGCGGCGCGCGTCGATCCGGCTCGACCCGGTCGCCGACAGCTGGTCGGCGGCACGCAGGAAGCCGGCGAGGAAATCGGGGTCGAGATGCTCGGGATCCACCCGATAAGCGGACAGATAGGGCCCCAGTACCACGCCGTCGACCTGCACGACCCTGGCCAGACCCATCGGCGCGGCGACCACGTCGCCCACCCGCAACCGCACCAGGTCGGGCCCGTCCACCGTCCGCCCGGTGGCCAGCCGGCCGGCAGCCAGATCGTCCGCGGTCAGCACGGCCACCTCCCCCTCCCCCAGGCTCAGCTTGGCCGAAGCGTGCCGAACGCTGACCAGTCCCGCCTTGATCAGCTCGCCGACAGTGGTCGTCGGCAGCACCCGCCGCTCACCGGAAACCTCCAGTTCGGGCGGTGCGACGTTAGGCACGGCCAGCAGTGCGCGCAGCGCGGCCGCGTACTCCGCGCCCACGTTCCTGCCGTTGCGCAGCGCCCGGTGTCGCGCCGGGCTCACGTCGACGTCATCGTCGAGCAGATCGAGTACAGGGACGGTGAACAGTTCCCCCTCCGCGAACTCCGGCTCCCGCAGGTACCGCTCCCAACCAGCGGCAACGCCCTCGAACTCGCCCTCAAGCACGCCGAGCAGAATCCGCATCGCCGGCCGCTCGCCGACCTCCGGCCGCCGCAACAGCCACAGATCCGGCCCGCCATCGGCCAGCGTCAACACAGCGCGCAATGCCCCGGCCCGCAGCAGATTCCCACGAATCCGCTTGCCAGGCCGCCGCCCCGCGGCCGCCGAGGGCATCAGGATCGCGACCAGCCCACCCGGTCGCACGTGCGCGAGACAGTGCTGCACCCAGGCCAGCTCGGACTCGCCGCGGGGTGGCAGGCCGTAAACCCATCGTGGATCGCTGGTCAGCTCCGCATAGCCCCAGGCGCGCTCGTTGAACGGCGGATCGCACACGACCACGTCGGCCAGCTCGTCGGCGAACCCGTCCTCCCGCAACGAATCCGCCGCGACGACCGAACTGTCCGGCAGCTCCGCCAGTCGCATTCGGACGGACGCGATCCGCGCGTTCACCTCGTTGACGTCCTGACCCGACACCCGCTGCCCACCAACGGCGAGCAGCAGCCCGCCCAACCCGCAGGCCGGATCGAACACGGTGCCAGGGCCGGTACCAGGGCCGGTGCCGACCAACTCGGCCACCACCCGCGCGACCGACGGCGCGGTCACCGCCAGTTGCCGCGAGCGCGCCGCAAGATACCGATCGCACAACGCCTCGAACGCGCCGCGCTGCCCCAGTTCCCCGGCCAGCTCCGCAACGGCGCCCACCAGCTCCCGGTCGACCGGCTCCCCGCCGACCGGCTCCCCGTCGCGCAACGCCAGGAGCAGCTCCCCGGCCCGCGCCACCACCTGGCCCAACCGGAGATCGTCGTCGCTGGCGCGCAACTGCTGCCACACCCGGTCGGCCAGCGAGACACGGAACGATTTTCCGTTGCGCCGCAACCAGTCCTCGACCTCGGCCAGCGAGAACAACGGGCTGGACGCGGTGCCGCCGACGGGTTGCGGGAAGTCCTCGTAACGGCGACGCCAGTTGCTGACGGCGGCCCGGCCAACGTCCACCAAGCGGGCGATCTCGCCGGCGTTGACCGTCGTGTCCTGGCTCATTGACCCAACCCTAGTTCACTCGGCAGCAGCAGTCCACCGAAGTTCTGCTTGTGAACTCTATCAACCAATGGTTGACTGGCGTCATGACAGACAGCGAGGTGCTCCAGCTGCGCTCGGTCGCTCACACCGACCCGGGCCTGCACCGGTCCAACAACGAGGACTCCGGATACGTGAGCGCCCGCCTGCTCGTCATCGCCGACGGCATGGGCGGCCACGCCTACGGCGAAGTGGCCAGTTCGACCGCGATCAGCATCCTCGCCGACCTGGACAAATCCCTCCCCTGGCCACCTGCAAAAGCCGATCCCGACAACGATTCCGGCGACGAAGGCCCCGACCTGCTGGAAGCCCTCGGCGAGGCCATCAAGAACATCGGCGACCGGCTCACCAACCTCGCCCAGCACGACTCCGACCTGGCCACCATGGGCACCACGGTCACCGCGTTCCTGTGGGACGGCGACATGCGGTTCGCCATCGCGCACATCGGCGACTCCCGCGCCTACCTACTCCGCGACGACGAGTTCGGCCAGCTCACCCGCGACCACACCCTGGTCCAGTCGCTGGTCGACGAAGGCAAACTCACCCAGGAGCAGGCCGCCGTCCACCCCCGCCGCTCGGTCCTGATGCGCGCCCTGCAGAGCGGCGGCACCTCAGAACCCGACCTCTACTACTGGCAGGCCCAGCCCGGCGACCGCTACCTGCTCTGCTCCGACGGCCTCAGCGACGTCATCCCCGACGAACTCATCGGCCAGGTCCTCGCCTCCGTCCCCGACCCCGACGACGCCGCAGCCACCTTCATCGACCTAGCCAAGCAGGGCGGTGGCCCGGACAACATCACCTGCGTCATCGCCGACCTCGTCGCCTCCTCCGCCCCGCCGATCACCGAACCCGTCATCATCGGCGCCGCCGAGTCCAACGTGACGACCTCAACGCAGGGTAACTGAGCTGAGCTTGGCTCATTGCTCCCAACGTGCGACGAGGTCACCGCACTCGACGGTAATTGACCCGCCGGTCATCGCTATTTCGTGACTGCACCCATTTTCAATCGGAAGTATTTCATCGAGCTGCACATCCCCCATCTTCGCCGTCTCGGGCCAGATCCTTCCACCATTACCAGACTTTGTACCAACCTGCACGCCAAATACATCTTCGTATGCAATCATTAAGCCTGCATCGTGCTTGAACTGGTTGGGCGCAAATTCTATGACCAATTCGAGCTTTGCGTACCCAGCTTCCCGAAGCTGAAACTTCAGCAACCTCAGATCTTTTACACATCGACCGCTGTTGAAGTCGTAGTGATCATCATCAGTCGCGAATTGCCGTGCCCCCTCAGGAAGTTGATCCCTCAGGCGTGGCAACTGATCCAGATATGGCCTTGGATCAAGGGAGTTGGCAGGCCAAGGATCCTCCACTTTGGCAACTATAACCCACCTCATCAACAGCCACCACTCGATCCTCTCATCGGCCGCTTCCAGTCGTCACCCTTGACGCTGTCCTTCGCGCCGAGCTGCCCAAGCTTGCGCATCTGCGCTACCGCAATACCCTTCAGTCGATTCCTGACCTCGGTCGGAACGTTTACATCAATTGCCTTCAGCCCGTGCTTGTTGAAGAAGCCATTACTTCCGAAGATACCTACCTCCGTACCCCGGTCATAGACATGGATCTCGAAGGATGCTTCACCACCACTGACGTTGAATTGATCCATCCTCGCTGTGTAATTTCCAAACAGGTTGATGTTGTCATCGAGACCACCATCATTGTGGACAAGAACTGGCGTTGCCGCTGTCTCGACGTAGTACGTGTGTACCTCGTCGATGGTTAGGTTGTAGGTGGTGATGTTGGCCGTGTAGTGCCGGCTGGCGACCACCGTAGCGTGGCCATCGCCAGGGGTGTCCAACTGGTCGCCGATGCGGAGGTCGCCTGCTTCGGTCCACTGCTGGGTGGTGACGTCCCAGATCAGGTGGGCCACAGTGACCGTGATGGTCTCCGAACCGGTCGACGTGGACACGGTCAGGTCGTCGAAGGCGCGGTCGGTGTAGGTGACGTGCACCGCGGTGACCGTGTGCTGCTGAACCGTTGAACTGTCCGGCTCTGCGTTGGCGACCGTGTCGCCAACCTTCACCTTGTCGATGGCCTTGGTGGTCCCGTTGGCGAGCAGTACCAAGGTCGCGCCCGCAAAGCTGTTCTTGCAGGAACCGCCGCCGCCGTCGGACTCGCTGCTTCCCTCGCCGCCGTTTTCGGTGGGTTGCTCGGCTGGGGCGGAGTCGGCGGAGCCGCTTCCGCCACCGCTGTCCGAGGCTGGTTCACCGCCTCCGCCTGCGTCTGTCGCGGTATCGGCGCCCGCGCCCGCTGTGTCGTCCGCCGCCTGGACCGCGGTATCAGCGTCATGGAGGGCTTGTTCGGTGCTGGCGACGTCCTCCATGACGTGTTCGGCGTCTTCGGTCGCCTTGATGAAGTCGCGGACGCCGTCGATGGCACGGACCACGAATTTGACGAGGTTGACGCCTTCTTCGATGATCCGGTCCCAGGGCAGCACACTGAGCAGGAGGCTCACGCAGGAGCCGACGTTGCCGTGGCCGAAGCAGTTCTCCATGTCGGTGATGCCGAGGATGCCCTTGAGGAAGTCCCCGCCCGCCTTGATGACCACGTCGACGATGGAGGTGTGCAGGGTCCGCTGCGCTGCGGCGACCTTGGCCGCGCCGACCTTGTTGACGGCTGCGCTGTGCAGGTTCTGCCGCTGCGCGGCTTGCTTGGTCTGCGCCGCGTCGTAGGCGTTGGCCTCGTTGCAGGCCGCGACGTTGGCGTCGTGCGACATTTCGCAGCTCTGTAGGCCAGGGGTGCCGTCGGCGTCGGGGTCGCGCAGGCCGGTCGGGTCGCTCTGGCTGACCGGGTTGTTGTCTGCGTAGGCGTAGCCGGTCATGGACTGTGGGTTGGCCGCGTCGAGTTCGGGGTCGACGGAGATGAACCGGCCCGTTGTCGTGTCGTACTGGCGGGCGCCGACGTCGGTCAGCTGGGTTGAACTGTCGACTGGGTCGTTGAGGAAGCCGTGCTGGTCGGGCCAACTGCTCTGGCTGGTGGCTCCCGTGCTGTCGGTGCTCGTTGTCGGGCCGACCTGGTTGCCGTACGGGTCGAACGTGCGGCGGGTGAGGATCTGGTGGTCCGCGTCGTAGACCGTCTGCATGGTGCCGTGCTGGTCGCCGTCGAGGTATTCGGGATCGGCGCCGCCGACCCGGACGGCCACGCTCTGGCCGTTGACCGTGTAGTAGCGGGTGCCGGTGACGGTCTTGGTGGTGTTGTTGTAGGCCAGTTCCTCACCGGGGAGGTACAGCGTGGTCGAACCGGGGTCCTCGACGAGGAGTTCATGGCCTTCCGCGTCGTAGACGTAGCTGGTTTCGCCGACCGAAGTCGTGTCCGTTGCCAGGTTGTTCTCGGCATCCCAGGTCAGTGCCTGTTGGCCGGTCGGCAACGTCCGGCTCGTGGTGTTGCCCGCGGCGTCGTAGGTGTAGCTGGTGCTGGCGGTGCCGGTCGGGCCGGTGGTCGAGGTCGAGGACAACGCGTCGGCGTGCTGGGAGCCGCCGGTCGGGTAGGTGTAGTTGGTGGTGGTGTCGCCGCCGGTAGCGCCGGGCAGGGCGTGCTGGATCTGCTGGGTGCGCAGGCCGGTCGGGTCGATGCTCCACGATTCCCAGTACGGGTTCGTGCCGCCGATGTTGGACTGGCCGGCCGAGGTGGTTGGCGCTTTGGCGCAGTTGTCGGTCGCGGTCCACGCCTGGGTCAGCCGGTCGAGCGCGTCGTAGCTGTCGCAGGTGGTCTGGGTCGGCGATCCCTTGGGGCCCTGGACATCGGTGGTGCTGGTCAGGTTGCCGGCCGGGTCGTAGCGGTAGCTGGTGTCGTCCAACTGGGGGGTCGGCACGTTGGCGGAGAAGTTGACGTCGGTGATCCGCCTGGTCTGCGGGTCGCGTGCGTAGGTCAGCGTGGTGGCACTGTTGCCGGTACCGAGCTGGTACTGGGCGGGCTCGCCGAAGGGCGTGTAGGAGGCGCCGCCGAGATATTCGTTGTAGCCGTGGCTGGTGACCTCGTTGCCGAGCGAGTCATAGGTGTTGGCGATGTCCTCGCTCGGCAGGCCACCGCCGTCGGCCGGCTTGACGTTGGCGACCAGGTTGGTGGTCGTGTAGGCGTAGCTGGTGGTGTAGGTGCCGCCGAGGCCGGGGACCGACGACGGCACGGAGACCACGTAGTTCGCCGGGTTGCCCGCGTCGTCGTAGGCGCTGACGCCGACCATGAAGTTGCCCTGCTGCGTGTACCTGGTCGAGTAGGTCAGCTTGCCGGGCTGGACGGTGTCGTACACCCAGGACGCGAGTTCGGTGCCGCTGGTCGAGCCGGAGTACTCGGCGGTCCTGCGGTTGAGCGAGTCGTAGGTGTAGGCGAGGGTCTGGCCGCGACCGTCGGTCGCGGTGAGCACGTTGCCGGCCAGGTCGTAGGTGTAGCTGGAGTTGCCGGCGTCGGGGTCGTTCGCGTGGGTCTGCCGGCCCAGCATGTCGTACTGGTACGTCCAGATGTTGTTGTCCGCGTCAGTGATCTTGCTGGCCTGGCCGAGTGCCGTGTAGGAGTAGTCGGTCGCGAAGTAGGCGCCGCCGGTGACCGTCGCGCCGGTCACAGTGGGCGGGGCGGTGTACTGGCGCAGCTCGGAGGTGTGGCCGCGCGCGTCGGTCAGCCTGGTCGCGGTGGTGCCGCCCGTTGGCGGGATCACCGTCGTGCTGTCTCCACTGTAGACGGTCTGGGTGCTGTCGGTCGCGGTGGTGCCGTTGTAATTGGTGGCCAGCACCGCGCGGCCCGCTCCGTCGTAGGTGGTGACGGTACGGTTGTTGACCTCGGACTCGGCGACCGAGATCAGCGTCGTGCCCGGTGCGCCGTCGGTGTAGTAGGCGTTGTTGGTGTGCTTCACCCAGCCGTGCGAGTCGTAGAAGGTGTCGGAGACGGACCGGCCGCCGCCCTCCGCGTCGGTCTGGGTCTGCAACAGCTGGCCGAGCGCGTCGTAGAGCTTGGTGGTCGTGGTGTAGTTGAGGTTGGTGCCGTTCGCGCCGACGCCGGTGTCCACCAGGGTCTTGGCGGTGACGACCTGCGGGCCGGAGGACTGGAGCAGGTAGTTGTAGGTGGTCGAGGGCTGGGCGCCGAGCGACTTGTCGTGGCGCGGCAGCCATTCCGCGGTGAGCCTACCGAGCGGGTCGTAGGTCGCGTCGGTGGTGTGACCGGCGACGTCGACGGCCTCTGTGGTCAGCTCGCGGCCAGGGTCCATGGTGAGCGAGGAGGTCTGGCCCTTGGCGTTGGTGGTGACGGTCTTGGTGAGGTTGCCGCCGTCGGCCGGGGTGTAGGCCATCGACGTGGTCTCGCCGTTGCCGCCGGAACCTGTGTAGTCCGTTGTGGACAGTGGACGGCCGGACGCGTCGAACGTGGCGGTGCTGGTGGTGGCGAAGGTCAGCGTGCCGTTGTTGTTGACGGTCGCGCTGTCGCCGCGCGTCACGTCGCCGTTGGTGACCGTGCCGAGGGTATTCGAGCCGTCGTAGTAGGTCCGGTTGTCGGACAGGACCGGTGCGGGCGTGGTGCCCTGCGCGGGGCACGTCTGCTGGGAGACGACGGTCTCGGCGATCTTGTCGCGGACCCACGTCGTGGTGTTGTCCGCGTAGGTCATGGTGGTGCACAGGTCGGGCAGGTTGTCCGCGGAGTCGGTTTCCTGGGTCTGCCGCCCGATGCCGTCGTAGCCGTAGGTGGCGCTGGTGGTGCGGGTGCCACCGGAGGCGAGGTCGGTGATGTCGCGGACCTTGGCCGTTTCGATGATGTTCGCGGTCAGCGGCGGCAGGCCGGTTCTTGCTCGACTCGCTGTCCTGCCAAGCACTTCGGGGTTGGTGATCTCGCTGGCCAAGCGGGGACCGTTGAGCCCGTTGAAGGTCTGCACCTCGTACGAGGTGCCCGCGAACAGGCCGTCGTCCGGGATGGTTTCGCCGAGCGAGTCGCTGACCGTGGCGGTGCGGGTCTTGCCGCCCGGCAGCGTGTCGCCGTTCATGCCGAGGAAGTACGTGGTCTTGGTCAACGTCTGCTGGTCGGCGGCGCCGTCGTAGCTGTTGGCCGGATCGCCGGAGAGCACGTCGACTTCGGGGAAGCCGCGGAACTGGCCGTAGCTGCGGTCGGCCGGCTTGACGACCTCGTCATCGTCGTAGTGCCATGCCGGGTTGCCGATGTAGTCGTACTTGGTGACCTGTGTCGGCGAGAAGCCGTTCGGGTCCTGGACGTCGACTTCCTCGGTGACGTACTTGTGGAAGTAGTCGAGGTTTTCCTTGGTGTCGTAGGGCAGCGTCCAGTTCACCGGGAAGCACATCATGGTGTCGTTGGACGGATCGGCCGGCACGTTCGTCGACGTGCACTGCGGCTGCGAGTAGGTGACGTTGATCCGCTCGCCGGTTTCCGCGGTGATATTGGTGAGCCGCAGGCGGGACATGGGCGGTTGGTTGAGGTAGCCGGCCACGCGGTTGTCCATCAGCTGACCGGCGAAGGTGATCGGCGGCATGGTGATGGACGTGCCGTCGACCGCGTATCCGGTGCGCACGATGGAGTCGAGCCACAGCGCGTTGTCGCCCTCGGTGGAGAACTCCTGGTTCAACGCGTAGTTGTCGACCTTGACGTAGCCGCCGGAACCGTTGCCGTACTGGGTGGTGATGCTGGTCAGCCGCTTGGTCGAGAAGAAGCTCGGGCCGTGGTTGTTGCACACGGCGCCCTGCGCGCACACCTGGTCCTGCGGGGTGTCCGGCCAGTTCTTGGCGTTGGTCGCGGTGAACTGGGACGGGTCGCAGGCGAAGGTGGAGGTGGGGATGCACCGCTCGGCCGTGTTGAACACGACCTGGTCGGGCGCTGGCGAGGCGTAGACGGTGCCGTTCTCGTCGCGCAGGCCGTAGTCGATGCGGGACAGGGTGCCGCCTCGCGTGTAGAGCACGCCGGTGGTGCCGTTGTTCGCGCCGTAGTAGTTGGTTTCCGGCGCGTAGTAGTACATGGTGGCGTTGCCGTGCACATCCTCGACGTAGTCGAGGTTCCACCGCCACGCCTGGGTGCACGAGGACTGGCCGAAGCCGGCCGAGTTGTTGCACGGGTCGCCCGTGTGCGCACCGTAGACCGGGGCGGTCCACACCGAGTTGGTGGTGGCCTGGTTGGTGCGGCCGGGGCCGGAGTTGCGGCCGAAGAAGTAGTGGGTGCCGTCGGTGGTGGTGACTTCCCAGTACTCACCGTGGTAGCCGGTGCCGTCGTTCTCGTTCACCAACTGGACCTGGTCACCGTTGTCCGAGGCGGCGTGCCAGGTCTTGGTGGTGTCGTCCTGGACGAGGGAGGTGGACTCGCCGTCCAGGCTCATGGTCAGGATCTGGCCTGCCCAGCACTGGTCACCGGTCTGCTCGGTCTTGGGCAGGGTGGTGTCGTCCGAGCAGGTCCGGTAGGTGCGCTCGACGTAGCCGGGCTCGTAGTTCCAGCCCTCACCGATCCACGAGGTCTGGTTGTTGGTGCCGGCGGTTTCGCCGTCGACGGCCTGGGCGTCGTAGCTCAGCGCGACGTTCGGGGCGAGCGCGCCTGCGGCGGCGGGCGGCACGGACAGCGGGTACTGCCAGGTGAAGTCGCCGGACGCGCCCGAGACCGACCAGCTGCCGGAGGGTTTGAGCGAGCTGGCCTGGAAGGTGCCGTTCGCGCCACCGGGGCCGGCGACCGCGGCCAGAACCATGGTGCTGTTCGCGTTCTCCGCTGCGTCGCCCTGCGGCTTGATGCCCTTCACGACCGGTGTGCCGCTCAGCGCGACGGACGCGGAGACCACTGTGGCCTTGGCGTCGTTTGTGGACGGGACCGGGGTCTGCACCTGGCAGGACCGGACGTTCGGGGTGGTCAGCGCGCACGCGGGCAGCGCGACGATGTGCAGTCGGGTCGCCCAGTCGGCGCCGCCGGCATCGCGGAACGCGGCGTAGTCGACGCCGACCGGGAGGTTGCCGCTCATGCCGGGTGTTGTCGCGCCGACCGAGAACAGCACGCCGGACACGCCGGCCTTGTGCGCGTCGGCCTGGCTGGCGACGTGGACGTGCACGGTCGGCGCCGCGACCAGCGCATGGTCCTTTGTGGATGGACTGGCCATTGGCCCGATGACGACCGGAAGCGTGCCGGCCCGCGTGGTGGGTGTGGCCGCCTGCGCGGTCGTCGCCGACGCGGATGTGCCGAGTGTCACATCGGCATCGCCTCCCGCGGGCCAGGTTAGTGCCTTGGGCGCTGAGGATTTCGGGTTGTGCGGCACCGGCATCCTGGGTGAGGTCACGTCGTTGTGCGCGATGGGCGGGGTTTTCGGCGCCGTCGGCAGGTAGTTGCGGCTCGCCGCGCTGCTCGGCGGCGAGATCGCCGCGGTCAGTAGTACGGAGAGTAGAACGACGACGAACGGCGCCAGGAATCGCCGGGAAAACAAGGCCCAGGACTGATGCGCGCGCGACTGGCTCACTCGGCTCATGGCCGCCCCCCTCTAGGCGTGTGCCGGCCGATGCGAGTCGGCCCGCGAGCGAGAACGATAAGCAACGCGGGCGCCGTCACGGAAGTACCCGAACGGCCCAACTCCACGAAAAGCCCTACCACTGGCAGTTGCCTGTAACGCGAACGCTTTGCCGAACGATGTCTCGAATTCAGTGCCTTGCGAATGTCCCGTACAGATCTTGTGCCCGGAAATGGATCGCGAAAACCGGGCCTACCCAACACGGGGTTTCGTAGTTACTCTGACTCGCCGATATCGCGGCCCGAAATCGCGATCATCTTCAGGGGGGAGTCCTGGCATGTTCATGCGCCGGTCCAGATTAACGACAAATCGCCCATCTGGTAGTTCGCGGGGTGATGGCGGCGGCTCGTTGCGAGCGTGGCAGCGGGCCGGAATCGTCGGTGTCGCGACCCTGGCCGCGCTCGGCCTCGCCGCGCCGGCGCTCGCGGCGCCGAAGCCCGCTGCGCAGGCGAAACACACGCAGACAACGCACCAGCCGGTTCGGCAACTGCCGCAGGGCGTCCGACCCGCCAACCCACCGGTCGTGCCAGAACCGCCGACCGGCAAACCGGCCGGGCCGACCGCGCCCGCGATGGTGACCGAACCCGTCGCGATGGCGCAGGCGAAGAAGACCGGCAAGCCGGTCGAGGTGACCGCCGACCTGACCGAGACCACGGACGTGCTTGCCAACCCCAACGGCACGTTCACCATGGACTCGACGCTGCTGCCGACCCGCACCCAGGTCAACGGCAGGTGGGTGCCGATAGACACCACGCTGCACCGCAACCCCGACGGCACCTACTCGCCCAACGCGACCACGCTGGGCACCACGTTCTCCGGCGGTGGCAGCGGTCCGGCGATCACGCTGACCCAGGGCACCGACACGCTCTCCCTGACCTGGCCGACCGCGCTGCCCGCGCCGCAGGTCAGCGGCTCGACCGCGACGTATCCGAACGTGCTGCCCGGTGTCGACCTGCGACTGACCGCGGGCGGGGAGAACTACCGCGAGGTCCTGGTCGTGCACGACGCGGCCGCTGCCGCGAATCCCGCGCTCGCCAAGCTGACGCTGAGCGCGACCGCGAGCGGCCTGACCCTGGCCAGCGACAAGAACAACCTGCTCTCCGCGACCGACGACAGGACAGGCAAGGTCGTGTTGCAGAGTTCGACACCGCTGATGTGGGACTCGCACGACGACCCGCACGTCGGCCCCGCACCGAGCGCGGACGACGCGGGCAGCGGCCACGTGAGCGAGTTGACCGTCACCTCGACGCCCGAGCAGCCGAACCGATCGAGGGCCATGATCGACGGCGCGCAGGAGACCTCGGCGGCCACGATCACCGTGATTCCACCGTCGACCGCGCTGACCGGGCCGGACGTGGAATATCCGCTCTACGTCGACCCCGAGATGGACCAGGGCTCGCTGTACTGGGTCGAGGTGACCTCGAACGGCTGGCACTACTACGACCCGGCCCAGATGGCGCAGGTCGGTTACTGCGGCACGTGGAACGACTGCAACGGGCTGAAGATCGCGCGCAGCTACTTCACCATGCCCACCCCGGCACTGGACAACGCCGCGTCGACCGCGAAGGTGTTCTCGGCCGACTTCTACATCAGCGAGCAGCACAACGCGGCCGGTTGTAGCACGCCGGAACCGGTGCAACTGGACGAGGCGGGCCCTGTCGACGCCAACACCACCTGGCCGGGACCGGACGACGCCGAGCTTGGCCAGTCGTCGTCGAGCGCGAGTGAGGGCTGCGCCGCGGACATCCCGCCGATCTACCTGACCGATTTCGCCCAGACCGCCGCGAACGACCACTGGCCGAACGTGACGGTCGCGCTGCGTGCTCCGAACGAGGGCAACCAGGACCAGTGGAAGAAGTTCTACGTCGGCGCGGGCACTCCCGAACTGGTCGTCGTCTACAGCTACCCGCCGAACGTCGCGACCGGTCTCGGCGTCGCCAACGCGGTGACCTGCACCGGGACCGCCTACGTGTCGGACGGCCAGACCACCCTGTACGCGAGCGCGACCGACAACAACTCACCGCCGCTGAACCCGGCGCTGAACTTCCAGGTCTCCAGCGACAACTTCGCGAGCACCATCGCGGCCAGCCCACCGGTGACCATCGCGTCCGGCACAACGGGGACCTGGCCGGTGCCGAACTCGTTGGCAGCCGGCAACTACCAGTTCCGGGTCGCGGTCGACAACGCGCCTGGTTCGAGCCAGGATCTCTGGGCGGGTATCTGGGCGAACTACAACTTCGTGCGACTGTCCGCGCCGACGATCGCACCCGTCGTCGGCACAGGACAATATCCGAACGGATACTGGGGTGAGCCTGCCGACAATCCCGGTGGCGTCGGCGTCGTCACCAACGGCGCGACGAACATCGCCGGTTTCACCTGGACCCTGCAAGGGCCGGGCACCGAGCCGGTCCCCGTGTCGTCCGAATGCGACTACAACCAGACGTTCAGCGGCAGCAACGGTGCCACCGGCGGCTACGTCGCCAACAACGGCGGTAGCGGTTCGTTCACGCTCCCGGCCGGACTGAGCGTCGGTTACCACACCATCTACATGCGCAGCTTCGACTACGCGCACAACCTCTCGCCGGAATCCCAGGGCTACGTGATCTACGTCGCCGCACCGCTGGGCCAGAATGTGAACCACTGGCAGGAGGCGGAATCCGCCACCTACAGCCAGCCGTCGGGCCAGAACGTCTCGCTCGGCCCGCAGAGCAACTGCTGCGGCGTGCAGTGGTCCGGCGGCCAGCAGCTGTGGTTCCAGGGCAACGCGGCGGGCCAGAGCTTCAGCATGGCGTTCAGCGTGAGCCTGACCACGAACTATCTACTGGACGCGAGCATCACCAAGGGACCCGACTACGGCATGCTCAGCATGTCGTTGGACGGCACGCCGCTGCTCATCAACGGCCAGGCCCAGTTCGACGGGTACAGCCCGACCGTGACAACGCAGTACGTCGGAATCGGCTCGTTGTACCTGACATCCAAGAACACGCACACCATCACCGTCACGATGACCGGCACGAACGCGTCGAGCGTCGGCAACCGGTATCTGGCCGGCTTCGACGGATTCTGGTTCCAGGGCTACAACCAGCTGGACAGCATCGAGCCGGTCGGCCAGCCATCGGCAGGCGACCCGCACGCGGTGCAGGCCACGGTCGCCCCGCAGACCACCGTGGCACCCGTCGTCGAGACCAATGACAACGGCGTGGGCTTTCCGGAAGGCGATCAACTGCTCGAACCGGCGACCGCGGCGAACCAGTCGGTTCGGCTCTACTTCAACGCGCCGATCGAGGCCGACTACGCGCTGGGCGTAACGCTGACCATGAAGTCCAACTACGGCCAACTGGAATTCAGCCTCGACAAGGGCGGCCCGGTGCTGGACAACACGCAGGCGGTGCCGTTCGACGCGTACTCGTCGGTCGAGTGGGGCAACTACCTGCCACTGGGCGGCGCCCATCTCACCGCTGGCCAGCACTACCTGAGCATCACGGTGACCGGCAAGAACGCGAGTTCCAGCGGTTACCAGTTCGGCATCATGGATCTGACCGTGGCCGGGGTGAACAACGTGACCGCGAGCAGCTTCACGGCCGCCATGAACAACAGCGGCATCACGACGGACGGCGTCAATCCGTCCACAGCGGACTTCGACCTCCAGTACAACGGGTGGTCGGCCACTGCCATGGCGGACGCAGGCGTCGCACCGGGTTCGTCGTTCACGACCGGCGGCGCCACGTTCCAGATCCCGGCCCAGGGCGGCGCGACCGCCAACGACAACGTGATCGCCTACGGCCAGACCATTCCACTGCCGGCCGCGCAACAGGTCAAGGCGAGCGCGATCGGCCTGCTGGTCGCGGCGAGCTGCGGCTGGACGGCGGAGGCGCCGACCACGATCACCTACACCGATGGCACCACGAGCAATCCGCTGATGCCCGGCGTGCCGGACTGGATCTACGGTGCGGACGACAGTGCGACCGTGGTCACGCCCTATGTGGACTACGGCAACGGTGTCCCCGCTGTGGACCGGCGCGGGCACCTGTACGCGGTGTTCCTGCCGACCAATCCGACGTTGAAGATCGCCTCGATCACGCTGCCCTACACCGGTTCCGCGCAGCTGACCGGGACATGCAGCACGGGATCGGCGACAACGGCCTCGCTGCACGTGTTCGCCATGGCCCCTCGGCCGGTCGCGAACAACACGCTGGCCAACGGCGAGAGCTGGCTTGGTGCCTGGTCAGGGCCGACCGACGCGGGTGTCCTGCCGCCTGGCGGGAAGAACCTGGGCGGCCAGACCGTGCGGATGATCGTGCACCCGACCACGTCCGGCGACACCACCCGGATCAGACTGTCCAACCTGGACACGTTGGCGCCCGCGACCATCACGGCGGCGAGCGTCGCGGCGCAGGCCGGTACCACGGGAACCGGCGCGGCGACGCTGACCGCGCCGACGGCGGTGACCTTCGGCGGCAACGCGAGCGTGACGCTGCCGGTCGGTGGCGAGGTGGACAGCGATGCGGTCGCCTTCCCGAGTACCTCGGGTGGCAGTGGCAACCTGGTGGTCAGCCTGTACCTGGCGAACGCGGTCGGCAAGGCGCCGCAGCACTCGACCATGACCAACAGCACCTACCTTTCCAACGAGAACGACACCGCCAACACCGACGGCAGTCCGTTCACCACGAACATCTCCGGTGACTACTTCCTGTCCGGGGTAGACGTGTCGACGAGCAACACGAGCAACGGCACGGTGGCCGTGCTCGGTGACCAGACCACGCTGGCCGGCGCGGCGGGTGGCACCTGCGGCGGCGGCAGCGCGTACCAGTGCTCGTGGGTCGACGACCTGGCCACCACCTCCGGCGCGAACATTCCGGGCAGCGTTGTCAACGCGAGCAGGGCCGGCACCTCCGCGCAGGATCAGTGGAAGCTCAACGACGGCGCCGGCACGACCGCGGCGGACAGCCAGGGCCCGCATCCGGCGACCGCGTCCGGCGGCGTCACCTGGAGCGGCGCATGGAGCGGGAGCCAGGCCGGCAGCGCGGTGCTCGACGGCACCGACGCGTCGCTGACCACGAGCGGGCCGGTGCTCAACACGCGGGACAGCTTCAGCGTCTCCGCCTGGGTGAACCCGGCATCGCTCGGCACCGCGTCCCAGACCTACCTGACGCAGCAGGCCGGCACGGATTCCGGGTTCTCCCTCGGGTACGACGGCGGCACGGGAGACTGGTCGTTCTCCCGGGTGGAGACCGACACCACCGATCCGGTGGTGGACAGCGCCGAGTCGAGCGGCCCGGCGAAAGCGGGCGTGTGGACGAACCTGATCGGCACGTTCAGCGAGGCCACCGGCCAGATGGTGCTGTACGTGAACGGCGCGTACGGCGGCCAGGCGATCGACAACACGCCGATCGCGTCGAGCGGTCCGTTCGTGATCGGGCACGGGTTCGCCAACGGCGCCGTCGGCAACTACGCCAACGGCTCGGTGGCGAACGTCCAGGTGTACCAACGCCTCCTCGGCGCACTGGACGTGGACGACCTCTTCGACGCCGCCGCGCCGCAGCAGCCGGCGCCGGGAGCGGGGGCGCCAAGTCCCTACCTCGACGGATCGACCAATGCCGCCACGAACCAGGCACTGCCGAACTCCCCGTCGACCATCCTGACCGAGTCGCTCGGCGGCGAGCCGAACCTGCGCACGGTCATCGTGGCGCTCGGCGCGAACGACGTGCTGAACAACGTGCCGCTTGCGACGATCGAGAAGAACCTGACCGCGATCATCAGCTCGACAAGGGCATTCGGGCTGGAGAACCTGCACCGCTCCGACGGCACCCGAATCCACGTGCTGCTGACCACGGTCGTACCACTCGGCCTCGGGCAGAGCGACCCACGCGAGGCTCTCAGGGAGCAGCTGAACTCCGACATCATCCACAACGCAGGCGACTTCGACGCCGACGGCTACCTCAACTTCGACAGCGCGGTGCAGGGTTCGGCCGGCCAGGTCAACGGCTCGCTGCTGACCAACGGCCTGCCGAACGCGACCTACTACCAGGATCTGGCCAACGCGGTGGTGAGCGCGATCAACACCTTCCCGCCCACCGCCCAGCTGTAAGAGTTGCCAGCGGACCCCGCCGCCGTCAGTGTCCGACGACGGCGGGGTCCTCGGCCGCGACCAGGGCGGCGACCACGCGGTCGAAGGCGATCAGGTCGTCGATGTCCAGGGCCAGCAGGGCCTCGGGCGGCTCGCCGACGATGCGGTGCGCCACCTCGGCCGCGGCCCGGCCTGCCTCGGTGAGCGTGACCAGCTTGGAGCGGCGGTCGTCCGGGTGCGGGGTGCGGACGACGAGGCCGCGCTTTTCCAGGTCGTCCACGATGAGCGTGGTGTACGGCGCGTCGGTGCCGAGGCGCGCGGCGAGGTCACGCAGCTTGCACGGGTGCGCGCCCACCTTCATCAGCGCCTTCGCCCTGATGAAGCCCATGTCCAGCGCAACGCTGACGTCCTTGCGCCGGTCGTGCAGTTCGAGCACGAGCGTGCGCAGCCCGGTCCAGGCGCGGGCGGCGAGTTCGGCCCGGTCCGGGTCTTCTGCTGTGCTGGTCATCGGACTGCGCTCCCCGCTAGGGCTTCTTCCGGCGCCAGCTGGGCCATGGTGTTGGTCGCGGTGCGCTTGGCCCGGCGGCCGGTGGTCAGCAGGCCGAGACAGAATATGACGACCGCGCAGCCCACGATGATCCACCAACCGGTGTGACTGGCCTCGGCGAGGCCGGTCCGCAGCGGACCGTGGATGCTGCCGGTGACCACACTGCCGATCACCGCGACGCCGAGCGCCTGGCCGATCTGCCGGCTTGTCGACGCGACCGCGGCCGCCACGCCGGCCTGCTGGATCGGCATCCCGGACACGGCCGTGTTGGTGATGGGCGCGTTGACCATGCCGAACCCGATGCCGAACAACACGTACGCGCCGATCAGCAGCAGCATCGAGGTGGTACTGGTCAGGCCGGTGAGGACGAGCGCGCAGGAGAGCACGCCAAGGCCGGCGACGAGCAGCGAGATGCGCGGGCCTCGGGCGCCGACGATCCGGCCGGACAGCGGGGCGAACACCATGGTCATCAGGGCCAGCGGCACCGTGAACAGGCCGGCCGCCAGCGCCGAGTAACCGCGCACGTCCTGTAGGTAGAGCGTGTTGACGAACAGGAAACCGCCCATCGCGGCGAACGCGCAGATGGCGATGACGGTCGCGCCGCTGAACGGAATGCTGCGGAAGAACCGCACGTCGATCAGTGGTTCGCGGTGTCGGCGTTCATAGAATATGAGGCCGGCGATGGCCAGTGCGCTCACCACGAACAGGCCGATGATCCGACCGGACGTCCAGCCGAAGTTCGGGGCTTCGATGATCGCGTAGGTCAGCGTGGCAAGGCCGACGATCACCAGCAGTTGGCCGATCGGGTCGATGCGGCGCGGGCGCAGCGCCTTCGACTCGGGGACGAAAACGGCGGTCAGGACGATCGCGGCGATGCCGATCGGCACGTTGATCCAGAAGATGGCGCGCCAGCCGATCGAGTCGATCAGGATGCCGCCGATGATCGGGCCGAGCGCCTGGCTGATGCCGACAACGCCACCCCACACGCCGATGGCCTGCGCGCGTTCCCTCGGGTTGGTGAAGGTGTTGGTGATGATCGACATCGCGACCGGGTTGAGCATCGACCCGCCGATGGCCTGCAACGCCCGGAACGCGATCAGCCACTGCACGTTGGGCGAGATGCTGCACAGCAGCGAGCCCACGCTGAACACGGTGAGGCCGATCTGGAAGACGCGGCGCCGCCCGATCCGGTCGGCGGTCGAGCCGGCGAGCATCAGGAAGCTGGCCAGCACCAGCATGTACGCGTCGATGGTCCATTGCAGGTTCGACACGGAGGCGCCGAGTTCGCGCCGGATGGAGGGCAGGGCGACGTTCACGATCGTGTTGTCCAGCCCCACGATCAGCAGGCTCATGCAGCAGATGGCCAAAACCAGCAGGCGCCTGCGGCGACTCAACTCACCCACGAACACTCCAACCTAGTTGTACGATGACAACTGTTAGGCTAGTACAACAGTTAGTCGAGTACAACTAACCAGCTCAGCCCCCGGTCGCGACCGGGCGAGGCTGACCAGGCACGATCAAAGGACCATGACGCGCACCAGGAACCTCACCGAGCTGATCCCGGCCGACCCCGATCCCGACAGCCTCTTCGACGCGTTCGCGGACTGGGTCGGCGGCCAGGGGCTTGAGCTGTACGCGCACCAGGCCGAGGCGCTGATCGAGATCGTGTCCGGATCCAACGTCATCCTGTCCACGCCGACCGGCTCGGGGAAGTCGCTCGTCGCGACCGGCGCGCACTTCGTGGCCATGGCACGCCGGCAACGCAGCTTCTACACCGCGCCGATCAAGGCATTGGTTTCGGAGAAGTTCTTCGCGCTCATCGATGTCTTCGGCGCTGGCAACGTCGGCATGATGACCGGTGACTCCAGCGTGAACGCGGGCGCGCCGATCATCTGCTGCACCGCCGAGATCCTGGCCAACATCGCGTTGCGCGACGGTGCCGCGGCCGACGTCGGCCAGGTGATCATGGACGAGTTCCACTTCTACGCCGACCCGGATCGCGGCTGGGCGTGGCAGGTGCCGCTGCTCGAACTGCCCAACGCGCAGTTCCTGCTGATGTCGGCGACCCTTGGCGATGTCGCCCGGTTCGAGTCCGACCTGACCAGGCGCACCGGCAGGCCGACCAGCACGGTGCGCTCGGCCGAGCGGCCGGTGCCGCTGAACTTCAGCTTCTCGCTGACGCCGATGACGGAGACCATCGAGGAACTGCTGGTCACGCACGGCGCGCCGGTCTACGTCGTGCACTTCACGCAGGCCGCCGCGCTGGAGCGCGCGCAGGCGCTGATGAGCATCAATGTCAGCACGCGCGCGGAGAAGGACGCGATCGCCGAGCTGATCGGCGGGTTCCGCTTCACGGCCGGTTTCGGCAAGACACTGTCGCGGCTGGTGCGGCACGGGATCGGCGTGCACCACGCCGGCATGCTGCCCAAGTACCGACGGCTGGTGGAGCGGCTGAGCCAGGCCGGATTGCTGAAGATCATCTGCGGCACCGACACACTCGGCGTCGGCATCAACGTGCCGATCAGGACGGTCGTGTTCACCGCACTGTCCAAATACGACGGAACTAGGACGCGGCTACTGAACGCGCGCGAGTTCCACCAGATCGCCGGGCGCGCGGGCCGGGCGGGTTACGACACGGTCGGCACCGTGGTGGTGCAGGCGCCAGAGCACGTGATCGAGAACGAGAAGGCGCTGGCCAAGGCGGGCGACGACCCGAAGAAGCGACGCAGGGTGGTGCGCAAGAAGCCGCCGGAGGGCATGGTCTCGTGGGGTGAGCCGACCTTCGAGCGGCTGGTCGGCTCCGAACCCGAGCCGCTCACGTCGAGCTTCCAGGTCAGCCATGCCATGCTGCTCAACGTCATCGGCAGGCCGGGCGACGCGTTCGCGGCCATGCGGCACCTGCTTGAGGACAACCACGAGGACCGGCCCGCGCAGCGCCGACACATTCGCAGGGCCATTGCCAACTACCGCGCACTGCTAGCAGCTGGGGTGATCGAGCGGCTGCCCGAACCGGACGAGCACGGCAGGCGGGTGCGCATCGTGGACCAGTTGCAGCTCGACTTCGCGCTCAACCAGCCACTCTCGCCGTTCGCACTGGCCGCGATCGAACTGCTGGACCGCGAGTCGCCGAGTTATCCGCTCGATGTCGTCTCGGTGATCGAGTCCACTTTGGATGATCCGCGCCAGGTGCTGTCCGCACAACAGTTCAAGGCCAAGGGCGATGCGGTCGGCCGGCTGAAGATGCAGGGCGTCGAGTACGACGAGCGCATGGCCGAACTGGAGCACGTCACCCACCCGAAGCCGCTGGCCGAACTGCTCGACGGCGCTTACCACCTCTACGCGCGCGGCAATCCGTGGGTGACCGAGCATCCGCTCTCCCCCAAGTCGGTGGTGCGCGACATGTACGAGCGCGCCATGACCTTCGCCGAGTACGTCGCCTTCTACGGGTTGGCGCGCTCCGAGGGGCTGGTGCTGCGCTACCTCGCGGACGCCTACCGCGCGCTGCGGCAGACCGTGCCGGCCGAGGCCAAGACCGAGGAGCTGACCGACCTGATCGAGTGGCTGGGTGAACTGGTCCGCCAGGTCGACTCCAGTCTGATCGACGAGTGGGAACAGCTCACCGACCCGACCAATGCCGAGGTGCTGACCAAGGGCGAGGACGGCACGCCGCCCGCGGTCACCCGCAACGCGCGCGCCTTCCGCGTGCTGGTGCGCAACGCGCTGTTCCGCAGGGTCGAACTGGCCGCGCGGCGCGACTGGGAGGCGCTCGGCCAACTCGACGCCGAGTCCGGCTGGGACGCGCAAGCCTGGCAGGAGGCGCTGGAGCCGTACTTCGCCGGCTACGGCGAACTCAACGACGGGCCGGACGCGCGCGGGCCGCAACTGTTGATCATCGAGACCGAGGCCGACCGCTGGCGGGTGCGGCAGATCTTCGACGACCCGGAGGGCGACCACGACTGGGGCATCAGCGCGGAGATCGACCTGGCCGGCTCGGACGAGATCGGCGAGGCGATGGTGACAGTGACCGCCGTCGGGCAGCTACGGACGCTTTAGCACAATCGCTTTAGTACAACGCCGCAAGTTCTTGCAGCAGCTGATCTATACTTGCGCACATGTCCAGGAGACTTGCGGAAGTAGCCAAGAAAGTTGGCGTCAGCGAGGCTACGGTGAGCCGGGTCCTCAACGGCAAGCCAGGCGTGTCCGAGGCTACCCGACAGGCGGTGCTCACGGCACTGGACGTACTCGGTTACGAGCGGCCGACCCAGTTGCGCGGCGAGCGTGCCCGACTGGTCGGTCTCGTGCTGCCGGACCTGACCAACCCGATCTTCCCCTCGTTCGCCGTGGTGGTCGGCGGCGCGCTCGCGCAGCAGGGGTTCACCCCGGTGCTGTGCACGCAGACCACCGGCGGCGCGACCGAGGCCGACTACGTCGAACTGCTGTTGCAGCAGCAGGTCTCCGGCGTGGTGTTCTTCGGCGGCCGCTACGCGGAGGCCGAGTCGCCACACGAGCACTACGCGCTGCTGACCGCGCGCAAGATCCCCACCGTGCTGCTCAACGCGGCAATCGACGACCTGGGCTTTCCGCTGGTCAGCTGCGATGACGCGGTCGCCGTGCAGCAGGCCATGAACCACCTGATCTCGCTGGGCCACGAGCGGATCGGGCTGGTGCTCGGGCCGCCCGACCACGTGCCGTCGCAACGCAAGCTGGACGCGGCGCGGGAGCTGGCGGCCGCGCGTGCCGACGTGCAAGAACCTTATGTCGAGCACACCCTGTTCTCCATCGAGGGCGGGCAGGCCGCGACCACGCGGCTGCTGGCCAAGGGCGTGACCGGGCTCGTGTGCGCGAGCGACCCGCTGGCGCTGGGCGCGGTGCGGGCGGTGCGGCGGATGGGCGCGTCCGTGCCGGAGGACGTCTCGGTGGTCGGTTACGACGACTCCGCGCTGATGAGCTGCACGGCTCCCCCGCTGACCACGGTGCGCCAGCCGATCGAGTCGATGGGCAACGCCGCGGTGGAACTGCTGGTCAAGGAGATCGCCGGGGTCCGGGTCACCCATGGCGAGCTGCTGTTCGAGCCGGAGCTGGTGGTACGCGGGTCGACCGGGCCAGCACCAAGCTGAGCGTCATCTGTCGAAAAATTCCAAAATCTCATCCAGATATTGCGCGGCGATTGTCGGGCGTGGTTAGGTGCCCTGTATCACAGCCCTGCCCCACGCAGCCGCGTCCGGCCTGCGCGGGCACAGCCCGAAGGGTCCCCAAGGATGAGAACCCACACCCCCAGCCGGCTCGGCGTCCTCGCGCTCGCCACCGGTTGCGTGTTAGGCGTCGCGGCCTGCGGTTCCAGCAGCGACAACGGCAGCGGCGGCAGTAACGGCGACGTGTCCATCACGGTGAACTGCTGGCCGCCGACCAGCGATCCGATCGACAGGAAGAACTTCTCCGACGACATCGCCTCGTTCGAGAAGCTGCACCCGAACATCCACATCACGCCGAAGGACGAATACCCGTGTGACGACCCCAAGACGTTCCAGGCCAAGCTCGCGGGCGGTCAGATGGAGAACGTCTTCTACGTCTACTACACCGATGTGGCCGGTGTGATCGCCAACGGCCAGGCGGCCGACATCAGCGACTATGTCAAGAACATAAAGGGGCTGAGCGACATTCAGCCGTCCACGCTGAACGTGTTCTCCTCCGACGGCAAGTACTACGGCCTGCCAAGGACCAACTACTCCATGGGGCTCATCTACAACCGGTCGCTATTCAGCCAGGCCGGTCTCGACCCGAACAAGCCGCCGACCACGTGGGACGAGGTCCGCGTGGACGCCAAGAAGATCTCCGCGCTCGGCAACGGGATCGTCGGTTACGCCGACTACAGCGCGGGCAACCAGGGTGGCTGGCACTACGTCGCCGAGCTGTACTCGCAGGGCGGCACCATGGTCACCCCGGACGGCAAGCACGCGAACTTCGACAACGCGCAGGGCAAAGCGGTCTTGCAGAACCTCCAGCAGATGCGCTGGACCGACAACAGCATGGGCGCGAAGCAACTGCTCCAGCAGAGCGACGTGCTGCCGATGATGGGTTCCGGCAAGCTCGGCATGTACATCGCGGCCCCGGACAACCTGCCGATCCTGGTCAAGCAGTACGGCGGTTCCTACCAGAACCTGGGCATCGGCCCGATGCCGGGCAACAAGGCCACGCTGCTCGGCGGCGACGGCTACATGTTCAACATCAAGGACACGCCCGCGCAGATCCAGGCCGGCGTGCAATGGCTGGAGTACGAGAACCTCACGCCGGCCCAGGGCCTGTCCAACTACCAGCGACTCGCGGCCGAGAAGACGCCGGTCGGCCTGCCGGAACCGGACCTGTGGAACGGCTCGACGGCAACCGAGGACGCGCAGGCCAAGGCCAAATACGCGAACGTGCCGCAGGAGAACTATGCGGCGTTCGAGTCGGCCATGAAGACCCTGCCAGGCAAGATCGAGCCACCGGACGCTCAGCAGATCTACTCGGTGCTGGACAACGTCATGTCGGCGGTCCTGACCAATCAGAACGCGAACATCGACGCGTTGCTCTCCGACGCGTCGACCAAGGTCAACACGCTGCTCGCGAACCAGTAGGCAGGACACGACGATGAGTGTTGCGGCCAGCGTCGCGGCGGCGCCGACGAGCGGCACGACCACCGGGACAACCCGGCGGGGCCGGTTGCGCAGGCGGCCGGTTGCGTAGGAAGGTCAGCGACAACCTGACCGCGTACCTGATGATGGCGGGCGGGCTGATCTGCTTCGCGCTGTTCTCCTGGTACCCGATCGTGCGGGCGTTCCTGTTGGCCTTCCAGAAGACCAACTTCGTCGGCACGTCGCACTGGGTCGGCTGGCACAACTTCCGGCAGCTGTTCGCCGATCCGGAGTTCGCAGCGGCCTGGCGCAACACCTTCGAGTTCACCGGTTTCGCGTTGCTGATCGGCTTCGCGATCCCGTTCGCGCTCGCGGTGATCCTCAACGAACTGCGGCACGCCCGCTCGCTGTTCCGGCTGCTCGTGTATTTGCCGGTGATGGTGCCGCCGGTGGTCACCGCGATTCTCTGGAAGTGGTTCTACGACCCGGGCCAGGGCCTTTTCAACGAAACCCTGCGCGCCCTGCACCTGCCGAGTTCGTCCTGGGTGTACTCGACCGGGACAGCGGTAATCTCGCTCGTGTTGGTGTCGACCTGGTCGAACATGGGCAGCACGGTGCTGATCTACCTTGCCGCGTTGCAGGGCATCCCGGCCGACCTGTACGAGGCGGCCGAACTCGACGGCGCCAACATCCTGCAACGCGTCCGGCATGTGACCGTGCCGCAGACCAGGTACGTGCTGCTGATGTTGATGCTGTTGCAGATCGTGGCCACCATGCAGGTGTTCACCGAGCCGTACATCATCACTGGCGGCGGCCCGCAGGACGCCACGATCTCGGTGTTGTACCTGATCTACAAGTACGCGTTCGTGTACTTCAACTACGGCGGGGCCTGCGCGCTGAGCGTCATGCTGTTCGTGTTCCTCGGCATCTTCTCCGCGTGCTACCTGCGACTGACGCGGACCAACGACTAACTGTGTTCGATTTTTAGGGGGCAGACATGCGCCACGTTCGCACGCTCGCCTCGCCGATGGCGTTGCGCAGCCGCAAGGGCAGAACCATCTACTGGACGGTGTTCACGGTCGTACTGGTCGCGTTCGTGATCGGCTTCCTGTTCCCGCTGTACTGGATGGTCACCGG
This sequence comes from Candidatus Melainabacteria bacterium, assembly GCA_963818685.1. Lineage (GTDB taxonomy): Bacteria > Actinomycetota > Actinomycetes > Mycobacteriales > Pseudonocardiaceae > CAJCJE01. The sequence goes on along the minus strand of CAWFTJ010000007.1, from coordinate 572,631 downwards.
CGCGATGAAGTCCACATCGGAACTGGTGACCGTGCCGCCGACGATCGTGCCGAAGGTGTGGCACCCGAACAACTTCGTCTCCGCCTGGAACCAGATGAACCTGGCCCAGTACCTCGGCAACACGGTGTTGCAGGCGGGCGGCGCGTGGCTGTTGCAGATCGTCTTCCTGACCATGGCCGCGTACGCGCTGTCGAAACTGAAACCGGTCTTCGGCCAGATCATCCTCGGCGGCATCCTGGCCACGTTGATGGTGCCGGCTTCCGCGTTGTTGGTGCCGAAGTACCTGACCATTGTCAGCGTTCCGTTCACCGGCGCGAACCTGCTGAACTCGCCGTTGGCGATCTGGTTGCCAGCGGTCGCGAACGCCTTCAACCTGTATCTGTTGAAGCGGTTCTTCGACCAGATCCCGACCGAGATGATGGAGGCCGCGGCGCTGGACGGCGCTGGCGCGCTGCGCACGCTGGTGAGCATCGTGCTGCCCATGGCGCGGCCGGTGCTCGGCGTGGTGTCGATCTTCGCGATCGTCGCGGTGTGGCAGGACTTCCTCTGGCCGTTGCTGGTGTTCAGCGACACGAGCAAGCAGCCGATCAGCGTGGCCGTCGTGCAGTTGCAGGAGAACCTGCCGATGAACCTGACCCTGGCCGCACTGGTGCTGGCCAGCATTCCGATGGTCGTCGTGTTCCTCGTCTTCCAGCGGCACATCGTCGCCGGCATTTCCGCAGGCAGTGTCAAAGGCTAGGAAGGAAAAAGCCGTGGCCGAGAAGAACGCTGATCAATGGTGGCGTCATGCCGCGATTTATCAGGTTTATGTTCGCAGTTTCGCCGATGGCAACGGCGACGGAATCGGCGATCTCGACGGGGTTGCACAACAGCTGCCGTACCTGTCCGATCTTGGCGTCGACGCGATCTGGTTCACCCCCTGGTTTCCCTCGCCCATGGCCGACGGCGGCTACGACGTCGCGGACTACCGGGACATCGACGCGGCCTTCGGCACGCTGGCCGAGTCCGAGAAGTTGATCACCGACGCGCACGGCTACGGCTTGCGGGTCATCATCGACATCGTGCCGAACCACTGCTCCAACGAGCACCGCTGGTTCAAGCAGGCCCTCGCGGCCTCGCCCGGATCTGCTGAGCGGGCGCGGTTCTGGTTTCGGCCCGGCCGAGGTCCTGATGGCGACGAGCCGCCCAACGACTGGACGTCGATCTTCGGCGGCCCGGCCTGGACACGCACCACGAACGCGGACGGCACGCCCGGCGAGTGGTACCTGCACCTGTTCGCGCCCGAGCAGCCGGACTGGAACTGGGACCATCCCGAGGTGCGCCAGGAATTCGAGGACATCCTGCGGTTCTGGTTCGATCGGGGCGTCGACGGCGTGCGGATCGACTCGGCCGCGCTGCTCGCCAAGGACCCGAACCTCAGCGAACCGGAGCCGAGCGCGTTCACCGACCGCGACGACGTGCACCACATCTACCGGTCCTGGCGGCGCATCGCCGAGGAGTACGACAGCCGCGCGCTGATCGGCGAGGTATGGATGCCGGATGTCGAGCGGTTCACCCGCTACCTGCGCAGCGACGAGCTGCACGTGGCGTTCAACTTCGACTTTCTGTGCTGCGCCTGGGAACTGCCGAAGCTGCACGCGGTCATCGACGCGACGTTGGCCTCGCACGCGCCGGTCGGCGCGCCGGCGACCTGGGTGCTGTCCAACCACGACGTGGTCCGCCACGTGACCCGCTACGGCCGCGCGGACACCGCGTTCGACATGGCCGATCGCCGTATCGGCGCACCCTCCGACCTCGTCTTCGGCGAGCGAAGGGCGCGCGCGGCCACGCTGCTCTCACTCGCCCTGCCCGGCGGCGTGTACGTGTACCAAGGCGACGAGCTGGGTCTTGAGGAGGTCGAGGATCTGCCGGACGACGTGCGGCAGGACCCGATCTTCAGCCGGTCCGGGCACGCCGACAAGGGCAGGGACGGCTGCCGGGTGCCGATGCCCTGGTCGGGCGATGCGTCGCCGTTCGGATTCAGCCCGGACACCGCGACCGCGCCGCCCTGGCTGCCGCAGCCCGCGCACTGGGCCAGCCGCACGGCCGCAGCGCAGGAGGCCGACGAGAATTCGATGCTCACCCTCTACCGCAAGGCGTTACGCCTGCGGCGCGGCGAGCCTGCCCTGCTTGGCGCGGAGTTCGCCTGGTTCCCGACCGGCTCCGGCGCGCTGGGTTTCCTGCGCGGCGACGACTTCGCCTGCGTGCTCAACCTCGGTGCCGAACCAATCGCATTGCCCGAGGGCGCCGAGGTGTTGTTGAGCAGCGCTGATCTCGTCGACGGGCAGCTGCCCACCGACACGGCCGTCTGGCTGCGCCTGAACCCATCCGGCTGAGAAACGTGGCGGCCCCACCACCAACCGGCTGATCGCACCTCGAAAGGCCCCGGTTCCCTCGCAGGGCGGGAACCGGGGCCTTTCGCTTCGGGTCACCGGCACAAGCGCCGTCACACACTGCGCCAGCTGTTCCCGGTCAGTTCGGCCTTGAGCAGGACACCGCGCGACGCCGCCACGGCAAGAAGTAGGAGGGAGGGGTCCGTCGCGCCATGGGGACCCCCAAGAAACTCCACGGTGCCACGTGTGTACACACTCCTCCTCGTCGCGACCGCCCTGGTCACGCCGTATGTCCTGCTCGCCGAACCACTGAGGTGAACGACAACGACGTCGTTGGTTTCACAACAGTTGAACGCTTACCGGACCGGAGTCTATGCTGTTGGTACGACCGTTTCAACTGTTGAAAAAGGTTCTACGGTCAAGCACTTTTATCTGAGTGGATTCGGCGGGTGGGGAGGCGCACATGGCCGAAGCGGGTCGGCGGACTCTTGCCGAGCGGCTGGACCACCTGTTCGCCACGGTGCGCAGGCCGGACGGCCAGGAGTACACCAACGAGTACGTGGCCAACGCGGTGACCGCCAAGGGCGTGACCATCTCGCAGAGCTACATCTGGCAGCTGCGCAAGCAGAAGAAGGACAACCCGACGCTCAAGCACCTCCAGGCGCTCGCGGACTTCTTCGGCGTGCCACCGGCCTACTTCTTCGATGACGCGGTCGCCGGCCAGATCGACGAGCAGATCGAGGCGCTGCGCGCGGAACGCGAGCGGCTCAGCGAGGCGGGCAGCGGCACGGAGGCGCGGCTGATGGCCATGCGCGCCGGTGAGCTCTCGCCCGATCGCCGTCGCCAGGTGATGGAACTGCTCGACGTGGTATACCGGCTGGAGCAGGCCGAACGCGGCGACCAGCCGGGCAAGTAGCGACCGAACATGGACGAGCGGGCGTTGCGACAGCGTTGCAAACGGACCCTGCGCTCGCTGGACATCCGGCCGCCGCTGCGCGTGCCGGTGCTGTGCGACCGGCTCGGCGCGCGCCGAGGCCGACCGATCCGGCTGGTCCCCTATCCGCTGCCGGTGCCCGGCCCGACCGGGCTGTGGCTGGCCAGCCCGACCGCCGACTACCTGCTCTACCAGCAGCACACCAGCATCGCCCACCAGGATCACATCGTGCTGCACGAGGTCGGGCACATGATCGCCGAGCACGACAGCGTCGAACTCGACGAGGCGACCTGGTCGCTGCTGGATCCGAACGCCCTGCGCATCGCGATCGGGCATGCCCTGCACCGCACCTGCTACGACACCGAACGGGAACGGGAGGCCGAAACCGTGGCCACGATCATCCTGGAATGGGCCTGCGTGCTGGACGCGATCATGCCCGATGACGAGCCCGACCGGGCGGCACGCAGCCTCCAGTGCGCGTTGGGAGACAAACCGGGCTGGCTCTAGGCGCTACGCTGATCCGCTGTCGGGGACTGGGGCGACTTGTCGGGGACTGGGGTCGAGGAGAAGCTTTCGTGAATGCGCTGGACTACTCGCTCGCTGCCATCCTGCCCTGTGCGACGGTCTGGAAGCTCTACCAGCTGACCAAGGCGCCCCACGACAAGCCGCTGCGCGCGGTCACCGCGTGCCTGGCCAGTGCCGCGATCGCCTACCCGTTCGGCGTCGCGGACCTGGCGGCGTCGGCGGACGCGGTGATCGGCACGGGGGTGTCGAAGCTGGTCCAGAACGCGCTGCTGTTCTGCGCCGGCTACTTCCTGATGTGCTTCTACCTGTACTCGGCTGCGGACGCCCAGTTCGGCAGGCGCAGGGCGCGGCGGGAGATCATCCCGTTGGTGACCTCGATCGCCGCGATCGCGGTCGCGACCTTCATCACCCCGATCGCCCAGCGCGGTGCCGCGTACGACACCGGCGACATGCACCAGCCGGGCATCGCGCTGTTCTACTTCTTCGGCGGCCTCTACATGGCCTACGCGCTGGCCATGGCTTTCCGCTGGACCGTGCGCTACGCCCGGCTCTCGCACCGGCCGCTGGTCACCGGGCTGCGGATCGCCGCGACCGGCATGGCCGCCATGGTGCTCGGCTCCGGCGTGCGCACGATTTTCGTCGTGGTTCGGGTGTTCGGCACGCTGAAGACATCGCCGCTGATCGTGGTCGCGGACCTGGTGGTCGCGGCCGGCATTCCGACCTTCGTCATCGGCGTCATCTATCCGACGCTGGCCACCCGCATCGCGGCCCTGCGCGTGTGGTGGCAGCACCGTCAGCTCTGCCACCAGCTCGGTCCGCTGTGGACGATGCTGCACGAGGCGTATCCGGAGGACGCGCTGAGCCGGGTGCCGGCCGGACGCTGGCGCGACGTGCTGCGACTGCGCGGCGTGCACCGTCGCTACTACCGACGGGTCATCGAATGCCGCGACGGCCTGGTCCGGGTCAGCCCGTACCTGGCCAACTTCGGCGAACCCCAGGCAGCGGCCGAACTCGACGCGCCCGCCCGGCTCGCCGACGCGCTGCGCGCGGCCCTGCGGGCCAGAGCCGCGGGCGAACCGGTCGCCGGACCGGCCATCCCGGTCGCGGTGCCCGAGGGCGACGGCTTGGACGCGGACGTTCGGCAGTTGGTCGCCCTGTCCAGAGCGTTGCGCTCTCCGGCAGCGGTCACCCAGTAGTGTTGTTGGTGACACGTTGCCAACAGATGGATACGTAGTGGAACTGCTGATCTCAGCCGGCCAGGTGCTGACCGGGCCCGCCGGCTCGCGCGTCGCGAACGGCGCCGTGCTGCTGCGCGACGACACGATCGTCGCGGTCGGCCCCTCGGCCGAAGTCAGGGCCGAGGCCGGCCGGGAAACGCACGAGCTGGCCTTTCCGGCCGGGACGATCATGCCCGGCCTGATCGACTGCCACGTGCACCTCGCGTTCGACGCGAGCACCAAGCCGGTCGAGGCGTTGCAGGAAAGCGACGAGTTCAGCCTGCTGCTCGGCATGGCCGGCCGCGCCCAACAGCTGTTGGACTGCGGCGTCACCACCACCCGCGACCTCGGCGACCGCGACTGTCTCGCGGTCCGGCTGCGGGACGCGATCGCGCAGGGTGCGTTGGCCGGGCCGCGCATCCTGTCCGCGACCGCGCCGCTGACCGTGCGCGGCGGGCACTGCTGGTTCATGGGCGGCGAGGTCGACGACGAGGACGAGATCCGCACCATGGTCCGGCGCAACGCGCGCAACGGCGCTGACCTGATCAAGGTGATGGCCACCGGCGGCGGCATGACCAAGGGCGGGCCCGCCATCTGGGAGCCGCAGTTCTCGGCTGCCGAGCTGAAGATCGTGGTGGACGAGGCGGCAGAGGCCGGGCTGCGGGTGGCCGTGCACGCGCACGGCGTCGAGGGCATCGCCAACGCGGTGGCGGCCGGCGTGCACACCATCGAGCACTGTAGCTTCGCCACCAAGGAGGGTTTCGACCTGCGGCCGGAGCTGGTCGAGGAGATCGCCGAGAAGGGCATCTTCGTGTGCATCGGCGCCAGCCCCGGTTGGCGCAGGCTGCCACTGGTGTTCGGTGAGGAGCGCGCGGCCAAGCTGTTCGGCCAGGCGCGCTGGCTGGCCGAGCACGGCGTCCGGCTGATCGCCGGCACCGACGCCGGCGTGCCGCGCGCGGTGTTCGACAACTTCGCCAGCGCCCTTGAGTTCTACGCACACATCGGCCTCTCGCCCGAGCGCGTCATCGAGACCACCACGACCGAAGCGGCCGAGGCGCTCGGCATCGCGGACCGGACCGGCCGGCTCACTGCGGGCCGCGCGGCCGACGTCGTCGTTGTCGACGGCGACCCACTGGCCGACCTCGGCGCACTGCACAACGTCGAACTCGTTGTCGCGAACGGAAAGACGCATGTGCCGAACCGGACAGTGGCGGCAAGGTCATGACGCTCATCGTGACCGGCGGCAGCCGGGGCATCGGCGCGTCCATCGCCCGCCTTGCCGCGAAGGAGGGCTGGCAGGTGTGTGTCAGCTACCTCAGCAACAAGGCCGCGGCCGACGAGGTCGTGCGGGACTGCCGAGGGCATGGCGGCACGGCGATCGCGGTGCGCGCGGACGTGTCCGTGGAATCCGACGTGGTCGGCCTTTTCGACCAGGCCGAGAGCGAACTCGGCCCGTTACGCGGACTGGTGAACAACGCCGGCATCGTCGGGCAGCGCTCGTTGGTCCGCGACTACCAGAACGGCCGGACCGAGCGGATCTTCGCCACCAACGTGTTCGGTGCGTTCCGGTGCGCGCGGGAGGCGGTGCGGCGCTTCGGCAGTCTTGGCGGCGTGATCGTGAACCTGTCCTCGCGCGCGGCCGAGCTCGGTTCGGCCGGCGAGTACGTGGACTACGCGGCGAGCAAGGCGGCCGTGGACACCATGACCGTCGGCCTGGCCAAGGAGGTCGCGCGGGACGGCATCCGGGTGAACGCGGTACGTCCCGGGCTGATCCGCACCGACATGCACGCCAGCGGCGGCCAGCCGGACCGAATCGAGCGGCTGGCCGACAGCATCCCGATGGGGCGCGGCGGCGACCCGGACGAGATCGCCGAGGCCGTGGTGTGGTTGTTGTCCGACAAGGCGTCCTACGTCACCGGCGCGCTGATCGACGTTAGCGGTGGTCGCTGACGTCGAGGCGGGCGGCGGCCATGGCCGCGACGGATTTGTCCACGTCCGCCTCGGTCGTGGACCAGTTGCTCACGCTGATCCGCATGGCCTGCCGGCCGCGCCAGTTGGTCGGCCCCACCCAGCAGGTGCCGTCGCGCTGCACCCGGTCGATGATCAGCTCGATCGAGCCGTCGGCCACGGTGACCACGACCTGGTTGAGCACAACGTCATTGAGGATCTCGAAACCTTCCGCGCGCAGGCCGTCCGCGAAGCGGGTCGCCATCCGGCAGTCGTGCTCGACGAGTTCGGCGAGGCCGGATCGGCCGAGGCTGGCCAACACCGCCCACACCTCGACACCGCGCGCCCGCTGCGACATCGCGGGCGTGTAGTGCGCGGGTTCGCGGCGGTCGGTCGGCACCAGGTATGCGGCGGACATGGCCATGGACGCGCGCAGCAGCTCGGGGTCGCGGACCAGCGCGATGCCGCTGTCGTAGGTGGTGTTGAGCCACTTGTGCGCGTCGGTCGCCCACGAGTCGGCGCGCTCGACACCGCGCACCTGGTGCGCCCGGTCCGGTGCGGCAGCCGCCCAGATGCCGAAGGCGCCGTCCACGTGCACCCAGGCGCCGTTGTCGTGCGCCCAGTCGATCAGCGGGCCGAACGGGTCGCTCGCGCCGCTGTTCACGTTGCCGGCCTGGAGGCAGACGATCGTCGGGCCGTCGAGCTCGGGCAGGTCGCGCGGGATGATCCGGCCCTGCTCGTCGACGGGTAGCCGGATCGCGCGGTCGCGGCCGAGCCCGATAAGGCCGAGGCCCTTGAGCACGGTCGGGTGCACCTCCGCGCCGACGACCACCCGCACCGGTGGCGCACCGACAAGGCCGTCGGCCAGCGCGTTCCAGCCGGCGCGGATCAGCACCTGGTCGCGGGCAACGGCGAGGCACGTGCTGTTCGCGGTGCTCGCGCCGGAGACGAAGCCACCACCGGTGCCGGCCGGCAGGCCGAGCAGCTCGACGACCCAGCGCATGGCGATCTCGTCCAGCGTGGCGCCGACCGGGGTGAGCACGTGGTAGCCGTTGTTCTGGTCCCAGGCCGCGCCGAGCACGGCGGCGCCGAGCGCGGCCGGCAGCACGCCACCGGTCACGAAGCCGAAGTAGCGCGGGCCGGCCGATGCCACGGTCGCGGCCGAGCCGATCTCGTCGAGCTGGCGCAGCACCTCCTCGGCGCCGAGCGGCGCGTCGGGCAGGTGGCTGGTGAACTCGGTGAGCCGGGCAACCGCCTCGTCGGGCGGGGTGACGGGCCGGTCGGCGACGCCGTCGAGGTAGCGGCTGGCCGCATCGGCGGCTGCGGCGACGATGCGGGCGGGGGTAGCGGTCATGGTTCAAAGCTGCCAGGATTGGCACCATCATGACAGCGCCAATCCCGCTTCCTGTGGTTGGTTCCGCGCTGACCGCCGCACAGCTGGCCGACCTGCTCGGCCGCTGGTCCGCGCTGGACGGACCGCTCTACAAGCTGCTCGCCGCGCGCATCACCGACCTCGCGGACACCGGCCAGCTGGCGCCGGGCGTGCGGCTGCCGCCGGAGCGTCAGCTGGCCGCGGCCATCTCGGTCAGCCGCAACACCACCACCGCCGCCTACCAACTGCTGCGCGACGAGGGACTCGCGCAGACGCGGCAGGGCGCAGGCACGGTGATCACGCCACACCGCACAACGCCGGCAGCGGTGCACCGCGCCAACGGCTTCTTCACCAGCCTGGTCGAGGCCACCGAGGTCGCTGTCGACCTGGGCATCACAGCGCCGAGCTGCCCACCGCAGGTCGCGGCCGCGCTGGACGATCCGCGTTCGGTGCTGGACAAGGAAAGCCGCCGGTCGCTGTATGCGGGCTCCGGCTATCACCTGTACGGGCTCGACGTCGTCCGCGCGGCCATCGCCGAGCGGCTGACCGTCGACCACCAACTGCCGACAACGCCCGAGCAGGTGTTCATGACCACCGGCGCGCAGCAGGCGATCGACCTTGTGCTGCGCACGCACGTCGCGCCCGGTCAGGCCGTGCTGGTGGAGGATCCGACGTTCGCAGGCGCACTGGATGCGGTGCAGCGGGCTGGCGGCAGGCTGGTCGGCCTGCCCGCCGACGACGGGCTCGACCCGGCCGAACTGGCCTCGGCCTGCCGTGCGCACCGGGCGGCCGTTGCCTACCTGGTGCTCACCCACCACAACCCGACCGGCCGGGTGGTCGAAGCGGCGCAGCGGCGCCGGATCGCGGAATTCGCGGCCTCGGCACCGGAAACCCTGTTCGTCGACGATCTGACCCTTGCCGAGTTGAACCTCACCGACGAGCCTGCTCCGCCGCCGTTGGCCGCCATGGCACCCCGTCTGTCCAATGTGGTCACCATCGGCTCGGTGTCCAAGTCGTACTGGGGCGGGTTGCGGGTCGGTTGGATCAGGGCGAATTCCGACATGATCGGCAAGCTGGCCGCTGCCAAGGCAGCCGCCGACCTTGGCAGCCCCGGCCTGCCGCAGGCGGTCACCGCAGCACTGCTGACCACCCGGCACGCCGAGATCATGGCCTGGCAGACCGCCCGGTTGCGGGCGAACCTGGCCGTGCTGGAGGCCGAGCTGCGCGCGGAACTGCCGGAGTGGTCGTGGCCGTCGCCGCGCGGCGGGATGAGCCTGTGGGTGCGGCTCGGCGAGTCCCGCGACGGCGGCGCGTTCAGCCAGGCCGCGTTGCGCAGGGGCGTGATCGTCGTGCCGGGCAGGCTGCTGAGCGCGACGCACCGGCGCAGGGACCGGATCCGCATCGCGTTCAGCGAGCCGGCCGAGCGGCTGCGCGACGCTGTGCCGTTGCTCACGAAGGCGTGGCGGTCGGCGTATAGATGACCGCGTCGAACGCGTCGGCAACGGGCACCTCGACCTGGTTGTTGGCGTGCCGGATGCGGTGCCATGGCGCGTTACCGCGTGTCGGGCGCAGGTCGAGCAGGGCGGGGCCGGACTCGACCCGCTGGAACTCGGCCTCGATCGAGTCGGGTTCGGCGGGCGGCAGTTCCTCGACGCCGACGGTGAAACCGAGCGGCGCGTCCGAGTCCGGCACCGGCACGGTGGTCTTCCCGCTGCCGCAGGTGATCGCGATGGCCCGGTAGTCATCGCCGAGTTCGCGGGCGAGGTGGTAGCCGGCAGGCAGGAACGGCGTTCTCTCGCCCATGGTGAACGGCGTCCGCTGCAAGTGTCCATTGTGGATAGCGAGCACGATGCGACTGTCCGGACCGTGCCGGTCGAGCAGCCAGCGCACGGTGCGCGCCATGTAGTAGTCGCGGGAGGAGTTCTCGCCGTAGAGCTGCTCCCCCGCCCAGCTGGGCAGTTCGTTGAGGTACTGGTCCAGGCGCAGCGCGCCTTCCGCGTGGTGCAGCGCCGGCGCGTCGTGCTGGGTCTGTAGGTAGCTGTACAGCCGGGTCACGGTAGCGGTGGCGTGGTCGCGGGCGGCCTGGTCGAGCGCGGCGTGCCGGCCGGGAGCCACCGCGCTGCTGCCAGAAGCGTACGGCCGCGCCGCGTCGATCGCCGCGTCCACCAGGGTGCGCAACCGCGGCAGCGACTCGCCGATGGCGGTGAGTGCGGGGATCGGCGAACCGCAGGAACCGGGCAGGTCCGCGCCGTAGAACGGGATGCCGCGACCGCGCAGCCAGCTGAGCGTGTCGTGCACCTCCTTGCTGTTGCCGAGGCCGAACGTGATGCCATCGCGCGCGATGTCCGCGACATCGCCCGGTCCGCCGTCGAGCCAGCGCCGCACGATCCAGGCCTCGGCGAAGCCGGACTCGACGCAGTAGACGGTGAACCCGCACCGCTGCACGAGAAACCGCAGGATGCGGTGTCGGAGCAGGGAGAACTCGCTGATCAGGTGATTGTTCTCGCCGATGGCGACAACGCGCGCGTCGCCGACGATCTCGCGCAGCGGTTCGAGATCCGCAAGGTCGGCGTGCGGGTCGAGGGTGGTGAGAGGAGTGGCTGACATGAAGACCTCCAACTAATGCAACTTTGGTAGCGTTAAGCTATCATGGCACAGTGACTTCCGTTGCGGGAAACAGCAGACCGGGTGGGCGGACCGCGCGAACCAGGAGCGCGGTGCTCGCCGCGACCCTGGCCGAGCTGGCCGAACACGGCTACCACCAGCTCACCGTCGAGCAGATCGCCCAGCGCTCCGGCGTGCACAAGACCACCGTCTACCGCCGCTGGGGCGGGGTGGACGGGCTGCTGGTGGACGCGCTCGGCAACGCGGCCGCAGCCGACTGGACACCGCCGGACACCGGCACGCTGTTCGGCGACCTGGTCGCGATCGGTGCGGAACTGCTGGCCGGGTTCACCGATCCGGTCGCAGGCGCCGTGCCGACCGCGGTCATCGCCGCGGCGTTCCAGTCCGAGGCGGCGGCGGGCGCGTTGCGCGCGTTCTACCTCGATCGCTACGCCCGGTCGGCCCTTGTGGTGCTGCGCGCGATCGACCGGGGCGAAGTCCCGCCAGAGACCGACGGCACCGAGGTCATCCGGGCCTGCGTCGCGCCGCTGTTCCATCGGCTGTTCATCAGCAGGGAGCCGGTCGACGAGTTCGACGTACAGCGCGCGGCGCAGGCAGCGGTGGTCGCGGCGCGGGCCGGGATCTGACCCGCCTACTGACAGCCAGATATACTGACGGCGGGATCTACTGACGGTGCGGCGCGCGGGTGCCGTGCGCCTTGCCGTGCGCGCGGACCCGGTTGATGGTCTCCTCGGTCACTTCCTGGGTGACCCGGCTGAACTCCAGCACGAACTCCAACTGCTCGTCGGTGTAGCGGGCGAGCACCTCGGTCATCCGCGCCCACATCGGGTCGAAGTACTCCGACGCGTCTGGTGCGCCGTCCGGGTTCGGCCGCACGATGATCTTGCGCCGGTCGGTCGGGTCGTCGGATCGGGTCACGTAGCCGGCGCGTTCGAGGCGATCCAGCATCTTGGTCATGGCGCTGGTGGTCATGCCGAGCCGTTCCGCTAGCCAGCTCGGTGCGGCCGTGCCCGCAGAGAGCAGCAGGTTCAGGCAGGTGAGGTCGGTGGCCGGCATGCCGAGTTGGTCGGCGACCGCCGTGGTCAACCGCATCGCCGTACCCGTGCTGCGCGGGTGATCCAACATGATCTCCCGCAACAGCTCCGCGCGTCGAGATGAGGCCGCCGTCACCGGAGCGATGGTAGTCGCGAAGTACCTGACAGAAGATGTCAGGTACATCCGTGAAGATCGGCTCATGACAGGATTCGCCTCACTCGCCATGGTCAACATCGACTGCCCGAACCCCGCCGCGATGGCTGAGTTCTACCACCAGGTCCTCGGCTGGGACATCGCCTACCAGGACGAGAACTACGGCATGGTCAGCGGAAACGGGACCTCGATCGGCTTCGGCAAGATCGACAACTTCCAGCCGCCGAAGTGGCCGGACGAGAACAACGCCAAGCGCTACCACCTCGACCTCTACGTGGACGATCTGGACAAGGCCGAGGCGCGCTGCGTCGAACTCGGCGCGGTCAAGCCAGAGTTCCAGCCGCAGCCGGATCGGTGGCGGGTGCTCACCGACCCGTCCGGCCAGCCGTTCTGCCTGTGCGTCAAGCAGGACTCATAGCCTCGGGTCGACCGGCTCGGACTCAAGGGCCAGCACGGCGAACACGCACTCGTGCACCCGCCACAGCGGTTCGCCGCGCGCGGCCCGCTCCAGTGCCTCAAGGCCGAGCGCGTACTCGCGGGTCGCCAGCGAGCGCTTGAGGCCGAGGCCGCGCTTACGCAACCGGGCCAGGTTCGCGGGTTCGGTGTAGTCCGGGCCGTAGATGATGCGCAGGTACTCGCGCCCGCGCACCTTCAACCCCGGCTGCACCAGCCCGCGCCTGCCCCTGGTCAGGTTGGCCAGCGGCTTGACAACCATGCCCTCGCCGCCCGCCTCGGTCAGCTCCGTCCACCACCGCGCGCCCGCCCGCGTCGACTCCGGATCGGTGGTGTCGACAAGGCAGCGGCGGGTCGGGGTGAACGTTTCCCGGTCGGCATCGACGAGCCGGTCCGCGATGGCAAGGTGCCAGTCGTGCTGCTCGGTCTCGAACGTGGCCGAGCCGGCCGCGAGCAGCTGGAACGGCGCGACGCGCACGCCGGCAAGACCGTCCGTCGGCCAGCAGTAGTGCCGGTAGGCGGCGGTGAAGGCGTGCGCGTTCGCCGCGCGGGCCTCGGTGCGCGCGAGCAGGTCGGTCACGTCGAGGCCGTTCGCTGCTGCCTGCCTGAGTACGTCGGTGGCTGCCGGGAGAGCGGCGCCCGCTGCCGCGCCGACCGAGGCGTACTGGTTGCGCAGCAGGTCCTCGGCCTTCACGCTCCACGGCAACAGCTCCGCGTCGAGCAACAGCCAGTCCGAGTCCAACTCCGCGAACAGGCCGGCCCTGGCGATGGCCGCGCGCAGCCGCTCCAGCAGTTGGCCGGTCAGGTCCTGGTCGAAGAACGGGCGACCGGTCCTGGTCCAGATGGCGCCGACGGCATCGCCGGGCGCGCCGAACCGGGCGCGCGCGGCCCGCTCGTCCTTGCACACCAAAGCGACCGCGCGCGAGCCCATGTGCTTCTCCTCGCACAGCACCGCGCCGACCCCGTCCGACCGGTACTGCTCGAACGCCTGATCCGGGTGTTCGAGCAGGTCACCCTGCTTGGCCGTGGCGACAGGGCTCATCGTCGGCGGCAGGTAGAGCAGCCAGCGCGGGTCGATGGCGAAGCGGCTCATCACCTCCAGCGCGGCGGCGGCGTTGTCCGCGCGGATGGTCAACCGGCCGTGGTGGCCGGTCTGGATGACCCGCTGGCCGGTGACATCGCCGATGTCCAGCACGTCCGGGTCGCGCCTGCCGGCCTCACCGGGTTCGGCGGTCGGGCTGACCGGGAACGGCTTGGTCGGCTGGTAGTGCACGGTGGTCGCGGGCACCGAGACCAGGTCGCGCTCCGGGTAGCGCAGCGCGGTGAGCCTGCCGCCGAACACACAGCCGGTGTCAAGGCACAGCGTGTTGTTCACCCACTCCGGCTCCTGCACCGGCGTGTGTCCATAGAGGACCATGGCCTTGCCTCGGTACTCGTTGGCCCACGGGTAGCGCACGGGTAGGCCGAACTCGTCTGTCTCGCCCGTCGTCTGGCCGTACAGGCAGAATTCGCGGACCCGCCGCGACGCGCGGCCCTGGTACGCCTCGATCAGGCCGGCGTGGCTGACCACCAGCCGGCCACCGTCGAGCGCGTAGTGCGAGATCAGGCCGTCCGCGAACCGCTCGACCTCGGCGCGGAACTCGTCGGCCTCCTCGGCCAACTGCGCGAGCGACTCGGCGAGCCCGTGCGTGACCTGCACGTTGCGGCCACGCAACGCGCGCACCAGCTTGGCCTCATGGTTGCCGGAAACGCAGAACGCTGCGCCGGCCGCGACCATGCCCATCACCAACCGCAGCACGCCCGGCGTGTCCGGCCCTCGGTCGACGAGATCGCCGACGAACACGGCACGCCTGCCCTCCGGATGGCGCGCGCCATCGGCCCGGCCCGCGTCGTCGCGGCTGATGTCGTAGCCGAGTTCGGCGAGCAGGGCTTCGAGTTCGGCGCGGCAGCCGTGGACGTCGCCGATCACGTCGAACGGCCCGGTCTCGTGTCGCAGGTCGTTGAACAGCTTCGTTCTGGCGATGGTCACTGCGTCGACCTCGGCCTCGGAGCGCAGCACGTGCACGTGCCGGAAGCCCTCCTTGTGCAACGAGCGCAGGCCGCGTCGCAGCAGGTCGCGCTGGCGGCGCACGACGTGCGGACCGAAGCCCCGGTCCGACCGGGTCGCATTGCGCGCGATGCTCACCTTTTCCGGCAGGTCCAGCACGATCGCGACCGGCAACACGTCGTGCTCGCGGGCGAGCGCGACCAGCCGCGTGCGGACATCGGGCTGCACGTTGGTCGCGTCGATCACGGTCAGCTTGCCGAGCGCGAGCCGCTTGCCCGCGACGTAGTGCAGCACGTCGAACGCTGCCGCGCTGGCCGACTGGTCGTTCTCGTCGTCCGCGACGAGGCCGCGGCAGAAGTCGCTGGAAATGACCTCGGTCGGCGCGAAATGCGTGCGGCCGAACACGCTCTTGCCGGAACCGCTCGCCCCGATCAACACCACAAGGGACAGTTCGGGCACGGTCAACTCCGTCATGCCGTAACCCCCGTCCTGGTGAACAGCGCCAACTGCGTCGGCGGGCCGAGTTCGGGATCGCTGTCGCCGACCGGGAGGTAACGCACCTGGTAACCCCAGTTGGTCGCGACGTCCTGCGCCCAGTCGGCGAATTCCGCGCGAGTCCACTCGAAACGGTGGTCGCGGTGTCGGCGGCGGCCGGGTAGCAGCGTCGGGTAGCGCACGTTGTACTCGACGTTCGGAGTCGTCACCACCACGGTTTCCGGCGCGATGGTGTCGAAAACGGTGCGCGCCAACGCGGGCAGGCGCGGCGGGTCGACGTGCTCGATGACCTCCATCAGCACCACGGCGTCCAAGCCGATCAGCCGACTGTCCCGATAGGTCAGTGCGGATTGCAGCAGGGTCAGGCGTTCCCGGCGGGCGGGCGGCATCCGATCGACGCGCAGCCTGCGCTCGGCGATCTCCAACGCCCTGCTGGACACGTCGGCCGCGACCACGTGGGTGAACTGCTCGTCGGCCAGCAGCTCACCGACCAGTGCGCCCTCGCCACAGCCGAGATCGCCGACGCGCCGCGCGCCGGACGCACGCAACGCGGCCAGCACAGCACCGCGCCGCTGCCGCGCCGGCGAAACGATGGTCTCCCCCGGTTCGGTGGCATCAAGGGCGTCCGGCTCGGTGTCGTCGATGTCGGCGAGCCGGTCCAGCGCGGAGCGGGTCAACCGGCCCTGGTGCGCGAGGTAGCGTCTGGTGATCAACTCCTTGTCCGGGTGGGCGGCAAGCCAGCCGCCGCCGACCCTGATCAGCTTGTCGACCTCGTCGGAGTTGACCCAGTAGTGCTTGGCGTCGTCGAGCACGGGCAGCAGCACGTAGAGGTGGTTGAGCGCATCGGCGAGCCGCACCGTGCCGGTCAGCCGCAGGTCGACGTAGCGGGACTCGCCCCAGTCGGGAAACGTGCTGTCCAGCGGGATCGGCTCGGCGCGCACGCTCCAGCCGAGCGGCTCGAACAGCCGCGTCGCCAACTCCGCGCCGCCGCGACAGGGCAACGCGGGAACGTGCAGTTCGAGCGGGAGCGCGCTCGCGGCCAGTTCGGGCCGCTGGTCGCAGCGTCCGTTCATCGCCGTTGCGAACACGCGACCGATTGCCACGGCCAGCATGCTCGACGCCGCGTAGGGGCGGTCGTTCACGTACTGGCCGAGCGTGAAGCCATCGACGACCGCGCCGCGCCTGCCGCGCACCAGACCGATCGGGTCGATCTCCAGCAGCAGCGCCGCGGTGCAGCGTTCGTCGGTGGCCTCCGGGTAGCAGACGTGCGCGGTGCCCACCGAGACGTCGAACGCCTGGACCTTGGCCGGATGCTTGTACAGCAGGTAGCCCAGGTCGGTGGCGACGGTGTCGGTCCCGGCAGGGGTGGTCAGCGTGATCGTCAACAGCACGACGGGACATTGTTCCTGATCCGTGACCGGATGTATCGCGGTTTTCCGACTCCGGCGGCGATACACCCGGTAACGCGTCCGTCGACCACGAGGAGAACTGGTTCATGCCGCTATGATCAGCTTCCCCGATCTCACCGAATCGGCCGAGGACGCCTACATCCTGACCAGGTTCTACGACACCCTCTACGCCAGGGAACTGCCCGACCCGGCCACCCGCAGGTCCCTCGCCGAACTGCTCGGCGCGCTGCGCAGCAAGGCAGTTGGCGACCTTGGCAGGGACAACCATCATGTCGTACTGGCGCTGCTGGACGGGCAGGTGGTCGGCGGGGCGAGCGCGGTGTTCCTGGCCGAGCCGAACGTGGGCGTGCTGGAATTTCTCCTCGGCGTGGACGACTGGTCGGCGCGTCAACTGTTGGCCAGGACGGAGAACCTGCTCATGGCGGACGCGGACCGCCTTGGTGCGCCGCTTGCCGCGATCCTCGCGGAGCTGCCCGGTACGTCCCTACCCGGCACATCCCTGCCCGGCTACCGAAGGCTCGCGCTCTCCGGCACGGTCATGGCCGCGAAGCCGTTGCGCGCCGACTGGGCGGACGCGCTGCCCTCGACCACGGTGCGCGCCGTCGTGCGGGCCCGCACAGGGACCGATCAGCCGATTCGATCATCCACTGTGGACCTGGTCGAGTTCGGCCCGTAGATAGAGTTGAAGGGTGGGCTGGCCGTAGTACGGGCTGTAGGAGGTGTACTCGTAGTCGCCGCCGGTCTCGTACCCGCCGACGTCGCCTATTACCGTGCCCGAGCCGGTGAACCGGTTGTAGTCGATCAGCCATGGGCCGCCGCTGGTGCCGTCGTAGTAGCCGTGACAGTTGAACTGCATCTGGTCGGGCATGGCCTGGAAGCTCCGCGTGCGACACATGATCGGCTGATCGGTCGGGTTGTTGCCGGTGTCCGAGTAACCGATCACGGTCACGGTGTGGTCGTAGCCCCGGTCGATGCCGAGCAGGTTGCCGCCGGTGATGTCCTGGAGCTGCCTGCCGTGCGCGTTCGCGGCCACGGTGAGGAAGGCGAAGTCGAGGTTCGGATCGGCCGAGGTCTGCCACCCCTCCGCGACCAGCATCGAGGCGACCGGCCAGGTGCCGTACGGCGCGGTGCCGGCGTGATAGCCGGGCACGAACGCGACATCGCTCTGGTAACCGTGCCCGCCGTAGACGCAGTGGGCGGCGGTCAGCAGCAGGTTCCGCGTCACACTGAGCACGACGCTGGCCGTGCAGAAGTGCGCCTTGCCGCCGACCGTCGAGAACAGCGCGCCGACCGTGGGCACGCCGTCGAACAGGGTTCCGGTCGGGGTGCCGGGGGGCGCGTCCTGCGGTTGGGCCGAGGTCGCGGAGTCGAGCGGGGTCGCGGCGGCCATGCGTTGCGGCGTCCAGTACGCGCTGGTCGCGGCCTGTTCGGCGGCGCTGACCTGGTACGCGGCGCCGATGGTCGCCGACGCCGGCATGGTGGTGCCGAGTACGGCGGCGAGTAACGCGGCCGCGAGAACGGTGCCGCGGATTCCATTTCGGACCATGAACCGCAAGCGTGCCACGACGGCCGAATGGGGACAACGGCGCGCGACCACTTGACACTCCCTCACCAAGTATCTTAGTTTCCAAATTAAGTTTTTGAGAAGCTTCTTTGCAGGGGGTTGTCATGTCCGGGTCGGACGAGCACGTGTCCGTGCTGATCGTCGGGGGTGGGCTGGTCGGGCTTGCCGGGTCGATGTTCCTGGCAAGGCAGGGAGCCGACGTGCTGCTCGTCGATCGGCATCCGGGAGTGTCCGTGCACGGTAAGGCGCGTGGGATCAACCCGCGCACCATGGAGATCTACCGCGCGTTCGGGATGGCGGACGCGGTCATCGAAGCCGGTCGGCCGTTCGACGACGAGGCGGGTGTTGCCAGGTGCACCAGCCTGAGCGCGCCATGGGAGTGGTTGTACGGCGACGACGAGCCGCGCGCCCTGCCCGAGGTGAGCGCGGGCCAGCACGGCATGGCCGACCAGAACGCGGTCGAGCCGATCCTGACCGAGGCAGGCAGGGCACACGGCGCCCGCTACCTGATCAACACCGAGGTGCTGACCACCGAGGCAACCGAGCACAGCGTGACCGCGACCGTGCGCGACCGGGCCACCGGCGTCGAGCGCACCATCACCGCTGACTACCTGATCGCGGCCGACGGCAACCGCAGCCCGATCCGGCAGCGACTTGGCATCCAGCGGCCCGGCGAGCGGATCACCATGCCGTCGATGGGCATCGTGTTCACCGCCGACCTGACCGAACTGCTGCCAAAGCGCGCGCTGTTCTGGCTGATCATCAACCCGGCGACCGCTTCGGTGGTGGCTTGGTCAGCACCGCCCAGCCGAACCGCTGGCAGCTGGCGGTCGGCTACGACCCGGCCACCGAGTCCGAACAGGACTTCGACGACGACCGGTGCCGCGCGCTGGTGCACACCGCGCTCGGCCGCGACGACATCGAGGGCGTTGTCGCCTGGGATCAGAGCATCGGCGTCGCGGAGCGGTTCCGCGACGGCCGGATCTTCCTGGCAGGCGACGCGGCGCACGGGTGGCCGCCGGCAGGCGCGCTCGGCGCGAACACCGGCGTGCAAGACGCGCACAACCTGGCCTGGAAGCTCGCGGCCGTGGTCAACGGCTGGGCAGGGCCCGCGCTGCTGGACACCTACGAAGCGGAACGGCGCCCGATCGCGACCACCTTGGCACCGCTGATCGAGCGCCACCAGAACGCGCGGATGACCGGCGCGCCCGAGCCCACCGACGGACCCGACCTTGTCGCGATGATCTTCGGCCAGCACTACGGAACGGGCGAGGCCATCCCGGCCGACCCGAGCCCGATCGCCGCTCCCGGCACTCGCGCGCCACACCTCTGGCTGGCCGACGGCGAGCGTCGGATCGGCCTGCACGACCTGGTCAATGACGCGTTTCTGCTGGTGGCCGGCGTCGGCGGAGCGGCATGGCGGGGCGCGGCGGAGAAGCAGGACGACGTGCCGCTGCGGACGTACCTGATCGGCGAGGATCTGGTCGACACCGAGGGCTGGTGGCCGAGGCGGTACGCGCTCGGCACCGACGGTGCGGTGCTGATCAGGCCGGACGGGTACGTCGCTGCGCGATTCGAGTCCTGCCCGGACGATCCGGCCGGGACGCTGCGCGCCGAGTTGGACACGATCCTGGCCCGGTAGGGGGTAGGGCCTAGGCTCGGCGGTATGGCCAAGTACTTCGACATCCATCCGGCGAACCCGCAGCGACGTTCCATCGGCCACGCTGTGGATCTGCTGCGCGACGACGGCCTGATCGTCTATCCGACGGACTCCTGTTACGCGCTTGGCTGCCAACTGGGCAACGCGGAGGGCATCAACCGGATCAAGACGATCCGGCACCTCGACGAGCGGCACCATTTCACCCTGGTCTGCCAGGATTTCGCGCAGATCGGTCAGTTCGTCTACATCGACAACGCGGCGTTCCGCGCGATCAAGGCGGTCACTCCCGGCCGGTACACGTTCATCCTGCCGGCGACCAAGGAGGTGCCGCGCAGGCTGATGCACCCGAAGAAGAAGACGGTCGGCGTGCGCATCCCGGATCACCTGGTGACCCAGGCACTGCTCGCCGAGATGGGCGAGCCGATCGTGTCCAGCACGCTGTTGCTGCCCGACCAGGACGAGCCGATGACGCAGGGCTGGGAGATCAAGGAGCGGCTGGACAACGTGGTCGACGCGGTGCTCGACTCCGGCGACTGCGGCACCGAGCCGACCACGGTGATCGACTTCTCCGACGGCGAGCCGGAGATCATCCGGCGCGGCGCAGGCGACACCAGCAGATTCGAATAACCCACCAGCGGCGCGGACCGAATGTCCATTCGGGACGGTCGGTCCACGCCGCACTGTGCTCCTCGGGTCAGCTGTTGATCAGGTTGATGGTGAACATGTAGTCGTGCGCGGTCGGGTCGGTGACCGACATGGTGCCGTCGCCGCGCACGTTGTTGTAGCTGTCGGTGCCGCCGAGCACGGCCATTTTGGCCGTGCTGAACCCGCCGTCGAGGTAGTCGCGCAGGCTGCCGAGGTACAGCTCGCCGCCGGAGAGGTTGAACACGGTCGTGCACGCCGAGGTGATCACCGGTGGCACCGCGACCGAGATCGCCACCACCGTGCAGGACGAGTAGGCCGTGCCCATCTTGGTCGCGCCGGTCGAGTCGTAGAGGTCGCCGCGGGCCATGAAACCGATGCCGAGCGCGGGCGTTGCGGGCAGGGTGAATGCGGTGCGCTTGCCGAGCAGGGTGAGCGTCTGGTTGCCGGCGACGCCCGGATCGTGTGGCGCAGCGGCGCCGGAGGACGCCACGCCCACCACGGTGACCAGCGACATCGCGGCTGCGGCCAACAGTACCCCGCCCCGTCTTCCGAAAAGCCTCATCGTGTCGACCTCCCGTGTTCCTCGGCATCGGAATGTAGTGCCGTGCCTCGCATGCTGGCCCCACATGAGTCCACATGCGACATGAGGCCGCTCGGCACAAATACCCGCTTGGCGCATCGACAGCCGGTCCTCGGGTGATTCTCGGCGCGCGACGTTACCCGGCCGAATGACCCGACTGGTCGTTTCGGGTGATCTTATGAAGATCATTCAGGTCGTCGGGCGGCTCAGCCACCGGATCGGGTACGGATCGCGGTGATCAACTCCGAGCCCTGTCCGCTTTGTCCTGTTAAAATATATCTTGCAGAGATAAAACGTTGGAACCAACCGACACACGCGGCCTACCCTTATCCGGGAGCGGCGGCCGGGGCGGCGGGGAGCGGGTCGGGTGGAATTCCGCGTATTGGGCACCTTGGAAGTCCTGGTGGCCGGCAACCCGGTGCGGCTGGGCGGACCTCGGTCACGTGCCGTCCTGAGTACCCTGCTCATGCACGCCGGCAGGCCCGTTTCGGCCGCCCGCCTCATCGACCAGGTCCGGGGCTCGGAACCGCCCGCCACCGCAATGGCCAGCCTGCAGATGCACGTGTCCGCGCTGCGCAAGGTGCTCGGCGACCGGCTGGTCACCACGAGTTCCGGCTACCAACTGGACGCCACCCGCGAGGACGTGGACGCGAGCAGGTTCGTCGCGATCATCGAAGCGGTCCGGCCGCTGCTGACCGAGCGACCCGCACGCGCGATCGAGGATCTGGCCTCGGCGCTGGCGCTGTGGCGGGGTGAACCGTTCGCCGGCACACGGGCAGGCTCGGATGTCGCCTCTGCCCGGCTGCGCCTGTCCGAGCTGCGGTTGTCCGCGCTGGAGGACCGGCAGCCAACTCGCGCTCACCGACCGGCGCACCCGCGCCCTGCCGGATCGGCACCAGACCATGCGCGCCGCCATCGACTGGAGCTACCGGTTACTCGCCGATGACGAGCAGGCGTTGTTCCGCGCCATGTCCGTGTTCGCTGGTGGCGCAACGCGTAACGCCGTCGAACACCTCACCGGCCGGGACGACGTCGACGAACTGCTCGCCCGGCTGGTCGACCAGTCGGTGCTGGTCGCGGACGTGCGCGGGGCGGGCACCCGCTACCGGATGCTCGAACTGGTCCGCGCCTACGCGACCGAACGACTTGCCGAAGCGGGCGATGCGACACGCCTGCGCGAGCCGCACGCGCTGTGGTGCGTCGCGCTGGCCTCCTCGGCTGCGCACTACGGCGGCGTCGACCACACCGAGAAGGTCGCGCAGCTCTCGGTCGAGGAGGCGAACCTGCGCGCGGCGCTGGACTGGAGCCTCGGTGAGGGCGCCGCGCCGAGCAGGGCGCTGGAGATCGCCAGCCCGCTGTGGTGGTACTGGTGGGCGCGCGGGCTGATGGCCGAGGGCCGGGACTGGCTGCGCCGCGCGCTGGCCGCCGTCGACCCGGCGCCGTCGTCGTTGCGTGGCAAGGCGTTGCGCGCGGCCGCCGCATTGACCCGCAACAGCGGCGACTACCGGGGGCCCGCGAACTCGGCGAGGAGTGCCTCGCGGTCTTCGAGTCGCTGCCCAGCGTCAGCGGGTGCATCACCGCGCTGGGCGGACTGTGCGTGACCACCATCGCCGAGCAGGACTTCGCCGCTGCGCTACGGCGAACGCACCCGCGACCTGGCCGAACAGTCGGGCGACCTGCTGCGCCACGCGTCCGCGCTGAACAACATCGGCCTTGCCCTGCGCTGCCTCGGCAGGCTCGCCGAGGCCGAGCGGACGTTCGTAGCGGCGCTGTCGGGTTGGCGGGCCGTTGACGACCGGCGCGGCGAGGCGGCCACCATCGGCAACCTCGGCGTGCTGGCCCGGCGATCGGGCGACCCGGCGCGCTCACGCGGACTGATCATGGAGAGCCTGCGCCGCTATCACGACCTCGACCTGGTCGAGGGCGTGCTGGACGCGTTCGACGCGCTGGCCTGCCTCGCGGTCGCGGACGGCGGACCCGGTCACCGCGCTGCGGCTGTTGACCGTGTCCGATCGGGAGCGGGAACGGCTGGGCGCCGCGCTGTTCGTGCGGGACGAGATCGCCGACCGCGAGGCCGCGCTGCTGGCCGCCCGGACCACGCTGGGCGAGAAAGCCATCGAGGTGGTCGCGACCGCGCGTGGGCTTGGGTTGCACGCGCTCGTCAGCGAGCTGCGGTGATCCGGTCGACCCACTCCTGGAGCAGGCCGCGTTCGCCGCTGGTCAACGGGTTGTCCGCGCGGGCGACCAGCGCGGCGAACTGGGTCGCGATCCTGGCGAGCGGCGCCGCCTGCGTTGTCGCCGGTTCGGCGTCGGTGAGCACGGCCGCGAAGACCGCGTCGCGCACGGCGTCGGCGGCGGGTAGCGCGGCGGGCTCGTTGATCACGTGCAGGGTCGCGCCGACCAGCGCGGCCTCGACGGTGTCCGCGGCCAGTTCGACCTCGCCACGCAGCCGTCCCGCGCCGGCCACGTCCTGCAGCAGCGCGACCAGGTCTGCGTGCGCGTCCTTGGCTGCCCTCGGGATGCGGCCGGGTTGCGCGTACATGAGCACGTAGAACTCGGGGTTCTGCCGGCCGAAGTCCAGGTGGAACTTCCAGCCGCGGCGCAGGTCCGTTACCGGGTCGCCACTGCCCGGCACGGCCCGCGCATCGGCGAGGTAGTCGGCGAAGCGTTGCGCCACAACGGCTTCGAACAAGCCGTCCTTGTCGCCGAAGTGGTGGTAGAGGGTGGGCGGTCCGACATCGGCGCGCGTGCAGATGGCTCTGGTGGACACGGGTTCGCCGTGCGCCTCGATCAACAGCTCGGCCGCCGCAGCCAGAATCCGTTCGCGCGCTTCCACCCGCTTACCGTACTGGTGTTATCTTCGGCAGGCAGGCAACCAGCCAAGACCGCCGTGAGGTGCTGCTCGTGACCCGTCGATGGACGGCCCTCATCCTCGCGGGCGGGGTCGTGGTCGGCATCGCGGCCACCGTGCTCATCGCCATGGTCGCGGGTGCGGGACCGTACCTGCTGCTCGGCAACACCGACCCCGGCGCGGTCATCCGGGTCGGCACCCCGCTGCTGCGCCTGATCGCGGACATCGCCGGCACGCTGTGCGTCGGCTCGCTCATCTTCGCCAGCTGTTTCACCAGGCCGCAGGCTTCCGGCCTGCTCTCCCCCGGCGGTTTCGCCGCGGTCCGCGACGCAGCGCGCTGGGCGATCGTCTGGGTGCTCGCCGCCGTGTTTCTTGTCGTGTTCGACGCGGCAGACACCTCGGGGCAGTCGCTCGGCGACGTGTTGTCGCCCGATCACCTGTTCGGCCTGATCGGCGCGTTGGAAGAGGCCAAGGCGTGGCTGATCACCGCCGGCTTCGCCGTGGTGCTCGCGCTGTTCAGCCGGTACGCGCTGCGCTGGCGCAGCGCGGTCTACCTGCTGCCGGTCGCCGTGCTCGGGCTGCTGCCGGCACTGACCGCCGGCCATTCCTCGTCCGAGACCGGACACGACATCGCCACCGTGGCGATCATGGTGCACGTGCCGGCCGCTGCGGTGTGGATCGGTGTGCTGGTCGCGGTGCTGCGCCAGGTACGGCGGGACCGTTCCGCGCTGCCCGCGATCGCGCCCCGCTACGCCCGGCTCGCGCTGATCTGCTGGGTCGTGCTGGCCGTGTCCGGCATGGTGGACGCCGTCATCCTGGCCACGCCGAACCAGCTCGGCGAGTCCGGCTACGGCCTGCTGGTCATCGTCAAGGCGCTGGTCTTCGTTGCCGTCGGCGTCGTCGCGCTTGTGTTGCGCCGCAAGGCGATCGCGCTGGTCGGCGGTTCGCGTGGCGAGCGGGGCTGGCTGCGGCTGGCCGGGGGCGAACTCGTGGTGCTGCTCGGCACGGTCGGCCTGTCCGTCGGTCTGACCCACCTGCCGCCGCCCGCGTTCCTCGGCCGCGCGGTCACCGCGCAGGAAACCCTGCTCGGCTACGACCTCAGCGGCCCACCCACGATCGTGCGGCTGCTCACCGACTGGCGGCTCGACGCGTTCTTCGGCCCGCTCGCCGTGCTGCTGGTCCTCGGCTACCTCATCGGCGTTGCGCGGCTGCGCGGGCGGGGCGGGGACTGGCCGCTGACCAGAACGCTGAACTGGCTGGCCGGCTGCGTTGTCATGCTGGTGGCCAGCTGTTCGGGTCTCGGCCGGTACGCGACCGCGCAGTTCAGCCTGCACATGGCCAACCACATGCTGCTCGGCATGCTGGTGCCCGCGCTGCTCGTGCTCGGCGGCCCGCTCACCCTGCTGCGCAGGACCCTGCCCGCGTCGAGGCTGCCCGCGTCCGGTCGAGGCGGCGTACTGGACCTGCGCGGCTGGCTGCACGCGTTCAGCTCCTCGCCCGCGCTGCGGGTGCTGACCCAGCCGATGGTCGCGCTGGTGCTGTTCGCCGGCTCGCCGTTCCTGGTGTACTTCACCGGCATCTTCGACGCGGCCGCGCGCTTCCACTGGGCGCACACCGCGATCGCGGTCTACTTCCTCCTGGTCGGCCTGGTGTTCTTCTGGCCGATCATCGGCGTGGACGACCCGCCGCGCCCGCTGCCGAACCTGGCCCGGCTCGGCATGCTGCTCGCCGCGATGCCCTTCGACAGCGTGTTCGCCGCGATCCTGCTGACCACGAAGACCGTCGTCGGCAACGGCGCAGCGGGCGACAACATGTACTCGTCGCTCGCCCTGCCCTGGGTGCACAGCCTGCTCGCCGACCAGCACACGGCCGGCCTGCTCGCGTTGATCATCGGCGAGGCCACGTTGCTGATCGCGATCGTCGCGCTGCTCGTGCACTGGAGCAGCCTTGACGAGACGCGGCGAGGACACCGGCCTGCTCGACTACCAACCCGTGCTGGACCGGCTCAGCCGCTGAGCGTGAACCGGCGCAGCCGCAGGCTGTTGCACACCACGAACAGCGACGACAGCGCCATGGCGCCGCCCGCGATCAACGGGTTGAGCAGACCGAACGCGGCCAGCGGCAGCGCGGCGACGTTGTAGCCGAACGCCCAGGCGAGGTTGCCGTGGATGGTGCGCAGCGTCGAGCGGGCCAGTTTCAACGCACCGGGCACGACGTCGAGGTCGTCACGGACCAGGATCAGGTCGGCAGCGCCGAGCGCGACGTCGGTGCCGGACACCACGGCGAGGCCGAGGTCGGCGCGGGCCAGCGCGGGCGCGTCGTTCACGCCGTCGCCGACCATGGCGACCGAGTGCCCCTCGCCCTGCAACCGCTGGATCACGGCTTCCTTGTCGTCCGGCATGACCTCGGCGATCACCTCGTCGATGCCGACCTCGGCGGCGACACTGCGCGCGGTCGCGGCGTTGTCGCCGGTGAGCAGCACGGTGCGCAGGCCCATCGCGCGCAACTCGGCGATCGCGCACTTCGCGGACGGCTTCACGGTGTCGGCAAGGGCGAACACGCCGAGCGCAGCCCCGTCCGCGGCGACCAGCACGGTGGTGTGGCCGTTGGTCTCCCAGTCGGCGCGGGCGGTGCCAAGTTCGTCCGGAATGGACACTCCGTCGTCCGTGAGCAGCCGCGCCGAGCCGACCAGGACCTTGCTGCCGTCCAGCACGCCGCGCACGCCGAGCCCTGCGAGGCTGGTGAAGTCGGTGACCTCGGGCAGGGTGCCGAGTTCCTCGCGGGCCCGCGCGACGATCGCGGCGGCGGCCACGTGCTCTGACGGTTCCTCCAGGGCGCCTGCCATGCGCAGCACGTCGGCCCGGTCCGCGCCTTCGACCACCCGAACGTCCACAACGGACATCCGGCCGTGCGTGATGGTGCCGGTCTTGTCCAGCACTACGGTGTCGATGGCCCGCGCGGACTCCAGTGCCTGGTGGCCCTTGATGAAGATGCCCAGCTGCGCGCCCCGACCCGACGCGACCAGCAGCGCGGTCGGCGTGGCAAGGCCGAGCGCGCACGGGCAGGCGATGATCAACACCGCCAGCGCGGCCCCGATGGCATGCTGCGTCGAGCCGTCGAACACCAGCCAGCCGAGCAGCGTCAGCGCGGCGATGCCGAACACCACCGGCACGAACACGCCGCAGATCCGATCGGCGAGCCGCTGGATGCCGGCCTTGTCGGTCTGCGCCTGCTCGACCAGCCGGACCAGGTGCGCCAACTGGGTGTCCGGGCCGACCCGGGTCGCGGTGACCACCAACCGGCCGTGCAGCGCGATGGTGCCACCGGTGACCTGGTCGCCCTCGCCGACCTCGACCGGCATGGACTCGCCGGTCATCGTGCTGGTGTCCACCGCGCAGTGCCCGCCGCGCACAACGCCGTCGGTGGCGATGGTCTCGCCAGGCCGGACGACGAAATCCTGGCCGACCTTCAGGTGGCCGATGGCCATGCGGCGTTCGTTGCCGTCCGCGTCCAGGATGGCCACGTCCTTCGCGCCCAACGCGGCGAGCGCGCGCAACGCCCCGCCAGCGCGGCGCCGCGCCTTGGCCTCGAACAGCCTGCCCGCCAACAGGAACGTGGTGACACCGGCGGCCACGTCGAGGTAGATGGCGCCACCGGGCCGGAAGATCAACCCCCACACACCGTCGGTGCCCTGGCCCGCCGCGCTGTTGAAGAAGATCGTGTAGATCGACCAGACCACCGAGGCCGTGATGCCGACCGAGACCAGCGTGTCCATGGACGTGGACAGGTGGCGGGCGTTGCGCAGCGCGACCCGGTGGAACGGCCACGCGCACCAGGTCGCGACCGGGATCGTCATGGCGAGCAGGACCCACTGCCAGCCGGGGAACCGCAGCGACGGGACCAGCGCGAGCGTGATGGACAGGTCACCGAGCGGGGCGGAGAGCAGCAGCGCCACGATCAGCCGGTGCCACAGCGCCTTGACGGTCGCGACTTCGGCCCTCGCGTCGTCGGTTGCCTCTGGCTCGTGACGTCTTGCCTGGTAGCCCGCCTTCTCGACCTCGGCGATCAGCCGGTCGACTTCGACGCCGGCCGGATAGTCGACCGTGGCCTTCTCGGTGGCCAGGTTGACGGTGGCCCGCACCCCGTCGAGCTTGTTGAGCTTGCGTTCCACCCTGGCCGCGCAGGCGGCACAGGTCATCCCACCGACGACCAGTTCCACCGTCCGCGACATCGCCCGGGACTCCCCGACCGACGAGACAACCGACATACCAGCAGCGTAGGTCATCGATCGTGGCGCACGAGCAGCGCCTGTTCGCCGCCGGCGCGCACACGCGTACGGCCGACTCGGCCACACTGCGTGACACCGTCGGGGACGCCCAGAACTCTCCGTGATTTTTTCCGGAATTCCGCGTCAGAGCATCCACGTGCGTTCGTCCCCCTCCAGCAAGCAGGTCGGACAGGACGGGGTGGGTCATGGAACGCATCGCGGGACTACAGGCATTGCGCGGCAAGCGGCGGCAGCGGATCGCGGCCGAGGTGGCCGAGCGGTTCGCCCGGGATCGGGTGAGCGTGCACGAGTTGGCCAACCAGTTGGGGCGACGGCCCTCGGTCGTGCGCAGGCTGTTGGACGAGGCGGGGGTGCAGGCGGCGGGCACGCCATGCGTGGGAATCAGCGAGCAGGAGACCGCGCGCACGCTGGCGCGGCGCTACGAGAGCGGGGCGTCCATCTCCGCGCTGGTCCGGCAGACCGGCCTGGACAAGCGGGTGATCCGGGGCATGCTCAGCGGCCAGGGCGTGACCCTGCCGGAGCGGCACTCGCCAACACAGGCGCAGACCGAGGAGATCGCGACGCGCTACCGCGCAGGGGAGAGCATCAGGACGTTGGCGGCGAGCACCGGATGCTCGTACGGGACCATCCGTACCGTGCTGCTGACCGCGGGCGTCGAGCTGCGGCCGCGCGGATCAGGGACCCGCGTCAGCAACTAACCGAACAACCGCCCGAAAGCCGGGCGAGCCACGAGCCGGAGTGACGGGCAGCACGATCAGCTGCTCCTCCTCCGGCTCGATCGCGTCCTTGGCCGCTTTCGGCGGGGTGCCCGCTGGCATACTCGGCGTCCGGATTAATCGCCTGATCTGGGCTGGTGCCGTGCCGTCGTCGGCTCCCGCGTGCTCGCACCGGCCAGGTGGACACGGGTGGCGACCGGCACCTACCGGCAGAACAGCGGGTTCGAGAATCGCGCCGAGCACCCTCCGATCGTCGGGAAATACGCGCATTGTCTGAAACCAGACAACTACGGTTGGTGATAATGCCCGAGCTATCTTTCCTTGCTCGCCGCCGCGCGCACGGAGAAGCGCCTAGTGGTCCGAAAAAGACGCCGATCAGCGGTGCCGAACGCTTTCACTATTCGAAGTAAGGATCACCGGCGATCGGCTTCATGCCACTAATCGACCAACTGATGTCACCCGTCTGGGCGTACCGCCCTACCTGTGGTCAGCGGCGTTCTCACAGGTTCGGACTTTTCTCCCATCTTGCCGTAGCCGTCGCTCGTTCGGAGCAGCGACCGTCAACCTGCCGGCCATTGGGTGAGCAGAAGAAAACACAGCGCGAGCAAGGTACCGATCGATGCCGCCGACCGAGTGGTGACACCAGGCAATCTGGTTCGCGGCGCTACCACGGGTCGGGCACGCAGTCCACCGCCGGACCCGACAGAGTCCCATTTTTCACCACATCGGGTGAGTACCGCTAAATCACGAGATGCGCTTCCCGACCGGATTTCAAGCGTCAAATCGCGAATACTTACCAGTGGCCCAGCGACTATCCTTGAGTGCTCTGGGCACAAGACATCAAATCACGACCATGGCCGACCCAAGACCGGGAGCGCTATCAAGTTCATGTTTCACACACAAGGACGACAGCATGCCGAAAAAGGTCCGACTGACCATGATCAGCGATTAGCTCACGATCCACCAGACTTCGATGTCCGATAACTGACCGACCACAGCACCCGCGTTTGCGGATGATCGCCCCGGCCGCCCGGCAACCCCGTCCGGTTGTCGACCGATCGGCCGTTGGCAGAGATTAATCGCGCCTGCGCGGGCTGCGTCCAGCCAAGGAGCAGACCACATGAAGGGCTATGACCCCACCACCGCGGCGGGAATCTTTCCGGTCGACGCCTGGGAGTCATCATTTTCCTGCGGACCCAACGGCGGCAACTGCGTCGAGGTGAACCTGGGCACCGAAGGACTTGTCGGCCTGCGCGACAGCAAGCTGGCACAGGGACCGGTGCTGGTGTTCGACGACGACGAGTGGCTCGCGTTCCTCAATGCCGCGGCAGCGGGACAGTTCAACCGCTGACTCAGTAGCGCTGGCGGGTCCGCGACGGGCTCCGCCAGCTAACTGAAACTCAGCTAACTGAAACCCAGCTAACTGGGACCGGGTGACCGAACCTGGTTCTTCTGCGCGCGCAGGCCGTCGAGCAGCACGCGGGTCAGATGGTCGTCGGCGCGCGCGCCGCAGCGGCAGACCGCCACGTCGAGTACCCGCACCACCTCCATCGGCGGCACGTCGGCGCGCAGGTCGCCCTGGCGCTGCGCATCCGAGGCGATCTCGGCGATCAGCGCGTTGATCTCGGCCTCCAACCCGGACAGCTCGGCACGTCGCGGTTGGTCGGTGATCAGGGACTTGGCCAGCGGCAGCGGCAGGGCCACACAGTGGTCCACGATCCTCAGCAGCGCCTGCCATGCCGGGCTCCTGCCGACCTCCGCGCGGGTGGCCTCCAGCAGTTCCCGCAGCGTGTCGACGGCGATGTCCTCCAACAGCGCGCGCCGGTCCGGGAAGTGCCGGTACAGCGTGCCGACGCCCACCCCGGCCTCCCGCGCGATGTCCTCCATCGACACGGCATCGCCCCGCTCGGCGGCCAACCGGAGAGCGGCGGTGGTGATCGCCGAGCGGTTGCGCCGCGCGTCCGCCCGCACTGGAACCTCCCATCAAGCGGAACCTCTGATTCAGCTTATGCTACCGTCGTGGAAACGGAATGCCGAATTCACCTTGGAGGAATGATGCGGATCGGTCTCTACATCGGTGACCAGAGCGATCTCCAGTCCCAGATCGGGCAGGTTCGCGCGGCGGCCGAGCACGGTCTGGCCAGCGCGTTCTTCAACCAGGTCCAAGCGTGGGACGCGCTCACCGTCGCCGCGCTCGCCGGGGCCGCCGTGCCAGGGATCGAGCTGGGTACCGCGGTCGTGCAGACCTATCCGCACCACCCGATCCCGCTGGCCGGGCAGGCGCTCACGGTGGCGGCCGCCACCGGCAACCGGTTCACCCTCGGCGTCGGGCCGAGCCACCAGCAGGTCATCGAGGACGTGTACGGCCTGTCCTACGACCGGCCGGCGCACCACACCCGCGACTACCTGACCGCGCTGCGCACCGAACTCTCCGGCGCCGGCCACGTCCAGGTACCGGGCGCGCAGCCCCCGCCGGTGCTGCTCTCCGCGCTCGGCCCGGTGATGCTGCGCATCGCGGGCGAACTGGCCGACGGCACGGTGACGGTGTGGGCGAGCCCGGCGACGATCGCCGACCACGTCCGGCCGAGGATCGACGCCGTCGCGACGAATCCACGCGTCGTCGCGGCGGTTGGCTTCAGCGTGACCGCGAGGCCGGACGCCGTGCGCGAGGAGGTCGCCGGCGTGCTCGGCTTCACATCGAACTTCGCCAGTTACCGGACACTGCTCGACCGGCAGGGGCAGAGCAACGTCGCGGAGACGATCGTCGCCGGGGACGAGGACACCGTTGCCGCCGCGATCCGCGCGTACGCGGACGCGGGCGCGACCGACGTGCTGGTCAGCCTCGCCGGCGACGACGCGGAAAAGGCCAGGACACTGAAACTGGCCGGGGAACTGGCGCGCTCCCGGTAGGGCTGTCGCACCATGCGCGTGGTTTACAGTGAATCACTGGTAGTGCGCGCAGAAATGGAGACCTGGTGCCCAGCACGGTGACATCGCGTCGTCGCCAACTCGGCAACGAGATCAGGCGCGCACGGACCGCGGCAGGCATGACCCAACAGGACGTGGCGAACCTGCTCGGGTGTGGCCAGGGGAAGATCAACAAGATCGAGATGGGCGCCGTCTCGGTCAAGATCGCCGACCTGAAACAGATGATCGAGGCGTTCAAGGTTGGTTCGGCCGAAGAGGACATGATGCTGGAGCTGGCTCGCTCCGGCAGCCAGCGCGGCCAGTGGTCCGGCTACCGGTCCGCGGTGCCGCAGTGGTTCCGCACGTTCACCGACCTGGAGCCGGCCGCGTCGGAGATCCTCAGCTGGCACGGGGAACGCATTCCCGGGCCGTTGCAGTCCGAGCACTACATGCTCAAGCAGTTCAGCGAGGCGCGCGCCGCCGACATCACCGGCCTGGTACGCAACCGCAGGGATCGCAAGGAGGTGTTCGAGCAGAAACGTCCGCCGTACTACCGGTTCATCCTCGGCGAGGCTGCGCTGCGCAGGATGCCCGGCGGCCCCGATCCCTCCGTTGCCCTCGACCAGGTGCAGCACCTGCTCGAACTGAGTTCGAAGTACCCGCGTACCTACATCCACCTGTTGCCCTTCGACGCGAAGCTGCCGCACGTGCCGAACGACTTCACCATCATGCGCTTCTCGGACGGTACCCAGGACTTCGTGTTCGTCGAGCACGTCGCGGGCGGACTGAACATCGACGACGAACGGGACTTCGAGCTGTTCGTGGACGCCTGGGACAGGCTTCGCGGGTCGGCTCTTGAAACGGGCGACACGACAGCATTCCTCACCAAGCTGAGCGAACAACTGAGGGCCCAACTCCCGTTCTGAATTGCCCGCCGATTGGCTATGATTCGCCGCGCGAGACGTTCCCTGGAAGGGATCACCGACGTGAGTACTGCCGAATCCGCTCCCGTCGAGCCGGCCTGCGAGCTGGACCGGCCGAATGTCGGCCGGGTTGACAACTACTACCTGGGCGGAAACTCGAACTGGGCGATTGATCGCGAATTCGGCAAGACGGTACTCAACCACTTCCCGCAGATACGTTCGGTCGCGATGGCCAACAAGTTGTTCGCCAACCGCGCCGTCCGATATCTGGCTCGGCACGGCATCACCCAGTTCGTCGACGTGGGTTCTGGCATGCCGGCGATCGGCAACACACACGAGATCGCGGACGAGATCGATCCTCGGTCGCGGGTGGTGTACCTGGACAACGAGCCGGTCGCGGTCGCCCACGCTCAGCTGCTGCTCGACCGCTGCGGCGACCCGGCGCGGCACGCCGCGGTGCATGCCGACCTGCGCAGGCCGGACGAACTGTTGGCGCTGGTCGACGATGCCGGCGTGCTCGACCTCGACGCCCCGGTCGCCCTGCTCGTCACCTCAGTGCTGCACGTGCGCCAGCCAGGACCGGACGGGGTGGACGTGGGCGCGCAGGCGGTGGCGCGGTGCAGGGAGCTGCTGGCACCCGGCTCGTTCCTGGTCGTCTCGCACCTGACCGACGACGGCGTGCCCGAGCACTCCCGCAACGAGCTGGCCGCGCTGAAGAAGCTCTACGACACGCGGAGCAGCCCGCTGATCCTGCGCTCCGCAGCCGAGGTGCGCGAGCTGTTCGGCGATTTCGATCTGGTCGAACCGGGACTGACCTGGACGCCTGCCTGGCATCCGGAATACGGGACGCGAACCACGCCGACGATCGAGTTCAGCACGCCGAACGAGTCGGTGAGCCTGGGCGGCGTCGGGAAAAGCGATAAGCGTTCCCCGATCGATACCACAAAACGTTACCTCTTTCGGGGGATAATTCGCTGTCGAATGCGTCGTGACCGTGCTGACCTGCGGCAATTGGGTACATTGAAAGCACCAGTTCTTTCCGTGACCGCCCGATGAGGAAGAAACAAGAATACCCATGGCGCAGAAAGTTACCGTTCAACTCGTTGACGACCTGGACGGCACCGCGAGCGACGACATCGAGACCCTGACTTTCGGCCTCGACGGCGTGAACTATGAAATCGACCTCAACGAAAAGAACGCGGCGAGCCTGCGCGAGGGCCTTGCCGAGTTCGTGGCTTCCGCGCGGCGCGCGGGCGGCCGGGCCAAGCGCGGCACGGCCACGTCCCGGCCGAACAGCTCGGGCCGGACCAAGGAGCAGACCCAGGCCATCCGCGACTGGGCCAAGCGCAACGGGCACGCGGTCTCCGAGCGGGGCCGCATCTCCACCGCGATCACCGAGGCGTTCGAGGCCGCGCACGCGGGCGGCGGACGGACCAAACGCGGCCGCTGAGCCGCATCCGAGGAGCACGGCTGAACCTGTTCGCACTGTACGTGTTCGCACAGTGCTGGCAGGTTCAGCCACGTTCCCGCCAGGCCATCACCGCACACCACAGTGCGACCGGCACGAGCGCGAAGCCGACCACGAACGGCCAGATCTCCGCGCCGATCGCGCCGAGGAACAGATTGATCCCGGCCGAGCCGAGAAACACCACGCCGAGGATCAACCAGACGGCCATCGGATGCCGTGGTCGAACCTGGAACTCCTGGCCATCGCGCTGGCTCATCCGGTGCCTACCTCCCAAACCGGTACCGTGGAGTATCGCTGATCCCGCTAACTCGGTTACGGTGCAAAACCCCACGGTGAACGGCGTTTTCCAGGCTGTGCACCAATCGGCCAAATAGCCTATTCCGCCAACGAAGTCCGGTCCATGGCGGACGGGAGTTGCTCACGCTACGAACACAAACCAACGCATTCAGCAACGTGCCGGGGCGTTGACTGGAACGAATTCGTGTCAACCAGGTCAACGTCGCGGGACGGCTCGGCGGAGAAACCGAACACATCGGTTGGCCCGCAGCGGCGCAAAGGTAGAGTGCGGGTGTCGATGACCAGGTAGGAAGGCGGCAGCAGGTGGTTCCGGACGAGGGCGGCCGCGTGAATCGGGTACCGTCGCCGAGCCCGGAGGACGCCGGACGGTTGGACCTGGCGCGACCGAATGCCGCCCGAATGTACGACTATTACCTTGGTGGATCGACGAATGTGGCGGTTGATCGAGCGGCTGCCGAGGAACTGATCCGG
Source organism: Candidatus Melainabacteria bacterium (assembly GCA_963818685.1). Taxonomy (GTDB): domain Bacteria; phylum Actinomycetota; class Actinomycetes; order Mycobacteriales; family Pseudonocardiaceae; genus CAJCJE01. Next base: position 537,677 of record CAWFTJ010000007.1, on the reverse strand, counting down.
TCGTTACCCGATACGGTCTTCTCGGCTCGGGCGAATCGATCATTTATGGGGCGAGTCGTCCGCTTTTTGTCCGAACAGGGCGTCGACCAATTCCTCGACCTCGGTTCCGGCATCCCCACGGTCGGCAACGTGCACGAAATCGCCCAGCAGGTGAATCCCGAGGCCAGGGTCGCCTACGTGGACATCGAACCGGTCGCGGTGAGCTACGCGCAGAAACTGCTGCGGGGCGAGCAGCAGGTCACCATCACCAAAGCGGACATCCGCAGGCCGAGCACGGTGCTGACCGCGCCGGGCGTCGCCGGCCTGCTGGACTTCAGCCGCCCGGTGGCCGTGCTCGCGATCGCCATCCTGCACGCGATGTCCGACGCGGACCGTCCGCTGGAGTTCCTCGCCGAGTACCGCGCGGCCTGCGTGCCCGGCAGCTATCTCGCGATCTCGCACATCAGCTCGCAGACCTGGCAGCCGCAGGAGATCACGCACATCCTGCGGGTCTACGCGCGTACCCCGACCCCGGTGCTGGACAGGACCCCGGCCGAGATCCTGCGCTTCATGGACGGCTACGAACTGGTCGAGCCCGGTCTGGTGCTGGTGCCGAAGTGGCGCCCGGACGACAAGCCGACCGACGAGGACGCCGCCCGCTCGAACTTCTACGGCGCCGTCGGCCGCCGCGACTGACGCCCTCACCAGGACAAAACCAGTCACCCTCGCCAGGACGAACCAGCGCCGACGCCGGCCGGTCGTGGCAGGAAAGGTGGGATATTCGTCATTGCTGCCATGCGCCTGAGCAGCGACGATACAAGGGTGTTGACGCGTGATGTCTTGTTCGTCCTGTTCGACGAGGTGCAGAGCCTTGACCTGACCGGGCCGCTCGAAGTGTTCGCCAACGCCAACCATCGCGTGGACGGCGGGCCCGCGTACCGGTTGCGCACCGCGACCGTCGACGGTGGGCCGGTCCGCACCACCAGCGGCCTGCGCATCACCCCCGACCTCGACCTCGCCGCCGCGCCGGTCCCGCACACCCTGGTCGCGCCGGGCGGGTTCGGTGCGCGGCAGCCGCAACCGGTGCTGATCGACTGGCTGTGCCGGGTCGGGCCGTCTGCGCCGCGCGTGGTTTCGGTGTGCACGGGCGCGTTCCTGCTGGCCGAGGCCGGTTTGCTGGACGGGCGGCTGGTGAGCACGCACTGGGGCCGGACCGACGAGCTCGCGCGGCGCTATCCCGCGCTGACCGTGGACCCGGAACCGATCTTCGTCCGGGACGGCAACGTCTGGACCTCGGCAGGCGTCACCGCCGGCATGGATCTGGCGCTCGCTCTTGTCGAGGACGACCTCGGGCGCGACGTCGCGCTGGCGATCGCCCGCGAGCTGGTGATGTTCCTGCGCAGGCCGGGCAACCAGACCCAGTTCAGCGCGCAGCTCTCCGCCCAGGTCGCACACCGCGCGCCCCTGCGCGACGTGCAGGCGTGGGTGGCCGACCATCCCGACGCCGACCTCTCGGTCGACGCGCTGGCGCGCCGCGCCGGACTGTCTCCCCGCCAGTTCGCGCGCGCGTTCGCCGACGAGGCCGGCATCTCCCCCGGCCGCTACGTGGACAAGGTCCGGTTGGAGGCGGCGCGCCGGCACCTTGAGGACACCGGTTCCGACATCGGACAGGTCGCGCGCGCCTGCGGCTACGGCACACCCGAGTCGATGCGCAGGGCGTTCGTGCGCGCCCTCGGCGTCCCGCCCGCCGAGTACCGGCGCCGGTTCGTCGCGGCCAGAGCCTGAAGTTCGCAGGTCAATCCGAAAAGGACAATCATGCAGATCGCGATTCTGCTCTTCGACCGTCTCACCGTGCTCGACGCCATCGGCCCGTACCAGGTGCTGAACCGGCTGCCGAACAGTCGGGTCGTGTTCGTCGGCGAGCGCAGGGGCCTGATCCGGGACGAGGACACCGGCCTCGGCCTGATGGCCGACCACGAACTCGCCGACGTGCCCAGCCCCGACATCGTCCTGGTGCCCGGTGGCGTCGGCCAGAAAGACCAGATGGCGGACGGGCCGGTGCACCACTGGCTGCGCGCGGCCGACGCCACGTCCACCTGGACCACGTCGGTGTGCACTGGTTCGCTCGTCCTCGCCGCGGCCGGTCTGCTGGCGGGCCGCAGGGCGACGTCGCACTGGCTGGCCGTGGACACCCTCGCCAGGTACGGCGCGATCCCGAGCCGGGAACGCGTTGTCATGGACGGGAAGTACGTGACCGGCGCCGGCGTGTCCGCCGGCATCGACATGGCGTTGAACCTGGTCGCCACCATCGAGGGCGAGGAGTTCGCGCAGGAGGTGCAGTTGGGCATCGAGTACGACCCTCGGCCACCGTTCAACGCCGGCTCGCCGAACACCGCGCCGGCGGCACTGGTGGCGCGGGCTCGGGCCACCAGCCGGTTTGCCAGAATCGGCACGTGAACGACGACTGGGAACAAACCGCGGACCGACTCGCCAACGCCGCCGTTGCCGATGGCGATCCGACGAGGTGGTTCGACGAGCTGTATTCGGCGGGCGAGCGCGGCGAGCACAGCCTGCCGTGGGACCGGGGCAAGCCCAACGGGCTGATCACCGAATGGGCTGACCGGCGCGAAGGAGCGGGCGCGCGGGGACTGGTGATCGGCTGCGGGCTCGGTCGCGACAGCGAATACCTGGCCACCCGTGGCTATGCGGTGATCGCGATCGACGTCGCGCCGACCGCGATCAGGACCGCGCGGGAGCGCCACCCCGACTCGACAGTGCACTACCGGGTCGCCGATCTGCTCGACCCGCCGCAGGACCTGCTCGGCGCGTTCGACCTGGTGGTGGAGAGCTACACGGTCCAGGCACTGCCGCCATCGGTCCGCGCGAAGGCGACCGAGGCGGTGGCCGCGATGGTCGCGCCGGGCGGCACGTTGCTGGTGGTCGCGACGGCGCTGGCCGACGACGAGCCGGTCACCGGACCGCCGTGGAAGATGAGCCGCGCGAACATCGACGCGTTCGCCAACTACGGCCTGACTCCGGTGCTGGTCGAGGAACTCGACAGCGAGTCGGGTTACCGCCACTGGCGCGCGGAGTTTCACCGTCCGGCAGACTAGGCGCCCGTGACGGGAACGGTATTGGTCCTCGGTGGCCGCAGCGAGATCGGATTGGCGGTCGCCGTTCGGCTGGCCAGGGGCGGGCGGCGCGACTTCGTGCTGGCCGCCCGGCGTAGCCACGAACTGGACGCCGAGGAGGCCGCGCTGCGCGACGCGGGCGCGGCCACCGTGGCCAGGGTCGAGTTCGACGCGGACGACGTGGGCGCGCACGCCACGCTCCTCGCGGACGTGACCAAGCGGCACGGGCCACTGGACGTGGTGGTGACCGCGTTCGGCATCCTCGGCGACCAGCGGCGCGCCGAGACCGACACCGCGCACGCGCTCTCGATCGTGCACACCGACTATGTCGCGCACGTGAGCATCCTGTCCGAGTTGGCGACCACTCTGCGTGAACAGGGTGGCGGGACGCTGATCGTGTTCTCGTCGGTCGCGGGCGTGCGGGTGCGGCGGGCTAACTACGTGTACGGCTCGGCCAAGGCCGGGCTGGACGGTTTCGCCAGCGGCCTCGCGGACGCGCTGGCCGGCAGCGGGGTGCGGTTGCTGCTGGTCCGGCCCGGTTTCGTGATCGGGCGGATGACCGAGGGCATGTCGCCCGCGCCGCTGTCCAGCACGCCGGACCAGGTCGCTGACGCGACGGTGGCGGCGCTGAACAGGGGCAGGGGCGAGGTGTGGGTGCCTGGCGCGCTGCGGTTCGTGTTCGCGGTGTTCCGCGTGTTGCCGCGCGGGATCTGGCGCAGGATGCCCCGTTAGCTCTTGGCCCTGGCCTCGTCGACGGCGGCTCGGGAGGCGAGCACCTCGGGCATCCGGGCTTCTAGCGTCTCGATCAGGTCGAGCAGCTTCTCGGCCATCACCCGGCCGAGTGGGGTGAGGCTGTAGTCGACGCGCGGTGGAATGGTGGCCTGCGCCTCGCGCAGCACGAAGCCGTCTCGCTCCAGCGCGTGCAGGGTCTGGGCGAGCATCTTCTCGCTCACCCCGTCGACCCTCCTGCGCAGCGCGTTGAACCGGAACGTGCCGTCCATCAGCGCGGCCAGCGCCAGGATGCCCCACCGGCCGGTGATGTGCTCAAGGGTCTCGCGGGACGTGCAGGCCCGCGCGAACACGTCAAAGACGAGTTCGCTGTGCTCGTCGACGGGAGCCGGTGCAACCTCAGTCATGTCATTCACCGTACGCCAACGCAGCACAAACCGTAGTACCCGTACCCACCATTTCGCAAGTACTGTGCACGATCAGCCCATCCCTGCTACGGACAGTAGCTGCCGCATGCGCGCGACCGCGAGATCCGGATCGGTGAACAGGCCGGCGCGATCGGCGAGCACGAAGGCCCGTGCCAGGTGCGGCACGGACCGCGCGCCCTGCTGGCCGCCGACCATGACGAAATGGTCCTGGTGGCCGGTCAGCCAGGCGAGGAACACCACGCCGGTCTTGTAGTGATAGGTCGGCTCGGCGAACAGCAGCCGGGACAGCTCGACCGTCGGCGCGAACAACTCCGCGTAACGCTCGGTGTCGCCGTCGTCCAACGCGCGCAGCGCGGCGGCGGCCACCGGCGCGATCGGGTCGAAGATGCCGAGCAGCGCGTCACTCCCCTCGGTGATCAGGTCGGGATAGTTGAAGTCGTCGCCGGTGTACATCCGCACGCCTGCCGGCAGGGCCGCGCGCAGCGCGCGTTCGCGGTCGGCGTCCAAAAGGGACAGCTTGACGCCATCGACCTTGCTCGCGTTGGCACGCAACAACTCCAGCAGCGTTTCCGTTGCCACGTCGAGATCTGCCGAGCCCCAGTAGCCGGCGAGCGCGGGCGCGAACATCGGCCCGAGCCAGTGCAGGATCACCGGCTCCCTGGTCTGCGCCAACAGCTTCCCGTACACGGCGAGATAGTCCTCCGGCCCGCGAGCCGCCGCCACGAGCGCCGGGCTGGCCATCAGGATCACCTGCGCGCCTGCCTCTTCGACGACCGCGACCTGCTCCTCGTACGCGGCCGCCACCGCCTCGATGCTCGCCGGTCCGGTGAGCTGGTCGGTGCCGGCGCCGCAGGCCAGTCGCGCGCCGACCGCAGCGGCCTCCGCGCCGGAGCGCCGGATCAGCTCACGCGCGTTGGGCCAGCTCAGGCCCATGCCGCGCTGCGCGGTGTCCATGGCCTCCGCAACACAGAAGCCGAGCGAGAACAGGTGGTGCCGGAAGCGCAGCGTCGCGGTCCAGTCGACCGCCGATGTCGAGTCGGCGTACGGATCGGCGACCACGTGCGCGGCCGCGAACGCGACCCGCGAGCGGAACGGCGCCGAGTCGGCCGGCAGTGCTTCCGCGCCGACGCACTCGTAGTCGCCGATGCCGGGCAGTCGGATGGTGGTCACAGGCTCAGGTCCGGAATCGTGAGTTTGCCGCCGCTGCGCGCGGATTCCATGGCCAGTTCGGCGAGTTGCACGCCGCGCGCGCCGGCCAGCAGGTCCCACGGGAACGGCGTGCCCGCGACCACGTGCGACAGGAACGCCTCCCACTGCGCCTTGAACCCGTTGTCGAACTCGGTGTTGGCCGGCACCTCCTGCCAGTCAGCGCGGTAGTCGTGCTCGGTCGGCAGGTCCGGGTTCCAGACTGCCTTGGGCGTTGTCGCGCGGTGTTGGACGCGGCAGGACCACAGGCCGGCGACCGCGCTGCCCTCGGTGCCGTCCACCTGGATCTGCACGAGTTCGTCGCGGTTGACCCTGGTCGCCCAGGACGAGCGGATGGTGGCGAGCACGCCGCCGTCGAGTTCGAGGATGGCGTAACCGATGTCGTCCGCGGTCGCCGCGTAGGGCCTGCCCTGCTCGTCGAACCGTTGCGGAATCGCGGTCGAACCCGTCGCGTAGATCGACCGGATCGGCGCGACGATGTCCTCAAGCACGTAGCGCCAGTGCGGGAACATGTCGCTGATGATCCCGCCGCCGTCCTGCGCCCGGTAGTTCCAGGACGGCCGCTGCGCGGGCTGCCAGTCCCCCTCGAACACCCAGTACCCGAACTCGATGCCAACGGAGAGCACCCGCCCGAAGAACCCGGCCTCGGCGAGCCTGCGGAGTTTTCGCAGGCCGGGCAGGAAAAGCTTGTCGGCCACCACGCCGGTGCGCACGCCACGCGCCTCGGCGAGCCGGGCGAGGTGCACGGCGCCGGCCAGGGTGGTCGCGGTCGGTTTCTCCGCGTAGATGTGCTTGCCGGCCTCGATGGCCGCGGCCACCGCCGGCTCGCGGGCGCTGGTCAACTGGGCGTCGAAGTAGATCTCGACATCGTCCTCGGCAAGCGCTTTCTCCAGCGACGTGGTCCAGCGGGTCAGTCCGTGCCGATCGGCGATGTCGCGCAGCCTGGTCTCGTTGCGCCCGACCAGCACCGGTTCCGGCCACAGCAGCGTGCCGTCGGCCAGGCGATGTCCGCCCTGTTCCCGAATGGCCAAGATGGAGCGCAGCAGGTGCTGGCGATATCCCATCCGACCGGTGACACCGTTCATGGCAATGCCGATCGGAGTCCGCGACACGCTGTGTCTCCTCACCTCGGGAACGCGCTTTCCAGCCGCTAAGGTACGTAGGTGCCAGCAAGCAAGTCAAGAGCGCCCCGAGTCGAGCAGGGCCCGGTCACGTTGCAGCACGTCGCGGACACCGCTGGCGTGTCAAGGGCGACCGCGTCGCGGGTGCTCAACGGCAGTTCGCGCATTGTCGGCTCGGAACTCGCCGAGCGGGTCATGCGGGCCGCGCGCGACCTGCGCTACGTGTCCAACGCGCCGGCCCAGGCACTCGCCCGCTCGCGCACCACGGTCGTCGGCATGATCGTGCACGCGGTCGACGACCCGTACTTCGCCGCGATCGCGGCAGGCGCCATGCGCGTCGCGGCCGAGCACGACCTGCTCACCATGCTGGCCAACACCTTCCGCGACCCGGAACGCGAGATCGACTACGTTGCCCGGCTGCGCGCGCACCGCGCGCTGGGCCTCGTGCTGGTCGGCAGTGGCTTCACCGACGCGGAACAGACCGAACGACTCAGCCAGCAGCTGTCCGACTTCGCGGCGACCGGCGGCCGGGTGGCGCTGGTCCGACACCAGTCGCTGCCCTTCGACACGGTGCTGCCGGAGAACCGGCGCGGCGGCGCGCAGGCGGCCGAACTGCTGCTCGCGCTCGGGCATCGCAAGATCGGCATCCTGAGCGGACCGGACGGGTTGAGCACGGTCGAGCACCGGCTCGCCGGTTTCCGCGACACCCTGCGCGCGGCCGGCGTCGACGTGCCGGACGACGCGATCGTCAGCGCCGACTTCACCCGCGACGGCGGCTACGCGGCCATGGTCGAACTCGACAGGCGCCATCCCGACCGCACCGCCGTGTTCGCGCTCAACGACCCGACCGCGGTCGGCGCGATCTCCGCGCTACGTGAGGAGATCGGCAAGTCCGTGCCGCACGACGTGTCCGTGATCGGCTTCGACGACATCCCCACCGCCCAGGACGTGACCCCCGCGCTGACCACGGTCCGACTGCCGCTTGAGGAGATGGGCGAGCGCGCCATGCGCCTGCTGCTGGAACCCTCCGACCAGGGCCCGCGCACCGTCCGGATCAAGGCCGACCTGGTCGTGCGTCAGTCCACCACCTCGGTGACATAACGCCGCGCCATGGTGGCGATGACCTCGTCGCCGGGCGCGGCCCAGATGTCCGCGTTGAAGATCTCCACCTCGATGTCGCCGGTGTAACCAGTGGCGTCGACGGCTCGGCGCAGCGCGCGGAAGTCGATGTGGCCGTCGCCCATCATGCCCCTGGCCAGCAGCGGATCGGCCGGCAGCGGCAGCACCCAGTCGCACACCTGGAACGACGCGATCCGCGCCCCGGCCCGCGCGATCGCACCGAGCACGTTCGGGTCCCACCAGATGTGGAACGCGTCCACGATCACGCCGACCGCGTCGACGGGGAACGGTTCGGCGATGTCCAGCGCTTGGTCCACAGTGGACAAGACGGCCCGGTCCGCGCAGTAGATCGGATGCAGCGGCTCAAGTCCCAGCCGCACACCGGCATCCAGCGCGTACTCGGCGAGTTCGCCGATGGCGTCCGCGACCTGCGCCCGCGCGCCGGGCAGGTCCCGCGACCCTGGCGGCAGTCCGCCGACCACCAGCACCAGCGTGTCCGTGCCGAGCGCGGCGGCCTCGTCGATGGCCCGCCGGTTGTCCTCGATCGCCGCTCGCCGCCCCTCGGGTGTCGCCGCCGTGAAGAAGCCGCCCCTGCACAGCGACGACACCCGCAGCCCGGCCGCGTCCACCAGCTTTCGTGCCCGCTCGACCCCGATCTCGGCCACCGGCTCCCGCCACAACCCGATCGCCGGAACACCTGCCGACGCACACCCCTCGACCGCCTCGGCAACGGTCCAGCGCTTGGTGGTGGCCTGGTTCAGCGAGAGCCGCGCCAGGCGCGGATCGCCGGGTTCCGGCGTCGCGATCGTCGCGGGAGCACCGCTTGGCACGTCGAGTCGCACGGACCACCTCCGGTATGGGAAAGCGCTATCCAACCCTACCGGCGAGGTGTTGCAGGAACCAGCCCGTGACCGCATCGTCCACGACCCGCGCGTTCGGCAGCTGCGGCGCAGGCTCGGTGCCCGGCCGCTCGGCAAGCGGGTGCTCAAGGCCGGGCACGCTCACCAGCCGGGCGTTCGGCAGTGCGTCGGCCAGGTCGAAAGCGTCGGCGCGCAGTTCAGGATGGTCGAGTTCACCGCTGACCACCAGCACCGGAACGTCCCCGATGTCCTCGGCGCGGGCAACGAAGTCCAACCGGTGCGCGGCCTGGTTCGCGGCCTCGGTCCAGGTGTAGGGGATGCCGATGCCCTGCTCGACGATGTTCGCCACCGACCGCGCGCGAATCGCCGCGTTGATCAGCGCGGCCGCCGTGATCGGCGTGTCCCCCTCGGCGAGTACGAGCGAGGCCACCGCGCCGCCCAGCGACCCGCCGACCACCGCGATCGGCTCGTCTGGGATGCCGAACCGGTCGCGCACGTGCGCCAACGCGGCCGGGAACTCGGCTGCGGCCTGCCGGACCAGGTTGTCGAGGTAGCGCAGCATGATGTCCTCCCGCGCCAGCTCCACGATGGCCTCCTGCCCGTTGCGCGCGGACCGGTCACCGCACATCGGCAGGCCAAGATGCACTCGCCAGGCCGGCAGCCCCGCCAGCGGCAGCGCGGCCGCGAACGCGGCGTTCGTGCACGGCGCGTCCAGCATGTGCCAGGTGATCACCAACGGTGCGGGCCCCTCGATCGGGCCCGATGGCGGCAGCGCGGTGAACGGAACCCCAGCCGCGACACCGGAAATCGGTTCGGTCATGCGCGAAGACTAACGATCTCCCTTGCCGCGAAAGGCTTTGTCCGCGACCGGCGAAGTCTGTTCACCGTGGGCGAACCGGGCGTTCGCCGATGTACACGCCCTCCGGCCGAAAACGCAGGCCGGGCTCGCGGTACTCCTCCATGGCATGCGCGATCCAGCCGACCGTGCGCGCGACCGCGAAGATCGCCTCGCCCGCGTCCGGCCGCATGCCGCTGTCGTGCATGAGCGCGGCGAGCGCCACGTCCACGTTCGGGAAGGTCCGCTCGCCGAGTTCGGCGCAGACCACGTCGATCGCGGCGAGCACGGGTGAGTCGGGTTCGGCCGCGCGGAGCAGGTCGAGCAGGGCCACCGCGCGCGGGTCGTGGTGTCGGTAGACGCGGTGGCCGAAGCCGGGCACGCCGCCGCCCGCACGCAGCCGCTCGGACAGCGCGGCGACCGGATCGGGGAGCGCCTCGGTCAGGAACCGGTACGCCTGAGTGCTCGCGGTGCCGTGGTAGTGGCCGTCGAGCGCGCCGAGCCCCGCGGACACCACCGCGTACGGGTGCGCCCGCGCGCTGGCCGCGACCCGCGCTGCGACCGTGGACACGGCAAGGTCGTGATCGGCGAGCAGGATCAGCACGGCGTCGAGCAGGCCGAGCGGTTGCGGTGCCGCGCTGAGCGCCGGCCAGAGCCGCTGGGCGAGCGATCCGCCTTCTACCAAGGGCACGGTGACCGTCGGCGCGATACCGTCCACCAGCACGGCGAGCAACGTCCGCGCGGCGCGGATGACCGCGTCGGGCGCGAGGTCGAAGCGGAGCGGGTCGGCCGCGCCCGCCACCGCGACCGCGACCCGCAGCTGATCGGTCAGCCGAGCCGACGCGGGCAGTGCGGCGATGGTGGTGCGCACCGTGTCGAGCAGCGCGCCGGGCGCGGTGAACGGACCGGGGTCGCCGAGTTCGCCGGTCCAGAGCAGGTGGGCGACGGCTTCGACGGTGCTGGTGGCGGCCAGCTCGGCGACGCGACGGCCACGGAAGTACAACTCGTCGTCGGCGAGCAGGGACAGGCTGGTGGCGACGTGTTCGAGCGGGTTGGCCGGGCGCCTGCTCTCCCGGCCGCGGCCGGCGAGCCGCGCCACCTCGCTCTCCGCGAACAGGCTCCCTGATTTGGCGGCGACACGCTTGAGCAAGCCACGGCTGACATAGGCGTAGACCGTGGCCGGCTTGACCTCCAGCCTGCGCGCCACCTCGGCGGTCGTCAGGTAACGCTCGTCACGATCCACTGTCATGACCTGGCCTTTCGCCGTGCATATTGACTGAATCAACATTGACGATAGTTGATTGACAGCCGCACAGTGATGGCATGGTCAAAGGTGACGAGCTGATCGAGGTTCCTGCCGGGCTGCGCAAGGTCGTGGTGACCACCACCGAACTGGGCGACGTGCACGGCGACGAGGGCTTCTACCACTACCGCGGGTACTCGGCGATCGATCTCGCGCAGACCCGCACGTTCTCCGACGTCTGGTTCCTGATGTTCGATGGCAGGCTGCCCTCGCTTGCCGAGCGCGAGGCGTTCGACGCGGAACTGGCGCCGCTGCGCGCACTGCCGGCCGAACTGCGGCCGGTGCTGCCGGCGATCGCGTTGGCCGGTCCGAGGTTCAACCCGCTTGCCGGACTGCGTTCCGCGCTGTCACTGCTCGGCGCGACCCGCAACCTGCGCCCGATGTGGGACACGGACCCGGCGCGGCGCCGTGCGGACGCGACCCTGATCTGCGCGGTGACGCCGACGATTCTGGCCGCGCTGTACCGCATCCGCGCCGGTCTCGAACCGCTGGAACCGCGTGCCGACCTCGATTCCGCCGCCAACTGGCTCTACCTGATCTCCGGGCAGGTGCCCGATCCGAAGCGGGTGCGCGCGGTCGAGCAGTACCTGATCGCAACGGTCGACCACGGCTTCAACGCGTCCACGTTCACCGCGCGGGTGGTCGCGTCGGCCGGTGCGGACGTGGTGTCGGCGATCACCGGGGCGATCGGCACGTTCTCCGGTCCGCTGCACGGCGGCGCGCCCGATCGTGCGCTGGAGGGGTTGGACGAGATCGGCAGCATCGACAAGGTCGACGACTGGGTGCGGGCGAAGGTTCTTGCCGGCGAGCGCATCATGGGTTTCGGCCACGCCGTGTACACCATCGACGATCCGCGTTCGCTGATGCTGCGCGACATCGCGCGGGGCATCGGTGGTGATCTTGTCGAGTTCGCGACCACGGTCGAGCAGCGGGTGGTGGAGATCCTGGCGGAGCTGAAGCCGGGCCGCCGGCTTTACGCCAATGTGGAGTTCTACGCCGGCGTTGTCATGGAACTGTGCGGGATTCCGCGCGCCATGTTCACGCCGACGTTCGCGGTGAGCAGGATGGTCGGCTGGTGCGCGAACATCCTTGAGCAGGCAGGGCACGGCAAGATCATCCGCCCGTCCGCCCGCTACGTAGGACCGACGCCGCCCCTGCCCGTACCGGCCGACTAACGCAGGTAGGCCAGTTGGGCATGCTCGGCGAGGTACCCGTCGAGCAGCCTGCCGGCCACGCTCACCGAGTCGACCAACGGATGCAGCGCGAACGCGCGCAACGCACTGCGCCGCGAACCCGAGACGGCGGCCGCGATGGTGGCTCGTTCGGCCGCCTTCACGCTCGACACCAGGCCGGCCTGGTGCTCGTCGAGCGGCGCGACGGACAGCGGCCGGGCACCGTTGCCATCCACGAAGCAGGGCACCTCGACGACTGCCTCACCGTCCAACCCGGACAGTCCGACGGTGTTGCGCACGTTGAGGATGAGCGTGGTCGGCCGGTCCTGCGCGATGGCGCGCATCAGCGCGAGCGCCATCGCGTCGTAGCCGCCGCCGTCGAGGTCGACCGCGTCCCGTTCCTCGGTGCGCGCCTCGGCCATATAGGTCGCCTCGCGCTCGGCGCGGGTGCGTTCCCAGGTCGACAACGCGGGGCCGCCGTCCGCGACCTCGTGGTAGAAGCGGGCCTGCTGGTCGAGCAGGAACTCGCCGCGGGTGCGCCGCGCCTCGGTTGCCGAGGCAATGGTTTCCCTGGTGAAGTAGTAGTAATACAGGTACTCGTTGGGCACCGAGCCGAGCGTGCGCAGCCACTCGGTGCCGAACAACCTGCTCTCCTCGAACGATGCGTGCGCGGCCGGATCCGCGAGGAACCGGGGCAGCAGGTCGACGCCGTCGACCTCGACCCGGCGCAACCAACCGAGATGGTTGAGGCCGGCATAGTCGAAGCGCGCGGTGTCCGGATCGACGCCGAGCGCTGCGGCGACCCGCCTGCCGAGGCCGACCGGTGAGTCGCAGATGCCGATCACCCTGTTGCCCAGCTCGGCCGACATGGCCTCGGTGACGAGTCCGGCCGGGTTGGTGAAATTGATCAGCCACGCCTGCGGCGCGAGCAGCGCGACCCGCCTTGCGATGTCCAGCGCGACCGGCACGGTGCGCAGGCCGTAGGCGATCCCGCCGGCCCCAACGGTTTCCTGGCCGAGCACGCCCTCGCGCAGCGCGACCCGCTCGTCGATGGTGCGCCCGGCAAGGCCACCGACCCGGATCGCCGAGAACACGAAGTCCGCGCCGACGATCGCGTCGTCGAGGCTGGTGGTCACGGTCACCTTGGGCGCGTCGGCGACACCGTCCGCGAGTTCGCTCAGCACCGTGCCGATCACCCGTAGGCGTGTCTCGTCCACATCGTGCAGGTGCAGCTCGGTGATCCGATTGGTACCGCGTTGATCGAGCAAAGCCCGGTACACCAACGGAACCCGGAACCCGCCACCGCCGAGAATGGTCAGTTTCACCAGCTGAGCATACCTACGGCCGGGTGGTCATCTATTGCCAAACCAGATGGACTGTCGCACGATCTGGCAGGTGGCGGACGAGCAAGTGACAGAGCCCGAGGTCGACGTGTTCGTCTCCGGGCTGCTGTTCTTCGACATCGTGTTCACCGGATTCAACCAGCCGCCAAGCCCCGGCACCGAGGTGTGGACCGAGGGCATGGGATCCGGCCCAGGCGGCATCGCCAACTTCGCCGTCCCGTTGCGACGGCTGGGCCTGCGCACCGCTCTCGCCGCAGCCTTCGGTCCGGACGTCTACGGCGAGTACTGCTGGGAGGTGCTCGGCGAGCAGGAGGGCGTCGACCTCTCCCGGTCGCGGTACTTCCCCGGTTGGCACTCGCCGGTCACCGTGTCCATGGCCTACCAGGAGGACCGGGCCATGGTGACGCACGGGCACCGGCCGCCGATCTCGCCGGACGAGCTGATCGGCAGGCCGCCGACCAGCCGTGCGTGCGTGGTCAGCCTCGACTCGCAGCACCAGGAGTGGCTGCGCGCCGCGCACGCGGGCGACAGCCTGGTCTTCGCCGACGTCGGCTGGGACCCGTCCGAGGCGTGGCGCTCAGACGTGCTGGAGCAGTTGGAGTTCTGCCACGCGTTCCTGCCCAACGAGACCGAGGCCATGCACTACACCAGGACCGACACGGCGGCCGCCGCACTGACCCGGCTCGCCGAACTGGTCCCGGTCGCGGTGATCACCAGGGGCGGGCACGGCGCACTGGCCGTCGACGGCCGGACCGGCGAGACGGCGAACGTGCCGGGGCTGCTCACCAACGCGCTGGACGCGACCGGCGCAGGCGACGTGTTCGGCGCCGGTTTCGTGGCGGCCACGCTGGCCGGCTGGTCGCTGGCGGACCGGCTGCGCTTCGCCAACCTGACGGCGGCACTGTCGGTCGCGCACTTCGGCGGTGCGCTGGCCGCGCCGGGATGGGGCGAGATCGCCCAGTGGTGGCGCGGCATCCTGGCCAATCCGAGGGCAGACGAACTGCGCCACCAGTACGCGTTCCTGCACGACGTGCTGCCATCGGACGTGGCCAGTTCCGCGCGTCGGGCACCGGTCACCATCGGTTTCGTTGACCGCAACGCGGCAAGCTGAGGCGCTCATTGGGTGTTTCTTGCCAGATACACAGGCTTTGCTCAGATTTCGCGCGCACTGTGGTGATAGCGGCGGCGAACCAGCCGCCAACAAGGCAGGAGCAGCGATGTCCGAGGAGAACCGACCACCGGAGGAACCAACCCCCGAGCAGCCGGCCTCTGCGCAGCAGCCAGGCGCCGAATCGGCCAGCGCGGAATCGGCGAACGCGGAATCGGCGAGTGCCGCGGAGGCACCGACGGTGCGTGAGTCGGTGCAGGGCGAGATCCCGTCCGGCGCCGTACCACCCCCCGGTGCGGTACCCCCACCCGGCGCGGTACCACCTGGTGGCTACTACTACCCGCCGGGTATGCCGTTGCAGCGGCCGCAGAACGGGTTCGGCCGGTTCGTGCGCCACCGCGCCACCCAGCTGGTGGCCGCGGCAGTGCTCGGCCTGCTGGTCGGCGGCGGCACCATCGCGTTGATCGACAACGCGAGCAGCGGCCCCGGCTACGGCTACCACCACCACATGGGCAACTACGGCCCCGGTGGCAATGGCGGCGGTTACGGCGGTTACGGCGGCTACGGCTTCCGCGGCGGCCCGCAGGCACCCAACGGCAACTGAGCCCTACTTTGTCCTACTTTCCGTGACGACCCGCAGAACGGTCGACTGACACCGCTTCGCGATGTTGGGCGACTATCCTGCGGGTCAACGGGAGGAGAGCACCGTGAGTGTCAGTACCGGAGGGGTCACCGCTTCTGGCAGTTCGAGTGCGGAGGCGATGATCGCCGAGGCGCGCAAGGCGTTCTGGGTGATGGTCGGCTTCCTGGCCGTATTGTGGATCCTGCAGATCTTCAACGCGCTCGACAACTACGCGATCTCCAATGAGCACGGCATCGTGGCCAGGGACGTCAGCTCGCTGCCCGGCATCCTCACCGCCCCGTTCCTGCACGTCAACTGGGCGCACATCGAGGGCAACTCGGGTCCGCTGTTCATCTTCGGGTTCCTCGCCGCCTATCGCGGGGTGCGCAAGTGGCTCGGCGTGTCGGTGCTGATCATCATCGTCAGCGGCCTCGGCGCGTGGCTGATCTCCCCCGCCGGCACGGACACGGTCGGCGCGAGCGGCGTGATCTTCGGCTACCTCGGCTACGTGCTGGTGCGCGGCATCTTCGACCGGCACCGCATCGACATCGTCATCGGCCTCGTCATGGCGTTGTGCTTCGCCTACCAGTTCGCCGACCTGCTGCCGCAGAACAACGGGGTCAGCTGGCAGGCGCACGTGTTCGGCTTCGCGGCCGGCATCATCGGCGGCTGGTTCTTCCGCGAGAAGCGGCAGAAGAAGGCCAGGGCGGTCGCCGCGCCGACCGCGACTCCGCCGCTGTTCGACCCGACCACCACCCTGCTGGACAAGCCCAAACAACCCTGACCCCTACCACGAAACGGCCGGGCGGATGTGTGATCCGCCCGGCCGTTGTCGTGCTGGCTCAGCCGAAGCTGAGGTGCGCCAGCTCGGGCACGAACTTCGCGGCGTCCACGGTGCCAACGCCGGAGGCGAGGTCGTAGCCGGGGAGCGCGTTGAAGCCCTGCACGGTCTGGAGCTTGCCGTCCTGGGTGAACGACACGGTGTTGTTGCCCGACGTGACGTCAACGAGGCCCGGCGCGTGCAGCGCGGACATCAGGTAGAGCGCCGGGTTGATCAGGCCGACCGGGTGACCGGCGGTCTGGGCGGTGAGCGCGACGATGCCGGAGAACAGCGGGGTCGCCTCGGAGGTTCCGCAGGTCGGGTACCAGCCGGCTGGTTGACCGGGGAAGCTCTGGTACACGTTGACCGCGCCGTTGCAGGCACCGCTCATCGAGATGTCCGGCACGCCACGGGTGTTGCCGACGACGTTGCGCACGCCGTACTGGTAGACAGGCCGGTTGAAGATCGCCGACTTGCCACCACCGCCGGACAACGGGTTCGGCCCGTCGTCCCCGAAGATGAACTGGTTGGTGGCCTTGTCGTAGGTGTCGTTCCACACCACGTCAGGGCTGGTGTGCCTGCCACCGGCGTCCAGCTTGAGCTGGGTGCCACCCACACCGGTCACCAGCGGGTCGGAGTCCGGCCACGAGGTCACCGCGTTCGGGTAGAGCGTGCTGCCGTCCGCTTCCGCGTCGGCGGCGCCGCTGTCACCGGATGCCGCGAGCACCGTGACGTGGTGCGCGAAGGCGTCGGTGTAGGCCCCACGCAGGGCCAGCAGCGACTGCTTGCTCGGGAACGTCTCCTCGGTCGCGCTGAAGCTCTGGCTGATCACCGACGCGAGGCCGTTGTCGATGACGTACTTCTCCGCGGTGACGATCTCCGGGAAGCCGGTCGTGCCCTCGGTTTCCGAAACCGGCGTCTCGACGAGCAGGATGTGCGCCTTGGGTGCCATGGTGTGCGCCCACTCGACATCCAGCGTCGTCTCGCCCGCCCAGCCGACCATGTCGTGGTTTTTCGGGTCCCATGGCGGGACCGCGCCAGCGGGCTGGATGACGGTGACCTTCGTGCCGGGCAGGCCGTAGGCCGCGTCGAAGGTGTCCAGGTCCGACTGGATGGTCGGGGAACCGAACGCGTCGACGATGGCGATGGTCTGCCCCTGGCCCTGCGTGCCCCTTGCGAACAGGGCGGGCAGGTCGTAGGCCGTCTGGATCTGTTGCGCGCCGTAGCAGGCGATCTGGTACGCCGCCTCGCACTGCGCGGTGGTCGGCGGTGCCGCCTGGGCGAACCCGACGTGGGTCGCGGTCGGACGGATGTGCACCAGATCCGGTGCGATGGCGGCCGAGGCTGACGCTGTCGCCACGGCCGGCTGCGCCACCGTCACGGCCGCCGCGGTGGCGGCGAACAGTGAAATGGCGGCAACAAGAGGAAAGCGAGATGCTCGCATAGGCGCTCCGGGTTTGTTTGCAGGGGATGCACCCGGTCGTGCATACCGTGGAGGACGGTATCACCCTCCAGTCGCGGCCGAGCGAAGCTCTGACCAGCACTTTCGGCCCAATATCACAATGGAGCCCGGATTCACCAGAGACTTTTCGACGAATCACAACAATCCGGGAACAATCCGCGGCAATAAGTCCGAATAACGGTGGTCAGCTCCCGCCGGGCGTGCCGCCCAGCGCGGCGACGCCGCCCGCGACCTTGTCCAGCCACTCCGGCTTCGGCGCCACGGTCTCGGCCGGGTATTCGTCGTGCCAGTTCCACCAGCCGTACGGCGGCGTCTGCGGATACCCCTGCGGCGAGTCCTCCCAGGTCTCCTGCCGGCCGAGGGCGGTGATGTCCAGGTAGCTCCACGTGGTGCCGAGCGCCTCGTCACCTCGGTTGAAGACGAAATAGGTTCGGTAGACCCGGTCGCCCTCCCGGATGAACGCGTTGGTGCCGTGCCATTCGTCGACACCGAAATCGACGTCGAACTCGTCGGTGATGGTGTACCAGGGCATCGACCAGCCCATCCGCTCCTTGGCCCTGATGATCTCGGCCTGCGGCGCACGGGAGGCGAACACCAGCGTGGTGTCCCGCGCGTTGAGGTGCGCGAGGTGCGCGACGTGGTCGGCGATCATGGAGCAACCCGGACACGGGTGATCCGGCCAGCCGTACACGCCGGGCTCGAAGAACGCGCGGTAGACGATCAGCTGTCGACGTCCGGCGAACAGATCCAGCAGGCGCGCCCTGCCATCGGCGCCGTCGAACTCGTAGGGTTTGGTGATCTCGGTCCAGGGCATGCGGCGCCGCTGTGCGGCAAGCGCGTCCCTTGCTCGGGTCAGCTCCTTCTCCTTGACGAGCATGTCCTCCAACGCCCGCTGCCACTGCGCCGCGTCGACGATCCGCGGAGTCTGCATGATCCTCACTCCTCAAGCTTGTCCAGGTGTTGTTGCAGTGCGTCGAGCGGGCCGTCCCAGTCCCTGGCCAGTGCGGCCAGGAACCGTTGGGCGATCCGCATCGGCGCGGACCGCAGCCGGTAGCGCACCCGGCGCCGCTCCCCCGGCTCCGCCGTGACCAGGCCGGCGTCGGTCAACAGGGCGAGGTGTTTGGCGATCGCCTGCCGGGTGATCGGCAGCCGCGCGGCCAGCTCGGTACCGGTCGACGGCCCCGCCGACGCGAGTTCGGCCAGGATGGCGCGGCGGCTCGGATCGGCGAGTGCCACGAAGACCTGTTCGGCGATCCCCTCGATGTCAGGCGGCATCGAGGTAGTCGACCAGCTCGCCAAGTTCGCTGGCCCAGCCACGGGTGTTGCCGTCGAACGCGACCTTGTACGCCTCTTCGGACAGTTGCGCGAAGCCGGTCTCGACGACCTTCAGCCTGGTTCCGGTGCCGTTGGGTTCGAGGGTGAACTCGACGTAGGTGCGGCGCGGATCCTCTTCGGGCAGGCCGAAGATGTGCCAGGTGAAACCGAACGCGGTCGGCTCCTCGACGCGTTCCACCCGCATGTTGGCGACGTGCTCCTCGCCGAAGGTCATCCGCGCCGAGCCGCCGGGCCGCAGGTCGATGGACGCGGTGTCACCGAACCACGAGGCGAGCCCCTCGGCCGTGGTGATCGCGGTCCACACCCGGGTGGGCGCCTGCTTCAACTCGACGGTCCGTTCGATGCGGTCGGGAAATCCCATGGTCAACCCCTCCAATCGTGTAGCAACCCCTTGGTTGCGATACATGAGACTATGGCAACCGATCGGTTGCGTCAATGGGTCGACCCATTCTTGCCAAGGATTCGGCGAAGGTCTATTTTCTGGACATGTCTGGACAGGTCCCTCGACTGAAGCACGAACGGATCGTCGACGCGCTGGCCAAGGACATCCGCGGCGGCCGGTTGCCGCGCGGGACCCAACTGCCCGGTGAACACGCGCTGGCCGCGAGCTTCGACGTCAGCCGCAACACCGTGCGCCAGGCCCTGACCGAACTGAGCAATCGAGGTCTGATCGCCACCCAGTCCGGCAAGGGCTCGTTCGTGACCTTCGACGGTCGCACTCTAGACGAACGGCTCGGCTGGACAAAGGCGCTGGCCTACCAGGGCGTCGACACCGTGGCCACGCTGATCCGACTGGAACTGGTCGTCGACCCCGACCTTGCCGCGCGACTTGGAGTCGACTCCCCCGAGTTCGTCGCTGTCGACCGCGTTCGCACCATTGTGGACGGTGCACCGATCTCCTATGAGCGCAGTCGGATTCCGGCCATCGGCTCCCTGCGCGAGCTGCCGGCGCGCGGCCTGGACGGCTCGCTGTACACGCCGCTGCACGCGGCCGGCCTCATCCCCGAGCAGGGCGAGGAATGGGTCGAACTGGTCCGGCTTACCGAGGAGGAGGCAGGCCACCTCGACCGCGAGCCGGGCGAACGGTTCCTCTGCACGCGCCGGTGCAGCCGCACCGCGACGGGCGAGTTCGTCGAACACGTCGAGAGCCTGCTCGACCCGGACCGGTTCCGGCTGCACGTGCTGTTCGGCGGCGACCAACTGTGACCATTGCCGAGACCATTGCCGATCGCGCGCTCGCCGGGTTGACCGGGCTGGCCATCGGCGACGCGCTCGGCATGCCGACCCAGTCGCTGCCGCGCGAGACGATCAGGGCGCGCTACGGCACGCTCGCCGACTTCCATCCCGGCCCGCCGGATCAGCCGGTCGCGCCGAACATGCCGGCCGGTTCGATCACCGACGACACCGAGCAGGCGCTGCTGGTCGGCAGGCTGCTGGTCGCCGGCAACGGCCGGATCGACCCGCACCAGCTGGCCGCCGACCTCCTTGCCTGGGAGGAGGAGATGCGCGGGCGCGGCTCGCTCGACCTGCTCGGACCGTCCACAAAGGCCGCTGTCGCCGCTGTCGCGGCCGGCGTGCCGATCGAGGAGGCCGGGCGCAACGGCAGCACCAACGGCGCGGCCATGCGCGTCACGCCGGTCGGCATCGCCTGTCCGGCAACGGATCTGTCGGTGCTGGTCGAGCGCGTTGTCGAGGCAAGCTGGGTCACCCACAACACGGACGTCGCGCTGGCCGGCGCGGCCGCGGTAGCAGGCGCGGTGAGCGCGGGCGTTGCCGGGGCGAACCTCGCCGAGGCGACCGAGATCGGCGTGCGGGCCGCGGAACTGGCCGCCAGCAAGGGACACTGGGTCGCGGCGGGCGATGTCGGCGCACGCATCCTGCTCGCCCGCGAACTCGTGCACGGCCACGACGCCGAGGACGCGGCCGACCGGATCTACCGACTGGTCGGCACCAGCGTGGCCACCCAGGAGTCGGTGCCGGCCGCGTTCGCCGTGCTGGCCGTGTACCCGGACGACCCGTGGCAGGCGGTGCTGCTCGCCGCGTCGCTCGGCGGCGACTGTGACACCATCGCCGCGATCGCCGGTGCGGTCGCGGGTGCGTGTCATGGCATCGCCGGCTTCCCGGAGTCCGCGACCAAGATCATCGACGAGGTCAACGACCTGCCACTGGAGCGGTTGACGACCGACCTGCTGGCCATCAGGAGGGCGGCGAGATGAACCGACTTGTGAACGTCGGCAACGTCGTGATCGACATCGTGATGTACCTGCCCGAACTGCCGGCGCGCGGCGGTGACATGATCGCGTCGGCCAGCCAGGTGGTGCCGGGCGGCGGGATGAACGTGATGATCAGCGCGATCCGGCAGGGCCTGCCCACCGCGTACGGCGGCATGCACGGCACAGGGCCGTTCGGCGACCTGGCCCGGCGCGAGATGCGCATGGCCGGCATCGACATCCTGCAACCGGCCCACCCCGACCTGGACACCGGTTTCGACGTGGCGCTGGTCGAGAACTCATCGGAACGCACGTTCACCACCAGCGTCGGCGCGGACGGCGAACTCGGCGCCGCCGACCTGGCCCGACTCCCCGTGCTGCCGACCGACTTCGTCTACGTGTCCGGCTACGGCCTCGTGCACGAGGTGAACGGGCCCGCGCTGGCCGACTGGCTGGGCACCGTCGAGTCGGCGTGCGTCGTGTTCGACCCCGGCCCGCTGCTCGCCGACATTCCCGCGCGCGTGCTCGACGCCGTACTGGACCGAGCCGACTGGTGCAGTGGCAACCTGCGCGAGGCCGGCCTGCTCACCGGCATCGCCGACCCGTTCGGCGCCGCCCGCGCCCTCGCCAAGCGGATCGACGCGGGCGCGGTGGTGCGCACCGGCCCCCACGGCTGCGTACTGGCCGCGCCGGGACACGCGCCGGAGGAGATCGGCGGCTTCGCGGTCGACGCGATCGACACCAACGGCGCGGGCGACGCCCACGTCGGCGCGTTCCTCGCCGGCCTCGCCGCCGGCCTGACCCCGAGTGCCGCCGCGCTGCGCGCCAACGCCGCCGCCGCGATCGCGGTCACCCGGCGCGGCCCAACCTCCGCGCCCGCCGCGTTCGAGGTGGACGCGCTCCTCGCCGGCTACACCGCACCCGCCTAGCGTCCACATGCGACGACAGTCGGGTGAGTCCGATCGAGCCGCAGCCGGTGTCGTGTCAGCCTTCCCGCAGGCGCGCAACGGTCGCGGTGTACTTCTCGGTGGTGAGGTCGGACTCGACGATGCCCAGGTCGTTCAGTACCGCGCGTACGTCGTCCAGGGCCGTCCGCACGTCGTCGTGCTCGGCCTGGGTCTCCAGCTCGATGAACGTCTGATCAGCCTCGGGCAGCGTCACCAGGGTGGCGAGCATCGATCGACCACGCGACTCGAACCGGTAGTTGCGGCAGTGCTTGGTGATCCCGATGATGACCTTGTACCCGAGGTGGTCGAAGATCTCGCGCATGGTGGCCGCGTTCTCCACCTGAGTCTCGTACTCCGGCTTGCTGTCGCTGGCCTTGTCGACGGCCGCGTCCTTGAACGTGAGCAGCGACCGGACACCCGATGCCGACTCGATCTCGCGCACGCGCAGCTCCTGGTCGGCATCGGTGATGCTGTCGTCAGGGCGGTCGTAGTAAACATCCCGGTAGGTCTCGGGCCGCTCGTCGGCCAGCTGGCGCAGCTTCTCGGCCACCGCGTCAGGTTCGCGCACCAGCGCCTTCAGCTCGGCCTCGACCGCCATCGTTCGATCTCCCTAGATCACCTGCGCTAGTTCATCGACGGTGCCGCGCCCGAGGACGCGCCCACGGGCGCGGTTGGGATCGGCACGCCGTCGCGCATGATCTGGAGGATCTGCTCGGCGACCAGGTCCGGATGGCGCGCGCCGCCGCTCATCACCCAGGTGCGCATGGTGATGTCGATGATGTTCATGACGTTCGCCGCGGTCAGCGCCGCCATCAGGTCGGCGTGCTCACCGCCGCCACTGCGCCTGCTCACCTCGGCGGCCACTTCGATCCGCCAGCGCAGGGCCTGCTCGGCCAGGCGCGCCTTGACCGAAGGGGCCTGCTCGGCGAGCCGGTACACGGCGAGTACCCGATCGGTGTCCTCCCTTGTGATGCGCAGCGCCGTTTCGATCATGGTGTAGAGCGCCTGCGGCAGCGGAGTGTCGTCGGGTTGCCTGCGCAGCTCGTCGACGGCCGAATTCAGGCCGGACTCGACGAAGTCGACGATCAGCGACTCCTTCGTCGGGTAGTAGCGGTAGAGCGTTCTGGTGCCAACCTCGGCCGCGCTCGCGATCTGCTCGATCGTCGTCGACTCGAACCCTTGCTCCATGAACAGGGCGAATGCGTGATCGGCGATCTGGCGGCGGGTCCGTCCCATCTTGATTTCGCGAAGGCCCACGTGGCTGCCTCGTTCCCAGATCAGTGCCAACTGACAGCGAATGTTAGTTGGCAGTGTGCCGGGCGGCGCGTCAGCCGTCCAGTCGGGGGAGCCAACTTGCATCGAGCAACCTCCTGCTGGCAGCCTTACCCATGTTGACACTAACTGCCACAATTTCTTTCACAAACAACTACTGGAGAGGGACTCGTGACTGACACGTCGAGCATCCCCACCACCGGCGTCTTCCCCACGGCAAGACCAGCGGGCTGTCCGTTCGATCCGGCGGCCGAATACGTCGAGTTCCGTGCCTCCGGCAGGCTGGACAAGGTGTCCTGCCCGGCCGGGATCGACGCCTACCTGCTCAGCGGCTACGACGAGGTGCGCACGCTGCTCAACGACTCGCGCCTGAGTTCGCGCGGCGCCGTGTCCAACCACGTGATCACGGACCGGGACGTGACGGTCGACCCCACGCCCGGGTCGATCATCCATCTGGATGGAGCGCCGCACGCCCGGCTGCGCCGCATGCTGACCCCCGAGTTCACGGTCAAGCGCATGCGCGCGCTGCGCGAGTACGTCGCCGGCCTGATCGAGTCGCACATCGACGCGATGCTGGCCAAGGGCGGACCTGTCGACCTCGTCCAGGAGTTCGCGCTGCCCATCCCGTCCCTGGTCATCTGCGAACTACTCGGCGTCCCCTACGAGGACCGCGAGCAGTTCCAGGGCCGCAGCGCGCTCCTGGTCAGCACCGACGCGTCGCCGGCGGACTCGCAGCAAGCCTCGGATGCGCTCCAGAACTACATCGCCGGCCTTGTCATGGCCAAGATGCGGCAGCCAGGTGAGGACCTGCTGAGCAGGCTGATTCAGCGCGGCAACGAGAGCGAGCAGCCGCTGACCGTACCCGAGCTGATCACGCTGGGCCTCTCACTGTTGATCGCCGGCCACGAGACCACGGCCAACATGATCGGCCTGAGCACGCTGGCGCTGCTGCGCAACCCGGAGCAGCTGGCGGTCCTGCGCGAGGATCCGTCGCTGGCCGAGTCGGCCGTCGAGGAGATGCTGCGCTACCTCTCGATCGTGCAGTGGGGCCTGCTCCGCTACGCGACCGAGGACATCGAGTACGACGGCGAAACCATCAAGGCGGGCGAGTGGCTGGTCGCCGCGCTCGCCTCCGGCAACCGGGACGAGACCGTCTTCCCGAACGCGGCAGCGATCGACGTGCGGCGCAACCCCACCGCGCACCTCGCCTTCGGTTTCGGCGCGCACCAGTGCATCGGCCAGCAGCTTGCCCGGGTCGAGCTGCAGGAGGTGTTCTCCCGACTGTACCGGCGCATTCCGACACTGCGCCTCGCCGTGCCGTTCGAGGAGATCGAGTTCAAGGACAACGCACTGGCCTACGGCGTGCGCGCGCTGCCGGTGACCTGGGAGGTCTGATGCGCGTCATCCTCGACGAGGAGATCTGTATCGGCGCGGGACAGTGCGTCCTCGCCGCGCCGGACGTCTTCGATCAGCGCGACGAGGACGGCATCGCGATCCTGCTCGACGAGACGCCGGGCGAGGACCAGCGCGCCGCAGTCGAGGACGCGGCCATCCGCTGCCCTGCGTTGGCCATCCGGATCGAGGGCTGAGCCGGCTCGGCCCCGGATTCAGGTCATGTTTCCGGGGCCGACCGGTCGACCGGCCAGCGGAATTGACCTGCCGGATAACCTGGCAAAAACGCGGGGGACGGTGGGAACAATTCGAACCTGGCTAAGCATCGCGCTGCGCGGAATCTGGGGAAGACGCGGAGTAACCGCGACAATTCTGGCGGTAGCGGTTGTCGCGACCGCTGCCGCGACCGTGGGGCCGGTGTACTTCAACGCGGCCGGCACGTCGATTCTGCAGGACACCGTGCGCTCGGCACCCGAGAGCGGACAGGTGATCGACGTGACCAGGCAGGGCGACGTGACCTCGGCCAAGCTCGACTCGCTTGCCGCCGACGTCACCGGGGTGGTCGGCGCCTCCGGCGCGGCGGCGAACATCGCAAGACCGATCAGGGCCGTCGAGCTGACCGGACGCCTTGCCGGCGCGCCGCCGGCGACCGCGACGACGCTGGCCTGGCGCGACGACTTCTGCGCGAACCTGACCATGACCGAGGGCCGCTGCCCGGCCAACACCGGCGAGGTGGTCGCGAGCGCGGCACTGGCCAAGAAGCTCGGTATCCACCTCGGTCAGCGCATCGACGACAAACTGCGCGACAATTCGGGCAACCCGATCATGCTCACCGTGACCGGCCTCTACGAGGTGCCCAACCCGTACAGCACGTACTGGTCCGCCCGGCCCTACTTCATCGCGCTGACCGGCGCGGGCTCGGAGAACAACAAGGGTCCCTCCTACACGGACGGCCTGTTCACGCCGCGATCCACCTTCACCCACGCCGCGTTGTTCAGCCAGGGCACCGACGTTGTCGACCTGCCGCTGCGGCTGGACACCCTGAGCTACGCCGCGTCCGGCTCGATCGACGGCCTCGTCGACAAGCTGACCGCGCAGGTCGCTGAGGCGCAGGTGAACACGACCATCCCGACCGTGCTCGGCTCGGCGTCGACCAGCCAGCAGGCGCTCACCGCGCCGGTGTTCCTGGTGACCGTCCAGCTGCTGGTGTTGTGCTGGCTGCTGCTGTTCCTGTTGGTCACCGACGCGGCCGAGGCGCGCGGCAACGAGGTCGCGCTGGCCAAGCTGCGCGGCCTTACCCGGCGCCAGACTGTCCTGTTCGGACTGTCCGAGCAGGTCGTGCTGATGGTCGTCGCGTTACCCGTCGGCACCCTGGTCGGCTGGTTGGCGACAAGGGCGCTGGCCGCCGCCATCCTGCGCGCCGGCACTCCGGTTCCGTTGGTCGGGCTCGGCTGGGCGGCCGCGGCGGTCGCGGTGGCCGGCGGTGCGATCGCCGCACTCGGCGCGGCTCGGCGCACGCTGTCCCGTTCCGTGCTGGCCCAATGGAGTCACACCGCGAGCGCAGGGCCCCAACGCGGCTGGGTGCTGGACGCGGTGATCGGCGTGCTCGCGGTTGCCGCGCTGGTCGAACTGTTCGTGTCCGGCGTGCTGGGCAACGCGGGCCACAATCCGCTCGCGCTGCTCGCGCCCGGACTGATCGCGTTGACCGTCGCGCTGCTCTCCTCGCGCGCGTTGCCGTTGCTGAGCAAGGCGTTCTTCGGCCGCACCGCGCGACATGGCGGCCTCGGCGGGTTCCTCGCCATGCGCCAGGTCGCGCGCAGGCCCGGTGCCGCCCGCACCACGGTCGCGCTGACCACCGCGTTCGGTCTGGTCACGTTCACCATCGCGGCCTGGTCGGTGGTGTCGGGCAACATCCACGACGTGGCCTGGACCGAGGTCGGCGCCTCCCAGGTGCTCACCGTCGTGCCGCCGGGCGCAACCGAGCTGAACACCATTGTGGACAGACTGGACCCGTCCGGCGCGAATGCGGTGACCGTGGAGCGGCAGACCGCGACCGATCCGAACACCGGCCAGGTCCGCACCCTGCTCGCGGTCGACCCGCATCGGTTCGCGAAGGTCGCGTACTGGCGCGAGGACTACGCACCCGGTTCGCTCGCCTCGCTGACCGGCCAGCTCGACCCGCCCGAGCCCGCGCCCGTGCTGCTCACCGGCGACCAGCTGAGCGTCGCGGTGCACGCGAACATCGCCAGTGGCGCGAGCGGCGCCGAGCTGTACGCGACCGTCCAGGGCTACCTCGCCACCGGCGTCACCCCGGTCGACCTCGGTTCGATCGACGGCAACGCGGACGGCACGTTCACAGCTGAGCTGCCCAACTGCGCGCCGCACCCGTGCCAGCTGCGCAATCTCTACCTGGAACCGCAGAACCCGACGACCCCGACCTTCAGCATGCCGGGCGCGCCGTTCGCCGGCACGTTCGCGATCAACGGCATCAGCGTGCACGACGACTCCGGCTGGCACCCGGTGGACGCCGGGCTCGGCACGGCGGGTCACTGGCAGGCCAAGCAGTCGACCGGCAGCGAGCACAAGTTCGCGCTCTCCCCAGGGCGCCTGTCCGACACGTTCAACCAGCGCGACTACTACTCGGGCAGCCCCGCCGACGAGACGCTCGAACCGGTGGACACGCCCGGCGTGTTGCCGGCGATCATGACCCAGTCGGTGCTCGGCTCCGGCGGTGCGAAGGCGGTCGACACCTACGGCCTCGACGACAACATCTCGCTGACGGTGCGCCCGGTCGCGGTCGCGACCGCACTGCCCGGTGCCGGCGAGAACGGCCTGATCGTTGACCGCGACTACGCCGAGCTGGCCAGCGCCGGAGCGGCCGTCGACGTCCGGGACGAGGTGTGGCTCGCGCCGACCGCGCCGAGCGATTTCACCGCGAAACTGCGCGCGGCGGGCGTGGCCGTCCTGTCCGCCACCACCGCGACCGACACCGCCGACACCTACAGCCGCCAGGGCCCCGCGCTGGCCCTCGCCCTGTTCCTCGCGGACGCGGCCGCTGCCGCGATCCTCGCCGCGGGCGGTGCAGTGCTCGGCATGCACCTGGCCGGTCGGCGACGCGGCTACGAAATGGCCGCGCTGGTCGCGACCGGCGCGCGAAAACGTTCGCTCGGCGGCGGCCTGCTCATCGAGCAGGTCATGACGCTCGGGTTCGGCGCGCTGTTCGGCATCGGCGCCGGCCTGCTCGCCGCGGTGCTCGCGGTGCCGTCGATCCCGGAGTTCGTGAACCTGCCGTTCAACGGCGGCGCTCCGCTGCGCTACCAACCGTCCGCGAGCGAGCTGTCCACGTTCCTCGGCATCGCGGTCGTGCTGCTCGCCGTGGCCGCCCTGGCCAGCGCGGGCGCGCTGATCCGCTCGATCCGGCCGGAACAACTGAGGGAGGCCGCACCGTGAGCGCGTCAACCGCGGTCCGCTGCGAGGACCTTGTGCACATCTACCGGACAGCGGGCACCGAGGTCGTCGCGCTGCGCCAGGTCGACCTGGTGGTCCGGCCGGGCGAGACGGTGACCCTGCTCGGCCCGTCCGGTTCGGGCAAGTCGACGCTGCTGTGGCTGCTCGGCGGCCTGCTCAAGCCGACGGCGGGCAATGTGAGCGTGTTCGGCAACCGGATCGCTGAGCTCACCTCGCGCCAGGTGATCGACCTGCGTGCGAGGGAGATCGGCACGGTGTTGCAGAACCCGGCCAGCAACCTGCTCCCGCACGCCAGTGCCCTGCAGAACGTGCTTTTCGCGCAGCGCACCGGCAAGGGATCCGCGCGGGACCGGCGCAAGCGCTCGCACGCCCTGCTGGACGCGGTCGGCATCGAGGCGTTGGCCCGGCGCCCTGCCGGCGCGCTCTCCGGTGGTGAGCAGCAGCGGCTCGCGGTCGCGGTCGCGCTGGCCAACGGGCCGCGCCTGCTCCTCGCCGACGAGCCGACCAGCCAACTGGACCGTGATTCGGCCGGCGCCGTGCTTGACCTGCTGCGCGCCGCCAACACCGATCTGGGCACCACGGTCGTCGCGGTCAGCCACGACGCGGACGTGGCCAAGGCCCTCGGCAGGACCATCACCATCCGCGACGGCCGGGTCGGCGCCGAGGGCCGCGCGGGCGAGCAGTACGTGGTGATCGGCAGGGACGGCAATGTGAGCCTGCCGCAGGAGGCCATGGCCGTGTTGCCGGTCGGGTCGCTGGCCAGGGTGGTCGTCAGGGACAACGTGGTCGAACTGCGCGCGGAGACGAGAGAGGCATCGTGACCGTGAAGACCGTGTCGCTGCTGAGCGCGGAGGGCGTCGGCTACGTCCGCGACGGCAACACCATCCTGGCGGACGTGGACGTCGAGGTTCGGCCGGGCGAGCGGATCGCCGTGGTCGGGCCGTCCGGGTCTGGCAAGACGACACTGCTGGCTATCCTCGCCGGCCTGCTCACGCCGACCAGCGGCCGGGTGCGCTTCGACGGCGAACCGCTCACCGGGCCGGCGACCCGCAACGGCCTCGCCGTGG
Source organism: Candidatus Melainabacteria bacterium (assembly GCA_963818685.1). Classification (GTDB taxonomy): domain Bacteria; phylum Actinomycetota; class Actinomycetes; order Mycobacteriales; family Pseudonocardiaceae; genus CAJCJE01. The sequence continues at coordinate 508,748 of CAWFTJ010000007.1, read as the reverse complement.
TGTTGCAGGGCTTCGGCCTGGTCTCGCTGCTCACCGCCGAGGAGAACATCGCGGTCGCGCTGCGCTGCGCAGGTGTCGACCCGGTCGAGGCGACCAGCAGGGCCGGGACCGCCCTGGCCGAGCTGGGCCTTGGCAGCTTCGCGGACAACCGCACCGACCAGCTCTCCGGTGGCCAGCAGCAGCGGGTCGCGGTGGCTCGCGCGCTCGCGCTGCGGCCCCGCGTCCTGCTCGCGGACGAGCCGACCGCGCAGCAGGACCCGGACAATCGGGCGCTGGTCATGGACCGCATCCTTGGCACGGCGGACAACGGCGGCACCGTGCTGATTGCCACGCACGACCCGGAGTTCGCGGCCCGCTGCGACCGGTCGATCGTGTTGCGCGGCAACGCGCCCCTGACGGCATCGCCGGGGCACAATCCGAAGCTCGCGGAGGTGTTCGCCGGCCGCTGAAGGAGTCGTTGAAGGAATCGAGGTTGCCGGCGCACCCACTCGCCGACAACCTCGACCGCGGCCCCCAAGTCCCCGCCGCCGGTTCTTACCCAGCGGTGCGCGGCGTCAAACATCGGGCCCTCGCCTGGTCCGGTCGGGTGAACGACGCTGTGGCTCTTGACAGTCGGGGTGGTCTAGTCCAATTGTGCACCCATGCGATTACGACCCCTCCTGTCCGCGGCAGCCGTGCTGGCCTTTGTTGGTACCGGCACCGGTATCGCGACCGCGACCCCGGCCTCGTACGGCCAACAACTGCCCCAACATCAAGCACTGCCCCACCACCTCTTCGCCCCGTACTTCGAGTCCTACAACACCGGTGACGACCCTGCCGTCTTCGCCAGCGAGTCCGGCTCGAAGTACCTGACCATGGCGTTCATCCAGACGGCGACCCCTGGTTCGTGCACGATCGACTGGAACGGCACGCCGAGCACGCCGATCTCGTTCGCCCAGTACGGCAAGCAGATCATCGACATCAGGGCGCACGGTGGCGATGTCATTCCCTCCTTCGGCGGTTACGCGGCCGACGATGGCGGCACCGAGATCGCCGACAGCTGCACCGACGTGAACGCGATCGCCGCCGCGTACGAAAGCGTGATCACCACCTACGGTGTCACCGACTGACCTCGACACCGAGGACAAGTCGCTGACCAACCCGGCCGGCATCGACCGCCGCAACAAGGCGATCGCGCAGGTCGAGCAGTGGGCCGCGCACCACCGCATCGTGGGTTCTCCTACACGCTGCCCACCTTCCCGACCGGGCTGACCACCAACGGCCTTGCCGTGCTACAGAACGCGGTGGCCAACCACGCGCGCGTGGACGTCGTGAACATCATGACGTTCGACTACTACGACGGCCTTCCGCACGAGATGGCCACTGACACCGAGAGCGCGTCAACGGTGTCGTCACGCAGCTCAGGACGCTCTACCCGCACCGGAGCACGCAACAGCTCTACGCGATGACGGGTGTCACCGAGATGGTCGGCATCGACGACTACGGTCCGAGCGAAACCTTCACCACCGACGACGCGGTCACGGTGGCGAAGTGGGCCAGCCAGCACGGCCTCGGCCTGCTGTCGTTCTGGGCGATCGAACGGGACAACGGCGGCTGCGCCGGCACGAAGGGCGCGGGTGCCTGCTCTGGTGTCGCGCAAGGTGACTGGTACTTCAGCCATACCTTCGAGCCGTTCACGAGGCGGTAACGGCCCTCTTGACAATTACGTGGTCTAGTCCAATGCTCTGTGAGCATCCCGTTCACCGTCGAGCAGGAGTGCTCATGAGAAAACCCTTGTTGGCAACGGCATCCGTGCTGGCGGCGGCGGTCACGACCGCGGGCATGCTCATCACGGGTGCCAATGCCGCGCCGGCCGCCCTGCCCACGCACGTGTTCGCGCCGTATTTCGAGGCATACAACGGCGACTCGCCGTCCAGCCTGTCCGCCCAGTCCGGCGCCAAGTACCTGACCATGGCGTTCATCCAGGCGCCAAGCGCCGGTTCGTGCACCGTCGACTGGAACGGTGACACCAGCCAACCGATCTCCTCCGCCACCTACGGCAGTGACTTCGCCAGCATCCGCGCTGCCGGCGGCGACGTCATCCCGTCCTTCGGCGGTTACGGCGCCGACCACGACGGCACCGAGATCGCGGACAGCTGCACCAACGTCGCCTCGATCGCGGCCGCCTACGAGAGCGTCATCACCACCTACAACGTGACCAGGCTCGACCTGGACACCGAGGACAACTCGCTGACCAACTCCGCCGGCATCGACCGCCGCAACAAGGCGATCGCCATGGTGGAACAGTGGGCCGCGAGCAACGGCCGCACCGTGCAGTTCTCCTACACCGTGCCCGCCACCCCGTCCGGCCTGTCCGGCCAGGACACCGCCATCCTGCAGAATGCGGTCGGCAACAACGCGCGCATCGACATCGTCAACATGATGACGTTCGACTACTACGACGGCGCGACCCACGAAATGGCCAACGACACCGAGAGCGCGGCAGCTGCCGAGGTGAACCAGTTGGCGAGCCTGTACCCGTCGAAGTCACAGGCGCAACTGTGGGCGATGGTCGGCATCACCGAGATGATCGGCATCGACGACTACGGCCCGCAGGAAACCTTCACCACCTCGGACGCCACCACCATCGAGAACTGGGCAACGGCCAAGGGCATCAGCCTGTTGTCCTTCTGGGCGTTGCAACGCGACAACGGCGGCTGCGTCGGCACCAAGGGCTCGGACAGCTGCTCCGGCGTCGCGCAGAGCATCTGGCAGTTCAGTCACACGTTCGAGCCGTTCAGCGGCGGCTCGCAACCACCGCCGACCAACGACTTCTCGGTCTCGGTGAACCCGAGTTCCGGTGCGGTGAACCCGGGTGCGGGCACCACCGCGACGGTCGGCACCTCGGTCACCTCCGGTTCCGCGCAGTCGGTGAGCCTGTCCGCGTCGAGTGCGCCGGCCGGGGTCAGCGTCTCGCTCAGCCCGACCTCGGTCACCGCCGGCGGTTCGGCCACCCTGACCATCAGCACCACGTCGGCCGCGGCACCGGGCAGCTACCCGATCACGGTCACCGGCAGCGCGTCCTCCGGTAGCCACAGCACCACGTACACGTTGACCGTCAACGGCTCAGGGCCGCCACCGAACGGCCTGACCAACGGCGGGTTCGAGAGCGGCCTGAGCCCGTGGACCTGCCAGTCCGGCAGCGCGGTCGTGACCAGCCCTGCCCACTCCGGCAGCCACGCGTTGCAGGTAGCCGCGACCTCGTCGCAGACCGGCGAATGCGACCAGACGATCACCGTGTCCGCCAACGCCAGCCACACGCTGACCGTGTGGGTGCAGGGCAACTACGCGTTCGCGGGGGTGAGCGGTGGCGCCTCGGCCAGCACCTGGGCCTCCTCCGGTAGTTGGACCCAGCTGACCATTCCGTTCACGACCGGCTCGTCCGGCACCATCACCGTGTTCGTGCACGGCTGGTATGGCCAAGGCAACGTCTACGCGGATGACGTCGCCGTCAGCTGACCCGATTGAACAACGGCCCGTGCTCAAGCTCCGGCAGCACGTACTGGGCGAACAGGTCGCACTCCGTCGCATGTGGATACCCGGAGAGGATGAACGCCTCAAGCCCGAGTTCCTGATACGCCCTGAGTTTGGCCAACACCTGATCCGGATCGCCGACGATGGCAGCGCCGGCGCCAGAGCGGGCCCTGCCGATCCCGGTCCACAGGTTCTCCTCGACGAACCCGTCGTCGTCCGAGGTGTCCCGCAGCTCGCTCTGTCGCGCGTTGCCGACCGACGTGGTGTCCAGCGACCGCGCCCGCACCCGCTCGCCGGTCTCCACGTCCAGTTTGGACACCAGCCGCCGCGCGGCGTCCACCGCCTTGCCCTCGGTCTCCCGCACGATCACGTGCGCCCGATACCCGAACCGCAGCTCCCGCTCGTACTTGGCCGCCCGGTTGCGCATGTCGTCCAGCACGTCCAGCGATGCCAGGCAACGTGTCCGGCCACATCAGGAACACGTCCGCGGCACGCGCGGCCACGTCCCGCGCGTTGTCGGACAAGCCGCCGAAGTAGAACGGCGGCGCACCTCCGGGAGTAGGGCAGATCCGGGGCGGATCAAGCACAACGTCCACGAAATCACCGTGATATTCGACGTGCTCGCCGTTCAACAGCGCGCGCAGCACGGTCATGATCTCCAGCGTCCGCGCGTAACGCGGCGCCGAGGGCATCGGCGCACCAGGCAGATCGGAAGAAATGATGTTGATGGTCAGCCGACCGCCGCTGATCTGGTCGATGGTGGCGAGCTGTCGAGCCAGCTGCGGCGCCCACATCTCGCCCATCCGCACCGCGACCAGCAGTTGGATGCGCCGGGTCGCGGTGGCGATCGCCGAGGCGAACGCGGTCGAGTCGATGCCCATCGTGTAGCCGGAGGGCAGCAGCAGATTGTCGAACCCGCCTTCCTCGGCGCGCAGCGCGATCCCCCGGCAGTGCTCCCAACTGGACTGCAACGCCGGATCGGCCACGCCGAGGAACTCGTAGTCGTCGTCGCACAACGCGGCGAACCAGGAAACCTCGCACCTGCTCATCGCACCGCTCCCCTCATCGCCGGTATCAACTCCTGCTCGATCTGCTCCAGCGTCCGCCCGCGCGTCTCGGGCACGAACCGGATCGCGAACGCGCACGAGATCACGCCGATCGCCGCGAAGAGGTAGAACACCACACCGGTCCCGACGCCGAGCAGCACCGGGAAGAACAAGCCGACGAACAGGTTGCCCGCCCAGTTCGCGAACGTGGCCATGGACATCGCGGTGCCACGCACGTTGAGCGGGAACACCTCGCCGAGCAGTATCCAGGCCATCCCGCCCCAGCTCATCGAGAAACTGATCTTGAACAAGGCCAGGCAGCCGATGGCCAACCACCCGGCCGCACCGCTGCTCTTCAACCCGACCACCGAAAACCCGACCACGGAGAACACCGTGCCCAGCGCGGCCATGGCCACGGCCATTGCGATCGCGCCGTAGATCAGCGGTCGCCGCCGCCCGATCCGGTCCACCACCAACAACATGATCACGGTGACGACCACGGTCAACGCGCCGAGCCCCGCGTTGGCCAGCAGTGCGGCCGAGCGGCCGAAGCCGAGCGCGGTCAGGATCGTCGGCGCGTAGTAGATGATCGTGTTGATACCGATGACCTGCTGTAGAAACGCGATCCCGACGCCCACGAGCAGCACCCGCCGCAACCGCCGATCCCCCAGCAATACACGCACGCTCGGCCGCGCGGGCCCCGCCAACACCTCCCGAATCCGCCCGACCTCGGTGTCGACATCGTCGGTGATCCGGGCGAGGACGGCCCGAGCGGCATCAACCTGGCCCCGCCGCATCAGCCACCGAGGCGACTCCGGCTGGAAGTAGACCCCGATCACCAGTGCGATCGCCGGCACCAGGGCCAGCCCGAACGCGTAGCGCCACTGGCCCGGCCCGGACAGCCCGAGGTTGACCAGATAGGCGACGAGGATTCCGCTGGAGATCATCAGCTGGTTCAGCCCGGACAGCCCACCGCGCACCCTGGCCGGCGCGATCTCGGACAGGTAGATCGGCACGGTCACGGACAGCGCGCCGACCGCGAGTCCCATCACGAACCGCCCGGTCACGATGATCGCCAGGTTGGGCGCGATGGCCGCGACCAGGCAGCCGAGCGCGAACACCGTCCCTGCCACGACCACAAGTCCTCGACGCCCGAGCGCGTCGGCGAGTCGTGCGCAGCCCAGCGCGCCGATCATGCAGCCGACCAGCAGCGAGCTGGTCACGAAGCCGACCTCGATCGCGGTCAGCCCCATCTCGGGTTTGATCAGCAGCAGGGCCCCGGCCACAACGCCGAGGTCATAGCCGAACAGCAGGCCGCCAAGCGCACCGAATACATAGGTGGCCGGGCCAAGTCGCGCGGTTGCGGTCATCAGACCTCCCTACCACAGGTATACCGCCGAACACGGCTCGTAGCGCTTGACGCAATACTGAGAAGTGCCTATGGTCGCCCGAAAATGAACAGGTCTGAACAGGCTCAAGGAGCTGGCGATGGCGCGTGTGGACGATGTCGCGGGAACCGCCGTCGCCGGCGGGGAGAAGCGCGCCCTGCGGATCGAGGAAAACGGTATCAACGTCATCAGCGACGCTGACCGCAAGGGCACGCCACACCAGCTGTTCTGGCCCTGGTTCGGCGCGAACGTCTCCATTCTCGGCCTGAGCTACGGCTCGTTCGCGCTCGGCTTCGGCATCTCCTTCTGGCAGGCCACCATCGCGGGCCTGATCGGCGTTGTCGTCTCGTTCCTGCTCTGCGGATTCATCGCGGTCGCCGGCAAACGCGGTTCCGCGCCGACCATGGTGCTCAGCAGGGCCGCCTTCGGCGTGCGCGGCAACCGGGTCCCTTCGGTCATCTCGTGGCTGCTCACGGTCGGCTGGGAAACTGTGCTGACCATCCTCGCCACCCTCGCGACGGCCACGGTTTTCGACCGGCTCGGCTGGGGCGGCGGCACGTCCACCAAGATCGTCGCGCTGATCGTGGTCGCCGCGCTGACCGTGGTCGGCGGCGTGATGGGCTTCGACCTGATCATGCGCATGCAGACCGTGATCACCATCGTCACCGCCGTCCTGACCATCGGCTACATCGTCTTCGTGGTGCCCAAGATCGACTGGCACACGGTGTCCAGCATCCCGTCCGGCTCGGCCGAGCAGCTGATCGGCGCGCTGGTCTTCCTGATGACCGGCTTCGGCCTCGGCTGGGTGAACGCGGGCGCCGACTACTCCCGTTACCTGCCAAGGAAATCCAGCAGCGCGGGCGTGATCGGCTGGACCACGTTCGGCTCCTCGCTGGCCCCGGTCGTCCTGCTGGTCTTCGGCCTGCTGCTGGCCGGCTCGTCGACCAAGCTCAGCTCGGCGATCGCGGCCGATCCCATCGGCGCACTGGCGACCATCCTGCCCACCTGGTACCTGATCCCGTTCGTCATCGTCGCCGTGCTCGGCCTGGTCGGCGGCGCAGTGCTGGACATCTACTCCTCCGGCCTCGCCCTGCTCACCCTTGGCCTGCGCGTCCCGCGCTACGTGGCCGCGCTGATCGACGGCACGATCATGGTGCTCGGCACGATCTACGTGGTGTTCGTCGCAGGCAACTTCCTTCCGCAGTTCGAAGGCTTCCTGACCACGCTTGGCGTGCCGATCGCGGCCTGGTGCGGCATCATGCTCGCCGACATCGCGCTGCGCCGCGCCAACTACGCGGAAGCCGACCTGTTCCGGCCCGAGGGCCGCTACGGCGACGTGCGCCCGCTACCGATCGCGCTCGTCGTGCTGTGCACCGCGATCGGCTGGGGTCTGGTCACCAACACGTCGGCCAACTGGTTGACCTGGCAGGGCTATCTGCTCGCACCCCTTCGCCTCGGCGGCAAGACCGGCGCCTGGGCATTCGCCAACGTCGGGGTCCTGGTGGCCCTGGTGCTCAGCTTCGTCGTCACCCTCATCGCCGACCGCGGCCGCGTCCGCAGGCAAGAAGCGACGGCACCGTGAAACCCTGGCTCACCATCATCGACATGCAGCGGGTGTTCGCCGAGTCCACCAGCGACTGGTTCACGCCGAGGTTCGACGAGATCATCGCGCCGATCCGCAAACTCCTGCCCAGCTTCGGCGACAACGTGGTCTACACCCGCTTCGTCGCGCCCGCCGTCCCGTTCGGCTCCTGGCGCGCCTACTACGACCAGTGGCCAGCCGAACTCGTCGAGCCCGACCACCGCATGTACGACATCGTCGACGACCTGACCCCCGGCATCGGCACGACGGTGCTCAGCGCCGTCACCTTCGGCAAGTGGAACCACGACCTCGCCGCGACGATCGGCACCCCCACCTCCCCCGGCGAAATGGTGCTCACCGGCGTGGCGACCGACTGCTGCGTCCTGGCCACCGCGGTGGCCGCTGCCGACGCGGGCGTGCACGTCCGAGTCGTCGCCGAGGCCTGCGCCGGCCTCACCGACGAGAGCCACCACAAGGCGTTGGACATCCTCGAGTGGCTACGCGCCCATGATCGAAGTGGTCGGGCTGGCCGACGTTCTCGGGTAAGGCTTCCCATGTACCGCTCATCGGTATATAAAGCTGGAGTGACCTTGCGCGAACCCACGTTCCTGATCCTCACCGCACTCGCGGCGCAGCCGCTGCACGGCTACGGGATCATCAAGGACGTCGAGTCGATCTCGGCAGGCCGCGTCGTGCTGCGTGCCGGCACCCTCTACACCGCACTGGACCGGCTCAGCGACACCGGCTGGGTCGAGGTCGACCACGAAGAGGTGGTGGACGGCAGGCTCCGCCGCTACTACCGGCTCAGCGACACCGGCGCCAACGAACTCGCCGAGGAGACCAAGCGCCTCAACGCGATCGCCGCAGCAGCGAGCGAACGCCTCAGCCAACGTCTCAGCCAACGCCGTGTCATCGCCAACGGGGGAATCGCATGACCCGCTACGAACGCCTGCTCCGCCTCTATCCCAAGGACTACCGCAACCGCTATGGCGCGGAACTCCTCGAAACGCTCGCCGAAACCGGTCGCTCGCGGGTCACCGAGTCGCTCAACCTCGTCGGCGGCGCGATCGTCGCACAAGCCCGCAGGTTCCGGCTCGCCGAGCGCGCACCATGGCACGACGCGTTCGCCATCACCAGCCTGCTCGCCCCGATCCTGCTGATGGCAGGCGCGGCCGATGGCATGCACGAAATCGGCTGGCTCGCGTACTACGGGGTGCCGCTGCACGCAAACCTGACCGCGTTCACGGATGGCGGGATCTGGCTGGCGTGGCCGATCCTGCTCGTGCTCGGCCTGTTCCGCCTACGCCGCACCACCATGGTGCTCGGCTGGCTCGCCGCCGCGGCCACGGTCGTCGTGCTCAACGAACGATTTCACGGCTTCGAGGTGATCCAGTCGCCCACCGGCGTCGCGGGCTGGAGCCTGCTCGCCATCCTCGCCGCCGCCACCTGCACCGCGTCCGACGGCATCCGCCGAGGCTACGACCTCGTCGGCCGCCCCCGCACCCTCCTGACCGTAGCCGCCGTGCTGCTCGCCCTGGCCGCCCGCGTCCTCGGCCACAATTTCACCGTGACCTACCTGGCAACGCTCGTGATCGCCCTCGCCTGCGCCCTCTACGCCGCCTGGCGCGCCCGCCCCACCACCGGCTGGCAGGTAACCGCACTGCTGGCAACCCCGATCCTCGCCACCGCCTCCACACTGTGGCTCTACCGAGGCGCGCCACCCTTCGGCATCCGACGCTTCGGCCTGCTGACCCTCCCGCACGCCGTCTACGAATACGGCTTCGCCCTGATCGTCCTGGCCCTCGTCGTCCTCACCTGGCGGATAGCCGCCCGCATCAACAACCGCAAAACGGAAACCGGCTGAGTTACGCATATCATTCGGGGTCGGGAGGCGTGATGCGACAGTTCGCCGGCAAGGTTGCGGTGATCACGGGTGCTGGTTCGGGGATCGGCAGGGCGCTCGCGCTCGACCTCGCCGGCCGGGGCGCGCGACTCGCGGTGTCCGATGTGGACCAGGATCGGATCGCCGATACGGTCGCGCGGTGCACCGAGCGTGGGGCGCAGGCCAAGGCTTACCGGCTGGATGTCGCCGACCGGGCTGCGGTGCTCGCGCACGCGGACGAGGTGGTCGGCGACTTCGGCCAGGTCAACCTGGTGGTGAACAACGCGGGCGTGGCGTTGACGGCGCCGGTGCTCGACATGAGCTGGGACGACCTGGAGTGGGTGATGAACATCGACTTCTGGGGCGTCGTGCACGGCACCAAGGCGTTCCTCCCGCACCTGATCTCCTCCGGCGACGGGCACATCGTCAACATGTCCAGCGTGTTCGGCCTTGTCGGGGTGCCGACGCAGAGCGCGTACAACGCGGCCAAGTTCGCGGTGCGCGGGTTCACCGAGGCGCTGCACCAGGAAATGGCCATCGGCCGCCACCCGGTCGGGGTGAGCTGCGTGCATCCCGGCGGGATCAGGACGAACATCGCGCGCGACGCAAGGGCACATCCGGACTGGGATTCGCCGGAGGGGCGCGAGAAGTTCGACAAGGTCGTGCCGACAACGCCGGAGAAGGCCGCGAAAATCATTCTGCGTGGCGTGCAGGCCAATCACGCGCGCATCCTGGTCGGTCCGGACGCGTACGCGTTCGACGCGACGGCGCGCATTCTCGGGCCGTTCTACCAGCGGCTCACCACCGGTGGCGCGCGGCTGGCCGGCATGTTCGGCAGCAAGCTCGGCCAGCCGAAACGCTAGCCGAGCACGCCGCGATACCTGCTGAGCAGGGCGGCGGCGTCGAGCATGGCCAGGCCGCGCGCGGTGAGCCTGCCCTGCCAGTCGGTCAGCGCCGCGGCCAACGCGTCCGTACCGCCCGCGCCGCGAATCTGGCGGACGACGCCTGCGATGTGCTCAAGCAGGTAGCCGCCGCGCCGGAGCAGATGAGCGAGTTCGGCGTCGCGAACATCGGCCGCGCGGTAGCTGCGATAGCCGGTGGCCGGGTCGCGTTCCGGGGTCACGATGCCAGCCTCCTCCCAGGCACGGAGGGTGGCGGGAGTCAGCTGGAGCCTGCGGGCCAGTTCGCCGATGGTGCGGATGTCGGCGTGGTCGGCGGGGTCAGCCACGGGTTGGGTGGCGAGGTGATCGACGGCTGTGCGGACCGAGTCGAGCGTTTCGCGGTCACGGAGCAGCTGGTGGTGGCCGCGATCGATGATCATCAGCGCCTGCTCCAGCTCGCCGTTGTTGATCGAGGTCATGATCTGGCCCGCCGTCTCGTAGCCGTATGCCCGGACGAGGGCGAGGTAGGCGCGCAGCGCGGCCCGGTGCACCTCGGTGTAGATGCGGTAGCCGGTCGGGGTGCGGTCGGCGGCCGGGATGAAGCCGTCGCGCTCGTAGTTGCGGACGGCCTGGGCCGAGATGCCGTGTTCGCGGGCGAGGTCCGCGGGCCGTAGATTAGTCATCGATTTGAGACTTTAGTCGAGTGTTCACGTGGTCAGCTCAGCAGAAGTTTCAACGGAGCATTCAGAGATACGATTGAGACACATGAGCATGAACATTGCAGAGCTGGTCCCATCCTCCTGCCGCGTGTTGGCCCTTGGCGAGCCCACTCATTGGGAACCCGCCTTCCAGTCCGTTCGCAACGAGTTGTTCGCGCGGTTGGTCGAGCACGGGTTCCGGTCGATCGTGCTGGAGACGGACCGGGTGGCGGCGCTGGCCGTTGACGACTTCGTCCGGGCCGGGATCGGCGAGTTCGACGCGGTGATGCGCGACGGGTTCAGCCACGGATTCGGGGAGTTCGAGACGAATCGGCAGCTGGTCGGGTGGATGCGCGAGTACAACGAGAACCGGCCGCCCGAGCAGCGGCTGAGCTTTCACGGCTGCGACGCGCCGACCGAGAACACCAGCACGCAGAGCCCGCGACGCTACCTCGAACACGCCCGCGACTACCTGAAACTCGACATCGACCTCGCTGATCTGATTGGCGAGGACGAACGCTGGAGCCGGGAGGAGGCGATCCTGGACGTGACCAAGTCGCCGGGCGCCACGCCGGCGGCGCACGAGCTGCGTTCGATCGCGGATGACATGCTCGCCACGCTGGACGCGCAAACGCCTGCCTCGCGGGCGGACTGGCTGCGGGCCAGGACTCACCTGACCGCGGGCATCGGGCTGTTGCGCTATCACAAGCAGGCGGCCAAGCCGATGGACCTGCCGAAGCGGATCGGTGGACTGATGGCGGTGCGCGACGCGATCATGGCACGGAACCTGTTGGACATCCACGCCATCGAGGCGGAGCGCGGGCCGACGCTGTTGAACGCCCACAACGTGCACCTCCAACCCACTCATCCGAGCAACACGCCTGCCGGCGATGCCGCGGTCACCTGGATCGCCGCAGGACAGATCGTCGCGGCCCTGTTGGACGAGCAGTACGTCTTCGTGGCCAGCGCGCTGGTGCCGGACGGAGCGGGCTGGCGGCTGGACACGGATGTCGCGACCGCGTTGACGCCCGCGGATGCCGCGTTGCCGCACGGGTATCTGCCGGTGACGGAGGCCGTCGTGGATGGGGCTGCCGCGGTGCTGTGTGTCAGCGACGGTTACGCAGTCGGATTCCGCTGAAGCCGAGGGTGCTGGTGATCACCGCCTGCCAGAACGGACCGATGTCGGCGAGGACGCGCAGCTGGGTGCCGGCCTGCTCGTGCAGGCTCAGCAGGTCGCCGACCGGTTCGGCCGGGCCGAGCGGTTCGACCGGTTCGGTGGCGACGTGGGCGTTGGGCACGGGCGAGCCGAACGGGCGGAATGCGGCCGCGGGTAGCCGGTAGGCGAACAGCTTCACCGTGCGCAGCGCGTCCAGCCAGCGGTATTCGATGGCATGCACGCGGTCGCCACTACCGACGCCGATGATCTTCTCCCGGTCGGCGTCGGTAGTGGCTTCGCTGACCCAGGCCATGGCGCGCGGGCACTGGCGCGGGAACCAGTAGTCGGGTGAGCGGGCGGCGTCGACCGCCCAGACATAGGGCTCGGACTGGCGCGCGGTTGCGACGACGTGCGGGACGAAGCGGGTGATGGTGGGGTCCTCCGAGAAGTGCAACACCTGGCCTGGCTCTGGTCGCATAATCCATTTCTACCCCAGGCGCAGCACGGTCCTGTGTTCGTCCACAACGGACTCGATCACTTGATGGCGCCGAGTGCGAGGCCGGACACGAAGTGGCGTTGAAAGCGCAGGAAGACGACAACCGTGGGCAGGGCGACGATCACCGAGCCGGCCGCGATCACGTTCCAGCTGGACACGTACTGGCCCTGGAGGCCGATCAGGGCCGGGGTGACCGGCATGTTGGTGTCGGTGCGGATGACCGTGATCGACCAGAGCAGGTCGTTGAACACCAGGTGAACGCGAGCGCGGCGAGGGCGGGACGGGTGAGCGGCAGGATGATGCGCAGGAAGATCTGTCTCGGCGTTGCTCCGTCGATGACGGCGGCCTGCTGGATCTCGTCGGGGATGGCGCGCATGAAACCCTGTAGGACGAACGGGTAGAAGCCGAGGCCGAAGCCGACCTGCACGACGATCAGCGCGGTGAGGGTGTCGTAGACGCCGACCAGTTCGGTCACGTCCCACCTGGCGAAGTTGGACTTCCGGTAGAACATGCCCCACCAGTAGTAGCTGACCGGGACGAAGATCTGCCTGCCGTGCTGGTCGGTGGAGAGCGCCCTGAGCGCGGAGCCGTAGACGTCCGGTGGGGTGCCGGAGGTGAGCAGGGTGGGCAGCTGGGTGCGGAAGGTCTCGGCGTCGATCGTGTTCAGCGAAGCCTGGGTCTTGCCCTGGTTGTTGAACGCGTCGACCAGCTGTTGCGTGGCGGGCTTCTGGGTCGAGTCGGACAGGTTCGACTCGATGCTCACCGCGCCGGAACTCTGAGCACCGCCACCGCCCGCCGATGTGACGCAGCCACCGAGCAGGCCGGCGGCGCCGAGTGCGCCGACGCCGGCAACGCCACGCAAAAAGTGCCTGCGAGCGAGTCTTTCAGTGCCCGTCAGGCTGCTCTCCTTGTCCGCGTCACCGCAAGGCTTGGGCGAATGTGAGGAAGGTTGCAACGTCGCCAGGCCGCTGTCAAGATGTATTCATAAATTATGATCAAACGACCGCCAGGGTGGAGGCGGCATACTGGTCGCGTTGATGCGGGAGGGCGGAGGGATCGGTGGCTGACTACCAGCTGCGCGGCGTGCACGGACAGACAGTGCAGGCGCTCGCGATGCGCATCCTGTCGGGCGAGATCCCGGCGGGCGCGACACTCGACCTGCCGAGCCTCCGCGAGGAGCTGGACGTCAGCCTGACCGCGCTGCGCGAGGCGCTGAAAGTGCTCTCCGCCAAGGGAATGATCGACGCACGCCAGAAACGCGGCACGTTCGTGCGGCCGCGCAGCTCGTGGAACCTGCTCGACGGCGACGTGATGCGCTGGCAGTCGGCCGGCCCGCCCGACCTGGAACTGCTGGAGTACCTGACCGAGGTGCGCACGATCGTCGAGCCGGCAGCGGCGCGACTGGCCGCGGATCGGGCGACCGAGGAGGATCTGACAGCTTTGGACAAGGCGCTCGGCCAGATGGCAGCGGCCAGCGGCAGTGTCGACGCGGTAGAGGCCGACCTGGACTTCCACCGCGTGCTGCTGGCGGCGACACACAATCCGCTGCTGGTCGAGATGGAGCGGGTGATCGCCAACGGACTGGCCCAGCGCGACAAGGTGGTGCACAACGCGGACCCGGCCGACGACCCGGTGCCCAGCCACCGCACCGTGTTCGAGGCGATCCGGGAGCGCGACGCGGACGGCGCGGAGGGTGCCATGCGGGCGTTGGTTGACAAGGCGACCGACGACTTCCAGCGGGTCGCCGCCAAGCAGAAAATCACGAAACGCAAGGGCAGGAGTTAGGTGGTAGTTGAACGGCTCGGCGCGATAGCCAACCTCTTCGGGGCTTCGCCCGCGAAACGCGATGCGCTGGCCCGGCTGCTGACCGGTGCGGATCTGCCGGGCAGCGGCTGGCGCAAGATGAGCGAGAAGACCTGGCCAACCGGTACCAAGGGACCGGCGACCGAATGGGCTCGGCGGGCGCGCGAGGCGGGCAGCGTGACCGCGTTCCGGTCGTTGCAGAACCGCGCGGTGCGGCAGTGGATCTGGACGCAGATGACGCCGCTGGTGTCCATGGAGGACGCGCACGCCGAGTTCGAGCAGATCAAGGAGCGCGGGCTGCGCACCCAGGGCGCGGTCCGGGTGCACAGCGAGCAGGACGTCGCGATCGAGGCGTTCGCCGGCTCGACCCGGATCTGGGCACACGAGCAGCGGGTCACCGGCCTGTTCGGCAACGGAACCAACAAGCTGCTCGCCGCGGTCGTCGGCACCAGCGTGATCGTGGTGTGCTCAAGCGGCACCGAGGTCATCACCTGGAACGCGATGACCGGTCTCGCGGTCAAGCTCGGCCAACGCGTACCAACGGACTTCGAGAAGGATTAGTCACCACTCGGCGAGGCTGCCGTCCTCGTGGCGCCACACCGGGGAGCGCCAGTTGTGCCCGATTTCGGCGGCGCGACGAACACCGGCCTCGTCGACCTCGATGCCGAGGCCGGGTTTCAGCGGTCGGGCGGCGTAGCCGTCGACGAAGTCGAACGGGGACGAGTCGATGAGGTAGGCGGTGAACTCGGTGCCGATGTTGTACTGCATGCGCAGGCTCTGTTCCTGGATCAGGAAGTTCGGTGTGGCGAAAGCCACCTGGAGGCTCGCGGCGAGCAAGATCGGCCCGAGTGGACAGTGCGGGGCGAGACTCGCGCCGTAGATCTCGGCAAGCGCGCCGATCCTGCGCAACTCGGAGATGCCGCCCGCGTGCGAGGGATCGGGTTGCAGCACAGCGACACCCGCATCGAGCGCCGGTTTGAAATCCCAGCGGGAGTAGAGGCGCTCGCCGGTGGCGATGGGCACGCCGGAGCAGGCGACCAGGGAGGCGAGCGCGTCGCCCTGGGTTTCGGCAAGGATCGGCTCCTCGACGAACATCGGCTGCACCTCCTCCAGCATGCGCAGCAGGCGGCGCGCCATGGCGGGTGACACGCGGCCGTGGAAGTCGATGGCGAGGTCGCGGTCCGGCCCGAGCACCTCGCGCGCCTCGCGAGCCCTGGCCAGCACGCCGTTGGCCTCGGCGGGTGAGGCGATCGCGGTGAGCGGGCCGACCGCGTTCATCTTGACCGCGGTGAAACCGCGCTCGACCTGGTCGGCGACGGCCTCGGCGAGGTGACCCGGCCGGTCGCCGCCGACCCACGAGTACACCCGGACCCGGTCGCGCACCGGCCCGCCCAGCAGCTCGTGCACCGGCACGCCGCGGACCTTGCCCGCGATGTCCCACAGCGCGTGGTCGTAGCCGGCGAGCGCGCTGGACAGCACCGGCCCGCCCCGGTAGAAACCGGCCCGCCGCAACACCTGCCAGTGTTCCTCGATGCGCAGCGGGTCCTGACCGCGCACGAGGTCGGCGAGTTCGTGCACGGCGGCGCGCACGGTCTCGGCGCGCCCCTCGACCACTGGCTCTCCCCAGCCGACGACCCCCTCGTCCGTGCTGATCTTCAGGAACAGCCAGCGCGGCGCGACGAGGAACGTCTCAACGTCAGTGATCTTCATTCGCTACCTTTCGGGAAAAGGGTCAGGCCGAGTCCTTCTGCACCGCCCAACCGCCGTCGACGACGATCTCCGCACCGGTGACGTAGGAGGCACCTGGCGAGAGCAGGAACGCGATCACCGAGGCGACCTCGGCCGGGTCGGCGAGCCTGCCCAGCGGGGTCGCCGCGATGCTGCGTTGCCGGTCCGCCTCGGTAACGTCGCGCCAGGCGGCGGTTTCCACCGGTCCGGGTAGGACGGTGTTCACCCGCACCCTCGGCGCGTACTCGACGGCGAGTTGGTGGGCGAGCGAGACCAGCGCGCCCTTGGTCGCCGCGTACGCGCCGCTGCCTGGCAGGCCGAACCGGGCGTGCACCGAGGACACCAGCACGATCGAGCCGCCGCGTTCGCGCAACGACGGCAGGCAGGCGCGCGCGGCCAGGTAGGCGGCGGTCAGGTTGACGTCCACCTGACGCCGCCATTCCTCCGGCGTTGTTTCGTCCAGCGGCTTGGAGGTTTTCGTGTACGCGTTGCTGACCAGCGCGTCTACTCCCTCGGCCAGCTCGACGACCTCGCGCCAACAGTCCTCTGCCGACACGTCGCCGACGACGGCGAGCGTGTCCGTGTTGATGTCGGTGTTGATGTCGTGTTGATGTCCCTGACGCGCTCGCTGATGTCGACCGCGATCACGCGGTCACCGGCCGCGGCCAGGGTTGCCGCGGTCGCGGCGCCGATACCCGACGCCGCGCCCGTGACCACAACAGTTCGTTTTTCGGTGTGTTCCGTCACGAACCAATCCTTACAGCACCGTCTCGAATATCTGTCCATCCTGGTTGCGTCCGGCGATCCAGGCCGATCCGTTGGCGCCCGCCGCCGCGCCGAGCGCGTCGGTGAACTGGTCGCTGACGAACTCGGCGCGCGGGAACCAGCCGCCCCACTGGCGGTTGACGAAGTTCGCCTGCCAGAGCGTGTAGTCGCTGGCCCTTGCGAACAGGTAGATCCGGCCCTCGGTGGCGAGCAGGGTCGGGCTGCCGCTGATCACGCCGCCGAGATCCGTCCACGCCGACCAGTTGCCGGCCGTGTCCACAGTGCGCCACCAGACCGAGTCGTCCGACGCGCGCACGGCGACGTAGGCGCCGAGGGAGTCGCTGACCGCGCTCGGCCTGCCGTAGATCGGCTTGCCGTTGGGGGTGCCGATGCTGGTCCAGGTCGATGAGGTCGCACCCCGTTCCCAGACCTGAGCCGTCCGCGCCGGTGGCGACCATCAGCCACGCGGTCGGCGAGGTGAAGGCGACGGTCGGCGCTTCAATGATGGTGCCACCGAGACAGATCCATGGTCCCCAGCCGTGTCCGTAGCCGGCCTTCGCCATGCCGCTGGATACCAGGAACTGGGCCACGCTCCTGACCCGCAGGCTCGGTTGGCGCGCCGAGGCCGTAGTGGGTGTTCCAGCCCATGTACGGCGTTGGGTCGTCGCCGGGCGTTGCGTGCCGGGCCGGTGCCGCGTTCGCCGGCAGCACGCCGACGATCCCCGTGAGCACGGCGGCCGCGAGTATACCGAGTCTTGGCCAACGTGTGGACATATGGCAGCCCTTACCTCTCGTCCGCGCAGCGTCGCGCACCAGGTGAGGTTGCCGGGCGGTTGGACAGTAGTCAATATTTATTCATAATTAATGAGCAACTGGGCCGGGCAAGGTGGGCCTAGCCGTAGGGACGGCCCGCCCTCCGCGACCCACAATGGACGTGTGGCGAAGAACAACTCGGAACCCAGCAGACTTGCCTGCGTCGGCTGGTCCATCGCGCTGGTGGCCGCGGTCGCGCTGGAGGCGGGCACCGGCATAGTGCTGCTGATCAGTGCACTGCTGATCCCGTTCCGCGTCGGCCGCTGGCCTGCCGCCGTCGCGCTGGACTGGCTGCGTGGCCTCGCCGACCTGCACCGGCTCTGGGCGGGGAGAGTGATGGGCAAGCCGATCCCCCGTCCCTACCGCGAACTCCCCGAAGCAGGCACCGGCGCGCGACTGCACGCCTACCTCAGCGACCCCGCGACCGGCCGGGACGTACGCTGGCTCGCCGCGGAGCTGACCGTCGGGCAGGCCCTCGCCGCGATCCCCGCCGTCGGCGCGTTCCTGTCCGTGCTCTCCGTCGGCTATGTCATCGAATTCTGGTTTCGCAGGAACGACCAGTTCTACTACGGCATCGGCAACCTCCAGGACCCGCACCGCAAGCTGGCCCTCGTGCTGGCACTGGTAATCGTCCTCCCCATCGTGACCTTGTTCCTGGCCAAGCCCGCGCTGCGCGCCTACACCTGGTTGCAGCACTTGCTGCTCTCCCCCGCCGAGACGGTGCGGCTGGCCACCCGGATCACCGAGCTGACCCGCTCGCGCGACGACGCGGTGGACACCCAGGCGGCGGAGATCCGGCGGATCGAACGCGACCTGCACGACGGCGCGCAAGCGCGGCTGGTCTCGCTCGGCATGAGCCTCGGCATGGCCGAGAAGCTGCTCGCCGCCGACCCGGACGCGGCCCAACAACTGCTCGCCGAGGCCAAGGCGTCGACCGGCCTTGCCCTGTCCGAGCTGCGCGAACTGGTGCGCGGCATCCATCCGCCGATCCTGGCCGACCGCGGTCTTGCCGGCGCGGCCGAAGCCCTCGCGCTGAACAGCGCTGTCCCGATCGAGCTGAGCACGAACCTGCCCGGCCGTCCGCCCGCGCCGGTCGAGTCGGCGATGTACTTCGCGCTCACCGAGGTGTTGACCAACCTGGCCAAGCACAGCGGCGCGACCAACGCCTGGATCCGGATCACCCACGAGGCGGGGCGGCTGTGCGTGATGGTCGGCGACAACGGGCACGGCGGCGCGACCATGCCGGAGGGCGGTGGCCTTGCCGGCGTCGCGCGCAGGCTCGCCGGATTCGATGGGATAGTCGGCGTGGCCAGCCCGATCGGCGGGCCGACCATCGTGACCATGGAGTTGCCGTGTCAGCTGGCCTACGCGTTGTCGTAGCCGAGGATCTCGCGCTGCTGCGCGAGGGACTGGTCCGGCTGCTGACCGCGAGCGGCATCGAGGTGGTCGCCTCGGTCGAGGACGGCGAGGCCCTGCTGGACGCTCTGCTCACCGAGCGACCCGACGTTGCCGTCGTGGACGTGCGGCTGCCGCCGACGTTCACCGACGAGGGACTGCGCGCGGCGATCAGGGCCAGGCGGGAGCTGCCCGGCCTGCCGGTGCTGGTGCTGTCCCAGTACGTCGAGCAGGTCTACGCCCGCGAACTGCTCTCCGACGGCGGCGGCTCGGTCGGCTACCTGCTCAAGGACCGCGTGTTCAACGTCGACGACTTCGTCGCTGCGGTGCGCCAGGTCGCGGACGGCGGCACGGTGATGGACCCGGACGTGGTCAGCCATCTGCTCAGTCAGCCCGCCAACCGCAACCCGATCGAACGGCTGACCGCGCGCGAACGCGACGTGCTCGAACTGATCGCGCAGGGCAGGTCGAACTCGGCGATCGCGTCCGCACTCGGCGTGTCGGACAACGCGATCACCTTCCACACCACCAACATCTTCGCCAAACTCGACCTGCCGCCATCGGCCGGCGACAACCGGCGCGTGCTCGCAGTGTTGACCTACCTCGGGCGGCCGAGCGCCAGCCTGACCCAGTCGTGGAACGCGCCGATGTGATGTTCGGATGGGACGAGGACGCCGCCGTTCGCGTAGAGCCGAGAGGACATGTTCGGCTGGCAGCGTTCGCACGCGTCGAAATCCTGCTGGTTGACCCGGTGGAACAGCTCGACAGATGGCGAGACGTCCCTGCCTTCCCGAACCACCGCAGGCGAGTACAGCCAGTCGCACTCGACGATCGTCAGATCGGCGGACATCGGAAACATCCGGTGCAGGATCACATGGTCGGGCACGAGGTTGATGAACACCTGCGGCTTCACCGTGATCGCGTAGTAGCGCCGGTCCTGGTCGTCGGCGATCGTGTCGAGGCGGTCGAACCCGGATCGTCCGTCCACTGTGAACCCCTGCACCTCGTCGCCGAACTTGGCGCCGTGGCCGACGTAGTACTGGGCGGCGTAGCCGTCCGCGAACTCGGGCAGTACCTCGGTCAGCTCGGGGTGAATGGTCGCGCAGTGGTAGCACTCCATGAAGTTCTCGATGATCAGCTTCCAGTTCGCCCGCACCTCGTAGCGGATTCGCCTGCCGACGGCGAGTTGGTCGATCTGGTAGTTGTCGATCGCGGTGGGCGAACCGAGCCGCTCGGTGGTCGCGCCGATCACGTCGTCGGCGAACGAGGGTGGCTCGTCCGCGAGGCACAGCCACGCGTAGCCGAGCCATTCACGCAGGTGCACGGGGCGCAGGCCGTACTCGGTGCGGTCGATGTCCGGCATGGACGTGAGGTTGGGCGCCGCGACGAGTTTGCCGTCCAGGCCGTAGGTCCAGGCGTGGTATCCACACTGGAAGGTGCGCTTCACCGTGCCGGATTCGTCCGCACAGACGCGTGCGCCGCGATGCCGGCACACGTTGAGGAAGGCGCGCAGCGCGCCGTCCCGACCGCGCGCCACGAGCACGCTCTCCCGGCCGATCGGCACGGTCCTGAAGTCGCCGGGATCGGCCAGTTCGGCGGAGCGCACCGCGCAGAACCACATCGACTCGAAGATCGCGGCCTGTTCGGCGGTGAAGATCTCCTGGTCGGTGTAGTAGGCGCCGGGGAGGGTGCTGATCAGGCTGGCCGGCAGGCCGGTAGCTGTCATGTCGGTGAGCCCCCTGGCCACTAGTTGCACGATGCGCGACCGGTTTCGCAACAGGCAACAACGGTGCGCCGGGTAGCTGGGCGCTGTCAAGACTTGACGAACGGACCCAAACGGCGGATGGTGTTGCGCATTCCAGAGCTAGTTCCGTATTGCGCAACGGAGACGACGATGATTCTGGTATGCCCGATCGGCGAACTTCCACCCGGTACGGCCATCCGCGTCGATGCCGAGACGCCGATCGCGGTGTTCAACGCGGACGGTGACCTCTATGCCGTCGACGACACCTGCACGCACCAGGACGCGTCGCTCGCGGACGGCTGGCTGGAGGGCTGCCTGATCGAGTGCCCGCTGCACGCCTCGTGCTTCGACCTGCGCACCGGCAAACCCATCGGCCCTCCGGCAAAGAAGCCGATCAGGACGTATCCGGTGACCGTGGTCGACGGCATGGTCCGGGTCGACGACAGGGCCGAGTTGGGCGCCGCGTGAAGTCGATCGCGATCGTCGGTGCCTCGCTGGCCGGGCTGCGCTCGGTCGAGGCACTGCGCCGGCACGGCTTCGACGGTCGCATCACCGTGATCGGCGCCGAACGTCGTCTCCCCTACGATCGGCCGCCGCTGTCCAAGGACTTCCTGCTCGGCACGGTCGACGAGGCAGCTCTCGCGCTGACCGAACCCGAGAACTATGCCGAACTCGCGGCCGACTGGCGGCTTGGCGTTGTGGCGGAGCGGCTGGACGCGGCGGGTGGCCGGATCGCCCTGTCCGACGGCACCGAGGTACGCGCCGACGGCGTCGTCATCGCGACCGGCGGCACGCCCCGCACCCTCCCCGGCACCAGAGGCGTTGCCGGGGTGCACACCCTGCGCACCGTCGATGACGCGATCGCGCTGCGCGCCGGACTCGCCGAGAAGCCCGAGCACGTTGTCGTGGTGGGCGCGGGTTTTCTGGGCGCCGAGGTCGCGGCGAGTGCGCGTTCGCTCGACCTGTCCGTCACCGTCGTTGAGGCGCTCGATGTGCCGCTGGCACCGATCATCGGCCGCGACCTGGGCGTGATCGCCGGGCAACTGCACACCGATCACGGCGTCGAACTGATCTGCGGGCACGGCGTCGCCGGCCTGCTCACCAGCACCGAACCGGGCATTCGTCGGGTGCGCACGGTATGCCTGGACAATGGGCGCGAACTGCCCGCCGACCTGGTGGTCGTCGCGATCGGTATGCGACCGAACAGCGCCTGGCTGGCCGGGTCGCGGATTCCGGTGAACAACGGCGTGCTCACCGACGCGGGCTGGCTCACCGAGATTCCGACCGTCGCCGCGGTCGGCGACGTGGCAAGGCACGAGCGCGGACCGGGCTGGGTTCGGCACGAGCACTGGACCAGCGCGTCGGAGCAGCCGGCGATCGCCACCGCGAACCTGCTCGCCGGCCGGCACACCACGCACTGCGCGTGTCGCGGGTATTTCTGGTCCGACCAGTACGGGGTGCGCCTTCAGTTCGCCGGATCGATCGCGCCGAGTGACGATGTGCGGATCATCGACGGCGACCCGGCGGATCGGACCTTCCTGGCCAGTTATCACCGGGACGGGGCGACGACCGGGGTGCTGGCGATGAACATGACCAAGGGTTTCAACCGGGCGCGACGCACGCTGATCACGACCCTCCAGGAGGACACGTGTCCGAGCTGTTCATCGGGGGAACCTGGCGGGAAGCGGCGTCGGGCGGCCGAGCCGACGTCATCAATCCCTTCGATCAGAGCCTGATCGGCACGGTCGCCGACGGCGACACCGAGGACGCGCAGGCCGCCATCGGCGCGGCCCGCGCGGCGTTCGACGAGGGCCCGTGGCCGCGCACGCCACCGGCCGAGCGGGCCGAACTGCTCAACCGGGCTGCGGACCTGCTGGACCGGGACAAGGCGGAGATCGCGCGCACGGAAACACTGGACACCGGCAAACCGCTGGTGGAGAGCGAGATCGACGTCGAAGACGTGGCCTCGGTGTTCCGCTACTACGCGACGCTGGGCGCGGAACTGGCACCACGCACCGTGGACGCGGGCGCCGAGGTAAGCAGCAGGATCGACTACGAGCCGGTCGGTGTGTGCGGGTTGATCACGCCGTGGAACTACCCGCTGTTGCAGGCGAGCTGGAAGGTCGCACCCGCGCTGGTCGCCGGCAACACGATCGTCGTCAAGCCGAGCGAGATCACGCCGTTGACCACGATCAAGCTGTGCCAGTTGCTCGAAGAGGCCGGCCTGCCGGCAGGTGTGGCGAATCTGGTGCTCGGCACCGGGCCCGCCGTTGGCGCGCCGCTGGTGGAGAGCCCCTCGGTCGATCTGGTGTCGTTCACCGGGAGCCTGCGCACCGGGCAGTGGATCATGCGCGGCGCGGCCGAGACGGTGAAGAAGGTCTGCCTCGAACTGGGTGGCAAGAACCCGAACATCGTGTTCGCGGACGCGGATCTGGACGTGGCGCTGGACTACGCGCTCACCGCGGTCTTCCTGCACGCCGGCCAGGTCTGTTCGGCCGGCACGCGACTGTTGCTCCAGGACGAGATCTACCAGGACTTCGTCACCGAGTTGGCGCGCAAGGCGGACAAGATCAAGCTGGGCAACGGGTTCGATCCGGCCAGCGAGAGCGGGCCGCTCGTGTCGGCGCAGCACTTGTCCAAAGTGGAGCATTATGGCAGGCTCGGCGTCGAACAAGGTGCCCGCCTGCTCACCGGCGGCGCGAGACCAACCGATCCCGAGCTGGCGAACGGCTTCTTCTATCTGCCGACCGTGTTCGCGGACTGCACGCGCGCCATGACCGTGGTGCGCGAGGAGACCTTCGGGCCGATCGTCACCGCGGAGCGGTTCAGCACCGAAGCTGACGCGGTCCGGCTCGGCAACGACACCGAGTACGGCCTGGCCGGCGCGGTCTGGACCGCCGACGTCGACCGTGGCGAGCGAGTGGCAAGGGCGCTGCGGCACGGCACCGTGTGGATCAACGACTTCGGCCCTTACCTGCCAGCGGCCGAGTGGGGCGGATTCAAGCGGTCCGGGGTCGGCCGCGAGTTGGGGCCGTCCGGCCTGCACGAGTACTGCGAGGCCAAGCACGTCTACCGCAATCACAAACCCGTCGCGCAACACTATTTCGCGAGGACGTCGGCATGACAGCACAATCCACCCCGGAATCATTATCGGCCAACGGAAACGACACCCACGAGCTGGCCAGGTTCGGCTATCGGCAGGAACTGGAGCGCTCGCTCGGCTCGTTCTCCTCCTTCGCGGCGGGCTTCAGCTACATCTCCATCATGACCGGCGTCTTCCAGCTGTTCTTCTTCGGCTTCTCATCGGGCGGGCCCGCCTTCATCTGGACCTGGCCACTGGTGTTCATCGGCCAGGGCGCTGTCGCGCTGTGCTTCGCCGAGGTCGCCGGCCAGTATCCGCTCGCGGGTTCGGTGTACCAGTGGTCCAAGCAGATCGCCAGGCCGGGGACGTCGTGGATGGCGGGCTGGATCATGAGCATCGGCGCGATCGTCACGGCAGCCGCCGTCGCGGTGGCGTATCAGATCATCCTGCCGCAGGTGTCGCTCGCCTTCCAGATCATCGGCGGCTCGGCCGATGCCGGGCAGACCGCGACGCCGGACGGGGCGAAGAACGCGATCGTGCTCGCGCTCGGCCTCGTCGTGTTCACCACGATCGTGAACATCGTCGGCGTCAAGCTGATGGCGAAGATCAACAACTTCGGGGTCGCCGTCGAACTGCTCGGCGTGACCCTGCTGATCGTGCTGCTCGCCGTGCACATCAAGCGCGGCCCCGGCCTCGTTTTCGACACCAACGGCACGGCCGCCGGGCATTCGTGGGGCTATTTCGGTGCGTTCCTGGTCGCTTCGCTGATGAGCGCATACGTGTTCTACGGGTTTGACACGGCAGGCTCGCTCGCCGAGGAGACAAGGGAACCGCGCAGGCACGCGCCACGCGCCATCCTCCGCGCGCTGACCGCCGCGTTCATCGCGGGTGGACTGTTGATGCTGGTCGGCATGATGGCCGTCGGCAACCTGCACGCCAACGAGCTGAGCACCTCCGGCATGCCGTACCTGATCAAGTCGACCCTGGGCACCGGGCTCGGCGACGTGTTCCTGGTGTGTTCGGCGATCGCGATCACCGTGTGCTGCCTTGCCGTGCAGACCGCCGCCATCCGGATGATCTTCGCCATGGCGCGGGACAAGCGACTGCCGTTCTCCGGCGCGCTTGGCAAGGTGTCGCCGAGGTCCAGGACGCCGGTCATGCCCGCGCTGATCACCGGCGTGCTGACCGTGCTGCTGTTGGTCATCAACATCGGCAACCAGCGGGTGTTCTACATCCTCACCTCGGTCGCCATCATCCTGTTCTACATCCCGTACCTGATGGTCACCGGCCCGATGCTGCTGCGCAGGTTGCGTGGCACCTGGCCAAAGCCGGACCACGGTCGGTACTTCTCGCTTGGCCGCTGGGGCACCGCGGTGAACGCGTTCGCGGTGCTCTACGGCCTCTCGATGACGATCAACCTGGCCTGGCCGCGCGCGTCGGTGTACGGCAGCGACCACTGGTACTTCCAGTGGGGCGCCGTGGTGTTCCTGGTGGTCATCGTGGCGATCGGCAGCGTGCTGCTGGTGGCGCGCAGGCGCAGGTGGGCAGCGACCGAAGCGCAGGCAGTCCTCAGCGAGGAAGGAGCGGGTTGATGGCCGAAACCAGCTACGACTTCATCATCGTCGGCGGTGGTTCGGCCGGCAGCGCGCTGGCCAACCGCCTCTCCGCCGTTCCAGGCACCAAGGTTCTGGTGCTGGAGGCGGGCCGGCCGGACTACCGCTGGGACGTGTTCATCCACATGCCTGCCGCGCTGACCTTCCCGATCGGCAGCAGGTTCTACGACTGGAAGTACGAGTCGGAGCCGGAGCCGTTCATGCACGGCAGGCGCATCTATCACGCGCGCGGCAAGGTGCTCGGCGGGTCGAGCAGCATCAACGGGATGATCTTCCAGCGCGGCAACCCGCTGGACTACGAGCGCTGGGCGAGCGACCCAGGCATGGAAACCTGGGACTACGCGCACTGCCTGCCCTACTTCAAGCGGATGGAGAACTGCCTGGCCGGCGACGGCGAACACGCCGGTTTTCGCGGTGATTCCGGTCCGCTGGAACTGGAACGCGGCCCGGCCACCAATCCGCTGTTCACCGCGTTCTTCACAGCCACGGAGCAGGCCGGTTACCCACGCACCGAGGACGTGAACGGGTACCGGCAGGAGGGTTTCGCACCGTTCGACCGCAACGTGCGGCGCGGCAGGCGACTCTCGGCCGCGCGTGCCTACCTGCATCCGGTGATGTCGCGGCCGAACCTGACCGTGCGGACCAGGGCGATGGTCACCAACCTGCGGTGGCGCGGCATCAAGGCGGTCGGCGTCGACTACACGCATCGCGGGTCGAAGCGGACCGCGATGGGCGCGGAGATCATCCTGTGCGGCGGCGCGATCAACTCGCCGCAGCTGTTGCAGCTCTCCGGCGTCGGCAACGCGGAGGATCTCGGCAAGCTCGGCATCGACGTGGTCGCGGACCTGCCCGGTGTCGGCGCGAACCTCCAGGACCACCTTGAGGTCTACATCCAGTACGCGTGCACGCAGCCGGTGTCGATGGCGCCCGCGCTGAAGATGTGGCGTCGGCCGTTCATCGGCGCGCAGTGGCTGTTCCTGCGCAGCGGTCCCGGTGCGACCAACCACTTCGAGGGCGGCGGGTTCGTCCGCTCCAACGAGGACGTGGCCTACCCGAACCTGATGTTCCACTTCCTGCCCATCGCCATCCGCTACGACGGCACCGCGCCGGCCGGCGGGCACGGCTACCAGGTCCACATCGGACCGATGTACTCGGACGCGCGCGGCACGGTGAAGATCCGCTCGACCGACCCGAACGAGCATCCGGCCCTCCAATTCAACTACCTGTCCACCGAGGCGGACCGGCGCGAGTGGGTGGAGGCGATCCGGGTCGCGCGGGAGATCCTCAACCAGCCCGCGCTCGCCCCGTTCAACGGCGGCGAGCTGTCGCCGGGACCGTCCGTCGAGACCGACGAGCAGATCCTGGACTGGGTCGGCCGGGACGGCGAGACCGCACTGCACCCGTCCTGCACCTGCCGCATGGGCGTCGGCGAGGACTCGGTCGTCGACCCGCTGACCATGCGGGTGCGCGGGCTGGACGGGTTGCGCGTCGTGGACGCGTCGGTCATGCCCTACATCACCAACGGCAACATCTACGCGCCGGTGATGATGGTCGCGGAGAAGGCGGCGGACCTGATCCTCGGCAACACACCATTGGCCGCCGAGCCGGTGGAGTTCTACCGGCATCGCGCTACCGTGGCGGAGAGCAACGCCACGGAAGGACACGCGCAATGACGGAGAAGGACATCCTGGCCAAGGTGCACGAGCTGGTCGATCGCGAGCACCAGCTGCGCACCAGGACCGAGGCAGGCGAGCTGGACGCGGCCGAGGAGCGCCGCGAGCTACAGGCCGTCGAGGAGGCCCTTGACCAGTGCTGGGACCTGCTGCGGCAGCGCAGGGCCCGCAAGGCGGCCGGTCAACCCGAGGATGACGCCAAGGCCAGGCCCGTGTCCGAGGTCGAGCACTACCTACAGTAACCAGTCGAGCCGAGGAACCCAGGGCGCCCGATCAGTGTGAGCTGACGATCCGGGCGCGGCCGGTCTCGGCCGCGACAACGTCGCCGATCTTGAGCTGCCGGCCCCTGCGGTTCTCCGGCCTGCCGTTGACGGTGACCTCGCCAGCCTCGATCATCTCCTTGGCCTCGACGCCGTCGTCGGCAAGGCCGGCCAGCTTGAGGAACTGGCCGAGCCGGATCATCTCGTCGACGATCGACACGTCGCGGATCGGAGTCGTGGCCATCACGACCGAGCGTACCAACCGAACCAGTCGCGGCTGGACGGCTGGAAGTACTTGGTCGGCGGTAGCTTCTGCTGCGGGTAGAGCCGGAAGCCCTGCGGGTCGCCGCTGGGCTGGTCGTGGAAGTACGCGCCGCTGATCCAGTCCGGGTTGATGTCCAGCTCCATGCCGCGCACGACGCCCGCCGCCTGCATGATCCTGCCAAGCGTGCAGACCGAGAGGGCCGGGCCGCCCACGTAGATCTCGGCGCCGTCGGCGGTCACGCCGAACGCGGAGCGGTCGATGAAGGCGTTGTTGCCCAGCGTCGCGCCCCACACCGAGCCACCGGACGAGCAGGTCGGGTTGACCTGGCCGTTGTCAACCAGCATCACCAGGTTCTGCCGGACGCTCGCCACATCGGGGGTCATCCTGACCTCGTTGTTCCAGCTGCCAACGGCAGCGACGCCGTTCTTGTCGATCACCAGGCTCGCCGCGTTGTTCTGCAACGGCACCACGGTGCGGCCCTCGCTGTAGTAGCCGCCCTTGCTCGCGTTGAGCCGGAAGCCCGCGTTGAACACCGCGACCACGCTGCCTCGGTCGGCCTGCGCGATCTCGTCGGACGCCTGCCACCTGCCGCCAGGGTCGGTGAAGCCGGGCTGCAACTGGCCGCGCACCAGGTTGGGGTCCAGCCACATCACGCCGGCCACGAACGAGGTGTGCTGCGCATCCACCCGCAGCTGCGCGACCCGGACCGCGGCCGCACCCTTCACGGTGACCACGGTCTGCCACTGGCCCTCGTTCGGGAGTGGGGCGCCACCGGCGACCGGCGGGATCGGGGCGGGCGCCGGCAGGGTGTGCGGCGGTGCGGGTTCGTTGGACGCGGGCGGAGCGGTCGTCACCACGCCCTGCGGCTGCTGGATGCCGCCTGGTGGCAGGCCGCCGACCTTCGGCTGGTTGTGGTCGTACTGCTGCTGCTCCAGCCAGGTCACGACGCCGCCGAGGCCGTGGTCGCGGCCCCATTCGGCCAGTCGCGCGGCCGTCGAGTCGGTGCCGGGCGCGGTCAACGCACCACCGATCGACACGCCGACCACGATCAGGAACACCAGCAACGCGGCGAGCACGGCGCGGCGCGTCCATTTGACCGCTGGACGGCGCCAGAAACGCGGTCGCCTCGGCAGGACGATGATCTCGGTGATCGAATCATCGTCCAAGAGCTGCCCGCTCATGCTCTCCATGCCTGGGGTGACGCCTTGGCGCCAACTGGGGTTGCCCGACACGACGGGGCGGTTACCCGGGCCACACCATGGGCAGCCCGAAAACCTCGAAAAGACTCAAATCGAAGAAGACGGTGACGTGCGCGACCTTGCCGCCCCTCGGCGTCAACACGTGCAGGCTGAACGCCTTGTGCTCGCCGGTTTCCCTGTCGAGCAGGTACTGCGCGCCTGCGGGCTGACCATTGGCTTCGGTGCGGGTCATCATCAGCTCGCGCGGGTTCTTGGCCGGGCAGTTGCGCTCGATGAGCGTGCGGATCGCGTCCGGGCCCTGGTACCAGCCGGTGAACGGCGGCATCTCCCAGACCGCGTCCTCGGTGAACATTTCGGAAAGCGCGGCGAGGTCGTAGTCCTGGAACGCGTCAACGTAGCGATCCAGCATGGCGCGGCGGGTCGCGTCGGACGGTTCGCTCACCTCGTCCTGCACCGGGGCGAGCTTGTCCAACTGCGCGCGGGCGCGTTGCAGCAGGCTGTTCACGGACGCGGTGCTGGTGTCCAGCGCCTTGGCAACCTCGGCGGCGCGCCACTTCAGCACCTCGCACAGGATCAGCACGGCACGTTGGCGCGGCGGCAGGTGTTGCAGGGCGGCGATCAGCGCGAGCCGGATACCGGCCCTGCGCTCCGCGATCGACGCCGGGTCGGCCGGATCGTCGATCATGGACTGTGGGATCGGTTCGAGCCAGGTAATTTCCTGCCGCTCAACCAGGTCCGCGGTGGGATCCGCACTGGGTGCGCCGAGCCCGGTCGGCAGTGGGCGCCTGCCTCGGCCCTCCAGCGCGGTCAGGCACGCGGAGGTCGCGATGCGGTGCAGCCAGGTGCGCAGCGACGAACGGCCCTCGAACTTCTCGTACCCGCGCCAGGCCCGCAGATAGGTCTCCTGCACCAGGTCTTCGGCATCGTGCACGGAACCGAGCATGCGGTAGCAGTGCGCGTACAGCTCGCGACGGAACGGGTCCGCCAACGCGACGAAGTCGGCGTCGACATTCGAGTCGATGACGTCGGTCGGCATTTGTCCTCCCACGACCGATGAGTTTAAGGGCTCGCGACTGTCGGTACTGGTGGCTAGGTTTTCCGATATGGAAGGTTCCCCGATGTCACAGACCGCTGAACTCACCCAGGGTGCCGTTGTGGGCACTCAGAATGACCGTTCCCGCTGGGTCGCGCTCATCGTGCTGTGCATCGGCATGCTGATGATCGTGCTCGACGCGACCGTGGTCAACGTCGCCCTGCCGGCGATCCAGAGTGACCTCGGCTTCTCGCCGTCCGGTCTGGCCTGGGTCATCAACGCCTACCTGATCGCGTTCGGCGGCCTGCTGCTGCTCGCCGGCAGGCTCGGCGACATCATCTCCCGGCGCGGCATGATGCTCGCCGGTCTCGTCGTGTTCACCACGGCATCCGCCGTGTGCGGGCTGGCGCAGAGCCAGGCCGTGCTCATCACCGCGCGATTCGTCCAGGGCGTCGGCGGCGCCATGACGTCGGCCGTGATCCTCGGCATGATCGTCACCATGTTCCCGAAGCCGAGGGAACAGGCAAGGGCGATCGGCATGTACGGCTTCGTGGCGACGGCAGGCGGGTCGATCGGCCTGCTCGCGGGCGGCGTGCTCACCCAGGGCATCAACTGGCACTGGATCTTCTTCATCAACCTCCCGATCGGCATCGTCACGCTGGTGCTCGCGCCGCGCCTGCTGCCCAAGGACAAGGGCACCGGGTTCAGCAAGGGCACCGACGGGCTCGGCGCCGTGCTCATCACCGCCGCGCTGATGCTCGCCGTGTACACGATCGTCAAGCCGGCCGCCGAGAACGGCTGGGGCTCGCCGCAGACGCTGGCCTTCGGCGGCGGCGCGATCGCGTTGCTGGTCGGGTTCGTCATCCGCGAGGCCATGGCGAGCAATCCACTGATCCCGCTGCGGATCTTCCGCTCGCGCAACGTCTCCGGCGCGAACGCGGTGCAGATGCTCGCGGTGGCCGGCATGTTCGGCATGTTCGTGCTCGGCGTGCTGTACCTGCAGGACGTCCTGCACTACGACGCGCTCGAAACCGGCCTCGCCTTCCTGCCGACCACGATCGTCATCGGCATCCTGTCGCTGCGCTACACCGAGCGGCTGATGACCCGGTTCGGCGCGCGCGCGACGCTGCTGCCCGGCCTGGTCCTGATCGCGGTCGGCCTCGCCCTGTTCGGCCGCGCGCCCGTGCACGGCAGCTACCTGATCGACGTGCTGCCCGCGACCGTGCCGGTCGGTGTCGGTGTGGGTATCGCGTTCCCGACCCTCGCCGTGCTGGCCATGTCCGGCACGGACGAGAAGGATGCCGGCCTGGCCTCCGGCCTGGTGAACACGACGATGCAGGTCGGTGCCGCACTCGGTCTCGCGCTGCTGGCCACGTTGTCCGCGACGCGCAGCGTGAGCCTGATCGCCTCGGGCGTTGACAAGGTCGAGGCGCTGGCCAAGGGCTACCAGCTCGGTTTCCTGATCGGCGCCGGCTTCGTCGTGGTCGCGTTGATCGTGGCGATCCTGGTGATCCGACCGATCAAGCAGGCTCAGCGGTAGGCACGGGTCTGTAGCTCGTACAGTTCCGCGTACCTGCCACCGGCCTTGACCAGGGTTGTGTGATTGCCGCGTTCGATGATCCGGCCTTGGTCGAGGACCAGGATCTCGTCGGCCATGGTCGCGGTGGCGAACCGGTGCGAGACCAGGATCGTGGTCGGCCGCTCGGCCGCCGGCAGTTCCCTTGTCGCGGTCGCGATGCGCTGGAAAAGGGCCTGTTCGGTGACGGCGTCCAGCGACGCCGTCGGCTCGTCGAACACGCGGAGCAGCGGCTGTTCGCGCATGAGCGCGCGACCGAGCGCGAGCTTCTGCCACTGCCCGCCGGAGAGGTCGGTGCCGCCCCAGGTGGTGCCGAGTTGGCTGGTGAGACCGTTCGTGACGAGGTCGCCCGCGCCCGCCCTGACCAGGGCTTGGGTGATGGCTGGTTCGTCGGCGATGCGGGGCAGGTCGCCGACGCCGACGGATTCGCCGATGGTGAACTCGAAGCGGACGAAGTCCTGGAAGGCCGGGCTGATCCGCTGCTGCCAGCGCGTCGGGTCGACGGTGGTCAGGTCGACGTCGTCCGCGCGGATCGTGCCCGAGGTCGGCTGGTAGAGCGCGCTGAGCAGTTTGACCAGCGTGGTCTTGCCGGAGCCGTTCTCGCCGACGATGGCGACGACCGAACCGGCCGGGAGGTGCGCGGTGATGTCGGTGAGCGCGTCGCGGTCGGTTTCCGGGTAGCTGAAGCTGACGTGGTCGAGGGTGATGCCGTCGCGCAGGTGGGTCGGCGGCGCCGGCAGCTCGGTCGAGTGTTGGGCGGCGTGCCGGCGCAGCCAGATCAGTCGGGCCGCCGCGCTGAGCACGCGCTGGAAGTAGCTCGTGTACTGGGCGGCCGTGGCGAGTTGCGAGTTGAGCAGCGCGGCCAGCGTGATGGTGAGAACCAGCGTGCCGGCCGTGACCGTGCCGTGGATGGCGGCCAACAGCACGACGAGCAGGGCGCCGGCATAGCCGGCCGCGAAGATCAGCGAAGCGGCCGTTGTGCGGGCGAAGCCCCGGTATGCGGCGCTGGTCGCGGCGCGTTCGAGTTCGTCCGTGACCCGCTCGTGCCGGGCGAGCAGCTCGTCGACAAGGCCGAACACCCGGATCTCCTTGCCGCTGGCCGGTGAGGACGCGACAGCGTAGAGGTGGTTGCGCAGCCGCGTCGACGGCGCACTCGCCTCGCGTGCCCTGGTGGCGATGGCGGACGCGCGCTGGTTGGCGAGCAGCGCGGGCACGCCGAGCACGGGTAATGCGAGCAGGATCGGGTTCACCGAGGCCAGGATCGCGATCGCGCCGATCAGCGAGACGGCAATGCGCAGGTTGAGCACGGTGGCGTTGAGCATGCCGGCCAGAGCTGCCCGCTCCTGGCGGATCAGGGTCAGCTGGTCGGCGTAGTGCGGGCGTTCGAAGTGCTCGATGGTGGGAATCGAGCCGGCGAGCCGGATCAGCTCGCTGTCCACGTGGCGACCGGCCAGTTCGGACACGGACGTGGTGAGCAGCAGATAGCCTCGGCCGAACAACACCGCGAGCAGGCCCATGCCGGCCATCACACTCGCCGCGACGATCACCCCGGCGCGGTCGCCGCGCAGCGCGGCATCGGTGACCAGCTTGATGCTGTACGCGCCGGCCAGCGTGGCCAGGTTGGCCCCGATCTGGCAGGCGATCAGCGCGGTGCTGCGACCGGGCGCCGCACGGAAGCAGAGCAGGAACACGGTGCGGGCACGCGCCCACCAGCTCGCCGTCATGCGTTGGCTCCGCTCAACTGGGCGGCCTGAGCGGTGAACAGTTCGGCGTAGCGGCCGTTCGCGTTCACGAGTTCGGTGTGCGTGCCGGTCTCGGTGATGCGGCCGTTGTCGAGCACGCAGATGCGGTCTGCGCGGCGGACGGTGGCGAATCGGTGCGAGATCACGATCGTGGTGATGTCCTTGGTGATGGCCAGGAACTGTTCGTAGAACGCGGCTTCCGCGCGCACGTCCAGGCTGGCGGTGGGCTCGTCGAGGATGAGGATGCGCGCGCCGGCCTCGACCGCGAGCAGGCCGCGGGCCAGCGCGATGCGCTGCCACTGGCCGCCGGACAGGTCCAGCCCGCCGGCGCGTTGCCGGACCAGTGGGGTGTCCAAGCCGTTCGGCAGGGCGTTGATGTGGTCGAGGATGCCGGCACGTCGCGCGGCCCGTTCGAGTGCCGCGTCGTCGTGCGCGCGCAGCGCGATGTTGTCCCGAATGGACAGTTTGTAGCGGGTGAAGTCCTGGAACACGGCGGCGATGCCACGCTGCCAGGCACGCGCATCAAGGTCGCGCAGGTCGATGCCGTTGGCGGTGACGGCACCCGCGTCGGGATCGTAGAAACGGCAGAGCAGCTTGATCAGCGTGGTCTTGCCGGCGCCGTTCAGGCCGACGATCGCCAGCGACGTGCCGGGTTCGATGGTGAGGTCGAGGCCGTCCAGCACGGGTTTTTCGCTGCCAGGATAGGCAAAACGGACGTCGCGGAAGGCGAGGCGAAGCGGCTCGGTCGGCGGAGCCTGTGTGCCGGTCGAGACCTGCGCGGCGGCGGCCTTCTCCACGGCGGCGACCGAAGGGAGGCCGGCAAGGCCGTACTCGATCTGGAAGTCCTGCTGGCCGAGATTGGTCACGGTGCCGACGAGCGACACCGCGCGCACGAACACGACCAGTGCGCCGAAGCCGACATTGCCGTTGATGGCGGCCAGACCGAGCAACGCGTAGGAACCGAAGTTGACCGAGGACACCGTGACCGCCGCGCCGGTGAGGATCACGCCCCGGCCGGCTCTGGCCTGCCAGACCGAACGCATGGCGCGGTCCCATTCGCCGGTGAACCGGGCGCGCAGCCACTCGGTTAGGCCGAAAAGCCGGATCTCCTTCGCTGCCGCCGCCGTGAGCACGAGATCGCGAAGGTAGTCCGAGCGGCGCAGCACGGTGCTCTGCTTGAGCAGCGCCTTGGTCTGGCGCAGGTAGGCGAGCCTGCTTTCCCTGCCCCACCAGAGATTCGCCGCGAGCACGAGCAGCGCGAGCCACCAGTGGAACGCGCCGAGCACCACGACCGATGCGAGCGTCTGCACGGCCTGGCTGGCCCTGGTGACCAGGCCGGCGATGGCACCACCGGGCGTGTAGCGGCCGGTACCGATGCCGGTGACCCTGGACAGTGCGTCGCGCAGCGCCGGATCGTCGAGGTGGGCGACGCCGGTCGGGCCGTTGACCGCACGGATGGCGCGGCGTTGCAGTCGCGCGTCCACCCGGGAGCCGACCGTGGTGGCCAGGCCGGTGGCCAGCCGGGTCGCGGTCTGCGCGATAACGAACAACAGCGCCAGCGCGACAGCGGCGAGCACCGCGCGATGACCTGCTGGCGAGCCGAACCCGGCCGGTACGGCGGCCAGGAGTTCGTCGATCAGCCAGCCGGACGCGAGCATGGCAACGGCAGGCGCGAGGCCAGCGAGCAACGCGACAACGGCGAGCGCGACCGTGATCCCCCTGCCCGCGGTCGGGACGAGCCGGACCGCGGCGAGCATGCGCTTCACCGGTCGGCCTCCTGCTCGACCCGCAGCGCGACCGGTTCGTGCGCGTCGCGTTCGCTGCGCGGGAGCAGCCGGTACTGGTCGCGGGCAAGGGTGTTCGCCCGGTTCTGCGCGACCTCTGCGGCGCCGGTCACGGTGATGCAGCTCAGGAACGGTCCGCGCCGCAGCCACAGCACGCACGACGAGCGGAGCTGGTACGCGCGCACCGGCAGCTGACCCGGAACGTACACAGTGGACTCCGCAAGTCCTGCCATGATCCGCTCTGGCGCGTGGTC
Source organism: Candidatus Melainabacteria bacterium (assembly GCA_963818685.1). GTDB lineage: Bacteria > Actinomycetota > Actinomycetes > Mycobacteriales > Pseudonocardiaceae > CAJCJE01. The sequence goes on along the minus strand of CAWFTJ010000007.1, from coordinate 473,377 downwards.
ATCGGCGAATTCGAGCAGCATCGTGTTGATCCACTCCTGTTCGGTCTCCGTGGTCCACCGGCGCAGGTAGCCGCCGAGCAGGCCATGACTGAGAAAACTCGCCCGCTGCGCCGGATAGCTCGGCCAGGCCGCCAAGCCGTCCGGCAGCGCGAAATCCGGGCCGAGCTGCCACTGTGCCGCGACGTGGAACGGGGCGTACGTCTCGCTCAGGATCAACTCGGCGGTGCGCGTGCTCGTCTCGAAGCGGCGGCCGAGGCCGGGCGGGAACGCGAAGGGGTCGTCGAGGTCGATGCCGTTGATCAGCTCGCCGAGCGCGCCCACTTCGGCTTGCAGGGCGGCGCGGCCCGCGTCGGTGAGCGTGACGTCGGTGCGCGGCCGGTTGTCCTGGAACGTCTTGGTGAGCGTGACGAGGCCCGCGTCGGCCAGCACCTTGAGATGTCGACCCAGCCCGCCGTCCGACTGGTCGAGCAGGTCACGCAGCTCGGTGAAGCCGCGATTCCGCTGGCTGAGCAGGGCGAGCACGCCCAGCCGCACGCGCTGGTGCACAACGTCGTCGAAACCCATGGATACTCTCCATCCGAGATAACTCTCGGATGGAGAGTAACAGGCTCGTGGTCTACCTGGCGACCGCCTGCTGCCACGCGCCCGCGATGATGGCCTCGCCGGTCATGTCCAGCGCCGGTTCACTGGTCTGCCAGGACCGAACGTCGTCGACGTACTCGCTGCCATGGCCGTGAACGTGGTGAATCCGTCGTTCTCGCACTTCTTCGTGCCGTCCTGCAGGCTGCCGAGGCCACCGCCGAAGTTGCCGGCGCCGTTGGGGCCGTTGACCACCGCGCCGGTGTCGACCGGTGCCCTGCCGTTGGTGGAACCGGACAGGTTCGGGATCTGCGACCCCATGCAGTCCGGGAACGTGGTGCCCTCGCCGACCATGAAGCTGGTGCCCCACGCGTTGTCGCCGAGCAGCCAGTCACGCTGTTCGTCGGCGAACGCCGCGAACTCGTTGTCACCGCTGACCTTCCGGTACATGGCCTCGGTCGCGATCAGGCCGAAGGTGTGCGAGTCCACGTCGAAGCTGGCGTAGTCGCCGCCCGCGTGGAAGATGTCGCCGGCTGCCTTGGTCGACGCCGTGCTCAGCTGCGCCTTGAGGTTGCCGATCAGGTCCGACGGGCCGACCGCCAGCCCGGTCGGGTTGTTCGCGGCCTTGATCGCGGCGATCAGGTCGGTGTGCGCGAGCGCGCTGGTGTCGTAGAGGTTGAAGGTGTCCCTGCCGGAGTCGCTCGCTGATGTAGTCCGACGCGTACTGGGCGGCGTCGGTCACGTAGGGCAGGTAGGTCGGACTCGGGTCACCGAGATCCTGCTGCGCCCTGGCGATCTCGGCGGCGGCCAGCTCCATGGCGTCGTGCCAGATGGGCTCCGGGTAGTACGCGGTGGGCAGCGCCGATGCCAAGGTGCCGGACGGGCTGGTGTCGGCCATCGCGTACAGCGAGGTCGCGTCGTTCAGCTCGGTCCTTGCGCCGCTCGGGTCGGACCGCGCCTGCGCCCGCGCGGCGAACGCGAACGCGGCGGCCACCCTGCCGACCACGTCCGGGTCGATCGTGGCGCCGGGCGCGGCCGCCTCGAACACCGGCCGGTTCTTGGCCGCGTACACGTCCATCTTGTTGCTGTCCGAGTCGTCGGCCTGCGGCAGTCGCCACAGGTCGTGGTCGCCGTAGAAGGACGTCTCGTTGCCGGTGCCGATGCCGACCTGGAGGTACAGCGTCCTGGTCGACGGGTTCCACATCTTGTTGAGCCACTGGGTGCCGAACGCCGCCTCCGCGGTCAGCGACGCGGGCGCGTTGGCACCGAGCGCGAGTTCCGAGGAGTACAGCAGATCGTCCGCATAGGACGCGGTGAAGGTGAACTTGAGGTAGTCGCCCGCGTCGAACCAGCCGCCGGAGACGTCGACCGGGGCCGCCGATCCTGGTGAGCGTCCTGTCGGTGATGACGTCGCCGTTGCCGCCGGACTTGAAGTGCGGATCCTGGTAGACGCTCGCCGCTGCGTCACCAAGGTGCGCGGGTTCGCGGCCGAGCGGGCCGGCGATCACGTCCGAGCCGTCGCGCTGGTTCTGGTAGAACCGCACCCCGTCGGTGACCAGCGAGCCGTACAGGTCGGCCGCGTTCTCCACCTGGAAGGTGTCCGAGGTCGCGGTGATGCCGCCGCTGACCGCGATGTGGTACCTGCCGGTCGCGGTGAGGCCGGAGAAGTCGATCGGGTAGACGTCCGGGATACGTCGAGTTCCACGAGCCGCGGCTGGCGCCGCCGACCGTACCGCCGGCGACCGCGCTGCCCGAGGAGTTCAGCACCTGGTACTTCTCGCCGGACACCGAACCGGACGCCATCAGATAGGCGATCTTGGTGTCTTTCGGCAGGTAGCCGACCTGGTCGACGCGGAGTTCGCCGCCGGTCGCCTCAGACGTGCAGGCAGGCAACAGCGCGACACCGACGCAGGCGGCAAGGGCGGCGGTGACCGTACGCCTGCGGCGCAACGATGACATCGCACTCCCGACTCAGCGAAGGCCGACGGGCTGCTCCCCCGCGACCTTGGCCAGCGCTCGGGTAGTCAACACCCTGGCCAGGTGCCTGCGGTAGTCGGCGGACGCGTGTGGTTCGTCGGCCGGACCGGTGTCCTCGGCGGCCAGCGCGCCGGCCTCGGCCGGGCTCGCGCCCTCGGCAAGTGCCCGCTCGGCGGCGTGCGCGCGGACCGGCGCGCCACCCATGTTGATCAGCGCGATCGACGAGCCCACCGCGGTGACCCCGACGATGGCCCAGTCAATGGCGCGCCGGTTGAACTTCTCGAAGCCCCAACCGATCCCGGTCAGCTTCGGCAACCGGATCTCCACCAGCAGCTCGTCCGGCTCCAGCGGCGTTGTGAACGGACCGAGGAAGAACTCGGCCGCAGCGATCTCCCGCTCACCCTCCGGTCCGCGCACCACGAACACCGCGTCGCTGGCCAGCGCGGCAGCCGGCAGGTCGGCGGCGGGATCGGCGTGCGCGAGCGAACCGCCGATGGTGCCGCGATTGCGCACCTGCGGATCGCCGATGGCGCCGGCCACCTCGGCCAGCAACGGCGCGTGCGCGCGCAGGATCTCGTTGGTGTGCAGGTCGCGGTAGCGGGTGAGCGCGCCGATGGCGATCTCCTCACCGGATTCGCGCACGTAGCGCAGCTCGTCCAGCGGCGCGATGTCCACCAGCACCTCGGGCGCGGCGAACCGGAACTTCATCAGCGGCAGCAGGGAATGCCCGCCCGCCAACACCTTGGCATCCTCGCCGTGTTCGGCGAGCAGATCCAGGGCCTGTCCGACCGAGTTGGCGCGGACGTAGCTGACCTTGGCCGGGATCACGCCTTCACCTCCTGGCCGGACGCGTCCATCACCGCGTTGACGATGTTGTGGTAACCGGTGCAGCGGCAGAGGTTGCCCTCCAACGCGTGGCGCACCTCGTCCCGGCTCGGCTTCGGGTTGTCCCGCAACAGCGACACCGACGCCATGATCATGCCCGGCGTGCAGAACCCGCACTGCAACCCATGCTGCTCGCGGAACGCGCGCTGCATCGGGTGCAGTTCGCCACCGTCCGGATCGGACAGACCCTCCACAGTGGTCACCGCGTGCCCGTCGGCCTGCGCGGCCAACACCGTGCACGACTTGACCGCCTCGCCGTCGAGCAGCACGGTGCACGCGCCGCAGGAGGTCGTGTCGCAGCCGACGTTGGTCGCGGTCAGGCCGAGCACGTCGCGCAGGTAGTGCACGAGCAGCGTGCGGTCCTCGACGTCCTCCGCGGTCTGCTTGCCGTTCACCTCAATGCCGACGCGCATCTCAGCGCACCTCCTTCGCCGCATTGATTGCTGCGTTGATTACTGCCGCGTTGATGGCCTGCCACACCCGCATCGGCGTGGTCGGCATGTCCAGGTGCCGCACGCCGAGATGGGCGAGGGCATCCACGACCGCGCTGTGCACGGCCGGGGTCGAGCCGATCGTCGCGGCCTCGCCGATGCCCTTGACCCCCAACGGGTTGCGGTCGGTCGGCGTTGCCATCTCAAGCAGTTCGAAGTCGGGCAGCTCGGTCGCGGTGATGAACGAGTAGTCGGCGAGCGTCGCTGTGGTCGGGTTGCCGTCCGCGTCGTAGTCCATCACTTCCAGCATGGCCTGGGCGCTGCCCTGGGCCAGGCCGCCGTGCCGCTGGCCGGTGAAGGTCAGCGGGTTCATGATCGGGCCTGCGTCGTCCAGCGCGACGATCCTGCGCAGCACCACCTTGCCGGTCTCGGTGTCCACCTCGACCACGGCGAGCTGCGCGCCGAACGGGAAGGTCGGGTCGCCGTCGCCGAACCACAGATCGGCGGACAGTTCGCCGCCCTCGGCGCGCTGCGCCACCTGCGACCAGGTCACGCCCGCCGCGGACGGTGCGCCGCGCACCCGCCACTGGCCGCTGTCCACGTCGAGTTCGAGGTCGTCCGGGTTGGCCTCCAACAGGTCCGCGGCGATCTCGCGGGCCTGCTCGATGACCTTGTCGGCGGCCTGTTTGATCGCGGAACCGCCCTGTTGCAGCGAGCGCGAGCCGAACGTGCCGACCGCCCTCGGGATCTCGTCGGTGTCACCGTGCCGGACGGTGATCTTGTCCATCGGCACGCCGAGCTGGTCGGACAGCAGCATGGCGAGCGTGCTGGCCAGGCCCTGGCCGTGCGGGGAACTGCCGGTGTAGGCGGTGACCGAACCGTCGGCGTGGATCACCACCTTGCCGCTCTCGCCGCCACCGCCGTTCGCGGTCACCTCGACGTAGGTGGACACGCCGATGCCCAGCGCGACCACGTCACCCTCGGCGCGGCGCCGCGCCTGTTCCGCGCGCAGCGCCGGATAGTCGGCGGCGGCCAGCACGCGGTCCAGCGCCTTCTCGTAGTCGCCGCTGTCGTAGTTGGCGCCGCCCGGGGTGCGGTAGGGGAACTGGTTTGGCTTGATGAAGTTGATCCGGCGCACGTCCGTCGCGTCCATGCCGATCCGCGCGGCGAACAGGTCCATCGCGCGCTCGACGGCCGCGGTCGCCTCCGGCCGGCCCGCACCGCGGTAGGCGGCGATCGGGGTGGTGTTGGTGAGCACGCTGCGGCTGGCGAACTCCACTGTCGGGAACGCGTACACGCCGGTGGCCATCAGCCCGGTGAAGCTGGGCAGCAGGTCCGCGGCCAGCCTCGGGTAGGCGCCCGCGTCCTGCACCAAGTCCAGCCGGTACGCCGTGACCCTGCCGTCCTTGCCGCCGCCGATGGTGATCGTCTGCCGCTGGCCCCTGCCGTGCGTCATCGCGGTCAGGTTCTCGCTGCGGGACTCGATCCAGCGCACCGGCCTGCCGACCTCGCGCGCGGCCCAGCCGAGCACTGCCGACTCCGGGTCGGCACCGATCTTCGCGCCGAACCCGCCGCCGACGTCCGGCGCGATCACCCGGATCTGCTCTTCCGCGACACCGAGCCGCGCGGCCAGGAAGCCACGGGCGATCTGCGCGTTCTGAGTGGACAGCCACATGGTCAGCCGGCCGTCCGGCCCCCACGCGCAGGACGCGCCGCGCACCTCAAGCGGAGCGGGCGCGACGCGCTGGTTGACGATCGTCTCGGTAACCACGACCTCGCAGTCGTCGAACGCGCCGGTCACGGCCTCCGGCTCGCCATTGGTGCCGCAGATGTTGCTCTCGGTACCAGCGAAAAGCAGGGTCTCGCTGGCCAGCGCTGCCTCGTAGCCGATGACAGCGGGCAGCGGGTCGTAGTCGATGTCAATCAGTTCGGCCGCGTCCGCGAGCTGGTAGCGCTGCTCGGTGAGCACGAGCGCGACCGGCTCGCCAACGTAGCGCACGGTGTCCACGGCCAGCCACGGTTCGGCCATCGGGCCGTCGCCGGAGTTGTCCGGCACGTCCGCGCCGGTGAACACGCCGACGACGCCGGGCAGCTCGCGCGCGGCCGAGACGTCGATCGCGCTGATCTTCGCGTGCGCGAGCGGGCTGCGCACGAACATCGCGTGCGCAGCGCCGGTCAGCAGCGGATCACGCAGGTCGTCGACGTAGTCGCCGCCCGAGGTGATCAGCTTGTGGTCCTCGATCCGGACCACCCGAGTTCCCACAACGCTCATTCGACCTCCACGACCCGCGGTGCCAATCTCATGGCCATTCTTACCCGTTCTGGTTCGCAGATCACCAAACAGGTCCCCAAGAGGCACCACACCGGCCACAAAGGACGGCCAAGCCCTTTCGGATTTTGACGGATCGAGCTGAGCCTGGATCGTGCTGAGCCGCTGGATCAGTAGCGGGAACGGCCGCGCTGCGGCTCGCGGTAGGCGGTGGCCGGGTGCTGGCGCGGCGGCTGCTGCTGCCGGTTCGGCTGGCGCGTTCCGTTCGTGGTCGACCGGGTGCGCGAGCGGACCTGGGACTGCGCGCCGGTGTCGTAGGAGCGCGGACCACGGCGGACCTCGGAACCGTCGCGTTCGGCTTCCTTGGCGCGGCGCAGCGCCTCCTTGGCGGCCCTCGGATCGATCAGCCGACCGGGCCGGTGCAGCCACGAGTCAAGGAACACGACGAGCGCGGCGAACACGAGCAGGATGGGGGCGAGCCACGGCACGTCCGAAAAGACCAACGCGACGCCGACGATCGCCAACGGCACGGCGGCAAACAGGCAGAACGGATCAATACGCCCGAAATTCCGGCGCTTCGACCCGTATTCCCGGTCATCACGGCCCATGGCAGCTATTTCGATGTCCCCTTCCCGGTAGCCGCCCGCTCGCCAGCATTATGGCCGGTGATGGACGACGGTTGAGATTCTACAATTTTGTCGGCCACCCGGGCACGGAGCCTGCCAGCTGGTCACATACTCGGCGCAACCGAATGCGCCGGAAATCGCCGGAAGCGACACAGCGGACACGGTCTGCCTCACCGCGTGACGTCGCGGATACGGTGCGACACCGGCGCCGCACTACTCGCAAGGACGCGAGCATGGCCGCCGCTGTTCTGCGCGTCTACCCGAGGTCGGCCGCGACCCTGGTGAGCAGGACGCGGGCCTCGTCGCCCTCGACGGCGACCGTCCACAATCGATCGAGCACCGATCGGTAGAGGGCAACGTCATGGTTGTCCCGCGTGACCATCTCGGTGTGGCCCAGTTCGATGAGCACCTCGTCGTCCCGGATGGAGAAGTCATGCATGATCATCACCGGCATGACCGTGCCGAGCGGGATCACACCGAGGCGCAGGTTCGGCAGGTCGGCCAGTGTCATCAGCCGGTCGATCTGACCGCGCATCACCGCAGGTCCCGCGAGCGGCAACCGGAGAGCAGCCTCGGTCATCAGGATCTCGAAGCGCTTGTCCTCGTCGTAGAGCACCTGCTGGCGCTCCATGCGCGAGCCTACGGCTCCTCGGGTGTCGGCCGGCGACTCGTGGGTGTCGGCCAGGATCTCGAACACCCTGCGCGCGTAACCAGCGGTCTGCGCGAGGCCGTGGACAAACAGCACGCTGAACGCGGCGAGGGTCTTCCTGGTGGCCTCCACCTTGCGCACCCGCTCCTGGATCGGCTGGTGCCCCACAGTGAGTTGGCGGCTCCATCGGGCCTCTTCGAGCCGGATGGCCCGCAGTTCGTCACGTAGTTCTTCGGTGATCACCTCGCCCAGTTCGAGCGCGGCGCCGATAGCGACGATGTCCGAGTCGGTGATCGGCTGCCGGTTGCGTTCGATCCTGGACACCTTGGAGGGCGCCCAGCCGGTCATCTCGGCCAGGCGCTTGCCAGAAACGTCGTGTTCTTCGCGGATCAGCCGGAGGTTGTCGCCGAGTGCGAGGCGCCTGCGCTCTGCTTCGTTGGTCACAGCCTTCTCTCGCTCACACCACCAGGTCGGCGTGCCGCACAGCACGCGGCCACACGAGATCACGGTAGATGCGATGCTGCTCGACCGCGTCAGGGTCGTCGGTCGTATCCAGGTGCGCGAGCAGCTTGGTGTTCGGGTCGAATCGCATGATCGCCAACCGTACGTCGTCGAACAGGTAGAAGTCGTACGTCGGCATGTCGAGGTCGCGAGCGACGCGCTGAGGCAGCCACCTGATGTCTTCTCCAGCTTCGACGTTCTCGTGGGTGAACTCGATCATCCACGATAGGTAGTCGTTCAGCGGTTCGGTGTACACGCGCACCCGGTCGAAGCGCCGACCGGCGCCGGTGATCTTCCGGATGTAGTCCAGCCACCGTTGCTTGCCGGCGGTCTCGCGGGGAAGGCCCCGCTTCCATCGGTCGAGCGCGGGATGATCAACCGCATAGTCCGTCTGGCATTCCCACCGCCATGCCGACCGGGTGAACTGGTCGAACAGGTTGGTGAGCATGGCGTTGGGGTCGGTCACTCGCTGTCCTTGCGCTCGGCGAAGAGCAGCAGCTCCGCCGGAATCTCAACCAGCGTCTCGTCGGCGCCGAGGCCGGCGTAGGTCTCGCGGATGGTCTTCAGAGCCTCCGGATCCGTGACGATCTTGCCCTGGGCAATCAGGGTGCCTCGATCAGTCGCGAACAGCGTGGGGCAGTTGCCCGTCTCGGATGTCGTGCCCAAAAACGTGACCTTCATAGCCAACTCCTTTGGTCGCGCAATCTGCGCATTACCCAACCTCCATTCGGATGAGTTCGTGCACAAGTTGCCATGATTGCGTCGATTGCACAACACCTCATGTCAGCATCGACGACGTGCACGGCCGACGCCAGTGACGGTCCTGCCTCGACGGAGGCAGCTCGGCCAGCCGTGCCCAAGGTGACGGGAGGTGGCTGTGTTCGAGTCCGAGGTGGAAGACCCCCAGATCGACGAGGACACCCATGTCCAGGAACTCCGGCGGCGTATCGGGGCCGATCCGTGCCGGCCGTGAGCACCGACGCGGACGAGACCGTGCGGCTGTGGGAGTCCTGGGCCGCCGCAGGACACCACCTGGCCAGGGCGCTCGCCAGCCAGGGCAGCGCGTTCGACTCCGCGCTGAAGAACGTGCGGGCGGTGACGTACGAGCAGGAGATAGCCCTGCTGCGCGCCAACCCGAACCGAGAGGAGGCGGCACGGCTGATGATCAGGCGTGCGACGGAGCTGCACGTGCGCACTCCTCCGCTGATGGGCTACGACAACGCCGCGCTGCGGTACACCGTGGCGCGCGCCTGGCAGCGCTGCGCGAGAATGCTCGATCCGTCCCTGGACGAGGTCCAACCGTTGTGGACCGAGTGAGTATGGACGATGACGTCGAGCCAAGCACCGGTCAGGGCGCGAGCCGCGCGTACATGAACATGTCGCGCCGCTTGCCGCCGATCTCCTCCCAGCCGCGCAGTAGCCCTTCGCGTTGATAGCCTGCGGCCTCGGCCGTTTTCCACGATCCGGTGTTCCACGGCTCAACGTAGAGTTCCAGCCGCGCCACCTGGGGCAGGGTGAGGCCCCACTCGGTGATCGCGCGCAACGCACTCCTGGCGATGCCGCGCCGCCGCTGCGAGGCCACGATCCAGTAGCCGACGCTGGCCCGGCCGTGCCTGATGTTGTCCAGCCACAACCCGATCTGGCCGACCGCGCGATCGGTTTCCCGCTCGGCGATCGCGAAGGAGTAGCCGACGCCGGTCGTGGACCGGCTCTGCTGGCGCAGGATGAACGCGCGCGCCTCGATCAGCGAGTCGCTGGTCGGCACCGTGCTGATCCGCGGGATCAAGGGGTCGGCCGACGCCTCCTGGATCAGCGCGACGTCGCCGAACTCGAACGCGCGCAACACGAATCCGTCCGCAGCCAGTCTCGGCATGGTCAACGCGTCTGCCATTGATCCAGACTATCGGTCGCGGCAACGCCCGGCCTCGACGAACTCGCGTCCGTCCACATCGGACCTTATGCCGAACTCGATCGCCCACGCTCCCACGTGTAGCCGTCGAGCGCGCGGCCGGCTGACCACATGAACACACCCAACCCGATCGCGGCCACGATGCCGTGCAGGACGGCGTCCCCGGTGTTGCTGAACGAGTTGTGGTGGCCAGCCGAGACGATGAACATCAGACCGTAGGCGACCACCTGCACCAGCCCGAAGATCACCCCCCAGCGGCGTCCCGCCATGGCCACGAACGCCAGTACGCCGGTGCCGAGCAGCACGGCGGCATGCGGCACGGTCAGCCGCAGCACTCCGATGACGACCTCGCCGGTCGGGTCGGCGCCGTGATAGTTCCAGGCCGCGATGAGGCCCCAGATGCCGAGGATCGCCAGGACGACGCCTTCGGCGATCAGCACTGCGCGGACGGTGTGGAAGTGCGCGGGTCCCGGGTCGATCCGGATCAGGCCGTCCGGGGTGTCGGCATGCGGCTTGTTCGACTGATCGGTGTCCATAGCCATCACCATCCAGATGGTCGGCCGGGGAAATAAGCATAGAACCGCGCGCAAGCGGGAACGAAAACGAAACCAACCAGTCAAACGGATTCCATCGGTTAGCCTGGTGGCATGCCCATGGATCGTCCTCTTGTCGGCGAGCCGCTCGGCCTCGACCTGCTCAACACCGTCTGGCGCAACCGTGGCGTGACCAACGACCTGCTCACCGACCTCGCCGGCACCCGCGCGTTCCTGGCCGAGGTTGGCATCGCCGACCGTGCGACCGAACAGACCCGCGCCGCGCTGGTCACCGCGCGCGAGGCGATCCGCGCCCATGTCGCCGATCCGAGCGAGCGCACCGCGCTCAACGAGGTGCTCGCCTGGGGCCGCACCTGGCCGATGCTCGGGCCGGACGGCCCCGGCACCGAGGTCGAGCTGGCGCACGCGTGGCAGCGGCCCGGCTGGCTGGCCGCGCTCGACTACGTCGAACTGCTCACCGCCGACCCGAGCCGGATTCGCGGCTGTGCGCACCCGGACTGCGTGCTGCACTTCTACGACACCAGCCCGAAACGCAGCCGCCGCTGGTGCTCCATGGCAGCCTGCGGCAACCGCGCCAAGGCCGCCCGCCACTACGCCAAGGCCCGCACCGGCGACTGACCACAGTGGACGGTGTTCGCGGTCAGCTGGTGACGGTGACCAGCGTGCCGTAGGTGTCCATCGGCCAGACCGTGGCCGCGTTGGAGATCGGCAGTTCGACGCAGCCGTTGCTCTGCGGCCAGCCGTAGCTCGACCTCGGGTAGCCGTGCACCGCGTCGCCGCCGTTGAAGTAGGCGACCCACGGGATGTTCGGGTCGTCGTACTTGGTGCCGTCCGGGTTGGTGCCTTTCATCTCGGTCGACTTGAACCGCAGGTACACCGGGAAGGTGCCCTTCTGGGTGGTCGCGCCGGCGACGCCGGTGTTGGCCTTGCTGGTGTAGACGACCTGGCCCTGTCGGTAGACGGTGAGCGTCTCCGGCACGGTCTCGCTGGCCACCAGGTAGGTGTAGGGGTTCGGGTCGGTCTGCCGGTTGGCGATGGCGGTGAGCAGCGCGGTCCAGACCGCTGAGCCGGCGACGCCGTCCATCTTCATGTTGTGGTCGGACTCGAAGGCCATGATCGCGCCCTTGTCCATCACGTTGGGCGTGCCCGGCTTCCACAGCGGGCTCAATGTCGGCGGCACGATCGTCCACGCCCAGGCCAGCGTGCCGGGCACGACCGAGGTGCTGACCGTGTCGGCGGTGGTCGGCTCGGTCTGGAGCGCGGTGGTGACCTTGGCCGGGAACGGCTTGGTCGGCTCGAACGTGAAGGGCAGGTAGCCCAGTTCGGCGAGCATCTGTTCGACCCGCGTCTCGCTGCCCGCGGCCACCGTGAACGAGGTGGTGGTCGGCGAGGCGGACGTGGCCCTGGCCCCGCCGATCATCGCGGTCGCGCCGGCCGGCACGGTCACCGTCTCGGTGCTCCACGGCATCCAGCCACCCGATGGGGTGAACGTGAGCGTGTTGCCCTGCTTGTTCCAGTTGCCGACGACCGGCGGGTTCAGCGTCGGGTCCGGTGGCAGCGTGCTCAGCGGCGCCGAGTAGGTGACGGTCAGCACCGCGTCGGTGGCCACACCGGTACTGCCGGAGGCGGGCGAGACCGAGGAGACCGTGAGCGGCTGCGCCGCCACCTTGGGCTGGGTCGCGCCCTTGGTTGCCGCGTCATTACGCACCGGCGGGGCGGCGCTCGGCCCGCTGCTGCACGCCGAACCGACCGTCGCCACGACCAATGCGATGCCGATCAGCAGCGCGCGCCTGTGCCCTGCCGTGCTGCGCCCTGCCGTGCTGTGAGTTGGCGCGCTGTGAGTTGGTAATGCCGCTGGTAATGCCATTGCCGCCTTCGCCAAGTCGTCACGGAGGGTTGGAGACCAGAGGATCAGCGTATCGAGTCCGCCGTGACGATCATTGCGGGATCCGCGTTTTCACAGCATCGGCGATATCGAGCGAACGCTAACCTGCCGCCATGGTCGAGCAGGGAGAGCTGCGCCAGGTCGCGGACGGGATCTACGCGTGGGTGCAGCCGGACGGATCGTGGTGGGTCAACAACGCGGGCGCGGTCGTGAGCGACGACGGGGTGGTGTTGATCGACACCTGCGCCACCGAGGCGCGCACCCGACGCTGGCTGGGCGCGCTGGCCGAGGCGACCGGCGACGCGCCGATCCGGATCGCCGTGTCCACCCACCACCACGGCGACCACACGCACGGCAACAGCCTGCTGCCCGACGGCGTGCCGATCGTCGCACACGAGGCCACCCGCGAGGCGATCAGGACCGACATGATCATCGAGGGCTGCCCGCCGTTCTGGGCGCCGGTGCCGGACTGGGGCGCGGTGCGCCGCAGGCTGCCCACGATCACCGTGGCCGACGGGCTGGACCTGTTCACCGGCGAGCGCCGCGTCGAGGTGCGCCATCCGGGCTTCGTCGCGCACACCGTCGGCGACGTGGTCGCGTTCGTGCGCGACGCGGGCGTGCTGTTCACCGGCGACCTGATCTTCAACCGGGTCACGCCGTTGATCTTCATGGGCTCGCTGGCCGGCGCGCTGCGCGCCCTTGACTGGTTGGCCGGGTTCGAGCCGAGCCTTGTCGTGCCGGGGCACGGTCCGTTGCTCGACGGCGCGGACTTCACCGACGTGCTGGCCACGCACGAGCGCTACTACCGGCTCATTCAGGACGCGGCGCGAACTGGCCTGCGCGCGGGCCTCGGCCCGCTGGACGCGGCGCGGCAGGTCGATCTCGGCGAGTTCGCCGGGCTGCCGGACGCCGAACGGCTCGTGCTGAACCTGCACCGCGCCTACGCAGAGGAGACCGGCACCGACTTCGACATCGTGGCGTCGCTGGCCGACGCGGTCGCGTTCCACGGCGGTCCACTGCCCACCAGCGTCTGACCCTTTTCGCAGGTCAGAGTTAAGGCGTTTGCCTTAAGTAAGGCGCTCGCCTTACTGTGCGACGTGACTACCACCAGCGACATCCCCAGCTTCCCGTTTGACAAGGCCCCACTGGATCCGCCCGAGGAGTGGGCGGAATTCCGCGACAAGTGCCCGGTCGCGCGCGTCCGGATGCCCAGCGGCGACGAGGTCGGCGTGCTCAGCCGCTACTCCGACGTGCGTGACGTGCTGGCCGACGGCCGGTTCAGCCGCGACCTGAGCAGGCCGGGCGCGGCGCGGCTGGCCAACACCGACGACGGCGGCATCTTCGGCAGGCGCAGCACCCCCGACGTGAACATCTCCGAGGGTGACGGGCATCGACGCTGGCGCAGGCTGCTGTCCGGCTCGTTCACCATGAAGAAGATGGAGCAGTGGCGACCGAGGATCCAGGCGATCGCCGACGAACTGGTCGACGACATGATCGCCAAGGGCTCCCCCGCCGACCTGATGGCCGATTTCGGCCTCCCGCTGCCGGTGGCCGTGATCTGTGCGCTGCTCGGCGCGCCCGCGCAGGACAAGGACCGCTTTGCCGAATGGTCGCGGATCAGCCTCACCCTGACCCGCTACACCCAGTCCGACGTGGACCGTGCCCGCCGCGAGTTCGCCGGCTACGTGTCCGCGCTGGTCGAGGAGAAGCGCGCCAACCCGGGCGATGACCTGCTCTCCGAGCTGACCCAGATCTCCGACGCACAGGACGGCAGGCTCAGCCATGCCGAACTGGTGCAGACCGGGATGGGCCTGCTGTTGGCGGGCCACGAGACCACCTCGAACATGATCGGCAAGATGACCGGCATGCTGCTCGCCGAGCGCGAGCACTACGAGGCGGTGATCGCCGATCCCGAGCTGATCCCCGGCACGGTCGAGGAGGTGCTGCGCATGGACACCAACGCCGGCATCGGCATTCCGCGCTTCATCACCGAGGACATCGAGGTCGGCGGTTGCCCGGTGGCCAAGGGCACCACGCTGATGATGCTGCTGGCCTCGGCCAACCGGGACGAGCAGCGCTTCCCCGAGCCGGACCGGTTCGACCCGCGCCGAACCAACGCCAACCAGCACCTCACCTTCGGCGCGGGCCCGCACTTCTGTCTCGGCCAGCCCCTGGCCAGGGTCGAGTTGCAGGTCGCGCTGGGCACGATGGCCCGCAGGCTGCCCGGTCTGCGACTGCGCGACGGTGCGGACGCGCTGCCGCTGCGCAAGGGCATCCTCGGCGGCGGCTTCGAGAACGTGTGGGTGACCTGGTGAGCGGCCTCAAGGTCGAGGTGGACCAGGAGGTCTGCTGCGGTAGCGGACTGTGCGCGTTGACGGCGCCTGCCGTGTTCGACCAGCGCGACGAGGACGGCATCGTGATCGCGTTGACCACCGAACCGGCGAGCGCGGATTACGATGCCGTACGCGCCGCGGCCGCGGCGTGCCCCACGTCCGCGATTCACTTGATGGAATGAATGACTGAGCTTGAACCGGCCGCGTCGCCGACCCCACGCGCCCAGCTCGCCATGGACAAGCTGATGGACGCCGCAGAGCGGCTCTACGCGGAGCGCGGGTTCGCGGGTGTCTCGATAAGACAGATCAGCGACGCGGCCGGTCAACGCAACAAGTCCGTTGTGCAGTACCACTTCAGCAGTCGCGACGAGTTGATCAAGGCGATCATCGCAAGGCACGTCGGCCCGGTCGACCGGCACCGGATGGCCATGGTGGCCGCGCTGATGGACAGGCCCGAGGTGTCGCTGCGGGACCGGATGGCCTGCGCGGTGCTGCCGACCGTGCTGCACCTGATCGACCTCGGCACCCCGTCCTGGCACGCACGGTTCAGCGCACAGGCGCTTGTCGAGCCGAGCCTGCGCGAGTACACCGTCCAGTCGCATGTCGACAGCGAGTCGATCCGGCTGTTGCGCGAGCTGCCCGGCGCGAAACGGCACGACCCGTCCGGCGAGCTGGCGCCGGAGCTGGCCACCATGATCCGTCAACTGGTCGTGCACATGTGCGCGGAACTGGAGTACGACCTCGCCCACAGCCGTATCCCGGCAGACGACGCGGAGAAGTCCTGGCGCAGGCTGGGCGAGCACCTGGTCACCGCGGTGTGCGGGATGTCGATCGCGTTCTTCGGCCCCGACTGAAAACACGGCTGAAAACACGGCTGAGGACAAACAACTTCGAACAGGCGCCGATAATGCCTGGCGTCAATTTCTACCAGGTGGTAAAAATCTGCTGACCGGCGGATTCTTCGCCGACATGACGACGCGGGGAGGGTCCCGATGAGCATTTCCGTACAGCTGTACTCGGTTCGCGAGGAGTTCGCCGCCGATCCCGGCGAGGTGTTGCGCAGGCTGGCCGCGATCGGTTTCACCCAGGTCGAGCCGTACGGCGTCGTGGAGAACCTGGCAACCCTGCGGACCGGCCTGCCGGACAACGGCCTCACCGCGCCGACCGCGCACGCCAAACTGATCGGCGCCGACCAGCACGCGGTCTTCGCGGCAGCCGCCGAACTCGGCATCGGTCTTGTCATCGACCCGATGGTTCGGGCCGAACACTGGCAGAGCGCGAGCGAGATCGCGGCCACCGCGGACGCGCTCAACGCCGCCGCCAAGATCGCCGCCGAGCACGGCGTCCGGGTCGGCTACCACAACCACTGGTGGGAGCTGGAGTCCAGGATCGACGGTCACAGCGGCTTGGAGGTGCTGGCCGACGCGCTCGATCCGGATGTCGATCTTGAGGTCGACACCTACTGGGCGACAGCGGGCGGCGCGAACGCGCCGGAACTGCTCACACGGCTCGGCGCGCGGGTGAAGGCGTTGCACGTCAAGGACGGCGGCCTCAACACCGACGCGTCCGGCCAGGTGCCGGCCGGCCAGGGCCAGGTCCCGGTGACCGAGGTGCTCGCGGCCGCGCCGAACGCGCTGCGGGTGATCGAGTTCGACCAGTACGACGGCGACATCTACGCCGGCATCGAGGCCAGCTACGCGTTCGTGGCGGGTGCGTCCAAGTGAGCGCGAACAGCGGACCGGTCGGCGTCGGGGTCATCGGCGCAGGCGTCATCAGCGACACCTACCTGGAGAACCTGAGCAGCTTCCCGGACCTGAAGCTGCTCGCCGTCGCCGATCTCGACCTCGATCGCGCGGCGGCGCAGGCGGCCAAGCACAAGGTGCCCCGCTCCGGCTCGGTGGCCGAACTGCTCGACAACGACGAGATCGAACTGGTGGTCAACCTGACCATCCCGGCCGCGCACGTGGACGTCGGGCTTGCCGCGTTGGAGGCGGGCAAGAACGTGTGGGCGGAGAAGCCGCTCGCGCTCGACCGGCAGACCGGCCGCAAGCTGCTCGACCGTGCGACAGAACGCGGCCTGCGGGTGGCCAGCGCGCCGGACACCGTGCTCGGCGCGGGTTTGCAGACCGCGCGGCGTGCCATCGACGAGGGCCGGATCGGCGAAGTGCGCACCGGCCTGACCCTGTTCCAGACCCCCGGCCCGGAAAGCTGGCATCCCGCACCGGAGTTCCTGTTCCAGGCGGGCGGCGGGCCGCTGCTGGACATCGGGCCGTACTACCTGACCGAGCTGATCCAGCTGTTCGGCCCGATCGCCAAGGTCACCGGCACGGGTGGTCGCGCGCGGGAGACCCGCGTGATCGGGTCCGGGCCAAGGGCGGGCACCGAGTTCGCGGTGACCGTGCCGACCACGGTGACCGCGCTGATCCAGTTCGAGCGCGGCGGGTCGGCGCAGGTGGTGCTGAGCTTCGACTCGGCGCTGGTGCGTGCCGGCTTCGTGGAGATCTCCGGCACCGAGGGCACCGCGGTGCTGCCCGACCCCAACCGTTTCGACGGCGCGACCACCCTGCACCTGCGCGGCGCGGTCGAGCCCGTCGAACTGGCCGCACGGGGCCACGGCGCGTCGCGCGGCACCGGCGCGCTGGAACTGGCGCGGTCGATCAGGGCCGGCGTGCCGGAGCGGGCGTCCGGCGAGTTGGCCTATCACGTGCTGGACGCGATGCTCGCGATCGAGGAATCGATCACGCGCGGTCACTCGGTCGAGGTGGAAAGCACGGTGGACGTGCCGCCCGCGCTGCCGGAGGACTGGGATCCGTACGCGCGGACGCTCTAGCAACCAAGCGAGCAACCAAGCGTTGCTAGGCGCCGAGCGGGACGGTGAGCAGGTTCTCCAGGTAGAACCGGACGGAGGCCACCAGGTCGACCGCGTCCGGCATGGTCAGCCACTGGGTCTGTAGGCCGTCCAGCAACGCGATGAAGGTCAGCGCGGCGAGTCCGGGATCGACTCCTTCCCGGAGTTCGCCGCGTTCGGCCATCACCGCGAAGGAGTCCTGCACCTCCTGGTACGCCCTGCGATAGTGCCGGACGAAGTAGGCGTGCGCGGGATGGTCCTCGGCGATGGCCTCGGCCGCGAGCCTGCTGTAGAGGTCGACGATGCCGGGATGGCGGACGTTGTACTCGGCAAGCGCGATGAACCGGTGCATCATGTCGAAGCCGGGTGCCCCGTGCAGGTTCTCGCGCTCGGCATCCTCCGCGTCTCGGCGTTCGAGCACGGCCGCGAGCAGGGCTTCCTTGGTCGGAAAGTAGTAGAGCAGGCCGGCATGCGTTATGCCGACCCGCTTGGCGATCTCGCGCAGCGAAGCGCCGTGATAGCCAACCTCACCGTAGAGGGCGGCCGCCGCGGTGATGATGTCGTCGCGGCGGATGCGCCCCTTCTCGTATCCCCCGGTCGTCGCCTCCGCGTGCACCCCGACATTATCCAGTGTGGTTGAGCAACGCCTCGAACGGCAGGACATGCGCGAACGGATCGTCGAGCGGCGTGCGCAGCCCGGCCCTGACCAACGCGACGAACTCCTCGGCCGCGCGCTCGATCCGACCGGCCAGCCCTGCGGTGTCACCGCCGCGCGCACCGAAGTCGGCGGAGGCCGCGTAGACCGAGGTCGGCACGACCATGGCGCGCAGGTAGCCGAACAGCGGCCGCAGCGCGTGCTCCAGCGCGAGCGAGTGCCGCTCGCTGCCGCCGGTCGCGCCGATCAACACCGGCATGCCCACGATCGCGTCCTTGTCCAGCACGTCGAAGAACGCCTTGAACAGCGCGTTGTAGGAGG
Source organism: Candidatus Melainabacteria bacterium (assembly GCA_963818685.1). Taxonomy (GTDB): domain Bacteria; phylum Actinomycetota; class Actinomycetes; order Mycobacteriales; family Pseudonocardiaceae; genus CAJCJE01. The sequence continues at coordinate 454,955 of CAWFTJ010000007.1, read as the reverse complement.
CCGTGAAGATCGGTGTCACCGCGATCAACCCGTCCGCCGTGCCGACCTGCTCGATCGCCTGCTTGAGCGCCGCGTTCGGGAACCCGGTGAGCAGGTTGTCGACCAGCGCGTGCGCGTGCTCGCGCAGCTCGATCACGTCCACGTCGACCTCGCCCCCGAGCAGGCGGCGGGTGGCCGCCACCAGCTCGTCGGCGAGCACGCGGGTCGAGGACGGACTGGACAGTCCGGCCGTGATCACCGCGATCCTCATGATGTCACCAACTCCTTCGCCGCCTTGAGGCTCTCGTGGGTGGGCGCGTCCGGCACGCCGGGAGCGCGCAGCGCCGCGAACTCCTTGCGCAGCACCGGAACGACCTCCTCGCCGAGCAGGTCCAGCTGCTCAAGCACGGTCTTGAGCGGCAGGCCGGCGTGGTCCATCAGGAACAGCTGGCGCTGGTAGTCGCCGAAGTAGTCGCGGAACTCCAGCGTCCGCTCGATGACCTGCTGCGGGCTGCCGACGGTCAGCGGGGTCTGCGCCATGAAGTCCTCAAGCGAGGGACCGTGCCCGTAGACCGGTGCGTTGTCGAAGTACGGCCGGAACTCCCTGATCGCGTCCTGCGAGTTCTTCCGCATGAACACCTGGCCGCCGAGGCCGACGATGGCCTGCTCGGCCGTGCCGTGGCCGTAGTGCTCGAAACGCTGCCGGTACAGCTGGATCAGCCGCTGGTAGTGCGCGGCCGGCCAGAAGATGTTGTTGGCGAAGAACCCGTCACCGTAGTAGGCGGCCTGCTCGGCGATCTCCGGCGAGCGGATCGACCCGTGCCAGACGAACGGAGGCACCCCGTCCAGCGGGCGCGGCGTCGACGTGAAGCCCTGCAACGGCGTGCGGAACCGGCCCTGCCAGTCGACGACGTCCTCGCGCCACAACCGGTGCAGCAGCGCGTAGTTCTCGACGGCAAGCGGAATGCCCTGCCGGATGTCCTTGCCGAACCACGGATACACCGGCCCGGTGTTGCCCCGGCCCATCATCAGGTCGACCCGGCCGTCGGCGATGTGCTGGAGCATCGCGAAGTCCTCGGCGATCTTCACCGGGTCGTTCGTGGTGATCAGCGTTGTCGACGTGGACAGGATCAGCCGATCGGTCCGAGCCGCGATGTAGCCGAGCATGGTCGTCGGCGAGGACGGCACGAACGGCGGGTTGTGGTGCTCACCGGTGGCGAACACGTCGAGACCGACCTCCTCGGCCTTCGTGGCGATCGTGATCATGGCCTTGATGCGCTCGTGCTCGGTCGGTTCGTGACCGTTGGTGGGGTCGGGTGTCACGTCCCCGACGGAGAAGATGCCGAACTGCATTACCCTCACCTCCCCGATGGTCACTGATATTGACCATCTCATTGCCCATACAACTACAACCCTCTCATCGCTATTCCACGGCTACCAAACCGGGGAACTCCCCGCTAAGCTCGCATCAAACGGGGAGTTCCCCATTTATTCGACGAGGGGCTGACATGGACATCGAGGACCGGATCGCCATTACCGACCTGATCAAGCTGCACGGCCACCACGCCGACGACGGCGACTTCGACGCGATGCTCGCACTGTTCACCGACGACGTGGTCTACGACCTCACCGGCGTCGGCATGGACCCGGTCACCGGCCACGACCAGATCCGCGCCCTGGCCAGGGAGATCGGCGAGGACAACCCGGTCGCGCACCTCGTCACCAACATCGTGCTGACTCCGGTCGGCCAGGACGAGGTGCACGCGCGGTCAAAGGGCATCGCGGTGATGGCAGACGGCAGCGCCGGCAGCGCCACCTACGACGACGTGGCGATCCGCACCGAGGACGGCTGGCGGATCAGCCACCGCCGCATCACCGCCCGCCGCGTACCCCTGTCCGGCGTACATCATCAGGCAGGCGTGCATCACCAGGGATAGGTGCCGCCCTCCTCGCTGAGGAACACGCCGGTCAGCTCGGCCGAACCGAGCACCTCGCGCACGATGGCCGCGCCACCCTCGGCCGCGCTGGCCGTGCCGGTGTTGTTGTTCAGGTCGGTCGCGCAGAAACCGGGCGAGAGCGCGTTCACCCTGATCCCCGCCTCGCGCAACGTGTTCGCGTAGATCAGCGTCACCGCGTTGAGCGCTGCCTTCGACGAGTTGTAGGCGAGCAGGTTGGCGTAGTTCCACAACGGCTGGTCCGGGTCGGTCAGGAACGCGACCGTGCCCAGTCCGCTGGAGACGTTGCCGATGTAGCCGTGCGCGGAGCGGCGCAGCAGCGGCAGCATCGCGTTGGTCACCGCGACCACGCCGAACACGTTCACCTCGTACACCTCGCGCAACGCGGCGACCGGCAGGTCGGCTGGGCCGTACGGGCGGTCGCGGCTGATGCCGGCGTTGTTGATCAGGACGTCAAGCCGCCCGTACTCCCGTGCCGCCACATCGGCGGCGGCGGTAGCCGTTTTCGGATCGGTCACGTCGAGCCGGACGAACCGAACATCGAACTCGGCGAGTTCCTCGGCAGCTGCCTTGCCCAGTTGTTCGTCGCGGGCGCCGAGCAGCACGGTGTGCCCGGCCCGGCCGAACTCGCGAGCGGTGGCGAACCCGATGCCCTTGTTGGCGCCGGTGATGAGCACGATTCGATTCTCTGTTGTCATGCGGCCAACACTCGCGGTCGCGGCGCTCGACCGGGAGAGACCGGCTGAGGCTGGTATCGGCGATCCCATGGTCGGCGCGCGGCTCGCGGAGCATGCTTGCCTGGTGGACCACGTCGACCGGACCGAACTCGCCGCCTTCCTGCGCCGTTGCCGCGCGCGGGTCCAGCCCGCCGATGTCGGCCTCGCCGCGGGCCAGCGCCGCCGCACGCCCGGACTGCGCCGGCAGGAGGTCGCCGAACTCGCCGGCATGTCCGTCGACTACTACATCCGGCTGGAACAGGGGCGTGGGCCGAGACCGTCGCGGCAGATGATCAGCGCGATCGGCCGCGCGCTGCGACTGTCCTCGGACGAACTGACCTACCTGCACCACCTGCTCGGTAAGGCGCCCGCACCGCCGGTCGGCCCGGTGCACGAGGTGCGGCCCGCCCTGCTGCACCTGCTCGACCGGCTCAATGACGCGCCCGCGCTGGTCTGCGGCGCCGGCTACGACATCCTCGCCTGGAACGCGTTGGGCGAGGCGCTGCTGGTCGGCATCGCGGACACGCCGCCTGCCGAACGCAATGTCGCGCTGCGCTTCTTCACCAACCCGCAGGCCCGCGCCCGCCATCACCCGGACGACGCGGCCGGGTTCGCCCGTGAATGCGTCGCCGACCTGCGGGGCACCTCGGCCCGCTACCCGAACGACTCGCGCGTCAGGGCGCTGATCAACCGGCTGCGCACGGAAAGCCCGGAGTTCCGCGAACTCTGGGCCGCGCAGGACGTGAACGTGGCAAGGACCAACCGCAAACGCCTGCATCACCCGGTGGTCGGCTGGCTGGACCTGGACTGCCAGGCGCTGCTCGATCCAGGCGCCGACCAATGGGTGATCTTCTACACCGCCACGCCGGGCTCTCCTTCGCACGAGGCACTGAAGCTGTTGAAGGTCGTCGGCACCCAGGATCTCGCGCCGCGCGGTTGACCCGTCAGCCGACTGGCAGAAACTCACTCAGCACGGCGGCCACCTGGTCCGGTGCCTCCAGGGTGAGCATGTGCCGGACACCGGGCAGTTCGCGGAAGGTCGCGTTCGGTAGCCGCTGCGCGATGCCGCGCATCAGCTCCGGTGGGGTCGACTCGTCAGCTCCGCCCGCGACGACCAGGGTTGGCATGGTCAGCGTCGCGAACTTCTCGCGGACCGGGAAGTCGGTGAACGCGCGCCAGGCGCCCGCCCAGTCGGTGACGTCGTCGCGCAGCACGCGTTCCCGCGCGTATCGCGCGCCCCAGCCGTTGACCGCGAGCGAGGTCGGGGTGAACCAGCGGATCAGCGTCGGGCCGACCTGCGCGGCCATGCCCTCCTGTTCGGCGATCCGGGCCCGTTCCGCGAAGGCCGGGAACGGCGTGTCGGTGGTGGCCAGCAGGCTCAGCGAGGCGAACCGCCCCGGCGCGCGCACCGCGGCCGACTGCACGATTCCGCCGCCGTAGGACAGGCCGACCGCGTGCACGGTGTCCAGGTCGAGCGCGGTGAGCAGGTCGAGCAGGTCGTCGCCGAGCCGCGCCATGTCGCTCGGCACCGGCGCGCCTGCGGCCGACCCGTGCCCGCGCACGTCGTAGGCGAACACGCGGCGACCTGCGGCGAGCGCGTCGAGCACCGGCAGCCACATCCGCCAGTCCAGGCCGACCGCGTGCACCAGCACGACCGGTGGGCCGGACGTGCCGCGCTGCGCGACCGTGGTCTCGTGGTCGGCGAGCCGGATTCGGTGCAGCGCGGGCGGACGAGCGTGGCCGGCCTCGGTGAGCGTCTCGTCGATCACGGTCAACGCGTTGAGCGCACGCGGAAAACCCGCGTAGGTCGCGATGTGTCCGCACAGCGCGCGCAGTTCGTCTGGCGTGATGTCGTGCCGCAACGCGGCGGTCGTGTGCCTGGCGAGCTGGCGCGGTGCGCCGCCCAGCGTCGCGATGATCGCGACCGCGGCCAGTTCGCGCTGGGCGCGGGTGAGTTCGGCGCCCGCGAGCATGCCGCCGAAACCGTGCCGCACCAACGTGTCGTACAGCTCCGGCGATGCGGCCCGCAGCCCGGCCTGCTCCTGCTCGGCGTCGCCGCCGATCAGTGCCGCGTACTCGCGCAACCCCCGCTGGTAGTCGTCCATGGCAGATCCCTCCCGGTCCCTGCCACTGATCATGCCGAACTCAGCCGACACTGCGCAGCAGGCTGGCGATGATTCCGGTCACGAACAACCAGAACACCGCGGCCAAGCCGTAGTTGAGCACCATGGTGAAGGTCGGATCGCCGGTGTTGAACAGGTGCGTGAACCACAGGCCGAGCACGTCCGACGTGGACCCGACCCAGTTGACGAACGCGCTGCCGGGCCAGGCTCTCGCGAACTGGAACACGATGTGCGCTACCAGGATCAGGGCGAGCACCGTGCCGACCAGGTTCACCAGACCGGCTGCCGTGCTCCGACCGTTGTTCAGTCGGTACGTGGTCATGTCCGGGAGACGCCCGATGCCCCGAAGGGGTTGCCGGTCTCCACTGAACGCTCAGCTTCCGCACAGGTTCCGGCTGTCCTCAATCAATCGAACCGGTCCGGGTCGACGAACTCCGTCGCGCAGTACGGCTGCTCGCCGAGCGTCAACTGGGCGAGGAGTTCGCCGATCCCGCCCGCGTGCTTGAACCCGTGCCCGCTGTCCCCGCCGGCCAGCACGATCCTCGGCTGTCCGGCCCGTCGCCCGATCACGAACTGCCCGTCCGGCGTGTCCGTGACAAGGCACGGGATCACGCTCGCCGGCCGGGGATCGAGCCCGGGAAAGGCGGACGCGACAGCCAAGGACAGCTCGTCGAAGTCGGTGGCGGGCCGGATGTAGCGGTCGAGTTCGTCCGGGTCGACCCCGCTGGTCGACGATCCCGCGTCGGCCAGCCCGACCTTGACGCCGAAGTCCTCGTCCGCGCCGTGGCCCCACAGGTCGCGGCCCGGCCGGTGCCAGATGAACGCGGGAAAGTTTGCCAGGTCGAACGCGGTCGACGACGGGTCGGCTGGCGCGAACCAGAACATCGGCGTCCTGCGCACCTTCAGCGGCAACCCCGGTACCAGCGTGCCAAGCCACCCACCCGCCGTGCCCACCACCTGGTTCGCCCGGAAGTCCACGGTCGGCGTGCGCACGGTGACGCCGTCCGCATCCGGTTCGATCGCGGTGACCATGGTGTGCGGATAGACGTCCGCGCCGAGCCGCTGTGCGGCGGCCGTCTGCGCACGCACCACCCGCTCCGGGTAGCACACGCCGGCGCCCGGATCCCACACCCCGATCTCGTCGTCCCCGAGCCCCGCGTACTGCGGCTGGCGCGCGACGAGTTCGTCGTGCGTGAGCTGGACGATGGGCACACCGGCCCGCGTGGCCGCGTCGATCGCACCGCGCACGGCGGGACCGTCCGGTGCGCCGGTGGTCAGGCAACCGGTCTGCCGCACCAGGGTTTCCCCTGTCTCCGCGCCGAGTTCGGTCCAGAGTTTCAGCGACATCAGCGCGATCGGCGGCAGGTCGGGATGTTCCATGCAGGCGATCCGGAACAGCCGGGTGATGCCGTGCGATGAGCCGAACGGATGTCCGATCCCCTGCCGTTCGATCCCGGCGACGTCGACCCCGCGCGCGGCCAGCCGCCACAACGCGGCCGAGCCGAACCCGCCGAGCCCGACCACGAGCACGTCATTGTTGATCATCCCGCTGACCATCACCGCCTCCCGCCCAGCAGGCCGGACCTGGTCGCGGTCGGCGACAACACGTCCGGATCGGTGTGCACGGCCAGCACGCCGACGCCGGTGTGCGCGGCCGCCTCGGCGAAGGTCGCGTCCAACTCGGCAGGGCCGGTCACGGTCCAGGCGGTCGCGCCGAGCGAACGCGCATAGGCCGCGATGTCGACCGGGCCGATGTCCACGGCCGCGGTAGCGCCCATCCGCCGCGCCTGGTGCAGCGCGATGGTCGCGTAGAGCCGGTTGACGAACACGATGACCAGGATCGGCGCGTCGTTGCGCACCGCGGTCTCGATCTCCTGGCCGGTCATGAGAAAACCGCCGTCGCCGACCAGCGCCACCACTTTCCGCTCCGGCGCGGCCAACCGCGCCCCGACGGCGGCGGGCACCGCATAGCCCATCGCGCCCGAGGTCGGGCCGAGTTGGCTGTGCGGATGATCGAACGACCAGTACCGGTGGCAGAACACCGCGAAATTGCCGGCGTCGTTGGTGAACACGGTGTCCGCCGGCAGGTGCCTGCGCATCGCCACGACGACCTGCGTCGGGTGAACCGCCTCGCCGAACGGAATGTCCGGCGGCGTACACAGTCGCATGTGGACGGAGTGACCGGCCGACCAGTCGCGCCAGACCGGCGCGACATCGAGTTCGAGCATGGCGTCGACGAACGCGCCGACCGTGGCCGGCACCGCGATGTCGGCCGGGAACACCGCGCCCGGCGTCGCCGGATTCGGATCGACGTGCACCACGGTCGGTGGCGCCGGCAGCGCGTAGGACTGCGTGGTGATCTCGGACAGTCGACTGCCAAGCACCAGCAACAGGTCGGCATCACGGAACGCGGCGAGCAACTCGTCCTGCACACCGAGCGTCAGGTGGCCGAGATAGTTCGGGTGGTTGTTTCCGAACGCGTCCTGCCGGCGAAACGCCGTGTACACGCCGAGCCCGTACCGCTCGACCAGCGCGCGCACCGGAGCGGGATCGAGCTGAACTCCGCGCCCCACCACCACGATCGGCCGCTTCGCGTGCCGCAACAGCTCGTCGATCGCGGCAACGTCACCGGCGTCCGGCCGAACCCGCGCCACCCGCATCGGCCGGACCGGCACCGGTTCACCCGGCTGGCCGAGCACGTCGGCGGGGAAGGCGAGCATGGCCGGACCGGGACGGCCGGTCGTGGCAAGGCGGTGCGCCCGCACGATCGCCTCGCCAGCCCGGTCAGCGCGGTGCACGGTCTCCGCGTGCACGGTGATCTCCGCGTAGAACCGGGGCAGGTCGACCTCCTGGAACGCCTCCTTGCCAAGATGCTCGGTCTCCACCTGGCCGAGCAGCACGATCATCGGCGTCGAGTCCTGGTGCGCGGTGTGCACGCCGATCGCGAGATTCGCCGCGCCGACCGCGCGGGTCGCCATGGCAACGGCCGGCACCCCGGTCAGTTTGGCCTCGGCCTCTGCCATGAACGCGGCGCCCGACTCGTGCCGGCAGGAGATCAGTTCCAGGTCGGGATGGCGGCGCACCGCGTCCATGATCTCCAGGAAACTCTCGCCCGGCACCGTGTAGAACCGGCGCACCCCGCACGCGGCAAGGTGGTCGACGACGACATCGGCAGCGGTTGGCATGGACACCCCAGCACCATATCGATCGGAATCGCGGTATTTTGTCGATCATGACCCCGATCGAGCCTGAACTGTCCGGCCGCATCGCACTGGTGACGGGAGGTAGCGGCGGCATCGGCGCCGAGCTGTGCCGTCGCCTCGGCTCGGCGGGCGTCGCCGTCGCCGTGCACTACTCGGCGAACGCCGCGCACGCCGACGGCGTTGTCGCCACCATCGAGTCGACCGGCGGTCGAGCCATGGCCGTCGGGGCCGACCTGCGCGACGCGGACGCACCCGAACGACTGGTTGCGCAGGTCAGGGACGCGTTCGGCGAGATCGACCTGCTGGTCGCCAACGCGGGCCTGAGCACCCCGGGCAGCTACGAGGACGTCGACGCGGCCAGGTTCGACGAGACCATCGCGGTCAACCTGCGTGCCCCGTACCTGCTGGCCAGGGCGGTGCTGCCGGGCATGCGGGAGCGCGGCTTCGGCCGGGTGCTGTTCACCTCGTCGGTGGCCGCGTTCACCGGTGGCATCGTCGGCCCGCACTACGCGTCGTCCAAGGCCGGCCTGCACGGCCTCACCCACTTCCTGGCCGGGCGGGTCGCGGCGGACGGGGTAACCGTCAACGCGCTCGCACCCGCGTTGATCGAGCAGACCACCATGCTGCCGGGCGACCCCGGTGACCTGGCCGCACACATCCCGGTCGGCAGGCTCGGCACGCCGACCGAGGTCGCCGACCTTGCCATGGCCATGTTGCGCAACGGCTACTTGACCAACCAGGTCATCAGCGTGGACGGTGGCCTGTATCCACACTGAGCGGCAGGGTGAGCGCATGGCAACAGTGGAGCAGCGGGACGGCGTCGGGCTGACCAACCTGGACCAGCCGCTGTTCGACGGCGCCGAGGCCACCAAGCGCGACCTGGTCGACTACCTCGACGCGATCCACGAGAAGTTCCTCCCCGTCCTCGCCGACCGCCCCCTCTCGGTGATCCGCGCCCTGCGCGGCCAGCAGCCGTTCGTGCAGAAAAACCTGCCGAAATACACCCCGGACTGGGTACCGCGCGTCGGCCAGTGGGCAGACGCCTCCCATCGCGAGGTCCAGTACGGCCTGTGCAACGACCGGCGCACCCTGCTCTGGTTCGCCAACCAGCGGGCCATCGAGTACCACCCCACCCTGTTCACGACCGCCAACCCCGGCCACGCCACCCACCTCGTGCTCGACCTCGATCCGCAGGAGGGCGACGCGTTCGCGCTGGTCGTGCGGGCCGCGCACCTGGTACGCCAGGCGTTGGCCGACTGCGGGCTCGTCGGCGTGGTGAAGACCAGCGGCTCCAAGGGCGTGCACGTGTTCGTGCCCGTCGAGCGGGACGCCAAACCGGCCGACGTCGCCGCCGCGACCAGGGCATTGGCCGCGCGCGCCGAACGCATCGACCCCGTGCTCGCGACCACCGCGTTCATCAGGGACGACCGGCACGGCAAGGTCTTCATCGACTCGACCCGCGCCGGCTCCGGCACGGTCGCCGCCGCCTACAGCCCGCGCGTCCGCCCCGGCACCACCGTTTCCTTCCCGGTCGCCTGGTCCGACCTGGACACCGTCTCCCCCGCCGATTTCACCGTGCGCAACGCGGCCGGGCTGCTCGGCGACGCCGACCCGTGGGTCGAGCAGATGCCCGCGCCGCAACCGCTGCCCGAGGACGTGATCGCCGAGGGGCACACCATCCCGATCGCCAGGGTCGCCGCCATGCATGAGGGAAAACGCCGCGCCCGCGCCCGACGCGACCAATAGGGTTGGCCCCATGACAGGGGACATCGAGACGTCATACGTCACCGTGCAGGGCCTCAACGCGTACCTGGCCCGGCCCAAGGGCGGCTCAACGGCCGGCATGTTGTTGCTGCCGATGATCACCGGCATCGGCGCGCAGGTCCGCGCCTGGGCCGACGAACTCGCCGAGCACGGCATCACCGCGCTGAGCTGGGACCAGTGGCGCGGCAGGCCGAGCACGGACGAGACGCCGTTCGACGAGGTGATGAAGTGGGGCAGCGAACTCGTCGACGACGAGTCGCTCGCCGAGCAGCACACCCTGCTGGACCACCTGTTCGGCGAGCTCGGCTGCGCACGCGTCGGCACCATCGGCTGGTGCATGGGCGGCCGGTTCGCGCTGCTGCTCGGCGAGCGGGAGCCGCGCCTTGCCAACGTGGTCGCCTACCACCCGACCGTGCCGATACCCCCGCGACCGAACCACACCATCGACGCGGTGGCCGCGACCGCGAACATCGCCGCACCGGTCATGATGCTCTACCCGGGCAGCGACGAACTGGTGCCGATGGAGAGCTTCCGCAACCTGCGCGACGCGCTCGACGCACGCACGTCGGCACCGAGCATCGTGCACATCTACCCCGATGCCGAGCACGGTTTCACCGCGTCGAACCACCATGACATCCCGGCCAACAAGGCCGCCTACGAGCTGTCCTGGCCGCAGGTGCTCGCGTTCCTCAACGCAACAACTCACTGATCAGATCGAGGGTGACCTCGGCGTCGGGAGGCACCGCGCCGAGGTGCACCCGGTCGAATCCGAGCCCGGCCAGTGTGTCCAGCGCCCGCCGCAGGTCGTCCGGCGTACCGACGACATAGAGCAGCTCGTCGGCCAACTCCTCCACCGTCGCCCCGGTCACCCGAGCGACCTCCGCCCGCCGCGCCGCGACCTCGCCGGCGTCCCGCGCCAACGACACCAGGACAGTCGCCGAGAACGCGGGTGCGTTCCCGACCCCCTCCCCCGCGCGCAGCGCGACGTCCCGCAACGCACTCACCCGCCGCACCCCATTGTGCAGCTCGCCGCCCAACGCCGGCAGCCCGCCCCGCATGCCGTGCACCAGATCGACCCGATCCGCGACCTCCCCGGCCAGCGCGAGCAGCCTGCGCCCGGCCCCACCCACCATCACCTGCGGCACGCTCGACAGCTCCGGCCACGGCACATCGTGCACGGCCCGGTAGTACCGGCCCTCGAACGAGATCACGCCGTTGTCGCGCAGCATCGTCCGGCAGATCAGCACGGCTTCGCGCAGCCGGTCGAGCCGTTCGGCGAGGTCGGGAAACGGATAGCCGAACGCCTCGTGTTCGGCCCGCTGCCAGCCGGCGCCCAGCCCGAGCTCGGCCCGCCCGCCGGAGATCCGGTGCAGCGTGGACATGGCCTGCGCGAGCTCGGCCGGGTTGCGGAAGGTGTTGCACAGCATCGTCTGGGTCAACCCGATCCTGCTCGTCGCTGCCGCGGCCGCACCCAGCGTGACCAGGCTGTGCGGCAGCGCGAACGAGGCATCCCGCGACGCGGGCGCCGAGAAGTGGTCGAGCACCCGAACCCCGTCGAACCCGCGCTCCTCCGCGTCCCGCGCCTCCCGCACCGGGTCCCAGAACAACGCCCCGCCGTACACGCGCACCAGTCACAACCTCCCCGAACACGCCAAAAGCCACCCCCGACAACCTATCGGGAGCGGCTTCCGGCGTTGCTCAGTATTTGGTTCAGCCCTGGCGAGCGGTGAACCTCGGATTCTTCTTGTTGATCACGAAGGTCTTCCCGTGCCGCCGCACCACCTGGGCGCCCGGCTTGTTCTTCATCGACCGCAGCGAGTTCCGCACCTTCATCCTGACCACCCCTTCATGTGACGTCACCGGTTAGAACGGTGCGCGGCTCCCCCGCATTCCCACTCAGGCTTTGCGCGCCACGCAACACAGTTGCGGCCACCGCTTGGCCTCCTGGGCCTCCAGCAGGGCCTCCGGCCGCCACGCGTTGATGTAGACCAGGCCCGGTTCGACGAGTTCAAGTCCGGTCAGCCAGCCCTCGATCTGCTCACGGTCCCGAACGAAGATGTTGTCCACATCCCGCCGATACACCTCGACCGCCGCCTTGGACTGCTGCGGTGCGACCGTCCCGTGCGTCGGATGCGAGAGCACCAGATAACTCCCCGCCGGCACGCGCTCCAGATAGCGGCCGATGATCTCACCCGGTTCGTCCGCGTCGGACACGAAGTTCAACGCGGCCACCAGCAGCACCGCGACCGGCCGATCGAAGTCGAGCAGCTCGCCGACGAGCGGGTGCGCGAAGATCTCGTCCGGTCTGCGCAGATCGCCCCGCAACGCGTCCGCGCGCGGATTGTCCGCCAGTATCCGCCTGCTGTGCGCGACCGCGACCGGATCGATGTCCACATAGACGACCCGGCACTCCGGATTCGCGAGCTGCGCGATCTCGTGCACGTTGCCGGCGGTTGGAATCCCCGAGCCGAGATCGAGGAACTGCGTGATGCCCGCGTCGACAAGAAACCGGACCGCGCGCCGCAGAAAAGACCGGTTCGCCCGGAACAGCTCCGGCAACTCCGGCATCACCCGAGCCAACTCGGCCGCGATCTCCCTGTCGACGGCAAAATTGTGCGCACCGCCAAGATGCACGTCATACACCCTGGCCACGCTGGGCTTGCGCCAGTCGATGTCCTCCGGCGCCCACGAGGGCATCCGTCCCGCTTCGCGGCCACCGGTCTCGGTCATGCCGCAGACCGTAGCGAACCACCGCGAAGTCGCATCCGCTGGACCATGTGGGCGGTTGGCCAACTCAGAAGCACGTGGCCACGCGGACCAGAGCGGCGAGTGCTCGGGAGCGGCTGTGAGGCGGCCAGGCGATGACTGTCGTCACGGTCGGTGCGTCGAGAACCGGCACGGCGGCCAGGCCTTCGAGCAGGTTGGCGCGGCACGATTCGGGCATGATCACGGTGGTGCGGCCGAGCGCGATCAGCTGGAAGAGCTGAGTCTGGTTGTGTACTTCCGCGCCGGGGCCCTCGGGATAGGCGCCGCTGGGGTCAGGCCAACGAGCAAGTGGGAGGTCGGGCAGTGAACTGACATCCGCCGTCCGGACGTGGGATCTGCCGGCGAGCGGATGCGAGGTGGGAAGAATGGCGACCTGTCCCTCGGTGACCAGAATTTCGGTGTCGAGTTCGGCCGTCGAGTCAAAGGGTTGATGCAGCAGCGCCACGTCGGCCCGGCCGTCATGCAGCGTCTGCTGGGGCTGGGATTCGCAGAGCAGCAGGTCGATGGCGACGGCACCCGGCTCGGCGGCGTACGCGTCGAGCAATTTCGCCAGCAGCTCCCCTGATGCGCCGGCCTTGGTGGCCAGGACGAGTGCGGGCTGGCTCGTCGCGGCACTCTGGGTGCGCCGCTCGGCTGCGGCCAGCGCGCCGAGGATCGCCCGGCCTTCGGCCAGCAGCACTGATCCGGCCTCGGTGAGCGAGACCTTGCGGCTGGTGCGTTCCAGCAACGCAACGCCGAGCCGTTGCTCAAGCTGGGTGATCGTCCGCGACAGCGGCGGCTGGGCGATGCCAAGGCGTTGGGCGGCCCGGCCGAAGTGCAACTCCTCGGCGACCGCGACGAAGTACCGCAACTCTCGCGTCTCCACCCGTTGAGGCTACCTCCCGATCCATATCAGCTGGGTATCGTTGCGTGACTCAGACGGTGTTGGTTCCCCGCCGGTTGCCGGGCACGATCGAAAACATGAGCGAACAGACGATTGCGCTGGTCACCGGCGCGAACAAGGGAATCGGATACGAGATCGCGGCCGGACTCGGTGCGCTGGGCTGGAGCGTCGGAATCGGGGCACGGGACGAGCAGCGCAGGGAGGACGCCGTGGCGAAACTGCGCGCGACCGGCGTCGACGCGTTCGGTGTGTTCGTCGATGTGACCGACGACGCGAGCGTCGCGGCCGCCGCCGCACTGATCGAGGAGCGTGCCGGGCGGCTCGACGTGCTGGTCAACAACGCCGGCACAGCCGGGGCATGGCCGGAGGAGCCCTCGACCGTCACGCCGGAGAGCATGCGGGCGGTGGTGGAGACCAACGTGATCGGCGTCGTCCGGGTCACCAACGCGATGCTGCCGCTCCTGCGCCGCTCCGAACACCCTCGGATCGTCAACCAGTCCAGCCACGTCGCCTCCCTGACCTTGCAGACCACACCGGGGGTCGACCTCGGCGGGGTCAGCGGGGCCTATTCGCCGTCGAAGACGTTCCTCAACGCGGTCACCATCCAGTACGCCAAGGAACTGAGCGACACCAACATCAAAATCAACAACGCCTGCCCCGGCTACGTCGCGACCGATCTCAACGGCTTCCACGGAACCAGCACGCCCGAGGAAGGCGCCAAGATCGCCATTCGGCTCGCCACACTGCCGGACGACGGCCCGACCGGAGGGCTGTTCGACGACGCGGGGAATGTGCCCTGGTGAAACGCCCCGCGAGGCCTCCGGGCCGTCAGGATCTCGTTGATCGTCAGCCAATCCTCCATTGTGGAGTGCCGGCCGTCGTGCGGCCGGCACTCCATTCGACTCATGCGCGCCGGGCGGTCCCCTGCCAGGTGCCGGAGCCCCCGGCAGGATTCGAACCTGCACGTCCGTACCGGACACGCGACTTTGAAACGCGAGTGTCTGCCATTTTCACCACGAGGGCCTCCTTTCGGAAAATAAATCAATCGAATTGTGGGCAGCGCGAAATAGAGAAAGCCGCCCTGATCGGTTCCCCGATGGGCGGCTCCCTTTGTCATGACACGGGTGGTGTCACGGCGGGGAGCCGGTGCAGTCAATGGCGGAAAGCGACGGCACGGCAGCGCACAACATGCCGCGATAGCGGCGGTGTGACTGTTGCTTCCGCGCGGTCATTTCTTCCTCCGGTGTTCGATGTTGTGCGCCATTCATCATGCCCGGATCATCGGATCGGGTCAATTGTATTTCAGGTGGGTGAGCAGGCTGTGGCGAGCGGAGTCGACGTGTTCTTCTGCGCGCCGGGCCAGCGTCTCGCGGTCGTCGGAGCGTAGGAGCGTCACCAGTTCGCGGTGCTCGGCCACGACGCGAGCGCGGTAGTGCTCGTAGCCGAGGGCGATACGGCGGAGTTGGAACAGGTACGTCTGCGAGCGCACCGCCCGCCATGCCTCGCCCAGCCTGCGGTTGTTCGCGGCGTCGTAGATCCGGTCGTGGAAGGCGATGTCGAGCGCGAGCAGCCTCGTCCCGGACGCTTCGCCGGCGATCTCTTCCGACATCTGGTGGACGAGGGCGTCGAGTTCGGTCAACTGGTCGGCAGTCGCGTTGCGCTGCGCGCTCGTCGCCGCGAGACGGTCCAGCGCGGCGCGCAGGGCGTAGACCTCCTCGACGTCTTGCGGGGTGACCTCGACGACGGTGGTGCCGCGATGCCAGACGCTGCGGATGAGCCCCTCTCGTTCGAGGAGCGCGAGTCCTTCACGGACCGAGCCGCGGCTGACTCCCAGTGAGGCGGCGAGTTCGACTTCACGCAGCGGCGACCCGGGTGGGAAGTGGCCGGTGAAGATCGCCTCGCGGATGAGATCGGCAGCCTCGTGCGCCAGCCCGCGACGACTGGCCTTGGGGAGCGGTGTGACGACCATGTCCTAATGTTGACATTCGGACATCAAGCGGCGCAAGATTTGACGGCATCGAGTGAAGGAGCCGTAAGACATGTCCGTGCGTCCCGCTGTCCACCTGGCCATACCGGTCGATGACCTGAACACCGCGCGCCGGTTTTACGGCGGCGCCCTCGGGCTGAACGAGGGGCGTTCCACCGACCACTGGGTCGACTGGGACCTGCACGGCCACCAACTGGTGACGCACGTGGTCCCCGGTGGTCCCGTGTCCGCGGGGGCCAGCGCGGTCGACGGGAAGACAGTCCCCATTCCGCACTTCGGGCTGCTGCTGTCGACCGAGGACTTCCACAAGCTCGCCGACCGGCTCCGCGCGGCGGGCGCCGAGTTCGTCATCGAGCCCTGTCTCCGCTTCCGCGGTGAGCCGGCGGAACAGTGGACGATGTTCCTCCACGATCCGGCCGGCAACGCGCTGGAGTTCAAGGCGTTCCGCGACGAGTCGATGGTGTTCGCGCGATGAGGCGGGTGCTGGTCACGGGAGCGTCGCGGGGAATCGGTCGGGCGGTGGCGCTGGCGTTCGCCGAGCGCGGTGATCGTGTCGGCGTGCACTACGCGGCCAACCGAGGGGACGCGGAGGAAACGTTGCTGCGCCTGCCCGGTTCCGGACACGCCCTTTTCGGGGGCGACCTCGGCGATCCGCGAGCGGCGCTGGACATCGTCGAGGACGCGGTGCGGACGTTGGGCGGGATCGACGTCCTGGTCAACAACGCGGCCGCCGCGCCGTCCGAGGACAACCGCCACTCCGTCACCGAGGTGTCCTATGTGGACTGGCAGCGGATCTGGCACCACATGGTCGATGTCAATCTGCTCGGTGCGGCGAACCTGACCTATGGCGTCGCCCGGCACCTCATCGACCGAGGCGGGACAGGCAGCATCGTCAACATCGGTTCCCGAGGGGCTTTCCGGGGTGAGCCCGACTTTCCCGCCTACGGCGCGAGCAAGGCCGCACTGCACGCTTTCGGACAGTCGATGGCCGTCGCGCTGGCACCGCACGGCATCGCGGTGACGTCCGTGGCGCCGGGTTTCGTCGCGACCGAACGGCAGGCCGCCAAGGTGACCGGCGCCGAAGGCGAGGGGTTGCGGAGCCAGAGCCCGTTCGGGCGCGTCGGGACACCCGAGGAAGTGGCCGCCGCCGTGCTCTACCTGGCTTCACCGGAAGCCGCCTGGTCATCCGGAGCGGTGCTCGACCTCAACGGCGCCTCATACCTCCGCACCTGATGCCACGAAAGCAGGACCCGTAAGCACGCCCCGCAACACCGCTGCACCGCGCCAACCGAAGGGCTTCCTACCGACATGACGAAGACCGCCCTGGCCATCCGGCACCTCGCCTTCGAGGACCTCGGCCTCATCCATCCACTCCTGGCCGAGCGCGGCTACAGCGTTCGTTATCTTGACGCCGGCATCGACGAGATCGACGAAGCAGCCGTCGGCGCGGCCGATCTCCTCGTGGTGCTCGGCGGACCGATAGGCGCCAACGACGAGGACCGCTACCCGTTCCTGCGGTGCGAGTTCCGCGCCATCCGGGCCCGCGTCCAGCTCGGTCGGCGAACCCTCGGCATCTGCCTCGGTGCTCAGCTGCTCGCCCGCGCTCTTGGCGCCGACGTCACGGCCTCCGGACACACAGAGATCGGCTACGCGCCACTGACGCTCACCCCGCAGGCAGGCCACTCGCCCCTGCGCCACCTTGCGAACGTGCCCGTGCTGCACTGGCACAACGACCAGTTCGCGGTCCCCGACGGCGCGGTCCGGCTGGCATCGACACCCCACTGCGCGAACCAGGCATTCGCGGCAGGGCCCAACATCCTGGGACTCCAGTTCCACCTCGAAACCGACTCCAGGGACATCGAGCGTTGGCTTATCGGCCATGCCGAAGCACTGGCCCATGCCGGCATCCACCCCGAGACGCTGCGCCGCGAAGCGGCTGCCGCCGGACCCGCCCTGACCAGCGGCGCGGCCCGCATCATCGGGGAGTGGCTGGACGAGCCTGTCGCCGAACGCGACGAGGCTAACCGAGAATTTCGCGGATCAGCGGGCCGACGAGTCGGGTGACGTTGCGGCTGGTGGTTTCCGGGTCGGTGGCCGGCGCGACCGCGTGGCTGATGGCAAGGCGTACCAGGGAGTCGGCGAGCAGTTCGGCGTCCTCGGAGCCGACCTGCGGCCAGACGTCGGTGATCAGCCGCGCGATGCGGTCGTCCGCGACCGAGGTGCCGAGGTTGGTGAGCAGGCGCATCAGGTGACTGCTCTCCGCGTCCGCGACGATGATGCGGACGATCGGCTCGTCGGAGGCGAGCCGAAGGAAAAGGCCGAACGCGGCGAGCAGCGCGGCGGACGGGTCGTCGGCGTGTTCGCGCACGGCGGACTCGACCTCGGCGACCAGGTTCTCCACCTCGCGGGTGACATAGGCTTCGACGAGCGCCTGGCGCGAACCGAACTCGTTGTAGACGGTCTGCCTGCTGACCCCGGCGACCTCGGCGACCTGCGACATGGTGGTCGCCGACCAGCCCCGCGACCGCGCCAGCTCGTCGACCGCTGCGATGATCGTGTCGCGGAGCAGGCCGCGCGCGGCATCCGGGTAGGGCACCGTGTCAGGCGTGGCCCGGTCAGGCATGGACCGGTCAGACGTGGCTCGGTCCGGCGTTTGCCGGGAGGAAGTCGATTTTCTCGCGGACACCGCAGTCCGGGCAGCACCAGTCATCGGGCACCTCCGACCACGGCGTGCCGGCCGGGAAGCCCTCCCTCGGCTCACCATGGTCCTCGTCATAGACGTAGTCGCAGACCTCGCAGCGAAACCTGCTCACCGGCGCCCATGCGGCACTACGGCGATGATCGTCGCGCGTTTGCGCGGGTGGATGTTGGCTCGGGTGATGTCGCCGTCGAAGTGGGCGAGCACGCGCTTGTCCATCACGCGACGCCACAGCGGCGGGAAGTAGCAGAGCACGATCATGGACGCGTAGCCGCTCGGCAGCTGCGGCGATTCCTCGAAGTGGCGCAGCGCCTGGTAGCGGCGGGTGGGGTTGGCGTGGTGGTCGCTGTGCCGCTGCAACTGGTACAGGAACAGGTTCGTGACGATGTGGTTGTTGTTCCAGCTGTGCTTGGGCGTGACCCGCTCATAACGACCGCTCGGCAGTTGCTCGCGGCGCAGGCCGTAGTGCTCCACGTAGTTGACGGCCTCAAGCAGGCTGAACGCGAACACGGCCTGGAGCAGCAGGTAGGGCACGATGCCGACGCCGAACAGCACGATCAGCACGGTCCACAGCACCACGGTCATGGCCCACGCGTTGAGCACGTCGTTGCGCGGTGTCCAGGTGCGCTTGCCCATCCGCCGCAGCCTGCGCTTCTCCAACTGCCACGAGTTGCGGAAACCGCCGTGGACGGTGCGTGGCCAGAACGCCCAGAACGACTCGCCGAGCCGGCTCGACGCCGGATCTTCGGGGGTCGCGACGCGGACGTGGTGGCCTCGGTTGTGCTCGATGAAGAAGTGGCCGTAGCCGCTGGGCGCGAGTGCGACGCGGGCGAACCAGCGCTCCAGGTGCTCCTTCTTGTGTCCCATCTCGTGCGCGGTGTTGATCGCGATGCCGTTCAAGGAACCGAGGGTGAACGCGATGCCGAGCCGGTCGACGACGCCGAGGCCGCCGTGCCTTGTCATCAGCCAGAAGCCGGTGAACAACGCGATGTACTGGATGGGCAGGAACGCGTAGGTGACGAAGCGGTAGTAGCGGTCGCGTTCGAGCCAGGCGACGATCTCCTCGGGTGGATTGCTCGGGTCGTCGCCGAAGAACCGGTCCAGGATCGGGATGATCACATAGACGAAGATCGGGCCCAGCCACCAGAACAGTCCGGCTCCGGTGAGGTTCACCAGGCCCCAGCCCGCGAACAGGAACAGCGGCACGACCGCGCCGAGCAGCCACAGGTAGCGCTTTTTGTCGCGCCAGTCGGGACGTTGTTCGTCCGAGGTGATCGTCGCCCGCCCGGAAAGGGACCCTTCGCGCATCCGACCCACCTCGCTTGACAACACGCGACTCGATGTCGCACTGCTTTACATGAGCGTGCGCGATGTAAAGCAGCGAGGCAAGCACAGGCTATATAACGTTTCGGTAACCGAGTCAGTTGAAGGTGATACCGCCCTGGATGTCGCGCGCCTGGACGACCTTGCCGGTGACGGTTCCGCTGATCGTCTGGGTCACGCTGCCCGTGCCCGCCTGCACCGAGATGATCTTCTGCCACTCCTCGCGCAGCTGCTCGGCGAACTCGCCGTCCTCCTGCCGCGCCACCTCAAGCGCCTCGGCCAGCTGTCCTGCCTCCGCCGACTCCGGCCCGGCCGCGACAGCGGCATCCAGCACGGCAACGTCCTTGCTGCCCCGCCTGGTCAGCTTCGCCTTCACCAGATCGAACAGTGACCCCGCCGCCCTGGTGGCCAACGTGGTGGCGATCGCGATCAGCATGGAATCCGGCATGGTCAACTCCATCGGTTCAGCGGGATGTGCCAACAAATATTAGGGCCGTTCGTCCGGTGTCAGGCCGAGTTCGGCCATCCGGGTTCGAACGGAGACGATGTCCTGTACCAGGCCGGCGAGCTGGCAGATCTTCAGTGCCGCGCGCAGGTGCGTTTCCGCGTTGGCCGGCTCGGCGTCGGCGAGTTCGCGCAGGATCTGGCCCTGTTCGCGGCGGGCCGGTATCCGCTCGGCCAGTCGCGCGGCCGCGTCGAGGACCGGCAGCGCGAGGGCCGCGTCGCCGCGTGCGATGAGCTTGCGCCCGCGCCACAGGTCGATCTTGACCAGGTTCTCCTCCTCCCGCGCCTGCTCGAAGAACTCACGGGCCTCAGCGAGCATGGGCAAAGCCGCGTCGGGTTCGAGGACTGTCGCGTAGTGGAAATCGGCCATGGCGCGCCTGCGCGGCGACGCGCCCATCGCCTCGGCGAGTTCGACATTGATCCGCAGCAGGACCTCGGCGGCGGCGAAATCGCCCTGCTCGCGGCGCATCAGGCCGAATCCTTCGACGGCCGTCGCGTTCGCGGCCGCGGACGTGGTGTTCCTGGCCTCGGTGAACGCCTCGGCCGCGCGCGACCAGTCCCGCTGCTGGCGGTAGCCGAAACCGAGTTGGGTGCGCAGCACCGAGAGTAGTTGGTCATCGCCGAGCGCCAGCGCTTTCGTCACGCCAAGCCGATAGGTCTCGACCATCCGGCCGGAGTGTTCGCCTCGGATGTACAGCGGCCACAAGGCGAGACACAGCTCGACCGCGGTCCGGTCGTCCGCAGCCTCGACGGACACGGCGAGGTTGGGTTCCTCGGCCGCGAGCCACGCTCGTGCGGTCGGTTTGGCATCGTCGCCGGTCAACGGCTCGACCGGGGCGGCGAGCCAACCTCGGTTCGGCGTGATTGTTTCCGCGCAGCGCAGCCCGAGGTCCCGGTAGTGGCGCAGGAAACCCGAGCGCAGCTCCGCGCCGTCTTCGGCATCGGCCTTGCCGGCCGCGTGCGCGGCTAGCAGCTTGGTGAGCCGGTACCGGTCGTCGCCGATCCTGGCCACCAGGCTGGCCCTGGACAGGATCGTGACGGCGTCGTGCACGTCGTCGATGTTGATACCGGCAGCGTGCGCCAGCGCGGCTCGGCCGACGATCGGCTGGGCGCCGGGATGCGCGCCGAGCGCCCGGTAGCAGCGGCGCGCCTCCTCGGGCAGCCGGTCGTACGCGGCATCGAACACCGCGCCGATCTCCAGGTGCCTGATCGGGCCCCTGCGCTCCAGTTGACGAACGAACTCGGCGATCGAGTCGCCGTCCTGGATCAGCATGTCCGCGGCCACGTTGAGGGCGGCGGCCGACCCACCGCACACGTCGACGAGGGTCCTGGCGGCAACGGGTTCGGCGGCGACACGCTCGCCGAGCCTGCGGGTGAGCAGGTCGAGGGACTGCTCGGCGGTCAACGGGGTCAACGACACCTGGCCGCGCACGCCGGCGAGCCTGCCGACCGGCACGGCCACGACGGCGGACGGTCCGGGACCCGGCAGCAGCGCGGTCACGTCCGCCGGCCTGACCACGTCGTCGAGCACGGTCAGCAGGCTCTTGCCGGTGGTCCAGCTGCGCCAGGTCGCGGCCCGCCCCGGCAGTGTCGGCGGGATCTGTTCCGGCACGTAGCCGACGGCGACCAGCAGCGACTGGAGCGCGCTGTTCGCGTCGGTGAAACCGGTCAGCGACAGGTAGAACTGCCCGTCCGGGTAATGCGCGCCGTTGGTCCGGCCCCAGTGCGACGCGAACGCGGTTCGGCCGCTGCCCGGCTCCCCGCGAACGGCGGCGATGCGCACGTGCTCGTGGTCCTCACCTGGGCGCAGGATCGTGGTCAGTTCATCGAGTTCGGTTTCGTTGTTCGTGTAGTGCTCCGGCGCCTGCGTCAACTGGCGCGGCGGGCGCACCGGCACTCGCGGGTGGATGTTCACGTCGCCGTAGATGTTCGCCGCCTGCACCAGCATGTTCGGATCGCCGGCTACTTCGAGGTGGAAGTCCCCTGTCACCGCGGTGACATTACCCCGATACTGGGACGACTGCCGGCGAATCCAGGGGAGGAATCGTGGTCAGCAGACGGTTGTCGACGGTCGCGTTGGCTGTGGTGACTCTGCTTGGTTTTGTGGTGAATACGCGCGGCGCGCCTGTGTATCGAAATCCGTTACCGCTGACGTTGCCGGCCGGGACGCAGGCGTTGAACTGCGCGGACCCATTCGTTTTCCGGGGCACTGCGGCCAACGACCGGCATTGGTATCTGTACTGCACCACCGACGCGATCGACGCCGACAACCTGAGCGCGCCGGGGCCTGGCGAGTACGTGACGCTGCCGATGTACTCCTCGCTCGACCTGGTGCACTGGAGTTTCGCGGGGGCCGCGTTACCGGCGTCGCCGGGATGGGTCGGGGTTGGCGGATATCTGTGGGCGCCGGACGTGGTGTATCGCCACGGCACCTTCTTTCTGTATTACGCGGCGTCGAACACGGTAGCCGGGGGTTCGGCGATCGGGGTGTTGACGAGTTCGTCGCCATTGGGGCCGTGGGTCGATTCGGGTGGGCCGGTGGTAGCGCCGTACAACGGGCGCGAGGTGATCGATCCCGAGGTGATCACGGCGGGGAACAAGACTTATCTGTATTACGGCAGTTATGTCGGCGGGATTTCGGTTCGGGAGTTGGCCGAGGACGGGTTGACCTCGATTCCCTCGACCGAGCACGCGATCACCATCGACAACCGGTACGAGGGCGCGTTCGTGGTGCGGCACGACGGCTGGTTCTACCTGATGGCCTCGGCGGCGAACTGTTGCGGTGGCCCGTTGACCGGCTACGCGGTGTTCGCGGGACGCTCGCGCGGTCCGCTCGGACCGTTCGTGGACCGGGACGGGGTTTCGTTGCTGGCGACGCGGGTGGGCGGCACGCCGGTGTTGGCGGCGAACGGGAACCGGTGGATCGGGCCTGGCCACAACGCGGTGGTCACCGACTACGACGGCCAGCAGTGGATCTTCTACCACGCGGTCGACCAGAATGACCCGTACGTGCCCGGCCAGGTCGGTTACACGCGGCGCCAGTTGCTGATGGACCCGTTGGACTGGCGGGACGGCTGGCCGACGGTGGACGCCGGACGCGGACCGTCCAACGCGCCGCTGCCGGGGCCTGCCGCCCAACGGGGCGAGCGGACCGCGTATCGGCCGGTGTTCCTTCCCGAGCCTCGGCCGGGCGTGCCGATCGCCGCCTTGTCCGACGACTTCGCCGCGCCGACGTTGTCGCCTCGGTGGACGTGGATCCGGCCGCCGGACCCGAGCGGTTACCGCGCCGGCGGCGGAGAGTTCACTGTGGACACTGAGCAGGCCGATCTGCAACCGCCGTCGCCCGATCTTGCCGCCGTGCTGACCGAACCCGCTCCGCATGGGGACTACGTCGTGCAGACGAGCGTCAGCGTGAACGTGCCGAACGACGGATCGGTGCACAACTACGTGCAGGGCGGCATCGTCGTCTACCGCGACGACGGCAACTACGTGAAGCTTGCCGTGACCGCCATGTGGGACACGCGGCAGACCGAGTTCGGCAAGCACAGCGACCCGGTGCCGGCCGGTTATCCGGCCTACGGCAACGGGGTGGTCGGCCCGGTGGGCGCGACCACCTACCTGCGCATCGTGCACCGGATCGGCGTCGGCAGCGGCGTCGGCATCCGCACCGACGAGTACACGGCCTACACGAGCCTGGACGGCGTGCGCTGGGACAAGGGCGGGACGTGGGATCTGCCGTTCGGGCCCGCGATGCGGATCGGGCTGGTGTCGATGGGCGGGGGCGGGTACGCGAGCACGTTCGGGCCGGTGACGGTCAGTCGGCTCGGCTAATGCCAAAACCGGCACCGAAACCGGGGAACGCGGACAGGTCGCCGCGCACCTGGAGGGACGTGATCATGCCGTTGTCGACGGTCAGGGTCAGGGTGGCGAACAGGGCGCGGTCGATGAACGCGAGCAGCGTCAACGGGTCGCCGCCCGGATCGGTGACGAACACCGCGTTCTGTTGGTGGTAGAAGACCATCAGGCCGTTGGCGACCGCGTCGGCGCCGTGGTTGGTCCTCGGCGGGAACGGGGAGTCCGGCCCGAAGTCGGCCCGGCCCCAGGCGTTCGGGTGCAGCACGGACAGCAGTGCGTCGAGGTCACCGTTGGTGCAGGCGGTGATGAACTTCTCGGTAATCAACCGGTGTTCGGCGAACGGCACCGGCTGGCCTGCCGGACCCGTGGCGTCGGCGATCTTCCCTCGGGCGCGCCGGGCCAGTTGGCGACAGGTCGCGACCGGCCTGCCCAGCGTCCGCGCGATCGTGTCGAAGGGCGTCGCGAACACGTCGTGCAGGATGAACACCACGCGCTCGTCCGGGCCGAGTCGGCGCAGGACGACGGCGAGCGCCTGCCGCACCTGGTCGTCAAGGGTGATCCGGTCGGCGGGGTCGACAGGGCGGTTGGTTGCGAGGGGGGTCGCCGCCTCCAGCAGGGCGGTGTCCTGGGGATGTTCGTGCCGGACGCGGGCCGAGCGGATCTGGTCGAGGCAGAGCCGGGAGGTGACCACGGTCAGCCAGCCGCGCTCGTCCGCGATGTCCTCCTCGGCGCGGGCCAGCCGGGCGAAAGCCTCCTGCACCATGTCCTCGGCCGCGCCGACGTCGCCGAGCATCCGGTAGGCGAGGTCGATCAGGTAACCCCGATGGGCCTGCCAGGATGCGGTGAACCGCGCGCCGGTCATGGTCTTCTCCTTCACTTCGCGATCCTGCCAGGTACGACGGGGGCGAGCAGGAGAAAGTGACACCGTCGCGTTGTCACTTTTCCGCCCGGCCGCGCCGTCCTGTTCTGGTAAGGGAATCCAACGACCTGAACGGGGAACCGACATGATCGTGATCACTGGAGCGACCGGACTGATCGGCAAACGCGTCGTGCGCTCTTTGGTCGAGGCGGGCGAGAAGGTCAGGGCCATCACCCGCGACCCGGCAACGGCCGACCTGCCCGAGGGAGTGGAGGCGGTGGCCGGCGATCCGAGCCGGCCGGCGAGCATCGCGCACGCGTTCGACGGCGCGCACGCGGTGTTCCTGAACTCGCGTGCGGTCGGTCTCGCGGGACCGGAGTTGCTGGCGGCGGCGCGAGAGCGTGGCGTGCGCAAGGCGGTGGCGCTGGCCGCGATCAACGTCGACGACGACCTGGACAGGCAGCCGTCGCGCTACCAGGGTGACTACAACCGCGAGGCGGAGGCCGCGGTGATCGGCTCGGGACTGGACTGGGTGAGCCTGCGCCCGACCATGTTCGCGACCAACGCGATCGGCCTGTGGGCGAACGCGGTCCGTGCCGGTGACGTGGTGCGGATGCCGTACCCGCAAGCGCGGTGGGCGCCGCTCGACGAGGACGACCTGGCCGAGGTGGCCGCGATCGCGCTGCGCACGGACACGTTGCTGGGCAGGAAGGTCGTGCTGACCGGTCCCGAGGCGCTGACCCAGGCCGAGATGGTCGGCATCATCGGCACGGCGCTGCGCCGCGACCTGCGCGTCGAGCGGGTGCCGCGCGCCGTCGCCGAGCAGCACCTGCTGAGCATGGGGCGGCCGGTCGAGTTCGCGCGGGCGCTGCTGGACATCTCCGCCGACGACCTGGCACCGACCACGGCGGTCAGCGGGGAGGTTGCGGCGATCCTGGGCAGGCCGGCGCGGTCGTTCGCGGAGTGGGTGGCGGCGAACGTGTCGGCGTTCCAGGCGGCGTAGCTGGCGCCCTACTTCGTGGTGAACGACACCTGCTGGTCGAGCAGCATGCTGTGCGCGGTCAGCAGGTGCCGGCCGGGCGCGAGGTACGGGGTGGCCTGGTCGAGCTGGTCACCGATGTCGCCGTTGCCGTCCGCGCTGACCGTGGCGACCTGCCGGCCGTCGACGGCGAGGTGCACCGGGTGGCCGGGGAGGAACCCGGTCGCCGTGACCCGCCCGTTGGCGACGTGGATGTCGCCGCGCAGTGCGCCGAGCGCGGTGGCCGCCTGCTGGCTGGGGATGCCCGGTGCGTGCTGGGCGCGGACGGCGGTGACCAGCGCGGGCACGAAGGTGGCCGCGTCGATGGTGCCCCAGCCAGTGGCCGGATCGAATCCGGGTGCGGCGGACAGGCCGGGCGCGGCGGGCACCGAGTCGTTGCCGGTGACGATGTCGGTGATGCCGTCCTGGCTGCCCTTCGGGCCGAGCACCTGGTAGAGCACGTTGTTGATCGGGCCGACCGGGGCGTGGTTGAGCTGGGCTGCGAGGGTGAGCACGCCGGCGAACAGCGGGGTCGACTCGGACGTGCCGCCCATCGCGTCCATGGTGATGTCCGGGACCGCGCGCATCGACCCGTTGACCACGCCACGCTGGTAACCGGGCCGTTGGTAGACGGTTGAGGAGCCGGCGCCCTCTGCCGTGTCGCCCGTCGCCCAGACCTGGTCGGGGCCGAGCTTGGCGCCGGTGTTGGACAGTTCGGGCATGCTGCCGCCGACCGCGGTCACCCACGGCGAGTCGTCCCAGGCCGCGGTGTCGGGTTCCTTGGTGGTGTCGCCGCACTGGCTGCTCGCGGTCGCCAGGTTCTGCACGACGCCGCAGTCGCCGGTGCCGACCAGCATCGGGATGCCGTTCGCGGCCGCGGTCAGTTCGGCCGGATCCTGCGCGGTGATCTCGGGTTTGCCGTGGCTGAATGTTGCCTCGCCGGTGTTGTCGCTGATCGAGATCACGTCGGCGAGGTGGTGGGTTGCCACGTACTCGACGCCTGCCATCATTTCCGGCGGCGCGACCTGGCTGGCCGCGTCGTCGTTGGCTTCGCTGTCCGGCGGCGTGATGACCAGCAGGATCTTGGCGTAGGGCGCGACAAGGTGCACGGACGCGACATCGAGTTCGAGCTCGTCGGCCCACCCGCCGCACGAACCGTAGGAGCCGAGCGCGACCATGCCGGCCGGGCACTTGGCGGGCAGCGGGCCGGTCGGGTAGATCGTCTGGATGTCCGGCGCCGGCAGACCGAGTCGGTTGTCGAAGCCGGCGAGGTCGCTGGTCATGGTGGGCGCGTTCCAGCCCTCGACGAGGGCGACCGTGGTGCCGGCGCCGTCGATGCCCTGGCGCCACAGGTCACCGAGGTCGTAGTCGATCACGTCCTGCGCACCGGGGAGCAGACGCGTTGCGAGGTAGTGCTGGCTCATGTCCCCCAACACCGAGCTGAGCGCGGCCACCTGGGTGGGGTCGGGCGTAACCGTGGCGGGCGGCAGCGCCGGCGTAGTGGTGGTCGGTGGTTTCGAGGGTGACGTGGGCGTGGTCGCGGTGGGGGTGGTCGCCGTGCAGGCGGCGAGCAACCCGATCAACGCGACCAACAGCGCAGTGCGCCGAACCAACGTGTGCTCCCCTCGCCGCGAAAACATCCCTCCTGGCATACCAGTCGGGCGCGGCGCGGGTCGCACCGGCTCACGATCGGGCCGGGTAGCCTGTTGCCTTCGGGCGGGGGCGATCCGGAGTGTGCTTGTGGCGGGGAAGCGACGGATGCGTGCCGGTGGCACGGTTCGATTCACGGTGTTGGGTCCGGTACGTGCCTGGCGGGAGGGCGTCGAGATCGAACTCGGCTCACCGACCCGGCGTGCGCTGTTGGCGGTGCTGCTGATCAACGCGGGACAGCCGGTGGTGATCGGCGAGCTGGTCGGCGCGTTGTGGGGGCAGGATCCACCGGACGGCGCTGTCAACATCATCCAGCGGCACGTCGGCCTGCTGCGCAGGCTGATCGACCCGAGCCTGTCCACCCGAGCGTCCGGCGACCTGCTGGTGCGCGGGTCGGGCGGCTACCGGCTGGTGGTCGACGAGACCATGCTCGACCTGGTGGAGTTCCGCGACCTGGTCGGGCGCGCCGAGCAGGCCGCGCACCAGGGCGACCTTGGCGGCGCGACCGAGACCTACGTACGCGCGCTCGGCCTGCGGCAGGGTCCGGTCGCGGCCGGCATCGCCGAGGTGACCAGGGCGCATCCGCTGTTCGGCGCGGTCGAACGGGAGTACGCGCTTGCCGCGCAGGCCGCCGCCGAACTCGCGTTGCGCGCCGGCACGCCGGAGTCGGTGAGCACGGTGTTGTCCAACGTGGCCGGGCACGCCCCCTACGACGAGGCGTTGCAGGCGCGGCTGATCCAGGTGCTCGCGGCGAGCGGTCGGCAGGCCGACGCGATCGAGGTGTACCGGTCGGTACGCACGCGGCTCGCCGACGACCTCGGCATCGATCCCGGCCCCGAGCTGCGTGCCACCCACGAGCGGATCACCGCCACTCCCCCACCGGCGCCAACGCCCGCCGCGCCGCCACGTTGGCGCCGGCCCGCGCAGCTCCCTGCCGACCTGCCGATCTTCACCGGCCGCGACGCCGAACTGGCCCGGCTCGCCGCGCTGGTCGACCCGCGCGACACCGGCACGCTGCCGGACACGGTGATCACGGTCGTGTCCGGCATGGCTGGTGTCGGCAAGTCGACCCTTGCCGTGCGACTCGCGCACCACGTGGCCCGGCACTTCCCGGACGGCCAGCTGTTCCTGAACCTGCGCGGGTTCGACCAGGCCGGCGCGGTCGTCGAGCCCGACGACGCGATCCGGCAACTGCTGGAGACCCAGGGCATCGCGCCGGACAAGATCCCAACCAGCCCGATCGCCAGGGCCGACCTGTACCGGAGCATGCCGCACGGGCGGCGCATGCTGATCCTGCTGGACAACGCGCGCGACGCGGAGCAGGTGCGGCCGCTGTTGCCGAACGGGCCGGGCAGCATGGTCGTCATCACCAGCCGCAACCGGCTGTTCGGCCTGGTCACCTCGGCAGGTGCGCACTTTCTGCCGCTGGACGTGCTCACCCCGGCCGAGTCGCGGTCCTTCCTTGCCGCGCGGCTGGACGCGGAGCGGCTGGCCAGAGAGCCGGCCGCGGTGGACGAGATCATCGCGAGCAGCGGCGGGCTGCCGCTGGCGCTGGCGATCGTGGCCGCGCGCGCGGCGATCCGGCCGGCTTTCCCGCTCGCCGCCATCGCGGAGGAGTTGCGCCTCAACTCCGGCAGCCTGGACTCGTTCGCCGATGTCGACCCGGCCAGCGACACCCGTTCGGTGTTCTCCTGGTCGTTGCGCGCGGTAACGCCCCCGGCCGCCACGCTGTTCCTGCTGCTCGGCGTGCATCCCGGCCCGGACTTCGCCCTGCCGGTCGTGGCCGCGCTGACCGGGATGCCGCTGCGTGACGCGCGGTTGGTGCTCAACGAGTTGAGCTACGCGCACCTGGTCGCCGAGTACGTGCCCGGCAGGTTCACCCAGCACGACCTGTTGCGCACCTACGCGGCCGAACTGGCCGAGAAGGGGGACACGGAGCTGGTCAGGGCGGCGGCGCCGCGCATGTTCGACCACTACCTGCATTCCGCGCAGGCCGCCATGCGCGCCATCTCACCGCATCGGCTGCGACTGGCGTTGCCGGAGCCGGTGGCCGGCGCGAACGTGCTGGAGTTCGCCGACGGCCAGCGGGCGGAGGCGTGGCTGAGCGGCGAGCGCACCGTGCTGATCAGGTTGATCGAGGCGGCGGCGCGGCGCGGGTTCGACACCAAGGCGTGGCAGCTGGCCCATGTCATGGACCGCTACCTCGACCGGCAGGGCCGCTGGCAGGACCAGCTCGTCGTCCAGACGGTCGCGCTGACCGCAGCGCGGCGGGCCGGTGCGCGCGACGGCGTCGCGTATGCGTTGCGCGCGTTGGGTTTCACGCACGGCAGGCTCGGCGACTACGTGCAGGGGCAGGAGAACCTCGGTCGCGCGCTGACGTTGTTCACCGAACTGAACGACCCGAACGGCATTGCCGAAACCCATCGCCTGCTGGCTTTTCTTGCCAACCAGTTGGAGCGGCACGAGACCGCGCTCGCGCACTACGAGCCGGCACTGGAGATCTACCTGCGGCTCGGGGACGAGGCGAGCAGGGCCACTGTCTACAACGAGGTCGGCTGGACGCACATCCTGCGCGGCGCCTACCAGTTGGCGTTGACGTGCTGCCAGGAGGCGGTGGCCCTGCACACCAGGCTCGGCGACGACAACGGCGCGGCCGCCGACTGGGACAGCATCGGCTACGCCCACCACCACCTCGGCAACTACGCGGACGCGATCGGTTGCTACGACACGGCTTTGCGGCTCTACCAGCAGATCGGCGACCGCGCGCTGGAGGCGGACACGTTGCGGCACATCGGCGAGTCGCAGCTGGCGCTCGGCCAGACCGAGCGGGGGCGCGCAACGGTCGAGCGCGCCGCGAACATCCTCGACCAGCTCGGGCATCCGGACGCGGCCCAGATCCGCGCACAGCTGGCCCAGGTCAGCGCAGGCCGCTGAGCGACGCCTCG
Organism: Candidatus Melainabacteria bacterium; assembly: GCA_963818685.1. Lineage (GTDB taxonomy): Bacteria > Actinomycetota > Actinomycetes > Mycobacteriales > Pseudonocardiaceae > CAJCJE01. The sequence goes on along the minus strand of CAWFTJ010000007.1, from coordinate 424,727 downwards.
CTCCCGCGCGGGTTCGCGACCGATTTCGCAGCGTTTCGCAGCGGATTTCGGTGGCAGGAACAGGTAGTTGCGGCTGTGCGCGCACACGTTCGCGGTCGGCTGCCAGCCGCGCTCCCAGGTGGCCATGGTGTAGCCGCGCCTGGTCAGCTCGGCGACCACGTCGGCCGCGGTGTGCCGGTAGCGGGCGATGTGGCGCTGCTCGATCTCGACAAGCAGGGTCGGCCGGAACGCGTCGATGGACTCGCGGCCACCCCTCAGAACCGCGAGTTCACCGCCCTCCACGTCGATCTTGACGAAGTCGAGCCTGCTCAGACCGGCCCGCTCGACCAGCCGGTCCAGCGTGTCCACCTCGACGTCGACGGTGACCTGGCCGGTGAACTCCGCGTTGGAGCCGACTCCGTCGGTGCGCACCGCAAGGAACGACCGGCCGGTGACCAGACCGTACCGACCGGCCGGCACGCTCATGGTGGCCTTGCCCGCCTCGGCGCCGAGCGCGACCAGGTGCCGGGTGACCGTTGGGCGCCGGTACGCGCCCAGCACCCGCGACCAGGCCGGATGGACGAACGCGAGCGGTTCTACGCTGAGTACCCTGCCGGTCGGGCCGACGAGTTCGGCGAGCAGCTGCGTGTAGATGCCGGCCGCCGCGCCGACGTCGACGCACACTCCCCCCGGTTCGACCAGGTCGGCGAGGCCGAGCAGTTCGTCCTCAAGGTAGGGCGTCGTCCTGGCGAGCAGGGTGAGCGCGGCCGAGGTCAGCGCGGCCCGTTCGAAGCGTGGCATGGGCCATGACGCTAGGCCGATCATGTCCCGGGGCACGTCCCTCGGCGGAGCGAAAACCGGTACCACGTTGGGGTGATCACGGGCAGTGTCATCCTCGCGAGGTAGGCGAGCGATGTACCGCCATCGGCATCGGGACGGATACGCCCGCTCGCTCCCCTTGAGACACTGATGGCGTGACCGTGCTGTTGTCCCGCTGGCCGCTGCGGCCGTTGATCACGAGAACGGGGCCGCTGCCCGCGCCGTCGCAGCGGGCGCTCGTCGTCGACCTGGCGATCGCCGTGCTGCTCACCGTCTACGGCCTGCTGTACGTGATCAGCGCGGTGCCGAACGCGGTGCACGTGCTCCCCTACGGCACGCCGCTGCCGGTGCCGTTCGCCATGGTCGAACAGGATCTCCTGCTGACCGCGGTGGCGAGCCTGCCGCTGGCCGCACGGCGCAGGTACCCGCTGGCGACGTTCGCGATCGGCCTCGCCGCGACCGTGCTCATGCACGGCAGCGCCACGCCCAGGGTCGCGCTGCTGACCTGCCTGATCGGCGCGTACAGCGCGGCAATGTACAGCCCGTACCGGGCGCCGACCAGGCTGGCGCTGCTGGCTGGCGCCGTGCTGATCGCCACCTACTTCCGCACCGCGCTGCCGGACATCCCGAGCCTGTTCACGTCCTTCGCGGTGCTCGTCCCGCTCGGCCTCGCCGCCGAGACCATCCGCACCGCGCGGGCGCGGGCCGAGGACAGCAGGCAACGCGTGCTGGAGATGGCGGACGAGCACGAGGAGAAAACCAGGCACGCGATCGAGCAGGAGCGGTCCCGGATCGCCCGCGAGCTGCACGACGTGGTCACGCACAATGTCAGCGTGATGGTGGTCCAGGCCGGTGCGGCCCGCAAGGTCATGGCCAGCGCGCCGGACCGCGCCACGGACGCGCTGCTTGCGGTTGAGGCGAGCGGCCGGACGGCCATGGCCGAGCTGCGGCAGGTGATGGGCCTGCTCACGCCGAGCGACTCGGCCGAGGACGAACTCGCCCCGCAGCCCGGCCTCGACCAGTTGCCCGCGCTGATCGAGGGGGTACGCGGCACCGGCATGGCCGTCGAGTACGCGGTGAGCGGCACGCCGAGGCCGCTGTCCCAGGGCGTCGACCTGGCCGCGTACCGGGTGGTGCAGGAGGCGCTGACGAACACGGTCAAGCACGCGGTCGGCGCGTCCGCGCGGGTGTGCGTCGAGTTCGCCGACGACCGGTTGCGCGTCACGGTGACCGACGCGGGCGGACGTCCCGGTGCGAGCGCGGCCACCGGCAACGGGCGCGGCCTGCTCGGCCTGCGCGAACGGCTCGCCGTCTACCAGGGCAGCCTCGACGCGGGCCCGCACCGGGGCGGATTCCGGGTGCGCGCGACGATTCCGGTGACCGGGTGAGCGCGCCGACGGTGGTGGTCGCGGACGACCAGACACTGGTCCGCAGCGGGTTCGCGATGATCCTCGGCGCGGACGGGATGGACGTGGTCGCCGAGGCCGCCAACGGCGTCGAGGCGGTGGACGCGGTGCGGCGCACCCGACCGGACATCGTGCTGATGGACGTCCGTATGCCCGAACTGGACGGTCTTGAGGCCCTGCGGCGGATCATGGCCGGCAACGCGAGCCCGCCGAGGGTGATCATGCTGACCACGTTCGACCTCGACCAGTACGTCTACGCCGCGCTGACCGCGGGCGCGAGCGGCTTCCTGCTCAAGGACGTCACCCCGGAACAGCTGGTCGCGGCGGTGCGGCTGGTGCGTGCCGGGGACGCGCTGCTCGCGCCGACCATCACCCGCAGGCTGGTCGAGCGCTTCGCCAAACCCGAGCCGGGCGCCGCGGTGGTCCCACGCGACCTGGCCGCGTTGACCCCGCGCGAGCTGGAGGTGTTGCGCCAGTTGGCGACCGGCCGCAGCAACGCGGAGCTGGCGGCGTTGTTCCAGCTCAGCGAGGCGACGGTGAAGACGCACGTGGCGCGGATCCTGGGCAAGCTGCAACTGCGCGACCGGGCGCAGGCCGTGGTGCTCGCCTACGAGACCGGGCTGGTCAGCCCGCGCGAACGCGGATAGGTGCGCCGAGGTCGGTTCGCGAGGAGTCAGTCCACGGCCAGGGGCAGGCCGAGCGCGGTGAAGGCTTCGTCGCCGATAAACGAGACGACCTCGGCGATCCGCCCCTCGCGCAGCGTCAGCACGTTGATCGCCCAGGCCGTGTGCGGTCCGGTGCCGTCGTAGGGCCGCAGGTAGCTGCCGGCCGCGAGTTGGCCGTTGGCGGAGGTCGTGCGGAACCGCCAGGTGCCGCAGGTGGTCAGCGGGACGCGGGTGGCGAAGTCCATGGTCGCCTCGATGCCGGAGTACCAGAACGGCTGCGGCGGCATGGACCAGGTGACATCCTCGGTGAGCAGCCCGACGAGCGTGTCCGCGTCGCCGCGTTCGAACGCGGCCGAGAAGCTCGCCACGATCTCGCGGACCTTGGCGTCGTCGATCTCGCGCAGGGTCTGCTGCTGGCTGCGCTCCGGAATCTTCTCCGCGACGATGCGCCGGGCGCGTTGCAGCGCGCTGTTCACCGACGCGGTGGTGGTGGCCATGATCTCGGCGATCTCGGCCGCGCTGAACCCGAGCACCTCGAACAGCACGAGCGCGGCACGCTGGTTGCCTGGCAGGTGTTGCAGCGCGGCCACGAACGCGACCTCGACCGCTTCGCGCTGCTCGTAGCTGGCCTCCGGGGTGGCTCGACCAGCGAGGCCGGTGTCCGCGTACGGGCCGAGCCAGGCGATGTCGTCGCGGAACGGGTTGTCCATCGCCGCCTGCTCGCTGGCCGGCCCGAGGTCCATCGGCATGGCCCGCCTGCTCCTGCCCTCGATCAGGTCGAGGCAGGTCCGGGTGGCGACCGTGTACAGCCAGGAGCGCAGGGAGCTACGGCCCTCGAAGCCGGCGAGGCCGCGCCAGGCGCGCACCAGCGCGTCCTGCAGGGCGTCGTCCGCGTCGTGCGACGAGCCGAGCATGCGGTAGCAGTGCGCGTGCAACTCCTTGCGCACGGGCACGACAAGGCGCGTGAAGGCGGCGTCGTCCCCGTCACGAGCCAGCACGAGGTCGGCATCAACGCTGGTCATCGGCATGGGGACGATTGTGCCTCACCGGTACGTCAATACTGGACGATGATCTTGGTGAAGTCGTACGAATTCTGGCTGATGTTGCCACACGTGCCCGGCGCCCACGGCTCAACCACTCCGCTCGTCGGTCCCGCGCCCGGCGGCAAGCAGCCCAGCACCGGCCGCTGCGGTTAATCGAGGATTGACCGGTAGGAACGGCATTGTTCCTCCAAGCTGTCGACAAAGTCGACTAGACCAAAAGTGGACTAGACCACTTCTGTGAGTCAAGTCACTGTCAACCGTGAACACGTCCGGATCGCGGAAGTGGCTCAGCAAGCGGGTGGTTCACATCGCCATTCGTCGGCAAACCCTGGCAAACTCGGCACCGCCGTCTGGTTACCCGGCGGGCTCGGGGTCGTACTGAGGAAGGTGCTGTTGATGGCGCGCAGTCGTTTTCGACTGGCTCTGGGGGCCGCCGCGCTCGGCGTCGCCCTGCTGGCAACCGCCTGTGGCGGGAGCGGAAGTTCCGGTGGCACACCGCAACAGGGCGGGGTGGCGACCTGGGCGGAAAGTCCCACCGCGTCACCGGACTGGATCTTCCCGTTCGTCGACCCGCCACACAACGAGGTCACCAACACCTTCCAGTTCCAGTATCTGATGTACCGGCCGCTGTACTGGATCGGCGTCGGCGACCAACCCTCGACGCTGAACACCGACCTCAGCCTGGCGCAGGCGCCGGTGTACACGGGTAACAAGGTCGTGATCAACCTCAAGAACTACTCGTGGTCGGACGGGGAGAAGGTGTCCCCAACCAACGTCGAGTTCTTCCTCAACATGTTGTTCGCGGTGAAGTCCAAGTTCGCCTGGTACGTGAAGGGCGAGTTCCCGGACAACATCACCTCCGTGCGGACCACCGGCCCCGCTCAGCTCACGCTCACCCTGGACGGTACGTACTCACCCGACTGGTTCACCGGCAACCAACTCTTCGAGATCACCCCGATGCCGGAGGCGTGGGACAAGACCTCGGACTCGGCGGCGGCCGGCAGCGGCGGCTGCGCGACCGACCAGTCCAGGTGCACTGCCGTCTACAACTACCTGCTTGCCAAGAACAAGGACGTCACCACCTACGCGACCGATCCACTGTGGTCCGTTGTGGACGGTCCATGGAAGCTGAAGTCCTACACCTCGGACGGGGCGGCCGACTTCGTGCCGAACACCAAGTACTCCGGCCAGGACAAGCCGACGCTCGACGGCTTCGACGAGGTGCCGTTCACGACGCAGGAGGCCATGTACAACGCGGAACTGGCCGGCAACCAGGTGAACGTGGGGCAGGTGCCGACGAACAACCTGCCCAAGCGCGACCCGAACTCGTCCACCCTGGTGCCGGCGACCTCGCCGCTGAGCAAGAACTACACGCTCACCCCGATGTACATCTGGGGTTGGGCCTACGCACTGCTCAACTACGCCAACCCGACCACAGGGCCGGTGGTGCAACAGCAGTACGTGCGCGAGGCGCTGCAGGAAACCGTGGACCAGGTCACCGACGCAGCCGTCGCCTGGCGCGGCTACGCGGTGCCGACCACCGGACCGGTGCCCACGAACCCGCCGACCCAGTACGTGTCACAGAACCAGCACGCCAACAACGGCCTCGGCCTCTACCCGTTCAACATCGACAACGCCAAGAAGCTGCTCACCAGTCACGGTTGGACCATGCAGAACGGCGTGATGACCTGCACCGACGCGGGCACCGGCGCCAACCAGTGCGGCACCGGCATCGCGGCGGGCACCAAGCTGGCCCTCACCATCGACTACACCAACGCGAACACCTCGCTGTCCGAACAGGCGCAGCAGTGGAAGTCGGACGCAAGCCAGGCCGGTATCCAGCTCACCCTCAACGGCCAGCAGTTCAACGCGCTGATCTCGGACATCACCACCTGCCCGACGAACCCGTCGACCTGCGGCTGGCAGTTGGCCGACTGGGGGTACTACACCTACGGCGCAGTGCCAACCGGCAACCTGTTCTTCCTGCCCGACTCGGCCGCCAACTACGGCAGCTACCGCGACCAGCGGATGCCGGGGCTGATCAACGCGACCCTGCACGACGCCTCGCCGAGCACGTTCAGTGCGTACGAGACCTACGCGGCACAGCAACTGCCCGGCGCGATCAACGTGCCCAACCCGTACAAGGTCTACGCGGTCTCCGCGAACCTGCGCGGCGTCGCGCCACTGAACCCGTCCGCCCGCATCACACCCGAGACCTGGTACTTCACCAAGTAGCCCGGCGCTGCCGATCCTGTCGGGGCAAGCGAGTGAGGTGATTCACGCTCGTGTCGACTCGCACTGCCCTCGACTGGCCGGGAGGATGCCGGACATGCGCCGTTGCCTGATCACCCTGGTCGCCACCGTCGGCCTCGTCGTCGCCGGGTGCGGCACCGGCGCGCCGAGTGGCGCGGGTGCGGGCCAGTCCAGCCTGCCGGCGACCCCGCCGGACAGTCGGCTCAACCTCAACGCGACCGCGAACGTGCGGCTGATCCTCGAACCGACCAGCCTGAACCCGTTCTCCACCGCAGGCGCGGCGCTCGACCAGATCCTGCTGGACAACGTCTACCAGAACCTGCTCAGCGTGGACGTGACCAGGCAGGACGCGATCGTGCCGCAGCTCGCCTCGTCCTACGCCGAGTCGGCGGACGGGCTCACCTACACCTTTCACCTGGTGCCGAACGCGCACTTCCACGACGGCAAGCCGTTGACCTCGGCCGACGTGCAATGGTCGCTGGACCAACAGCTCGCGCCCGGTTCGCTGGGCATCTACGCGGCCAACCTCGCCTCCATCTCGGCGGTGACCGCGCCGGACCCGCGCACCGTGGTGATCACGTTGAAGCACCGGGACACCTGGTTGCTGTGGAACCTGACCCAGCGCGAGGGCATCGTCTACGAGCAGGGCACCAACTTCAGCTCGCTGGACGCGGCCGAGAACGGCAGCGGCCCGTTCACGCTCGGCTCGTGGAACCGCGGCTCGACGATCACGTTCAACCGCTACACCGGCTACTGGGGCGCGAAACCCAAGGTGGCCAGCGTCGTCTTCCACTACATCACCGACTCCAACACCGCGAACAACGCGGAACAGACCGGCCAGACCGACGTCGAGTCGACCGCCGATCCGACGCTGCTGCAACCGTTCACGAGCAACCCCTCCTTCACGGTGCTCACCGGGTCCACAACGGACAAGTTCACCCTCGCCTTCAACGACGCGCAGGCGCCGTTCACCAATCCGGCAGTGCGGCACGCGATCCGGCAGGCCATCGACAACGCGGACGTGATCAAGGCGTACGGCGGCGGTGTCACCATCGGCAGTGACGTGCCACCGCAGGATCCCTGGTACGAAGACCTGACCTCGATCGACTCCTACAACCCAGCCAACGCGAAGAAACTCCTTGCCGGCGCGGGTTTCCCGAACGGCCTCTCGCTCACGCTGACCGTGCCGAACATCTACACCACCGCGATCTCCGACGTGCTCACCTCGGAACTGAAGAAGGTCGGCATCACGCTCACGGTCAGGCGGGTGGAGTTCCAGACCTGGCTGAGCCAGGTGTTCAGCAATCACCAGTTCCAGCTCAGCCTCGTCGATCACGCGGAAGCGCGGGACATCGGCAACTACGCCAATGCCAAGTACTACTTCGGCTACGACAACCCGCAGGTGCAAAACTGGTACGCGCAGGCGGGCACGGCAACCGACGACGCGGCGCGCAACGCTCTGCTCAAGCGGGTCGGCAGGCAGATCGCCACGGACGCCGCTTCGGACTGGCTGTTCCTGGCCAAGACGTTCACGGTGGTGCGGCAGGGCGTGTACGGCGTGCCGTCGATCGAGACCACGAACCGGTTCGACCTCGCCGATCTCGCCGTGGGCACATGATCCGCTACCTGCTGCGCAGAACGCTGCTGCTGCTGGTCTCGCTGTTCGTGGCCAGCGTGCTGATCTTCCTGCTGCTGCGGCTGTTGCCCGGCGACGTGGCCACCACCATCGGCGGCCTGCGCGCGACACCCGGGCAGTTGGCGAAGATCCGCGCCGGTCTCGGGCTCGATCGGCCGTTGGTCGCGCAGTACGGCTCGTGGTTCGGCGGCGTGCTGCACGGCGACTTCGGCCGCTCCCAGCTGACCGACGTTTCGGTGACCTCGGAGCTGAACCGCAAGCTCCAGGTGACCGCGCCGCTGGTCGGCGGCGGTATCGTCGTCGCGCTGCTGCTCGCGGTGCCCTTCGGCATTCTCGCCGCGCTGCGGCACCGGTCCGCTGCCGGCGGCGGGATCAGCGCGGTCGCCCAGTTGGGCATCGCGGTGCCATCGTTCTGGTTGGGCCTCGTGCTGGTGCTGCTGTTCGCGGTCGAGCTGCGGATCCTGCCGGCGCAGGGTTTCCCGGTCGACGGCTGGCACTCGCCCGGTGTCGCGCTGCGCAGCCTGATCCTGCCCTGGCTCGCGCTCGGCCTGTCCGAGGGCGCCGTGCTGCTGCGCTTCGTCCGCTCCGCCGTGCTCGACGTGCTCTCCGCCGACTACCTGCGCACCGCGCGGGCCAAGGGCCGCACCAGGATCGGCGCGCTACTCACGCATGGCCTGCGCAACGCGGCGCTGCCGGTGACCGCCGTGCTCGGGTTGCAGATCGCCGGGCTGATCGTGGGCGCTGTCGTGGTCGAGCAGGTGTTCGCGCTGCCGGGTGTTGGCACCATGCTGCTCGCCGACGTCGGCAACCGCGACCTGGTGAAGGTGCAGGGCGAGGCGCTGGTGATCAGCGCGGCCGTGCTGGTGATCAGCTTCGCCATCGACATCGTGCACCGTGCCATCGACCCGCGCCTGCGGGAGGCCGGATGACCGTGCTCCGTACGCTGGTGCGCAAGCCGAGCGGCGTGTTCGGCTCGCTCGTGCTGGTCGCCTTGGTCGTGGTCAGCCTGGTCTCGCTGGCCTGGACGCCGTTCGACCCGACCGCGACCGACCCGGACCAGGCGTGGCTGCTGCCCTTTACCGCCGGCCACCTGCTCGGCACCGACCGGCTCGGCCACGACCAGTTCAGCCAGCTGATGGCCGGGACAAGGGAAACCCTGCTGACCGCGGTGCTCGCTATGCTCATCGCGGCGGTCGTCGGCGTCCTGCTCGCGCTGGCCGCGACCGTGACCCCGCGCTGGGTCGGCGCGACCGTCGTCCAGCTGATCGACATCCTCATCGCGTTCCCGGTCCTGCTGCTGGCCATGATCCTGGCCGCCGTCTACGGCGGATCGACGACGACGGCCGTTGTCGCGATCGGCATCGGGTTCGGCGTGAACGTGGCCAGGGTGGCACGCGGCGAGATCAACGCGGTGCGTGGCACCGACTACGTGCTCGCCGCGCAGGCGTGCGGGGCGAGCACCGGGCGGATCATCCGCAAGCACCTGCTGCCCAACATCGCGCCGACACTGATCGTGCAGCTGTCGCTGACCATGGCGCTTGCCGTGCTCGCCGAGGCCGCGCTCACCTACCTCGGCTACGGCACCAACCCGAACACGCCGTCCTGGGGCGGCATGCTCGCCGAACAGCAGGCGTACATCGCGGCCAGGCCGCTGCTGGTGATCTGGCCCGGTGTGGCCGTCGTGGTCACCGTGCTCGGCTTGAACCTGCTCGGCGACGCGCTGCGCGAAGCCACCGATCCCCGGCTGCGAGGCGCGGCATGAGCCTGCTGGAGATCACCGATCTGACCGTCCAATTCGGATCGAAGACCGTTGTCGACAACGTGAGTTTCACGCTGGCCGAAGGCGAACGGCTCGGCATGATCGGCGAGTCCGGTTCTGGCAAGTCGCTGACCGCACTGGCCGTGATCGGCCTGCTGCCCGAGGAGGCGAGCGTGACCGGCAGCGTGAAGCTGAACGGTCGCGAACTGCTCGGCCTGCCCGACCGGGCCATGGCGACGATCCGAGGCGAGCAGCTGGCCATGGTCTTCCAGGAGCCGCTGACCGCGCTGAACCCGTTGATGCGCATCGGCAGACAGCTGGCCGAGCCACTGCGTCTGCACCGCGGCCTGTCCGGGAAGGCGGCGCGCGCGGCCGCCGTCGAGTTGGCGGACAAGGTCGGCCTGCCCGATCCCGACCGGATCGTGCGCGCGTTTCCGCATCAGCTCTCCGGTGGCCAGCGGCAGCGGGTCGGCATCGCGATCGCGCTGGCCTGCGAGCCCGCCGTGCTGATCGCCGACGAGCCGACCACCGCGCTGGACGTGACCGTGCAGGCGGAGATCCTCGCGCTGCTCCGCGACCTCGTCGACGAGCAGGGCGCGAGCCTGCTGTTCATCACGCACGACCTTGCCGTGCTGAGCAGCGTGGTCGGCAGGCTGGTGGTGCTGGCGGGAGGCAGGCTGGTCGAGCGGACCGACATCGCAGGGCTCGCGCACGGCGACCACGAACCGCACACCACCGAACTGCTCCGCGCCGCGCGTGCGGCCGCCTTCCCCGCACTGGGAGGTCCCGATGCTCGTAGCTGAGGGCCTGAACCGCTCGTTCCCGCTCCCCCGCCGCGCCTTGTTCGGCGCAGGTGCGCGCCGGCAGGCCGTGCGCGACGCGAGCTTCACGCTGGCCGAAGGTGGCCGGCTCGGCGTCGTCGGCGAATCCGGCTCCGGCAAGTCCACGTTGCTGCGTCTGCTGCTCGCCCTTGACCGGCCCGACTCGGGCTCCGTTCGCTTCCGAGGCAGAGAAGTACGTGCCGGCGGGGCGAGCGCGCTGCGCTGGTTCCGGCGCGAGGTGCAGGTGGTGTTCCAGGACCCGCGCGGCTCGCTCGACCCGCGCGCGACCGTCCGCGACATCATCGCCGAACCGCTGGAATGCCTTGACGTGCGGGAGGATCACGCGGCGCGGATCGCCGAGGTGCTGGCCGAGGTCGACCTGGAACCAGACGCGGCGACCCGCTATCCGCACCAGTTCTCCGGCGGCCAACGGCAGCGGATCGCGATCGCCCGCGCGCTCGCGCCGCGCCCCAGCGTGTTGGTCGGCGACGAGCCGTTCTCGGCGTTGGACGCGTCCGTCCGGGAGAAGATCATCGAGCTGGTCGCGGATCTCGCCAACAGGCTGAACCTGTCGCTGATCCTGGTGTCGCACGACATCGGCGTCGTGCACCGGCTCTGCGACCACTTGTTGGTGTTGCGCGAAGGGGAAATCGTGGAGCAGGGTCGGAGCGCGACGGTGCTGAGCGCTCCGACCCACCCCTACACCCGCGAACTGCTGGCCGCGGTGCCGAGGCTGCCAGACGAGATCGCCTGACGCGTCAGCTGTGCTGCACGGTCAGCGCGTAGAACTGCACCGACGCGCCGACCGTCGAGCTGCTGCCGCTGCTCTGGTCGTAGTCGCCCGCCTTGAAGTACTGCTGGTAGCCGTTGAACGAGGACGGAATCGGGTAGCTGTGCCTGGTTCCGTTGATGCTCAGGTTGATCGTGTTGCCGCCGGTGATCTGGATGACGTAGCTGAACTTCTGCCCCAACGGAACACTCGTCACCGTGTGCGATGTCTGTCCGCCCGACGGCGAGTTCTCGATGCCGAGCTTGATCTGGCCGCTGCTGTAGTAGTACAGCTCCGCCAACGGTTTGGTCGAGCCGCTGTTCTGGGCGAGGTGCACCTGGCCGACGCACACGTGGTCGGGCACCTTGGTGACCTTGACGGTGGCGCTGAGCGTGTGCGTGCCGGGCAGGGACCATGCGGCAGGCGAACCGCTGGAAGTCATCTCGCGCAGCTCGGAACGGGAGTAGTTGGAGTTCGGCGTGGTCACGCCGTTCTCCGGGTCCCAGAACTCCATCGAGCCGTCAGAGGAGTTGGTGTAGAAGTAGCTGTCCTGGTAGCCGTTGGCCCCTTCGAGCCGGGACGGCGCGATCGTGGTCGGCGAGCCTGGTGAGCCGGTCGGCTCCTGTAGTTCCCAGACGGAGAGGTCGAAGTTGCCGCCCGGCGCGACGCCGGGGTTGAGCGCTGGTGCGGCATTTGCCGTGCCCATCGGGCCGGCGAGCAGCGCGAAGGCGAAAGCGCCGAGACCGATGCCTAACGCGCGGACGGGGATCTTGCGATGGTGCGCCATTGCACATCTCCTTAAGCTGTCAATCCGACCTGCCGTTCATATATGTGAATCGCGCCACATAGGCGGCACATGTCGAAAACTACTTGCGAAGCGTGCCGACGTCAACGCCGGAGTATTAACAATGTCGGTACGCCGGCCGACCTCGACGACATCAGCCAGAATCAACTCGCCGCGTTCCGCGCCCCAGCCTGGCCAACCCGGCCCGCCTCGACGATCGCAGAGCGCCAACCACACCGTCTACATCAGACCTGCATGGTCTGCGCGGCCTGCAACGCCTGGGACGGCGCAGCGGTGGCGATCAAATGGGCGACCTCAGGGTTGGCGGGTTTGCGACCGGCCGCGACGCTGGCGGTCTGGCGGAGCAGGGTCTTGTCGACCTGGCCGGAGATCCACTTGGAGCCACCGACGCCGAGCAGCACGGCGCCGCCGATGGCAGCCAGGGTGAGGTTGGCCGCACCCTCGGCCTCGCCCGTCGGCGAGGTGCTGAGCAGCACCAGGTCGGCGGCGGGACCATAGAGGGCCCACGACGCGGTGGCGGCGACAGCGCCGATCAGGATCAGGCCGATGAAGCCGGGCCGGATCACGTTGGTCTTGGTGCCGTCGACGGCGTTGGTCATCCTGGTCGGCAGGACGAAGCCCTTGTCCTCGGACAGCAGCGCGGCGACCACGCCGCCAATGCCGCCCGCCGCGGCGATACAGCCGGCGATCTCCCATAACGAAGCCACCGAGGAAGGGTAGCGCGACCGGGCGAGCGTCATTCCAGACTTTAGGCTCTTGACCTGACCCCGACACCATGATGGTCTGCCCGGCGGGTCTCCGGACGCATCTGTCCGGAGTGGACTGACAGACGAGTTTCTTGGGGAAAGGGCTTACCGATGGGTACAGGACGTACCGTGGTGGTCGGGTTGGCGGCGACCGTCGTCGCGCTCGGCGCGCTCGCGGTGCCGGCGGCCGGGGCGAGCGCTCCGGCCAAGGCACCGGCCAGACACCACTTCTCCTCGGCCGCCGAGCAGGTCGGCGCGCAGCCGACCGCTCGGGGCAGAGCGAAGGCGATGGAGAGCATCCTCGCCGCCAGCGGTGCCGTGCGGGGGCACGCCAATGCTTCGATGGCGCAGGCGGCAACGCTGTTCCCGAGGGCGACCGCCTACGGCGCGCCGACCGAGTGGAACGCCGGCGTCACCGGCGCGGGTGCCACCGTCGCCGTCATCGACTCCTTCGGCGACCCGAACATCGGCCAGGTGATGAGCACCTTCGACACCGACGAGGGCCTGCCGCCCGCCCAGGTGTCCCAGCTCGAACCGGCCGGTGCGGTGCCGAGCTGCGCGTCGCTGCGGAACAGCAACCCGACCGCCTACTCGGACTGCCTCGGCTGGGCCGGCGAGACCGACCTGGACGTCGAGTCCGTGCACGAACTGGCGCCCGGCGCGACCATTGTCATCGCGGCGACCCCGGTCGACGAGACCGAGGGCATGGTCGGCCTGCCCGAGATGATGACCGCCATCGACTACCTGCGCGTGCACAAGCTGGCCAACGTCGTGTCGATGTCGTTCTACGCGAGCGAGGACACCTTCCCTTCGCGCTCGGCGACGAAGCAGCTGCTCGACCCGACGCTGCGGCGCGCCAGCGCGGCCGGCATCACCCTGGTCGCCTGCTCCGGTGACAACGGTCCGACCAGCTGGGAGTCGGACGCCAGTTCGTTGTTCCCGTTCCGCGAGGCGGCGTGGCCAGCCGACACCCCGTACGTGACCGCGCTCGGCGGCACCGCGTTCGCCGGTGAGAACCAGGACACCGGCGTCTTCCCGCCGACCACCCCCGCGCAGCGGGCCACGACCCCGGACACGATCTGGAACGTCAACGCGACCGTGGCCGAGAACAGCTCCTCCGGCGCCGCGCTGTCCGCGATCTACGCGAGGCCGTCGTGGCAGAGCGACGTCAAGAAGGTGACCGGTAGCACGATGCGGTCCTACCCGGACATCACCATGCACGGCACGGACGGCACCTCCGAGGCCAGCCCGCTGTTCGCCGGGGCGCTCGCCCTGGCCGTGCAGGCCAACCACGGCCGCAACCTGGGCAACATCGACAAGGCCCTGTACACCAGGCTCGGCCCGGCCGGCACCGGGGACGGCCTGCTTGACGTGGTCAGCGGCAGCAACCAGCTCAACCCGGTGGTCAGCACCGTGCCCGGCTACTCAGCGGCGCCCGGCTACGACGTGGTCTCCGGTTGGGGCACCATCGACGACCTGTCGGTGTTCGTCCCCGACCTGGTCAAGGCTCTGAAGTAACACCGAACTCCGCTCGCGCCGGTCGCTCCGGCGCGAGCGGAGTTCGGCAGGTCAGGCAGGGACCTCGTCGTACTCGACGACCTGGCGCACCTCGACCGAGACCTCGGGAAAGAGGTCGGCGTAGCGCTGCGCGAAGGCGACTGCCTCGGCGCGGTCCTTCGCGTTGATCAGGCCGAACCCGCCGATGACCTCCTTGGCCTCGGTGAACGGGCCGTCGGTCGCGCTGATCTTGCCGCCGCGTGTCTTGCGCACCATCGCGCCCTTCTCGGATTTGTGCACCCCCTCGGCCGTGATCAGGGTGCCGTTCTCGACGGCCTCCTGGATGAACGCGCCCATCTTCTCGATGAACTCCGGGCTCGGGTTCCACGCCTCGGGCAGGCTCTCGTCGAGGCGGTGCATCAGCAGAAAACGCATTGCTTCTCCCTGTGTCGTCAGTAGCTGGGCCCGGTCTCCGAGGCGGTGACCAGCCGTCATCTGCGCGTCGAACTATGTCAGGTCGAATCGACACGTTCACATGCCCAATTTCGTGCCACTTTTTGTGGCATGCCGACAGGGGTTACCGCCCCCTCGTAGCTGTGCTAGGTTTCCCGTCCGTGATCTAACCGATATCAGATAGAAATAGGCCATTTGCCGTACACAGAAATGTAAAACATGACGCTGCGAGACATCTCCGATTTCCACCGGGTGACCGATCAGCGACGGCGCAACAAGGGCCGACTCATCGTCGTGATCGGACTGCCGCTCGCGATCATCGCGGTGGTCACCGCGGTGTTCACCATGCGCAACGCCCGCGCTGCCGGATCGGCGGCTGCCGACGCCGATCCGAACCCGAACTGCACGCTCGTAGTACCGGCGAACCCGCTGTCCGCGACCGGACTCGCCACCCCGTACCAGCTCACCGCGACCAAGGCTTCCACAGGCCATTGCCATGAGTCCAACACCGCGCAGTCCGCGTTCGTCGAAGCGACGATCCTCGATCCGGCAACGGGTGCGCTTTCGGTGTACCGGCCGCTGATCATCGACCTGCGCACGCGACCGGCCGCGACGCCGATCGTGCCGAAACTGCCGAACGGCGCGGTCGTCGGACTGTGGTTCGGGTTCAACGGGGACACTCTCACATTGCGTGGCTCCGGGGCCGCACAATGCGTGAACGGCTTCCACGGATCGCTGTTCGGCCAGGTCGCCTATTGCAACGGACCAGCGTTTTTCACCGCCGCGAACAAGGCGATTTCGCAGGGCAAACTCACCGTGCCACAACTCGGTACGGCGAAAGACGGGCAAACCGTGCCTGACAACGCGTGATTTCGGCCTGATCGACCAGGACCAGAGCGACAACGTCAACACCAGCTATCTGGTCCTGCCGAACGGGCGGATCGCGCAGAACACCACCGCGAACGCGGCGAAGCTGACGAACGCGCGGACGCTGGCCAATGGCAGCGACAACCTGTTGCTGGACGGGTTCGTCGATCCCGCACTCGGCTGCCAGCCGTTCACCGCGCCGGACCTGACGAATCCGGGCAGCAAGGTGTCCTCGCTCGCGCTCGACGAGTTGCTCGCCGCCGCCCGCCAGCCCGCGCCCGCCGCGCTGGTGCCGCTCGACCGACCCGATGACCGAGATCAACGGCGCGCCCAGCACGGCCAAGACCAACCTCTACCGCAGCGGTGTCGACCAGCCACCGGTCGGCACGGCAGGCGAGCGGCCGAGCCAGTACTGCCGCGACCTGCTGAGCATCGGCATCAGGCGCATCCAGTCGGACAAGGCGCTGACCAGCGTCGCGCCCTCGCCGGACCCGGCCGCTGGCAACAACCTGTTCACGTTCCTCGCGCAGCGGCTGTCCGGCTCGTTCACCAACCTCGGCTGCGACAAGCTGCTGCACGTCGCCGATCCGGTGCATCTGAAGACGAACAGGGCGGGCGTGACCGTGGCTGCCACATTCACCATTCCAAGGTTCTGACAAGTCACCAGGGACTCGTCAGCTGGGCGCCATGTGCCGGCTCAGCGCTGTTCACCTACAAAATGTAGGAGTACTCCAGCGAAACAGCACGACCAGACCTGGAGGACCCGGTGTCGAGAAACAACCATTGGCGCGCAAGGGCTGTCGCGATCGCCGCGACGGCCCTTGCCGCGTCCGCCATCCCAGCAACGGCGGCGACGGGCGCGCCGAACAACACCGACCACCGTCCAACCGGGATCCAGCACGTGCTGCTGCTCTCCGTGGACGGCCTGCACCAGCAGGATCTCGCCTGGTACGTGCGCGAGCACCCGAACTCGGCGCTGGCCGAGCCTGGTGCGCGGCGGCGTCGAGTACCCGAACGCGAGCACCCCGATCCCGTCGGACTCCTTCCCCGGCATGGTCGCCCAGGTCACCGGCGGCGACCCGGCCGCGACCGGCGTCTACTACGACGACACCTACAACCACGCGCTGCTGCCGGCCGGCACCACGGACTGCGCGAGCGCCAAGCCCGGCACCGAGGTCGACTTCACGGAAGACCTCGACAAGAACAAGGACTCGATCGACGCCGGCCAGGGCCTGTCCGGTCTGCCGAACGGCATCCTGAACATGACCGGGAAGCCGGCGAACGCTGATCAACCCGGCCAAGCTGCCGGTCGACCCGAAGACCTGCAAGCCGGTCTACCCGCACAGCTACCTCAAGGTGAACACGGTCTTCGAGGTCGCCACGACAGGCGGGTCTGCGCACCGCGTGGTCGGACAAGCACCCGGCCTACGACATCCTCGACGGCCCGTCCGGCACCGGCGTCCAGGACCTGTTCACCCCGGAGATCAACAGCTCGGTGCCCGGTGGCGCCTCCGGTAGCGACTGGACCACCGACAACGCCGACACCCGCCAGTACGACGACGTACAAGGTCGAGGCGGTCCTCAACGAGATCGACGGCTACGACCACAGCGCGCACCGACAAGGTCGGCACGCCGGCGATCTTCGGCATGAACTTCCAGACCGTCTCCACCGCCGAGAAGCTGCCGACCTCCGACGGACTGACCGGCGGCTACCTCGCCGACGGCGTGACGCCCGGCCCGCTGCTGTCCAGTTCGCTCGGACTACGTCAACACGCAGCTCGGCCGCGTTCGTCACCGAGCTACGCCGTGACGACCTCGACCGCAGCACCACGATCATCCTCTCCGCCAAGCACGGCCAGTCGCCGACCGAACCCGCCGCGCTGACCCGCATCGACGACGGCCCGCTCCTCGACGGCCTGAACGCGGCCTGGAACGCGGCCGCACCCTGGCGCGGGCGACCTGGTCGCGCAGGCGCATCGACGACGACGCGATGCTGCTGTGGCTCACCGACCGCAGTCAGGCCGCCGCGACGACTTCGCCAAGAGCTACCTGCTGGCGCAGAGCGGCACGGGCAACGGCATCGACGGCAAGCCGCGAAGCCGTTCACCGCACGGCCGGTCTGACCACCGTCTACGCGGGCGCCGAGGCCGCGCGGTACTTCCACGTGGCAGCCCGGTGACGCGCGCGTGCCGGACCTGTTCGGCGTCGCGCAGCACGGCGTCGTCTACACCGGCGGCAGAGGCAAGATCGCCGAGCACGGCGGCGCGGCCGCAGCGACCGCAACGTGCCGCTGGTGGTGTCCGGCGCGACGCGTACGGCGCCGGCTCGGCGCGTACGCGAGCCGGTCGAGACCACCCAGATCGCCCCGACCATCCTGCGCCTGCTCGGCCTCGACCCGAACGCGTTGCAGGCCGTGCGGATCGAACGCACCGCCGTTCTCCCCGGCGCCACCCGCCGTTAACTCTTAACGGACCGCGAAGTTTAGGCGTTAATGGGTGGCGAATTGCCGCCTTGCGACCTGGTCGCACCGTATCCATCCCGTCAACCGCAGGGCGCCGAGGCTGTTCATCAAACCGCCATTCATCAGGTGGTTTCGCGCCTCGGCGCACTTCGGTATGCCAATAGGTCGTTGCAACCCAACACAACCGAGGAGCACCTGCATGCTTCGCACCCGCTCGCGCCGATTAGGGCTCAGCGTCCTGGCCGGTGCCGCAACCATCGCGGCCACCCTGGCCCCCGGGCTGGCGCACGCCGCCGGCACCTACACCCTGCAGATCCTGCCGGACCAGGGTGAGAGCGCGATCTACAACTTCATCAACAGCGCGAAGTCGTCGATCGACGTGACCATGTACGAGTTACGCGACACCACGGTCACCACCGACCTGGTCAACAGGGAGAAGGCGGGCGTCAACGTCCGGGTCATCCTGGACAACGCCCAGCAGTCGGTGAACAGCGCCGCCTACAACGCGCTGAGCTCGGGCGGAGTCGGCGTGACCTGGTCGTCCACCGCGTTCACCTACACCCACCAGAAGACCATCACGGTCGACAATGCCGAGTCCTACATCAGCACCGGCAACCTGGACACCACCTACTACTCGACCTCTCGCGACTACGGCGTCTACGACACCGATCCCGCGGACGTCTCAGCGGTCGTCGCGGTGTTCAACGCGGACTATGCGAAAACCCCGATCACGCCAGGTGACGGCGACGACCTCGTCTGGTCGCCGACCGACTCCCAGTCCCACCTGCTCAGCCTGATCAACGGCGCCCAGCACAGCCTGGACGTGCAGGAGGAGGAGTTCGGCGACACCACGCTCGTCAACGCGATCGTCGCGGACGCGCAGCGCGGCGTGACCGTGCGCGTCGTCGCGGAGAACGAGAACGGCACCTACAACACCCAACTGAACCAGGTGACCTCGGCGGGCGGCAAGGTCACCACCTACACCTCCAGCACGGGTTTCTACATCCACGCCAAGGACATCGTTGCCGACTACGGCACGTCGACCGCGAAGGTGTTCCTCGGCTCGGAGAACTTCTCGGACAACTCGCTCAACCACAACCGCGAGCTCGGCCTGATCATCAACGACTCGGGCGTGCTCAACGGGGTCGAGTCGACGTTCACCGCGGACTTCAACAAGGTGCCCAGCGGCGGCAACGGCACGGTCACCGTGACCAACCCCGGCAACCAGACCGGCACCGTCGGCCAGTCCGCGAGCGTGCAGATCAACGCGACCGACACCGCAGGCGGCACGCTGTCCTACACGGCGAGCGGGTTGCCGGCCGGCCTGTCCATCAACTCCTCCTCCGGCCTGATCTCCGGCACGCCGACCACGGCCGGCACGTCGAACGTCACGGTCACCGCGAAGGACACCACGAACGCCAGCGGCAGCACGAGCTTCAGCTGGACGATCAACCCGAACTCGGGTGGTGGCTGCACGGCCGCGCAGTTGCTCGGCAACCCCGGTTTCGAGACCGGGGCGGCGGCGCCGTGGACGGCCTCGTCCGGCGTGATCTCCAACAGCAGCTCTGAGCCGCCGCACGGCGGTAGCTGGGACGCGTGGCTGGACGGCAACGGCAAGGCGACCACCGACACGCTGTCGCAGACGGTGACGCTGCCCAGCGGTTGCTCGACCTACCAGTTGAGCTACTGGCTGCACATCGACACCGCGGAAACCGGCACCAAGGCGTACGACACCATGACCGTGCAGATCCTCAACAGCGCCGGCACGGTGCTGGGCACGGTGGCGACGTACTCCAACGTCAACGCCAACACCGGTTACACCCAGCACACCGCCAGCCTCGCGGCCTACGCGGGCCAGACGGTCACGCTGAAGTTCACCGGTACCGAGGACTACGAGTTGCAGACCTCGTTCGTCATCGACGACACCGCGATCAACGTGAGCTGAGCACGACGCACGCCTACCGCCGTCGACCGTCCACAATGGCCGGGTGACGGCGGTAGGCTTGCCAAGCGCCACCCAAGGACTTCGGTTCGTATACATTGCTCCGGATGACCGACCTGAACGAGTCGAAACGGCCGCTGCTGATCGTGGACGCGGCCAATGTGGTCGGTTCGGTACCCGACGGCTGGTGGCGGGACCGGGCTGCCGCGACCGAGCGGCTGCGCGACGCCATCGCGTCAGTGGCCGAGCAGGGGCTGCCCGAATGGCCGCACGATCCGCCACTTGAGGTCGTGCTGGTGGTCGAGGGCCAGGCGAAACGGGTGACCGGGTCGGCGACGGTGCGAGTGGTCGCCGCGCCCGGATCGGGCGACGACGCCATGGTCGACCTGGTACGCACCGAGGGCGCGGACCGGCAGTGCGCGGTGGTGACCGCCGATCGCGAACTACGCGGACGGGTCGACGCACTGGGCGCCGACGTGCTCGGCCCGCGCACGGTGCGTCGTTGAAACCCTTACCGGGAATGACGACCTGTCACCTGTCTGACGTGCCTGACGTGGCGAGTTGCGCGAGTACGGTACGAAAGATCTCCCGATCGACCGACGGCGGTTCCTCGGCGAGCCACGCGCCGATCGTCCGCACGAAGTCCTCGGCGGTCAGCGGCGGGATCGCCACCCCGTCCTCCACGTCCGTGCTCAGCAGGCCCGCCCGGCTGGGATGCACGACCAGCACGCCACGCACCTCGACACCAGGCAGCAGCCTGCGGTAGTCCGCGACTCCGTCCGGCAGGTGCACCGCCCCGCCGTGGAACACGTGCCCATTGCGGTAGATGGCGCCGTCCGCGTCGGCCTCGTAGTGGCCGGGCAGCCACATCCGCGACTCCACCAACACCAGCCGCCGCCCGAGCAGGACGGCGTGATCGACGTCCGCGAACACCGACCCCGGTCGGGTGAGGCCGTGGAAGACCTTGGCACCAGGCAGTCGCAGTAGGTAATCGCCGATCGCCTGCGCGGTCAGCCGTTCCGCGAGCTGCTCCGGTTCATCCCCCGGTCGGCCGAACTCGCTGCGCCCACCGGTCTCCAGCACGAACGCGCGCTCCGCCCGGTGCGCGCGCAGGTACAGCCAGACCACCCGCGCGACGGTGAGCGCACCCGCCACAACCAGCGTCCACAACACGATCAGCACCGGAACCGAGTCGGTCGGCAGCAGTGCGGCCAGCAACACCAGCGCGCACCACGCCCCGATCGCGCCGAGCACCTGCTCTTTGCTCGGCCCCGAGCCGACCAGGTAACGCACCCGCCCGCTGTGCTCCCACCACGGCAGCGTGGCCACGTCCAGAATCAGCCGACGCGGCACGAAATCCCTGTCCTCGCCGAAGTTTCGCAAACGTCCCGCGCGTCCGGTCCTGCGCCGCACCGGCGCCGACGCCCACGACCTCGGCGAGCGGGCCGCCATCGGTGTGCCCCACCGCAACGACCGGTCATACGCGGCCCGCCGCACCGGATCGACAAGCGCCTGGTAGGCCGCGTGCAGCTCGGTGAACGTCCGCGCGTCACCACCGAGGTCGGGATGGCTGATCCTGGCCTTGGCACGATAGGCGGACTTGATGGCCGAGCGCGAGGCGTCCCTGTCGACGCCGAGCAGCTGGTAGTAGTCCGCCGTGCTCACGTCGAACGACACTATGCGACACCAGCCGTCGACGGAACGGGAGCCGATGGCAGGCCAGCTGCCGGCTCATGATAACGGCGCACGGTTCGAGCCCCCGGCGGCGTCCCGCTCGGCTGAGTCGGCTACATCCGTTCAGCGGCAGACGAAAGCGAATCCGCTCTATATCTTCGATCCATGCGAAGAAAAACCACTCGTCTCAGACGAAGATTATGTGTTGTCATCGCAGCCGTCGCCATCAGTTTAGTCGGCTTCGCCGCCCCCGCCTTCGCCGACGCCACCCCGGAAATCTCCGTCACGGTCGGTTCCACATCCGTGACACCAGGCCAAACCGTCACCGTCACGGTGCAGTTCACCAACACCCAGGCCACCGACGTCAACTTCATCTACGAATCGCTGAGTCCGGATTATGCGACCGCCCACGAGACCGGACTCGACTTCGCCTACCAGAGCTGTTCCGGCAACGACAGCTGGTGCAACACCGCAGGCCAAACCGTTGCGTGGTACGACAATCCGCCCATCGCACCCACCGCGAGCCAGACCGTCACCCTGACCTACGAGGTGCTCCCGGATTCCGCCTGCGGCACGCAGACCATCGATTTCAATTTCTACGACTACGACGAATACAACAGTGACACCAACAACGAAGGTGCGCTGTTCGGCACGTCGCCCGCGACCGCAGTGAATTGCGCCTGATATTTCGTCATTAACCCTTCGTTTCTCGCCGGTGCGGGCCGCGCCGCCTCTCACAGCGGCCTGCACCGGTCGGTTCACCCTATCGGAGCCACCATATCGGGTGGATCTCCGGGCTTCATGCACACCCTCAGTCGCTATGCCCCTCTACGAAGGAAGGGCTCCCAGATGTACGGAGAGCATGCGGCACTCGCGATTGCGAGCGACGCCAGAGCGGGCAGTAACCACACAAGAGCCCGGTTCGGCACTCGAGTCTCCTCATCCAACACTGGACCGTTCCTCGAAGACGATCTTCGATTGCGGAGACGATAACCGACCGCTGTCACTGGCCGCAAGAACAATCTAGACTGTGATCGCTCCGATTCTAGTAGCCAGCATCCATGTACTACCCAAGAAATCAAGGCGACCAGCGGATCTTCCGAGACCGACCAGTCCAGTTATGCGCTGCCGTCAGCGTCATTTGCACGGGCCGAATGGATTTCGGCAGCCAGTGTCACTGATTGCCAAGTTTCCTGTCAAGACGCGCAATGTGTTCACGTTCGCCGAGGTCCAGGTAGATCTCGCGGGCCAGCGACCAGCCCTCACGCGCGCCATCGGCAGTCTCCGGTGCGAGGCTGTCGGCCAGCGTCTCCAGCGACTCGGCCTCGATCCGCACGTTCTTGCGTTCCCTGGCGAACCGAATCGCCTGGCGGGCGTGCCGCTTCACGTCGTCACGCCGACCGAGCGCCGCGCTGACCCTGGCCAGCGCCAGGAATACTGCGGGTGCCTCCTCGATATCCTGGTTGGCCCTCAGCAGTTGCAGCGCGCGAAAGGCATGGACCTGCGCGCCAGCGTGGTCACCGAGTTCGGCGCACAACTCGGCAAGCGGTACGAGCGTCCTGATGAGCAGCTGAGCATCGTGTAGCGAGTCGACCAGCCACAACGCCTGCTGAAAATACGGAAACGCTTTCATTCGCGCTCCGTTGCCGCGATATGCCTGGCCGAGCTTGAGCAGGATGCCGGCCTGCGGTTCGGTCAGGTTCGCGGATTTCGCCCGATCGAGCGCGGCATGGTACAGCTCGATCCCTTCGTCGAACTTACCTTTCCTGATCGCGATGCCGGCGAGATCGGCCGTGGACATCGCGATGCCGACATCGCTGCCGGCGCATTGGGCGAGGGCAGAGGCGCGCATGAATTCCTGGCTTGCCGCATCCTTCTCCCCCATCACGAGCAGGATCTCGCCAAGATCGTGCCGGGAACCAGCTTCCAGTTCGAGATCACCGATTACCTGAGCGGCATGGATGGCGACGCCGTACGCGTCCCGCGCGTCGGCGTAGTGGCCGTACTGGCGCAGTATTCTGTACAAATTGGACGGTAGTCTGGCCGCATAGGACGGATATCCACTCTGGGCCCAGATGATCACGACCAACATGTTCTCGCGCTCGTCGAGCAGCCAGGTAGCGGCCTGTCGCTCACTCGCGAATTCCATCGGTACGACGTTCGGCTCGACTGGAATCAGGTCGGGCCGAATCCGGTGCGGGAACATGGTTTTGCTGGCCGCGAAGCTGCTGTGCAGGTACCAGCTGAGCAGGCGCAGCTGGGCGCGGTCGTTGATCTTCTTGTCTCTTGCCGCCGCGCGCAACTGGCCGAAGGAGCGGAGCAGGTCGTGCAGGCGGTAGCGGCGGATGCTGTTGCTGGCGGGTTCGAGCATGTGCGCGCCGCAGAGCGCGTCAAGTCCTTTGCGGACAGTCGCGAGTGGCTGGCCGACCAGGGCGGCTGCGGCAGGGAGGCTGATCTCGTGGCCGGGGTGTAGGGCGATGGCGGCGAACAGGTCCTGTTCGACCGGAGACAGTTTGTTGTAGGACATGTCGAACAGCGCACGGAGGCTGACCGCGGGCAGGTCACCGTCCTCGCCGAGCCTGAGCAGGGTGGTCACGTCGTCGCGCAGGTCATCGCTGATCGCGGTGAGCGGGACGTCGGGATGCTGTTCTGCGTGGTGCGCGATGACCTGGAGCGCCATCGGCAAGCCGCCGCTGAGCTGAGCCAACGTGGTGACGACCTGCGGTGCGCGCTCGGCGCGTCTGCCCATCAGTTCGGTGAGCAGGGCGGCGCCCTCGTGCGTGGCCAGCGGCGTGATCGACAGTGCGTTGGGGTGCAGGAGGGTTTGCAGGACGGTCAGCCGTCGGCGACTGGTGAGCAGGACCGTGCAGTCCGCGAGCAACGGCAGCAGGTCGCTGACGTGTTCGGATTCCGCGACGTTGTCCAGGACCACGGTCAGCGGCCGTTCGGCGAGCAGGTCGCGGAGTTTGCGGCGGCGCTGGGCCGACGTGGCAAGGCGTTCGACCGGGTAGTCGAGGGCGGCGAGGAGTTCGTCGATGACCTCCTCGGCCTCATGCCGTGGGCCTGCGCTGAAACCCTGGAGATCGTAGTAGAACACGGCTTCGGCGCTGCCGAGCCGGTGCGCCCAGTGCAGTGCGAGGGCGGTCTTGCCGACGCCGGCTTGGCCGTCGAGCACGACGAGGCTCGGTCTGCGGACGCCGGTCGCGCTCACGGCGACGGCGTCGAGTTTGGCCAGGTATGCCTCGCGTCCGACGAATGTTCGGACGTCGGGCGGGAGTCGATGTCGGAGCGGGGGTGGGGATTTGACGGTGGGCACCGTGGTCGCGGTGGGAAGGGTGGTGGGGACGGTGGTTGGCTGGTTGAGCGAGCGTTCGTGAAGTCGCATGAGTTCGTCGGCGGCGACGTCTTCTCCTTGCTCACGCAACATTTTCCACTTCTCGCGGAAGTATCTCGTCGCGTGGTCGATCCGGCCGAGGCCGTGCAGGGTTTCCAGGCGGCGCGCGATGAGCAGGTGATTGTCGGGATGGTCGCGTTGCAGGTCGTTCAGGAGAGCTTGCGCCTTGTCGAACTCGCGAAGCCTCAGCAACGCGGACAACAAGGTGTCCTGCGCGGGCAGCCATTCGTCGTCGATCACGCAGCGCCGCCAGTTGTCGACCTTGGCCGAGGAAAGGCCGGCGAGCGGACCTTCGCTTTGCCACAGGCCGATCGCGGCCGACGCGCTGGCCAACGCGCCCTGCGGATCACCTCGGCCGAGCGCCGTGCGGGCCTGCTCGGCGGCGACCCGGAAGGCGTGGTAGTCGACGAGGTTCGGGTCGACGTCGATGCGGAGCATGCCGGAGCGGCTGACCAGTTTCGCGCCACCATCCGCCTGTTCGAGTATTTTCCTGATGCGGCCGACATAGGTGTGCAGGGTCCCGCTGAGGTTCGCCGGTATCTCCTCCTCCGGCCACACCCATTGCGCGAGTTGTGTCCGGGATATCGGACGGCCGCGCTGAATCAGCAGCGCACCGACGACAGCCTGGAGCTTCGGTGGCCAATCCGCGCGCAGTTCGCCGCCGACGGAATACGCCACGCGGCCCAATATGGTAAAAACGCTGATCAACACCAGCGCCGCCCCTCGCCGGACTTCAGGACTACCGGTCAGTTTCGCGCGGCTATTCCGGGGCGCGCGCGGTTTTGCCGAACAATGAGACCAAGCTGTTGCCTTCGATAGTCCTTTCGAGTGGCCTGACCACTTCCTGTCATCGAGTTGACAACTTGATGGCAGCGCCAACACGATTCGGCTGGCTCCATCGGCAGCGCATTGGCTTGACCACGGTATTTGACCTGCGATGTCAGTGGAATGTTCCCATGATCGCGACAGAAATGACCCCTCCTACCGCCGATTCTCGCTCCGACATTCTTCGCGAAACCGGGAGGGAACGACGATGGAGGAAGGGAACTGGGCGCAGCTGCCGGTCGGCATCGACGCGCCAGATTGGTTGACGAGGAAAACAACCCGCACCGTGCTCGTCGCGGTGCACACGATTGTCGCCGGTCAGCGCCTGCTGGACATCATTGATCTTGTCGAATCCGATCCGCGAATCCAAGTCGTCTTTACTGCCGCACCTGATGTTTTCGATGTTGACGTGCCGCGCTTTCTCCGTGATATCGACGCTGCGATCATTCCGTGGCAGCAGGCGACGCGCGAGCGGTTCGATCTCGCGCTGGCCGCCTGGTCCGGCGGCATCGGGCGACTGCACGCACCGGTGCTGCTGTTGCCGCACGGCGCGGGTTACGGGAAGCGCTCGCCGTCGGAGTTGGGCGCGGTGTACGGGTTGGGCCGCAACGAGCTGATCGCACGAGGGCGCCTACTGCCGGCGTCGATCGTCCTGTCGCACCAGGCACAACACGACCTGCTGGCCGAGCAGTGTCCGGCCGCGCTGCCGGTCGCCGAGGTCATGGGCGATCCGTGCTACGACCGGTTGTGCGTCAGCCTCGGCCGGCGTGCGGCGTATCGGGCCGCGCTCGGCATCGAGCCGGATCAGCAGCTCGTCGTCATCGCGTCGACCTGGGGGACGGGCGGTCTGTTCGGCCGTTTTCCCGATCTGGTGACGGACATCGTGTGCACGCTCGACCCGAAGCGGTACCGCGTTGCCATGCTGCTGCATCCTGCGGCGTGGGCGCACGGTCGACGTCAACTGGGGGCCTGGCTGGCGCGGGCGCGCGCGGCAGGGTTGATGCTGTTCCAGCCGACCAGGGATTGGCGCGGCGTGCTGGTGGCCGCGGATCAGGTCGTCGGCGACCACGGTTCGGTGTCCACCTACGCGGCCGCGATCGGTCGCCCGATCCGCTACGTCGACACCGGCGCCGCGCTCGCCTCCGGTTCGGCTCAGGAACACCTGCGCACGCACGCGACGCGCTGGCAGCCGGACCGGCCGGTCGACGAGCAGCCCGAACCGAACGCCGACCTGGCCGAGGAGGTGCGCGACCGGCTCACATCCTTTGCAGGGCAGGCACACCAACGGTTGCGCGCGGCCATGTACCGCCTGCTCGACCTGGCAGAGCCGGCCACCGCGCCGATCGTCGAGGCGGTGCCGGCGCCATGAGTGATTTCGTGGTGGCGAGCGTGGATTCGCCGAAGAACTGGTTGCACAGCGCGGACATCATCCTCGCCGACGCCGAGACCGCCGCGGCGGCGGCATGTCTTGCCGAGGAGTTGTTGTTGCGCTATCCGGGTTGTCTGATCGCGTGCGTTGTCGTCCGAGGAGAGAAACGATGAGCAGGGTCGCGGTGGCCGGCGTAGTGACGATCAGCGTCAGCCGGCAGGTCGAACGGTTTCCTGTGCCGCTGGTGTCCAGCGCGAGGCACAACGGTGGGCTCAGCGTGGCACCCGGTGGCTCCGGCTGGCAGGTGACGCGGACGTTGCAGGAACTCGGCGACGAGGTCGTGTTCGCCACGTATGTCGGCAGCGATCCGCTCGGCGCGCTGGCGATTGGCTCGTTACGCAGGCACGGCCCGTATGGGCCGACCACGTTGCACTGCGCCGCGCAGCCTCGGTCGGTCGTGCTCTACGACCGGGACGGCACGCGGTCCGGCGTGAGCGATCTGCGGTCGACGCCGCGCCTGCGCTACCCGGCGACGTTGTTCGCGACGGCGTCCGACGGCTGTGATTTCGCGGTGCTGACCAACATCGCGTTCACCCGCCCGTTGATCCCGGTCGCGGTCGAGCGAGGTCTGCCCTTCGCCACCGACCTGCACATCGTCGACAGCGTGGCCAGCGAGCACAACCAGCCGTGGATGGCCGAGGCGCACGTGCTCGCCTGTTCACACGAGGGCCTGCCCGGTTCGGCGCAGGACTGGGTCAGCCAGGTGTGGCAGCGGTTCGGCACCCTGGTCGTGCTGGTCGGCTGTGGTGCGGACGGCGCGGTGGTCGGCATTCGGGACACCGGCGCGATCTGGCAGGTGCGGCCGACCGCGCCACGCGGCGTGCGGTGCCTGAGCGGGGCCGGCGACACGCTGCTCGGCTCGTTCGTGCACCACTACGTGGCGTCCGGCGACGTGGTGGACGCGATGCGACATGCGGTGTTGACCGCGGGGTGGTTCATCGGGGCATCACCGGAACGGCGAAGCGCGGTGTCGGCCGGGCAGTTGGCGACGCTGCGCGCGGAGCACGGGTTGCCGGACATCACTCGGCTGCGCTGAGCCGATCGGCTGCCTCGGTGTGCTCGCGGGCCGCGTTCTCGTCACCGGTGCGGCGGGCGAGGTCGGCGAGCCAGCGATGGGTGCGCGCGGTCTGGTGGTCGGCGTGCTGCGCGGTGAACCTGCGCAGCGCGTCGGCCAGCAACCGACGCGCCTGCCCGAATGACCCGGTGCCGGCGAGGGCCGCGCCGAGTGCGGCGTCGGCGCGGGCCTCGTTGTAGTCGTCGGTCGCGGGGAGTTGGGCGAAGGCGTGCCTTGCCTCGGTCAGTCGGTCGACGGCTTCGGCGAAGCGGTCGAGTTCGAGCAAGGTGAGGCCGAGATCGATCAGCGACAGCGCCCGCCCTCGGTCCCGGCCGAGATCGCGCTGGATGGCCAACGCCGCCTCGAACTCGGCGACGGCCGCCGCGTACCGGCCGAAGCGGGCGTGCAGCAGGGCGAGGCTGCGCAGGGCGTTCGCCTCGGCTCGACGGTCGTGCTGCTGCCGGGCGGTGTTCAGCATCTCCGTTGCCTGCGCGAGCGCGCTGTGTTCGTCGCCGAGTGCGGCTTGGGCGCGCGCGACACGTTTGCGCATCCTGGCCACGGCGACCGGATCGTCGAGGTGATCGAGCACGATCTGGCCGACGGTGACCACGTCGCGATCGTGCCGGTGCACGATGAACAGCGTCTGCAACGCGTCGGCGAGCAGGTACGCCTCGTGAGCCAGGCCAGCGCCGGCGGCGGCGCCGATGACCTCGATCAGGGTGACGCGGTTGCGCTCCTGCCAGTCCAGCGCCGACTCGACATCATCGAGGCCGTCGGGGAGGGTGCCCTCGGTGTCCGCGGGCAGGACTGCTCTTGCCGGCATCACCAGGGCTGCCGCAGCACGGGTCGCGTGCAGGTACCAGCCAACGATCAGCCGCAGGAACTCGGCTCGTTCGGCCGCACCGGCCTGATCGCGGGCGTGCACCCGGACCAGGTCGTGCAGGCGGTACCGGTCGTCGGCGACCTCCTCGACCAGGCTGGCGTCGACCAGTTCCTCGATCAGCGACTCGGCGGACGCGCCGGTCGCCGCCGCGACGACCTCCGGCCCGAACAGCACGCCGGGGTGCGTGCCCATGGCGCGGTAGACACGTTGCTGAGCGGGCGAAAGACCGGCATAGGCGAGGTCGAAGGTGGTGCGCACGGACAGGTCGTCGGACACGGACAGCGCGTCAAGGCGCCTGCGCTCGTCGTTGAGTTCGTCGACGAGCCGGGTCAGCGGCCTGCGCGGCCGCAGCGCGACTCGGGCGCCGGCAACACACAACGCCAGCGGCAGTCCCGCGCACAGGTCGACGAGTTGGCGGGCGGGTGTGGCCTCCTCGTGCACGCGCGCCGTGCCGATGCTGCCGGCGAGCAGGTCGAGGGCGGCCTGCTCATCCAACGGGTCGATCGGCAGGCTCAGCGCGCCCGTCGCGACCAGGCCGGGCAGCGCGCGTCTGCTGGTCACCACGACCGCGCCGGTCGACGCGGGCAGCAGCACCCGCACCTGCGCGGCCGACACCGCGTCGTCCAACAGCACGGCGAGCCGCAGGCCCGAGGTGACCGACCGGTACAGCGCGGCGCGCTCGGCAAGGCCGGCTGGCACGCGGTGCGGCGCCACGCCGAGCGCGCGCAGAAACTGGCCGAGTACGTCGTCGACAAGAACGGGTTCGCCGTCGGACAACGTCAAGTCCGCATAGAGTTGACCATCGGGGAATTGTCCGGCGAGCCGGTCCAACCAGTACAGTGCCAAGGCGGTCTTGCCAACACCGCCGGGACCCTTCAATACGATAACCTTCGACCGATTACCGGCGAGCAGTTTATCTAAAGTGGACAGTTCGGCGCCGCGGTTAGCGAAGTTGCTCGGCGGCGTCAACAGTTGACGCGGCACCACGGGACCGGTGGTGTCGGTGATTTGTTGGTAGAAGTGCACGTCACCGTGAATGGCACCGGCCTGCACTGCCTGGCCGGCCACGTCGCCGGTGATCGCGTTCGCCGGACGTGCCTCATCCGCCACGGCGCACCCCCCGAACTCGCCGATTTTCGCCGTTTTTTGGCGCGCGAATATCAACGATACGTCAGAATGCGCGCGTCGTGGGCAGGGTTTAAGCCTAATGGCTCACTTTTGTAGCCAGGCCCGATCGCGATACCGGGCGCAGCGCTCGGTTCCTGAAATTTTCAGCTGGGGCGGTTCGGCTTGAGCAGGCCGCGGTTGAACGCCTCGGCGACGGCGGCGGCGCGGTCGCTGACGCCGAGCTTGTTGTAGATGTTGAGTAGGTGGGTCTTGACGGTGGCCTCGCTGATGAACAGCTTGGCCGCGGACTCGCGGTTGGTGGTGCCGGCGGCGACGAGTTCGAGCACTTCCAGCTCGCGTTGGCTGAGCGGGTCCTCCCCGGGGGTGCGCACGCGCGTGACAAGGCGGGTGGCGACGGCGGGCGAGAGCACGGACTGGCCGGCGGCCGCGGCCTGGACGGCGCGGAGCAGTTCGGCGCGGGGGGCGTCCTTGAGCAGGTAGCCGGTCGCGCCTGCCTCGATGGCGGGGAGCACGTAGTCGTCGGTGTCGAAGGTGGTGAGCACGAGTACCTTGGCCGGCACGCGCAACCTGGCGAGTTCCTTGATGGCGGCGAGGCCGTCCATGCCGGGCATGCGGAGGTCCATCAGGATCACGTCCGGCTTGAGAGTCTGGGCGAGGCGGATGGCTTCCGCGCCGTCGGTGGCCTCGCCGAGCACCTCGAAGTTCGGGTCGGCGGCGAACATGCCGCTCAGGCCGTCCCGGACGATCGGGTGGTCGTCGACGATCAGCAGGGTGATCATGCGTTCGCCCCCGCCCGCACGGCCGGGACGCAGGCCGAGATGGCCGTGCCGAGCCCCGGTTCGGACTCCACCTGTAGCGTGCCGCTCAGGCCCTCGATCCGTTGCCGCATCGCGACAAGGCCGAATCCCCCACTCATCCGCGTCTCATCCTCCGTGCTGGGCCGATCCGCTGCGGGGTCGAAGCCCTGACCGTCGTCGCGTACGTCCAGCGCGACCTGATATTCCAAAAAGGACAGTGTGACACCGACCCTGCTGGCGCGCGCGTGCTTGGCAACGTTGGCAAGGGCTTCCTGGGCGGTGCGCAGCAGCGCGACCTCGGCGTCCGGTGAGAGCGGCAGCACGGTGCCGGTCGTGGTGACCTGCGCGGTGATGCCGTGCAGCGCGGACCAGCGGTTGGCCACGTCGGCGAGTGCCTCGCTCAACCGGGCGGTGCGCAGCGGTTCGGGGCGCAGCGCGTGCACCGAGCGGCGCGCCTCGGTCAGGCTCTCCCTGGCCAGACCGGTCGCGGCGGCGATGTGCCTGTGCAACGCCTCCGGGTCGGCGCTAGCGTGTTCTGCCGCCTGGAGCTGGGTGATGATGCCGGTCAGGCCCTGGGCGAGGGTGTCGTGGATCTCGCGGGCCATCCGCTGGCGCTCGTCCAGGATGCCGGCCTCCCTGGCCTGAGCGAGCAGTTGCCGGTGCAGGACCGCGTTCTCGGCGAGCGACGCGGTGAGCTTGCGGTTGGCTTCGCTCAGGGCGGCCAGGGTCTGGTTGCGTTCCTCGTTGCGTCGCGCGCCGCGCTGGGCGAGCCAGGCGAGGCCGCACATCGGGCCGATGTTGACCAACAGCACGGCGACGTAGGACAGGGCGCCGAGCGTGGTGCCGAGGTCGATGCCGCGGGCTTGCGCGCTGCCGGCGAGGATGGCGACGGCCCCGACGCCGAGCAGCAGCCACGGCCAGCGCAGCACGCGGAAGGAGAGGAAGTAGCCGGCCGGGGTGAGGAATCCGAACCACGGATCGCGGGCGATCAGCACACCCATGATCAGCACGAACCCGGCGATGAACACGGACATCACGACCGGCCTGTCCCGCCACTGCGGGCGCGCCGTATACAGCACGAGGACCCACAGGGCGGCGGCCAGGCACAGGGCGACGTCGATGAGGGCCGAGCCGGGCGCGGTCTGCTTGTAGACGAGGGTGAAACCGACGAGCACCAGGAGCAGGGCGTACGGGACGCTGTTGGCCAGTCGTGACCAGCGGCCGCTGGCGCCGTCGTCCAGCCAGGTGCGCGGCATGGGCTCGCTCATCTGCGCCCCCTCCGATGACGTCGGTTCCCAACCAGACAATCTAGCGGTGACCAGGCCGAACGCGGTCACGGAGTGGCTCACTTGGCCGCGAAGGCCGAGCGCAGCGCCTTCCCGTTGACCAGGGCGACCACGCCGATCAGGAGCAGGCCACAGGCGCCCTGTTCGATCTTGAGCCAGGTCGGGAAGGTGCCGGGCAGCGCGATGATGGCCGCGATGGCGATCACCATCACCGCCGAGACGATGCGCAGCCGGAGGAACGCCCTGCGTGAACCGCGAGCGGCGCGGATCACGAACGAGAGGGTCAGCAGGGCGCTGGCCAGCACGATCGTGGAACGGATCCAGACGGCGGCGTTGACCATGGCGGCGTTGTCGCGGAGCAGCACCACGGCGACGATGGTGGCGACGCTGACGCCGAGGTAGGTGCCGACCAGCGCCTTGACCTGGTCGAACTTCCGGCTGTGCGTGGCATTGATGGCGGCGGTCGATGCGGTGGAGGGGCGGTTCTCGGTGGTCATCATTTCTGGTTCCCCTTCAGGACTTCCGGTGGGCGATCCGTTGTCGTCCGATGACCAAAGATTCGCAGTCGGCACCCCTTCGCCACATCGACCGCCAAGCCAGTTCGGCAGGTCAAGGGGTTGATGCGCGGGATCAACCGATCGGTTGATCCGAGAGTCGACCGTCCGCGATGGTCAGGGTGCGGGCGACGCCGATCTCGGCGAGGAAGCGGTCATCGTGGCTGACCACCACGAAGGCGCCCTGGTAGGCGTTGAGCGCGCCGGTCAACTGCTCGACGCTGGCCAGGTCGAGGTTGTTGGTCGGCTCGTCGAGCAGCAGCAGTTGCGGCGCAGGCTCGGCGAGCAGGACGCAGGCCAGGGTGGCGCGCAGGCGCTCGCCGCCGGAGAGCACGCCGACCGGCAGGTGCGCACGCTGGCCGCGGAACAGGAAGCGGGCCAGCAGGTTGAGAGCGTCGCCCTCGGCCAACTCGGGCGCGAAGGTGCGCAGGTTGGTCAGCGTGGACGCGTCCGGGTCCAGCAGGTCGAGCCGCTGGGACAGGTAGGCGACGCGGCCCCTGGCGCGGGTGATCGTGCCGGCGTCCGGTTCGGCGAGTCCGGCGAGCAGCCGCAGCAGTGTCGACTTGCCGACACCGTTCGCGCCGGTCAACGCGATCCGTTCCGGTCCTCGGATGTTCAGGTCGACGTCGTTGAGCAGGGTGCGTTCGCCGAGGCGGACGCACAGGTGTTCGGCATGGCAGACGGTGCGGCCAGCAGGGACCGTGGTGTCCGGAAGGGACAGTGCCATCACCTTGTCCTCGCGCAGCGCGCGACCGGCCTCGTCCAGCCGTGCCTTGGCCGATTCCAGGCGTTGGCTGTGCAGATCGTTGGCGCGGCCCGCGGATTCCTGGGCACGGCGTTTGAGCGCGTCCTGCACGATGTGCGGGAGGTTGGCGTTGTTGCGCGCGCCGGCGCTCGCCCTGCGTGCCGCGCGTTCCCGTGCCTGCCGCAGCTCGCGCTTCTCCTGCTTGACCTGTTGCTCGGCGGCTCGGATGTTCTTCTCGGCGACCTCGCGCTCGGCCTGCTTCGCGGCCTCGTACTCGGTGAAGTTGCCGCCGTAGAGGGAGATCTCGCCGCGGTCGAGTTCGGCGATCCGGTCCATCCGGCCGAGCAGGGCTCGATCGTGGCTGACCAGCAGCAGCGTGCCCTTCCAGTCGTCGAGCACGGCGATCAGCTTGTCGCGGGCGGCCCGGTCGAGGTTGTTGGTTGGCTCGTCGAGCAGCAGCACGTCGGGTTGTTTCAGCAGTTGCGCTGCGAGGCCGAGGGAGACGACCTGGCCGCCGGACAGCGTGCCGAGCCGACGGTCGAGCGCGACGTCGCCGAGGCCGAGCCGGTCGAGTTCGGCGCGGGCGCGTTGCTCGATGTCCCAGTCGGAACCGACGACGGCGAAGTGCTCCTCGTCGGTGTCGCCGGACTCGATGGCGGCAATCGCCGCCACAACGGGCGCGATCTCCAGCACGTCGGCGACGGTCGGTTCGCCGGTCAACGGGAGGGTCTGCGGCAGGTAGCCGAGCACCCCGTCGACGGTCACCGAGCCGCCGCTCGGCGCGTACTCACCGGCGATCAGCTTGAGCAGGGTGGACTTGCCGGCGCCGTTGGGCGCGACCAGCCCGGTGCGGCCGGTGCCGACGGTGAAGGTGAGGTCGGCGAACACGGGAGTGCCGTCCGGCCAGGAAAAGGACAGGTTGGCACCCACGACAGCGGTCTTGGACACGGGAGAACTCACATCCGCGATGCGGGCGCGCGCACGGCAGCCCGAAAGGTCAAGGGACGAAAAAACGGCTCACACGGGTGTGCTCACCCGGAGACGTCGTCCTCGACCAACATGCCGACCACTCTATCTCCGTGGATCGGATCGCGCGTCACGTTTTCCTCCGCTGCGGCGTCCTACCCGCGACAGCACGAGCGAGGAGGACGTGATGAGCGAGTTGACCCTGGTCACCGGCGGTACCGGCACGCTGGGCAGCCTGACGCTGGCCCGGTTGCGTGCCGAGGGCGTGCCGGTGCGCGTGCTCAGCCGGCACGAGCAGCCGGCGGCCGAGGGTGTCGAGTACGTGCGCGGCGATCTGAGCACCGGGGATGGCGTCGAGACGGCGTTGGCGGATGTGCACACG
This sequence comes from Candidatus Melainabacteria bacterium, assembly GCA_963818685.1. Taxonomy (GTDB): domain Bacteria; phylum Actinomycetota; class Actinomycetes; order Mycobacteriales; family Pseudonocardiaceae; genus CAJCJE01. The sequence continues at coordinate 389,689 of CAWFTJ010000007.1, read as the reverse complement.
GTCGTGCACTGCGCCGGCTCGCAGAGCGGCGACGAGGACAAGGCTCAGGTGCTGGTGAAGGCCGCGGTGCAGGCCGACGTGCGGCACATCGTGAACATCTCGGTGGTCGGCGCGCAGCGAATCCCGGTCAACGGCGCGCTGGACAGGGCCATGTTCGGCTACTTCGCGATGAAGCTCGCGACCGAGCAGGTCATCGCCGACTCGGGCGTGCCGTGGACGACGCTGCGCGCCACCCAGTTCCACACCCTGGTGCTGACCGTGCTGCACGCGATGACCAAGCTGCCGGTGCTGCCCGTGCCCACCGGGTTCGTTGTGCAGCCGGTGGACGCGGACGACGTGGCCGCGCGGATGGTCGAGCTGGCGATGGGCGAACCGGCCGGGCTCGTCGAGGACATCGCAGGGCCGAAGGTCTACGGCATGCCCGAACTGGTCCGCGGGTATCTGGCCAGGACCGGCCAGCGCAGGCCGATTCTGCCGATCCGGCTGCCCGGCAAGGCCGCGAAGGCGTTCCGCGCGGGCGGCAACGTCGCGCCCGACCACGCGACCGGGCGACGCGGCTGGGAGGACTTCCTGGCCGCCCAACTCGGCTGACGCCGGCGCAACGGAAGCCGCGCCGGCCGGCCCGCGTTACCGCGCCGCCTGACCAAGCACCGCACCCAACGCGGCCGCGCCGGCCGCGACCGTGACCACGCCGATCCGGCTGGCCTTGGGCAGTGATCGCCAGTTCAGCACCGTCGTGAGCGCGTCGGCCGCGTCCGCGAACGCGCCGAGCCGCACCCAGCGACGGAACTGCACGTCGTCCTCGCGCGTGGACAGCGCGCCGATGGCCAGCGCGAGGTCGCGCGCGCCGAGCGCCCTGCCGAGCACCCGACCGGCCGGTCCGCGCCCATGCTCGCCCAGCCACGAGCGGGCGCCGAGCTCGGGGAAGGCGGTGGCGGCGATGCCGATGGCGAGCCGGCCGGTCGCGAGCAACGTCGCGAGGCCGCGGGAGTCCGAGGTAGCCATACGTTCATGCTTACCGCCTCTTCATGCGTGCCGCCTCACCGGACCTCGCGCGCGGTACGGTGACGTCCGTGTTGGCCGAGGTGACGAGCTGGGGTCCGTTCTTCGCCGCCGACGAACATCCCGCCGACGCGGTGCCGACGCCGCCGTGGCGCCCGTTCCGCGAACTCGTCGACGAACCGCGGCTGCTGGCCGAGCGGGTCGACGCGATCCAGGCGTACCTCGCGACGGGCGGTGGCCGGCCAGCTCGCCGCGTCGCCGCCTCGGTCACCCATCTCGGCCTGGTCGCACGGTTGGTGTCGCCGGTTCTCGGCGTTGCCGCGTTGTCCGGCGAGTTTCCCGCGTTGGAGCTGGGCGAGGTGTGGTGGCAGCCGGAACTCGGCGGTACTTTTCCGCTTTCCGTGCACTCGCGTTTCGGCGGGTCGCCGGACGAGCTGGTCAATGGTCCGTTGTGGACGTTGACTCGCGCGTTCGCGGTGTCGGAGAAGGTGTTGTCGGGCAATGTGGCGTCCGCGATCAACGGTGCGAGGAGCATGATCGCGGACGCGCGACCCGAACTCGCCACCCGCGCGACCGCGCTCGCCGAGGAACTGCTGGCCACTCCCCTGCTGCGCGAGACGAGCCTGCGCGAGACGAGGCCGCAGGGCGGGTTCCGTCGGCGCAGTTGTTGCCTGATCTACCTGGCCGCGCCGACGCCGAATCGCGACGCGGTGTGCGGCGACTGCGTGCTCGCCCGCTGATCGAGGTGACCGCCGTCACGCGGCCAGCACGTAGTCGACGACATCGGAAAAGCTGCCGACGACACGGTCCGCACCGGCCGCGAGCAGGTCCGACTCGGTGGCCACGCCATAGGAGACGCCGAGCGCATGCATGCCGGCCGTGACACCCATCCGCATGTCGCCGATGGCATCGCCGACCACGAGACACCGCGCGGCGTCGACGCCGAGCCGCTCGGCGGCGAGCAACGCGGTGTCCGGCGCGGGTTTGCCGTTGGCCACGTTGTCGAAGCCGACCACGGTTGCAAAGAAGTCCGCGATCCCGCACACGTCCAGCACCAGGCTGGCCGCGGCGTTCGACTTGGACGTGCCGATCGAGAGCCGCACGCCGGCCGCGCGCAACCGGGTCAGACCGTCGACGACGCCGGGGAACAGCAGCTCGGTGCCGCGTTCCTTGGCGCGGAGGTCGAACCGGCCGCGATAGGCCACGGTCGCCTCGGCGACGCGCGGATCGTCCTCGCCGATCAGCGTGGTGAAGCTGGCCACCAGCGGCGTGCCGATGGTGGCGCGGATCACGGCCCGGTCGGCTGCCACGCCTAGCTCGGTGAGGACGTCGGCCATGATGTCGGTGATCAACTCGGGCGTGTCCGCGACGGTGCCGTCGAGGTCGAAAACGATCGCCGCGTAACCATCCATACCGGTCACCCTATGCTCCCGGCTCGCGAGTCTGCTGAGATGGGGAGGAAGCCTGATCCGCACCGCAAAGGAGTCGTCCGTGGCCGACCGCACGCTCGTCTGGGGCATTCTCGGCCCTGGCAACATCGCTCGTGCCTTCGCAGGTCAACTGCCACAGTCTGCGACCGGGCGACTGGCCGCGGTGGCCAGCCGCGATCCGGGGCGGGCGGCACGCTTCGCCGCCGAGTTCGGCGCGCAGCGGTCCTATGGGGACTATGCGGAGCTGTTGGCCGACGACGAGGTGCACGCGGTGTACGTCGCCACACCGCACCCGCTGCACTTCGAGTGGTCGTTGCGGGCGATCGAGGCGGGAAAGCACGTGCTGTGCGAGAAACCGTTGACCCTCAACCACGCCTGGTCCATGGCGTTGGTCGAGGCGGCGCGGCGGGCGGACGTCTTCCTGATGGAAGCCTACATGTACCGCTGCCACCCGCAGACCCGCCGGCTGGTCGAGCTGATCCGGGACGGCGCCATCGGCGAGGTGCGGCACGTCGACGCGTCGTTCGCGTTCGCGACCGACCTGCGCGCGGAGGGTCGGCTGTTCGACCCGAACCTCGGCGGGGGCGGCATTCTGGACGTCGGCGGGTATCCGGTGTCGATGGCGCGGCTGATCGCGGGCGTGGCGACCGGAGCGGCGTTCGCTGACCCGGTGTCGGTGACGGCGGTGGGGCGGATCGGCGAGACCGGCGTTGACGAGTGGACCACCGCGTCGCTCGGCTTCGCCAGCGGCATGACCGCCTCGGTGAGCACGGGCATCCGGCTGGCCGGCGAGAACTCCGTGCGGGTGCTGGGTTCCGAGGGGTATCTGGTCGTGCCGGAGCCGTGGCTGCCGAGCGCGGCCGAGCCGAGTTCGATCATGTTGCACCGGGTCGGCACGGACGTCGCGGAGATCAAGATCGCGCCACAGTGGCAGTACGCGGCCGAGGCCGACACGGTGGCCGCGCACCTGGCCGATCGGCAGGCGCCCGAGATGAGCTGGGCCGACACGCTGGGCAACATGGCCACGCTGGACCGGTGGCGCGCCGAGATCGACCTGACCTACCCGCAGGAACGGGCCACGAACATCGTCACCGGTTTCGGGCCGGCGCGGCGCACGGACACGATGCGCTACGACAAGATCCACGGCGTCGACAAGCCGATCTCGCGGCTGATCATGGGCGTGGACAACCAGCCGAACCTGGTGCACGCATCCGTGGTGTTCGACGACTTCGTCGAGCGCGGCGGCAACGCCTTCGACACCGCGCACGTGTACGGCACCGGCCGGCTGGAAGCGCTGCTCGGCCAGTGGATCACCGATCGCGGCGTGCGCGACGAGATCGTGGTGATCGGCAAGGGCGCGCACCCCCCGCACGACAACCCGGAGTCCATCGGCCGCCAGCTCGCCGAGAGCCTGGAGCGGTTGCGGACCGACCACGTGGACATCTACTTCCTGCACCGCGACAACCCGGCGATCCCGGTCGGCGAGTTCGTGGACGCGCTGGACGAACTGCACAGGGCGGGGCGGATCGGCGTGTACGGCGGGTCGAACTGGACACCTGCCCGGTTCGCCGAGGCGAACGCGTACGCGGAACGGGAGGGCCGGCAGCCGTTTTCCGCGCTGAGCGACCATTTCTCGCTCGCGCAGGCGTACGACCTGCCCTGGGCGGGCTGCGAACACGTCAGCGACCCGGCGTCGCGGGAGTGGCTGACCGAACGGCAGGTGCCGCTGTTCGCGTGGTCCAGCCAGGCACGCGGGTTCTTCACAGGCCGCGCAGATCCGGCCGACCGATCCGACGCCGAACTGGTGCGGTGTTTCTACAGCGACGCCAACTTCGAGCGGCTGCGCCGGGTTCGCGAACTGGCCGTGCGGCTCGGCGTGCCGCCGACCGCGGTCGCGCTGGCCTACGTGCTGCACCAGCCGTTCCCGACCTTCCCGCTGATCGGCCCGCGCACCCTGGAGGAAACCCGTTCCTCGCTGGTCGCGCTGGACGTCGAGCTGAGCCCCGAGCAGGTCGCCTGGCTGGACCTGCGCGATGACCGTCCCGGTCTCCACGGCCACTCCCAGCACGCGACCAGTCCGGCGGACTAGGCTCGGATGGAGATCAGCACGCTTGACGGGCCGGCCGGTGCCGGCGGGAAGCAGGTGTGGGGTGTCCGAGGCGATCCGGGTCGCGGTGGTCGGGTCCGGCCCTGCCGGGCTGTACACGGCCGATGAGCTGGTCAAGCAGGGCGACATCGCGATCGACGTGTTCGACCGGCTGCCGGCGCCGTACGGGCTGCTGCGTTACGGCGTCGCCCCGGACCACCTCAAGATGAAGTCGCTGGAGACCGCGCTGCGACGCATCCTCGACCAGCCGGAAGTGCGGTTTCTCGGCGGCGTAGAGATCGGCGTCGACGTCGAACCGGCCGAACTGCTCGACTACTACGACGCGGTCGTCTACGCGTTCGGCTCCGGCTCCGACCGCAGGCTCGGCATTCCCGGCGAGGACCTGCCCGGCAGCTTCGGCGCCAAGGACTTCGTGTCCTGGTACTGCGGTCATCCGGACCGGCTGCCCCAGTTCGCGCTGACCGCGACCAGTGCGGTGGTGATCGGCGCCGGCAACGTCGCGCTCGACGTGGCCAGGATTCTGGCCAAGACCAGTGACGAGCTGCGCGCGGCGACCGACATGTCCGACGACGTGCTCGACGCGCTCGCGACCAGCAGCATCACCGACATCCACCTGGTCGCGCGGCGCGGCCCTGCGCAGGCCAAGTTCACCACCAAGGAACTGCGCGAGCTGGGTGAACTCGCCAACGCGGACGTCGTCGTCGATCCGGCGCAGCTGGAGCTGACCGAGGCCGACCAGGCCGCGCTCGCCGAGGACAAGATCGCCAAGCGCAACGTGGACGTCATGCTGGAGTGGGCGAGCCGGTCGCTGACCGGCAAGCCGCGCCGAATCCACTTCCACTTCCGCAGGGTGCCGACCGCGTTACTCGGCGATGACCGGCTCGAAGCCGTGGTGCTGCGCCGCAACGAGCCCGGCGCGGACGAGAACGACCTCCAGACGCTGCCAGCGCAGCTGCTGCTGCGCGCGGTCGGCTACCGGGGTCTTGGCATGACGGGTGTCCCGTTCGACGCGTCGGCCGGGGTGATCCCGAACGACAGGGGCCGGGTGCTCGGCCCGGACGGTGCGCCGCTGGCCGGCCAGTACGCGGTCGGCTGGATCAAGCGCGGCCCGACCGGCGTGATCGGCACCAACAAGAGCGACGCCAAGGAGACCGTTGCCACCCTGCTCGCCGATCGGGACCAGCTGCCCAAGGCCCGGCACCGCGACCAGGACGCGATCCTGGAGCTGCTGCGCGACCGCGACGTCGCGGTGATCACCTGGGCAGGCTGGGTCGCGATCGAGGCGGCCGAGAAGGCGCTTGGCGCGGGTGCCGGGCGCAGCCGGGTGAAGATCGCGGACTGGGCGGCACTGTTGGCCGCGGCCAAATCCGGGGACTGAATCAGTCGACGGCCAGCATGACCTCGGTGGACTTGATGACCGCCGTGACCGGCGAGCCGACCGTGAGACCGAGGTCGGCGACGGACTCCTTGGTCACCGACGCGGTCACCGACTGGCCGCCGCCGAGGTCGACCTTGACGATGGTCATCACCGCACCGTCCTCGATCGCGGCGACCGTTCCGTTGAGCTGATTCCGCGCGGACAAACGCACGACTGCCTCCTGGTAGTGAAATGTGGGTAGTGAAATGTGCGCCGTCACGCTACCGGCGCGCAGTGACACCTACCGCAGTGGCACCTCACCGCAGTGGCACCTCACCGCAGTGGCACCTCACCCGCAGGGGCACGTCACCGTCCGGGTCGGGCAGCGCGGCCGCGACTCGCCGGTACGCGCTGTGCGCGCACGGCTCCGCGATGCCGTAGACGGTCGACAGGATGGCCTCGACGTCGGTGAGTAGGTCACGCGCGGCAAGGCGAGGCGGCGCGTAGCAGCGGCCCGGTGCGCGGAACACCAGCCGCAGCGGCAGATCTGGCTCGGGCTGGTGGTAGTCGACGGCCAGCTCACGACAGCCGATGCGCCGATACGGCGTGATGTCCCCGTCCGCCGCGACCTCCGCGTACCAACCACGCACCTCGGCGCGCTCGGCCAGCAGCTGGGTCTCGATCCTGGCGACCAGTCCGCGCAACAGGCCGGTGCCGTGCAGGCCGCCGGTCAGCGCGACGTAGCCGACGAATCCCGCCGCGGGGAGCGCGAAGAACGACGCCAGCCCCTCCGGCTCGGGATCGCCCCCCTTCCTGCGCACCGTCCACAGGTGATAGCCGGGCGCGCGGCGCGCGGCGCGGAACGCCGACTCGGACACGGTGGCCGGTCCGGTCGGGAACGTCGTGCGGTACAAGGCCATCGCCCTGCCGAACTCCGGTTCGACCAGCGCGGAGCGGACATCGACCGCGTCGTCCCGCCCCACGTATCGGTCCAACGCCAGCAGCCCGACCCGATCCGTGCCGCCGAGCACATCGGCCATTCGCCGGAACTCGGGCGCCTCGCCCGGTTCGTCGATGCGCATGGCCCAGCGCAGGTATTCGTGCACGCTGGCCACGACGGCCCCCGCCGGCACCGTGCTCGCCCAGTCCGGCCGGCACGGCTTGCAGATCAGGATCAGGTTCGTGACCGGCTCCTGGTCGGCGGACAGCGCGGGCTGCACGTACGGGAAGTCAAGGCCGCCGAAACCCCACCGGTGCCAGATCAGCGCCCTGGCCACCGGATCGAGGTTGTCGGTGAGCGCCGATGTCGCGAACGGATCGTTCATCTCGGCCAGCACCGCGTCCACCGGCCTGCCGTGCGCGCGCCAGGCGTCCTGGTCGAACAGGGCCTCGGTGTGCGCGAGCAACCGGCCGCCGACTCCGGAACCGCGACCGGCGGGCGCGACCACGATGAACTCGACGACGCCCGTGTTCGGCTCGGCGAGGTAGTCGCTGACCGACGCGGCGACGATCTCGCCGCCGGAGAAGCCGAGCACGATGTGGTAGCTGTTGCGGCCGTACCAGCCTTCGTCCTTGCGCCGCAGGTAGTCGGCCATGTTCGCGAGCGTCTCGCGCTCGTCGGGGTCGGGGAACTCGGCGACGTAGAGGGTGTCGTAGAAGGTCCGCAGGATCGCCAGGTCCGACGCGTCGGCGGTCAACTCGCGGAACGTGAGCACGGCGGTCACATCCGGCCGATCGCGCCGAACAGGGCCTGCAACGAGTCCGAGGACAGGCTCGGCTGCTCGGGGATCAGCGGGCCGGACTTCTGCAGCAGTTCCATGGCGCCGTACTCGCGGGTGAGGAACTCCTCCTTGTGCTGCAGGCTGTCCAGGTTGTACCGGATCGCGCCCGGTTTGGTGAGGTCGGTGTGCTCCCAGATCAGGTAGCAGTCGTTGAGCTGCGGCAGGCCGGTCGGCGCGGTGTCCTTGGCCCACAGGCACTTCCACAGGTAGGCCGAGTAGAAGTCGGGCATCTCGTGCACCGGCGTGATGCGATGGTGGTCGGAGTCGAGCAGCAGGCAGTAGTTGAAGTCGCGGTGCCAGCGTTCCGCGATCACCGCGAGTTGCGGATTGCGCTTGCGCAGATGGCTTCGGTGGCACAGCAGTCCGGTGATCTCGGTGGCGAGCGCGGCGATCTCCCGTTCGCGCATCAGTCCGACGATGCCGGACCGAATCGCCCGCGCCCGTTCGCCGACGGCGACGACCAGGATGGAATTCGCCTCGTCGCCGTGACCGAGTTGTCCGAGAAAGAATGATTCGTTGCCGTGCCCGCTCTCGCTGGTGAAATCCCACGACGGCGCCCATTCCTCGAATCCGGCGTAGGTCCACCGCTGGATGTCGTTGCGTCCGACCGGTCGGACGCCCGGCCCGGTCCGCTCCCACCAGCCGTAACTGAGCAGCACCGCGGTGGAGAAGATCCCGGTGACCCGCATCGGCACCGGTGATTTGCCGACCTTCGCCGTTGCCAGGCTCTTGCGCAGCTTGCGCACCGGCATCTCGACGTCGCCGGGCGAGCGTCCGGCCCGATCACCCAACGACTCGCCGACGAAGTCGCTGACGTGCAGAACCTTCTGCAGCAGCAGCGTGAGCGGATCGACGATCTCGGCCTTGAGAATGTCCGCGAGCAGTCCGGGATAATACGGAATCTGCACGTCGATACCACCGCCGAGCGGGCCAACGTGACCCGAGAACTTCCACAGTTGCGCGTCGCCCGGATTGCTCACTCTCTCGTCATCGAGCGTGGGCGGCCGTGCGTTATCCGGTTACGACAACAGGGCGATCTCGGCCAGGCCCGACCGGGCGGATCTGCTCGTCGGCCACGCAGCACGCGCGGTCACACAACCGGCACCCTCGCGGCGGCCCGTCCTCGGTCGGTCAGCCGACCAGTCCCAGAGTTAACCTGCATGAACGCTTTTGTTGGTGCGGCGTCCCGCTTCGCGTGTCTAGGCTCGCTCGGCTCGGTGAATCAGCTGTGAGGGAAGGACAGCGATGCTCGGACGAAAATGGAGCAGGCGCACTATTATCGCTACCTCGGCAGTGGCGTTATTGGTCGGCGGTACCGGAGTGACCTGGGCGGCTGGTGGATTCGGCAACGACCCGCTCGGCACCAAGACGGTCGGTCAGCAGCCGGATGGCTCGTACCTGACGCAGACCAACCAGTTCGTCACGCCCGCAGGCGACGTGATCAAGGAGACCGGCAGGCCGTTCGGCCTCGCGCTGGCGCCCGACGGCAAGACCGGCGCCGCGCTGAACACCGGGGGTGCCACCACGGGCATCGTCACCGTGTTCGACCTGGTGAACCACAAGGTGCTGCAACAGACCGGCACCGGCAAGATCTCCGACGGCGGCATCATCTACTCCGCGGACGGCAAGCACCTGTGGGCCGCCCAGCCCGGTGGACTGGCCCGGTTCGACGTGGCCGCCGACGGCACGCTGAGCAACCAGATCACGGTGAAGCTGCCCGGCAACGCCGGCCGTGCGCCGGTGCCGGCCGGACTGGCCTGGGCGCCGGACGGCACGGACCTGCTGGTCACGCTGAGCGCGAACAACAGCCTCGCCGTCCTCGACACCACAAGCGACACCGTGACGAAGCAGATCACCGTCGGTAACGTGCCGAACAGCGTGGTCGTCGCCGACGGCAAGGCGTACGTGAGCAACCAGGGCGGCAGGCCGGCCAAGCCGGGCGACCGCACCGACGACTCCTACGGCACGTCGGTCGTCACCAACAACAACAGCGCGGTGCCGTCAACCGGTTCGGTGTCCGAAGTGGACCTGACCACCGGCACACAGGTCAGGACCTTCCCGGTCGGGCTTGAGCCGAGTGCGCTGCTCGTGGTCGGGTCGACAGTGCTGGTCACCAACACCGACGACGACACCGTGACCAGCATCGACACCGCAAAGCAGCAGCTGGGCCGCACGTTCACCGCGAACCCCGCGCCGGGCGCGCCGTTCGGTGCCCAGCCCAACGGGCTGACCATGCTCGACGCCACCCACCTCGCGGTCAGCCTCGGCAGGGACAATGCGGTCGCCGTGTACGGCTACACCGACGCGTACTCCCCGCCGAGCTTCGAGGGCCTCATCCCGACCGGCTCGTTCCCCACCGGCATCGCGAACGACGCGGCGCTGGGCAAGCTGGTCGTGGCCAGTGAGCAGGGCGTCGGCTCGGTCGGGCCGAACGGCACGGTCAACGAGGGCGTCGGCACCAACCCGGCAACCTCGCACCTTGGCTACAACTTCGTCGGCACCGTGCAGACCGTTGCCACGCCGTCCCCTGCCGACATGGCCCGCTACACCAGGCAGGTGTTCGCAGACAACCAGTGGAACGGCCTAGCGCAGCGCAACCAGAAGGGCAACGGCCACGGCAGGCAAGTGGCCGTGCCGCTGCGTGTCGGCGACCCGTCGACCATCCAGCACGTCTTCCTGATCGTCAAGGAGAACCGCACCTACGACCAGGTGCTCGGCGACGTCGCCAAGGGCAACGGTGACCCGAGCCTCGCCCAGTTCGGCCAGACCGTGACACCCAACATCCACCAGTTGGCGACCACGTTCCCGCTGATCGACAACCTGTACTCGGACGGCACGAACTCGGCCGAGGGCCACCATTGGCTCGACCAGGCGTTCGTGAACAACTACATGCAGCAGATGTACGGCAACTACACCCGCTCCTACCAGGCAGGCGACCCGTTGTCGGACGTGAAGTCCGGCTGGATCTGGGACGACGCGCTCGCGCACGGCAAGTCGGTGACCAACTGGGGCGAGCAGATCGCCAACTACAACGACGGCAGCGGCAACGGCACCCAGGCCGGCAGCTGGCCGAAGTGGTACCACGACTCGCAGGTGTTGGAGGGCAAGGCGTCCGGCCCGCTGAACTACCCGATCGGCAGCTACAAGGCCACCACCGACATCCCGTCCTTGCAGCAGATCAGCAAGCCGAACTTCCCCAACTTCGACCTCAACATCCCCGACCAGTACCGCGCCGACCTGTTCAGCCAGGACTTCCAGGGCTACGTCAAGAACAACAACCTGCCGGCGCTGAACCTGATGTGGCTGATGAACGACCACACCGAGGGCACGTCGCCCGGTGCGATCACGCCCTCGGCGCACGTTGCCGACAACGACCTCGCGCTTGGCCGGATCGTCGATCAGATCTCGCACAGCCAGTACTGGAAGAACTCGGCGATCTTCGTCATCGAGGACGACTCGCAGAACGGTGTCGACCACGTCGACGGGCACCGCAACCCGACGCTGGTGATCAGCCCGTATGCCAGGCGCGGCGCGGTCGTGCACACGTACTACAGCCAGCTCAACGTCATGCGGACCATCGAGCAGATCCTCGGCATCCCGCCGATGAACCAGGAGGACCTGGCCGCCGAGCCGATGTTCGACGCGTTCACGAACAGGCCGAACTTCACGCCCTACTCGTTCCTGCCCAACCAGATCCCGCTGACCAGCACCAACCCAACGGCCGCGCAGGCGAGCACCGCGGTGCAGAAGGCGTGGGCCAACTGGTCGGCCAAGCAGAACTTCCGCACCGAGGACATGGTGAACATGGCCATGGAGAACCGCGACATCTGGTACTCCACCAACAACTTCACCGTGCCCTACCCGGGCGATGCCACCGTACTGATGCCCAGTCAGGTTCCCGGCGGTGACGTCGCGCCGACCCCGGACGGCGACGGCAACTGATCCCTCCCTCGCGCCGTCACATCTCCGGCCCGGCGCGTGTCGGGGATGTGACAGCACAATCTCGACCTCAAGGGGAGGATCTGCCATGCAACCACGGATCGATGTCAACCAGCACGTGCCGGAAGTCCAGCAGGTGGCGGGCGCGCTGGTGAAGGCGGCCACCAACGGCTCGGTGCCGGCCGCCACGGTCAGCCTGGTCTACCTGCGGGCGGGCCAGATCGTCGGCAGCACGTACCAGGTGATCCGGCACTCGGGCGACCTGCGCAAGGCGGGCGAGTCCGACGAGCGGATCGCGAGCGTGGCAAGTTGGTGGGACGCGCCGTTCTTCACCGAGGCGGAGCGTGCAGCGTTGGCGTTGACCGACGCGGTTTTCCAGCCGAACCCGCGCGGCGACGAGCGGGTATCGGACGAACTGTTCGCCGAGGCCGCCAAGCACTACGACGACAAGGCGCTGTCGACCCTGCTGGTCGTACTCGCCTCGGCCGGTTTCTGGATGAACGTCGCCGTCGTCCTCAAGCCGCCGGTCGCGCAGAGCGCCTGACCCGGATCGCCCCTCGGCTCGGAGTTCGAGCCGAGGGGCCAGGTCAGTCAGCTGTCGGTCAGCCCTCCATCATGGCGGCGAGCATGCCGGCCTCGTACGAGCCGCCCTTCTGGCGCACGATCACGGCGAGCCGGTTGGCCGCGTTGATCATCGCCACCAGGGCGACCAGCGCGGCGGTCTGGTCGTCGTCGTAGTGCTTGCGCACCAGCGCCCAGGTGTCGTCGGAGACGCCCTGGTGGGCGTCGGCGAGCCGGGTGCCCTCCTCGCACAGGGCCAGCGCGGCCTGCTCGGCCTCGGTGAACACGGTTGCCTCGCGCCAGGTGGCGACCATGGCGAGCCGGACAGCGGTCTCGCCAGCCGCGGCTGCCTCCTTGGTGTGCATGTCGGCGCACCAGCCGCAGCCGTTGATCTGACTGGCGCGCAACGACACCAGCTCCCGTGTGGACATCGGCAGCGTCGAGTTCGCGATCACCATGTTGGTGTTGGCGAACCGCTTGGCGAACTTGCTGGCCAGCTCGTTGTCCATCAGGTTGAACCGGGTGTCGGTCATGTCGCCCTCCTTGAGGTGGTCTCACGTTGACTCACGTTGACGACCACGAGATGCCGGCCGGCCGATTCCTGTGACAACCTGTCCGCGTGACGCACGCCACCGGCCGATCTGTCACATCAGCACGGATTCCGGCGTCTGGTGGGCGAACCCGTCGACGAGGGAGCCATCCATGACCGCAACGGCGCAGGTGCCGGATCCCGCCACCGAAGCGTTCCTGGCCCATCGCAACCTGCTGTTCACGGTCGCCTACGAACTGCTCGGCTCGGCGGCGGACGCCGAGGACGTGTTGCAGGAGACCTGGCTGCGCTGGGTGGGCGTTGATCTCGACACGGTGCGGGACCAGCGCGCGTACCTGGTCCGGATCGCCACCCGCCAGGCACTGAGCAGACTGCGCACCCTCGGCAGGCGCAAGGAGTCCTACGTCGGCCCGTGGCTGCCGGAACCGCTGCTCACCCGGCCAGACATCGCCGAGGACGTCGAACTGGCCGAGCACGTGTCCATGGCGATGCTGCTGGTGCTGGAGACGCTCAACCCGACCGAGCGGGCCGTGTTCGTGCTGCGCGAGGTGTTCGACGTCGGGTACGACGAGATCGCCGAGGCTGTTGACAAGACTCCTGCCGCGGTCCGCCAGATCGCGCACCGGGCCAAGGCGCACGTCGCGGAGCGCAGGCCGCGCGGCGTGGTCTCGCAGGCACAGGCGCGCGACGCGTTCGGCGCCTTCCAGCGTGCCGTCGACACCGGCGACATGCGGGCTCTGCTCGACATCCTCGCGCCGGACGTGGTGTTCATGGGCGACGGCGGCGGCATCAGGCAGGCCGCCCTGCGGCCCGTCTTCGGCGCGGACAAGGTGGCCAAGGTGTTGGTGCTGGGCATGGACGCGATCGCGCGCTCCGCGATGACGCTGCATCCCGCGCACATCAACGGCTACCCCGCGCTGGTCATGCGCGAGCACGGCGAGGTCGACACCGTGCTCGCGATGCGCATCGACGACGGCCTCATCACCGGCCTCTACGCCGTGCGCAACCCGGAGAAGCTCTCGCACGTGGAGCGCGAAACCGCGTTGCGCCGATAGCGAACGCGTCCGCTGCGAGCGGAACCACCCGTCCCGGTGGCCGCGCGGATGCCACGATGACGACATGGCGGACGTCCTCCCCTTCCACCCAGAACGCCTGCACGCGGAACGCCTTGTCGCGCCAGAACCGCTGTGGCGGGAAGCGCTCGGCAGGAGCCTGCGAGCGATCAGGGAGGAGCAGGGTGACCGCCTCGTCGATATCGCGCGGCGGGCCGGCATCTCCCCGCAATACCTCTCCGAGATCGAACGCGGCCGCAAGGAGCCGTCCAGCGAGATGATCGCCGCGGTCACCGGCGCGCTCGGCGTCGACCTCGCCGGTCTGCTTATCGACATCGCGGGCGACGTCCGGCAGCGGCTCGGCAGGCAGCGCGTCGGCACGGGTCCCGTGGTCCGGTCCCGTCCGACGGGACCCGTGCTCATGGCCGCCTGAGCCGCTCAACCGCGCCGGTCGATGATCTGGTCGGCGAGTCCATAGGCGACGGCACCCGCCGCGTCGAAAACGCGGTCCCGGTCGGTGTCGTGCCGCAGGTCCGCGACGTCGCGGCCGGTGTGCGCGGAGAGGATCTCCTCCAGTTGGGTGCGCACCCGCACCACCTCGTCCGCCTGGAGGATCAGGTCCGGGATGGTGCCCCGACCCTGCGCCGCGGGCTGGTGCAGCACCACCCGCGTGTGCGGCAGCACCGAGCGCCGCCCCGCCTCGCCCGCGGCGAGCAGGATCGCGCCGGCCGCCACCGCCTGGCCGACGCACGTGGTGGCCACCGGCGCCTTGATGTAGCGCATCGTGTCGTAGAGCGCCAGCATCGCGGACGGGTCGCCGCCCTCGGAGTTGATGTAGAGGTTGATCTCCAGGTCCGGGCTCTCCGCCTCCAGGTGCAGCAACTGCACGATCAACGCGTTCGCCACCCCGGAGTCGATCGCCGTGCCGAGGTAGACGATCCGCTCGGACAGCAGGTGCGAGTAGACGTCCATGATCCGCTCGCCGCCCGCGACCCGCGTGATCACGTTGGGAATGGTGTAGCTACTCATACGACCGCCCCGCTCGCTGCTGTGTCCGATGATTCGCTCGCAAGCTCGCTCATGCCGAAACTCCCCTCGCCGGGCTGAGCCCCATCTGGTGGCGCACCGGCACGATCTGGCCGAGGTCGTCGACGACGTGGTCGATGAAGCCGTACTCGCGGGCCTGCTCGGTGGTGAACCACCGGTCATGCAGCGAATCGGCGAAGATCCGTTCCAACGGCTGCCCGGTGTCCTCCGCGATGATCCCGAGCACGGTGTCCCTTGTGTAGCGCAGGTCGTCCGCCTGCACCTCGACCTCGACAGCTGATCCGCCGATGCCGGCCGAACCCTGGTGCATCAGGATGCGGGCGTGCGGCAGGGCGAACCGCTTGCCCGGCGTGCCAGCCGACAACAGGAACTGCCCCGCGCTGCACGCGAGACCGATCGCCAGGGTCGCCACATCGCAGGGCACCAACCGCATCACGTCACGAATCGCCAGCATCGCCGGCACCGAGCCACCCGGCGAATGGATCCACAGCGCGATGTCCCTGCGCTGGTCCTCGCTCGCCAGCGAGAGCATCTGGGTCGCCAGCACGGTGCCGTTGTCGTCGTCGAGCACGCCGTCGAGGACCAGCACCCGCTGGCTGTAGAACCGTTCGCGAAGCCGTTGATCGAACAGCGGCTGCCTCTCGTCGTTCGTCATGCTTCGACCATGCCGCCGACGCGGCTCCGCTCGCCGGCTTATCTGCCGTGAGCAGATCCGCCCTCAGCGGCATGACCAACCGATCACGCGGCACTCGCTCACACGGTGAGCACGATGGCGCCGACCGATCGGCGTGCTTCGAGTTCGCGGTGGGCGTCGGCGGCGCGATCGAGCGGGAAGCTGGCATGGATGCGCGGCGCCAGTTCGCCACGCGCGGCCGCCGCGAGCGCCTGTTCTGCGTCGTCGCGCTGGTCCACATCGGACTTGCGGAGGACGACGCCGAGCGGCCCGCACACGGAAAGGCCGCGCCTGGCGATCGTCGGGACGTCCAACGGCGGCCACTCGCCCGACGCGTAGCCGTAGATGCCCAACCTGCCTCGACCGTCCTCGGTCGCGGCCAACGCGGCGACGGTGGTCGACCCGCCGACCGCGTCGAGCACCAGGCTCGCCCCGCGCCCGCCGGTCAACTCGCGCACCTGCTCCGGCCAGTCGGCGCAGCCGTAGTCGACGGCGTGATCGGCGCCGAACTCCATCACCGCGGCCAGCTTTCCCTTGCTCGCCGCGCCGATCACGGTCGCGCCCACCGACTTGGCCCACTGCACCAACAGTGATCCGATCCGGCCAGCGGCCGCCGTGACGAGCACGGTGTCGTCCGCGCCCAGCCGCATGGCGCCGAGCAGGCCACGAGCGAGCGCGCCGGCCTGGAACACGGTCAGCGCGACATCGAGCGCCAACCCGTCCGGCACGACGAACGTGTACGCGGCCGACGCGACCGCGCGTTCCGCGTAACCACCGGACTGCCCGATTGTAGTCGCGACAACAATCGCACCAATCAACGACTCGTCCACGCCAGGACCGACCGCGACGACGGTTCCGCCGACCTCGAAACCGGCGATCCACGGCAGCGGCAGCGGATACGTGCCCGAGCGGACCATCACGTCGCCGTACGCGACGCCGGCCAACTGGACGTCGATCAACACCTGACCCTCGCCCGGCTCCGGATCGGCGACGGTCTCGACCACGAGCACATCCGGCCCGCCGAACTCACTGACTCTGACTGCGCGCACAACACTCCCCTGATTGACACTCTGCTGGAAACGAGACAACCTGTCTCGGTCAGGACCACGCGTCCATTTTCGGAGCGCGACGGACCGCGTGGCGAGTGTCAGTTCGCCGAGGACGTCCCGAACGAGACAAGGAGGCGGAAATGTCTGCGATGTCCACGCCGAACGTCCGCGTTCGTCGCACCCGCACGCTGTTGCGCGAAGCATTGATCGAGTTGATCGAGGACCGCGGCTTCGACCGGGTCACCGTCGGCGACCTCTGCGCACGGGCGATGGTCAGCAGAGCCGCGTTCTATCGCAACTACCGCGACAAGTACGCGCTGGTCGAGCAGATCTTCGACGAGGCAATGACCACGATGACCGCGACCGACGCGGACAACACCCGCTCGCCCGCCGAGCGCTTCGCCGACTTCTTCCGTCACATCGACGCCTATCACCGGCTCTACGCCGCGCTGCTCGGGCGCAAGGGCAGCCCGTGGTTCGTCGACCGGATGCGTGCCGCGTTCGGTGCCATGTCCAGCGGGCACCTGCCAGGCCGGGACGCGGACGCGCTCGCGGCCAGCGTCATCTCCGGGATGTTCGTGCAGTCCATCCTCTGGTGGCTCGAACATGACCGGCCCTGTCCGCCCGACGAGATCGCCGAACGGTCGGCGCGGCTCATCCGCGCGGTCATGGCCGCCGCGAATTCCTGACCGCGAATTCTGATCTGATGGGCGGCGAGCTGTCGAGGTACGGTCAGCCCGTTCGTCATCCTCTTCGACCAACCGTGTGACCGGTGAGTGGAGGACCAGTGCTCTACATGCTGCTGATCTACAACTGCGAACGGCCAGAACCGAGCGATCCCGACTTCGCCGATGCCCTGGCCAGGGTGAACGCGTTCGCCGACGAATGCAGAAGGCGCGGCGTGTACGTCTCGGGGCATCCGTTGCAACTCGAACACGCGGCGACCACGGTCAACGTCCGGGAGGGCAGGACACTGATCACCGACGGCCCGTTCGCCGAGACGCACGAGCACCTCGGCGGCGTGTACCTGCTCGACTGCCGCAACCTGGACGAGGCGCTCGAACTGGCCGGGATGTGCCCGTTCGCCGCGCAGGGCGCGATCGAGGTGCGGCCGGTCGCCACCATGCCCGGTATCGAAGCGGTTCCCGCGAACCTGGCGGCCACCGGCGAATGAACGCGGCACCGGTTCTGCAGCGGGTCTACCGCGAGCACCGGGCTCGGATGCTGGCCGCGCTGATCCGCGTCCTCGGAGACTTCGAGCTGGCCGAGGACGCGCTGCAGGACGCGTGCGCGCTCGCCCTGCGCAAGTGGACGGACACGGTGCCGGACGATCCGATGGCCTGGCTGTTGACGGCGGCCCGCAACAGCGCGATAGACCGGGTCCGGCGCGCGCGACTCGGCCGGGAGAAACTCGTCCAGCTCGGTCAGCGGCCCGAGGCGGTGACCACGATGACCAACGCGGAGGACGACCGCAGCCTGCTCGACATCGGTGACGAGCGGCTGAGCCTGATCTTCACCTGCTGCCATCCGGCACTGGCCGAACAAGCGCGGGTCGCGCTGACGCTACAGGCGGTCGCCGGGCTGACCGCCGGGCAGATCGCCAGGACGTTCCTGATCACCGAGTCGACCCTGGCGCAGCGCCTGGTGCGAGCGAAACGCAAGATCCGCGACGCCGGCATCAGCCTGGAGGTGCCGGCCGACCATCTGCTGCCGGAACGGCTCTCCGGCGTGCTCGCCGTGGTGTACCTGATCTTCACCCAGGGCTACACTGCAGCGCGCGACCAGCCCGAGCACCGCACGCTGTGCGGTGAGGCGATCCGGCTGGCCAAGCTCATCGCCACCCTCATGCCCGACGAGCCGGAGGCCCTCGGCCTGGTCGCGCTGTTGCTCCTGCACGACTCGCGCAACGCGGCCCGCTACGACGCGGCAGGCGATGTGGTTCTGCTCGCCGAGCAGGACCGGGCCCGGTGGAACCGCGCCGAGATCGCCGAAGCCATGGGCCTGCTGGACCGGTCGCTGCGCCTCGGCGGGCCGGGCCCGTACCAGTTGCAGGCCGCGATCGCCGCGCTGCACGCCCAGCCGGCCACCGCGGACGACACCGACTGGCCGCGCGTGGCCGCCCTCTACGCCCAACTGCTCGCGATCGCGCCGTCACCGGTGGTCGCGTTGAACCACGCGGTCGCGGTGGCCATGGCGACCACCCCGGACGAGGGATTGGCGCTGATCGACGCCATCGACGGCCTCGACCGCTACCACCTACTGCACGCCGCCCGCGCCGACCTGCTGCGCAGGCTCGGCAGGACCGACAAGGCGGCAGCCGCGTACCGGCGGGCGCACGAACTCGCGACCACCCCGGCCGACCGGCGGTTCCTCGCCGGCAGGCTGCACGATCTCGACCGATCCGAGTCTGGATAGGACCGACTGTCGAGAACGGGCTCGGCCGTTCGTCCTCCAGTGCGTCAACCGACCCACCCGAAGGGAACGATCATGCCAGGAGAGATCAACTGGTTCGAACTGCCCGCCGCCGACACCACCAAGGCCCGCGCCTTCTACGGCGGCCTGTTCGGCTGGACCACCAGCGAGTTCGGCGGCGACTACCACCTGATCGGCAACGGCCCGGTGGGCGCCATCGCGCCAAGCGAGGACGGCTTCACCCACCCGCGCGTCTACTTCGCCACCGCTGACATCGACGCGTCCGCCAAGCGGATCCACGAACTCGGCGGTAGCAGCGACGACGTCCAGGCCGTCCCCGGCGTCGGCCGGATCGTGCACTGCCGGGACGACCAGGGCACCCCGTTCAGCCTCTACGAACCCGCCCAGCAGAACTGAGCGGACGCGAGGCCGGGTGTGGGAGGGCCGGCTGCTGGTCCTCCCACACCCGATTCGTCACACCGCGACCGGCTGCCAGGCCGCGCGCCCCAGGTAGGCGAGCAGCCGCTTGCGCTCGTCGGCATCGTCGGGCGAGGCCAGTTCCGGCCCGAAGAGCCCGGCCCGCGCATGATGCGGTCGGTCCTTTGACCAGTCGAACGCCGCCGACACCAGCGTCGGATCATCCGGCACGGCCAAGCCGAGCGCGTGCCCGATGTCCCAGGTGTGCGCGAGGTGATCGGTGGTCAGCAAGGTCACCATGGCGACAAGCGGCACGGTGCCGATGGTCCGGACCGTGATCGGCTTGGCCAACGTCTGCTCGGTCAGCGTCGCCACCGACTCGGCGCGCGCGGTGCGCCAGGTCGCCAGCGGATCGTCACCAGCCCGCTCCCGTGGCCGCGCCGAGCCCGGACCGCCGTCTCGCGGTAGTCCTCGTCGAGCGCCCACGCGCGCAGCTGCCGCTGCCCCCAGATCACGTGGCCCGCCACGTCCCGCACCGTCCATTCCGTACACATGGACGGCGCATCCCATTGATCGGGCTCGACGGCGGCCATGACCGCGTCGAACCCGTCCTGTGCCCGCCGGTACAGCTCAAGTGTGTCCATGACTGCTGATCTTTTCCAGGAGACGACACACCGAGGACGAACGGCAGCCCCGAACTCGACCGGCGCGGACAGGCCGGACATCAATCAATCGTTGATCACCATGTCGACGCCTGCCTGACAGACGCGGCCGTGCCCACCTGCCTTGGCGGGTCATGTCCAGGTGATCGGCAGGTGGGTGAGGCCGTTGAGCCGTGGCCTGGTGCGCAACGGGTGACAGGAGTACAACCGAGGAATGCCCGAGCGGGTGGAGCGCTGCGGACCACACACCGCGGTCACCCGCGAGCTGCTGGTCCGCTACCTCGACGCGTGGACACCGGTCGTGCTGCGGTCGCATCGGCGGGCCACGTACGTGGACGGCAGTCGCGACGACTTCGCGGCGGACGCGCTGCGGGTGTTCGGGGAGTTCGCGGACAAGCTCGCGGGTCACCAGTTGGATGTGGTGATCCTGCGGACGGTCACCGAGTCGTTGGCTGGCGTGCTCGCCGGAATGGGTGCGCCGGCCGGGTTGTCGCTGCGGTCGGTCGAGGACCCGGCCGAGCTGACCGTGGCCGGGCCGATGTTGGCGCACATCGACATCGTCGCCGGCCATGTCGTTGACGAACAGGCCGTGTGGCGGCTGGTGGCGGCGTTGGGACCGGGCAAGGCGCGGGAGGTGCTGCTCATCCTGCCGCAGGCCACGACCGAGCAGGTGAGCGGCTACCGCGCTCGGCTGCGTGACGCTGGCCTGGCCTGCGCGGCCGCCGTCGAACTTGCCGATGACGACGGGCACGTGCGGCTGTTGCTGTTCGCGACCGCGGACGCACGGCATCTCGCGACGTTCAAGGACGAGCTGTGGGCGGCGGACGAGTTCGCCGGGATCCGGTACCGCGATCCCGCCGACCCCGAGCACACGCCGGTTGACATCTCGCTCAACCCGCAGCTGCATCCGTTGCGCGGGGCGGTGTTGGGTGAGTTGGCCCGGCGCGGCCGGTGCACCGTTGCCGATCTGCAGCAGCACACCGTGCGGGAGACGATCTATCGCCCTGCCGACGCGGTGCGGTTGCTGACGGCGGCGGCCGCCGCCGGGACGATCACGCGAGAGCCGCAGAAGGGCCGCATGTCGCCGCGCACCGTGGTGACCTACCCGTGATCGGCCACCGCTACGGGTGCGCGGCCAGCAGCGGTCCGAGGAACTTGGTGACGGCCGAGGTCAGCTCGGTCGGGGCCAACTCGGCGACGTGGTGGCCGGAGTCGATGCCGTGCCCGGTGACGTCTTCTGCCCAGTCGCGCCAGATCAGCAGCGGATCACCGTAGAGCGCTTCGAGATCGTCCCGCAACGTCCACAGCACCAGCAGCGGCTGCGTCAGTCGCCGGCCGATCGCGCGGTCGGCGCGCTCGTCTTGGTCGTCCGCGGTCAGGCCGGCGCGGTAGTCCTCAAGCATGCCCCTGACCACGTCGGGATCGCGGGTGGCGGCCCGGAACTCGGCGTGGTTCTCCTCCCCCATGGTCACCGGGTCGCCCCGGTACCAGGAGTCCGGATCGGCGTTGATCACGCGCTCCGGGGTGTCGGGTTGGGCGAAGAAGAACCAGTGCCACCACTGCGTCGCGAACTCCCGCGAGATCCGGTCGAGGTGCTCGCAGACCGGAAGGCAGTCGATGAGCACCGTCCTGACCACCCGCTCGGGGTGATCCATCGCGATCCGGAAGGCGAACAGGCTGCCCCGGTCGTGGCCGACCACGGCAAACCGGTCATGTCCCAACTCGTGCATGAGCGCCACCAGCCGCCGGGCTCCGGTCCGCTTGGCGTGCGGTCGGTGGTCGGCTGCTGGCTGGGGCTTGCCGGACCGGCCGTAGCCGGGCAGGTCGGGGCAGACCACGGTGAACCCGTTGGCCACAAGGCGGGGCGCGACCCGATGCCAGGTGGCGGAGGTTCGCGGGTGTCCGTGCAGTAGCAGCACCGCGGGCCCGCTGCCGCCGTGGCGGACGAACATCGGCAGGCCGTCCGCGTCGATGGTCTCGGTGACGAACTCGTCGAACATGACCTTGAGATGCCCAGAATGGCGTGTCCTCACACGGACCGAGCATGGTTCCGATCAGGACTGTCGGACCTCGCGGATAGCCTCCGGCAGTTGCTCGGAGGAGAGGGAAGAACACCGTGAGGCTCACGTCGCACCTGGCGCCCGGCGACCGCGAACGGGTCGAGGCTCGGCTTCGGCACAACCTGATCGCGTGGTTGACCACGGTCCGGCCGGACGGGCAGCCGGTGAGTGTCCCCATCTGGTTCCTGCTGCGCGATGACGAGACGATCCTGTTCTACAGCCAGGCAGGAAAGCGGAAGCTGCGCAACCTCGCCGCCAATCCGAAGGTGAGCCTCGCGCTCGACGTGACAGACATCGGCAGGAACATCGTGCGCCTGGAAGGCGTCGCCGAACCAGCGGACGACCAGCCGGACGCGAGCCGACAGACCGAATATCTGGCCAAGTACGGCGAGCGCATCGGCGCGATGTTCGGAACTCCCGAACAGTTCGCCGAGATGTTCTGCGTTCCGGTGATCATTACGCCGACCAATCTCCACATCTGAACGGCAATCGGTGAAACTTTCATCATCACCAGCCTGATACCGGAACTTCCATAGAACTTTCCATTGACAATGCGGCGGAGGCGAACCCAAAATCGGCGAGTCATAGCACCTTGTCAGCTTGAGCCTCGCTGATTTCGAAAATTTGTTTCGAAACAATTTTTCGAAGAAACGTTTCCGGCTCGCAACGGAACAACATGCCCTCCGGGGACGGGCCAGGGCAACGATCTGCTGACGTTCGGAGAAAATCGTCAGTCTGGAGACGCACATGAGACGCGCTCTCACCTTCATTTCGAGTATCGTCATTTTCCTCGGCGTGCTGGTCACACTCGTGCTGACGGCACCGTCGGCCACTGCGGCATCGCTGGTCCAGATCACGAACTTCGGCTACAACCCGACGAATCTGGGCATGTACGTGTACGTGCCGAACACGGTGGCCGCGCACCCGGCGATCGTGGTCGCCGTGCATTACTGCACCGGTTCAGGTCCGGCGTTCTATTCCGGCACCCAGTACGCGTCACTCGCCGACCAGTACGGATACATCGTCATCTATCCTTCGGCGACCCGCAGTGGTAACTGTTTTGACGTGTCGTCGCCGCAGGCGTTGACGCACAATGGAAGCAGCGATCCGGCCGCGATCGTGTCCATGGTCAATTATGTGGAGCAGCACTACAACGGCGATTCGAGCCGGGTGTTCGTCACCGGCCTGTCCTCGGGTGCGATGATGACCAACGTCCTGCTCGGCGACTATCCAGATGTGTTCAAGGCAGGTTCGGCCTACGCGGGCGTGCCGTTCGGCTGTTTCGCCACCACCGACGGCTCGATGTGGAACACCCAGTGCGCGCAGGGCCAGATCAGCAAGACGCCGCAGCAATGGGGCGATCTGGTCCGCGCCGCCGATCCCGGCTACACCGGCCCCCGGCCGCGAATGCAGTTGTGGCACGGCACCGCGGACACCACGCTGGCCTACCCGAACTTCGGGGAGGAGATCAAGCAGTGGACCAACGTGTTCGGGCTGAGCCAGACCCCCACGTCCACCGACTACCCGCAGTCCGGCTGGACCCGCACCCGCTACGCGGACAGTTCCGGCACGGTGGACGTCGAGGCCACCAGTGAGCAGGGCGTGACCCACAACATCCCGATCGACGCCACCGAGACCCTGCGGTTCTTCGGCATCATCGGCGGACAGCCACCCACCAGCACACCGCCGCCGCCCAGCGGCGGATGCCAGGTCAGCGACACGATCAGCGCCTGGAACACCGGCCTTACCTCGGCCATCACGATCACCAACACCTCGACCGCCGCGATCAACGGCTGGTCGCTGGTGTTCACCCTGCCGGCAGGGCAGACGATCACCTCCGGCTGGAGCGCCAGCTACACGCCGAGCAGCGGCCAGGTGACCGCCACGAATGCCAGCTACAACGCCGCCATCGCGCCATCGGCCTCGGTGACCATCGGATTCCAGGCCAACCAGACCGGCAACACGAGTCCGCCTGCGTCGTTCACGTTGAACGGCCAGACCTGCGAGACATCATGACCAGACTCCCCACGGTTGTCGTGGCGGCCGCCCTCACCATCGCGGTGGCGGCCGCCGCGCCCCTGACCCGAGCCACTACCCCGACGCCGGCGACGCCGAGCCAGGCCGACCACTGGGTGGACACCTGGGTGTCCATGCCGCAGTTGACCGAACCCGGCAACATGCCGCCAGCGCCGTTCACCCAGCCCGACCGCGTGCTGGCCGACACCACGTTGCGGCAGACCATCCACATCTCGATCGGTGGCCGGCAACTGCGACTGCGGTTCTCCAACGCGTTCGGCGGAACCGACCTGCCCATCACCGCGGTTTCGGTGGCGCTGCCGGCCGGCGGGCAGGCCGGTGTCAGCGCGATCCAGCCGGACAGCAGCCGGCCGGTGACCTTCGACCGAGCACAAGGAGTGGACATCCCGGTCGGCTCGCAGGCCGTGTCCGACCCGCTGAACTTCCCGCTCCCGGCCGGGTCCAACCTCACCGTGACGCTCTATCTGGCCACCGGCCAGGCGTCCACCAGCATCACCTCGCATCCCGGCTCGCGGACCACCTCCTATCTGCTTGCCGGCAACCACCTCGGCGACGCCGACCTGCCCGGGGCGACCCAGGTTGCCCACTGGTACTTCCTCAGCGGCGCGGAAATGTGGTCGCCGAGCAATGCCAGGGGCGTCGCGATCCTGGGCGACTCGCTGACCGACGGGCGGGGCTCGACCACGAACGGCAACGACCGCTGGCCCGACGACCTGTTCGCCCGACTGCGATCCGAGCCGGCCACCGCAGGGGTCGCCGTGCTCAACCAGGCCGCTGGTGGGAACCGGATCCTCAACGACGGCCTCGGTCCCAACGCGCTCGGCCGAGTCGATCGCGATGTGCTGGCGCAGAGCGGAATCGCCTGGCTGATCGTGTTCGAGGGAGTCAACGACATCGGCACGGCCGACCCGACACCGGCCGCCCAACAACAGGTCGTCAGCCAACTGATCGCCGCCTACCAGCAGATCATCACCCGCGTGCACACCGACGGCATCCGCGTGTACGGGGCGACGATCACCCCGTTCGGCGGCAACACCGGCTACGACGATCCGGGCGGCTATCGGGAGGCGGCCCGGCAGGCGGTCAACACCTGGATCCGCACCAGCCACTCCTTCGACGCCGTGCTGGACTTCGACCGGATCGTCCGCGATCCGGCGCAGCCCCGAAACCTGTTGCCCGCCTTCGACGTCGGCGACCATCTGCATCTGGACCCGGCCGGCTACCGTGCCCTCGGGAACGCCGTTCCGACCCAGCTGTTCCGGTGGACTCCTCCACCACCGAGTCTGGGTTTCAACTAGCACAGCGGGTTCAACTGATCGTTGGGGGTGAACTGACTAGGATCGGCGCGTCGTACTGAGCAAAGCCGTGGAGGACAGGCATGTCACGTGTGTCGTTCGCAAGTATCGAGATCCTTCCGCAGGTGTTGCAGCTTGTGGTCGGTATCCTCGGTCTTGTCCTCTCGGTCAAGGCACGTGCCAGGGGTGTCTCGGGTCTGATGGTCGGCGCCTTCGTCGTCTTGCTCGTGACGACGATCGGCGGCATCGTCTGGCAGCTCGTGTCGTTGAACGCGGCGTCCTGGGCTGAGTCCGACCATCTGTCCGCAGCCCAGCTCGACGCGATCTTCGCCGGGGTCGACATTCCGCTCGGCATCGCCGCAGCGCTCTCCTGGCTGCTGGTGGTGATCGCGGTCGTCAAGACCAATCGTCAGCCTCAGCAGTACGGCCCCGGCCCCGGGATGTACGCCGGTCCGGTCGGCTATCCGATGCCGACGCAGCCGGGCTACGGGTATCCGCAGCCCGGCCCCGGCTACGGTGGCGGACCGGTCATGCCGCCCCAGCAGCCGCCGACCGCGACCTAGCGTCGGGTCATGTTGACGATCACCACAAGGCGGGTGGCGGATATGGGGATTCGCACCGTGGAAGCGGGGTGAACCACTGCCTACCGTGGGGCGATGACCGAAACCGTGTCCCTGCCCCGGAATCCGATCGCCCGGGTGGTGGCGGCCAGCCTGATCGGCACCACCATCGAATGGTACGACTTCTTCCTCTACGGTTCGGCCGCCGCCCTGGTGTTCGACAAGCTGTTCTTCCCGACCAGCAGTCCGCTCACCGGCACGCTGCTCGCCTTCGCCACCTACGCCATCGGGTTCGGCGCGCGTCCGCTGGGTGGTCTGGTGTTCGGGCACTTCGGCGACCGGTTGGGGCGCAAGAAGTTGCTGGTGCTCAGCCTGGTGCTGATGGGCTGCGCCACGTTCGCCATGGGCCTGCTGCCCGGCTATGCGACCTTCGGGGTGGCGGCGCCGCTGCTGCTCACCGTGCTGCGGCTGGTGCAGGGCTTCGCGCTCGGCGGCGAGTGGAGCGGTTCGGTGCTGATCGTCTCCGAACAGGGCGACGCGAAGCGGCGCGGGTTCTGGTCGTCCTGGCCGCAGGTGGGCGCGCCGGGCGGGAACCTGCTGGCCACTGCGGTGCTCGCGGTGCTGGCCGCGACCCAGTCCGACGCCACCTTCCTGTCCTGGGGTTGGCGTATTCCGTTCCTGTTGTCCGGTGTGCTGGTGTTGATCGGCCTGTGGATTCGTGTCCAACTCACCGAGACCCCTGCGTTCGTGGCCGCCGCGCGCGAAGCCGAGGCGTCCGGCAGGCCGGAGCGCAGGCCGATCGTCACGGTGCTGCGCGATGGCTGGCGGCAGGTGCTGGTCGCGATGGGCGCGCGGATGGGCGAGAACCTGTCCTACTACGTGGTGACCTCGTTCATCCTGGTCTATGTCGTGGACGCGTTGAAGCTGCCCAGGAGCACGGCGCTGAACGCGGTACTCATCGGGTCGGCGGTGGAACTGGTCGCGATTCCGCTGTGGGCGCTGCTGTCCGACCGGATCGGCCGTCGTCCGGTGTACCTGTTCGGCGCGATCGGGATGGCCGCCTGGATCTTCGCGTTCTTCGCGCTGCTCGACACGAAGTCGACCGGCGCCATCGACGTCGCCGCGATCGTCGCGCTGGTGCTGCACGGCGCGATGTACGGCCCGCAGGCCGCGTTCTTCAGCGAGCTGTTCGGCACCAGGGTGCGCTACTCCGGCACGTCGATCGGCTACCAGCTGGCGTCCATCGTGGCGGGCGGGCTGGCGCCGCTGATCGCCACCGCGCTGCTCGCCGGGTTCGGTTCGGCCACCCCGGTCGCGCTGTACGTGGCCGGCGGCGCGGCCATCTCCGTGCTGGCCGTCGCGGTGGCCAGGGAGACCCGGGGCCGGTCGTTGGCCGAGGTCGGCACCGATGCGACGGCCCCGGAGGCGGCGCCGGTGTGATCGGCCGGCCCTGCTGTCAGGATGGGTGACATGGATCGCGCGACGACGGCGTTGCGCACGCTGCTCGAACTGCTCGACCGGGGTGCCCCGGCCGAGCAGTTGGCGCGGGTCACGACGGCGGCCCTGGCCATCGCCGCGACCGAGGAGGACCGTGCCGAGGTCGAAGCCGGCCTCGATGTGGCGCTGCGCATCCGGCACACGCTGTCCGAGCACCACCGCAGGGAGGCCGAGCTGGCCGCCCTTTTCGACACCGCGGGCGACCTGGCCGGCCTGCGCGACACCGACGCCGTGCTGCGCTCGATCGTGCACAGGGCGCGGCTGCTGCTGCACGCCGACATCGCCTACCTCAGCCTGAACGACAAGCTCGCCGGCCGCACCTACATGCGGGTGACCGACGGCTCGACCTCAGCACTGTTCCAGCAGGTCACGCTGGGTATGGGCGAGGGCTTGGGCGGCCTTGTCGCGCACACCGCGCGCCCGTACGCGACCGCCGACTATCCCTCCGACGGACGGTTCCAGCACACCGAGCCGATCGACGCCGCCGTCTCGGACGAGGGCCTTGTCGCGATCCTCGGCGTGCCGCTGCGGCTCGACCGGCAGGTCCTCGGCGTGCTCTACGCCGCCGACCGGTCCAGCCGTGCGTTCTCCAACGACGAGGTGGCGCTGCTGTCGTCGCTGGCCGACCATGCCGCCATCGCCCTTGACGCGGCCCGGCTGCTCGACGAGACCCGCAACGCGCTGACCGAACTGAGCACGGCGCACGAGACGATCCGCGCGCACAACGCGGCGATGCGGCGCGCCGAGGACGCCCACGACCGCCTCTCGGACCTGGTGCTGCGCGGCGGTGACGTGCCCGAGGTGGCGGCGGCGCTGGCCGCGGTGCTCGGTGGCGGGATCATCCTGCACGGCGCCGACGGCGAGGAGTTGGGCCGCGCGGACGCCGAACCGATGTCGCAGCCGACGGATCTGGTTGCCAAGTCCCGGTCGGTGGGCCGCGCGGTGCACCGCGACGAGCTGTGGGTGTGCGCGGTACTGGCCGGACAGGAGTTGCTCGGCAGCGTCACCCTGATCGGCAGGGGCGAGTTGTCCGAGCCGGACCGCAGGCTGTTCGAGCGGGCCAGCGTGGTCACCGCGCTGCTGCTGTTGCTGCGCCGGTCGGTGGCCGAGACCGAGGACCGGGTGCGCGGCGAGTTGGTCACCGACCTGCTGATCGCGCCGGACCGGGATCCGGCCGGCCTGATCGCCAGGGGCAAGCGGCTCGGTGTCGACCTGTGCCTGCCGCACGTTGTCGCGGTCGCGCACGTGGAGCGGGTCAGCAGGCGGCGGCTCACCGATGCCGCTGCTCCGCACATTCCCCGGTCCAGCCTGGTCGGCGTGCACGCGGATCAGGTCGTGTTCCTGGTGCCGGAGCACGATCCGAGTGCGTTCGCCAGGCGGCTGGCCAGCGACGTCGCCGCCAGCCTCGATGCCGCCGTGACGGTCGGCGCGGCGGGCCCTGCGGCAGGTCCTGCCGATCTCGCGGCCGCGCACACCGAGGCCGAACGGTGCGTGCAGGCGTTGCTGTCGCTCGGCCGGATCGGCACCGGCGCGGCCATCGCCGATCTCGGCTTCCTCGGCCTGCTTCTTGGTGACCGCACCGACATCGACGGCTACGTCCGGTCCGCGCTCGGCCCGGTGCTGGACTACGACACTCGGCGGGGTACCGATCTGCTCGGTACCCTGCGCGCGTACTTCGACCTGGGCGGCAACCTCAACCGCACCAAGGCCGAGCTGCACCTGCACGTGAACACCGTGGTGCAGCGGTTGGAACGGGTTTCCGCGCTGCTCGGCGACGACTGGCGGGAACCAGGGCGGGCGCTGGAGATCCAGCTCGCGCTGCACCTGCACCGGCTGCGCGACCGGCAATGTGGGCCTGCCACGTGACTCCGGCCGATATTACGTGCCGAAGCCCCATACTCGCCGGCCACGGGTTCCGCCTACCGTCAGTCTCATGGAGAGTGCGACCCCCCGTCCCGCGCCAACGGCCGGAGCCACGGACCTGTCCGGCCGCACCGCACTGATCACCGGCGCGGCAGGCGGAATCGGCCGCGCCTGCGCGCAACGCCTGCACGCCTCGGGCGCACACGTGGTCATCGCGGACCTGGACAAGGCAGCGGCCGATCTGGTCGCCGAGGAACTGGCCGGCGAGGTCCGGCACATCGACCTCGGCGACCTCGACGCGGTGGACCGACTCGACGTGCCGGCCGACATCGTGGTGAACAACGCCGGATTCCAGCATGTCGCGCCGGTCGAGGACTTTCCGCCTGAGCAGTTCTCGTTGATGCTGCGGGTGATGGTGGAGGCGCCGTTCCGCATCGCCCGCAACGTGCTGCCGCGCATGTACGCGCGGGGCTGGGGCCGGATCGTGAACATCTCCTCTGTGCACGGCCTGCGCGCGTCCGCGTTCAAGGCCGGCTACGTCACGGCCAAGCACGGCCTTGAGGGCCTGTCCAAGGTGCTCGCCGTCGAGGGTGCGAGCCACGGTGTCACGGTCAACTGCGTGAATCCGGGATATGTGCGTACCCCGCTGGTGGAGCGGCAGATCGCCACCCAGGCCAGCAACCATGGACTGTCCGAAGAGGACGTAGTCGACCAGGTGATGCTGGCCAGACCAGCGGTGAAGCGGCTGATCGAGCCGACCGAGGTCGCCGAACTCGTCGCCTACCTGTGCTCCGAGCAGGCGTCGTTCATCACCGGCGCGTCCCTTGCCGTCGACGGCGGCTGGACCGCGCAGTGAAAGCCGGTGACCGCGAAAACGTGGCGCGTCCGTTGGGGCGGCCGAACGCCCGGCCGCCCCAACGGAGATTCCCTCACCCGGAGGTGGCGCAGCCACCCGCGTTGTTGCTCCACAACGGCTGAACCGCGAACGAACCGCTCGGCAGCGACAGCGCGGACAGGTTCTGCCACGCGCACAGGTCGCCGATCTCCTCACCGTCGGACGCGACCCATCCGCTGGAGGGCTCCGGGTCGGTCACCGCTTCCGCGTACTCGTGCCCGCCGACGATGCTGAAGCCGTCCAACTGGTTCTGCACCGAACCGGCGCCACAACTGGAACCCGCATCCAGCACGTAGGGCATGTTCGTGTAGGCGACCGTGCCGCTCCAGTCGTGCCAGGCGCAGAAACCGGAATTCGGGAACCCGTCCGGTGACGTGCCGGACGGGCTGACCACGAACACGTCAACATCCGGTCCGGACACACCGAAATGCGCGGCGCCGTTGTTCGCCTCGTTGGCGATGTCGCTGGCGCTGGCGTTGGACGGCGCTGCCGAGCCGTCGTCGACCCAGGTCCCGCCGAGCACCGACGAGCCGAAGGACGGGGCGCCCTGGTTGTCCGGGTACTGGGTCATGATCGTCGACCAGTTGTCCGAACCGGTGCCGACGCCACTGAAGAAGTTCTGCAGGTAGGACGCGACGCCGTTGCTGTCGCTGTCCCACTGCGAACCCCAGAACACCAGGTAGACCCGGGGATTGTGCTCGACAGGGCCGCCGCCGTAGGCGAGGTTGTCCGCCGCTGCGGACGGTGTGGCGTGCGCGTGGTGGCCGCGCATCCAGAACGTGTGGCGGTGACCGGACTGGTGGGTGGTCGAGGGTGCGGGCGCGGCGGTGGCGGCCGAGGCAGGGCCGGCAACCAACGTCGCGGCGGCCAGCGCCGCGGCACCGGCCAGGAGAGCGGCGCGCCAGCCGCGACCGCTGTGCAGGGATGACATTTCACGGTCCTTCCTGTCGATTCGTCAATCGGACGCGGCAGAGCGTCGCGCGACTCGTCAACAAACGGAAGACGCGATTGGTCGCGTTAAATTCACGGCAGTACAAGAAAATTCCAAGAATTTAAAACAAATCAATTCCTACGACGAAAGGCGGGTGTTTTTCACCGTGAAAAGTGATTCTGGCGCTCGGCTGCGTCCAGGGCGTGCGACATGCGGGTGATCGCCTCGGTGAGGATGTCTGGGTGGGTGGCGAAGTTGAGCCGTACGTGACCGGGCCCGCCAGCACCGAACACGTGGCCGGCGCTCAGCGCCACGCGGGCGCGGTCGAGAAAGAACCGGGCTGGGCCGGCGAGGTCGGTGACGGTGCCTGGGCCGTCCGGCGTTGAGTCGGCGTCGAGGTGCAGGGCGGTGCAGTCCAGCCATGCCAGGTAGGTGCCATCGGGCGCGGTGTATCCGATGGCGGGAAGGTGACTGGCCAGCAGTTGTCCGAGCACGGTGCGGTTGTCGGTCAGGCCGGGCAGGAGTTGGTCGAGCCACTCGCGGCCCTCGCGGAAGGCGGCGGTGTGGGCGATGACGCCGAGGTGACTGGGGCCGTGGCTGACCTCCTCGGGCAGCCTGGCCAGGTCGTCGGTCGCGTCCGGACCGGCCACGACGACAGCGGCTTTGAGGCCCGCGAGGTTCCAGGCTTTGGACGCGGACAGCAGCGCGAACGCGTCACCCGCGCCGTCGACGGAAAGATACGGCGTGAACCGGGCGTCACCGAGGACAAGCGGGGCATGGACCTCATCGGAGATCACCCGGACGCCGTGCCTCGCGGCGAGACCGGCGACCGCTGCCAACTCGGCGCGGGTGTGCACGACACCGGTGGGATTGTGCGGATTGCTCATCAGGAACACGGGGTGCGCACAGGTGGCGCGGGCCGTCGCGAACGCATCGCCAAGGGCGTCGAAGTCGATCCGCCGGTCGGCGCCAAGCGGCGCCTCCAGCACGTGCCGATCAGCGTGGGTGACGAACGCGTAGAAGGGCGGGTAGACCGGCGCGCACACCACGACGACATCGCCGGGTTCGGTGAGCAGCCGCAGGATCTCGACGATGCCCATCATCACGTCCGGCACGAGCGCGGTCCGCTCGACCGCAAGGCCGTGCCATCCCCACCGGTCGGCCGCGAAGTCGCGAATCGCTTCGGCATAGGCCGTGCCCGTCGGGTAGCCGGTGTCTCCCCTGGCGATCGCCTCGGTCAACGCGGCCACGATGGGCGGGGCAAGGGGCACGTCCATCTCCGCGACCCACAGTGGCAGCACGTCATCGGGATACGTGCGCCACTTCTTGCTGGTGCGTTGGCGCAGTTGGCTCAGCGACAGCTGGGTGAGCGGGTTCGTCGTCGAGGTGGTGGTGATCGTGACGCCGTCCATAATGACCACCCTAGGACTGGAGGCCAGCTACCCGTTGGCGGTGACGCCGCTCGTGGTCGTCGGCGCGGTCGTTGTCGTGCCGGTGGTCGTTGTCGCGGTGGACGAGGTCGTGGTCGGCTGGGCGGTGGACGTCGGCGGCTGCGTGGTGGTGACCGTCGCAGACGTGGAGTCCACCGGAGCCGACGAGGCAGGCGTGCTGGACCGGGTGGTGGCGACGGGTGGTGGATCCTGGTTCGCCACCAGCCTTCCTCCCGAATGGGCAGAGCCGCCGTTGCCACCGGCCGC
This sequence comes from Candidatus Melainabacteria bacterium, assembly GCA_963818685.1. Lineage (GTDB taxonomy): Bacteria > Actinomycetota > Actinomycetes > Mycobacteriales > Pseudonocardiaceae > CAJCJE01. The sequence goes on along the minus strand of CAWFTJ010000007.1, from coordinate 356,815 downwards.
CCCGCCCGCCGGTCTCGTCCCTAGCGAACTGGCGCCTGCGCCGCCGCGGGCCTGGCCCGGTCCGTTCGTCAGCTGACGGGACGGCGACTGCGGCATGTTGAGCAGCAGCACGAGTGCCACGAACACCGCGGCGACCCCGGCGACCGACGCGACCAGCGCTCGCCGCCCCGGCCCGATCGCGCCACGACGGCTTCGGGCGGGTGCCGCTGCCAGGACCGGCGCGCGCGCCGTTCGGTCCTCGTCGGCCCACCAGGCGGGTGAGCGATCCGAGTCCGGCAGCCGGGTCGTTTCGCCTGCCGCGCCGTCGGACAGGGCGAGCAGCCGAAGCGCGCACTGGGCCGCGGTCGGCCGATCGAGTGGCTCGGTCGATGTCATCCGCACCAACAGCTCGGCGAACGCGGGCGGCAGGTCGGCAGGTATGCGGGGTGGTCGGCTCAGCCTGCTCAGCGCGATTTCCAGGTTGCTGCCCGCTGGGTACTCGACCACGCCGGTCACGCACTCCAGCAGCACAAGGGCCAGTGCGTACACGTCGGCCCGCGCACCGACCTCGCCGCCGGACAACTGTTCCGGCGCAAGGTAAGCCGGGGTACCGACGATCTCGTTGGCGCTGGTGAGTCGAGGTGAACCGGCCATCAGCGCGATGCCGAAATCGGTCAGGTGGGGCAGCCCTTCCCGGTCGAGCATGATGTTGGACGGCTTGACGTCCCGGTGCACGACGCCTCGGCCGTGTGCGTGCGCGAGCGCTTCGGCGAGGACGGCACCGATCCGCATCACCTCGGTCACCGGCAGCGGGCCGTCCAGCAACCGCGACTGGAGGCTGGTTCCCTCGACGAACTCCATCACCAGGAATGGCCGGTCGTCCACGACGCCGACGTCGTAGATCAGCACGAGTCCGTGGTGTGCCAACCTGGCAAGCGCGTGCGCCTCGTCGTCGAAGCGCCGACGATCGCCCAGATCGGAGCAGGCCACGAACGCCTTCACCGCAACAGTGCGATCCAGCAGCCGATCGTGGGCGCGGTAGACCTCGGCCGAGCCGCCCCTGCCGACCAGTTCGCCCAACTCGTAGCGGCCGGCCAGCAGCCGGCTCCCTGCGAAGGTCAATCCCAGTGGCTCGGACATCGACGCCTCCTCGTCTTGGGGATGTGGGTTCCCCGAAAGTCGCGTCGTCAACCACCATCGGGCGAGCGTCACGGCGGAGCCGCTGGAGCGGGTTCAGCTGCCGAGCGCGTCGCGGATCAGGTCCCGTGCCCGGTCCATGATCGCCGCAGCCGGGCCGAGCAGCATGTTGGCCGCCTGACTGTCCACCCCGGGATGCGGTCGGGTCGGCGCGAGCGACTCGGCCGCGCGCACGGCCTTGGCCATGTCCCGCAACCGTTCCGCGTCGTAGGTCGTGCGCAGCAGCGGGAACTCCTGCTGCTCCTCGTGTGCTGCGTGGGCAAGCACGTCGTCCCGCAGTTGGACCAGCAGCGTGTCGAACCCTTCCGCCTCCGGCCCGACATCCTCCATGGTGGACAGCAGCTTCTTCGCCTTGCTCTCCTCAGCGACCCGAGCGGCCACGACGGACTCGCCGCCCGCTGCGTCGCGCACAGCGGGATGGACGAGGGTCTCCTCGGCCGTCTCGTGCACCGCGAGCAACCGCACCAGCCTGTGGAAGACGTCGGTGCGCTCCTTGCCGACCGCCTCCTCGATCTCGCCGAACACGGCCCGAATCTGCCGATGCTGATCGAGCAGCAGTTCCACCACATCCTGATCGTCACCAACCGGCATCGCGCCCTCCATCATGAATCGCAGGTCATCGTGCGTGCCCGATTACCCGCCGCGCGCGCCTGCCATACGGCAGCGGATTCGATCCCGACTTTGATTTGACTCATTCCAGATAGCTGGCCTACGGTGGAGCGCGATGTCCGACTTCGAGACGCAGTTGCGGGCGGCTTCGCTGCGAGTGACCCAGCCCCGCCTCGCGGTGCTCGCCACGCTGCGCGACCACCCGCACATCGACACCGGCACGGTCATCAGGCTGGTGAGCGCCGATCACCCCACCGTGTCCCACCAGGCCATCTACGACGTGCTGCGGGCGCTCACCGATGCGGGTCTGGTTCGGCGCATCCAGCCCGCCGGCGCGACCGCGCGCTACGAGACCCGGACCGGGGACAACCACCACCACGTCGTGTGCCGCTCCTGCGGGGCGATCGCGGACGTGGACTGCGCCGTCGGGCACGCCCCCTGCCTGACCGCCTCGGACGACCACGGCTACCTGTTGGACGAGGCGGAGGTCGTCTACTGGGGCACCTGCCCCAACTGTTCGGCCACCAGCACAACCCACTGATTCACCAGTTCACCAGTTCGAGAGGAAGAAGATGAGCGACCCCAGGACAACGCCCTCCAGCGCACAGGGCGTGGACCAGAAAGCGGCGGCTGGCTGCCCGGTCGCGCACGACTCCGTGACCGCACACGGCAGCGAGAGCGAGAACCCGGCGATCCCCTCGCCGACCTCGAAGACGGGTCGCCGCCCGCGCACGAACCGGGACTGGTGGCCCAACCGGCTCGACCTCTCGGTGCTGCGCGCGCACTCGTCCAAGAGCAACCCGCTCGGCGAGAACTTCAGCTACGCCAAGGAGTTCGCCAAGCTCGACGTCGAGGCGCTCAAGCGGGACGTCGTCGAGGCGCTGACCACGTCGCAGGACTGGTGGCCCGCCGACTTCGGCCACTACGGCGGTCTGATGATCCGGCTGAGCTGGCACGCCGCCGGCACCTACCGGATCAGCGACGGCCGAGGCGGAGCGGGCGAGGGCGCCCAGCGGTTCGCCCCGCTCAACAGCTGGCCGGACAACGCCAACCTGGACAAGGCACGCAGGCTGCTGTGGCCGGTCAAGCAGAAGTACGGCCAGCGGATCTCGTGGGCCGACCTGATCGTGCTGGCCGGCAACGTCGCCATGGAGTCGATGGGCTTCAAGACCTTCGGCTTCGCCTTCGGTCGCGAGGACACCTGGGAGCCGGAGGAGATCTTCTGGGGCCCGGAGGACGACTGGCTCGGCGACGAACGCTACGTCACCGACTCGGAGATGGCGCCCGATCTCGGCGCGACCGAGATGGGCCTGATCTACGTCAACCCGGAGGGGCCGCGAGGCAGCGCGGACTTCCTCGCCGCAGGCCATTTCATCCGCGAGACCTTCCGTCGGATGGCCATGAACGACGAGGAGACCGTGGCACTCATCGCGGGTGGCCACACCTTCGGCAAGACCCATGGCGCGGCCGTCGCCAACGACTACGTCGGCCCCGAGCCCGAGGCCGCCCCGCTTGAGGCGCAGGGGCTTGGCTGGCTGAGCACCTACAACAGCGGTGCCGGCCCGGACTCGATCACCAGCGGGCTTGAGGTGACCTGGACCGACCGGCCGACGCAGTGGAGCAACCGCTTCTTCGAGATCCTCTTCGGCTACGAGTGGGAGCTGACCACGAGCCCCGGTGGGGCGAAGCAGTACGTCGCCAAGGACGCCCCGGAGATCATTCCGGACCCGTTCGACCCGAACAAGAAGCACAAGCCGACCATGCTCACCACCGACCTGGCGCTGCGCTTCGATCCGGTGTACGGCAAGATCTCCCGCCACTTCCTTGAGCACCCGGACGAGTTCGCGCTGGCGTTCGCCAAAGCCTGGTACAAGCTGCTGCACCGCGACATGGGCCCGGTCAGCCGCTTCCTCGGGCCGTGGGTTCCCGAGCCCCAGCTGTGGCAGGACCCGGTGCCGGCCGTCGATCACGAGCTCGTCGGCGAGTCCGACATCGCGGCTCTCAAGGCGAAGGTCCTCGACTCCGGGCTCACCATCGCCCAGTTGGTCGGCACGGCCTGGGCATCGGCGGCGACCTTCCGATCCACCGACAAGCGCGGTGGCGCGAACGGGGCCCGGATCCGCCTTGAGCCCCAGCGCGGCTGGGAGGTCAACCAGCCGGAGCAGCTCGCCAAGGTCCTGGATACCCTGGAAGGCATTCAACGCGAGTTCAACGACGCGGCTGGCGCGAAGATCTCCCTTGCCGACCTGATCGTGCTGGCCGGATCGGCGGCCATCGAGAAGGCGGCCCGGGACGCCGGCGTCGAGGTGACCGTGCCGTTCCACCCTGGCCGCACCGACGCCAGCCAGGACCAGACCGACGTGGAATCGTTCCGAGTCCTCGAACCGCGCGCCGACGGCTTCCGCAACTACCTGCGTCCCGGCGAGAAGCTCCAGCCGGAGGTGCTGCTCGTCGACCGCGCCTACCTGCTCAACCTGACCGCGCCCGAGATGACCGTGCTCGTCGGCGGCCTGCGTGCCCTCGGCGCGAACGTCGGCGGCGCCAAGCACGGCGTGTTCACCGACCGGCCCGGCGTGCTCACCAACGACTTCTTCACCAACCTCCTCGCGCCGGGTAACCGGTGGAAGGCAGCGGAGTCGGCGGAGCACGTGTACGAGATCCGCGACGTGGCCACCGACGAGGTGAAGTGGACCGCCACCGCGGTCGACCTCGTCTTCGGCTCCAACTCCGAACTGCGGGCCCTCGCCGAGGTGTACGCGGGCGACGCGGCCAGGGAGAAGTTCGTGACCGACTTCGTCGCTGCCTGGCGCAAGGTCATGGAGCTCGACCGGTTCGACCTCGCCTGAGCCGGCTCACCGGTTGACCCATCCATCGCAGGGTATTCGGCGATGGATGGGTCAACGGCGAGGCGAGGACGGTTCAGGATGTGTCGCTTGTTCGGGTTGTCGGCAGCCCCGCACCGGGTGCGGGCCACGTTCTGGCTGTTGGAGGCCCCTGACAGCCTGGCGCAGCAGAGCAGGCGCGAGCCGGACGGCACCGGCCTCGGCGTGTTCGACGCGGACGGCACGCCGCAGGTGGACAAGCGCGCACTAGCGGCCTACCAGGACGAACAGTTCGCCCGCGAGGCGAAGGAGCGTGAGTCCACCACGTTCATCGCGCACGTCCGCTACGCGTCAACCGGCGGCCTCGACCCGCGCAACACCCACCCCTTCCAGCAGAAGGGCCGGCTGTTCGCGCACAACGGCGTCATCGGCGACCTCCCGAGCCTTGAGTCCGACCTCGGCGACTACCGCGACCTGGTGACCGGCGACACCGACTCGGAACGGTTCTTCGCGCTGATCACCCAACACATCGACAGCCACGGCGGCGATGTCGGCGCCGGCATCACCTCAGCGGCCCGCCATGTGGCCGACACCCTGCCCGTGTACGCGATCAACCTGGTCCTGACCACGCCAACGGAACTGTGGGCGTTGCGCTACCCCGACACGCACGAGCTGTACGTCCTGCACCGCGCCGCCGGCGGTCCGCACGGCGACCGGCACCTCGAACACGCCAGCACGGCGGGGCGCATCCGAACCCGCTCGGCCGCCCTGTCCGAGCATCCCGCTGTCGTCGTGGCCAGCGAACGGATGGACGAGGACCCCGGCTGGCAGGCGCTGCGTCCCGGCGAGCTGCTGCACGTCGACGAGCGCCTCACCACCAGCCGCAAGATCGTCCTGGAACAGCCGCCGCGCCACCTACTGACGCTCGACCAGCTCGGCGCGCACGCCGCCGCATCCCAGTCCGGCACCTGAGCCGATCTCGTAATTCCCCTCTGGGGCAAGGAAATCACCCAACGCCGTCGCCTCGGCGAGCAGTGCTTCCCGATCCGTTGTGGACAACGAGGTGAACGGCTCTATCCACAGTCGCCCGCCGCGGACCCGCCACGTGCCCCGCCAGAAACCGTCCACGAGAAAGGTCCCCTCGGTCAGTCCGTTGCCGGCCGGCAACGGAACCCTGCGGTTGCCGGAGATCACCCGAGTGCGGTCCCGGTGTGACAGCAGGAGGTTGTCATAGGCGGGCAGGAACCGGGGCGGCGCCGGGGTGTCCTCGTGCGGGCGTGGCGCTTCCGGCAGATCGTGCAGGATCTGCCCGGCCGCCCCGTGGAACGTGCGCAGCGGCAAGCGTTCCACTACCTCCCGCAGCCTCGTCAAGCCGGACCAGAGCTGGATGTCGGCGATGGTGGCCGGACCGAACGCGCCGAGGTAACGCAACACCAGCGTGTCCACCGGTGCTGCCCGCAACGGCGTGCCGAGCCATTCCTCTACCGGCGTCCACGTCGCCGGGCCGGACCTGCCCCAGACACCGCGCGGCGGCATCTGACAGAGTGGGATGTGGTGGGTCGCCAGGTAGGCCAGGGTCGTTGGATCGACCTCCGGCCACCGTCGCGCCAACAGTGTGCCGAGTTGGGCACGTGTTCGTGGTTGCTGGGCAAGCAGCCGGGCCGCTTCCCTGGCCACCGCCTGCCGGTCGATGCCCTCGCTGCGGAAGTGCGCGCTGAACTCCGCGGCGTGCAGTGGGGAGAACAGCGCACGCCAGCCAAGACAGTCCCGCGCGCTGACCAGGTGCACGGTGTTGCGCATCAGGTGCAGCCGGACGACGGCGCGCTGCTCGGTGAGCGTCGCCAGTTCGTCGGGCACGAAGTCGCGCAGGCGGGTCCACAGGCCGAGGTAGGGCGCCAGCGGGGCCTGCGACTGCATGCCGCCCAGGTGCTCGATGGTGTCCAGGGCGGTGGCCGCCACCCGTCCCAGCAGGTACTGCCGGGCCAGGGTGGCGCGGTTGAGCGCGCGCACGCTCAGTATCTCGGTCACCGCAACGGCCCGAAGAACGCGCGCAGGTCGGCGGCCAGTTCGGCGGGTGCTTCCATGGCAGGAAAGTGGCGGCCCCGCTCGAATTCGGTCCAGTGCGCGTCGGGCGGGGCGGGCACGAGCCTGCGCACGGTCTCGTCGGCACCGAAGACGGCGAAGCCGTGCGGCACGGCCGAGGGCGCGCCCCAGTCCGTTGCGTGCGCCTGCTCGTAGAGGGTGTGCGCGGCGCTGGCACCGCTGCCCGTGAACCAGTACAGGCTGACCGTGGTGAGCAGCTGATCCTCCTCGATCGGGAGATCGGTCCACGCCTGGAACTTCTCCGCGATCCAGGCCAGTTGCAGCAGCGGTGAATCGACGAGGCCGTAGCCGATGGTCTGCGGTCGCGTGTTCTGGATGGCCAGGTAGCCGGAGCCGTCCTTGGCGAACTCGTCCATCCTGGCCAGGATCAGCTTGTCGACCGGGTCCTCTTGATCAAGGCGGTCGGCCAGGCCGGGCAGGAAGGTGGCCACGCTCGCCGCGGTGACCGGGTCGGTGACCACGTGCACGCCGAGCACGTGGTCGGCGTCCAGACCGGCCACCATCCCGGACACGCCAGCACCGACGTCACCGCCGTGCACGCCGTAACGCTGATAGCCGAGCCTGCGCATCAGCTCCACCCAGGCGCGCGCGGTGCGGCCCATCGCCCAGCCGGTCGAACTCAGCGGGGTGGAGAAGGCGTAGCCCGGCAGGGACGGGGCGACGACGTGGAAGGCCGGCCCCTCCGCCGGGTTCACCAGTGGCTCGATGAGGTGCAGGAACTCCGCGACCGAACTGGGGAAGCCGTGCGTGATCAGCAGCGGAACGGCGTCAGGGCGGTCGGACCGGACATGCAGGAAGTGGATGCGCTGGCCGTCGATCTCGGTGGTGAACTGCGGGAACTCGTTGAGCCGCCGTTCCTTGGCGCGCCAGTCGAAGCCGGAACGCCAGTGCTCGGCCAGTTCCCGCAGGTAGCTGACGGGAACGCCGCGGGTCCAGCCGACGCCGGGCAGTTCGCCGGGCCAGCGGGCCGTCTCGATCCTGCGATGCAGGTCGTCGAGGTCGGACTGGGGGGATCTCGATGCGGAACGGGTGGATGTCCTTGCTCATGGTCGTCTCCCTGGTTGCTTGTCGCGCTGACCAGAACGGTAGGCACAATTGCGGAAGGTTTCGTTCCTAGATAGCTGGCAGGTTTGACGAATGCGGGAAACCTCGACGCGGCTGCTGCGACTGCTGTCCCTGCTCCAGACCCGGCCGGACTGGACAAGCAGCGAACTCGCCACCCGGATGGGCGTCACCACCCGGACCGTCCGCCATGACGTGGACCGGCTGCGCGAGCTGGGCTATCCGGTGGAGGGCCGGCCGGGCGTCGGCGGCGGGTACCGGCTCGGCGCGGGTGGCGCACTGCCACCGCTGCTGCTCGACGACGAGGAGGCCGTCGCGGTCGCGGTCGGCCTGCGCACCGCCGCCAGCGGCTCGATCGTGGGCATCGAGGAAACGTCGCTGCGCGCGCTGGCCAAGCTGCAGCAGGTGTTGCCGTCCCGGCTGCGCCATCGGGTCGACGCGGTGCAGGCCAACACGGTACAGGCGCCGACGCGCGGCCCGCAGGTCGATCCGGACGTGCTGATCGCGATCGCCGGCGCCTGCCGGGACCAGCAGGTACTCCGGTTCGACTACGTCACCCACTCAGGGGCCGCGGCGAGACGCCGGGTCGAGCCGTACCGGATGGTGCACGACCGACGGCGCTGGTACCTGGTTGCCTGGGACCTCGACCGCGACGACTGGCGCACCTTCCGGATCGACCGGATCGAGCCGAGAACACCGACCGGTCCGCGCTTCGTGGCCCGCGCCCTACCGCCCGACCACGAACTGGCCGCGCGGGTGGCGCGCGGAGCGGGCGAGGCGACCTGGCGATACCGGGCGCGGGTGATCGTGCACGCCCCGGCGGCCCAGGTGAGAGCGCGCCTGCCGATCCCGGTCGACGTTCAGGAGTTGGGTGAGCAGCGGTGCGCCTTCCAGCCCGGCTCCGACGATCCGATGGCGCTCGCGCTGCACCTCGGCATGCTGGACGCCGACTTCGAGATCGTCGACGCACCGGAACTTGCCGCCGCGCTGCGCACGCTCGCGGCGCGCTACCAGCGGGCGGCGGAAGCGTCCGGCGCGCAACGGTAGCCGCGCCTGCGGTGCCGAGGGCTGGATTCGGCCGACGCCGGGTATCCGATCCGCGGATTCGTCACCGAACGTGAGGAGACATCGTGAGCTGGGACGTTGTGGAGCTGATCACGCAGGACCATCGCGAGGTCGAGCGACTGTTCGACGAGCTGCGGACGCACCCGGAGAAGCGGGCGTTGCTGGTTCCGGTGGTGTCCTCGTTGCTGATCGCCCACAGTCGCGCCGAGGAGGCCGAGGTCTATCCGGTTGCCAGGCAGGAGGCGGGCGAGCAGGACGAGGTGGCACACAGCCAGGAGGAGCACGCCGAGGCCGAGCAGTTGATGGAGCGACTCGCGGGCCTCGATCCCGAGTCCGATGAGTTCGACACCGCGCTGGAGAAGCTGGTGGAGGCGGTCACCCACCACGTCGAGGAGGAGGAGTCCAACGTGCTGCCGGGCCTGCGGGAGCGGCTGGACGAGGGGCGCAGGGCGGAACTCGGGCGGGCCTTCGCCTCGGCACGCGCCCAACACCTCGGCGACCGTCCTGGCGATGCCAGCAGGCAGGAGTTGCTCGCGCAGGCACGCAACGCGGGAGTGTCGGGCGCGTCATCGATGAGCAAGGACGAGTTGGCCGCCGAGCTACGGCCATCCTCGTGACTGTCCTTTCTGGCCGGTCACGGCAGACCACTGGGGACTGAGCGGGATGGGTACCGCAGTCGACCGGATGCTGTCGCGGCTGGACTATCCGATGTTCGTGGTGACGACGGCCGACCGGACCGGCGATGAGCGAGCCGGTTGCCTCGTCGGCTTCGCGACCCAGTGCAGCATCGACCCGCTCCGGTTCCTGGTCTGCCTTTCGGTCAGCAATCGCACCTATCGGGTGGCGCGGCAGGCTGAACTGCTTGCCGTGCACCTGATCGGGGAAGGCCAGCGGGAACTCGCCGAGTTGTTCGCCAGCACGACCGGCGATGACATCGACAAGTTCCGTCGGTGCGCCTGGCATCCCGGTCCGGGTGGCGTGCCACTGCTGACGGAGGCGTCCGGCTGGTTCGTCTGCGCCATCCTGAACCAGTACGACCTCGGCGATCACGTCGGCTTCCTGCTCCAGCCGGTCGCGAGCGAGAGCAGGGACGACGAGAGCAGGGACGATCAGCCGCCGTTGATGTTCTCCTCGATCCGGGATGTCACTCCGGGCCACCCTGCCTGACTCCTCGCGCGTGCGACTTTTGATGTACGTACCCACCCCGAAAGTCGCACGCCGAGGGTCGTGCGAATCAACCTGTGGACTGTCGTCAGGCGGAACCCGCGTGCCTAGGGTTGCGGCATGATCGAGGCACGCTCCCTGTCCAAACGCTACGGCGACAAGCTCGCGGTAGACGACGTCACATTCACCGTCAAACCGGGTGTGGTCACCGGATTCCTCGGCCCGAACGGCGCGGGCAAGTCCACCACCATGCGTCTGATCCTCGGCCTCGACGCGCCGTCCTCCGGCACGGTCACGGTCAACGGCAAGCCGTACGCCGAGCACAGGGCGCCGCTGCGTGAAGTGGGTGCGCTGTTGGAGGCGCGGGCGGTGCACACCGGCCGCTCGGCCTACAACCACCTGCTCGCGCAGGCGCTGACCACCGGTATCCCGCGCAGCCGGGTCGAGGAGGTCATCGACCTCGTCGGCCTGCGCGATGTGGCGCGCAGGAGAGCTGGCGGGTTCTCGCTGGGCATGGGCCAGCGGCTCGGTGTCGCGGCCGCGTTGCTCGGCGATCCGGCAACGCTGATACTGGACGAACCGGTCAACGGTCTCGATCCGGAGGGAATTCTGTGGATCCGCAACCTGCTGCGCGGGTTGGCGGCACAGGGACGCACCGTGTTCGTCTCGTCGCACCTGATGAGCGAGATGGCGCTGACCGCCGAGCACCTGATCGTCATCGGGCGCGGCAGGCTGATCGCGGACACCTCGGTCAGCGAGTTCATCGAGCAGGCCTCCCGCAAGGTGGTCCGGGTGCGCACCGAGCAGGCCACCACGCTGCGCGAACTGCTTGTCGGTCCGGAGGTCAGCGTGACCAGCAGCGAACGCGGCGTGCTTGAGGTGTCCGGGCTCTCCGGTGCCGAGATCGGCCGCATCGCCTGTGACCACGCGATCCCGCTTGAGGAGCTGACCCCGGTTCAGGCTTCGCTTGAGCAGGCGTTCATGCAGCTCACCCAGGACGCGGTCGAGTACCGCACCGAGCAACTCGAAGGAGCCGCGTGATGAGTAGCGACACCATGACCGCACCGCCGGCGCCGCACGCAAGGCACACCGAGTTGCCCCCGGACCTGAAGGTCACGCAGTGGGGTGTGATCCGCTCCGAGTGGCTGAAGTTCTGGTCGCTGCGGTCCTCGCTCTACAGCCTGGTGATCGCGATCGTCGGCATGATCGGGCTGGACTGTCTGTTCGCCTACGCCATGGTGAGCCGCGTCGCGGAGGGGCGCCTGACGCCGGCCGAGTTGGCGAACTTCCACGCCGCCGACACCGCGATGCGCGGCTATCTGCTGGTCCAGCTGGTCGTCGGCGTGCTCGGCGTGCTGGTGGTCAGCGGCGAGTACGGCACCGGGATGATCCGGTCCAGCCTCGCGGCGGCGCCCAAGCGGCTGCCCGTGCTGTTCGGCAAGGCGATCACGCTGTCCGTGATCGTGTTCGTGTCGATCACGATCACCTCGTTCATCGCCTACTTCGCGGTGCAGCCGATCCTGAACACGCAGGGGCTCGGCTACTCGCTGACCTCGCCGGGTGTGCTGCGGGCGGTGTTCGGTGTCGGGCTCTACGCGACCGGGATCGGGCTGCTGGGGGTCGGTCTCGGTTGGATCCTGCGGCACACCGCAGGCGCGATCGCCACCCTGTTCGGGCTGATACTGATCCTGCCGACCGTGAGCGAACTGCTCCCGGACAGCTGGCAGCCGCACGTTCTGCCCTATCTGCCCACCAACGCGGGCGGCCAGCTGGCGTCGGCCAACGCGGACCCGACCGGGCTGGCGCCGTGGACCGGGTTCGGCGTGCTGTGTATCTGGATCGCGGTCATCGTCGTGGCCGGTGCGCTGCTGCTGCGTCGCCGGGACGCCTGAGCGGCCGCCATGGCATAGCGAGATGATGGCTGGATGGGTGTCGACGTCGCGTTGACCATCGGCTCGGGTGACGGGGGCCAGGCGGGTTCCGCCTGGCCCCGCTTCGCGCGCCTGCGGGCCTGGGCGGCGCGGCACGCCACGATCGTCGACATCGCGTTCGCCGCTGTGCTGATCGGCGTCGTCTGGGGACCCAAGGCCGCGCTGTATCCGCCGTTGTGGGCATCGTTGCTCGCGCAGAGCGTGCTTGCCGTACCGCTCGTCCTGCGGCGACGGTATCCACAGGCCACCTTCGGCTGGCTGTACCTGGTGGCCGTCGGCCAGTGGTGGTTCGGTCAATGGTGGTTCGGCCGAGCGGTGTTGATCGACATTGCCCTGCTCATCGCCCTCTACACCGTCGCGGCGCACTGCGCTCGACGACGCGCGTTGATCGCGGCGGGAGCGCTGGAGATCGGCGTGGTGATCGCGTCCGTTCGCTCGGCGAGCGGTGGCATCGACGGCATCCTCTCCGCGATCGTGTTCCTGTCCGGTCTGGTCACCGCCGCGTTCGTCCTCGGCGTGAACATCCGCACCCGGCGCGCCTACCTCGCGTCGTTGGAAGACCGGGCCATCAGGGCGGAACGCGAGCGCGACCAGCAAGCCCAGCTCGCCACCGCCGCGGAGCGGACCCGGATCGCCAGGGAGATGCACGACGTCGTCGCGCACAATCTGTCGGTGTTGATCGCGCTCGCCGACGGGGTCGCGTTCGCAGCGAAGAGCGACCCGGTCGCCGCGGCGGCCGCGGCAGGGCAGGCGTCCGAGATCGGCCGCCAGGCGCTGGCCGAGATGCAGCGGCTGGTCGGTGTGCTTCGCGGTGCCGAGGGGGCGGAGCCGGCGCAACCACGCACGCCCCAGCCCGGCCTCGACCAGATCGACGAGCTGCTCACTCAGGTACGCGCCGCCGGCCTGCCCACCACCCTCACCGTGTCCGGTACGCCGTTCCCGGTCTCACCGACCGCGCAACTGGCCGTGTACCGGGTGGTGCAGGAGTCGCTGACCAACGTCCTCAAGCATGCCAAGGACCCGAGCCGGGCCCGGGTGACGCTCACCTATGCCGAACCGAGCATCGTGCTCTACGTGTGCGACGACGGCAGAGGCGATCCGCTACCCGCGAACGGCACCGGTCACGGCCTCACCGGCATGCGGGAGCGGGCCAGCGTCTTCGGCGGCAGCGTCGACGCCGGTCCGCGCCAGCACGGCGGCTGGCAGGTACGTGCCATCTTCACCTGCCCGAGGCCCGCGTGACGACCATCCGCATCCTGCTCGTCGACGACGAACCGTTGCTACGGCTCGGTTTTCGGCTCGTCCTGGACTCGCAACCGGACATGCGAGTGGTCGGCGAAGCCGGCGACGGCGCCCTCGCGGTGCAGCGGACCGCCGAACTGGACCCCGACGTCATCCTGATGGACGTACGCATGCCGGGAACCGACGGAATCGAGGCCACCAAACGGATCGTCGCCGACCACGGCCGCTCCAGGGTGCTGATCCTCACCACCTTCGATCTCGACGAGTACGCCTACGCGGCACTGCGCGTCGGGGCAAGCGGCTTCCTGCTGAAGAACGCGCCACCAGCCGACCTGCTCTCCGGCATCCGCGCGGTGGCCAGCGGCGACGCGGTCGTCGCGCCGAGCGTCACCAGACGACTGCTCGCCACCATGGCGCACCGGCTGCCCGACCCGGCCGGTCGCGCGAACTCCACGACCGATGTGCGCCTTGCCCGGCTCACCGACCGCGAGCGCGAGGTCCTGATCAAGCTCGCCAACGGCATGTCCAACGCCGAGATCGCGCAGGAACTGCACCTCGCCGAGGCGACCGTGAAGACGCACATCGGTCGCCTGCTGAACAAGCTGAACCTGCGCGACCGGGTGCAGGCCGTGGTGTTCGCCTACCAGACCGGCCTCGTCGAACCCGGCTGACCATTCACCGGTGTTTCGCTCGGATGTCCCGTCGCCAGCGAGCGGGTGCCGTGCCGTAGCGGTTCTTGAACGCGCGGCTGAATGCCGCCTCCGAGGTGTAGCCGACGTTCTTCGCGATGAGCGCGATGGGCAGCGAGGTGTCGCGAAGCAGGTCGACTGCGGCGTCGAGGCGCACATGCGCGAGATAGGTGGCCGGCGGCTTTCCGACGTGGGCGACGAACCGCGCGGCAAACGCCGACCTGGACAGGTTGCAGGCGCGGGCCAGTTCGTCGACCGTCCAGTCGTGGCCAGGGTCGCGGTGAATGGCGCTCAGGGCCGGGCCGGTCTGTGGGTCGAGCGCACCGGCCAGCCAGTTCGGTTCTGCGTCCGGGCCCGCGGCCCAGGCGCGCAGAATCTGGATGAAGATCAGATCGAGGATGCGGGCGACCATCACCGCCGACCCTTGAGACGGCGACCGCATCTCGAACACGAGCATCCTGCGCGCAACGTCGAGCCCCTCAAGGGCCGGCCCTCGACTGCCGCGCAGGACGATCGCGGCCGGGAGGCTGCCGAGCAGGTGGCTCGCCTGCGGGTCGCCGATCGTGAATGTTCCGCAGAGCCAGCGCGCCGGCTCGGGTGCGCCGTTCTCGGCCGCATCGGTGACGTGATGTGCGTCGGTGACCTGATGTGCGTCACCGCGCGGGAGCAGGACGACATCGCCTCGGCCGAGGTGCCTGACTTCCGGGTCTCCGTCGATCCGCAGTGCGAGCTCGCCTTCTTCGATGATGTGCAGGCAGCCGATATCGGCGAAGCCGATCGAGAAAGTCGGCGGCGGAGCATAGGCGACGATCCGTTCTCCGCTCAGCCGGGCGCTGCGGAGCAGTTCCGAGAGCAGGTCGTGCGGCTGCCCCTGACCGCCGACGTCGAGGCCGAGCGCGGCATCCGCGAGCGCTGGACGATCGGCAAAATGTCCCGGCGAAGCTGTCATGGTCATCGCGCTTTCCTCTGGCTACGGTCGACAGGCAGTGAGTGAAGCCAACCAATCGGGACAACCGGCTCGCTCGTATTCACGGAGACTAACAACAGGAGATCAGCCATGCCTGAGCAAGGTATGCCGACCAAGATCAGCTTCGTCTATTCCAACCCGACCGACCCGGACGCGTTCGAGGCGGCCTACCCGGACCAGTTGGCGTTGGCGCGCAAGCTTCCCGGGCTGACTCGGTTGCAGGCGTCGAAGGTCTGGCCGAAGGAAGACGGCAGCCCGACCCCGGCGTACCGACTGCTGGACCTGTACTTCGACGACTACGCGGCGGCCAGCGCTGCGGCATCGGAGGCGGGTTCCCTTGTCAAGGCAACCCTTGAGCACGCGACCGGAGGCGTCGTGATCGCCTTCGCGGAAGTCCTCGAAGACGCGTAGCCGTACCGAGTAGGAGTCAGCTTCGCGGTGCCGCGGTGGGGTTCCAGCCGCTGAGCACGGTGCGTGGGTCGCTCCAGGTGCTGGCCTGGTTCGCGGTGAGCTGTTCGGAGCAGGAAAGCCGGTGGCTGGTGTCCACCGGCTTTCCTGCCAGGTCCGTCGAGCCGTACTCCCAGAACTGGAGGTGGCTGCCCTGGCCGCAGGTGGCGTTGTTCAGCTGCCAACCGGCTGCGGCGATCTGCGGGCCCATCTCGGTGTCGATGAAAACGGCCTGGCTGTACGGATAGACCGTGGGATCGATGCGGCCGAGGTAGACCGTTGCGTCGGCGACGCCCTGCGCGGCGGTCAGCCGGTCGCGCAGGAAGACGTAGCCGGGATGGGTGGCGTCGTTGCGCACCTGGGTGATGTAGCCGGCGTGCAGGGATTCCAGTTCGCTGTCGACGATCAACACCGCGCCGAAGCCCCACGTGAAGTCCACGTCACCCCGGATGACGCTGTGCGTGACGTACCCTCGGCCCTGCAACCGCAATGTGTCCTGATAGGACAGTAGGGTGACCTGGTCGAGCACGATGCGGTCGGCGTTTCCCCGGAAGGCTTCGGCCTGCGAGCCGCCGTAGGGGGTGGTGTTGCGAATGGTGAGATCGCGCACTGTGGTGTCGTCCGCTTCGACGCTGAAGTCCGCGCGCCAGCAGTTGTAGTCGTCGTGGCCGGGGATGAGCTGTCGGGGGCAGACACTGCCGGAGGGCGTGCCGTTGAGTTTGTCGTTGTTGGCGTACTGGATGATCGTGGCGCCCTGGCCGGCGCCGATCACCGTGATGTGCGGCTTGTCGACCGGTATCCAGTCCAGCTCCGTGTAGGTGCCGGGCGCGACGGCGATGGTGATCGGCGTCCGGTTGTTGTCCGGAACCGCGGTGATGGCGCCCTCCACCGTGCAGAACGCGCCGTGTCCCGCCCAGTCCACAGTGATCAGTCTGCTGTCGGCCGGCGGGCCTGCCGGGCGGGTGGTGAAGCGCCACGCGGTGGGTGAGGTGATGCCATCGAAGCCGGGCACGCCGGTGAACACGCCGGGATCGATGGTGACGTAGTACGTCTGGCCATAGCCGAGCTCGTGGTGCAGGTGGATCGACGCGGTGTCGCCGTCGATGATCACGGGGTGGTAGGCGAACTGGTGCGGTGCGCCCGTGGTGTCGACCGCGCCGGGCAGGGTCAGCAGGTCGGAACTGGGATCGGCGAGGTCGATGACGTCGGCGGCGGTGCCGTCGGTGTGGTGCACGACGATCGTCCCGCTCGTGCCGAGTGCGGGCGGCTCGGCGAAGGTGATGGTCAGCGGCGGGTCGACACAGGTGTGCCCCGGCGAGTCGATCCGGTAGGGCGGCGGGGTGGACGCAACGGCCGAGCCGTTGCCGAGCAGGAGCGCGACGGCGGCCAGGGCGGCGGGAATCCCGCTCATAGGGACCTCAGCATAAAGACCTCAGCATAAAACCTCAGCATAGGGACCTCAGCCGGTGACCGGCTTGCCGTTCTCGGTGACGTTGGTCAGCACGAGCCCGTCGACGTACCGGACCATGTCCGTGCCGGTCACGGTGTCGAAGGCGCAGTCGGTGAGGGTGACGTCGGTGATGTGGTCGTCGGCGTACCCGGCCATGTCGAGGGCCTGCGCCGCCTTTCCGACGTGCAGGTTGTCGACGTGGATACCGCTGACAGCGGGGTTGTAGCCGTGCCCTGCGCCCTCGTCGTAGTTGAAGTCGATCAGGACGGCCGCGGTGGCGAGTTGGGTCACCTCGACGTGGCTGAGGTGGATGTCCCTGATGTAGCCGCCCCTGGCCGAGTTGGTCTTCAACCGCAGCCCACTTTGCAATGCCGGGCTGGTCATGGACAGCCGCTGTGCCACGACGGTGCTCACCCCGCCGCTCATCTCGCTGCCGATGGTGACGCCGCCGTGCCCGCCCTCGAACGTGCAGTCCTCGATCAGGATGTTCCTGCTCGGCACGCCGACCCGCCTGCCGTCGGCGTTTCGTCCTGACTTGATGGCGATGCAGTCGTCACCGGCGTTGAAGGTGCAACCGCTGATCACCACGCCATCGCAGCTGTCCGGATCGCACCCGTCGTTGTTCGGGCCGACGCTGTCGACCTTCACCCCTGCGACGGTCACCGAATCGCACAGCACCGGGTTGATCTCCCACATCGGCGAATTGACGATCGTGACGTCCTCGATGAGCACCCGATCGCACTGGAACGGGGCGATGAAGTTCGGCCGCAGGTAATGGCCCTCGCCGAAAACCCGCTGGTTCACCGGTACGTTGTCGGCGACCATGGCCTGTAGCGCGTTCCAGTCCGCGTCCTGCGTGTTCTTCCACGGCCACCACGCGTTGTCGCCAGCCTGCCCGTCCAGCGTTCCGGTTCCGGTGATGGCGATGTTCCGCTCGCCGTAGGCGTAGATGAACGACGAGAAGTTCATCAGCTCAATACCCTGCCAGCGGCCCAGCACCAGCGGGTAGGCGGCCGGATCGGTGGAGAACTTCACGGTCGCGCCATCGGCCAGGTGCAGTTCCACGTTGCTGCGCAGCCGGATCGCGCCGGTGGCGAAGGTGCCCGCCGGCACGACCACCTGGCCACCGCCCGCTGCCGTGCAGGCCGCGATCGCGGCGCCGAACGCGGCGGTGCAGTCGGTCCTGCCGTCGCCGACCGCGCCGTAGCGCGTGACCGGGAAGGCCCTGCGTGCGAACATCGGCCTGCGGACCGAAGCCCTGATCCGCTCAGCCAGCGCCGTCGGGCGGGGTGGCCGGGCGGTGCTGGCACCGGCCTGCCCGGCGAGCGAGGACAACGCCACAGCACCGGCCGCCCCTGCGGTCAGCCGGAACACGTCCCGTCGGCTGAACTGGTCCGACATGCGAAACCTCTTTCGCAGCGTGCTGTAAACGTTTTCAGTACCTCGAACCTAACCCTCCGCAACGCGGGATGTCAACCGGCCTGGTCGTCGATCCGGCGTTCGATACCACGGTCGAACGAGTGTGAAAAACTGACCGGTTGACGCCCGACGCCAGGCATTCCCACCATTGTTTCGCTAATTCACCTTCCGCAATCCCCTGGAGTTGATCACGATGCGCGTCCGTACGTTCAGTGGCGCCTGCGTGTTGGCCGCCGCAGCGCTTCTCGGTATTCCGTTGACTGCCAACGCGTCCGCCAGCGCCCCGGTCGCGACCGGGGACAGCAGAACGGTCAGCCAGCCGACGGTGCCGGGGATCTGCGCCTCGGTCACGTCGAACCTCGCGGTGCCGAGCAACAGGAAGTTCAGCAGCGGCCAGGAAAGCGCCCCGCCGGACACCTCTCGGATCAGCACCGCGCTCGGCCAGTGCGTCGGCAGTGGCAAGGCGGTCGAGCTGAAAGCCAACGGTGGCAACACCGCGTTCCTCTCCGGGCCGCTGACCGTCGGCAGTGGAGAGACGCTGCTCGTGGACTCCGGCGTGACGTTGTTCGCTTCGTTGAACGCGGCGCAGTACCAGGTGTCCGGCAAGCCGACCTGCGGAACGGTCGCATCAAGCGAAGGCGGCTGCAAACCGTTCCTCACCGTCAGCGGGGCGAACGCGGCGGTGATGGGCACCAGCGTCGCGGGCAGTCAGGGCCGCGTCGACGGTCGGGGCGATCTCACCCTGTACGGCGGCACCGAGAGCTGGTGGCAGCTCGCTCAGGATGCCAAGGCGCAGAACAAGGAGCAGAACAACCCTCGACTGCTGGTGGCCTCGGCCAACAACTTCGTGCTCTACGACATCGACCTGCTGAACTCGCCGAACTTCCACGTGGTTTTCCAGAACGCCACCGGTTTCACCGCATGGGGAGTACGGATCAAGACGCCCGCGAACGCCCGCAACACCGACGGCATCGACCCGGCCGGGGCGACGGACGTGACCATCGCCAACTCCTACCTCCAGGACGGTGACGACGGAGTCGCGATCAAGGGCGGTTCGGCGTCGAAGAACATCACCATTCGGGACGACCACTTCTACGGCACGCACGGTATCTCCATCGGAAGTGAGACCAACGGCGGAGTCACCAACGTGCTGGTGGAGAACAACACCGTGCAGGGCACCGACAGTTCCGGAATCACCAGCACGTCGGACAATGGCATCCGGATCAAGAGCGATTCCAGTCGAGGTGGCGAGGTTTCCCGGATCACCTACGACAACACCTGCCTGAACGGCGTGAAGTACCTGTTGGACTTCGACACGCACTATTCGAGCAGCACCGGTTCGAAGATCCCGTACTTCACCGACATCGTCGTCGACGGCGCCAGGTCGGTCGGCTCGGCCTCCAGCGCGGAATCCGTGCTCGACGGCTACAGTTCCGCCTACCCGCTGGGGCTGACCCTGGAGAACATCTCCTTCGACGTCACCAAGACCACCGCCGAGTACGCGAACATCGGCATCTACAACTCGAACATCACGGCTTCCGGAACCGGCGTGACCGTGTCGTCGGTCTCGGGCAGCGGCAGCGTACCGAGCTGCGCTTTCCCGAGTTATCCGAACCTGTGAGCGATCATCCTTCCGGGCATACCGAGTTGCATACCGAGTTCCGCCACCGGCTGGCGTTCTCGGTGTCACCGATGGACCGGTAGATGTCGCTGAGCGCCTTGGCCGCGCGCGCCAGCCACAGCGGCGCGCGCAGCCTGCGCAGGACGGCGAACGCGTCGATGAGCACGGTGATGGCGAGATTCGGGTTGTGCCGGGTCTGGTGGTGTTCTGCCATGGCGAGCAACACCCTGGCCTCGATGAGGTGTTCGTCGATGTCGCGGGCGATGACAAGGGCCTCCTGGAGCAACGCGAGAGCTTCGACGTCCTCTCCCTGGCGTAGCCGGACAAGGCCGAGGCCGTAGAGGGCGTCCGCTTCGCCGCGAACATTGTGGACGTGCGTGCGCACGTTCTCCAGGGCTTCGGTGAAGACCTTGTCTGCCCGATCCAGTTCGCCCTGAGCCAGGTACAGTTCGCCGAGCCGGTAGAGCACCATGGTGGTCGCCCGCACCGAACCGGCGGCGCGAGTGATCGTTTCGGCGCGCTGGAGGTAGGGCAGCGCGGTGGTCGGCTCGTCCCGTTCCAGGTACAGCGACCCGATGCTGCGCAACAGGCCGGCTTGCAGGATGGGGTCCAGATTGCCCAACGCCAGCAGCAGTGCGTTGGCCTGCTCGTAGCGGCGTAGGGCACGGTCGGGCCGGCCGTGCAGACGGTCGAGGTAGGCCAGGTTGCGCAGCGCGACGACGTGTCCCGGTTGGGCGCCGACCATCTCCTCGTACAGGTTGATCGCCGAGCCGAGCAGGGTCGACGCGGACTGGTACTGGTGCCTTGTGCTCGCCAACGCGCCAAGCCCGGTCAGCAGCTCCGCCTCGAAGCGCTTGTTCCCGGATCGGCGGGCCGCGCTCAGCGCGAGTTCGTGGGTTGCGCGCCAGCCGTCGTAGTCGCTGCGGGTCTCGAACAACGCCATTGCCTGGATGGTCAGCTCGCAGCAGGTGTCGTTCCAGCCTAACGCGGAGGTCTGGGCGATCGCGGCGATGATGTTGTCTCGTTCCGTCGGCCACCAGGACAACGGCACCGAGGTCAGTTCGTCCACAAGGGATGGTTCGAGCGAAAAGCGGGCGTTGGCACCGCGCATACTCACCGGGTGGCCGCCGATCAGGCCGTCGTGGGCTCGGTCAAGCAGAGCAAGCCAGGCGCCGATGGCCCTGCCGAGCGCCGCTTCGCGGGCTTGCGCGGTTTCTTCGGCTTCCGCACGTTCCCGAGCGTAGACCTGCACCAGGTCATGGAACTGATACCGGCGTTGTCCGGTCCGGTCACGATCGGCGGCCTGCAGCAGCCGCGCGTCGGCGAGCGCGTCCATGATGTCCTCGGCGTCGGACACCGGAATGTCCAGCAGTGCCGCGCCGACCCACGGCGCGAAGTCGGGGGCGTCCAGCAGGCCGAGTCGACGCACCAGTGTGCGGGTGGCGGGCGGCAGACTGTCGTAGCTGAGTGCGAGGCCGGCGCGTACCTCAAGACCGCCGAAGGTCAACTCGTCGAGACGGCGTCGCTGGTCGCTGAGCCGTCCGGTCAGGTCGGCGACGCTCCAGTGCGGTTTGGCCGCCAACTTCGCACCCGCGATGCGCATCGCCAACGGCAGCCTGCCGCACAGCCGGGCCAACTCCCCCGCGGACTCCGGATCGTCAGCGACCCGGTCCGGGCCTGCCGTCCTGCCGAGCAACTCGACAGCTTCGTGATCGGCGAGCACGTCGAGGACCGTGTGCACGGCACCCGCGACTCCGGTCAACGGCGCGCGGCTGGTGATGATCACCGCGCAACCGGGATCGCCGGGCAGCAGCGGCATCACCTGGGCGGCATCGGCCGCGTCGTCGAGCACGACCAGGATGCGCCGGTCGGCCAGTCGCTGCCGATACAGTTCGGCGCGCTGTTCGACCGACTCGGGGATGTCCGCGCCCGGCACGCCCAACGCGCGCAGAAACCGCGCGAGCACCTCGGCTCGCGGGGTCGGATGGTCCCGCATACCGTGCAGGTTGACGAAGAGCTGACCGTCCGGGTATGCCTCCCGCAACCGGTGGGCCAGGTGCACGGCCAACGTGGTCTTCCCGACCCCGGCCTGGCCGGCGATGCCCATGATCGGCACGGCGGTGGCATGATCGGTCCCGGCCTCGTCGCGGCGCAGCACCTGCTCAAGCCGCTCGATTTCCCTGCTCCTACCGGTGAAATCCGCGATGTCCGCTGGCAGCAATGACGGTGTGACCGCCGCTGTCGCCGCGAACTGCCGTGCGCCGCGGGCGTCGAAGGCTCCGATCGGCCGCGCAACCGACGTGTCCTCCGGCTCCTGTCGCAGGATGTGTTCGTGCAGTCGTTGCAGGTCGAGGCTGGGAGCCACACCGAGTTGGTCGATCATCAACCGACGTACCCGGTGAAACGCGGCAAGTGCCTCGGCGCGCTGGCCGGAGCGGTCCAACGCGAGCAACAGGCTCTGCCACAGTCGCTCACGCAGCGGGAACTCGACGACCAACTGCTGGAGTTCGGCGACGAGGTCCCGGTGCCGACCGAGGGCCAGATCCGCTTCGATGCGCAGCTCCAATGCCTGGCTGCGCATCTCGTTGAGGTGCGGTACCTCGGTACGGTGCAGCGAGTCGGACGGAATGTCGGCCAACGCCTCCCCGCGCCATTCGAGCAGGGCTTGCCGCAGCGAATCCGCCGCAGATTCCCAATTTCCCACCGCATCGGTGGCGACCCCGTCCGCATAGTGGCGGGTAAAGCGCCGGATGTCGAATTCCTCGTCCTGGATTTCCAGGAGATAGCCCGGTGATCTGGTGTGGACCCTTGCCGCGATCGAGTCACCGACCACCCGTCGAAGCCGCATGACGTAGGACTGCAACGTCGCCTTGTGACCGGGTGGGGGCGCGCCGTTCCACACCTGTTCGGCGAGTTCGTCGACCGACACGACAGTGTTGGCCTTGAGCAGCAGCGTCGCCAGCAGCACCCGCTGTCGCGGCGACGATATCGTCAGCGCTCGATTGTCGTCGCTGACCAGTATTGTACCGAGCAGACCGAACCTCATGACCGTTCGTCCCCCTGAACTCACCCCAGTGGAGAGCTGCCCGCGTCCGCGCCGCACCGACATCGCGCTCGGTCCAGGCTGGGCGGAACCGCGGTATGCCCCCGTTCAGGTCATTCTCCGCCCGCTGCCTGGAGATCGGCAACAAAAACCATCCGAGAATTTACGCGGAGGACATCGAACCGCCGTCCAGTTCGGACAAATCGGCCTTTTCTCTTAGATTAACTTCGTGATGCTACCGCGAATTCCTGTGCGGTGAAGGGAGGTTCGGTCCTGGCCGTGTGGGTCGAGCCACGCAACAACCGCAGGAATACCCGCGGATGGGCCAAGCCCGCGACCGAACCGGACAGTGTGTACGCGTTGAGCAGCGCCATCAGCACGACCGGATCATCCACTGCGGACCGCATCAACCGGGTGTTGACGGACCTGCGCAGCACACCGACCGACGCACCGGACATCATCCCGGCAAACGGAGCATCCCCGAAGGTGGCCATCTGCCACGCAGCGCGGACCGTGTGGACGATGGCGCGCTGGGCCGCGACCGGATCACCGGCAAGGCGCGGCCGGTCCAGTACCTCGGCCAGCTCCGCGACACCGGCCGCTGAGGTGGTCATGCCCAGCGCGTAGGTGGGATTGGTGACGGCGAGAGCGTCACCCACCACGAAGAAGCCGGCGGGCCACGCGCGCAGCCGGTCGTAGCGGTACCGCCGATTGGCGGTGTTGCGATAGCCGCGCACCCGATCAACGGGAGTGGCCACCTTGATCAACTCACCGATGACGCCGTGCCGCATCCCGCCTGCGAACCGCGCGAACGCGTCCTCCTCCGTCGGCGGTTCCGCGCCTCGGGTACCGGACAACGTGATCATCCAGTGGTTGTGCTCGATCGGGAACAGCATCGCCGACCGGGCTGGTTGGCCGGCAACGACATCGGGCTGGACAGCGACAAGAGGAAAATCCGATCCGGCCGAATCCGGCGCGCGGTACCGGCGCGTCGCATAGGCCAGCCCGGGATCGAGGACCTCGAAGGCCACCTGCGGCAGGCCGAGATCGGCCAGCCAGCGCGGAACCTGCGATCCCCGGCCGGTCGCGTCGACGACCACGTCCGAGGACAGCGTCCCGACCTCACCGGTCCGCCGGTTCCTGACCCGCACACCGGTGATCCGGTCCGCGGTGCCGACCAGCGCCTCCGCGTCGGTCGCTGCGTGGACGGTGATCCGGCCGTTGCGCAACACGCGGTCGCGGATCACCCAGTCCAGCAGTGCCCGACTTGCCGAGATGCCGAACTGCATCTCGGGCAGGCGCGGCATCCACCCCTGCGGGGTGAGCGTGACCATGTCGCTCGGCATGCCGAGACGGCGCCCACCGGCCGCGAGGACCTCGCCGATCACACCGGGCAACAGGCCATCCAGCAGGCGCGCGCCACGCGCCACCAGCAGGTGTCCGTGGTGTGCCTGTGGAACTCCCTTGCGGTCAACAGGCCCGTCCGGCAGCTCGTCCCGGTCCACGACGGTCACGCTGCTCAACCGGTCGGCGAGGACCGAGGCGGCGAGCATCCCGGTGAAGCCGCCGCCGAGCACCACACCGTGCCCGCCCGCGATAGTCGTCATCTTGGCAGTCCTCGCCGGGCGAACGGATCGGGCAGGCCGAGCTGATGGAGCCGGTCCAGCACGCTGAACGGGCGGATGCCAAGACCGGCCAGGTTGTAGGTCGCGATATGACGCAGCCGAGGATTGCCGTTGGTGCGCCTGAGTATCCTGCGGCCGAGCCAGCGGCCGACCGGTGAGGTCATGGTGATCATCCTGGTCGCGTCGTGGCTCATCATGTCGATGTGCCTGATCCACTTCTGCCGCTCGGTCTCGTAGTCGGCCAGCGCGCCGTCGACGGTGTCGGCGCGCAGCGGTCCGGTGCCGATCACTCGGGCCAGTGCGTTCGCGTCCGCTATCGCGGTGTTCATGCCCTGGGCCGCCATCGGGTGCACGGAGTGCGCCGACTCCCCCACCAGCGCCATGCCGGGCACGCACAGCCGAGGAGAGGCAAAGCGCCACATGCCGAGGATCTGCCGACTGGCCAGGCCGGCACGCAGCGGCGCGACCAGGTCCTTGAGCGCGGGCGCGTCGTCCGCGAGTCCCCCGCACCACGACTCCAGGTCGTCCCGGACCAGCTGGCGCACGGATTCGGGACTCACCTGGACGTAGAGGCGCAATCGTTTGTGCGGCAGCGGATAGACCAGCCGCAGGCCACGTTCGGTGAGATACGCGGTCACGTCGGTGCGGGCACCTGGCACGTCCGCCAACTCGAAGGACATCAACCGATGCGGGTACTCGACCGGGTGCGCCGCCAGCCCGGCCAGCTTGCGCAGCTTGGAGGACAGACCGTCGGCCGCCACCACCAGCGGAGCGTGCGCGGAGAACTGCTGCCCCGCCTGGGCATAGGCAACGCCGGAAACCCGCCCCGCCGAGTCACGCAGCAGCTCACCCGCGACCGCGCCGCGGCGCTGGCACACCGTGTCCGGTAGCGCGCCGAGCAGCGTGGCCACGATCTCCTCGTAGTCCAGCGCGAGCAGGGTCCGATCCGGCACGGCGAGCGCGGGATAGTCGAACACCATGACCTCGCGGCCGTCGGCCGAGCGCACCGTCAACCGGTCGAGTTCGACCGCGCCGCGCTCGATCAGCCTCGGCAGCACGCCCATCTCCCGCAGGATGCTCACCGAACTCGGTTGCAGCACCTCACCCTTGGCCACCCGTGGCGGCTGAACCCGCTTCTCCAGCAGCAGCACCCGATGCCCGGCGTTGCCAAGCGCGACCGCCGCGGTCAGGCCGCCCACTCCAGCACCGACCACGACCACGTCGAAGTAGTCCGCGCTCACCGGCTGCCCCGTTCGCGATAGGCCACCAGCGCACCGAGCGCGAGCCCCTGGCCGATCAGGTTGTCCGAGTAGTACACGTGGTCGCGGATGTAGGTGCAGACCTGGCCAGGCTGCCAGCGACCGTCCGCGCCCTGATTGGCCACCAGCCACTCGGCCGCGGCACGTTCCGCCTGCGCGCCACCGGTGCCGGCCAGCGCGCCGAGCGCCCAGCCGGTCTCCTCCGGCGTGCCATCCGTGCCGCCCCGTCCCGTGCTCCACGATCCGTCCGGCAACTGGGCATCGAGCAGCCACTGCCTGGCCCGATTGGCCGCCGGATGCTCGGCAAGGCCCGCCCGGCCCAGCGCGCGCAGCACCGCCGAGGTCGCGGGCACGCCGCCCCGATGCCACAGTGCGTCATACGATCCGTCCGTGTTCTGTTTCCGGAGCAGCCACCGGATCGCGCGGTCGATCTCCCGTGCCGAGGTCGGTGTGCCGGCGTCGATCAGGGTGTGCACGGCCTCAGCCGTGCTGAACGGGCACGGCCCGTCCAGCGGCACCAACGTGTTGCGCACGAACGTGCTCCACGAGCCCCGGTTGTCCTGGCGCGACCGCAACCACTGGACACCCGTGCGCAGCGCCTCGGCCTGGTCGTCGGCGGTCGACAGGGCCTTGAGCACGGCGAGCGAGTCCAGCACGTTGGGCCAACCGCGTCGCCCCGACCACGCCCAGCCGCCCGGTGGACAGTCGTAGGCGTCGAACCGTTCGTGCTGTTGGCACCCGGCAAGCCAGCGACGCGCCCGCGTCAGCTGCTCGTCGGCGCCGTGACCGGCCTCGGCAAGGCTGGCCGCGACATACGCGGGGCCGGTCACCTCGATCCGCTCGACCGCCATGCCGTGGATCATGTGCCACGACCCGTCCTGCTGGGCCGTCATCCGCAGGTAGGACCGGGCCGCTGCCTGGAGTTCCGGCGCCGATCGGGTGAGGTACAGCGCGGTGCCGACCAGACCGGTCAGCCACGGGTCACCGCCGTAGGAGCCGACGCCGCCCTCCTCAGCCTGGATCTGGCCGAGCAGCCGCAGCGCGGCGGGCCGAGCGAGCCGGTCCACGATCCTCGACACGGGACCGGATCGGCGCAGGCGCGACTGGAGCAGGGCCAGCGTGACGAACGGCGGGACCAAATAGGACAGCAACCGCCGACGCAGGAACGTGGGCAACAGCACCACTTCCACCGGAACCCGTGGCAGGCCGGCAGGATCACGCAGGCCGACCGCGGACAGCACGAGTCCGGTCAGCTGCCGCATGGTCGGATCGGCGAGGCCGGCCACGTCCCCCAGCTCCCGCAGCAGGTCCAGCGCCTCCCGCACCACCGAATCGGATCGCTGCGGCGCGGCAACCCGCAGTGCGGCGACGGCCATGACGGTTGCCACGAAGTCGGTGGGACAACCCTGTAACGTGCCCCAGCCACCGTCCGAGTTGCGGACCCGCAGCAGCCAGTCGACGCCGCCGCTGACCAGCTCCGCCGAGCCTTCCTGGTCGATCAGCCGCAGCGCCAGCACTGCGCCCGCGGTGCCGGACACCGCGGCCGGCCTTGGATTGGGCCAACTACCGTCCGGGTGCTGGGCGGCTAGCAGCGCCCGCGCGCTGTCCTCGATCGCCGTGTCAACCCGGTCGGCGAGGGGCAGGGTCGTCGTCATCGCTATCGGACCCGGTCGGTGAGCGCGTCGATCAGCACGTCGAACTCGGTGCGCACCCGCGCCGGCATGGACAGCTGGGCGAGCAGCGTCCTGGCCTGGCCGAGGTGGCGCCTCGCCTGTTCCTCGGTGAAGGTCCGGCCGCCCGCCCTTTCGATCAGCAGCGCGATGTGGCGCAACCACTCGTCCGAACGCACCGGCTGGACGAGCGCGGCCCGCAACTCCGGGACCGCATCGGACTTCGAGGCAAGCGCACCGAGAATCGGCAGGCTCTTCTTGCCCTCCCGCAGGTCGCCGAGCACGGGCTTGCCGGTGATCTCCGGGTCGCCCCAGATGCCAAGGATGTCGTCGACACACTGGAAGGCAAGGCCGAGATGGCGACCGATCCGGTCGAACGTGGACACCACATCCGGTTGGGCGCCACCGAGTTCCGCGCCGATCGCCGTGGCCGCGCTGAGCAGGGAGCCGGTCTTGGCGCTGGCCATCGCCTGGTACTCGGCGACGGTGACCGCGTCATCGCCCTGCCAGGACCGGTGCGGGAACTTGAGGTCCTGAGCCTGCCCGGTCACCAGATCCAGCATGGCCGCGCTGAGCAGCCTGCCGGCTCGGACGCCGCGACCGTCATCGTGGCCGTCGTGGCCTACCTCGCCGATCAGGTCGAACGCCAACGCGTGCAACGCGTCGCCGACCATGATCGCGGCAGACGAACCATATGCGTGCCACACCGACGGTCGGCCTCGGCGTTGCTCGTCGCGGTCCATGATGTCGTCGTGCACCAGGCTGAAGTTGTGCACCAGTTCGACGGCCGCCGCCCCGGGCAGTGCCGCCCGCGCGTTCGCGCCGACCGCTTCGGCCGCAAGAATGGCCAGTGCCGGCCGGACGAGCTTGCCGGACATCCCCGTCGTCGGCCTGCCCTCGACCGTGCGCCAGCCGAGGTGGTAGGCGCTCATCATGGCTAGCCACGGTTCGAGCCGGTCGACAGCGGCGCGGAGCACCGGTTCGGTCAGTTCACAGACCCGGCCGAGAATGGTCGACGCGTCGACTTCGGTACTGGGTGCGAGCGGAGAAGTGGTCATGCCGCTGTCCTTTGGTGTTGCGAGGTCACCTCGCGGGTCCGCTGCCGCCCGTCCCGGCCGATCGAGCGGGCCAGCCAGAGGCAGAAGACGATCAGGGTTGCCGCGTAGCAGGCCAGCCACGCGGTCGAGACGTGCTGGCCGTGCACGAGACGGTCGGCGAGCAGACCGACGGTGATCGCGGTCGCGCTGATCGGCATGTGCATGGACGACCAGAAGGTGACCGCGGTGCCGCGTCCCGGCTCGCGCCAGGTGCCGTCGAACAGTTGCCGCGCCACCCAGATCGGCACCGGTGCGGTGCACAGCAGAGCAACCCCGGCGATCACCGGGAGCGTCCCGACGACCAGCAGCGCCACCACGGCCGCGTACACGAGCGCCTGCCCCCCTGCGTAGAGCCGGATCACCCTCGACTCGCCGAGCAGCACCGCGAGGGTGCGCTTGCCCACCGCTCTGTCACCGTCGACATCGGACAGGTTCATCACGGTCATGCGCAGGAACTGGAACACGAACACGACGCAGACGAAGACCAGAGAGGTGCCGGATATCTGATCCTCTTCCAGGAAACAGGCCAGTATCGGCCCGAGCCCGTACAGCACGGCGCCTGCGGTGAACTCGCCGAGCCCGCGATAGTTCAACCGCAGCGGCGGTGCGGTGTAGAACCAGGCCAACGCGACCGTCGCGGTGGCCAGCCAGCGCGAGGTCGCGGTCGGCATGCTGGCGATCAGCCCGATACCGCCGAACAGCAGCACGAATGCCGCAGCCAGGCTGACCTGCGGCGCGAGCAGACCGCTGACCAGCACTCGGCTGCCCCCGGTCCAGGAGGTCGGCGTCGCGTTGGCGCGGTCGGCATCGAGGTCGAAGAACTCGTTGCAGTAGTGGGTCATCAGGTGGATACACCAGCCGAACAGCCAGGTCACCACGTACCAGCGCGGCTCGAACGGATGGCCGTCGTGGATGGCGAACGTGACGCCCATTGCCACCACGAGCATGCTCTGGAACAGGAACTTCGGCCGGCCGAGCCGGACGAACGCGGCAACACGCGACACGGGCCCATCCTTTCGAGATCTCAGCCTTCCGGATGTCAGTTCGGGATCGTTCGTCTGACCAGTCGCCGCATCGCGACCGTCTCCACGAACCGGTAGAGCAGCCAGGCGACACCGACCGCCAGCGCGAGGCACAGCGCGACAATGCCCAACGCGGTCGGGGTCGACCACTGCCGCTGGCCGAGCAACCAGTCGATCATCAGGATGACCGGCCAGTGCACCAGGTAGAACGCGAAGGAGATCCGACCGAGGAACATCGGGATCGGCCTGCGCAGCCAACTCCGCCTGCCGCGAAGGTCACCGGCGGCGAGCGACATGATCAGTAAGCCGACCGGGATCACGGTCACCGCGGCCGGCAGGAACGGAAAGGGCAGCAACAGTGCGCCGGCACCGAGACAGACCACGCCGAGCACGGCGGAAACCGTGGCACCGACACGGACCGCGCGTCCCTCCCGGACGATCCTGGCCACCAACATACCGAGGACGAACTCCGGCAGCCTGCTGACCGGGAAGTAGTACGGCGCCCAGAACCACACCTCGGGCACGCCGACTCCCGGCACGGTCGGCCCACCACCGAATCGCATGGCGATCAGCGGGACCGACCACACCAACGCGACCGCGACCAGCGCCGCCGGCCACAACCAGGTGCCGGGGATGCGGCGAACCGCCTTGAGCAGAACGGGAAACAGCAGGTAGAACAGTGCCTCGGCAGCCAGCGACCAGGACACGATGTTCACCCCGGCCGAATAGTTCGGATCCGGTACCCAGGCGTGCACCAGGAACAGGTTCGCCACCGCGGGCCCGAATCCGACGCCGGAGGCACGCACACCGGTGTTGGCGGGCCCGGTGACCGCGACGCCAGTGGCCACCACGAACACCAGCAGGGCCGTGAAGGTCACGAGATGATTGGGATAGATCTTGACGAGCCGGCGCCACCAGAAACCGCGCACCGTGTCGCCGGGCCGGGCGGACCAGGTGAGCACCAGTCCGCTGAGCACGAAGAAGACCGACACCGCAACCATGCCGAGCGGTAGCGTGAACTGGATCGCTCGCATCACCGACCGACTGGCGAACAGGTCGGCGACGAACCCCGCGTGTGTGCAGAACACGAGCAGGGCGGCCACGAAACGCAGACCGGTGAGGGAGTCGAGCTGGTTCGTCCGCGTCCCGTCGCTCGACCGAACCGCTGGTGTGTCGGTCGATGTCATAGGTTTCCGCGCTTTTCCTGCTCGCGTTCGACTGCCTCGAACAGCGCCTTGAAGTTCCCCTTGCCGAAGCCCTGCGCGCCGTGGCGCTCGATCAACTCGAAGAACATGGTGGGCCGATCCTGGACCGGTGCGGTGAAGATCTGGAGCAGGTAGCCGTCCTCGTCCCGGTCGGCGAGAATGCGGAGTTCACGCAGTTCCTCGATGGGCATTCCGATGTCGCCGACCCACTCACTGAGCGCATCGTAGTAACTGTCCGGTGTGGACAGGAACTCGACGCCGGCAGCGCGCATCCGCCGCACCGCGCCCACGATGTCATCCGTGGCCAGCGCGATGTGCTGCACACCGGGACCGTCGTAGAAGTCGAGGAACTCGGCTATCTGGGATTTCCTGGGGCCGACGGCGGGCTCGTTGATGGGAAACTTCACTTTCCGTTTCCCGTCCGCGACCACCTTGGACATCAACGCCGAGTACTCGGTCGCGATGTCGTCGCCCACGAACTCGTTCATGTTGGTGAAGCCCATGGTGCGTCGATAGAACTCGACCCACTCCTCCATTCGGCCCAGCTCGACGTTGCCGACCACGTGGTCGATCTCGTGGAACAGCGGGGTCGCCCCCGTGGCTGGTGTGGACACGCCGACGAATCCGGGCAGGAACACGCCCCGGTAGTCGGTCCGCTGAACCAGCGTGTGCCTGGTCTCCCCGTAGGTGGCCAGGGCCGCCGAGCGGATCACACCGCACTCGTCCCTGGTCTCCGTTGGCGCCGCGAGCGAACTGGCGCCGGCGGCTGTCGCGAACTGATACGCACGGTCGACGTCGGACACCCGCAGCGCGATGTCGACAACGCCGTCGCCGTGGCGGGCCACATGCCGGCCGATGGGATCGTCTGCGACGACCGCACCTGTGACGAGGAAGCGGACATCACCGCTGGCCAGCAAGTAGCTGACCTGTTCGCGGCAGCCCGTCTCCGGTCCGCGATAGGCCACCGTCCGCAACCCGAAGGCCGAGGAGTAGAAATAGGCCGCCTGCTTGGCGTTACCAACCGCAAGCTGAACGTAATCGATTCCGTCGATCGGAAACGTATCGACAGATGGCATGAACGTCTCCCTCGTACCCCCAGATACGCGATGCCTGACGCTAACCCGCGCCACTGGCGTACCGGTGACGTCGCGCTGGCACCCGCCCTTCGTGCGGCCAGCGAAGTGTCAGCGGGGCGTCAACCGAATGCCAATGACCGTCGCTACCGTCGCGATCGTGTCGACCAACGCCGCGATCCGGAAACTCCCGCTGCCAAGGGAACGGGAAAACCCGTTCGGTCCGGCGCCGGAGGTCGCGGAACTGCGCGCGAACGCGCCCGTTACCGAGGTCCTCTGTCCAACCGGCATCCGCGCCTGGCTGGTCACCCGGTACGAGGACGTCCGCGAAGTGCTCGCCGATCCGCAGCGGTTCAGCAGTCGCCCCGGTCCTGCCGCGCACATCCTCGCGCACATGCAACCGGACGACCCGATCCCGGACGGCATGTTCGCGCGGATGGACGGATCCGACCACATGCGCTACCGGCGTGCGATCGGACCGGAACTCACCAGGGTGCGGCGGATCGAGCAGCTGGCCCCGGCCGTCCAGGAGGTGGTTGACGAGCGGATCGAGGCACTTGCCGAGGCCACCGGGCCGGTCGACCTGCATGCCAGCCTCGCAGCACCGGTCACCACCGCTGTGATCGCGGAACTGCTCGGCGTGCCGGCCGCCGACCGGCCGCTGTTCCAGGACGCGGCGTCGGCACTGTTCAGCATGGACACCGACGCCGAGCGGATGGCAGCAGCCGTCGCTCCGCTTTTCGAGTACCTGTACCGGCTGGTCACCGCGCGCAGGAGCGAACCTGGCGACGACGTGATCAGTCACCTGATCCGCCAGGGCGAGGGAACGGAACGGCCGTTCACCGACGCCGAGCTGATGATCTCCGCGTCGACCCTGCTCGTCGCCGGGTTCGACAGCACGGCCAGCGTGATCAGCTACGGACTGCTCGCGTTGCTGACCCATCCCGACCAACTCGCGCTGCTACGTGCCGACCCCACCCTGATGCCGACCGCGATCGACGAGCTGATCCGCTTTCTCGGCACGGTCGTCGGCCTGCTCCGGGTGGCCACAGTGGACACCGAAATAGCCGGACAGCCGATCGCCGCGGGTGAGTTCGTCGTCGCGTCGGTACACTCGGCCAACCGCGACCGGACGCGCTACGCCGATGCCGATCGGCTTGACGTGACAAGGAAGCCCAATCCACACCTCGGATTCGGCTTCGGACCGCATCAGTGCGTCGGCCAGCAGCTGGCTCGACTTGAACTGAGAATCGTACTGGACACCCTGCTGCGCCGGGTGTCCGGCCTGCGGCTCGCCGTGCCGATCGAGCAGATCGAGTTTCGCGAAGGCACGGCAGTCACCGGACCGGTCTCCCTCCCGGTGTGCTGGGACGCGATCAGCTGAGGAAACGGCCGACCGCGACAAAGGCGGCGAGCAGCAGCAGAATCACGTTGACGGGCAGCGGTCGCCGCTCGTTGTGGCGCAGGTTCACCCAGAGCGCGCCGATCTGCACCACGACAAGGCCGACTGCGGCGATCGGGGTGAGAATCCGCGCGATGCCGGTCAGCTCCGGCAGGATTAGGCCGAGCGCACCGACGATCTCCACCACGCCGATCGCCCGGATGGACAGGTCCGAGCTGTCCTTCATCCAGTCGAAGTTGCCGGTGGCGACCAGCTTCTCGCGCGGCACTGCCACCTTCATCCCGCCCGCACCCAGGTAAGCAAGCGCGAGAATGCCCTGGACGACCCACAGCACGATGTTCACCGAATCCCCCAATCCTTGCCCGTCGCGCTCAGTCTAGGGGCACAGCGCCCTGCGAGTCACCAGTTCGTTGCCGCTGCCCAGTTCGCCAACTCCTTGGCAGCGGCGGCGATCAGGCTCGCGGAGGGTGCCGGCGAACCGTTGGTGATCAGGGCGTAGTGCAGCACGCCGGCGTCGTTCGGTTTCGGGGAGAGGATCAGGCGTTGCGCACCCGAGTCGCCGACCTGCGCGGCGATCGCGATCGGGTGGTCGGCGGCCTGGCCGTGCGCGGTGTACGCGGGTAGTCCGGCCGAGGTGCCGAGATCGGACAGGACGGTCGTGTCGGTCGCGGTGAACGTCGCTGGGAGGTTCAGTTCGGTCGGTGCGACACCACCGTTGCCGCGCCAGACCAACACCCCGTACTGGCCGGAGCCGACCAGTTGCGCCAGGTTCGGCATGGAGCCGGGAATGGGGCTCCAGGTCAGCGTGCTGCCGCCGTCCTTGGCCCTGTCCTCGTAGTTGAAGGCGAGCGTGGTGCCGGCGACGGCGCTCGGGTAGACCCGATCGAGCAGGTTCGCGTCCTCGCGCAACTGCGGGGTTCCGTTCGCGTCGAGGTCGACGGCGGAGTAGTCCTCGCCGTTCCAGGCGTCGCCGGTGGTCTGCACCTTGTCCGGGTTGCCGTTCATCAGCTCGTGGTGCCGTCCGTTGTAGATGTCCCACTGCCACTGCGTTCCGGACAGCACCGGTCCGGACGACGCCGCCTGCGACCACCAGTTCGCGCCGGCGACCGAGGAGTCCATTGCCTGGTACATCGCCTTGAGCACGCTCGGCGTCTTGCCCGACACCGAACCACTGGCCGGCATGCCGAACTCGCTGACGATCGCCGGGCTGTTCGTGCCGACCGCGCGCTGCCGGACGGTGTTGAAGTCGCCGACGTACTGGCCGTCGCCCGCGTTGCCTGGCATGAGAATGCCGGAGATCGCCTTCTCGTCGTAGAAGTGGGTGTTGAACGCGAAACCCGGCCCGAACTGGCCGACGGCCAACCCGCCAGGCTGCTGTTCGAAGGAGATGTTCGCGTTCCAGAACACGTTCGGCTCGACAAAGGCCGGCTTGCTCGTCCAACCCGCCGTGTTCATCCGCTGCCGGAACTTCTGGTAGAAGGGCCACAGCACGTTCTGTTCCCAGCTCTGGCTGTTCTGGCCGGAGTCGTAGCTGCCGGCGTAGGGCTCGTTGAACGGGTCGACGCCGACGATCCGGGCGAACTCGTCGCCGGTGAGGTGCTGTTTGAGGTAGCTCATGGTCTGCTGCGCCTGGTCGAGGAAGGCGTCCTGGACGCCGATGGTCCCGGCCGACGTGGTCAGCTGCCGGTTGTGCCAGAAGTCGGCCGTCGCGTCCTGGACCGTCGCGTTCTGGGTGATGTTCTGTCCCCAGGTCACGCAGATCCCGCAGTTCTCCTTCGGGTAGCCGCCCGCCGCGATCAACCACTGCGGGGCGCCGTCCCCGGTGTACCAGCTGCCCTGGTTGAACAGGTACCGCGAGTAGAGGTCCTGGTGGAAGTCGGGGAAGACCTCGATGCCCTTGTCGAGGAACGCGGCCAACTGCGCGGTGGCGGCGGCGAGGTAGCCGGTGTCGATCTGGTTGGGCGCGGGTTGGATGTGCGCCCAGTTGAGCGGGAAGCGCACCGCGTTCGAGCCGGTCAGCTTTTGCAGCGCGACGGCGGAGGAGTCGGCGTCGGCGATGCTGGCGAACGGGAGGCCGTTGTTCTCCTCCAGTTTCTCCTCGCCGGAGACGTTGAACCCGCGCAGCACCACCTCCCGGCCGTAGCCGTCCACGAACTCGGTGCCGGCCGCGCTGATCGTCGCCGCTGCCGAGGTGTCGAACCACAGCCCGGTCGAGGATGCCGAGGCCTGCGGTGCGGACAGCAGGGCAGCGAAGGTGAGGGCGGCCGAGGCGATCGTGGCGGTTCGACCACGGAGAGACATCATGTGAATAATATTCGCTTTCTGCCGCCGGTTGGCAAGGGCAGATGGGTCAGGGCTGGGCTGAGCTGTCAGGGCAGCACGGGTCAGGGCAGCATGGGTCAGGGCAGGGCGGGTCAGGGCAGAGTCCAGTGTTGGCCGGCGTCGCCGTCGCAGGGGTCGATCACGAGTTGGGTGCCCTTGCTCGTGCTGGCGCCCGGGTCGGTGAGGCACAGGCCGGACTGCGGGTTGCGGATCTCGCCGTTCGCGGCGACCCATTGCTGCGCACCGGTGCCGTTGCAGGTGTGCAGCTGGACCTTGGTGCCGGCCGCCGTGGCACCGCCAGCCACGTCCATGCAGTCGGTGAGCACCTGGAGGGTGTTGTCCGGCGCCACCGTCCAGCTCTGCGCGTTCGTGCCGTTGCAGGTGTAGAGCTGGATCGCGGTGCCGTTGGCAGTGCCCGCGTTCGCGTCGTCGACGCAGAAACCGGACAGCGCGGAGGCGATCGGGCCGGTCGGCTCGGTCGGGAACGGGGTCGGCGTGCCCGAGTAGGAGGGCGGCGCCGAGGACGCGCCGCTCGCCCACGTGGTGTCGGCCGAGGTGCCGAGGGTGTAGCCGATGGACGCGCCGCTGGTGATGACCGATGCCGGCAGGTACGCGTTGTTCCAGGCGGCGCCGTTCAGCGTCATACCTTGCACGTAGGGTGCGCCGTCCGCGGCAGATGGTGCGCTGATGGCGATGGTCCCGCCGCTGCCAAGGGTGATCACCGCCTGCGAGAACAGCGGGCTGCCCAGTGCGAGCGTCGCGCTGCCAGCCGTTTCCGGGTACATGCCCAGCGCGGCCCACACGTACCAGGCGCTCATCTCGCCGAGGTCGTCGTTGCCCGCGATGCCGTCCGGGCCGTTGGTCCACAGCTGGTCCTGGATCTGCCGGATCAGTGACTGCGTCCGGTACGGCTCGCCGACGTAGTCGTACTCCCACGGCAGTTCCAGGCTGGGCTCGTTGCCCATGTTCGCGGTCAGCCCG
This sequence comes from Candidatus Melainabacteria bacterium, assembly GCA_963818685.1. Classification (GTDB taxonomy): domain Bacteria; phylum Actinomycetota; class Actinomycetes; order Mycobacteriales; family Pseudonocardiaceae; genus CAJCJE01. Next base: position 320,349 of record CAWFTJ010000007.1, on the reverse strand, counting down.
GCCAACCCGCCGAGGCCGCTGAACCCGGAGAGCACCGAGTTCAGATAGCTGGTGAGTTTCGCGTTGCCGCCCATGGCGGTGGCGAGACCGGCCAGGTTGAACGGGATCATGCCGGTGTAGATCAGCGAGTCGCCTTCCGCGAAGTCGTTGCTGTTGGTTCCGCCCGTGATCGGCGCGGCGATGAAGCCGTCCATCCAGCGGCCGTTGGAGTGGCGCGGCTGGATGTAGTCGCTGGAGGGGTTGAAGATGTTCTGCCAGTTCTGCGCGCGGTTGACGTACCTGGTCTGGTCGGCCTTGTCGCCGAGGGCGCCGGCGAACGCGGAGAGCGCGAAGTCGTCCGTGTCGTATTCGAGCTGGGTGGACACGCCCGCGTAGTAGTGGCAGCAGCCGTAAATGCTGTTGGTCGGGAGGTAGCCGAAGCTGTCCAGGTAGCTCCCGCCGGGGCGGACGTTGTTGACCGTTGACGCGTCGTGCAACATCGCGGCGAGCGCGGTGGCGGTGTCGAAGTCGCGGGCGCCGAAGGCGTAGTAGTCGGCGAGCACCGCGGTGCCGGAATCACCGACCATGATGTAGGTCTCGCCGTTGTTCATCGCCCACTTCGGCAGCGTGCCGCCCTGCTCGTAGTCGTTGACCATGGACTGTGCCATGTCGCTGGCCTGGCTCGGCGCGACCAGTGCGGCCAACTGGGCCTGACTGCGATAGGTGTCCCAGGTCGAGTAGTTGGCGTACTGTGCGTGTCCACTTGCGACAGTGTGCACCGCGCCGTCGAAGCCGAGATACTGACCGTTCGCGTCGCTGAACACGTTGGGATGCAGCAGCGCGTGGTACAACGCGGTGTAGAACACGTGCTGCTGGTCGGTGGTGCCGCCGGCAACGTCGATCCTGCCGAGCAGGTTGTTCCAGGCGGAGGTCGCGGCCGCGCGCACCGAGTCGAAGTCCCAGTCCGGGATTTCGGTCGCGAGGTTGGCCTGCGCTCCGGCGACCGAGACATAGGAGATGCCGACCTTGGCCAGCACGGTCTGGTTGCCGGTCGTGTCGAAGGTGACGTACTCGCCGCCCGGCCCGCCGCTGGTGGCGTCGTAACTGCCCGACGCGGTGAACGGGTGGTCGAAGACGACCGCGAAGTACAGCGTGAACGGATTGCTCGCCTCGCAGAAACCGTCGCTGGTCACCGAACCGGTCAGCTCGGTGGAGCTGGCCGAGGTGATGGTCGTCGCCGATGCCGGGGTTTGGCTGTCGGCCAGTTTCAGGATCATGTTGGCCTTGGTGGTGGCCGGGTAGGTGAAGCGGCCGATGCCGGCGCGCGTGGTCGTGGTCAGTTCTGCGGTGATGGCGGAGCCGACGCCGACCTTGTAGTAGCCGGGTTGGGCCGCCTCACCGGTGTGGCTGAACGAGGCGGTCGCCGTGTTGGGGTCGCTGGGCAGCGTGCCGGTAGTGGGCAGGAAGGGAACGTCGCCTGCGGCATCGCAGCCGGGACCGGAGATGTGCGTCAGGCTGAAACCGGACAACGACGAATCGCCGTAGTCGTAGCCTCCGCCCTTGGGCCGGGAGGACGTGTCCGGGCTCCACTGGATCATGCCGAACGGCGTGTCCGCGCCGGGAAAGGTGTTGCCGCTGCCGGTCACCGTGGCCGCGGTGCCGATGAACGGATTGACGAGTGCGGACGGGTCGCTGATCAAGGTGTCCGCGTGTGCGGGGGGAACGCAGGCCGCGAAGGTGGCGGCCAGCGCCGCGACGACGGTCATGGTGGCGCGGGACAGCAGCCGATTCATCGATGATCCCTTATGGGGAGGGATGGGCGACGGCCCTGGGAGGCTTGGCCGTCTCTCCCTTGTGGATGGTCGCGGCGTGTTGCCGAGGGGTCACTCGCCTCGCGTATGAGGTTGTCAGGCAGGGACGATGCCGTCAAGCGGCATCGATCACTCGTGGGGGGTTACCGCCAAGGTTCACTGAGGTGACCGACACGCGACTGGTGAAGTTACCATCGGCGTCATGCCGCAGTTCGATCTCTCGCTCGACGAGTTGTACGCCTACGCACCGACGATCGCCGAACCGCAGGGGCTGGACGACTTCTGGAAGAACACCCTTGCCGAGGCGGAAAGCCATCCGCTGGACGCCACGTTCACGCCGGTCGACACCGGGTTGACCGTGGTGACCAGCTATGACGTGAGCTTCGCCGGTTTCGGCGGTGATCCGGTCCGCGCCTGGCTGCACCTGCCGGCCAATCGAAGCGAACCGTTGCCCTGCGTCGTCGAGTACGTCGGCTACGGAGGAGGCCGGGGGCTGCCGCACGAGCGGGTGCTGTGGGCGTGCGCCGGCTACGCGTACTTCGTGATGGATACCCGGGGCCAGGGTTCGGGCTGGTCGGTGGGTGACACGGCCGATCCGCACGGGTCGACGCCGGCGATTCCCGGCCACCTGACGCGCGGCATCCTCGATCCGGCCGACTACTACTACCGGCGGGTGTTCACGGACGCGGTGCGGGCGGTTGCCGCGGCCCGCAGCCACCCGGACGTGGACCCGGGCCGCGTCGCGATCACCGGTGGCAGTCAGGGTGGCGGCATCACCCTCGCCGTGGCCGCGCTCGTGCCCGACCTGCTCGCCGCCATGGTCGACGTGCCGTTCCTGTGCCATTTCCGGCGCGCCACCGAGATCACCGAGACCAGGCCGTACGCGGAGATCGTCGAGTACCTCGCCCAGCACCGCGACCAACTCGATCGCGTGTTCACCACGTTGGGCTACTTCGACGGCGCGCTCCTGGCCAAGCGCGCCACCGCCCCCGCGCTGTTCTCGGTCTCGCTGATGGACGACATCTGCCCGCCCTCCACGGTGTTCGCGGCGTACCACGCCTACAACGGGCCGAAGCAGATCAGCGTGTACCCGTACAACAAGCACGAGGGCGGGCAGAGCTTCCATGATCGAGTCAAGCTCCGTTGGCTCGCCGGCCAAGCTCAGTCGTAGAAACCGCGCAGCAGCCACGGCCTGATCCCGTGATCGCTGTGGTAGGAGCAGTCGTAGGCATACCACTGGCCGTCGTTGACGTAGTAGGTGCCGCGGACGTCGCACGGCCCCTGGTCCGTCCACCACGAGTCGTCGTACCACCCGGCCGCCGACGCGGTGCCGGGCGCCAGCCCGATCACCGCGGCGACGATGACTCCGGCGATTCCCGTGCGCGCGAGTAAACGCTTCATCCGATGTCCCCCACAGGATGTCCGATGTTCGCCGGGGCGTTTCCCCGGCGAACAGCAGCATAGCGGATAACGGACAAACCGCAATATCCGGTCTAATTTCAACGAACTGACGATTCGACGGCGGCTGCCGCGCGGAGGCGCCGCAGTGGGTCGGCCGCGTGATAGGGGCGTTCGGAAGGTTCGATGGCGGCGAGGAACGCGTGGTAGGCGATGGCGCCGCGCAGGGCGTGCAGCGGTGCCATGAGTTCGAGAGCCCGCTCGGGACGGCTGGCCGGCGCGACGGAGCGCCAATGTGCGCACCAGCGCGCGTCAAGTGCCTCGCGGTACCCGGGCGGCGCGCGATGCGCCAGCGTCAGGACGTCGAGCGCGGAGTGGCCGATGACGCTGTCGCCCCAGTCCAGGATCACCCGGATCATACCGTCAGAGCGCACGTTGCCTCGGTGGAAATCGCCGTGTACCAACGTGTCCGGCACGCCGCAGGCCGCAAGCGCGGCGAACCGGTCGGGCAGTCCGTCGACGAGGCGGGCCAGCGACGCTCGCAACGTCGGCGGCAGCCGGTGCGCCCAGTGCTCCACGACCGTGCGCGCCGCGCGACTGAAGGGTTCCGCGCGGTGGTCCGGCACGCCCATCGCGCGCAGCTCCTCGACTCGGCCGGCCGCCGCTGCCTGCACGGTGAGCAGGTCGTCGAGCATGCCGACGGTCTCGTCGAGTCCGGCTTCGTAGCGATCGGTCCCCTGGACGTCTTCGAGCAGCATCCGTCCGCTGTCGGCACCGAGCAACTGCGGCCCGATCTCCGGCAACTGCCTGTTCAGCCAGCCGAGCACGGCTGGCTCGTGCGCGAAGAACGCCGGCACCTCTTTGAGCCAAGCGCCCTTCAACCGCCAGATCGATGACAGGTTCCAGGTCCGGTGCTGGACCGGCGTACCGATCTCGCCGAGCGTCCCTCGGGCCCAGGCCAGGCTCTCGGCCGGTCCGCCAGGACTCGCCCACGGCATCCGCAACGGGTGCGGAGTGATCCAGCCGATCGCGTCCCCGGCCGCGCGCAGGCCGGCCACGGGCGGCGGACCGTGGCACTCGGCGAGGTAGGTCACCGACCCTCCCGGCGGCGCCGATCGGCGCGCGCGCAACAGCCGCAGCACGACCACGTCGATGCCGTGCACCGCGCTGGCGCCGGCCACCACCTCCGAGACCTCCTGCCACCACGGCAGTTCCACCGGGTACGGCCGCAGCACCCCCAGCGGCGTGCCCCCGGAGTCGACCAACGCCAGCGTGACCGATCTCCCCACGACGCCAGGAGCGTACGCGGCCTGCGCTGGCCGGACACTCGAATTATCGAGTGTCCGGATCAGCCGCCCAGGGTCAGCACCGTCACCGAATACGCCGGCACGGTGCGCGTGAAACCGTTGCCGAGGCCGGTGATGGTAGTTGTCGTCGGCACCACGTTGTTCGGCTGGTCGATGGTGTTGGTGTCGTTCGGTTTCGCTGAGGTCAGCACCGTCATCCGGCCCACCTTCCGCACGTGCGCGCCGTCGATGGCGACCGACACCGGTTGGGCGTCGGCGCCCGGATTGACGATGGTCAGGTAGATCCGCCCGGTCCTGCTGTCCCTGGTGGCCACCACGTTCAACCCGCCGACCCCGGCGTAGCTCGCCGAGATGACCTGATCGCCGTGCTCGTTCGCGAGCATCTGCTGCGCCCAGTAACTCGGCGAGCCGTAACTGGACAGCGCGTCGAATCCGATCAGGTTGGTCCGCCAGGCCACGTTGTGCACGTTCACCAGCATCGGCGCGTACGCCTCCTGGGTGACCAGGTCGGAGTTGCGTTCAAGGCCGGTCAGCCAGGACGCGTCGCCGAGCGCCGCGTTGAGGTCCGGCGTCGGGGTGCCCTCCTGCGAAGCCCACTCGCCCACCATCACCTTGGGCCCGCTGCGCGAGCGGCCGTCGTAGAGGTTGGCGTGCGTGTTCATCCACGACGGCGACTGGTAGTAGTGCTCGTCGACCACGTCCGGCGTGCGCGAACTGACGTTCGTGGTGGCCACGACCTTCATGCCCGGATAGGCGGCCTTGATGGCGTCGTAGAACATCGGGAACCGGTAGGCGTCGTAGCTGCCGGAGCCGTCGAACGTGTCCTCGTTGCCCACCTCGACGTAGTCGATGCGGAACGGCGCGGGATGCCCGTCCTGCGCCCGCTTGCGGCCCCACGGCGTGTCCACCGATCCGGTCGCGTACTGGATCTCGTCCAGCGCGTCCTGCACGTAGGGCGCAAGCTGGTCCTGCGGCACGTACGAGTGATCCAACGAGTAGCCGGCGTACACCGCGAGCAGCGGCTGCGCGCCCAGTTCCTCGCACCACTCCAGGTATTCCAGCAGCCCCATGCCGTCGGTCGAGAAGTATCCCCAGGCGTCGTCCTGGTGTCCTGGCCGGGTCCACACCGGGCCGATGGTGTTCTTCCAGTCGAACCGGGTGGCGATCGTGTTGCCCTCCAGGTAGTTCCCGCCCGGTTCCCGGATGAACGCCGGCTTCAGCGCGCCGAGCTTCTGCATCAGGTCCACCCGCAGGCCGTTCGCGACGTTGTCGTAGGTGGGCGGGAACAGCGAGACGTTGTCCAGCCACAGGGTCTTGCCCGCGTTGCCGGCGACCGAGAGCACCAGCCGGGCCGATGTCGTTGTCGGCACCTTCTCGCCGGCCACCAGTGACGCGGTGAACTGGTGCCAGCCGGTGCCGACCCCGGCAACCCGCGCGCTGGCGTATACCGACGTCCCGTCGGGGCTCTGCACGCTCAGCGTGATCGGCCCCTGGAATCCGGCGCTCGCCTTGGCGAAGAACGCCGCGTGATAGACCTGGTGCGGCCGGACCGGAAAGCCCCAGTACCCGTCGTTGGCCACCCCGCCGGAACCGGTGAGGTCGACCCGCAGCGACCGGGTCAGCGCCGAGTTCAGCGGGTTAGCGGCATCGAGCGAAATCGCCGCCGCGCCGACCGGCGACCAGTCCACCGGCGTGTTCGGGTCGGCCATCATGGACCGGTTGTTCACCATTTCCGGGTAGAGGCCACCGGTCATGGAGTGGTTGATGTCCTCGGTCATCAGACCGAAGAAGGTGGCGGGCAGGGCGTGCAGGGCATCGCCCGCGTGCACGGTCATGGTGCCGCCTGCCGGCCCGATGATGCGGTCGACCTCCTCGATTGGCATGGCCGAATCGGTCACGTACACGTCGTCGACGGTCCCGGCGAAACCGCCGCCGATCACCGTGTCGCCGCCCGCGGTCCAGGCCGACGAATAGGCGGTGCTCCCGGCCAGGAGTCCGTTCACGTACAACAACAACCGGCCGGTGCCGGTGTCGTCCACCCCGACCACGTGGTACCAGGTATTGGCGGCGACCGTCGCGCTGTCCACAACGGACACTTCGGTCGCCGAGGCCGAGTCCGAATCCGGGCGGGTGAAGGCCAACTGCCCGTCGCGTAACTGAAGTTCGTACGCGGCGGCGCTCGCGCCGTGCACCGAGACGATGTCCCGCACACCGCTCACGGAGCTGGGCCGCACCCAGGCCGCGACCGAGAACGAGTGCCCGGTGTCCACGGTCGGACCGGTCGACACCACGGTGCCGGCCGCGGTGCCGTCGAGCGCGACCGCGTGGCCGCCGAACCGGCCGCCGGTCCACGAGGCGCTCGCGCCCAACGTGCCCGTGTGCCCGTTGCCAGTGGAATCCGCGGCCGTTGTCCCGGTTCCTTCGTCGAACGACCAGTGCGCGCCCTGGTCGAGGGCGCCCACCTGCGCCTGCGTCAGCGCGCCCTGGTAGACGGACACGTCGTCGACGGCGCCGTTGACGAAGTCGACAGGGCCGCCGAACTCGCCGCGCCCGATCAGGGTGTGCCCGGTGGCCGACCAGTTCGAGGTGAACGGGGCGTCGGTGCCTGCCACGCCGTCCACGTAGATCCGCAGCGCGCCTGCGGTCGCGTCGTTCACGCCAACCAGGTGGTACCAGGTGTTCGCGGCCGGCGTGACCGCCGAATCGGCGCGCACCTCGGTGGAGTTCGTGCTGTCGGCGGTGCGCCGGGTGAATGCGAAGGAACCGCTTGATCCGCTGAGCTGGAGGAAGAATCCGCTGATGTTGGCGCCGTCGATGCTAACCACGGTCTGGAAGCCGGAGAGGTTGTTGAGCCTGACCCACGCGGAGACGGTGAACGACTGGGCGGTGTCGACCACCGGCTCGGGGATGTCGATGTTGCCGTCGGCCGTACCGGGTAAGGCCACCGCCGATGCGCCAACCTGCCCAGCGGTCCAGCTCGCGCCAGCGCCTAACGTGCCGGTCCTGCCGTTTCCGGACGAGTCCGCTGCCGTGCTGCCGCTGCCCTCGTCAAGGGCCCAGTGTCCGGCCGGTACCGGCGCGGTGTCGGCCGTCGCGGTGGACGCGCCGGCCACCAGCCCGCCGGTGATCATGGTGAGGCACAGCGCCAGCACAACAGCCGACCTTGCCCTAGTCCTTGTGCGCCGCCCGCGTACCAGCATCATGGCCTTCTTCGTCGGAGTTCATGTTAGCGCTAACATTGATCGAGGTGGGACTTCTGCGGTTTTCGTCCTCGGCTCCACTTCGACCAGCGGAACGTAGTGTTAGCGATAACACGTTCGGGGTCAAGCCCCGAACAGAACTGGATCGTGTCCGAGAACCGGTCGGCAACAAGTGACGGTTGACACACCCGCGTCCTGGTCCTACGGTTCTGCGGGTCGAACCGGTTCGACCTAGGGAACCGTCGATCATCAATACCGCCCTCAAACTGACCGTCACTTACTTCATGGCTTTGTCGAACCGGTTCGCATCGGAGGTCACGTGAACATCGGCGAGATCGCCAGGCGAGCCAATGTCTCGCGGAGCACGGTGTCCTACGCGCTCAGTGGCAAGCGCCCGGTGTCCGAAGCGACCCGCAAGAAGATCCAGCAGGTGATCGCCGAACTCGGCTACCGGCCCAACGCGAGCGCACGGGCACTGGCCAACGGCCGTACCCGCACGCTGGGCGTGGTGTTCCCGCCGGCCGGACCGCACTACACCGGCATGCAGCTGGACTTCCTCGGCAGCCTGGTCGAGGCGGCCGCCGCCCTGGACCACGACGTGCTGATGTCGGCCAGCGCGATGGACGGCGAACAGTCGTTCCAGCGACTGCTCGGCGAGCGACGGGTCGACGGCGCGATCCTGATGGAGATCAGGCTGGCCGACGACCGGGTCGACCACCTGACCAAGATCGGTTTCCCGTTCGTCACCATCGGCCGCACCGCCTCACCCGAGAACACCCGCTGGGTCGCGGTGGATCACGGCGCGCTGGTCGCAGCGTGCGTCGATCACCTCGCCGATCTCGGCCACCGCCGGATCGCGCTGGTCAACCGGCCGGATCGGCTGCTGCGCATCGGCTACGAGTCCGCGCACCGCGGCCTTGAGGGCTTCCGCAGAGCCATCGCCGAGCGAGGTCTCGCCGGCCGGCACTACCCGTGTGCCGACGACGCGGCGTCCGGCCAGGCGTGCATCGGGCAAATCCTGCGCGACGACCCGGCGACCACCGCGCTGGTCACGCTCAACGAGGCGGCGTTGGGCGGGCTGTACCGAGGACTGGCGTCGGCGGGTCGCGCCGTGCCCGGCGACTTCTCGGTGACCGGCGTCGCGCTGACGCACTGGGCGGAGACGATGACTCCGCAACTCACCGCCGCCGACGTGCCAGCGACGCAACTGGGCAAGCTCGCCGTCGAGCTACTCGTGGAACGACTCGCCGATCCGAGCAAGCCACCGCGTCACCACCTGCTCGCCCCACCGATCTCGCTGCGGGCCAGCACAGGTCCGGCTCCGGCCGACTTCCCCTCCTGATCGAACACCGTCTGATCGCAATCGTGGACCAACGAAGGGACATCGCGATGCACACTACCGTCCTGCGCTGGCTGGCCACCGTGGCCGCCGTCGCTACCGCATCGGTCGGCCTCGCCGCCTGTGGCTCGTCGAGCGGCAGCGGCTCCGCCGGCAGCAGCAGTTATACGATCTGGGACCCCTACCCACAGTTCGACAACGGTTCGGCGTGGGTGAAGCTGCTCCAGTCGTGCGGCAGCAAGGCGGGCGTGACCGTCAAGCGCACCGGGTTCGACACCACCGACCTGACGAACAAGGCGCTGCTGGCCGCTCAGCAGGGCAACTCACCGGACGTACTGGTCGTGGACAACCCGGTGGTGTCAACGCTCGCCGAGGGTGGCGTGCTCACCACCACCGCCGACACCAAGATCGACACCTCGGGGGTGGCACCGAACCTGCTCGCCGCGGGCCAGCTCGACGGTAAGACCTACGGCACCCCGATCGGGGCGAACACGCTGGCGCTGTTCTACAACAAGGCGATCCTGCAAGCGGCTGGTGTCGATCCGAGTTCGGTCAAGGACTGGGCGTCGCTGACCTCGGCGCTGAGCAAGGTGGCGACGGCGGGCAAGAAGGGCATCACCTTCTCCGCGATCGGCACGGAGGAAGGCAGTTTCCAGTTCCTGCCGTGGTTCTGGGGTGCACACGCACAGCTCACCCAGCTCGACTCGGCGCAGGGCACCACGGCGCTGTCCCTGTGGACGAACTGGCTCAAGTCCGGTTACGCGCCCAACTCGGTGCTCAACAACACCCAGACCACGAGCTGGCAGGAGTTCGCGACCGGTCAGTACGCGTTCGCCGAGAACGGCACCTGGCAGCTCGCCAACGTCGCCAAGCTCGGCTTCGACTACGGGATCGTCCCGATTCCCGCGCAGAACGGCGGCCCGGCGCCGGTGCCGACCGGCGGCGAGTTCATCACGGTTCCCGTGCAGCACGACACCTCCCGGTACCAGACCGACCAGAAGCTCGTCGCGTGCCTTGGCAGCCCGGAGAACATCCAGGCGACCGACAGCACGCTGTCCTACGTCGGGCCGAGCGCGGCGGTGCAGGCCAAGCAGGCCGCTGCCGATCCGACGTTCAAGGTCTGGGTGGACGCAGTGCAGGCCGCCAAGGGCCGCACCAGCGACAACCTTGGCACCAAGTACCCGAAGATCTCCGAGCAGCTGTGGACCGCGGTGCAGGCGGCGCTGTCCGGCTCGAAGACACCGGACGCGGCCCTGCATGCGGCACAGGCATCCGTCGGGCACTGAGGATGACTCGATGACCAAGCCGCTCACGCTGGCCCGCGATTCGTCCGGGGTGGGAGGGGGCGCGTCGGCCGAGACCCGGCCGGCGCGCCGACGGCCCCGGTTGGCCAGCCAGCTGGCCGCCTGGGGATTCCTCCTGCCGGTGGCCGTCTACCTCGCCGTGTTCTACGCCTACCCGCTGTACCGCAACATCGACCTGAGCCTGCGCGACTACACGGTCCGCTCGTTCGTGCAGGGCGGCGCGCCGTTCATGGGGCTCGGCAACTACGCGGCGGTGATCCGCGACCCGACGTTCATGCCCGCGCTGCTGCACACCGTGCTGTTCACCGCGGCGTCGCTGGTCTTCCAGTACACGGCAGGGCTCGCGCTCGCGGTCTTCTTCCGTCAGCACTTCCGGCTCTCCGTCACGCTGCGCGCGCTGTTCCTGGTGCCGTGGCTGCTTCCGTTGATCGTGTCCGCGTCCACCTGGTCGTGGATGTTCAACAGCGACTCGGGCATCGTCAACTCGGTGCTGCACGCTGTCGGTCTCGGGACCGTCAACTGGCTCACCTCGCCGCACTGGTCGCTGATCTCGGTCATCATCGCCAACATCTGGATCGGCATCCCGTTCAACCTCGTCATCCTCTACAGTGGACTCCAGACCATCCCGGCCGACCTGTACGAGGTCGCCGCGCTGGACGGGGCGAACGGCTGGCAGCGGTTCTGGCGGATCACCTTTCCGCTGCTGCGGCCGGTTTCCGCGATCACCCTGCTGCTCGGCCTGATCTACACGCTCAAGGTGTTCGACGTCATCTGGATCATGACGAGAGGTGGTCCGATCGACTCGTCGACCACGTTCGCGACCTGGTCCTACAAGCTCGGTTTCGGCACCCTGTTGCCGTCCTTCGGTCCTGGTGCCGCCGTGGGAAACCTGCTGGTCGTCGCGGCGCTGCTGTTCGGCCTCGTCTACATCCGGTTGCAGCGGAGGTTGATGTCGACATGAGCCGACTGTGGAAGACCGCGCTGGCGCTGCTGCTGACCGCGATCATGCTGTTCCCGGTGTACTGGATGATCAACGTGTCCTTCACCCGCGAGCAGGACATGCGGAAATCACCGCCGAACCTGTTCCCGGTGCACGGCACGCTGGACGGCTATCGCGCTGTGCTGCAACAGCAGTTGCCCTACCTCGGCACCAGCCTCCTGGTCGGCGTCGGCACCGTCGCGCTGACCCTGGCGCTGGCCGCGCCGGCCGGCTACGCGCTGGCGAAACTGCGCCCGCGCGGCGGCGGCGTGCTCAGCTTCCTGCTGCTGGCCGCGCAGATGATTCCCGCGATCATCATGGCGATGGGCTTCTACGCCATCTATCTCGGCGTCGGCCTGCTCCAGTCGATTCCTGGCCTGATCGTCGCGGACTCGACGCTCGCCGTGCCGTTCGCGGTGTTCATCTTCAGCGCGTTCATGTCGACCATCCCTGAGCAACTGCTCCAGGCGGCCAGGACCGACGGGGCAGGCCGGTTCCGCACGTTCTGGTCGATAGTCCTGCCGATGAGCCGCAACGCGGTGGTGACCGTGTCGGTGTTCACCTTCCTGTGGGCGTGGTCGGACTTCGTGTTCGCAAGCACGTTGGACAACGGCGGCGCGCAGGAGCCGATCACCCTCGGCATCTACCACTACATCGGCAACAACGACCAGCAGTGGAACGCGATCATGGCGACCGCCGTCGTCGCCTCGATCCCCGCTGCCATCCTGCTCGTGCTCGCGCAGCGCTACGTCGCGGCCGGGGTCACCGCGGGCGCCGTCAAGGACTGAACCTCTCCCAACGCCAGCGAAATGAGTGCCGCTTGATGACCGATGCCCGACGGGGAACCGAGTTCTCCATCCACGACATCCCCTTCGCCAGCTCCGGCTCCTGGTTCTGCATCTCCCCCGTGCTCAGCCAGCGGGTCCGTGCCGAGGATCTGCACCTCGTCTCGCACCGCACCGGCATGCACGGCGTGCTGCGCCTCGTCCCGGTCAATCCGGTGACCGGACGGCGCATCGACACCGAGGTGCGGGCCACGCCCGGCCTGTTGACCTGGACGCACTCGCTCGGCCGGATCGAACTCGCCTACGAGACGCCGGACGCGGTGCGGGTGCGCGGCACCGGGCCGGCGCTGCGGGTGGAGGCGGCCGAGCGGGTGCTGACCCCGTTCACCGGCGAGTACTTCTACCCCGACCCGGCCGACGGCGGCCACACGTTCACCTCCTACGAAACCGGCAGGCGTTACCGGGTCACCGTGCTGGCCGGACGGGTGTCCGAAGTGGTCGGTGCGGAAACGCTCGCAGAGGCCAACCGCGCCGTCACGGTGACCTCGGAAGGGGCGCAGCCGTGGGAGATCGTGATCGAGGAGCGGCAGGGCACCGGGCGGCCCTATCGGGCAACGCGCAGCTTCGCCGAGGTCGTCGCCGCCGAGCGGGACGCGTTCGCCGCCTTCGTCGACGCGGTCGCGCCGTGGCGCTCCGCTGACACGCCTGCCGCCGAACTCGCGTGCTACGTGTTGTGGTCGGCGACGGTGCGCGCGGAGGGTTTCCTGACCAGGCCCGCTGTGCTGATGTCCAAGCACTGGATGGACAAGGTCTGGAGCTGGGATCACTGCTTCAACGCGCTCGCGCTGGCGCCCGGTGCGCCGGAACTCGCCTGGGACCAGTTCTCGGTGATCTTCGACCACCAGGACGAAACCGGGGTGCTGCCGGACTCGGTCACCCACTCCGAGGTGCTCTACAACTATACAAAGCCGCCCATCCACGGCTGGGCGCTGCGTCATCTGCGGCGGCTGCTTCCCCGGCCGCTGACACCGGATCAGCTGGCCGAGATCTACCAGCGACTCGCCAACTGGACGGATTTCTGGCTGACCTGCCGCCGTGCGCCAGGCAGTGCGTTGCCGCACTACCAGCACGGCAACGACAGCGGTTGGGACAACGCGACCACCTTCGACCCGCAGCGCGTCGTGGTCACCGCCGACCTTGCCGCGTTCCTGGTTCTGCAACTGCGCGAACTGGCCGTGCTCGCGGAGGAACTCGGCAAGGCGGAAGACGCGGCGAAGTGGAGCGGGCTCGCGGCCACCACGCGCACCGCGTTGCTGGACGAACTCTGGGCCGGCGACCGGTTCTGCACCATCGGCGTCCACAACGGACAGAAATGGTCCACGGACAGCCTGCTCGACCTGATGCCGATCGCGCTCGGCGAGCACCTGCCCGACCACGTCGCGACCGCGCTCGCCGAGCGGATCACGCCCCACCTCACCCGGTACGGGCTGGCCAGCGAGCTGCCGACCTCGCAGCACTACCAGCCGGACGGGTACTGGCGCGGCCCCATCTGGGCTCCGTCGACCGTGCTGGTCGTCGACGGCCTGCGCCGGGCCGGGCAGGTCGAACTCGCCAACCGGATCTCGGAAAGGTTCCGCGCGTTGTGCGAGGCATCCGGGTTCGCCGAGAACTTCGACGCGCTCACCGGAACCGGCCTGCGCGACCGCGCCTACACCTGGACCGCCAGCGCCTACCTCTTTCTGGCCAGGACCCACGCGCTCGGCGAGGACACCCGGTAAGGCCGATCGGTCGGGCCTGACTCGGTTGAAGTCAGGCCCGACCTTTCAGGCGGCGCAGGTGAGCGTTGGCACCGCCCAGTCGCCGTGGTCGTTGCCGTTGCCGTCGCCCGCGTCGCCGACCACGAGGCTCAGCACCTGGGCGCCGGTCACGTCGACATCGATCGGGGTCGCGGCCTGGCCGCCCTTGATCGTCGGCGTGGTGACCAGCGTCTTGCCGTCCGCCGCCACGCTGAACGTCACCGTGCCCGCGCCGTTGGTTTCGTCGTCGACACCGACATCGGCGGTGAACCGGGTGCACTTGCCGCCGAGGTAAACCTGCACCTCGCTGACCGAGTTCGTGCCGAGGCCCTTGGCGTAGTGAACGCCGGCGATGGTGATCGGCTTGCCGTCGCCGGCCGCCTGCTCCCCGTTGCTCATGTCCCGTTCGACCGGTCCCCAGCCGTTGGTGGCGCTCAGGAACGGCAGGTCGCTGACCGCGTCGGTGCCGGCCGGCGGCGGTGGCGGGATCGCGCCGACGATCCGCTCGTCGCTCGCGGTGCCGTCGTGCCCGCGCTGGGTGTAGTGGACGACGGCGGTCAGCGGTGATGCCGGTTGCAGTGTCGCGGGCGCCGTGACCGGCCACTGCACGGTCGCGGTCTCGCCAGGGCGCAGCGCCGCGATCGACGCTGGCGACGGCGCCCCCACGGTCCAGCCGGCCGGCGCCTGGAGTGTCGCGGTGATGCCCGTTGCCTTGGGCGCCCACCGCGGCACCTGGACGGTGGCCGTGGCGGCGAAGCTCTGCCCCGCCGACACCGAGCCGGGGACGGCCAGCGTCACGTTCGCCGATGGCGGCCTGGGCATCGCGTACTTCACCGGGTTGTAGCCGGGGCTGTTCACCATGCCGACCTTGAGCGAGGAGGCGTAGCTGCCGTAGTCGGTCAGCGCGACCTTGCCGAGCCCGCCGGTCGATGCCATCGAGGTTCCACACCGCGATGGCGATGGTGTTCCTGCCGTTCGGGTTCAGGATGCCGTTCGGGATCGGGAAACTGTGCTGCGGACCGAGGTAGTTGACGTAGTTGCCGAGCTGCCAGCCGTTGACGTACAGCGTGGCCCGGTACTTGCGGCTCGGGTCGTCGGTGAAGGTGAGACCGAGGGACGTGTCCTGGCCCTTCGGCAGGTTCAGCGTCACATCGTCGCGATACCACGAGACGCCGGCTCGCGTGTCGGTCGTGGGCAGGGTGACCGTCGCCCAGTTCGCGTCCGGGTAGCCGGGCAGCGACCAACCGGCCCGCTCGCCGTAGAGCCCGCCGGTCGAGAGCGGGCCGCGCACCGGATCGATCTCGGACTCGCCGCCGCGCACTCCCTGGAGTCGCCAGGTGATCGTGTTGGTCGGCGCGCCGTCGAGCCCGGCACTGGTGAGTCCGCGTGCGGTCTTGTTGCCGTTGGTCGAGTTGTAGTCCTCCTCGTGGCCCATGTTCACGGTGAGCACGGACAGCACGTTGTCGCCGTTGGCGTTCAGCGAACCGGCCGGGAAGGTGAAGTCGGCCGAGCCCGTCGTCGAACTGCCGAGGAAGGTCCCGTTCAGCCAGGCCGAGAACGCCTGCGCGCCGCCGCCGGAGTCGGAGACGAGATGGATGCCGGTCTCGGTGCCGGTGGTGCGGAACCGGCCTCGGTACCAGGTGTTGCCGGTGTGGAAGCCGTAGTCGTCCGCGTAGAGCACGGGCGGGGTGGTGACGCCGGTGACGGAGTTGGTCGTCATCTTGTCGGCGACCGCCCATGTCGAATCGTCGAAGCCGGGCGCGGACTCGGGCGACTCCTCGGCGTGCTGCCAGTTCGTCAACTGGGGCAGTTCGACCGGTTGGGCCACCGGCGATGGTGCCAGTCAGGCTGCCGGTCGGCGTCGGAGTCGTGTGCACCGGCTGCCCGTTCCAGGTGACGTGGTCGGCGGCGGTGAACACCTCGATGTTGTTGTCGTCGCGCGTTGTCACCGGTGAGGTCGAGCCGTGTCGCCCGTGCATGGCGGCGGTGCGCAACAGGTGCGTGCCGCGCACGAGCACCGGCCCGGCGCTGGTGTCCTGCCGCCAGAACGTCTCGGCGGTCGGCTTGTCGCCGATCAGCAGCAGCAGCGGCCGCTTGCCCGCTGCGGTGATCGTCACGCGGAGCAGGCCGTTGTGCTGGTAGTTGAGGCGGAGGTCGCCGGTTGCCGGGTCCCAGGTCGTGCTCGCCTGACCGCCGGTGACCGAGACGGTCGGCTGCGCCGAGTAGCGAAGGACGGTTTCCCCGTCGCTGCCCTGGTCGCCGTAGAGCACGGCGATGTCGCGGTTGCCGATCGTCGCGTTGGTCATGATCTCCGACGTGGAGTACTGCAACTGCGAGTCGCCCAGCTGGTAGTTGGCGACGATGATGTGCGAGTCGCGGCCGTTGAGGGTGATCGCGGTGCCCGGCTGCTGCGGCACCACCGGATAGGTCGGATTGGCCGCGGCGGCTCCGGTGGGCACGTCGATCGCGTCGATCGAGACGTAGTTGTCGGTCGAGCCGGACGCGTGCGTGCCGTCGACCACGATCTTGAGCGTGTGCGGCCCGTCGGTCAGCCCGCTCTTGCCGAACACGATCGCCTGGTCCTGGCTGCCCGAAGCGTCCACGGTGGCCTGCTTGATGCCGTCGAGGTAGACGTCGGCGTAGCCGTGGTTGTTCGTCTTCGACCCGATCCAGTGCACGGCGGTACCGGAGAAGTTCACCGATCACCGAGTCGCCGGTGGTGTTGGAGAACGACTCGGTGTTCTGGTAGTCACCAGCCGGTGTAGCTCTGGTTGGCAACGTGCGACCAGTTGCCGGTGTACTGCAACGCCGGGTCGGCGTCGTCGTAGGTGTAGTGCACGTTGGCGACCGGCTGGGCGTTGAAGTCGATCGAGATGTGCGTCGTGTCGGTCGCGGTCGATGTCGAGTCCGCGTGCCGCAGCGTGTGGAACTGGGTCTTGGTGTCCGGGTTCATCCGCGCGGTGTCGACGATGGCGGCATTGTCCGGTGGCGTCACGCTGATCCGGTCGGTCTTGGTCAGCGGCGCGACCGACTGGGTGAGGTAGCCGATCAGCTTGTCCTCGTAGTACTTCGGGTCGAGCTGGCGGGTCTCCCGGATCGCGGCGCCGTAGTCGTAGGACGTGTAGTTCTCCGGCATGCCGAGCCAGCCCCAGTTGGTGCCGCCATAGGTCATGTAGAAGCTCTGCGCGGTGGCGCCGACCGCGATGTTGTTCTTGTAGAACACGTTCGCGAACTGGTCGTTGATCAGCTGGGCGCACTTGTCGTAACCGGGACCGCCCCACGGGTCGAACGCGCCGCCCTGGAACTCCGGCGAGTAGAGCGGATTGCCGGCCGGGTGGTCGTAGCTGATGTCCGGGACGCCGTTCCACTTGGTCGGATCGGAGCAGTCGAAGCCCTGCGGGTACGAGTCGGGACCGTCGACGTTGAGCGCGCCGACTCCGCTGTTGAACGTGCCGTTGTTGTTGCCGGTCAGCGGGACGGTGATGCCGTCGGCCCTGGCCTTGTCCTCAAGGTGCTGCATGTAGGCGCGGCCGGCGGTCGAGCCGTTGTAGTACTCGTTCTCCACCTGGTAGGCGATCACCGAGCCGGTGCCGTTGGTCAGCTGGTGCCTGGCCAGGATGCGGTCGATCTGCGTCATCCACTCGTCCGAGTACCGGAGGAACTTCGGGTCGTCGCTGCGGTTCTGCTCGTCCTTGGTGGTCAGCCAGGTCGGCAGGCCACCGCTGTCGACCTCGGCGTTGATGTACGGGCGCCGGCCGGGCGATCACGTAGAGGCCGGCCTGCTGCGCGTAGTCGAGCAGCTTGTCGATGTCCCGGACGCCGGTGAAGTCGTAGACGCCCGGCTGCGGCGAGTGGTAGTCCCAGTCGAAGTAGAGCGAAGTGGCGTTGAAGCCGGCGGCCTTCATCTTCTGGAAGATGTCCAGCCACAGGTCCGGGCTTGGCAGGCGGAAGTAGTGGAACTCGCCGGACCACAGGTAGGTACGCTGGCCGTCGACCATGAACGAGTATCCGTCGTAGGTCACGGTGTGTGCCGTGGCCTGGCTGCTCCCCGGCCGGGCCGGTGCCGCGTTCGCCGGGGCGGCCAGCACGCCCAGCACGAGGGCGACCACGACCAGGACGGCCGTCACCGCCCGACGAGTAGTGAGCCGAGCCGAACCGGTGCCGCCCATGCCACCGTCACCGCCTCTCCGCATCAAACATCATCGACCAGAGTCGCACAGCAGTGGACGGTAATCGCCCAGCGAGGCGGAGACAATAGCTGCGTGGAACGGTTGCGGTCAGCGAACGGTTGCGTCCCGCTCCCCCGCGGGAAGCAGCCAGGCCATCAGGCAGTGTTGGATCCTGTTGGTTTGGATTCTGTTGGAGTAGCCTAAGAACGCGGCAATGCCAACAAAAGCCGCATATCACATGTTTTTCAGATTAGTACCAATGCGCGCGACCACCAATTCTGCGACCGGTTCCGCCGAGAATAGCGAGCACGGCGCCGACCACCGCCAAGACGATGCCAATGGTCCACAACACGGGGATACCCAGCAGGAACCCCACGATCAACAGGATGACACCAAGCACGATCATGTCAGCAACCCCTTTTTCTTGACGTTGGATCCGTTGTTCCTCCCCCATCAAGGGTGACCCTTCATGCCGCGCCGAAAACGGGCCCGTTCGGAGTAGTCGCAACGAGAAAACCGCGTGATAGGCAGGTATCAACCGACGGATTCGCGGGTAGCTCGCACCGCGCCGTCACCGATCGCGTCGCTGACCCGAACCTGGTAGCGGCGGCTCATGCTCGCGCCCGGCGCGATCACCAGGGCATGGTGGAACGCCCAGGCGATGCCGACGCCGGGATATTCGGCGATTCGGACGAACCACCGGTCGTCTCCGGCAAGGCCGGAAAACTCCAACGTGTACCGGTCGCCGTCGGACACGGTGAGCACCGGTTCCGCGCAACCGTTGATCGACTGTTCGGTTCGACGTTCTCCCGCGACGATCGCCGGTGCCGTCATCGGCGGCAGCCGCCAGAAGAATCCGCCATAACCGGCACCGTCTCCCCTGCCGTTCACAGCGGGGCTGCGTAGCTGGACCGGGTCGTCGCCGGGATTGGTCAACGTCGTGGCCAGGGTCAACTGCCAGCCACCGGGGACGAGGTCGGCGGTCAGGCGCCGGGTCTCGGTGAGCAGTACCCGTCCGGCCGGGTCGAGCCAGCGCAGGTCCTCGATGTCGCCGCGCCGGGCCACATGCTCGATCCGGCCGTGGTCGTCGAGCCACACATAGCCTCGACCGGCCCGGTATGTCGGGCCGCCCCACAGGTTGGTGCCGGAAACGTCCGGCATGGCCAGGCTGACGCCGAGGTGCCACTCGTGGTCGGCGGGCCGCACCGCGGTGACCACCGTGCCGCCGAGCGTGCGCACCGGATGCAGGTACGGGCGGGGTGCCAGGGTCGGGTCCAGTTCCGGCGCGGTCACGTACTCCGCGACGTCGGCGATGTTCACCCCGCGCTCAGGGCCAGTACCGGCTCGCCGTGCGCGTCGCCGGCCGGATGGCCGACCAGGACGGCGAAGCCCGGTGCCCAAACTAATACTCCGTCCGATGTGGATTCGGCGTGCACGGTGTACGGGGAGGTGTCCGTTCCGTAGCGGAGCGCGAACACCGCGCGGTCGGCTGGCGCGTCCTCGACCGGGTCGGCCAGCAGCAGGTTGGTGCGCCGAATCCGCTGCCAGCCGCTGTCCGGGTTGCCGAAACCGCGCGGGTCGTCCGCGATCGCGAAGGACGCCAGCTCCAGTGGCAGCCCGATGGTCTGCGGGCTGTTGAAGTACATCTCCCCGGCCGGTGGGTTCAGCACGCTCAGCGGGGCGGCCGACGTAATGGCCAACTCGCCTGCGCGCACGGGACCGCTGGTGCGCAGCACCGCGTCCGGCCTGCCAAGGTCGAAGTCGGGCGCGTCCGGCACGGAGAGGACGCCGATCTTGCGTTGCCTGTCACCGTCCGCGTACACGTACGGCAACCCGGCGGCAAAGGCCAGTTCGACGTCGGACGGGAACATGGTGCGGTCCAGCACGGCGATCAGGTGCAC
Organism: Candidatus Melainabacteria bacterium; assembly: GCA_963818685.1. GTDB lineage: Bacteria > Actinomycetota > Actinomycetes > Mycobacteriales > Pseudonocardiaceae > CAJCJE01. The sequence continues at coordinate 300,381 of CAWFTJ010000007.1, read as the reverse complement.
GTTCGCTCCGTCGGTCACCTGCGCCTGCTGCACCGCGATGACCGCACGGTCCCGCGTCACCACCGCCTTGGTGACCAACGTGGCGACCAGGGCACCTGCTTGTGCGTCGCGGGTACGCACCGGCGCGACTGGCCGGGACAGCAGCAGCTCGTGGCCATCGGTATAGCGCGCCAGCGGGGCGATGCCGTGCTGGTGGTCGATCACCGACTCGATCACTGCGGCGTTGCCCGCGTCGATCAGGTACGGCGTGTGCGACTCGGTCAGCGAGACCGAAACGCGGCCGTGCCGCAGCGAGTACGCGGTGCGGACCGGAACATCGGCCGACTGCCGGTACCAGGCCGCGTCGTCGGCGAACAACCACACCGACACGAACGCGAAATGCCCGCTCGGTGCGCCGTTGCGCGCGATCGGGTAGTACGGAACGCGCAGGTCACCGAGGTAGCGGCCGAGGTCGGCGCCGATCCGGCCGCTGAAGTAGCGTAGGCCGAACCTGCCCTCGGAACCGCAGTGCTGCTCGCTGTATCGAGGACCGCCGAAGTCGAACCCACGCACGGAAAGCCGGCAGTCGAGATGGCGGGCGATCTGGTCGCCGTCCTCGACGAACACCTCGGCCCCGCTGATCTGGTACGCCCTGGCCAGGAAGGACAGCGAGATCGGCAGGTAGTTCTGGTCGTGCCCGGCACCGTGCTCAAGCGGTAGCAGGTAGCCGCGGTCCAGGATTCGGTTGGGCCGGATCTCGTTGTGGTACAGCGACATCGCCTCGTCGGCGATCTGGTTGCCCTCCTCGGCACGGGAGACTCGGCGCAGGTGCCGCGCGAGGGTCAGCCCGCCGACGATCGCACCGATCGCCTGGTTCGCGGTCTGCTGTGGATTGAACATGCTGACCTCGGTCAGCCAGCGCCAGTACCCGATCGCCAGCTCGGTCACCTCGGCATACTGGTCCTCGGTGAGCAGTCCCTCGCCGAAGTCGAGCACGTTGACCGCGTGCAGCATCGCCCACGCCGTGCTCGGCCAGTCGCCGAAGGCGGCGCCTTCGGTCGGGAAGTAGCGGGCGTAGGGCACTGCGCTGTCGCGGCGGCGCAGGTACAACTGTCCCGGGTTGTCCTTGCGGTAGACCCGCTCGGCGAGAAAGTGGGTCACGCCGCGGCGAACCGCCGTGACGAGTTCCTCGTCCGTGCGCACGCCCTGGTGCCAGGCAACGCAGAGCAGGGAGATCACGCCGAGCGACATGTCACCGATGTCGTCGTCTTCTGCCGGGTCCTCGAAGTTGCCGTCCGCCTGCTGATGGAGCAGCGCGGCGCGTACCGCGTCGGCGAGTACGGCGCGCAGCGTCTGCCGATCGTCTGGCAGGTCGTGCTGGCTGGCGTGCTGGCTTGGCAGGTACACGGTCATCGGAACTCCTTGGCGGTCCAGGGCAGCGCGAGTTCGGAGAACAACCGGCCGTGCGTGCCGGCCGAGGTCACCGCCTGCTCGATGCCTGGAATGGTTCGTCCGGTCGCGGATATTCGGAGGTGTTCCTCGGGGATCTGAACAGGAGCGGGGCCTGCCTGGATGGCGGCAAGTACCTCGGTGAACGAGCGGGTGGCGCGCAGGGCGCAGCACAGCACGTCTTCGGCCGGATCGGTGGCGAGGTTGGCGATCAGATCGTCGATCAACTCGATCCGGTCTCCGCTGCTTTCCGTGTACCGGACGGTCGCTTCGGCCGCAGAGCCGACAATGCGAACGTAGGGGTCGAATTCGTGTTCGGCGCACAGTGTCAGTGCAACGGTCACCAGCACGCCGGACGCGGTCTCGATGTGTGCGCTGATGGTGTCGTCGGTCTCGATCGGGTAGGCGTGGTACGGCTCCGCGTGCACCGAGCGGATCGGGCCACCCGCGTCGGTCAGTCGCAGTGCCAGCGCGACGCCGTGTGCGAACGGATTGGTCAGCGCGCCGTCGGCCACCACGACATCGCCCATGCGGCGCCTGCCTGCCCATGGCGAACGCGCGTAGTAGGCGGCGTCGCGACGCCAGCAGCCGACCACGCTGACCCGCTCGATCTCACCCAACTCGACGGAGCGCGACAGCAGGTCGCGCACGACGGAGGAACCGAACGCCTGGAATCCGACCTGGCAGTGCCGCCGCGTTTCGACGGCGACGCGCACCAGGCGTTCGTGTTCGGCGATGCTCGTCACCGGTGGCTTCTCCAGCAGCACGTGCGCCCCGGCGAGCATGGCCCGCTCGGCGAATTCGGCGTGGGTGTGGATGGGGGTGCAGATCACCGCGATGTCGGGTTCGAGCCGGTCCAGCAGCGTGAGCACGTCGGTGTCGAACACGCATCCCTGCGGTGGGTCGAACTCGGGCTTACGCTGATCGGCCAGTCCACACAGGAGGATCGCACCCTCGGCGTGCCGCGTGAGCAACCCGTCGAGATGCACTCGCCCGTGACCGTGGATCCCGATCAGCAGCACCCGTGGCGGGATCATGCCAGGGCCTCGATCCGCTCGGCCAGTCGGAGCGCGCCGAGTACCGGAGCCACGTCCAGCCGATGCGGCCTCGCGTGCGGTACCAGAAGCTTGAGCCGCGCGGTGAACGTGTCGAACAGGCTGGGCTGGTTGAGGATCACTCCCCCGGCCACCACGACGTCGTCGACCGGAACGTCCCGTTTGGACAAGCGAACCACCAGTTCGGCCAGCGCGCCGGCCGCGTCCTCGATCACGCGGCCTGCCAGGTCCGATCCGGCCGCCATGGCGTCGAAGACCAGTGCGACGCGTCGTCCCCACTCACGGGCGCCGCCCTCGGCGGCCATGGCTTCCGGCAGGTCGGTCACCTCGCGGACGTCATAGGCACGCAACAGCAGCTCGGCCAGCAGATCCGGTGGCTCGCCCCGGTCACGGGCCGCGAAACACGCGCGGGCCGCCTCGCGCAGCAGGCCGGGCGCGCTTCCCTCGTCGCCGAACAGCCAGCCCCAGCCGCCGACGTACACCGGCTCCCCAGCGCGGCTGCGGCCCGCTGCGATCGATCCGGTGCCTGCCACAAGGCCGACACCGCTGGCCAGGCCCATCGCGGGCACCAACAGCTCGGCGTCGTTGCACACCAGGCAGGCGACCGAGGGCAGGCGTCTTGCCAATTCGGACCGTACGCCAACACAGTCCCGCGCGCTGTCGCAACCGTGCGCGCCGACCACCACGGCGGCGATGTCCTGCTCGGGCACGGCGTCGCGCACCAGACCAGCGAGGAACGCGGCTGCCGCACGGAAATCCGAGGGCTGCCAGCCTTCGCTGGAGCACACCTGATCCGCGAGCAGTTCGGTGTTTCGTACCGCGCGCAGGTGTGTCTTGGTACCGCCGACGTCGATCCCGATCAGCACACCGGAGATCAGGTCCGGCACAGCGTTTCTCTCCCGGTTTCTCTCCCGTTGTGGGACCGCCGTGCCGTCCGTGCGTGGACAGGGGACGGCGTCGCGATCCGGTTTGACATGCGCAGCGGCTGGGACCCGCCGAGTTCGTTAATCAGTAAACTTACTAAGCTGTAGCCTTGTCAAGGGGTGGCAATCGAGAGCGAGGGTGCACATGAGCCTGAGCGAGAACGCGCGGCAGATCTTCGCCGCGCTCGCGGCCAGGACGAGGGCCACCCGTCCGCAGCTGGCCTCGGCCTGCGACCTGTCCAAACCCACAGTCTCACTGGCGGTCGCCGAACTGGAGGCCGAGCGGCTGGTCCAGCGCGACGGCGCGACGCAGGGCGCGACCGGCCGGTCCGCCGCGCTCTACCGCCTCGGCCCGGCAGCGGGCTATGTCCTGGCCGTCGACCGCGGCTCAACGCAGGTCGCCTATCGCGCGGAGAGCCTGGACGGCGCGTTGCTGGACGCCGGCCACACCGACGATCCTTCGACCGCGCACACCATGATCCGCACCGCGATCCGCCGCCGCGCGCGCAGCGGCCCGTTGCGTGGCGTTGTGGTCGCGGTGTCCGATGTGGTCTCGCCGTCCGGCGCAGTCGGCGATCCGGCAGCGCACGATCGGGTGCGTGCCGCGGTCGACTCGCTTGCGCTCCCACCCGGCGCGCCGACGAGCACCGAGAACAACGTGAACTGCGCGGCCATCGCCGAACTGCACGACGGCTGCGCGGACGGTCGGGAAACGTTCGTGTATCTCCAGGTCGGCGTCGGTATCGGCGCGGGTGTCGTTGTCAACGGGCGGCTGCTGCGCGGCGCGAACGGCGCGACCGGCGAGGTCGCCCGGCTGGCCTACCCCTGGGCCGACGGCCACGAGGCCGGCAACGAGGCGCTGGAGGCGCGGCTCGGCTCGGCCGGGCTGATCCGGCACGTCCGCGAACGCTGGCCCGCGAGCGCTGGCCCGGCGCCCGATTCCGCGGCGATGCTGTTCGAGTTGGCCGAGCACGGCCACCCCCTTGCCGCCGAACTCGTCGCGGAGCATTCCGGCGAAGTGGGCAAGGTAGCCGCGTCCATCGTCGCGCTGCTCGATCCCGGACTGCTGATTCTCGGCGGCGGCGTGGGCAGGAATCCCCTGCTCACCGCGGGTGTCGCCGCGACGCTGGACCGGCTGAGCTGGCCGACCGAGCTCCTGGTCAGCAGGCTCGGTGATCAGGCGACCGTGCTGGGTGCCGCGCATCTGGCCCGCCAACAGGGCATCGCCCGGATTCGCTGACTCAGGCATTGACAGCTCCACCGGAGCTACCTATGGTCTCGGCAAGCGCTTTCCAAGGCCCCTGGGACGGACCATCGGAGTAGGCGCAGTGCGTGGACGACGCTTCACGAGTCCAACATGGCCAGTCACTGGTCGTACCGCGCCACGTCCCAGGAGCGAACATGCCGCAGACCACGAGCGAGGCACTCGCCGGCCTCGCCGTGCCGCAACCGTCGGCAAAGGCCCTGACCTCGACCCCGGTCCGCAAGCGCAAACGTAAGCGGCACAAGCACAATCGGGCCGGTTACGGGTTCCTCACGCCGTGGCTGCTCGGCATCTTCGGCTTCACGCTCATCCCGATGGGCTACTCGCTCTACCTCTCGATGACCAAGTTCGGCCTGCTGTCCGCGCCGAAGTGGATCGGCCTTGACAACTTCGCGGCGTTGTGGCACGACCAGCGCTACCTGCAATCGGTCAAGGTCACCCTGATCTACGTGGTTACCTCGGTACCGTTGAAACTCGCGGTCGCGCTGCTGGTCGCGCTCGCGCTCAACCGGGGTATCAGGGCGCTCGGCTTCTACCGCTCCGCGTTCTACCTGCCGTCGCTGCTGGGTGCGAGCGTCGCGGTCTCGGTGATGTGGCGGCAGATCTTCGCCCAGCAGGGCCTGCTCAACGAGTTCCTGAGCTGGTTCGGGATCAGGGGCGCTGACTGGATCGGTGATCCGCGATTCGCGATCTGGACGCTGGTCCTGCTCTCCGCGTGGCAGATGGGCACGCCGATGCTGATTTTCCTGGCTGGCCTCAAGCAGTTGCCGGCCGACCTCTACGAGGCCGCCGCGATCGACGGCGCCAGCAGGCTCACCATGTTCCGCAAGATCACCCTGCCGTTGCTCTCCCCCATGGTGTTCTTCAACCTCGTGCTGGAAACCATCAACGCCTTCCAGACCTTCACCCCGGCCTACGTCATCTCCGGCAGCACAGGCGGCCCGGTCGACTCGACCCTGCTCTACACGCTCTACCTGTACAAGGAGGGCTTCGGCAGCCTCCAGATGGGCTACGCCTCCGCGATGGCCTGGGTGCTGTTCCTGGTGATCGGCCTGTTCACCGCTGTCTACTTCGCAACGGCCCGCCGCTGGGTCAACTACGCGGACTGAAGGGAAGGGCTAGCCATGACGGCGATATCGGCGCGCCGACGCGGGAAGTACCAGTGGCGAACGCACACGGTGCTGGTGATCGTCCTGATCGTGATGGTCTACCCGTTGGCCTGGATGCTCGGCGCATCGTTCAAGCCGGAGAGTCAGATCTTCACCACGATCGATCCGTTGCCGTTCCACTTCACCATCGGCAACTACCTCAGCGGCTGGACCGCGACCGGCACCTCGTTCAGCGTCTACCTGATCAACTCGATCATGGTGTCCGCGGTCGTGGTGATCGGCAACCTGTTGTCCTGCTCGCTGGCCGCGTACGCGTTCGCCCGGCTGGACTTCGCCGGCCGCAGGATCTGGTTCGCGCTGATGCTGGGCACGCTGATGCTGCCCTTCCAGGCGACGCTGATCCCGCAGTACACGATCTTCTACCGCCTCAACTGGGTGAACACCTTCCTGCCGCTGACCGTGCCCTACTTCCTCGCCTACGACGCGTTCTTCATCTTCCTGATGGTCCAGTTCATCCGGGGCATTCCCCGCGAACTCGACGAGGCCGCGACGCTGGACGGGGCCGGACACATCAGGGTGTTCCGCACGATCATCCTGCCGCTGCTGCGCCCAGCGCTGATCACCACGACGGTGCTGACCTTCATCTGGACCTTCAACGACTTCCTGCGGCAACTGGTGTACCTGTCCGACAACAGCCGCTATACCGTCCCACTGGGACTCAACGCGTTCATCGACCGCACCAGCGGCTCCAGCTACGGCGGCATGCTGGCCATGTCGGTGGTCACCCTGGTGCCGACCATCGCGGTCTTCCTCATCTTCCAGAAGCGCCTCGTCGACGGCGTCGCCAACACCGGCATCAAGTGATCCGTAGAGAAAGTGAGCCGAACGTGACCGCAAACCTGTCAAGAAGGGGATTTCTCGGCATCGCCGCGAGCAGTGCCGCCGCCGTCGCCCTCGCCGGCTGCGGCTTCGCACCGGCCGGTAACTCCTCCTCGTCGAACAAGTCGCTGGTGTTCCGCTGGTGGGGCGGTGACGCCAGGAACACCGCCTACCAGAAGGCGATCAAGGTCTTCACCAAGAAGACCGGCATCTCGGTCACGACCGAGTACTCCGGCTACGACGGCTACTTCGACAAGCTGGACACCGAGTTCGCCGGTGGCAATCCGCCCGATCTGTTCCAGATGGACACCCAGCTGGTCAGCACCTACGCCGCCAAGAACGTCCTGCTCGACCTGAGCGGCTACGTGCCGGGCACGATCCACCTCAACGACCTGTTCGCGGGCGTGCAGAAGGCGGGCGCGGTCGGCGGCAAACCGTACGGCGTGCCGTCCGGCTCCGGCTACGCCCCGGTGCTCTACGACAAGACGGTGCTTGCGCAGTTGCGGATCGACGTCCCGAAGGACAGCTGGACCTGGGACGACTTCACCGCGATGACCAACGAAATCGCCAAGGCACTCGGACCGGGGAAGTACGGCGCGCTCGACGGCTCCAACGACGACGCGGGTGCCTTCCAACCATGGCTGCGCCAGCGCGGCAAGGACCTGTACTCGGCGGACAGCGCCGGCCTCGGCTTCGACGCCGACGACCTGACCGCGTGGTGGACCTACTGGGCCGGGCTGCGCAAATCCGGCGCCATCTGCCCGCCCGACCTGCTCAGCAACGCACAGACCGCCAGCGGCACCCACCCACTGATCGCCGGCCAGGTGGTCATGACGACCGGCTGGGGCCTTGCCCAGATGCAGCCGCTCACTCCCCACGCACTAGACATCGTGATCGTGCCGAGGAGCAGCACGGGCAAGACCGGCCAGGCGCTCAACGGCGGCGTGCTGCTGAGCATCCCGGCCAAGAGCAAGAACCCGGACGGCGCGGCCAAACTGATCGACTTCTTCATCACCGACCCGGACGCCATCAAGATCATGGGTGTCCAGCGTGGTTTCCCGCCGTCCGCGTCGGCGACCAAGCTACTGCTGCCCACCCTCGACGCGGGCGACAAGCGGGACGTCACCTACGGCCAGTACGTTTCGGAGCAGATCGACAAGGACGGACTGCCGCCCGCGCCAACGGCACCGCCCGGCTACCAGGACGTCAAGACGTCCTTCAACCGCAACGCGGAGGCCGTCGGGTTCGGGAAGCTGTCTATCGCCGACGGGGTGAGCACCTTCTTCAGCGACGCCAAAACCGCACTCGCCAACGCCAAGTGATTACGGTTGCAGCCGCTCGCTCGTCCAGGTGCCGTCGCTGCCGTCGCGGTCGTAGCGAAGCCTGCGGTGCAGGCGGTCCGGGCTGCCCTGCCAGAACTCGATGGTGGTCGGCGTGAGCCGGTAGCCGCACCAGGTGTCCGGGCGCGCCAACGGACCGTCGCCGTCGGCGAGACGGCGGGCCGTCGAGCGCAGCGCCTCCTCGTCGGCCAGTGGCGCGCTCTGCTCGGACGCCACCGACATCGGATAGGTGGTGGGCGGCCGGGAATCCCACAGCGCGTCGGACTCGGTCGCGCTCATCAGCGTCACCGGGCCGGCGACCGCGATCTGCTGGCCGGTCTCCCGCCAGTACAGCACGCCGGACGCCCACGGGATCGCCGCGAGCTGCCTGCCCTTGCGGCTGCCGCTGTGACTGGTGAACACGAGTCCGTCCGCCGTCACGTCCAGCAGCGCGACGATGCGGGACGCGACGCGGTGGTCCTGGTCGGTCGTTGCCAGGGCCAGCGCGCCGGGCTCGCGCACGCCCGACTCACGGGCCGTGGCCAGCCACTGCCGCAGCAGGTCGACCGGGTCGGCGGGCGGCCGATCGAACTCGGGCAACACCCGGCCGTCCAGGCCGGCCGGGGCCGGTGTTGTGGTGGTCATGACACACTCCTCGCCGGGAACGCCGGCCCGATGCCGGCCAGGGTTGACAGCGAATGGATGCCTTCGACGGTCGCCTCGACCTCGAAGGCGGCCCGTTGGGTCGGGCCGTAACCGATCAGTTCGGCCGCCTTGTTCGGCGGCAGGCTGCCCGGATCGGCACTGTCGTTCTCCCACAGCATGATCGCGCCCCACCGGTTGTGCTCACGGTCGGCGATCCAGAGCTTCAGGCACAGGCCGGGCACTGATTCCCACGGTGCGACCCCCTCGTCGTGCAGGTACGCCCGTAGCGAGTCGATGGTCTCGTTCGACTCGTCAAGGTTCCACCATGCGATGCTGGCTTTCACGATTGTCCTCAGTCCGCCGGAATTCCCTCGCGCTTGACCTTCGGCACCTCGATGCCCAGCGCGCGGAGTTGGTTGATGGGGTTCATGAATTCCCGCTGTTCTTTGATCTTTCCGTTCTCCAGCCGGAAGTAGTGCATGAAGTGATTGCGGTAGTGCGTCGCGTCGTAACCGGGGAACAGGAGCTTCCCCTCACCGTCGCACTCCACCCAGAACCGGTTCGGGTCCTGCGTCTCGAACACCTCGATGTTGTACCAGCGCCAGTCCGGCAGGCATTCCAGCGACCAGACCTCGTGTTTCTTCAACCGGTCCATGCCGGTCATCACGATCGGCTCGCCGGTCTCGGTCGTCCACAGCCCGGCACTGCCGTCCTCGGCGAACAACCGGTGCCTGGTCAGGCGTTTCTCGCCCTCGATGTCCGCCATGTACTCCTCGACCACGGCGCGGTTGCGCTGCCGCAGCTCGGTATCCGTCATCGTCATCGCCCTTTCTCCCTCAGCCATCGGCATGAGTCGGGCCGAATGGCCAATTTCCGGTTGTAGCGCGCCATGCCGCGCGGTGGCAAGCGTCCGGGGTGGACGCGTCCAATCGCTGATGCGCATCGGTTGGACGCGGTTTTGCGTGGACGCCGGTTGACGGGCCGGGAACGGTTTGGTTCATTGGCTGAATCTGCGTTTTGCCGGCGCCACCTCTTGCGCGTTCGGATCGCATACTGGAGGGAATACTCATGGGGCAGGAATTCACCGATCTACCGTCGGGGTCGGTCCCGCAGCAGCCGCAGTGGGCCGACCCGGACCAGGTGCGTGGGATACGCACCGAACTCAGCGGCAGACCAGGACTTGTCAACTCGGCCGATGTCGCACGCCTGCGCAAGGATCTCGCGCAGGTCGCCAAGGGACGGGCCAGGGTCGTGCAGACCGGTGACTGCGCGGAGGATCCGGCCGAGTCCGGTCCGGACGAGGTGATCCGCAAGGCCGGTCTGGTCGAGGTGCTTGCCGGCATCATGAAGATGATCAGCCGCAAGCCGGTGATCGCAGCGGGCCGGATGGCGGGCCAGTTCGGCAAACCTCGTTCGCGGCCGACGCAGCGGGTCGGGGATCTCGAACTGCCGGCCTACCGAGGTCACATGGTCAACTCGCCGGAACCCGATCCAGCTGGCCGCCAACCCGATCCCAATCGACTGCTGGCCGGTTACCAGGCCGCCCGCGACGTCATGCGCCATCTCGGCTGGTGCGACCCGGACAGCGACGAGAACTGCGTGCTCGACGACGACCTGCCGGTGTGGACCAGCCACGAGGCGCTGCTGCTCGACTACGAGCTGCCGATGCTGCGCCGCGACGAGAACGGCGGGCTGCTGCTCACCTCGACGCACTGGCCGTGGGTCGGCGAGCGCACCCGGCAGGCCGACGGTGCCCATGTCGCCCTGCTCGCCGATGTGATCAACCCGGTGGCCTGCAAGCTCGGCCCCACCGCGACGGTCGATGAGGTGCTTGGCCTGTGCGCCCGGCTGGATCCGGACCGCACGCCGGGCCGGCTGACGCTCATCGCCAGGATGGGCGCTGACACGGTGGCCGAACGGCTGCCGGCGCTGGTTCGCGCGGTCGTGGCTGCCGGCCATCCGGTGATCTGGCTGTGCGATCCGATGCACGCCAACACCGTCACGGCACCGGACGGCCACAAGACCCGGTTCCTGGAGACGATCGTCCGCGAGGTCGAGGAGTTCCAGGACGCCGTCGAGTCGGCGGGCGGGGTCGCGGGTGGCCTGCATCTGGAAACGGTGCCGGACGACACGACAGAGTGCGTGCCGAACGAGTCCTATGTGGACCAGGTCGGCACGAAGTACACCAGCTTCTGCGACCCGCGCCTCAACCCGCACCAGGCGATCGCCGTGGTGTCGGCCTGGCGCGGCTGAGCAGCGCGGAGAAAATCCGCAGGAACAGCGAGGAGATCGACCATGCCTTCGCTCGCCACCGTCGAGCCGTACACCCTGCCCACCTCGGGCGACCTGCCGGCCAGCACCGCGGCATGGTCGCTGGACCCGAGGCGAGCGGTCCTTCTTGTCCACGACATGCAGCGCTACTTCGTTCGACCGTTCCCCGAGCCGATGCGCGAGCAGCTGGTGGCGAACTGCGCCCTGCTGTGCGAGCGCGCGAGAGCCGCCGGCATGCCGGTCGGGTTCACCGCGCAACCCGGCGGGATGACGCGGGCGCAGCGCGGCCTGCTTGCCGACATCTGGGGGCCGGGCATGCGGACCGATCCGGCGGATCGCGCGGTGATCGACGAACTGGCGCCCCGGCCGGGCGACTGGCGGTTCACCAAATGGCGTTACAGCGCGTTCGCCCGGTCCGACCTGCTGGACCGGATGCGGAGCGCGGGGCGCGACCAGATCGTGCTGTGCGGGGTGTACGCGCACGTCGGCGTGCTGATGACCGCGGTGGACGCGTTCACCAACGACATCGGGCCGTTCCTGGTGGCCGACGCCGTCGCCGACTTCACCTCCGCCGACCACGCCCTCGCCCTTGACTACGCGGCCCGGCGCTGTGCCGTCGTCACCATGACCAAGGAGGTGCTGCCGTGACCGCCACAGTGGACGACCTCCTTGATCGCCTGCTCGCGCCGGACCCGCCGCCGTTCGCCCTGTTGCACCGGCCGGCGACCACCGGCCCCGGTGCCCTGGAACTGTTGGTCGGCACCATGTCCACAGCGGACACTCTTGCCGACGTGCCACTGCCGGAGGGCACGGTCGCCCGCTCGGACATGCTGGTGCTCGTGCCGTACCGGCAGATCGCCGAGCGCGGCTACACGTGCACCGACGACGGCGAACCGCTGCGCGTGCTGACCGTGACCGAGCAGGCCATCCTGCCGATGACCGAGGCGGTGCGGCGGCTGCCTGACGTGCCTGCCCACCTCACCGACGGGCACTTCGACGTCGGCGACGACGCCTACGCCCGGATCGTCCAGCACGTGATCGACGACGAGATCGGCCGGGGCGAAGGCGCGAACTTCGTGATCAAGCGATCCTACGTTGCCGACATCGCCGACTACGGACCACACAGCGCGCTGTCCTTCTTCCGCAGGCTGTTGGGCGCGGAGACCGGCGCGCACTGGACGTTCCTCGTGCACACCGGCGACCGGACCCTGGTCGGCGCGACGCCGGAGCGGCACATCAGCCTCACCGACGGCACCGCCGTGATGACGCCGATCAGCGGCACGTACCGGTATCCGGCTTCCGGTCCGGAGTTGGCCGAGCTGATGGCGTTCCTCGACGACGGCAAGGAGACCGACGAGCTGTACATGGTTGTCGACGAGGAACTGAAGATGATGGCCAGGATCTGCGACACCGGCGGCCGGGTCAGCGGGCCGTACCTGCGCGAGATGGCCCGGCTGGCGCACACCGAGTACGCCATCTCGGGCACCAGCAGCCGCGACCCGAGGGACATCCTGCGCGAGACGATGTTCTCGCCAGCCGTCACCGGCAGCCCGCTGGAGAACGCGTGCCGGGTGATCGACAGGTACGAACCGGGCGGTCGCGGCTACTACAGCGGGATCGCGGCGCTGATCGGCCGGGACGACACCGGCGCGCACACACTCGACTCGTCGATCCTCATCCGCACCGCCGACATCGACCGAACCGGTCACCTCAGCATCGGGACCGGCGCCACCCTGGTCCGGCACTCCGATCCGCGATCGGAGGTGGCGGAGACCAGGGCGAAGGCCGCCGGCCTTTTGGCCGCGCTGGCCAGCGAGAGCAGGCCCAGGTTCGGCGGCGACCCGGCCGTGCAGGCCGCGCTGGCCCGCCGCAACGCGACCATCGCCACGTTCTGGCTCGGCGATGAGCCGACGCCGACGCCGACCGATCCGGAACTGGCCGGGCGCCGGGTCCTGGTCGTGGACGCCGAGGACACGTTCACATCGATGATCAGTCATCTGTTGCGCGCGCTGGGACTCGCCGTGACCGTGCGCCGCTACGACGAGGCGTACTCGTTCGACGACGGCTACGACCTCGTCGTGCTCGGACCCGGTCCCGGAGACCCGTGCGACGGCTCGCACCCGAAGATCGCCCACCTGCGGGCCGCAGTGGACGAACTGCTGGCGAACGGCCTGCCGTTCCTCGCGGTCTGCCTGAGCCACCAGGCGTTGTGCCGGCGACTCGGGCTGGAGGTCGTGCGCAGGGACGTGCCCAACCAGGGGGCGCAACGGTCGATCGACCTGTTCGGCGAGCCGGAACTGGTCGGCTTCTACAACACGTTCACCGCGCGGTCCGCCGAGGACAAGATCGACTGCCCCGGCGTCGGCATGGTGGAGGTCTGCCGCGATCCGGTCACCGGTGAGGTGCACGCGCTGCGTGGGCAGCGTTTCGCGTCGTTGCAGTTCCACGCCGAATCCGTGCTCACCCAGCGTGGCCTGCACATCGTGACCGACCGGATGAAGGAGGTGCTGCGCGCGTGACCGCGAGTGGGCGCTACGCGAAGTCCTCGGTCTCGTCCAGTTGGGTGGCCAGTGACCGCCACATCAGCGCGCATCCCCGCGCCGCCTTGGCCACGGCCGTCCGGCAGTGCGGCGGCACGTTGGCCAGGATGTGCTCCAACCGGGCGTTGATCAACGTGTTGGCGTCCAGGGTCTTGAGCAGCGCGCGTCCCAGTCCGTTCAACCGCAGTGCGGGATCGTCGCGCAGCAGGTGGACGGCGGCGGCGAGTTCGCGCCGAGGCACCTGCGGCCCTGCCGGTTCGGTCGCGGTGTCCTCGGCACGGCCGGTGGTGCGATTGGCAGCGGTGTCGGTGGCCGCGTCGGACGGGTCGCGGGCATCGCGTGGTGCGGGGACGGGGTCCTCGTCCCGCCGGATCCGGCTACGCACGTCCCGCACGGTTTCCGGGGAAAGGCCGACCGCCCGCGCCACCTGGCGCAGCGACAGGTCCGGATGTTCACCGATCAGCTCGCCCGCGATCTTCCGTGCCCTCGCGGTGCTGGTCGGTCGTACCCGGCCGTCCTGGCCGACCCGGCTGTCCGGATGCGACGTCCCGCCATCGGCGTCGCGCATCCCGCCGACGGTCTTCGCCGCGAGGCCGGTGCGACTTGCGATCATCCGATCGGACCAGTCCGGATGCGATCGGATGATGGCGGCAGCGGCCGCCTTGCGGTCGGCAAGCGAGAGTGGCAGGCCGTGCGTGATGTTGGCCCGTACCGCGAGGACGAACGCCGCCGACTCGTCCCCGTCGAAGAACCGCACGTCGATCTCGTCGCGCTCGCGTAGTTCCGCGGCGCGCAGGCGGTGCATTCCGTCGATGACTCGCATGGTCGACCGATGCACGATTATCGGCGGCAGTTCGGCATCGGATTCCGCGAGTGCGCGAATGTGCTGCCGATCCTCCCCACAAAGACGCGGCGACTGGGACCTGCGTAAGTCGGCTATCGGCACGCGTACAATCGGTTTTCCCTCGGGCGACCATTCTTTCCAGCCCCCAGATTCCGACATTCTTCCCTCCTGTCCAATCGGCGCAACTTTTACACACAGTGAACAAACATTTATATCCTGACGTGGGTTTATACCCACTGGCCGGACGGCCTAACCATGGCTGCGGGTTTGCCTGCGGTAGACCCCGTCCAACCGACGACTCCCCTGGTTGGACAGCTGTGGCCGGCTTGCCTTCACGGGCACTCTCGGTAACGTCGAATGTCCGTCCATGAATCAGCGAGGAGACATTGTGTGGTCACACGTTCTGGACGCTCCGCCCGACCGCCACCTGGACGCGGACGAGCTGGTGCGGGCCGCGATGGCATGGCATTTCGACCCAGCAACCGGATGCGCGTTCTGGTTGTCCTACGCCGCTGAATTAGATTTCGACCCACGGGAAGAAATTCACGCATACGCGGATCTGAGCCGTTTCCCGGACGTTTCGGCGCGGCTGCGGGATGTGCCGGCCGCCGATCTCGTCCCACGCGGCTACGGTGCCGACCCGGACATCGTCGGCGTCTTCGAGAGCGGCGGCACGACGGGTCCACCCAAGCGGGTGATCTGCCTACGTGACTGGCTCGACCAGCTGCTGACCTGGGACGACGCGCATCTGGACGCGGCAGGCTTCCCACGCGGCGTCGACTGGCTTGGCATGGTGCCAACCGGACCGCACATCGTCGGTGAACTCGTCCGAGGGATCGCCCGCCGCAGGGGCGGCGTCGCGCACGTGATCGACCTGGACCCGCGCTGGGTGAAACGCCTGATCGCGCAGGGTCGGGGCGAGGTGGCCGACGCGTACTCCCGGCACCTGGTCGAGCAGGCGACACACGTGCTGCGCACGCAGCGCATCGGTGTGCTGACCGTGACCCCGCCGCTGCTGGAACGCATGGCAAGGGACGACGAACTGGTCGAGCTGATCAACATGAACGTCCGGGCGATCCGCTGGGGTGGCACCCACATGGACGCCGACACCATGGACCTCTACCGCAACGACGTCTTCCCCGGGGTGATCCTGTTCGGCCACTACGGCAGCACGATGACGCTCGGGTTTGCCGGCCAGCGCCAGGGCACGGAGGATTGCGTTTTCGATCCGTTCGCGCCGTACACGACGTTCGCGGTTGTCGATCCGAACACCCGCCAGCCGGTGGCGTACGGCGAACGCGGGCAGGTGGTCACCCGCCATATCAGCCGGTCGTTCCTGTTGCCGAACAACCTGGAGCGCGATCTCGCGGTCCGGGTGCCCGGTCCGGACGGCCAGCCTGGCGACTCGGTCGCCGATGTCGGCCCTGTGCCGCGATTCGAGAGTGAGGCCGTGATCGAGGGGGTGTACTGATGCTCGAACTGCCCGCCCTCGGCCCACGCGGCCCGTATCGCACGCGGGCCGGTCGCACCCTGGCCGCTGTCACCGGCGACCCGGTCGCGGAGCTGAGCATCGTCCCACCGTTGTTCGTACACCGCACCGTGTCCGCGCTGCGCGCCGCGACGCCGCTGGCCTCGGACGAGCGCGCCGCCTCGCTTGCCGAGGCGGGCAGGGCGTTCGCTGAGTCCACTGTGGATGGTGTGTCGCCAGACGAGTACGACCGCACGGTCAGCAGGGTCGGCGGTCTGCCGATCCGCGAGGTGCGGGCGGCACGGGAGAACGTCGGCGCCCGGGTCGCGCGGGCTGCGCACAGCGTCGGCCTTGCCCGACCGGTTGGCGCGGCGGCGGACCGGGCGGATGTCCGGCGGGGCGCCGTGTGGGTGCGGCGCGGCGACGTGTTCGCGGTGCACGCGGCCGGCAACCACCCCGGCACGCACAGCCTGTGGCCGGCAGCGCTCGCGCTGGGTTACCGGGTCGCGGTGCGGCCGTCGCGTCGGGAACCGTTCACGCCCTACCGACTCATCAGCGCGCTGCGCACGGCCGGGTTCGCCGACCAGGTGGCCATGCTGCCCACCGAGCACGACGCGGCGGCCGGTCTGCTGGACGCGGCCGACCTCGGCATGGTCTACGGCGGTGACGAGGTGATCGACGCCTACGCCGGCAGCCCGAAGGTCCTGCCGCAGGGCCCCGGCCGTTCGAAGATCCTCATCACGCGCGACACCGACTGGCGGGAGCACCTGGACGTGCTGGTGGACTCGGTCGCCGGGCACGGCGGCACCGGCTGCGTGAACACGACCGCCGTGCTGGTCGACGGCGATGCCGACGGCCTGGCGCACGCGCTGGCCGAACGGCTCGCCGCCCTGCCCAGCCTGCCGCCGGATGACGAGAAGGCGGTCCTGCCGGTGCAGCCGACAAAGGCGGCGCTGGCGCTGGAGAACTATCTGCTGGCCCGCGCCGAGGGCACCACACCGGTGCTGGCCGACGTCGTCGCGGATCTCGGGGACGGCAGCAGCGTGCTGCGGCCATCGGTCCGGTTGCTGGACCGGTCGGACGCGCCGCAGACCGGGATCGAACTGCCGTTCCCGTGCGTGTGGGTGGCGCCGTGGTCGCCTGCCGACGGGATCGGGCCGTTGCGGCACACGCTGGCGCTCACCGTGCTGACCGGGGACGAGCGGCTGGTGGACGACCTGCTCGCCGAACCCACCGTCGGCAACATCCACGTCGGCGACCACCCGACCCACGTCGTGGATCCGGACCTGCCGCACGACGACTACCTGGCCACGTTCCTGATGCGCGCCAAGACATTCATCAAGCACTGAGGAGGCATGAGATGACGAGCGGTCCGGTCGCCGGTTGGGATCCGGTGACCCTGCACAAACACAACATCGGCAAGCTGGGACGGCGCGACATTCTGGTGGCGGGCGATCCCGGCGCCGGCAACGCGCTGCTCGGGAACATCGTGCTGGAACTGGGCTACGACTACCTCGACCCCTACACCGAGGTGGTGGCCGAGGACGGATCGGCGAGCCCTGCCGAGAACCAGCTGTCCTACCGGCAGCGCATGGCGGCAACGGCCGAGCACGACCGGGCCGGCGTCGGTCCTGCGGCCGGACAGCAGCAGCCGCCCCATCGGTTCGTCAAGACGCACCTGTATCCGGAGACCTTCGCGGATACCCGACTTGGCGGCGTGATCCTGCTCGTCCGCGACCCGCGCGACACCATCTACTCGGGATTCCAGTGGTTCCGCGGCTTTGCCAAGTCCTGGTGGGACGATGTCGAGGACACGCGGGGCAAGGGCACGCTGCTGGACTTCCTGCGCGGCACCCGGATCGGCGACGGCCGTACCCCGGTCGCCGGTTGGACCGCGTTCTACGAGCACTGGCTGGCCGCGGCGCCCACCCTGGACCGGTTCGCCGTCGTCCGGTTCGAGGACGTCAAGACCGACCCGGTCGCCACGGTGACCGCGATGCTCGCCGCGTTCGGCCTTACCGCGCCGGTGGACCGGATCGCCAGGGCCGTCGAGCGGTCCTCGTTCGACGCGATGCGGGCGCACGAGGACCAGGTCTCCTCGGCCGAGGGCGAGTCCCGCACGAAGGACGCCCGGATCATGCGGCGCGGCCGGATCGGCGAGTGGCGGGAGTGGATCGACGAGCCCGGTATCGCGGAACAGTTCGCCGACCCGGACCTGATCGCCACCGCCGCCCGGTTCGGCTACCCGGCCACCCCCGTCCCCACCAGCGTCTGAGAATCTGAGAAGAGGAAGACAGATGACGATCACCACCCAGTTCGACTACTCGCCCTACGCCGCCCAGTACGCGTCCCGCGCGGACTACGTGCCCGAGGTGATCACCGCGACGCTCGCGGTGGCCGGCGTGTCCTCGGGCGACCTCGTCTGCGACGTCGGCGCCGGTTCGGCGCACCTGACGATCCCGCTGCTCGCGCACGGCCTCATGGTGGACGCCGTCGAGCCGACCCCGGCCATGCGCGCCGTCGGCGAGAGCCGGACCAAGGACATGCCGGGAGTCACCTGGTACGAGGGCTTCGGCGAGGCCACCGGACGGCCGACCGGCCGCTATCCGCTCGTCACGTTCGGCTCGTCATTCGACCGCACCGACCGGCCGGCCGCGCTGGCGGAAACCGCGCGCATCCTGCGGCCGGGCGGCCGGTTCGCGTGCTGCTGGAACCACCGCGACCTCGACGACCCGTTCCAGGCGAAGGTCGAGGCGCTCATCCACGAGCAGGTACCCGGCTACAGCTACGGCACGCGGCGCGCCGACCAGACCGGCGTGATCGCCGACAGTGGCCTGTTCGAGCCCGCGGTCTGCCTGTCGGGCCGGATCGTGCACCGGGTGCCTGCCGACGAGTGGTGCGCGGCCTGGGGTTCGCACTCCACGCTCGGCCAGCAGGCCGGCGAGAAGTTCGACGCGGTGCTCGACGGCATCCGCGAACTCGTCGCCGCCGAGGCCGGCCCGGTCGTCGAGGTGCCGTACGTGACCCGGATGTGGGTGGCGACGCTGGCCGACGGGACCGCGCGATGACCAGCGCGACGACCACCATTCCGTTGGGGACCAAGGCCGAGTCGCTGGCCCGGCTGTCCTCAGCGGTGACCAGGGCCAGGGTGCTGCCCCTGTTCTCGGTGGAGTTACGCCGATGGCGGGCCGACCGGGAACGGGTGCTCGACGACGTGCTCGGCAGGCCGTGGGCGGACCAGCCGTTGATCGTGCGCAGCAGCGCGTCGGCCGAGGACACCTCGGCGCAGTCGCTGGCCGGGCATTTCCGCACTGTGGCTGGTGTGCGCGGCCGGGACGCGCTGGCCGCCGCCGTTGACGACGTGTTCGCCTCCTACGGGTCGCCGGGTCCCGACGACCATCTGCTGATCCAGCCGGAGTTGCGCAACTCGCGGATGTCCGGCGTCGCGTGCTCGTGCCACCCGAGCACCGGGGCGCCCTACTACGTGGTGAACTGGGTCGACGGCGCCGACACCGACGCGGTGACCAGCGGCAACGGCCGGTTGCACACCTGGTACGGCGCCCGCTACGCCGAGTCGGCGCGCGCGCCGACAGCGCAGATCGCCGCGGTGCTCGCGCTGCTGAGCGAGTTGCGGGTGCTTACCGCGACATCAGGGCTGGACATCGAGTTCGCGGTGTCCGAGGACGACGAGTTGATCCTGCTCCAGGTCCGGCCCCTGGTGGTCGGCGGGCCTCGACTCTCGGACGGACGGCACGGCGTCGCGCTGACCAGGATCACCGAGCAGGTCGCGGCGGGCGGCGAACGCGCGGCCGGAGTGCCCGGCAGGCGGACGGTGTACGGCGTGATGCCGGACTGGAATCCGGCCGAGATGATCGGGCTGCATCCCCGGCCGCTGGCGCTGTCGCTGTATCGGGCGCTGATCACGGACCGGACCTGGGCGCGGGCCCGCCACGACTACGGCTACCGCGACCTGCGCGGCACGCCGCTGCTGGTCAGCTTCGCCGGACTGCCCTACATCGACGTCCGCGCCAGCGCCGCGTCACTCGTCCCGGCGGCCGCGCCGGACGAACTGGCCGAACGGCTGGTGGACCACGCCGTTGACACCCTCACTGCCCGGCCGCACCTGCACGACAAGCTGGAGTCGCGGGTTGTCGTGTCCGCGCACAGCTTCCGCGCCGCGGAGCGCCTTCCGTTGCGGGGCCGGGACCGCGCCGTGTTCCTCGACGTGTTGCGACAGCTGACGGACGACGTGATCAGCGGCGACCGGTGGCGCAGGGACCTGGCGAAGCTCCCCGCGCTGGAGGACCTGTCCGACCGAGGGGCCGACGTGCCGGTGACCGGTCGCGAGCTGGCGGTGCGGTTGAACCGGTGCGTCGAGAACGGCACGCTGCCCTTCGCCGGACTGGCAAGGGCCGCGTTCATCGCAACCGAACTGCTGGACGACCTGGTGGCAGAGGACGTGCTGAGCCGGTCGGACCGGGCCGCCTTCGTCGCGGGACTTGACCTGGTGTCGGCCGCGCTGCGCAGGGACTTCGCCGCGCTCGCGCCGGAGGAGTTCCTCAAGCGCTACGGGCACCTGCGGCCGGGCACCTACGACATCCTGTCGCCGCGTTACGACGAGGCACCGGAGCTGTACTTCGACTTCGCCGCCGACCGGCCGCAGGTCGAGCCGACACCCGAGTTCCACCTGCGCGACACGCAGCGGCGCCGGATCGACGAGCTGGTCCGGCGAGCGGGTTTCTCGTTCGGCACGGACCGGTTGCTTGAGTTCGCGGGCGCCGCCATCCGAGGTCGGGAACAGGCCAAGTTGGACTTCACCCGGGTGCTGTCCGATCTGCTGGTCGCAATACGCACGCTGGGCGAGGGATTCGGCTTCACAGCGGACGACATGTCCTATGTGGACGTTGAAACGCTGCGCGCGCTGACCGGCGAACGCGGCAGGGACGCGGCGCTGCTGGCCGCGGCCGTCGAGCGGGGCATGGCCGAGCACGATGTCGGACGGCTGATCACGCTGCCACCGCTGATCACCGGCCCCGCCGACGTGTGGAGCTTCCGCTCCCCGGACACCCGGCCCAACTTCGTCACCGACGGCCACGTGGCCGCCAGGGTCGCCGACATCGACGCGGGCGAGGCGCCCGACGGCGCGATCGCTGCCGTGGCCAGCGCGGACCCCGGTTACGACTGGTTGTTCGCGCGCGGCATCGTCGGGCTGGTCACCGCGTTCGGCGGGGTCAACTCGCACATGGCGCTGCGCGCGCTGGAGTCGGGCGTGCCAGCGGTGATCGGTGCCGGCGCCGACCAGTTCCGCGTGTGGTCGCGGGCGGCGGCGCTGGAGATCGACGCGGCGAGCGAACGGGTGGCCGTGCTGTCGTGACGGTCGTCGGCATCACTCAGCGCTGCCTGCCGCCGAACGAGTTCGGCGAGCGGCGCTACGCGCTGGACGAACGCTGGTTCCGGTTCCTGGCCGCGTGCGGCCTGACCGGCGTGCCGTTGCCCAACGACCCCGACATCGCGCTGGACACCGTCGTCGCCCTCGACGTGGCGGGCGTTGTGCTGACCGGCGGCGAGAACCTGGTCGCGTACGGCGGCACGTTCCCCGAGCGCGACGCGACCGAACTGGCGCTGTTGGACTGGTCGCTGCGCAGCGACCGGCCGCTGTGGGGCGTGTGCCGGGGGATGCAGCTGATCGTGCACGCCTTCGGCGGCGCGCTGGAACAGGTGGACGGCCACGTCGCCACCCGGCATCCGGTGCGGGTCGACGGCGGGCAGCGGGAGGTCAACAGCTATCACCGGCTCGCGCCGCTCGCCGTGCCAGAGCCGCTCACGGTCACCGCGACCTGCGATGACGTGGTGGAGGGCGTGCGGCATCGCGACGCCGACGTGTGCGGCGTGCTGTGGCACGCCGAGCGGGAGCCCACATTCGCCGCGGCGGACGTGGCGACCGTCCGCGATTTCTTCGGAGGTGCACGATGAAAGCTCTGATACTGGCCGCAGGGCGCGGATCGCGGCTCGGCGGATACACGGCGGACCGGCCCAAGTGCCTTGTCGATCTCGACGGGCGGACGCTGCTGGAGCGGCAGGTCGCCGCGCTGCGCGCGGCGGGCGCCGACGAGGTCGGCGTGGTGACCGGGTGGTGCGCGGACGCGGTCCGCGACACCGGCCTGCCCACCTTCCACAACCCGCGCTGGGCGGACAGCACGATGGTCGAGTCGCTCGCGGCCGCACACAACTGGCTGGCCACGGCGTCGGTACTGGTCAGCTACGGCGACATCGTCTACGGCGCGACGACCGCGCTGCGGCTCGCGGAATCCACCGCCGAGCTGGCGATCGCCTACGACCCGCACTGGGAATCGTTGTGGCGCAGCCGGTTCGAGCGCCCGCTCGACGACGCCGAGACGTTCCGCCTCGACGATTCGGGCTTCGTCACCGACATCGGCGGGCGGCCCAGGTCGACGGCGGAGATCGAGGGCCAGTACCTCGGCCTGCTGCGCGTGACACCGCCGGCCTGGTCGGTGGTGCGGGAACTGCGGGCGCGGGACGAGCGGGTGCGCGCGCTGGACATGACCGGTCTGCTGCGCCACCTCGTGCGCACCGGCCTGTTGCGCGTGCACGCGGTGCCGGCCGACGGACCCTGGTGCGAGTTCGACCATCCCTCAGATCTCGACGTCGGCAGGGACATCGTGCGGCAGTTGGACGTCGAACCGGAGCCCGCGCCGTGAGCGACTGGCACGACGGCGGTGTCGTGTGGGTGACCGGGCTGGCCGGCGCCGGCAAGACCACCGTCGCCGACGCCCTGGCCGTCGAGTTGCGGCTGCATGACCTGCGGCCGGTCCGGCTGGACGGCGACGACCTGCGGGAACTGCTGCCGGTGTCGCTCGGTCACGGCGTGGCCGATCGACGGGCACTGGCCCGCTACTACGCCCGTCTCGCCGCGCGACTGGCCGGGCAGGGGCATCTGGTCATCTGTTCCACGGTGTCGCTGTTCCACGAGATCCACGAATGGAACCGGCGATGCAACGCGCGTTATCTGGAGGTCTGGCTCCGGGCGTCCGTTGCCGAGCTGCGCGACCGAGGTCGCAGGAACCACCTGTACGCCAACGGGACGGCAACCGACGTGGTCGGCGTGGACACGACCGCGGAATTCCCGGAAAAGCCGGATGTCGTCATCGACAACAGCACCGTTGACGAGGCGGTTTCGGCCATTCTGGCGGCGCTGCGGGTATGACCGCCGGTGCGCTACTGGTTTTGCCGGCGCCACTACGCGGTATCCGTTAATGACGCACTGTAAACAAATCCAGGGGAGGTACCGATGACCAGGACCGAGGACGCGCCTCGGTCGGGCGCGGCCGTGCGGAACCCGTGGCTCACGCTGGCCGTCGTGTCCGGCGGCCTGTTCGTTGCCGTGCTGTCCACGACCGTGGTCAGCGTTGCCCTGCCGTCGATCGGCCAGGGAGTGCGTGCCAACGCGACCGACCTGGAATGGATCGTCGACGCCTACGTGCTGGTCTACGCGACGCTGCTGGTCACCGGTGGCGCGCTGGGCGACCGGTACGGCCGCAAGGGTCTTTTCCTGCTCGGCATCGTCCTGTTCGGACTGGGCTCGCTGCTGACCGGCCTCGCACCCTCGGTCGGGCTGCTGCTGGTCGGCCGGGTGGTGCAGGGTATCGGGCCCGCGCTGCTGGTGCCGGGCAGCCTGACCATCATTCGCGCCACGTTCGAGGACGAGCGCGCCCGCGCACTCGCGATCGGGCTGTGGTCCACCAGTTCCGGCCTTGCCATGGCGCTCGGTCCGGTGCTCGGCGGGCTGCTCGCCCAGGGCGCCGGATGGCGCTGGGTTTTCCTGTTCAACGTGCCGCTGGCCGCCCTGCTGGTGCTGGCCGCGGCCATGCTGCTGCCGCGACTGCCGCGCGCCGACGTGCGGGACCGGTTCGACTGGGGTGGTGCCGTGCTCTCGGCCGTCGGCATCGCGCTGCTGGTCTACGCGGTGATCGACGGGCAGTCCTCCGGTTGGACGGCGGTCCCGGTGCTGGTCGGCTTCGTCGCCGGGCTCGCGGCGCTGGTCGCGTTCGTGGCGTGGGAACTGCGCAGGCCGGCGCCACTGATCGACGTGCGGCTGTTCGCGCACCGGACGTTCACGGTGGCCAACACCGCGGCCTTCGTGGTGTTCTTCGCGTTCATCGGCGTCATCGTGTACCTGAGTGCCTTCTTCCAGCAGGTGCAGGGACATTCCTCGGTGGTGGCCGGACTGGAGATCGCCATCCTGGGCGTCACGCTGGCCGTCGCGTCCGCGGTGACCGGCAGGCTGGTGGACCGGATCGGCGAGCGGTTGCCGATGATCGCCGGCCTGCTGCTGGCCGGCTTCGCAACGCTGACCCTGCTCTGGCTGGACCGCACGAGCGGCATCGGCACGATCTGGTGGCAGTTCGCGCTGCTGGGCATCGGCATCGGCCTGTGCGGCACCGTAACGACAACGATCGCGATGTCCTCTGTGGACAGTCAGCAGGCCGGTATGGCGTCGGCGATCGTCAACGCGCTGCGCCAGGTCGGTCAGGTGTTCGGCGTCGCGGTGCTTGGCGCGATCGTCGAGTCCGGCCTGTCGGCGGGCGGCACCGCCGGCGGCCGACTGCCACCGGCACAGGCCAGCGTTTTCGTGTCCGGCCTGCACACGGCGCTCGCCGTTTCCGGCATCGCACTGCTCGCGGTCGCGGCGCTCGCGCTGACGCTGTTGCGCCGCGACCCGGCCACCAAAGGGAAGGAAGCAAACCGATGACCCGAGCACACGCCGAACTGGCCGCCAAGGTGGAGGGCGCCGTCCTGGCCCCTGACGACCCCGGCTTCACGGACGCGACAGCGGGCTTCCAGACCGCGGCGCACCGCGAACCGACCGTCGTGGTGCTGGCCGAGTCCGCCCAGGACGTGGCAGCCGCCGTGCGCTGGGCAACCGCCAACGACCTGCCGATCGCCGTCCAGGGCACCGGCCACGGCCTTGCCACCATGACCGAGGGCGTGCTGGTCAACATGAGCAGACTGACCGCCGTCGAGGTCGATGCCTCGGCCGCGACGGCGACCGTCGAGGCGGGGGCCGCGTGGGGGCGGGTGGTCGAACCGGCGGCCAAGTACGGCCTCGCACCGCTGTCCGGCAGTGCGCCCCACGTGTGCGCCACCTCGTACACGCTCGGCGGCGGCATGGGCCACCTGGCCCGCCGCTACGGCTACGCGGCCGACCACGTCCGGTCGATCGAGGTCGTCACGGCCGACGGCGAGATCCGGCAGGTGACCGCCCAGAGCGACCCGGACCTGTTCTGGGCGCTGCGCGGTGGCCGGGACAACTTCGGCATCGCGACCCGGCTGGAGATCGAACTGATGCCGGTCGAGCGGCTCTACGGCGGCGGCCTGTTCTTCGACGCGGACCGCGCCGCCGATGTCGTCACCGGGTGGCACCGATGGTTGGCCAGCGTGCCGGAGGAACTCACGTCGTCGCTGGCGATCGTGCCGTTCCCGGACGTGCCGGCGCTGCCGCCGCCGATCCGGGGCAAACGCGCAGTGCATATTCGCGTCGCCTTTCTCGGCGCCGAGGACGATGGCGCGAAACTGATCGAGCCCCTGCACGAGATCGGTCCCCGGCTGATGGAGAAGGTGACCGAAATCCCGTATTCGGAATCCGGCACGATCTGCAACGACCCGACCGATCCGATGCCCTATCACGGCACCAGCGCGATGCTCCGCGATCTGGACACCGACGCCATTCACACCCTGCTCGACACTGCCGCACCGACACTGATCCTGGAACTGCGGCAATTGGGCGGAGCGCTGTCCCGGCCGCCGGAGGTGCCCAACTCGGTCGGCCACCGTGACGCCGCGTTCGCCCTCGCCGTGCTCAGTCGGATCACGCCGAACAACCAGGACACGGCAACGGCCGCACACGACGATCTCGGCAGGGCGCTCGCGCCGTGGACGATGGGGCGCTGCCTGAACTTCACCTACGGGGCGCTGCCGCCAGAGGTCGTGGCCACCGCCTACGACGTGCTCGACTACCAGCGGTTGACCGAACTCAAGGCGCGTTTCGACCCGGCCAACACCTTCCGGCTCAACCACAACATTCCGCCGGCTACCTGAGCGTCCACATCGCAGCGTCCAATCGCATTTGCTTGCGAATCACCATGTTCCGGCTAACGTAAGAACACCGGGAGATGATGTCGCACATGAGAACACTGTTGATAGACAACTATGATTCCTATACCTACAACCTTTTCCAGCTCATCGCGAAGGTGAATGGCCAGGAACCGGTCGTCGTGCACAACGACGACGTGTCGGACGACGAACTCGACCTGCGAGATTTCGACAATGTCGTGATCTCGCCCGGCCCTGGCCGGCCGGATCGGGCCGCCGATTTCGGCGTGTCCGGTCGGGTGATCGCCGAGACCGACATTCCGTTGCTCGGCGTGTGCCTTGGCCATCAGGGCATCGTGACGGCCGAGGGCGGGGAGGTCGTTGCGGCGCCTGCCGCGCGGCACGGCCACCTCGCCACCGTTCGGCACAACGGCGACGGGCTGTTCCGTGACATCCCAAGCGAGTTCACCGGCGTGCGCTACCACTCGCTGTGCGTGCGGGAACCGCTGCCCGAGTCGCTGGTCGCGACCGCGTGGGCCGATGACGGCGTCGTGATGGGCATCCGGCACCGTGACCGTCCACTGTGGGGAGTGCAGTTCCATCCCGAGTCGATCGCCACCGACTACGGCGAGCAGCTCATCCGCAACTTCCGCGACCTCACCGCCGAGTACCAGCGGGCCAGTTCCGCCTATCGCGTCGCGTACCGCGTGCTCGACCACGCGGTGGACACCGAGGCCGCGTTCACCGCG
The DNA here is from genome assembly GCA_963818685.1 of Candidatus Melainabacteria bacterium. Lineage (GTDB taxonomy): Bacteria > Actinomycetota > Actinomycetes > Mycobacteriales > Pseudonocardiaceae > CAJCJE01. The sequence continues at coordinate 273,777 of CAWFTJ010000007.1, read as the reverse complement.
CGCCATGCCGAGTCGCGGCGCGCGTTCTGGCTGGACAGCTCGCACGTCGAAGCCGGCCTGTCGCGGTTCTCCTACTTCGGCGACGACAGCGGACCGCTGGCCGAGTTCGTCACCTACCGAGTGGCCGAAGGCTACGTCGAGGTCCAGAAATCCGGCCGGCCGCCGAAGAAGGTCGAGGGCACCGTCTTCGACTACCTCCAGCACCGGCTGCGCACCAGGCGGACCACGGCGCCGGAGGGCCTGCCGTTCGACTTCGTCGGCGGCTACGTCGGCTACTTCGGCTACGAGCTGAAGGCCGATCTCGGTGCCGCACAGCGGTTCGAGGCGCAGACCCCGGACGCGAGCTGGATCTTCGCCGATCGCCTCGTCGCCGTGGACCACCAGGAGGACCGCACCTACGTGCTGGCCCTGCACCATGCGCAGGACGCGGACAGCACAGCGGCGTGGCTGGACGAGACCGCGAAGACACTGGCGGACCTGCCCTCGGCGCCGCCACTGCGACCGATGCCGCCGAAGGATGACGACGAGGAGGATCGGCTGACCCGCGACCGCGCGCAGTACCTCGCCGACATCCAGACCAGCCAGGCCGAACTGCATGCCGGCGAGAGCTACGAGATCTGCCTCACCAACTCCGCCCGCATCCCGGCCACCGGCAACGGCTACGACTTCTACCGCGTCCTGCGCGCCGGCAACCCGGCCCCGTACGGCGCGTACCTGCGCTTCGACGGCGTCGACGTGGCGTGCTCGTCGCCGGAGCGGTTCCTCAAGATCGACAGGGACCGCGTCGTGGAAACCAAGCCGATCAAGGGAACCACGCCACGCGGTCGGACCGGGGAGGAGGACGAGCGGCTGCGCGACTCGCTGACCGACAGCGACAAGACGCGGGCCGAGAACCTGATGATCGTCGACCTGCTGCGCAACGACCTCGGCCGGGTGTGCGAGGTCGGGTCGGTGCACGTGCCCCGCCTGATGGTCACCGAGACCTATGCGACGGTCCACCAGCTCGTCTCGACGATCCGAGGCACGCTGCGGCCCGACGCCGATGTCGTCGACTGTGTCCGTGCCTGCTTCCCCGGCGGTTCGATGACCGGTGCGCCGAAGCTGCGCACGATGGAGATCATCGACTCGCTGGAGACCGAGGCGCGCGGCGTCTACTCCGGCGCGATCGGTTTCCTCTCCTGCGACGGCACCGCCGACCTGAACATCGTCATCCGCACCGCGGTGCGCACCGACGGCGAGTGGCGGGTCGGCGCGGGCGGCGCGATCGTCCTCGCGTCCGACCCGGACGAGGAGTACGAGGAAATGCTGCTCAAGGCGCGTGCCACCCTGCGCGCGGGCGCCCGCGCGCAGGAAAGGAGGTCGGCATGAATCTCGCCGGTGACCTCCACGACCTTGCCGAGCGCAACGGCTGGCTGGACCGGCCCGCCGTGCACACGGCGACGCGGACCTGGCGGTACGGCGAGGTCCACGACGCGGCCGCGCGGGCCGCGACAGTCCTTGCCGAGCACGGGGTCGGCCCAGGCAGTCGGGTGCTCATCGCGCTGCCGGACGACATCGGCTGGATCGTGGCATTCCTTGCCTGCGTGCGGATCGGCGGCACCGCGGTCCCGGTGAACCCGGCGTTGCCCGAGCAGGATCACGCTTTCATGGCCGAGGACTGTGCGGCCGATCTCGCGATCACCACGCCCGAGCTGGCCGATCGCGCGCCGGCAGGCGGGTATGTCGACATCGCGCGGTTGCTGGACGTCGACGCGCCGCCGTCCCCGGTGGTGGACACCGACGAGCCGCTCTACATCCACTACACGTCGGGCACCACCGGCAGGCCCAAGGGCGTCCCGCACCGGCACGCGGACCCCGAGATCTACCACCGCACGATCGGGCGCGACTGCCTGCGGATCACGCGGGACGACGTGACCCTGTCCATCTCCAAGCTCTACTTCACCTACGGCTTCTGCAACTCCTTCGTCTTCCCGTTCCACTCCGGCTCGTCCGTCGTGCTGGTCCCCGAGCGCCTCGCGCCGGCAGCGGCGGCCGATCTCGTCGCACGGCACGGCGTGACGCGCCTCTATGCCGTGCCGTCGTGGTTCGCCACCATGGTCGCGGACGGGCCGAACGACGCCTTCGCGTCGGTCCGCTACGCCGTTGCCGGCGGCGAACGGCTGACCGAGGACCAGGCGCGGCGGGCGTCGGAGGTGCTCGGCGCGCCGGTGCTGAACCAGTTGGGCGCCACCGAGATCGGCTGCGCGGCCACCGCGAACACCGTCGAGTACGACGTGCCCGGCACGATCGGCCTTCCGGTGCCGGAGTTCGAGGTTCGGGTGGCCGACGAGCACGGCAGGCCGGTGCCGGACGGTGTCGAGGGCGAGATGTGGGTCCGCGGCCCGACCGTGATGTCGGGCTATCTCGGCCTGCCGGACGCGACCGCCGAGGTGCTGCGCGACGGCTGGCTGCTGACCAGGGATCGCGTCGTACGCAATGAGGACGGCACGTTCACGCATGTCCGGCGGGGCGACGACATGGAGCTGGTCGGTGGCATCACGCTGTCCCCGCTTGAGGTCGAGGACGTGCTCGGCGCGCACGAGGCGGTGCGCGAGGTCGCGGTCGCGGCCGTGCCGGACGAGAAGGGCGCGACCAAGCTGCGCGCGTTCGTCGTGCCGGCCACCGATCGCAGCGACCGGCCCGCCGACCATCTGCTCGCGGCCGAACTGATCGGTCTTGCCCGCGCGAAGCTCGCCGCGTTCAAGGTGCCGAGGTCGGTGCACCTGGTCAGCGACCTGCCGCGTACCTCGACCGGCAAGTTGCGCCGTTACACGCTGCGGCAGCGCGTGATCCATTCCGGATAGGAGGATGCCATGTTCCGGCAGTTCCACATCGGACAGATGTTCCACGACGCGGCCTTGCGACACGGTGACACACCGGTCCGGCTCGACCAGCCGTTGCAGCTCGCACCGGCCGACGGCCTCGAACACACCGTCGCCGGTCTCGCGAACCGAGTCGACGATCTCACCGCACGACTGCACGCGGCCGGCGTCCGCGCCGGACACCGGGTCGCGGTGCACAAGACGAACAACTTCGACATCGCCCTGCTCGCCTGCGCGATCTCCCGCCTCGGTGCGGTGCCCGCGCTGCTCTCGCCCGCGTTACCAGCGGACACCGCCCGGCCGCTGCTGCGGCGCCTTGACAGCCCGTGGCTGCTGACCGACGCCGACTGGCTGGACCGGGCCTGGGACGGTCGGGTGCCGGACGAGCCGTTGCGCGGCGTGCTGCTCAGCGCGGGCGACGAACGTCCCGGCACGCACGCCCTTGCCGCGTCACCGCCGGGCCCCGCCCCGCCCCCGGTCCTGCCAGGTCGCCGCGATCCGGCGCTGATCACGCACAGTTCCGGTACCACCGGGCTGCCCAAGCTGGCCGTGCACTGCCCCGAGTCGCTGTGGTACCGGCTCGTCCCGCAGAAGCTGATGGCGTGGCCGATCCGGCGCCGCGAGACCGTCGCGTTCTGCATGACGTTCGTGCACTCGCGGTTCTACAACGCGCTGCGCGTGTTCCTTGACTACGGCAACCCCATGGTCGTCGCCGTCGACCACGCGCCGGCGTCGATCGGGCCGCTGTTCACGCGTAACCGCCCCGGCTACGTCGAGACCCACCCGAACACCTACATCGAGTGGGAGGAACTGGCCGACGCGCCGGGCGCCCCGCTGGCCAGCATCAGGATCTTCGGCGGCACGTTCGACGCGGTCCACCCGCGCACGATCCAGCGACTGCTGTCCGCGTCACACCGCGCCCGACCGTTGTTCTTCCAGCTCTACGGCCAGTCCGAGACCGGCCCGGTCACCGCCCGGTGGTACACCCGCCGGCACCGCGCCGGCGGAGACGCCCGCTGCGTCGGCGTCACCCTGCCCGGCTTCACCAGGGTTCGGGTCACCGACGACGAAGGGCGACCGGTGCCGCGCGGCGCGACCGGCCACCTGGAAGCCAGGCTGCGCAGCCTGATCCTGACCTACTTCGGCGAACAACAGCGCTACGACGATGAACGCGACGGCGACTGGTGGCGCCTCGGCGACATGGGCTTCGTCAACCGCCTCGGCCTGGTGTACCTGCTGGACCGCGAGATCGACCAGATCGACACCATGCGCAGCAACCTGGAGGCCGAGGACATCCTCATGTCCAGAATGGACGAACTGCGCGAGGTGGCGATCGTGGAGGGCGAGGCGGGCGAGGCACTGCCGGTCGTCTGCACAAGGGGCGAACGGCCGCTTGACCGGGATCGTTGGCGGGAGGCCACCTCGGACCTCGATCCGATGGCCGATCCCGTGCAGTTGCCTTTCGACGACGTGCCAAGGACGTCGACCTGGAAGGTCCGCCGCGCCGAACTGGTGCGGATGTTGCACGACAACCAGCAGTAACGAAGGAGGAGACGACGATGAAGATCACGGCTCGATTTCGGCAAGTACTACCCGGACGGCAAGAAGGCGCTGGCCGCGTTCGACACGGCCCTCGCCGATCCGGAGCTGGACAAGACGCTCGGCCACCTGATCAAGGTGCGCGCGTCCCAGGTGAACGGCTGCGCGCTGTGCCTTGACATGCACAGTCGCGACGCGCTCGCCGACGGCGAGGACGAACGACGGCTGACCCTGCTGCCCGCGTGGCGGGAGACCGTCCTGTTCAGCGACGCGGAACGCGCGGCACTCGCCCTCACCGAGGCCGTGACGCTGATCGCCGACGATCACGTGCCGGACGAGGTCTTCCAGGAGGCGCGCAAGCACTTCGACGAGGAGACGATCGCCAAGATCGTGATGAAGATCATCTCGATCAACGCGTGGAACCGGCTCGGCATCGTCCAGCGGATGCCGATCGGTGAGTGACATGCGACCGGTCATCGTGGTCGGCGCGGGCCCGGTCGGCCTGAGCGCGGCGCTGGCGGTCCGGTCCTACGGGCTGCCGGTGACCGTGCTGGAAGCCGAACCGGTCGACCGGGTGCGGCCGGGCAGCAGGGCGCTGTTCGTGCACCGCGAGTCGTTGCGGCTGCTGGACCTCGCGTGGCCGGGACTTGCCTCGACCATCGTCGGTCATGGCGTGGTCTGGCGGACCCGGCGCACGCTGTATCGGGGCCGCCAGGTCTACGCGAGGACGTATCCGCGGCAACCGCAGGGCGAGTTACCGCCCTTCACCAGCCTGCGGCAGGTGGAGACGGAACGGCACCTGCTCTCGGCCTGCAAACAGGCGGGCGTGCGGATCCAGTGGGGCACCGAGATCACCGGCGTGCACGCCACGCCGTCCGAGGTCACGCTGGAGGGCTGGTCGGAACCGGCGAGCTACGTGATCGCGGCCGACGGCGCCCGCTCGGCCATCAGGCGGTCGCTGGACATACCGCTGCGGGGCAGTCGGGCGGACGGCTTCCACGTCGTGGTGGACGTCGAGGACCACCACCAGGACCCGGCGACGCTGGAACGGGTGTTCCACTACGAGCACCCGGCCATGGCCGGTCGCACGGTGCTGCGTGTCCCGTTCGCCGGCGGTTTCCAGGTGGACCTGCAATGCAGGGACGACGACGAGCCGGACGCCTTCGCCACGGAGGACGGGGTCCAGCGGTGGCTGCCGAGGGTGATCGACCGCAAGTACACCGACGCCGTGCTGTGGGTGTCGAAATACCACTACCTGCAGGTGGTCGCGGCGGCGTTCACCGACCCGCACCACCGGGTCCTGCTGGCCGGCGAGGCCGCCCACCTGTTCCCGCCGCTGGGCGCGCGCGGCATGAACAGCGGCATCGCCGACGCGGACGCGGCGGCCGGTGCGATCGCCCTCGCGCTGCACGCGGGCACCCCCGACCGCGCCGCCGACGTCGTCGAACGGTTCGCGACCGACCGAAGGTCCGCAGCGCTCTACAACAGCGCCGCCGCCGGCGCGGCCCTCGCGCACACGAAACCGCACTCGCGCCTGCGACGGCTGCGTCAGCGCGGCGCGGCCATGATCGCCCCGGCCGTGCCGGCTGCCGGCGCCTGGCTGGAACACGCCGCCTACGGCCCCCGCGCCGCACCACCAGCCAACCACCACGGCAAGTACTGATTCAGGTGATATCCCCATGCCGGACACGACCCTGACCTGGCACCCCGACGAGGGTCTCAGATCATCGGGCGCCCAATCGGGCCGGTTGCACGCGGCCGACTCGTGGCTGGTGCAGGACGGTCTCGTCCGAGGTCTCGACCTACACCGCGGCCGCTTCACCGCCGCCTGCGCCGACGTGGGCGTGCCCGCATCCCGAGTCACGCCGTTCTGGTCCGACGCGATGCGGCGACTGCCCCGGCAGGGCAACTGGTTCCCGCGAGCAGAGCTGGTCGACGACCGGCTGTGCCTGCGCATCCGGCCGGCACCGCAACGCGGCACCGAGATCCGCGTGTGGCTGCCGAACCACCCCGACCCCCGCAGGGCACCGCGCCGCAAGGGCCCGGATCTCCAGGCGCTGGGCCAACTCCGCGACGCCGCGCACGACAACGGCGCCGACGACGCCCTGCTCGTGCGGTCCGACGGGACGGTGCTGGAGAGCGGCACGTCCGGCCTGCTGTGGTGGGACGGCGACCGATTGTGCGCGCCCGACCCGGCGCTCCCCGTCCTGCACAGCATCACCGCCCAGCTGATCCGCGAAAGGGCGATCCGGTCGGGCATCGACGTCCGGCCGTGCCGAAGCCAGGTGACCGACCTCGCCGGTCGGGAGACGTGGCTGGTCAACGCGTTGCACGGCATCCGTCCCGTGGTCGCCTGGTGCGGCGTCGACATCACGCCCGGTCCGGCCGTCCGCGCACCGGCCTGGCGCCGCTGGTGGGACGAACTCGCCGAACCCGTCCCGCCCAGCTGATCTGTCGAGAGGAGACGATCGTGCCGGTCAAGACCGCATCCCCACCGGCCGAACCAGCCACGGCACCGGTCGGCCGCACCGTGCTCGTGATGACCATCGGCGGCCTGCTGGTCGTCGGCCAGATGTACGCCGTGATCCCGCTGCTGCCCGCGATGGCCGGGGCGTGGTCCACAACGCCATCGGCCGCCACCTGGACCGCGACCGCGTTCGGTCTCGCGTACGCTGTCGGCTTCCTGGTCAGCGGGCCACTGTCCGACCGCTTCGGCAGGCGCAGGGTCATCGTCGCCGGCCTCGCGCTGCTCACCGTCGCCACCTGCGCCGTTGCCGTCATGCCGAACCTGCCGGCCGGCGTGGTGCTGCGCGTCGTGCAGGGCATCGGCGCCGCCGGCTTCTCCCCCGCCGCGCTCGCCTACCTCAGCGAACGGATCGAGCAGAAACACCGCTCCACCGCGCTGACCTACCTGGTGACCGCGATGGTCGCCGCCGCGATCGTCGGCCAACTGCAAGCACAGGCACTCGCCGCCGCGGTCGGCTGGCGCGGCATGTTCTTCGTCAGCGCGGCCGCGATCGCCGCACTCGCGATCGCCCTGTGGCGAATCATGTTGCGGGACAACCCAACCGGCGGCCGCACCGTCGCGGACGCCTTCGTGGCCATGGGCAAACTCGTCGTCCGCCCGGTGCTCGCCCTCATCTACGTGGCCGCGCTGTCCGTGCTCGGCGCGTTCGTCGCCGTCTACACCGCGTTTCAACTGCTCGGTCCGCACGAGTTGGTCGGCCACCCGGAGGCGATGCTGCTGCTGCGCGCCAGCGCCTTGCCCGCCCTGATCGCCGTTCCGCTGCTGGCGCCGCTGTTGGGCCGCGTCCGGCCGCTGCTGCGCGCGGCCATCGCGATGGTGCTGGCCGCTGCCGTGCTCGCGCTGCTCACCTTGGCCACCGGTTCGATCCCGGCGATCGCCGTGCTGCTGCTGGTGTTCGTCGCCGGGCTCACCGCCGTCTCGCCCGGACTCACCGAACTCGTCGGCAACCTCTCCGGCGCGGCCCGAGGCGCCGGCGTCGCCGTGTACACGTTCGCGCTGCTGATCGGCGCCAGTCTCGGCCCCCAGGTGGTCACGCCCGTCAGGAGCGGAGGGCTCGGCACCGTCCTGTGGATCATCGCCGGCACCCTGATCGTCGGAGTCGCGCTGCTGCTCGCCGCCGACCGCCTCCTGACATCACGCACAACCTGATGACCGCGACACTGAGGGCATGCCAGCCCCAGACGTGTACGCCCGCGCGGACCAGCTGCTCGAAGTCGGCCGCGCGCAGGCCGCCATCGACCTGCTCAACCGCTCCCACACCGACGAACCCGAGAACGGCAGGGCGCTGCGGCTGTTCTGGTTGGCCAACCAGCGGCTTGGCCGACACGACGAGGCGTTACGCTGGGCCGAACGGGCGGTGTCGGTCGAACCGCTGGTCGCGAACAGCTGGCTCTACCGCGCGACCGCCCTGCTCGAAGTCGACCGCGTCGACGAGGCCGTCACCTCGGCCCGGCGCGCTGTCGAACTCGCGCCGGAGAAACTTCCTGCCGCACTACCTGCTCGGCCGGGCACTGATCCGAAGCTCGGCCGAACGCGACGAACTCCTCACCGTGGTACAGACCGCCCTGCGCCTCGCGCCGGACAACGCCGACGTGCACGTGCTGCTGGGACTGGCCCACGACGAGACCGGTGACACCGAGGCAGCGGCCGCCGCCTACCGCGCGGCGCTGGCCATCAACCCCGACAACGCAGGGGCCCGCAACCAGTTGGCCCGCATCGACCACCGGGCGCACCGCGACAAGGAGGCCACCCGCGGCTTCCGGGCCGCGCTCGCCAACGATCCGCAGAACGCCACGATGCGGGAGAACCTCGGCAAGTCCGTGTTCATGCCGCTGATCAGGCAAACCCTCGCACTGTTCCTGGCCGCGCTCGTGCTGGTGGCGGTCGTGGTCAACATCGAGCCGCCGTACTGGATCCGAGGCGTGCTGGCGCTCGCGGTGGCCGTCGCGTGGGGCCTGCTCTGGTGGATGCGCGTCGGCAGGCTCGCCGAAGAAGTGCGCAGGCAACTGTTCGTGCGGATGCGGGAGTGGTGGAACCTGGCGCTGATGCGCGGCGTCATGACCGGCCTCGCCATCGAGGCGGCGTGCACCCTGGCCGCCCTGCTCGTGCCCGGCGGCCGGTTGGTGCCCGACCTGCTGCTCGGCCACGGCGCTGTCGTAGCCTGCGTGGTGATGACCTGGACATACCAGCGTTGGCAACGATCCGGCTCACCCCTGCCAGCCGATCCAGCCAAGCCCTAGATCCCCGGTCACGCCCCTCTCCGGAGGGATGCGGTTCCGTTACCTGAAGTGAGGGAACAAGAGTTCACGTCATTCAGGCAGGCGGTGCCTTGCCGCATCTACTGATCGCAGCAACGACTTCGGCAAGTACGGTGTCAACACACGCCAACGACTGCGCTTGCCTGCGTCAGGTGCTAGTGAATATCGGTCGGTGAATGAAGTAGCGCCAGATTCATTCTCGGCGAACGCACGCTCATGCCGCGTTGAGTGTGTTCGCCGGGGCATGGTGCGCTGCACGCGACGGCCGGCATCGGCTGGGTCAGGCCACCGTCTGACAGGTCGACGAGCTGAACCCGGTCGAGGTCACCTGGATGCTGGCGCACGACTCCGTCACGTTCGCGAAGTTGAACGAGGGCAGTGGCGGTAGGCTCCAGTCCAGGAAGTCGACGACGTGGAACACGTACGGGGCGCCATCGTCGGCGAATCCCGAGCAGTTGAGGAAGTTGATCTGCGGTCCCTCGCCGTGCATCATGGCATTCGCGCAGGACGTGGTGGTGGTCGCGGCGGCCTGCGGAGCGGCCAGCACGCCGAGGGCCAGGACGGCCACCGCGGTCAGGCCGGCGGCCACCGCTTGCCGGGATAACGGTCTGCCCATACCCGGCAACAATACCGAATCCCCGATGTTTTTTCAGTGCAAGTCGTTCCCGTTGCCACCCAACGGTGCATTGCGACCGACGCGACCAGCGGGGTCACCGACAATGCCTTTGCCACACGGACATAACTCTTCGCCCGAGCGGTGGAACCGGCTTGCGCCACCAAACCCACGGGCGTAGACGATTATCCGGATACGCGGTAAGGGTCGGCTCGTCCTCGTCGACAGCGGGAGGCCGATTGTTCAGGCCCGCGGGTGCGCGGCGGGTAATCTCGGATCATGGTGTTCGACTCGGCCCGGTTCGATCTCCAACCCTATGCCGGTTTTGCCATGGATCGCTTCGTACGGCGGACGTTCTGCAGCTGGGAACAGGCGGCCTGGCGGTCGTTGCTCGTGCAGAGGTTCGAACACGTCCCGGTCGTCGAGGGCATGGCACTGCCCGGCACTGCGGACCTGCACCTGGTACTCCCGGTGTCCGGGCGTGCTGAACTGGAGACACGCGACGGTGGCCGGGTCGCCCGTGATCGGTGGCTTCCCGGCCGGATGCAGCTGGGCATCCCGCACCAGCCGACCCTGCGCAGTTACCGAGGGGACGCGGAGATGCGCAGCGTCCAAGTGCACATCCCGCGCGACACCGTCGACTCGACCGTGGCACAGCTCGGCGGCGGCGTCCCGGATTTCGAGGCCATGGCCGCCTCCGTCGCCACCGGCGACCCGCTGCTTACGGAAGCGGTCCGGACGCTCGGAGCCGCGGGCACAGCGGGACGACCTGTACGCCGAGACCGCGGCCGCCTTCCTGACCATGCACCTGCTGACCCGGCACGGGCGACTACGAGCAAGCCGCACCCCGGCCTCCGAAGACGCCCGCGTACGTGCGGCTGTCGCGTTCCTGCGCGAGCGGCTGGCCGAGCCGGTCACCCTGGCCGACCTCGCCGAGCACACGCACCTGTCGATCTATCACCTCGTCCGGGTGTTCCGGAAGGCGACCGGGCAGACCCCACACCGGTTCCTCACCGCACTGCGGGTCGAGGAGGCGAAGCGGCTGCTGCGCCAGACCGACCTCGCGCTCGACCGGATCGCACCACGGTGCGGCTTCAGCACTCCCGGTGCCCTGTCGGCCGCATTTCTTCGGCACACCGGAACCCGCCCTTCGGTCTACCGCAATTCCTGACCGGCATACCGCAATTCCGCGCCTGGGCCGGGATCGGCTCCAGCGTTAGCCTGCCTTCATGTCCCAGCAGTCCTACGACGTCACCGCGGAATCCTCGGCACCGCCATCAGCCATCTGGGCGCTGCTGCTCGATCCGCACAGCTGGCCGATCTGGTCGCCCATCGACGCTCTTGAGACCACACAGTCGACCGGACTCTCCCCCGACGGCCGCGACGGCGTCGGCGCGGTGCGCGCGTTCCGGACCGGAAAGGTCGTCACCAAGGAACGGATCACTGCGCTGGAGCCGGAACACCGGTTCGCCTACGAGGGCGCCGAGAACCCGCAGATGACCGGCTACCAGGCGGCGATCGAGCTGACGCGCCTGCCCGGCGGCGGAACGCGCATCCGTTGGCACGGCACGTACTCGGCGCGCTGGGGAATGCGCTGGTTCCTCAAACGGTACCTCCGCCGCTTCATGCGGGCCATGGCAACCGGTCTGGCCGAGCACGCCGCCGGCGTGCCGGCTCGCTCATGCCCGGTATCAGCTCCCTGCCCTCTTCCGTCCTAATAGGACGGACGACGAGAGGGCGCACAGATCTTCGAACGCTTGCCGCACGTGTGCGTCCAAGCTCTGTGCGGGGTCGTCGATCCAGGCTTGGACCGCGTGTTGATAGGCGGCCCAGCCGGTTCGGGCAGCCAGGTCGGCCAACCCGTCACCGGTACCGCGCTGCCGCAGTGCCTCCGTCACGGCGTCGGTGAGCGACGCGTGTTTGGCCAACTCACGTTCGCGTAGTGCCGGGGTCACGGCGATGACTTTCCACCGTGGTTCGGAGAATGGGCGGTTGTTCTCCAGATTCCGCGCGGATTTCCGGAAGGCGTGGAGCAGTATCTCGAACGGCTCCAGTCCCTCGGGCGCCTCGATCACCGCTCGCGTCAGCGCGGCGCGGAGGTCGGCTTCGCCGTCGAAGAGCACCTCGCGCTTGTCCGGGAAGTGCCGGAAGAAGGTGCGCTCGTTGACCCCTGCCCTTGCGGCGATCTCCGCCGCCGTGGTCTGGTCGAACCCGCGTTCCTGATACAGCTCCAGGGCCGCCTGTTGAAGGCGGCGACGCGCTTCTGCTCCGCTGCGTGGCACCCTCCGAGGTTACCGCAATGTGTCAGTGACTGGCGTCATGTTGCGCCAGCTGCTGACACTACGCGTAGAGTCAGTGACTGGCACTACGTAGTGCCAGTCACTGACGTTAACTGGGAGTGTTTCATGCATGTCTTCGTCACCGGTGGTTCCGGCCAGACCGGCCCGGCCGTCGTCGCCGAACTCATCGCGGCCGGCCACACCGTCACCGGCCTGGCCCGCTCGGACACGGCTGCCGCTCGGCTGGCGTCGCTGGGCGCCACACCACATCGGGGCTCCCTCGACGACCTCGACAGCCTGCGCCGTGGCGCCGAGGCCGCCGATGGCGTCCTGCATATGGCCTACGGCGGCGACTACGCCGACCCGGACGATCTGATCCGCCGCGACTGCACGGCGATCGAGACGCTCGGGCAGACGCTGGCCGGGTCCGGCAAGCCGTTGGTCAGCACCTCGGGCACGTTGGTGATGAAGGCCGGCCGGGTCAGCACCGAGCAGGACGCGCCGGATCCCGGTTCGGTCGCCGCCGTTCGCATCGCGGGCGAGCGGTCCTGTCTGGGCTTCGCCGATCGGGGCGTCCGAGCCAGTGTCGTGCGACTCGCCCCGACCGTGCACGGCCCTGGCGATTACGGGTTCATTCCGGCGCTCATCGCGGCCGCGCGCAGAGCGGGCATCTCGGCCTACATCGGTGACGGCGCCAACCGCTGGCCGGCCGTCCACCGCGCCGACGCCGCCACCCTCTTCCGGCTGGCACTGGAGAAGGCTCCCACCGGCACCGTGCTGCACGGCGTCGGCGAAAGCGCCGTCACGATCAGGAGCATCGCCGAGCAGGTCGCGCGGATGCTCGACATCCCCACCATCTCGCTGACCCTTGAGCAGGCCACCGAGCATCTCGGCAACCCGTTCCTGGCCCGGTTCTTCTCCCTCGACGTGCCCGTCTCCAGCGAGCACACCCAGGCGCTCCTTGGCTGGGCACCGAAGCACGCGACCTTGCTGGAGGATCTCATGACCGGCGACTACTTCACCCCGGCGGCCAGCAAACGCGCGGAGGAGATCTGGTTGCCGCACCACAGCCCGCACGAGCACGGCCAGAACTGACGCGCACACCCGAAGACACCAACCCGGAAAGAAGATCAGCCATGCCTACTCCCCTCTCGGGAGGGATGCGGTTCCCTCCGAAGAGGGAGGCGCGACCGCGCCGGCAGGCGGTCTACTTCGGCGCCGGCCGATCTTCTGACCGTCCCGAGGTAGGTGGAGGAATCACGCACGATGTCCGGGCTTCGCCGGGTGGTGAGTGTCGCGGCGAGACCCGCTATCTCCGGACCGGCGGCGCTAACCGAGGTGTCCATGGTCGAATAGCGCAAGGTCAGCATGCCGAGCGGAGGAGTGGTCATGCAGGTCGTTGTCGGGCTGTTCGCGAGCGCGTTCACGCTGGTGTTCGTGTTCCTGCTCGCCGCGCTGGCCCGACGCGTCCTCGGTGTCCCGGTCGGCTGGCTGCGCGCGGTGATCTTCAGCGTCGTCGTGGTCGGCGTCAGTTCCTCGCTGCTCACGTTCATCGCCAACCGCAGCGGTCTGATAGCCGGGTCCCGGTTGCTGGTCAGCCCGGGAGTTGCCGTGCTCGTCGGCACGCTCGCGGTCGCCTGGATGTTCGTGCTCGGCCTCGCCGGCCTGGTGATTCTGGAGCTGGTGCTGCCAACCGGCGAGGTGCCCAACCCGATCGCCCTGCTTGGCCGGTGGCGACGGCAGCGCCGCAGAGCGCGCCGGTACACCGCGATCGTGGCCATCGCGGCCCGGCACGGGCTTGGCCGGTTCGTGCGGGCCGGGGCGCGGATGGGTCGCTCGTCAGGGCAGGGCGTGACCGACACGGCGATCGCACTGCGGCGCGCGCTTGAGGACGCGGGCGTCGCGTTCGTGAAGCTCGGCCAGATGCTCTCCACCCGCCGCGATCTGCTGCCCGCCGCGCTCGTCGACGAGCTGACCAAGCTCCAGGCGCAGGCCCAACCCGCGCCGTGGTCTGAGATCGAACCGGCCATCGTGAGCGCGTTGGGTGGGCCGATCAACGACTTTTTCCGCTCCGTGGAGCCGGTTCCGCTGGCCGCCGCGTCCGTCGGCCAGGTGCATCTTGCGACCCTGATGGACGGCAGGGAGGTGGTGATCAAGGTGCAGCGGCCGAGCGCGCGCCGACAGATCGCCGCCGACCTGGACATCATTCTGCGGCTCGCGCGCAGGCTGGACCGGGTCACCGGGTGGGGACGCGCCATCGGCATCCTCGGGCTGGCCGAGGGTTTCGCCGAGTCGCTGCGCGAGGAACTGGACTACACCGTAGAACTGGACAACACCCGCGCGGTCGCCGCGACCCTGGCCGAGAACGACCGGATCGTGGTGCCCGAGACGTTCGCCGAACTGTCCGGGCCGACGCTGCTGGTGATGACGAAGCTCGACGGGGTGGCCGTCGCGGCAGCGGCCGACCTGCTCGGCACGTTCAGTGCGGCGCAACGGGACGAGCTGGCCGGGAAGATCCTCTGCGCGGTACTGCACCAGATCGTGGTCACCGGGGTGTTCCACGCCGACCTGCACCCAGGCAATCTGCTGATCCGTCCTGATCGGACGGTGGGGCTGCTGGACTTCGGTGCGGTCGGCCGACTGCCCGCACCCGCGCGCACCGCGCTCGGGCTGCTGCTGGCCGCGATCGACCGGGACGACCCGATCGCGGCCACCGGCGCGTTGATCGAGCTGCTCGGTCGGCCCGATGAACTCGATCAGCGGGCGCTGGAAGGGTCGGTCGGCGAGTTCTCGGTCCGCTACCGCGCCGGGACGGGTAGCGCGGGCAGTGCCGGCATGTTCGCCACCTTGTTCAGGCTGGTGCTCGCGCACCGGTTCGTCGTGCCCGCGCAGGTGGCCGCCGCGTTTCGGGCGATCGGCGCGTTGGAAGGCACGCTGACGCTGATCAGCCCCGGTTTCGACCTGCTCGCCTCGGCCAGGACCGGAGGTGGCGACATCATGCGCGCGGCGGCCGTGCGTCCCGATGCGATCCGACAGAAACTGGAGAGCCAACTGGCCGGCCTGTTGCCGATCATCCAACGACTGCCGCAGCGGCTCAACAAGATCACCGAGGATCTGGAGCAGGGCCGGCTCAGCGTCAACGTGCGCCTGCTTGCCGACCGACGGGATCGCGCGTTCGTCACCAGGCTGACCCAGCAGGTGATGGTGACCATTCTCGCCGCTGCCGCCACCGTCGGCGCGATCATGTTGCTGACCAGCGGCAACGGACCCATGCTCACCGCCAGCCTTCGGCTGTACGCGTTCCTCGGCTACGCGCTGCTTTTCGTCGGTTTCGTGCTCGGTCTGCGCGTGCTGGTCCAGGTCTTCTTCCGCGGTTCGCGGGAGTGATCCGATCCGGTCAGGTGTGTTGCCGGTTCTCGTCGGTCGGAGAGAACTCCGCCTCCACGTGTTCCTCCTTGTGGTAGGTGCGTTCCTTGGCGTAGGCGTCGTATGCGCGGTGGTCGGCCTGGGTGTCCGGCGGCCCGGTCATGGCGCGGGGGTGCAGCCGCTCGGTGAGCACGACGTTGAGTTGCGCCCCGAGCAGGGTGATCACGCTTTGCAGGTAGAACCACCACAGGATGGTGATGACCGTGGCGAAGTGGCCGTAGGTGCTCTGCGCGTTGTGCAGGTACCTGCTGATGATCAGCGACGACACCGACTGGAGGACCCAGAACAGCAGTCCGGACAGCAGCGCGCCGGGTAGCACCTGCCGGGTGGTGATCTCGCGGTTGGTCAGGATGCGGAAGGCCGCGACGAACAGGCCGACGTCCAGCGCGATCGCCACCGCGAAACCGATCAGCCGCCCCAGCCAGCCCAGCCCGATACCGGTGGACGCGCCGGCGACGAACCCGGTCACCAGCGTGCTGAGTACCAGGCCAAGCCCGACGGTGGCCAGCACGCCCACCGCGCGCAGCAGTTGCCGCGCCAGTCCGGGGCGCCGCACATAGGGGATCTCCCACACGGCGTTGAACGCGAATTCCGCCGTGCGCACCACGAACAGTCCGCTCCACAACGCACTGACCAGACCGACGGCCAGCGTCCACCACGCCCCACTCAGGCCGTGCAACGTCGAGCTGTCCAGCAGCGGGAACATGCTTGCCACGTGACCGAGCACGCTGGCCTTGAGCCCGACGGGAAGCAGGAAACCCATGAGGGTCACGAACACCAGAAACAGCGGGAAGATCGAGAAGAACGCCCAGAACGCGATCATGCTGGCCAGGTTCGTCGACTGATCCTCGGCGAACTTGCGCACGACCGCCACGGCGATCGCCACCGGCCGGTGCCGCTGCTGGAACTGGTCAACCTCGGCTACCGCCTGCCGGGCGCGTTGCGCGATGCCACCGTCCCGCTCCGCGGCGTCCTGTCGTTCGTTCTCGTTTCCGGTCACGGCTGACTCCCGGGTGCGTGCACGTCGAAGGGACCCACCAACCGGATTCCCTCGCGAGCGGGCGGTAACCATCGGGTGGCAGCGATCGTGCGGCGGTTGCGGGAGTCAAGCCAGTCAGGAGTTCTGTTCTTCGTGCCGCTGGTGCGTGCTGGTGCTGTGGTAGTCGGTGTAGGTGTAGGGGTTGTCGAGGACCTTGGTTTCCGGGACGTCCGGGTTCATGCCCCGCTGCCATGCCTCCTCGCCGAGGGTGCCGCGCAGGTGCTCAACGGTGCGTTCGACGGTCCGCCGGGCCTCGGCAAGGTCGATGCCGACGAGTTGGTGCTCGTACTTGACGATCCTGCCGTTCACCAGCACGGTGTGCACGTCGCCGCGCTGCGCCTGGAATGCGACGTGGCCGTACGGGTTGAGCAGCGGGAACATCACCGGGGACCGGTCATTCTTGATCAGCACCAGGTCGGCCTTTTTCCCGATCTCGACGCTGCCAAGATCGGACTCGCGGCCCAACGCCCGCGCGCCGCCTCTGGTCGCCCATTCCACGACCTGTTCGGCGCGCAGGCCGCAGTGCGTGACGGTCTCGCCCTTGGCGTGTGCCTCAAGGTGTTCGCGCGCGCGGTCCGCGCCGAGGGTGCTGCGCATCGCGGAAAACAGGTCGCCGCTCCACCACACCGTGGTGTCCATCGACAACGAGACCGGGATGTCGTGCGCGCGCAGCGCCCAGGTCGGTGGGTAGCCCTGGCCCGCGCTCTGCTCGCTCTCGGTGGACACGGACACCGATCCGCCGGTGGCGGCGATCCGGTGGTAGGAGTCCCGCGACAGGGAGGCGCTGTGCACGTAGATGGTGTCCGGGGTCATGAAACCGTGCTCGTGCATCAGCCGGATGCCGTCGTCGCCGGTCGCGCCCCAGACCCCGGCGTGCGTGGTCACCGGCACGTCCATCTCCCGCGCCACCTCGAACGCGGGCCGCTCGGGGAAAGCCGGGTCACCGGTGACGTCGAAGGCGATCTGGAAGCCGAGCATGTCGTCGCCGGTGATGCGGCGCGCGACGAAGTCGCGGAATTCCGGCGTGGCCGTCCATTCGGCCGGCGCCTGCTGGATGTTGCCGTAGGCCAGCACGAAGCGACCGGGCACCGCGCGCAGCGCGTCGACGGCGGCGTCCGCGTGCTCGGTTGTCCGCAGGCCGTGCGACCAGTCGACGGTGGTGGTGACCCCGGCGTCGATGGCCTCGATCGCGCCCAACAGGTTGCCCGCGTACACGTCCTCCGGCCGGAACGAGCGTCCCCAGTCGAGGTAGTACCAGACGAAGTACTGCGTCAACGTCCAGTCGGCGCCGTAGCCGCGCATCGCGGTCTGCCACATGTGCCGATGCGTGTCGATCATGCCGGGCAGCACGATGCCCCGGCTCGCGTCGATCTCCGTCGTGCCGTCCGGCACGGTCAGCGCCGGTCCGATCGCGGCGATCCGGTCGCCGACGACCAGCACGTCCGTGCCGGTGAGCACCCGCCTGCGGCTGTCCATGGTCAGCACGGTGCCGCCGCGCAGCACGACGGGCCGGTCGTCGAGGAACTGGTGCGGGTCAGCCATGATCGGTCTCGCTCCTCAAGGCGGATCTGCCACGACTGGCGGACGACTGTCCGCGACACGGTCGAAGCGCGCTTGTGCCACTGTGAACCGCGCGAGTTTCGCTGTCAACGATCGGCATGTGTCCGGCTGGCGGACAGCAGCGGTACCCTGCTGGCACATTCGACCGAAGAGGAGCGACATGCCACGCGAGGGCACCGGACCGGACTTCATCGAGGCGTTGGCCAGAGGTCTGGACGTGATCTCGGCGTTCGCGCAGGGCAAACCCGCCATGTCGCTGGCCGAGGTCGCCTCGGCCACCGGCCTCGCCCGGCCGACCGCCCGACGCATCCTGCTCACGCTGGAGGAACTCGGCTACGCGCGCAGCGGCGCGACCGGCTACTCGCTCACCCCACGGGTGCTCTCGCTCGGCGTGTCCTACGTGCGGTCCATGGGCCTGTGGGACATTGCCCGGCCGCACCTTGAGCAGCTGGTCGAGCAGACGAACGAGTCGTGCTCGATCGCTCAGCTCGACGGCTCCGACATCGTCTACGTGGCCAGGGTCGCTGTCCCCAAGATCGTGTCGCTCGCCGTGCAGATCGGCACCCGGTTCCCCGCGCTGCCGACGTCGCTCGGCAAGGTTCAGCTCGCGGCGCTGGCGCCGGAGGAGCTGGAACGGGTGCTCGCGCAGCCGAGCCGGTCCGGGCTGACCCCGCGCTGGCAGCCCGACCGGGCCGAGCGGGACGCGACACTGCGCGAGGTGCGGGCGCGCGGCTGGGCACTCACCGACGAGCAGCTCGCGCTGGGCATCCGCTCGATCGCCGCGCCGCTGCGCGACGGCGCAGGCCGGGTGATCGCCGGGGTGAACGTGAACTGCCACGCCGCCGAGACATCGGTGACTCGGCTGGTCGAGCACCACCTGCCGCTGCTGCTACGGACGGCGGGCGAGATCAGCGCGGACTTCGCCCGCCTGGAAACGGTGCCGCACGTCATCGTTGACGTGAGCCGTCAGGGCACGAAACAATCGTCCTGACGGACGATCGTCCGCGCAGCGTACACAGATCCATGCAGGAGGCGTTGTGGTGGAGCGGGCGGCCGGACCACTGTCGGGACTGTTGGTCGCCGACTTCTCGCGGGTACTCGCCGGCCCCTACGCCACCATGCTGCTCGCCGACCTCGGCGCGGACGTGATCAAGGTCGAGGGGCCGCAGGGCGACGAAACACGGAGTTGGATGCCTCCGGTGCGGGACGGCGTGTCCACCTACTACCTCGGTGTCAACCGGGGCAAGCGGGCCATCGCACTGGATCTGCGCGAGGAATCCGATGCCGAGGCCGCCCGCGAACTCGCCCGCCGGGCCGACGTGCTGATCGAGAACTTCAAGCCGGGCGGTCTTGCCAAGTACGAGTTGGACTATGCCGGCGTCAGCGCGCGGAATCCGTCGGTGATCTACGCGTCGATCAGCGGGTTCGGCACCGACGGCGGCGCACGCGTGCCCGGCTACGACCTGATGGTGCAGGCCGTCTCGGGGCTGATGAGCCTGACCGGCGATCCGGACGGGCCGCCGTACCGCGCCGGCATCTCGGTGTTCGATGTCATGGCGGGCAATCACGCGGTGATCGGCATCCTCGCCGCGCTGCGTCACCGCGACGCCACCGGCGAGGGCCAGCACGTCGAGGTCAACCTGCTGTCCTCCGCGCTGACCGGACTGGTGAACCACAGTTCCGCGTACGTGGCCGGTGGAGTGGTGCCCTACCGGATGGGCAACGCGCACCCGAGCGTGTTCCCGTACGAGCCGCTGCCCACCGCGGACCGCGACCTGATCGTGGCCGCGGCCAACGACGGACAGTTCCGCAGGCTGTGCGAGGTGTTGGGTATTCCGGAGATCGCAGACGACCCTCGATTCGCGCGCAACGCCGATCGCACGGCGAACCGGGCACAGCTGCGGCCGATCCTCGTCGAGCGGCTCGCCACCCGCGATGCGACCGAGTGGTTCGACGCGCTGGTCGCGGTGGGTGTGCCGTGCGGCCCGATCAACACCATCGACGGCGGCTTCGCCATGGCGGAGCGCTTCGGCCTCGACCCGGTCGTCACCGTCGGCAGCGGCGACCGGGCGGTGCCGACCACCCGGCACCCGATCCGCTTCTCGGCAACGCCAGCGCGCTACCACCTGCCGCCACCGGAACTTGACGAACACGGCGCGGAACTGCGGGAGTGGCTCAGCAAAAAGCCAGAAGGGACGGGATCGTGAGTTACCCGACCGCGCTTGGCGCGTCAAGCAGGCACCGCATCACCCTGCTCGGCCAGGACCTTGCCGATGACGTGATGGGCAAGGTCGGGTTCGGCGAACTCGCGTTCTGGCTTGCCACGCAGCGCCGCCCGGCCCCCGGCGAGACGCGCGTGTTCGAGGCGGTGCTCGCCGCACTGGCCGACCACGGGTTCACCCCGACCGCCATCGTGACCAGGTTGACCTACCTGTCCGCGCCTGACTCGGTGCAGGGCGCGCTGGCCGCCGGCCTGCTCGGTGGCGGCTCGCGTTTCCTCGGCGTCACCGAGGACACCGGCCGTTTCCTGCACGACGTAATATCCACAGTGGACGGTGGATTGCCTGCCGACGACGCGGGTTGGGACGCGCTCGCGCTGGCCACCGTGCGGCAGTGGCGCGAGACCGGGAAGTTCGTGCCGGGACTCGGGCACCACGTGCACAAGGACGGCGACCCGCGCACGCCCCGGCTGATGGCCATCGCAAGGGAGGAGGACCTGTTCGGGCCGCACCTCTCGCTGTTCGCCGCGATCGGCCGGGTGCATCCTCGGGTGCTCGGCAAGACGTTGCCGCTCAACGGGGCCGGCGTGTGCGGCGCCGCGCTCGCCGATCTGGGGCTGCCGCTGGAACTGCTGCGCGGCTTCGCGCTGCTGGCCCGCACCGCTGGGCTGATCGGGCAACTGGCCGAGGAACTGCGCAACCCGGTCGGCAACGAGATCTTCCGCTCCGTTGACCTGAACAACCGGTCGATTCCGCCGACGCCGTACCAGGACGGAGGTTCGCATGGCTGAGCTGGTCGCGGTGATCGCCTCGACCCACCATCCCTTCTACTACCGCGCCAGCACGGCGACCGGCGAGGACCGGCCGCCGTTCGCGGACAAGTGGGTGCGCAAGGTGGCCACCTTCCGCGAAACCCTGACCAGGGCGCGGCCGGACGTGCTGGTGATGGTCGGCTCCGACCACTTCCACCAGTTGTGGCTGGACAACATGCCGCAGTTCCTGGTCGGCAAGGCTCCGTTCTACGACGCCAACTTTTACAACGAGGAACGCGAGTTCGGCCTGCCGAGGATGCTGCTGACCGGGCACGAGGAACTGTCAGCACACATCCTGCGCAACGGCCTCGACGCCGGTTTCGACCTGGCCTTCTCCAACGAGCTGCGGATCGACCATTCGATCACCTGCCCGATCATCACCCTGCGCCCCGAGCACGACCTGCCGATCGTGCCGATCTACACCAACATCTTCGCTCCGCCGCTGCCCCAGCCGAAGCGGTTCGTGCAGTTGGGCCGAGCCATCCGCGAACTGGTCGAGTCGTGGCCGTCAACGGCTCGGGTCGCGGTGATCGGCACCGGGCACCTTTCGCTGGAACTGGGCGGGCCGCGCCAGTTCGGGCCGCACGGGCCCGACCCGGAGTTCGACCGCAGGGCGGTGGAATGGATCGCGTCCGGCGACATCGATGACTGTCTGGCCGAGGTGACCCTGGACAGCCTGCACGCGCCAGGCAACGCCACCCACGGGTTCATGGACTTCATGCTGATGATGGGTGTGGCCGGCGCCGGCCAGCAGGCTGACTACGTGGACACCTACGACCTGTTCCACACCATGGAGGCATATTTCACCTGGTATCCGACCGGAGCGGAATCGTGAGCAAGTACCTGCTGAACAAGTTCCTCTATACCGTCGACCGCGATCCGGAGCTTGTCGAACGCTACCGCGACGATCCACAGGGGACGGTCGCGTGGTGGGAAGCCGAGCGGGCGAACGCGATCCTCAACTGCCACGCCGCCGAGGCGAGCACCTGGCTTCGCTTCGACGACGCGGAACGCACCGCGCTCGCCGCGCACGACTACCCGAAGCTCTTCGAACTCGGCGCGCACCCGTTCCTGACGCTCACCCTGTTCATCGCCCTGTTCGAGCGCGACTACACCGAGCCGCTCGGTTTTCAGCACGAGTACGCCAGCCGGCTCGCCAACTACACGCTGCCCTACCCCGACATCGCCACCTGACGGGGTCAGCTGAAGGGCCGGTTGTACGCCTCGAACTCGCGGATCGACGCCCAGCAGCCAGCGTCCAGGCCGGTCACGGTCATCCGCAGGCGGCGAACGGTCGCGGTGAACGGCAGGGTGTGTACCTGGCCCGTGTCGGTGTTGTTCGTGCGGTCCACCAATGTCGACCAGGTGTGGCCGTCGTTCGAGCCGTCGACCCGGTAACGGTAGGTCTTGCCGGGGAACTCCCAGGCGATCCGTGCCCCGGTCAACGCGGTGACGGCGCCGAGGTCGACGTGCAGCCAGTGGCCGGTGCCGCCGTCCGCCGCGCACCAGCGCGTCGCGGTGTCCCCGTCGGTCGCGCGCGCCGCGATGTTGCCCTTGCTCGTCTCCTCGCTGTCCGCGCTGGTGGACCTGCCGACTGCGATGTCCGTTGCCGTCACGGGGCGGTCCAGCACCACCGCTATCACGGTGTCCTGCGGGTGCACCGTGCGGTCGATGCCGGTGATGGTGACGGTGCCGTCCGCGCCGACGGAGTACGGCAGGGACTTCCCGCCGGGTACGGCATAGACCCGTCGCACCTTGGCATCGCCGATCGGCGGCGTGGTGAACGCGCCGGAGGGCTGGCCGGGCAGCAGGTGCACGTAGAACGTCGCGTCCCGGAACGTGTAGCCGACCTGGCCGTCGACCGGATTCCACGGTCCGCCCCGTGTTCCGTACACTGCCTCGTCCACATCGGACAGGAAGGCGCCGACCTCGGTGAGCACGGCGACCGAGTCGGAGGGCACGGTGCCGTGTCGATCCGGCCCCACGTTGATGAGCGTGGTCATGTTGCGCACCAGGGCATTGACCACCACCGCCAGGATCTGGTCATAGGTCATCACCGACGCTCCCTCGGTGTAGCCCCAGGCGCCGCGAATGGTGAACGCCTTCTCCACCACGCCGGCCCTGACTCCTCCGGTCGGTACCGAGCCACCCTCCTCGACGTCATAGTCGCCTGCCCAGCCCGAACGCGGGGTGACCACGACATTGGGCTGGTGCGCTCGCACCATCCCCATCAGTCCCAACGGTTTCCCGGTCGAGGACTCGGTCTCGCCGTACCCGCCCACCTGCCACTGGTTGGCCGGGTCGCGGTACTGGCCGGGTTCCCAGAAGAACGCGGCGTCGGCGTCGCTGCCCTGTTCGGCCAGCCAACCGCCGTCCCACCACAGGTCGTCGATCGGGCCGTAGTCGGACACCAACTGCTTGACCGCCTGGTACACCTCCTCCTTCATCACCTGCGCGTTCGCGCGGTAGTCGAAGCTCGCCGGGTCGGTGCCCTCGTAGTTCCACGGCGGGGCCGACAACGTCGCGCCGGTGACGTTGTAGTAGCCGGGGTAACGCCAGTTGATCGGCGAGTAGTACAGCCCGAGTTTCAGGCCGGCGGCCCGTACCGCGGACACGTAGCCGGCGACGAAGTCCCGGTTCAGCGGCGCCTGCGAGCTGGTCCAGGCGTTGGGGTGCGCATTGGGGTACAGCCCGAACCCCTCGTGGTGCCGGGTGGTGAGGACCACGTACTTCGCGCCCATGGTTTTGGCCAGATCGACCCATGCGGACGGGTCGTACTGGTCGGCGGTGAACTGCTGCGGCGAGGGACTGGTGAGGAACTCGCGATACACGCTCGGTTTGATCTGCGCGGTGCGTTCGTACCACTCCCCCTTGGCCGGTCCGGCATAGACGCCCCAGTGGATGAACATGCCGATCTTCGCGTCGGCCAGCCAGCCGACCGCCGAATCGGGTTGCTGGGCAAGGCCCATGTCGGTCTGCGGCACCCGCAACGCCGGCAGCGGCACCCCGGTCGGGGTGGCCGAGGTGGACCTTGCCCCGACTTCCGCCGCCGCGCCCCCGACTTCCGCCGATGCGCCGTTGGCGGAGAGCACGGTCAGCGCGCCGGCCGCTGCGGCACCGGCGAGGAAATGGCGACGGGACACTGATTCAGCTGGAGACATCGGCACGAACCTCCGCGGAGAGACAGCCACACCAAGACATCCGAGCTTTGGCGGACGCTACAGCGAACCGAATCACAACGTCAAGGCGGTTCTCGCAGGTACCGATCGATACATCGGATCTCTACCTGGCCAGGCTCGTCTTCGACGCTGTTCGACACACCCCGCCCGTCCCGACCGTCGACGTGCGGCGGCCCCGAAACTTTCATCGGCGCACCCGGGTTCTTCAGGGCCAATGGCGCACGCCGTTGACATTGGTGCCGCGCCACCGCGCAATGGGGCCACGAGAAACGTCCGGAAGGAGTGTCATGCGCAGGTCGCGGCGGAGATTAGTGCTCGGAGCCCCGATGCTGGCGGTGGCCGCGCTCGCGGCCGTCGTCGCGCTGCTGTTGTTCCAGTTACCGGCCAACGCGCTCGACGTCACCGGCACGCCGTCGCCGGTCACCGGCAACGCCACCTATTTCAGCGGTCTCGGCGCGCCGTACGGCGGTTGCGGCATACCACAGGCCAACCTCGACAGCCAGGACTTCGTGGCGCTGAACGTGTTCAACACCCCCGGCGACTACGGTCCGTATCCGCGACCGGTGCCGGCTTCGATGTCCAACATCCTCGGCATGTGGGACAACGGCCTCAACTGCGACCGGTACGTGCAGGTCACCATCGGCGACTACTGCACGGGAACCAACGACGGCGCACAGAACCAGCCGTTCTGCCGCAACGGTTCCTGGGTGGCCGACCAGTACAACGGGGCGACGCTGACCATGGTGGTCGCGGACAGCTGCGCCGACTCCAACGCGTGGTGCCGGGACGATCCGTACCACCTCGACCTGCACCAGGACTCGCTGGGCCGGTTCGTGTTGAACGGCGCCCCGGTGGGCAGCGGGTTGGCCGATCACTGGAACAACCGGCACATCTCCTGGCAGTTCGTGCCGACCCCGAACTACACCGGCGACATCCAGATCGGTTTCCTCCAGGGTGCGCAGACCTGGTGGGGCGCGACCGCGATCTCCCACCTGCCCAACGGCATCCACGGCGTGCAGTACTTCGCCAACGGCGCGTGGACCAACGCCACAATGGACGGTGACATGGGCCAGGCGTACATTCTGTCGCCGACGACGGCCGGTGGCAGCCAGTTCCAGATCCGCGTGCTGGACGCGTCCGACACGCTGATCAACAACGGCCGGGTGTACACGTTCTCGCTGCCCTCGTCCTGCGCCTCGCAGTGCGGCGCGGCGTACACGCAGGTCAACTACACGACCAGCGATGGTGGTGGCACCACGACGCCCAATCCCCCGCCGACGTCATCCACGCCGCCGCCTGCGGGTGGGTGCACGGCGACCGAGTCGGTCACCAGCAGTTGGTCCGGCGGTTTCCAGGCCAGCGTGACGGTCACCAACACCGGTACGGCGCCGACCACGTCCTGGACCGTGAAGGGCACGTTCCCCGGCGGCCAGACCCTGGCCAACTCCTGGAACGCCACGGTCACCCAGTCCGGTACACAGCTGAGCGCGAGCAACGCCAGCTACAACGGCACCATCGCGGCCGGTGGCAGCACAAGTTGGGGCATGACCGTCAACGGCGCCAACCAGCCCCTGACCAGTCTGAGTTGCCAGGCAACCTGAACCACGGCAACCCGCTCGGTCATCGTCGAGGCCCCTCCGGATCGAATCCGGAGGGGCCTCGGCAGAAGCGGACGTTCGGCGAACGCACTCAACGGCTACGGCAATTGTGGATGTTCACGAAGGCAACCCTTTTGTCCCATTATCGGATCAGGCGTGATCATTGTTGCTGAGCCAGGAGGTGGAACGCGCCCCGGATGATGGCCTGGCCACCGGCGAGCACCTTCATCTTGTCCGGCGCGGTGTCCGGATCGGACACCATCAGGCTGGTGGCCAGCGCACGGCCGTCCGGGGTGCGGGCCAGGTAGTTGAGGGTCACTACTCCGGGCTCGCTACCGGGCTTGTACCACACGATCGGGAACCGGGAGGCGTCCAGGTTCAGGCCATCGTCGTTGAGGGACAGGGCATGGCCGATCTCCGGTTGGTTGAGGCGCAGCAGACCGGAGTAGGCGTGGCAGATGTCGACTGGTGAGGCGAACCACTCGACCCGGTCGATGTCACGCGGCTCGGTCCACGGCTGTGATGTATCGGGCAAGGGAAGGCGTTCCAGCTCTTCGACTACCGCGGTTCGCTCGTGTGCGGGGGTCGATAGGTACCGCCGTGCGTACGCCGGGACGTACTTGAGCTGGAAGAACGCCTTGGTGGTCAACAGCGGCTCGTTCACCTCGGGTCGCTGATGACCGAACAACTCCAACTGGTGGGCCACCGTTTCCCGGCCGAGCCGGTGGATCAGGTGATCGGTGGCGGTGTTGTCGCTGATGGACATCATGAGGTCGGCGTACTCGGTCAGGGGGAGCCTGTCACCGGCCGGGCGGTTCTGTAGGACGCCGGCGGGCAGGCTCTTGTGGTGCTCGCGGATGGCCAGCCGTTCGTCCCAGGACGCTTGGCCCTCGGCGAGAGTCTGCCCGAGCGCGCCCAGCACGTACAACTTGAATCCCGATCCGATCGGGCGCAGCGTGTCCTCCTGGAGACCGTGCACGACACGGCACCCTCCCTTCGGGGCGATCTCGGCGGCGGCGAAGGACACGCGTCCGGGCAAGGCGGCGAGTTGGTCGTCGAGTTCGGTCCAGGAGGCTGGGGCCTGTTCGGCGGTCAATTCCAGGTGGTTGACCCTGCCGGTCGGGTCGACGCGCACGGTGAGCAGGTAGTCACGGCCGTGGCCGCGCACGACCGCTTGGGCTTTGTCGTGTTGTGCGGCCACCATCCTGGTCATGGCGAGCGAACCCATCGCGCCCGCAGCGGCGTTGAACCCGGCCGGACCGCCGCTGGCGTCCAGTAATGCTGAGGCTACGCGCTCTCGGAGCTCCCTTTCCGGGACCGGAACCTGGGCCGAGGCGGCCACCAGCCAGTCCAGCTGCTCGGCGGCGGTCGCCGGCATGGCTTCTTCTGTCTGCTTGATCACTGCTTCCTCCGTCTGATCTGGAGCCGCCATCCCATTGAATCCACAAGTGGAAACATTACCGAAAGCGGAAGCATTCTGCTAGCCTGCCCCGATGACCTCCGCGGACCTGCTGCTACACCCGATCCGCCTGCGGATCGTGCGGGCGTTCCTCGGCGACCGAGCCCTGACCACGAGCGACCTGCGTGACGAACTGTCCGACATCGCGCCGACCACCCTGTACCGCCACATGACCCGCCTGGTCGCCGGCGGGGTCCTCACCGTCGTGGCCGAACGCCGCATCCGCGGCGCGGTCGAGCGCACCTACGTCCTGCGGATGAGCGCGGCCAGCCTCGGCCTGGACCACGTCGAGGCGATGAGCGTCGAGGACCACCGCCAAGCCTTCATGGCCTACATCGCCGGCCTGCTCGGCGACTTCGACCGCTACCTGGCGCGAGGCGACGTCAACCTGCTGCGCGATCAGGTCGGCTACAGCCTCGCGGCCATGTGGCTGGACGACGCCGAATTCGCCGAACTGCGCCGCGAACTGGCCCGCGTACTCCAACCCCGCCTGGCCAACCCGCCCACACCGGGCCGCACTCGCCGCATCTACGCCCGAGTGCTGCTCCCCGGCGACGACGCTCCAGACGAGCATCGAACACAGACCGCAGACGACAACCCCACCCCCTAGACGTGGCCCTCACGCCTCGCCCTCTGACATCGAGCGCCGCACCAGGCTCCGCGCTGATCTCACCCGAACGCCCGCATGTCAAGCATGAGAGTGCATTCGCCGGGGCTCAACCCGGCGGCGCTTCATCCGCCGACTGACATTCGCGAATATGAAACAGGGCGGCGCCGTTGTCTGCGTGTCGAGTGATCACGCACCGTCCAGTTCGGTCATGATCAGCCTCCCGCCAAGTCGCACGCCGCCAGGAGAAACTGGCCCGCGGCAACACATTTGTGGTTGCGGTGGTGGTGGTCGAGCTGCCGTTTCCGGATCGTCCGCTCGCCTCGCCCGCGAGCTGATCCGAGTGATCGCCGCACTCGGCGACCGACGTATCCATGTGGTCGCCGACGGAATCCATCTGTGCAGGACGCTGCGATCGTCGCGGCGAACGGATTGGCAAGCTCAGACGGTTACGGTTACGGTTACCGCGACCGTGCACGAACACCGCTGCCTCTGGTACGGCGTCTTCCGATCACAGCACGTCCGCATCCTCCTCGCCGGGAACCAGGCAGGAACCAGGCAGCACTGTTCTACAGTTGATCACGACTGATCCCATCGCCCCCGAACAAATCCGTGCCGTCCGTCTGCCCTGGGCTGATGCCGCAGCGTGATTGCGAAACACGAGGAGGGGCATCGTCGTGAATACGGCCGCACCACCGACCCGTGGTGCGGTCGGTGGTGCGGTAGCGAGATGGGCCGGCGGCGGACCCGGGCTTGCGCCAGCTCCGGACGGTCCGCCGCCGGCCGTATTCAGTTGGTCGTACAGGCGTTGCCGTTCACCGCGAACCCGGTGGGTGCGGCGCTGCTGCCACTCCACGTGCCCTGCATGCCGAAGGTGGTGGACGCACCAGCGGCCACGTTTCCGTTGTAGCTGGCGTTGTTCGCCGTCACGGCCGTGCCGTTCTGGGTCACCGTTGCGTTCCACGCGTTGGTGACGTGCTCACCGCTGGGGAAGCTGAACGTGGCCGTCCAAGTCGACCACGCGCTGGTCCCGGTGTTGGTCAGCGTCACGTTCGCGGTGAAGCCGCCGGGCCAGACGTTCGGCGTGTAGGTCACGCGGCAACCACCGGGTGGCTGGTTGCCCGAACTGGTGGTGACGGTGACCGTGCCGGAGCGGGCTGAGCGGTTGCCTGCGGTGTCGTTGGCGTAGACCGCGAACGTGTACGCCGTGGCCGGTGTCAGGCCGGTGATGGTGGCCGTGTTGGTCGTCGGGCTGGCCACCAGCTGCTCCGCCTGGCCGTTGACCTCCACCACGCTGTAGCCGGCGATGCCGACCGAGCTGGTGGACGCGGCCCAGGTCAGGGTCGCCGACGTGGACGTCACCGCGCTCGCCGTCGGGGTGCCCGGCGTCGTGGGCGGCGTGACCTTCGATCCCGGCTGGAGGGTGATCACCTCGGCGGTGTACGGGGCGATGGTCTGGCTGCTGGCACTACCGCTGGCCGCCGTGGTGATGCCGGTGCCGGGTGCGGTCAGCGTTGCCACCGTCGGCGTCGTGCCGGCCGGGGTGAAACCGTTGTAGTTCAGGCTCACCGTGTAGCTGTTGGTCGGGTCGTTGTTGACCAGCATCACGCGCAGGTTGCCGTCGGTGCCCTTGACCGCGTACGACTGGAGCAGCGACGCGGTCGAGGACGCGCCGACCAGCGCATCGCCCGGGTGGATGAAGCCGCCGAGCAGCTTCAGTCCGTAGTAGGCCGGGAACGGCGTGTCGGCAGCGGGTTCGCAGGTCGTGCCGCTACACGAGGCGTCGGACAGCACGCCGTAGTCACCGTAGTTGAAGGTGCCGGCAAGGCCGGAGCCGTTGTCGCCGCCGGTGTCGATGCCGTTGTGGATCTGCCACCAGTCGACGCTGCGAACGCCATTGGCCAGCCAGGTCAGGTAGTCCTGCGGCAGGAACAGCGCGTTGACGATGCTCAGCGTCTGCTTGCCGGGGTTGGACGACACCGAGTTGGTCTCGGTGACCATGATCGGCGTGGTCGTGGTGCCGGTGTACTGGCTCAGCAGCGTCCGCAACGAGGACACCATCGTCGGGATGTTCGCCGGGTCGGCCAGCAGCCCGGCGTCCGTCGGGCCGGGCGGCGTCACGCTGCTCGGGTTCTGCGGGTACCAGTGGACGTCGGCGAAACCGATCTGGTTGCCCAGCGCGGACAGGACGGTCTGATTCCACGCCTGCGGACTGCCGGCCGACGTCTGGCCGTCCGGCCAGTTGCCCGGAGCCGTCAGCACGACACCGATGACGATGCTCGGGTCGACGGCCTTCATGGCCGAGATGTAGGCCGCCACGTTCTTCGCGTACACGGCCGGCCCGCAGTTGGTCGGGTTCGTGCCGCTGGCGCAGTGCTGGTCCGGCTCCCAGTTCGCGCCGTACGTGCCGTTGCCGTAGATCTCGTTGCCGATCTCCCAGTACTTGATCCCGTAGTGCTTGGTGACGTTCGCGTAGCGGACCCAGTCCGCGGCGAACTGCGCGCCGGTCTCGGCCGGGCTCTGGCTCGCGCCCGCCGAGTCGCCGGTGCCGTAGTTCACCGTGATCATGCCCTGCGCGCCGGTGCGCGAGAGCAACGTGGCGTACTGGTCGAAGTCCACCGCCTGGGTCTGGCCGGACAGGACATCGGTGTTGGTTTTCCAGTTGTAGGAGTCCGATGACGTGCCGCCGGGAAAGCGGATGAGGTTGGTGCCGGCAGCGGAGAGCAGACCGGGCACGGCCGCGTCGGTCAGCGCGCCGTCGTAGACGGAGCCGTTGATCCCGATCGCGGTGCTGGGCACGATCGCCGACGTCGTCGTCGCGTCCACCGCCACCGTCGCCGCGGTCGCCGCCGTCGCGTTCGCTGTCTGCGTGGTTGCGGTCGCGGCGGTGACGGTCAACGCGGATGCAACGGTGCACATCGTGGCGACGGCGGCCGCCGTCAGGCCGTGCCGAAATCTACTGCGCATCTGTTCTCCTCGGAGGTCGTGTGCCGTCCGAAGAGTCCGGGTGCGACAGCCACGAGTCAATCGGTTGCGTCGTCAACGCACCCCAGTGGCATGTACGCGGTGAAAGTTACAGCGGGGCCAGCCGGTTTCCGGCGTTCCGCTGAAAGTTTCACCGCCACCCCCACGTCGTTCGACCACGAAGCACCGCGCCATTCGGTTGTACGCCCGCACATTCGCGCTCTTGACAGCACGAGTGGCCCGATGCCAGCGTCTTCGACGGAACTGGAACTGATCAGCGCGCCCAGCGATGCGTCGTGCTCATCTCCCGAGTTGGAGATCAGCGCAGAAACAGCGCTTGTAGCCTGCGACGGAGGTCACGATGTCCCTGGTCCCCACCGGCCGTAGACGAGCGCAGTTGGTGACAACCGCGTTGCTCGTCACCACTGTGGTCGCCGCGGTGCTCGCCCCGGCCACGTCGACGGCCGCTCCGGCCCAGCCGAGCGCGGCAGTGCTGCCGATCTACCGCGACACCCACCACAGCTTCGCCGAGCGGGCCGCCGATCTCGTCTCCCGCATGACGCTCGACGAGAAGGTGCTGCAACTACGCACCAACAGCGCACCGGCCATTCCCCGGCTCGGCGTGCAGCAGTACACGTACTGGAGCGAGGGCCAGCACGGGCTCAACACGCTCGGTGCGAACACCAATGCCGGCACGGTCACCGGCGGGGTGCACGCGACGAGCTTCCCGACCAACCTGGCCAGCACCATGTCCTGGGACCCGAGCCTGGTCTACCAGGAGACCACCGCGATCTCCGACGAGGCCCGCGGCATGCTGGACAAGTCGCTGTGGGGGGTCGCGCAGAACAACATCGGCCCGGACAAGAACGGCTACGGCTCGCTGACCTACTGGGCGCCGACCGTGAACCTGGACCGCGATCCCAGGTGGGGCCGCACCGACGAGGCGTTCGGTGAGGACCCGTACCTGGTCGGTCGGATGGCCGGCGCGTTCGTGGACGGCTACCAGGGCGAAACGCAGTCCGGCCAGCCGATGACGCCCTATCTCAAGGTCGCGGCCACGGCCAAGCACTTCGCGCTCAACGACGTCGAGAACAACCGGCACGCGGACTCCTCCGACACCACGGACACCAACCTCCGTGACTACTACACGGCGCAGTTCCGCGACCTGATCGAGAACTCGCACGTGTCCGGCCTGATGACCTCCTACAACGCGATCAACGGCACGCCGTCGCCCGCCGACACGTACACCGCGAACGAGTTGGCCCAGCTGACCTACGGCTTCAACGGCTACACCACGTCCGACTGCGGCGCGGTCGGCGATGTCTACGCGCCGGGCAGCCACAACTGGGCGCCGCCGGGCTGGACGACGTCCACCGTCAACGGCGCGACCGAATGGACGAACACCACCACCGGCAAGCAGGTCTCCGGGGCAGCGGGTGGGCAGGCGTACGCGCTGCGCGCGGGCACCCAGCTCAACTGCACCGGTTCCGAGGACACCGTTGGCAACATCGAGGAGGCGATCAACGCCGGGGTGCTGTCCGAGGGCGTGATCGACAACGCGCTGGTGCACCTGTTCACCATGCGGATGGAGACCGGCGAGTTCGACCCGCCGAACCAGGTCGCCTACACCAAGATCACCAAGGACCAGATCCAGAGCCCGGCACACCAGGCGTTGGCCGAGAAGGTCGCGGCGAACTCGTTGGTGCTGTTGAAGAACGACACGGTGACCGGCACCAGCAAGCCGCTGCTGCCGGCCGACCCTGCCACGCTGAACAACGTGGTGATCGTCGGTGACCTGGCCGGCACGACCACCCTCGGCGACTACTCCGGCGAACCGGCGCTCCAGGTGGACGCGGTGCAGGGCATCACGGCCGCGATGAAGGCCGCCAACCCGAACGCCACCGTCACCTTCGACGCGTGCGGCACGTCCACCACCGCGACCACTGCGGCGAACTGCTCTGCGCAGACCCTGGCCGCGATCAAAACGGCCGACCTGGTCGTGGTGTTCGTCGGCACCGACACGAATCTGGCCACCGAGGGCAAGGACCGCACCACCATCGCCATGCCGGGCAACTACGACTCGCTGATCAGCCAGGTCAACGCGGTCGGCAACCCGAGGACGGCACTGGCCGTCCAGTCCGACGGTGCGGTGGGCATCGACAACGTCAAGGGCGACTTCCCGGCCATCGTGTTCAGTGCGTACAACGGGGAAAGCCAGGGCACCGCACTGGCCGACGTGCTGTTCGGCAAGCAGAACCCGAGCGGGCACCTGGACTTCACCTGGTACGCGGACGACTCGCAGCTGCCGGACATGAAGAACTACGGCCTCACCCCGTCCCAGACCGGCGGTCTCGGCCGCACCTACCAGTACTTCACCGGCACGCCGACCTATCCGTTCGGCTACGGCCTTTCCTACACCGGTTTCAGCTACTCGCACGTGCACACCGATCCCGGCAGGGTCAACGCCAACGGGCAGGTCACCGTGCGGGTGGACGTGACCAACACCGGTAGCACGGCCGGCGCGACCGTGGCCCAACTCTACGTTTCGACGCCGTTCTCGGTGCCGGGCGTTGAACTGCCGAAGGAGCGGCTTGCCGGCTTCCAGAAGACGAACGTGCTGGCGCCCGGCCAGACCCAGCACCTGGCCATTCCGGTGCGGATCAGCGACCTCGCGCTGTGGGACGAGACAAAGAACCGGGACGTGGTGTACGACGGCCCGTACCAGTTCGGCGTCGGCACCGACGCCGACCACCTCGTCGGCACCAGCACGGTGCGGGTCACCGGTGCCATCGCCCAGCGGACGCGATACGTGACCGTGCAACCCGACCAGGTGGTGTTCGCGCCCGGTCAGAGCTTCGACCTGACCGGCACGAACCCGTGGATCACCGACGACACCGGGCAGGCCGCCCAGCACGCGCCGGCGGCCAA
Source organism: Candidatus Melainabacteria bacterium (assembly GCA_963818685.1). GTDB lineage: Bacteria > Actinomycetota > Actinomycetes > Mycobacteriales > Pseudonocardiaceae > CAJCJE01. Next base: position 239,909 of record CAWFTJ010000007.1, on the reverse strand, counting down.
CATCGTCGAGGCGACGAACAACGACGAGTCCTTTGTGGACCTGACGCGTGCCAACGTGCGCTACCGCAGCAGCAACCCGCGCGTGGCCCAGGTGAGCCCCAGCGGCAAGGTCACGCTGGTAGCACCGGGTGTCGCGACGATCAGCGCCACGGTCAACGGCGTCACCGGCTCGACCCCGGTCTCGGTGCGGCAGCCGTTCACCCTCGACGCACCGGCCCAGGTACAGGCGGGCACCACGATCACCGCCACCACCACGCTGCCCAACCCGGCCGGCGCTCAGCCACTGCATGACGTGACCCTGACTCTGACCGGTCCAAGCGGTTGGACCGTCCGTGCCAGCACACCGTCCACCTTCTCGACGGTGGCCGCGGGACAGACGGTCAGCACCACCTGGCAGCTGGACGTGCCGGCCTCGACCCAGCCAGGCAAGTTCGAACTGTCCGCGGCGGCGAGCTTCACCTCCGTCAACGGTCCCGGCACTTCGGTGGCCGCCACCACGCTGCTGTTGCCGCATCCGCCGTACCCGTCGCTGGCCGCCGCCTTCAACAACGTCGGCGTCAGCGACGACACCAACACCGCACCAGGCGACTTCGACGGCGGCGGTGCCAGCTATTCCGCACAGGCGCTGGCCGCGGCGACGCCCAGCCTCACCCCGGGTGCCACCTTCACCCATGACGGGCTGACGTTCACCTGGCCGGACTCGCAACCGGGCACGCAGGACAACGTGGTGGCCGGCGGGGTCGCCGGCGGGCAGACCATCGCGATCTCCGGCTCGGGCCACACCCTCGGCCTGATCGGCGCCGGCGACTACGGCAGCCCGACCGGGACAGCGACGGTGACCTACACCGACGGCACCACCCAGTCCTACACCGTCAGCTTCGCGGACTGGTGGTCCAACGCGGCGACCGGAGGCGACGTCCTCACGTCTGTCCCGTACCTCAACAACGCGGGCGGCAAGGAGAGCCAGGAAGTGAGCCTGTACTACGCGGGAATACCGCTACAGCAGGGTAAGACCGTGCGCTACCTGACCCTGCCCGATGTCAGCGACGGCGCGGCAAGCGGCACGACGGCGATGCACATCTTCGCCATCGCCATCGGCTGACGCGGCACCGCAAGCAGCACAGGTTGGCCGGGCCCGTGGACGATCGATCGTCCACGGGCCCGCGCCGTGTCCCCGAAGTGACCTGCCCACCGGCCCGCTGATCAGCGGCTCCGCCAGCGCAGCCGCGGCGCGAGCACCGTGCGCACGACCTTGGCCGCCTTGCTCGTGGCGGATTCGCCCTCTTCTTCGCGTTCGGGTTCCAGCATGCCCTGAATCTGCAACAGGAGTTGGTTGGTCGAGCGCCAGAGCGGGACGAACAGGCCGGCGACCGGCCCGACACCCACGATCGGGCCGCCGGACAGCTCGGTGACCTGCTTGGCGATCGCGACCGTTGCCTGGTCACGCAGGATCAGGTGTACCTCGTCGTCGACCAGCCGGATTTCCATCCTGCGCCCCGCGGTCTCCTCCGGGTTCGCGTCCGTTGTCGTGTCCGGATCAAGTTCGTCGATCTTGGCGGCGACCGCGTCCGGGTCGACGCCGAGTTCGCGCAGCACCCTGGCCGCCATGCTGTTCTCCGTTCGCAGCATGGCCTCAAGCAGGTGATGGCTGCCCACCGGCGCCCCACCGGCCAGCGCGCTGGCGGTGGACACGGTGTCCTCGGTGGCAGGTGTGCCGGCCGGCCATGGGCTGGCCGTGGCGTCCTGCGATTCCTCGATCGATGCCAGCACCGCGGCACGGATCTTGCTGATCGGATTGATCCGCTCGGCGAGCACCTTCGCTCCGACGCCCTCACCTTCCCTGACCAGGGCAAGCAGGATGTGTTCCGTGCCGATGTGGTTGTGGTGCAGCTGTCGCGCCTCGCGCAGGGCGATTTCCAGCGTCTTCTTCGCGCGCGGCGTGAACGGGATATGACCGCGCGGCTCCTCCGCGCCCGGCCCGACCAGCGTGACGATGTCGGCGTGCGCGGCCTCCTTGGTGCACCCGAGCTGGTACAGGACTTTCGCCGCCACGCTGTCCGCCGAGTCGAGCAGCCCCAACAGGATGTGTTCGGTGCCGATGTAGTTGTGGTTGAGCTGCCTCGCCTCCTCCTGTGCGGTGACGACCACTTCGCGGGCCTTGACGGTGAATTTCTCAAACATGGTTCCATGGTTGCAACCGTGTCAATACACTGTTATTGACATGGTCACCATGCTGAAGGAAGGGTGCGATGGAGACGCCGTCAGACTGGGAGGACCGGCTCGCGCGTTGGCGCAACGAGCTGGAACTGTTCGAGCAACTGGAGGAGGCGCCCTGGGTCACGCTGGCCAAGGCGCAGGCCGAAACCGGCGTTTCCCGCTCGGCCCTGCGGGCCTGGTACCGCAACGGCGAGATCCAGTCCCGGCTGGTGGACGGCCCGAACGGGCCGCAACGCCTTGTCCAACTGGACGCGGTGATCGAGCGTGCGGCAGCCTCACCGCGCATTCAGCGCAGAGCAGAACGGGAAGTCAGCCTTGAAGCTCAGGTGACCCTGCTACGACACCGGGTTGACCAGCTTGAGTTGCGGCTGGCCGCGCTGGAGCGGAAGTGACCGGAACGACGTCACAGCCGGCGCGCGACCCCCGCGTACAGCCCGTCTTCGGCAGGGTCGACCGGTGCGATCCCTGGTTCGGGGTGCCACTGCGATGTGGTCGTCAGTCCGGGTTCCACCAACTCGAAACCGTCGAACATCGCCAGCACCTCGGTCCTGGTGCGCGGAAACACGTTGTCCCGCGTCGCCCGCATGGTCTCCACGATTTCGGTCCCGTTGACGGATTCGAGGTCGTCCGTGAGATGGGTCAGCACCAGGTAACTACCGGGCACGATGGCATCGCGGTACTGCGCGAACACCTCGACCGGCCGCGACCGCGGCGGCAGGTAGTGCCCCAGCGTCACCGCGAGCACACCGAGCGGTTCACTGAAATCGAGCAGTCGTCGGGTCGTCGGAGCCCCGAGCACGTCCGCCGGATGGGTGACGTCCGCGCACACGATGTCGGCCTTGTCGTTGTCGCGGAGGATCAACTCGCTGTGCGCGACCGCGACGGCCTCGTAGTCCACGTACACGACCCGAGACTCGGGAGCCATCTCCTGCGCGATCTCGTGCACGTTGCCCACGGTCGGAATACCCGACCCGAGGTCAAGAAACTGGCGAATACCGCTGTCCACCAGGAACCGAACCGCCCGCCGCAGAAATGCCCGATTTCGCAGTGCTATCTGCCGAACATTGGGCTGTACCGCCAGCAGTCTCGTCACCATCTGCCGGTCGACGTCGAAGTTGTGCGCGCCGCCGAGCAGGAAGTCATAGATTCGCGCCACGCTGGGCACGTTCGGATCGACTTCGTCGGGAACCCAGCTCTCCATCGCGACCTCGTCGGCCATCGTCACTCCAAACCGTCGACGACGAGTCACTGTACCGATGTGCCGCCGTGGTCGGTTGTTCAGGGCAACGGGTATTCCATGGCGACGCCGCCGAGCATGACACCGTTGGGCAGCGGCACCTCGGTTCGCCGCACCTCGCGGAAGCCGAAGGACCGGTAGAGCGGCTCGCCCGGCAACGTGGCCATCAGCACCAACGCCCGGAAACCCGCCGCCCTTGCCGCCGCAACGGACCGGGCCAGGATCGCCCGCCCCAGCCCGCGACGGGTCCAGTCGGCACGGACGAACATCGCGCGGACCCGGGCCGGCTCGGTGGCCGGGTCGAGCAGACGGCCGTCCCCCGGTGCCGCGCCGGAGCCGGTGTAGAGCTTGTCGCGCTTGCTCCAGCCACCGCACGCGACAATCTGCCCGTCCGCCTCGTGCACGTAGTAGGTCCCGTTGTCGATCAGGACCGTGTCCGGTTCGGTGAGGTACCGGGCAGCGGCAGCCGTCTCGCGTTCGTCGTGGAAACGCGGAAACACGTCGAGCACGGACGCGCGCATGAGCGCGGCGATCGACGGCACATCGGCCGGAACGGCTTCGCGCAACGTCGGCGAATCACTGAGATCGCTGCCCGTCATGGTCTCCCAGAAGTTCATGTCCTGCCCTTCCTGAGCTTGTCGATGCGCGAGGTGCGGTATCACAGAATAGTGGCGGGCTGCGCAAGGACCTGTTCGCAGCCGAGCAGCAGCACGCCGGCGCTCCACGCGTGCGAGAGGGTGAGCAGCATTCCCTTGGGCTGGAAGCAGGCCGTCTGGTAGTACCGCTCGGTGACCATGCCCCGGTAGGCGTTGAAGTCGCCGTCGAACCTGGCGACGAACTGGCGGAAGCAGGCCAGTGACTCGGCAGCGCGTTCTGCGTAGTACTGGTCGCCGCAGGCGGCGGCCAGTTCGGCCAGTTCCGCCGTGCACACCAGGCCGTAGGCGTGCAGATGCTGATTCGACGGTGACGCGGTGTCCGCGCCCCTGCTGGCGAATCCGTAGACGTGCAGCGGTGTGCCCGCAGGGAATGTGGTGTTGTAGGCGTAGCGGAAGGTGAGCAGCCAGTCGGCGGAGCGGCGGGCGAGATCCAGCCAGTCGGCCCGTCCGGTGCGGCGGTACAGCGCGAGGTAGGCCATCAGCGCGACGTAGCCGTCTTCCGAGGTGGGTGCGAGGTCGACGTCTTCCGGTGCGCCGTGCGGGAACTCGTCGGTCACGAACGAGGCGTAGTACTCGCCTGCTCGCTGGGCGGCCGTGAGATAGCGACCGTCGCGCAGTTCCTCGGCTTCGGCAAGGGCGTTCACCCAGGCCAGACCGGAACTGCCGGACCAGGACAGCACCTGCCCGGTGAGTGCGTGGTGGGCGCTGCCGAGGTTGCCGTCCGCGCGCTGCCGTGCGATCACCGCGTCCAGGTTGCCGCGTGCCGCGTCGGTCCAGGCCGGACACGGGGACAGCCGAAGTGCGCGCAGCAGAAACAGGGTGGCTTCGCCGAGCGTGCGCGAGTGCAGGCTGTGCCGCACCGGCGACCAGCTCTGCGTCCAGCCCTTGTCCCGGTACCACACTCCCCAGAAGGTGCCGGACGGCGATCGGTTGGCACAGCAGAAGTCGATGACCCGCTGGGCCGCCGCGATCGGCGCGTCGTCGCCGGTCCTGGCGCCGTGCAGCAGCAGCGCGTAGGCCCACGGGATGCCGCTGACCCAGCCGACGTGCATGGCCTGCCGGTCAACGGGTTTGCCGTCCTGGCCGGTGACCTCGCGATCGAAGCCGACGGTCTCCAGCAGCACGCCGGGGTCGGGGTCGTAGTGCCAGCGCAGCAGTCCGTGCGCGGCCAGTTCGGCGGCCTGTTCAAGGCTCACCCACGGGTTCAGCGGGGCCTGCGCGCTCAGTCGTTGGTGCTGTTCGCGCAGCACGGGAGCGTAGGCGTGGCGGTCGGCGGGCAGGGCGTACAGCGCGATGCCGAGCACGGCGCGCTCGCCCGGCTGCCAGGGGTGGCTGTGCTGTTCCGGCGGGTTCGGCGTGCCGGAGCCGTAGTAGCTGATCGGCGTCTCCCGGAAGGGAAAACGCAGCCACAGCGACGCCTGCCCGGTCGACGCGTCGTGCCCGAAACCGAGGCCGGTCATGCCGAGTGGTGTCGTCTCGTCGGCGACCAGCGCGGCGCCACCGGACTCGGTCCAGCCGAACACGGCCGGGGTGGCGGCCCGGTCGGCGCGGAACTCCCAGTGGTCACTGACCATTCCCCTCGGATCATGCGCGCCAACGGCGAAGCGCGGGAAGGCGCGCGCGTTCTCGGCCGGCCGGTTCTCGCCGTAGAAGGCGCCGGGGATCAGCCACCACGGCGCCTCGGTCCGGTCCGGCAACGGGAGCAGGAACCGGATCGAGGCGGTCACGGCGGCGTCGCATTCGATGGTCAGTCGGATGTCGCGTGCGGTTGGCGTGCGTGGACCAGTTGGCGCGGACGCGCAACGGGCCGTCGGTCGGGGCGATGAGTTGCACCGTCTTGCCAGCGCAGCTCGACGACGTGCTCAGCCATCGCGCCATTCCTGGCCGGGCGCGGTGCGTTCGGCCAGTGGGGTGGCGTCGGACGAGTCGGGATCGGGTTCGGGCGCGGTGTCGCCACCGGGGCTGGCCGCGCTCGGCGACGCGGAGAATTCGGCGGACGGTTCGGGCAGGTCCCACTCGATCAGGTCGGTTTCCCGGACCGGACCGCCGTCGGTGGGCACCCGGAAGGTGCGGATGCGGCTCGGGCCGAACTCGGCCTCGATCACCCGGCCGAGCAACGGCAGTTCGATCCGGGCGGACGCGTCCCGGCCGGTGGTCTCCACCGCGCGCACGATCAGGTCGGTGCCGGGTCCGTCCTCGCTGCCCTTGATCGCGGTGACCATCACAGGGCCCGCACCGTCGCCGGCGAAGCTCTGGCTGGACGGCAGTGGTCCCGGGTGGAAGCTTTCCAGCATGGCCCGCACCGGCGAGCCCAGTTCGGCGGCACGCCGGGTCAGCCCGGCCACCAGCCAGTCACCCGCGTGCGGGACGAGCAGGTAGGTGAACTGCTGGATGCCCTGGTCCTGGTAGGAGTAGAAGCCGTCCTGGTCGAGGCGGCGCGGATCGTGCCAGGAGTAGACCGGGCTGCGCAGCGCGGTGATGCCGACGCTGGGTGTGTCGCCGCCCGGGGTGCCGGCCGACACGTCGTAGCCGTGTTTGGCGTCGTTGACCACGGCAAGGCCGGCGGGACGCCCGCCAACGACGCCGCTGATGTCCACCCAGGACTGGGCTGGCCGCTCCGCCCCGTCGACCGGCGCCCGCCTGGTGCCGAACGGAATCTCGAACGTGGCGGCCGGCTGCTCGATCGCGGTGGGGAAGCACAGCTTGAGCAGGTGGGCCTGTTCCCGCCAGTCGATGCTCACCCGCACTTCGAGCGCGTCGCCGCGATGGCCGAGGATGAACTCCTCCACCATGGTCGAGTTGTGCCAGTCGCGTTCGATCCGCAGCCTGGCCCGCAGCGGGCCCTGCTCGCGCACGACGATCCGGGTGGTGCGCATGGCAGCGCCGGGCCAGCGGTAGGAAACAACGCGGTGGCCCCAGGTGTCCGTCGGGTCCTGGCAGATCTGGGTGTGTTCGCCGCGCGCGCCGGCCAGCACGTCGAGCCCGGTACGCCGGTCGAGCAGCGACGTCAGCCAACCGGTGTCCTGGTCGAACTCCGCACGCAGCAGGTCGTTCTCCAGCAGCGTCTCGCTCACCCGCAACGGACCGGCCTTGGCGGCAACGGGTGCGGGTGCCGGGGCGCAGGCGGTAGAGACGGTAGCCGAGCGCTGGCACGGCCGCGTCGAACACGGTCGCGGCGCGGCCCCGGTCGTCGGTGGTCGCCACCGACTGAATCCGCTGCGACGTGGTCGGCGCACCGGATTCGTCGACGACGTGCACGCCGGTCGGCTGGGCGCCGTACTGCAACTCGATCGCCGAGGTGACCGGCCAGGGATGCGGGTTGAACACCAGGACCGGCTGGGTGTTCTCCTCAAGCGGGATGTCGACGTGCCGGGCGATCACGTTGTGGCTGCGCGCGATGATCCGCTTGGCGATCGCGACCGACTCGCCGAGCTGGTCGCGGGCGTCGACGTAGGCGTGCTCGATCGCCGAACCGGGCAGGATGTCGTGGAACTGGTTGAACAGGATCTGCTTCCAGGCGTTGCCGAGTTCGCTCCTGGGATATTCGAGTCCGAACTGGACGGTGCAGATCGCGGCCCAGCGCTCCGCGGACAGGATCGCGGCCTGCGCGCGGCGCTGCCACTGCTTGATGCCGGAGTGCGCCGAGTAGCAGCCGACCGCGTGCATCTGCAGGTCGTCCCGCCAGACCGGCAGTTCCGCCAAGCCGTCCGTGCCGAGGCGCTCGGCGAACTCGTCGAAGTAGCGGCGCGGCGAGGACAGCACCAGCCTGCCGAACGTGCCCATGCCGTCGTAGCGGCGGATCGAGTCGATGTTGGCCCTTGTCGGGCCGCCGCCGTGGTTTCCGACGCCGTAGAAGACCATGGCCTGCCCGAGATCGACGCCGATCGCGCCGAGCGACTTGTCGATCTGGCCGGACACGTCGCCAGCAGGACTGCCGTACTCGTAGGGAATGCGGTAGGCAAGCACCCGCGAGCCGTCCGGCGCCTCCCACCAGAACGCGGTGCCGGGCAGGCTGCTCTCGTGTGGGCCCGGCCGCAGGAAGCAGTAGGAGTCCATGCCCTGGCCGCGCAGGATCTGCGGCAGCATCCCGTTGTGTCCGAACGGGTCGGCGTTCATACCGACCGTGGCGGTGATGCCGAACTTCTCCGCGAGGTACCGCTGGCCGTAGAGGCCCTGCCGAACGAAGGACTCGCCGCCCGGCAGGTTGCAGTCCGGCTCGACCCACCAGCCGCCGACCATCTGCCAGCGGCCCTCGGCGATCCGCTCGCTGATACGGGCGAACAGTTCGGGGTCGGTCTCCTCCACCCAGCTGAGCAGGACGACCTGATCGCAGGTGAAGACGAAGTCGGGGTACTCGTCCATCCGGTGGATGGCCGACCAGAATGTCGCCCTCGCCTCCTGGTAGCCCTCCTGCCACGGCCACAGCCACACCGGGTCGAGGTGGGCGTGGCCGATCATGTGCAGGGTGCGATCCGGTGTCGCGATCGGACGGACGGCCGACTCGTCACCCGGATGGGTGTTGGACAGCGGTGCGCCCGGCCGGATCTTGCTGCCGGTCATGCGGCCGGCTCCGCGCCCGCCGCCCACTCGTCCACGATTTCGCTGATGATGTGCAGCATCAGGGTGTGCATCTCCTGAATCCGGGCGGTCGCGGCCGATGCGACCAGCAGGGCGTGGTCGGCGTGCGCGCGGGCGGGACCACCGTCACCCGCACCGAACAACAGCGTAGTGGCGCCGCGCGTGCGCGCGGTGGCCAACGCGTTCACCACATTGGCCGATCGACCGCTGGTGCTGAACGCGACCACCACGTCGCCTGGCCGCGCCAGTGCCTCGATCTGCCTGCTGAACACGTCCGTGTAGGAGTAGTCGTTGGCGATGCAGCTGAACACGCTCGGATCCGTGCACAGCGACACCGAAGGCAGCGGGCGCCGGTCGCGTTTGTAGTGACCGATGAACTCACCGGTCAGGTGTTGGGCGTCGGCCGCGCTGCCCCCGTTGCCGAGGGTGTAGACGGTGCCGCCGTCTGCGAAGGTCCGACACAGCAACATGCCGACCGAGTGCAACTGCTCGGCGAGGCCCGCTGTTGCCTCGGCGACATGGACGTGCTCGGCCAACTGCTTGTGCGGCCAGTCAGACATGAGCTTTCTCCCCTTGCGTCGCGCGGATCGGTGCGGAACGCTCGCCGGCGAGCAGGTCGTGCGCGACGACGCCGGCACCGACGACACCGACCAGGTCGTGCAGGCCGGCCAGGACGACGCGGGCCGCGCGCGCAGCGGGTGGCATGGCCTCGTGGTTCACCAGCCCGCGAACCGGATCCAGCAGCATGGCGCCGGCACGGGTCACCCCACCGCCGAGCACCACCAGGTCCGGCTCGAACACGTTCACCAGATCGGTGATCGCCGAGCCGAGCAGGTCGACGGTTTCCGCCCACACGGCGGTAGCCAGCGGATCGCCGTCGGCGGCAGCGGCGACCACGTCGGCCGCGGTCACCTCGGCCAACCCGGCAAGGGACGACGGCGTGCCATCGGCAAGTGCTTCCCTTGCGCGCAGCGCGATCGACGTGCCCGACGCATACGCCTCGACACAGCCGCGCCGACCGCAGCCGCACAGCCGGCCACCGCGCCGGACCGTGACATGCCCGAACTCGCAGCCGTTGCCGGACGATCCCAGGTAGAGGGTGTCGTTGATGATCGCGCCGCCGCCGATGCCGGTGGACACGGTCAGGTAGAGCATGGTCGCACTGCCCCTGCCGGCGCCGAAGCGGTGTTCGGCGATGGCCGCGGCTGTTGCGTCGTTGCGCAGGGCGGACGGAACTCCGAATTCCTCGGCCGCCAACCGTCCAATGGGGACATCAACCCAGTCCGGCAGGTGCGGTGGGCGCAGCAGCACACCGGCGTCGGCCGCCAATGGACCGCCGCAGGCGATGCCGACCGCGTGGACGGCATCGAATCCCGAGTTGGCCAGCACCGTGTGCGCCATGGCGAACAACCGGTGCAGCACCGCGTGCCAGCCCTGCTCCCGATGGGTCGGCTCAACGGCGACGGCGTGCGCGGTGCCGTCCAGGGTGACCACGGCGGCGGCGAGCTTGGTGCCGCCGATGTCCAGGGCGAGCACCGGCTGTTGGTCGTCGCCGGAGCGGTGACGCGCGGTGCCGCCGGCCATGCCAGTCCTCCGGAACCCTCGTGTGGGAACGTTCCCAGCGAGATGCGAGCTTAGGTTCTGCTGGCCGGAGAGGTCAAGGGCCTGCCGGTGAAAACGCAGGTCAGGAGGTTCGTAGCGGTGAGGTTGAACCGCGCTGGCGCACCGAGGCGGCGAGCATGACCGTGCGTGCGGGGGCGTCGGGTGATTCGAGTCGTTCGAGCAACTGGGTCACGGCCGCCTGGCCCATCGCGGCCGCGTCCTGAGCGACCGTGGTGATGCCGGGCCGGACCATGCTCATCCACGGTGCGTCGTCGAACGCCACCAGGCTCAGGTCATCGGGTATGGCAAGGCCGCAGTCGGCAGCCGCGCGCCAGACCCCTTGCGCGAGTACGTTGTTGGCGGCGAACACCGCGGTCGGCCGGTCGCGCAGGCTCAGCAACTGCTGCGTTTCCCGCTGCGCACCGCCGACGTCCCAGCCCGCGCTGACCACCAGCGACGGGTCGACGGTAAGGCCGGCGTCGAGGAAGGCGGCCCGGTAGCCGTCGCTGCGGTTGCGTCCGGTCGTCCAGTGCATCTCGTCGATGACCAGCGCGATGCGCCGATGACCGAGTCGGAGCAGTTCGGCGGTGACCTGGCGAGCGGCCGTCTGGTTGTCCACCACCACCGCGTCGCACTCCCCCGGCGCGAACTGCCGGTCGACCTCGACCACCGGGATGCGGTGCCGGGCAAGGTATCTGGTCACGTCGGCAGAAACCGGCGTGACGATCACCCCGGCCACCCGCAGTGCCACCAGCGCCTCGGTGGCCTCGGCCTCCGCGTCTGGCGAGCCGTTGTCGTCGGCGAGCATCATCGTGTAGTGCCGGGCCCGCGCCTGTTGGCCGATGCCGGAGGCGAGGCTGGCGTAGAAGTCGTTGCGCAGGTCCGAGACGAGCACGCCGATCGACTGGCTGGCCTGCTGGCGCAGGTGCCTGGCGGTCGCGTCCGCAACGTATCCGAGGGTGCGGGCGGCCTTGCGAACGCGGTCGCGCACGGCTGGCGCGACATAGCCGTTTCCGGTCAGCGCCCGCGAAGCGGTGGAGCGCGACACCCCGGCCGCCTCCGCGACATCCTTGATCGTGGCCCGGCCGGTCACCGGGTTCCGGCTTCTGTGACGACGTCGACCAGCGCTTCCGCGTGCTGGCCGAGTTCCAGGTCACCGATGGTGACGTCAACGGCCACCCTGGCCCGGCGCTGCGCGCCTTTCTGCACGACGGCCTCCATTTCGACGTCCCGATGACCGGATGCGGGCATGGTGAACCTCGCGGCGTCGCGGGGTGCGTTCCACCCTACCGGCGTGACCAGCCTGATGATCGCCTCCTGCGCCACCGGGCGAGGATTGCGCACCCGGACGGTGAATCGGATGGTCGCACCGCAGGCCACCTCGGAAAAGTACGGCTCGATCCGGGCGAACACCCCGTCCGCGCCCACGTCGAGCTCGTCAAGCGGCAGCAGGTCGTTGTGCAGGTGCACGACCTGCTCGCCCTCCTCGGTCAGCTGTTCAAGGAACGGCCGGTCGACCCAGCGCGGCAGCCAGTGCCCTGAGATCATCAGATCGGGCGCGACCTTGCGGTAGAGCGCGGCGCTGTCGCGGAAGTCCTCGATCCGGAACCGGTTGCGGTACTGGTAGTTCAGCACGTTGCGCCGCTCGCCCGGCACGCCGAGACCGTCCTGCTGGTCACCGGTGACCAGCACACGCACGCCATCGACGACGAACTCGAAACCGGCGGCGTAGAGCGTGTGCCCGGTCAGCTCGTGCACGGTGATCTCGTACTCGTGCCAGGTGAAGCTCGCCCCGAGCGGCAGTTCGCGGTCGACCGGGATCGGGTCGTACCAGGTGCAGGGCAGGTCGCGCACCATGGGCTCGCACAGCACGGGCGCGACGTTGGCGCTCGCCCACACCTGGGTGCCCTCGACCTCGCGCAGCAGGTTCAGCCCGGCCACGTGGTCGTCGTGGTAGTGCGTGACGAGTGCTGCCTCGATGTCGGTGACGCCGTGCCGGGCGCGCAGCGCGGGCAGCGAGGCCAGCCAGGGGCGCCGCGAGGACCGGTCGCCGTCGGCCGGCGGCAGGCCGGTGATCATGTCGTAGCCGTAGTCGATGAACAGTGCGGCGCCGGTTTCGGAGAGCAGCACGTAGCTGTGCGACTCGCTGGTCATGTTCAGCAGCAGGTGTTCGGTGATCGGGGTGTAGGGGTCATCCAGCCGGGCGCGCAGGTCCCAGGGTTGCGGCCGGCGCGAGTCGACGTAGCTCTGCATGCGCTCGGCCAGCAGCTCCAGCGCGCCGGTGGCGTCGGGCATCACCTCGCCGTGCGCGGGCGCCAGCACGTCCGGTCGCTGCGCCAGCAGTTGGTAGCAGCTGAGCACGGTCATGGCCGGGCCCTCGTTCTCGCTGTAGGACCATTGCGTCGCGGCCAGCGACCACACCTTGCCCGGCCGGTAGATCAGGTCTCCGGTGAACGCGATCAGGCTGCCGTCGCGTTCCACCAGATAGCTCACCGAGCCGATGGTGTGGCCGGGCGTCGGCAGCACCCGTACCGGCGTGCCGGCGTAGGTCGCGGTCCGGTACTCGGGCACGAGGCCGGCAACGGGCACCGGGTCGAGCAGCGAGAACCGCTCCTGCCGCAGGTTGTAGTCGTTCCACACGCGCCGGGTCCGCCACATCTCGTCCACCTTGGCGAACAGGTCCTGCTCGACCGGTGGCACGTGCACCCTGGCACCGGCGGCGACCGCACGCGGCAGGCCCTGGCCCTGGTCGCGGTGGTGGTGGGTCATCAGTACGTCGGTGATTCGATCGACGCCCATCTCGGCGAGGTGGTCAAGGGCCCGGCCCGAACCGAAGTCGACCGCGAACGCGGTGCGTTCGCCGTCGTCGGCCTCGGTGCGCACCACGTAGACGTGGCACGTGTCGGCGACCCGGAAGATTCCTGGCGCGATCTCGGTCACCGGAGAATGAGCCATGCTCGTTATGCTACCGATTCCACATCCGATCGCCAGATATCGATGAATTCGCCAGCATGGAGTACGTAGTAAGGTTCCCACAATGTCGGTCTTGCCGTGGCGTGGTCTCGTCGAGGGCTTCTACGGGCCGCCGTGGTCACACCGCGCCCGCCTCGACTACCTGACGTTCTCAGCAGACATCGGGCTGAACGTCTACGTGTACGCGCCCAAGGACGACCCGTACCACCGGGACCGCTGGCGCGAGCCCTATCCGGCCGAGGAACTGGCGCGGCTTGCCGAGTTGGCCGCGACAGCGCAAGAGTTGGGCATCCGGTTCGTGTTCACCATCAGTCCCGCGCTGTCCATGCGGTTCACCGACGATGCCGAGCACGCCGCGTTGCTGGCGAAGGCGGCGCAACTGTTCGACGTCGGCGTCCGCTCGTTCGGGCTGCTGTTCGACGACGTGCCACAGGAACTGCCCGACCCGGCCGACGTGGCCAGATTCGGTACCGGCCGGGGTGGTACCGGTGCCGCGCACGGCGAGACCTGCCACCGTTTCGTCGCGGAGTTCCTGGTGCCGCGCGGTGTCGAGGGCCCACTGCTGGTCTGTCCCACCGACTACGCCGGCACGGACGAATCGGATTACCGCACCGAGTTCGCGGCGACCGCGCCCGAGGACGTCCTGCTCACCTGGACCGGCGCGGACATCGTGGTCGGCGCGGTAACCGGCGAGGACATCGACCGCGCGGCGCGGAGCTACCGGCGACCGCTGCTGCTGTGGGACAACTTCCCGGTCAACGACTTCGACCCGGCCCGACTGTTCCTCGGCCCGCTGACCGGTCGACAGGCGCACGGCGCCGAAGCCGCCCTGCTCGGCATCATCGCCAATCCGATGCCGCAAGCGGTGGCGTCCCGCTTCGCCCTGGTCACCGTCGCCGATTGGGCACGAGACCCGGAGAGCTACCGGCCGACGGAATCCGCGCGTCGGGCCGTGGACACGGTCGGCGCCGCGCTCGAACCGCTGGTGCGGGCCTGCTCGGCCTGGCCGCCCAGCGCCGACCAGGACCCCGAACTGACCATGGCAACGAAAAACGCGCTGGCCGGCGACCCGGCCGCACTGGAACTGGTGACCCACCGCCTCACCGAACTGGTCGGCGGCGCTCGCGCGGCACACGAACCTGCCGGTCTCGTTGAAGAACTGCGACCCTGGCTCGACAGCGCGGTGGCCACCGCCGAGGCCGGACTGGCCGCGGTGCGACTGTTGCGCACGAACAACGGCCGCGCCGAAGCCCTCGCCGCTCTGGAAGTCGCCGAGAATCACCGCGCCAACGTGCTGCGCTCGATCATCCCGCCGTTCGTGCGCGCCGTTCTGGAACTCAGCTGAGGATCTGACCGGCGTCGCGCAGCCGCGCCTGCAACCGTCCGATGTCGACGGACTGCACGGCCCGGCCCTCGCGCAACGCCAACACCGCCGCCTCGCCCGCGACCTGGCCCAGCATCTGGTACTGCACCTCCATCCGGATCGACGAGAACGCCACGTGCGAAGCGGAAAGGCACACCGGCACGAGCAGGTTCGTGCAGTCCGAATAACGCGGAACCATGGCGCGGTAAGGGATCGGATACGCCGGCACGGGCACGGAAAGGTAGCCCTCGGTGCACACCATGGCGCGCGGTCTCGGGTGTTCCGGCAGCCAGCACCAGCTGCGCTGCACCTCGCGGATGTCCAGGTGGTAGGAGCCCATGGCCACCACGTCGTACTGCGGCCGGCCCGTGGTCAGATCGTGCTCGGTGAGCACGTACTCGCCGAGCATGCGTCGCGCCTCGCGCACGTAGAGCTGGTGCGGCAGGTGGCCGGTGTCCGCGAACTCGTCGACTGGCAGGCCCCAGCGCCGTATCTCGTCGCGGACGGCTGCTGGCACGTCCGGATCGTTGGCGAGGAAGTACAGGAAATCCTGGGTGTGGTGCAGGTGGCGCAGCCGGATTTCCTCCCTGCGAACCGGATCGGCGTCCGGGTACTCCCAGGCTGAGCCGTCGAGCACGTTCAGCGAGAACGGGCCGAGCGAGTTGCCGTCGCACTTGCCGCCCGGCAGGTTCGGTTCGAGGCCGATCAGCGCGCCCGCCTCGGCCTCGAATCCCTGCCGGAACAGCCTGCGGCCCAACTCCCAGTGCGCATCGTCGTAGCCGTCGCGTCTGGTGAAGGGCACCCGGTCCGGCGCGGTGGTCAGGCAGACCCGGTAACCGTAGGCCATCACCCCGCCGTCGCCGTTGCCGACCGGCGCGAGCGGAGCAGGCCGCAGTTGCGCCAGCAGCGGCCCTTCGTGCTCGCCGGAGGGATCGTCGCGGAAGGGCGAGATGAACGGCGGCATGGTGTGCCTGCCTGGCAACAGTTCCCGCCGCCCCGCCCAGGTCTCGCCGTACCGCGCACGATCCTCGCGGCCGACCACGTACGGCACGCCGGCCAGCGCGAGCAGGTCACCCTCGTAGCTCGCGTCGATGAACACCCCGCCGGTCAGCACGCGCCCGTCGTCGGTGACCACCTCGGTGATCCGGCCGTCACTGGTCCGCGCGCCACGAACGTCGCGTCCGGCGAGCATCTCGATGCGCGGCTCGTCGTCCAGCCAGCGCAGGAAGATCTGCTCGGCGACGTGCGGCTCGGGGCCGGCGTAGGTGCCGACCGGTACGCCGTAGTGCTCGGCAACGGCCTGCCGGAACCGGGCCGCCATGCCGCCGACCACCCGGACATCGCCCACATCGGTGTAGCCGAGGCCACCGGAGGTCATGCCGCCAACGTGCCCGGTCGGCGCGAGCATCGTCACCGTGGCTCCGGCCTCGGCGGCGGCGATGGCCGCGCACACGCCTGCCGAGGTGGCACCGTGCACGACGACCTCGCTCACCGGTGTCCGTCCCGGTAGGTGCGCCAGGTCCGGGCGACCAGCGCCAGGTCGTCGGCGGTCAGTTCCTCGCCGGAGCCGTCGATGCGCTCGACGTAGTACAGCGCGGGCACGCCGAGTTCGGCCTGCGCGGCAACGTAGTCGCGCCAACTCGCCCGGTCCAGGATCGGCCACTGGTCGGTGTCGATCGGATGGTCGGGCATGGTCGCGTCGACCACCGCGTGCCGAAACCGCAACTGGTCGACCGCTGGCACCGGCATCCCGTCGGGATCGCACTTGAGCACGTCGTTGAGCCGCAGCATGTCGGTCACGTCGGCGAAGCCGGGATGCGGCGTGTGCGTGACGATCAACGCGTCCGGCTTTTTGTCTTTGGCCGCGCGATAGATCGTGTCGAGCAACGTGTGCAGGGCGGCGATGCCCCACGGCGCATCGGCGGGCGCGCCCGGCCTGTGCAGTCGCCGTCCGGTCGGTGCCCACTGGGTGAAGTCGATCTTGAAGCCGTCCGCGTCCATCCCGTCCGGCCCGAGCAACTGGCCGACGATGCGGCGCAAACGTTCGCGATAGGCGGCGCTGCCCGGATCGGCGGCCACCGGAACCCCGGCCGGGTCGAGCACGCATTCCTCGGGCGGCAGGCCCTCCGGGTCCCATGCCTTCCACCACAACAGAACCCGCTGGCCTGCCGCGTGCCTGCCCTTGATCCACATCCGCAGGTCCGGCCAGCGCGCGATGTCGGGTTCGCCGGTGCCGTAGGCGGCCTGCCAGCGATCGTCGACGACCACGGTGCCCGGCACGATGTCGTGCTCGGCGAGCATGTCCAGCCATTCGTCGTACACGACCTGCTTGGCGAAGTCCGGCCCGATCGGGCCCGGTGTCCAGTCGCCGAACGGGTCGCGCTGCGGGGCTCGCGCGCACTGCGCGCCCCAGCCGCAGAAGATCGGCTCCCGCCACCACGCGTGCGCAGGCGCGGACGGACCGGCCGGCGCGAGCCCTCGACCGACCAGGTCCGCTCGATAGGTCCGCAGCGCCTGCCACGGATCGCTCGTCGGCCGGACGACCAGCGGCGGGCTCTGATACTGACCGTCCACTGTGGTGTGTCCGTCGTAGTCGAGTTCGAGCAGGAACCCGCCGTCGACAGGGAGGTAACGCAACTCGGTGAAGCGCGACTCGGCGACCGACGCGGCAAGGCCGAGCGACAGACACTCGCCCACCGGCACGTCGGTGGCGTGCCGCGCCTGCTCGCGACCGAAAACCAGGCACAGCGGCGGCGGGCTGAACACGCCGTGCAACCGCCCTGGCGCGGCCTCTCCGATGATGCCCAACGTCACCGCGGCCGAGCCCGGCCGCACCTGCTGGATCGGCTCGGTCGGCGTCGGATTGAACACGCTGGCGAACTCGACGGAGGACCGGAAGGTGCCGCTGGTGCGGCGCGGCAGCACGCCAGTGCCGCCGAGCAGCCGAACCGTGCTCAGGGTGCCGGTGCCCTCGACCAGCACGGTCAGTTCGAGCCGATCGCGGAAGCAGCGCAACAACACCGACTTGCGCCGCCACACCTCGCTGCTCGCGGTCATCGTCAGGTCGATGACGTCCGCGTGCTCGCGGACGTCGATCTCGCTGACCGCGAAGGACTCGTCGGCCGCGTCCACCACGTCGACATCGGCGAGCAGGCACAGCCGCGACCAGATCCGGCCGTCCGGATCGGACAGAATGACCGCCGGTATGTCGTGGTAGAGCCGCACCAGGTAGTTGTCTGCGATGATCGTGCGCCCGGACCGTCTCATCCCTTGCGCGCCTGGGTTGCCACGCCGCTGACGAAGTAACGCTGCCCGGCAGCGAACAGTGCCAGCAGCGGCAGGGTCACCAGCAGCGAGGCGACCATGACGTACTGGTAGTCGCCCTGCCCTCCCGCGGTCGGGCTGTACTTGGTCATGGCGTAGGCGATGCCCAGCGGAACGGTGTAGCCGTTCGGGCTGCCCGCGTCGAGGTAGATCAGGCCGCCCATCAGGTTGTTCCAGCTCGCCTGGAACTCGAACAGGAACACGATGATGAACGAGGGCTTGGCCAGCGGCATGGCTATTCGCCAGAACATCTGCCAGTAGCTCGCGCCGTCGATGCGCGAGGCCTCGAACAGTTCGCGCGGCAGGCCGAGGAAGAACTGGCGTTGCAGGAAGATGTAGAACGCCGAGCCGAACAGGTTCGCGCCGAACAGTGGCACCCAGGTGCCGAGCAGGCCGGTCGACCGCCAGATCAGGTAGGTCGGGATCATGGTGACCGAGGCGGGCAGCATCATGCTGCCCAGCACGAGCCCGAACAGCAGGCCACGCCCTGGGAAGCGGAAGTAGGCGAACCCGAACGCCACGATCGAACTGGACACCGCGACCAGGCCGGCGGCGAGGAACGCGATGGCCACGCTGTTGAACATCCAGCTCAGCACGGGCAACTCGTGCCAGATCCGCGCCCAGTTGCCGAACTGCCACGTGTGCGGGATCAGCGAGTTGTCGAAGACCTCGGTCTTCGGCTTGAAACTCGCCGCGAGCAACCAGGCGAACGGGTACAGAAACAGCAGCGCGAACGCGATCAGCAGCAGGGTGACGATCACCCTGGAGGCCGTTCGCCCGACACCGTGCATGGCATCACGGTTGCGGGCGACCCTGGCGGGCTCTGCGATGTCGTGCAGGCTGCCGCTCCGACCGGCGTTGGCGACCGGAACGCTGGTCATCGGTCACCTCCCTCGTAGTACACGAACCGGTTGCCGACCTTCACCTGGATGAGGGTGAGCACGATCAGGATCACGAACAGCAGCCAGGCCATCGCGGCCGCGAAACCGAAGTTGAACTGCTGGAAAGCCTGCTGGAACAGGTAGATCGCGTAGAACAGCGCGGAGTCGGGCGATGCGTTGCTCTGGTCCCGCCAGAACAGCAGGTACACCTGGTCGAACACCTGGAATGCGGCGATGGTGAGCACGATGACGTTGAAGAACACCGCACCGGAGATCATCGGCAGGGTGATGGAGAAGAACTTGCGCACCGGTCCGGCACCGTCCAGCGACGCCGCCTCGTACAGGTCGGTCGGCACGTTCTTCAGCGCGGCCAGGAAGATGACCATCGTGCCGGCAACGCCCCACAACGTGATGAGCACGATGGACGGTTTCGCCCACGCCGGGTCGACGAGCCACTGCGGCCCCTGAATGCCGATGGCCGAGAGCGCCTTGTTGATCGCGCCGGTGTTTCCGTTGAGCAGCAACAGGAACATCGACGCGGTCGCCACCATCGGGGTCATCTTCGGCAGATAGTAGATTGTCCGGAAGATACCCGCTCCCCGGCCGACCCTGCTGAGCAGACCGGCAAGCAACAACGCGACGCAGATCTCCAGCGGCACCGCGAGCACCGCGTAGAACAGCGTGTTGCCAAGCGACGTGCGCACCATCGGGTCGCTGAGCAGTGCCTGGTAGTTGCTGGCCCCGGCCGGCGTCACCGAATTGGTCGCCAGGTTGTAGTGGGTGAAGGAGATGACAAGGCTGTAGATCATGGTGCCCGCGGTGAAGATGACGAACCCGATGACCCACGGCATGATGAACGCGTAGCCGGCCAACGCCTCGCGCCGGTTGTACTTCCTCGGCTTGGACGCCTTGACCGACGAGGTGCCTTCGCGTATCGCGGATACGCCGCCCGGCGCGATGTTCTGGCTCATCCGACCGCCTCGCTCGCTTGCGCCCGCGTCAGTGCGCCGCGGTGTTGTAGGCGCGCATCGCTGCCTGCTGCGCGGCGGCCAACGCCTGTTGCGGGCTCTGCTGGCCGAGCAGCGTCGCGGTGATGGCGTTGGCCAACGCGGTCTGGATCTCCTGGCCCGCCGGTGACGCGCCCACGCTCACCCCGTCGCCGACCACGTCGTAGTAGGTCGCGATGGTCTTGTCGAAACCGGCGTCGCCGCTCGGCTTGACGTACTGGGCGCGGATGGCCTTGTCTGCCGCGGGTGAACCGGTGAACAGCCCGGTGTTGATGCCACCGTTGCCGGCCAACGTCTTGGCCCGCGCGTCCGCCGCGTACATCCAGTTCTGCTGGTCGGTCACGTCGACGGCCCAGGCGCACGCGGCCGAGGGATTGGCGGCCTTCGCCGGGATGACGAATGCCTGGCCACCGGCCACCGTGATCGGCTTGTCCTGGCGGTCGCGGAAGGGAACGGCCTCGATCGAGATCTGGTTCTTGTACGGCGCGAGCACGTTCGGGTAGTACTGTGCGTCGATCTCGGCGCCGACCTGGTTCTTCACGTACTGGTTGTTGGCACCGAAGAAGTCGAAGGAGTCACTGAAGCTCTTGAGCTTGGCGTAGCCGCCCTGCGCGTCGGTGATCTGCTTGAGCAGTTGCAGCGGGTAGACATTGGCCGCGTTGTCCAGCGTCGGCGCGCCGTTCTTGTCGACGAGTTGGCCGCCAAGTCCGAGAATCCAGAGGTTGGACTCGCCGGTGGCCTGCGGGTCGAACCCGAGAACGGTCGGCACGCCACCACTCTGCTTGTACATCTTGGCGATCGCGGCGAGCAGGACGGACGGCTTCGAGGTGTCGATCTGGCTGTCGGTGACACCGGCCGCGTTCATCACGTTCTTGTTCAGGATGATCGCGGGCGGCTGGTAGAACTGCGGCACTCCCCAGATCTGGTTCTTGTAGGTCACGTCGGTGAGCACCGAGGGGTAGAACTGGGTGTGCGGGTCGACGTTGTGCGCGGAGAAACACTTGTCCAGCGGCATGATCAGGCCCTGCGCCGCGTAGGTCGCCACATACTGCCGGTCCATCTGGACGATGTCCGGAACGTTCCCGCTGGCCAGCCGGGTGGTGAACTTCTGCGCGTTGAAGCCGGTCTGGTCGTAGGCGATCTTGACGTTCTTCAGCTGCTGGGCGACGTTGTCCATCCGCGCCTTGCCGACGTCGTCGGCGTTGTCGAAGGCCCACGCGTTGAGCGTGCCGGACGGCGTTGTGCTGAAGTTCCCGCTCGCGGCCGGGGCTCCCCCACTTCCACCGGAGCCGCAGGCGGCCACGACGAGCAGCGGAGCGACGACGAGGGCTGCGATGGCGGCATGCCTTCTGTTCACAGGGGGGTACCCCTTCCACGGCGATGTGGCGAGGTCGTACCGCAGCACACCTGCTGCGTCAACCTGGAATCATTACCACCCGGACGGTAAACCAGCGGGCAGGCGCACACAAGAGCTGTATCGATCATAGCCGTCTCATCTGGGCAAACGCAGCTCGGCGACCTCCCTTGCGCCTAATCAGGCGTGTGACATCGATACCACATCGCACGAAACGAAACATGACAAACCGGTCAGGTGCACCAGGGTCGCGCGTTGGCCTCGACGATCTCCACCAGCCGGCGTAACCGGGGCAGGCAGTGCGCGCGCAGGTAGCCACGCAGGTCCGGCGCGGACAGCGCGTCCGACCAGAGCGCGCGGCCCGCGAGCATGCCGGACGCACCGGCGCGACAGGCCGCCTCGACGCCGCGCGGGAAGTCCGGCAGCGCGACCCCGTTGGACAACACCACCCATGGCACGGTCAGCACCGAGGCCAACCTCGCGCAGGCGGCATCGAGTTCGGCATCGGTGCCGAGGCCACGGCGGGGCACCTGGGCCTTGTACAGATCGGGCACCAGTCCGCCGAGTTCGCGCGCGGCGTCGCGGACGGCGCCGTCCCGGTCGCGCTCGTCCGCGACCACCGCGACCCCTTCGAGCACGCTGATCAGCCCGAGTTCGCGGCAGCGCGTGACGAAGCGGTGGGCAATGCCGACCCGCCGATCGTTGTCGCCGTCTTCCCGCCACATGATCAGCAGCTTCGCCGCGCACGTCCGATCCGAGGCCGCGGCGGTGCGCAGCAGCTCATCGGACAGGTCGGTATCCTCGACCGGGTGGCCGGGTGGTTGGTGGAGCACGTCCGCGGCGAGGATCAGCCCACACCTCGGCGGCAGCGCGCCGGAGCGCAGGACGGGACCGAAGCCGAACTCGTCGTCGATGAGAAACCCGGACGCGGCGCAGGACAGCTCCTCGGCAACCGCGAGCTTGACGTCGACCAGGTCGGCGTCGGTGTGTTCGCGGCCTGCCGCCGCCAACATCTGGCGCAGGCTTTCCCGCTGATCCATGGCGATCATGGCGAAACAGTCCGAGGTCAGGGCCAGTGCATCGAGGGTCGGCATGGCTCGACTATGCCTCGGAGGAGGCCGAACCGCATGGTGGACGGCGCCGCTCGCGTTCGTCTGTCCACTTGAGCTGCTGATTGATCTCG
The DNA here is from genome assembly GCA_963818685.1 of Candidatus Melainabacteria bacterium. GTDB lineage: Bacteria > Actinomycetota > Actinomycetes > Mycobacteriales > Pseudonocardiaceae > CAJCJE01. The sequence continues at coordinate 217,534 of CAWFTJ010000007.1, read as the reverse complement.
CAACAATCCCAGCCAGGCTGGGAACAGATCCCAGTCCGGGCAGGAATTTCCTGGCTTCCCAACACGTTGTTACCGCGCTCACGCTGCTGTTACGGTCGGGCGCATGACCGTGACGGCGATACCTGGGAAACCGCCCAGCCTGCCCGGCAGCCGGTTCATGGGGTCAGCGACGGAACTCAGGCGCGACGCGCTGGGCACCTTCGTCCGGGCGCAGCGCGAGCACGGCGACGTTGTGTTCGTCAGCGCGGGTCCGCCCGGCCTGCGCACCAGCTTCTACGGGGTCTTCCACCCCGACGGAGTGCAGCGCGTCCTGGCGACCCGTGAGTCGACCTATCGCAAGGACAACCCGCACTGGCAGGAAATGCGCGAGGTGATGGGCAACGGGCTCGTCGTCGCGCAGGACGAGGACTGGCGCTACCAGCGGCGGGTGCTTCAGCCGCTGTTCACCCCGAAGCGGGTCAACGGCTACGCGGAGATCATGGCCGAGGAGACCGAGCGGGTCATTCGGCGTTGGCGCCATGCCGAGGACGGCGTCGTCGACCTGCGCCACGACATCGGCGAACTGGCGTTGCAGGTGGTCGGACGGATCCTTTTCGGTGACGAACTCGGTCCCGCGATCGATGCCATCCAGCAGAACTTTCCCGTCCTCAACAACTACATCATGACAAGGGGCCTTTCTCCCGTCCGGGTGCCGCAGACCTGGCCGACACCGGGCAATCGGAAGGCGGCAGAGGCCAAGCGCAGGCTGTACGCGGTCTGCGACCGGATCATCGCCGGTCACCGCGAACAGGGTGAGGCCAACCGTGATTTCGTCGGCCTGATGTTGCGGGCACGCGCGGACGATCAGCTCGCCTTCGACGACGAGCAGGTCCGCGACCAGGTACTGCTGTTCATGCTCGCCGGCCACGAGACGACAGCGACCGTGCTCATGTTCGCCGTGCATCTGCTCTCCGCGCACCCGGACTGCCAGGAACGCGCGTATGCCGAGGTGTCGTCGGTGCTTGACGGCCGGGCGCCCACCGCTGAGGACCTGGAGCGGCTGCCGTACCTGAAGATGGTGCTCAAGGAGACGATGCGGCTCTACCCGTCGATCCCGCTGGTGAGCCGGCTCACGCCAACCGGCGACGAGATCAACGGGTATCACATTCCGCCTGGTTCGGCGGCGTGGACGATACCGTGGGTGACGCACCGGCACCCGGAGTTCTGGCCCGACCCGGAGCGGTTCGACCCGGAGCGGTTCCTGCCAGAGCGGGAGGCCGCGCGGCACCGGTTCGCCTGGTTCCCGTTCGGCGCCGGCCCGCGCTCGTGCATCGGCCAGCACTTCTCCATGCTGGAGCTGACCATCGCGCTGGCGAGTGTGGTCAACGCCTTCGAGTTGACGGTGGTGGAAACAAACGTGCCGGTGGCCGCGGGTATCTCGCTGGCGCCCACGGGCGAGGTGCGCTGCGTTGTCGCAGCGAGGAAAGGCTGACAACGACGTGGGGCCATCCCGATCGGGATGGCCCCACTGTTGGCGGTCGTGCGCTACTTCAGGTTCTTGGCCGACACGATGAGGTAGCCGAGTTCCGGCGAGGCGACGAGGTCCTCCATGAACTGCGCGAGTTGCAGGTTCTGGTCGGTCTCAAGGCGGTTGATGATCTCCGCTGGAATGGAGGTGGTGTCCTGATTGCGCAGCCGATCGGCGAACTTGCGCAGCGCGCGGCCGAAGACCTGGTCGGTGATGTCCTTGACCTCACGAAGTTGCAGACCGGCCTCGAAAACGACCGGGCCGTAGTCCCTGATGGCGATGGGCTCGCTGAGCAGCCACAGCGCGACGAGCTGGTCGATGACCGACGGCTTGTCGACCGGCTTTGGCGCCCGTGCGAACAGGTCGGTGAACACGATGTTCCCGCCGGGACGCACGACGCGGCGGAATTCGCGCAATGCGGTGGCCCGGTCCATGTGAATGATGGATTCCAGCGCGTACGCGGCATCGAAGGAGTTGTCATCGAACGGCAGGTTCATCGCGTCGGCGAACTGGAAACTGACCTTGTCACTCACACCCGACTTCTCCGCGAGCGCGGCGGCGCGGCGGACCTGCTCATTGCTCACGGTGACGCCGACGATGTTCGCACCGGTCTGCTTGGCGACCCGGATGGCCGGTTCACCGATGCCACAACCCGCATCGAGCACACGCTGGCCGGGCTTGACGTCGAGCCGGTTGATCACCTGGTCGGTGAGCCGAGGCGCGGCCTCTTCAATGGAATCGTCCGGCTCCGGGGTCTCCCAGTATCCAAAGTGGAGTGTCTCGGTGTCGTTGAACGTGTCGTAGAGACGGCCGACTTCAATGGGCACCGGACTACTCGTCTGTGTGGTCATACGTGCGGAAGCTACCACCGCCCCTTTTTGGGGGCCAAGGCACGCACGCGCTTCTCCCGTCGTCGGGAGAACTGCGTGCGCGCCCATTCAGAACGCGGCTTCGTCCACGTCCATCAGGCTGTTGTCGGTGGTCTCCACGACCTTGCGCCGCGCGGACAGTTCCGGCAGCACGGTCTTGGCGAAGAACGACGCGACCGCGAGCTTGCCCTGGTAGAACGCGGCATCCTTGGTGGAGGGGCGGGCGGAGAGGTTGGCGTCCAGCTTGGCCAGCGCCACCTCGGCTTGGCGCTGCAACAGCCAGCCGACCAGCAGATCACCCACGCTCATCAGCAGCCGCACCGTGTTCTGGCCGACCTTGTAGAGGTTGGCGGTGTCCTCCTGGGCGGAGGTGAGGAAGCCGACCATCGCGCCGAGCATGCCCTGCACGTCCTCCAGCGCCTGCTTGAGCAGCGCGCGTTCCTCCTTGAGCCGGCCGTTGCCGGCCTCGGACTCCAGGAACGTGCTGATCTCGCCGGCCAGGTAGCCCAGTGCCTGGCCCTTGTCGCGGATGATCTTGCGGAAGAAGAAGTCCAGCGACTGGATGGCCGTGGTGCCCTCGTACAGCGAGTCGATCTTGGAGTCGCGGATGTACTGCTCGATCGGATAGTCCTGGAGGAATCCGGACCCGCCGAGGGTCTGCAGGGACTGGGCCAGCTGCTCGTAGGCCCGCTCCGAGCCGACGCCCTTGACGATCGGCAGCAGCAGGTCGTTGACCCGCTCCGCCAATGCCACGTCACCCTCGCCCGCGGCGATCTGGTCCTGGAAGGTCGCGGTGTAGATGTAGACCGCGCGCAGGCCCTCGGCGTAGGCCTTCTGCAACATCAGGCTGCGGCGCACGTCCGGGTGGTGGGTGATGGTGACCCTGGGCGCGGTCTTGTCCGCCATCTGCGGCAGGTCCGCCCCCTGCACCCGCTCCTTGGCATAGTCACGCGCGTTGAGGTAACCGGTGGACAGCGTGCCGATCGCCTTCGTACCAACGGTCATCCGCGCCCATTCGATGACCTGGAACATCTGCGCCATACCATCGTGTTTGTCGGCGAGGAGGAACCCGCGCGCCGGTATCCCGTGCCGACCGAAGGTCAGCTCGCACGTCGCCGAGCCACGCAGTCCCATCTTGTGCTCCAGCGCCGTCGCGAACACCCCGTTGCGCTCACCCGGTTCGCCGGTCCTGGTGTCGAACAGGAACTTCGGCACCACGAACACGCTCAGGCCCTTGCTACCCGGTTTCGTTTCCACCCCTTGGCCTTCGGGCCGAGCGAGTACCAGATGCATGATGTTCTCGGTGATGTCCTGGTCACCGGAGGTGATGAAGCGCTTGACACCATCAAGGTGCCAGCTGCCGTCCTCCTGCAACACTGCCTTGGTCCGGCCGGCGCCAACGTCCGAACCGGCGTCCGGCTCGGTGAGCACCATGGTCGCGCCCCAGCCGCGCTCGATCATCAGCCTGGCCCAGCGCTTCTGCTCCGGCGTGCCAAGCCGCGTTCAGCACGGCCGCGCAGTTCGGCGCCGCGCAGAAGTACAGGTACAGCGGGGAGTTCGCGCCGAGCAGCAGTTCGGCCGCTGCCCACTGCACGCTCGGCGGCAGGCCGAGACCGCCGAGTTCGGCCGGCAGGCTCAGCCGGTGCCACTCGCCAGCCCACAGTTGCCGGTAGGCGCTTTTCAGCGTCTCAGGAAGCCTGACGGAATGTGTCCGCGAATCAAAAACCGGAGGGTTGCGGTCAGCATCGACGAAAGATTCGGTCAGTGGGCCGGTGGCCAATTCCGCCAACGCGGCAAGCACCGCGCGAACGGAGTCCGAATCGGCCTGGTCAAATGGATGGACACCAAGCCGTTGCGCAATGTTGAACACCTCGAAGAGATTGAACTCCAGGTCACGGACGTTGGCCCGGTAGTGCCCCATTCCCATTCCTTCCTGACAACCAACGTGAGGAAGCCGACGAAGTCCCTCCAGAGAACAGCATATTGAGACGGATCGTTTTGTCGAGCCCGCGACTACTCTGATCGGTCGTTCGCCTGCCGATGAGGCTTGACGCCGTCGCGGCCAGGTTGGAAGGTGTACGCATCGCACGACTGGGGGCTGAATGGACAGACTGCCGACGTCTTCCAGGAAGCTGATCGTGCAACGGCGAGCAGCTGATCGATCAAGTCACTGCTGGGAACACTCGTTCGTGGATATTGCCAGAAGTCTGGGAGATTGTTGATGGCGACACCACCCACATGTTACGAGGAGACACAACTTGCCAACGTCGAGCTGAGAAGCCAGATGGCGGTCAGCCCGGTCGCGTGGAAACCACAGCAGGGCCTGGAATTCGCCGAGTGGCTGCACCAGGGCAAGCGGCTGGGCTCGATCGGCCGCGGCGTCGCGTGGTGGATCGGCGACTGGGTGAGCTACGGCAACGCGAAGTTCGGCGAGAAGTATTCGCGGGCCGCCCGGGTGACCGGCTATGACGTGCAGAGCCTGATGAACATGGCCTACGTGGCGTCCCGGTTCGAGTTCTCCCGTCGCAAGGAGACGCTGTCCTGGAGCCATCACGCGGAACTGGCCGCGCTTGAGCCCGACGAGCAGGACCGCTGGCTGGTCTTCGCTGACGAGCGGCACCTTTCCGTGCGCGGCCTGCGCGACGAGCTGCGTGCCTGGCGTTCTCGTCGCGGCACCGGAAAGAGCAGCAAGAACGGCGGGAACAGCAACACGGCCGCCTCGCGCGCTCGGAACACGGCCAAGACCGTGGCGGCGCCGGTGTCGACCGCGCCGAGCCTTGAGGCGGAGCCGGTGTGCCCGCGCTGCGGCTATCACCTTGAGGCCGAGTCGGAGCCCGCGATGCCGCTGCCCCGCACCGAGTTGGCGGTCAATCGATAACACGTGAGGACGGCACCGTGCAGGTCAGTGTGCTCGATTTCGGAAGTTACCTGCCGGGCGACGCGGTCGGCGTCGACTTCTTCACCGATCCAGCCGCCCCGCCCGACCCGCTCGCCAACAGCCCGCTGCTGCGCGCCCCCAAGTCCCGGCACCACGTGGCGCCGGGCGAACGGGCCGCGCAGATGATCGTCAACGCGGCGACGCCGATGTTCGACCGGCTGGGTATCCGCCCCGCCGGCAACGTCGACGTGCTCATCACCAACGTGCTGCTGCCGGACCCGCTGTTCACCGGGTCCGGGGCGGAAGCAGCGCACCTGCTCGGCTGCACGCCCGAGTGGATCATCGACCTGCACAACGGCGGCTGCGCGTCCTTCGGCTACATGCTCAAACTGGCCACGGCGATCATCTCCGCCGGCCAGGCCGGCACCGCTTTGCTTGCCAACGTGCAGAACTGCGCCGGTCAGGTGTTCGCCCAGTCCGAGATCCGCAAGCTGGCCCACGCCGCGACACCCGGCGACGGCTGCGGTGTCGCCTACGTCGCCGCCGGGGACGGTTCGCCCGTCCTCGGCGTGCGCACGCGCAACACCCCGGAGTGGGCGATGGACCTCGGACCGGCGACGCAGGACGGCCGCCGCTACTGGGAACCCGGTTCCGGGCAGCTGGACGTGCGGTTCAACGAGGCCAAGGGCGGCGAGATCATCGAACGCGGCAACCGCCTCGTGCCGGACCTGGTCACGGAGCTGTGCAAGTCGATCGAGGTCGAACCGGGCGACATCGACGTCCTGGTGACCAACCAGCCGAACCGGATCTTCCTGCGCAACTGGCGGGAGGCGTTGGGGATCAGTCAGGAGCGGCACCTGGACACCTACGACCGCTTCGGCAACCTCTACGGTGCCGGCGTCCCGGTGACCCTGGACCACGCCGCGCGCGAGGGCGCCCTGCACGAGGGTGACCTGGTCGTGATGGCCGGCTTCGCCCACGCGGGCGACTTCGCCTCAGCCGCAGCGCTGCGCTGGCACGGATAACTCAGAGCCTGTTGGTGGACCGTTCCTGCGGCCTGACGGTCGAGTCATCCATGATCGCGCGACACACCGAGCGCAGCGCCGAACTGTGCCGCGTGCAGGCGGATATCGGCTGGCGGAACGAGTGCCGACGAGTCGAGTCCACAGAATGCACTCTCATACCGATGAGCGAGCATTCGGGCTGCGGCGTCACCGAAGGCTGTACCGGAGGTCGAACATGAGCCGGCCCTGATACTGCGACAGGCTGCCGAAGGTGAATCGCGTCGCGCTGATCCGGCGAAAGCAGTCGTCACAGTCGGCATCCACTGGTTTCGACCACAGTCAGACATCCATATCTGCCGCGAAGCGGGTGCTCGACGGTCTGGTTCTGCCGGAGCGTTCCCAGCTCGATGCTGGCGCTGAGAACGCCCCGACGGAAACTCAGATCATCGTCGCGCTGCGATGACGGGGATACCCGAGTTGGGCCAAGTTGGTGCGCACCTGAACGACTGTGCACCCTGTCGAGGGCATGGCGCAGGTCGGCGGGTCGCGGGTCATGGTGGTGGATTGTCCGGGGTTACGGCGCCACCAGCGACCAGAACACGTCTACATCGAAGTCACCGGTCGACGGGTCAGGATCACCGTAGATCTCCCAGTGAGGGCCGGCCAGCCCGTACCCTTTCGCCTTGCTCCACTCGCACACCGCCTGATGAGTGTCGCCGATCTTGGCCATCGGGCCGGTGTGGGTCGCCGTGGCAACGAGGCCGCCCGGAAGCGTTGACGCGACAACCTGATCGACGGGCTCGAATGAGCCGCCTACCTGGACGCCGACTTCAACGTTGGGGACATCGTCCTTGTAGAGCATGATGTTGTGGCCGTGCTTGTAGAGCCCCTCCGGAGCGTTGCCCCGAAGAAAGCTCCACACCTTGTCCAGCATCGGCCCCCACATCGTCGGGAACTCCGCCCACGTCGCCGTCGCCGCTACCACTGCTGTCGGCGTCGGCTCGACGGTCTTCACGGTCACCTCAGCAGTCATGGCGCGGAGAATACGCCGCGGTCGTGACCAGTAACGTGCGATCCGTCGAGGCTCGTTGCATCAAAATCACGGGGATGTGGAGACGCCTTGCCTGCCGACTGGATTAGTGCGCAACTTCAGCGAGCGCGAACAGCCACCCGCAGGTCAGCGCGTTGAAGAAAACAGATCAGGGCCAAATCTTGGCCCAAGTTGGGCCAGACATCCACCTCTGCCGCTGAGCGCGTGTCTCGGGGTATTGGAGCATCGACCACGCGGTCGATCAGAGTGCGAAAGGCGAGACGCATGCCCTCGCCATACCGTTCACCAACGGACTCTCAACGAACAATCAACGGTCCGGCGCTGCTCGCAGCGGCAAACCCGTTTTGGGCTGTTGGCCCCGTTTTGGCTGTTGGTCAGCGCGGTGTTGGTCAGGGAAGGGTGTCGAGCCAGTCCTGTACGGCGGCCGCGGTCAGGTCCGCGTGCTGCTCCATCAGCGAGAAGTGGTCGCCGGACACCGGAACGACCCGGTTCGCCACCGACCACCTCGGCCACCGCACACCGCCGTCCGTTGCCTCGACGAGCAGCGTCGGCGCGGAGACCTGTTCGGGGCGCCAGTCGTCGAAAAGGCGGAGGTAGCTGCCCATGGCGATGAGGTTGTCGTCGTTGATGACGATCAGCTCGTGGTCGCGGTCGAGGATCTGGCCCATGGCCCAACTGAACACCTCGGCGCGCAGTTCGGCCGGCTCGGGGTCGAAGGTGTCGATCATCGCGATGCCGGCTGCCGGGTTTCCCCTCGCCTGCAACGACGCGGCGACGGCGTGCGCGAGGACGCCGCCGATCGAGTAGCCGACCAGCACGAACGGCGAGCCACTCGCGGCGTGCAGGGTTGCGTCGGCCAGTGCGTCGACCATGATTGGCCAGCTGGCCGCGATCGGACCGTCGAAGCCGGGCAGGATTAATGCGGACACCCTTGGCCTACGCGTGAGGCAGGCGGCGAAGCGGGCGAACTGGTGCGGGCCGGAGCCGGCGAGGAACGAGGGCACGCAGACCAGCACTGGTGTGCGCGCCCCCTCGGCGACGAGCAGTGAGCCGGGGGTTTCGCCGCGATCGCGGGTCGTGGTGAAGCTGGGGCGGAAGCGGGATGCGGTGCCGAGCAAAGCGATGGTGTCGGCGAGCGCGCCGGCGCGGTGCGCGTGCCGCACCAGGTTGGTCAGGGTGCCCGCCTGCCGCGCGACGGGTTCTGGATGTTCGGCGGGGAGCAGGTCGGCGAGCGCCTTGGCGAGCGCGGCCGGGGTCGGGTGGTCGATGACTAGCGCGGGCGGCAGGTCGATGCCGGTGCGGGCGACCAGACGCTTGTGCAGGTCGAGGCCGCCCATGGAGTCGAAGCCGAGTTCGAGCAGGGAGCGTTGTGGGTCGATCTCGTCGTCGGGGCCGAGACCGAGCACGGCGGCTGTCTCCGCGAGCACGAGGTCGAGGGGCTCGCACCGGGACTGCTGCGTTTCGACGGGCTCGCCGGTGGCGGCGGGTTCACTGATGGCGGCGGGTTCGCGGGTGTTGGCCGGTGCGGTGGTGAGGGCGCCGTCCGGCCAGTAACGCTTGGTCTGGAAGGCGTAGGTGGGCAGCGGGACGGCGCGGGCGCCCGCGCCGGCGAAGGCTGCTTCGGCGTTCATGGGCTGGCCGTGTACGTAGAGGTCGGCTAACGCGGTGAGCAGCTGCTGGGCTTCGCCTCGGCGGGCTCGCATGCTGGCCGCGAGCACGCCGTTGCCCGCTACGCCGCTCTGCCGCGCCATCGCGGTGAGCACGCTGTCCGGCCCGAGTTCGAGGAAGCGCGTCACATTGGCCTCGACGAGCCAGCACATGCCCTGGTGGAACCGGACAGCGGAACGCGCGTGCCGCACCCAGTAGTCCGGGCTGGCCAGTTCGGTTGCGGACAACGGTTTGCCGGTCAGGTTCGACACGATCGGGATGGTCGGCTCGGCCGTGGTGATGCTCGCGGCGACCGAAGCGAACTCGGCGAGCATCGGCTCCATCAGCGCGGAGTGGAAGGCGTGGCTGACGCGCAGCCGCTTGGTCCGGTACCCGGCGCCGACCCAGTGCAGGGCGAGCGCTTCGATCGCAGTCTCCGTGCCGGACACCACGACCGACTTCGGCCCGTTCACCGCGGCGATGTCGGCCCGGCCATCGAGCGTGGCAAGCACCTCTGCCTCGCTCGCGTTGACCGCCAGCATGGCGCCACCGCGTGGCAGGGCCTGCATGAGCCGGCCTCGGTTGGCAACCAGTCGGCACGCGTCGGCCAGCGACAGCGCGCCGCTCACGTGTGCTGCGGTAAGTTCGCCGATGGAATGCCCGATGAGGTGACTCGGCCGCAGGCCCCATGCGGTGACCAGGCGGAACAACGCGGCCCCGATGGCGAACAGCGCGGCCTGGGTGTAGCCGGTCTCGTGCAGCAGCGGGTCGTCGTCGAACATGACCGAACGCAGCGGTCGATCCAGCAGCGGGTCGAGTTCGACGCAGATCTCGTCGAGCGCGTCGGCGAACACCGGGTAGGTCGCGGCGAGTTCGCGGCCCATGCCCACGTGTTGGCTGCCCTGGCCGGTGAACAGAAAGGCCATCGTGCCTTCCGCCGACGCGGTGCCGCTGACGGCGTTGGCCGGCGAGGCTCCGTCGGCGAGCGCGTCGAGGCCGGCAAGCAGTTCGTCGCGGCCGCGACCGATCACGGCGGCACGCGTGCCGAACCGCGTTCTTGTGGTGAGCAGCGAGTGCGCGAGGTCTGCGGCGTCCATTTCGGACTCCGCGCGGAGGTGCGCAGCGAGCCGGGCCGCCTGGCCGGCGAGTGCTCCGGTGGTCTTCGCCGAGATGGTCAGCACGACATGGTTGTCGGTGTGCGCGCGCTGTTCGACCGGCGTCGGGGCTGGCTCCTCGATGATGACGTGCGCGTTGGTGCCGCTGATGCCGAACGCGGACACCCCTGCCCTGCGTGGCCGATCAGCGTCACGCGGCCAGGGTTGGGCTTGTTGCAGCAGGCGTACCTTGCCGCTGGTCCAGTCGACGGTTTCGGTTGGCCGCTCGCACCACAGTGACGGCGGCAGCGTGTCGTGGCGCAGCGACATGATGAGCTTGATGATGCCGCCGACACCAGCGGCGGCCTGGGTGTGGCCGATGTTCGACTTGAGCGAGCCGAGCCAGAGCGGGCCTGCCGTGCGCTGACCGTAGGTGGCCAGCAGCGCGCCGATCTCGATGGGGTCGCCGAGCCGCGTCCCGGTGCCGTGGCCCTCGACCGCGTCGATGTCGTCGACACCGAGGCCGGCATCGGCGAGGGCGGCGCGGATGACCCGTTCCTGCGCGGTTCCATTGGGCGCGGTGAGCCCGTTGGAGCTGCCGTCGGAGTTGACCGCACTCCCCCGGACGACGCCGAGCAAGCGATGGCCATGCCGCTGCGCGTCGGCGAGCCGTTCGATGGCGAGGATGCCGATGCCCTCGGCCCAGCCGGTGCCGTTGGCGTCGGCCGCGTAGGAGCGGCAGCGTCCGTCCGTGGACAGCCCGCGTTGCCGGGAGAACTCGATGAACAGCGACGGTGTCGCGATCGTGGTGACCCCGCCGACCAACGCGAGCGAACACTCGCCACGACGCAGCGCGCCGGCGCCCTGGTGCAACGCCACCAACGACGACGAACACGCCGTGTCCACGCTGACCGAAGGACCACCAAGACCGAGCACATAGGACACCCGACCAGATACGACACTCCCCGCGGTACCGACGCCCCAGTGACCGCCCAGCTCGTCCTGATGCGCCTGGGCGAGCACGGAATAGTCCTGGTACATCACGCCCATGAACACGCCGGTGTCGCTGCCCCGCAACGAACTCGGATCGATCCCCGCATCCTCCAACGCCTCCCACGCACACATCAACGTCAACCGCTGCTGCGGATCCATCGCCACCGCCTCACGCGGCCCCACCCCAAAAAACCCCGCATCAAACCCAGCAACATCATCAAGAAAACCCCCACCACGACAATAGAAATGCCCCACCCGATCAGGATCAGGATCAAACAAACCCTCAACGTCCCAACCCCGATCCGAAGGAAACTCCCCCACCGCATCACCACCAGAGGACACCAAACCCCACAAACCCTCAGCAGAAACCACCCCACCCGGAAAACGACAACCAACCCCGACGATGGCGATCGGCTCGTGCGTGGCCTGTTCGGCTCGACGCAGCCGCGCGCGGGTCGACTGCAACTCGGCGGTCACGCGGCGGAGGTAGTTCAGTGTCTTGTCGTCATCCGACATGGCTCACCGAATCTCCAGATCGTTGTCGATGAGATCGAAGATCTCCTGGGCGCTGGCCGAGTTGAGCCTGTCCACGTCTGTTTCCTCTTCGACGGCGTCGAGGGTGGACAGCAGGCCGCGCAGCCGCGTGCCGGCCTTGCCGCGCTCGCTCGCGGGCACCGTGCGCAACAGTGCGGCGAGCCGGTCGAGTTCCTCGTCGATCACGTTGGTCTGCTGCCTGGGTTCATTGAGGCCGCAGAGTTGAGTGAGCAGGTGCTCGGCGATCGCCTTCGCGGTCGGGTGGTCGAAAACGGTGGTGGAGGGCAGGTTCAGGCCGGTCGCGCGGTTGAGCCGGTTGCGCAGCTGGACGGCGGCGAGCGAGTCGAAACCGAGTTCCTTGAACGGCCGGTCCGGTTCGACCGCGTCCGCGCTGCGATGGCCGAGTACGGCGGCGACCTGCGCGAGCACGAGCCCGAGAGCCAGCGCGGGTCGCTCGGCCGCCGGCGCGGCGGCGAGTTGAGTGGCGAACGAGCCGGGCTGCGCCGAGGACCGGGACGCGGGCACGAGGTCGCGCAGTACGGGAGCGAGGCCGCCCGCCCTGGCCTGCGCGCGCAGCGCCGTGCTGTCCAGCCGGGCGGCCACCACGACCGGCTCGCTCACGCCGAGGCAGGCATCGAAAAGGGCAAGACCGTCCGATGCGGACAGTTCGACGAGGCCGGAGCCGTGCAGCCGGGCGAGATCGGTGTCGCTGAGGTGACCGGTCAGTTCGCTGGCCTGCGCCCACAAGCCCCAAGCAATTGACGTGCCGGGCAGGCCGCGGGCGCGGCGGTGCGCGGCGAGGCCGTCGAGGAACGCGTTGGCTGCGGCATAGTTGCCCTGGCCGGGGCCGCCGACGGTGCCGGCGATCGAGGAGAACAGCACGAACGCGGCGAGATCGAGGCCCTCGGTCAGCTCGTCGAGATGGGTCGCGGCGTCGACCTTGGGGCGCAGCACGGTGTCCAGCCGCTCGGGGGTGAGCGATTCGACGACGCCGTCGTCGAGCACGCCCGCCGAGTGGATGACCGCGGTCAGCGGATGTTCGGCCGGGATCGACGCGAGCAGCGCGGCGAGCGCGTCGCGGTCGGCGACATCACAGGCGGCGACGCGAACGTCGGCGCCGAGGCTCCTCAGCTCGTCGGCGAGTTCGATCGCGGCGCCACCGGCCGCGCCACGTCTGCTGGCCAACACGAGATGCCGGACACCGTGCGCGGTGACCAGGTGCCGGGCCACGAGCGCGCCGATGCCGCTGGTACCGCCGGTGATGAGCACGGTGCCGTCCGAATCGAGCGGGGTGGCCGCTTGTCCGGCCGTGCGGGTCCTGCGCAGGCGCGGGGCGAGGAGTACGCCGTTCCGGACCGCGAGCTGCGGTTCGTCCGAGGCCAGAACCGCCGGATCGACGGCCTCGGCGTCGAGGAGGGTGATGCGGTCCGGGTGTTCGGACTGGGCGCTGCGTACGAGGCCCCAGACCGCTGCGGCGACGAGGTCGGGTCGGTCGGTGGCGACCGCGCCGTTAGTGCGGATCACCAGCCGGGTGCGCGCGCGACTCTCGTCCGACAGCCAGCGTTGCAGCAGGTCCAGCGCCCATCCGGTGGCACGGCGCACGGCGGCGGGCAGCGGTTCGCCTGGCACGGCTGGCACGTCGGCGACGTGTACGTCCTGCTGCGCGGTGCGTTCCGAGGCGGGGACGGGCACCCAGTCGACGTGGAATAGGGCGTCCTGGATGATCGGGCGGGTCGTCGCCAGTTGGCTCAGCGAGATCGGTCGTACCGCGACCGACTCGACCGACACGGCCAATGCGCCGGACTCGTCGACCGCGGTCATGGCGACCGCGTCCTGGCCCGCGTCGGTCAGCCGCACGCGCAGCGAGCCAACGCCCGGTTGGTGCACGCGCACACCGGTCCAGATAAAGGGCAGCGGTGCGGTGTCCTGGATCTCGGCGTCGGCGATGCTCGTCAGCTTGGCGTGGAAGGCCGCGTCGAGCAGGGCCGGGTGGACCGCGAACCGCTGCGCTGACCGGGATTCCTCGGCGAGCGCGACCTCCGCGAGCACGGCGTCGCCCTGCTGCCAGGCGGAGCGTAGGCCCTGGAAGGCGGGGCCGTAGCCGAGGCCACGATCGGCGAGCCGATCGTAGAGATCAAGCAGCTCGACGGGACGACTGCCCGCCGTGGACCAGTTCGGCGCGATCGCGGGGCGCTCGGCAATGCCGATGCTGCCGCTGGCATGCCGCGTCCATGTGTCCACATCGGACTGCCGAGCATGGATGGTGATGGGGTGGGTGCCGTCGTCATCGGCATCGCCGACGAAGACCTGGACCGTGACGGTCGCGTCTTCGGCCAGCACGAGCGGCGCCTCGATGACGAGTTCGCGCACCTCGTCGCAGCCGGCCTCCGCCGCCGCGTGCAGCGCGAGTTCCACGAACACGGTGCCCGCGACGAGCACGACATCGCCGACCGCGTGATCGGCAAGCCATGGCTGTGCCCTGGTCGTCAGCGTACCGGTGAACAACCGGCCGGGGCGGTCGGCGAGCGGGACCGACGCGGCGAGCAGCGGATGGTCGATCGAGGCGAGGCCGGCGCCGCGCAGGTCACCGGTGCGGTGCGCTGGCTCGGCCCAGTAACGCCGGGTCTGGAACGGGTAGGTCGGCAGCGACACCGGCCGGCCGGTGGGCGAGGCACCCCAGTCGACGTGGCCTGCTGCGCAGTGCACCCTGCCGAGCGCGGTCAGGAACTCGGCGAGCCCGCCGTTGTCTCGGCGGAGTGAGCCGCCGATCAGGACCTGACGCGTATCGTGGCCTGCGCCCTCGACGGTCTGTTCAAGCGCGATGGTCATGATCGGGTGCGGGCTCATTTCCAGGAACGTGCCGAAGCCACGGTCGAGCAGCGCGGTGACGCCCTCCGCGAAGCGGACGGTGTGCCGCAGGTTGCGGTACCAGTAGCCGGCGTCCAGCGTCGCGGTGTCGACGGGGCGGCCGGTGACCGTCGAGCAGAAGCTGAGATCCGTGCTGGTCGGGCGGATCGGGGCGAGTTGGTCGAGCAGGCTCGCCTCGATGGCCTCGATGTGCGCGGAGTGCGACGCGTAGTCGACCGGAACGGCCTTGGCCCAGATGTTCTCGGCCGCGCAGTCGGCGAGCAGTTCGGCGAGTGCGTCCCGATCGCCGGACACGGTCACCGAGGACGGCCCGTTGACGGCGGCGACCGACAGTCGGCCCGCCCATCGGGTCAGCCGGCTCTCCAACTCGGCAAGCGGCATGGTCACCGAGGCCATGCCACCGTTGCCGGCCAGGGTGGCGATGAGCCTGGCGCGCAGCGCGACGACGCGTGCGGCGTCCGCAATGGACAGTGCGCCCGCCACGCAGGCGGCGGCGATCTCGCCCTGCGAGTGGCCGATGACCGCGTCCGGCACCACGCCGTGCGAGCGCCAGAGTTCGGCGAGCGAGACCATCACCGCGAACAGCACCGGTTGCACCACGTCGACCCGGTCCAGCGACGGCGCGCCGGGCGCACCGCGCAGCACGTCCTCCACCGAGTAGTCGACGTGCTCGGCGAGCGCTGCCGAGCATTCGCGCAGTCGCGCCGCGAACACCGGCGCCGTGTCAAGCAGGTCAACGGCCATGCCGGGCCACTGCGAGCCCTGGCCGGGAAACACGAACGCGACCTTGCCTCGACCGGTCGGAGTGCCGAGCGCGACGCGGTCGGTGCTCTCGCCCGCTTGGACCGAGGCGAGCCCGGCGAGCAGTTCGGCCCGATCGGCACCGACGACGACCGCGCGGTGCGCGAAGTCGGCCCGCCCGACGGCGAGGGTGTGCGCGACATCGGCGAGGGGCAGGTCGGGGTGGGTGGTGAGGTGGTCGCGGAGGTTGCTGGCCTGTGCGGCGAGCGCGGCAGGGGTCTTGGCCGAGAGCGGCAATGCGACGGCGGTGACCGGTTCGGTGGTGCGCGCCGGCTCGGCAGGCGGTTCCTCGATGATCACGTGCGCGTTGGTCCCGCCAACCCCGAACGCGGAAACGCCTGCGCGGCGCGGTCGGTCCGGGTCGTGCGGCCACGGCTGGTCCTGTTGCAACAGGCGGACGTTACCGGAGGACCAGTCGACCGCGTCGGTCGGTTCCGCGCTCCCAGAGTGAACGCGGCAACACGCCGGCCCGCAGCGCGCCGAGCACCTTGATCACGCCCGCCGACCCCGGCCGCGGCCTGGGCATGGCCGAGGTTCGACTTCAACGAGCCCAGCCACAGCGGCGCGCCGGTGTCACGCCGGCCGTAGGTGGCCAGCAGAGCGCCGACCTCGATCGGGTCGCCGAGCCGCGTCCCGGTCCCGTGGCCCTCCACCGCGTCCACGTCGCCGACGCCCCAACCGCGCGTCGGCCAACGCGGCGCGGATCACCCGTTCCTGTGCCGCGCCGCTCGGTGCGGTCAACCCGTTGGAGGCGCCGTCGGAGTTCACCGCGGAGCCGCGCACCACCCCGAGCACCCGACGCCCCTCGCGCAGCGCGTCGGAGAGCCGCTGCACCACCAACACGCCGACACCCTCGGCCCAGCCGGTGCCGTCGGCGCCCGCCCCGAACGACCGGCACCGGCCGTCCGGCGACAACCCCCCGCTGCCGGGAGAACTCCACAAACAGCGCGGGCGTTGCCAACACCGTCACCCCGCCGACCAGCGCCAGCGAACACTCGCCGCGCCGCAACGCCGAAGCACCCACGTGCAGCGCGACCAACGACGACGAACACGCCGTATCCACGCCTCATCGAAGGACCACCCAAGACCGAGCACATAGGACACCCGACCCGAGACCACGCTCCCTGCCGTGCCGACGCCCCAGTAGCCCTCGACCTCGTCCGGGTCACCCGCTCGGGTCACCGCGTCGTAGTCGTGCGCGGCAACCCCCATGAACACGCCGGTGTCGCTACCCCGTAACGAACCCGGATCGATCCCCGCATCCTCCAACGCCTCCCACGCACACATCAACGTCAACCGCTGCTGCGGATCCATCGCCACCGCCTCACGCGGCCCCACCCCAAAAAACCCCGCATCAAACCCAGCAACATCATCAAGAAAACCCCCACCACGACAATAGAAATGCCCCACCCGATCAGGATCAGGATCAAACAAACCCTCAACATCCCAACCCCGATCCGACGGAAACTCCCCCACCGCATCACCACCAGAGGACACCAAACCCCACAAACCCTCAGCAGAAACCACCCCACCCGGAAAACGACAACCAACCCCGACAATGGCGATCGGGTCGTCGTCGACGGGGCGCGGTGCGGGTGTCGCCTCGGCAACTGTCGCGGGACGGACGCGGTCGAGCAGGTGCGCGGCGAGGGCGCTCGGGCTGGCGTGGTCGAACAGCAGCGTCATCGGCAGTTCAAGGCCGGTCGCCCTGGCCAGCTGCGAGGTCAGCTCGACAGCGGCGAGCGAGTTCGCGCCGTAGTCGCGGTAGGCGCGGTCCGGGTCGATGTCCCGCACAGACCAACCGAGCAGTTCCGCGGTCAGCTCACACACGAGGTCGAGCACGCTACGGTACGCGTCGGCCGAGGAAAGGCCGTCGATGCGCTGGGCCAGCCGGCTCGTCGGCGTCTCGGCATTGGTCATCGCGGGGCCCTCCTGCGGGTGTCAGACGAGCTGCTTGGTGATCAGGCCGGGATAGCGGTCCTGCAACGCGAGCAGGGTGGAAAGGCCCTGGCCGCCGAGGTAGGTGAACGGCTCAGGTGGGAAGCCCTTCTCCCTGCCGTTGACGTAGAGCAGGTTGGTGTAGGTGGAGTCGCGGCCGAGGATGAGGTCGCGCAGCGACTTGGACGCGGCGTGCGTGACCGAGATGCCGTTGCCGCAGTAGCCGTGCGCGTAGAACACGCCGTCGCCGAGGCTGCCGACGTGCGGCACGAACTCGCGGGTGATCGCGACACAGCCGCCGTAGGCGTGGCTGAACCGCAGGTCGCGCCAGGCCGGGAAGTACCTGGCGAGCACGCCGCGCAGGGTCTGCGTCGCGGAGAGGTTGGCGATGTGCCGTTCCTCGCGCATGTCCCGGCCGAAGTGGTAGTTGGCGCGGCCGCCGCCGAACAGCAGCCGGTTCTGCGCGGTGAACCGGGCGAACACGATGAAGTTGCTCGCCTCGACGAAGCCTTCCCGGTCCGGCCAGTGCACCTTGGCGAGCTGCTCGTCGGTGAGCGGTTCGGTGACGGCCGCATAGCTCCAGACCGGGATGACCTTGTGCCGCAGCGGCGCGAACTGGTGCTGGTAGGCGTTGGTGGCCAACAGCAGTTTCTGGGCGGTGACCCTGCCGCGCGGGGTGCTCACCACGTGGCCGGCCGGTGTCCTGGTGAAACCGGTTGCCTTGGTGCGTTCGTGCAGGTGTACGCCCTGGTCGCGGATCACTCTTGCCAGGCCGCGGGCCAGCTTGTGCGGGTTGATCAGGGCGCCGCCGACCTTGAACGCGGCCTTGACCTCGGTCGAGCCGATGCGTTCCCGGGCAGCATCGCCTTCGAGCAGGTCGAGGGAGTTGTTGCCGCCCAACGATGCGGCGAGTTCGAGGTCGCGTTCGAGCAGCCTGCGCTGGCCATCGTTGGAGGCCACCGAGAAGTAGCCGTTGCGCTCGAACTCGGCGTCCACATCGTGCTTGCGACAGAACCGGTCCAGCTCCAGCATGGACCGGCCGACCACCGAGTAGGCGAGTTTGGCGCGTTCCGGGCCGAAGGCGTGCACGAGCGCGCCGAGGCTGTGCCCGATGGTCGGCGTCATGAACCCGTCGTTGTGGCCTGACGCGCCCGCTCCCGCGTAGTCGGCTTCGAGGATGTGGATGTCCAGCGACGGGTCGGCCTGCTTGAGGAAGTACGCCGTCCACATGCCGGTGTAGCCGCCGCCGATGATGCACACATCGCAGGTGACGTCGCCCTCCAGCGGTGGGCCTGGAGTCACGGGTTCCGTTTCCCGCCAGTAGATCTCGTGTTTGACCGTGAACGGCCGGACCGCCGTGTGGGTCACCTGTGCCATGGTCTCGCCCTTCATACGCTTTCGAAGATGATCCGGACCAGGCCGAGGTGACGCTTGCGGAACGCGTCCGCGGCAGCGGTGAGATAACGCTCGTAGTCGGCGACGGTGGCCTCGCCGACCAGCGCGACCGCCTCGTCCCTGCGGGCGACGAGGGCGTCGTGCCAGCACTGGCAGGTGCGCGCGTAATGGTCGGGGTCGTTGCGCGCGGACACGACGTTGAAGTACCGCTCGCTGGCCTCCAGGATCTCCGACGGCCAGGGCAGCTCGGACTCGGGGAAGATCTTGTCCACGATGAACAGCAGGTCGCGCACTGTGCGCCGGTCCATGTGCACGTTGCTGCCCTTGATGTTGGTCTGCAACGCCAACCGGCCGCCGCGCGGCAGCCAGTCGTGGCAGCTGTCGAAGAACTGCCGGTAGGCGGCGATCCGGTCGACGCGTTTCATGCCGAAGTCGGCGAAGTGCTCGAACGCGCCGACGGACACGATCGCGTCGTAGGGCTCGCTTGGCTGGTGGTCGGCCCAGTTCTGCACGCGCACCTCGTACCGCTCGTCAGCCCAGCCGCGCACGTAGTCGGCCTGCGCGTCGGACAGCGTCAACCCGACGACGTGGTCGACGTCGTGCTGTCGCACGAGCCGTTTCAGCATGCCGCCCCAGCCGCAGCCGACGTCGAGCACCCGCCGCGCGCCGGTGGCCTTGGCGCCGGTGATCAGGTAGTCGATCTTGCGCTTCTGCGCGGTCAGCAGGCTTTCCTCGCTGGCGTCCTCCCACAGCGCGCACGAGTAGCTGCGCGTCTCGTCGAGCCACAGCGCGTAGAACTCGTTGCTGACGTCATAGTGGTGCTGGATGGCCGCGGCCGAAGCACCCTGGTAGTTGAGCTGGCTGGTCATCGTGCCCCTCCGGACTGGGTCGCCGCGACGACCCGGTTGAGCCGTTCCATCCTGGCGGCCAGGGTGATCCGGCCCTCCAGTCGGAACGGCGGTGGCTGACGGCCGTCCACGTCGGTGAACCCGTACCGGGCGGCGAGGTCGCCGACGGCGAGGCGTTGCCCTGACACGTCGAGCACGTCGGCGTCCGAGGTGAGCGCGGCAATGGCGCGGCCCACGTACTCGGGCGAGTGCACGACCTGCGCGGGGCCATCGCCGAGCTGTGCCCAGGCGGCCTCGACGCGTTCGGTGCGCACGAAACCGGGATGCACGGCGACCGCTGCGATGCCCTTGCGGCGCAGGTCGTAGGCCATGCCGACGACCATCCGGTCGGACGCGGACTTGGTGACGTCATAGGCGGTCTGGCCGAGGTAGACGTCTCCATCGGTGAAGGAGATGTTCGCGATCAGGCCACTGCCCTGCTCCAGCATCAGCGGCACGGCGAGCCGGCTGGCCAGGAACTGGGCGCGCAGCGAGCCGGCGAACAGGTCCCAGCGCCACAGCGGCTGCTGCCAGAACGGCGCGTCGAAGCGGACCTCTGTGCCGCGTTCGTAGCCGGCCCAGGCGTTGTTCACCAGCAGGTCGAGCCGACCGTGATCGGCGTCGATCCGCGCGAAGACGGCCTCGGTGTCGGCGTCGACGGTGTGGTCGCAGCGCACCGCGATCCCCTTGCCGCCGCGCGCGGTCACCTCGTCCGCGGTGTCCTGCACGGTGCCGGGCAGGTCCTCGGTGCGCGGGCCGCCGCGCTCGCTGCGGCCGGTCACGTACACGGTCGCGCCCGCGTCGCCGAGGGCGAGCGCGATACCACGCCCCACCCCGCGACTCGCGCCGGTCACGAGCGCGACGACGCTGCTCAGGTCCGGTGGCTGCCATTGCGACTTGTCGGTCACGTCGTCTCCTTCACTTCAACGAGCGGCGGCGCGCTCGCTCGCCCAGTACTTCAGGCTCAACCGGTAGGCGTCACGGTCAAACGCCTCGGGCAACCCGTGCCGGGCGCGCAGTTCGGGCAGCGAGGTCGGCAGCACGCCACCGCAGGCGCGCACCACCTCGCTGACGTCTATCAGGACCTTCAGGAAGGCCCGCGATGTCGCCGGCACCTGCTCCAGCGGCACGGGAAGCGGCTGGGACGGGTCGACGACGGGCACCGGATCGAGGTCGCGGCCGATGTCGCGGGCGTGCGCGAACAGGATCTCCTGTGCTTCCTCGACCGTCATCGCGTCCGGCCCGGAGGTCAGCCAGTACAGGCCGCCGAACTCGTCCGCTCTGAGGATCCGCGCGATCGCGATCGCCGTCATGTCCAGCGACAGCACGTCGACGAGGTTGCCGGGATGCGACGGATAGTAGGGCGCCTTGCCCCGACACAGCCACTCCGAGAGCAGCTGCACGATCTGCGGCCTGCTGCTCCCACCGGTCCGCGAGTCGCCGACCAGGTTCGTCGGCCGGTAGATCGCGAAGGGCTGACCGGATGCGCGTACCAGCCGCTCACACTCCAGTTTGGACCGGATGTAGGGCGCGACCACGTTGTCCGGCCCGAGTGTTGCTTCGTTGCCGAGTTCGATGGCGCGGACGAAACACGTGCTCACGTAGTGGATCGGCGCACCGGCGGCGCTGGCGAGTTCGACGACGCGTTCGGTGCCGTCGATGTTGATCGACTGGTAGCGCTGCCACGGCTGGCCCCACTCGGTCAGCGCCGCCGAGTGGATGACCACGTCGAGGCGTGCCGCGAGATCGTTCCAGTCCGGTTCGGACAGGCCGAGTCTCGGTTGCGCGATGTCCGCGCGCAGCACCTCGTCGACCTCGGGCACGTCGGTGTCGCTGTGCACGAGCCCGATCACGTGCTCGGCCGCCAGTTCCTCGGCGACGGCGCGGCCGATCACCCCGGAGGCGCCGGTGAGCAGAATCGTTCGGTTGCCGGTCGGGCGCATCGGTTCTCCCCCAGTCAGTGCGACGGTGCCAACGTGACGGTGGCCAGCGGCTCGAACCGGCCGGCGTCCAGCAGTTGCCGGCAGCGGTGGCGCTGGATCTTGCCGCTCGGTGTCTTGGGCAGGCTGTTGCGGTCGAGGAACACGCACTCGTCCAGCGCGACGGCCGCCTTGGCCATGGCCAGCGACGCGGCCCGCTCGGCAACGTCGCGGTAGTCGGCGCTGTGCCGGATCTCCACGAACAGTGTGAGCCGGAAGCGCGTGCCGTCGTGGTGGCCGACCAGCGTCGAGCAGCCGCGCCGCACGCCGTCGAGCCCGTCGACCGCGGTCTCGATCTCCCGCGCGTAGACCTTGCGGCCGGCGACGGAGATCACGTCGTCGGTGCGGCCGACCGGGTACAGCACGCCGTCGCGGACGAAGCCGAGGTCACCGGTGTGCAGGAGGCCGCCGACGAAATGCTCGGCAGTGCGCACGTCGTCGGCGTAGTAGCCGCTGGCGAGGCTGGGCGAGCGAACCCCGATCTCGCCGAGCCTGTCGCTTTCGGACAGTGAAAGCTCGACCCCGAGACAGGGCACGCCGGCACCGACCACGACGGCGGCGGCCGGGTCGTCCTGCGCCGCGTCGATGAGTTCGCCGTCGGCCAGGGCGGTGGCATCCAGCGCCAGGTGCCTCGGTGCCTCGGTGACCGGGGTCGCGGTGACCGCGAGGGTCGCCTCGGCGAGGCCGTAGGCCGGCATGAGCGCCTCGGGCCGGAAACCACACGGCCCCAACGAGTTCACCGCGGCGCTCAGCGTCTCCCAGGTCACCCGTTCCGCGCCGATGATGCACGCCCTGACCTGGACCAGGCACGTCGGCCGGTCGCGGAGCGAACGTGCGGCAGCGCGGGCGGCCAGGTGCAGGCCGGTGTTGCTGCCCGCGGTGAGCGTGCCGCCGTGGTTGGCCATGTCCGCGAACCAGGTCCCCGGCGAGAACATGAACCGCTCCGGCGTGGACAGGTACGCCTCGATGTCGTGGCACCACGGGCTGAGCAGGCAGCCGAACAGCCCCATGTCGTGCGAGAGCGGCAGCCAGCTCACGGAAACGTCACGGCCGGTGCGGAAGTCGAGCATGGCGCCGACGATGTCGACCTGTGCCGCGATCGCCCTCGGCGTGAGCATGCAGCCCTTTGGCGCGTTCGTGCTGCCCGACGAGTACTGCACGAACGCGAGGTCGTCGAGGCCGGGCGGGTCCTCATCGACCCACCCGCTGTCCGCGACGCTCTCCCAGGACCGCGCCCGCAAACGCTTGCCGACGTCATCCGGGAGCCCGGCGAGCACGGCCGCGTCGAGCAGCAGCGCCTCCGGTTCGAGCTGGGCGCAGATGCCTTCCAGTTGCGCCAAGTACTCCTCGCCGCTCATCCCGCGCGCCGGCACCGGCAGCGAGGCGAGCGCGCCGCCCGCGAGCCAGACGGCGAGCAGCCCGCGCACGGCGAGCGGCCCGTTGGTGAGCACGCTCGCCACCCGCGTGCCGGGCCGGACGCCTGCCCTGCGCAGGCCGGCCGTCATCCGCTCCGCGTCGCGGACCACCTCGGTCCAGGTCGACGACCGGTAGCCGGAACCGACCCAACAGTGCAGGCTGGCGCGGGCCCGGCCGGCGTCGGTGACCAGCCGGTCCCACAGGCCGCGGTCACTCGACATCCGCGACACCCACCAGGGCGTCCTTGCGCTCGGCGAGCGGCTTCGGCGGCGCGGACGTCGCCCGCCGACCACCGCCGACCTTGAGCAGGCCGATGGCGCGGGTCTCCTGCCGCTCACGGTCGATGATGATCACGTCCCAGGCGAGCCCGACCGCGGCGAGGCCGCGAATCACCAGCGCGCTGATGTCCAACTCCCACCAGCGCATGCCGTGCGTTGCCGAACGCGGGAAAGCGTGATGGTTGTTGTGCCAGGACTCGCCGAAGGACAGGATCGACAGCCAGCCGACGTTGCGGGACTCGTCCGGCGTCTCGAAGCGGCGCCGGCCGAAGTAGTGCCCGATCGAGTTGACCGCATAGGTGATGTGGTTGCTGAAGAAGAACCGCACGAACCCGCCCCACAGCATGCCGGTGAGCAGCGCTTGCCAGGCCCAGCCGCTGATGCCGAAGTCGATGAGGCCGGGAAGCACGATGCCGGCGAGCACGATCGGTAGGAAGTAGCGGGAGATGACCCGCATGTCCCGGTCGCGGGCGAGGTCGGGGCAGTAGCGGATCGGGTCGGAGGAGAGGTCCCGGTCGAACAGCCAACCGAGGTGGGCATGCCACAGGCCCTTGATGGCGCCGCGCAGGCCCGGCTCGTCGTCGAGGTAGGGGCTGTGCGGGTCACCTGGCTTGTCCGCGACCCGGTGGTGGCGACGGTGGTGCGCGGTCCAGATCAGCGGCGGCCCCTGCCCCGCCATGGCTCCGGCGACCGCGAAGAAGATCTTCACCGGCCGGCGCGTCTTGAACGAGCGGTGGGCGAACAGCCGGTGATAGCCGGTGGACACCCCGAGGCCGGCGACGACGTACATGATGCCGAAGACGATCAGGTCGGACGGCCCGACCGCCTTGTTCCACAACAGGACCACCGCCGCGACCAAACCGAGCAGCGGCAGGACCGATGATGCGATGATGAAGCCGTAATGTTCGCGACCGTCCATCAGACTCCCTTTCCGGTCGGGGCGCCGAGCAGTTGGATCAAACCTGGGTACTGACCGCCTCGTTGCCGAGTGCGACGAGATCGCCGAGCGTCTTCGCGTCGGCCGCGCGCGCTGGGTCGAACTCGACCTCGTGCTCTTCTTCGAGGGTGAACACGATTTCGGCGACCTGGAGGCTGGAAAGGCCGAGGTCGTCCATGCTCGTGTTCTCGTCGATGATCGTTCCGTCCGGCAGCTTGCCGCGCATTTCGCGCCGGACCAGGGCAGCCACTTCGTCAACAGTGATCACACGCCACCATCCTGTAGTTTTCGACGTGATTTCTTCCGACCCCAGGGTACCGACGCTATTACTCGGAACCGGCCGGTGACAAGCTTCTCCGCGACAATTCCGCGACGAGGTCGCGCAGTCGCGGCAGATCCTCCACAGTGGAGGTGAATTCCAGCGCGGACCAGCCGGCTTCCCGTGCGCCGGCACAGTTTTCCGGCAGGTCGTCGATGAGCAGGCAGTCCTGTGGCCGCGCGCGGGCGCGACCGGCGGCGAAGTTGTAGATGCGCCGGTCGGGTTTGCGCATGCCGACGCGGTAGGAGAACACGAAGTCGTCGAAAAGGGCCGGGTCGACCATGCGCGGCCAGTGCGGCTCGAACGCGGGCACCATGTTGGACAGCATGCCGACGAACAGGCCGTTGTCCTTGCAGGACAGGAGGTAGTCGGCGAGTTCGGCGTTGGCCGGCCTGCCCGCGAACCACTGTGCCGCGAAGTCGCCGAGGTCCACGGTCACGCCTTGGGCGGCGAGTTCCGCTTCGACCTCGTGTGCCCAGTCGGACGCGGCGACCATCGGTGTGTCCAGTGGCTCCATGATGTCAGCCGTGCCATAGTGCGCGGCGACCGCGCGCATCGCGCCGACGAGTTTCGGTGGGTCGACGCCGACCCGCGCGCAGAAACTCATCAGCGTCTCCGTCGCGGGCGCGGTCAGCACTCCCCCGAAATCACACCAGATCACCGGCGTATTCGGTCTTTCCGGCATCCCATTACTCCTGACGTTATTTTCCGGCGAGCCGCGCGATGACCGGCGCGAAATCGCGCATTTCCTGTTCGTGCACCACCCAGTAACTGAACCCCCAGGTGTCGCGGCGCTGCCACAACGTGTCGCAGATCTGCTCGACGGTGCCGATCAACGCCAACGGCGCCTGCGCGAGGTCCTCCGGGCTCATCCCGGACGCGGTGGCGAACGCGCGCAGGGAAGACTCGCGGTGCTCGGTGACGCGGCAGGTGATGGTCAGGCACTGGAACTCCAGCGCGTCCCAGCGCGACCCCGCCGCTGCCTTGACCCAGTCGACTCGTTCGCTGAACGCGGCAGGGCCGGCCGAGTGC
This sequence comes from Candidatus Melainabacteria bacterium, assembly GCA_963818685.1. GTDB lineage: Bacteria > Actinomycetota > Actinomycetes > Mycobacteriales > Pseudonocardiaceae > CAJCJE01. The sequence continues at coordinate 192,107 of CAWFTJ010000007.1, read as the reverse complement.
ACGGTGGAGGAGACGATCCGGCCCGCCGCCATCCTCGGGTTGAAGCCGATGATGTCCGCCTCGCGCGCGGCGAGCGTGAGCACCCGCCGCCCGCCGCCGCCGATGATGATCGGCGGGTGCGGCGTGGAATGCGGCAGCGGCACGCCCTGCGCCACGTCCACGGTGTAGTGCGTGCCGGTGCGCCGGGACTCCTGGGTGGACCAGATGTCCTTGAGGATGCGCAGGCTCTCCTCAAGCCGGTCGATCCGCGTGCCGGGCGGATCGTGGGGCAGGCCGGTGGCCTGGTAGTCCTTCTTTCGCCAGCCGGCGCCGATGCCGAACTCGACCCGTCCGCCGGACACCAGGTCCAGGGTGGCGATCTCCTTGGCGAGCACGACCGGATGCCGGTAGTCGTTGGCGAGCACGAGCGTGCCGACCTTGAGCGTGGTCGTCGCCTCGGCGGCCACCGTCAACGCGACCAGCGGCCCCCACTGGGTGTCGAGGTGGTCGGGCAGGAAAACAGTCGAGTAGCCCAGGTCTTCGACCAGCCTGACCTTGTCCCGCCAACCCTGCGCGTCGTAGGCAGACGCGAGCTGAACCCCGAACCGGAACGGCCTCATCGCCCACCGTCCGAACGCGACACCGAAGCCGAGGACACCGCGGTGAACCGAGCCAACGCGGCCACGATCGGCGAAGCGTCGGCCAACGGCCCTGCCGCGGCCACGTAGCCGTCCGGCCGGATCAGGTACGCCATCGGCTCGCGCACGCCGAGCAACTCGTCAAGGCGACCGGCGGCCAGCGCGACCACCTGCGTTGTCACGGCCGGGTGGCCGTCGAGCGCGGCGACCGAGTCGGCGAGCCGCTCGGTTTCCCGCTCGGACCGGGCGCCGAGCACGAGCACGGTGAACCAGCTGCGGCGCAGCACGTCGAACAGGGTGCCGGCGTCGCCGACCTCGGTGTCCGGGATGCGTTGCCCGACACCGGGTACCGCGCTTTCTGGCAGGTAGTCGTTGGCCGGGTAGGTCGTGGTGAGCTGGGTGAGCGATGGCACGATGCGCGCGTTGAGCTTGCCGGTCCGCGTGCCGAGGCGCAGCGCGAGGTCCCGCACGGTGCGGCCGAACCACGGTTTGAGCGTGCCGAGCCGGGTCTGCGAGGACGCGGCCGCCATGGCGACGTTCGCGGCGGGCAGCCGTTCCGCCTCGTACGTGTCGAGCAGCGTCTCGTCCGCGGCGCCGAGGCTGACCAGCGCGAGCTTCCACGCCAGGTTCTGCACGTCCTGGATGGCCCCGTTCATGCCCTGCCCGCCGACCGGCCCGAACAGGTGCGCGGCGTCGCCAGCGATCAGGCAGCGGCCAGCGCGGAACGTGCTCGCCATCCTCGGCCGCACCTGCGTGGTCGCCACGCCCCAGCCCGCGTTGCGCAATCGTTTGATCCGGATGCGGGGGTCGATCCTGCGGCTGAACAGGCGCTGCACGCGGTCGAGGGTGAGTTCGCCCTGCACCTCGTCGCGGTCGGCGGTGGCCGCGAGCCGGTATGCGCCGTCCGGCAACGGTGCGACCAGCGACAAGCCGTCCGGATGGAAGTAGTAGTGGCCCTCGCCGACCGGTGGGCCACCATCGGCGAACACGTCGACGATGACGAAGGTGTCCTTGGCGTCCTCGCCGGTGAACCCGATGCCGGACAGTTTGCGTACCGCGCTGTGCGCGCCGTCCGCGCCGATCAGCCACGGCGCGTTGACCGTCTCGACCGTGCCGTCGGCGTGCGCGAGCACCGAGGTGACCGAGCGGCCGTCCGGCTCCTGGATGAGTTCGCGCAGCTCGACCTCGCGCTCCACCGCTCCGCCGAGCGCGGCAAGCCGCTCGTTGAGCACACGTTCGGTTTCCGGCTGCGGCACGGTGAGCATGAACGGGAACCGCGTGTCGCGCACCGACGTCGCCGACACTCGACCGATCGGCGCGCGGTGCGAGTAGAACACCGCCGACGTGCTGCGCAAACCCTTGGCCACCAGCGGTTCGGCCGCACCGAACGCGTCGAGGATTTCGAGCGAGCGCGCGGAGACACCGATCGCGCGCGAGCCCTTCTCGGTCAGCGGCGCGGCGTCGATGATCCGGCAGCCGACGCCGAGCCGGAACAGTTCGCACGCCATGGTCAGGCCGCTCGGCCCAGCGCCGACGACGAGGATGGGCTGATCCATCGGCTGATCCGGGGTCATCGCGTCACCCTCCCGTTCGTGCCGATGCGCGGTCGGTCAACTCGATCTCGACCGCACCGACGGTGTGGCCGAGTTGCCGGACGCGCACTGTGGTCCGCACGACCCCCGGCGCCGGCCGGTCCAGCTCGCCAGCAACGCACGTGCACGGCGCGTCGAGTTCGGCGAACTCGTCGAACCGCGCGCCGAACGCCGTCACCAGGCAGTGCGGCTCGGTCAGGACGCCCGCGTCGACCGCGGTGGCGATCGCGTTCTGCCGGCACGCCTCCATGAGCAGCTGACCGGGCACGTGGTCCAGCGGGTGGTCGAAGTAGCGTGGGTTGTCCGGCCGCACGATGATCGGGAAACCGTCGCCGCCCGGCGCGCCGACCACCACGTTGTCAACGCATTCCCGGCCGACGGTCTCCGGCGCGATCGGTGGCACCTCGACCGGATCGGCCTGCGCGCCGGCGAGGCCCTTGCGGGCGCGGGAATGTGCGCGCAGCAGCTCGTAGTCCGACATCGGGGTGAACACGAGCGTCCCGCTCATCTCCATCCCCGAGGTCTCGCCGACGTACAGCTCGCCTGCGAAGCCGAGCGCGACCGGGACTCCATTGTGGACCTTTCGGTCGACGGGGCGCATCAGGAAGATCCCCTCCATCGGCTGCCGCCCGTCGTCGCGGAACACCGCGCGCTCCCGCACTCGCATGTCGCAGGAGCGCGCCACCATCATCAGCTCCCGCCCCAGCCCGAAATGCGCGTGCGCGAGAGCGATCGTGGCCTGCCGGCCCGCCTCGACCGCCATCAGCGGGTCGTGCCAGCCCGGCGCCCGGTCGGCCCACAACGCGTGCGCCCTCGGCAACTGGACCGCGACCGCGAACACGTCACCGTCGAGGGCGGCCGTCCCGCAGACGAACACCTCAGACACCGAACGCCGGTGGGTCATCCAGCGCGGCACGGTCCGCTCGAAGTCGAGCAGACCGGAAGCCGTGGCCAGCGCCTCGGCGTCGCCGAGGACCACGCCGGGAGAGGTCACGAATCGCCCTGCGTCACACCGGAGCCGGCGAGCGGGGCGCCGTCCTTCTCCCAGCCGTCCACCACGTCGATGATGACCTTGGCCACCAGGTCGGGGCGTTCGAGGTGGGCGAAGTGGTTGGTCGGCACCTCGTGCACCGCGCCGGTGCGGGCCCCGTGCGCGCGCTGCGCCGCGATCGGCACGTCCGCGTCGAACTTGCAGACGATGTAGGACGAGGGGACCGTCTGCCACGCGGTCGCGTTGACCGGCTTGTCGGTGAACGAGGCGACCGACTGCCTGGTCAGCCTGCGCACGGCTTCCTCGGTCATGTTCGCGTCGGGCAGGCTCTCCAGTACACGGCTCTTGAACCGCTGGCCGCCCTCGCCGACCGTGCCGTCGTCGCGGATGTCGAGCTCCGGCACGTTGTCCGCGGGAATGAACCCGCAGTCCACGACCGAGGTGCCGTCCGGCACGACGGCGCTGATGTAGACCAGGTGGGCGACGTTCTTCCTGCCAACGGCGGCCCCGGAGATCACCGCGCCGCCGTAGGAGTGGCCGACCATGACGACCGGGCCCTCCAGGCTGTCGATGAGCTGCCCGACCGCCCTGGTGTCGTCGGCGAGGCCGCCGAGCGGTCCTTTCTCGCCGCAACTGGGCAGGTCGATCGTGCGAGATTCGATTCCGCGTTCGGAGAGGATCTTGGCGACCTGCCCCCACCACCATGCGCTGTCACTGATGAACGCGCCATGGACATAGACCACGGTGACTGACATCCAGAAACTCCTTCACCCGATAGAGAACCCGCCAAGTTGGGACTTTCACCGCTCGCGGCCTGACGTTTCTGACGTTCGCGGCGCGACGTTTCTGACGGTTTTCGACGATAGCCAGCTCGTGCCGAACCGGGCAAAGAAGAGCCAGAGCCTGCGACAATCCACAGTGGACGGCAGGCCATTTCTCCCGGCGTCGGGAGAAATGAGAGAAGCGAGGCGACGCATCGGCGAAAGGGAGGTGCGATGATCCCACTCGGTGGCGTGATCCGCTACCATGCGGTCACGCAGCGTTCGCGACGAGGAGGGGGCACTCGTGCCAGAGGTAGAACTGTCCGCCGGCACCATCGAGTACGAGGACACCGGCGGGCAGGGGCGGCCCATCGTCTTCCTGCACGGGCTGACCATCGACAGCACGGTCTGGCGCAACGTGGTGCCCAAGCTGAGCCCTCAGTTCCGTTGCATCACACCGACTTTCCCGCTCGGCTCGCACCGCAAGCCGATGAAACCGGACGCGGATCTGTCGCTGCGCGGCCTCGCCCTGCTCATCGGCGAGTTCCTGGAACGCCTCGACCTGCGCGACGTCACGCTCGTGCAGAACGACTGGGGCGGCGCGCAGATCCTCATCGCCGATGGCGACACCGACCGCATCGCCCGTCTGGTCATCACCTCAAGCGAGGCGTTCGACAACTACCCGCCCGCGCCGGCGAAACCCATCGTGCTCGCCGCGAAGGTCCCGGGTGGCCTCGCCGCCGTGATGCAGGGCCTGCGGCTAACGGCCATGCGCCGGGCGCCGGGAGGCTGGGGCTGGATGAGCAAGCGCCCGGTCCCCAAGGACATCATGGACGCCTGGTTCCGCCCCGCCCGCGTCGACCGGGCGATCCGCCGCGACCTCGCTAAATACGTGACATCGGTGCCGCCAAAGGCGGAACTGCTCGCCATGGCGCAGCGCAGCGAAAGCTTCACCAAGCCGGTGCTCATCGCCTGGGCAAGCGAGGACAAGATGTTCCCGCTCGAACACGCGCGCAGGCTCGCCGCCCTGTTCCCGGACGCGAAACTCGTCGAGATCGCCGACAGCTACACGCTCATCCCCGAGGACCAGCCGGCCAAGCTCGCCGCCGCCATCAGCGACTTCCTCGGCGGTCCAGCCAACTGACCAGCCGTCGGAACCGACGGCGCGCGGACGTTCGGACGTCAGCCCCGATCCTTGGTTTTTCCTTGGAAACAGTGAACTGTGATCACCGAACGCACCTAGTCCGGTCACTCGCTTGACTACACGATGCGTACGGCCCGTCCCCCTGCAACCGTCCGCGGCATCGACGGGTACGCCGACGGAGTTCGTCGGCGCCGCAAGGAGTTCACCATGCGTTCATCCCTGCCAAGACGCGCTCTTGCCGCAGTCAGCGGTACGGCGCTCGCCATCGCCGGTCTCGCGGCCATCGCCGCTCCGGCCGCGCATGCCGCCAACGGCGTGCCACGCTTCGATCACGTGGTCATCGTGATGGAGGAGAACCACTCGTACAACGAGATCATCGGCGACACCACCGACGCGCCCTACCTCAACAACACGCTGGCCGCGGGCGGGGCTTCGTTCACGAACTCGTTCGCGATCGAGCACCCGAGCGAGCCGAACTACCTGGACCTGTTCTCCGGCTCCAACCAGGGCGTGACCAGCGACTCCTGTCCGGAGACCTTCAGCGCGGCCAACGAGGCCACGCAGCTGATCACCGCTGGCGACAGTTTCGCAGGCTACTCCGAGGGCCTCCCCTCGACCGGTTCGACGGTGTGCACGTCGGGTGAGTACGCCCGCAAGCACGCGCCGTGGACCAACTTCACCAACGTTCCCGCGTCGGACAGCCTGCCCTGGACCAGCTTCCCGAGCTCGTCCAACTACGCTTCGCTACCCACCGTGTCGTGGGTGATCCCGAACCTGCTCGACGACATGCACGACGGCACCATCGCAGAAGGCGACTCGTGGCTGAAAACCAACATGAGCGCCTACGCCACCTGGGCCAAGACGCACAACAGCCTGCTGGTCGTCACCTGGGACGAGGACGACTCGTCGCAGAGCAACCAGATACCGACGCTGTTCTACGGCGCGAACGTGCGGACCGGCCAGTACGGCAACACGATCAACCACTACAGCGTGCTGCGCACCATCGAGGACATGTACGGCCTGCCGTACGCAGGCGCCGCGTCCGGCGCCACCCCGATCACCAACGTGTGGAGCACGGCCGGGAACACGGTCACGGTGACGAATCCCGGCAACCAGACCGGCACCGTCGGCACCGCCACCAGCCTCCAGGCCACGGCCGGCGACTCGGCCTCCGGTCAAACCCTCACCTACTCGGCCACCGGCCTGCCCTCGGGTCTGTCGATCAACTCGTCGACCGGCCTGATCACCGGCACCCCCACCACCGCGGGCACCGCCAACGTCACCGTCTCGGCGAAGGACACCACAGGGGCATCCGGCTCCGCCTCGTTCACCTGGACGATCAGTACCGCAGGCGGTGGCTGCACCGCAGCGCAACTGCTGGGCAATCCGGGCTTCGAGAACGGCACGAAGTCCGCGCCCTGGACGGCGACATCGGGTGCGATCAACAACGACCTGTCCAGCGAGCCGTCGCATTCCGGCAGTTGGGACGCGTGGCTGGACGGCTACGGCACCACCCACACCGACACGCTCACCCAAACGGTCACCATCCCGGCCGGCTGCACCAGCGCGAGCCTCTCGTTCTGGCTGCACATCGACACCGCCGAGACCGGCAGCACCGCCTACGACAAGCTGACCGTGCAGGTGCTCAACAGCTCCGGCACGGTGCTCGGCACGCTGGGCACCTTCTCCAACACCAACGCCAACACCGGCTACACGCAGCACAGCTACAGCCTTGCCCCCTACCTCGGCCAGACGATCACGCTGAAGTTCACCGGCAGCGAGGACCAGGAACTGCAAACGTCGTTCGTCGTCGACGACACCGCGCTCAACGTGGACTGAGCCGGCGCACCGCTCGTGACTACTGAGCGTCACACCTCGACGGTGGCCAGCCCAGGCACCTCGGCCAGGAACGCCTGACCGGCGGCGCTGGGCTGCCCGCCATCCGGGACAGCCGCCGACACGCGCCACATCGGCGGCTGTCCACCGGGTACGCGGAGCACGGCCAGCGCGGCGGCCTCGGGCTTGGCGGCCATCGGCCGGGGCACCATGGCCAGGCCGAGACCGTGATTCACCAGGTCAAGCAGGCTGTGCACGTCGTACACCTCCAGCCGCACCCTGCGCTGCCTGCCCGCGTCGGCGAACGCCTGATCGGTGACCTGGCGGGCGCCCCAGTCCGGATGAAAGTCCACGAAGGTCTCATCGGCCAGGTCAGACCAGTCCGGCATCGTTCCGGCCAGCGGATGGTCGGCGTGGCCGAGCAGCACCATCGGCTCCTCGGCAAGAGAGATCAACCGCACGCCGTCCGGCGCGTTCCCCGGCGTTGCGACGAATGCGACGTCCAACCGCCCCGCACCGACCTCGCCGGCCAGCCGCGCCGAACCGGCGTGGCTGAGGTGGATCTCGACCTTCGGGTGCGCGGCGTGGAACCGCGCCAGCAACGCGGGCACGTCGACAACGCCGATGCACTGCTCGGTGCCGACGGCCAGCGTCCCGCGCATCAACCCGGACACGGCGGCGGCCGCCTGCTTCACGGCGACCACACTGGCCAGTGCCTTCCGCGCGTCCACCAGCATCGCCTTGCCCAGTTCGGTCAGCTCGACGTGCCTGGTGTTGCGGACGAACAAAGGTGCACCGAGTTCACGTTCCAGCGCCCTGATCGACGCGGACAGCCCCGACTGCGAGACGAGCAGCCGGTTGGCCGCGCGGGTAAAGTGCCGCTCGTCCGCGACGGCCACGAAATACTCCAGGTGCCGCAACTCCATGATTGAGCAGAGTAGCTGCTCACAGTCAGCACTTCCTTCTGTTGGACACGGCGCAGGAGCACATACAGGCTGGAAGAGTCGGCCGGCGGCGAGTGCCGGCCGCGATGAGGAGGTTGTTGTCGCATGCGAACCCGCCGCATTGGCGAAACGCAGGTCAGCGCGATCGGCTTGGGCGGTATGCCCATGTCCATCGAGGACCGCCCGGACGAGGCCCGTTCGATCGCGACCATCCATGCCGCGCTGGACGCCGGCATCACCCTGATCGACACCGCGGACGCGTACCACCTGCACGCGAATGAGGTCGGTCACAACGAGACGCTGATCGCCAAGGCCCTTGCCGCCTACGGCGGCGACACGTCGAACGTGCTCGTCGCCACCAAGGGTGGTCACCTGCGCCCCGGCGACGGCAGCTGGACCCTGGACGGTTCGCCCCGGCACCTGCGCGAGGCGTGCGACGCGTCACTGGCGCGACTCGGCGTGGACGCCATTGGCCTGTACCAGTTCCACCGTCCCGACCCGAAGGTCCCGTACGCGGAGTCCATCGGCGCCCTGGCCGAACTGCTGGACGCGGGGAAGATCAGGATGGCCGGCATCTCCAACGCGAACCCGGCGCAGATCAAGCAGGCCAACGAGATCCTCGGCGGCAGGCTGGCGTCGGTGCAGAACCAGTTCTCGCCGCGCTTCCGCTCCAGTGAGCCGGAGCTGCGCCTGTGCGACGAGATGGGCATCGCGTTCCTGCCGTGGAGCCCGTTCGGCGGCATCGTCCGTGCGGGTGACCTCGGTGAGTCGTTCGAGATGTTCGCGGAGATCGGGAAGGAACACGACGCGAGCCCGCACCAGGTCTGCCTGGCCTGGATGCTGGCGAAATCGCCGTCGGTCATCCCGATCCCTGGCTCAAGCCGTCCCGAGACCATCCGCGACTCGGCGCTGGCGGTCGACCTGGTCCTCACCGACGAGGAACTGGCAAGGCTGGACTAGGGCTGGACCAGGACTGAACTAGGGAGTGAGCATGCGAAACCGCCCGTTGGGCAAATCGGGACTGTCGGTCTCGGAAATCGGTTACGGAGCATGGGGAATCGGCGGCTCGATGTGGATCGGCGCCGAGGAGGACGAGTCGATCCGCGCCCTGCACAAGGCGATCGAGCTGGGCATCACGTTCATCGACACCGCGCGCGGCTACGGCGAAAGCGAACGCATCGTCGGCAGGGTAGCCCGCGAACACGGCCGTGACGCCCTGGTGATCGCTACGAAGGTACCACCGAAGAACGGCATCTGGCCCGCGCCGGCCGGCCTCGACCCTGCTGAGACGTTCCCCGGCTCCCACATCAGGTCAAGCCTGGAAACGAGCCTGCGCACGGCCGGCCTCGACGCGTTCGACGTGCTCCAGTTCCACGTGTGGAGCGACGAGTGGGTAGGTCGCGGTGACTGGCTGGAAACGATCACGGACCTGAAGCAGGAAGGCAAAATCCGAGCCTTCGGCATCTCGATCAACGACCACCAGCCGGACAACGCCCTCGATCTGGTCCGAAGTGGACAGGTGGATTCGGTCCAGGTGATCTACAACATCTTCGACCAGTCACCGGAACAGCGGTTGCTGCCGGCCTGCGAAGAACACGGCGTCGGCGTCATCGTGCGCGTCGCACTGGACGAGGGCGGCCTGACCGGCAGAATCAGGCCGGACACCACGTTCCCCGACGGCGACTTCCGCAACAGCTACTTCGGCGGCAGCCGCAAGGCGGAGGTCTCCCAGCACGTGGACGCGTTGGTCGCGGATCTTGGCATCACGCAGGAAGAGTTGCCGGAGGTGGCACTGAAGTACGTCCTGGGCGGTCAAGCGGTGTCGTCGGTGATCGTGGGCATGCGCTCGATCAGGAACGTCGAACGAAACGCCGCCCTCAGCGACGCGGCACCACTGACGGCGGCCCAGCGCACGACCATCGCCAAACACGCCTGGCACCGCAACTTCTACCAGTCCCCGTAGCGGCCGGGCGGGGGCGTCAGTCGGCGAGTACCTGTTCGCGCAGGATGTCGGCGTGTCCGCAGTGGTGGGTCAGCTCCCGCAGAACTTGCAGGTACACCCAGCGAAGCGTGCGCGGTCCGGCCCGGTGGCCGGTCACGACGACGTCCAGCGGCAGGTCCGCGACCGCCTTGCGGGCGGTGACGCAGGCTTCCCGGTAGGCTGCGGTGACCGAGGCGATGGTGTCGTCGTCGGCGAGCCGGAAGGATTCGTCCACGCTCTGTGCCAGGCCGAGCTCCCGGCGGGACGTGCCGCCGACGCCCTCCTCGAACCACACCCGCTGCATCCACGTGACATGCTTGAGCAGCCCGAGCAACGTCGTCGCCGACGGGAGGAGCCTACGGCGGGCCTGTTCCTCGGTGAGACCGTCGAGCGTCGCCTCGATGGCGCCGCGATATTCCTCGATGAACGCATCGAGCTGGGTGCGTTCATCGTCCAGCGGCACGTCGAACGAGCCCATCAAAGTCTCCCATCACGGCGGACGTCGGCGATGCGATCTTAGTAGGAGATACGGATCAGTTGTGGCTCTGCTCGGTCTGCAACGCCTGCGCGGCGCGACGACGGTCGGGGCTGAACGGATCGACCACGGAGCCGGCACGATCGCCGCCGCGCCGGGCCGAACCGTGACCGCCAGGTTGGTGCCGTGAGCAGTCGTCGTCGCGAGATTGCCGTGTGGTCACTCATCCGCATAACTCGCTCTCTCGTAGTTGATTTCGCGGCTTGCCGACCAGACAGCCAGAACGACGCAGATCGCGGCAGCTGCCAGCCAGGTGAAGACGATGGGAATGACGAATCCCGGCACCAGGTTCGTCGAGGTGCCGTCCGCATAGCGGCAGGAATTGGCCAGCGGCAACCAACTCGACTGGAAGGCCGGGTTCGCCGGCAGTTTGCCGCCGCACGGGCTCGCGGCGAAGTCAAAGAACCCGCTCGTCCACACCCCGATCGAGTACACGGTCGTCGCAGCGCACAGCATCGCCACCGCTGCCTGTGACCAGGACACCGATCGGCGAACCGGTATCAGGCGCTGGTGCAACCAGGCGAAGATCAGCTTCACGACCAGCAGAGTGACGGAACCACTGGCGCCAGCACGACGAACACGAGTGCTATCTCGACCGAAGTCTGCTTCATGTTGCTTGTTCTTCTTCCACTCTTGCTTGCAGCACGTCCCCGAATCCGGAACAGAACCCAGTCACCCAGCCCGTCCCACCTTCCGCGCTCGGGGCGCACTTAAACAAGAAGTTCAGGCCAGGGCGAGGAGGCTGACCGCGATCGCCGCCGCGCCGAGGCCGACGAGTTGGCTGCGGTGGACGCGCTCGGCGAGCACGCCCCTGGCAAGCAGCACCGTGCCGGCCGGGTAGAGGGCGACGATGACGGCAACCACGGCGAGGGCTCCGCTGCGGGCCGCGAGCAGGAACAGCAGGTTCGCCACCGAGTCCAGCGCACCGGCGGCTGCCGACATCGCGTACGCGGGCCGCGCGCTGCCCAGCTTGCGGCGCAGCACCCCCGCCGCCGTCAGCGTGACGACCGAGGAGACCGCCCTGCCCATGATCAGCGGAGCCACTCCGCTGTCGAAGGGTGTCTGATGCAAGAAGACCAACTGACCGGCGATCGCGGCGCCGGCACCGAATGCCAACAGCAGCGCCGTCCGGGACGGACGCGCCGGACCCCCTCCACCGCCAGCGCTGACCAGCACGACCGCGACCAGGGCGAGCGGCAACCCCACCAGGGCGGTGGTGGCCAGGTGCTCGCCCGACAGCAGGCCGACGCTGACCGGCACGGCGGCCGACACCAGCGCGGTCACCGGGGACAACACGCTCATCGGGCCGATGGCGAGAGTGCGGTAGAGCAGGGCGAACGCGGCGGCCGACGCGACGCCTGAAGCGATCCCCCAGCCGAGAGCCCCAGGGCTGAACGACGCGCCGAGCACCGGCCACAGCAGCAGCTCCACCGCCAGACTGGCCGGAGCGGCGACCAGCACGGTGCGCAGCACGTGAGCCTTCCTGGCCCCCAGTCCACCCAGGAAATCGGCGCACCCATAAGCCAGTGAGCTGCCCAGAGCCAACACAAGAGCGATCACGGCACCCCTACCATATCAATGGAACGACCGTACGGTACTACAAACTGACCGTGCGGTTCAATCGAACGACCGCTCGGTGCGTTCGATCGGTCCTTGAGGATGGTGATGAGGTGACCGAAACCGCCGCGGCCCTGCGCACGGTCGCGCACAACGTCCGCGCGGCCCGCACCCGCGCTGGCCTGTCCCTGGAGGAACTCAGTCGACGCGCCCAGGTCAGCAAGGGCGCCTTGGTCGGACTGGAAAACGCTCAGGGCAACCCGAACCTGGCCACCCTGGTCCGGCTGGCCGACACGCTGGGCATTTCGGTGTCAGACCTGATGCAGGGGCCATCCGAGGGCCGCGTCCGCATCGTGGCCGCCGAGACCATCGCGCCCCTGTGGACCGGCCAGCGCGGTAGCACGGCCCGGCTGATGCTGACCACCTCGGGCCCGGCCCCGGTCGAGGTCTGGCGTTGGCAACTCGAACCCGACGAGGAATACCCCAGTCACCCACACCAGTCCGGGGTCATCGAAACCGTCAGCGTCACCTCCGGTCGGATGACCCTCGTCACCGACGGCACCGAACACACAGTCCAAGCCGGCCAGACCGCGACCTTCGACGCCGACATTCCGCACACCTACCGCGGCTCGGGCACCGAGACCTGCCATCTGATCATGACCGTGCACCTGCCGCCCCGTCCCGCCGCGGCCCCGTGATCCCGGCGGCCCAGAGAGGGCAGCCGGTCCTTTACCCCTGGGCCGGAGCGACGCAGGTGACTCCGTTGAGAGCGAAGCTGGTCGGTGGCGCGTCGCTGGCGTTCCACGTTCCGTTGAAGCCGACCGAAAGCGTCGAGCCCGCAGGGACGGCCGAGTCGTAGGACAAGCCGCTCAGCTTGACCGCGTTTCCGTTCTGGGTGGCCGCGGCGCCCCACACGTTGGTGATCCGCTGGTCGCCGCCGAACGTGAAGGCGAGTGACCACGGGGTGATCGGCGAGGATCCGATGTTGGTGATGGCGATCGAGGCGGTGAATCCGCCGCGCCACTCGCTCTGCTCGTTGTATGCCACGTGGCATACAACGAGCGTCGATGACTGGTCGATGGTCACCTGGGTAGTCGCACTGGCCAGCACTGAGCCGTCGGAGGCGTAGAACGTGACGAACTGCTGGAGCGCGGTTGCGGTGCACGAGGCGAACGTGAGAGTGGCGAAGTTCATGGTGTACTGGGCATCGGGCGCGATCGTCTCGGAACCCCCTATCGGATCGATCGCCGGGCAGCCAGGCGGTATCCCGGCGCTGGAGTTGTCCGTGAAGCGGCCATACGAGACGACGTTCGTCGTGATGTTCTGCGCGGTGCAGTTCACGGCAATCAGATGCCCAGTTGCCATCTGCCCCGGCGTGACGGTCGACTGGTCGAACGCGAAATGGGTGATCTGGATCGCCCCGGCGCCCGTACAGGCATGGGGGGCAGCGCCGGGCGTTGCGGCGGCAGTGGCGGTACCAGCCCCGCCGATCACTGCGAGAGCCACTGCGGTTATCACGATCTTACGGAGAATTCGGCGCACGCGTTTTCCCTTCCCCAGCTCAGGTGTTCTGACCCGACTTTCGTTGGCATACGTTGCGCGCTCGGGCTCGTGCACACAAGGGAGCGCCCGTGGGGATCGGTGCGGCTGGCCGACATGCAGCGCCGTAGCGAGGGGCGGGTTCGAGGGATAGGTTGCTGTGCGGAGAAAGTTACATCTGGCCGAGGCGCGACCGCACAGCCCGCAGCACGTCGGCAGCCCTCCGCACCGGGCCGACGACGGCCGGCCGGCTACCTCTGGGCCGGTTACCTCTGGGCCGGTTACTCCCGCTACCTCTGGGCTGGGTCGGTCGGGGCCGGTGTGTCGAGCAGGTCGCGGGTGCCGATGCGGCCCGCGATCACCGCACCGGCCACATCGCTGAGCTTGCGGTTGCGACTACGCGCGTAGCCGCGCAACGCGGCGAACGCGGCATCCATGTCGGTCCCGAGACGTTCGGCCACCAGCCCCTTGGCCTGCTCGATGACCACCCGACTGTTCAACGCGCTCTGCAACTGCTCGGTGAGAATCTCCTGCTGCCGGATCGAACGCTCCTGCAGCAGTCCGATCGTGGCCACGTCGACCAGCGCCTGCGCGGTGCGCAGTGCGGTCACGCCCAACACCCCAGGTACCGTCCTGAACAGATTCAGCGCGCCGATCACCTCGTTGCGCAGCCGCATCGGCAGGGCATCCACCGCGGCGAAACCCGCATCGGTCGCGGCAAGGGCGAACCGCGGCCACCGCTCACCCGCCGTGCTCAGATCGGTATGGCTGACCCGGATTCCGGTCGCGAAGGCGTCCAGACACGGACCCTGGTCGTTCTGCAACTGGAACAGCTCCAGCAGCCGGACCTGCTCGCTGGAACTCGCCATCACCTGCAACTGGCCGCGCTGGTCGGTCAACAGCAGTCCGGCCGCGTCCACCTCCAGCACCGCGATGCACCGATCCACCAGCAGATGGAGGAAGTCGATCACGTCGAAGTCATCGACAAGGGTGTCCGCCAGCTCGACGACCGTCTCCAGCAGCCGTTCATCGTCCATGACCGCCACCTCCACTGCCGTTGCCAGTGTAGGGCCGGTGGGCCCGCGGCGTACTTCTGTTCATGACGCACCCTCCCCCGTGGGGTCGAATCGCAGCCGCCGCGCAACGACATCGGCGGCCAGTTCGGCCAACGGCTTGTCGACGGCGAACGCCCTGGCGCGCAGCCGGGCGAACGCCTCATCCATTCCCACATCGAGTTGCCCGGCTATCATTCCGGTCGCCTGATGCACCTGCGGGCTGTACAGCGGCCCGCCGTCGGCCGTCATATCGCCGGTCACGACAGGCAGCCCGACTTGCTCGTCCAGCAGCATTCGCAACGCCAACTGCGCGAATGCCAGCGAGTCCACCAGCAGCGCGGGCGAGAGCTGGCCGGCAGTGACCCGGTGCAGCGCGAGCACCCCGACCCGGATCGCGCCGACGGCCAAGGGCAGCGCGAACAGGGCGCCCGCTCCGGCCTCCACCGCCAGCGGCGCGAACAGCGGCCACCGAACCTGGCTGGCCGGCGTATCGAGATCGCCGGCCAACACGGGGCCACCGGCCCTCCTGGCATCCATACACGGCCCTTCCCCGAGCGTGACGTGTAGATCGGCCAGCCGCTCACCGAGCGCATCGGTCGAACAGCGCAGTTCAGGCCAACCGGAGGAATCCACGGTCAACGCGGTCCCGGTCACCGCGAGCCGAATTCCCGCGGTTTCGCAGACCAACTGGACCGAGACCGGCACGCTGAGGTCCGCCGCCCGCTCGGCGACCCAGACCCGCACCTGCGCGAGTCGGTTGCCACCATTCACGGAGCCGGCCATCGTCGTCGCCGCTCAGCGGTGCGCCACGCGTAGTGGCGCCCACCGGAGATTGGATCTTGGCGCTCGACATGTCGCGGGGGTGGCCGGGGTGGCCGAACCAGTGGCCGGAATCATCCCGGACCTCCCCAGATAGCGCCGATGGCACCGGGGTCTGGAAGCGATACCACGTCGCGAGAACCGCGACTGCTGCCCAGTGTAGTCGACGACCGGTCCGCCGGTCACGTCGGGGCCACCTGTCCAAGAAGGACTGTCCATCGAGGACAACTTCCGTCGGCGTTGTGTCGGGCGGCGACGGTGTCGCTGGACGTGCGTCGGCGCGTCTGTTCGGCCTATTCCGGTCGTGGGTCCCACCGGAACCGCCGCACCGCGACCGCCGCGCCGAGGACGCCCCACGCGAGCAGCACCGCGAGATGGGGCCAGTCGAAGCCGGTGTGCTGCGCGAACGGGCCCAACAACGCCTCGTTGAACGGTCGCACCGGCAACACGTCGGCGATGCGATTGAGCACGTCCGAGTGAATCGGGAAATACGTACCGGAAATGAACACCAGCGGGAAGAGGATGAACTGCACCACCGCGGGCGCGGCCTCGGAATTGCGGATCAGCGAGGCGACCGCGACGCCCAGCGCGCAGAAGCTCGCCGCGCCGAGCACCAGCGTGACCAGGATCGCCACCCAGTGCGTCGGCATCGGCACGCCGTAGAGGCGGCCGACACCGATGATCAACGCGACCTCGACCACGCTGATCACGATGCAGTGTGCCAGCAGCCCGATGAAATAGATCCACGCGGGCAGCGGAGTGGCCCGGAGCCGTTTGAGAATGCCGGTCTGGCGCCGCATGGCGAGCACGATCGCCAGATTGCTGTAGCAGGCGCCGAGAACGGACAGCGCCGCGATCGTCGGAACGTAGTATTGCAGGCTGTTCAGGCCGTAGAAGAACGAGCTGCCGGAACTGCCACCGAACACCGCCCCGAAAATGACGATGATCACGACCGGGAACACGAACGTGAAGAACGCACTCTGTGGATTGCGCCAGAACGACAACTGCTCGTAGCGGATCTGGTGGGCCAGCAACGCCAGGTCGTTGCGACGCCCGGTGGGTGCGGTCTGGGTGTTGGTGGTCATCGTCCGGTCCCTGCCAGTCGCCGACGCCTGCGCGGTTTCGCCTGATCGGCTTTCTCGGCTTTCTCGGGCTGCGAGTTGTTGCCGGTCAGCCGTAGATAGATGTCCTCAAGGCTGGGCCGCTCCACGGACAGCCCCGCGAGCGTCACGCCACGGTCGAGGGCCCAGCCGGTGAGCTGGTGCAGCAGCCTGGTCGGCTCTTCGGTCTCGACGGTGACCAGTCCGTCCGTGCCGGTACTCGTGGTGAGCGGCAGGTCGGCGATGGCGGCGCCATCCGGCAGCGCGAACCGGATTCGGGTCAGCTCGGAATCGCGCCCGCCGATCGTGGCCGGGGTGCCGTGCGCGACGATCTGGCCCTTGGCGAGCACGGCGACCCGGTCGGCCAGCACCTGCGCCTCGTCCATGTAGTGGGTGGTGAGCACGATCGTGGTGCCCGCCGCCCGCAGGTTCGCCACGACTTCCCAGGCGCCACGGCGGGCGTTCGGATCGAATCCGGTGGTCGGCTCGTCGAGAAACAGCAGCTTCGGGTTCCCGACCATGCCGAGCGCCAGATCGAGGCGGCGCTTCTGGCCACCGGAGAGATCCTTCACCTTCTGCTTGCGCTGCCCTGTCAGGTCGACGAGGTCGATCACCTCGGCGATCCCCCGTGGATTCGGGTAGTAGCCCGCGTTGCGCGCGATCGTCTCGCTCACCGTGAGGTAGGGCTCGACCGCGATGTCCTGCAACACCAGCCCGATCTGCTCACGCAGCATTCGGCCAGAAGCCCGGTCGCCCGGATCGTGGCCGAGCACCCGCACGGCGCCGCTGTCGCGCTGACGGAACCCTTCCAGGATCTCCAGGGTGGTCGTCTTGCCGGCACCGTTGGGTCCGAGCAGCGCGAAGATCTCACCCTCCTCGACGGTGAAACTCACGCCGCAGACGGCCTCGACCAGGCCATAGGTCTTGCGCAGATCCGTCACGACCACAGCACTCACGCCGACACCTCCGCTGAAGACACCCAGCATCCACCCAGAACCCAAGAAGCACCTAGTCCATATGTCACGCCACGGCGTAGAGTCCACGATGCAGTTCGTGGCATCCTCGACATCCTTGCTCCGCCGACGCGCCGGCCAGCGGAGGTGGCCTACCGGCTGCTCATGACCGAACAGTTCGCCAGCATCACGCCCCAGGCCATCTCGGTGTGGTGCCGTCGGCTCGGCCATGACACCCGTTACGCCACCTACTACGGTCTCGGCGCACCGCACCGTCTGCTGCCCACCGACCTGGACGTCGTGTTCATCGGCTGCTACACCCAGGTCAGTCACCTGGCCTACGCGCGCGGTGCGGTTCGATCAGGTCTTCACGACCCTGGAAGCCCAGCCACTGGACCGGCGACCGCCCTACATCATCGAGAGCTCCCTGACCGTGCTGCGCGGGGACCGGCCCCGGCGGCTGAAGGAGACCAACTGCGTGATGGTCGCCCCCGGCGTCGAGTCGTGGACGGACTACTGGAACAAGGCCGGTCTCGGCCGCGCCGGTGGCGAGGACAAGGTCGACCGGATCGCGGAGCATTTCGGGCAGCTCGCCGAGAACGTGCCGTACCTACAGGCGAACTTCATGTTCGGCCTCGACACCGATCGGGGCGATGCGCCGGTCGAGCTGACGAAGCGGTTCATGGACCGTACCCCGTCCGTCTGGCCGACGATCAACATTCCGGTGCCCTTCGGCGGTACGCCGCTGCACGACGAGCTCACCGCGGCCGGGCGCATCCTGACCACGATGCCGTTCAGCTTCTACTATGCGCCCTACCTGGTCACCACGCTCAAACACTATGACCCGGTGACCTACTAAGAGAAGCTGATCGAACTCTACGGTCATGCCGCGTCGCCCGCGATGCTGCGCAGGCGTCTTGCGACATCGCCGAACCGCATCATCGGCTACGTGCACAGGGCACGCACCGCGAGCTTCCGGGCCGACATCAGGAGCTTCCACCGGATACTGGAGATGCTGCGCGCCGATGCCGGGTTCCCGGCGTTCCACGAAGGACGGACCACGACGTTGCCGCCCTTCTACCAGCGTCTCGGCGATCACATGCTAGGCAGCTACCGCGAGCTTCTGTCCACTGTGGATCGAACGCCGGATCTTTCCGCGCGCAAGGCCGAGCATGACCAGACGAAAGAACCGAAATGACCGCCGTGCGATTATGGGCGCATGACGGCATGGCAGGATGTCGAACAGGCGGCGCCGGAGTTCGCACGGCGTGTGCAGGCGCTGTTCGACGCGCACAGACACAAGACGATCGCAACGGTGCGAGCCGACGGGTCGCCGCGGATTTCCGGTATCGAGACGGTCTTCAAGGACGGCAATCTGACCTTCGGCTCGATGCCCAACGCGCGCAAGGGCGCGGACCTGCGTCGTGATCCGCGGTTCGCCCTGCACAGCGCCACGGTCGATCCCGTAGAAGGTTCCGAGGCGCAATGGCCGGGCGAGGCGAAACTCTCCGGTCGGGCGATTCCCGCCGTCCCGGACGCCGAAGGGTCGGACGGCGAACTCTTCCACGCCGACATCACCGAGGTCGTGCACACCCACCTCGACGACGAAGCCACCAGGCTCGTCGTCGAGTGGTGGACGCCCGCGCACGGTCTGCGCAGGATCGAGCGGGAGTAACGATACTCGATTCGTCCACCGAATCCGCCGTTGAAAAGGGGTGCCTGATGTTCGAGAACTTCAGCGATCAGGCTCGGCAGGTCATCGAGCGGGCTCGGACCGAGGCCAGGAGACTGGGCCATCACAACGTCGGTACCGAGCACCTGCTGCTGGGCCTGATCGGCGTCGAGGGCGGGATCGGGGCCCGAGTGCTGGCAAGCGTCGGCTGCACCCTGGCCGACGCCCGCCAACAGGTCGACGCCATCATCGGCGCAGGCCACCCGCCAGTTCCCGAGACGTTGCCATTCACCCCACGGTTGAACCGGGTGCTCGACCTCAGCCGCCGCGAGGCGCTACAACTCGGCCATGACCGAATCAGCAGCGGACACCAACTGCTCGGCCTGACCCGAGAAGGCGAAGGTGTCGGCGTGCAGGTGCCGCGCGCACTGCACGTGGACCTGGACCGGGTGCGCCGGCTGGTACTGGTGGACGCGATCGATCCCGAACCCGGCCGGAGTTCTTTCTCCCCGGCCGGGGAACACCGTCTCCCCACTCCACCGACCGATCTCGACAAGCGCCTTGCCATCATCGAAACCGCGATCATCAATATTCTGCAACGGCTTGCGGCGCTGGAACAACCTGGTACCGACGCAAGCAGCACCAACTAACCGACAGGACGGCCCACATGACTCATCTTCCTCTTCCCGGTGCCAAAGAAGCCGAACTGGTGGCCAAGGTTGGTGCGGGTGTTCTGCAGGGACTGCGAAAGGCTGGTCAGCTTCCTCCGTGGCCGGACACACACGACGCGCTTCTGGAGCTACACGCGATTCTGTACGAGTGGTCCGATATGGCAGCGGAAACAAGTCGGTATGCTCGGCACCTCGCACTTGTCCGGAAAGATCCGACCGCAGGTCAAGTGATCACAAGCGGGCCAAGCCAGATGGCAGTTTCGAACATCGGGTGGGGATATATGGAACGTGTCGCGGCCGACAGCGAAGCTGTGCTCAACGGTCACATTCCCGCACTGTTGAGACTGCGGGGTTCCAGAAAGCGGCGAGCGGCCCGGCGGGGTCTGCGAACCATTCTGAGCGCGTACTGCCCAACGCTGCTGAATCAGTTCGACCAGGCGACCGCCGCCCGCGCCGAATGGGTTCGGGCACATCGCAAGAACTTCGATCGTTGGTTCGATCAGTCCCACACCGACGCGGAAGTCTCCCAACTTCTGGACGGAATGGAAGCGACCGAAATCGCACTACTCGAAGCGACCGAGCAACTGCGTGAGTTCCTCACCACCAACTACCCGCTACCCGGTGCGAACTCAAGCCCCTCCTGAGATCGGGATCACCTCATCCGCGGCATCTACCAGTCGCCCGAGCATGGCGCGGGTTTCGGCGACGACGCGCTTGGTGAACTCCGGGTCGCGGACCTGGCGGGAGCCGTTCATCGGATAGCCGTTCTCGTCGTAGTAGACGCCGGTGCGAGGCGAGTTGTCGGTGAGGATCTTGGTGATCACGCGGGCGGCCGTCTTGGGGTTGCTCCAGTACTTGATGAACGGCGCCAGCGGCGAGAGCACGTATTTCCCCAACATACGGAGGAACATGTTGCTGTCCCTGCCAAGATCGGTGCCCGGACTGAAACCCGGCTCGACCGCGTTGACCCGCAACCGGGGCATCTCGCGGGCGAACTCCAGTACCGTCGCGAGGTTGCACTGCTTGGACGTTGCGTAGGCGTCTCCGCCGGGCAGCTTGGAGCCGCCTGCCGCCCACTCGCCACGCGCGCTCGCCTCGGCGGAAATGTAGCGGCCGCCGCGAAAACCGGCGATCACGGCGGGTTTGCGCTCGGGGTCCTCAACGCCGGAGCAGGTGAAGACGATCTGCGCGCCGTCCGGCAGGTGCGGTGCGAGTGCTTCGGTGAACGCGAACGGCCCGAGATGGTTGGTCGCGAAGGTCATGTCCCAGCCGAGGGCGTTCTTGCTGGCCCGGGTCGGGAAGATGCCGGCGTTGTTGAGCAGGCCGCCGATGGGCAGGCGCGACTCGATGATCAGTTGAGCCGCGCGGCGCACGCTCGCCAGGTCCGACAGGTCACAGACCACCGACTCCGCCTTCCCACCCTGGCACTGGATCGTTTGCTGGACCTCGTCCAGTTTGCGTTGATCGCGACCGACCAGGACGACGGTGCCGTGCCGAGCCAGGTTGAGGGCTGTGCGGCGGCCGATGCCGGAGGTCGGGCCGGTGATGACGTAGGCGGTGTCGCCTGACGGGTGACCATCACTGGGCTCCATGGCTGTCTCCTTAGTTGTCTGTCCAGTCAGTCATTTACGGGTACGGATTGCCCACGAGCGCACCATCACCGAGTAAGTCAGGCGATCATTCGCCAGAGGACGTCGAAGCCGGTGCTGCCGTGCCTGTCCGCGTTGTCGGGATCGCGGATGATGAAGCCGATGGTGGCCTCGGCGAGGGCACTGGCCAGGGCAACCACGTACTCCAGCTGCGCGTCGCGCATGGGCCCGTTCGCGCGAGTACGCTCCAGGATCTCCGCGACGCCCTCCTCTGAGCGGCGCGCGGCCTGACGGGTGGCCGACGTGATCTCGTCCGAGACGTCGAGCTGCGCGAGCGCGCGACGCTTGTCAGGGTTGGCGGTCGCCCAGCGCAACCATCGGGACCACAGGTGCCGCACCTGCTCGCGCACGTCGCCGTCGGTGGGCAGACCACTGAGTATCGCCGCCCCCATGTCCGTCTTCAGTTCGAGGTACACCTGGTTGAGCAGGTCGGCCTTGGTGTCGAAGTAGGTGAACAGCGACCCGTTGGAGACACCGGCATCCCTCGCGATCGTCGCCGTCGCCGCGCCAAGTCCCTGAGCCGCGATGACACGCGTGGCCGCGGCGATGATCGCGGCACGCTTGTCGTCACTTCTGGGGCGGGGCATGCCTCCAGCATGTAGGAGAGTGGCTAGTCAGTCAAGTTGCCAGCAGGTCGCGGTCACGAGGGCAGGCCGAGGAAATCGGCCGTCCGCTCCAGGGCGTCGGCAAAGAACTCGTCCGACGGGTCGACACTGCCGACGAACTGGCCGAACAGCTCGAAATTGAGCATGCCGAACAGCTGGGTGAGCGCCATGAACCCGCGGTGCAACGCCTCGGCCGGCAGGTCGGGGGCGATCTGGGGACCGAACGTCGCGTACTGGGCGGTCAGCCCCTGCGACAGCGGCGGGCCGGCGAAGGTTGGCTTCAGGGTGCCGGCCAGCCAGGCGTCCCTGATCACGTCGACCAGCAGGATGTACGTGCGCGCGGCCGGAATCACCGTGTCCTGTGGGGCCCGGTAGCCGGGCACGGGCGAGCCGTAGATCAACGTGTACTCGTGCGGGTTGGCCACTGCCCAGCCCCGGATGGCATGGCCGATCCGCAGCCAGCGCTGCCGAGGATCGCGCGAGGTCACCTGCTCGTCCGCGGCCTGCGCCGTGTCCGCCAGTGCCCCGTAGGCATCGACGATCAGCGCGGTCAGCAGCTCGTCCCGGCTGGCGAAGTAGCGGTACAGGGCCGAGGACACCATGCCCAACTCGCGGGCGACCGCGCGCAGAGACAGGCCACCGCCACCCTCCGTGGCCAGCTGCCGCCGGGCCTCCTTCTTGATCTCGGCCGTCAGCTCCGCCCTGGCCCGGTCGCGCGCGGTTCGCCCTGCGTTCATGCATCCGAGTGTGCCATCGATCGGATCGGTGCACAAATTCGAGATCAGCGCTCTGCAAACCGATCGATCACCTGCTCGCTCCAGGTCCGGATGGTCGTGGCCTGTTCTGGCGTGAGCGAGTCGAGGAAGTAGCGACGGATGTTGCCGCCATGACGGAGGATGCTGGCCGCCGGAATCCGCCCTTCACTGTCGATCGACGACTGTCCGTCCGCCGGCGGCGACATGTTCGCCACCATGCGCACTGCCTTCGCCGTGCAGCGCGGCCTGGACGGTGGCCTGACCGCGCGGGACTTCGTCGAGTTCGCCACGCGAGACGGTGCCCGCACGTGCGGACTGGACGCCAGGACCGGCAGCATCACCGTCGGCAAGGACGCCGACCTGATCCTGCTCGATGCCGAGAACTCTCCGATCTTCCCGATCAACAACGTCGCGGGCACGATCGTCGCCGCAGGCCACCCCGGTCTGGTGGACAGCGTCTTCGTCGCTGGCAGAGCGGTCAAACGGGACGGTCGGCTGCTCGGCGTGGACCTGCCGGCGCTACGCGCACGGGTGTTGGAATCCCGCGACCGGATCGCCGCGGCCGCTGGCATCGCGGTCGACGGATCATGGACTCCCCCAGCCGAACAGCACCCAGCCGAACAGCACCCAGCTGGACAGCCTCCGGCACGACGGGCGAGCGCCGCCAGGTGACGACCGTCGGTGCGAGTCGTTCGAGTTCGGTGACGTTCTCGTCGAGACCGCCGTCCGTGTCCGGCATCAGAATAACGTGGTCGGCACCTGCCTCGTGGTGCTCCTTGGCCCGGACCGCTACCTCGTCGGGCGAGTTGGGAGCGAACTCCCCCTTGATGGACATGCCGACGACCAGCAACTTGTCCGGTCCGAGCAGTTCTCTTGCCTGCGCGGTGAATTCCGGCGAGCACATCGCGGGCAGCGCTCCGTCGGCGATCTCCGCGCCCAGCGCGGTCATCTTCGGGCCGTTCGCGCCGAGGATCCGGGGATACCGGGCGTCCGGCGCGGGGAGGAATGCCTGCTCGGTCATTCGGCCGAGGTAGTCGCGGAGCGTTGCCATCGGTCTGCCGAACTCGCGGCCGATGGCAGCCGCCTGTTGTGGATAGCCGACACCGATGCCGAGCACGAACCGGCCGGGGTGGGCCTGTGCGAGGGTGGCCGCGGCGGCATGGGCGGTCTGCGGCTCCCTGACCCAGATGTTGACGATCCCGCTGCCGAAAACAACGTTGTCCGTGGCCGCGAGCAAGATCGCCACCTGTGTGAAGGCGTCCTTGCCGAGCGCTTCGTTCACCCAGATCGCTGGGTAGCCCGCCTGCTCCAGCCGTACCGCGGCATCGCGCTGTTCGGGCATCGGCGGCATGCTCGTGAACGACACGGGCAGATACACGCCAACGGGCCCGAGCGCGCGGCGGGCGTCCTCGACGATGCTCATTCGACTCCTTGAAGCAGGTGCGATTCCGATGTCTCCAGGCTGGGTCCTGGCAGCCGCGGGTGTCCAAGACCTGTTTCTCATTTCGCGATGCAGAATGCGCATCACCGCAGTTCGTCGGCTTGTTCGCGGGTTCGGCGTGGTGGGATCGGGGATAGCCTGGACGCATGACCGATGTGCCCGCCGATCTTGACCTGCGGCTCGTGCGGTACTTCACCGTCGTCGCGGAGCACCGGCACTTCGGCAGGGCCGCCGACGCCCTGCGCATCGCGCAGCCGTCGCTGTCCAGGCAGATCCGCCGCCTTGAACAGCAACTCGGGACGCGCCTGTTCGACCGAACGCCGAGGGGCACCGCGCTGACCGAGGCCGGCGAGGTGTTTCTGCCGCGTGCCAAGACCTTGCTGCGAGCGGCAACGCGCGCAGCGGCGGCCGCTCGCGCGGCCGCTCAACCGAACCGAATCACCATCGGCTACACGGGCGTGCTGATCGCCACGCCCGCGGTGCGTGCAATGCGCAGGTTGCATCCGGACTGCGAGGTGCGCACCCAGCACCTCGGTTACCACGAATCAGGCGCCGCGCTGCTCGACCACAAGGCGGACGCGGTCGTCACGCGTCTGCCGTTCCCGACCGACGGCCTGCGCGTGACGTTGCTCTACGAGGAGCCCAGGGCCGTTGTGGTGTCACGGGAGCACCGCCTGGCCGGCAAGGAGTCCGTCAGGTTCGACGACATCGCGGACGAGCCGATGCCGCGCATCCTCGGGGCGGACGCGACGTGGAGCGCGTACTGGCGGCTTGAGCCACGTCCCGATGGCGGCACCGCACCGGACGGTCCGATCATCAACGCGCTTGAGGACAAGTTCGAGGCGGTCGCGGCGGGCGAGGCCGTGGTGATCGCGGTGGAAACGCTCGCGCAACTGCGCCCCGACCTGGTCGCGATTCCGCTTGAGGGCGTCGAACCGAGTCACGTCGTCCTGGCGACCAGGGCAGGAGAACGCAACCGGCTCGTCGCCGATTTCGCAAGGCTCGCTGAGGAACTGCTCACCGGTCCGCCGCTGGACCGAGCCTTGCCAGCGGAAAACGGTTAGGCCACCTGCGATCTCGTGGCGGCGTTGTGCAGGGCGCGCAGGATGCGGTCGTGGTTGGCGTCGGCTTGCGGGGGATAGCCGAAACGGCGGCGCAGGAACGCATACGACAGTCCGTTGCGGGGATCGACCAGCGCCTGTTGGCCGCCTGCGCCACTGTGTCCGAAGGCGCCTTGCCCGAGGACGGGGTAAACCTCGGAGACCGGGTGGAAGCCGACGGCCCACGCCTTGTGTTGTCGTAGCACGAGATCCCAGCCCGCGTACTGGATCTGTGCGAACGCGGCTGCGGTGTCCTGCGTGAGCAGCGGGGCCGCGCCGTCGGTTGGGCTTATGGCGGCCGAGTAGAGCTTGGCCAGGGCGCGGGCACTTCCAATGCCGCCGAACGAGGCCGGGCCCCGCGATCGGATCACCGGGAGGTTCGGCAGTTCCCACACCTCGCGGTTGTCCGGGTGGTGTCGGTTGAAGGCAATGCCACTGAGGCTGTTCGGGGCGGTCGCGGCCGCGGCCAGCTCCCGGAGCCGTTCGGGGGTGGCCACCATGGGCTGGGCTGGCAGGAAGCGGTGGTCCTGGTCAGCGGGCAGACCGAAGTGCAGGTCCAGCTTGTAGGGTTCGCGCAGGTAGGAGTCGAACAGGCGCTGCACGGTCTCTCCTGTGGCCCGGCGCACCACCTCTCCGCTCAGCGCCGCCACGCCAAGGGCGTGGTAACCGGATGCGGTTCCCGGACGCCAGAACGGGCGCTGCGCGCCGAGCCGCTCGGCGACGACCTGGTCGTCGGCAAGCTCTTCCATGCTGAATCCGGCATTCGCCCCGACGAGCCCTGCCTGGTGCGAGAGCAGCTCACGCAGCGGGATCTCGCGCTTGCCCGCCACCCCGAACTCCGGCCAGTAGTGGCTGACCCGCTGGTCGAGGTCCAGCACACCGTCCTGGACGAGCAGGGCGACGATCAGATGGGCCACTCCCTTGCTCGCGGAGTAAATTCCGAACAGCGAATCGCGTGCGGTCTGCGCGCCTGCCCACAGGTCGACCACCAGTTCGCCACGGTGGTAGGCCGCAACCTGTGCGCACAGGTCGTCGTCCTCCGTTGCCAGGATCGCCGTGAACGCCTCGCGCACGGACTCGAACCCGGTCGCCACGCTGCCCCGCACGTCGTGCCCTGCCATCGGTACCTCGCAATGCGCTGCCGCCGAACCGCCGCGGACATCGCTCACGCTAGCCGATTAATAACCATTGGTCACTAATTTGGTTGGTGAGGTGGGTCTCGCCGTGCCGGAGCCGCGCGCCGGCCTCCCCTGTCGTACGGTGCCGGGCATGACCGACTCGGCGGGAACGCGGCGGCCACCCGGTCGGCCGGCGCGGATCAGCCGCGACCGGATCGTCGAGGCCGCGTCCTCGGCCGAGAACCTGGACACGCTGACCATGCGGGAGCTGGCCGGTCGCCTCGATGTCAGCCACGGCGCGCTCTACCGATGGGTCAAGAATCGCGACGAGCTGTTCGACCTCATCAGTGAGGTCCTCACCGACCGGATACTGCTGCCCGAGGAGAACGCCGGTCTGGAATGGCGCCCCCGGTTGACCCGAATCGCGTGGGCCATGCACGACCAGTTCCTCGCGCTGCCCGGATATGCCACCCACCTGTCCCGGCCCCACCCGCACAACGCCCACTCCATCGGTCGACTCCAGCGCGCGGTCGTCGCGGCCTTCCTCGACGCGGGGGTCAGTGCCGAGGAGGCCGAGCAGAGTTGGTATGTCTTCGTCACCTCGGTGGTCGGCTGGCTCGCCTTCCAGGAGAACCGTCTCGATCTCGGCCCGAGCACCCCGAGGTTCGCGCTCTTCCTCGACGCCCTCCTGCGCGGACTTCCCGCCCGCGAACCGGGAATCGAGCGTCCATGAGCAGGCTTACGGCGACGAGGGTCGCGGGGACGCCTTCGTCTGGTTGGTCTGGTTGATGTCGCCGATCGTCTGCCACAGCCGCAGCGCCCGACCGTGGTGCCGGGCCGCCAGTTCGTCGATGCCGGCGGCGGCGTCCAGGTCGCCGATCAGCTCCCAGCACGCGGCCTCGTCCTGGCGGTCGCCGTGCCGGTGGAACACCTCGGCCGCGCGCTCCAACGCCTGACTCGCCCGGTCCCGGTCGTGCTGACCGGCATACACCCGGCCGACTTCCAGCAGCGTGTACGCGGCGCACCGCTCGTCGGCCAGTTCCTCGAAGGTGGCCAACGCCTGCGACAGGCAGCGCAGCGCCTCCGCCGGATCACCGCGCCGATCGTGCAGCCTGCTGTACCGCCGCAGCACGACCGCCACCCTGTGCCCGTCGCCCAGCGCCGTGGCCTGGCGCAACGCCTCGTCGAACCAGGACTGCGCCTCGTCGATCTCGTCCTGCACGAGCCGCATCACGGCCATCGAGCAGGCCAGCTGCGCTTGCAGGTGCCCGTCGCCCTCACCGGCCGCGATGGCCAGCGCCCGCTCGACCCGATCGACGGCTTCCTCGTAACGGCCCTGTACCCGGCTGACCGTGCCCAGCATGGCCACCGACAACGCCTCGCCGCGCTTGTCCGCGCCGTCGCGGCACAGCTCGATGGAGGACTCCAGGGCACGGGTCGCCCCGTCGAACTCGTCGCGGTAGATGTGCAACTGGCCAAGACCGCGCAACAGCACCGACGCGCCGCGCGCGTTGCCCGCCGCCTCGGCCGCGTCCAACGCGAGCCGGTGCCCGTGCTCCCAGTCCTGATACAGGCACCGGTGGTCGTAGTAGGTCACCGCGCCGGCCGCCAGCTCCCACGCCAACTCGTCCAGTCCCCAGTCCACGGCCAGCTTCACCGCGCCGAGCAGGGTGTCGCGTTCCGCGTCGAACCAGCCGACCGGGTCGGCCAGCAGCCGGTCGACGACCGCGTCGGGCAACGACCGGCGCGGCGCCGAACCGGGCGCGGCGACCAGCAACCCGGCCGGCAGCCGATCGGTGCCGCGCCCGGCCAGATCGAGCCAGGCGGACAGCACCCGAATGATCGCGTCCCGCTTGTCCTGCGCCGGCAGCTGCGCGGCGATCTCCACGGCACAGGTCCGGATCAGGTCGTGCAGCCGGTAACGCGGCTGCCCGATGGCGTCGGTGCGGGCCAGCCGCACCAGGCTGGCGTCGACGAGGGTGTCCAGTACCTCATCGGCGTCCGAGCGGTCCAGCAGCGGGCCGAGCACCCAGCCGGGCAGGGTGTAGGCGCCGAGCAGGCCCAGCAGACTCAACGCGCGCACCGCGTCGGGCGGCAGCAGCCGCAGGCTCAGTTCGACGCTGGCGCGCACGCTGAGGTCCCCGATCCGCAGCTCGGCCAGGCGCCGGGATTCGTCCTCGATCCGTTCCCGCAGGACCCGCAGCGACCAGGCCGGGCGGCCGGCGAGCTTGGCACCGGCGATTCGGATCGCCAGCGGCAGGTTGCCGCAGCAGTCGAGGATCGCGTCGGCCTCCGCCGGTTCCCGCTCGACCCGCCGCCGCCCGACGATGCCGGTGAACAACTCGCGCGCCTCTACCGGGCTCAGCACGTCCAGGTCGATGTGCCTGGCGCCGGGAAGTTGCGTCAGCAGCGTGCGGCTGGTGATCAACACGGCGCAGCCATCGGCCCCTGGCAACAGTGGCAGCACGTGCTCGGCGGGACCGGCATCGTCAAGCACCACCAGCATCCGGCGCTGCGCCAGCAGCGAACGGTAGAGCGCGGCCCGTTCGGTCAGGCTGGTCGGGATCGCGCTACCGGCGACCGAGAGGGCGCGCAGCGCCTCGGCCAGCATCAGCGCCGGGTCCCTCGGCTCGTCCGATGTCGCGGCGAGGTTGAGGTAGAGCTGGCCGTCCGGGAAGGTGGCGCTCGCCAGCCGCGCCGCATGCGTCACAAGACAGGACTTGCCGACACCGGGACCGCCAACGATGACGGCCACCGGCGCCCGGTTCGGCGCGGATGGGTCGAGTAGTCGAGCGAGTTCGGCCAACGCGTCGGCTCGGCCGACGAAGTCGGGAACGTCCAGCGGCAGCTGGCGCACCGGCAGTGCCATCGCCGGTTCGGTGACCGCCATGGCGGGACTTTTCGGTGTTGTGTCCGAGGGACCGCTCTCCTTGGCGGGAGCCGCCAGGGCGGGGTCGGCGGCCAGGATGCGCTGATACAGCGTCTGGATCTGCGGAGTGGGGTCGACGCCGAGTTCGCCTGCCAGTGTCCGGCGCAGCCGCTGGTAGACCTGTAGCGCCTCGCCTTGCCGCCGGCACCGGTAGAAGGCGAGCATCAGGTGTTCGGCGGCGTGCTCGTCGTAGGGGTGTTCGCGGAGCAGGGCGGTCAGCTCGTCGATGACCTCGCGATGACGCCCGAGGTCGAGTTCGATGCCGAGGCACAGTTTGTGCGTGGCGGCGCGCTTCTCGTTCAGCCGTGCCGCATCGATTTCCAGGACCTGGCTGGTGATGTCGACCAGGGCGTTACCGCGCCAGCAGGCCAGCGCATGCCGCAGCGCGACCGCTGTCTCGAATGGGACCAGGTGCCGTTCGGCGAGGTGCCGCTCGTGCTCGAACTCCAGTAGGTCGAGCTGATCCGGGGCCAGGTTGATCTGGTAGCCGCCGCGCCGGGTGCTGATCAACGAGCCGGGTGCGCCACACGCGGCGAGGTTGCGGCGCAGCCCCGAGACGGCGTCCTGCACCTGTCGGACCGCGGTGGCGGGTGCTTTGCCGTCCCACATCACGGCGACGAGCCGTTCCAAGGCGACGATGGTGTTGGCATCGACAAGCAGCGCGGCCAGCATCTTGGCCTGCCTCGGCCCGTCGAGCCGGACCTCGCGCCCGCCGATCTGGGCGTGTAACGGCCCCAGCACGCCGAATCTCATGTTCCCCCCAGAACTTGGCGACCAGCGCGGACCCCGGCTGACCTCGCATTAGGACGAATCTAGGACGACTGACGGACCCGTGTCCATAACATCACCCTGGGGTTTCGGCTGGTTACCGCAAGTGGGGCGCATGCAGGATCATGGCGAACAGTTGGGCGTCGATCTCAACGAGCTGTATCGAACCGCGCATTATCTCTCCTCGGTCCACACCGACTTCGAACAGGCGGTAGGCGACGTGAACGCCGCGCAACCGCCGGGCAACAGCGGGCAGTGGACGACGATGGTGTCTACCTGGGATGCGCTGCGATCGTTGATCGCCGGCATGCTCAGCGGTAACTCGGAGACCATCAACGACACGTCCCTCGCGCTGACCGTGATCGCGCAGCGGTACGCGGAGACCGATCAGGCGGCCGCGGACCGGTTCGCGTCGCTCATGCAGTCGGACAAGAACGAGCAGGGGTGGTGACGGTGGCCTTCGCCGATGACCTGATGCTGCTCGCGACCAAGATCGAGGACGCCGCCGTGTTGCGGGTCCGCGAGCAGTTGCAGGAGCAGGCGCAGCAGGCCAACGCCTCGTTCGGTTCGGAGACCGTGCCCTACATCGACCCCAACCAGATCAGGAAGCACTTCGGGATACGAGAGGCGTTCCAGCCGTGGTCGTTGTTGCCCGACCCGGCCGAGTTCCAGCCGATCACGGACGCGCTGTCGCAGGCGATGGGCAGGCTGCGGGTGGACGCGCAGTTCAGCAACCCGGTCGATCCGTCCGACCAGTTCGCCATGGCTGGACAGGAGTTCCAGGCACTGGTCAACACCGATCCGATCAACGGCTGGAGCGGCGCGACGGCGGACAACTTCCGCACCCAGTTCCTGGACCACTTCAAGGCGAACACCGAGAACCAAGCGATCATGATCGCGGTGTTGAAGGCGGCTGCCGAGGCGCAGCGCGCGGTCTGGGCCAACGCGCGCAACGACATCACCGCGATCGGCCAGAAGACGTTGGCCGCGTTGCACAACAACGGGTGCGACCAGAGCTCCTGGGTGATGGCGTTCAGCGTACTTGCCGGGATCGCCGCGATCGCGGCGATCCCGCTGACCGGGGGTGCTTCGCTGGCGGGATACACCATCACCGCGATCGGCGCGGTCGGCTCGGTGGCGACCAACGCGATCCCGCTGGCGAGCGGCGACGACTCGATGTCCTACAGCGGAAGCAGCGTGGCGAGTGCGATCACCGCGATGAAATCCGCCATGGCCGGGCTGCAACAGCGCATCGGAACCGCGCAGGTCGCCATCGAGGTGTCGCTGACCGGGAATCTGGTCTTCCTGGAGAGCGAGATGCGGTCGCTGTTCCAGATGGCCAAGCCGACGCTGGGCAGCGGCGACCCCGGGTTCACTCCGGGTCGCTGACCTGATCGTCGCTGACCTCATCGTCGCTGACCTGACCGGAAGGGACCGACACCCATGGACACGCTGGCCGAGCGGCTGGACCGGATTCACCTGCGGGTGCGGGTGCCGGGCATGGAGATCTACGGCGAACTGAGCGACCGGCGGCACATCGCGATCAGCTTCGGCGAGGACACCTACTCGTGGCTGACGGAGTCCCGGCTGGAGCAGGCGTTGGCGGTGTTGGCCCGACTGCTCACCGCCGGTTGGGGGCAGGAGTACCACAGGGCGATGCGCAACTCCGGGTTGGAGGTGTCGTTGTCGCCGGACCTGCGCAACGACGACTACGAGCAGGCAAGGGCGGAACTGACCGCGACCGGCGCGTCAGCGGACGGCCTGGTCAGCATCTCCGCGGTGAACCTGCAAGATTTCGCCGTGCGCATTCCCCGGGGCACCATCCGGGAAGTGCCGGAGTGGGAGTTCGTGGCCAGCGCCAACGAGGCGGCCGCCGCGTTCCTGGCCGACCACATGGCCAAGATCCGCGAACTCCAACACCGCCATCTCAGCTGACCCACTGCGATCAGTCGGCGACGTCCTGGTGCCGGAGGATGTTCTCGATGACGGCGTCGATGTCGAGCCAGTCCACCTCGTCGAACTCGCTCACCAACTCGAAGGTGGCGGTGAGGAACTCGACGAGATCGAGCGTTGGCGCGAGCAGATACGCATGTCCTTCCGACGAGGTCAGTTCGATCAGCACGGCTCCCAGCCCGACGGGCTCGATGCGCAGGTCGCCTTCGCCAGAGGGTTCGACGAGCCCGTGATACAGCAGGGAACGGGCGCACGTCCATTCCGTCGGTTCCCGACCGCTCGCCAGGAATGCCAGGTGCACCGCGAGGGGATCCCTTGTCACATAGCTCAGCTCGACGTCAAGGCTTCGGCGCTCGTCCGCATCGCCAAGCAGCACGAACGCCGTCCTGGTGCTGATCGTGCGATGAATCATGCTCATGTCGCTCACTTTCCCGGTGACGCAGCGACCAGCGTAGCCACGACCGGCCCGACCGACCCCCTCATCGACGGTTTGATGCCCGGACAGGCCCGAAACACCGGGTGCAAGAGGGCAGGCGAGGAACGTGGTCACACCACCTACGCCGTTCGCTGGAAGTCGCCGACGTTGGCTGTGGTGTTCAGTTTGGCCCGCAGCCGGACGACGTGCGCCTGAACGGTTCGTCGAGGGAGCCCGAGTTGCTCGGCGATGGCCGGGTTGGAATACCCGGCGGCGACCAGCCGCGCGACGTCGATCTCCACCGGCGACAGGGACGTCCTGACCTGCCACCGCTGCTGCGGCACCAGCACCCGGTCGCAATGAATGCCATACGGCGACAGGCGGGCACATGCCGCGTCGAAGTCCCGGCGAGCACGCAACGCCGTGTACACCCTGACGCACTCGTCGAAGGCGGCCTGGGCGGCGGCGCGGTCATCCCGCCCCGCGAACAGCGCGGCGGCATCCTCCAATGCCGCGCCCAGTTCGACAAGACGTCCGACCCGGCGATAGTGGTCGGCTGCCGACATCACCGGAGCCGGATCGCCGTCGACCAGCCCATGGCACCACCGCGCCGCGATCGTGGCACGTACGGGAGTCCGCTCCTTGGCCGCCTCGGCATCGCAGATCTCCAGGGCGTGCCGTGCGCGGTCCCGGTCGCCCTCGGCCAGCGCGACACGCACGATCCACGGCAGCCACTGATGTCTGAGCATCATCGGCGAGAACCGAGGGTCCAGCATCGGGTCCAACACGCTCAGCGCGCGATCGGCGTCGCCGTTGCGGAACAACGCCATCGACTGGGCGAACAACAGGAAATCGGCGTTCTCCCGTTCGGCGTCCGTCGTCGGCGCGTATCCCCCGATCACATCGAGTTCCTCGGCCATCCTGCCGATGTCGCCCCTTCTGCCGGCGATCAGCGCGGCAAGACCGTGCCACAACAACGCGGAGGCCGACGACTCACGCGCGCCGGAGAAGGTGCTGACCGGGCCGGCCTCCTTCACCGACGTCAATTCGAACAGCGCGTCGTCCCATCTGCCCGTCCAGTAGTAGTGCACCGCCGCGGTGATCTGCAGCTGATTGGCGATGCGGTGCTCGCTCGCGATCCGACGCCCCATGTTCAGCGACATTTCCGCCTCGGCGAACAGGTCGAGGTTCTGGCAGGTGAAGATACGGTTGTCGAGCAGGTCGAGTGCCAGGTCGGCGAGCGTGTCGGAGCCGTCGATGACGGCAAGTGCCTTGTCGACGTGTTCCAGGGCGCTCTCGTGATCGCGCTCGATCGACGCGATGAGCCACAGGGTTTGCAGCGCGTGCGCGGTGAGGTAGTCGTCCCCCTTGGCCGCGTGCAGCGCGTTGTGCGCTGCCGCGCGCGCCGCGTCGAGGTTGCTGAGGTCGCCACGGCGGAAGTCGGCGAGCAGGCGCCGGTGCTGCCGTCGCCAGAGGTCCGGAACGGCGGGGTCGTCCACCGCGTCGGTGAGAATGGCCACCGCCTCGTCCTGGTCGCCAGCTCGATGTCGCATGGTGGCCAGGAGTTGCCGCATCTCGGCCGCGCGGGTGGGGTCCGTCGCGATCGCGAGCGCGGTCCGTGCTTCGGCCTCGGGTTGCTGGCCGAGCCTGAACCGCACCTTGACCAGAGCCGCCGTGAGCAGTTCCCGACGCGGATCATGCGGCGGGCACGCGTCGAGGCCGAGCCGGAGCAGGTCGGCGGCGATCAACGGCGCGTGGTTGGACACCTCCGCGTGATGGTCGGTCAACCACCGCACGACCCAACTGTCGGCGAACCGAACCTCGGCGATCTGCTCGGCGACCCGGTTGATCGACGCGCCCGCGTCCGCGAGCGCCTCGGCGACCTGGCGGTGGAGTGCGCTGCGGGCACTGGCCGGAATGGCGTCGTAGCATGCCTGCCGCAGTAGCGGATGTCGGAAAGCGAGGTGAGTTCCGGTGTCGACGATCACGTTGGCCGCCATCGCGTCCTCGAAGACGGCGAGCAGATCCGATGGCCGCTTTCCGGTGACCGTCGCGATGTCGATCACGGTGAACTCGGTCCCCAACAGTGCCGCCCAGCGCAGCATGTCGCGGACGTCGTCGTCGAGGATCTCAAGATGCCGGCAGATGCTGTCCACAAGGGAGCGTGGTGCGGTGTAGCCTGCCGGATCGGCCAGCTCGGTAGCACCGCTGCTGGTGATCAGCGCGTTGTCGCGCAGCAGGGCCTCGGTCAGTTCGGTGAGGTAGAGCGGGTTGCCGATGGTGCGCCGCACCAGGTCCCGCAGCTCGGGTCCGGCCGGTGCGCCGAGCAGCGACTCGTGCAGGACCAGCGATTCGTTCGCGGACAACGATCCCAGGCTGAGTATGTCTCCGTCCCGCTGTTCGATGCTCTTGCGCAGCCGGATCAGCTGCGGAGTACGCAGGATCGGGCGCGCGGCCGCGATGAGCAACAGTGGCAGCGCACGCGTTGCGGCGATCAGCCGTTGCCACAACAGCACGCTGGCCTCGTCCGCCCACTGCATGTCGTCGACCACCAGCACCAGCGGAGCCCGCGAACACAGTTCTTCCACCAGTTCCAGGACCCGACCCGACGCCACCAGCGTGGCATCGTCCCCGTCCCAGCCGTTCGCGGCGGTCGCGGTGGCCTGCGTGCTGCCGATCCCCAAGCAGCCGTTGATCACCCGCAGCGGAATCCGCGACGACAACTCATCGGCCGTGGCCCAGCCGACGTGACAGCCACGACCTCGGATATCGGCCAGCGCGGTGCTGAGCAGCTCCGACTTGCCGATGCCCGGGTTGCCCTCGATCCAGACACAACCGCCGCGCCCCTGGCACACGGCATCGACGAGCGCGCGCAACCGGCCCAGCTCGGCGTCCCTGCCGACGAACCCGGTCGGTGTGCCGGTGTCCAGCCGCCGCGCCACCTGGGTGGGCAGCGCAGACAACCGGTCATCGGGACGGGCGGGCGAATGGCTGCGGGCTCCGTCGATGCGATCCTGGGCAGCGTGCGGCACCGGGTCCTTGGCGAGGATCTGCGAATGCAGCCGCCGCAAACCGGCGCCGGGCTCGATCCCGAGTTCGGCGACCAGGGTCGAACGCACGTCGCGGAAGACCTCAAGCGCCTCACCGCGTCGGCCGTCGCGGTACAGGGCGAGCATCAACAGCTCGCGCAGCCGCTCGCGCAGGGGATATTCCTGGGTCAACGCGGTGAGTTCCGCGATCAGCCCTTGTCCTGTCGCTGTCTCTGCGGTGAGGCCGACGCGGTTTCCCCGGTCAGGACCGATTCGGCCCGCAACTCGACGGCCGCCAGCCGCAGCTCGCCGAGGCGGCTTCGTTCCTGATCGAGGAACGGGCCGGGTAGACCGGACAGCGGGTCACCGCGCCACAGCTCAAGAGCACGGTCGATGGTGGCCACGGCGCCCGGCGCCGGGCCGTGCCGACGCACCTGGTCGATCAGTTGTGTGAAGGCCACCGCGTCGACGGCCGCCGGCTCGACATGCAGCGTGTAGCCGGCCGCGCCGCTGGTCAGCACGGTGCTCGCGGCCCACCGTTCACGCTGCGGCTCCAGCACCCGTCGCAGGCCGGACACGTAGGTGTGCACGCTGCCCGCCGCGCTGGCCGGGGCCTGCTGCCCCCACACGGCGGACACGAGCTCGGCGCCGGACACGGCTTGCCCCGCCCGCATCGCCAGGACGGCGAACACCGCGCGCTGACGCGTCGCGCCCAGCGGGAGCTCCAGTGCCCCGCGCCACGCCTGAACAGGTCCGAGGACCGCTACTCGAATACCATCAACACCATCGCCGCTGCCGGACATCGGCTCCCCCGTCGGATACCACGTCGCCGAATCGTGCTGATGACAGTTTCTGACTCACCGGGGTGAGTCGGCATCGCCCGGATGGGGTGAACTCCTCACCCAGCCTGGCCAATCCCGCCTGAAGTCGCATTGAAGGCGGCGTGAAGTGGCGCTGGAAAGACTCGGATCATTGTCCGAGAGCCGGGGAGGAAGCTCATGCAGGCAATACGACAGCGGTGCGTCCGGGTGGCCGTCCAGGTGTCCGATCCGATCAGCAGGCTCGGCATCACGAGCTACCTGGACTCCTGCCCGGAGATCACGGTGCTCTCCGCAGACGAACACCACGACGCCGACGTCATCGTGCTCGCGCCGCAACGGTTGGACCTCAACGCGCTGGCCGACATGCGCCGCGCCGACCGCGAGCATCGACGGCCGACCGTCCTGGTCACCAACGAGATCAAGGACTCGGGGCTGCTTGTCGCGATCGAGTGCGGTGTGGTTGCGGTGCTGCCGAGGGCGGCCGCGACGGGAGAGCGGCTGCTCACGTGCGTGCTCGCGGCCGCGTCCGGCGCCGGGATGTTGCCACCGGAACTCGTCGGGGAACTGCTCAGGCACATCGATCGACTGCGGCAGGACGTGCTCGAACCGCGTGGGCTCAACACAGCTGGCATGAACCAGCGCGAGGTGGATGTGGTGCGGTTGATGTCGGAGGGCTTCGACACCACGGAGATCGCCACGAAGCTGTGCTACTCGGAGCGAACGGTCAAGAACATCGTCCATGGGCTGACCAGCCGACTCCGACTGCACAGTCGGCCACACGCGGTGGCCTACGCGATGCGGGCCGGCATCATCTGACCCTGGTTGGGTTTGCCCCTGGGCTAAACTGAACGTGTGCTGATCGATCCGCCGTCGGCGTTGCCGGGCTGATGCCAGGTCAGCGACCACCACACGTCCGGTTGCTCGGGCCGGTCGGGGCCTGGCGAGACGAGACCGAACTGGATCTCGGCGGTGCCCGGCAACGGGTCGTGCTCGCGATCCTGACATTGCGTGCCAACCAGGTGGTCTCCCGCGAGGAACTGATCGACGGCGTGTGGGGCGACAACCCACCGGCCGCGGCGGTCGGCATTCTCTACACCTACGTCTGGGGTTTGCGGCACGCCCTTGAGCCGCGGCGTGGCAAGCAGGACCCGCCAACGGTGTTGACCTCACCAGGATCGGGCTACGCCCTGATCCTTGACGAAGATCACATCGACGAGCGGCGTTTCGACCGGCTCCGCGCTACCGCGCAACGGCACTGGGAACGCGGTGAGCCGGGGTTGGCGATCGCCGAACTGGAGACCGCGCTGGACCTGTGGCACGGGGAGGCCCTTGCCGGTCTCACCGGTCCTGCCGTCGAACTGAACCGGGCACGTCTCGGCGAGTCGCGGCTGGCCGCTTTCGAACGACTGGCCGAGCTGAAGATCGTCGTCGGCGACAACGCGGGCGCCGTCCCGATCCTTCGGGATCTGGTCGTGGAGCATCCGTTCCGCGAAGGGCTGCTTGCGCTGCTCATGACGGCGTTGTACCGAGCGGGCCGGCGGGCGGAGGCCCTCGATGCCTACACCAACGCACAACGTGTGCTCGTCACCGAGCTGGGTATCGAGCCAGCTCCCTCGGTCCAGCGGATTCACGCGAAGATCATGGCCAACGAACCGGTGTCGGAGCGGGACTTCAGCACGGCGACGGCAACGCCTCCCTCGGCGCCCCACGTACGGAAGGGCGCGGACTCCGCGCTGCCGGAGCCGCCCGCCCCGCCCTCGGTCTTCGTCGGTCGCTGCGGCGAACTGGCCGCGCTGCGGGCGCTGGTCACCGGCTTGGCCGCCGGCCGAGGTGGCTGCGGGTGGGTCGACGGCGCGCCAGGCATCGGCAAGTCCGCACTGCTCGCCACGGCTCTCGCGGACGTGCCCGCTTTCGGTCAGCGGACCGTCTGGCTCGTCGGCGAGCAGCTCCTCCTGCGGTCCCCCGGTCTCGACGGCTCGAACGCCATTGATCCGCGTCTCGCCGGCGTCGATCGCACGCTGGCGCTGCTCGAACGGCTGTGCGCGGAAACTCCCGTCGTCCTGGTGGTCGACGATCTCCAGGACACCGACGAGGCCGGTCAGCTGCTCTGGCGCCGGTTGACCCGGCTGACCCAGCAGCTTGCGCTGGTGCTGATCGGCGCGTGCCGCACGGTTCCGTTGGCTGCGGAGACGCAACAGTCGCGGGACGCGGTCACCTCGGCCGGCGGCCTGACGATCACCATCGGCCCGTTGGACCCGAGCGCGGTCACCGAACTCGCGGTCCGCAGGCTCGGTGCCGCGCCGACGTCGCGTGTTGGCGAGTATCTTGACGACGCCCTCGGAAACCCCTCGTACCTCAACGAACTGCTGGACATCCTGCTCAGGGCGAGGACGCCGGCCGGTGCGGGAGTCGCAGGCGCCGCGCCAGAGGTCGACGCCGCACTGCACTCCGCACTCACCAGGATGGTGGGCCGGCATCTGCGTTTCCTCGAACCGGAAACCCGTGACGTGCTGCGTTGGGCCGCGCTGCTCGGCGCCCCCTTCGATCTCGGCCAGGTGGCGACCGTCATGCACACCTCCCCGGCCGAGCTGGTCGTCGCCGTCGAGCAGGCCGCAGCGGCAGGGGTGCTGGTCGCCACCGACCGCGGCTTCGACTTTCGCAACAAGGCCGTGGCGCGGGCACTGTACGAGGAGCGAACGGCCACCGTGCGCAGGGCACTGCACAGGGAGGCCGCCGAGACGTTGGCGGCAGCGGGCGCGCCGGTCGAGGACGTGGCAGCGCAGTTGCTGGCCGCGGCACCCGCGTTCGATCCGTGGGTGCTTCGTTGGTTGTTGGCCAACTCCGACGACCTGGGCGCCCGGGACCCGTTCCTCGCCATCGAACTGCTCGACCAGGCCGTCGCGCTGACCGGGGTCGACGCACGGGACCGGGAGCGGCTGGCCGTGCGCAGGGTGCGCTGGCTGTTCAAGCTCGGCCGGCGTCCGGAAGCCGAAGCACGGGAACTGCTCTCGACAACCGCCGACCCGGAACACGCCGCCGAGATGCGCTGGGTTCTCGCCCAGCTGATCCACGACGCGGGGCATCCGGATGTCGCGCTCGCCGACCTGCGCGACGCGGAACGCAACCCGTCGGTCCCGGACCTCTGGAAGGCCAGGTACAAGATCCTGCGGGCCCGGTTCGAGCGCACCGGACTTGACGACCTGCGCACCGCGGCGCGAACCGCGACCGCGGCGCTGGACGAGGCGATGAAGGCGGCCGATCCGGTGGCGATATCCGCTGCCCTGCAGGAACTGTGGTATCTCGACACGATCCGACGTGACCACGGGTCTGCACTGGCGCATGTGGACAGAGCGATCGCCGCGACCGCCGGTGTTACCAACCTGGCCCGCTGGCAGCTACACCTGCTCGACAACCGCGCGTTCACTCTGCAGAACCTCGACCGCCTCGACGAGGCGTCGGACACTCTCGCACGAACGCGGGCACTGTCCACCCGCCTTCGGCCGCCCGCCGGCCGACACCACATCACGACCGCCGTGCACTGCTACTGGCTCGGCCGCTGGGACGACGCGCTGGCCGAGATCTCGGCCGTCACCGGCCAGGACGGGCGCGGCAACGAGTACCTTGACGCGCGGCCGCGGCCGACGCTGCTGGAGTTGGGTGTCGCAGCGCTCATCGCGGCACAGCGCGGCGACACCGAAGCGCTGCGCGCGCACCTGCGCGCGGCCGACGACACCCCGGTGATCACCGTCGGCGATCAGGAGAGCAGCGATTTTCTGGTCATGGCCCGCGCCATCGACGCGGGTGGACGCGGCGGCGTCGAAGCCGAACTCGCCGAACTGGACGTGCTGCTCGACCTGCGGTACGGCCGCGCGACACTGCGGCATCAGTGGCTGCCCGCGCTGGTGCGACTCGCCATGGAAGCCGGTGATCGCACCAGGCTCAAGGCCGCTCTCGACGTGGCGAGATCGAGGCCGCGCTGGAGAACCCGCCAGCCCGCGCCCACAACGCCCTTGCCTGGTGCCGTGGCCTGGTGGCCAGCGACCCGATCGGGCTGCTCGCGGTCGCAGGGCACTTCCGCGAGGTCGGGCGTCCGGTCGAGATGGCGGCGGCCCTTGTGGACGCTGCGGCGGCGCAGGCCCGGTCCGGCCAGATGGACGAGCGCCGCGCGCACGTTCGGCGAGGCAGTCGCGGTGCTGACCGGGTTGGGCGCCGCGTTCGACATCGAGCGCGCCGTCCGCAGGATGAACGAACTCGGCGTCCGTCGCGATGGCGCCGGCATCTCGACGGTCGCCCGATGGTGGCCGGCTGGCATTCGTTGTCCGAGCTCGAACGGCGAATCGCGGAACTTGCCGCGTCCGGGATGACCAATCCCGAACTGGCCGTCGAGTTGACGATGTCCCGGCGTGACGTGCACGCCCACCTGTCACGCGTCATGCAGAAACTCGACGCGGGATCACGAGAGGAACTCACCACGATGATGGCAGGCGCCACTACCGCGGCCAAGCACGACGCCGACCGGTCGACAACGCCTGAGCTGTGACGAACCCGTTGCGGGTCGAAGTGCTCGGTCCGGTTCGGGCCTGGCGCGGCGATGAGGAGATCCGGCTGGGACCGACCCGGCAGCGCGTGCTGTTCGCCGTGCTTGCCCTTCGCCACGACCACCTGGTCAGCCGAGGCGAGTTGATCAACGCGGTGTGGGGCCAGGGCGCGCCGGCAACGGCCGAGGGCAGCGTGTACACCTACGTGTCCGGCCTCCGGCGCGCGTTGGAGCCGAACCGGACCAGCCGTGGCGCGAACACGGTGCTCGTCTCGGAGGGGCCGGGATACCGGTTGCGGCTTGGCCCCGACGCGCTCGACGCGACCGAGTTCGAGTCGTTGTGCGCCAAAGCGGAACGGGCGCTCGACGACGGCGCCGCCGACCCGGCGATCAGGCTCGCCGACCAGGCAATCGCACTGTGGCGGGGCGAACCGCTGACCGGCCTACCAGGCCCCTTCGTCGCCAGCCAACGCGATCGTCTCGCCGGCGCCCGGCTGAAGGTGTTGGCGATTCGCGCCCGCGCGGGCCTGCTCGTGGGCCGACACGCCGAGCTGGTCGCCGAACTTGGCGCGCTCGTCGCCCAGCACCCCCTGCACGAGGAACTGCGCGGCCTGCTGATGACGGCGTTGTACCGCACCGACCGGCAGGCGGACGCGCTGGAGCAGTTCCACCGATTCCGGCAGGCCCTCGCCGCCGAGCTGGGCACCAAGCCAGGACCCGGGATCACCGAACTGCACCAACGGATACTGGCCAACGAGCTGCCCCCGGTCGCGCCCGCACCCGTGGCCCCGATGGCCGCGCCACCCTCGCCCAGGTGGGCCACCCGGCCTCGGCCACGAGCCAGCGTTCTCGTCGGCCGCGACACCGAACTCGGCGTGCTGCGGGACGCGGCATCGGCACTGGCCAGGGGCAGTGGCCAGGTGGTGTGGCTGGACGGCGAACCGGGCATCGGCAAGTCCGAGTTGCTCACCGCCGGCCTCGCCGAGCTGGACAACGCCAAGGTCCAGCTCTGCTGGGGGTCCGGTGACGAACTCGCGCAACGGTTTCCGTTGCGCGTCATGCTGGAATGCCTCGGCGTCGAGCCGGGATCACCGGACCCGCGCAGGGCCCGGGTCGCCGAACTGGCCCAGCGTCTCTCGGACGGCCGCGATCTGCTCGGTGGCGGCGGCAACGCGCTGGGCGTCGTCGACGGACTGGTGGATCTGGTCCGCGAACTGTGTCGTGACGAACCGCTCGCGCTCGTCGTCGACGACATGCAGTGGGTGGACGATGCGAGCCTGCTGGTGTGGAACCGGCTGGCCAGGTTGGTGCCGGAACTGCCCCTCCTGCTCGTCGGAGCCTGCCGGCCGGTGCCGAGGACGGCGAAGCTCATGGCGCTGCGCAAGACTGTCCTGAGCCAGTCCGGCACCATGCTCGAACTTGGTCGACTCGACGATGCCGCCATCGATCGGCTGCTGCACGCGACCGTCGGCGTACCACCGGGTTCTGGCCTGCGGCAGTTGGCCGAGCGCGCCGCCGGCAATCCGCTCTACCTCCGCGAACTGGTCGACGCCCTGGTGCGCGACGACGCGGTGCGGGTCGTTTCCGACTCGATGGAGGTCGATACCCGGACGTTGGCCAGTACGCCGATGTCGCTGAGTTCGGCGCTGACGCACCGGCTGGGTTTCCTGTCCACGGCGACCACCTCGGTGCTGCGGCAGGCAACGCTGCTCGGCACCGAGTTCGACCTCGCCGACCTCGCGGTCGTCCTCGCCTGTGCGCCCGGCGAGCTGTTGCCGGCCCTCGACGAGGCATCGCTCGCTGGTGTGCTGGTGGTCGACGGCAACCGGATGGCGTTCCGGCACCCGCTGGTCCGGCAGGCACTGTACGAGGGAATGTCACCGGGCGTGCTGGCGGTGCTGCACCGCCAGGCGGCGCAACGGCTCAGCGAGGCGGGCGCGGCGACCGACATGGTGGCCCGGCAGCTCGCCGCGGTGCCGCTCGCGGTGGACTCGTGGACCACCGGCTGGGTGGCCGAGCACGGCGAACGCGTCGCCAACCGGGCGCCGGACATCGGCATGGAGTTGTTGCGTCGTGCGGTCAACGGACGCGAGCCGGGCGATCCCCGAGGCGATCACCTGACCGCGGCTCTGGCCAGGGTGCTGTACTGGCTTGGCGAGTCACCTGAACAGGAGGTTCGATCCGTCCTCGCATCGACCCGCGACCTCGACCTCGCCGGTGAGATGCGGTGGATCCTCGGCTGTGTGTTCTACCGGCGCGGGATGGAACGACAGGCCGTCGACTCGCTGCGCGAAGCCGTCGAGGCCGACATCTCCCCGGTCTGGCGCGCACGCTGTCGGGCGTTGCTCGCCGCGCGGGAACGCCTCGGGCTCGGTGAGCTGGACACCGCGGAGGCGACCGCGTGGACGGCGGTGCGGGAAGCCGAGTCCGTCGGCGACGTGTTCGCGAAGGCGTACGCGCTGGAGAACCTCTGGTTGTTCCGGTCGGTCGACCGGGATCACGCCGAGGGGCTGCGGCTGGTCGACGAGGCGCTGCGGTCCCTGCGGACGGCGTCGGACGGGATCGAGACCGAGCCGACATTGGCGCACCTGCATCTGAGCCTGCTGGACAATCGAGTCTTCAGCCTGCAGAACCTGGATCGGCTCGCGGAGGCCGACGAGACGTTGCGCGCCGCGGAGGACGTGGTCCGGCGCCATCGGCTGCCGGCAGGGCTGCCGGTGTCGACCGCGGTCAACCACTACTGGTCCGGCCGGTGGGACGCGGCCATGGGAGAACTGTCCGCGACGGTCGACGCGCGCGGGCTCGACCTGGCTTTCCACGGGCTTCGGGAAAGCGGCCCGATGTTGTTGCTGCTGCACGGTGTCGCCGCGCTGATCTGCGCGCTGCGCGACGATGGCGACGGCGTCGGCGCGCACCTCGCGGCAGCGGACGAGATCCCCATGCTGACCTCGGCGGACCGGGAGAACTGCGACTTCCTCATCATCGCCGAAGCACTCGCGGCGGAACGCGACGGACGGCCGGACGCCTCGCTCGTCGCCCTCGCTCCGATCCTCGACGAGCGGTACTCGCCGATGATGCTGCGGCACCAGTGGTTGCCGGACGCGGTACGCATCGCGCTGCGATTGGGCGATACCGACACCGCGGTGCGAGCGCTGGAGATGTGCGAGACCGAAGCACACCGGGAGAGGGTACCGGCGCGAGCCGCTGCGGCGGCGGCCCGCTGTCACGGTCTGATCCACGCCGATCCCGAGGAGATCCTCGCGGTCGCGCGGCACTACGAGCGGATCGGACGACCGGTCGAGATGGCGCAGGCGCTGGAGGACGCCGCGGTCCTGCTGGCCGATGCCGGTCGGGCCGAGCAGGCACGCGCCGTCGCCGACCTGGCGATCAACCAGTACGAGGCGCTTGGCGCGAACTGGGCGGTCCGGCGCACGAAGGAAAGGGTGCGGACGGGCGCGATTCTTGACCCCTCGGTGCAGCTGAACGAAAATCGATGACGTCCTTCGATAGGAATGTCAGGTGCGCAACGCACCTGGCATTTCTATCGAAGGAAATCGGAACAAAGCTTCTGCTGGGTCTGGCGGCTGCCGGCCTTTCTCTTTCCGTACTTCCGGCTACGGCTACGGCTGCCTCAGCGAGCACCGAGGTCAGCGGAGTGGCATCCGTCTCGGAACTGTGCGACGCGACCAGCAGTACCTACTCGGCGTTCGCGATTATCCTCGGTAATGCCGTGACCCCCACCGTCAATCCAGGAAGCTGTGAACCCATCTCGCCCTACCGTCCGATCCAGGTGTATGGAAACGGACCCGGCGGTAACCACATTCTCATTTGCACCTGGGATGCGGCTGGGATGGTCGGTGTGGCGGGCAGCCTCGCCACCGGGCAATGGCACGGCTGCTACTA
Organism: Candidatus Melainabacteria bacterium; assembly: GCA_963818685.1. GTDB lineage: Bacteria > Actinomycetota > Actinomycetes > Mycobacteriales > Pseudonocardiaceae > CAJCJE01. The sequence goes on along the minus strand of CAWFTJ010000007.1, from coordinate 147,317 downwards.
GTGTCGTGGGTCGGTTCGGGCGCCGTGGCCGGTCTTCTCGCGAAGGTGCCCGACCGGCCACGCGGTCGTTCCTCAGATCACACCGGCCCGCATCGCGAATGCGACGGCGTGGGTACGGTTGCGCAGGTTCAAGCGGTTGGTCAGGCCGTAGACGATGTTCTTGACGGTCCGCTCCGAGTAGCGCAGCGAGCGCGCGATCTCGTTGGTGGCCATGCCGTCGGCCATGAGGCGGAGCACGGCTATCTCCCGGGTGGAGAGGCTGGACGCGGTGAGGCCGTGTGGCGCGAGAACGTCGCGCTCCAGTCGTTCGGCCTGTTCGAGGAGTTGTCCGAGTAGGTTCTCGGGTATTTCGGCGCCGCTGGCCGCCACCTCGCGCACGGCATCGACCAGCCGGCCATCGGTCGCGGCCAGCCGGGGCAGGATCGCGAGAACCTGGCACTCCACCGCCGTCAGCAGCTCTTCTTCCCTGATCTCGTCGACGACCAGCACGATCGGCTTGCCGACCTCGCCAGCCACGGCGCGTAGCACACCGACCGCATTCGTCGTGAGCCGATCGAACACCGCGACGACGACGTCGACCTCGTGCCGCCTCGGGTCTCCGACCAGTGTGATTCCGTGCTGGGACTCGAAACAGTTCCGCAGACCAGCCACCGTGATCGGATCCAGCGCGCAGACGGCCAACCGTACCTGCTCCATGACGTCCTCCCCGACTCTGCCTACTACGGTCAGAGTCTGGGCAGGCGGTCTTCAGACCTTCTATAGGCAGTCTCCAGAATGGTCCCCGTCAACCGCGCAACACGACAGGCAGCCGCACCGGTGCCCGCCAGATGGTCCCGTTGTCCCAATCGAGATCCTTGGTGGCCACCGCCAGTCGCACGTCGGGGAACCTGGTCAGCAGCGCCTCGACGGCCGTTGTGACGACGAGCTTGGCGAAGTGTTGCGCAACGCAGGCGTGCACACCGGCACCGAAGGTCAGGTGCTTCACGTTGGGCCGGTCCAGATCCAGCTCGTCGGGATCGGGGAACGCCCTCGGATCGTGATTGCCGCTGGTGTAGGAGTACACGAGCACGTCTCCGCTCTTGATCGACACACCGCCCAGCTCCAGATCGGCCGCCGCCACCAGCGGCGGCCCGAATCCCTGGATGACCGGGGTGAAGCGCGCCAACTCCGCGAAAGCAGCGCGGATGCGCCTCGGCTCTGCGCGGATCGCGGCAAGCCGGTCATCGGTCATGAGCAGGTAGCAGATGTTGCTCAGCAGCGAGTTCGACGGGGCGATGCCTACGGCGATCATCTGCACGGTCATGCCGATCAGCTCGCCGTCGGTGAACTTGCCGTCCGGGTCCGCGACCATCCTGCTGAGCAGGTCGTTGCCTGGCCGGGTTTTGCGCGCCTTGACCAGGCTCGCGCTGTATTCACCCAGTTCCTGCTTTGCCGCCAGGGTACTTTCGCGCTCCTCGGGGCGAGTCGAGAACATCAGGCTCGTCCACCGCCGGATCGCCGGCAGGTCGGCCGGGGGTATGCCGATCAGGTGTGCCATGACGTCGAGCGGAAACCGGCCGGTCAGTGCGGCCATCAGGTCCACCGGCCCCGGCTCGTCCGCCACGGCGTCGAGCAGGTCGGTGACGATGGCCTGCGCGACGGGACGGAACGTGGTCATGCGCCTGCTGGTGATCCCCCTGCCCATCGCCTCCCGCAGATCGGACGCCTTGGGTGCGTCCTTGAGCTGCACGGCGTCGCGCGGTGGCACGAAGGCGGGCATCAACCGCGGGATCTCCACCTCCACTCCCAGTGGCGCACGGGTCAGTCGCTTGTCGTTGGTGACGGCCTTGATGTCGGCGTAGCGGGACACCAGCCAGGGTCCGTCATGGCCGTAGGGCAGCGTCACCTTGCTGACCGGGTCCTGCTCAAGCAACCGTGCCAGGGTCGGGTCGAATTCGAGCATTCGGGTGTTGGGATGTATCTCCGGTCGCCCGGAATTGTTCGGCGTTTGCTTCACAGGTCGACTTTCTCTACTTGGCAGGCGCGGGTTGGGCGAGGAGCCGGCTCAGTTCAGCTGCGTCGAACGCGTTCTCCCAGTGCTCGACCAGCTTCCCGCCGTCGAAACGCCACAGTCCGCAGAACGGCGTGGCGACAACCTGTGGCGCAGCCGCGCGCAGGATGCCGAGCACGGCACCGAAATGGTCACTGGCCGCGATCTGGCGCACGTCCATCACCAGTGTTCCGCAGGTTGCGGCGAGCAGGGACCGCTCGTGCGTCAGCACGTCCGCCAGGCCGTGCCGATCGTCGGCGGGGCCGACGCGATCGGCGGGATGCAGCACGATTTCGGCCGAGGACGTTTCCGCGAGCCGCTCGAAATCCGCATAGACGTAGCGGAGGATTTCACAGTTCTCCGCGTTGCCGATCATGGCAACGGTGTCACCGCTCATGCGACTCGTGCTCCTCGACGCTCGGGGTGGGGCGCCACGGGGTGATGTGTTCGCAGATCCGCTCGACCTCCGCCCACTCCTGTTCGGACAGGCTGATCTCGCTGGCTGCGACGTTCTCCTCAAGGTGCCGGATCGACGTGGTACCGGGAATCAGCAGGATGTTGGGCGAGCGCCGCAGCAGCCAGGCGAGGCACAGTTGGGCGCTGGTGAAGCCGAGCCGGGCCGCCAGGTCCGCGAGCGCTCCCCCCGCACCGACCAGGTCACCGTGACCGAGCGGGAACCACGGGATGAAGGCGATGCCGCGATCGCGCGTGAGGTCGACCATCGGGTCGCTCGCGCGGTCGGCGATGTTGTACAGGCTCTCCACCGCGACGATGTCGGTGATCTCGCTCGCGGCGTCCAACTGCTCGACCGTCACCTCCGGCTGGCCGGACAGGCCGATGTGCCCGATCTTGCCCTGCTCGCGCAGTGACACCAGCTCGCCGAGTTGGTCGGCCAGCGGGACGAGTGGATCGATGCGGTGCAACTGGTAGAACTCGATGCGGTCGACGCCCAGGTTCCGCAGGCTCAACTCGACCTGTTGACGCAGGTACGCCGGTCGTCCAAGGGCAACGATGTAGGGCTGGGTACCCGGACCGTGCAACCAGTCGTTCGGGCCGGATCGCAGCATCCCGCCTTTGGTCCCGATGACCAGGTCGGCGGGGTAGGGGTGCAGCGCGTCGCGAATGATCTGTTCGTTGTAACCGGGACCGTAGGAGTCGGCGGTGTCGATGAACGTGACACCGAGATCGTGGACCGCCCTTCGCAGCAGCGCCTTCGCGGCTTCGGGGTCGTCCGGTGGGCCCCACATGCCGTGACCGGTCAGGTGCATCGCGCCGTAACCAGTACGGTTGATCACGCGGTCGCCGAGCGACCAGGTACTGGTCGGTTTCGCTGTGGTGGCTGGGATCATGATCGTGGTCTTCCTCGTCGGTTCCAGGTCTGTTCCGTGGAGTGGGGAGGGTCATTAGGCGAGCGCGGCTCCGGCTTCGAGCCGGTGGCGTCCGGGCCGATCGGCCTCCGGTGTGCCGACCGGCACCGTCCAGGTGCCCAGCGAGACCTCCGCGGTGATGCCGGGACCGAAGCCGGCCAACATTCCGCGCGCACCGACCGGCAGGTCTTCGTCGTCGAAGAACTTCTTGAGCGCGGCGAGCACGACCGCCGACGCGATGTTGCCGTATTCCCTCAGCACCGCGCGGCTGTGCCGAAACGCTTCCGCCGGCACGTCCAGGTAGCGGCTCAGATCGTCGAGGATGCGGGGTCCGCCCGCGTGAATGACGTAGAAGCCGAGGTCGGACACGTCCCAGTGCTGACACTGCGCCAGTTCGCGCAGGCGGGGCGCGATCATGGACATGGTGCCGGGCACGCGTCGATCGAGACGGAAGTGATAACCGGTCTCCTTGACCTCATAGGAGATCCAGTCCTCGGTGTCGGGAACGACGTGCGAGGCGTTGCGGCTCAGCCGCATTCCGGCGCCACCGGTCCCACGTACCACCGCCGCGGCGATGGCGTCGCCGAACAGGCCGTTGGACAACAACGTGCCGACATCGGAATCCGTTGGCTGGTAGCACAGCGAGCAGAACTCACAGGCCACCACGAGGACATTGGCCCCTGGATAGGCCAGGCAGAAGTCGTGCGCGCGGTTGACCGCGGCGCCACCCGCCGCACAACCCAACTGGGCGATCGGGATCTGCCGAACGTCGTTCCGGAAACCCAGCTCGTTGATCATCCAGGTCGTCATCGGCGGCATGGTGAAGCCGGTGCAGGAGACGAAGACGATGGCGTCGATGTCCGCGACCGCGAGATCCGCGGTCAGCAGCGCCTCACTGACCACGCCAGGCAGGTTTCGGCGAACCTCACGCTGGTAGATCTTCGAGCGTGCCGCAACGCCAGGGTGTCGCAGTGTTTCCGCAACAGGCTGGATGATGTGCCGGGTGGCCACTCCGGTGTTCTCGATCATGCGCAGGACCGTGCGCAGCTTCTCGTGGTCGCGGTGCAGTGTTCGGCACAACTGGAGGGTCTGGTCCACTGTGATCGTGTGTTCGGGAACCCAGAGCGCTGGCCGGCACAACGTAGGACCGGGGTCAGGATGGAGCTCTTCTTGTCGCCGACCGCCAGGTCGCATCAATTCTCCTGTCCACATACGACGTTCGGGTGAAGTGGTTCACCGTCAGCGTCGCAGTGAACCGATGACAAGCATCGGGGTTTTCACTTCGGGCCAGTTCTTCTTACCCTTGTGTACCCTTGGCCCTGTACCGCGGCTGGCTCACCCCGTGTAATTGACTGGTGCGCGTCGCCGGCCCACCCAGGCTTGTACGGCGGCACGGCATGGCGTGGCCCCCGACTACCCCGGCCGGGGGCCGCGCGCAGCGCTGCCGGCGACGACGTGTTCCAGGTCGGCGGCGAAGGCGGTGAGCGCCGGCAGGCCGAACCTCGTCCGCAGCGCGTCGAGTTGCTCGGTCAGGTCCGGGACCAATGGCACGATCAGCGGTGCGATGTCCACCATCGCCAGCGGCACGTTGAGCGCGTCCGCCGCGAGGTAGCCGCCGTACTCGTTGGTCTCACGCACGATCAGGTCGGGACGCCATTGCTGCGCAGCGTCGAGGAGATTCGAAGCGAACGCCGCCGTCATGGCGGCGTCGAACAGCTGCACGGCCAGCGGGCCGGTCACCTCCGGCCGCCAACGCCGTATCTTCTCCATCGCCGATGCGGCGTCGGCAAGCAGGTCCGGCGCCGGCAAGCAGGTCCGGGCGGCTCGCGACCTGGTGAGGTGCAAGCACATCCGGCAACGGGAGGACCGCGACGCCGAGCCGTTCGAGGTCGGCGGCGATCGCCTCACCGGTGGCGATCGCGACCTCGTTGCCTCGCTCGCGTAGGGCCAGAGCCAACGGCAGCAGTTGCGGCACCAGATGGGAATGGATCGGCAAGCCTGTCAACAACACCCGCATCGTGGCGCCCCTCGTCGGATCTTTCCGAACCGACCAAGAGTAGCCGCGTCGCGGTCTAGGACGACACGCTGAAGTTGGGCGGCAACAGGTTGTCGACGATCTGACCGGCCACGACCTTGGCAGTGATCTGGCCGGTGGCGTAGAGGTTGTCGGCGAGGGTCTGTTCGGATGCGACCAGTTCGGGCGTCACGTAGCCGACCTTGATCAGTCCGTTCGGGATCTCGATCGCCGCGACCGACGGGCTCACCTGCGTTTCCTGCTCGACCCCGCGCTCCCACTGCGCCTGATGCGCCGCTCCCCACGCGTACGCCTTGGCCAGCCGTTTGACCAGATCGGTGAGGGCCGCCCTGCGTTGCGGGTCCCGCAGGTCCTTCAGCGAGGCGACCTCGTAGCCGGTGTCGTAGTCCAGTGGCGGGTGACCGGCGAGCAGCATGCGCGCGCCCTTGGCCTGCTCGATCGCGACCTGCGGCTGCCAGATCGCCCAGGCGTCGACCTTGCCGCTGTCGAAGGCGGCAGCGGCCGGCCCTGGCGCGAGGTTGACAAAGTGGACGGTGGCCGGGGAAAGGCCGGCGCTCTGCACGGCATTGAGCAGGAAACCGTGCGCGGCACTGCCGAAGGGGACGGCGACGTTCTTCCCCCGCAGATCGGCAAGGGACGTGATCGGCGACTGCCGGGGCACCAGGAGGTACTCACCGGCCTGGGTCGTGGTGAGTGGCTCCTCGGCCGCGACGACGCGGAAGCCGGTCTCCTTGGCCGCACCGTTGATCGGCGGCACATCGCCGACGTCGCCGAGGTCGATCTGGCCGGAGTCGGCGGCCTGCACCAGTGGCGGCCCGTAGGAGAACAGGTCCCAGTTGACCCGGTACGGCGCACCGTCGAGCGCACCGGAGGCTTTGACCAGGCTGACGATTCCGTTGGCCTGCTCGCCGACGTTGAGCACGAGTTGCCCCGGCTGTCCCGACGCGATCCCCGCGCAGCCGGCGAGCACCGACGCGAAGGCGAGCACAACCAAGGGCAGGGGCAGGATGGCGCGTTTCATGATGGTTCCTTGTGCTGAAGGGAGATTCCGATACCGCGCAGGAGTTCGGCACGCAGACGTTCGCGGGCATAGCCGCTCACCCGGTCCTCACCCTCAAGCGTGATGGGATGTTCGCTGCCGATCCGGCCGTCGCGCATGATCACGATCCGGTCGGCAAGCGCGATCGCCTCGTCCACGTCGTGGGTGACCAGCAGCATGGTCGCCTGGTGGCGGTGCCGCAGTGCCCGCACCAGGTCGTGCATGCGCAGGCGGGTGATCGCGTCCAGGGCGGCGAAGGGCTCGTCCAGCAGCACCAGCGCCGGGTCGGCGACCAGCGCTCTGGCCAGCGCGACCCGTTGCGCCTCGCCGCCGGAGAGGGTTTTCGGCCACGCGTCGACCCGCTGCGCCAGGCCGACCTCGTCAAGTGCGGCGAGCGCGCGCTGCTTGGCGTCCCGGCCGCGCATCCCGATGGTGACGTTGCGCCAGACCCGTTGCCAGGGCAGCAGCCGCGCGCCCTGGAACACGATCGCGCGCTGGGTCGGCACGGTCACGGTGCCCTCGTCCGGCCGGTCGAGGCCGCCGAGCAGCCGCAGCAACGTGGTCTTGCCGCAGCCAGACGGTCCGAGCAGCACCACGAACTCGCCGGCACGCAGGTGCAGGTCGAGGCGGTCGAGGACGGTTCGGTCACCGAAGCGGCGCACCACGTCGGATGCGGCGACGGTGGCGACTTCCGTTGTCATGATTGTCATGATCAGGCTCCCTGGAAGGTCGGGCGCCACCCGAGCAGGACGCGTTCGGCGAACCGGACCACGAGATCGGCGATCAGGCCGAGAATCGCGTAGATGACAAGACCGAGATAGATCTCGTCCACCCGTTCGTAGGTCTGCGCCTGGCTGATCATGAACCCGATGCCCGAGTCGGCGTTGATCTGTTCGGCGGCGACCAGCCCGAGCACGCTGTAGGCCAACGAGAACCGCAGCCCGACCAGCAGTCCTGGCATCGCGCCTGGCAGCAGCAGCCGCGTGATCAGCCGGAATCGGCTCGCCCCCGCGGCCTGCGCCATCTCGACAAGACCCCGGTCGACGCCCCGGATGGCGGAGAAGAGATTGAGGTACACCGGGATTCCGGCGCCGATCGCGATCAGCAGGACCTTCGACTCCTCGCCGATGCCGAACCAGACGACCATCAACGGCAGCAGCGCGAGCAACGGGATCGTGTTCATGACGACGACAAGCCCGTGAAACGCCTGCTCGCCGACGCGCCACAGCCCGGCGACGGCGCCGGCGACCAACCCGACGGACAACCCGATGACGAAACCCTCCCCAGCCCTGGTCAGCGAGATGGCCAGATCGGGGCCGAGCAGCCCGGTGCGCCACAGGCTCACCCCGGCCTGGTAGATCTGCACGGGGGACGCGGCGAACGCCGCGCCGAGCCAGCCGAGCGACCCGGCGACCTGCCAGGCCACCAGCACCGCAAGCGGCACGAGGTAGATGCCCAACGGGGAGCGCAGTCGCGTGGTGAGACGCCGCAGCGGCGAGGTGGCGACCGGGCGCGGTCTGAACACTTCTGACGGGACGGGCGTGGCCGCATCCGAGGCTGCGGCCACCTCCCTTGTCGCGGTGGTCATGCCGCGATGCCGTCGGCCAGCGGCGTGTAGTGGGTCGCGTCGCCCTCGATGGAGTGGCTGCGACTCCCGTCGACGCCGACCGGAACGTCGCCGGCCACGGTGACCCTGTGCAGTCGGCGCGGGCGGTCGTCGTAGTTGTCGACGGCGTAGTGCTGGGTGATCCGGTTGTCGAACAACACCAGCTGGTTGGGCGACCAGCGCCACCGCAGGATGTTCTCCGGCCGGGTCACGTATGCCTGGAGCAGATCGAGGATCTTCCTGGACTCACTGGTGGACAGCCCGACGATGCGTTGCGCGAAGCCGCCGATGAACAGGCCGCGCTCTCCGGTCAGCGGGTGCACCCGGACCACGGGATGCACTGTCTGGTAACGGGTCGAGGTGAACTCCTTGCGCCGTTCGCGGTCGGCGTCGGTCAACGCCTCCGGCGGTTCTGCGTAGTCGTAGTCGTTGGTGTGCACGGCCCGCAGGGTGTCCGCGAACGCGCGCAGCGGCTCGGGAAGGTCGCGGTAGGCCGCCGCGGCGTTGGCGATCAGCGTCTCACCCCCGTAGGGCGGGATGACGATGCTGCGCAATGTGCTGGCCTGCGGCGGATTCAGCACGAAGGTGACATCGGTGTGCCAGTGGTTGGCGCGACCGCGTTCGCTGTCCACAGGCAACACGTTGGGTGCGCCGTCAACGGCGGCCACCGTGGGGTGTGCGGTGGTGAGCGGGCCGAACCGGGCGGCGAAGCGTTGCTGGCCCGTGTCGTCGAGATCGACGTCACGGAACACCAGTGCCTTGTGCTCGTTGAGCGCGGCTCGGATGGCGGACACGGTGTCGGCGTCGAGATCGGCTCCGATGTCGACGCCGGTGATCTCGGCGCCGATTCTCGCGGTGACTTTCTGGATGTCGAGCCGAACACTGGTTGCGGTCACGGTGTTACTCCTCACGGAATGAATTCGCCGGAAATTCGCGGAAGCGGAATGCGCTACCCGATTTCACGGGCGCCCGAAACGATGGTGACAGGGCGAATCCAGGCGGCCAAGCACGGGATGAATGCGTTCACCACGTGGGAGTTGTTCCTGGACCGAGCTTGTCGATTTCCGACAGTTCTCTTTTCCACCTGCCGGGAATCGCGGTTCTCGCCTTGGCTCTCGGGCCGGCGTCACCGAGGATCGGGCCATGTCCGCCGCTGTCTCCGGGCCTGGCGTCGTGCTCAGGACCGTGCTCACGCACGGGCCCGTCGCGCGCAGTACGATCGCGCGGTTGACCGGGCTGAGCCCGGCCGGGGTGTCCCGGCACTGCGCCAGCCTGAGCGAGCTCGGCCTGATCACCGAGGTCGACCGGGCATCGGTGCGTGGCGCCATGGGCCGACCGCACATCCCGCTGGACATCGACGTCACCAGCCACGCGGTGTGCGGCATCCACATCGCCCACGAGCACAGCACGCTGGCCGTGCTCGACCTGCGCGGCCGCGTCCTTGCCCAACGGCACCTTCCGCACCACCACCGCGAACCGACGCAACTGCTGTCCTCGGTGGCAGGCGAACTGCGCGACTTCCTCCGCACCGCGCTGCCCGACCGGCTGCCGTTGGCGGTCGGCGCCGCCGTCGGCGGCTGGGTCGACTCCGATGCCGGCGTCGTCGTCGAGCACTCCTCGCTCGGCTGGCGCAACGTGCCGATCCGAGAGCTGATCTCGCGGCACACCGGCCTTCCGGTACGCGCCGACAGCCACGCTCGCGCGCTCGCCCAGGCCGAACGGCTGTTCGGCGCGGCACGCGGCAGCGAGTCGCTGCTGCACCTGTTCGTCGGCAACGTGGTGGACGCGGCGATCGTGACCGGGGGAAACACCCATCGTGGGCGGCGCTCGGCCGCAGGTGCCCTCGCCCACCTCCCGCTCGGCCACACCGAGGTGCGCTGCCGGTACGGTCACCAGGGCTGCCTTGAGGCGACCGTCTCGGACGGAGCCTGGGCGCGACGCGGCGCAGGCGTGTCCTTCACCGAGCTGCTGACCGCGGCGCAGGCCGGCGACGCGGGTGCCCGCGCACTGTTCGTGGCAAGGGCCGAACTCGTCGGGCGGGCAGCTGCGCTGCTGTTCGACCTGGTCAACCCGGATGTCATGGTGGTGACCGAGGCTGGCGTGCTGCACTTCCCCGAATGTCTCGCCGCGCTGCGGCGCGAGGTCGCGGACCGGTCGCTGGTGTGTGCCGACCCGGGCCGATCGGTGCTGCGGAGCAGTTTCCACCCGGACACCGTGCTCGGCGTCGCGGCAGGCGCCGTGTCCCTCGACGCGATCTACACGACGCCACTCGTCCCAGCAGGTGGACGGACTTAATTCCAGAATGCGCAATGTTGACCCGGGTGATCCTCATTCAACAGGATGACAACATGCCCGAGCGACAATTGCATCTGAATGCTTTTCTCATGGGTGTCGGCCACCACGAAGCGGCGTGGCGTCATCCGCGAACAGATCCGGCACTGATCGACGACGTGGGTCACTTCCAGAATCTGGCGCGAACGGCCGAGCGTGGGCGGTTCGACTCGGTTTTCCTCGCCGACGGGGTTCAGGTCTGGGGCGACATCCAACACACCGCGGCCGGTCGGTTGGAACCGATCACGCTGCTCACCGCGATCGCGGTCGTGACCGACCACATCGGACTGATCGCCACCGCGTCGACCAGCTACAGCGAACCGTACAACCTGGCGCGTTGGTTCTCATCGCTCGACCACATCAGCAACGGCCGCGCCGGGTGGAACATCGTCACGTCGGCTGGAGACCGCGCCGCGCAGAACTTCAACCGCGACGCAGCCGCCGACCACGCGCAACGCTACGCGCGGGCCGACGAGTTCGTCGACGTGGTGAGCGCGCTGTGGGATTCCTGGCAGGACGACGCCCTCGTCGTCGACAAACGGTCCGGCGTGTTCGCCGACCCCAGCCGGGTACACGAGATCAACCATCGCGGCCGGTTCTTCGGCGTGCGCGGTCCGCTCAACTCGACCCGCAGCCCGCAGGGTAGGCCGCTGCTGGTGCAGGCAGGCTCATCCGAGGACGGCAGGTCGTTCGCCGCGGCGCACGCGGAAGCCGTGTTCACCGCCCAGCAGACCTTCGAGGAGGCGCAGTCCTTCTACCGTGACCTGAAGTCCCGGCTACCCGGCTACGGTCGCGACCCGGACGAGGTGAAGGTGCTGCCCGGCATCGTGCCCGTGCTCGGCTCGACCACCGACGAAGCCAACCGGCTCGCCACCGAACTCGACGAACTGATCGTGCCGACCCGTGCGGTCGCCCAACTGACCGAACTCATCGGCGTCGACCTCACCGACCACCCCCTCGACCAGCCGCTGCCGCCCTTCCCCGAGGTGAACAGGATCAACGGGGCCAAGAGCCGGTTCGAACTGGTCCGGGACCTCGCCGAGCGGGAACGGTTGACGCTGCGCCAGCTGATCGGTCGGCTCGGCGGCGGACGAGGCCACCAGGTGATCGTCGGCACGCCGGAGCACATCGCCGATCACATCGAGCACTGGTTCACCAACGGCGCAGCAGACGGCTTCAACGTCATGCCGCCGCTGTTGCCGTCCGGGCTGGCGGAGTTCGTCGACCACGTGGTGCCCGAACTGCGCAGGCGCGGCCTGTTCCGCACCGACTACGCCGCCGACACGCTGCGCGGCCACTACGGCATCGCGAGGCCGACCAACCGTTTCACCCGCAAGACCGCATCGGTCTGAGCAATCGTCAATCGCCCGTTCCGACCATTCGGTTCCACGGTCGGCCGCCTGTACGTTACAAGTCCGAACATCAGGTCGGCATTTTCGAAAACTCCCGTAGCGGGGCTTGACCCTTGACACGAACCTGGGCCGGGGCCCAGAGTTCAGTCGCTGGGAAGTCATGTCAGGCCAACGACAGTGAGCCGCTGCGGAAGGTGGCATGAGCAATGGGTGAGGGCGGGAAGGGCATCACACGACGGACGGTCCTACAGGGCTCCCTGGTGGCCGGTTTGGCTGCCGCGCTGCCCACAACGGCCGCCGCGGCCACCACGTCCTCGGACGTCAGCGCGGTCATCGATGTGACGAAAACCGGCGAGCCGATCTCCAAATATATTTATGGCGCCTTTTCCGAACACATCCAGGGCTTCATCTACGCCGCGCTGTGGGCGGAGGTCCTCAGCGATCGAAAATTCTACTACGCCGTTGACAACCTGGACCCTTCTGTGCCCAAATGGCGCCCGCTCGCGCAGTCCGGAACCGTGACGATGGACTCGACGGCACCGTACGTCGGTGCGCAGTCGCCGGTTGTGGCGCTTTCCCCGTCGGTACCGCACGGAATATGGCAGGCCGGCCTCGCGCTCGCCGAGAAGGACTACGTCGGCCGGATTGTCGTGGCCGGTGAACCCGGCGCGCACGTGGTCGTGACCCTGTCCTGGGGGACCGGTCAGGGCCAGAGTGTCGTCGTGCCGGTCAACCGGCGGTGGGCGACCGTTCCGTTGAGGTTTTCCTGTCGCGCGGGCACCACGAACGGTCGGCTGGAGATCGCGGGCACTGGAACGGGAAGTTTCAAGATCGGCGCCGTTTCCCTGATGGCCGCCGACAACGTGGCGGGCTTTCGCAAGGACACGATCGCACTGTTACGGGCGATGGACTCCGGGATGTGGCGCTTTCCCGGCGGCAACTTCACGTCAGGCTACGACTGGAAGGACGCGGTCGGAGATCCCGACCGGCGGCCGCCCAAATGGGACTACGTGTGGAGCTACCCGCAGCCCAATGACATCGGCACCGACGAGTTCCTGACGCTGTGCCGGCTGATCGGGGTGGAGCCCTACCTGTGCGTCAACGCCGGCTTCGGCTCGGCGCGCGAGGCAGCGGAACTCGTCGAGTACGTCAACGGACACCCGGACAGCCCGATGGGCCAAACCAGGGTCACCAATGGACATCCGGAGCCCTATCGGGTCAAGTACTGGAACATCGGAAACGAGATGTTCGGGTTCTGGCAGCTGGGATACATGACACCGTCCCAGTACATGATCAAACACAATATCTTCGCCGAGGCGATGAAGAAGGCCGACCCCTCCATCACTCTCGTCGCGTCCGGTGCGTTCCCGGCGAGCCTGACGATCCACAGTGAGCCGTTCTACATCGACCCGAATACCAGGAAGATTGTTCAGCCAACGCCGGTGATCGTCGAATACGGCTCCGAAACCGACTGGGACTACCGGTTGATGAAGAACTGCTGGGGCAATTTCGACATCATCTCCGAACACACGTACGGCGACCCGCACCGCTACGACCTGACCACCGGACAGCGGGTCGACGTCACCGAGTCGGTGCTGGACTCGGTGCGGCGCGGGGCGAACTACATTCACGCGGTCCGCGAGGACTGGGAACTGTACAAGAAGGACTTCCCGCTGGAGCGGGACAACATCAAGGTGAGCATCGACGAGTGGGCGTACTTCGCGGGTGGACTGCAGGGGCGTGCTGGCCACGAGCCTGATGCTGCACGAGATGTTCAGGAACACCGATTTCATCGTCATGGGCGCCTACACGACGGGAATGAGTTGGCTTTCCTACAACGGCACCGACTCGACCTACAGCGAACAGGGACTGATGTTCCTGCTCTACCGGCAGCACTTCGGCACCATACCGATCGAGATCTCCGGCAACTCGCCGCAGCCCGCACCGAAGTGGCCGGCCGGTGGCGACCAGCCGAGCGTCACATCCGGTAGCCCGACCTATCCACTCGACATGTCGGCCGCGTTGAGCGGCGACGGCAGGACTCTGACGATCGCGGCGATCAACGCGACCGCCGACGCCCACAGCGTCGACATCAACCTCGCCGGCTTCACCCCAGCCAGCAGTGGACAGCTGTGGCGCCTGACCGGGCCCAGCCTGGACTCAAGCAACCAGGTTGGGCAGCCACCGCAGGTGACGGTGACCGAGACCGCGTTCGACACCGGCAGCGCGCTGTCGGTTCAGCCATACAGCGTCGAACTGCGCGCCTACACCAGGCGCTGAAGTTACTGTTCGGCGTTCAGTGCTTCCGTGACGCTGTGGTACAGGGCCAGCGCCTCGTCCAGGCCGGTGAGCTGGATGGGTCTGATCACCGGACGGTTGGAGTCGACCACGATCCGCAGTGGTTCCCGCCGGGCCTGAGCGTGTCCGGTGGCCTGGACCAGGGCGGTCAGGCCGGTCGAGTCGAGGAAGGTGACGGCGGTCAGGTCCAGGATGCACGGCCGCCCGGTGTCATCGTCCAGCGCGGTCAGCACCGCTTCACGCAGTATCGGCGCGGTAACCAGGTCCACCTCGCCGCTGGCCACCACAACGGCAACGCCCTCCACGAGTTGGCGGGTGATGTCGAGCAGTCCAGGCCGGTGGCCGGGCTCGGGTGGTTGGCTCATCTCAGGCACGATACGGCCCATGCCGATCGGCGTCCGGTGCTGGTGTGCCGCAGGGCGGCGGCACACCGCGCAGGTTCACTCGGAGGGGTGGAGTTCGGTGTTGCGTTGTTGGGCTTCGTGGAGTTGGTCTTCGAGGGTGATGATGCGGCAGGCCGCGTCGATGGGGGTGCCCTGATTGACCAGTTCCCGCACGCGTGCGGCCAGGCGCAACTGGTAGCGGGAGTATCGGCGGTGCCCGCCTGCGGAACGCTGCGGCTGGATCAGCCCGTTCTCGTCAAGGCTGCGCAGGAATCCCTGGGTGGTGCCCAGCATTTCCGCGGCCCGGCCCATGGTGTAGGCCGGGTAGTGCTCGTCGTCGAACTTGTCACCCGTGCTGGACGGGGGCCCGCCGGGTTGGTCAGGGATCATTCCACCTCCGCGTGACGAAGGCCCCTGGGTGCCATCGTGCTCGGCACCCAGGGGCCCTAGGGTTTGGGTTTCACCATCATTGCCAGCCGATCCTGAGATCGGCTTTCCGTACCCGCGTCGTCCGGTCGAGAAATGGACGTAGCGGGGATCGCGTGTCAGTAACCGAGAACCACCTACCAATCCGATGGGCCTGCGGTACCCGCCCGGCACACGACAGCCTCGGCGGGCGATCCAATGATGCGCCCTCTCCCTTCTTTTTCTGGGTTTCCTTACCGGGTACCACCACGGGCGTCAGGTGTGCCGAAGCGCCTGCACTGATTGGCTCCGGCACACCTGACCGCCTTTAGCACTACTGCTCACTACCACTACTGCGCACTACGTACTTACTTCACTCCACGGGCGCACGATCTCCGCCCGCGTCCTGCACCAACTCATCGGGACCCAGGTCCCGTCCGGTCACCAGTCGGAGCCGAAGTACTGCACGCTCCGCACCCGGTGACCGTCTTGTCTCACTTCGCGGGTAGTTCCGTCATCTCCCGCGCCTGCTTGACGTTGTCTCTTGCGGTACGAGTAGAACACTACACCCACTCACCGCCGAATGTCTACCCCGGCCGCCATAGATTTTCTCGGGGTCGGGAAGGGTCAGGAAGATTGGAGGCGGTGCAGCCGATCCACCGGAGCGTCCACCGCCGCGCGGGCGCGCTGGACCGACTCCTCCTCGTCCGCGGTGTAGAAGCACAGGCATTTCGCCATGTCCTCGCGGACGTACGTGCGCAGGAAGGTCACCTCGGGAACTGAGGCGTAACGCGGCGAGTTGGCCTTCTTGCGGTCCAGGTAGACCTCCATGGTCAGGTCGGCGGGCAGATCCCATTCCACCAGGTAGCCCGCTTCGGGCCGGGCGGCCTTGAGCTCGTTGAGATCGGCGCCGACCAGGCGCACCCGGTCCGGCCCGTGCAGTTCGGCGGCCTCGGCGTCGAGCACGTCGGGGATGGCGCTTGGTTCGTCGGCCGCTTCGATCACGACGAACACCCGGCCCGCGTCGGCGGTCACCTGGCACTCGATCAGCTCGCCGCCCGCCGCGGTCGTCGCCTTGTCGAACGCGTCGAGCAGATTCGGCACGGTGTTCCGGGGCGCTGCTTCGAACAGGTACAGCGGCATGCGCGCATTTCCTTCCGGTTTCGTGGTCACATCACGGGTCCGATGGTGGGCGCTGAGGAACACGGCAGCGGCCACCGCGGCGATCGCGAAGCCGAGCGCCCCCAGCAGCGCCCCGAGTCGCAGGCCGGTGACCAGCCCGATGGTCACCAGGCTGCCGTACACGGCGACCCCCACCGCACTGCCAACCTGACGGGCCGTGTTGAACACCGCGGACGCCACCCCGCCGCGTTCCTGCGGCACGGACTCCATGATCGCCGCGGTGCTCGCGGGCATGGCGATCGCCGGGGCAAGGCCGGCGACGAACATGGCGACGGCGAGCAACGGATACGGGGTGCGCGTGGCAACGGCCAGCCAGCCGAGCAGGCCGAGCGCGCCGCACACCAGTCCGACAGTGGCCGGCCAGCGGGGTCCGCGCCGACCGACCACCCGCCCGGCCAAGGCCGAGACGAGCGCGGGTGAGACCACCGCTGGCAGCAGCGCCAGCCCGGTGCCGGCCGCGCTCCAGCCCCTGACCTGCTCGAAGTACAACGGCGCTGCGAACACGAAGCCGAAGAAGCCGATGTTCAACAGCAGGCCGATCACCGTTGCGGCGGAGAACTCGCCCGATCGGAACAGCGCCAGCGGCAGCATGGGCGCGGCCGCGGTCCGTTCGGCCGCGAGGAAGCCGGCAAGGCCCAGCGCGAACACGGCGAAGCCGGCCAGCACCGGCGGCGCGCTCCAGCCAAGCCGGCCCGCCTCGTTGACGGCGCCGACCAGCCCGACCAGACACAGACCGCCGGTCAGCTGGCCGATCCGGTCCCGGGCGGCCAGCCGCGAGCCGGGCGCGGCCGGCACGTATCGAGCGGTGAGCGGCAACGCCACCGCGGCCACCGGCACGTTGAGGAAGAACACCCACCGCCAGCCGAGGCCGCTGACCAGTAGTCCGCCGAGCACCGGGCCGGCAGCGGCGGCGATGCCGGCGACCGAGCCCCAGATGCCGAACGCCCTTGCGCGGCCGGCCCGGTCGGGGTAGGCGGCGCGCAGCAGGGCCAGTGATGCGGGCACCAGCAGCGCGGCCCCGATGCCCTGGGCGAGCCGGGCGATGATCAGCACCGCCACGTTCGGCGCGAATCCGCACACCGCCGAGGTCAGCCCGAACACGACGAGCCCGACGAGGAACACCGGCTTGCCGCCGATCCGGTCGCCGAGCGCGCCACCGGAGAGCAGCAGCGCGGCGAACACCAGGGTGTAGCCGTCGACCACCCATTGCAGGCTGGTGACGGACGCATCCAACTGCCGCCCGATGATCGGCACCGCAACGGTGACCACGGTGACGTCGAGCACCACCATGAAGTAGCCGAGGCACAGCGCGACCAGCGGGCGCCAGGAACCGGTGTCCCCGCCCCGGTCGGCCACCCGAGGGGCGCGCGACCGGGTGGTGGCCACCGTCTTGCGCATCGAGCCAAGCGATCTCATCGGTCTCATCGATCTCGTCGGTCTCACAGATCTCGTCGGTCTCACAGCTCAAGGGCGGCCATGATCCGCAGGATCACGTCGGCAAGCAGGCCGTCGTCGACACCGTGTCCCATCCGGACGATGACCAGCCGTTGGTCGGGAAACAGCATCAGCCGCTGGCCGTAGTGCCCCGCGGCGAACACGTGCCGGGGCAGCCGCCTGCCGTGCGGCGGCCTGCCGAACATCCGTTCGCCGAACGCCCGGCCCAGCCACAGGTAGGCCCCGCCGTACACCGGTTCGTCGTCAGCGGGTGCCGGTGTCATCGCGTAGTCCAGCCAGCCGCTTGGCAACAGCTGTCGGCCCAACCAGTGGCCGTTGCACAGATACAGCTCGCCGAGTCGGGCCCAGTCCAGCGCGGTCCCCGTCGAGAAGCCGGACAGGATGAAGCGGCCGGTCGGGTCGGCGTGCAGGACCATGCTGTCCATGCCGAGCGGGTCGAACAGCAGCCGCCATGGCGCGTCCACCGCCGAGATGCCCAGCTTGGCTGCCTGGTCCTGGACGATTCCGGCGGCCAGGATGGGGTCGCAGTTCTGGTAGGCGGCCCTGGTGCCCGGCGCGGCCCTGGAGGGCAACGAGGTGGCGTGCCGGTGGATGTCCGACTCGCCTGCGTAGAACCGGAAGTGCTTGTCGCCGTCGGCCCACGGGGTGAGCCCGTTGGGACAGTCCAGCCCGCTCTCCATCCGCAGCAGGTGGTCGATGGTGATGCCGGACCGGGGATCGCCGGCCTCCTGCCAGGCCGCGATCGGCGCTGGCTGGTCGAGGTCGAGCACCTCTTCCCGGATCAGCCTGCCGACCAGCGCCCCGACCAGGCTCTTGGTCATCGACCAGCCGGCGTGCCTGCTGTCCGGTCCGAACGGCTCCGCGTAGCTGTGCGCGATGAGCCGGCCGTCGTGGATCACCACGAAGGCCCGACCGAGGCCGTCTGCGGTGACCTCCTTGGCCGCCTTGTCGATCTCGGCGACATCGGCGCGCGGGGACAGCCCGTCGCGGTTGACCGCGTTGCCGACCGGCCAGTCCGCCGCTGCCCTGCGCCGGGCACCGTCCACCGGATAGGGCGGCAGCGCGGGGACGGCGGGGGCGCAGCCGTCCCTCGGCACGATCACACAGCCGTACCGGCCGTGGTCCAGCGCGGTGCGGGCGGTGCCATCCGGCGCGAACAGCGTGACCGATCTGGCCAGGTCGTCGATGTCGACGGTGATCTGCTCCCAGCGCAGCGGAGCTGTCGGGTCCTCGTTGGCGCCGGTGCTGTCGCCGATGGCGCCGCCCTTGGACAGCTCGTTCGCGATGATCTCGGCAGGTTCCCTGCCCTGCACGAACACGCCGACCGCCAGCCAGTAGGCGTGGAAGGCCAGCCAGTTGCTGATCGCGTCCTGCCCAGGTCGTACTGGCCGTATCCAGGACGGTTTCGGTCCATTTGGACGGAACATGATACTTTCCTTCGCAACCGGTCGGTTGAACGATTCGGATGCGCGGGCCGGCTCCTGGTGACCTACCACGCGGGTCGGTGCCTTTGCCCGCCGTGTTCCCAAGAGCTAGGATGGCACGATTAGCTAACGACCACAAGGACGCATAGGCGTTAGGCATGACGAAACCGGTTGAGCTGTTGGAGAGCGGGGGCGCACCCGATCGCGGCCAGCCGCTGGCGATCGAGTTCGCGAACACCTCCTACGCCCGGCGTGGCGAGCCGCAGGAGGGCATCGCAACGCCCGAGCACCTCGGCGCGTGGCTGCGCGACCGGGCGGACCTGTTCGAGACCACCCTGTCCGCGTCCAGCCTGGTCCGGCTGACCGGCGCCCAGCTTGACCGATACCGGGAGCTGCGCGACGCGATCCGCGACATCCTCGGCTGCCTTGTCGCCGACGCCGCGCCCGCGAGCCGCTCGCTCTCGACGATCAACCAGGCGGCGGCCCTTGCCCCGCGCTGGCCGAGACTGCTGTCCACGTCCAGCGAGTTCCGCGTGCGCACGCAGACCTCGGCGGCCCCGGTTGACGCGGCGCTCGCCGAGATCGCCCGCTCCGCCATTGACGTCCTGGCCGGCCGGGAACGCGAGAACGTACGCCAGTGCCAGGGACCGGGCTGCGTGCTGTTCTTCCTGCGCGACAATCCGCGACGCGAGTGGTGCTCAACCGCCTGCGGTACCCGGGCGCGGGTGGCAAGGCATTACTGGCGGCACAAGGACGACCACTGATCATCGCGCCTGATGCGACCACTCGCATTCACATGATTCACAGTTTCGACCAGCGCGGTTGACGGTAATTGAATGAAGAACAACTCGGCCTCCGACCGATACCTCAACCGCAGCGATAGCTAACGCTTGATCAAAGTTGCGCTCGTTAGATACCTATGGCATGGTGACTAACGTGGGGATCATGGGGAAACTGTTAGATGTGGCCCAATATGGTTAGCACACAGGATAAGCCGACTGGTTCTGCCACCGCAATAAATCCTGGTGAACAGTTCGCCCGGCAGCACTGCGGGATCGGCGAGCTGGGGAACCGGATCAGCAGGAGCGTTCGCGGTGACATTCCAGAAGTCGCCGAGTTGTTTCTGCGCGGGCAGAAGCTGCTGTACGCGTGCGTCCGCGATGTCAATCATCGGCCGTGGGTCGCCGCGTTGTTGATCGAGCCGGGTTCAATCGAAATATCGAACCACCGAATTCTCCGGCTTCGCGCCGTCCGAATGGTCGGCGAACCTGGTCACGGCGCGTTCCGCCGTCCGACGGAGATCGGATTGCTGGCGATCGAGCCGGCCACGCGCAGGCGAATGCGGATCAACGGCGTGGCCGCCTTGGAGGGCACCGATCTGGTGGTACACGCCAACCAGGTGTTCAGCAACTGCAAGCGGTTCATCCAGCCTCGGCACCACCCGAAAACGGCCGGCTCGGCACCCGGCGACATGGTCACCAGCACCGATTCGCTCGCCGGCCCCGCGGGTGAGCTGATCGCCCGGTCGGACACGTTGTTCATCGGCAGCCAGGCGGACCCGTACGGGGCCGACTGCTCGCACCGGGGTGGTGAACCGGGATTCGTCCGCGTCCTCGACGAGCACCGGCTGAGCTGGGACGAGCTGCCAGGCAATGCCATGTTCGCCACGCTGGGCAACCTCGTGCTCAACCCGGCGACGGCCCTGCTGTTCGTGGACTTCGCCCTGGGCGACGTGGTTCAGGTGGCCGGCGACGCCACGATCAGCTGGCCGGTCGACCTTTCGGCGTCGGGCCAGAGACCGAGGGTCGAACTGACGGTCCGAGCCGTGGTGACCCGGTGCGCCGCACTCCCCCATCCCTGGGTCGAATCACAGACGACAAGCGAGAAGGAGAGTTATGACGACGGTTGAGCTGACCTCCGACGAGCGACTGCACGAAATTCTCGATCGCCTGGTCGCAATGTCCAAACAGGACTACTACAATCCGTACCAGCTGTTCGACTGGCCAGAATCGCTTCCAGAAAACCGGTACTGGATGAGTCCTGAGCTGGTCTCCACCTACGGCACCTCGGTCGACGCGGAGCTGACGGAAGACCAGCGGCACGCGATCAGCAAGTGGGAGAGCATCAACTTCTACAGCCTCAACGTGCACGGCATCCGGGAACTGCTCACCGAGATCATCGGGCGCATCCACACCAACGGTTTCGGCGCCACCTCGGAGTACTTCCACCACATCGTGGGCGAGGAGAACGAGCACATGTGGTTCTTCGCCACGTTCTGCCTCAACTACGGCCACAAGATCTATCCAAGCCGGTCGTTCCTGATCACCTCGGACACCGAGACCGGTGCCGCCGCCCACTTCCTGGTCTTCGCCCGGCTGCTGTTCTTCGAGGAGATCGTCGACTTCTTCAACAAGCGGATGGGTAGCGATGAAACGCTTCATCCAACCATCCGGCAGGTGAACGCCATCCACCATCAGGATGAATCCCGGCACATCGCGTTCGGCAGGCAGATCGTGGCGCTGTTGCACGAACGGTTGCGGGCCGCCGAACCCGCCGCCGAACTGCGTCGGCTGGAGGACTACCTCAAACGCTATCTGCGTTATTCGCTGGATTCGCTGGTCAGCCCGGCGGTCTATCGGGACGCCGGGATACCCGACCCGTACCGGTTCCGCGACCGGGTGCTGGCCGATCCGAAACATCGCGAGTTCGAGCGGCTGGTGCTCAAACGCACGATGAGTTTCCTGACCAGCAAGCAGATCTTCACCGACGACACGGTCCCGACGAACTGAGGAGGTGCAGATGACCAGCGACACCAGCACGGACACCAGCACGACCGACAAGATCGCCGCCGTGGTCGCGTTCCTGCTCGAACGCAACCCGGAGCTGACCGAACTGGACCCGGACCGCGACCTGATCGAGAGTCGCATCCTGGACTCGCTCGGATTCGTCAACTTCGTCTATCTGCTCGAAGAACTGACCGGCCAGGAGATCCCTCTGGACCAGACGCAGGCCGACGACTTCCGGACCATCAATCGGATCAAGGCGAGGTTCTTCCATGACGACGCCGACTGACCTGGCCGGGCGCGCCGAGCTGGCCGCAACGGATGGCCTTGCCACCCTCGGCCCGACCGCCGTCGCCCTGCGCACCGCACTGGAGCAGGTGTTCCTGGACCTGGCGGCCGAACGGCAGGCCGAGCCTCGGCTCTACCCGCCGCTGATGCGCGTCGCCGACCTGGACCAGATCGACTACTTCAGCAAGTTTCCGCAGCTCGGGCTGCTGGCAGGCGGCCTGCACGAGGCCGCGGTCGCGGCGTACGCCGAGCGGGGCGAGCCAGCGCCGGTGCGGCACTCGCTGCCCCCGGCCGACCTGGCCGACATCGAGTTCGCGGTGCCATCGGCCGCCTGCTACAACGTGTATCTCGACCTGGCCGGCCAGACCCTGGCCGAGCCGCGCACGGTGACCACCGTCGCCACGTGTGCCCGCAGGGAGAAGTACTACGACCAGTTGCGCAGGCTGCTGTGCTTCACCATGCGCGAGATCGTCTGCGTCGGCGAACGCGAGGCCGTCGTGGCCCACGTTGACTACTACAAGGCAAGGCTGGCCGGGCTGTTCGACCGGCTGGGTCTTCCGGTGTCGCGGGAGACGGCGACCGACCCGTTCTTCGACCCCAACGGCGCGCTCGCGGTCACTCAGAAACTGTTCCCGGTCAAGGAAGAATTCCAGTACGCGGGCAGCCTGGCCATCGCGTCGGTGAACTTCCACCGCAACTTCTTCGGCGACCGGTACGAGATCCGCACCGCGTCCGGTGCTCCTGCGTTCACCTCCTGCGTCGCGTTCGGCATCGAGCGCTGGCTCTCCGCGCTGGCCGAGCACTTCGACGGTGATCTGACCGCGGCCCGACACGCGGTGCTTGCCGCGGCCGGGGAGGGATGAGCGTGCCGGAACACAGCACGGTACTGGTCGTCGGCGGCGGGCCTGCTGGCACGACCGCGGCGACGCTGCTCGCCCGGCAGGGCATCCAGGTGACCCTGTTGGAGGCGGACACCTTCCCGCGATACCACATCGGCGAGTCGATCCAGCCGACCTGCCTGCCGATCTTCGACCTGATGGGCGTTCGGGACAAGGTGGAGGCCGCCGGGTTCATCCGCAAGTACGGCGCGTTCTTCCGCTGGGGACCGCGCGGCGAGGAGTTCACCATCGACTTCTCCCACCTGGAGACCCTGGAGAACTGGGGCTACCAGGTGATCAGGTCCGAGTTCGACAAGCTGCTGCTCGATCACGCCCGCGAGGTCGGCGTCGACGTGCGCGAGGGCGTCGAGGTGCGGTCGGTGGAGTTCGACGGCGACCGCGCGGTGGCCGCGCGGTTCCGCGCAGGCGATGCCACCGGCCGGATCGGCTTCGACCACCTGGTGGACGCGAGCGGCAGGACCGGGGTGCTGGCCAACCGCCAGTTGCGCAGCCGCGTCGTGCACGACGCCTACCGCAACCTGGCCGTCTGGTCCTACTGGCGGAACGTGCCGAGGTTCGCGGACGGTCCGGAGGGGGCCGTGGTGATCCAGTCGACCCCGCTCGGCTGGTTCTGGGTGATTCCGTTGCACGACGGCACCACCAGCGTCGGCCTGGTCACCGGCAAGCAGGTGCTCGGCGAACAACGGGCCCGGCTCGGCAGCGTCGCGCAGGTGTACCGGCAGGAGATCCGCAACTGCCCGGTGGTCGCCGACCTGCTCGCCGATGCCACCGAGGTCGGCGAGGACGTCAAGGTGGACAAGGATTTCTGCTACGCGGCCGAGAGTTTCACCGG
Source organism: Candidatus Melainabacteria bacterium (assembly GCA_963818685.1). GTDB lineage: Bacteria > Actinomycetota > Actinomycetes > Mycobacteriales > Pseudonocardiaceae > CAJCJE01. The sequence continues at coordinate 123,609 of CAWFTJ010000007.1, read as the reverse complement.
CCCTGGATACTACCTCGCAGGCGACGCTGCCTGTTTCATCGATCCGCTGCTGACCACCGGCGTGCACCTGGCCACCTACAGCGGGCTGCTGGCCGCGGGCAGCATCGGCAGCGCCGTCCGAGGTGAGGTCGCGCAGGAACGCGCGTCGGCCTTCTACGAGAAGGCGTACCGGCAGTCCTACGAGCGGCTGCTGGTCCTGGTCTCCTTCCTGTACCAGGGTTTCGACCGCTCGGCCCAGCTGTTCGAAGCCGAACGGCTGACCAGGCGGGAGCGCCAGCTGGTGCGGCTACAGGAGTCCTTTTTGGACATCTCAAGCGGGATGGAGGACCTGCGGGACGTCACCGACGCGTCGGTGGACGCGGTGTCCACCCGCATGTCCGCGTCGGGGCACCTGTCCACCCAGATCATGGGCGGCCTGCCGACCTCGCGTCAGGACGCCGTCGGCGGCCTCTACCTGGAGACCACGCCGGTGCTCCGGTTGCGCGAACCGGCCTCGGTGACGGTGTCGTGACCGCGCCCGCCAGCCGGCTGCTGGCCAACGGCCCGCTGTTCTGGTCGGGCACCGCGATGTGCGTCATCGGGGTCGGGCTGCATCTCCCGATGTTCGTCTCGACCGCGCCAATGGGTTTCCGCATGGCCGGCATGCCGACCCCGCCGATGATGCTGCTGGGCATGGCATTGATCGTCGTCGGCCTGGTGGTGGCCGGCTGGGGCCTGATACCCACCCGCGCCGCACCCCGGTCGGGCGCGCGGTTCACGGTGACGCAGCCACCGGACGCGCCGTTGCGGCCGGCGCACTATCGGCTGGTGCTCGCGTTGTTCTTCGCCATGGTGATCGATCAGTTGAAGCCGGCGACGCTGGCGTTCATCGAACCGGGCATGCGGGCCGAGTACCGGATTTCGTCGACGACCGTGGCCGCGCTGCCCGTGGTGGCGCTGACCGGCACCGTGCTCGGCTCGCTGCTGTGGGGCGTGCTGGCCGACCGGATCGGCAGGCGACCGTCGATCCTGCTGGCCACGCTGATGTTCCTGGCGACCACGATCTGCGGCACCATGCCCGCGTTCGGCTGGAACCTGGTGATGTGCCTGCTGATGGGCGTCTCCGCGGGCGGCATGCTGCCGGTCACCTACGCTCTGCTGGCCGAGACCGTCCCGGTGCGCCATCGCGGCCTGATCATGGTGCTGCTCTCCGGCCTGACCACGGTGGTCAGCTATCTGGTCGCCAGCGGCATGGCCGCGCTGTTCGTGCCACTGCTGAGCTGGCGTTTCCTGTGGTTCGCGCAGCTTCCGCTTGTGTTGGGACTGCTCGCCGTCAACCGCTGGATACCGGAGTCCCCCGGCTTTCTCGCCATGCGCGACGAGCCGGACAGGGCCCGGCGGATCGCGGCGGACTTCGGCGCCACCCTGGTGCCCGCCGAACAACCGCCGGCCACCGGGCCGTCCCCTGCCGCGGGGTTCGCCGCCGTGCTCACCGCTCGATATCGCCGGCAGACGATGGTGATCGCGGCCTACGCCATGTCCTGGGGCCTTGTCTACTGGGGATTCATGACCTTCCTGCCCTCGCTGCTGCGCGACGCGTCCGGGGCGGGCGCGCCGGGGGCGCGACTGCTGTCGGTGTCCGCGCTGCTGGCGCTGCCCGCCACCGCGCTGGTGGCCGTCTGCTACCGGCTGGCCGGCAGCAGGTGGACCATGGTCGGCTACGGCGGGCTGACCGCGGCCGCGCTGGTCGTGCTCGGCCTGACCAGGGCGAGCACCGGCTGGCCGACCACGATCGCGCTGGTCCTGCTGCTCACCGGGGCGAGCGGCACGCTCGCGGTGGTCGGGCCCTACGCGGCCGAGGTGTATCCGACCGCGGTGCGCGGGGTGGCCAGCGGCCTCGCGGCCGGGTGCGGCAAGGCCGGCGGGATCTTCGGGCCGCCGCTGGTGGGGCTGTTGCTGGCCGCGTTTCCCGGCGCCAGGGTCAGCGCGTTCCTGGTCGCCGCGCCGATGGCCGTTGCCACCGCGATCGCCGGATGGCGCGGCGTGGACACCCGTACCGTCGCCGAGGCCCCGCGCACGGCCCCGACTCTCGTATCCGAGGCATCACCATGACCCGACATGTCAACACATCGCACTGGGGCGCGTTCTCGGTGACCGTCGAGTCCGGCCGGGTGGTCGGCGTCCAGCCGCATCCCGACGATCCCGATCCGTCGCCGCTGCTCGGCAACATCGCCGACTCCGCGCACCATCCCAGCCGGGTCGCCAGGCCGGCGATCCGGCGCGGCTGGCTGGCCGAGGGCCCCGGCCCTTCGGCGCTGCGTGGCCGGGAGCCGTTCGTCGAGGTGGACTGGGACGAGGCGGTGGACCTGCTGGCGGCCGAACTGGACCGGGTGCGCCGCGAGCACGGCAACGAGGCGATCTTCGGTGGCTCCTACGGCTGGGCCAGCGCCGGCCGCTTCCACCACGCGCAGAGCCAGGTGCACCGCTTCCTGAACACCATCGGCGGCTACACGAGTTCGGTGAACAACTACAGCCACGGCACGTCCATGGCGCTGCTGCCGCACGTGGTCGGCGACGCGATCACGGTGATCCGCAAGGGATCGTCCTGGCTGTCCATAGTGGAGGAAACAGAGCTGCTCGTCGCGTTCGGCGGCCTCGGCGAGAAGAACGTCTCGGTCGCGCCGGGCGGGCTGACCACGCACACCTCGCGACGACACTTCCTGGACGCGATCGGCAGGGGCATGGAGGTGGTGTCGATCAGCCCGCTGCGCGACGACCTGCCGCAGGGAGTCGACGCGACCTGGCTGCCGATCGTCCCGGCCACCGACACCGCGCTCATCCTCGGCCTTGCCCATACGCTGGACGCGGAGGGGCTTGCCGACCTCGACTTCCTCGACCGCTACTGCGTCGGCTACCCGGAGTTCGCCGCCTACCTGCGCGGCGAGCGCGACGGCGTGGTCAAGGACGCGGAGTGGGCGGCGCGGATCTGCGGTATCGACGCGGACCGCATTCGCGAACTCGCCCGCCGAATGCCCGGCAGGCGCACGTTCCTGACCGTCAGCTGGTCGTTACAGCGCGCCGAGCACGGCGAACAACCGGTGTGGGCGACTATCGCGCTGGCCGCGATGCTCGGCCAGATCGGCCTGCCCGGCGGCGGTTTCGGCCATGGCTACGGCTCGATCGCCGATGTCGGCCATCCCGCGCCGGTGGCGCCCCGGCCGACGCTGCCCCAGGGCCGCAATCCGGTGTCCGCGTTCATCCCGGTCGCCAGGATCGCCGATCTGCTGTGCCGCCCCGGCGAGGAGTTCGACTACGACGGCGGCCGGTACCGCTATCCCGACATCCGCCTCGTGTACTGGGCCGGCGGCAATCCGTTCCACCACCACCAGGATCTCAATCGCCTGCGCGCGGCGATCGGCCGCCCGGACACCGTCGTGGTGCACGAACCGTACTGGACGGCCATGGCCAAGCACGCCGACATCGTGCTGCCCACCACGATCAACCTGGAGCGCGACGACATCGGCAGTGGCCGGGGCGACACCCATGTGCTGCCGATGCGCCGCTCCCTCGCGCCCTACGGACAGGCCAGGGACGACTACGCCATCTTCACCGACCTGGCCGAGCGCCTCGGGGTGCGCGCCGAGTTCACCGAGGGCCGCTCGGACCGCGAGTGGCTGGCCCACCTCTACGCGCGGTGGCGCGAGAAACTGGGCGCCGATGTGCCCGACTTCGCCGAGTTCTGGGCCGGTGACGGGGTCCGTCTTCCGCTGCCGGAGTACCGGGACACCCTGTTCGCCGACTTCCGCGCCGATCCGGACGAGCATCCGCTGGCCACGCCGAGCGGTCGCATCGAGATCCACTCGGCGACCATCGCCGGATTCGGCTATCCGGACTGTCCTGGGCATCCGTCCTGGCTGGAACCTCGGGAGTGGCTCGGCGCGCCGTTGGCCGAGCGGTTCCCGCTGCACCTGGTGGCGAACCAGCCACGCGGCCGGCTGCACAGCCAGCTCGACATGGGCGCGACCAGCCGGGCGACCAAGGTCGCCGGGCGTGAGCCGGTCCGGTTGCATCCCGCAGACGCCGCCGCCAGGGGCATCGCCGACGGCGACGTGGTGCGCGTGTTCAACGACCGAGGCGCATGCCTTGCCGGAGCGCTGCTGGACGACGCGGTCCGGCAGGGCGTCGCGCAGTTGTCCACCGGCGCCTGGTACGACCCTGCGCAGGACGCGGACGGACCGCTGTGCCGGCACGGCAACCCGAACGTGCTGACCCGTGACCAGGGCACCTCGCGGCTGGCTCAGGGCAGCATCGGCCAGCACTGCCTTGTCGAGGTGGAGCGGTACCGCGGCGTGCCGCCGGAGGTGCACGCGCACGAGCCACCGATGTTCGTCCGCAGGGGTGAAGCCGGCTTGCCCGGCCGGACCGGAGATGCCAGTATCTACTAACGGTTCTGACGAACGTCGAACGTTAGTCTATTGTGGAGGAAGTATGTCATCCCCGGTGGTGCACCAGGTCGGGCATGTCGCGCTCAACGTGCGCGAACTAGACCGCTCGGTCGCCTTCTACACCGACATCCTCGGCCTGTCGGTGCGCAGCCGCTCTGCCGGTGACAAGGACAGGTACGCCTTCCTCGGCACCGACGCCGGCACCGTGCTCACCTTGTGGGAACAGAGCGGCGCTTCGTTCTCCCCCGACACGTCCGGCCTGCACCACTTGGCCTTCCAGGTGGCCGGCATCGACGAGGTGCGCCAGGTGGAGAAGCGGCTGCGCGAACTCGGCGTGACCCTGCACCACGACGGACCGGTGGCACACAAGACCGGGGCCAGGTCCGGTGGCGTCTACTTCTCCGATCCGGACGGCATCCGGCTTGAGGTCAGCGCCAGCAGCGGGTTCGACGACCACGACGCCCCCAGCGGCGACCAGCCCACCTGTGGCTTCTTCTGATGGCCGATCGGATGGCCACGGCAAGCACGGCCACCGCCGAGCCGCTGGCCACCCGCTGGCGGATGCTGCCCGTGCTCCTGTGCGGCGCGTTCATGGGCCTGCTGGACCGGTTCATCGTCACCGTCGCGGCGCCGTCCCTGCAACACGACATCGGCGCAAGCGACGCGATCCTGGAACTGGTGGTGGCCGGCTACGCCTTCAGCTACGCCAGCGGCCTGATCACCGGCGGCCGGCTCGGCGACCTGTTCGGCTTCCGGCGGCTGTTCATCGCCGGCATGGCCGGTTTCTCCGTCGCGTCGCTGCTGTGCGGTCTGGCCACGAACCCGGTCGAACTGGTGGTGTTCCGACTGTTGCAGGGGTTCGCCGCAGCCGCGATGGTGCCGCAGGTGCTCGGGCTGATCACCGCGACCTTCCCGGTGGCCGAGCGGGCAAGGGCGATGTCCTGGTACGGCGTCACCATCGGGCTCGGCTCGGTGTCCGGGCAGCTGCTCGGCGGCGTGCTGCTGGATGCCAACCTGTTCGGCCTCTCCTGGCGCAGCATCTTCCTGATCAACGTGCCGGTCGGCGCGGTGGCGATGGTGGCGGCCCTGCGGCTGCTGCCGGCTCGCGCCGGCAACGCCGATCCCCGCCTCGACCCGGTCGGCGCACTCGGCATCTCGGCCAGCCTCGCGCTGGCCCTCGTGCCGCTGGCACTCGGTCGCGGCCAGGGCTGGCCGGTCTGGACGTGGGCCTGCCTGCTGTGCGCGGTGCCCGCGATGATCGCCACCGTCGGCTGGGAACGCGCGGTCGGCCGGCGCGGTGGCCAGCCGGTGCTCGAACTGTCGCTGTTCGGCAACCGGTCCTTTGTGGCCGGTCTGCTGTGCAACGTGGCGATGATGGCGTTCTTCGGCAGCCTACTGCTGGTCATCACGATCGTCCTACAGTCCGGCCTCGGCCTGTCCGCGCTCGGCGCCGGCCTGGTCTTCCTGCCGCTCGGCGCGGTGCTCGGCGTGACCTCGCTGGTCGCGCGCAGGCTGCTGGCCCGCCACGGCCCCGTGGTGATCACCGTCGGTGCGGCGATCACCACGCTCGCCCTTGCCGCGCTGTTGCTGTTGGCCCAACTCCGTGGGCCGAACCTGACCGTGGCCGAACTGCTGCCGGTCATGGCGTTGATCGGACTCGGTCAGGGCCTCGCCTATCCCTCGCTGGTCGGCGCGACCCTGCTGGGCATTGCGCCGCACCAGGCCGGCGCGGCTTCCGGGGTGCTCACCACCGCGCAGCAGTTCGCCAGCGCCGCCGGGGTCGCGTTGCTTGAGGTCGTGTTCTTCGCCGTGCTCGGCCACGGCACCGGGTATCGGGATTTCGTCGCCGCGACGCGGCCAGTGCTCGGCCTGGACATCGTGCTCGTGGGCAGCGTCGTGTTCCTGTCGCGACTGTTGCCAAGGACAAGGAAGGAGGCGCCGTGATCCGGGTCGCCGGGCCGAGGTCGCGCCACATCCGGCCGATCGCTCCCGCCGAGGACGCGGTGACGCGCTGGCTGGCGTTCCACGCCTACTGGCTGGCCTCCGGTGTCTTCTGCCAGGGCAGGGCGGCCGAGGAGATACTGCGTTCGGACATGGCCTCCGGCGGTGTGCTCGGTCAGCGCCAGGGCGGCGGTGACCCGACAGCGCCGCTGCTCCTGCCCGACGTCACCGTGGAGGTGGACGACGCGGCCCGCACGGTGACCCTGCGCGCGCCGGACGGCACCAGCCGCACCGCGGGAGACCTCGGCCGCTACGGCTGTGTGATCTATCCGGAGGGCGCGACGCAACCGCCATTGCCGGTCCATCCCGCACCGCCGAGCCTGGCCGCCGCGCCGATCGAGCCAGACGACCCTCCGGTCGGCGAGCTGGACGCCGTTGCCAAGCGGATCACCTCGGACGGCCTTGGCCGCGCGTTCGTGGTGTTGCACGACGGCCAACTGGTCGCGGAGAACTATGCCGCGCCGTTCGACCGGAACTCCCGGCATCCCGGCTGGTCGATGACCAAGAGCCTGGTCGGTGCGCTGGCCGGTCGGCTGGTACGGCTTGGCTGGCTGTCGCTGGACCAGCCTGCGCCGATTCCCGAGTGGCAGGCCGACGAGCGGGCCGGCATCACCGTCGGTCATCTGCTGCGGATGGAGAGCGGCCTGGACTGCCCCGGCGGCCTGACCCCGTGGGCCATGGGCGACAAGCACTTCCGGGTCTACTCCGGGCTATCCGATGTGTACGGTTACGTGGCCGGGCTGCCCGCGAGGGCGCAGGCCGGAACCCGGTGCGCCTACCAGAACAGTGATGCCATCGCGCTGGCCGCCGTGGTTCGCGAGACAGCGCTCGCGCACGGCATACCGTTCGTCGACGCCCCGTGGGAGTTGCTGTTCGACCCGCTCGGCATGCACAGCACGGTGTTGCACGCGGATCCGGCCGGAAACTTCATCCTCTCCGGTTTCTCCACAGCGACCGCGCTGGACTGGGCGAGGTTCGGCCAGCTCTATCTGGACGACGGCCGCTGGCAGGGCAATCAGTTGCTGCCAGCTGGCTGGCTGGACTACGCGCTCACCCCGGCGCCCTCGGACGACGAACCGGTCTACGGCGGTGCGTTGCTGTGGCTGGGCCACCAGGTGCTCGGCGAGCGCCTTTTCGGTCGCAACCCGCTGGCCGCCCAGTTGCCGCCCTGCCTGATGGCCGCGGGCCACTACGGTCAGCGGGTGATCATCATTCCCGACCACCGACTCGTCGTGGTCCGGCTCGGCCACGGGCTCAACGACGACCTGTTGTTGGAAACCATTCTGGAGATCATCGCCATCGTGGGCGACCGCGAGACCGGTACTTGTTTGTTGTGACAAGCGTTGCGGTATCTGCGCCTGATTTCCGGCGCCTGATTTCGTTGGCGTGCAACGCATAGCTCTCTCTTCACCCATATGGTCGCTGCGCCCAGGAATCGATGCCCATAGAGTCGAAACCGAGCCAGGGCGGGGAGAATGCCGTGAGCACACCAACTTCTACGTGAATCCGCTGTGTCCGAACTGGCTTTTCCCGGAGGGCATAATGCATCAACTGCGCGGATCTCAAGGCACCAAGCTGATACCGCAGCGAGAAGTCGGCTCGGCCGGAAAGGGGTGGCACCTGGCAGCTTTCCGCGACGTCGAATCCAGGCTCACCGATCGCGGTTTCCCATGCGTCTTCTCACGAAACGCCTTCCGCAAACAGCTGCTGCTGTTCAGCTTTGTCGAAGACGTTGGCCCGAACGGCATTCAGCACCTTGCCGATGGTCTTGCCGAGTACACCGAACTCTCCCGCGACTGGAATGGCCACCTCGACACCGCCTATCCCCTTGTCGTCGCGTTCTCGGCAGAGGCAGTGGCAGAGGCGGTGACAGCACGGTCCGTCGCCGAATACCACGCCTTCGGCTGGTCGGTCATTCAGCGGCTACACGATGTCGACCCCGCGCCGTGGCCGGCGGACGTCAGCAAGGACCCCGACCTCGAATCCTGGTCCATGTGTTTCAACGGAATGCCGCTGTTCTTCAACATGAGTACTCCCGCGCACCGGGTTCGCCGCAGCCGCAACCTTGGACAACACTTCGTGCTCGTGGTCAATCCGCGTGAACGGTTCGACGTCGTGGCGGGCGATACACCGAGCGGTCGCAAGGTCCGAAGCAACATCCGTGACCGGATCGACCGCTACGACGGCGCTCCGCGCGCCCCACAGCTTGGTTCCTATGGCGTTGCCGGGCTCGAATGGTGGCAGTACGGCCTGCTGGAGGACAACGTCGAGCGGTCGGACAAGTGCCCGTTCGTCTTCCGAGGGGTCCGCTCGACCGGACCAAGCGCCAAGACCACAGGTGATCGGAGGCAGGACATGATGGATTTGATCGTTTCCCAGGGACGGATAGCCGACAGGGCACCGGGGATGATCGAGGGCGCGGCACGCACCGCCCAGGCTCTGGAGCAGCGCTATGGCGTCAAAGGACACTACGTCGGCCAGCCAACCGGGCCGGCCGACGATGACTGGAGCACAAGCCTCCCTGCGGCTCGGGAAACCCTCACCGCGTTGGGACAGGCGGTTCTGACCAGCATCAAGGCCAAGCACCGCACGGTGATGGCGGCGAACACCTGCGCGGCGAGCCTGGCCACACTGCCCATGGTGGCACGGGAACTCCCGAACTGCGTCGTGTTGTGGATCGACGCACACGGCGACTTCAACACACCGGACACGACGGAGTCGGGCTACCTCGGCGGCATGGCGCTCTCGGGTGCCTGCGGATTGTGGGACAGCGGGCACGGCGCCGGGATCAACCCACGCCGGGCCATCCTCATCGGAGCACGGGACATCGACCCCAAGGAGCAGGTGCTGCTGGACGAGGCGGGTGTGCGGATCATTCCGCCCGAGGAAGCAACGGCGCCACGCGTCGCGGAAGCCGTCAACGGAGCACAGGTGTGGGTGCACATCGACTGGGACGTGCTCGAACCGGGCTACGTGCCGGCCGACTACAAGGTGCCAGACGGCCTGCTGCCAAACCAGATCCGATCGATACTCGAATCCATCCCGGCATCCGACATCCTGGGCATCGAACTAGCCGAGTTCACCACCACGGCCGACGAAAGCACCAACAACGCGGCGGTCGACTCCATCATGGACATGGTCGCGCCCGTGTTCGAGACCGTGAAAGCCTGATGAACCGACCAGTCGAGCGGGCAGGGAGGCGATCCGAGTGACAACGTCCCCCACGTTGCGTTTCACCAAGATGCACGGTTGCGGCAACGACTTCGTCGTGCTCGACCTGCGTGCAACACCGTCGCCTTCGCCGGAGCTGTGTCGGGCACTGGCGGACCGCCACAAGGGTGTCGGCGCCGATCTGATCCTCGGGGTCGGACCACCGCGCAGCGCGCGGGCGGTGGCGTCGTTCGAGATCTGGACCTCGGACGGCTCGCGCTCGATGCAGTGCGGCAACGGCGCGCGTTGTGTTGCCGCGTGGCTGCTTCGCGCCGGTCTGGCGCATGGTTCCCGGTTCGAGCTCGACAGCCCGAGCGGTACGCACCCGGTGAACGCGCTGGGAGACGGCGTCTTCAGCATCGGCCTGTGCGTTCCGGAGTTCTCCCCCGAGCTGATTCCACTCGTCGGCTTCGAGAGCCGAGAAGAACGCTACGAGGCCAAGTTGGAAGACGGGACGCTCGTGCGATTCGCCGCGGTTTCCACCGGCAATCCGCACGTCGTGATCGAGGTCGACGACATAGACGACGCCCCGGTGTCGCGGATCGGTCCGGCCGTGCGGTCCTCGCCCGTTTTCCCACCCACCGTCAACGTGGGTTTCGCCCAGGTCGTCTCGCGCGAGAAGATCAGGTTGCGGGTGCACGAGTACGGCGCTGGCGAGACCCTCGCCTGCGGCAGCGGGGCATGCGCCGCCTCGGCTGTGCTGATGTGCCAGGGACGCGTCGACCGCGATGTCACCGTCTCGCTGCCCGGCGGTGAACTCCGGGTCAGCTGGCCGGGCGACGACGAGCGGATCGTGCTGGCCGGTCCTACCACAACAGTCTACGAAGGACAATTCCATCATGACTCTGTACAACAGTATTCTTGATGTCGTCGGCCGCACACCCATTGTGCGGCTGAACCGGCTCGCGCCCGAGCACGTCACGGTCTACGTCAAGGTCGAGTCGTTCAATCCCGGCGGCTCGGTCAAGGATCGCCTTGCCCTGGCCATCGTCCTCGACGCGGAGGCAAGGGGAGAACTCAAGCCCGGCGACACGATCGTCGAGTGCACGTCCGGCAACGTCGGCATCGCGTTGGCGATGGTGGCGGCCGCGCGCGGCTACCGATTCGTGGCGGTCATGGGAAACACCTACTCGGTGGAGCGGCGCAAACTCATCCGCGCCTACGGCGGCAAGGTCCTCCTGTTCCCCGGAGAGCTGGGCAGCTTGGGCGGCAACCGCATCGCGGACGAATTGGCCGAGAAACACGGATGGTTCCGGGCCCGCCAGTTCGAGAACCCGGCGAACCCCGCATACCATCGGGAGACCACTGCCGCGGAAATCCTCAGCGACTTCGCCGGGAAGCGACTGGACTATTTCGTCACCGGTTTCGGCACCAGCGGCACGATCACCGGTGTTGGCCAGATGCTCAAGCTCGCTCGCCCCGAAGTGCGGACCATCGTACTCGAACCGGCCAAGGCCGCGGTCCTGGCCGGTCAGTCGTGGAACCTGCACCAGTTGCAGGGACTTGCCCCGAACTTCGTCCCCGACATCCTGGATCGCGGCGTGATCGACGAGCTCGTGACCATGGACGACGAACTGGCCAGGGATACCGCGCGCCGCCTCGCCGCAGAGGAGGGGATATTCGCCGGTATGTCCGCCGGCGCAACGCTCGCGACGGCGTTGCGGGTGGCGGAGAGCGCACCGGAGGGCTCAGTGCTGCTCGCGATGCTCCCGGACACCGGCGAACGCTATCTGTCCAGCTTCTGGTTCGAAGGCATCAGCGAGGGATCGGACGACGACTGGCTGGCCTCGCTCGACGAGTGATCCGGCCGCCTGCCCCTGAGATTCCACCAACCACACGGGATCGAAGTCATGGAGTTCATTCCGCCCGCGACGCGGTTCGTCGGCCTGCCAGACGGCTTCCCGATGAAACGCGGGGGTAGGTTGCATGGCGCGCGGATCGCGTACGAGACCTGCGGCGAGCCCAACGCGGAGGCAGACAACGCCGTGCTGATCCTCACCGGTCTCTCCCCCGACGCGCACGTCGCGTCCCATCAGGAGGATCGCACTCCGGGCTGGTGGGAGGAGATGGTCGGGCCTGGCAAGCCGGTCGACACCGATCGATGGTACGTGATCTGTGTGAACTCGCTGGGCAGCTGCAAGGGTTCCACCGGGCCGCCCTCCATCCACCAGGACACCGGCGAGCCCTATCGGCTTGACTTCCCTGCTCTGTCCATTGAGGACATCGCAGATGCCGCCGCGTTCACAACGCGTGCGCTGGGCTTCCAGCGGCTGGCGTGCGTCATCGGTGCCTCGATGGGTGGGATGAGCGCGCTGGCCCTGCTGGCGCGTCACCCTCGGCTGGCACGCAGCCACATCAACATCTCCGGCGCGGTGCACTCGCTGCCGTTCTCCATCGCGATCCGTTCGCTGCAACGCGAGGCGATCAGGTCCGACCCGCAGTGGAACCGCGGTCGATACGGCGAGGAGGGCTACCCCGAGCGCGGCATGATCACCGCGAGAAAGATCGGCATGACCATCTACCGATCGGCCCAGGAATGGGACCGCCGGTTCGGCCGTGCGAGGTCGAGCCCGGCCGAACCGGCGGATCACAACTCGTTCGATGCGCAGTTCACCGTGGAGGCGTACCTGGAGCACCACGCACGCCGGTTCGTGCGCTGCTTCGATCCCAACAGCTACCTCTACCTCAGCCGCAGCATGGACTGGTTCGACCTCGGCGAGTCATGCGGTAGCAGTACCGCAGAAGCGCTTTCCCGGTTGCGTGTCGAGAAGGCGCTGGTGATGGGCGTGCAAACCGACATCCTGTTCCCGTTGCGGCAACAGCGGCAGATCGCCGAGGGCCTGCGTGCCAGCGGGGCCGATGTCGAGTTCCTGCCGCTGGAATCCGACAAGGGGCACGACGCGTTCCTCGTGGACATCGACCGCTTCGGGCCGCCAACAGCCAAGTTCCTGTCCACCCTGTGACCGACGAGATAGCGAGGCCGATGTGCTGACACCTCCGTCGAAGATAGCTTTGGTCACCGGTGCCAACCGCGGCATCGGACTTGAGATCACCCGCCAGCTCGCCGGCAAGGGCATCCGCGTGCTGCTCAGCGGCCGCGACCATGCTGCGGTCGAGGAAGCAGCGGCGAACCTGCGCGGTACCGGCCTTGACGTCGAAGGTCTCCAGCTCGACGTGACCGATTCGCAGAGCATCGCCGCCGCCGCCAAGGAGTTGGACGCCAAGTACGGTCGGCTCGACATCCTGGTCAACAACGCGGCCATCCGGATCGAGGAGTACGGCAAGCAGCCATCGGAGCAGTCGCTTGCCGAGTGGCGCAAAACCTTCGACACCAACCTGTTCGGCCTTGTCGAGGTCACCATCGCGGTCCTGCCGCTGATCCGCAGGTCGCCTGCGGGACGGATCGTCAACGTGTCAAGCCTGCTCGCCTCACTCGCCCTGCACAGCGATCCCGACTCCTACACCTACAGCCCCACCTTCAAGTCACTGCCGGCATACAGCGCGGCCAAGAGCGCGGTGAACTCGTGGACCGTGCACCTGGCCTACGAGCTGCGCGACACGCCGATCAAGGTCAACTCGGCGCACCCCGGCTACACCAAGACCGACATGAACGACGGGGCCGGTGACCTCGAACCCGCGGACGGTGCCGCGACCAGCGTCAGCCTGGCACTGCTCGACGAGGACGGCCCGACTGGCAGCTATCTGCACGCGGGCAAGGTCCTGCCATGGTGACCCCTCCCACCGTTGCCCTGGTGACCGACGCCGTCAACCTGCCCATCGACTACGACATGCCGCTGCTGCGGGAAGCCTGCGACACGGTCGGGCTCGGCACGGAGGTATGCCGGTGGGAGGACCAGGATGTCGACTGGTCCCGCTTCGACGCCGTCCTGCTGCGCTCCCCCTGGAACTATGTTGATCAACTCACCGAGTTCCTGGCCTGGTGCGAACGCGTTGATGCCGTGACGCTGCTGCTGAATCCGCTCGCGGTGGCCCGATGGGCGCTCAACAAGTCCTATCTCGCCGACCTCGCCGCCCTTGATGTCCCCGTCGTCCCGAGCAGGTTCGTCGGACCGGGCGATGATCCCGCGTCCGTCCTTCGCGATTTCCTGGCCGAGCACGACCGGGCCGAGCGAGATCGTTGTCAAGCCCACCGTCGGCGCGTACTCGCGAGACGTCCGGCGATTCACCCGGTCGATGGAGGCAGAAGCCGTCGACCACATGTCCCGGCTGATCGAGAAAGGTGGACAGGTCATCGTCCAGCCCTACTTCGACTCGATCGACCGCGACGGTGAAACCGACCTGATCTATTTCGACCGGCAGTACAGCCACGCCATCCGCAAGAGCGCGATGCTGATGCGGGACGGAACGGTGCACGTGCCGACGCTCGAATTCCGCAAGGCGCGGGTCGCCGACGAGAGTGAACGCGCGGTCGCGTCGGCCGCGCTCGACGCCGCCGTTATACACCTTGGCCTCGACCGACCCCTGCTCTACGGCCGCGTCGACCTGATCCGCGATAACGAGGGCGCGCCAATGGTACTGGAGCTGGACATCTGCGAACCCTCGCTGAACCTGCCCTTCGATGAGGGCAGCGCCCTGCGATTCGCCAAGGTCCTCGCCGAGCGCGTCGGCGGCTGACAACTTTGCAGTAAGGTACCAACGAAAGGATGATCAACAGATGCGCGTTCTTGCTTTCCTGGACGGAACCGTGGCCAAAGCCGACGACCCCCAGATCAAGGTCGCCGACCTTGGGCTGCTCCGGGGCGACGGGGTGTTCGAGACGGTCCTGATCGAAGGCGGGGAGCCGAGGGAGTTGGGGCTGCACCTTGACCGGCTCGCCCGCTCGGCGTGGATGCTCGACATGCCGGAACCGGACCCCAAGTACTGGGAGCGCGCCATCCGGGCGGTCATCGACAACTGGCCCCTCGACGGCGAGATCGCGATGAAACTCATCTACACCAGGGGATTGGACAGCGAGCCCGACTCGTCACCGACCGCCTTCGCGCTCGGTCTGGAGATCAGTCCTCGGATGATGCGCGAGCGGACCGAAGGTATCGCCGCGGTGACCCTGGAGCGCGGCATCGAGCCGGGACTGGCCGAGCGGGCGCCCTGGCTGTTGCTGGGCGCGAAGACCTTGTCGTATGCGGTGAACATGGCCGCGTTGCGTGAGGCGAACCGGCGCGGGGCATCGGACGTGATCTTCACCGCCACCGACGGTTCTGTTCTCGAAGGCCCGACCGTGTCCGTGGTGATGGTGCGCGGCCGGACCCTTTACACCCCGCCGCCCATCCTCGGCATCCTGCCAGGGACCACGCAGGCCGCGGTGTACCGAGGTGCGGAGCGCGCGGGTTTCACCGCCAAACTCGAAAGGCTGACCGCGGACGACCTGTTCACCGGCGACGGCGTTTTCGTCGCATCTTCGGTGCGCAAGCTGACCAGGGTGCACACGCTTGACGGCAGGGCCCTGCCCGACTCGACCGAACTGCACCGTGAACTGAGCGCGGCCTACGAGGCCGTCTACAGGTCATCGTGATTGTCTGCTCGAATAGTCACCGCTCGAATAGTCAACGGAGAGAGCGTGGAGCCGGGTGGGTGCCGTAGCACGGCACCCACCAGCCAGGTCCCGGCCCGGCTTCTGGCAATCCCCGCAATACGCCTGTGTATAAGGAAACTCTGAGTTCATGATCGCCCAGTCCGGCCCAGCCGTCCCCGCCGAGGCAGTACCGTCGCCGCGAACGACGTACCTGCGCCACGCGCTGATCCTGATCGGCGTTTTCCTGGTCGCGACGAACCTGCGCGCGGCGATCACCAGCCTCGGCCCGATTCTTGGCATTGTCCAAGACGACCAACGGCTCTCGTCGGTGGCCGCGTCGGTACTGGTCAGCGTGCCCCTGATCGCGTTCGCCACCTTCTCGCCGATCGCTCCGAAGGTCGCCGCCCGACTTGGGCTGGAACGAGCGCTCAGCGCCGCACTGCTCCTGCTCGCCGCGGGTATCGTGCTGCGCTCCACCCCGCCCCAACCGCTGCTGTGGGCCGGTACCGCGCTACTCGGTGTCGCGATCGCCACCCTGAACGTGCTGCTGCCCGCGTTCGTCAAACGCGATTTCCCAAGGCGCATCGGACCGATCACCGGCGCCTACACCGCGACCCAGTCCGGCGTCGCCGCGATCGCCGCGGGAATCGCCGTCCCGCTGGCGGGTCAACAATCCAGCGGCTGGCGCCTGTCGCTGGGCATCTGGGCCGGGCTCGCCATACTGGCGTTCGGCGTCTTCGCACCGCAACTGCGCCGTTCGAGGCCAATCGTCACGACGTCGGCCGGGACCGGCGCGTCGCAGCCGGCCAGGACGCGCATGCCATGGCGGAGTGCGCTGGCATGGCAGGTCACGGTCTTCATGGGTCTGCAATCACTGGCGTTCTACGTCCTGGTGACGTGGCTGCCCTCCATCGAGCACGCCGCCGGCATCAGCCCGGCGACAGCGGGCTTCCATCAACTCCTGTTCAACCTGTTCGGGCTGATGGGGAGTCTGGCCTGCTCCGCCCTCATCCACCGGCTTCCCGACCAGCGCGCGATCGCGGTCGGCGGGTCACTGCTCCTGATGGTTGCCCTCGTCGGGCTCCTGCTCGCGCCGCAACTCGCCGTGATCTGGGCAGTCATCGCCGGTTTCGCCGGCGGCATCACGCTGGCCCTTGCGTTGTCCCTGTTCGGGTTGCGGACGCGGCACCACGCCGAAGCTGGGGCGCTGTCGGGCATGGCTCAGGCCGGCGGCTACACGCTCGCCGCGCTCGGGCCGATCGCGATCGGCGCCGTGCACGGCGCCACCGCGTCATGGACCCCGGCACTCGCCATCCTGGTAGCGCTCGTGGTCGTCCAGGCGGTCTGCGGTGCGCTCGCCTCCCGTCCGAAAACGATCGAGTAGTGGGCCGGTCCGGTCCGGATCGGTATGGTGAGTGACTGCGACAGAGCGGTTGGCTGGCACCGGAGGTGGCGCGGAGTGGTCGACGAGCGTGTGCCGGAACGGGACTGCGACGTGGCCCCCGGCGAACTGCGAATCCGACGGATTTCCGTGCCGGTCGACGGTCCGGACACCGCTCATGCGATCGCCGCCCGATTCCTGGCCGGCTGCGGCTCCGCGCCGGCGGAGTTCCACCACGAAGCGATGCCGCCAGAATTCGTCGAGCACCGCCTGCTGCACTGGCGCAAGATCACCGATCCGGCGGCGAGCGTGTCCCGGCCACCGGCTGAGGTCGATGTTCGGGCTCTGGTTCCGTCCGGGCCGGAGTTCGACCAGTTGTGCGCACGGCTCGCCGGGGCGGGCGTGCCGTATCGGCAGATTCGGTACTGGCTGGAGACCGAGACCATCAGCACCATTGGCGAGCACGGCGAACTGTCGTCGCTGCGCGCGGTCCCGGAGGTATCGGCGCTGGTCGACCCGGCGCACCCACGCAGCACGTGCACCGATGGCTGGTCGGCCGCTGCGGCGCGGGACGCGTTCGAGATGGTGTGGGAGACGCACGCCCAACCGCATGAGCCCAACTGGGATCAGGTCGACGCCGCCGAGTGGGTGCCGACCGAGTGGCTGCGCTACCTGCCTTATCCCACGCTGAATCCGGCCCAGGCTCAGGCGGCGCCTGCCGTGCTCAACGACCGCCGGCACCTGGTGGTGACCGCGCCGACCGGGGCTGGCAAGACCGTGATCGGCATGCTCGCCGCGCTCACCGCGATCCTGGGCGATGGCCGCAAGGCCGCATGGCTGGTGCCGCAGCGGTCGCTGACCGATGAACTGAATCGGGAGCTGAACGCGTGGCGGGAGCACAAGGAGCGGCGGCTGAAGGTGGAGCTGCTCTCTGGTGAGTACGCCGTGGACGTGCCTCGGCTGCGGGACGCCGATCTCTGGATTGCCACCACGGAAAAGTTCGAGTCGATCTGCCGGGCCAGCAGCCTGCGTTCCGCGCTGGCCGAGGTGAGCTGCCTGGTGGTCGACGAGATCCACCTGCTCGGCGACCCCGAGCGCGGACCGTTGCTTGAGGCGCTGCTGGCCCGGGTACGTGGCGCGGACTCGCCGGTGCGCATCGTCGGCCTGTCCGCGACGGCGGCCAACGCCGAGCAGGTGGCCGAGTGGCTGGACGCCGAGCCGGTTCGCGTCCGCTGGCGGCCGACCCGACTGACCTGGCAGTTACCGGTGGTGCCGGCCACAGGTGAACGCAAGGTCGACGGAACCCATCGAACCCGCCTGGTGACCGCGATCACCCGACGCGTCACCCAGGACGGCGGCAGCGTGCTGGTGTTCTGCGGCACCAAGCGATACGTCCGCGCGACCGCACTGGCCATCGCCGCCGACCGCGGCGCACCCACCGAGGGCGTCAGCACCGAAGACCTGCCCCGACTCCACGACGTCTGCGCCTCGGTGGGTGTTGGCATCCACTACAAGGACTGGGAACCGCGACGCGAGACCGAACGCGACTTCCGGGCACGCCGCCTTGACGTGCTCGTCGCAACGACCACCGTGGCCGCGGGAGTGAACCTGCCCGCGCGCGCCGTCATCGTCCGCGACACGGTGATCGGACGCAATGATCTCAACGTGGCCACGGTCCAGCAGATGTTCGGGCGCGCAGGGCGGATCGGGGCCGGCGAGACCGAGGGCTGGGCCTTCCTGATCACCGACGAGACCGAGCATGTCGCATGGCAGGCACAACTGGTCGCCGGCTACACCATCCTCTCCCGCATCCAAGGCTGCCTGGCGGACCACCTGCTGGCCGAGGCGGCCCAAGGCAGCATCCACACCGTCGCCGACGCTGAGCAGTGGTGGATGCGCACGCTGGCCTACCACCAGGGCACCCGCGGCCTGGCCGCCGTGCACACCGCACTGAACATCCTGGTGGACGGCGGCTATCTCACGGAAGCGCCCGAGCCCGACGGCACCACGCTGCTGACCGTGACCGACCTGGGCCGCATCACCACGCGATTGATGGTGCCAGTGCTCGTCGGCAACGAACTGCGTGCCGCGTTCGCCGGCCAGACCATGCCGACCGATCCGGACGACGCCGAGGACGTGCTCGGCCGGTTGATCGCCACCACGGTGCCGGAACTGGCCGAAGCACCGGTCGACGAGGACCAGCGCCCCTTCGTCGCCCGGCTGCTACGCGCCAGGGGCCGGCTGGAGCGGTTGGACACCACGCCACCGCCACCGTCGTTGGTCACCGCGAACGCCTGCGATCCCGGCGATCTCGCACAGGTCGCGTTCGCGCTGGTTGCTCATCATCCGCAGCAGTTCAGCCGGCGCGGCCACACGATCGGCGGGGTGGCCAAGACCATCCTGAACTCGGTTCTGGGCCAGGCGCCACGCTATTTCGCCTGGCTGGCCGCGCAGGGCCGGCTGGGCACCGTACATCCGTGGGTCGCGGTGGTAGCCGACGATCTTGGCCGCCGAATCCGCTGGCGCAAGCTGGCACCACCGCGCGGCGCCGGCCGGCTGTTGTGGATCTGCGAGCAGATCGCCACCCCGCTGCACGCGGACGACCTCGTCAAGAAATTCTTCGCAGCGGCCCGTGCCAAGGACGTCAGTAACCCGGACTGGCCGATCGGCCGGCCACCCGAAGACTGCCAGCTCGATCGAAACGGTTACCTGGCCCTGCTGCGAGACCGCGCCACTGACACAACCTTCACGGCCACGGCCGGCCGGATCACCGTCACCTGCGCGAATGCCGCCGCGGTCAGCGTGTGGGACGGCTCGGCCCACCGGATCACGACACCCTCCGCGCAGGACACCATCAGCTACGCCGACACCGACCCGACCCAGCGAGGCGCCACCGTGTTCACCCGTCGCGGCGACCACCGCTCACACGGCTGGCTCGACGCCTACGACACCATCAGCCAGCACGCCTGACCACCACGTCCACGACCCGGTCAACCAGTTCGCCCGCTCAGCTGATCCGGATCATGTTCCAGGACAGCGGCGGCAACGTGATCGCCAGCTCGCCGGCGTGCACGGCAGTGTTCTCGCCGGTTTGGGGCACTACCCGATCAGGCTGGTCCCTGCTGTTCGCGGCCAGGGGGTCAGCACCGCCGATGTAGGTATGGCTGGCCCGGCTCAGTCCTGGAATGGCACGTAGCTCGGCGGTCAGCGGCAACGATACCTGCTGGTCGCGGTTGACGGCGAAGATCGTCACGCCGTTGTCGTCGCGCAGTGCCACCGCGTCCAGAACGGGGACCTCGCCAAACCGTGCGGTCTCGTAGTTCGGTGAGGTGATCGTCGGCTGGAGCACGACGCCGCGTCCGTAGCGACTGGTCAGCGCGAACGGATGGAAGATCGTCTGGGACCATGCGGGGCCGTTCGGTTCGCTGCGGATCGCACCGATCGCGTTGACCAACTGGGCCAGGCAGGCGATGCGCACCCGGTCGGCGTGCCGTAGGAGGCTGATCAGCATGTTGCCGACGACGACGGCGTCGACCGCGTTGTACTGGTCTTCGATCAGCCGAGGCGCCCGCGCCCAGTCACGTTGTTCGACGGTCGTTTCGACCGAGTGCCATACGTTCCACTCGTCGAAGGAGAGGTTGACGCGTTTGGTGTGGCGGCCCTTCGCACGGATGTAGTCGGCGGTCGCGACGACGGCCTCGATGTAGTTGTCCATGTCGACCGCGCAGGCCAGGAAGCTTGCCCGGTCGTCCTCCCGCTGCTGGTAGTAGGAATGCAGCGAGATGTAGTCGACGTGCTCGTAGCAGTGTTCGAGCACCGTGGCGTCCCACTCGGGGAACGTCGGCATCTGCCCGCCGGATGATCCGCACGCGACGAGTTCGATGCTCGGGTCGACCAACCGCATCGCCTGTGCGGACTGGGCGGCCAGCCGCCCGTACTCGGTGGCGGTCTTGTGGCCGATCTGCCACGGACCGTCCATCTCGTTGCCGAGGCACCATACCTTCACGCCATGCGGGTCGGACGCCCCGTTCTCGCGGCGTAGGTCCGACCAGTAGGTGCCGCTGGGATGGTTGCAGTATTCGACGAGGGCTGCCGCCGCGTCCGCTCCTCGGGTGCCGAGGTTCACCGCGAGCATCGGCTGTGAGCCGACGCGGCGGCTCCAGGCGCAGAACTCATCGGTGCCGACGGCATTGGTTTCGATCGACTTCCACGCGAGGTCAAGCCTGGTCGGACGCGACTCGCGCGGGCCGACGCCGTCCTCCCAGCGGTAGTTCGACACGAAGTTCCCGCCCGGGTACCGCAGGATCGGCACTCCCAACTCGGTGACGAGTTCCGCCACGTCGCCGCGAAAGCCGTGTTCGTCGGCGGTCGGGTGCTCCGGCTCGTAGATGCCGGTGTAGACGCATCGGCCCAGATGCTCGACGAACGACCCGTACAGCCGAGGGTCGACGTCGCCGACCACGAACGCGGGATCGACGATGAGGCGGGCGAGGGACATGCGGGGCTCCTTTCGAGGATGTGCCGCCGGGGAATCGGCTGTCTCGCGGCGCGTGTGTCAGGACGCCTGCCGCAACGACATCAGCGCCCACGGTGAAAGGTCGACATCGATCTCCAGTATGCCGTTGTCCGGCACGGTCAGCGTGAACCTGAGCAGTGAGTCGGCGACCGCGCGCAGATACGTGCTGTGCGCCCTGGACAGGTTGACGGGCGAGCCGAGCTGGTGCCAGGCTTCCGCGACGTTGCCGTGCTCCCAGTCCATGATCTCGACGAGGAACGTCGTCCCCGGCCTGAGCCCATCGATCGAGTGACGGATTCTTCGGTTCGGTCCCTTTTCGGCCAGCGCGCGCGTCTCCGGATACGAGTTCGCCGAGCCGACTGCCCTATTGGCCATCTCGTCCGGGTAGTTGAAGAACAGCGCCGACACGGCCGATGTCCGGCTGTCCCGAGTCACCAGACCGTCGGACGTCGCGAGGAGGACGCGGTCACCGAGGCGTTCGAGCATCGTGAAGGCGTGGAACGTGGGCTTGTGAATGCCGGCCTCGTTCAGGATGCCGAACCCCCCGTGAAACGGTCCGATCCCGGCTCCGCCCTCCTCGAACACGTCGGTGAAGGTCCAGTAGGAGATCGAGTCGGCGAGGGTGGCGCACGTGAGGTAGGTCCGCGTGATGGACGTCGCCGCGAACAGCGTGTCGTGGATGAAGTCGCGGGCCGACGGCGATGTCGACCATTCCGTGATGTGGATCTCCGCATCCGGATAGGCGCTGTTCGCGACGAGATCGCGAAGAAGAGTCAGGTCGTCGAACGTCGCATCGGCGTAACGGGAGATGTGCACGCCAGCACCGTCGGCACCGAACGCGAAATCGGTCGGGTACAGGTGAGTCGAGACGAAGTCGACCGGGAGTTCGCGCTTCACGCACCAGGCGATGAAGTCCTCGATCCACACCGGACGCCAGTCGAGCGCGTCCACATCGGACGCGGCGACAGTCTTGTGCATCGCCGAGCGGTCCTCGACTTCGCCCTGGTAACGCTCGTCAGGCACGAAGACGCTCGTCGCGGGGCCGCCCACCTTCAGCTCCTTGTCGATCTTCTTGATCGCCGTCACGGTCTGCTCGTAGAGTTCGAAGTACTCCGTTTTCGTGCCCGTCCAGAAATGGGGAACCAGGTTCGGTTCGTTCCACACCTCGAACCGCCATTCGCGCACTTCGGCGAGACCGTACCGGTCGATCCAGTGTTCGATCGTGGCCGTGACCAACTCGACCCAGCGTCCCATGTCCTTGGGAGGGCTGCAATGCGCTCCCCACCAGAACACCGTCTGCTGTACCGTCGCCAACTCGCTCGGCATGAAGCCGAGTTCGACGAAGGGGCGGACACCGCAGTCCAGGATGAAGTCGAACACCTTGTCCACGTAGCTGAAGGTGTGGATCGGCGCGGCAAGCGGGGAGTTCTGGCCGAACCCGTGTCCATAGCTCTCCCGGTACACGAACATGTCGTCGTGGAAGAGGCCGTGGAAGCGGAGGTAACGGAACCCGCAGGCGGCGACGACCTCGCGGAACTGCTGCTGCCAGTCCGCGCGCAATGCCTCATTCGCCCGTCCGGCACCGACACATTCCGCCCAGATGTGCGGGAGCACGCTTTCCTCGCAGCGCTCACCGTCGATCCGGAGCCGGGATTCGAACAGAGCGTCCTTCGTCATGGCGCCTCATTCTTCGTCGCAGGTTTGGTTTCCGCGTCCTAGCCCTTGACGGCACCGAGTGACAGGCCCGACCGCCAGTACCGTTGCAGGCTGAGGAACGCGATGATCAGCGGTATGATCGTCAGCAGCGCCGCCGTGATCACGAGATTCTGGATCAGCGCACCGTTCCCGGCCGTCGAGCCCAGCTTGTTCCATTCGTTGAGTCCGATGGTCAGCGGATACCAGCTGGGGTCCTTGAGCATGATCAACGGCAGGAAGTAGTTGTTCCAGATCGACACGAACGAGAAGAGCAGAACCGTCACGCTTGCCGGCGCGAGCATCGGCAGCGCGATCTGGAAAAAGGTCCGGAACTCGCCGGCTCCGTCGACCTTGGCGGCATCGAGCAGATTCGTCGGCACGGCGTCCGCGGCGAACACCCACATCAGGTACAGGCCGAACGGGTTGATGAAGGACGGTATCAGCACGGCCCACGGGGTGTTGGTGATGCCGAGCAACGCGAACAGCAGGAACTGCGGGATCGCCAGGGCGATGCCGGGAACCGCGATCGATCCCAGGATCACGAAAAGGAACAATCGCTTGCCGGTGAAGTCGAGTTTCGCCAACGCATACCCACCGAGGGCCGCCAGGAAGGTCGACACGGTCGCACCGACGACGACATAGATCACGGTGTTGAGAAGCCACCGGGAGAAGATCCCGTCCTGGTAGGTGAACACGCCGACGATGTTGTCCCACAGGCCGAACCGGTGACCTGGCGCGAGCCCGAACGAGGAGACGAAGTCGGACTGTGACTTGGTCGCGTTGATGACCAGCCACACGAGCGGCAGCAGGCAGTACAGGCTGAACAACCCGGTCATCACGGTGAGGGTCACGCTCTTGCGAGGATTGTCCACCGTGTACAGACGACGGCGACCGTCCGAACGACGGGAGGATGCGCTAGTTGTTGAAGGCATTCCGCAATCCTTTGATCTGTACGGCGTAGGCGACCACGATCGTGATCGCCGCCATGACGAGCGCGAGGGCCGCCGCGTAACCCTCCTGAGATCCGGTGAACGCCAGGTTGTACGCGTACAGGTTGGGCGTGTAGTAGGTGGTGATACCACTGTTGGCCACCATCGCCGGCAGGATCTGCGGCTCGTTGAACAGCTGGAACGTGCCGATGATCGAGAAGATGACCGCGATGACGACGGACCTTCGCAGTGCCGGCAGCTTGATCATGCGGACCACCTGGAACTCGTTGGCCCCGTCGAGCGCGGCCGCCTCGTACAACTCACGCGGGACAGCCTTGAGAACGGCGTAGAAGATCAGCATGTTGAAGCCGGTGAACGCCCACGTCACCATCACGCCGATGGAAGTGAGCGTGGTATTCGGGGTGAACGGGTTGATGTTCGTGCCAAGGGCGTCGTCGATGCTGCCGAAAAGGCCGTATTTGACGCCCAACATGAATCCCCACATGAGGGTCGACACGACCGCGGGCACCGCGTACGGCAGAAAGATCGACACCCGCATGAACTTGGTGCCGTGCAGGCGCCTTGAGTCCAGCGCGAGCGCCAGCGCCATGGCGAAGATCAGCATGATCGGCACCTGCACCGCGGTGAACCTGACGACTCGCCCAACGCTGTCCCAGAACTGGGCATCTCGGGACAGCTTGAGATAGTTGTCGAATCCGGTGAACGTGTTGCCACCGATGAGCTTCTGCTGAAACAGGCTGAGGTAGCCGGCGTATCCGATCGGCACGACGTACACGAGCGCGAACAGCCCCGCGAACGGCGCGATGAACGCCAGTCCGATCTGTGCCTTTCTCCGCTTGCGTGCCGGTGGCAGATGGTGTGCCACACCTGGCGATGCCACGGCCACAGCGGTGCTGTCGAACCGAGCTGCCTGGCTCATGTCTCTGATCTTCCTTCCCGGTCGTGGCATCGCCGATGTGCACGCCCACCTGCCGCCAAGAAGGGGCTAGTTCACCTCGAAACCCTGCTCGTTGCCGTATGCGATCATGCGCTGCTTCCACTGCTGAAGAATCGCGGTGAGCGATCCTTGGCCCGTGGTGTAGTACTTCGACACGAGGTCGCCGTAGGTCGTGCGGGCCCACTCGAAGAACGGCGGATACTGCCAACCGCTCGCGACGCTCTTCGATGCTTGCGCCAGCACGCTGCCGACCTGCTGGCCGCCGAAGTAGGTATTGGGCTTGCTCTGCGCGCCCGTATCGTTCAACACCGAGGTGGTCGGCACGAAGGCGCCCGCGTCGACGCGCGGCGAGAGCCCGGCACCGTGGGTGAAGTATTCAAGGAACTTGAACGCCGCGTCCTTGTGTGTTGAGGCGGCGGGGATACCGAACGAGCTGCCGCCATTCTCGGCCCCGACGTTGTCGCCCTGATTCCACTGCGGCATCAACGCGACCCTGAAGTCACCGGCAACCTTGGGCGCTCGCTGCGGCAGTGTCGAGGTCAGCCAGCCACCCATGATCTGGGCGGCGAGGGTTCCATCGTTGAGCGTGCGGTTCCAGTCATCGGTCCACGCCGTGACCTTGGTGTTGACCAGGCCCTCGTCGAGCATCTTCTGCCAGAACGCGACGGCCTTGGTGGTGCCGGCGTCGGTGAAGTCGATGTGCACCTTGTTGCCGGTCACCTTGAACGGGCGGCCACCGGCCTGCCAGATGAGCGAGAGCAGAAAGAAAAGGTCCCCGGTGTCCTGGGCGATGTAGTAGCCGCTGCCGAGTGCGTGAATCTTCTTGGCATCCTGATAATATTCGTCCCAGGTGGACGGGGGTTTGTCCAGGCCGGCCTTTTTGAAGGTCTCCTCGTTGTAGAACATCGCCGACGGGCCGTAGTCGGAGGGCAGGGCGTAGACCTTGCCGTTGACCGTCACGTCATTCCAGGCTGCCGGCACGTAGTCTTTCTTGAGGTTGTCGACCTGGAATTCGCCAAGATCGTCGAGTTTGCCGGGAATGGCGAAGTAGGGCACGGCGAAGTATTCGAACATCGCGAGGTCCGGTACCCCCGAACCGGCCTGGATCGCATTGTCGAGCGCCGTGTACTCGTCGTAGGAGGAGCCGGCGTTGACAATTTTGACCTTGATGTTCGGATTCGCCGCCTCAAAGCCCGGCACCGCCTTCGCGACGGTGTCGTCCCAGCTCCAGACCGTCAGCGTCGCCGAGTCACCACCACTTGCCGACCCACCCGAACAGGCGCTCAGCGCCAAGGTCAGCGCGAGTACCACGGAAAGGACCTTTGCTTTCCCGAAGGGCCTCATGAGCCGCCTCCTCCTTGAGAGGACTCGAAAATGTTTCGAAGACTTTTCGATTGGTCTGAAGGTACTTTGTGCGTCTGGGTGCGTCAAGCACCGAAAAACCGGCCTCTACAAGCAACTACGTCGCGGCACCTTCGTGCGGTAGGCTCGAAAAAGTTTCGAGAGAACGGAGGGTTTGATGACTCGGCGATCTCGTCCCGAGCGAACCACCCTGGCCGATGTCGCCCGACTGGCCGGCGTCTCTCCCGCGACCGCATCGAAGGTCCTCAACGGACGCGGCGACGTCGCGGCGACCACCCGCGACCTCGTCCTCGGCGTCATCGCGGAGATCGGCTACAAGCCGACGACGGCGCGACAGGACCGGCAGCGGGAGCGAACCCTCGTCACCGTGCTCGACATCGTGGAGTCGCGCTATGCCGGGACCGTGCTCCAGGGGATTCTCGCGGCCTCGACGGCCGCACGGGCCGAACTGCTGCTGCGACTGCCACCAGATGACTGGACCGACACGAACCGTGCTGCGGCCCGTGCCTGGGTCACGGAACTGCGGACGTACGGCGTCGTCGGCATCATCGCGCTCGCCGTCGCCATGCCCGACTCGGTGCTGCTCGCCGCGGAGGACGCGGAGCTTGCGGTGGTGGCGATCGACCCGATCGACACCACCGACTCACGGGTGGTCAGCATCGGTTCCACGAACTGGGCGGGCGGGCGTTCCGCGACCGAGCACGTCATCGGCCTCGGCCACAAGAGGATCGCCTGGATCGGCGGCCCGCTGGGCTCGACCCCGTCGGCGGAACGCTTTCACGGGTACCAGGCCGCGCTGCACTCGGCGGGCATCACGCCCGACAGCACGATGATCCACCACGACACCTTCTCCGTCGAAGCAGGCGAGCGGCACGGTCATGCGGTGCTCACCCTTGACGAGCCGCCGACCGCGATCGTCGCGGGCAACGACGAAATCGCCGTCGGGGTGCTCGCGGCGGCCAACGAGCTCGGCATCGCCGTCCCTGGCGAGCTGTCGGTCACCGGGTTCGACGACACGCCGCAAGCCCGGTGGACAACGCCCCGGCTGACCTCCGTCGGGCAGCCTCTCGTCGGCATGGGCCGGATGGCCATCGAGACCGTCCTCGGCATGGCGGACGGCGTGCAGCCCGCCTCCCAGCACCTCCAACTGGCGACGACCCTCAACGTCCGCGACTCGACAGGGCCCGCCCCGCGTTCATGACCTCCTGGGCGCTGTCCCCTCGGGGTCGGTGTCGACGCCGCCGAGCCCCTGATTGAGAAATGCCCAGGTGCGGTCCTCAAGGTGTCGCCGAGCGGGAGCGGGTAGGTCACGCAGTGGTCCCTGTCCCGCCAGCACCGCAAGTCCGTGCACGGTGGACCAGATCGGATACTCCATGCCGTCGCGGTCCCCCTCGTCGAGCACGCCCGCGTCGACCAGTTCGTCGAGCGCCGCGCGCAGGTGGCCGATGGGCGTCCGGACCAGCCCGGTCTCGCTGTCCTGCGCGTCGTAGCCGTGCTGCCTCGGCACGGAGAACGCGGTCGCGAACAGCCCCGGTTCCGCTCGGGCGAATTCCAGATAGGCGACGCCGATCGCGTTGAGCCGAAGGCGCGCGGCGACGGGATCTCCGCGCTCGCCGTCGACGCGTGCCACGCCGGCTGCCATGCGATCGGCCAGTTCACGCATTGCCGCCAGACAGACCTCGGCGAGGAGTTCGTCGCGGTCGGCGAAGTGCCGGTAGGCGGCGTTGGGTACCACGCCCACCATCCGGGTCGCCTCGCGGAGCACGACCGCGTCCGGGCCACCCGCCCTTGCCAGTTCCAGTCCCGCGGCGACCAGGCCGTCGCGGACCGCGCCGCGCGGCCGTTGTCGCCGTTGCGCCGGCGTCCTGGTCGGGGGCTCGCTGCTGGTCATCCGAACAGAATAACTTTGTGGACACTGTCCACAAAGTTGGCTAACGTGGACGCTGTCCACATCGACGAAAGGCAACGCCATGACCAGGATCGCTCCCCTGCTCGACCGCAACGAGCAGTTCGTCCGTGGCTACGCGCCCGAGACACTCGGCCTACCCGCCACCCGCATGATCGTGCTCACCTGCCTCGACCACCGAGTCGATCCCGCGATCGTCCTCGGGCTCCGGCTCGGTGACGCACCCGTCATCCGCAACGCGGGCGGACGCGTCAGCCAGGCCGTGATCGACGACATCGCTTACCTGGCCTACCTCGTCGAGCAGATCTCCGGCGGACAGATCGCCTCCCAGGCCCGCCTCGAAGTCGCGGTCATCCACCACACGCAGTGCGGGACCGGCCTGCTGGCCGACCCTGCCTTCCTGCACAGAGCCGCGCAGGCGACCCACCTGCCCGAGGCGACGCTGGCAGCCTCCGCCGTCGCCGACCCGCATCACACCGTCAAGATCGACGTCGACCGGCTGCTCGTGGCGCCCGTGCTGGCCGGGAAGGTCAGCGTCTCCGGCCACGTCCACGACATCGCGACCGGACGTGTCAGCACCATCGTGGACAGTCGCGGCGCGTGACGGTCTGCCCGTCCTGCTGAATCGCTTCGACGCCACCGATTCGAATACGACAATCGCGGTCGCGCCGCCGCGAAATCCTGAAACTTTCCTGAACCGGCTCATTCAATCTGCCGCCTGGTCGCCCGCGCCGGGTCACGTCTCGGAGGTCGGACCAGGCATCCGCGCGTCGGCGGGCGACGTAATCTGGAATGCGCTTTCCGTCAACCCTTGCTGGGCCGTCGCCGCGAAGTGGCTAATCACAGGCACCAGGTTCGTCGAACACCGACGCAAGCACACTGCCCAGCCGTGGCTCCCCGGGAAACTCGGATAGCGCTCTCCCGAGTCTTGACGCTTCTGGCCCAGCATGCTTAGGGTCACGAATTGAACGATTTCAATCAGCCGTTGGTCCGCTGGGAACCACAGTGGTGCTGAGCCTTGACCGTGATCTTCGCAATGCTGGACGCGGAAGGACAACCCCCATGAGATTGTCAAACCATGCGACAGCGCACGGAGCGCCGTCGCGGATCTTCAAGCTGTTGACGGCGGTGGCGCTCGCCACGGGAATGCTCACCATCGCCACGAACCACGTGCGCGCCGCCGCCGCCCCCTCGGCACCCACTTCCACCTCGCAGTTGCGGGGCGTGAACTGGGCCGACCAGCGGGACAACTTCGTCAACGGGGTGCTGTACGTGTCCGGTCTCGGCGCGTCGGACACCTACTCCTCGGCCGCCACGGTGGCGAACCAGGTGATCGGCCAGATGTACTCGATCACCGGTGCCAACACGGTCAGGATGCCGATCAACGAGCCGACCGTCTCCAACTACTGGGGAACCTACACCGGCGCGATCGACACTGCGCTGAGCAAGGGCAACGTGATCCTGGCCTACTGGGCCTACAGCGGTGGCAAGCCGGCGAGCATGACCGCGTTCGACCAGATGTGGGACAAGGTCGTCGGCAAGTACGCCAGCAACCCGAACGCGTACTTCGAGGTGATCAACGAGCCGTACGCCTACAGCGCCAGCAGCCTCGACAACCTGTACAACGACTGGCTCAACAGGTATCCCAGCGTGCCGCGCGGCCGAGTGATCCTCGACGGTACCGGTGACGCCCAGAACGTGCCAGCGGTCGGTGGCGACAGCCGCCTCAACGGAACCCTGCTCGCCGTGCACGACTACTCGTTCTTCGCGGGATACGAGGACGAGACCGAGTGGGCGAACCACATCGCCAACGAGATCGGCGGATACGCCAGCCGCACGGTGGCCACCGAGTGGGGTGCGCCGATGGGACCGGGTAGCAAGAACGGCGTCTCCTACAACACGATCGACTACAGCATTCCCAGTGGGTCGTTCTTCGCCGACTACGTCCGGGGCGTCAGCAGTGAACTGCGCAGCCTCGGCATGGGCAGCG
Source organism: Candidatus Melainabacteria bacterium (assembly GCA_963818685.1). Classification (GTDB taxonomy): domain Bacteria; phylum Actinomycetota; class Actinomycetes; order Mycobacteriales; family Pseudonocardiaceae; genus CAJCJE01. Next base: position 93,707 of record CAWFTJ010000007.1, on the reverse strand, counting down.
TGTACTGGCCCGGTCTGCGTGACGGTGACTGGTACAGCATGACGACCAAGTCCGGCTCCGGCTCGGGCATCACGCTGTCGCTGGTGAACCAGTCGGGACTGACCCGGCTCCAGTACGCATGGGGAATCGGCAGCGGAGGCGGCACCTACGTCAGGATCGTCAACGCCGCCAGCGGCCTCTACGTCGACGGTATGGGCCGTACCTCCAACGGATCCACCGCTGGCCAGCAGGCGAGCAGCGGCAGCAGCGACAACCAGCAGTGGATCGTGCAGAACGTCGGGAACTACGTGCGCATCAAGAACCGGGCGACCGGCCTGGACCTGGACAGCGTCAACACCTCCAATGGCGCGACGATAGTTCAGGACAGCGACAGCACGAGCACCAACCAGCAGTGGACGGTGCTGACCGACGCCAACAACGTGCGCATCGTGAACCGCGCGACCGGCGAGTACCTCGACGGCATGGGGCGCACCAGCAGTGGCTCTGATCTGGGCCAGTACAGCAGCAGCAGCAGCACCAACCAGCAGTGGCGCATCGTCGCCGCGGGCTGACCGTCACGGCACTGCCCAGGCGGGACGGCGGATCGGCCCCGGTGCCGATCCGCCGTCCGCGTCAGGTGAGCCAGGATCGCAGCGTCGCCGCTTCACGGGACAGCGCTGCCGGATCGTCACCGGGAACGAATTCCAGCAGCAAGTCGACCGGCGGGACCAGAGCCAGCGCCGCGCGCCACAGGTGCTCGCGGGCGGCGAGCGGAAGCCGGTTCTGCCCTGGCCACCACGAGAACACGTGCAGTGCGGCGACCCGGTCGAGCACCATCCGCAGGCCCGCGAGCGCGATGTCGTCGGGCTGGTCGACCGGCGGCTGCCAGTACGTCGCCAGCGCGTCGTGACCTACCTCGTCGAGCAGGCGCACCGTCGATTCGGGAGTGTCGGTAAGCGTGCCCGAGTGGAACTCCAGCGCCACCCGCAGGCCGTGCCCCTCGGCGATCTCGCACGCCTCGCGCAGCGAGCCGACCACAGTGGACCTGTCGCGGACTGACTCGGAACCCTCGGTGCCGGCCCACACCCTGATCCGAGGGGCGCCGAGCGTGACGGCCGCCGCCGCGAGTTCGGCGAACGCCGCCGAGTCGTGGTGGCCTGCGCGCCAGTACGAGCCGCAGGAGCAGGTGGTCAGGCCCGCCTCGGCCGTCCGGTCACGCACCGCGCGCAGCGCCTGCTCGTCCGACGGCGGCGCGTGCACGTCCGTGCCCCACTCGATCAGGCTCAATCCGGCGTCCTCGGCCAGGCCGGCGACCCTGTCGACGGACAGCGCGCGGTAGGTGACCGAGCACAGCCCCATCCTTGCCGTATCAGAACTCACCAGCACACCTTTCGAGTGGTCGCTCATTGAAGCGGCTTCGGTTGACCGCGCCGGGCGGCGCCGCAGGACTCGCGGACGACGAGGGTCGGCCAGAGTTCCACCCGGTGCACCGGATGGTCCTCGCCACCGGCGAGCCGGGCGAGCGCCAGCTCGGCGGCGAGGGCGCCGAGCCGGTGCTTGGCCGGCCGTACCGCGGTCAGCGGCGGGTCCGACGCGCCGGCCACCTCGTCGTCATAGGACACCACCGCGAGTTCGCCCGGTACGTCGATGCCCTGGTCGCGGGCGCGTTCGATCATCCCGATCGCTTCGCGGTCGGCGTGCACGAGTAGTGCACCCACCCCTGCGCGGCGGCACTGGCGCAGCACCCCGTCGTAGACCTCGGTCCAGCCCGGCGCACCGTAGGCGGGCACTTCCGCATCGAAGGCGCCGTCCTGGGTGACACCGAGCGAGGAGATCGCCTCCTGCCAGCCCGCCCGCAGCGCACGACTGGTCGGGCTGGACCGGGAGGTCACCAGCCCCACCTGCCGGTGCCCGAGCGAGACCAGGTGCCGCACGGCCAGCCCTGCGCCAAGCGCGTGCGCGGTCGTCGCCGTGTCCAGGCCGAGCGTCGGCAGCTCCGGTGGTGGCCTGCGTTCGACCAGGACGACCGGAATCGGCAGCGAACCCAGCCAGCGCAACAGGTTCAGTCCCGCGTGGCCGCTCGTGCTTGGCGCGACGAGCAGGGTCTGCACGCCACGTTCCAGAAGTCGGCCGATCTGCCGCCGGTCCTCGGCCGCGTGGTAACTCGACGCGCGCAGCGAGAGCCGTCCGCCCACCATCGCCATGGTGGCCTGCGCGCCCTGGATCACCGCCGGCCAGTAGTACTCAACCGACGGCACCACCATGCCGACCAGCGCACCGGTGGCGACCGGCCCGAACGAGGAACGCAGCACGTCCCGCTTCGCCTCCGGCTGACCTCGTCGCGGCAGCATCAGACCACCGTGGACCCGTGAGACCAGGCCACGGTCGGCGAGCTCGGCGACATCCCGGCGCACGGTCACCGGGCTGACGCCCAGCATCTCGACGAGGTCGGCGGCCCGGACGGTGCCACGGCGCCGGACCTCGGCGAGGATGAGCTCCTGTCGCTCAGCCGCGAGTTTCATGCTCTTTCGCTTCCGATCGTTTCTGATCGATTCTGACCTACTTGGTTGACTTTGCACTATCGCACGACTGAAGTGTGAGCCGTCACCGTCCAACGAAGGAAAGTACGGAGGAAGCAATGACGCTTTCCCGCCGAACCTTCCTGGCGGTCGCGGCAACGGCTGCGGCAACGGCTGCGGCAACGGTCACCGGCTGTGCGTCGAGGACGACAGCGTCCGGCGCGACCACTGTCCGGATCTGGTCGTGGTTGACCGGGATGAGCAAGTACGTCGCCGCGTTCAACGCCGCCCAGAACGAGGTCTTCGTCGAGCTGAACGTGATCGCCAGTGGCCTCAAGGGCGGTTACGCCCAGCAGATCAACGCGATCCGCGCGCACAACGCCCCCGACATCCTGCACGTCGAATACCAGGCCCTACCACAGTTGCTGGTCACCGGCGGCCTGCGCGACCTCAGCGGTGAGCTGGCCGATCTGGAAAGCGGGTACACCCCGGCCGCCTGGCGCGGTGTGCGACCGGACGGACGCACCTGGGCGGTGCCGATGGACGTGGCCCCGATGGTCCTGTACTACCGCAAGGACCTGTTCGACCGGCACGCGATCGCGGTGCCGCGCACCTGGCCCCAGTTCAACGCCGCAGCCGACGCGGTACGCCGAGCCGACCCGACCGCACGCATCACCACGTTCCCCCTCAACGACGGCTCGTTCTTCGCGGGCATGTCTTGGCAGACAGGCGATCCGTGGTGGCAGGTCGACCGCGATTCCTGGCGCGTCGACATCGCGAGCGAAGGGACACTTCGGACCGCGAACTACTGGCAGACGATGATCGCGAGCGGCCTGGTGCGCGCCGATCCGGTGCAGACGCAGGACTGGATCGCCGCTGTCCACACCGGCAAGCTCTGGGCGCATCTCGGCGCGTCATGGAACGTCGGCACCTTCGCCAAGTCGGTTCCCCAGGACAAGGGCCGGTGGGCGGTCACAACGATGCCCACCTGGGGAGCGCCCGCCACCGGCGTCCAGGGTGGCAGCGCGTTCGCGGTGTCCGACGAGAGCCCCGTCGCGGACGCCGCCGTGAAGTTCCTGCGCTGGCTGAGCACCGACCCGGCCGTCCCGAGGATCGGGTCCACGTTCAGCGCGCCGTTTCCCGCCTACCTGCCCAACAGGAAGGTCGCCCGTGATACCTACCATGGCGGGTACTTCCTGGGCGACCCGGTGTACGACGTGCTCGACGAGGCTGCCACCCGGGTTCCCGAGTGGACCTGGGGACCGGACGCGCTGACCCTGTTCGCCAGGATCGCGGACCATTTCGGTGGTGTACAGACCGGTCAGTCGACGATCGCCGCGGCGATGCGTCAGACCCAGACGGACGCCGTGACGGACCTGCGCGGACGCGGACTGTCGGTGCTGGAGGGAAACCAGTGAGCGTGCTCGCACCGGAGCGGACCAGCTCCCCGAGAACCACCGCAACCGCAACTGGGGCACGCCGCAGGCGTGGCCGGGCCGGACTGCTGCTGGCCGGCCCGTTCGCGTTGCTGTTGACCATCACCGTACTGGTCCCGCTGGCGTACGCGCTGTACCTGAGCCTGCTCACCGAACGCCTGTCCGGCCTGGGTTTTGCCGGCCCTCGGCAGGTCTTCGTCGCGCTGGGAAACTATCTCGCTGTCCTCGCCGACAGCGCTTTCCGGGACAGCCTCGGCAACGTCGCGCTGTTCGCGCTGCTGCAAGTGCCCATCATGCTCGGGATCGCGCTGCTGCTGGCACTGCTGCTGGACTCGGCGATCGTCCGGTTGCGGCAGGTGTGGTCGCTGGCGATGTTCCTGCCCTACACCGTGCCGATCGTGATCACGGGCCTGATCTGGGCCTACCTCTACAGTCCCGGTGTCGGTCCGCTGCACGCGATCCTGCCGTTCGATCCGCTTGGCAACAACGGCATCCTGCCGGCGATCGTCAACATCGCCACCTGGCAGTGGGTCGGCTACAACATGGTGATCTTCTACACCGCGCTGCAGGCCGTACCCCGCGACATCCTGGAGGCAGCCAGGGTGGACGGCGCAGGAGCGGTGCGGATCGCGCTGACCATCAAGGTTCCGGTGATCCGGCCCACCGTGTTCGTCGCGCTGGTCTTCACGGTCATCGGCTCGCTACAGGTGTTCACCGAACCGCTGGTGCTGCACAACTTCACCGGCTCGGTGTCGAGCACCTGGTCCCCCAGCCTCTACGTGTACCAGCAAGCCTTCGTCGGCAACGACTACGGCCGAGCGGCAGCCGCCTCTGTGCTACTGGCGGTGTTGTCGGCACTGTTGTCGGCACTGGTGATGCGTGCGTCGGCAAGGAGATCCGCCCGATGACCGACCTGGCAACCATCCCAGCAGACACACAGCACCGGCCCCCCAGGAGACCCGTGCGGCGATCGTCCGCGCAGGCATCCCGCTGGACGTCCCGCACGGTCGTGCACGGCGTGCTGCTGCTCGCGTCGCTTTACAGTGTCCTGCCGCTGGTCTGGCTGATCACGGCCTCGACCAAATCGCTGGGCGACTTCTCGACCACGAGCGCGTTCTCCTTCGGTCACTGGAACCTCGGTGCCAACCTCAGGCAACTGTTCGCACAGGACGATGGCGTGTTCCTGGCGTGGGTGCGCAACTCGCTGCTGTATGCCGGGGTCGGCGCGATCGTCGGCGCACTGATCTGCGCCGCGTGCGGTTACGCGATCGCCAAGCTCGACTTCCCCGGCCGCCGCGCCCTGTTCGCGATCACCCTGACCGGGGTGCTCGTCCCGACCACCGCGCTGGCCCTGCCCCTGTATCTGCTCGCCACCCAGCTACACGTCGTCGGCACGTTCTGGGCGGTGTTCGTACCGTTGCTGACCAACCCGTTCGGGGTGTACCTGGCTCGGGTCTACGCCGACGCGGCGGTGCCGAACGAGATGATCGAGGCGGCTCGCGCCGACGGCGCAGGCGAGCTGCGCATCTTCTTCACCATCGCGCTGCCGATGATGCGACCTGGCGTGGTGACGGTGCTGCTGTTCCAGTTCGTCGGCATCTGGAACAACTTCTTCCTGCCCCTGGTGATGCTGACCGACCAGCGCCTGTTCCCGATCAGCCTCGGGCTGTTCGAGTGGAGCGCCCAGACCAGCCAGTTCCCGCAGTACAACCCGGTCGTCATCACCGGTTCGCTGGTGGCGGTGGTCCCCCTCGTTGTCGCGTTCGCCGTGCTGCGGCGCCAGTGGCGGTCCGGCCTTGCCGCGGGGAGCGTGCGGTGAGGCCGGAAAGCCTGCTTGTCATGGACCGCGAGACGATGCAAGCCCAGTTCGGACCGGAGGAGCTGACCCGGCTACGCGCGATAGCCACGCTCGGCGATCCACCATGGACGGACGAGCTGGACTCGGCACCCGTGCGCAGGCGGCTTGCCCAGGTTGAGGTGCTCATCACCTCATGGGGGTGTCCCCGGCTCGACGAGAGCGTACTGGCCGCCGCGCCGAAGCTGCGCGCCGTCCTGCACGCCGCTGGTTCCGTGCGGCAGCACGTGACCGGCGCGGTGTTCGATCGCGGCATTCTGGTGACCACGGCCGCGGCCGTCAACGCGGAGCCCGTCGCGCACTACACGCTCGCGGCGATCCTGTGGTCGTTCAAGAAGGTGCCGTTCCTGGCCGCCGACGCGCGCCGTTTCCGGGACGACTGGAGCTACCGGGAGCGGCGAGGTGAACTCTCCGGCCGGCACCGCACGATCGTGGTCGTCGGGTTCTCCCGGGTAGGCCGCCAGGTGGTGAAGCTCCTGCGGCACCTGGAACTGGGCCGCGTCCTGGTGGTCGACCCGACCGTCGACCCGGAACCGGTGATCGCGGCCGGAGCCGAACCTGCCACGCTCGAACAGGCGCTGCCCGTGGCCGACGTGCTCAGCCTGCACGCACCGTCGCTGCCGCAGACCCACCACCTGATCGGCGCCGCCGAGTTGGCCGCGCTACCCGAGGGCGCGGTGCTGGTCAACACGGCACGTGGTGCGCTCGTCGACACCGCCGCCCTGGAACGGGCCTGCGTTTCCGGCCGCGTGTACGCCATCCTGGACGTCACCGACCCCGAGCCGCTGCCCGCCGCTTCACCCCTCTACGACCTGCCCAACGTCCTGCTCACCCCGCACGTGGCCGGGTCGCTGGGTTCGGAGACCCGCCGCATGAGCGCCGCCGCGCTCGACGAACTGGAACGCTACGCGGCAGGGCTGCCGCCCCTGGCCGCCGTGACCAGGCAATCCCTGACAGTGCAGGCATGAGTACGATCTCCCCGTACACCGGCTGGACACGTGAGCACTGGACGGCGCTGGCGGACCGGATGCTCGCGGCCGTCGAGCCCTACCGCTCCCCCGGACTGGCCCGGGTGGATCTGCCCGGCCCGGCCAGCCGCAACGGACGGGACTCCGACGGCCTTGAGGGCTTCGCCCGTACCTTCCTGCTCGCCGGGTTTCGCATAGCTGGCGAACACGGGTCGGACCCGAGCGGGCTGCTGCAACGCTACGCCGACGGGTTGGCGGCAGGCACCGATCCGACCTCGCCCGAACGCTGGCCACGACCGGACGAGCTCGATCAATCCAAAGTGGAATCGGCGTCGATCGCACTGGTCCTACGCCTGACCCGGCCCTGGCTGTGGGATCGGCTGGACGAACCGGTCCGGGAGCGGGTCGTGGCCTGGCTGGGCACCGTGATCGGACAGCCCTACCCACCGATCAACTGGGTGTGGTTCCGCATCGTCGTCGAGTCTTTCCTGGCCGACGTCGGCGCCCCGTGGTCGCGATCCGACATTGAGGAGGACCTGGCTGCGCATGCGTCCTTCCGGCGTTCGGGCGGTTGGCTCTCCGACGGTGCGGAGCGGGCCTACGACCACTACACCGGCTGGGCGCTGCACCTCTATCCGCTGTTGTGCGCGCGGCTGTTTCCCGACCTGTTCCCGGATGACCTGAGCAAGCAGTGGACCGACGACCTCGCGCGCTACCTTGCCGACGCCGTCTGCCTCGTCGGCGCGGACGGGTCACCGCTGATCCAGGGCCGCAGCCTCACCTACCGCTTCGCCGCGGCGGCACCGTTCTGGATGGGCGCGGTAACCGGTGTGCTGGCGCCCGGCCTGGCCCGCCGTGCCGCCAGCGGCATCGTCCGGCACTTCGCCGACAACGGTGCGCTCGACTCCGGCCTGCTCACCCTTGGCTGGCACCGCGAATGGCCCGCGTTGCGCCAGTCCTACTCCGGGCCCGGTTCGCCGTACTGGGCCGCCAAGGGCATGCTCGGCCTGATGCTGCCCGCGGACCATCCGGTATGGACGGAGCGAGAGCTGCCGCTGCCGGCCGAGACCGCAACGGCGCCGCGCGTGGTCGCGGCGCCCGGCTGGCTCGTGTCCACACGAGACGGAATCGCGCAGGTCGTCAACCACGGCACCGACCACGCGCGGCCCGGCGACACCCGCTCGGACTCGCCGCTGTACGCCAGGCTCGGCTACTCCACTGCCACGTTCCCCTCCTCGCTCGACAACTCGGTGGTCCTGCTCGACGCAGCCGGTCACGCGACCCACCGCGCCGGGTTCGAGACCCTGTTCGCCCGAGAGCTGCCAGGGCACGTGGTCGCCGCCGCGTCCCGAGGTCAGGTCCGCTGGGTCGACACCAGGGCCGACGACTCGCCGGACCACGGCTCGGGCCGTACCGGCCCGATCAAGCCGGGGCCGGTGATCACGGTGCTGTCCGTCGTGCGAGACGGCGTCGAGGTCCGCTTCGTGATCGTGGCCGAGAGCTCTCCCGATGCCCGTGCGATTCGGCTCGGCGGCTGGCCGGTGTCGGGCGAGCACACCGACACGGACAGCTCCGCCGACCGGGCAACGGCTCGCGCCGGCACGCTTCGGTCCACTGTGTACGGTCTGCGCGGCTTTACCAGCGCCGGCGTGACCACGGAGCGCGACATCAGCCCGCTCGGTGCCTACACGGCGACACCCTGGCTGGCCACAGATGGTGTGCCCGTCCGATCGATCCTCGCCGCCGCCGTCACGCTCGACCGCGGCAGCGACCCCGCGGTGCCCGCGCTCGCCGTGAGCGGCGAGCGTATAGAACTCACCTGGCCGGACCACCGGACCACCGTCCTTGAGACGGCGCTTGTGACAGACCCGGCTTCGAAGCGGAACTCGCACAGACCCGCCTGATCTGGTGAGGTCTGCACTGGCGCTCTCGTCAGTGCTCGCCGATGTCCCATCCCCGGCCGGACGGCACGACGGACGCAGCCGCGCGTCCGCCGTGCACGAACAGTTAGACGGTGCGGCCCCGACTAGCCGAGGGTCCACTGCTGGTTGCTGCCGCCGTTACAGGTCCAGAGTTGTACGGCGGCACCGTCACTGGTCGAGGCGCCGCTGACATCGAGGCACAGCCCCGATTGGGTGCCGGTGATGGTGCCGTTGGCGTTGATCTGCCATTGTTGGTTGACCTGTCCGTTGCACGCCCAGATGATCACCTTGGTGCCCGGACTCGTGCCCTGACCATTCGCGTCCAGACAATCCGCCCCGTTGTAGACGGTGAGTTGGTTGGTGGCGGTGTGAGTGAAGGTCTGGTTCGGTGCTGCCGCTGAGCAGTCCGAAATCTGCAACTGGGTACCGGCTGTCGTGGTGGAGTTGGGTACGTCCAGGCATTTGGCCGCGCCGACGGCGTGGAGTTGGCCGGTCGTGGGCTTGGTGCCACCGCCGCCACCGCCGGGTGTGTAAGGGCATTTGGGGTTGTACATGGAGATGTTGCTGGGATCTGGTGGGGCTGGGCAGAGGAACTGGGTGTAGCGGGTGTCGTTGTCGAGGAACGTCTTGAGCCAGGGGATCAGGAGTTTCATCTCGACGTTGTTGGGATGGGTGTAGTAGACGTGGTCGGCTCCGGCGATCTGGGCGAAGTCGCTTTGGGTTGTCGTCGGCATGGTGGCGTAGAGGCTGCTGAGGTAGGACGGGGTGACGACGGTGTCGTTCTGGCCTCCGATGACCAGCATCGGCACCGTGTCAGTGGCCAGGCTCAAGCCGCCCCCCGGATAACCAGGGGCGAGACCGACCGCCGCTTTCAGTGACGGCTGCTGTTCGGCCGCCAGAATGGCTCCGGCCCCGCCCGCGGAATGACCGATGACCGACAGCCGATTCGGGTCCACGAGGTTGTGTACCGGACTCTGGGTGGTCAAGTAGTTCAGTGCGGCCAGCAGTTCGGTTGCCCTGGCACCATCGCTGTCGGTGGTGGTGTTGGTTTCGACGCCGATGACGACGAAGCCGAAGGAGGAGAGCCACGGGCCCATCCAGGCTTCCTCGTTGGCGAACAGGGCCGTGTAGCCGGGGACGATGGCGACGGCACCCCAGGTGCCGAGGCTGGTGTCGGTCGGGTAGTAGATCGTGCCGCCGTTGAAGCCGTTGCCCGGTGGCACACTGGTGGACGCGGTCGCGAACGGGCCGCGGGTGGCTTCGATAGCCGCTACCGTGGGGTCCGGACCCCGTTTGTAGGGATTACCCGGCGTGTCCTGCGGCTGCGTGGCACTCGCGGTCAGGGGCTGGGCGAATCCCGGTTGCGTCGCGAACATCGCCGCGATCACGGTGAGTATGACCACGACCGCCGCGGACCTGATCGGTCGAGTCCACGACACCGCGCCCGACCCGGGGCTCCGCGTCAATGTTCTGTCTCGTCGCATGCGCTGCCTCCTTGACAACCTTCGAGTGCCTGCGTGGACTGGCCAGCTGCTGAACCATCGCCATTCGGCCGGACCGGATCGCCGGCACACCGCTGACCCCAAGCCTGGAAGCCTGGGAACCCGGTGATCACTATCCGTCGAAATTTTCAACGCACGCCATCGCAACGGTTGCCGGCATCGCGGTCCGCCTGCTGCGCCGTCGATCTTCGTGTCATGCCCCGACCCCACTACGCTGTGGTGCCCACCGCTGCGGCGGACGAAGCCCCAATATGTGTCAGACTCATCGCGAACTGTGGTGGAGCACGAGCCCGGTTGCCCGAGGTGATACCTAGCTATGACAACCTGTTCGTAGCCGTTGGTCAAGTAGTAAGACTGATCAATTTCAAGATTTATTAAACTTGGCGTAGAAATAAGTCGTATCTATCTGGGCGGGAGCGGTGGGGAGCCCGCAGCGAGCGGCAGTGCTGGGAAGTTGGAGTAAGACGCGCAACCCGTGGGTGATGGACGCGCGGATCGCCGGTGAAACTTTCTGGCCCAGCTCTCGCGAACTCCACTCAGCTGCGCTGATTTAACGTCCGCGAACCTCGCTCGTTCGTGAAATTTTCACGATGCGTCTCGCTGATTCATCGCGTCCTTCACCCACAGCGAGTACCGCAGAGCGCCGATGTTGACAGGGATGATCGTCGGCGAGGTGGAAGGCTTCGGATAAGGGTTGCCAGTACGACCGCGGCGGTCGTCGCGATCACGCCAATGCGTCTCTTTATTTGCGTTCCTTACCTTTTACAAGCGTCATGAAACGGCGGCTCCGTCCCCAGACGAACCCCCGCCTGTATCGCGGAGCACAGATCCCGACTCTTGGACACCACGTGCTCACAGCACCACGCCCCTGCACGGGGCGCTCAGCCGCCTCCCACGGTTCTGGCGCCGCAGTCGCTGGCCAGGGCCTGGTCCAGTTCGTTCCACTGCCCGCCGGACAGGGGCGGGGCGGTGTCGTCGTCCTGGAACTGCAGGACGCCGTCGCCGCCGTTGGCGCACAGGTCGGAGATGAACCCCGGAAGGGACTGGTATCCGCTGCCGTCCAACGGTGCCAGGTCGGTCTCCGCGATGAAGATCCGCATACTGGTCAGGGCGTGGATCTCGCGGAACACCGGGCCGAACATGCCGGAGAAGGTCCCGAACTGGGATCCCCACCGAGTGTCGATGAAGCCGTCGACACCGACCATGTCAACCTGGGACGAGCCAGGCCAGTAGGGTGTGGGGTCGATGGTCGTCCCACCGGTGTCCGCGTTCGGGTCCCACATGAAGTGCGCTAGGCCGCCTGCGGTGGCGTCGATATCGGACCGTACGGTGTCCCATGCCTTGATCCACTGCGCGGGGGTGGTGTCCTCGCAGTCGCCCTGGCCCCAGGGGTACTGGCCGGAGAGGTTGAAGTCGTAGGCGAACGTCACGATGACCGGGTGCCCGAAGGACGGCGATCGCCGAACCGAACGCGCCCAGGTAGCGGCTGATCGCCATGCCGTTCGCGCCGATCGTGGTCATCGCCGGAAAATGGGAGGCGTAGTTGCAGTCGTTGGGGTCTCCGCCCTGCCAGGGCTCGATCTCCACGAAGAGCGTCGCGCCGGCGGAATGAGCCTGCCTGGCGAACGAGGTGGGGAAGCTGTCGCCCCAGAGCAGATAAATGTTGGCGACGTTCGGGTGCTGTCCCGCGACGGTGGAGTAGCGGTGGCCGTCGCTCTCCGCGCCGGTCCAGATCCCCAGCATAACGGCCGGGGGCGTCCACAGCGCCGGGGCGCGACCGGCGTGCAGGTTGGTGCTGGGGGATTTGGTTGCGGTGAGCGCGGCGACGACAGCGACGACCGTCAGGATGAGCAGTGCGGCCAGGCCGATCTGCACACGCCGCGCAGTGCGCCGACGCGCCGCTCGGGCCAACTGCCGCGCGGCCTCGCTGCCGCACGCGGCGGCCTGCGCCGCCAGCGGAGACGGCAGCCAGGACTTATCCGGCGCCGACGTGCCGCGGCAAGCCTCGATGACGGCTTGCGGGGTGGGGCGGGCGTCGGGGATTTTGTTCAGGCATGCCTCGATCAGAGTCCGCAAGGTCTCGTCCCGGCACGCTAGCGCCCTCGGGTCGGGCGGCTCGTGCACGATCCGGTAGAGCACCTGGGCGTCCGCGCCCTCACCGAACGGAGTGATGCCGGTGGCGGCGTAGGCGAGCACGCAGCCGAGCGCGAAGACGTCCCCGGCCGGCAGCGTCTGCCGGTGCGCGGCCAGTTCGGGGGCGGTGTATCCGGCGGTGCCCACCCGCGCCCCGGTGGCGGTGAGCGCCGTGCCGTCCAGCGCGCGGGAGATCCCGAAGTCGATGACCTTCGGGCCGTCGCGGTCCAGCAGGATGTTCGAAGGCTTCAGGTCCCGGTGCACGATCCCCGCGGCGTGGATCGCCGCGAGAGCCTGGGCGGTCCCGCCGCCCAGTGCGAGTACCACCGGCTCGGGCAGCGCACCATTGAGGTCCACTGCCTGCGCCAGCGAGGGGCCGGGGACGTACGCTGTGGCGATCCACGGGCGCTCGGCCTCGACGTCCGCGTCGATCAGCGCGGGGGTGTGGCCGCCGGTCACGGCCCGCACCGCGGCCACTTCCTTGGCGAACCGGGCGCGGAATACCACGTCACGCGCGTACTCGGCACGCACCCGCTTGACCGCCACCGGCCGCCCGGCGCGGCTTGCGGCCAGGAACACCTCGCCCATCGCCCCGCCGCCGAGCCGCGAGAGCAGCCGGAAGGGGCCGATACGGGACGGATCACCCTGGGCCAGGGTCGCGACCGCCACCGCCGCCCGCGACCCCGGCGCTGGATCGCCACCCTGGCGGGCCGGCCGCTCAGCGGGCTCGGGGCGCTCAAACGACTCGGGCGACGCCGCGACCTCGGGGCTCGCCGGTTCACCGTCGTCGGGCAGGCCGTGGTCGGCTGCGGTGAGCACGGTATGCGGCCGCGACGACTGTTCGCCCGCCGCCGGCAGTTGCCGCCGCGCTTGCGACGAAGCGTCGCGGGCCTGGTCGGCACGCAGCCGGGCCGCCCACTCGGTACCGGCAGTTTCCGGCAGCCCCAACGCAACCGCCAGCACCTCAAGGGACCGAGGATGCGGCCGGGCAGTGCGGCCACGCTCCAGATTGCTGATCGCCCGCACACTCAACCCCGACTTGCCCGCCAACTCCTCCTGGGTCATCCCCGCAGCAAGCCGCTGACTTTTGACCCACGCGCCCGCAGCCCGCGCCTCGTCCACGCCTCCCCCTCCCCTTTTTGGCTCAGAAGTCAGAATAGCGATTCTGGTCAGCCCAACCGGAACTTACAAGCCCCGCAGTGATTATGCCGGTTACTTTTCCAGCCAAACATCATGGTCTCGGGCCGGTCAGTGACGGACGCTGATGGGCGTCGACGGTACGCCGAACCCGACGGAACACCGAACGAGACCCACACGCTCCGTCGGGGCGCGGAAACAATGTCCCGTCCACGCGACCACGAAAAAGCCTGTATAACACTGGAGTATTCATGATCAGTTTACGAAGCGCTGCGGCGGTGGCCGCGGCCGTCCTGAGCCTCACCCTTGGCGCACTCGCCGCGCCGGCGTCGGCCGCAACGCAGAACAGCGTTTCCGGCGCACAGGCCACGCTCTTCACGGTGACCACCTCACCCGACGCCAACACGCTGGTCGCTCCTTCGGAGGTCGGCACACTCACGAACCAGCCCGTCTCGCGGGACTTCACGTCCCGCTCGGCCACCGAGTTCCGGTAGCGCGGCAAGCAGATCTGCGAGAGCTTCGGATTCGAGATTTCAACCCGAACAGCGGCATGGATGAGCATTTCGTCGTCGGCCTCGACTGGTCGATCTAGCACGCCTGGCCGGGAAGCAACGGCTCGCACGGCCTGGGGTGGACAAGCACTGCACGAGACCGGGAACGGGGTTGGGGAACCTGCAACAACCCGTTTACCATCGATACGAACGACCTCCGGTACTGCCGCGGCTGGCCCTGGACGCGCGGCTGGTTTCCAGCGTTAGGCCGTATTTCAAAGTCCTGACCAGCAATTATCCCGAGTAGTGCGCAACATCGGCGTTTTATTGATCAAATAGACGAGGTCTCCGGTAGCTCGATCAACGACCATGCAAATCGAGAATACCGGAGACCTCGTGGCCAGCGTAACGGTCACTGGACGGGCGGACCGCCGTGACGGGATGCATTCGGTCATCTTTCGCAATGCCTGAATCCGGGGCCGGGCTCCTGGTCGTGGGCTACTACCTGACCAGCGCGCAGTGGAGCGCGCTGGACACAGCCCAGGCAAACGACTGCAACTCGTGCCTGCCCTCGCACTCCGCGGCTGCTGTCACTACCGATGCCGCGTCAGGCGTCACCAACACCGCCGCAACGTTCAACGGCACGGTGAATTCTGAGGGAACTGCTACCATCTACCGGTTCCAGCACGGCACCAGCGCCAGCTAGGGATCGGTGATGCCGACTTCGCCGGCGAGCGCGGGCTCTGGCAGTCACGCGATCGGTGAGTCGGCCGACTTGTTTACCCTCTCGGGTACCCCCTCGGCCGTGCACATCGGCGGACAGGAACACAACCCCGGCTCCGGGCAGACCGGCGCGCTCGTTTCGCAGGCGAGCCCTGGACGTTACCGGAACCTGTACGGGCAGTCGATCACTCCTATGAGCAGTTGCCGCACCGAACTGTGAATATCGGGGACGCTGTAGCAGGTCAGCGCGGGTTCGTACAGGTCAGTTGAGATCCGTTCGGAGCCGTTGGTGCACATATCTGCTCCCCTTTTACTCCCCGGCATTGCTCCCCGGCTTTGCTCCCCACCCTGCTCCCCAGCGGATAGCGCCCTCAAGGGCATCAAACCAGAGCTGCTCAGCGCTCACTCAGCGCGTCGATACCGCGCCCGGCAAGCCCAGTACCAGCGACGACGCACCGTAAATCACGAAGTGCGGCCGGAGTATTAACACTCGTCGATGTACGACCGGTGATGTCACGTATTCCGGATATGCGAATAGACAAACCCGGTAGAACGCTCTAGCTTCGGTGTGGCAGGGCCGAAGCGTAATGGCCTACGACCGATTCCTGAGCGCTGTCTCTTAACTGATGTTCTCTGTGGTGCTGCTGAGTGTTGCGGTCATTCAGTGAGGGGGATGTTATGCAAGTGTGTGATGCCGGACACCGTGTCGCCCAGCGTGTTGGCGGCGCGCCGGTAACCCCGCGGGATCTTCCAGCACGTCATCCGCGCCAGCCCATGCTCGACCCGAGCCAGGACCTTACGGTGATCGGCGTTGAGTTCTTCCTTCCACTCCGGAAGACCGCTGCCATCGCGTGGTTTGCGGAAGGGCATGATCACGTCGGGATTGCCCTGGTAGCCACCATCGGCCATGACCTGCCGGCTGGCGAGTTGCCCGACGATTCCGCAGTTGCGGTAGACGGTGCGGTCGTTACCGTTGCCGAGCCGGGGATCACCGGTCGCGATGACCGGTCTCACGTCGGCAGCGATGGCGACCTGCACGTTCGCGGAGTACCGGTAGTTCTTCGACTGCGCCGCCAGCCGACGATCCCGCGTGGATACGAGAGTGCCATCCACGATCGCCACGGCGTCGATCCGGGCGCTTGCGGACCGCAGCCAGTATCAGCAGCGGGCCGATCGTGTCGATCATCCGGTGCGCGGCGGAATGCGAGACCCCGAAGAGCAGCCCGATCTGGCGCATGGCCAGGTTCGTCCGTCAGTACGTCCCGACCAGCAACACCCGACCGGCCAGGTCAAGACGCCACTGCCGACCGGGACGCCCGTCGAAGATCTCGTCACCACCGCGTTGAGCCACCAGTCGCACCAGCTTCCGGAACTGATCAGGTTCCGCAGGCAGGCCGAAACCGGGTTATGAACATCACTGAGAACGGAGGGAACCGTGTCGGCGAACACCGAATGTGGCTGCGTCCGGTACGTCGGTCGGCACGGGTCGACACAGGCAATGATCTCTCTTTTCAGGTCGGGTAGATTGAGGACCATGGCCAGCAATTCGGCCCGGAATATCCACGCTTGCTCGCCTACATCATCCCGCACAACGTCAACGTGTTCTCCTTGCGGCAGACCGTGAAGGAACTCGGCATCGGCGCCGAGCGGATCTTCCTGGACAACGTGCCCCGCTACGGCCGCTGCTTCGCATCCGACATCCTGGTGGACTACCCGACCCCGCAGGACGCGGGACGGGTCGTCGAGGGCCGGCATTACCTGCTCGCGCCGGTCGGTTTCGGCGTCACCTTCACCGCGACCCGGTGCGCACGCTGATCGTGGCCGGCGCCAGGGGGGACACGAACGAACTGCCCGACGACGTGCCGGTGCACCGCCGCGACCCGAGCACCTACGGCACGAGCGTCTGGATCGATCTCCCGAGCATCGCGCGGTCCGGCAACTCCAGTACTCCGCGATCGTCCTGTGTGGCTCCCACCCGCGTTCCGGGCTGACCCAGCTGCCCTGCTCGGCCTCGCAGGGCCGCGTTGACCACCCGCGTTGACCACCACTGTGTTGACCACCACTGACCCGAAGGAGGTGCGGTATGCCGGTCGCGACGTTGGAACGGATCGAGTCGTTCGTTCCACAGCAGAGCGTGCCCATCGCCGACCTGGCCGACCGGCTCGGCCTCACACCGTCGAAGCTCAGGATGTTCCAGCGGATGTACGGCCTCGACCGCGCCCGCTTCTCCCCGGAGACGGGCCTGTTCGACCTCGTCCTGCCGGCGGCCAGACGAGCACTGGCCACAGTGGACAATCCGTTGCAGGTGCGTCAGGTGATCTTCGCGCACACCGTCCAGGAGGTGACCCCGGCGAACATCGACGCCGCGCAGGTGATCCGCGACGAACTCGGGCTGCGGCATGCGGACACGTTCGCGCTCACCCAGCAGAACTGCGCAAGCGGCCTGGCCGCGCTCGACGTGGCCGCCGAACTGCTGCGCACCGAGGGCGACAAGGACAGCAGGACGCTGGTGGTGACCGGCGAGCGCGCGTTCTCGCCGATCGTCCAGCTGATCCGGGACACGGCCATCATGGGCGAGGCGGCCGCGGCCTGCGTGGTCGCGATCGACGGCGACGGCGACACCATCGACTCCTACGTGACCAGAACGCTGGGTGAGTTCTCGGCCGGCGTGCTGCTGGACGCCGAGGGCGTCCAACGGTTCGGCCGGCTCTACCCCCAGGTGCTCGCCGGGGTCATCCGGACCGCGCTGGACGAAGCGGGCCTGTGCCTTGACGACATCGACCTGGTGATTCCGCACAACGTCAACGTGCTCTCCTGGCTCGGCGTGATCAAGGAACTGGGCACGGAGCACCGGGACAAGTTCTTCCTGGACAACATCAAGCACTTCAGCCACTGCTACGCGTCGGATGTCTTCCTCAACTACACGACCCTGCGCGACGCGGGTCGTCTCGTCGACGGTGGTCGCTACCTGCTCACCGCGGTCGGCCTCGGGGCGACGTTCGCCGCGATGACCATCACCCACAAGGGACGGTGACCCGTTGTCCGACATGCTGACATCCACCTATCGAGCGGATCGTTCCACCGCCGACCTCAAAGAGGAGCTGACCGGCCGGCGCGACGCATGCTTCGTCTGGCTGTGCAACTTCGAGGTCGAGCAACAGTGGGCCCGCGGCCACGTCGGGCTTCCGACAGTGAACCTGTCGACGACCACGTCGACCGTGCACCGGATGGAACAGCTCGGTGCGCTGCTCGCCGACCCGGCCGACTACCTGCTGCTCGGCCAGGCTCTCGACCCCGATTACCGCAACTACGTCGAACACATCGGCTTCGACCCGCCGACCGAACTGGTTGCCGGCGACGTCACCGGACGCGGCACGACGTCTGCGGTGCTGGCCTCGCCCGAGGTACGGCACGCGCTGCGGCGGCTCGCCGAGCAGGGCGCGTACCTGATGCCGATGGGCTGTTCGGCCGACGAGCAGAAGATCGCGGAGGCGACCGGTATCCGGCTTGCTGTGCCCGATGCGGCGGTCTGCGAGCGGGTGAACAGCAAGATCTACAGCCGCCGTCTCGTCGAGGAACTGGGGCTGCGGGCCATTCCCGGCCATTGCTGTGAGACCGTCGCCGACCTGCGTGCCGCGCTCGGGCCGTCGGCCGCGCTGCCCGTCATCGTCAAGGAGGCGTACGGGGTGTCCGGCAAAGGGCTTGTCGTGCTCGACAGCCAGAAGAAGGTGGCGCGGCTGCTGCGCATGGTCGAGCAGCGCAGCAGCCGCAGCGGCGACGAGCGCATCGACGTCGTGGTGGAGAGCTTCCTGGCCAAGCGGTTCGACCTCAACTACCAGTTCACCATCGACCGGGCCGGGCGGGTGCGGCTGAACTTCGTCAAGGAGGCGCTGACCGCTGGCGGTGTCCACATGGGACATATCATGCCGGCCGAGCTGACCGGGGCACAGCACGCGGAGATCGAGGACGCGGCCGAGCGGATCGGCGCGCGGCTGTTCGCCGACGGCTTCTTCGGCGTGGTCGGCGTCGACGCGCTGCTCGGTGCCGACGACCTGGTCTACCCGGTGTTGGAGATCAACGCCCGGCTGAACATGTCCAGCTACCAGGGCCGGGTCACCGAACGGTTCCTCCGGCCCGGCCACTGCGCGCTGGCCAAGTACTACCCGCTGCGGCTGGCCGCTCCGCTGCCCTGGTCGCGGATCAGTGACGTACTGGGCGATCTGCTCCCACCACCGGTCGAAGGCACCGGGATGGTCGTCACCTGCTTCGGCACGGTCAACGCCCAGGCGTCCCGAACATCCGGCGACCGGCCCTTCGACGGCCGGCTGTACTCGGTGCTGTTCGCCGAGGACCGCGCCGCGCTCGCCACGCTCGACACCCGGATCACCGACGCGCTCAGCGTCCTGTCCATCGAAGGAGGCCGGTCATGAGTGGCGCCGAGTTCGCGGTCCAGGGCATCCCGGTCTCGGATCTGGCGGCCGAGTTCGGCACACCGCTCTACGTCTACGACGCGGATGTGCTGCGCTCGGTGTACCAACGGCTGCGTGAGCTGATGCACCCGGCCGTTGACATCTTCCTGTCGCTGAAGGCCAACCCGAACATCAGCGTCTGCGGCTACCTCGGCTCGCTCGGCGCGGGCGCGGAGATCTCCTCGATCGTCGAGCTGATGACTGTCGGCCGGGCCGGGATCGCGCCGGAGAACACCATTTTCCTCGGGCCGGGGAAGAATCAGCGCGAACTGGAGGCCTGCGCGAACGCGGGGCTGCACGCGATCGTGTGCGAATCGCTCGACGAACTCCGCGCCCTCGACGACATCGCCGAGCGCGAACTCCCCGTCATGCTGCGCGTCAACCCGGACTTCCACACCAAGGGATCCGGGCTGGCGATGGGCGGCAAGCCGCGACAGTTCGGCATCGACGCCGATGCGCTGCGCCGGTCCCGGGACGTGCTCGCCGGCCTCGACCGGGTCCGGGTCATCGGTGTGCACGCCTACATGGGTACCCGGTTCCTCAACCACGCCGACATCGTGCACAACACCGGGATGATCCTACGAATGGCGCGAGAACTCTCCGATTCGCTCGATTTTCCCCTTGAGACCGTCGATTTCGGTGGCGGCTTCGGCATCGCCTACTTCGACAACGAGAAGGATCTCGACATCGAGGCGACCACCGCCGGTATCAACGAGGCGGTCGAGGAATTCCTCGGTACGCACCCGAACACCCGGCTGATCAACGAACTGGGCCGCTACCTGACCGCGATGTGCGGCACGTACGTCGTCAAGGCCCTCTACGTCAAGGAATCGATGGGGGAAAGCTTCGTCGTCGCCGACGGCGGCACCAACCACCACATGGCCGCGGTAGGCGTCGGCAGCTTCGTCAAACGCAACTTCCCGATCAGGTCGCTGACCCGCTACGCCACGAGTTCCACGCGGGAGTACACGATCAGCGGCCCGCTGTGCACCCCCAACGACGTGATCGGCAAGCGCGTCGCGCTGCCACCGGTCGAACCCGGGGACCTGCTCGGGGTCGAGCGGTCGGGTGCCTACGGCCCGAGCGCGTCGCCAGGGCTGTTCCTCAGCCACGGTTTTCCGGCCGAGGTCCTCGTGCACCGAGGTGTCCCGCACCTGGTCAGGGAACGGGACACCGCAGAAGAACTGCTGGGCAAACAACGCATCGTCGAATTCGAGGAGTGAGAACATGATGGACCGTTCCGAGCTGGTGGCCGCCATCGAGACCGCGCTGCGCGAGGTGCTCGAACGAGAGATCAGCGGACTGACCGAGGACACCCGGCTGTTCGACGACCTGCACCTGGATTCGACCTCCGTGCTGGAACTGCTGATGGCGCTGGAGGACATCGTCGGCATCTCGGTCGACCCGGAGACGCTGGACATGGACGACTTCGCGTCGGTCGGCACGCTGGCCCACTACCTGGATGTCCAGCAGGCCAACCCGTTGCTGGACGCCGAGTCGAGCGTGACGCCGTGACACCGGCCGTGCTGGCGGCCTGCTCGGTGGTGGCGCCACCGGGCAGGCCGTACCGCCTCCATCCGCCGACCAGCGCGTTCTACCGGGACCTGCTGGCCCCGTTCGACGTCGCGGTCGACGAGAGCCTGCTGCGCGCCGGGCGCAACGTGTTCCACCAGGATCTGGTCGATCGGCTCATCGAGGACGACCGGGTGCGGTCCTGCGCACCGGAGCTGATCATCGTCAGCTACGCGTTGCCGGACGTGCACCCGTTCACCACGGTCGCGTCCCACCTGAACATGCTGGTCGGCGGCGGCACCGCGACCAGCTTCGGCATTTCGGAACAGGGCCTCGGCGCCCCGTTCACCGCGCTGCGCATCGCCGCGAGTTTCGCAAGGGCCGGCCGGTGCCAGGAGGTTCTGATCGCGGTGCTTGAGCAGACCACCTTGCCGCAGAGATTCCCGCTCGT
The DNA here is from genome assembly GCA_963818685.1 of Candidatus Melainabacteria bacterium. Classification (GTDB taxonomy): domain Bacteria; phylum Actinomycetota; class Actinomycetes; order Mycobacteriales; family Pseudonocardiaceae; genus CAJCJE01. Next base: position 72,610 of record CAWFTJ010000007.1, on the reverse strand, counting down.
CCACGACAACGCGCTGGTCGACTCCGGAGTGCTGCTCGTACTGGGCCGATCGGACGGTCCGCGGATCACGGGCGTTGAGACCACCGCCGGCCCGGCGCAGACCAGCAGCCGGCTGGCCGAACTGGCCGACAAGGACCCGGAGCGGACGTTGCTCGTGCTCGGGCCGTGGGTGGCCGAGGCCGGGCTGGCCGAGCGGTTCACCTGCCAGCAGGTCGACCCGGGCTGCTACGGCACGAGCGTCTGGGTGGCCCTCGCCGCGCAGTGGCAGACGTGGCAGGGCACCTACGACACGGTGGTGCTCTGCGACACCGAACCGCGCACCGGCGAAGGCCACCTGGCCATCCTGCGGAGCGAGCCGTGACCGCCGCCGTCGATGCGATCGATGGCACCGTCGATCTCGCGGCCGAGTTGGCCGCCGGTCTGGACGCCTGCCACGCCGCGGTCGGCGTCGGCTTGGTCGGCTCGGCCCGGGGCCTCGCCGTCGCGTCCAGCCACCGGTTGCCCGGCCGGCGCGTGCCCGGCTGCGCCGGAGTGAGCTGGGTGAGAACGCCGGCGTCGGCCGACGACGTGCTGGCCGAGTTCGGGTCGCGACTGGTGCACCTGCACTGGGAGCTGATCCGCAACCAGCTCGACCGCGTCGTCGCCCGCCTTGGCGAACGCACCTCGGAAGGCACCGCGCTGCTGCACCGCCAACTCGTGCAGGGCGCGATCGCCGACGTGGCCATCGCGCTGTCGGACACGGCCGGCCTGCTCGACCTGCCGGACCCCACGCAACGGCTCTGGCCGGCGCATCTGGGACTGGTCGCGGCCGGGCGAACCCTGCTCACGCTGTTCGGCGGGGAGAGCTTCGTCGCTGGCGGCCCCGGCGGCGCGCAGTACCTGGCCGAACTGCTTGGCAACGTCTACCTGCACCCGGGAACGGGGAACAGCCGTGATTGACCGCCTTTCCGCGCTCCGAGGACACTGCGCCGAACTCGCGGGAGACCTCCGCGACTTCGGGATGGAGATCGACAAGAACCCCGATGCGATCACCGGCAAGCTCGACCACCCGGCCGTGCACGTGCTGCGCGCCTCCACCGTGCCGGTCGAGTACATGGACACGCCGCTGCGCATCGGTCGCCACACCTACGACCTGACGTCCTGCCTGGAACGCACCGTCGCCCTGGAGGAACTCGGCTACGGCGACGCCGGCTTCGTGCTGGCCTGCCCAGGGCCGTCCATGTCCGGCGTCACCGTCGCGGCACTGGGCGACGACACCCAGCGCGCCTGGTACTACGAGCGGGTCGGGGCGGCGCCGACCTGGACGTTCTTCGCGCTGACCGAGCCGGAGAAGGGCTCGGCCGCGGCCGAGCTGACCGCCACGCTCACTCCCGACGGCGACGACTTCCGGCTCTCCGGCGCCAAACGCTACGTCGGCAACGCCGCCCACGCCCAGCTCGGCGTGCTGTTCTGCCGCAGGGCGCCGGGCCTGATCGGCATCGAGGCCGTGCTGGTGGACACCTCTGATCCCGGCTTCACCGCCGAGGTACTGCCGACGGTCGGCCTGCGCGGCGCCCGGATCGCCGCGATCACCCTCGACGGCGTGCGCATCGCGCGGGACAAGGTGCTCGGGCTCGACCGGCGGCCGACGCGCCGGGGCCTGGTCGGTGCGATCGCGACCTTGCAACGACTCCGGCCCGGACTGGCGGGCCTCGCGCTCGGTGTCGCCCGCGCAGCGCTCGACCACGTCGATCTGCCGCCTGGGCGGGAACCACGGCTGGACGTCCTGCGCGACCTCGTCGAGGTCGCCAGGAGGCGGACCCATCGGATCGCGGCCGCCATCGACGCGGGCCGGGTGCGCGTCGACCGGATCGGTGCGATGAAGGCCCGCGCGGCCGAACTCGCCCAGGAATGCACCCGGCTCGCCGCCGAACTTGCCGGACCGGGCTCGCTGCTGACCGACCCTTACCTGGACAAGCTGTACCGCGACGCGCGCGCCTTCGAGTTCATGGAGGGTACCGGGAACATCCAGCGGCTTGCGGTCTTCCAGGGCGTCCTGAACGGCACCTTCTTTGCCGCGTCGGCGGAACGGGGGTGAAGGCGTTGCTGCTCGGCGTCGACCTGCTCGCCATGAACGAGCTGGACAGGTTGCTCACCCGCTCCTGGTTCCGCGAATACGCCTACGCGGCCGAGGAACTGGCCACGGCCGACGAACTGGGCGATTCGCGGCGCCGCGAGTTCCTGGCCGGCCGCTTCGCCGCCAAGGAAGCCATCGTGAAGGCCCTCGGTCGCGGCTACGGCGGCGGCGTGGCCCCGCGCCATGCCGCGGTGCTGCGCGCGGAGAGCGGCGCCCCGCGCGTCCGCCTCTCCGGCGCCCTCGCGTGCACGGCCGACGAACTCGGCCTGGCCGAGCTGAACGTGTCCATCAGCCACAAGACGGGTTTCGTCGTCGCCGTCGCGGTTGGACGGGTTGCACTGTGAAAGGCGATCACATGGATGTCTCGTCCGCATCGGGTCCGGTGGCCGTCGTCGGCGCGTCGTGCCGACTGCCGGGTGCTCCCGATCTCGCTTCGTTCTGGGAAGTCCTGCGCGACGGCCGCGAAACCGTCGCCGCCGCACCGTCCGACCTCCGTGGGCTGGACCGGGTGAGCCCGCCGCCGCGCGGCGGATTCCTGGCCGACGTCGACCACTTCGACGCCGACTTCTTCGGTATGTCGGCCCGCGAAGCGGCAGCGACCGATCCGCAGCAGCGGCTGGCGCTGGAGCTGTCCTGGGAAGCCCTTGAGCACGGCCGGATCCGGCCATCGGAGCTGCGCGGCACCGAGGTCGGGGTGTACGTGGGCGCGATCGCCGACGACTACGCCCGTCTCGTCCACGCGGCTGGTCCGGACGGCGTCACCGGCCATTCCCTGACCGGTCTGAATCGCGGGCTCATCGCCAACCGGATCTCCTACACGCTCGGTCTCACCGGTCCGAGCGTGGTGATCGACTCCGGGCAGTCCTCGTCCCTGGTGGCCGTGCACCTGGCCTGTCGCAGCCTCGTGGCAGGCGAGTCCTCGCTCGCGCTGGCCGGCGGGGTCAACCTCATCCTCTCGCCGGACGGATTCCGCACCGCACAACGGGTCGGCGCGCTGTCCCCGGACGGCCGGACCCGCACCTTCGACGCGCGGGCCAACGGGTTCGTCCGAGGCGAAGGGGGCGGCGTCGTCGTGCTGAAGCGGCTCGCCGACGCGATCGCCGACGGCGACCGGGTGCTGGGCGTCATCGCCGCCAGCGCCGTCAACAACGACGGCGGCGGAACGACACTGACCGCGCCGTCGCCGCAAGCCCAGGAGCGGATGCTGTGCGCCGCCTACGCCGCGGCCGGTATCGATCCCGCCGAGGTGTCCTATGTGGAGCTACACGGCACCGGCACCCCGGTGGGAGACCGAGCCGAGGCGCTCGCGCTCGGCGCGGCGCTCGGTCGTGCCAGGGCGCCGGGTGCCCCGTTGCCGGTGGGATCGGTGAAGACCAACGTCGGCCACCTCGAAGCGGCCGCCGGGATCACGGGGCTGATCAAGGTCGTCCTCTGCCTGCGGGCTGGCACGCTCGTGCCCAGCCTGAACTTCCAGCAACCAGCTCCCGGAGTGCCCGTCGCCGACGGGAACCTGGAGGTGCTGACGGGTACGCGCGACGTGCCAGGCCCGATGGTCTGCGGGGTCAGCTCGTTCGGGATCGGGGGCACGAACTGTCACGTCGTGGTCCGCAGCGGGCCGCGTGAACCGGACCCGTCGGAACCGGCCCACGGGCCCGCGCCATTTCTCGTCTCGGGCCGGTCCCGCGAGGCGATGCGGGCGCAGGCGGGTGCGCTCGCGGCGTTGCTGGCCGATCGCCCGGAGTTGGCGGTGCCGGACGTGGCCCGCTCGTTGTCGATGTCACGTACCGCGTTCGATCATCGGGCCGTTGTGCTGGCCGAGGGCCGGGAGGACGTGCTCACCGCGTTGGCCGACCTCGAAGCGGACCGTCGGAACCCCGACGTCGTGACTGGATCGGTCACTCCGGGCGGACTCGCGGTGCTGTTCACCGGCCAGGGCAGCCAGCACCTGGGCATGGGCCAGGCGCTGTCGGAGACGTTCGGAGTGTTCGCCTCGGCGCTGGCACAAACCTATGAGCTGCTGGACGAACGGCTCGGCGGCTCCGTCCACAGTGTTGTGTCCGGTGCCACCGGTGATCTGGACCAGACCGTGCACTCCCACGCCGCCCTGTTCGCGCACGAGGTGGCGCTGTGGGCGCTGCTGCGTGATTGGGGCGTCCGCGCCGACCACGTCATGGGCCACTCCCTCGGTGAGATCACCGCCGCACACGTCGCCGGGATCCTGGACCTGGCCGACGCCTGCACGCTCGTCGCCGCGCGGGGGCGGCTCCTCCAGGCACTGCCGTCGGGCGGGGCGATGGCGGCGCTAGAGGTCGCCGAACAGGAACTGGGCGAACTTCCCGCAGGCGTCGACATCGCGGCGATCAACGGGCCACGCTCGACCGTCGTATCCGGCGACGGCGACGTCGTCGCCGCGATCGAGGCCCACTGGCGGGCGCGGGGACGGCGCACCCGCAGGCTGAGGTTGAGCTTCGCCGCCCACTCCCCGCACGTGGAGCCGATGATGGCGGATTTCCTCGCGGTGGCCGAGACCCTGACCTACCGGCCGCCCACGACGCCGTTCGTGTCGAACCTCGCCGACCCCGACCCGACCACGCCAGCGCACTGGGTCCGGCACGTACGCGAGGCCGTTCGGTTCGCCGACGGCACTGCCGCGCTCCACGCCGCCGGTGACCGCGTGTTCCTGGAGGTGGGCCCGGACTCGATGCTCGCGTCGATGGTCCGGGGCTGCCTCGACGCCGACGCACCGGTCCAGGTGCTGGCCACGGCGCGCGCCGACCGCCCTGAGGTGAACACCCTGCTCACAGCCGTGGCCACCGCGGCCGTGCGCGGCGTGTTCGTCGACTGGAGCCGGCTGCCGGCTCCGGCCCGCGCCGCCGTGGTAGACCTGCCGACGTACCGGTTCCAGCGCCGGTCGCACTGGCTCGGCACCAGCCCGCCGGCGGCCGCCCCGGTCGAGGACCCCGCTTCGGCCGTCCGCGCGGCCGACGAGCTGGTCCGGGCCGAGGTGGCGGCCGTGCTCGGCCGCGCAACGCTCGACGACGACGCCTACCGGCGACCGTTCCGGGATCTCGGGTTCGACTCGCTGATGGGCGTCGAACTGCGCGACGCGCTCTCGGCCAGCCTCGGCCGGCCGCTACCCGTGAGCCTCGTGTTCGACCACCCGACACCCGAAGCCGTGACGGCCCTCATCGAGGAACGGCCCGAGGCACCAGAGCGCCAGGCCCCCGCTGTTCAGGCGGGCGAACCCATCGCGATCATCGGCATGGGCTGCCGGCTGCCGGGCGGGGTCGCCTCGCCGGAGGACCTGTGGCGGCTCGTCACCGACGGCATCGACGCGGTGTCCGGCTTCCCGACCGACCGGGGCTGGGACCTCGATCGCCTCTGCGGCCCGGCTGGGACCTCGCACACCTCCGAGGGCGGCTTCCTCGACGACGTGGCCGGATTCGACGCGGCGTTCTTCGGCATCTCCCCCCGCGAGGCGGCCGCGATGGACCCGCAGCAGCGAATCCTGCTGGAAACGTCGTGGAAGGCCCTTGAACACGCCAGGATCGATCCGACCACCCTGCGGGGCAGCGCGACGGGCGTGTTCGCCGGCCTGATCTACCACGACTACGCGGCCGACTACGACAACCTGGCCGAGGAACTGCGCGGCCACCGGCTCACGGGATCGGCCGGCAGCGTCGCCTCCGGGCGAGTCGCCTATGCGCTGGGACTGGAGGGCCCGGCGATCACGGTGGACACGGCGTGCTCGTCGTCGCTCGTCGCGTTGCACCTGGCCGTGCGGTCGCTGCGCAGTGGCGAGTGCGACCTCGCCCTCGCCGGTGGGGTGACCGTGCTGGCCTCGCCGTTCGTCTTCGTCGAGTTCAGCAAGCAGGGCGGGCTCTCGGCCGACGGGCGCTGCCGCTCGTTCGCCGACGCCGCCGACGGAACGGGCTGGGCCGAGGGCGCGGGCATGGTGGTGCTGCAACGGCTGTCCGACGCCCGCGCCGCAGGCCACCGGATACTGGCCGTCGTCCAGGGTTCCGCCGTCAATCAGGATGGCGCCTCCAACGGCCTGACGGCCCCGAACGGACCCGCGCAGCAGCGCGTGATCCGGGCCGCGCTCGCCGACTCCGGACTGGGCGCCACCGACGTCGACGCGATCGAGGCGCACGGCACCGGAACCCGGCTCGGCGACCCGATCGAGGCGCAGGCCCTGCTGGCCACCTACGGCCGCGACCGGCCGGCCGGATCGCCCGCGCTGCTGGGCTCGCTCAAATCGAACATCGGCCACACCCAGGCCGCGGCCGGGATCGCGGGCGTGATCAAGATGGTGCAGGCCGTGCGGCACGGCGTGCTGCCCGCCACCCTGCACGTCGACCGGCCGACGCCGCGAGTCGACTGGTCGGCGGGCGCTGTCGAGCTGCTGACCGAATCCCGCGCGTGGCCGGACCACGACCACCCGCGCCGCGCCGCAGTCTCGTCTTTCGGGATCAGCGGCACCAACGCCCACGTCGTGCTGGAGCAGGCGCCGCCCGCCGACCCGGCACCCCCGACTCGCACGACCGGCCCGGTTCCCGTTGTCGTCTCGGCCCGCACCGACACCGCACTGTCACGCCTGACCGCCGACGTGAGCGGCCTGCTCACCGAGCAGGACCCGGCCGGTGTCGGGTGGTCGCTGGCCACGACCCGCCCCGTGTTCCCGCGGCGGGCATTCGCATTGGCGGGCAGCGATGTCCGGTGGCTGGCGAGCACCGACGGCCGGCCGCCGATCGGCACCGCCACCGCGCCGGTGGCGTTCCTGTTCAGCGGGCAGGGCGCCCAGCGCAGCGGAATGGGGCGCGGTCTGCGCGCGGCTTTCCCCGCCTTCGCCGATGCGTTCGACGAGGTGGCGGCGCACCTCGACCGGCACATGGACCGGCCGCTGGCCGAGGTCGTCGGCCTCGACGACAAGCAGCTGAGCCAGACCCGGTACACGCAGGCCGGGGTGTTCGCCATCGAGGTCGCACTCTGCCGGCTCCTGGAATCGTGGGACGTGCGACCGGACGTGGTGCTCGGGCACTCGGTCGGCGAGATCGCCGCCGCCCACGTCGCCGGGGTGTTCTCGCTGGCCGACGCCTGCACCCTCGTCGCGGCTCGCGGTCGGCTGATGCAGGCCCTGCCGGCGGGCGGCGCAATGGTCGCCGTGGCGGCCAGCGAGGCCGAGGTGCGCCCGCTGGTGGCTCCGCACTCCGAGACCGTCGCCATCGCCGCCGTGAACGGGCCAGCGTCGGTGGTGCTGTCCGGCGAGACCGGAGCGGTCCAGGCGATCGCAGCGCGGCTTTCCGACCAGGGAAGGCGGACCAAGCGGCTCGCGGTGAGCCATGCGTTCCACTCGCCGCTGATGGCGCCGATGCTGACCGAGTTCGCCGAGGTCGCCGCAGGCTTGCGGTACGACCGCCCGGCGATCGCGGCCGTGTCGTCGGTGACCGGGCGGCCGGTCACCGACGAGTGGTCCTCGCCGGAGTACTGGATCCGCAACGTGACCGACACGGTCCGCTTCCACGACGCGGTTCTGGCCACGAGCGCGGCCGCCTTCCTTGAGGTCGGCCCCGACGCGGTGCTCACCGCGATGGTGCCCGACAGCCCACCCGAGGAACCCGGCCTGCTCCGCGTCCCCGCGCTGCGCAGGGGGCGGCCGGAACCGGACACCCTGCTGGCCGCCGTCGGCACGCTCTGGACCGCCGGGCTTTCGGTGCGGTGGCCCGGCGCGTTCACGGGCTCCGGCGCGCGCACCGTCGACCTACCCACCTACCCGTTCGACCACCCCCGCTATTGGGTCGAGCCAACGTCGCGCCCCAGCCGGGCCGCGGACGCGCTCGGGCTGGACACCCTCGACCATCCCGTGCTCCGGGCCGCGCTGCCCACCGTCGACGGCCTGCTCCTCGCCGGTGTCCTGGAACGCTCGACCCACCCGTGGCTCGACGACCACGTCGTCGCGGACGTCGCGATCGCCCCGGGCACCCTCCTCGTCGACCTGGCGCTGCGCGCGGGCGCGGAGGTCGGCTGCGACCTCCTGGAGGAGTTCGTGGTCCGGGCCCCGCTGCGGCTCGCCGACCGCCCGGCCATCCGGGTCCAGGTCACGGTCGGCAAACCCGACGCCAGCGGCCGTCGCACCGTGGCCGTCTGCTCGACCGCCGAGGACGGCACGATCGTGCACGCCGAGGGCACCCTCGCCACCGCGCCCGACCGACCGGACCCGACCGAGTGGCCGTCCGAGTATGCGTCCGATGTGGACGATGCAGTGACGGCCGACGAGCTCTACACCGTGCTGGCCGCCGCCGGACTGGCCTACGGACCGGCCTTCCGGCTGGTCAGAGCGGCCTGGCGCGCCGGAACCGAAGTCCTGGCCGAGGTGGCGGTGCCGGCGGACCGGACCGCATCCGGCTTCGCGTTGCATCCCGCCGTGCTCGATGCCACCCTGCACGCCGCGGGCCTGGTCGGCCTGTTCGGCACCGCCGACACGGCGACCCGGTTGCCGTTCGCCTGGAACGACGTCCGCGTGTCGGCCGGTCCGGTCGCCGGCACCCTGCGCGTGCGCATCACGCCGAAGAGGCCCGATGCCGTCGCGATCGTCGTCACCGATCAGGACGGCAGGGCGGTGGCGTCCATCGGGTCGCTGTCCGTGCGCCCGGCCCCGTCGCAGGACAGCGACGGGTTCTACGACGGGTTCTACGAGGTGGGATGGGAGCCCGTCGTCGGCGGCGAACCACCGGCCGGTGCGGTCGTCGTCGGACGCGACCCGCTCGGGATCGGCGCCGCGATCGGCGCGTCACCCGCGCCGACGCTCGCCGACATCACCGGCTCGCCCGGCCTCGTGTTGATGACCGTGCCCGAGGCACGCGGACCCGACGTGATCATCGCGACCCACCGGCAGGTCCAACGAGCGCTGGCTGACGTCCAGGGCTGGCTCGCCGACGAGCGGTTCGCCGCGCCCCGGCTGGTCGTGGTGACGGCCGGAGCCGTCGCGGCTCCCGGCGACGCGGGGGTCGCGTCGCTGCCGCTCGCCTCCGCCTGGGGACTGCTACGAGCCGCGCAGCGGGAGCACCCGGACCGCATCGGCCTGCTCGACCTGGACCCGACCGGGGTCACGCACGCCGACGAGATCGCGCTGGGGCGAGCCGTCGGCTCGGCCGAACCGCAGCTCGCCGTGCGGGCCGGTGCCCTGTACGCGGCTCGGCTGCGCCGGATCGTCCCCGTCGACGAAGCACCCCCGCTACCCAACGGCCCGGTGCTGATCACCGGGGCCACCGGCGCGCTGGGCGCGCTCGTCGCGCGCAGGCTCGTCGACCGGCACGCGGTGCGGGACCTGGTGCTGGTCAGCCGAGGCGGGGAGCGGGCGCCGGGCGCCGAAGCGCTGCGCGCCGAACTGGTCGCGGCCGGGGCCACCGTCACCATCGCCGCCTGCGACGTCGCCGACCGCGCCGCGCTGGCGGACCTGCTCGCCGGCCTCGGCCGGCACCTGTGCGCCGTTGTCCATGCCGCGGGAGTGCTCGACGACGGAGTGGTGACCAGCCTGACCGGTGAGCGGATCGGTCCTGTGCTGCGACCGAAGGTCGACGCGGCCTGGCACCTGCACGAGCTGACCCGCGACCACGACCTCGCCGCCTTCGTCCTGTTCTCCTCGGCGTCGGGGGTGTTCGGCGCGGCGGGCCAGGCGAACTACGCCGCCGCCAACGCGTTCCTTGACGCGCTCGCCTCGCGGCGGCGCGCCGACGGCCTGCCCGCCACGTCGTTGGCCTGGGCTCCGTGGGCGGAGGTGGGCATGGCCGACACCCTCGGCGAGGCGGACCTGGCCCGGCTCGCCGGTACCGGCATGACCGCGCTCCCGACCGCCGACGCGCTCGCGCTCTTCGACGCCGGTCTCAGGGCCGGTCCCGACCTCGGCGCCGCGTTGGTACCCCTGCGGGTCGACGCAGCCGCGATCCGCGCCGCCGGGGCCGTGCCGCCGCTGCTGCGCGGGCTGGTATCGGCCCCAGCGAAGGTGCCGGCACCCGCCGCGGTCGTTCCGGCCGTCCGTGCCGAACTGGAGCAGCTGCCGCAGCCGCGTCGCGCGGGGGCCGTGCTCGACCGAGTGCGCCGTGAACTCGCCGACGCGCTCGACCCTGGCGGGAGCGTCGACGCGGGCGCCATCGATCCGGCCCGGGAATTCGTGGAGATCGGCGTCGACTCGTTGATCGCCGTCGAGCTGCGCAACCGAATCAACCGGGCCTTCGCGCTCACGTTGCCCGCAACGGTCGTGTTCGAGCATCCGACGCTCACCGAACTCACCGAGCAGGTCAACCGCGCACTGTTCGACACCCCATCACCCCAGGGACTCAACTGATCGAGAAAGAAGACGAGAAGGAGGGAAGACCATGCCGCTGGCGATGATGGTGCGGTCCGAAGCAGTGCGTTTTCGCGGGACGCGGACGGTGGAAGGTCCGATGACCCTCGGCCAACTCAACGTTGACAAGTGGCTGCGCCGCTCCTCCACCGGTCGGAACATGCCGGCCTACGCCATGCAGGTCCTGCCGATCCGGCCGGGGCCTGCTACCACGGTAGCCGATGTCGCCGACACGATCAGCGTGTTGATCACCCGCCACGAAGGCCTGCGCACCCTGTTCCTGGACAACCATCGGCAGCGCGTGGTTGGTTCGGGCGAGCTACCGCTGCATGTCCTGACCGTGGACGACGCAACCGATCCGGTCGTGATCAGCAAGGAACTGGACGATTTCCTTCAGGCACAACCGTACGACTCGACGACCGACCTGCCGGTGTCCGTCGCGGTCGCGGTCAATGCCGACCAGGTGGTGGTCGCCGGGGTCATGCGCTGCTCGCACCTGGCAGCCGATCACCGCGGATTGGTCGTCATCGACGAGGAAATCGACACCATGCTCGTCGATCCGGCCGCTCGCGTCGTCGGTGAGCCACGCCATCAGCCGATCGACCAGGCGGAGGCCGAGGGCAGTGGACCGCTCCGGCAACGGGCCGACAACGCGCTGACCTACTGGCGCAAGCGATTGCAGGCCATGCCAGCCAACCCGTACACCGTTTCGCGCCGACCCGGCGCCGCGGAATCAGGCGCGATGACGATGATGTCGCCTGCCGCGGCGCGGGCAGTGCACGGGATCGAGGAACGCACGTCACTGGACCCCGCCACCGCCGTCCTCACCGCGGTGCTTTCCGTGCTGTCGGAACGAACCGGCTCGTCGAGCCACACATTCCCAGCGCTGTCGAGCAACCGATTCCTCGACCGTCGGCTGTCGAATTATGTTGGCACGCTGGCCGTGTCCGCCTTGGTCGATGTCGACGCCGACTGGGCGAGTTTCGACGAACTGGGCGAGCGGGTGCGGACCGCCACGACGCGTGCCTCATTGAGCGCACTGTATGACGCGTACCAACTCCACAGCATGGCCGAGCGGATCGAACACGAGCGCGGAATCGCTTTCAACTACTTTCCGCCGATCTTCAACAACGCCGCCAGTTATGCCCGCCGCGGCACGGCAGATCCGATATCGGACACCGCGCCCACCGAGTTCACCTGGCGGTCAATGCCGCCGACTTCGGCACCGGTGCGTTTCGACCTGTGGCGGATCGATCACGTCCTGTTGTTGGACGGCTGGACCGGAGACACGGATCGCGTGAGTCAGGACGAGATTCGGCTCATGCTCCTGGCGGTGGAGTGGCTGCTCCTAGCCGCGAGCGATGGCGACCTGGACCGGCAACGGATCAGTGCGATCGTGGGTATGGCACCCATCGAGCGCAACGGCGGATGGCTGTTCCTCGACTCGTGCTGGGTCGAACTGGCCGAGGTGCAACGCCTTGTCGATGACCTGTTGGCGCCTGGATGTTCGCTCGTGGTCGGGGACGACGAGGGCCAGCCCCTGGTCGCGTACATCGCCGCGACCGAGGAGGTCAGCACACCGGAGGCGGCGCACGCCCGGTGCATGGCCCGGATAGCCAGTTACCCCACGGCGATCACACCGCGCCACTACGTGCTGTGCGACCGGGCCCCGGCCGACCCGACCAACGCTTCGGCGTGGCGCCAGCGACACATCCTCAGCCAAGGCCCCGGCCGGATCGCCTGACCGGCCAGCCCAAGCTACGGAACCGTTCGCGTTCCAAGGCCGTATCAAGGAAAGGCTCACCCATGTCGGAACGGCGGCGGATCCTCGTGCTCGCGGTGCCCATCATGCTGGCCGCACTGACCGGGGTGCTGGTGCAGTTCGCAGTGGTTGCCCTGCTCGGGCGGATTTCCGACCAGGCGCTCTACGTCCGCTCGCTGTACCTGCCGGTGGCCTTTCTCATGCTGGCGTTGCAGGAGGGCCTCGACGTGTCGACCCAGGTGGCCGTCGCGATCAGCAAAGGCCGCGCGGATCGCGCTGGGATCGCGCCACTGGCCGGGAGTTTCCTCTGGCTGGGCGTGGGCCTGTCCGGGCTGGCGTGTCTCGTGTTGACGCTGGCCGCGCCTACCTTGGCCGGACTGCTGTCCGCTGGGGCGGCCGACCGCGCCGTGTTCGTGGCCTTCGTCCGCTGGTCGGCGCTGGCCGGCCTCGCCGCGGTCGGTCCTACCGTGCTGGCCGCCACGCTGCGCGGCTGGGGCAAAGCGGCCGCGGCCGCCGCCGTATCGATAAGCACGGCGGTCACGCAGGTGGGCACGGTCGCGTTGCTCGGTTTCGGCACCGGGCTCGGCGTGTTCAGCGTGCCGCTGGCCGTGGTGGCCGGCGCGGTGGTCGGGACGGTCGTCGGCGTACTCAGCTGGCGTCGCCACGGCCTGCCCGTGATCGATCTGCGGACCTGGCGGCCGGCTGCCGCGCGCACCCTGCTCGGCGTCGGCGGGCCGGTGGCCACCTCGTATCTGCTGTTGTTCGGCTCGAATTTGGGACTGCTGTGGGTGTTGGGCCCGTTCGGCGCGGCGGTGGTGTCCGGGTTCTCCGGTGCCTACACCGTGCAGACGGTCATGATCGTGCCGGCCATCGCGTTGGGCTCGGCGACCGCGATCGTGATGAACCAGATGCGCGGGCAGGGTCGGAACACGGCGCTGCCCACTGTGTTCCGGGCAGGTATCGAGTTGGCGCTGGTCGGTTACGTCGGCGTGGCGGCCGTGTCCTGGCTCGGCCGGGGCGCACTCGCCGCAGCCGTGGCCCGTTCACCGGTGATCGCCGACCAGGTACAGCGCTATCTGGGCATCGTGCTGCCGACCATAATGTTGATGGGCCTCCTGCTGGTCGCGCTCACCGTGCTGGAGCAACTGGGCGCCGGGCTCATCTCGGTGCTGCTCAACGTCGGCTATTTCGGCACAGTCCTGGCGATCGGTGGGCTGCTGGCCCGGCACGACCACGATCCGGCCGCGCTGTACCGGACTATCGCGATCGTCAACCTGGTCGGTGCTCCGCTGGTCGTCCCGGTGGCCGGCGCGGTGATCCGCCGTCGGGCGGGAGCCGGCACCGCTGAACATCATGACACCCTGGAGCCGCAGGCTGGCGGCTCCACATGAACAGGTGATTCAGCTGGCTTGACCGCCGGCCGCGCAGTTCGCCGAGTTGGCCAAAATACTCGACCCGGCAGAGCAATGATCGGATTCCGGCTATCTCGCGTGATCGAGGCCATTGTGGACAGCGACAATGGCGCCGGTCGCGTCCGCGTGGAACACCGGGGCGTTCGGCCCCAACTCGCGTACCACCGCGACCGACCCGACCGGCAGTGACTCGGCGGCCGTCACCACCGCCGCCGCCTCCAGTCCGGTCGCACCGCTGGACACGGCCGTCGCGACGGCTACCTGCAGCGCCGACAACCGCAACGCCGACAATGCCACCGTCACGCCGACGTACGTCCGGCCGTCCGTGTCCCGGACCGCCGCCGCCTCGGGTGCGTCCGCTCGGGCCCGCGCCGACCGGGCCAGCATGATGATCTTCCGGTCCTCCGCATCCGGCTCCGACACACTCGTCTTCCTTTCCCAGTAGGCGACATCGGGTCCACTCGGCACGACGCGCATCGGCTTCCCCGGCGTGGGCCATGGCGTGATGGGCTCCTGCGCCCACAGCCAGTGGCCGGGAGGGAACACAAGCACGTCATGGGCCGTGAATCGCCGGTCGTTACGGCGTGCCGCGCGCCGCACGGCGATGTCGATCAGGTCCGAGCGACGCACGTGATCGGATCCGCACGCGCCGGACTCACGGTCGAGATAGCGGTCCAGACCGGTGTCCGCCAGCTTGCGCCACAGGATGCCCCGCAGTTCCGGTGCGATGAACGACTGCACTACTCCTGGTACCGCGGCCGCGCCGCTCATCACCTCCCACAGCCGATTGCCCTGCCAGGCCAGTCCGTCGGCGCCGGCCTCGTTCCACCCGCGGTGAAACGCCCTGTGCAGCGCGGGCAGGTAGCGGGGCAACAACAGCGGCGCCTGGTCCGACGGGATTCCGTTGGCGACCAGCATGTCCAGCGCGACCAATGGATCGGGTCGCGCGTCGACGTCGACCACGAGGACCGGATATCGGCCCAGTACCTCGGCGCAGGCCGCGACGTGCGCTGACGCGTCCACCGCGCGCCACGGCGATGGGATGGTGCCCAGGTCCCAGATGACGAGCCGGCCGCGTGGACACGACGCGATCGATGTGCGCGCCGGCATCAGCCATTCCATGGGCAGGTCGGTGGGCCGGGTCAGTGCCGCTGTCGTGGGCATCTCACATGTCCTCGCTTCGGTCAGTCGATCAACCGGGACTCCCGCAGCCGACCGAGAATGATTTCGACCGCCTGAGCCGGTTCGTACGCGGTCGTGTTGATGTGGATGTCCGGAGCGGACGGTGGTTCGTACGGCGAGTCGATTCCGGTGAAGCCGGCCAGTTCGCCACGCCGCGCCCTGCGGTAGAGGCCCTTGGGATCGCGCCGTTCCGCGACCGCGAGCGGCGTGTCCACGAAGACCTCGTAGAACTCGTGTCCCGCGACCTTGGCGCGGGCCATCTCCCTTTCGGCACGGAACGGCGAGATCATCGCGACGAGCACGATCAGACCCGCGTCGACCATCAGCGCGGCGACCTCCGCGACCCGCCGGACGTTCTCGACGCGGTCCGCCTCGGTGAAGCCGAGATCGTGGTTGAGCCCGTGGCGGACGTTGTCGCCGTCCAGCAGATAGGTGTGCTTGCCCAGAGCGTGCAACCGCCGTTCCAGCTGGTTGGCGATCGTGGACTTGCCGGCACCGGACAGGCCGGTCAGCCAGACGACGGCGGGCCGCTGCCCGTTGAGCCGCGCCCGCGCGGCCTTGTCCACCGTGCCCGCGTGCCAGTACAGATCGTGTGACCCCGTCAGCGGGCAGATCGCCATCCCCGCGCCGACGGTGTCGTTGGTCATCCTGTCAATGACGATGAACCCACCGGTGTTGCGATTGTCCGCATAGGAATCGAAGGCGACGGGGCGGTCCAGGTCGACGTCGCACACGCCGATCTCGTTCAGCGCCAGCTCGTTCGCGCCGGTCTGCGCGAGCGTGTTCACGTCGATCCGGTAGCGGATCTGGGCCACCGTCCCGTCGACCGTGGTCGTGCCGATCTTGATCCGGTAGGGCCTGCCGACCACCAATCGGCCCTCGCCCATCCAGACCACGGTGGCCATCAACCGGTCGGCGACGTGGGCCGGTGCGTCGTCGGCGCACAGCAGGTCGCCGCGGCTCACGTCCACGTCGTCGGTGAGCGTGATCGTCGTCGACTGCCCCGCGACCGTCTCGTGGTGATCGCCGTCGTGGGTGACGATCCTGGCGATCCGGCTGCGCGAGCCGGACGGCAGTATCCGCACCGTGTCGCCCGTGTGCAGCGCACCGCCGACCACCGGCCCGCACAGCCCTCGGAACTCCGAGTTGGCTCTGTTCACCCACTGCACCGGCATCCGGAACGGCGACCGGCTGGCTGACGCGGAGTCCACCTTGATGGTCTCCAGGTGGTGCAACAGCGTCGGACCCTGGTACCAGGGCGTGTTCGGGCTCCTCGTCACGATGTTGTCGCCGCGCAGCGCCGACACCGGCAGGCTGCTGACGTTGGCCAGCCCGATGCGCGCGGCGAACTCGCGGTAGTCCCTGTCGATCCGCTCGAACACCGCCTGCGAGTAGTCGACCAGGTCCAGTTTGTTCACGACGAGGACGACCTCGTTGACGCCGAGCAGGCTGACCAGATAACTGTGCCTGCGTGTCTGCGTGAGCACGCCCTTGCGGGCGTCGATCAGAATGATCGCGGCGTCACAGTTGGACGCGCCGGTCACCATGTTCCTGGTGTACTGTTCGTGCCCCGGTGTGTCGGCGATGATGAACTTCCGTTTGTCGGTCGTGAAGAACCGGTAGGCGACGTCGATCGTGATGCCCTGCTCGCGCTCTGCCGCGAGGCCGTCCACCAGCAGCGCCAGGTCCAGTGCCGATCCCTGCGTGCCCGAGCGCAGCGAGTCGGTCTCCAGCGCGGCCAGCTGATCCTCGAAGATCGCATGCGACTCGTACAGCAGCCGCCCGATCAGGGTGCTCTTGCCGTCGTCGACGCTGCCACAGGTGATGAACCGGAGCAGGTCGATGTTCTGCTGGCCGATGAGATAGTCGTCGATCTCGGCGGTGGCCGGGTTCGCCATGTTCACCATCAGAAGTACCCCTGTTGCTTCTTGCGTTCCATGGACGCGGCCGAGTCGTGGTCGATGACCCTGCCTTCGCGTTCGGACGTGGTGGTGGTGAGCGTTTCCTTGATGATGGCCGGCAGCGTGTCCGCGGTGCTGCGAATCGCGCCGGTGAGCGGGTAGCATCCCAGTGTCCGGAAGCGGACGCTGAGCAGTTCCGGTGTTTCGCCTGGCGCGAGCGGCATCCGGTCGTCGTCGACGACGATCAGCGCGCCGTCCCTGTGCACGACGGGGCGCGGTGCCGCGTAGTACAACGGCACGATCTCGATGTTCTGGGTGTAGATGTAGAGCCAAACGTCCACTTCGGTCCAATTGGACAGCGGGAACACGCGGACCGACTGGTCCGGGCCGGTACGGGCGTTGTAGAGCTGCCACAGTTCCGGTCGCTGCCGCTTGGGATCCCACTGGTGGCGGGCCGACCGGACGGAGAACACCCGCTCCTTGGCGCGCGAGCGTTCCTCGTCCCTGCGGGCGCCGCAGATGGCCACGTCGAAGCGGTGCCCGTCCAGCGCCTGCTTGAGACCCTGTGTCTTCCACATGTCGGTGTGCACGGCCGAGCCGTGAGTGAACGGGTTGATGCCCAACCGGATGCACTCGGGGTTCTGGTGCACCAGCAGCCGCATCCCGCACTCGCTCGCGACGCGGTCACGGAACCGGATCATCTCCCGGAACTTCCACGTGGTGTCCACGTGCAGCAATGGAAACGGCGGCACCGCCGGATAGAACGCCTTGACCGCCAGATGCAGCAGGACGGAACTGTCCTTGCCGATCGAGTACAGCAACACCGGCCGTTCACCTTCGGCAACGGCCTCCCGCATGATGTGGATGCTCTCGGCCTCCAGCTGGTCCAATCGGGACAATGTCCTGATCGGTGTCGGCATGCTGCCACCCCTTCGCTCGATCATTGGCAGACGCGGGGAAATGCGCCACCGTTGATGTGGATGACCTGACCTGTCAGGAAACCGGCATGGGGTCCGGCAAGATACCCCACGGCGGCCGCGATCTCCTCGACGGTGCAGCCGCGGTTCATCGGCGACTGCCGCGCACGGCCGGCGTGGAACTCGGCCGACATCCGCTCACCGTAGAACTCCGTCTCCTCGGTGTAGCCGGGCGCGACCACGTTGACGGTGACACCCTCCGGCGCCAGCCGCGCGGACAGTTCGGTCGCCCACGGCTGCAACGCCGCCTTCGCTCCGCCGTAGGTCGCGGGGCCACGCAGTGACGCGACCGAGCCGATGGCCACGATCCGTCCCTCCGGCCTGCGGATCGATGACAGCAGGGCATGGGTGAGCAGCACGGTGGGTAGGACGTTGGCCGTGATGTTGGCCAGCCAGTCGTCCCGCATGCCGTCGAGGTCGTCGGACGGCTTGGGCACCACGTTGCCGCCCGCGTTGCACACCAGCACGTCGACCGGGCGCCCGTCGAGCATGATGTCCTCGGCCGTCTGCCGCACGTCCTCCGGCTCCGTCAGGTCGGCGACGATCGGCCGGACTCGCGCCGACGAGGACCCATCGTTCAGTTCGGCCGCGGTCCGTGCCAGCGGAGCCGGACGCCTGCCGATGATCACGACATCGTCGCCGCCCTCGGCCAGCCATGCGGCGATCGCGCGCCCGATTCCGGTGCCACCCCCGGAAACGACGGCCAGCCTGCGCGCCTCCATCACTGCCCCACCGCCGCGGTCGGCGCGCCGAGCCGCTTACGTGCCTCGGTCACCACGCGCATGGTCAACACGCTCGACGAGCCGAGGTAGCCGGTCGGGTCGAAGATCTCCTCCCGCTCCGAGAGGTCGAGATTGTCGGTGATCTCCTTGCGGTGCACCGCCAGTTCACGTACCGGCACACCCTCGTCGCGCGATCGCTGCGTCAGCTCGTAGACGATCTCGTGAGCGGTCTGCTTGCCGACGTGCTCGCCCAGCGCGAGCATCAGCCGCTCGGACATCACGTGACCGGCGACCTCCCGCACGTTGTCCGCGAGGCGATCGACGTGCACGGTGAGCCCGTCGACGGTCTCCAGCGCCATCGTGGTCGCGGCGAGGCAGTAGTGCGCGGCGTCCGGCACGCACGCCCACTCGACACGCAGCGCCCGCGCGTCCCGCTCGTGGTCGCCGACCATTCCGGTGAGCGCGATCGCGGCCTGTGCCGCGGTGAGCTTGGCCATCACCACGATCTGCTCGCAGCGTTCCGGATTGCGCTTGTGCGGCATGGTGCTGCTGCCGACCTTGCCCGGTCGCCAGGCCTCCGTGACCTCACCGAACTCGGGGCGGGACAGGGTACGGATCTCGTCCGCCATCCGCGCAAGGGTGCCGGTGATCATGGCCAGCGTACTGACGAACTCGACCACCCGGTCGCGCGCCGCGTGCCAGCCGATGGACGGCACGCCGATGCCCAGCCGGGCCGCGAAGTGCTGGACCAGATCGGGGCCGTGCTCGCCGAAGCCGGCCATCGTGCCAGCGCCGCCGAACAGCTGCGCGACCAGGATGCGCTCGCGCGCCTGGTCGAGACGTTCGCAGTGGCGCAGGATCTCGTCGATCCAGCTGGCCAGCTTCAGTCCGAACGTCATCGGCAGCGCGGGCTGCGCGTGCGTACGGCCCAGCGCCATCGTGTCGGCGTGCTCCTCGGCCAGGTCGGTCAGTCGCGCGACGACGGCGTCCAGCATCGGTTGCAGCGCGTCGAGCACGTCGCGGGTCTCCAGCACCTGTCCGGTGTCCTGGATGTCCTGCGTCGTGGCGCCGTAATGGATGAACTGGCCAGCCTCCGGCCCGCACACGCCCTGGAACACGCGCAGCAGCCCCACGAGGGAGTGGCCGGTACGCTCGGTCTCCGCCTCGACGGCGTCCAGGTCGATCAGCTCGACCCGGGCCGACTCGGCGATACGGTTGGCGACGTCCACTCCGATCATGCCCAGATCGGCCTGTGCCAACGCGAGCGCGGCCTCGATGTCCAGCCATCGCTGGTAGCGGCACACGTCGCAGAAGATCCGTCGGCTCACCGCCGTGGCGTACCTTCCGCCGAAGAACCGTGAGTCGGTGATGTGACCGCGTTCGTGCCCGCATCGCGCCGCCGAGACACCTCGATGTGTGTTGTCGATCATCGTGCTTCCCTTCGCGTGTTTCGTCCGGTCATGCGGAGTAGGTGGTCAGGTATCGGCAGCTGCCATAGGGGGGTGCCGTCGGGTCGGTCTCGTTGCCGTCGGCCAGCCGCAGCGCCGCCTGCCTCGGCGTGACTCCCGAGCGGCGGGACCGGTCGGCGATGTCGTCCACGAGTTCCCACATCATCCGGGCCAGGTTGTCCAGCACCTGCGTCGCGGTCGGCGCCTGCGCAGGGCCGAACAGGGCCTCCATGGACGCCGATCCGCCGATGCCTCCGATGAAGTCGGGCACGACGAACACGCGCTCGGTGTACAGCTCGACCTCGGCGCGCTCACCGAGACCACAGTTCGCGCCAACGGCGACCGAGAGGAAGTGCGGGTCCTGGGTGTGCTCGTCGTCGACGGCGTCGGCGCCCGCCGCGAGCACGAGAACGTCGACCGGTGTCTCCAGCACCGCCTCTCGTCCACATCGGACCCCGGCGATCGGCAGCTTGGGCACCGGTGTCCTCGGTGGACTGCTCATGGCGTCGAGGAGGTCGATGCCGAACATGTTCACGACGCAGCCGTGCTCGTCGCCGATGGCGACGATCCGCGCGCCCTCCTCCAGCAACGAGTAGGCGGCGGGCCTGCCGAGATTTCCGAATCCCTGCAAGGCGACCGTGATCTGGCCGGTCGCCCCGGCCGCCCGTGCCGCCGCGACCGCGGCGTGACCGAGGGCGTGACCGGCGCGCCGCTGGCCCAGCGTGAGTACACCGACCTGTTGCTCCAGCGTCGCCATCCGGGCGGCGAACTCGTCGTCGGACAGCCGTTGCGCGGTGCGGATGGCGTACTTGATGGACGGCAGACCGATGCGGTCGGCGTGGCGCTGGAGTTCCTGCCACTCGGTGCCCATGTCCGGCCCCATGCTGTACCGGGTGCTCAGCTCGTCGCGCAGGAAGCCGAAGAAACCGGCCAGCGCGGCGTCCTTGTGCGGGGATCGGGGATCGAGGTCGATACCGCACTTGGCGCCGTCGACGTTAAGCCCGAGCACCCGCTGCTTCATGCTCATCCGGCTCGCCAGCGTGCTCAACTGTGCCGCGTCCAGTCCCGGCTGCACCCGGCACCCGCCCGCGGCCAGCGGCCGTGAACGTCCGTCGTACGCGAGCCAGCCGCGTACCTGGTTCTCCTGGTCGGTGTACTCGATGACGTCCTGCATCTGTGTACTCCATCTCGATTCTGGTGCGAGTACTGGGATCACGCCGGGTTCGGCAGTTCGAGCACCGACACGATGTCGCGCGGAGTGACGATGCCGCGCGGTCGTCCGCCGTCCAGCACGAGCGCCGCGCCCGCGCCGAGGACCACGTCGACGGTCTCGGCGACCGGCTGCCCACTGCCCACCGGGGGCAGCACGGCGGACATGTGCTCGGCGACGGGATCGGTGAGCCGCACCTGGCCGCGTGCCACACGTTCGGCCAGCGTCGTCTCGTCGACCGTGCCGACAATCTCGGCGAACCGGACCGGCGCGGGCGCAGCGGTCACCGCCAGATGCGTCACGCCGGCCGTGCGCATGTGCTTGAGCGCGGTCGCCACGCTGTCCGCCGGATCGATCACGGGCAGTTCGGCTGGCGAGCCGTCGCCAGCGAGCAGTTCGCCGATCATCGGGCCGGTGCCCGAACCGGCCGTGAAACCGAACCGCAGCGCCCAGTTCTCGTCGAACACCTTCGACACGTAGCCCCGGCCGGAGTCCGGGATGAGCACCACGACGACGTCGTCCGGGCCTGCGTGCCGCGCCACGGCAAGGGCTGCCGCGACGGCCATGCCGCCGGACGGGCCGGTGAGAATGCCCTCGGTGTCGGCCAACCGCCGGGTCAGCGACATCGAATCCTGGTCGGACACCGCGATGATGTCGTCCGGCACGTCCCGGTCGAACGCGGCGGGCAGGCTCGGTTGCCCAACGCCCTCGACGAAGTACGGCCGCCCCGTGCCGCCCGAGTACACCGATCCGTCCGGGTCAGCGCCGACGATACGGACCCGGCCACCGGAGATCTCCTTGAGATACCGTCCGGTGCCCGAGATGGTGCCGCCGGTGCCGACACCGGCGACGAAGTGCGTGACGGCACCGTCGGTCTGCGCCCAGATCTCGGGGCCGGTCGTGCGGTAGTGCGCGGCGGGGTTGTCCGGGTTGGCGTACTGGTTCGGGCTGTAGCCGCCGGGAATCTCCTCCGCCAGCCGGGCCGACACGCTCCGGTAGGAGTCGGGATGCGTCGGCGGGACACCGGCCGGGCAGATGATCACCTGGGCTCCGTAGGCGCGCAGGATGGCTATCTTGTCCGGTGACACCTTGTCAGGACACGTGAACACGCACCGGTAGCCCCGCTGCTGTGCGACGATCGCCAGCCCGACCCCGGTGTTGCCGGAGGTGGGTTCGACAATCGTGCCACCGGGTCGCAGGTGGCCGTCCCGTTCCGCGGCGAGTACCATGCTCAGCGCGGGCCGGTCCTTCGCGGAGCCACCCGGATTGAACGACTCCAACTTCGCCAGCACCAGTGGCGCGAGGCCGTCGGTCACCCGGCGCAGGCGCACCAGTGGCGTGTTTCCGATCAGATCGACGATCGATTCGTGATATCGCACGGCCGTTCCTCCCGTCACCGTGGCCCGGGTCATCAGGTCAGCACTCGATAGGCGTTGATGTGGCGCAGACTGGTGCGAATCTCGACCACCGACGGGCCGTCGTGATCCAGCGCCTTGGCAAGGCACGGGCGCACCTGGTCGTCCGTTGCCGCGGTCAGGCCGAGCGCGCCGAACGACTCGGCCATGCGTGCGAAGTCGGGATTGGTCAGCGAGGTCGCGATCGTACGGCCGGGATAGTTCTTCTCCTGGTGCAGCCGGATCGTGCCGTAGCTGCCGTTGTTGGAGACGACGAACACCACTCTGGCGCCGCGCATGCACGCCGTAGCTAGCTCGCCGCTGTTCATCAGGAAGCCGCCGTCGCCGATCATCACGACGGTGGGCTGCGCCGTGGCGCGCAGCGCGGCCGCGACTCCCGCTCCCATGGCGAAGCCCATCGCGCTGGACGTGATGCCCAGCAGCCTGCCCCGGTCGCCGAATCTGAGGTAGCGATAGGTCCAGCTCGTGAACGTCCCGGAGTCGACCACCACGGTCACCTGGCCACCGGTCAGCTCGTCCAGTGTGGACACCACGGAGCCGAAGACGACACCGTCGTCGGACGTGACCGGATGCCACACCGCGTTGGCCACCTCGACATCGTGCAGTTCGGCCGCCCACGCCGCGCGCGTGCCCGCGGGATCACTGGCCGGCCAGGACCGCAGCCGCGCGAGGAGCCGCACCGGGTCCGCCGCGGCGCCGATCGTCGGCCGGTGGTGGCCGCCGATCCGGGCCGGGTCCGGGTAGACGTGCACGAGCGCCTGGTGCGGCACCGGCGCCGCGGGGAACCGGTGGCCCTTCGTGGTGACCGAGTCCAGCCGCGTGCCCACCGCGAGCACCAGGTCCGCGCGGTCCATCAGCGCCAACTGGCCTGGACGCGTCGCGTTGTGCAGATGGCCCGCGTAACACGGGTGCCGGTTGGGCAGGAGGTGCTGGTTCTTGTTGCTCGTGACGACCGGCACGCGGTGGTGGTCGGCGATCTCACGGAGCAACCGCCTGCCCACCACGGTGTCCACAGCGGAACCAGCCAGCAGCAACGGGCGATGGGCCGCCCGCAGCAGGCGCTGGATCTCGGCGAGTGACTCGTCGGCCAGTTCGGTCTCGGCGAGCCACACCCGGCCGGCGACGCTGCCGGCCGGGGCGGTCCTGGGCAGCACGTCCTCCGGCAGGGTCAGCACCACGGGCCCCGGAGTGCCGCTCTCCGCGACACGGAAGGCGCGTGCCATCAACTCCCCCGCCCTGCTTGGATCGTGCAGGGTCAGCGCCGCCTTGGCCACGCAGTGAAACTGGCGTCCGAGATCGGCGTTCTGGAACACCTCGCGGTCGAGGTCGGCCGAGGGAACCCCGCCGACCAGCAGGATCAACGGGGTCGCGTCCTCCACTGCGGCGTGTACCGCGATGGCGGCGTTCGCGGCGCCAGGGCTTCTGCTGACCAGGCAGACACCGGCCCGCCCGGTCAGCTTCGCATCAGCCAGCGCCGCGAACGCGGCTGACCCCTCGTGCCGGCATGTCACCGTGTCGATCGCCGATGACTTGTCGTACAGGGCGTCCAGCACCGACAGATAGCTTTCGCCCGCCACGCAGAACACACGGTCGACGCCGTGCTCGCGGAGGCCGGCCACCACCACGGCGGCGGCGGTTACGGTCCGTTGGTCCGTGTGTGCCGACATGACCGGGCCCCTGACTCAGTCGCCCGAGGGCGGCAGATACTCGGCCGTCGCCGTCTCCGGCGGGTAGATGATCGCGGAGTCGTCGAAGCTCTGCCCGAAACGCTGGTACTGCAGCAGCACGACCTCTGGGGAGGAGTGGTGCCAGTGCGCGGGGCCACGCTCGTAGCGGATCGGTCCGCGCCAGGTCTGGAACTCCATCGCCTCCAGCGCGTCCAGGATGTCCTCACGGTCGTCGGAACGAGCCGCCTCGACCGCCGAGACGATGGTGACGACATCGTTGAAGTGCGTCAGCGCGGTGTCCGGCGGGAACGAGTCGTAGCGCTCGCGGTAGTGGTCGATGAACCAGTGGCCCATCGCCGTCATGCCCTCCCACGACGGACGGTAGCGCGTCGCGGGCCACATCGTGCCGACGCCGAGTTCCCCGGCCTGCCGCCAGAAGTCCTCGGAGCGCAGCGGGAAACCGAAGGTGACCATCATCGGCGTGGCGGGCAGGATGCCGAACTCGGCCGCCTGCTTCATCATCCGGTAGTTGCTCAGGATCAGGCCGCCGTTGATGAACAGATCCGGCTGGTACTCCCTGATCGCCTTGAGCGGCTCGGTGAAGTCGTGGTCGCCGTCCTGCGCGAAGTTGAAGCGCAGGAAGTCCATCTCGTGCTTGGTCCGGCCGTAGTCCTCAAGCGAGTCCGCGGTCATCTGGCCGAACACCGTGTCACCGGACAGCATGCCGATCCTTCGCATGCCCTGGGCCGCGGCGAAGTCGAGCATCAGTGGCACTCGGTCGGTGATCGTGAAGTACGACCGGAACACGTTGCGCCGCTTCTGCATGGTGACGTGGTTGTGGCCGTTCTCGATGAAGATCGGTACGCTGTAACGGGTCGCGACGTCGACCACCCACGGGGTGGTGCGTAACTGCCACTGGCCGATCACGGCGGCCACGTTGTCGACGAGCGCCAGCTTGGTCATCTGCGCGGCGGCCGACTTGGCCATCCCCTCGGTGACCGCGGTCGCCTGGTCGTTCGCGAGCACGAACTCGACCGGACGCATGCCGCGCTCGTGCACGTACTCGGCGCCAAGACAGGCGCCACGCACGATCAACTCACCCGCCGTCGGATCACCCGGTCCGGTCAGCGGCGTGATGATGCCGATCCGCACCGGCCGCGCGTTGGCCAGCTTGTTGACGTCGTCGACGTTGGCCCGTGCGCGTTCCTCATGCGTCCCCTGTGGACTGTCCACTGTTCCTGGTCCTCCCTGTGGATTACACGAAACTAAAGCCCGAACTCCGAGATGTACTGGGCGAAACGCTCCGCAAGCTCGTCCGGCCGCAGGCCGAACGCTTGCGCGGAGTACTCGTGCCGTTCGGCCGGCCTGCGCCGGTCGCGGGCGACGAACGCGGTGATCCGTGCCTCGGCGTGTCCGGTGAACGGGACGCCGATGTAGTCGCAGACCTGCGCCGCCATGCCGATCGGATCGGCGAGAAGGTCCTGGTAACGCAGATCGAGAGGGGCGACCGTCCCCGGCCCGACGCCCCGGCGCAGCTCGTTGAGCACCAGGCCCGCCTGTTCCAGCCAGTAACGACCGATCTCCCTGTCGTCCACATACCGCGCACGAGCGGCGCGGACCACCGAGGTCAGGCTGCACACGCTCGGTAGCGCCACCAGTGGTGAGCGGTGCAGCCTGATGACCCTGGCGTCGGGATACACGGCCGTGAGCGCGTCCATGTACCACAGGTGCGACGGCCCCTTGAGCACCACGGGGTTGCCCGGAACGCGCGCCAGTATGCAGCGGAGCTGGCTGGCGTGGAACTCGTACGCGGGCACCATGGACTGCCTGCGCAACCACGCCACGTAGGCCGGTATCCGGTACCGCAGGGCGTAGATCGGGTCGCGAAAGATGTTCGCGGTCAACCGGTGGCACTCCTCGGGCAGTCGCGCGCCCAGTGGGTGGATCGCCGCGAACCGCGGTGCCGCGCGGTGGTACTCCTGGACGTACGCCTCGCACTCGTTGACGAGTTCGGTAGGCGTACCGGGCCCGGCAGGTGCCATCAGTTCCCACAGCGCCGGTGCGCGGACGTCGGGATGCGCGCCGAGCAGCTGCTGGAGGAACGTGGTCCCGGTACGGAGCAGTCCGGTCACGAACACGGGACGAACGGGGATGTCGGCGATGCCGGGATTCGCGCGGAGCAGGCGGTGCACGTGGAACTGGTTGACCAGCGACTTGACCAGCGCGTCCTTCGCCCGCGCCCGGCCCGCGTCGGTCAGCCGTGCCTGTGCTTCCAGTGCCTCGCACAGTCGTGCCAGTTCCTCAAGGTAGGCAACGGGTTCGTCCGGCGTGACGCCGGCCGCCCCTCGGGCCAGTTCGACGAGTTCGATCGGGTCGATGGCCGACGTCGCCGCGGAGTGCTCACGAATGACGTGCACCTTTTCCTCCACCGTGATCCGTCTGTGTTCTGGCGGTCGTCATATCACCGAGAAACTCAATGGCTGCGGGTTCGATCTCCGTCGTGAACCCCATAACGAGTCTCACACAGGCCCGCTGACTCGCCGATGACACGGCACTGAGGCAACGGCACCGGGACCGTCGTGCTCGCTGCGACTCGAACACTTTAGTAGCCAACGGCAATTCCACGACGATATTTGCTATTATCCGGCCGGGGTCGGCGTCGGTTTTGTCGGACCTTCCGGATTTTCTGGGTTCGTGACCTGCCGGACGTTGTCCCCGCGACCACATCCAGTCACCGGACCCGTTACGGCGCCTTAAACTACGATGACGTCGACCAAGCCGTGGTCGTGCGGGGTGCATCGACGACAGGAACTTGTGTCACGGTGCTGATTAGTTAGGCCAACCGGGTGTCGGGCGGCCGCCGGATAACCGGCCGAATTGAACCGTTCGTAGCAAATCACGCGACCGAGGGCGGTCAATTGCCGGTCGCCGGTGCGTCTCATCGATCTTTCCGCACATCAAGCTCGCTCACGCATTGCATCTGCTGCACGCGGGTACACAACCAGATGAAAAGCCATGCGGTGCAAACCTTGACGGCTACCTGGGCCTCCCGCTACGCTCACGGTTATCGATAACTATAGGCCGTGAACAACTCGGCTTGATCAGACGTCATCGCCATCCGTCGGTGGTGCCGAACCCATTAACAGCCTTACCGCACGGTACTGGCGTGCCCGGACGTTGAACCGTCCCGCTCGCCGGTTGATCCATGGGCACCGACGTGACCATCGTGATCCCGATTATCGCCAATGACCCCAGATGGGAGACTGGAATGCTGCTGCTCGTATCACCGGATAATGTGGACGAGGCACTGATGTGCGCTCAGGCAGCCGACTACCTCGACCTTGTCGACGTGAAGAAGCCCGACGAGGGCTCGCTGGGCGCGAACTATCCCTGGGTCATCAGTGCGATCCGAAAGGCCACCCCGGCCAGCAAACCGGTGTCGGCCACGCTGGGCGACGTGCCCTTCAAGCCCGGCACCGTCGCACAGGCCGCACTCGGCGCTACCGTCGCGGGCGCCGACTACATCAAGGTCGGCCTGTACGGCTGCAGCACACCGGAACAGGGCATCGAGGTCATGCGCGGCGTGGTACGCGCGGTGAAGGACTACCGTCCCGACGCACTGGTCGTGGCATCCGGCTACGCCGACCACTATCGCGTGGGCAGCATCAACCCGATGGCGATTCCCTACGTGGCCAACGAGTCGGGGTGTGACGCCGCGATGGTCGACACCGCGATCAAGGACGGTTCTGCCCTGTTCGACCACATGAACGTCGATCAGTGCGCCGACTTCGTCAAGCGCGGCCACGAATACGGTCTGCTCGTCGCACTGGCGGGCAGTGTCAAGGAATGCCACCTGGCGGACCTGGCCAGCATCGACACGGACATCATCGGCGTCCGCGGCGCGGTCTGCTCCGGCGGTGACCGGAACAACGGGCGGATCCAGCCCGAACTGATCAGGTCCTTCCGTGCGGCGATGGACCGCACGACGCTCGCGATCGCGTCGTGACAGGCACGGGGAGCGAACTTCTCCCGCTCTCACATCCACCAGTTGATCGACTACGGACGAAGTAGAGGTCGTGCGATGTCCAGCACCGTCACCGTCGAGTCCCGGCCCCAGCCGTCCGTGGCACAGGCGCTGCACTCGGTGCACCGCCTTGAGATCGGCCCGTTGTACTTCTTCGTGTTGGTATGGGGCATGTTCGTCGCGGCGGACCGGGTGTCCGACCTGTGGGCCGTGCCGAGCATCCTCGCGTTCCTGATCAACGGACTGTCACTGTTCGGCGGCTTCGTCCTCAACTCCTATTCCGACTATCCGATCGACAGCCGCAGCCCGATCAAGAACTTCATCGCCAAGGGCGTCGACCGGCTAGGCAAACGCACCGTGCTGGTCATCTACGTCGTCGAGCAGATCGTCACGATCGGTATGGCCGCGGTGATCTCGCTGCTGCTGCACAACTGGGCGTTCGTCGCCGTGAAGTCGCTCGGCGTCCTGTCGGGTTATCTGTACAACGCCGAACCCATCCGGCTCAAGCGGCACGGTGTGTGGAACCCGATCATGATGGGTATCCGGTTCGGTTTCGTGCCCGGCCTGATCGCCTATCTCGCCGTGCACCACGGCATGATCGGCCTCGGTGCCTGGATCCTGCTCGCCGGGATGACGCTGGTCAGTGTCAGCCGCGGTTTCTGGAACTCGCTCTCCGACGTCGACGAGGACACGGCCGAGGGCATTCGTACCCCTGCGGTGGCCTACGGCGCGCTGGTGACCATGCGGACGGCGTTGGCGATCCTCGTGCCGTCGTGTGTCGCGGTGGCGCTGGGGCTGTACCTGCTGTTCGGTGCATGGGGTGCGGCCGGTGCCGCTGGCCTGATCGGCGCGACAGGCTACCGACTGGTACTGCTGTGCCGGTCGCGCACTG
This sequence comes from Candidatus Melainabacteria bacterium, assembly GCA_963818685.1. GTDB lineage: Bacteria > Actinomycetota > Actinomycetes > Mycobacteriales > Pseudonocardiaceae > CAJCJE01. The sequence goes on along the minus strand of CAWFTJ010000007.1, from coordinate 43,538 downwards.
ATCGGCAGGCTGTCGATCTGATGCGCACCCGCGCGATCCGTGCGGTGGACGCGCGCTGGAGCAAGTGGACCTACTACCTCACCGCCGCGGTCGGCCTCGTGCACTTCGTGATCGGCTAGCCGCCCGTCGTCTCCTGCGGAGGATGTGACAAATGACAACGCTCGTCAAACTAGGGGGAAGCGTCCTCACCGAACTCGGCAGGCCTGCCAGTTTTCGCGCGGAGGTCGGGGAGCGGCTCGCGGAGGAGATCGCGAGCGGATACCGTGACGGCCGGGAGGCGCCGATCGTCGTGTTCGGTACCGGGCGCGCGGGCAAGGCATACGCCAGGCACTACGCCGGGCCAGGCCGCTCGACCGGCGACTGGCGGGTCTTCCAGTCGACCACGCACGCGATCGGCGAACTGGGCATGCGGTGTAGTGACGCGCTGCGTGCGGCAGGAGTGCCGAACGTACTGCTGCCCGCGAACGCGTTGTTCGAGCGCGAGCCCGACGGCGGCGTCCGGTGGGAGAACAGCGACTGCGTGCTACGGCTGCGTGAGCACGGCGTCGTACCGCTCATCGGCGGCGACGTCCTCGTGGAGGGGCCGCGCCGGTTCGGCATCATTTCCAGTGACGTCATCACCACACTCGCCGCGCGGTTGTCGCCGGTCACCGAGTGCGTGTTCGTCACGGACGTGGACGGCGTGCTGGACGACGACGGCCGACTGATCCCGGTCGTCGACGAACTGGCGGAACTGACGGTCGGCGCGTCCGACCTGGCTGACATCACCGGAGGGATGTCGGCCAAGGTGGCCGAGGCGTTGGATATCGCGCGGCTGAACAAGCGGGTGATGATCGTCAACGGCCTGGTGCCGGGGCGGCTGGCCGCGGCGATGCGCGGCGATCGGGTCACGGGAACGATCGTCACCAGTGGTGCGTCGTCGTTCCCGGCGGCCGACGAGTTGGAGAGAACGCCGCGATGTGTGCACAGCGACGTCGCGTGACGAATCCGGCCATGGAGGAAATGCTGTGGTCGCGCGACCACACCACGCCGGACGATGTGCGCACGATCGTGCGGTGTGCCTCGCCCTCGGCCGATCGGTGCGCGGTGCTGCGCCGCGTCGTCGAACTGATGCGGGAGAACTCCGCGCGACTGGTCGGCAGTGAACAAGCAAGCCGGCGGCCAACAATACGTCCTAAGTGGACAACTCGGCGGATGTCTTCACTATCGCGCGGATCCGGCGCTGCTGGCGGGCACGGAAGTCGGCGCCTCACGGGTCAGCCATGAGCCTGGTGACCCGAATGACCGCATAGCTATCCCCCGATCACTGATTCGCCCCGGGCCGCCGTTCGCACGGATCAGTGGCGCCTGTCGACACAGCCCACGGAGAAGAAATGTCAGTACGAAACGACATCGGGCTCAACAGCCCCGATGGCAAGCGCAACGGAACATCCATCCCGCGTCCGTTGATCTTCTGGTCAGGCACCGCGATGGCGACCATCGGCATTCTGATGCAACTGCCCATGGTGTTCACGAACGACATGGCGATGATGACGCGGATGGATCCCGCCATGACCTGGCAGATGTGGATCGGCATGGCGCTGAACGGGATCGGCCTGCTCATCGCGGGATACGGCCTGCTGTTCGGCAAACGCACCGTGCCGCCGTCGGACGTCCACTACTCGGTCCGCACGCGTCCCGACGCCAGGATCACGGCCGTGCACGGCAAGTTGATCGCATTCCTGTCCCTGGGCATGATCATCGACGTGATGAAGCCGACCACGCTCGCGTTCATGGAGCCGGGAATGATGGCGGAGTACCACATCACGACGTCGACGGTTGTGATGCTGCCGGTGGTCGCGCTGACCGGCACGGTGATCGGTTCGCTTCTCTGGGGCCTGCTCGCCGACCGGCTGGGCAGGCGGGCGGTGATCCTGCTGTCCACGCTGCTGTTCGTGTCCACCACGGTCTGCGGCGCGATGCCCACGTTCAGCGGCAATCTGGTGATGTGCTTCGTCATGGGTGTCGCGGCGGGTGGCATGCTGCCCATCGCGTACGCGCTGATGGCCGAGACCCTGCCGCCGCGCCAGCGCGGTTGGATCATGGTGTTGCAGGCCGGTCTGGCGACGGTCGCCGCTTACCTGATCACCAGTGGTCTTGCCGCGATCATGCTGCCGCTGTTCGGATGGCGCGTCCTGTGGTTCTGCCACCTGCCGCTCGCGCTGGCGATGCTCGTGTTGAACCGCTGGGTGCCGGAGTCACCTCGGTTCCTGATCGACCACGGCCGTACGGAGGACGCGAAGAACGTGATGGACGCGCTCGGCCTCGTCCTGCTGCCCGAAGACGGCGACGCCCAGCGGACGGCGCGCGAGCTGCACTCGCGCAATGCGGTCAAAGTGCTCTTCGGTTCGTCCTACCGGTCCAGGACGCTGGTGATCACCGTCTACGCCCTGTCGTGGGGAATGATCTACTGGGGTTTCATGACGTTCCTGCCGGCGCTGCTGAAGTCGTCGTCGCTGGGCAGTGGCGAGATCCTGTTCCTGTCGTCGGTGCTCGCCGTCCCCGGCACCGCGCTGGTCGCCTACTGCTACTCGGCGTGGAGCACGCGCAAGACCATGGCGCTCTATGGCGGCGTGACGGTGCTGGCACTGGTGCTGATCGCGATCACCAACCTCACGATCGCGACGGCCGCTTCCGTCGTGCTGCTGGTGCTGCTGCTCACGGGCACCAGCGGCATCATCGCCGTGCTGTCGCCCTACACCGCGGAGGTCTACCCGACGTCGCACCGTGGCTCGGGTGCTGGGCTGGCGGCCGCGTGCACCAAGCTGGGTGGCATGTTCGGGCCGCCGCTGATGGCGCTGCTGCTCACGTTCGTTCCCGGTGCGCGGCTGATCGCGCTCGTCGCCGCGGTGCCGATGGGTCTGGCTACCATCGCCATCGCGCGCAGGGGCATGGAGACCCATGGCCGCGATCTTGAGGAACTGCAACCGAAATCACTCGACAAGGTCACCGAGACGGAGGCCGTGCGCGCCGGCGGTCAATGAGAATCCTGTTGGGACACTGACCGAACCCGGTGATCGCCACCAGGCGACTACCGGGTTTCGTGACGCCGGTCAGTCGGGTACCGTCACGGATTCGGCCCCGGCGCCGCGGCGAGCGGACCGCATGCGCCAGCCGCACGGGTCCTCCGCATGCCAGAGCGTACTGCGGTTGCGCGTGGTGTCATAGAAGAAGTGCCCGCACTCCCGCCTCGCGCATGCCTTGACCCGTGAAGGATCGCAGTCCGCGAACTCATACACGCAGGCCGCCGCCAGTGCCGCCACCGGATCGTGCCGGGGAAAGACGTAGCGCGGCCGCAGGTCGGCGCCCAGCCGGAGCTCGACCGGGCATTCCGCAGCGATCTCATTGAGCACGGCCAACGCGCCGGGTGGTACCGACGGCGCGGGCAGGCCCTTGGCGTTGGCATCGGCGAGCGCGCCGGTCACCGACTCGACCGCGAGCCGCAGCTTGCGCAGCTCACGCAGTTCCGATGCCGACAGCGTGCCCTCTCGTCCGTCCGCGGCGAAACCACAGTCGCCCAGCCACTCGACGGCCGTGCCGACGGACGCCAACGGGTCCTCGACACGTGCCACGCGCACACCTGACGGCCTGCGCGGCTTGCCACTGTTCGCCAACGTCAGAACCATGTTCGGAATCTTGGTTCGATTAGACATCGCGCCTCTCATCACGCGGCGAGCAGCGTTTACTCGTCTACCCAGGCTATCACTGGTTAGATCGTCACTGGTTAGCTGGTTAGACCGTGAAGCGTGTGCACAGGACAGCACTGCGTCATGTCATCCTCATTCGGGGGACACGACGATCAGGTCGGACGGTGTGCACTCAAGCGCGTCGCACAACGCGGCGAGCACCGGCAGCGAGATCCGCATGGGAATGCCCGAGATCAGCCGGCTCAACTGCGAGATCGACAGGTTGACGCCACGATCGACCAACATCGGCCGCATCTCCGATGGCGAGAACAGATCACACGACGCCATGACAATGCTCAGCCGCCACTCGTAGCTGACCCGACTCCGCACAATGTCCTCCTGGGACGGACCGACCTACCGACGCGGAAAAAAGGGGGTGGTTCCCACCATGCCTGATCCTGGTACAGGCATGGCGGGAACCACCAGTCAACGGAGCGGGTCGTTCGAGGCTGGGGGGGTTGCCGCGAGGGCCACCTCGCCCGCCCGCTCACGCTGGACGGGCTGGCGAACCACCCGTCGTACGAAGGTCAGGGAGAGCAACGCACCGGCCAGGAACGTGCCCGTGACGATGCCCAACGACGTGTGCATTTCCGGCAGGAAACGCTGGGGATCGCTTACCAGGCTGCCCAGTAGCGCCACACCGAGCACACCGCCGACCTGGCGGGACGCGTTGAGTACACCGGAGGCGATACCGGCGTACTCCTGTGGCGAGGCGAGCACGACGGCCGCAGTCATGGACGGCATGGTGGCCGCGAAGCCGACACCGAGCAGGAACAGGCCGACGACCAGTGTGCCGTACGGCGTGGTGTGACCGCCCAGCGCCAGTACCAGGGTGCCGCAGGCCGCGACGACCTGGCCGAACACCATGACCGGACGCGGTCCCAGGCGCGCGGTGATCCGTCCGGTCACCGGAGGGCCGATCACCGTGACGCCCGCGAACGGCAGCAGCGCAAGCCCGGTGAGCAGCGCGGAATAGCCGCGGTCGTGTTGGAAGTACAGCGACAGCACGAACACCTGGCCATAGATGCCGAAGTTGAGCAGCAGTCCGGTGACCGTGGCCGCAGTGAACGTCCGATGGCTCAGCAGCCCCGGCGGCAGCATCGGTTCCGGGCTTCGCTGCTCGACGAGCGCGAACAGGATGACGGCCACGACGGCGACGACCGCCATCGCGACCACGAACGGGGACGACCAGCCCAGTGGTCCCGACTCGGTGATGGCCGCCGCGGCGGCCGCGAGCAGCACGATGCCCAGGAACTGGCCGATCAGGTCCAGACCTCGGCTGCGGGTGCTGGACTCCGTGCCATACCGCAACAACAGTGCGATCGCGATGGCGGCGACCGGCAGGTTGACCAGGAAGATCGCCCGCCAGCCCACAGTGTCCACCAGCACGCCGCCCAGCACGGGACCGGCCGCGGTGGCCGCGCCGCCGACGGCGGCCCACGCGGCGACTGCACGCGTGCGCTCGGCGGCCGCCGGGTAGTTGTGCGAGATCAGCATCAGCGACGCGGGCAGCAGCAGTGCGGCACCAAGTCCCTGCACGAGCCGTCCGGCCACGAGCAGGCCAAGTGAAGGCGAGACGCCGCACCACAACGAGCCGAGTGCGAAGATCGCGATCCCGAGCACGAAGACCCGTCGGCCGCCACGCCGGTCGCAGATCGCGCCTGCCGTCAGCAGCAACGCGGCGAACACCAGGTTGTAGCCGTTGGCGACCCACTGCAGGTCGGTGACCGTGCTCCCGTAGGTGGTCTGGATCGCGGGCAGCGCGACGTTCACGATCGTGACGTCCAGGATCACCGCGAAGAAACCGAGACACAGTGCGACGAACGCGATGTTGCGCCGCTGTTTCGGCACGGCCGCTCCCGGTGTGTCTCGTGTGGACGGCAGCTGGTCCTGCGCTGTGTTCCTATCCTGGATGGACACCGATCGACCACCTTTCCTATTCACGCTCTAACTTGATTATAGACCGTGAGTCAACCCTGGTCGACGGACGGTTGTCGCATGTCATGCGAACGAACGGTGCCAGGGCGCGTTGCCGCGCCCTGGCACCGTTTCGCGTGGGCAGTCGTTCTCAGTGCACAGATCGTTCCGCGTGCTGCGTGTCCGGCAGGCGGATCGAGACGAACACTGAACACACGAGGGCGACCACGCTCAGCACACCGAGCACGACGCATACCTCCGACATGGCCTTCGCATGCCCGGCCGGCCCACTAGAACCCGCTGCGGACAGGTACAGTCCGCCGACGACGGCGATGCCGATCACGATCGACAGCTGGGTCACGGTGTTGACCAGGCCGCTCAGCGCGGAGCCGCGATCCGACGGGATGTGCGCCGCGATCCGGTCGACCAGCGCACCGAACCCGGTACCGTGTCCGGCCCCGGCGATCACCAGCAGCGGCACGACCGCGCCCATGTCCAGCCGCGTGCCCAGCAGTGTCGCCAGCGTGAACTCCGCGACGCACAGCGCCGCTATGCCGGCCACGGACACCCAGCGATGCGTGGCTCGCGGCAGCCGGGTCCAGGTCAGGTTGACCGTGCCGAAGCCGATCGCGTACGCGGCGAACACCAGACCGGAACGCAGCACGCCGAAGCCGAGCCCGTCCTGTAGATACGCGGACATGGTGTACAGGAGCGTGCCGTAGCCGCCCATCAGCACCAGCACGACGATGAGCCCCGGCGCGACACCGAAGTCCTTCAGCACACGGAAGTCGAGCAGGGGATCGTGGCCACGCAGGCGCCATTCGAGCGCGACGAAGGCGATGAACGTCACGATCCCGGCCAGGACACAGGTTCCTGTCCACAGTGGCCACCCGGCGGCGGGGCCGAAGGTGAGGCCGATGATCGTGAACGCCATCGCGGCCGTCAGCACCACGACACCGCGAATGTCCAGCGACGAGCGTCGCCCGCCCTCGCCCTGTGGCAGCCACGCCAACCCGGCCAGCAGCAGCACGACGCCGACCGGGACGTTGATCAGGAAGACAGGGCGCCAGGTGAGGCCGAGCACGTCGGATCCGGCCAGTATCCCGCCGAGCACCAGACCGATCGCCACGCCGTACCCGAGCGTCATCGAGTACAGGCCGATCGCGCGGGATCGCGCGGCACCGGTGAAGCGCAACTGGATCAGCGACAGGATCTGCGGCACCATGAGCGCGGCACCCGCTCCCTGGAGCAACTGCCCGACGGTCAGCGTGACCACTCCCGGCGCCAGGCCGGAGATCACGCCCGCCATGGTGAACAACGCGACACCGGCGAGAAAGACCTGCCGGTAGCCACGGTCACCCAGCCGGGCGCCGGTGACCAGAAGTGCCGTGTAGGAAAGGCCGAACGCGGACACCACCAGTTGCAACTGGCCGTTTGTGAGTCCCAGGTGCATGCTGACCTGCGGTGCCGCCACACTGATGACGGCGGTCGTCAGGCTCGCGAGCGTCTGCCCGGCCAGCAGGGCGGTCAACTCAGGCCACCGGTGCCCGATCCGGTCGCTGACGACCTCGGCCCGTGGTTCGCTCGTCACGGAATCAGTCACGACCGTCGCCCCCCGTCCGTTGGTGACTCCGAATCGGTATCGTTGCTCGGCACTGCCTTCCCCCTGTGATCGTCAATGTCATCAGTTCCCGGCCACCGAGCTCAACAGGTGCCACGATCGGTCGAGCGAGGCGATGTCCGGTACCGCGTACGCGACCCTCGGGTCGTGTTCGAGAATGGCCTGCTCGCACACCTGCAACTGCGGCGACGGCTCAACGCCCAACTCGCCGCGCAGCCGGTCGCGCACGTCCCGGTAGACGTTCAGGGCCTCGACCTGTCTGCCCGACCGATAGAGCGCGATCATGAGCAGCCGGCGGAAGTGTTCGTTCAGCGGGTGTTCGGCGACCAGTTCGGTCAGTTCGTGTTTGACCTTCTTGTGCGCGCCGAGATCGAGTTCGAGCTCGTAGAGCAGTTCGAGTGCGGCGATCCGCGCTTCGGAGTACTTCGCCGCCGCCGTCTGGCACAACGGTCCGCCCGCGAGCCCGCCGAACACCGGTCCCCGCCACCGCGCCAGGGCACGCCGCAGGTCCGCGACGTCCTGCTGCGTCGCGGTGAGCTGGCACCGCGAGACGGCGTCGAGGGTGGACAGGAAACACGCGGCGTCGAGTTCGAGCCGCGACAGGGCGAAACGGTACCCGTTCCCGTCGGTGGTGAGCCGGGAATCCCGCCGTTCCGGCTCCAGCTTGGCGAGTAATCTCCGCAGCCTGCTGATGTGGGCGTGTAAGGCGTTCTCCATCTTGGGCGGCGGAGTCGTGCCCCACAGCTCAGTGGCCAGCGTGTCCACCGTCAGCACCTGGTTCGACGACACCAGGAAAGCGGCGAGCAATGTCCGGAGGATGGCCCCGTTCGGCGCCAGAACCCGGTTCATACATTCGATTTCAATGGATCCGAGTACGCGATATTCGATCATTGGCCGTCCCCCAGAGCTGTCGGAAGCGAGTCTCAGCTGTTCACGCTCTATTAGAACGATAGAGCGAGACTCTAGTAGCAGCGCTGATCCGCGTCAAGGTCTGTCGGTCTCAGAGGTATGCACAGCGATCTGCGCAGTCACGGTCGTCGGCAACGCTCCGACAAGGACTTTTGTTTGGTTGATGCCGAACATTGCCGAGCGTCGTTGCGCGATGTCGCGGTGATGGACGTTCTTGACGCGTTCCGACAAGCAACCCTAATATCACGGCCATAAAAATGTTAGAACGTGAATAAACTTCGGCATGACGAGTCGGAGGCATGGCGTGGACGCAGATGTCGTCATTGTCGGAGCCGGTCCTGTCGGCCTGTTGCTGGCCGGCGAGCTGCGGCTGCACGGGGTGTCGGTCATCGTGGTGGAACGACTCGCGACGCCCTCGGAGTTCGGCAGGGCGTTCGGTCTGCATCCACGCGGCGTCGAGACGTTGCAGCTACGCGGTCTGCTCAACCGCTTCGGCCGCAGCGGCGGTCACGCCGCGGGCATTCCGGTCATCCACTTCGCGGGCATCCGCGAGATCCGGCTGGACCGCCTGGACAGCAGCTACCCAGGTCTGCTGCCGGTCGGGCAGGTCGCGATCGAGGAAACGCTGGCCGAATGGGCCACGCAACAGGGCGTGGACATCCGTCGCGGCCGTACGGTCACGAGCATCGCGTGGGACAGAAACGGCGTCACCACGACATTCCGCTGCGGCGACGGCTACGACGCACTGCGGTCGGCCTACCTCGTCGGCTGTGACGGCGGCAGGAGCGCCGTGCGCAAACTCGCCGGATTCCTGTTCCATGGCACGGATCCGACGATCACCGGGCGGTTGATCGGCGTCGCCGTGCCGGAACTGCTCGACGATCCCGGCCTTGGCTGGCACCGCACCGCGGGCGGTGTCATCGGAGTCGAACCGGACCGTGTGCTCACCATCGAGTTCGACGGCCCGCCCGCCGATCGCAGGCATCCCATCACGCGTGCGGAGATGATCGCGTCGATCCACCGGGTCAGCGGTCGAGAGGTGCGGATTCCGGGCGAGGCACCATGGTTGTCCCGGTTCACCGACAACACACGGCTGGCCGACAGGTATCGGCGCGGCCGGATTCTACTGGCGGGCGACGCCGCCCACGTGCATCCACCACTGGGCAACCAGGGGCTCAGTCTTGGCCTGCAGGACGCGATCAACCTGGGCTGGAAACTCGCCGCGACGGTGCGGGGATCGGCGCCGAACGGCCTGCTGGACACCTATCAGACCGAACGGCGGCCCGTCGCGGCACGCGTCTTGCACAACACTCTCGCGCAGGTCGCCCTCATGAATCCCGATCCGCGGATCACGCCGCTGCGCGAGCTGTTCACCGAACTGATCGCGCTGGAGCCGGTGAACCGGCACCTGGGCGCCATGATCTCCGCGCTGGAGGTCCGGTACGACCTCGGCGGCGGCCATCCGCTCATCGGCGGCTTCGTGCCCGACGCGATCGTCACGACACCGAGTGGGCACTGCCGGACCCGTGACCTGTTCCGGACGGCGCGCCCGGTACTGATCGTGCGTGTCGATCGCCCACGCCTGCGGCGCGCCACGGATGGCTGGTCGGACCGTGTCGACGTCATCACCGCCGTCACGTTCCACCACCTGGGGCGCACCGACGCGATGCTGGTGCGGCCGGACGGATATGTGGCGTGGGCCGGCGACGACGAGTCGGAACTGCGCGCGGCGCTCGGCTCGTGGTTCGGCGGCCCCACACCGTCAAGCGGCCTGGTCCCGGTCGCCTGAGCCGCGGTCGGCCATGACTCGTTCGAACACCGTGACGATCTCCTCGACCGACCGGTCGACGTCGTCCGGCCCGGTGCGCCACGACGTCACCGAAATCCGCATCGCGTGCCGTCCTCGCCACGTCGTGCCACCGAACCAGCACACGCCACCGCGCTGGAGCCCGCTGATCACGTCCCGGGTCACGTCGTCGTCATCATCGAAACGCACGATCACCTGGTTGAGCACGACATCGTTGAGCACGTCGACACCGGGCACGTCGGCCAGGGCCGTCGCGAACCGCTCGGCCTGGACACAGCACCCGTCGATCAACTCGGCCACACCGGAACGGCCGAGCGTGCGCAGCGCCGACCAGACCGGCACGCTGCGGGCACGACGTGAGAGGTCGGTCACCCAGTCGATGCCGTCACGGCGGCCGGGCGTGCCGACCGGCAGGAATCCCGGCCGGTTGTCCAGCATGGCAGCCTTGTGCGCGCTGGGGTGTGCGACGAAGACCAGACCGCAGTCGTAAGGCACGTTGAGCCACTTGTGCGCGTCCGACGCCCACGAGTCGGCGGCGGCGACGCCCTCGACAAGGGACCTGCGGGTGGGACTGGCCGCCGCCCAGAGGCCGAACGCACCGTCGACGTGCACCCAGGCGCCCTGTTCGTGCGCTGCCGCGCAGATCTCCGCGACCGGATCGATCGCGCCGGAGTTGATCTCGCCGACCTGCGCGCACACGATCGTCGGACCGTCACAACCGGACAGCGCGTCCCGCAACGCGTCGGCGCGCATCGCGCCCTGATCGTCGGTGGCGACCACGTCGGCCGTGCCCGCTCCGAATCCCAGATAACGCAACGCGAGATCGATGGTCATGTGCCGTTGTTCGCCGACCAGGACGCGCACCTTCGGCGCGCCCTGCAAACCGTCTTGTTCCACATTCCAGCCGACCTTTGCCAGCACATGATGGCGAGCCGCCGCAAGTGCGGCCACATGGGCCATCGTGCATCCGGTGGGAAAGCCGACCGAGGTGCCTACAGGAAGGCCGAACAAATCGATAAGCCATTCCGCCGTGATGTGCTCGATTGTCGCGACGGCCGGGCCGAGATCGAACACGCCCGCATTCTGGTCCCACGCGCTGACCAGCCAGTCCGTCGCGATCGACACCGGCAGCGTGCCACCGACGACATAGCCGAAGTACCGTGGCCCTGAACTGGCCACGACGCCACCCGCCTGCGCAGCTTCGGCGAGCAGTTGGAGCGTCTCGGCCCCGGACGTCGGACCGGAGGGAAGATCGCCGCCGAGAAGCCGGGTGAGTTCGTCCGCCGACGCGGTGGCGCCGACCGGCCGTTCACACAGGCTGTCCAGATAGTCGGCGGCATAACCGGCGGCAAGGTCGAATAATTCTCTTTCCACGTTGGTCATATCGGGAGTATGGCCGAACGCCACTGATCTCCCGCTGACACCGGAAATGACCAGTTGTGCCCACAAAATGGGCATTTGTGGCACGACATGATGTCGTGCAATTGCGCGGTAGGCTGGGAACATAAGATCACGTGATCTTGCCTCGGGTGGATCGGTAGCTGGGCGCGCTCAAGCCGGATCGCCGGGGCGCCCGGCCGGGGTGCTCCGGCGATCCGACACGATCCGGGAAACGCACACGTATGCCTTGGGCTGATCATCAACCTGGCCTTATGCCTCGGAGCCAAGGCGGTGGACCTGCGGTTTCTGATCCGGGATCGGGACACCAAGTTCACCGCCGCGTTCGATGCCGTGTTCGCCGCCGAGGGTGTCCGGATCATCCTCTGGCCGCCACAGGCGCCCCGGGCGAACGCGGTCTGCGAGAGGCTGGTGGGCACCCTACGCCGCGAGGTGTTCGACCGACTGCTGGTACTCGACCAAGCCCATCTGGCGAAAGTCCTTGCGGAGTACTCGGTGCACCACAACCGCCATCGGCCGCACCGGTTCCGGGCACAACGACCACCAGATCCGCCGGGAATGGTGCGCGCGACGCGGGGAATGGGAGGGCGACCTGTCGAGTATCTCGCAGTTCCTCCGCCCCACGGCCACGGCGCTGGACAGCGAATGCAACGGCACCGGGCCGTACCGTCTGGAGTACTGGAAACGCGCCGAACGTGAGCTATCGTTTCGCCGGGCCGAGCGTGAGCCGGACAAGGGCGCACCGGAGCGGATCATCCTGCGGTCGGCGCCGCGGATCCGGGAGCCTCGCTACCTCGACGAGCGTCCCGCCGAGGTCACCGGCCGTGCGGTGGGCGGGCACTGGGAGGGGGACTGTGCGACACGAAGTTGCACGAATGTGAGTGGACTGACCGACGGGAGAGGCGGCTGATGGTAAGGCCGTAGGCGCAGTCACGGGTCCGTATCCGTATGACCCGTCCCCGCCCTTGACGTGCGATGCCGGTAACGGCGTGGTGCGAAGCTCAGGGGAAAGCCCAAGGGTTCCCGTTCCATCCGGGAGCTACCGGCAAGGGGAAGACCGGACGGGTGAACGCAAGTGAACTCCCGATGATGCCTCGTGATCCCAAGCCCCGCCGATGGAAGATTCCAGTGGGGTGCATGGCTGGCCGCTGAGAAGCGGCAGGCGCTGGCTGGTAGAGGTCACTCCGGCCAGGTGGACACCGCCGCCTCGGGGTAAAGGGAGCACCCACCCCGGTCGCATCTCGTTCGTGTGGAACGTGGAAACCCCGTTGAGGTCCGGGCCGTGGCCCGGTCGGCTAACCGTGAGGAAGGCTCAACTCCCCAGCGGGAACAGGATAGCCCAAGAAGCTAATGCCGGAAGCCGAAAGGAAACGGGAACCCGGGGCATGATGACCAGTCTCTCCGCTGGTCGCCTCGTATAACCGTCCGGATACGGGTGTGTTGCCCGGACTCGAAAGGGTGCTGACGTGGGCCAGGTGAGCCTGTGCGGACTCACTGGACAACGACGACGGAACCGAGGGACAAGTTGGACACCATGACGGACACGGGCGGCGCGGTCTCGATCGTGCCGCCCGCCGTCGCGACGGTGAACGGACCCGAGGACGACGACCTGGACTGGGCGTCGATCGACTGGCGCCGGGTTGAGGACGACGTACGGCGTTTGCGACAGAGGATCTTCACGGCATCGCAGGCAGGGGACCTGAAGAAGGTCCGCAATATGCAGAAGTTGATGCTCCGGTCTCGATCGAACACGCTGCTGAGCGTGCGTCGGGTCACGGAGATCAACGCGGGACGCGCGACGGCGGGAGTTGACGGGAAGGTGGTGCTGATGTCCCAGTCCAAGGCCGAGTTGGCCGACTGGGTGCAGCACCGTGCCCGGCCGTGGATTCCCATGCCCGTCAAGCGGGTGTTTATCCCCAAACCAGGGACCACGAAGAAACGCGGACTTGGGATTCCGGTGATCGTTGACCGGTGCCTGCAAGCGGTGACGGTCAGCGCACTGGAACCCGAGTGGGAAGCGCGGTTCGAGCCGAAGTCCTATGGCTTCCGGCCCGGCCGCGGCTGTCATGACGCGATCGGGGCCATCTACTCCACGCTCAACGGAAAGAATCCGCAGCGGGTGTGGGTGCTCGACGCGGATCTGACGGCGGCGTTCGACCGGATCGACCATGAACGGCTGATGACCGCGCTCGGCACCTTCCCCGCTCGGGGACTGGTCCGGCAGTGGCTCAAGGCCGGGGCAGTGGATCAAGGTCGGTTCGCCCCGACCGAAGCGGGGACTCCGCAAGGCGGGGTGATCAGCCCGTTGCTGTTCAACGTGGCCCTGCACGGGATGGAGGAAGCCGCAGGGGTCCGCTACTACGCGACCGGCAGAGACGCCGGGAGTGCACGGAGCGGCGGTCCCGTGCTGGTGAGGTACGCAGATGATTTTGTCGCGATGTGCACCAGCCGTGAGCAGGCCGCACAGGTCAAGGAGCGGCTGACGGCATGGCTGACGCCCAGAGGGCTCGCCTTCCACGAGGACAAGACACGCATCGTCCACGCGGACAACGGGTTTGAATTCCTGGGGTTCAACGTCCGCCGCTATCACGGCAAGCTGCTGATCAAGCCGAGCACAGCGGCCCGACGACGGATCCGGGAACGGCTGAGCGCCGAGATGCTGGCCCTGCGAGGGGCCAATGCGGGTGCGGTACTCAAGAAGATCAACCCGATCGTGCGGGGTTGGTCGGCCTACTACCGGACGGTGGTGTCCAGCGAGATCTTTACCGCGCTGGACAATCACATGTGGACGCTCACATACAAGTGGGCCAAGCACAGCCACCCGAACAAGCCGAAGCACTGGATATCCGACAAGTACTTCGGCCGGTTCAACAAGGCCAGGCAGGACAGGTGGGTGTTCGGCGACCGCGACAGCGGCGCCTACCTGCTCAAGTTCTCCTGGACGAAGATCGTCCGGCACCAGTTGGTCAAGGGCAGGGCGTCTCCGGACGACCCGACGCTGGAGTCGTACTGGGCCGAACGGCGTCGCAAGGGACCGCCTCCACCGGTCGACCGGATGACCGTGCGCCTGCTTCAGGCACAGCAAGGTCGCTGCCCGGCCTGCGGAGGACTTCTGTTGCACGCCGATCATCCGCCGCGAAGCCCGCAGGAATGGGAAACGTGGCGGACGGTCATCAGGAAGGCGATCTCCAAGCAGCACATCGCCTTCGCGGATGGTGACTCACCCGACGATCACAGGCTCCGTCTCCTTCACACCCTTTGTCGACGACGGATTGGAGCCGCCAGGCCGGCAAATCCTGCATCTTCTCCTGACCGCGAGCCCTTGGGGGCTTGCTTGAGCCGTGTGCGGTGAACAGCTGCTTGCACGGTTCTGAGGGGGCGGGGACACAGCAATGCGTCCCCGCTACCCGACTGGTGATCGGCAAGGGCGGCAAGACCGCCGTGGCCACGCTGGTGGAGCGGACCAGCCGGTTCCTGATCCTGGTGCCGTTGACCGGGCGGGATTCCCTGACGGTCACTCAGGCGATCGTCGCGGCGGTCGGTGACCTGCCGGCCTCGATCACCCGGTCATTGACGTGGGATTGCGGAGCGGAAATGGCGCTGCACAAGGATGTGACCGCGACGGGGTTGCCGGTGTTCTTCGCTCATCCGCACTCGCCGTGGGAGCGGGGCAGCAACGAGAACCTCAACCGTATCGTCCGTGAGTACTTTCCCAAGGGGACGGTCATTACCAGCGATCCGCACTACCTCGCCGCCGTCGCGGCCGAGATCAACGACCGACCCCGTAAGATTCACGAGTGGCGTAAACCCAGCGAGGTATTCACCGAGCTCCTCGAAGCGGATGCTTCGACTGCCTGAATCTGCCCCCACCTAACCACGATCCCGCTGAAGTGATCTCACTTCGTGAACCGATCCGCCACCATCGTGTCCTGGGCGGCGTGATCAACGAATACCGACGAGCAGCTTGAACTGATCACAAAACCGCAGCTCAAGGTCCGAGCCGCGAGTTTTGGCACGGTACAGGACTCTGTTGCCCAATTCGGTTACGCGGCGAGGGCCAGGTCGAGTCTGGCGAGGTGGGTGACGCGTGGTCGGGTCGATGTGGTGCTGGTCCACCATGCGTCCAAGCGGATCAGATTGATCGCGGTGGCGGCGAAGACATGGGCGAGTCGTGTCTTGGGCAGGCCGATGTAGCGGCAGCGACGGACCCCGGTGACAGCAACTGCTTGGTGGATGGTGCCCTCGACGCCGGCCCGGGTCGCGTAGCGTTGTTTCCACTCGTCAGTTGTCTGCTCGGTTCGGGCGTGCTCGACCGTGTCGTGAATGTCTTTGGGACGCAGCATCAACTGCCGACCGGTGCGGGTCGATCGTGTGCATTGTGGACGGACAGGGCAGGACTGACAGGCTGTGGCGGGGAAACGCACAACGATGGATTCCCGGCCGCGTTCGGTGCAGGTCGACCAGATCGTGTTCTGCACCCCTTGCGGGCAGGTGACCTGCTGCCGCTCCCAGTCGACGGTGAACGCGGCTCGGTCGAAACCGCCGCCGGCCCGGGCTTGTGGGGAGTTGTCGATGCGCAGCGGACCGAGCAGGGTGATGCCGAAGTCCTGCTGGGCGGTGACCATCAGATCGGCGGAGGTGTAGCCGGCGTCCACGATGTGCTCGCCGGGCAGCAGAGTACGGCGGTCGAGGTCAGTGTGGATCTGCTCGAGTATTTCCACGTCGGTAACGGTCGCGTCGGTGGTGGCCACGTTCGTGACCAGATGCGGCAGTCCGGTCACGGTCACGTCGTCGCAGGTCTCGCTGAGGTGGATCTTGTAGCCCTCCCACCCGGATCCACGTTTGGTCGCATACCGGGCGTCGGTGTCATAGGGCGAGCAGATTCGTTGTCTGCTGGGCGGGAGGTCTTTCTCCTCCCGCCAGGCCACCTCCAGTCTGCTGCCGGTGATCGTGCGGTGGTACTGCGTCAGCCACACGGCCCGGAGGGTGAGCACGGCTGGGATCTCCCGCAACCACGCCGCCGTGTCTGCGGTGTGGACGGCCTCCAACAGCCAGAATCCGTCCACACCAACCTGGTTGACCATCGCGGAGCGCTTGGGCTCTCTGTCAGGCAGCCGGTAGGAATCCATCCGGGCGCCGTAGCGTCGCACCCAGTCGGCGTCGATCCGGATGGTCAGCCAGTCCGGGGCGGCGGCGGCCAGTGCTTCCAGGGCGGCGCGCAGGGTCTCGGCGAGGAACTCCAACCGGTTGGCCGACCGCACCGCCGCCAGCACATGCGTGGAATCGGTGCGCTGCCGGCCTTTCGGCTTGACCAGCCCGAGTTCCGAACACCGGGCCAACAGCAGGTCCAGCACCTTCTCTTCCAGTTCGTGATCGATCAGCCGCTGCCGGAACCCGGTCAACACCGTGTGATCGAACCCCGGATCGGACAAGTCCAGGCCGAGCGCGTATTTCCAGTCAATCCGGGCCCGCACCGCGTCAGCAGCCTGCCGATCGGTCAGGTTCTCCGCGAACTGCAACACCGTGACCAGCGCCAACAGTCCCGGCGAGATACCCGGCTTGCCCCGCACCCCGAACGCCGAGACGAACTGCTCATCAGCAAACAACCCCGGCAACTCATCCCGGACACGCATCGCCAACGTCCCCTTCGGAAACGCCGCTCTGGCGACCATCACGGTCTGCTCGGGCACCTCCGGCCACACACGCGGCTGGACCGACATCACCTGATCCCTCCCGCGGCCGGCACAGGGGCCGACCACACAAGATCATCATCCACCCACAACGATCACCACACGAAACAACCCTGACCAGCACTTCCTGAATTGGGCAACAGAGTCGTACAGGTCAATATCGCCTCAAGGCGGGTCATGGAGGAGGTCGGCTTGTCCTTGACCCGCACCTTCTTCGAGGAGTGGCCCGAGCCAATCGAAGGAGCCGAGCACGGCGACGTGGAGTACGCGGTCACCCGCGAGACCTGGATCCACCAGCACGGCAACCAGTACCAGCCGCACATCCACAGATCTTGACACTGCCCTGCTCGACCGAGCCCTCGACTCGCGGCACCGGCATCAGCGGCCTGCCCGCTTCCGCCGTGGGGCCGCCTACGCGGCCCAACTCGTCGACGCCGACGTGCACCCCGATCCGAAGCACCGACAAAGCCCCAGCCGCCAATCGAGCCGGCGCACAGATTGTGCCCACAGTCGTGGGACCACGGCGGGCGGTGTGCAATTTTCAGCGCATCCGGCGGGTCCGCCGACACGATCGGACGACAAATGGCAGGCCGGACGGATGGGCGTGAAGCGCACCGAATGCCGATACCAGCAGGCCCTTGACCGGTATCGGCGAACGGCGAAACGATCCAAGCACCTCATGTGTTGGCGACGACGGACTTCGGCGCCAGCACGGTGTTCACGCTAACAGCCGCGAGTTTCGGACGAAGAGGTCCCATGTTCAGATCCCGGTCCCTGAAAACCTATGTGCTCGGCGCTGTCCTCGCGGTCAGCGCCGCCGTGGGCTTGACCATGCAGGCCGCCCTGCCGGCTGCCGCAGCTTCGCTGACGCAGATCACGAACTTCGGCAACAACCCGACCGGCCTACAGATGTATCTGTACGTGCCGAACAACGCCAAACCGAACCCGCCGATCCTGTTGGCCCTGCACGGCTGTCAAGGGTCAGGGCCCTACCTGTATTCGAGCACCGATTTCGGGTCGCTGGCCGACCAGTACGGGTTCATCGTCATCTACCCCTCGACGAATCCGAGCGGCAGCTGCTGGGACGTCTCCTCCAGCCAGGCGCTCACGCGCAACGGCGGCAGCGACCCGGTCGGCCTGATGTCGATGATCACTTACACCGAGCAGCACTACGGCGGCAACCCGAACGCCGTATACGTCACAGGCGAGTCCTCGGGCGGGATGATGACCAACGTCATGGCCGCGGACTACCCCGACGTGTTCAAGGCCGGGGCGGCGTTCATGGGTGTGCCCTATTACTGCTTCTACACCAACTCGGTGCGCGGCTGGAACGGCCCCTGCGCCGGAGGCCAGGTCTCCAAGACGCCGCAGCAGTGGGGCGACCTGGTGCGTAACACCGCCGACCCCGGCTACACCGGGCCGCGGCCTCGAATGCAGCTGTGGCACGGCACGGCCGACACCACGCTGAACTACAACAACCTCGGCGAAGAGATCAAGCAGTGGACGAACGTGCTCGGGGTGAGTCAGACCCCGTCCGCCACCGACACGCCGGTCTCCGGCTGGACAAGGACACGCTACAACGACAGCTCCGGCAAGACGCAGGTCGAGGCGTACAGCATCGCCGGCGCCGGACACCAGCTACCGATCAAGGGTTCGGGAATGGCCACCTACGCCATCCACTTCATGGGCCTGGATGGCAGCGGCTCCACCGGCGGCAACACGGTGACCGTGACCAACCCCGGCAATCAGAGCGGCACCGTGGGTACCCCCCTCAACGGCCCGCAGATCCGCGCTGCCGACTCCGCCGCAGGACAAAGCCTGACCTACAGCGCCACGGGTCTGCCCGCCGGATTGTCGATCTCCTCCTCGGGTCTGATCTCCGGCACGCCGAGCACGGCAGGATCCTTCAACGTGACGGTCACCGCCACGGACGCGACCGGCGCGTCCGGGTCCGCGTCGTTCACCTGGACGGTCAGCAACGGCAATACCGGCGGCGGTGCGTGTCGGGTGTCGTATGCGAACAACGAGTGGGCCGGCGGGTTCACCGCGAACCTGACGGTGACCAACACCGGCACCACCGCGATCAACGGCTGGACGCTCGCATGGAGCTTCCCCGGCGATCAGAAGATCACCAACGCCTGGAACGCCACGGTCACTCAGACGGGATCGGCGGCGTCCGCGACGAACCTGCCCTACAACGCCGCCATCGCCCCCGGCGGCAACGTCCAATTCGGCTTCCAGGGCACCTGGACGAGCAACGACACCAGCCCCGCCGCCTTCAACCTCAACGGCAACGCATGCAGCTGATCCACTAACCCGAGCGTGCCGTCCGGCCCTCATGATTCCAGGAGCGCACTTGTGAAACTGAGCGAGCAGATGAGGCGACCATGGTTCGCCGCGGCCACCGCGATCGCGCTCGCGGCCGCAGGACTGACCCTGACCGGTGTGACCTCCGCCCATGCGGCGACCGGCTGCCAGGTCTCGTACACGATCAGCAGCCAATGGGGCGGCGGCTTCGGCGCGAACGTCGCCGTCACCAACCTCGGCAGCCCGATCAACAACTGGAGCCTGTCCTGGACCTTCGCCGCGGGGCAGACCATTCAGCAGCTGTGGAACGGCAGCTACACCCAATCCGGCGGCGATGTCACGGTCACCAACGCCTCGTACAACGCCTCCATCGACACCGGCGCGAGCACCAGCTTCGGGTTCAACGGCGCCTGGAACGGCAGCAACCCGGTCCCCGCCACCTTCACCCTCGACGGCACCGTATGCACCGGTGCCGTCGACACCGGTACCCCGACGCCCACCACGACCCCGCCGCCCACGACCGGGCCAGGCGGCAACTGCTCTCTTCCGTCGACGTACCACTGGACGTCGACAGGTCCGTTGGCGCAGCCGCAGAACGGGTGGGTTTCGCTCAAGGACTTCACCAACGTCGTCTACAACGGCAAGCACATCGTCTATGGGTCGGATGTCAACAGTTCGGGGTCGTACGGCTCAATGGGTGTCGCCCCCTTCACCAACTGGTCCGACATGGCCTCGGCCACCCAGACCGGGATGAACCAGGCCGCGGTGGCGCCCACGCTGTTCTACTTCGCGCCGAAGAACATCTGGGTGCTGGCGTCCGAGTGGGGTGCCTGGCCCTTCAGCTACCGCACCTCCAGCGACCCAACCAACCCCAACGGCTGGTCCGCGGCACAGCCGCTGTTCACCGGCAGCATCTCCAACTCCGGCACCGGCCCGATCGATGAGACCCTGATCGGTGACGGCACGAACATGTACCTGTTCTTCGCCGGTGACAACGGCAACATCTACCGGGCGAGCATGCCGATCGGGAACTTCCCGAGCAGCTTCGGCTCGAACTACACCACGGTCCTGAGCGACTCGCAGTACAACCTGTTCGAGGCGGTCCAGGTCTACAAGGTCCTGGGCCAGAACCAGTACCTCATGATCGTCGAGGCCATCGGCGCGAACGGACGCTACTTCCGCTCGTACACGGCCAGCAGCCTGAGCGGTTCGTGGACCCCGCAGGCCGCCAGCGAGAGCAACCCCTTCGCCGGCAAGGTCAACAGCGGTGCCACCTGGACCAACGACATCAGCCACGGTGACCTGGTGCGCAACAACCCCGACCAGACCATGACCATCGACCCCTGCAACCTACAGTTCCTCTACCAGGGCAAGGACCCCTCCGCCGGCGGCTCCTACAACCTACTGCCATGGCGGCCCGGCCTGCTGACGCTCCAACACTGAAAGGCTGCGATTTCTGTCAGGCAGAGGAAAGAAGCGGCGTCCGAGACGTGTAGCTCCCGGACGCCGCTCGCGCTCTCTGAAAGGCCCGGGCGCGATAGCCCATCGAATACCGGTGCTGGACGCCCACAACCCGCGCGGATTCAGACAGGCGCCCCGCTCCTGCATCTGGCTGAACATGGTTTCGGGACGCACTGCTACAGTTTCTGACCGGGGTCGCCCAGCGTGTCCAATCGCCGCTGTAGGGCATCGGCGTCCATATCGCGCCGCTGCGTCCGGTACAGGTCGATGGCCCTGGTCCAAGCCCTGGTGGCCGGCCCGGGTCGATCGAGTTCGGCGTACACCTCGCCAAGCCGGAGCAAGGTGTCGGCCTCCAGATAGGTATTGCCGTTGGCCCGACGCAGGACGATCGCCCTGCGATAGTGGTGCACCGCGCGGAACGGCTGGCCGGCACGGTGGGCGGCGTGCCCCAGGCTGTCCTGGGCAGCGGCCTCCCCTGCCCCGTCCCGGTTCCGGCAGTGCAGTCCCAGGGCGGCCTCGGACGCAGACCTGGCCTGGTCGTGTTCGCCGACGCGCGCATGGTGCCAGCCCATCGTGGTCAGTGCCCAGCCCTGCATCGTGGTGCTGCCCAATGTCCGGAACAGGCGCAGCGCATCGGCAGCGTGTCGCAACGCTTGCCGGTCGTCGTCCCGCTGCCCCCACTCCCAAGCCAGCGCGAAATGCGTGAATGCCTGGCCGACCGGGTCACCGGACTGCTCGGCCAGCGACAACGCGCGGGACAGGTGCGTCAGCGCCTCCTGACGAAGTCCCAGGCGGGTGCAGGCATGCCCAAGCGTTCCGTGGGCCGAGGCCAGCGTGGCTGGGTCGCCCAGGCACTCGGCGGCGGCCAGCCCGGCCCTGGCCGCAGTGAGCTGGCTGTCGGGATGCCCCTGGCGCAGATGGAATGGATCCAGTGCCTTCGCCAACTGCCACACTCGGTCATGCCAGCCGCGCTCCGCCGCCAGTCGCTGGGCCGCGAGCAGACAGGCGTGCTCGGCCGCGAACCAGTCCAGCGCCGCGATCTCGTCGGCAGGGGAGTCCAACTGGCCTGACGTGACAACCGGGCCCGGTTCCTGTCCGGGCAGCGGCAAGGGCAGCGATTGCGCCCACTCATGCGCGGTGCGCACGTAGTGGTCGACAAGCCGGCGCAGCGCCGTGTCCCGCCCGGCCTCGGCGTGGTGGTGCGTGGCGTATTCGGCCGCGTAGAGCCGGACCAGGTCGTGCATGCGATACCGATCCGGGGCGTGCTGCCGCACCAGGGACTGGTCGTCCAACTCGCGCAGCACGGTCTGGGCGGTCGGCATCGGTTGACCGAACAGAGCGGCGGCGCCGGCCAGGCTGATGTCGGGCCCCGGCACGAGTCCGAGTAACCCGAACGATGCCCTGGCCGGGTCGGACAGGGCATCGGCGGACCAGGACAACACGGCGCGCAGGGCGCTGTCCGGGTCGCCGGGGTCCAGGATGTCCAGCAAACGTGACCGGTCGCGGAGTTCGCCGGCCAGGACCATCAGCGGAAAACGAGGTTGGCGGGTGGCGCGCGCGGCCACGATGCCCAGGGCCAGCGGCAGTCCCGCGCAACAGGCCACCACGTGGCAACCGCCTCTCGCGACCGCACGGCGGCGGTCTGGGACGTCTCCGAACCCGTCAACGTTCTTACCGGCCACGAGGCTGCCGTCCTGCAAGTTGCGTGGTCTCCTGACGGGACCCGTATCGCGGCCGCTACCGAGGACGGTCCCGTGCGCATCCAGGACGTCGCCACGGGCCGCACGACCGGCGGCTGGCCCGTTGACGGGGTGACCGACGTGGCCTGGTCCCCGGACGGCGCCCGCATCGTCATCGCGCTGCGCGACGGGTCCGCCGTAGTGCTGCGAACCGACGGCGGCGACGGCCTCCGGCTGGCCGGGCACACCGAGGAGATCTTCCACGTCACGTGGTCTCCTGACAGCACCCACATCGCCACCGGCTCCCGCGACGGGACGGCCCGTATCTGGGACGCCGTCACCGGCGCGACCGTCCACCTTCTGCGAGGCCACCAGGACTGGGTCGCCGGCACGGCATGGTCACCGCAGAGCCGCTACCTCGCCACGTCCAGCACCGACCGCACCGCCATCGTCTGGGACACCGCCGACGGTGCCCCCGTCGCCACTCTGCGCGGTCATCAAGACTACGTCTGGAAGGTTGACTGGTCCCCTGACGGTCAACGCCTTGCCACCGGGTCCCGCGACCGCACGATCCGGCTGTGGAACCCTTTCCACGGCACCGAACTCGCCGTCCTGTCCGGCCACGAGGACCGGGTCCAGAACCTGGCCTGGTCGCCCGACGGGACCCGGATCGCCTCCGTGTCCTGGGACCGCACCGTCCGGGTCCACGCCGACTGGGTGAATGGCCTCGCCTGGCACCCGGCCGGCGCCCGCCTGGCGACTGCCTCCCACGACCGGACCGTACGCCTGTGGACGCTGGCCGATCGCGACATCGACGGCCTGCTCAGCCGCGCCCGCAACAGAGTCTTCCGAGAACTCACCGCCCAGGAACGCCGCGTCTTCCTGCTGCCGGACAGGCGCTGAATGTGCTGCCCACGCACTGTTCGCCGTGTCAGGTACCACCTGCTGGTAGCAGACCGAATGGCAGGATGCCTGCAAATGTCTATGCCGCGATGAGGACGTTTTCGGGCAGGCGGCTGGACCGACCCACGCTGCCCGGTCGCCGCAGCCGTCTGGATCACGCCAGCCGAGGAAATGCGAAGAGTTTGAGACTAATCATGGTGACGGCACGCCGGCTCGCGGTGTCCGGTGCCATCGCAGAGCACCGTTGGCGCGGTACCGCGCGCGGGCTCGTCGAGCAGCTGCTGCGGTCCGCGGGCGTGCACGCTCGGGTGTCCGACAGCGGCGGCGTGGCCTGGTCGACCACGCCCGGCGGTACGTTGCCCGGTCAGCCGACGCGGGAGGTCGTGGTCGAGGTGTGGCCGGCCGGTCCCGATCCCGTCGACGAACAGCGGGTGACCGCCCTGGTCGCCGCCGCCTGTCCGGTCCATCTGCGCAGCTCCGTTCGGGTGCTGCCACGCCAAGAAGCTCACGTGCCCCCGCACGTGAACAGTGACGACGGGGAGTGAGGACATGCGCCCATGTCCCGTGTGCGGCACACTGACCGCCGAAACCGACGACTTCTGCGGGAACTGCGGGTCCTACCTCGGCTGGGGCCAACCCGCCGCCGCCCAGTCTACTGTGGACAATCCGCGACCGGACCAGCCACAACTTGATCAGCCACAAACCGACCAGCCACAACCGGATCAGCCACAACCGGATCAGCCACAGCCGGTGCAGCCACAGCCTGCAGCCCGCCACGCCCATCGCGCCTCGGCCCACCCGCGAGACCGCCGTCGCCGAGACGAAGGTCGACGGGCCGCCGTGCCCCAACTGCGGCACCGCGAACCCGCCCGGCCGCCGGTACTGCCGTCGGTGCGCGCATCCGCTGACAGGACACGAAGAACCCGCCCAGTCCCAACGCCAACGCAGGCCCCGGCGGCCGCACAGCGCGTCCGGCCGGCTCACCCGCACCCTGGTGATACTGGCACTTGTCGTTCTGCTCGTGATCGCCGGCTTCGCCCTGCGCCCCGTCGGCGTCTGGGTCTTCCAGGACATCCTCGACAAGACCTCCCATGCCGCGCCCGTGCACCCCGTCGCCGAGACCGCCAGCGCCTCGGCCCCCGGCCACCCCGCGACCGCCGCGGCCGACGGAATCACCAACCGCTACTGGGGCTCGCCCGGTGTCGGGTCGTGGATCGAGTTCACCTTCGACCACCCGTTCCGCCTGCTGTCGCTGGACATCACCACCGGTTCGTCCACCGACCCCACCGAGTTCGGCAAGCAGGCCCGGCCCACCCAGTTCGACATCGTCGCCACCGCCTCCGACGGCACCACCACGAACCTGTCCTGCGCACTGCTCGACCAGCCAGGCGCCCAGACCGTCCAGGCCGGTGTCAGCGACGTCGTGCGGATCAGACTGACCATCCGCGCCGTCGCCGGCAGCCAACCCGGCAAGGTCGCCGCCCTGGGCGAGGTCGAGTTCTTCCAGCGCTCCTAGCCGGAGTTTCCAGCCTTCGTGATTGACCGGCGTGTCTTGGTTTGTGGTGCTTGGCTTTCAACCCCAACAAGAGTATTACCCATATATGCCGTCGATCGTGGGAAAGCGCCGGGGGAAGCACACCTACTACTACCTGGTGGAGTCCGCCCGGGTCGACGGCAAGCCACGGATCGTGTCGCAGGAGTACCTGGGCAGCGCCGAGGAAGTGGTCGCGAAGCTGACCGGGGCCTCGGCTGGTGAACCGGTGCGCAGCCAGCACAAGAAGTTCGGGGACCTGGCCGCGGTGTGGGCGATGCTGGAGCGGCTGGGGGTGCGTGACGTGGTCGACGAGATAGCGCCGCGTTATGCCAATGCCGCCGCCTCGGTAGGTACCTATATCGCGTTGGCCTGCGCGAACCGGATCGTGGAGCCGTGCTCCAAGCTGGCCTTCGCCGAGTGGTGGGCCACCACCGCGGGACCGCGCTGGGTCAAGCTGGCCGACACCGCGCTGGATCACCGTCGGTTCTGGGACGCGATGGACCGGTTGTCCGACACCGACCTGCGCGCGATCGAGACCGAACTGGGGCGGCGCATGGTGGCCGAGTTCGGGCTGGATCTGTCGGGTCTGGTGCTGGACATGACGAACTTCGCCACGTTCATTGACACCGGCAACCAGCGGGCACCGATAGCGCAACGAGGCAAGGCCAAGCAGAAACGCGTGGATCTGCGTCTGGTCGGGCTGGCCCTGATCGTCACCCGAGATGGTGGTATCCCGCTGATCTCGCACGCCTATCCCGGCGACCGTCCGGATGTCACCCAGTTCAGCGGGGTGGTCGACCAACTGCTGGACCGCTACCGGGACCTGACCGAGCGGGTGGAATCGTTGACCATGGTCTACGACGCCGGACAGAACAGCCACGACAACCACGACCTCATCGAGGACGCCGGGATCGGATTCGTCGGCTCGCTGCCACCCAGTGATCATCCCGACCTGCTGGCGATCGGCAAGAATCGTTACACCGCAGTCGACACCGTACGCTACCCCGGCCTGACCTGCGTCGACACCGAAGTCACGGCGCTGGGTGTGACACGGCGCGCGGTGCTGACCCATTCGCCCGCCTTGCACGCCCAGCAATCGCGGGGATTCGACCAGACCCTGGCCAAGGCCCGCCGTCACCTGGCCGACCTGCAAGCGAAGCTGGCTCGCGGCAAAACCCGCCGCGACCGCGCCGCCGTCGAAGCCGAGATCATCACGATCCTGCGGCCCCGCTGGGTGGGTGAGGTCATCACCGCCACCCTCACCGGCGAGCGCCCGGCCGAGTTCCGCTTGTCCTGGCGCACCGACCAGAAAGCCCGGACTCGCTTGGAAAACCGGATCTTCGGCAAGCGGATCCTGTTCACCAACCGCGACATCTGGCCCACCGCCGACGTGGTAGCCGCCTACCGCTCACAATCCGAGGTCGAGGCCGGTTTCCGGCAGATGAAAGACCCCCACGTCGTGTCGTTCTCCCCGATGCACCACTGGACCGACCACAAGATCCGCGTCCATGTCTTCTACTGCGTGCTCGCCCTGGCCATCGCGCACCTGATGCGCCGCGAGGCCGAACACGCCGGCCTGCACCTATCGGTGCGGGCGCTGCTGGATGAGCTGGCCGGTATCGGTGAAACCGTGCTGCTCTACCACGATGGTGGCAAAGGTCGCCCCCGCGCCCAGCGCATCCTCACCGACATGACCCCCACCCAGCAGGCCCTGCACGACCTGTTCGGAATCGACCGCTACGCGCCAACGCGCTGACCGCGGTCGGTTGACGGCAGTTGGGTAATACGCGCTCACCGTCCCCAACCCCGCACTACCAGCACAAACAACAAAGACGATCAAGAAAGGCTGGAAACTCGGGCTAGCTGATCGATGCGGTGAAGTCGGTGTTGGCGATCGAACGCGATCAGTGACCGTCCGCTGGTCACACCCGAGTGAGCACCCCGGCCAGTGCCCGTTCGGACAGGACAAGATCGGCCCCTACGGCTGAGCGGCAGCACCATGGACTGGCGTGAAGTGTGCTTGATCGCGGGTACTGGTTGTCAGATCGACCAGGGGTCAATGTCGCGAATTTCGGCAGGCGCCCTGCTTCGCATGACAAGCCCCGTTTCCCTTCGGGATCGAAGGAAAACGGGGCTCATCACCTCGGACCTGTGAGCGGGTCAGCGGACGGGCTCGCCCACAACCACAGCTACATTTCCGACTTTCGTCGACGGTGGCTCGCCAGGACGAAGACTCCACCGCCGCCCAGCAGGAGCAACGCCAGGGTGATCAGGCCACCGATGGCCACACCCGTGTAGGCCAGGCCACCCGGTTTCGCCACCACACCCGGTGCATGGCCGACGTATCCTGCGTCGAGGGTGAAGTCCTCACGATGCCCAGGGCCCAGCTTCGACGGGCGGGTGCAGCCGCTCGCCGGGTCGGCCGCGGAGTCCTTCCCGTTGTGACCCGCCGCGTTTGCCTTCGTGAGCGTGTAGGCCGCGTACTCGCCGGGCAGACCCCTCACCGGGAAGCAAACCTGGTAGGTGCCGTCCGGCAGATCCGAGAAGAGGTACTTCCCGTCCGGGCCCGTCTTCGTCGTGGACAAGACCTTCCCGTTGCCGTCCTTCAACGTCACCGTGACGCCGCCGATCGGGGGCTCGCCTTGATCCTGCAACCCGTTGGCGTTGGCGTCGTTCCAGACGAAGTCACCGAGCCGGTTGACCGGCGGGATGATCCCGAGATCCTCGTTCAGCTCCGACCGGTGCCCGGCGCCCACGGTGACCCGGTCGGTGCACTTCGTTGCCGGGTCGACGGCCGAGTCCTTCCCGTTGTGGGCACCGGCGTCCGGCTTCGTCGGCACATACCCGGTGTACGGACTGTTCAGTGTGGACAGGTCGAAGCAGACCTTGTACGTCCCATCGGGCACGTTGTCGAACAGGTAATTGCCGGTCTGGTCGGTCGTCGTGGTCGCGACCGTCTTGCCGTCCTTGTCCGTCAGCGTGACCGGGACGTCCGGGACACCCGGGTCGCCGGGGTCCTGCAGGCCCGACTTGTTCTTGTCGTACCAGACCAGATCACCGATCTTGTTCGGCGGTGCGACGATCCCGGCGTCGAGCGTCAGGTCCTCGCGATGACCGGCCTCGAGCTTCGTCGTCGGGGTGCAGGCCGTCACCGGGTCTGCTGCCGAGTCGGTCCCGTCGTGCCCGGCCGCGTTCTGCTTGGTCAGCGTGTAGTCCGCATAGCCGGCAGGCAGCTTCTTCATGTCGAAGCAAACCCGGTACGTGCCGTCCGGCAGATCCGTGAACAGGTACTTGCCCTGTGCGTCGGTCGTCTGCGGCGAACCGACCGGCTTTCCGGTTCCGTCCTGGAGCACGACGGTCACGCCCGGCACTCCCGGCTCACCCGCGTCCTGGATGCCGTTGCCGTTCTTGTCGGCCCAGACGAAGTCGCCGACGCGGTTGACCGGCGCCACGATGCCCATGTCCAACGTGAGGTCTTCACGCTTCTTCGGTCCGAGCACGGTGGTCACGGTGCACCCGGTGGCGACGTCCGCCGCCGAGTCGGTGCCGTCGTGCCCGGCGGCGTTCTGCTTCGTCACCTGGTAGTCCGCGTACTGTGCCGGCAGGTTCTTCACGTCGAAGCAAACCCGGTACGTGCCGTCCGGCAGATCCGTGAACAGGTACTTGCCCTGCGCGTCGGTCGTCTGCGGCGAACCGACCGGCTTTCCGGTCCCGTCCTGGAGCACGACGGTCACGCCCGGCACTCCCGGCTCACCCGCGTCCTGGATGCCGTTCTTGTTCACGTCGACCCACACGTAGTCGCCGAGCCGGTTCAGCGGCGTCACGATGCCGCCGTCCAGGGTCAGGTCCTCGCGGTGACCGGCCTTCAGTTCGGTCACCGGCGTGCAGCCGGTCGCCGGGTCCACAGCGGAATCAGTCCCGTTGTGTGCGGCCGCGTTCTGCTTGGTCCACGTCGCACCCGCGTAGTCGGCAGGCAGCTTCGAAAGGTCGAAGCACACCTTGTAGGTGCCGTCCGGCAGGTTGTCGAACAGGTACTTCCCGTCCGGCCCGGTCTTCGACGGGGCGCCGACCGGCTTGCCAGTGCCGTCCTGAAGCGTCACCGGAACGTCGGGCACGCCGGGCTCGCCCGGGTCCTGGATGCCGTTGCGGTTCGCGTCCAGCCACACGAAATCGCCGAGGCGATTCTGCGGAGCGACGATGCCCGCGTCCAGGGTCAGATCCTCCGGGTGGTCCGGGCCGAGCGTCGTCACCGGAGTGCAGCCGGTCGAGGTGTCGGCGTCGGAGTCCTTCGCGGGGTCGCCGGCGTTCTGCTTCGTCCACTGCCAATCCGCGTACTGGGCAGGCAGCTTCGAGCGGTCGAAGCAGACCTGGTATGACCCCGCCGGCAGCTTGTCGAACAGGTACTTCCCGTCCGGGCCGGTCGTCGTCGCGGCCAACTGCTTGCCGGTGCCGTCCTTCAGCACCACCGGTACGTCGGGTACACCCGGTTCACCGGCGTCCTGCAGGCCGTTGTGGTTCGTGTCCGCCCAGACGAAGTCGCCGAGCCGGTACGTCGCGACCAGACCGGCGTCAACGGTGTGGTCCACCGACCCCGCAGGTCCCATCGTCACCTTCACGGTACCGGTGGCCGGATCTGGATCGGAGTCGATCGTCCGGTCCGGTCCCGCCTTCTGGGCTGTCCACTTGATACTCGCCAGTGGTGGCGCGCCGGGCAGGGCGCCGGTGTTCACGCCCGAGTAGTCGAACTTCACCGTGTAGCACGTATCGGCTTTCAGCCCGTCCGCGGCGCCGAAGTAGTACTCACCCTTGGCGTCCGTGGTCTTGGTGGCCAGTGGCGCCCCGGTGCCGTCACACGTGAGCAGCTGCACCTTGACCCCGGGGACCGCGGGCTCGTCCGGGTCCTGGATGCCGTTCGAGTTCGTGTCGAACCACACCCGGTTCCCCAGCTGGACCGGAGCGCTGTCGCACAACGCTTCCAGGTCGGCCAGACCGTTGGCCTTGGCCCAACCCTCGGTGCTCGAATCGATGATCCGGTAGCTGTTCGAGTAGCTGTCGTTCTGCATCGTGCCGTTGGCCCGGTCGAACCAGCCGACGCCGCCGGTGTTGATCGCCGTCGGGTCCATCACCGTCGCGGGCATCCTCGGGGCCCCGTACACCACGGCGATACCGCCCTGTGCGGTCTCGTTGTGCGGTTTGCCGTTGATGGCATCGCTGAAGTACTCGCCGGGGTAGTACTCGACGACGTTGGTCGACTCACCACCGCCGTTCGCCGCAGCGGTGTTGTTGTTCGGGCAGCCCGAGGTGCCTTCCCAAACATACGAGCCGTCCGCCTTGTGGCAGACCCGGTTCAGGTCACCGCCGCTGACGGTGTCGAACCGGTCGGCGGATCCGGCGGCAGGCGGCATGTCGTGGCCGCCCTGGTCGCCGAAGCGGTCCCGGAACCCGAGCACCAGGTCGCCCCCGGTCTCGGCGCGGACGTCGGTCAGCAGCGGTTCCGGACGAGCCAGCAGGTGCCCTCCCTGGGCGGCGGGCGGCTGGTACTTGGTCTGCCAGGGCGTCCAGTGGTCGGTTCCGCTGCCGTCCCACAGCGTATTGCCCCGCAGGAAGTCCAGCGGGTGGCTGATCAGCACCGCGCCGAAGGAGCCCGCGACGGGGTCGAAGGCCCGGATCACCACGCGCATATCGGTGAGCTTCTGCGTCGACTCACCGGAGCAGACACCGCCGACATAAACCACACCGTCGTGGACGCCGAGGCCGCTGGGCCGCCAGTCACCTGCGGCGGGGCAGCCGGGATCGGGGATGGCGTAGCTCGCCTTGGGCGCGGACGCGGTCGCGGCGGTCGCGTCGTAGAGGTAGAGCTTGCGGTCGGCGAGGTTCACCACGAACAGCGTGCTGCCGTCCTCGCTGAGCCGCATCGCACCGAGGCTTTCCTTGCCCACCACGTTCGCGAACGCCAGGTCGAAGTCGCTCTGCATGGCGTGCGCGGTGCTGCCGGCGTTCGGTACCTTGGTGAACAGGGTCGTCTTCTTGGTGGCCGGGTCGGTCACGTAGATCGCGCCGGGACCACCGGGACCGTACGCCGCCGCCCGCTTGGCATAAGCGCTGGAGAAGACACGCTTGTCCGCCTTGCGGTACGCGATGCCGTAGACCGTCCCGGTGTCGCCCTGGGTGGCCAGCGGAGTGGGCGGGGTCTTGGTGCCCCGCGCGGTGAACGGAAAACTCACCAGGGAGCGGGCCGCGTTGTCGATGCCCGGCGCGATCCCGTTGCGCTGGCAGCCGGTGACCAGGGTCGGGTTGTCCTGGCAGTAGTCGGCGGGGTTCCACACCCCCATCGTCAGCGAAGCTGCCTTGCCCCCGGAAACGTCGACGAAGTCGGTGAGACTCGCGAGCCCGCCCCCGGCCGGCGCCGGTTTGAGGTACGACATCGACGGCGGGATGCTCGCCTCGACCCGGTACTTCCCGCCGGAGAGTCCCGTGGTCGCGAGGTTCACCGTGCCGTCGGGCCCAGTGCTCCCGGAGGCCGTGCCCCCCTTGGGGTCGGTGACCTTCACCGGAATACCGGCGACGCCGGTTTCCGTGGCGGGCTCGTAGCTCCCATTGCCGTTCAGATCACGGATCACGCGCACGCTCACGGCACCGTCGCCCGTGTCGGCCGCGGCCGGTCCCGCCGATACGACCAGCGGGAAAACCGCCGAGGCGAGCAGCAACTCCAGTGCTGCCACGAAAGCTGTTTTCCTTCTCAAGCTTCACTCCACAGGGGATTCGACGGCCGAAACCGATTACATACGCCCGGTTAGACTAAGAGCAGGACAGGGTGACCCACCCGGTATAACCGGGTGAACAATCCGTCGCTTTCCGCGAAATCGGGTCACCCGATCCTGTTACCTACACCGAATGGTCGCGTTAGCGGTTATACAGAGAGTCACCACGTTGCCAACCGTCCTATCCGGACAGCCCAGCCATCGCGGTGAACGGCGCGGCGCCCGGCGTGAGATCGAAGGAGGCGTCCGACTCGGCCGTGCCGATCCGGGCCTCGATCCGGCGCAGATCTCCCGTCGCGGCCACCCACAAACGCAGCCGCGGCGCCGTGCTGCCCGGGCTACTCGCCGCGTGCGGTCCTTCGAAGACGTCGACGGTGGTCCCGCCGACCTCGTCCTGCCTGAGCCAGCGCGCGTCGCTCTGCCGGAGCAGCTGCGCGTTGTCCGGTCGATCGTTCCCGCTGGCGAGCAGGAGGGCCAGGGCCGTGTCGAGCTCACCGCCAGGCGCCTGAAGCGGGCGCAGCTGCCACTGACCGTCGGGCGGCGGGTCTCCCGCCACCGGCGCACCGGCGAGAAAGGCGAGCGTGCTCCGGTTCCACTGCAGGACCCCAGCCGATCCGTATTCGCTGGTCCCGTCCGTCCGCAAGGTGCCATAGCCGACGCCGCGCACGTAGTCGACCCGGCCGGCCAGCTCGAGTGTGCCCGCGTCCGAGGGCACGTGCCCGTGGAAGGCGACGACTCCGTGGTCGTAGTTCGTGAACCTGGTCACCGCCAGCAGCTCGGCCTGCTGCTCGGTCAGCGGCTGCGGCCCGGACGCCGACCCGCACCCCGCCAGCAGCAGCACGGCCAGCAGGACCGCGCCCACCTTCATCGGGTGACCAGCAGATCCGGTGCGGGAACGCCGATCGCGGCGACGTCGACCGGTCCCGGCAGCCCGGCTGTGGACGACGGCGGTGCCCCTGCCGCGTCCGGCATGCCCGGCTGGGGTGGCGGCGGCGGAACGTCCGGGAACGGAACCCCTCGGGGCGGGTCCATCTGCGGCATCGGTGCGGACGTCTGGATGCCGCCGGGCGCGGGACAGGTCCGCGGCACATCGTCTGGGACGTAGGTAGTGATCGTGTTGTCCTGCAGGCAGTTTCCTTCGGCCGGCGCCCGCGCGGACGCGGCGAAGGCGACGTCGACCCCATTGTCGACGAAAACGTTGCCGATCACCTGATTGCGCAGCGGCGGCAGATCGATCGCCGAGCCGAGCACGACCCCGGCGGCCGGGTTCCCTTCGACCCGGTTGCGGGCGACGAGGTTGTCCGTACCGCCCGCGATCCCGGCCCCGATGCCGAACCCGCCGTCGGCCTGTGCGGGCGAGGCGGGCTCGGCGTTGTCAGACAGCAGGTTGCCCACGACACTCGCGCCGCTCTGCGGCACCAGCGCCTCCTGGTAGTCCGAGTCGGACGTCAGGCCGACCCGGTTTCCGGAAAAGCGATTGCGCAGCACGTACATCTCGCCGGACGCGTTCGTGCCTTCGTAGCCGACGGCATTGCGCTCGGCGACGTTGTCCCGGACCACGATCCCGCACGGGCGGCACTGGCCGACATAGATCCCGGAGTCGGCGCTGCCCGAAACGTAGTTCCGCTCGATCACGCCATGCTGGGCGTCGAAGGCGTAGACGCCGTAGAGCCCGTTGTTCCCCGCGGTCACGTAAGCCACCCGGAACCCCTGCAACGGCGGGTATTTCGCCGGATCCAGCCGCGTATAGCCGTCGCTGCCCTTGGCCAGCCCGTCACCGCCGTCGGACATCCCCGTCACCAGCACCCCGTTGAGGGTGTTGCGCCGCACGGAAAGGTTCTCGACCGAGACCCCGGGCGCGCTCACCACGACGCCGTTGGCCCGCCGGATCTCCCCGTCGATGACCACCGCGTTGCGATCGGTACCGCGCAGAGTCACGTCCGCCGTCCGGATCCGGACGGTCTCGGTGTACCGCCCCGGTGACACCAGGATCAGGTCGCCGGGTTGCGCGGCGTCGGCCGCGCCGGAGATGGTGGCGTAATCCTGCGGCACCCGAAGCGTCGTGGGGCCGGTCCGCTCCGATGTGCCACACCCGGACAGGACGGCACAGGCCAACAGGGCGACGAGGGCGAGATGGGAAGCACGGGGCACCGGCGCAGTGTGCCCGACCTCGCGCGCGACGGCTGCGATGGTCCTCCGGCCGGGTAACAAGATTCACCCTTTCCGGGGTGACCCGGCCGTGTCCACGGGGCGGTGGGCATCATGACCGCCATGTCTTCCTCCGCCCGGCTGTCACGGCGCAGCCTGCTGGTCGCCGGGACCGCCGGGACGGCAGGCCTCCTCGCCGGAACTGCCGGAACAGCGGGCCTGCTCGCCGGAGCGTCCGCGCCCGCCGCACCTGCACCGGTCTCCCCCGGAGAACTGGACGGCGTCATCGACGCCCACGGCGAGCACCAGGCCGGGGTCGTCCTGCCGCACATCGCACAGCGGCACTGCGCCGTCCTCGTCTGTGACCTGTCCTCTTCGGACGTCCGGAGCACCCTCGCCACGCTCGGCTCCCGGATCGAAAGGCTCACCGCCGGTGGCGACCCTGCGCTCGGCGGGCTCGAACCCGCGGCGGTGACCGTCACCGTCGGGCTGGGCCCCGACGTGGTCCGCTGGATCGACCCTGACCTGCCCGGGACCACCGAACTGCCCACGTTCGCGCACGAGAACATCACATCCGGAAACCGCGGCGGCGACCTTATCCTGCAGATCTGCGCGATGGACCCACTGGTGGTTTCGCTCGTCGCGGCCAACCTCGCCACGCGCGCCGGCACGGTCCGCTGGCAGGCCCGCGGCTTCCGCGGCGCGCCTCTCGGCGAAACCGGAGCGGCCCGCAACCTGCTGGGATTCACCGACGGCATCGCCGGCCCGCACACCGACGCCGAACTTCGCGAACAGGTCTGGCTCGACGGCGCGGTCGCGGGCGGCACGATCGCCGTCGTCCGGCGCATCACCTTGGACACCGGAGCGTTCCTCCGTCTGCCCGTGCCCGGGCAGGAGGCGGTGATCGGCAGACGGCGCGCCGACGCTTCCCCGCTGTCGGGCGGTGGCCCGGACGCCGAGATCGACCTCGGTGCCAAGTCCGCGGACGGCGAATACCTGGTGCCCGCCACCGCGCACGTCCGCGTCGCGCATCCGTTCACCAGCGGTACCGGCCTGATGCTGCGCCGCTCTTACAGCACGCCGGACGGCCTGCTGTTCATCTGCTTCCAGCGCGATCTCAGGACTTACACGGCGACCCAGTCCACTATGGATGAAAACGACGCGCTGATGCGCTTCGTCACCGTAACCGCCACTGGGACTTTCCTCATCCTTCCCGGATTCGAACCCGGCAGACCACTCGGCGCTCCACTGTGGACACGCCGAAGCCGGTGAGTAGCGAGGGTGCCAGGACGCCGCTCATGACACGGGCTTTCGAACCTCGCCGAAACAACGGCTACTCGTGTACCAGGTAGCACCGATCCGCCAGGGCGCGCAGTTCAGCGTGCTCGGCGGGGAGCCCGTCGAACAAACCCACGCGGGTGCGCCGCCCCAGTAGCCGGTTCGATCATGACACGAACACCAGCCGAGACCGACCGCGAAGTCCTCATCCTCGACGCGTACTCCCCTGGGTCGCCGCAACAGGTCCCTACCGCTGTCACGCAGCGAGACCCAGCGGGTCACGGCCTTCTCGTATACCCCGGCCAGCTCTCTCCGGGCGGACGGCACTGTCTCGGCATCCAGAGCCAACTCCGACCGGAGGGATTCCGCCTGTTGTGGCTACTCAGGTACGTCGTCCGGAGACCGTTGTCCACCGGCCCCGGAAGTTTCGTGTCCGCCTACCCGGAGCAATGTGTCCGCCCACTCGGATCATTTCGTGTCCGCTGACAACGAGTTCGGTGACCAGACCAGTCAGGCTGGCATCATCTTGTATCGCCAGCCCGCACCACTGCGCCAGCCTCACCGGCTATCTCCGAATCGCCGACGACCGACTGGTTATCCACAGGTTGTCCCCAGCTGAGGACAACCCGAACATATGTGCGATAGCATGCGCGGCGCCGTCACCATGGGTTTTTTGTCGAACCCAGGCGCTACTCGAACGGCACAAGCTGCCGAGACGTCGGCGGCGGGAGTAGCCATCGTGATCGCGCCCAGCAGACCCCACTGGTTAGGCGGCCCACATCGAGCTGACCAGCAGGAATGGAGGAGCGGCCGATACTCACACCTTGAAGGTGTCTTCGAGTACCAGCCGCCCACCTGTCGATGTTGCCCATATTCTGCGTGCCCACGGCGGGACTACCAAAGGATGGGAACGGGCTTGACCTGCGGTTTTCGACCGGCCGGCTAGTCGTTGAGGCGGCATTCGACCTATCCCCGTCGGGAGGTGGGTCGCAGTGACGGCTGAGGGTGCAACGCCGCGGTATCCAGGCGTGGAGCCGGCCGTTGGCCAAAATGCCGTCGTCCGGTGGGTCACGGCGATCATGGGGACGGTCGTCGGCCTCACGTGTTGCCCGGCATTGAAAATGAGCATGAGTAGGGCGTTGGCGGTGAGTATGTGCCGGTGTGAGAAAACCCCGCCGGGCGGCTGCCAGGCGGGGTCGTGCTGCTCATCGTGTCGGCGTGGTGCTCACTCTGCCGTGACCTCCGCGACCGCGGCGCGGACGGATGACTCGTCGACGATGGTCTTGTCGCTGGCGAACGCGGCGATCAGTGCTTGAACGGCGAGGTTGTTGACGGCGCGGGGATAACCCCGGCTGGTCTGATGGATCAACCCGGTGGCGTCGTCGGAGAACAGTGCGTCCGATCGGCCAGCCAGGCCGAGGTGGTGGCGCAGGTAGCCGGTGGTTTCCTCGGGTGTCATGGCAGGCATGGCGTAGCGCAGCCCGATCCGTTGATCCAACGCGGCGAGAACACCGAGCTTCATGCGTCGGCGCAGGGTGGGTTGGCCGACCAGCAGGCAGGCGAACGGGCTGGTGGAGTCCATGTCATGGTTGGTCAGCATCCGGATCGACTCCAGTTGTGGGTGGTCAAGCAGGTGGGCTTCATCGATGACCAGCACGGGGGTACGGCCGCGTTCGGCCTGCTCGGTCGCGAGCGCGTCGGTGGCCTGCGGGACAAGGGTGGCGTGGTGGACCAGGGGTTGCCCGCCCAGCGCGGCGACAATCTGGTGGTGGATGCCGCGGACCCCGATGGTGGGGTTGGGCAGGTAGATGATGCTGTGCCGGCTGGCATCCAGGACTGAGAGGGCGGCGCGGACGGCGACGGTTTTGCCGGCGCCGACCTCGCCGGTGATCACGCCGATGCGGCGTTCGGTGATGCACCAGCCGATCCGGGCGAGGGCCTCGTTGTGGGCGGCGTGGCGATGCAGCATGCCCGGGTGCGAGGTCGCGGCCGAAGGGCATGCGGGTGAACCCGTAGAAGCCTTGCAGTTTGTCGATCATGCTGTCGCCTCCTGGCCACAGGGACGACCGGTGAGCAGGTCGAGCTGTCCGGGAATCTCGTGGTGGAGATCAGTGCCGATGCCGGTGCCGATGCCGATGTCAGTGCCGGTGCCGGTGCCGATCAGGGCGGTGTAGTTGACCCCGCGGGCCAGCCGGGCCTGATGGGCGGTGTCGATCAGTGCCGCGTAGTCGATCCCGGTCGGTTTCGGTGGCGCGGGTGGTGTTTCGGGGCGGGCTTTGGGGTGGGCGTGCCGGCCGATGCGGTGCGGGAGGGCCAGACCTTGGGGAACACCAGCGAGCCGGACTTCGATGCGGGCCAGGTCGAACGGGTCGAACACCAACTCCACCTTCCGGCCGACCAGGCCGGCTTCGACCTGATAGGTGTTGCCATGCAGCGAGACGGTGGCGGTTTTGGTGACGGTGCGGCGTTCTTCCCAGAGGAACGCCTCCGCCAGTGCCGCGGGAGTCGGTAACGGGAACGGGCCGCCGGCGCTCCAGCGGGTCAGGGGCGGTTGCCCGGTCTCGGAATGCGGGTGGCGGTGATAGACCGTCTCCGCCCAGGCCGCGAACAACCGGTTCAGCTCGACCAGATCTGTGACCAGGTGCCGACCGACGATGTCGGGATCTCCGGTGATCTCCACCAGGAACTGATCCCGCACTGTCCTGACTCGACTTTCGCGGTTATGCGGCGGCTTGAGCCCAGGCTTGCTGGACTTCCAGGATTTCCTGGGTCGTCGCTGGTTGGGGTGATGTGGGTAAAAATCGGGCGGCAATGACCTGCCGTCGGAGCTTGACGAGCATGTCGAGGGTGGATGGTTCGGTCTTCGACCGGTACCAGGGTGCCCGGTCGCGGCGCTCGTGGGTGTCGGTACCGGCGTGGCCGTGCCGGGCGTACCAGATGATCAGGATGCTGTGGCAGAACAGTCCGAAGGGGACCGTGCGCTGCACGGCCTTCGGGACGCGGTTGCGTGCCTGCCCGACACCGAGGATGTTCTTGACGTCGAAAAACGTGACCTCGATGGACCAGCGTGCCGCGTAGCGGGCGATGATTTGCTCCGGTGTCGCGGTCAGGTCGGTGCTCACCAGCGCGATGTCATAGCCGCGGACAGTGCTGGATTTCCTGCTGCGTCCAGCGTCGCGCACCAGGATGACCCGGACGGTGTCGGTGCGCCAGGTGCCGTACCACAGGCAGGTCACCTCGGTGATCGTGACGGTGTTGGTGGCGCCGTAGCGGCACACCGTGACGGTCTTCCATCGTGCTGATCGGGCGATGTCGGTGGGTGTGCCGATCCGTTCGCCTTTCAGGCGTGGCCTGCCGCGTTTGCCGGTGCGGGGCGGGGCCGGGTGGGAGAACACCGCGTTGACTCGCGCGCGGGTAGTCATGGTCATGCCGTGGCCGAGTCCGGCGAACGCGTCACAGCCGTAGGCGGCGTCGGCTACGAGGTGGATGTCCCGGTCGGGGAAGTGTTCGGCGATGGTGTCGAGCAGGTCGCGGGCGAGGTCGGGTTTGGATGCCCCGCCCTTCACGGCCAACGCCGCCGCCACCGGTAAGGCCACCGGCCGGGACAGGAACGGGAGGGTCACGATGACCGCCAGCACCACCCAGTTGTTGCCGTGTCCGAGCTTTGCCTGACCGGCTGCCGACCCGTCATGGAACCAGCCCACGGCATGGATTTTCTTGCCACGCCGACGAAACAAGGTGTCATCGACAGCCACGGTGATCGGCGCGTCCGCCGTGAGCAGACAGGTGACGATCACCTCGGCCAGCAGTAAGCCCAGGTGGAGTGGTTGCCAGCGGGCGGTGGCGAAGAAGCGGTGCGCGCGGCTGTGGTGCCATGCCCGGGCGAGGCCGGCTCCGGTGAGTATGCCGCACACCGTTCGTGACACCGGCTGAGCGAACAATCCGGCCACCAGCGCGGTGAACACCTGGAAGGTGGGGGCGGTGAAACAGGGGCGGAAGGTCGCCAGCACGCGGGTCAGCGCGCCGGGTAGGGTTGCACCCTGGAGCATCGGCGGAACACTTCTTTCGGTTACGACAGTGGTGTTGCAGACACCGCCGATGCTCCGCCTAACAGCCCTGCAAGATCCACACGACGCGCCGTTACTCAGCCGACGTTCTCGTCACAGCCCCCTGCGATCGCCACTCGGCTGGCCCCACCGGCCCTCGCACATCAAAAGTGCGAAAGTCGAGGTATGTGCGGCAGCGGTTTTCTGTACTACACGAGATGAAACACGCGCTTGACTACTACAATCAAGAATTCCTGTATGCCCGGCTCGGCCGTAACGAGGAAGATCGGCATGACCTCATTGAGGCCATTGCCAACGATTTTGCAGCGCATGTGCTGATGCCAACGCATCTGGTGACCCGAGTCTGGTTCGAGCTCCGCGACATTGCGGCGGCGGCCAGTGCCTTCAACGTTTCCTACGAAGCGATGCGTACCCGACTCGAAGTCCTGGGCCTCATCAAGGAAATCACGGGCCTGTGGCGCGCGACCACTGTCATGCACGATAGCGATTCGTCTCTTGCGGCCTGCCTCGCCTAGAAGCAGCGCTCGTACCTTCACAATAAAGGAGAACCCTGGTGGGCACCGATTTGCCCAACAAGCGCGTCCGCGACGCCGTCACCAAGCCCGTCCTGCGCGCCGTCCTGTACCTGCGCGTGTCATCCAAACGCCAAACCGACACCGACGCTGACGTAGATCCGGACGGCAACTCCATCGACACGCAACGGAAAGTTGCCCGCGAGAAAGCCCGCGCTATGAGTGCGGTGGTGGTCGATGAGTACGTGGAGCCGGCCAAGTCCGGCCAGACGCTCGACAAGCGCCCGATCTTCCGCGACATGATGCGTCGCATCACCGAAGACCGCGACGTCGACTGCGTGATCATCTACCTGCGGAGTCGGGCCTTCCGCAACTACGTCGATGCCGGCAACACCGAAGTTGCCCTCGGCAAGCTCAACGTCAAGCTCGTCTCGGCCAAGGAAGAGTTCGGCGAAGGCCACATGGCCGAAGCCATGAAGGCCATCACCGACGTGTTCAACTGGCTGCAAGTCAAGATGAGCGGCCAGGACATCAAGGTCAAGATGGCCAACAAAGCCCGCAACGGCGGCACCATCGGCCGCGCGCCACTCGGCTACCTCAACCAGACCGTGCAACTCGACGGCCACAAGATCAATACGGTGGTGCATGACCCGGACCGCGCAAGGTACGCCGTGATGGCTTTCGAACTGTGGGCCAGCGGCGAGTACCCCAACGTCGATAGCCTCCACACGGAGCTGACCAAGGCTGGCCTGCGAATGCCGAGCGGCAAGCCAGTCTCTGAACAGACGCTCTACAACTTGCTGCGGGACCGCTACTACCTCGGTGCCATTACCTACGAGGGGATCGAGTATCCCGGACGGCACGAGCCGCTGATCTCCCCGGACCTGTTCGACCGGGTACAGCGGGTGCTCGACTCTCACGGCGGGGCTGGCACGCGGCAACGCGAGCACAACCACTACCTCAAGGGCTTGTTGTGGTGCGGTCGCTGCGGCAAGCGCCTGATTGTTCAACGTGTCAACGGTCGACGCGGCGGGGAATACTACTACTTCTACTGCCGAGGCCGGCAAGAAGGCATCTGCGATCTGCCCTACGCGCCCATCGAGCTCCTGGAAGACGCCGTGGTGGCCTACTACGGCACCGCCGTCACCGTGCCCGCAGTCTGGCTTGATGGGCTTCGGGCCAACGTCGATGAGGCGGTCAGCGCCAACACCGAACTCAGCGACACACTGCGCGCCGAGTTCGAGAAACAGCTGGCCAAGCTCGACCAGCGCGAGGACTACTTCCTCGACCTGGCGGCCGAGGAAAACTGGCCCAAAGACCGGCTGCGGTCCAAGATCGGCACTATTCGTAAGGAGCGTGCTGAGATCGAGACAACCCTCAATCGCTCCGACGCCCGACTTGACCACGCCCGGACCATCGTCTACCAGGCGATAGACCTGCTGGACAAGCCACAGCAAGCCTACGAACACGGCAACGAGAGCGTTCGGGCGCTGCTCAACAAGGCGCTGTTCGTGAAGCTCTACGTCGACGGTGACAAGATCACCGACCACGAGGCACGAGAGCCGTTCGACGCCATCATTGATGGCTATCACGCCTACGTGCTTGAGCACAGCTGGACCAAGGGCCAGACAGCCGTCAGCGCCGCACCCCCGAAGGTGTACGGCGCTGACGATCAAGCAAACGCTGTGGACTCACCCGAACGGACCCTTGGGGGCCGCGTTTGGAGTAAGACCAGCGACGTGGGCGATACTGGGATCGAACCAGTGACCTCTTCGGTGTGAACCAAGGACGGCGTATTGCGCCGACCTGCGGAAATGCGTCTTCCGCAGGTCGGCGCGGGTCTGTTGAGAGCCGTTGAATGCGGTTCAGGGCCGTTGAGCGTGGCTGCCTGCTCCCCATTTGCTCCCCGCGCTTGCTCCCCAGCAGATGGAGCGTTATTCAAAACTCGTCCATCGTGCAATCGTAAGCAGCCCGAGGTGACTCTACAAAAATTCCTGATCATACCCGGCGTGTCAATAAGACAACGGCCTTTCGCAATGGTTTGATTTGGGTTACCACACCAACAAACCAACCACTGGAAAGACCGTTGCGCTACCATCGTACTACAGGGCTTACCCTGACGCAGATGCAGGAGCTTGTCCGGCGCGTGTCCACGGCTTTGAGCAAGCCGTGGCGGAAGAAGACTGGTCGCCCGAGATCGTGCGGACTGTATGCGGCAGTCGAGATCGCGTGCATGTATATCCGGCACAACTGCACCGAGGAATTTCTCGGCGACTTACGTGGCGTGTCGCAGCCGACCGTGTCGAGAATCCTGGCCGACCTGGTGCCGGCCGTGAGGTCGGTGCTGGCGGAGTTCGTGCCCGACCCGAAGGAGGCGATCCGACTCGTGAAAGGCAAGGTGTGCCTGGTAGATGGCACAATCACCCCCTGCTGGTCCTACGCTGAGCATCGCGAACTGTGGAGCCGCAAACACGGCACCACCGGATTCTGCGTCCAGCTGATCAGCCTGCTCGACGGCACTCCAGTCTGGATCTCCGAGCCGCTACCCGGCAGCA
The DNA here is from genome assembly GCA_963818685.1 of Candidatus Melainabacteria bacterium. GTDB lineage: Bacteria > Actinomycetota > Actinomycetes > Mycobacteriales > Pseudonocardiaceae > CAJCJE01. The sequence goes on along the minus strand of CAWFTJ010000007.1, from coordinate 1,266 downwards.
CGCACGACAAGAACGCCTTCGACAATACCGCGACCACGAAAATCGTGAACAAGGCCAAGGCTGGCATCGGCGACAAAGGTTATCAGGGAGCCGCGCTATTCACGCCCACCAAGAAACCCCAGTGGCGCAAGCTCAACAAAGGTGAAAAGAACGCCAACGCCGCATCTCGGCACTCCGCGGCCGGTCGAACGGGTCGTGTCCCACTTCAAGAACTGGCGAATATTCCACACCGACTACCGCCGCCCATACGCCACCTATCGCGAAACCTTCGATGCTGCACGCGCATTATTCTTCTTCTCGATCAATGGGAGTTTTGATAACGCTCCGCGACCACGAAAATCGTGAACAAGGCCAAGGCTGGCATCGGCGACAAAGGTTATCAGGGAGCCGCGCTATTCACGCCCACCAAGAAACCCCAGTGGCGCAAGCTCAACAAAGGTGAAAAGAACGCCAACGCCGCACTCTGGCACTCCGCGCGCCGGTCGAACGGGTCGTGTCCCACTTCAAGAACTGGCGAATATTCCACACCGACTACCGCCGCCCATACGCCACCTATCGCGAAACCTTCGATGCTGCACGCGCATTATTCTTCTTCTCGATCAATGGGAGTTTTGAATAACGCTCATAGCAGACGATTTCGATACTGCAACGAGATTATTCAATTGAGTGTTCGATGTGTTCGTTACAGCCGATGACATACACGGCGTGGAGCAGGTGATCAGCGCGGACCGGCCCGAGCGAGTACCGGTGTTCACGGGTTTGTCGGTTGGGCAGTTTCAGGCGTTGGTGGGCACCGTGGCCGGTCGAGGCGGTGAGCAAAGCGGCGCTGGCCGACGTTGGAGCCTGTCGCTGGCCGACCGAGTCGCTGCGCGGGTCGCGCTGCAGCACCACCCAGTGACCGGAAACCGTTCGACGATCCGCTGCAACTCGAACTGGGCGCCGGTGTTCGCGGCCGGGCAGGTCCAGCGCGGCGTTCCCACGGCGTCAGCACGTCGACCTGGGTGCGTGCCCACTCGTCGAGGTCGGCGGGGTGGGCGGCCAGGCGACGCCAGGCAGCGAGGCGAGCCGGCTGCTCGGCGAGCAGTGGCGCGTTGGCCGTGGTGTGCGCCAGCTCCCGCGCCATGGTGGTCACCGTGTCGGCGACCAGCGGCAGGTCGGGTGAACGGGGTGAGAGATCGGCGTGCCGACCGGGCACCTTGTCGAAGCCGAGCAGGAGCCACCCTGCCGGCTGGGTCGACCACGCAGCAGCCGGGGAGCGACGGTACA